>JAOQAE010000002.1 GCA_025963725.1 Bacteroidota bacterium | reverse complement strand
TTGTTGCGCCGATGGTGATGGTACCGTTGCTGTTGCCGCATGTCGGGTTAGTGAACGTGGTAGCAAGCGCAGTAGGCCCCGGAGTGTTGGTAAGCGTTGCTGATGTGGTGAATGTACATCCGTTGTTGTCTTTTACAACAATGGAATACGTACCTGCAGCAAGAGAGCTGTAAGTGGTTGTTGCCGTGAACGGAGAGCCGTTGAAGGAATACGTGAATGCCGGTGTTCCGCCGGTTACTGCGCCAAGAACTACAGATCCGTTAGCTGTGCCGCAGGTTGTATTTGTGAGCGTGGTAGCGATCGCGGTAGGCCCCGGGATGTTGGTGATGGTTGCGGTTGTAGAGAACTGGCAGCCGTTGTTGTCCTTCACAATCACGGTGTAGGTGCCTGCTGCGAAGCCTGTATAGGCTGTTGTTCCCGTAAATGCGCTTGCATTCACAGAGTAAGTGTAAGGCGCCGTGCCTCCTGTAACCGCACCGATGGTAATGGTGCCGTTGCTTGCGCCGCAGGTTGCATTGCCTGTAGTTACAGCCAGTGCAGTAGGCCCGGTAGTTGGGTTCACAACTGCAGAAGTGGAGAACGTACATCCGTTCGCATCCTTAACTATCACAGTGTAGGTTCCTGCAGCAAAGCCGGTGTAGCTGGTTGTTGCTGTGAAAGCAGATGCATTCACCGAATAGGTATAAGGAGCAAGTCCGCCTGTTGTTGCGCCGATCGTTATAGTACCCGTGCTTGCGCCGCAGGCCGCATTCGTGGTGTTCACAACAAGGGCAGTAGGGCCGGTGGAGTTGGCGACAGTTGCAGAAGTCGTGAACTGGCATCCGTTCGCATCCTGTACGATCACGGGATAGGTGTTAGCCGCAAGGCCCGTGTAATTGGTAGTCGCGGTGAATGGTGATCCGTTCACAGAGTACGTGTAAGCCGGTGTTCCGCCTGTTGTAGCTCCCACTGTGATGCTTCCGTTGCTTGCGCCGCAGGAAGCATTGGTTGTGGATGTTGCCTGCGCCGTAGGCCCCGGAACGTTAGTGATCGCCCTTGTGGCGGTGAACTGGCAGCCGTTCGCATCCTGCACAATAATGGTGTAGGTGCCTGCTGCAAGGCCGGTGTATGAAGTGGTGGCAGTGAACCCGCCGCCGTTAAATGAATATGTGTAAGGAGCAGTTCCGCCTGTGGTGGCGCCAAGGGTGATTGTACCGTTGCTGTTTCCGCAGGTTGGATTCGTGAATGTTGTTGCAAGCGCTGTTGGTCCTGCAGTGTTGGAAACAGCAGGGTTCACAGTGAATGTACATCCGTTCGCATCTTTCACCACTACGGTGTAAGTTCCTGCCGCCAGGCCTGTATACGATGTTGTCGCAGTGAATGGCGATCCGTTGAAGGAATACACATACGCTGCAGTACCGCCTGTAACCGCACCGATGTTCACTGTTCCGTTGGCAGCGCCGCAGGTAGAGTTAACCGTTGTTGTTGCCAGGGCTGTAGGCCCCGGAGTATTTGTTACGGCAGCGGTTGTGGAGAATGTACAGCCGTTCGCGTCCTTCACGATCACGGTGTAGGTTCCCGCACCGAAGCCTGTATACGATGTTGTTGTTGTGAACGGGGAGCCATTCACGGAATAGGTATAAGCCGGTGATCCGCCTGTTACCACGCCGATGTTGATCACGCCGTTGGTGGCACCGCAGGTGGAGTTAATAGTGGAGGTGGCAAGTGCTGTTGGACCGGGTGAGTTGATGATGGTTGCGGTTGTGGAGAATGTACATCCGTTCACATCCTTCACTACCACAGTGTATGTTCCTGCAGCAAGTGACCCATAGGTAACGGTTGTTGTGAACGGAAATGCATTCACCGAATACGTGTAAGGGGCAACGCCGCCTGTAACCGCGCCGATATTGATCACACCATTGGCAGCGCCACAGGTGGAGTTTGTTGTTGTAGTTGCAAGCGCTGTTGGAGCTGCGTTGGATCCTACAGTTACCGAAGTGGTGAACGTACATCCGTTGGCATCCTTCACTACTACCGAATACGTTCCCGAAGCAAGCGCCGTGTAGGATGTGGTTGAGGTAAACGCGCTTCCGTTAAATGAATACGTGAACGGTGCAACGCCGCCTGTAACGGCACCGATCGTTGCTGTTCCTGTCGACGATCCGCAGGATGCGTTGGTGGAAGAAACCGCCAGGGCAGTAGGCCCGCTGGAGTTAACGATGGTGGCAGATGTTGTGAATGTACATCCGTTCGCATCTTTCACCACCACGGAATATGTTCCTGCGGCAAATCCGGAATAAGCGGTTGTTGCAGTGAATGCACCGCCGTTCACAGAGTAGGTGTAGGCTGGTGTTCCGCCTGTAGCAGCTCCGATAGTAATTGTTCCGTTGCTTGCGCCGCATGATGCATTTGTAACAGATGTTGCGAGTGCTGTTGGCCCGGGAGAGTTTGCAACAGTTGCAGTAGTTGTAAATGTACATCCGTTCGCATCCTTCACAATGATCGTGTAGGTGCCCGCAGGCTGACCTGTGTATGATGTGGTGGAGGTGAACGGTGAGCCGCTGAATGAGTATACGTAAGCGGCAGTTCCGCCCGTGGTTGCGCCAATGTTCACTGTTCCGTTGGCAGCGCCGCAGGTGGCATTAACAGTAGTTGTCGCCAATGCCGTAGGCCCCGGTGTATTGGCCACCGTTGCAGTTGTTGTGAATGTACAACCATTCGCATCTTTCACAATAATTGTGTAAGTGCCGGCAGCCAGCGCTGTATACGAAGTGGTTGCGGTAAATGCTCCGCCGTTGATATTATAGGTATACGGAGCAGTTCCGCCTGTTACCGCACCGATGTTCACAACGCCGTTGGAAGCGCCGCAGGTTGAGTTAACAGTAGTAACCGCCAGGGCAGTAGGCCCCGGATTGTTAGCAATGGTAGCCGTTGTAGAGAAGGTACATCCGTTCGCATCTTTTACAACAACCGTGTACGTGCCTGCGGCCATCGAGCCGTAAGCAGTGGTGCCGGTAAATGCCGAAGCATTCACTGAATAGGTATAAGGGGCAGTACCGCCTGTAACCGCGCCGATGTTAATGGTTCCGTTGGCTGCGCCGCAATTCGCGTTTATGGTTGTAGTTGCTAAAGCTGTAGGGCCTGCGGTGTTATTCACCACTATCGATGTAGTGAAAGTACATCCGCTTGCATCCTTTACGATCACGGAATAAGTTCCTGCTGCAAGAGCTGTATAGCTGGTTGTTCCGCTGAATGCACCGCCGTTGAATGAATAGGTGTATGGGCCTGCTCCGCCTGTGGTAGCACCGATGGTAACGGTACCGTTAGCAGCGCCGCAGGTGGAGTTTGTGGAGCTTACAGCCAGTGCAGTAGGCCCGCTCGCATTGGTGATGGTTACCGAAGTTGTGAACGTACATCCGTTTGCATCCTTCACGATCAGGGTATATGTTCCTGCAGCAAAGCCGGTGTAATTGGTTGTTGCTGTGAAAGGAGATCCGTTCACCGAATAGGTATAAGGTGCAGTGCCGCCTGTAACCGTGCCTAAGGTAATGGTTCCGTTAGAGGCACCACAGGTGGAATTTACATGTGTATTCGCCAGCGCCGTAGGGCCAGGTGTGTTGGTTACTGTTGCTGTGGTGGAGAATGTACATCCGTTCGCATCCTTCACAACCACTGTATAGGTACCCGCTGCAAAGCCGGTATAGCTGGTGGTTGCGCTGAAGCCTGCACCATTTACATTATAAGTGTAAGAAGCAGTTCCGCCTGTGGCAGCACCAATGTTGATCACGCCGTTGGAAGCTCCGCAGGTTGAATTAACGGTAGTAACCGACAGGGCTGTAGGGCCCGGGGTATTAACAACGGTGGCGGTTGTGGAGAATGTACATCCGTTCGCATCTTTCACAACCACTGTATATGTTCCTGCTGCAAAGCCGGGATAGCTGGTGGTTGAGGTGAACCCGCTTGAGTTCACGGAATAGCTGAATGGTGCAGTTCCGCCTGTTGCAGCGCCAATATTGATCACGCCGTTAGCTGCTCCGCAGGTTGCATTCACAGTGGTCACTGCAAGCGCTGTAGGGCCTGAGGATGTAGGTACATTCACGGTAGTGGTGAACTGGCAGTTATTGGCATCCTGCACAATGATCGTATGGCTGCCTGCCGCTTGTCCGGTATAGCTCGATGCACCTGAAAAAGCCCCTCCGTTCACAGAGTAAGTGTAAGGGCCTGTTCCGCCCACACCCGATGTGATGGTGATGGTTCCGTTGCTCGCGCCGCAGGTTGCAGGGCCGGTAGTAGCGGTGAGTCCTGTTGGAGCAGGATAAACAGTTACGGTAGTTGTTGTTGTGGAAGTACAGCCGCCTGTTGCCGTTACAACGTGCGTGATCGTATATGTTCCCGCAGCTGCGTAAGTAATTCCCGTCGGGCTCACAGCGGTGGATGTATTGGTCACCGCGCCGCCGAAGTTCCAGGTTTGTGTATAGCCTGCACCGCTCGATCCCGTGCTTGTGAAATTAAATGAGTTCCCCGGGAGACAGTCATTTGCAGTTTGCGTGTACGAGGAAGTTGGCTGCGGGTTGACCGTGATCGTGTACGTGATCGGGGTTCCCGGGCAGGTTCCAAGTGTAGGAGTTACCGTGATGGTTCCGGTGATGGGAGCATTGGTCGCATTGGTTGCGGTGAACGATGAAACGCTTCCCGTACCGCCTGTAGCCAGGCCAATCGCAGCATTTGTATTGCTCCAGGTATATGTTGCGCCCGCAGGGGTGCTGGTGAATACCTGTGCAGGGATCACTGTTCCGCCGCATACTGTAATGTTGGCCGGAGCGGTGATCACAGGGCGCGGGTTAACGGTAAGAACGGTAGTGGATGTACAGGATGTAGAAGCTGTAGTGGCGGTAACGGTATAGGTGTAAGTGCCTGCCGTTGCAGGAGCGGTAACACCTGTAGGGTTCTGCACTGCTGAAGTAAAGCCCGGTCCGGTCCATGAATATCCCGTAGCGCCGGCTACTGCCGTTGCAGTAAGGTTAAAGGTGCTTCCCGTACATACGGGGCCGCTGTTTGCCGCTGTAAGGCTGCAGGTTGCGCAGGATACAGGAGCGGTATATGCCTGTGTTAATGTACAGGTAGGATCGGCAGTGAATGTTGCAGTAATGCTGCATGCCGCGCCGTTGGCCGTGATCCCCGGCAATGTATAGTTAATGCTTGTCGCAAACGGCGGATTGTAGGTAACGCTTCCGCCGCATGAGCTTGTTACGGTTAATGTACCTGTTGCAGGAGGTGCGGTAACCGTGATGGTACCGGTAACGGAATATGTATTTGTTGCCGGCACGCAGGCGCCCGGAGTTGCCGTAAGCCCTGTCATATTGCACAATACAGCACAGTTGGTGGTTGCTGCTCCGCCTGTCTGGTTAAAGGTAATGGTCCCCGGCTGGTTGGAGAAATTGGTAAGGAGCATGATGTAGAATTGTCCTGTAGTTGCTCCTACGATGTTCGCATCTTCCTGCGCTGCGGCAGAATAGCTGCAATCTATGCTTAATGCAGTACCGGCCTGGATGGCGGCACAACCGGCAGCCTGGCTTGGGAAGGGCCCCCAAAGGTCAAAATCCACATCAAGTCCTGTTCCGCCTGAGCTTGTTTGTGCAATGTGAATATCAAGATTTCCCGGATTGGCGATCTGCATAAAATACCAGATCGGGTTAGGAGTGGAGAACAGGCAGTCAATTGTTCCTATGCTGGCCTGTGCGGTATTGTTCGGGAAAGTATATACAGAAGGAGTACAGAACGGGTTTGCCTGTGAGCATACATCTCCGGGTCCCGGAGGCGGAGGTGTCACAACACAGATCGTGAAGGTGTTGCCTGTGGCGATCGTAGTGGTTGAATAATCATATACCCTTACCCAATACGTGGCACCAACGGTAAGGCCGGTAAGCGTACCGGATCCCGAACTGCCATAGGGATAAGATGCATCGTTACAGTTAAGGCTGGTGAGCGCTCCGCAGGTTCCCTGGAAAACCTGTACTACCGGATCGAAGCTGGTGGTAGGCGCAACAGTGATCTGCTGTGTTGTACCGGCTGCCACGAAGGAAAACCAGACATCGTCATCGGCAGTTCCGAGGCAGCCTGCAAGCGATTGCGTTGCCCCTGCCGTAGTTGCATTGGTGGGATTACAGGTTCCAGCCGGTGTTAAGGATACCGCACCGCATGCATTGTCATTGGCCGGCGGTGTAGGCGGGTTCTGAATACAAATATTGAAGGTAGGCGTGGTCGGTGTTGTTGCGTAGTAATCATACACCCTTACCCAGTAGGTGGTACCTACTGTTAGTCCGCCGAAGGATGCTGTTCCGGTTCCGCCGTATCCGTAGCTTGCATCATTACAGGAAACGGAAGTAAGCGCGCCGCAGGGGCCTGTGAAAAGCTGCACTACAGGGTCGAAGCTGGCTGATGCGCCAACGGTGATATATTCTGTAGTATTTGCTGCCGTAAAGCTGAACCACACATCGTCATTTGCTGTTCCCACACAGCCCGCAAGCGATTGTGTTGCGCCGGCAACCGTGCTGGCAGTGTATACGCAGGACGAGCCCGGGGTTAAGACCGTGGCGCCGCATGCATTGTCGTTGGAAGGCGCAGGCGGCGGTAATGTTACACAAACCCCGAATGTTCCTGTTCCCGAACTATACTTCCATAATCGGATGTAATAAATTGCCCCGGGTGTTAATCCTGTTTGTGTGATCTCCGGCATCAGGCCGATCACGTCATCCGAGCAGGCGAGCTGTGTTGGTGTTGCACAAGGACCTGTGTAAAGCGCCATCCCTCCGTCGGTGATGGTGCCTGCCGACATGGTGATCGTTACTGTTCCACCCGCAGGAGCGGTGAATGTATACCATACATCCGGCGCACCGGGAGATGCGCAGGTTGGTATGCCTCCGTTAGCAGCATTGCTTTGGTAGGTTTGTCCTACCGTGGTACCGTTGGTTACGGTACAGCTTGCATTCACCGGAAGAAGCGGCGCTCCGCAGGGAGTGTTGGTCTGTGCAAGAATGCCATCTGATAACAAAGAAAAAACAAGTAAAAAAGCAAAGCTGATTTTCTTTGAAATGAAAGAGTAGTGTTTTGATTTCATAGTAAAGGCGTAGTAGTAGTATAGTTTAGAGAGAGGGCTGCAGGTCTTTAAGATCAGTATTTATATATACCTTCTTTATAACTGAGAAATTTAATATCGTAAACCGCCATTGCGGATTTTATCTTTTCAAGATTCTGATCGCGGTTCTCCTTTGCATTTTCTGCGGGGAACTTAACGGTCAATGTTGCGCTTTGTGCATCGATGCTGCACTCGATCACACCCTTGATATTTCTTATGTCGGACATCAGCTGGTCATAATATTTGGAAAGCACTTCCGGCTGGCCGGCGCTCACCGTGTACTGTGCACAGATCCTGTTGTAGGCAGGAAGCCCGCTTGCTTTGTTCAGGTATACTGCTTTTTCCAAAGCAGGGCCTTCGAGAGCTGCACCTGTTTGCGCTGAAGCAAATGCTGAAGCTGCGCAGAAAATAAAAGTGAGAAGAGCTGTTTTTACAATGTTACAGGAGTAGTTGGTTGTGCGCATAATGTTAATTTTATATTGACTGATTTAGAGTAATAAAAAGGGGCACGATCGTGTCAGGCTATTATAACCGGATGCAAATAAAAAGATCATAGTTGCACCTGATGATAACTTTGCAAATCCCCGAATGTCCCTGCTGAAAAAAAATCATGTTCCAGTGAATAAAGATATTATAATATTTCACATTGCACAAATAAAAAAGAGGCAGGCTGCGGGCCTACCTCTTTGTTATTAAATTGTTGATAACTAGTTATTTCACTATGGTCACATGCCCCACATACGAGTGGTTCTGGCCTGAGTAATCCTTAGTTTTGATCTTCCACACATACACATCTATCTGTGCAATGTTGCTGCCGCCGTTCGCTCTTCCGTCCCATCCTTTGGTTACATCCGTTGTTTTGAAGATCTGGTTGCCCCAACGGTCATAAATGGTCATTTCAAAGTTGTTCGGATCAATTCCCACACCCGAAGGCATGAACACATCGTTAACACCGTCGTGGTTGAATGGTGTGAATGCATTCGGTGCATACAGCACGTATTCAGGAATGATCTCTACGTTATGGTAAGCCGTGTCGGTACAGCCATAGCTGTTGGATACAACCTGCTGAACAACATAGAGTCCTGTGTCAGGATAGCTGAACGACGGATTCTGAAGCGAGTCGGTAAAGAATCCCGACTGCGGAATGGTGTAAATGAAATCCCATTCCCAGCCATTGGCGCCGAACGACTGATCGATAAACTGCACCAGCGGCGCTGTTGATGTGGCCTGCTGCGGTGTTGACGTAAAGCCGGCAACAGGTGCAGGGTACACATCAATGTAGTTCATGTTGGTGATCGATGAGGAGCATCCCAGGGCTGTTGTAACAGTAAGTGTTACATCATAGGTACCCGGTAAGCCGAATGTGTGCGTAACCGGTGAGCCTGTGTCGAACGGGCCTCCGTCGTGGAAATTCCACTGGTACGTTGTTCCGATATTGCTGATGCCGGTGAACTGCGTTGTGAAATCCTCACAGCCTGCGGTGTCTGTTACGCTCATAAATGCTACGGCAAGCGGGTTGATCACAACCGTTGCGGTATCCGTCACAGCGATGGAGCAGGCAATGTCATTCGCCGTTACAATGTAGTTAACAGAAGGTGCTCCCGTAGGGCTTACCGACTGCGATGCCGTGTTCACCCCGTTGCTCCAGGAGTAAGTGTATGGCCCGCCGGTTCCGCCTGTTGCCAGTGCAGAGATGTTTACCGCGTTCCCATCGCATACCGAAACATCGGTTGCTGTAACATCGATCTGTGGGTTAACAAACACCTGCGTGGTTGAGTTAGGAGAGATACAGCCGTTGGCATCCACCGCTGACACGGTATAAGTTGTAGTTGTAGTTGGTGTTACAGGGAACGGCCCGCCGGTTGTGCCGAAAGATGAAGGCACCCATGTGTATGTGTACGGAGGTGTTCCGCCAAAGCCTGCGCCGTAGATCTGGCTCATCTGCCCGATACAGATCGTGTCGGTAGGTGCGCCGATCACCTGCATGATAGCCGGCTGTGTAACGGTTATTGTTCCGGTTGCATCGCAATGGTTCTGGTCGGAAACAATCACCTGGTACGTTCCTGCAGGCAATGCAGAAGCTGTTTGGGTGGTCTGAACCGGTGAGGTGTTCCATGAGTAAGTGTACAATGGCTGTCCGCCTGTTGCTACCACTGTTGCAGTACCGTTTGATAAACCAAAGCAGGATGGTTCCGTGAAGGTTATGCTGCTGATCGTTGGCCCCGAAAGGTTCAGCACCGTCGAGTTCACGGTATCAATACATCCGTTAAGATCGGTTACGGTCACATTGTAGGTACCCGCCGGAACATTCGGAATAATTGCTGTCGATAAGCCGGTAGGCGACCAGAAATAAGTGTATGGTGAAATACCGCCTGTAACGCTGACTCCCGCGCTGCCGTTTGCGCTTCCGCAAGTGCTCGGGTTCGAGTTCGGCGTAAGCACCAGAGGTGTCGGCTCGAGTACATCGAAGTTCACTGTTTTAAAGCAGCCGTTCACATCGGTAACCGTTACCGCGTATGTTCCGGCAATAAGGTTGGTGATGGATGGGCCCGAGCCCGCAGGCGACCATGTGAAGGTATATCCCGGTGTTCCGCCGGAAGCGCTTACCGTGATCTGACCGTTGTTGCCTCCGTTGCAGGACACATTTGTAAGCGATACCAGCATAACTGCAATGGCTGTAGGCTGGCTGATCGTTGCAACGCTTGTGCTTGTACATCCGTTTGCATCGCTGGTGGTTACCGTATAGGATTGTGCGCACAGCGCTGTTGCTGTTGCTGTTGTTTGGGCAGCCACATCATTCCACTGGTAAGTGTAAGGTGCAGTTCCGCCGCCTGCCAGCACAGTTGCCGATCCGTCGCATGTGAGGTTACAGCTTGTGTTGAAGGAAGAGGTGATGCCGCTGATGAGCGTGGAAGGCTCATTGATGGTTACGGATGCGGAAGCTGTACAGCCTACGGAATCCGTTACGATCATCGAGTAAATTCCGCCCGACAACCCATTTGCGAACAGTGTTGTTTGTGAGCCCGGTGTCCAGTTGATGTTATAAGGAAGAATGCCGCCGGTGATATTTCCCTGCGCACTTCCGTTCGCAGCGCCATGGCAGGTCACATCCGAGCTGGTTGGGATGGTTACTGTAGGTGCTGCATTGTCATTTACGTTGGCAACATTTGTTACGCTGCAGCCATTGTTATCGGTGATCGAGATCGTGTAAACTCCCGCATTTAAATTGGAAGCGCAACTCGTAGCCTGTGTTGCAGGGTCGTTCCATGAATAGGTGAATGGAGGCGATCCGCCGATCACGGCTGCACATGCTGTTCCGTCAGCCGTTCCGCAGTTAGAGTTGGTTGTTGTGGTGGATACCGCAAGCAATGTAGGCTCGGTGATCACCACCGAAGCGTTGGCGGTACATCCGTTGGCATCGGTGATCGCCAGGTTTTGAACGCCTGCGCACAATGCTGTTGCAGTAGGAGTGCTTTGCAGTGAAGGCGTCCATAAGAATGTATACGGGCCTGTACCTCCTGTGTAAACCGCTGTTGCCTGCGCATCGCATGCGTTGTAGCAGGTTACGTTGGTGCTGGAGATCGAAGCTACAAGGGCATTCGGCTGTGTGATCGTTACATTGGTATTTGCAGAGCATCCGTTTGCATCGGTAACCGTTACCGTGTAGTTGGCAGCACAAAGGTTGTTCACCGAAGCGCCTGCGGTACCTCCCGGCATCCACATGTAAGCGAATGGTGCCGATCCGCCGGATACGGCTGCTGTTGCATATCCGTCACATGCCCCGAAGCAGCTCACATTCCCCGAGGAGGTGATATTGATCCCCAGCGAGGTTGGCGTAGTGATGGTTGCGATAGCGATCGCGCTGCATCCGTTCGCATCCGTAACTGTTACGGTATAAGAGCCGGCGCAGAGGCCTGTTGCTGTTTGTGTGGTCTGGGCATTGATGTCGCTCCATAAGTAAGTGAACGGCCCTGTTCCCGTTAAAGGATTGGCTGTTGCGCTTCCATTGCACAATCCGCTGCAGGTCACATTTGTTGAGGTGGTGCTTGCAGTGATGGCCACAGGATCGGTGAGGGTCACATTTTTGAATACCACGCATCCGTGTGCATCTGTCACCTGTAAGGTATAGCTGCCTGCGCATAATCCTGTAACGTTGGCAGTGGTCAATCCGCTCGGTGTCCACAGGTAAGCGTATGGTGCAGTGCCGCCCACTGTTGAAGTGGTAACGCTTGCATCACATTGGCCTGCACAGCTCGGGTTGATTCCGGCAAATGATGTGTTCAGCACCAGCGGCTCTGTAATGGTTGCAGAGGTGCTTGCAGTACATCCGTTCGCATCCGTTGCAGTCATGGTGTAAGTGCCTGCATACAGGTTGCTTGCCGTTGGAAGGACTCCGCCTGAAGGTGACCAAGAATAGATGAATGGAGCTGTTCCGCCGCTTGTTGTAGCGGTGATGCTTCCATCGTTCAGCCCGTTGCAGGAAATGTTGTTCGTGCTGAATATTGAAGCTGTCGGCCCCGCGAGGTTGCCTACCGTAACCGATAAGTTCTGTACACAGGTATTCGCATCCGTAACAGTTACGACGTATGTGTTTGCTGCTAATGCCGTAGCCGTAGCCGTAGTTTGTACCGGGCTTGTGCTCCATGAATAGGTGTATGGAGCCAATCCGCCGGCTGCGGTAACTGTAGCGCTTCCGTTCGACTGGTTGCAGTTCGCATCGATGTGTGTTTCAGAAAGAGCAACAGCAGTTGGCTGCGTAATGCTTGTTGAAACTGTTTTTGTACAGCCGTTCGCATCGGTGATCACGCAGGTGTATGTTCCTGCCGCAAGGCCTGATGCTGTCTGGCTGGTTTGTCCGCCCGGTGTCCAGAAATAAGAATAGCCTGCCGTTCCGCCCGTAGGGTTCACTTTGGCTGTTCCGTTGGAGCCGCCGTTGCAGCTTACATTGGTTATTGTAAATGAATTGGAGATGATCGCAGGCTCGGTAACTATGGTAGTTGCCGATGCGATACATCCGTTGCCGTCAGTAACCGTAACTGTATATCCGCCTGCGCTTAATCCTGTTGCAGTAACGGTGGTCTGGCTCGAAGGCGTCCATGCATACGTGAACGGAGGTGTTGATGCGCCGCCCATTGAAACTGTTGCGCTTCCGTTGTTCGCACCGTTACAGGTAATGTTGCTTGTGGAAGAGATCACAGCGCTTCCGCCCGGCGTGGAGCCTACGCTCACGTTTGCCGTTTGGGTACATCCGTTGAAATCGGTTACAAGCACCGAGTAATTTCCTGCGGTGACGTTATTGGCGGTTGCCGTTGACTGGGCAGGAGTTGTATTCCATAAATAGGTGTAGGTAGGTGTTGCTCCTGAAGCAACAACCGAAGCCGATCCGTTAGCCGCAGTACAGATCGCATTTACGGAAGAGGTTACCAGCGTTAATGCTGTAGGCTGTGTGATCGTTACCGGAACAGTAACGGTACATCCGTTGGCATCTTTCACCACTACCGGATGTGATCCGGCATTCTGGCCGGTAAAGCTCGCGCTCGCTCCGAAAGGGCCACCGTTGATAGAGTATGTATAAGGAGTGGTTCCGCCGCCGGCTGTTACAGAAACAGCGCCGTTGGTTCCGCCGAAGCAGCTCACATTGGTTTGCGTTGCGATCACACCCGTAAGTACAGATGGCTGTGTAATGGTAACAGGCACAGCGATCGTACATCCGTTCCCGTCTTTTGCAGTGATCGTATAGCTGCCCGCTGCAAGTCCGCTGAAGGTGCCGCTTGCGCCAAATGCACCTGCATTGAATGAATAACTGTATGGTGCGGTGGATCCCGAAGCGGTAACTGTTACGCTGCCGTTGGTTCCGCCGTTGCAGCTTACATTGGCCTGTGCCGTGATGCTTGCCGTTAAGCCGCTGAGGTCGGTCACTACTGCTGAAGTGGTGAACTGGCATCCGTTAGCATCCTGCACTACCACAGGGTAAGTGTTGGCTGCAAGGCCGGTGTAGCTGGTTGTAGTTGTAAACGGACTTCCATTTACAGAATAGGTATACGGAGCAGTTCCGCCGGTAACAGCGCCAAGCGTGATGGCGCCGTTCGCGCCTCCGCAGGTGGAGCTGGTGGTGTTCCTGATGATCGCAGTAGGCCCTGGTGTGTTCCCTACAACAGGGTTCACTGTGAATGTACATCCATTCGCATCCTTTACAGTAACAGTATGTGTTCCTGTTGCGAGGCCGGTATAGCTGGTGGTGGCGGTAAATCCACCACCGTCGAATGAATAGGTATAGGTGGGTGTTCCGCCGGTTGTTGCACCTATGTTCACAGCGCCGTTGGTATTTCCGCAGGTGGCATTCACAGTAGTGGTTGCCTGTGCTGTAGGCCCGGGCGTGTTGGATACGATCGGGTTCACGGTGAAGGTACATCCGTTTGCATCTTTAACGGTTACAGTATATGTTCCTGCTGTTAATCCGGTGAAGCTGGTTGTTGAGCCGAATGTTCCGCCGTTAAACGCGAATGTATAAGGTGAAGTTCCGCCGGTTGTTGTCCCGATGGTAATAGTTCCGTTGCTTGCGCCGCAGGTGGAGTTGGTTGTAGCGGTTGCTTGTGCGGTAGGTCCCGGATTATTTCCAACTACAGGGTTTACTGTGAATGTACATCCGTTGGCATCCTTCACGGTAACAGTGTAGGTACCCGCTGCAAGGCCGGTATAATTGGTAGTTCCGGTAAACGCGCTGGCATTGATCGAATAGGTGTATGCCGGAGATCCGCCGGTAACGGTACCGATCGTAAGTGTTCCGTTTGCGGCGCCACAGGTTGAATTAACAGGCGTGGTGGCAAGCGCTGTTGGCCCGGGAGTGTTGGCAATGGTTATGGTAGTTGTAAATGTACATCCGTTCGCATCTTTTACCGCCACATTGTAAGTGCCTGCCGGCTGACTTGTGTAGCTGGTAGTGCCGGAGAAGGTTCCGCCGTTATAGGAATAGGTATAAGGGCCTGTTCCACCTGTAACAGCACCGATGGTTACTGTTCCGTTGCTCGCGCCGCAGTTTGCTGCAGTTGAGCTTACGGCCAGTGCAGTAGGGCCTGTTGCATTGTTAACGTTTGCGGTAGTGGTGAATGTACATCCGTTCGCATCTTTTACGATCACCGTGTACGAGCCGGCTGCAAAGCCACTGTACGCTGTAGTTCCTGTAAAGGTACTTGCATTTACGGAGTATGTGTATGGAGGAACGCCTCCTGTTACACCGCCTAAGGTAATGGTTCCGTTACTTGCGCCGCAGCTTGAATTGCCCGTGTTTACCACGATGGCTGTCGGGCCGGGAGAGTTTACAACAATAGCGGAAGTAGTGAATGTACATCCGTTTGCATCTTTCACAACAACGGTATAAGTGCCGGCTGCAAATCCTGTGTAGCTGGTGGTTGCTGTAAATGCGCTTCCTGCAACCGAATAGGTGTAAGCTGCTGTTCCGCCGGTAACCGCGCCAAGCGTGATCACGCCGTTGCTGTTACCGCAGGTGGAGTTGGTTGTGCTTACTGCGATGGCTGTAGGGCCTGGTGTGTTGGCAACTACCGGGTTCACCGTAAAGGCGCAGCCGTTGGCATCGTGAACAATAACCGTGTATGTGCCTGCTGCAAGGCCGGTATAATTGGTAGTGGAAGTGTATGCGCTTCCGTTGAATGAATACGTATAAGGCGAAGTACCACCGGTAGTTGCGCCAATGGTCACAGTACCGTTGCTCGCGCCGCAAGTTGAATTAGCTGTGCTTGTGGGTTGTGCCGTCGGTCCCGGTGTGTTGGTAACCGTGGCTGTTGTGCTGAAGGTACATCCGCTCGCATCTTTTACCACTACTGTGTATGTTCCTGCCGCAAAGCCGGTATAGCTGGTTGTCGCTGTAAAAGGGCTTCCGTTCACCGAGTAGGTGAAAGGGCCTGAGCCGCCTGTTGTAGCGCCGATGTTAATGATCCCGTTGGATGCTCCGCAGGTGGAATTCACCGTTGTAACAGCCAGTGCGGTAGGGCCGGAAGAAGTAGGCACGTTCACCGTAGTGGTGAAGGTACAGCCGTTCGCATCTTTCACTACAATGGTATGAGAGCCTGCAGCTTGTCCTGTATAGCTCAGCGTTCCTGAAAATGCGCCGCCGTTCACAGAATAGGTATACGGGCCTGTTCCGCCAACGCCTGATGTGATGGTGATGGTGCCGTTGCTGGCTCCGCAGGTTGCAGGGCCGGTTGAAGCGGTCAGGCCGGTCGGCATTGGGTAAACAACCACGTTCATGCTGGTGGTGGAGGTACACCCGCCTGTTCCCGTAACAACATGCGTAACGTTATAGGTGCCCGCTGCAGCGTAGGTAATTCCTGTAGGGCTTACTGCTGTGGAACTGCCCGGGGTTCCGCCGGTGAATGTCCAGGTTTGTGATGCTCCGTTGATCCCGGTGTTTGTAAAGTTGAATGAATTGCCCGTCAAACACTGGTTAGCTGATGGAGTGAATGTAGAGGTAGGCTGGGGATTGATCGTGATGGTATATGTGATCGGGGTTCCCACGCAGCCTGCAACTGTTGGCGTTACCGTAATGGTTCCGCTGATCGGTGCCGCACCTGAATTGGTGCCTGTGAATCCTGATACAGGCCCGGTTCCGCTGCCTGCAAGCCCGATCGCCGGGTTGGAGTTGGTCCATGCATAAGTAGCTCCCGCCGGCGTACTCGTAAAGCTTTGCGCCGCAATTCCTGCTCCTGCACAAACGGTAACGTTAGCAGGCGCTGTGATCACCGGTTGTGGGTTTACGGTAACGGTAGTAGTGGCGGTACAGGTAGCTGCACCGTTTGTTACGGTCACGGTATAAGTTCCGGCCATGGCTGCAGTTGCGCCCGGACGAGTAGGACTGGCTCCTGTGGCGCTATAACCGCCCGGTCCCGACCAGCTGTATGTTCCACCGCCAGTAGCGCTAAGGCCGATGGTTGCGCCTGCGCAATAAGGCCCGCCATTATTTGCCGTAGCCGCACAGGTGTTGCAGGGCGCCGGTGATGTATATGGTTTTGAAAAGGTACAGGTGGCATCCGCAGAAAACGAAGCTGTAACTGTACATCCGGCACCATTTGCGGTGATTCCCGGGATGGTATAGTTGATAGGGCTTGTAAAAGGAGGGCTCAGAGTTACACTGCCCCCGCATGAGCTGGTAACCGTTAAGGTTCCGGTACTCGGTGGCGCTGTTACCGTTATCTGCCCGGTAACGGAGTACTGTCCGGTTCCTGCATTACAAGCGCCCGGCGTGGCTGTTACATTGGTAATGTTACAAAGCACGGCGCAGTTGGTTGTTCCGGCACCGCTTGTTTGAGAAAAGGAAAGGGTTCCGGGCTGGCCGGAATAATTGGTCATTAGCACAAGATAGAACTGCCCGGTGGTTGCTCCTGTAATATCGATCACCTCTGTTGAAGCTGTTGAGTAGCTGCAGTCCACAATGTTTCCTGCATTGTAGCCGCTGCACATTGCCGCCTGGTTCGCAAATGGCCCCCAGCAAACAAAATCCACATCGATCCCCGATCCGCCGCCGCTCGTTTGATTAACGGTAATGTGCAGAGCTCCCGGGTTCAGGATCTGCATGAAGTACCATACAGGGTTCGGGGTAGAGCCCAAGCATCCGTATGGCCCGCCGCTTCCCAGCGATGGGGTAGTAGTATTGTTCGGAAAGGTGTAGGTTGTACCCGTACAAAATGGAGCTGCATTTGCGCAATTATCACCTGACTGGGCATACATTGAGCTGCCTGCAAGCAATAAGGAAACAAATAGGAGTAGTAGTCTTTTCATTAACTTTGATATGTTAGTTTGTTTTTGTATAGGTTTAGAGTAAATTAGAGACGCATAAATATGTGATATGGTTGCACAGTCATATCCTACCGGACAAGGCTAATGTTCCCTTTTTTTGTTAACTCCTTCGTTGATGTAGGATCGGCAGCCGTTGAGCCCTGCACAGTGTAGGATGCCTTGATGAAATAGATATAAACACCTGCATTCAGCAGCTTTCCATTGTAATAGCCATCCCAGCAGAAGGCAGGGTCCTGGCTTTGATAGATCCGTTCGCCCCAGCGGTCAAAAATATAGATCTGGAACGATGCCACGCATTCATCCCATCCCTGTAAGCAAAACTCGTCGTTATACGTATCACCATTCGGGGTAAAGGCATTCGGCACTTCCAGGTTGCTGTCCGAATGACATGGAATATGCACCGTTACAGTCACACAGGCGCTGTCGGTACATCCAAGGTCGGTTACGGTTGCGCAATAGCGTGTAGTCGCCGATGGCGCTGCAATGGTGGTGTCACAGGCCACACAGCTAAGCCCGGTTGCAGGGCTCCAGTTGTAGCTGCTTCCGCCGCTGGCAATAAGAGTTGTGCTTCCCCCGAAGTAAATGGTTACATCGGAGCTTACTACGGGCACAGGGCCGGGCAGCAGTGAAAAGGTGGTGACATCGTCGCTGGTGCAGGCCGGCGATGTGGTTGTGATCGTTACGGTGTAATTGCCTTCACCGGCTGCCGATACGCCGGGAACAACAGGATTCTGCAGGTTGGAGGAAAAGCCGTCCGGGCCCGTCCAGCTATAGGTAGCTCCCGCAATAAATGTAGCATTCAGCTGAAACGTATCGTTCACACACACAGGCCCGTTATTGCTGGCCGTTACCGGGCATGCTGAGCAGGTTGGCGGCGCAGTGAAGCTTTGTGAAAGCGTGCAGGATGCATCTGCTGAGAACACGGCAGTAACTGCGCAGGAGAGGCCGTCGGACGGAAGCCCGTTCAGCGTATACGAAAGCGGGCTTGCAAAAGGCGCGTTGAATACCTGTGTGCCGGTTCCGCAGGTGCTGGAAATAGTGAGTGTTCCGCCGGCAGGTGCATCGGAGAACGTTACATCCCCTGAAACGGAATAGGTGTCGGTAAAAGGATCGCAGGCGGATGGCGTTGCAGTTACAGAAGTGATCGAGCAGGGTGTTGTGCAGGCCGGAGGTGCGGTATAGCTTTGCGTGAATGTGCAGGTAGTATTGGCGGAGAATACTGCCGTAATGCTGCAGGCAGCCCCGTTGGCTGAAAGCCCGCTGAAATTATAAGCGGCCGGGCTTGTAAACGGGGCGGTTAAAACTACCGGTGTGCCCCCGCAGGAATTGGTGATGGTAAGCGTTCCCGATGAAGGGGGATTTACAAACGTAACATTGCCGGCCACACTGTATTGCTGTGTTGGCGGATTGCAGGCGCCCGGAGTTGCCGTAATGCCTGTAACTGAGCAGGTGACGGTACAGGGAGGCGGTGCGGTAAAATTAGTGGTAAGCGTACAGGAAGGGTCATCCGAAAAAACGGCTGTGACGGTGCATCCCGCTCCGTTGGCAGGCAGGCCGGTTAAGGTATAGCTGGTGCTGGTTGGCGGAAAAGGCGGGTTGAACACCTGTGTGGCCCCGCTGCAGCTGTTGGTAACGGTGAGCGTGCCCGTGGAAGGCGGAGTGGAATAGGTGATGGTCCCTGTTAAAGAATAGGAGTTTGTGGAAGGGCTGCAGGCCCCGGGAACAGCGGTAAGGCCCGTCATGGTGCAGAGGATGCTGCAGTTGGTGGAGCCTGTTCCCGCAGTTTGTGATGCGGAAATGTTTGTAGGGAGCCCCGAATAGTTAGTGATCAATAATATATACACTTCGCCCGATATCGCGCTTGGAATATCGCAGGTTTCAACTGCCGCGGTGGAAAAGCTGCAATCCACGGCTGAGCCCGACAGGCCGGAAGCACATCCTGCCGCGGCCGATGTGAATGGCCCCCAGCAGATAAAGTCGATATCCACCCCCGCAGAGTTGTTCATCGTAATGGTGATCGGGCCTGAATTATCGACCTGCAGGTAATACCAGGCGGGGTTAGGCTGTGATCCAAGGCAGCCGTAATTGGGCCCTGTGGCAGCAGTGGTGCCTGTAGAGGCAGGGAAAGTAGAGGTGGAGCCCGAACAGAAAGGCGCTGCGGTAGAGCAGTCGGAGCCCTGTGCGTATGAAGCAACTATAAATGTAAAGACCGAAAGTGTAAAGAGTACAATTCTTTTCATAATTCAAAAGAGAGCGCCTCCTTTTCCCAAATATATTCTTTCGTTTTCAGAAAGGTTTAAGGTTCGTTGGTGAAGGAAAAGTCAGTGCTTTATTAGTTTAGTGTAAAAATAATTTTTTTACGGGGTTTAACAACATATTTCAGATGAAAAAAATAACTTTAGGTTGCATTCCCTGCCTGAATTGTTAGTAAATCTGCATTCTGTTGAAAAAATCCCTTCTTAGTATGGGTTTCTTTCCTAATTTAGCACTCGAAAAATTGTAAAACCATTAAAATCTAAATACAATGAAAGTAACTGTAGTAGGAGCCGGTAATGTAGGCGCAACTTGTGCAGATGTTATTGCTCATAAGGAATTGGTAAATGAAGTTGTGCTTCTTGACATCAAGGAGAACTTTGCGGAAGGCAAAGCGCTTGATATATGGCAGACTGCTCCCGTGAACCTGTATGATACCCGCATCACAGGATCTACAAACGATTATACAAAAACCGCAAATTCGGATGTAGTGGTGATCACTTCCGGCTTACCGCGCAAGCCGGGCATGAGCCGCGACGACCTTATTTCAACAAATGCAGGCATCGTAAAAGGTGTTACGGAGAACATCCTGAAATATTCACCGAATGCGATCATCATCATTGTTTCCAATCCACTGGATGTAATGACCTACTGCGCTTACCTGACTGCCAAAATCGACCCAAGCCGCGTATTCGGAATGGCAGGGATCCTCGATACTGCACGTTACCGCGCTTTCCTTGCGGAAGAGCTGAACTGCTCGCCGAAAGATATCCAGGCTGTACTGATGGGCGGACACGGCGATACAATGGTTCCATTGCCACGTTACACTACCGTTGGCGGGATCCCTGTAACCGAGCTGATCTCCAAAGAAAAATTAGATGCGATCATCGACCGCACCAAAAAAGGGGGCGGAGAGATCGTAAACCTTTTAGGAACTTCTGCATGGTATGCTCCGGGAGCTGCTGCTGCGCAAATGGTGGAAGCCATCGTGCGCGACCAGAAACGCATTTTCCCTGTGTGCGCATGGCTGCAGGGCGAGTACGGCCTGAAAGACATCTACCTAGGCGTGCCTGTGAAATTAGGCAAGAAAGGCATCGAGCAGATCATCGAGCTGAAGCTGAACGACGAAGAGAAAAAATTACTGAACGATTCTGCGAAAGCAGTAAAAGAAGTGATGGACGTTCTCGACAACATGAACGCATCTGTTGCCAAATAAACTAAAATAACTGTATGAAAGTCCCGCAACAGCGGGACTTTTTTTTGACCCCATGCTACTATGACAAGCACCATCCCGTTTAAAATACTGTCGCTGGATTCAGAAGGCTATCACCTGATGATAAAGGTAAAGATCAATGGCAAAGCCGCGAACCTGATCCTGGATACAGGCGCTTCCAAAACAGTCCTCGACAAAACCCGCGTTGCAAAGTTTGTGAAGGAGTCGGATTTTAAAACGCATGATAAATTATCAAGCGGACTGGGCACAAATACAATGGAAAGCCAGACCACCGTACTGAAAAAATTAAAGATCGGGGAGGTGGAAATTACAGACTACACAACCGTTCTGCTCGACCTTTCACATGTGAATGCCTCTTACGAGCAGATCGGCCTGAAGCAGGTGGAAGGTGTGTTGGGCAGCGATATACTGATGCAATACAAAGCTGTGATCGATTATGAAAAAAAGGTTCTGAAGCTCAAATTCACAAAGGTCAAAAAGAAGTAAGAGCTTACCGGATACTCACCGAATAAGGGTCGACGGAGACCTCTATCTTTTTGGTGGTGGAGCTTCCCTCCTGCGTGACCACACTCAGCGTATTGATATTGATAAAGGAAACATTACCGTTCCTTCCGCCGCATGCGCTCGCATGATGAGGTGCGGGGCCGTCGGTTGCATAATTCCTGTTCGCAACAACCACCAGCTTTTTTGCATCATCCACCGCAATGCCATGCGGCTGCCAGCCGGTGTACAGGTATTTCACAAGTGAATTCGTCTGGTAGTTGATCACAGCCACAGATCCTCTTCTTCCCGGGAAGTTCAATGTGTCTTCGGTGCAGGAAACAAACATATACGGTGTGTTGGTGGAGAAGGCCATCTCCGTGGGCGACGCCCCAACCGGGATGATGGTGATGAGCGCATCGTCCGAGGTTTGAAAAACGCGCACATCCGATGTTCCCTGGCAGGTCACAAAATATTTCGAGCCATCGGGAGAAAATACAACTTCATGCGGGTTCATAGGAATGCCCGCTGTTCCCGTATACAATGGAATAGTTGAAGTGCCGGAATAATCGGCCACCGGTATTTTGTACAGGTCGATGCCGCCGAGCTGCTGTGTTACATACATGGTGCTGTTGGACGCATCCAGCGCAACGCCATGCGGATAGTTGAACGGCCGCGAGGTGTCTGAAGTGATCATGCCGGAAAGGTCGACAGTTGCGATCTTTCCATGGTTCGAGCTCATGTCGGTGCAATACGCCGTTTGTGAATTGGAGGAGATGGTGAACGCATTCCAGTAGCCGGGGCCGATGAACGCCCCGCCCACGTAGCTGTCGTCGGAAGCGCGGTATTTTTCAAGATAAAGCCCTGTGAGCGAGATCACATACCAGTACTGCTTATCCGGTGAAACGCGAAGCATGTGCGGCGCATCATTGGCAGCGCTCTGGCCTACATTGATACAGCGCATCTCCAATCCGCTTGCCTGGTCAAACACAGTCACCACATCACATCCCTGGTTGGTCACATAATATTTTTTACGGTTGGGATTGTCGGAGAATTTCACGAGGCCGTCTCTGCTGGGCGCACCTGCATCTATCCAGTTCTTCAGCATGGTCACTTCCTCGCGCGACAAAGGCGGTTTGTTGTACGGCATTGTAGGGCGGAGCATTACACCGAGATCGGAATATGTATTGGTAAAATAAAACATTGTGCTGTAATCGCTCCTGTACGGGATCACGACGGCACCACCGCGGCCGCCTTTGAAGAGGGCATCGAAGCTTTGAAGGGATAATCCGCCTGCCGCATCCTTGCTTGCATCGGTATGGCAGCCGGCTGTGGCGCATTTCGTAAAGATCAGCTTGCCGATGTCCTCGGGATAATCATTATAGTCGGGAATACCCTTATCATTGGTACAGGTAATGAGCAGGCAGCTGCTTAATAAGAGCAGAAGCAGGAGTCCGGACGAAGTCTTTTTCATGGAAAATGATTGAATACCAAAGTTACAAAATAAAAAACACTCTTCCCAACCCTGGCCGGAAAGAGTGTTATACTGTTTTGTTCTTCTATTCGGTTACCGGCACATCCGTTTCTGTTTCCTTGTTATATTTCAGCTTTACCGAAATGCCGCCGGTTACGGCTTCCATTATGGTGTTGTCGTATCCAACGCCATAGAGGTAATAATCTCCCTTGCGCAGATCTTTGAATTCGTAATGCGCATTTGCATCGGCGGTAACGGATGCATCGTACCTGGAAACGTCGGTTCCGGGAAATTCCTTTGTTCCGTATTTAATGTAAACAATGCTGTTCGGGATGGATGCATCGTGGTGCTTCACGCTTCCGCTGATGGAGGATTTTCCGCCTGTTCCTTCCTTGTGGCAGGATGAAAGCGCAGTGGATAAACAAATAGCAGCAACAAGTAAAATGACTTTGTGAAAATTCAGGATCGGTTTCATAGTGATAGTGTATGTTTGGTAAAAAAGGGCTATTAGATAATAATAACGATAGGTTGCTTTTATAAAATTACATTAATTAATTTGATTTTTTTGATTTCAGCAGGTAGTTCACCTGGTTGAAATTATACGAAATGCCGATCATGAATCTCCCGGCGCTTGAGAGGTTGATGGGCATTGTTTCTTCATAAACGGGCAGCTGGAGAGAAGCATTCAGTGAAATGTTCTTATAGAAAAGATCCAGTCCGGGGCCCGCCATTGCAATGTTCATGGTAGTTCCGTTCTGGTAGCGCCCTTCAACAAACAGGCCGTTGCTATATTCGTAATATGCCTGGAGCGAAGGAAAGATCTTCAGCTTTTTGCCGCTTCTCAGCTTTACAAAGAGGTTCAGATAGTTGGTGCTGCTGTTGCCGATCCTTTCATTGAAGCGGTTCTCCCCGTTTATTTTATAGGTGGAATTAAAGTTCAGTCCGATCTTCCTGTAGCTGAAAATATAATTTACATAGAGAAGGAAATCCGTTGTGCCCGTTCCGGGCTGCAGCATGCAGTCGATGCGCCCGCCGGCATTATCGCGGATCGCGTAGTTTCCTGACGGCAGCTTTATGCCTCCTCCAAGGATCAGGCGGCTCTGAAATTTTTCCGTGAGCGTGCGTTCCAGCAGCCTGTACGATGCAAGCAATGTAATATCGCCCGGCGCATTCGCCTCCTGGAGCTCATTGCCTGTGCGGCTCCTGTTGCTGATGTAGGGAAGGATCACATTTAATTCGGTGCGCTTCTGAATAAAATACCTGGCGCGAAGCTCGAAGGTTGAATAAATTTCGTAATCCTTCTGCGCAGGTGTGCCTGCAGCAGCGGTGCTTCCGTGCTTCAGCTGCGGATTTGCCGCTGAGCCGGAACGTGTGCCTGGTAATGAACGATCGCTGATTGCCGACTTCCCCGGGAACAGGTGATGTTCCTGCTGGGGAATGTTGTAGCCGTTATAGCTTTTATAACGGTACAGAAAGCTGATCCCGCTCTGGTTATCATAAGGCGTAATGCCCATGTAGCAGCCGCAGAAATCGCAGGCAATAGCCATGTTCATTATCATAACACAAAAAAGTGTTATTGATAATTTCATAGTAATAAGGTTTGAGGATGATGAAAAAAATATGCCCGTAACCTTATGCTTGCGGCGGATGGAAACCAGTTTGGAGCTTTGCCCTTTGCCCTGTTCTCGCAAAGGTTTTTTGAAATGTAATCACGGTTAATAGTGTAATTTGCCACGATCAGCAGGGAAGAGGCTGATTGCAGCAGGAATGCAGAAGCGAGCAACAGGATGATGAATGATCTCAATCGTTTCGTTTTATAGATGCAAAAGTATGGAAAAATAAAACGGGCACAGTTGCTTCGTGCCGTTATTCTTATTTTTTCAGGTCGAGCGGGATCAGCAGCTTAAAGCTGAAATTCCTTCCCATGTTGTAAATGCCTGTCCTCCCGGTGGCATAGTTCATCTCCCCGTATTTCAGTCGGCTTAAATGGCTCTGATAAGCAACATCCGTAAGGTTGTTCACATTGATAAAAAAGGAGCAGATGGTTTTATCACCGGAAATAAAAGTTGTCCCGATTCCCGCATTCAGCAACATGTATGCAGGTGTTGCGGTTTCGGTTCCGTATGCGGAATAAAAATTATTCTGTGCAAAATAATTCTCCAGCCCGATCTTAATAAATGCATTGCTCATGTGTTTTCCAGCCTTTTTAATATCGGCGCGCAGCTCCGATTCCAGCTTGGGGGCAGGTGTGAAGGGTAAGTATTTTGTGGAGTCCGGCTGCCCGTGCTGGATCGCCAGCACATACGAAAATGAGTTCTCGAAGTGCAGCCAGTCGAGCGGGTGCGGATGAATGTCGACCATGATCTCGCCGCCCGATAAATTTGCATTGCCCGAAACAAACTGGAACGCCCTCATGCCATCACGTATGGAATCGCCGCCAAACGCGCTGTTCAGCTTGCGCGAAAAAATAAAGTGGTCGATCGAATTATTAAACAGGTCGATCTCGGCTGTGATATGCTCCGTGTTCAGCCCCAGTGAAAGATCGGCCTGGAAGCTGGTTTCCGGCTTCAGCTGCGCATTTCCCATCTCGTAGCGCATGGTGCCTTCATGCACGCCGTTGCTGCCCAGCTCCCCGATGTTCGGGGCACGGTATCCGCGTGCCGCATTCAGCTTTACAAATAGCTTTTCTGAGAATTGGTACGTGGCGCCAATGCTTCCCGAAACGCCGGAAAACATTTCGCTGATGGCTGAGAATTGGCGGTAGGAGCTGGTGTCGGGCGTGTTTGTTTTTTCACCATTGGCATCCAGGTAAAGGTCTTTTGTTTTTTCGCTGCGTGTATCGTAACGCAATCCGCCGCTGATATCGAGCTTGCTGAACGATTTTTTTATGATCCCGAAAGCGCCGATATCAAAGAGGCTGTATTCGGGAACAAGGAACTCAGTGCCTTTGTTCTGTGAATTCTGCTGCATGCCGTTTGCACCGAATGAAATATCCCAGCCATTCCTCTCCGGCAGGATGTAACGAAGGTCGTAGTTGATCGTATTCATTAAGAAATACAGTCCGAATGCATCCGGCTTCAGCACATTGCCATACTCCTTGCGGTGGTTCTGCTGAAATCCTACAATGGCCTTGATGCTTCCGTTGCCCACAAAAAAGCTGTTGTTCAGCGTGGCCTTGTAGTGGGAGATCTTTTGGTAAGGAATACCAATGTCGTAAGAGCGGAGGCCTTCGTTGTCAACGATCTCAGTACCTTCCGTGCTGTCATTTACGGCAACAGGCCTTATGAACTTCCCGGTAGCGCTGTCACGTGCACCTTCCACGAGGCCGGGATTAAAATCATAAACGCTGAAATGCAGGTGCGAATAGCCCCATGCCTTGTTCAGCCCGAACACGCCGCTGACCGTGTTTTCCTTAAAGCCCGAATTGTACACATAGCCGTCGTACCTGTTCTTGTAAGCGTGTGCAAGCTTGTTGCTGTAGCGTATATTCCAGATCACTCCTTTTAAGTTCCCCGCGATGTTCGCGGAATAGCCGACTGCGCCGTTGTTGCTCTGGTAATTCGCGATCAGTCCCGCGCCGATCTTTCCCTGCGGTATGGTGGTTTCAGACAGCATGTTGATCACGCCTGCAATTGCATCCGAGCCGTATGATAAGCTGGCCGGCCCTTTCAGGATCTCGATCTTATTCACCGTGAACTCGTCAATCTCAATTCCATGCTCGTCGCCCCATTGCTGTCCTTCCTGCCGGATGCCGTCGTTCACCACCACCACGCGGTTATAGCCAAGCCCGCGGATCACCGGCTTGGAAATTCCGGAGCCGGTGGTGATCTGTGAAATGCCGGGCTGTTTCGCAATGGCATCGATGATGTTGGCGGAAGAATTCTGGAGCAGCTCAACTTTTGAAATGCTGCTTACGGGCGTTGGCGTCCTGTTCCTTTCGCCGGCCTGCGAATGGCCCGTGATCACCACTTCATTGATTTCCTTTACGGAGACCTCCATCGCGAAATCCTTTAAGGTAGTAATGGAAAGATCGATGGTTTCAATAATGGTTTTGTAGCCGAGAAAGCTTACCTGCACGAGCAGCTTTTTCTGAGGGAGATTATCGACGAGGTAAATTCCCTCTGCGTTTGTAACCGCACCGGTTTTCATATCGGGGAAATAAATAGCAACGCCCGGTATTGTTGCCCCGGTTTGCTTATCGGTAACTTTTCCCGACAGCGAAGTTTTTCCATTGCCCGGGAAGGGCGCGGAAAAGATAATAAAGGGCAAAAACAGCAATGCTGCTGCCGGCAGATAAAATAATTTTTTCATGAAATAAATGTTGACTGATCAGATAAAGAATGTTCCGATGAGGATCTCATCAGGGAATAAAAATCAGATCAGGCAACAGGAGGAGCCCTGGAAGGTAAATGTAATAGCGTGGAAATGCTGCTTACATAGTCAGTGAAAGGATTGTAAGCGTGGTTGGTTTCTGCGATGACAAATGAAAAGCGGTTCTCTGCTCCCGTGGCCGAATCTGTTGCAGTGAAATCACAGATCGAACAATTGTGCTCCTGCTCATGAAAATGTTTGTCGGTAGCTGAGCAATGCGCTTCATCGCGGTGCTCAAAAGCATGCAATTGCTTTTCCACCACCGGGAACAGGAAGAGGAACAAAAAAAGAAAAGGAAAATATTTTTTCAGCTGCTTTTGCATTACGATGTAAAGGTAGAAATAATCCGGGATTAATAATTCGCTCCTCCGGAGCTCTTGAATTAATGGAGGTTTTTGTTATTAATAATATGCTCCTCCGGAGCAATAGAATATATTCGGCAACAGGCCGCTCCTATGGAGCTTGAGAGGCATCAGGGCATAATGATGCAACAAACAGGCCGCCCCTACAGGGCTTAATACCGGTGTTAATACAAGCATTATAATTTAATTTCACGGGCGGGCAGCTCCATAGGAGCGACCTGTAAACATTACAGGATAGCGGCAAATGCTCCGGAGGAGTATCTTATTAATTGCATGAGATCCGCAAACACCCGGAGAGGCTCCGGGAGGAGCGAATTGTTTTACAGGGTCGGTTCGTAAGCCTTAGCAATAATCAATCCGACGGGCGGGCAGCTCCGTAGGAGCGCTCTGTTTATAGAAACAATAGAGTGCGTTTTTTTCAAGCTCCATAGGAGCGGCCTGTAAACATTACAGGATAGCGGCAAATACTCCGGAGGAGTATATTATTAATTGCATGAAATCCGCAAACACCAGGAGAGGCTCCGGAGGAGCGAATTGTTTTACAAGGTCGGTTCGTAAGCCTTAGCAATAATCAATCCGACGGTCGGGCAGCTCCGTAGGAGCGCTCTGTTTATAGAAACAATAGAGTGCATTTTTTCAAGCTCCATAGGAGCGGCCTGTAAACATTACAGGATAGCGGCAAATACTCCGGAGGAGTATCTTATTAATTGCATGAAATTCGCAAACACCCGGAGAGCTCCGGAGGAGCGAATTATTAAAATCGCCTGAGCAACGGCAAATTTTTAGTGCTGAATGATAATGCGTTTTGCAATCGCTCCCGCTTTTATCTTTCCTTCAGTGCCGGTTTCTGTAACTTTGCAGATGTACACTCCCGGTTCGAAATGCTCTGTGCTGAGCGCAAAAGAGGTGCTTGCTGTCTGCTCTGAAAATACCAATTGTCCCATTACATTGAAAAGCTCAACGCGGTAATTGCTGTGGTTATCATTACGGATCACAATGTTCAGCATGTTGTTGGCCGGGTTCGGGAATGCTTCCATGTTCCAGTGGCTGTTGCTGCCTATATTGTCGGAAGTGCTGAGTGCGCTTACTCCTTTAAAGAAAGCAACGCCGCCCTGGTAATTCCCTACCACAAGATCAAGATAGCCGTCGTTGTTAAGGTCGGTGCCGCATACGGAGGTGCGCTCACCTTCGCGTACGCCCATCACTGCAGAATCCGCAAGTCCGAAGGTACCATTGAGGTTGCCGTCGATATGGTCGAACAGCTTCAGGTATCCAAGCTCCGAGCCTGATAATAATTTGGTGACGCCTGCCTGCCTGAACATGAAAGGATGGCTGTATCCCGTAAAATACGAAGGCTGGTTCACTTTCACATGCCCGAAAAAGTTGCTGGCAGAGTCCAGCACCGGAATTGCTGCTGTTGCACTTCCGGAATGATGGAAGTAGCTGAATTTTCCGTTTCTTCCGCCGATCACAAGGTCGTTCTTTCCATCGTTATCCACATCAAAGATCTGCGGGGCTGCGAAGTCGCCAACATCGATCGAGTCGTTGGATGAATCCCTGAAATTAGGCTGCACCAGTACAAATTTGGCAAGGGCTCCCGCAGCGGCAACATTCCGGAAATAATGAACCCTTCCGTTATGTCCGCCGATGAACATGTCGGAATCGCCATCACCATCCATATCGCCAAAGGTCGGGATCATGTTGATGAGGCCAAGGGTGCTGAGCGGAGCGAGTGTCCCGTCGAAGCCGTCATAATCGCGGCTGATGAGCTCGAACTTCGGAACAGTGGAAGTGCCGATGTTTTTGAACTGCGCGATCTTATGCGTATAAGAGGAAGGAGCCACAAAATAACCGTAGTTCCCGATGAAAAGATCTTTCAGTCCGTCGTTGTCATAATCGAAGAATACAGGGTATGCGCCTTCGCCTACCTCGATCATGTTATCCTGTAAAAAGTTGGATTGCTGGTAATCGAACACCGGAACTTCATTGCTCCCGATATTCTGGTAATACACTTCCGAGTTAAAATTTTCCGCGAGGCTGGGCGAGTTGGGAGTTACGATCAGGTCTTTGAGGCTGTCGTTATTCACATCGAAATAATAAGCGCAGGGGAAAAGCGTCAGCTCTACCGGCAGGGTGCTTGTATTGTTCTCGGGGAACTGCGTATCCACTGCCGTGAAATTGGCAGCCTTCGGAGTTCCGCCATTGGTAAGCATTGTAAGGTTGGAGAATGAAACATCGCCAACGATGAATTCCTTGTCGCCATCGTTATCCAGATCGATACACAGCTGGCAGGAGCCCGAATGCCGTTCGTAGGAGCGGTGGCCGTCGCTGTGCTCGATGATCCCGGGGTTGGAAACATTGGCGCAGCTCGAATGCAGTGTGTAATCGTTGTTCAGGGGGTCTTCCATGGCATTTCCCCAGCAGTGGCTTTTCGACATGAACACAAGGCTGTCCGGCACACCGTAAAACTCCATGCTCATGTTCTGGTGGTATTCGAGGAAAGTACCGGTGCTTACAAAGGTCACTACGTCCATGTCGCCGTCGTTATCGATATCCGATAAGGCGGGAAGGTCGACCGAGCTAACATATAAGTTGGTGAGGCCGATGGGGCCGGAAGGGATCGGGGAATAAAAGGTGATCGCCCAGTTGGCAAGCGTTCCGGTACCGCCGGGAGTCTGGTCGCCAACGTTGAGGTACCATAATCCGTTCGGACTGCCGCAGGCAAGGAATGCTGCCCATGCGCCGGGGCCTGCTTCGGGTGCATAGGATGCGGAAAAAGGCGCGGTGTTCGATCCGGCAGAGCCGATCACATTGGTAGCTCCGGGCTCGAAGCAGGTATTGGTAAAATTGCTTCCGCCGCCGCCTGCATTTTTGATCAGGCGCAATTTATTTCCGCAGGGGTTCACGAGGTAAACGATCAGGTCATCATCATTCGGATGATTGATGTTGAGGCAAACAGAGGTGAGGTGCCAGTTGCTTACAACAAGGCTGGTTACGTTGATCACGCGGCTTGCAAAGCTTCCGGAGCTTCCCGAAACGCCGTCCCAGCCCGCGCTTACGCCGCCATCGGGAATGGATGCCGCCGAATTGTTGAACCTGCTCGGGTTAAAAAGTGATTTCTGCTGTGTAACGATCAGCTGGAACTGGAGTCCGCCCGCCACGGTAGATATGTTCTTATATACATCGAATCCGCCGCTTGCCCAGGAGTAGGAGAAAATGTCCTCGAGCCCGTCGTTGTTATAATCGTACAGCAATGCCCATTCCTGGAGCTTCGGGAATTTGCTTTCGTAGGATGCATCGTATTTATAATCCACCATGCCTGCCGTTCCGCGGTTAATGAAGGTGCGGATCTTGTTGCCGGTACGGTCGAAGGTAAAAAGGTCCTTGATGCCGTCCATGTTCAGGTCGATCTGTGAGTTCTGTGCGAAATTAAGTCCGCCTGCCCAGGGATTGTCCACAAAATTTGAGTTGATCTTCACGTCTACGCTGTCGTACCGCTGGAAAAAAGGCTGTGCAGTTATTTTCTCCGAAAGAATGAAGGCGGGGAGAAGGGCGAAAAAGTAAAGGATCCGTTTCATGGCGTGCTGATAAGTATTACAAAGCTAAGCAATTGGTATGATTGTGCCTAAAATCAGCCCCGTTTTGTTATAATGAGCCAAAAAGCGGATAAAATTGGTAAATAATAATTGTTATTCTATATTTGCACCCTTATTTAAAAATCAGAGTGTTAAATAAGCAGATCAGCTGCTTGTTAACCTGGAACCAATACAAATTTTAATTAATCACAATTATGCAGAACAAAGGCGTTATCAGGCTGTTTGCGATCTTACTGGCACTCGCTTGTGCTTATTATTTAATGTTTACCTGGGTGGCAAACGGTATCGAGAAGGATGCGGATGCATTTGCCGATAACTATATTGCACAGGGAGATGTGGTTGAAGCAGCCCAGAAATCAAGTTCTAAGAACACTTACCTCGACTCGGTAAAGAACTTAAGGCGTAATTACTACCTCGATTCCCTGAAAAGAAAAACGGTGATCGACCTTGGCATTGCCCAATACACGTACGATGACGTTAAAAAGCGCCAGCTGAACCTTGGCCTCGACTTAAAAGGCGGTATGAACGTAACGCTTGAAGTTTCCGTTGCCGAGATCATCAAGGGATTATCCAACAACAGCAACGAGCCTTCATTTTTAGCGGCACTCGCAAAAGCGAAAGAAGTTCAGAGAACATCCACCAAGGATTTCGTGACCATTTTCGGCGAAGAGTTCAATAAGCTGAACCCGGGCGGAAAGCTGGCAATTAACTTCCAGACCATTGAATTAAAAGGCAAGGTTGATTTTAACACTTCCAACGAGGATGTGTTGAAGTTCTTACGCGAGCGCATCGAGGATGCCATTGCAACTTCCGAAAACACATTGCGCGCACGTATCGATAAATTTGGTGTAACACAGCCAAACATCCAGCGCCTTGCTTCTTCCGGCCGTATCCTTATTGAATTGCCGGGTGTAACCGACAAGGAGCGCGTACGTAAATTGTTACAGGGAACCGCTAACCTCGAGTTCTGGGAAACTTACGACAACGAGGAGATCTATCCTTTGCTCGATAAGGCGAATACACGTTTAAAAGAAATCCTTTCACCGGCCGATACCAATACCGTTGCAGGCAAAGGAGATTCTTTAATAAAGCCATTGGTTGTTGATCCGAAGCTGGCGAAAACCGACACGCTGAAATCACCAACCGATTCAGCCAAATCATTATCCGCACAGTTGGGTAAAGAAACGGTGAAGGGCGATTCAAACAAAGCAGGCGAAACAAAAGCCGATACTATTGCACGCCTTCGTAAGGAAAATCCGTTGTTCGCAGTGTTAAGCGCAGCGATCGGACGTGATGAAAAAGGACAGCCGGTTCTCGGACGCGGCCCGGTTGTAGGTTACTCTGCGATCAGCGATACAGGAAAAGTAAATGAGTACCTGAGCAATCCGAAAGTAAAAGCGATCTTCAAAAAAGGCACTAAGTTCTTATGGACATTTAAAGCATTTGATAAGGAAGAAACCACTGTTCAGCTGATCGCGATCCGCGTAACAAACAGGGAAGGCAAAGCTCCATTGTCGGGCGATATCATTACAGATGCACGTAAAGTATTTGACCAGGCCGGCGGCGGATCTCCGCAGATCTCCATGTCGATGACGGCTGAGGCCGGACAGGAGTGGAAGCGCCTTACAAGGGAAAATATCGGCAAATCGATCGCCATCGTTCTTGATAACAGCGTGTATTCATTCCCTACCGTTCAGAATGAGATCGCCGGCGGCGTTTCTTCCATCACCGGTAATTTCTCGAATGAAGAAGCAGACGATTTAGTGAACATCCTGAAAGCAGGTAAACTGCCTGCTACCGCTCACATCGTACAGGAAACTGTTGTAGGCCCTGTATTGGGAGCTGAAGCGGTAAGCAAAGGATTGCTCTCTACTGTTATAGCGGTGATCCTCGTGTTCCTGTTCATGGGCTTCTATTATAACAAGGCCGGCTGGGTTGCCGATCTTGCCATGATCATCAACAACTTCTTCGTGATCGGGATCCTTGCATCCTTCCAGGCTGTATTAACATTACCGGGTATTGCCGGTATCGTACTTACCATTGCGATGTCGGTGGATGCGAACATCCTGATCTTCGAGCGCGTGCGAGAGGAGCTGGCGCTTGGCAAAACAACTGCCATGGCCATCAAGGAAGGTTATAAAAATGCAATGTCATCGGTGATCGATTCACACGTTACCGGCTTATTATTAGGTATCATCCTTTTTGTATTCGGTACAGGGCCTATCCAGGGCTTTGCAACCACGCTCATCATCGGTATCATTTCCTCCCTGTTCTGCGCGATCTTCATCACGCGACTGGTGTTTGACCGCTGGCTGAACAAGAATAAAGTGATCACATTCTCCAACTCAATGACAGAGAATGCATTTAAAAAGATCAACATCAACTTCGTTGGAAAACGTAAAATGTACTACCTGTTCTCCGGACTGATCATTGTTGCAGGGATCTTCTGCTATGTGAAAAAAGGCGGGTTCAGCCTGGGTGTCGACTTTAAAGGAGGCCGCTCCTATGTGGTGCAGTTTGACGAGCTCAGGTCTACCGAAGACGTGAACAAAGCGCTTACCACCTCTTTCGGTGAAGCCCCTGAAGTAAAAACATACGGCTCAAACACACGTATGAGGATCACCACCACTTACCTGATCGAGGATGCTTCGGATGATGCGGAAGCAAAAGTGGAGACAAAGCTGAAGGAAGGGCTGCAGCAGGTTGGCGGAAACGGACACATCATGTCATCCGATAAGGTGGGTGAAACAGTTTCCCGCGACATTAAGGCAAAAGCGATCTGGGCGGTATTGTTGTCCTGCCTCGTGATGTTCGTGTTCATCTTCGTCCGCTTTAAGAAATGGCAGTACGGTCTTGGTGCGGTTGTGGCTTTATTCCACGACGTTGCCATCGTTCTTTCCTTCTACCTGATCTTCGACGGCATCCTGCCATTCTCATTGGAGATCACGCAGGATTTCATCGCGGCGATCTTAACCGTAATGAGCTACTCGATGACGGATACGGTGGTTGTGTTCGACAGGATCCGTGAATACCTTACGGAGCGCAACAAATCCGACCTTGATAAGAACGAGCGTGAACGAGTGATCAACTTTGCATTGAACAGTACATTAAGCCGTACTATCAATACATCCTTAACCATCTTCTTCGTATTACTTGCGATCTTTATCTTCGGTGGCGAAACCATCAAAGGATTCTCCTTCGCATTGCTGATCGGTATCGTTATCGGTACCTATTCTTCGATCTGCATTGCAACTCCGATCGTAATTGACCTTGAAAAGGAAAAAGCTGATAAGGAGCACAAGCAATAATTAACAGCTTAAATTAATAAATGAAGCCCGGTGTTCTCTGAATACCGGGCTTCATTATTTTTATCGGTATTTATCGTCATCCCGTGCTCCGACACGGGATCTCTGCAAAATCATAAGATGCATTCTGCGTGCCTGCTTTCTTTCCCGCAAGGTGCAAAGAACGCAGAGGTTGTGCGTTGTCAGTTCGAGCGGAGTCGAGAACGAGCGTTGGCCTGTCGCCCGCACCTGCTCCTAATGTAATTTCGCCGCAGATTCACAGATTTTTTACCTGTGATATTACAGGAGATTTGCATCGCTTTGCGATTGATTTGTCATCCCGGGCTTGCCGAGGGAATCTCATTCTGCGTGTCTGCTTTTTCTCGCAAAGGCGCAAAGAATGCAGAGGTTATGGGTGGCGGATGTGCATCACTTCGTGATTGTTATCCTGCGGGTTGTCAGTTCGAGCGGAGTCGAGAACGTGCGTTGGCCTGCCTCCCGAACTTGCTCGGGGGCACCACAGTGCGTCAATCATAATCCATCATAACTCGTCGAAGACGATCAAACCTCTTAAATCATAAAAAATCATAATGATCTGCGTTCCATTCAAAGCCATCACACGTTCTCGACTCCGCTCGAACTGACAGCCTGCCACAAACCGCATCACATTAGAATAAGATTTATTCCCTTATACATTCCCTCCCGAATATTGCGTAACTTTGCATCGTAATTCCCGACTGATGTTAAGCGCTGTATTTCTTTTTCTGAATCTTGGTGGAGGTGAAGTGTTCATGATCGTGATCGTGCTTCTCATGTTCTTCGGTTCCGATAAATTGCCCGAGATCGCAAAAGGATTGGGCAAGGGGCTGAGGGAGATCAACGATGCAAAAGAGCAGATCCAGAAGGAGATCACGAAAAGCACCGAAGGCTTTGCCGACGAAATAAAAAAGCATACTTCAGAGATCCAGTCAGAGATCGAAAAAGCCGGACAAAGCATGAAGCGGCAGATCGCAGATGTGAATAAAACGCTGGAAGATGAAGGAAAGAATATTGAAGACACTATGAAATAACAGAAGAATGCCCCTGCAGATGCGGGGGCATTTTCGTTTCAATAACATAACCATGAAACATGCACTGCTCTTTCTTCTTTTGGCATTCAGCTGCCCTGTGTTCTCTCAAAAGCCATTTATCCGCCTTCCGCAGGAGTTTGAAAATTTTCGCTTCGATTCCACAACCGTTAAAGAGGCAAGAAAGATACTTGGGCGTCCTTCAAAAAAATTCCATTCGAAAATGTATGCCTTGTTTTCCGGCGGTTATTGCCAGCGCTCATACACTGCGAGGTATACGTATACCGCGCCGGATTGCCAGCTGTTCTTCCGCTCGTACGGCGAAGAAGACAGAAACGCGCAGCCCTTGCGGGAGATCACCCTGCAGAAAGGGACCGTATTTGCACCTGCTGATTTTTTACAGATCGGCGAATCCACTGTAAATAGGGTACGCGGAGCTTTCGGGGCGCCTGTTGATGCTTCTGAGGTAAACGAGGACATAGAATATACGCTCAGCTACGACCTCAGCTGCCAGCACCAGGATGTGCGTGCTGATTTTGTATTTGATGGCAACCATATCCTGAAAAGGGTGTCTGTATCCATGTATTAGATCTTCATTCTGTATCTTTTTCCGGCAGGCTGAATTATAAGTACAAACGAGACAGATCTCTTCTACACGGGATCCGTTAATCAGACGCAGTAATATGAAATACTTTACTATTCTTTTTTTGAGCATGTTCCTGTTCCAAACCGCCAGCTCGCAGATCAGGTTTGATGTGTCGAAGGTGAAAACCACGGAAGTGCCGAAGATCACAAAGGAAAGTTCTCCCGATGTGCAGTACCTGCAAATGCATTTCGGCGATCACGAGCTGCACGAGAGCGCTTCCGAAAAGAAAAAATTTGAGAACAGGATCGTAAAAAAAGTGCAGTATGTGTATACCGATTACCCGAAGGATTTTGATTACACCGAGCTCAACTTCCAGCGCTTTGCAGCATTGTATGTGCTGATGCCGGATGTGTTCAACAAGGCCTGGGTGGAGTGGGAGATTGTAAAGCAAACCGCCTGCGCGAATGCTTCCGAAGCTTCAGCAATGTTTCACGGCTTTATCATCACTTACAAAAGCGGCCCTGCGCCGAATTCCACGGTAGCCATTCCGAAGGATGTGCTGAAGAAGCTTGAGAAGATAAATTCTTCCGTGGAGTTCTTTGATATAAAGTCGGCCGACGACCTCTCAAAATTCCTGTTGCCGAAGGAAATGAAAATTAAGGATGTAAAGTACCCCGAGAAGAGCGCTTCGGTAAAATTATTCAAGCAGAAAGATCCGGGGCTGTCGATAGTGAACGGTTTATTCCTTTGCACAGGCACTCCGCAGGGTGCAATAGGGCCCAACAATTCGCCTTCGGTGAGCAGCGTGAACAAGCAGGGTGTTACGCCCGATAAAAACCTTTCTTCGCTTGTTGGCAATTCAGGTTCGCTGTTCGATGCTGCTGTGATCGAGTTCGAAATCCAGATCGATGCAGATTCACTGGTGTTCCAGTATGCATTTGCCTCGGAGGAGTATCCTGAGTTCCTTCAGTACAATGATGTGTTCGGGCTCTTCATTTCCGGCATTGGGCTGAATGATAAAAATAAGGATACCACCTATAATCTTGCAACGCTGCCCGATAAAAAAACGCCGGTGTCGGTCTCCGCGATCAATCACCTCGCGAATAAAGAGTACTACATTTCAAACGGCTATGTGGATACCGATCTCAAATTATTCAAGGCCTGGCAGTACGACGGCTTTACGAAAGTGCTTACCGCAAAGATCAAAGTAAAGCCCAACCAGAAATATCATATCAAGTTTGCGATCGCCGATTATGCCGATCCCTATTACGATTCCGCCATCTTCATCGATGCCTTCGGGATCCATTCGCCCAGGGCGCTTCACTGATAATTTTCTGAGCGCCTGTATCTTTTAGTTCTGCCTTCGTTATAAACGCATTACGGTACAAACTAAAGCTCAGGCCCCATGAGAACAATTTTCTTTTTGCCTGCCGGTTTTCTCGCTATAGCGATGGCATCCTGCAACACACCAGTCTCGCCGGTTACAGGCTGGTCCTACAACAATCCGCAAAATGCCACTATGGACGTGTCGCCTTACGAAGGCCAGGAAACAGGCCCCGGGCTTGCGTTCATACAGGGCGGCACCTTCACCATGGGGAGGGCCGAGCAGGATGTTACTTACGAATGGAACAACATTCCGCACCGCGTTACCGTAGCTTCCTTTTACATGGACCTTACCGAGATCCGCAACCTCGATTACCTTGAATACCTGCACTGGACCGCGCGTGTGTTTGGCGCCAACTTTCCCGATGTGGTGAAGAAAGCGCTTCCCGATACCAATGTATGGCGCGACCGCATGGCATACAATGAGCCCTACGTGGAAATGTACCTGCGCCATCCTTCGTACCGCGATTACCCGGTGGTGGGCGTAAACTGGCTGCAGGCCTCAGATTTTTGCTCATGGCGCACCGACAGGGTGAATGAATATATTTTGGTGCGCGAAGGCATCATCGACTGGAACTCATCGCCTACAGAAGAAGATTATTTTAATACCGATCAGTACCTCGAAGGAAAATGGCAGGGAGCCACAAAGCAATCCATACCAAGCGCAAGCAATAAATCGGGGAGGCAGGTAGCAATGATCGACGGGATCTTCCTGCCGCGCTACCGCCTGCCTACCGAAGCTGAGTGGGAATACGCAGCATACGGCCTCATCGGCAATACGATTGGCGAGCGGATCCCTGAAAGGCGCATTTATGCATGGAACGGCCATGGCACGCGCAATCCGGATTCGAAGTACATGGGACAAATGATGGCGAACTTCCAGCGCAGCAACGGCGACATGATGGGTGTTGCCGGAAGCCTTAACGATGCCGGTGACATTACCACACCCGTATATTCTTACTGGCCGAACGATTATGGATTGTACAACATGAGCGGCAATGTAAGCGAGTGGGTGATGGATGTATACCGGCCTTTATCGCCGGAAGATAAATCGGATTTTAATCCGTACCGCGGAAACAATTTCCAGGCAAAGCAAACCGGCCCGAACGGCGTGGAGATCGACAGTGATGTGCGCTACGATGCCGACGGCAACATCATCAGCATCCCGGGAAAAGTAGCATGGCGCGACGTGAGCCTTGCTTATGCCGATGATAAGCTCGATGAGCGGAGGAATTATAACATTGCCGATAATATCAATTACCAGGACGGCGATGTGCAGTCGCAGATCGACGTGCTTTCCGGCTCAGCCTGGATCGACCCGTATGATCCTGCAAGCGGAAAGCCGGAGAGCAGCGGCATGTACAATGCGCCGGTGAAGCCCGGGGATAAAGACCCTTCGCTTACCTCGCTCATCAACGATAAGGCAAGGGTGTACAAGGGCGGCTCCTGGAAAGACCGCGCCTACTGGATGGCCCCGGGAACAAGAAGGTATCTCGACCAAAGGCAGGCAACGGCCTGGATCGGGTTCCGCTGTGCCATGACAAGGGTGGGCAGCCCGGTTGGATTGGGAAGAAGATAAATCCGGGAAAGAGGGCTGGCGCATTTTTTTTGTTCCTGATCATAAGATCATGGAAAAACAGAAGATATACACCATTGGGCATTCTACCCGCAGCTTCGAAGAGCTGGTGCTCATGCTGCAGTCGTTCGGCATTAAAGTGCTGGTGGACATCCGCAACTATCCCGGCTCCCGCATGTTTTCCCATTTTAATAAGGAATACCTCGAAGAAGCCCTTCCCCAGAACGGAATTAAATATGTGCACCTCAAGGAGCTGGGCGGCCGCAGGAAGCCGCTGCCCGATTCCCGCAATACCGCATGGCGTGTGGCCGCGTTCAGGGGCTACGCCGATTATATGGAAACATCGCCTTTCAAGGAAGCCATCAAGCAGCTCGAAAAGCTGGGGAAGAAGGCTCCCGTGGCGTATATGTGCTCCGAAGCGCTCTGGTGGAGCTGCCACCGCGCCCTTGTATCCGATTACCTCAAGTTCCGCGGCTGGAATGTGATACACATCATGGACAAAGGGAAAGGAACTCCTCATACCTATACCAGTCCCGCCCGCATCATCAACGACCGCCTTGCTTACGGAATTGAGTAGCGTAACCACCACTTCTCGATACTCTCCCTTCGGTTGATCCCGATAGCCATCGGGACGAAGTGACATGCCCATTGGCGTCAGTTCGAGTGTTTCCGCAATGTTATTAGCGTCAGTTCGAGTGTTTTCTGACGAAAGGAAGAAAACGTATCGAGAACAAGCCTTCCAAATCCTATTTCCTCTTTTATTTCCAGATTTCTTCCTTTTCAAGGGGGTGTTAATAAAAAATAATCACTTTTTTTTGACGCACCCCCCTCTTTTTTTACTTTTGTGCCGAAATAATTGATTTATTTCAAAAAGCACAGAACAAAAACCGCGTAATTCATAAATCCTTAATCCCAAAACAAAAAATGGCCTTTCACAGATTCAAAGCACTGGAGGCGGTTCTCACGAGAACTCCTGTTAATGTTACCTTACCAAGTAACAAAGTATCCGAATTTTTCGGGGAGAACGTATTCGGCATTGATGCGATGCGTGAATATCTTTCGGAAGAAGCATTCAGTAGCGTAATGGCTGCCATGCAGCAGGGAACGCAGATCGACCGCAAGATGGCCGACCAGGTAGCTTCCAGCATGAAGGCATGGGCAAATTCAAAAGGTGCGACACATTATACACACTGGTTCCAGCCGCTTACAGGAACTACGGCTGAAAAGCACGATGCATTCTTCGAGCCTACCGAAGGCGGAAGGGCGATAGAGCGTTTCGGGGGCGGACAATTGGTGCAGCAGGAGCCGGATGCATCTTCCTTCCCGAACGGCGGCATCCGTAACACCTTTGAGGCCCGCGGCTACACCGCCTGGGACCCTACTTCCCCGGCATTCGTAATGGGGAAAACGCTGTGCATCCCTACCATCTTTGTGGCATACACAGGTGAAGCGCTCGATTTTAAAACCCCGCTTTTAAAAGCATTGCACTCCCTCGATAAAGCGGCGGTGGATGTTTGCCAGTATTTCGATAAGAACGTAACCAAAGTAACTTCCACCTTAGGCTGGGAGCAGGAATATTTCCTCGTGGATGAGGCATTGTACAATGCGCGTCCCGACCTGGCGATGACCGGCCGCACCCTGTTCGGGCATACGCCAGCAAAAGGGCAGCAGCTTGAAGATCATTATTTCGGCTCTATTCCCGATCGTGCAACCTCTTTTATGCGCGATTTCGAGATCGAGTCGCTGAAACTGGGGATCCCTATCAAAACCCGTCACAACGAGGTGGCTCCCAACCAGTTCGAGTGCGCTCCCGTATTCGAGGAATGTAACCTTGCCGTGGATCACAACCAGCTGCTGATGGATGTAATGGAAAAAGTAGCCCGCAGGCATAACTTCCGCGTGCTGCTTCATGAAAAGCCGTTTGCGGGGGTAAACGGAAGCGGAAAGCACAATAACTGGAGCATGAGCACCAACACGGGTAAAAACCTGCTCAGTCCGGGTAAGACCCCGAAAACCAACCTCCAGTTCCTTACCTTTTTTATCAACACCGTAAAAGCTGTTCACGACAATGCCGATCTGCTGAGGGCTTCGATTGCAACGGCTAATAATGATCACCGCCTGGGTGCCAATGAAGCGCCTCCTGCGATCATGTCGGTGTTCCTCGGAACCCAGCTTTCCAATGTGCTCGATGAGCTGGAAGCGAAGGTGAAATCATCCGGAAAAATGAGCCCAGATGAGAAAACAGCCCTTAAATTAGGTGTTGGAAAAATTCCTGATATCCTTCTCGATAATACCGACCGGAACCGTACTTCCCCGTTCGCGTTCACAGGGAACAAATTCGAGTTCCGCGCTGTGGGCTCCTCCCAGAACTGCGCAGGCCCTATGACGGTGCTTAATGCCATCATGGCCGACCAGCTGATCAAATTCAAGCAGGATGTGGATGGGCTGACCTCCAAAAATGTAGACAAGGATGAGGCGATCTTCCAGGTGCTGAGAAAATACATCGTGGAATCTAAAAAGATCCGCTTCGAAGGCAATGGCTATGGCGAAGAATGGGTGAAGGAAGCTGCAAAGCGCGGGCTTTCAAACATCAAGACCACGCCGCTGGCGCTTGGGGCATTCGTATCCAAGCAAACAATGGACCTGTTCCGCAGGAACAACATCATGACCGACCGCGAGCAGCATGCCCGCTATGATATTTACCTGGAGACCTACACGAAAAAGATCCAGATCGAATCGCGCGTAATGGGCGACCTGGTGCTGAACCATATCATTCCTACGGCGATCAAATACCAGAGCTCGCTTGTGGAGAACGTGAGAGGCCTCAAAGAGATCCTTTCGGGAGCCGATTTCAAAAAAGCGGCGAATATCCAGCTGGAAATGATCACCGCGATCTCCGATCACATCAATGTGATCAAAACAAAGGTTGACCAGATGACAGAGGCCCGTAAAAAGGCAAATGCCCTTACGGATGTGAAAAAGCAGTCGGTTGACTATTGCGAAAAGGTAAAGGCTTATTTCGATGATATCCGCTACAATGTGGATAAGCTGGAGCTGCTGGTGGATGATGAAAGCTGGCCATTGCCGAAATACAGGGAATTGCTGTTCACAAAATAAAATTGCAGAGATGCGCCGGAATCCCCGAAATGTATTAAATTTCGGGGATTTTTGGCTTTAAAAGGCGCTTGTCAGGGCGAAATAAAAAAAACATAAAGATTTTTTTGTTTCAAATATTTCTTTATTTTAGCACCCATTAATAAACACAAACACAGATATGAAGATATTTACAAAATTAACTGCGGGATTAGCAATTATCCTTTTCTTCTCAACCACTGTTGTGGCGCAAAAAAACTTCTCCAAGGATGCTGACAAAGCATACGATAACCAGGAGTATTTCAATGCTATCGAGCTTTACAAGAAGGCTTACACGAAGATCAAAAAGAAAGATGAGAAGGCCCGTAACATTTTCATGACGGCTGAGTGTTACCGTATGATCAATGATAACAAGCAGGCGGAAGCATGGTATATCAAGGCGATCAAGGCGAACTACACTGACCCGAAAGCTACCCTGTACCTGGCGGATGCTAAAAAAGCGCAGGAAAAATACAACGAAGCGCTGATCGAATACAACAACTACAAAAAGCTGGTTCCTTCCGATCCCCGCGGTGAAGACGGTGCAAAAGCATGTGAGCTGGCCCAGAAGTGGAAAGATGCCCCTACACGTTACAAAGTGGAGAACATGGCGCAGATCAACACAAAGGATCCTGATTTCAGCCCGATGTATGCTGATAAGAAATACAACAAGATCTATTTCACCTCCATGCGTCCCGGCGTAACCGGAAGCGTAACCGATCCTACGAATGGTGAGCTGTACAGCGATATCTTCGAAACATCGATGGATAAGAACGGTAAATGGAGCACACCTGTTGCGCTGCCTGCACCGATCAATACAAAAGACAATGAAGGTTTATCAACCATCAGCAAAAAAGGCGACATGCTTATCTTTACACGCTGCCTTGTTGAAAAGAACAAGCAGATGTACAACCAGCTGTGGATGGCTACCAAAAAAGGAAATTCATGGGGTGATCCTGTGAAGATCGCATTTTGCATCGATACATTAAAATACGCTTCCCCGTCACTTTCTTCTGACGGAACAACTTTATTCTTCTCTTCAAACATGCCTGGCGGACAGGGGTCAGATAACACAACAAACGATATCTGGTATTCCAAATACGATAAAAAAGGCGCTAAATGGGGTACACCTGTGAACTTAGGGCCTGGTATCAACACACCGGGTAATGATGTGTTCCCTTTTATCCATGATGACGGAACCTTATATTTCTCTTCAACCGGCCATTTAGGTATGGGCGGACTGGATATCTTCCGTGCCGAGAAAAAAGGGGAAGACCAGTGGGCTAACGTTACAAACATGAAATACCCGATCAACTCTGCAGGAGATGATTTCGGAATTGTATTCGAAGGTAAAAAAGAAAGAGGCTACCTTTCATCTAACCGTGAAAACACAAAAGGCGCTGATGATATCTGGTCATTCGTATTGCCGCCATTGTTGTTTGCAATTGAAGGTGATGTAACCGACTGTAAATTCAAGGAAACAATTGCAGGTGTAACTGTTAAATTAGTTGGTTCTGACGGTTCTTCCGTAGAAACCAAGACAGATGCTGCAGGACACTACAAATTTGCTGAGAACGGAACAGCGCGTTACGTAAACCCTAACACTTCTTATGTGATCACGGTAAGCGTTGCCAACGATGTAAAAACAGCACAGGCTCCGCAAGGGTTCCTGAGCAGCTCCGAGAAGCCAAAAGAAACAACTGTTGGCGTTGAGGAAGCAAAAACATTCAAGCATGATTTCTGCCTTGTGCCGATCGAGCGCTTTATCCGTTTCCCGGATGTGTTATATGACTTAGGTAAAGCAGACCTGCGTCCTGAATCAAAAGATTCATTGGATTACTTATACCAGACCTTGCTGGATAACCCTACATTCGTTATCGAGTTAAGTTCCCACACCGATTACCGCGGTAGCGATGCTGCCAACCAGAAATTATCTGAAGCGCGTGCTAAATCCTGCGTGGATTACCTGATCTCCAAAGGAATCAACCCTGCGCGTTTGAAAGCAAAAGGATACGGTGAAAAAGCACCGCTTGAGGTGAAGGATGCCGACGGTAAAGTAATGTACACACTTACTGAGGCATACATCAACAAAACGACCAAAGGCCAGCCTAAGCAGGTTTATGAAGCGATGATGCAGAAAAACCGCCGTACAGTGTTCTCTGTATTGAGCAAAGATTTCGTTGACCCGAATGCACCAAAGGAATTGCCGAAAGAGCAGCCTAAGCCAAAAACAGAAGACGAAGAGGAATAGTGAATAAAAACTGATTTCTTCCAAGGAAATAAATCAAAAACATCCCGACATTTGTGCGGGATGTTTTTGTTTACAGCCCCGGCGCCTTTCTCGATACACCCCGCTGAAGAAGCGGGGGACCCGAAATGACGCTAAAAAAACAGGCTCGATTATGTTGATAGTGCGCTGTCATTTCGAGTGCGACCGCAGGGAGCGTATCGAGAAAGCGGGGGAGCTAAGCTATGTTGTCGTGCTGAGGAACGAAGCATCTCTTTTTTAATTATACATAATATGTCAGACAACCGATACAACCAGCGCGGCGTTTCCGCTTCCAAGGAAGATGTTCATGCCGCGATCTCCAAAATAGACAAAGGGCTTTTTCCAAAAGCATTCTGCAAGATCGTTCCCGATCACCTGGGCGGCGATGAAGAGTACTGCATCGTGATGCATGCCGACGGCGCAGGCACAAAATCGTCGCTGGCCTATATGTACTGGAAGGAAACCGGCGACCTTTCCGTGTGGAAGGGCATTGCGCAGGATGCCATCATCATGAATACCGATGACCTTTTATGTGTAGGTGCAATTGATAATATTTTGCTTTCTTCCACCATCGGGAGAAACAAGAACCTGATCCCTGCGGAGATAATCTCCGGCATCATCAACGGAACGGAAGAGGTCCTGGAGCAGCTGAGAAGCTACGGCATCGGCATTTATTCCACCGGCGGCGAAACAGCCGATGTGGGTGACCTGGTGCGTACGCTGATCGTTGATTCCACAGTGGTTTGCCGCATGAAGCGCAGCGAGGTGATCGATAACGCGAACATACAGGCAGGCGATGTGATCGTGGGGCTTGCCTCGAGCGGACAAGCCAGCTACGAAACAGAATACAACGGCGGAATGGGCAGCAACGGCCTTACCTCTGCACGGCATGATGTATTTGAAAAGATGCTTGCAAAAAAGTTCCCGGAGAGCTTTGATGCGGCTGTTCCCGAAGCGCTTGTTTACAGCGGAAAAATTTCACTCACAGAAAAGATCAATGTAGGAACTGAAGAGGTGGCTGCCGGCAAGCTGGTGCTGTCACCCACAAGGACCTATGCGCCCATCATTAAAAAAATCCTGGATACTTACCGCGGACAGATCCACGGGATGGTGCATTGCAGCGGGGGCGCACAAACCAAGGTAATGCACTTTGTGGAGAATGTGCACGTGATCAAGGATCAGCTGTTCCCGGTCCCGCCTTTGTTTAAGCTCATTCACGGGCAAAGCGGCACCGACTGGAAAGAAATGTACAAGGTGTTCAATATGGGCCACCGGATGGAGCTGTATGTTCCGAAAGAGATCTCCGCAGAGCTGATCGCCATCTCAAAGAGCTTTGGCGTGGATGCGCAGATCGTTGGAAGGGTGGAAGCTTCGGATAAAAATAAGCTGACGATACACTCGGAATACGGAACCTTCGAATATTAGCGGAAATGCCTTATAAATTGGTAGTATGCACCGGTGCGACGGGAGGCGGCTACCAATTTTTTTTGTACTTTTGCGAACGATTTAATTCTGAAAATCAGGAATTCAACAATTCAAAAAAATTTATACGTGTTAGAAAAATTAGCAGCCATAAAAAGACGTTGGGAAGAGGTGGAGCAAAAGCTTTCGGATCCGAAAGTGATTGGCGATATGAAGGAATTTAAAAAATTCAACAAGGAATATAAGGACCTTACGCATGTGGTGAATGCTTACCACGAATATAAGAACGTGGTGGAGAACATCGAGTACAACAAATCGATCCTTTCCAATGAGAAGGATGACGAGATGCGCGAGATGGCGAAGATGGACCTGGATGAGCTGCTCCCGAAGAAAGAAAAGATGGAGGATGACATCCGCCAGATGCTGGTGCCGAAAGATCCGGAGGATGCACGGAATGCAGTGCTGGAGATCCGTGCCGGTACAGGCGGGGATGAGGCAAGTATCTTTGCAGGCGACCTGTTCCGCATGTACACCCGTTACCTCGAAGAAAAAGGATTGAAATACGAAGTGGTGGATTCCAATGCCGGCACAATGGGCGGCTACAAGGAAGTGATCATCAATGTAAATTCGGATGGCGCTTACGGCATGCTGAAGTTTGAAGCGGGCGTGCACAGGGTGCAGCGTGTGCCCCTTACCGAAACAATGGGCCGCGTGCATACGTCGGCTGCATCGGTACTGGTAATGCCGGAGGCCGATGAGGTGGACGTGGTGCTGAATCCGGGTGATATTGAGATGCAGACATCGCGCTCAGGCGGTGCCGGCGGACAGAACGTAAATAAGGTAGAAACAAAGGTGCAGCTCACGCACAAGCCTACGGGCATTGTGGTAGTGTGCCAGCAGGATCGCTCCCAGCTTGGTAACCGCGAGCTGGCCATGCAGATGCTGCGTACGAAGCTGTATGATATTGAAATGCAGAAGCACCTCGATGCTATTTCAAAAAGAAGAAAAACAATTGTGGCAACGGGCGACCGTTCCGAAAAGATCAGGACCTACAATTATCCTCAAAACCGCATCACCGATCACCGCATCAATTTAACGCTGTACAACCTCACCGACTTTATGGACGGCAAGATCCAGAACATGATAGATGCGCTGCAGCTGGCCGAAAATACGGAGCGGTTGAAAGAAGGGGGAATGGTTTAAGGTTGGAGTGTTTAGTCCGGAGGTTGGAGGCTGTTATTAGCAGGATCAATTCCCCTCTTGAGAGGGGTTAGGGGTGTGTAAAAGGAGAATCGTAGAAAGATTTATTTATGACAAGAGAACAACTATTCAATAATATAAAACGCAAGCAGAGCTTCCTGTGCATCGGCCTCGATACCGACCTGACAAAGATCCCTGCGCATTTATTAAAGGAGGAAGACCCTGCCTTTGAGTTCAATAAGCAGATCATTGATGCAACGCACGACCTTTGTGTTTCCTACAAGCCGAACATGGCCTTTTATGAAACAGAAGGCGTAAAGGGCTGGACCAGTCTTGAAAAGACAATTAATTACATCAGCGAAAAATATCCCGACCAGTTTACCATCGCGGATGCAAAGCGCGGGGATATCGGCAACACGTCAAAAATGTACGCAAAGGCATTTCTTGAAAAACTTGGCTTTGATTCCATTACGGTTGCGCCGTACATGGGTGAAGACAGCGTTTCACCTTTTCTTGAATACAAGGATAAATGGGTGATCTTATTGGCGCTCACTTCCAATTCAGGCTCCATGGATTTCCAGGTAAGCCCTTCCGGTGCAAGCCACCTGTATGAGCAGGTGCTGGAAAGCTCCAAAAAGTGGGGTAGCCCGGATAACATGATGTACGTAGTGGGAGCAACAAGAGCGGAGATGCTTACAGGCATCCGTCAAATAATTCCTGAAAGCTTTTTGCTGGTACCGGGTGTAGGCGCACAGGGCGGAAGCCTTGAGGAAGTGGCAAAATACGGGATGAACAAGCAATGCGGACTGCTGGTAAATTCCTCGAGGGGCATTATCTATGCCGGCACGGGAGAGGATTTCGCTGCGAAAGCACGTGAAGAGGCGCAGAAGCTGCAGAAGGAAATGAGCGTATTATTACAAAGCATTTAACAAACATTTAATTTATTCTCACTATGAAAGTTTTACGTTTTTACATTATGTACCGCTTACCAATCATTTTCGTATTGATCCTCGGAGGGGTTTTATTACAGGTATACGACGATGATATTGTTACGCCCATCCTGCTTTACATTGCCGCTGGTATTTCCCTGCTGCTGTATTTCATGATGGGCACCATGCGCCTTGTGCAGGAAGCTGTTACCGAAGGCGATCCCGAGCTGGCAATGAAGTATATTAAGATGATCCGCTTTCCGCGCCTGCTGTTCAAGCCCATCCGCTCTGCCTATTACATGATCCAGAGCAATTTGTTCCTTGCAACGGACGACCTGAATGCGGCCGAAAGGAACATCCGCAAAAGCCTCAGCACAAAATCGAAGATCGTGGGGGATATGGAAGGCACCAACCTGATGCAGCTGGCGTTTATCCAGCTGAAAAAAGGCGAGATGAAGGAAGCGCGCCAGAATTTAATTGCAGCGGTAAAAGCGGGAATTCCCGATAAAGAGAGCCTTGCGGCGTGTTACCTGCAGCTGTCGTCCATCGAGATCCAGCGCAAGCAGAATAAAGTTGGAAAGGAATACTTCAGGAAAGCAAAAGCCCTGAAGCCTAAAACGGCAGAGATCGTGAAGCAGATCCAGCAGATGGACAAGCACATTGCGAGGCTGCCGGGATAAGGGCATTAGAAAATAATATATAGAAAAGAGAGGCTCCGTATTTTACGGAGCCTCTCTTTTCTATATTTATTGATTTTCGAAAGTTGCATAAGCATGTATACTCCATAATCTACCTTTCCAGAAACCGTCTAAGCATTTTAGAATTCTGAGACACTTTGCAGTAATGTATACAGGCGATCTGCGGCCAAAATTTGTCCGCGAGAGAGTTTAGCTTTGTTGTGAATTTAACAGCAGTTCGATCATCTTTCTATGCTGATGAGCAGTAGTTTTTCGGCCAATACATGTCACAGAGGCTTAAAAGTGTCCAAGGAAATTTAATAATAGTAGCTAATATTTGTAATGTTAAACCCTAAATCTAAAAAAATGACGCATTTGTTAAGTTCTGGCAGAACGCTAAACTCGCCGATAAGAATCTCATTTCTTTTCCTTTTTACAATTTTAGCTTCTCATGTGTTTGCACAAGATATTACATTTGATGTCCTTCAGTATAAAGGAGGTTATAATATTTCTTGTCATGGTTTGTCCAACGGTCACATTGATGCAACAATTGTGGGCGGAACAGCCCCCTATACTTATAGCTGGAGCAATGGTGCTACCACACAAGATCTTTCGGCTATTCCTGCGGGTTCCTATACATTAACAGTAACGGATTCATTAGGGCAAACCGATACCAAATCCATCACTTTATATCAGCCGAATACAATGAGTACGACGCTGAGTCCGTCCAGTTACGGCGGTTATAACATCAGCATTCATGGGCATAATAACGGTAACATCACCACAGATATAACCGGAGGGGCGCCGCCGTATACGTATTCTTGGAATACTGGCTCAACTCAATCTCATATCAATAACCTCTATGTTGGAACGTATTCGGTAACTGTTACCGATGAAAATGCCTGTACTTCCACTCAAAGCACAACACTGACTGAGCCAGCCGCACTTCAGGTAAGTATCAGCCTTTCACATCACGATTCCTACAATTTAAACTGTTACAGTGGAAGCGATGGTGAAATAAATCTTACGGTAAGTGGCGGTGTTCCTCCATACTATTATGACTACGGAACAGGAAACGGGGAAGATAATCAAAACGATTATCTGCATAATCTTCCTGCAGGAGACTATTATATTAGTGTTTCAGATAATTTGGGCGCCTATAAGGACTCTTTGATTACTCTTACACAACCACCGGCTTTTACAGTAACACTTTCCTCACCAACATTTGGAAACGGGCATAATACAGCCTGTAACGGGTGCTCTGATGGTTCAGCAGAAGTTGCGAGTGTAAGTGGTGGCGTGCATCCTTACACTTACTTATGGACAGGCGGGACGGCTGGCAATTTGCTTTCAAATATCGGTGCAGGTATATATACGTTGACGGCGACAGACTCACGTAGTTGTACAGCAGTTAAGACTATAACTCTTACGGAACCAGCTCCCAATGACTGGAGCAAGACAGGAAGTGCCGCAGATTCAACCAATTTCTTAGGAACAACGAATTCTACACCGCTCATCCTTAAAACCGCTGGAACTACCCGCATGCGGATTACAACTGATGGAGATGTGGGAATTGGAACCAACACACCAATAGCCAAACTCGATGTAAATGGAGATTTACGTGCTACAGGAGACGTATTTTTTGGCGGCAGTCAACGAATCAGCTATATTCCTGCTACAGGGAGTACACCAGCTGTTTTGAGATTTGGAGGATTGATACCGTATCCAGGCCCGACTCTCAGTCCTTGTTTTTCACCCACACTTTCTGTTAATCAGTTTGCAGGTTTGTTGCAATCCTTCGGTACAAATTCTGACGGTGGCATGATGAATGTTTTAAATATGGGATTTGATGGTGAAAATGGAGTCATTGATGTTGCAGGAACAAGTAATGGTAGCTCACCAATTCTTCGACTGAATTATCAGTGCGGTAAAGATGTTGATATTTGTACAGGAAGTAATGGCGGAAACATTCATTTGACTACACCGACAACCGGAAATGTTGGAGTTGGAGTCGATAATCCAACAGAAAAGCTTGATTTAGGTGGAAATGTTAAATTAAACAGTAACACTATTTATTTGAAAAATGATACTTATCACGGCTTGAAATACTCAACTTCGTTTTCCAGTTCGACAGGCCCCACAATGGATGGTCCTGTATTGTTTGGTTATTCAAACGGAGCCTTAGGCACTACAGGCGCTGGAGAAAAAACCGCTTTGTTCTGGGACAATTCGGGAAACATCGGGATTGGAACGGGTATTACGCCGCCCATTGCGAAGTTAGAAGTGAAAGACGGAAGTATTCTTTTTCATGGAACGGGGACAACTCCTACAGAGGGCCCTGGAACCAGAATGATGTGGATACCTTCAAAAAATGCTTTTAGGGCGGGGGAAGCAGTCGGAATAGAATGGGATGATGCGGAAATTGGTTCACACTCTGCAGCCTTCGGCTATGGAGTTAAGGCTAGTGGTGGGGCCTCTTTTGCTATAGGTACTTATAATACCGCGTCGGGCGCAGGAGCTATTGTTGGGGGCTATGCAAATACCGCCAGTGGGAATTATTCATGCGCTTTTGGACAATCAGCTATCGCGCAATCTTATGCCTCATTTGTAATTGGGCGGTATAATAAAACCTCCAGTTCATATAATGCCAGTTCCTGGATCGCAACAGATCCAATTTTTATTGTAGGTAACGGTTCTCCCAGTTCTTTGTCGGACGCCTTTATTGTATTAAAAAATGGAAATTCAGGTGTTGGAACAAATTCGCCAGAAGATTTGCTCCAGGTAGGGAAAGATTTAACAAAAGTAGTAATGGGTTCAGCTTATGGTGCAGATCTTGGTTACGGAACTAGTTATATTGGATTGAATGCTTCTAGACAGAGTTCTACCTGGTCGACCGGTACAGATACGTACAATAACGGCGGTTCGGTTATTATAGGAGATGTTTCCGGAGGCATTGCCTTTTCAACTATTCCAGTTGTTTCGGGTGGTGCTATTCAAACAGGAATACCTGATGCTACGATCCGGGATAATACCAAGTTATACATTGCCAGTGCAGGTGGTGTTGGTGTAAATACAAGAAATATTGGAGCTTATCAACTTGCTGTTAACGGAGATATTCATGCGAAAAAGGTAGTGGTAGATCTTGTTGGGTGGGGAGATTTCGTTTTTTATAAAGATTACAAATTAAAATCTTTAAAGGAAGTAGAAAGTTTTATCAGTAAAAATGGCCATTTGCCAGAGTTTCCAACCGCCAAGGAAATAGAAACAAATGGTGCAGACTTAGGAGAATTGCTTAAATTACAAATGCAAAAAATAGAAGAACTTACACTTTATATTATTGAACAAAATAAGAGAATAGAATTGTTAGAAAGCCAAAGATGATAAAAAATGCAAGTTTAGAAGGGAGATTTTTTTTATTGATTATTTTTTCTCTGCTTGGTAATATGATAAGATCACAGGAAAATATTAGTTCAAAAACCAGCATTTACATGGAATTGTTGGGAAATGCAGCGGGACTTTCCGTAAACTATGATAGAATAATCTATGAAAAAAAATTTATTGTTTCGGCTTGTATTGGTGCGGGGATGGTGCCTGCTAATCTTATTAGGAGGGGATTAAATGTCCCACAAGAAAAAGGGATACAGGTTTACGGATTGCCGGTTTCTTGCAATATATCTTTTGGTAAGAAAAGGCATCACGCAGAACTGGGAGTTGGCGCAACTTATCAAAAAGGAATGTACGGTGTTGGACATGATTATTCAAAGACACTTTTTGGTGTAATACGGATTGGATATAGGTACCAGAAGGCGAATGGTGGGTTTTTCTGGAAGGCCGGCTTTACACCGTTTTTTAGGATTAAAGAATATGGGAAAATATCTGTGCCATTTTTTGTTTTACCTATAGCTGGGATTGGCTTTGGATATTCAATTTAAGTTTTTTAATATAACTCTATCTATGGGGAACGTTCGATATCTATTAATACTGTGTATTCTATTTGTTGCACACGGTTTATTTTCTCAAGAGATAATTCCTTTGACAATTAGCTCAAAATGTGATACAATAATAAAACATAAGAAGCGCGTAAAAACGCAGATCGGTAATTTACGATGTATTCAAGATCCGGGAGCAGATCAGATGGTCTATTTTACAAAAAAAGAAGAGTTTGAAAATTATACACGTGAAGAAAAAAGCACAAAAGGAAAATGCGGTGATACGTCGGAAATGACTTTTGATTTCAATAAATATGACGTTGCTCTTATTCGAATTAGTATCGCTGGATGTGGGTTGCCGAAATACAGCTGTGAAGTTGTTGAGACAAAAACAAGTTATCAGATTTATTTAAATTTCTATTCCCAAGAAATAGTCTGTGCAGAGAAGAATATATTCTTCAGGTATCTATTATTACCTAAAAAAAAATCAAAGGTTCCTGAATTAACAATTTGTAATGTTTCAGCTAAATAGCAAAAAATGAGAAAAATAATTGTCCTGAGTATTTTTTTGATACTAAACATAACCTCTTGGTCTCAGTCTGTAGATTCTCTTATTCACCCTTTGGGCATTCCAACCAGCTTTGTCCATCATATTACCTTTAGCTCCAGTTTTAGGTCTTCAATGACCGCTATGGCACTGCCGGTGTTTAATAATGCTTCATTAACTTTGCGGGCAGATTCTATAGAGCAGTATAACCAAGGAGGTTTGCACTATTATGGGCAAGGTATAAGGAATCCTGTAAACCTCAAAAGCAGCGCTCAATACTATAATTCCAATATTGACAATGGAAAACTTTGGATCTTGAAAATAAGCTCTTCTACGGCTTTAGGCTTCCAACTTTATTTTAGTAAGTTCAACCTCCCTGAAGGAGCGTTCCTTCACATATATACTGCCGATACTAGTAGAATCCTTGGGCCTTTTAGTTCCGCAAACACTCCTGATGATACTTTAAAGCAAATTCAGTTTCAAACCCAGCCTATTATGGGGAATGAAATTTATTTAGAATATTATGAAAATGATTCATCTGAATTTCCGGGAACAATTGAAATTGATAATATTATCCATATTTTCAGAAGCCCTTTTGATAGTAATACGAGCACCCGGGAAGCCTCGTTCCCTTGCCAAGAAGATGTGGCTTGTTTATCAGGTTGGGGAGAAGAGGCAAATTCAGTCGCAAAGGTTTTTATTTATGATCCTTACTCTATTATGCAAGCAGAAGCATCAGGGGCATTATTAAACAATACTGCACAGGATGGCACGCCATATTTCTTAACCGCAGCTCATAATTTGCACAATATTGCACCGCCGTATGATTTATCAACATGGGAATTTGGATTTGATTATGAAAATCTAACTTGTTTGCCCTCCTTCGCCGGCTCAGATCCATTCATGCATCAGCTAGTAACGGGTGCAACTCTTTTGGCTCAGGATAACGTTTCATCAACTGGTTATCCATATTCAAGTGATTATCTTTTGCTACTATTAAATACAACTCCAGCGTATTTAAATGCAAAAGGTATTTGCTATTCGGGCTGGAGTAAAAATGCGCCGCTTTCTACCCCATCCTTCTCTTCAACAAACGAATTTGTACTTATTCATCATCCAAATGGAGATGTGAAAAAAATATCGAAAGGCAATAACTTACGGACATCAGCGCGTACCACACCTCCTTTTTCCTCAAGTGACCACTATATGACAGATATTATCTATGGAGGAGCTACTGAAGTCGGCTCATCCGGAAGCCCGCTCTACAACAGCAGTCACAAAATAATTGGTATGGCGTCTGCCTACATTCCATATTCAAGTATTGTTTATGATGCGTGCGATAATTCAACATATCAAGGTCAGTACTTTGGAAGGTTTGATCGAGATTGGGCATTAGGTTATTTTTCTACTTGGCTAGACCCTACCAATTTATTGGACCCTGCCAGCCCAAGCTACAGCTCTTTTTATGACGGTCCCAGTACCTATTGCCCAAATCCGTCCGCACAGGTTATTGATCCTCCTGTGGTTAATACCTTTCAGGATTTGAACCAGGGTATAAAGATTAGTGGTCACGCCGGGGATATAACAACTTTGTGTTCAACTGACGACTATAATAATTTAGTTGCTACTCCGGTTTCTGGAACTCAGTTTTATGTTGATGGTTATTCAAGAAAAGTGGACTGTTCAACTGTTACTAATTCGTTTGGCCTTGTGGGGGGATGTGACCCGGTAACTATATTAGGCATTCCAACTGGTAAGTGCATGTGTAATTACTATTCGTATTCGGTTTCCATAAGCGAGTTGGATAATTCTCTCAATGCGATAGGCTGGCCCGCTGTAAAAACTATGGAATATCATACGTGGACTGCGGGTCTGCATGGTGTTAACCATTTTACTATTAGTGTTCCTTATATTTTAGGACATTCTTTTGTTGCGGGTAAATTTTATAGAATTACAGTTGGAAACATCGTGTCGGGAAGTTGGTATTCCTCCAGCCAGGTTATTTACGTTCTACCATACTCGTTAACTGTTTCCAATAGCACAGTCAGCAATAACATTTATGCGATAAATGATATTACTCTGGAGAATACAACTGTTTCAAATGATGTACAAGTTGTAGCGTCATACCAGGTTACAGTCTTGCCAAACTCCGTATTGGAAGCCGGCGAGTATTTTACGGAAAACGTGGACTGTAATTCTTTCAGAATGGCGGAAACCGTCCCTACAAACACGACAACACAAAATAGTCTAAACTATTCTTACACAAACTCGGCTGAAAACCCGATTATGCATAAAAGTAATGATGTTGAAAAGAAAGATTTGAAATTCACCACGAATATCAGCATTTTGCCAAATCCAAATGATGGAACATTTCAAGTGTCAGTTATGAAGGACAATTCTGGAATTGGAATCAAAGAAATAAAGATATATGACTTTTTAGGGAAGATAGTGTGGACCCAAGGGCCATCTCCGAATAGTACATTCAATGTGGACATTACAGGATATTCACAAGGAATATATTACGTTCGTGTAATTGATGAAATGGGAGAAATAAGAATTGAAAAGCTGGCCAAGCAATAGTAAAAGCTCCGTATTTCTACGGAGCTTTTTTTATTTTAATTCGTCTGCAATTGCAGTTCTTTCGGCACCCAGGCATCTTTTGTTCCCAGTTCGGAATGTCCGTTCATTTTCAGGTAGAGGAACAGCTCCATGCGGTACGTCGCCAGCCATTTGATCGGGCAGTTGATGATCGCATTTCCAAGCACCATCTTTTCTTTCCATGGAAGCTCCACTTCTTTTGTAAGCAGCTCTTCTTCACTGATCCCGCTTAAATACATTTTCATCACGCGCAGGTCTTCATCCAGCCGCTCCTGAAAGTTCGCCAGGGTCAATGTGCTGCGGTGCTCGGCGATCTTTTTACGGTCTTCCGGCGTAATGTCGTTCTTGATCATCCAGCGGAAGATTACGCCGCCGATGCTCGATAAATATTGCATCAGCTCCAGCGTACTGCGTACCTTTTCAACCGGCCTGAACTCAAGGTCTTTTTCCTCGACATGGACGGCAAGTTCTTTCAGGAGTGTGATCTCTCTTTCAATATTTTCAATCAAGTGTTTTTTATACATGGCTTTTATGTGTTGTTTTTTGTAAAGTTACAAATTGCGCAGTGATATAAAAACACTTTATAACGGCTTAAAATAACATAAAAGGCGTTTCAGCGATTATCGGCCTGTGAGGGCGTGATCCCGGGCTACCTTTGTAAGGTAAACCATAAAACGAAACAAGATGAAACGGGGAATCAGAATTTTATTAGCAGTGGCATTTCTTGCCGGTACGGCAGGAGTGGAATCATGTACAAAAGAAAAGCAGGAGGATATCGCATATAATCTTGCAACTTCCTATATCAATAAAGGTAAATGGAAAGTAGGCAGGTTCGAGGAGGACGGTAAAGATGAAACAGGCCATTTCAGCGGCTATGTGTTCCAGTTCAATACCGATGGAACAGTGACTGCAACCAACGGAAATAATGCTGTAAAAGGCACCTGGGCTACTAACAGCGATGGCAGCAAAACAAAGATGAATATTAATTTCGCCACGGCGCCGTTAAACGAGCTGAACGACGATTGGGTGATCAAGAGCGGCGGTACCGGGTCTATCCAGTTGCAGCATACCAGTGGTGGCGATGGAAGCGTTGATTACCTGACCTTCGATAAAATTTGATTTTGATTGGCCGGACAGAGAAAAAGAACGGAGCGAATTATTCGCTCCGTTCTTTTTTAATACACATTCGCTATCTGCACCATCTTTTTAATATTGATCACGCGGATCTTTTTTCCTTCCGTTTCTATCAGCCCGTCTTCCTTGAACTCCCTCAGCAGCCTTACAAGCGTTTCCACGGCCGTGCCCACAAAGTTGGAAAGGTCTTCTCTCGATAATACGATCTCCGTCTTCTTATTGTCCTTTCCCTTTTCCTTGAATTTTTCTATCAGGATCAGGAGGCTCAGGGCAAGGCGCTCACGCACGGACTTTTGCGAAAAAGCCACAATGATATTTTCAAGCACTCCGAATTTATGGCTGAGGTTCTTTAAAAGACGGGCTGATAATACGGCAGATTCCTCGATCAGCTTCAGGAAATCGGCCTTTGGAATAAATGCAACAATAGAATCTTCCAGCGTTGTTGCCGAATCGGTGAAAGGGCCATCGCTTAACAGTGCGGGGTAACCGAGGATCTCCCCGCTGTTGCATAGGTAAATGATGTGCTCTTTGCCGTTCTTATCCGATTTGAATTTTTTGATCCTTCCCTTGATCAGGTAAAAGATCCCGGAAGGATAGGAGCCCTCGCTGAAAATGGTCTTCCCCTTTTTGATCTTGTTCTTCACCATCTTTGCTTCGAGGAACTTCATATCAGATTTAGGCAAGCCTGTCATAACAGTCTCGCTTCTTAAATGATACTTTTCTAGTGGAAATCCTGCTGAGCTAGGCATGACAACAAAAATAGCTGAATATTGGTTTTTAAAATTTGATTTTAATCAATGTAAAGATTGATTTGCCTCAAATGAACTATGATGGAATCGTGGTAAATTTGTTTGATTTCCTTCATGGTTATAAAGGAAGATTCATCAGAGTTCATCCTTTATTAAACCATTTTAAAAGAACATGCCAATTTTAAAATTTACAAATACACAAAAGGAAACCAGCATCCACATTAGGAATAAAAGCACTATCCGGATCGTAAACGCGCTTTTCAGTAAGGGTTTTATGCATAGCGACAGCCTCAGCCTCGATCTGTCATTTCCCACTCTTCAGCTGAGCTATACCCTTTCCTTCGCAAACATTGCTGCGATCAGGGACCCGAAGCAGTCTGCGCTGCATTTCTACCAGGGCAACGGCGCGGTGTTCGCCATTCCCGGCGGCGCCAGCGAGGTGTTCATGAAGCTGCGCGAACTGAAGAATTTCGATTTTGAATTTGTGCTGAGCTATGATTTTTATCCCGGGGGCATTTAAAAAGTACACCCACCTTTTAATTTTCCCTTTTCAGCCTCCTTTTTTCCGTCCTTACCGATTTGGATTCCTTTAACCGGCAGCAGTTGATAACTTTACGATATAATCTTAAAGTGTAGAAAATATGCTAACAACCATACTTTTAGTCGACGATGATCTGGATGATCAGTACATATTTAACAATGCCCTCAAAGTGGTAGATAAATCGATCGTGCTTTCCATAGCAAAGGACGGTGTTTTTGCTTTTGAGAGGCTGAAAGTGTTCAAGCCCGACCTGATCTTCCTGGATATGAATATGCCGCGTATGAACGGAATGGAATTCCTTACAAAGATAAAAGCCATCACTCCCTACAACCAGATCCCGGTGATCGTGTATTCCACGCATGCCACTTCCATTGAAAGAGGCAAAGTAACTGCGCTGGGCGCCAGGGCATGCATCGAAAAGCCTGTATTGTTCGAGGATACGGTGGACACGCTCCGTAATGCCATTTCCTCTTATGCTTCCGATACCGGCAAGCCGTCATAAAGATGCAGAGGGCGATCTTAAATGATCGTTTACCGAATTCAGCCGCAGCCAGGGGGTTCTTCAAAGTACTTTTACATCATAATCTTAAAAATAATGAGAATTATGATCAACCCCGATTACAACCTGCTCCCGATAAATGAGAAAGCTGAGATGCTGTGGCAGGATGGAAAATTTATAGAAGCGATGGAACTGAATGATTTTGATGTTTCCCTGTATTCGCTGAACGATCAGTATGTGGAAATGTACTATTCTGTATCGAAAAGCCGTATCGAAAAAATAACTGTTGTGCAGGATCCTGAACGCCTGCTGCTTTATAAAGAAGCAAATTAGCTGAATGTCAATTAATTGGCATTCAGCTAATTGATTTTTTTGACCATTTCCGGCCTATCCGGTTAATTTCGTTTAACTTTAAATTGACCTTCCCGCATTTTGTGTTTATCACTATTTTCGCTGTCTTATGACAGAAGAATTCCTACATCATATCTGGAAGTTCCGTTTGTTTGATCAGCTGGAACTCGTAACCACCAACAATGAAAAGATCGAGATCGTAAAAGCGGGAGAGCATAATTTCGATGCCGGCCCCGATTTTTTCAACGCCAGGATCAAGGTCGGAGAAACCCTCTGGGCAGGCAATGTGGAAGTGCACATCAATGCCAGCGACTGGAAGAAACACAATCACCAGCGCGATAAAGCCTACGACAACATCATCCTTCACGTGGTGAACAATGCCGATGAAAAGCTGTTCCGCAGCTCGGGCGAAGAAATTCCAACCGTTGAAATAAAGCATCGCGTAAGCGGAAGGCTGTACGACAACTACCGGTATTTTAAAACCGCCCCTGACTGGATCCCTTGCGCAAAACAAATATCCGGCGTTCCCCCGCTCATCGTTAACAATACCATCGATAAATTATTGCTGGAGCGCCTCGCGCGGAAATCGCAGGCGGTGATCAGCAGCCTGGAGCTGAACAATAACAACTGGGAGGAAACCTTCTACCAGCTGCTGGCGCGCAATTTCGGGTTTAAAACCAATGCCGAGCCTTTTGCGCTGCTGGCAAAATCATTGCCTTCAACAGTGCTTGCAAAGCATAAGAACAGCCTGCTGCAGGTGGAAGCGCTGCTGTTCGGACAGGCCGGCATGCTGGATGAGCACCTCGCTGATAAATATGCCATCACCCTTCAGAATGAATATGTTTTCCTGCGGCAGAAATTCAGGCTGCAGCCTATCGAGCGCCACCTCTGGAAATTTTTAAGATTGCGCCCGCTGAATTTCCCGAGCATCCGCATTGCGCAGTTTGCCAGCCTTGTTTTCAATTCCTCGCACCTGTTCTCGAAAATGCTGGAAGCGGCCTCCCTCGCCGAATTAAGGCCGCTGCTCGATGTTTCCGTTTCGGAATACTGGGAAACGCATTATACCTTCGGCAGGCAAACCGCAAAAAGGCCGAAGCGCCTGGGCGATGATGGCGTGAATAATATCCTCATCAACACCATTGTGCCTTTCCTTTTTGTGTATGGGAAGCAAAAAGCGGATGAGCGTTACGTGGATCGCGCATTGTTGTTCCTGGAAGGCATCCCCGGCGAGCACAATGCGGTAACCGCTGCATGGGAAGAGCTGGGGCTGCCTGTTAAAAATGCGTATTTCACGCAGTCGCTGCTACAGCTTAAAACCGAATACTGCAATCAAAAAAAATGTTTAAGCTGCAGCATTGGCACTTATCTGATCAAAAATTCCTAATTTAGAGCTGGAAAAAATCAAAACACATTCAATGATCAAGCACATTCAGAACTGGTTCGAATCAAGGGCATTCGGCGTTTGCACCTGGTGGGGAAAAAAACTTGGCATCAACACCACGAGGATCAGGATGTATTTTATCTACCTGTCATTTTTTACCGTGGGCTCCCCGGTCATCATGTATTTCATAATGGCCTTCATCCTCGAGCACAAAGAATATTTCAAGCCGCTGAAAAGCAAGCGGAGAAGCGTGTGGGATCTTTAATTCATAACGTCCTCCTTAAATTTTAACTGTTCTAACCTTTAACAATCGCTGTGGGCATCCGTCATTTTTCCCAGATCTATATTTCCATAGCGTTGATCGCGCTGATCGTCTGCGCCGGGATCATCGGCTTTATCCTCATTGAAGGCTATGGCTTCCTGGATGCTTTTTACATGACGGTGATCACCGTGGCCACGGTCGGGTTCCAGGAGGTGCATCCCTTAACGGAGGCAGGGCGCCTGTTCACCGCATTTTTAATTATCACAAGTTTTGGTACATTTGCTTATGCGGTCACATCCATTTCGAAATACATCGCCGATGGAGAATTTAACCGGTATTTTAAATATTATAAAGTGAGTGCAGCAATAGAAAAATTAGAAGGGCATGTGATCATCTGCGGTTTCGGAAGGAACGGCAAGCAGGCAGCGCATGTGCTGAAAAAGCACAATACCCGCTTTGTGGTGATCGAGGAAAAGAAAGAAGTGATCGACACGATAACGCACCGCTATTCCGACCTGGTATTGCATGGGGACGGAACGCACGATGAAGTGCTGGAACGGGCCGGCATTGCAAGAGCCAGCGCGCTTATCACCACGCTGCCGATCGATGCGGATAATTTATTCATCGTGCTTTCCGCACGTACGCTCAACCCAAAGCTGAATATCATTTCCCGCGCATCGGAAGATAACTCTGATAAGAAATTAAAGCTGGCTGGAGCCGATAATGTGATCATGCCGGATAAGATCGGCGGGGCTCACATGGCTTCCCTCGTGATGAAGCCGGATGTGATGGAGTTTGTTGATTTTATCACCGGGCAGGGTGGCGATAACATCCGCCTCGAGGAAATTAAATTCGAAAACCTCAGCCACGAATTTCAGAATAAGACCATCCGCGAGCTGGAAATAAGGAACCGCTCCGGCGCGAACATCATCGGCTTTAAAACGGCACGCGGCGAGTATATCATTAATCCAAGCGCCGATACCAAGCTCATTCCAGATGCCAAGCTGTTTGTGCTGGGCACCACCGAGCAGATCAATAAGCTGAAGGAATTATTCGTGTAATAAAAACACTGGAATGTTTGAGTATTTATGTCAGTTCGAGTTTTCGCCTTTTGGGGCGAAAGTATCGAGAACCTTGCCTGCTTCTGGATATGCTCCGCAATGAAGTGACCTTCCAAAGAAGTATTAATAAAACATTTTTTACAATATCGCTTAATAACATTACTTAATGAAAACAATTCTCATTACCGGGAGCAACGGCTTGTTAGGACAAAAGCTCGTGTATGCCCTGCTGAAAAGAAAAGATATACATATTGTTGCCACTTCATCGGGAGCGAACCGGCTTGTGATAACGGATGGCTATGCGTATGAAACCATGGACATCACAAAAAAAGCAGAGGTTGAACAGGTGTTCATGAAACACCGGCCGGATGTGGTGATCAACACCGCTGCCATGACCAACGTGGATGCCTGCGAATCAAAAAAGGGGGAATGCTACGAGATCAATGTGATAGGCGTGCAGCATATTGTGGAAGTGCTTGAGCAAATGGCAGCCGGTGAAAGAAGGCCGCACCTTGTTCACCTGTCGACCGACTTTGTATTCGACGGAACGAAGGGCTCCCCGTATGTTGAAACCGACCAGCCGAATCCTTTGAGCTATTATGCATTTTCAAAAGCGGAATCGGAAAAGGTGGTGCAGAAAAGCAAGATCAACTGGGCGATCGCGCGTACTATTATCGTTTACGGCATTGTCGACAATATGAGCCGCTCCAACATTGTGCTCTGGGCAAAGGATGCATTAACTAAAGGACAATCCATAAATGTGGTGGATGACCAGTTCCGCGCGCCAACGCTTGCCGAAGACCTTGCCGAAGGCTGCATCCTTATCGCGGATAAAGGTGCTACCGGGATCTATCATTTGTCGGGTCCCGATACATTCAGCATCCTCGAGCTCGTGTACAAGGTCGCTGATTTCTGGAAGCTCGACAGGTCGCTCATTACACCCTCCAAATCCGATACATTGAACCAGGCCGCGAAACGCCCGCCGTATACAGGTTTTATTATTGATAAGGCAAGAAAGGATTTGGGTTATGCCCCGCATTCGTTTGAAGAAGGGCTGAAAATATTGGATCAGCAGCTGAAATAATTACAAGGCATCGTACACTTTTTTAAAGATCAGCTTTTCAAAGATCTGTTTTTGTGTGCGTTTATCCTTCACCACCCAGAAAGCGCTTGTGAGGGTTAAGCCATGCCTGTACTTTTTCTTTTTCACTGAAATGACCTGCACTTCGTTCCGGCTTGTCCGCTCAGTGATCTTCGCGCTTCCTTTTTTTAAGATCTCTATGATGGCAGCTTCAAATTCATTTTTTTGAACAAGGTATTCCGTTTTATTATTGCGAAGGTCCGCATGAGGCATTTGTGCGATCTCGTTAATGAATACCGAATCATTCGTCAGCGCGAGGCTGTCGAGCAGGTAATTCAGCTCGTTCCTGTAAGGCTTTCCGTCTTCCTTGTAGTCCACTTGTTTTTCGGGGTCCCAGTACAATGTATTCGTAACAACACGTTCGTATTCCGACAGGAACTCGCGCATGTCGATAACAATGATGTGTGTACCCGTGTTGAAGTACACCGGCTTTGAGGTGGAAACGTACTTCATGTGAATTGTATTCTGCGAAAAGCAGGAAGCGCTGCACAGCAAGGCTGTAAGCATTAATAGCAGGCGTACGTTGCGGCTCATATTTTTATCCCGATCACTAATATATCATCTACCTGCTCGGCGTTGCCTTGCCAGCTGTGCAGCGTTTGCTGAAGATTTTTTTCCTGCTCTGCTGCAGGCTTGCCTGAGATTTCAACAAGCAGATTTTTCAATTGCTTGGAGAGGAATTTTTTACCATTAGGCCCGCCGCTCTGGTCGGCATATCCATCCGATGAAATATAAATTGCATCTTCCGGAAGCAGCTGGATGCGATGCTTTGTGAACCTTCTTTTCTCTTCCGTCTGCAATCCGCCGATAGAGAACTTATCGCCTTTTATTTCCGTGAGCCCGCCGTCCCTCACGATCCACACAGGCCTCTGCGCAGCGGCACATTCCATAAAGCCGTCATCCGTAAAGCAGAGAAATGCAATGTCCATTCCGTCACGGCTTTCATGCTGCTCATTTTGCTTGAGCGCTTTCCGTACCTCTTCATGCAGGTGGTTCAGCACTTCATCCGGCGAAGTAATGCCGCTCTCATTCACGATCTGGTTCAGTAAATTGTTCCCGATCATGCTCATGAGCGCGCCCGGAACGCCATGCCCCGTGCAATCGCAGGCTGCGATCAGGCGCCTGCCTTCTTTTTCGGTGTACCAGAAAAAATCCCCGCTTACAATATCCTTCGGCTCAAAAAGTATGAACGAGTGTGGGAACAGCTTGTGCAAAAGGCTTCTCGAAGGCAGCGTTGCATCCTGGATCCGCTTCGAGTAATTGATGCTGTCGGTAATATCCTTATTCTTTACCTCGATCTGCCGGTAAGCCCCCGAAAGCTCTTCATTGACCTTCTTTTTCTGGATATTTCCCCTGAACAGCACAAAGGCCAGCGCTGCTACCAGCAGGCAGAAAATCATCAGGAAGATCTTGAATGTTTGCTCTCGTTGCAGCTTGTCGCCGGCAAGCACTTTATCCTTTTCGAGCGAGTTGATCATCAGCTCCTTTTTCTCCGATTCGTATTTGGCGGTCATCTCGTTCACCTGCCTGCTATTGTTCTCATTATAGATCGAGTCCTTCAGCCACGAAGCGGAATCGGTATACCTGTATGCCTGCAGGTAATTCTTTTGCTTTGCATAGATATCCGCGCAGGTCTCATAGCAATCCTTCAGCACTGGAAGTAAGCGCGCCTGTTTAGCTATGGGAATGCCTTTGCTTAGCGCGTCCAGGGCCTCTTCCGTTTTTCCCTGCTTTGTATAATAATTCGCGAGCATGGCATATTCGAAGCTGATGTGCTCGAGATTTCCCTGTCCCGAAGCAAGCTTCAGCGCTTTCTTTGTGTATTCAACAGCGAGATCACCCTTACCGATTCTGTCGTACGCCACAGACATATTCCCATACGTTACAAGCTCGCCTTCCGAATCCTTTACCGAAATGGAGATCTGTATGGCCTTCTGAAAATAGGTGATCGCCTTTTCATATTCCTTGATGCTCGAATACACAATGGCAATATCATTGTAGTTCTGGCTCAGCTCTATTTTTTTATCCAGCTGCAGGTTAATGGCCATCGCTTTTTCATAATAGCCGAGAGCTGTGGTGAAATCATTTTTGTTGACGTAGATCCATCCGATATTCCTGTAGCATACCGCCATGTCGTACTTGCTGCCCAGCGACTCGAAAATGCGGAGCGCCTGTATGTAATTGAGGGAGGCGGCGGCGTAATCGGTCTTGTACCAATACAGGTCGCCCATGTTGTTATACGCATCTCCAAGCAGCTGTTTGTGGCCGAGTTTTTTTGCGAGCTCAAAGCCTTTGATGCCATAGCTGTATGCGCTGTCGTTATCCGCACCGGTATACTCATGCGAAATGCGGATCAGGTCCTTTACAAGAGTGGTGTCTTCCGGCAGCGACTTTATACGGGTAAGCAGCGAGTCTCGCACATGCTTATCCTGCGCCGGACACGTATGAACGTGCAGCAAAAAAGTAAAAATAAAAAGAAGGCGAAAGATCCTTTGCATAAATGTTCCCTTGGTTAGATCTTTATCCCGATCACTAATATATCATCCACCTGCTCGCGGCCTGTTTTCCATTTCTCCAGCGTTTTTTCAACAATGGTTTCCTGGATCGCCATGGGTTCTTCATGGATGTTTGTTAAAAGCACCTTCAGGTTTTTTGTCATGAATTTCTTTCCATGCTCGCCGCCAAACTGATCTACTATCCCGTCGGAAAAAATATAGATGCAGTCGTTCTTTTCAAGCATCCGCCGTTGCGTATCGAATGTCCTTCGCTCTTCGGACTGGATGCCGCCGATCGAAAATTTATTCCCTTTAATTTCTTCCAGCTGTGAATCCTTGCTGCGGATGAGCCAGAGCGGGCGCTGCGCACCGGCAAATTCAATTTCCGTTTCGCTCCTGAACACCACAAGCGCAATGTCCATCCCATCGCGGTTCTCATGATGCTCATCCTGCTTCAGCGCTTTCCTGATCTCCATGTGGAGCTGGTCGAGGATCGCTCCTGCGGAAGTGATCTCCTTTTCGGAAACGATCTGGTTCAGGATGTTGTTGCCGATCATGCTCATGAGCGCACCGGGCACACCGTGGCCTGTACAGTCGCAGGCAGCTATGAGCCGCAGTCCGTTCTTTTCGGCATACCAGTAAAAATCGCCGCTTACAATATCCTTGGGCCGGAAGAAAACAAACGCATCGGGGAACAGCCGGTATTTCAGCTCTTTCGGCGGAAGGCTTGCCTCCTGGATGCGCTTCGAATAATTAATGCTGTCGGTAATGTCCTTGTTCCTGAGCTCGATCTCGCCGTAGGCTTTGGATAATTCTTCATTGGCCTTCTTCTTCGCGACGTTGCCGCGGAAGAGGAAGAAAGCGAAGGCTGCAATAAGAAGGCAGAAAAGGATGAGGAAGATCTTAAAATTCTTTTCCTGTTCCAGCTTCTCGTCCGACAAAGCCTTGTTCTTTTCCAGCGAGCTGATCATCAGCTCCTTTTTCTCCGATTCGTATTTGGCCGACATTTCATTGATCTGTTCGCTGTTGTTCTCATTGTAAATGGAGTCCTTCAGCTCAATGAAAGAGCGCAGGCATTGGTTGGAGGCGGCATAATCCCTGGCGGCGGAATACGCATCTGCCAGCACCACGTAAGCTTCTGCAATAATTGTTTTGAAGTGAAAGCTGCGGCCGATCTGCAACCCCTTTTCCCCGTACTTTATCGCTTCCGCCGTTTTATGCCGCTTCAGGTAAGCTGTTGAAAGGGCATTGTAGCATTCGCCCATGTTGTAATGGTCGTTCACCTGCTCGTGCAGCTCTGTTGATCTTTTCAATGCTTCAATGGCAAGGTCGTAATTGCCCATCTCCACATAAATGCCGCCGAGGTTCCCATAGCTGGTGGCCACGCCTTTGCGCTCCCCGATAGAATCTGCCAGCTGGATGGTGCGGCGCGAATATTCCAGCGCCTCATCATAGCGCTTCATGAATTTATAGACAATGCTGAGGTCATCGTAGTTGGAAACAAGCCTTCGCTGGTTGCCCATCTCCCTGTTCAGCGCAAGCGATTTTTTATAATACTCGAGCGTGAGCGGATAATTCTGCTGTCCCTGGTAGATCCAGCCGATGTTGCGGTAGCATTCGGCCATGCCATCCTTATCACGCAGGGCTTCAAAGATCTTCAGCGCCTTGAAATAATGATCGGAGCAGGTGGAGTAATCGCCTGCGAACCAATACAGGTCGCCGATCACATTATGCGCTTTCCCTTCGCCTTTTTTAAAGCCGCTTTTTTCCGCTACGGCAAGCGCTTCGTTCGCAAATTCAAAGGCTTTCTGCCGGCTAAATTCCTTGTAGGCTGTAGACAGCTCCATCAGCAGCAGAACGCGGCTGCTGTCGGGCGGATCGAGCGCGAGCAGCTGCTGCAGCGAATCACAGCTGCGCTGGTTCTGCGCGCTTAAGCCGGATAAGCTGAGCGCGAGAAGGGTTGAACATAAACAGCTGAAGAAATAGTTTCTCATGTTATTTTTATTCCGATCACTAAGATATCATCAATTTGTTCACGCATGCCTTTCCAGGCTTCTATTGTTTCATCCAGCACTTTTTCCTGCTCCATCACCGGCTTCCGGTAATTGGCCAGCAGCAGGCTTTTAAACTGTTTGCTCATGAATTTTTTTCCATCCGCCCCGCCGAACTGGTCCACGAACCCGTCGGAAAAAATATAGATGCAATCGCCGGGCGATAAGCTTACGCGGTGCTTTGTAAAGATTTTTTCTGCTTCTTCCTGCAGGCCGCCGATGGAATGCTTGTCGGCTTTTATTTCCGAAAGCTCATTGTTGCGGATGATCCAGAGTGGCCGCTGCGCACCTGCATATTCGAGCTCATGCTCCGAATGGAAGCAAAGCAGCGCAATGTCCATTCCGTCCTTCGTGGCTTCCTGTCCGCCCTGCTTCAGCGCTTTGCGGATCTCCTTGTCGAGCATCCCGAGTATTTGTTCCGGCGAAGTGATCCCGTTCTCGTTCACCAGCTGGTTCAGGATATTGTTCCCGATCATGCTCATGAGTGCGCCCGGAACACCATGCCCCGTGCAGTCGCAGCAGGCGATCAGGCGCTTGCCGTCCTTTTCGGCGAACCAGTAAAAGTCGCCGCTCACAATGTCTTTCGGCCTGAAGAGCACAAATGCTTCCGGGAAGATCCTGTATTTTAATTCCTTTGCAGGAAGGATCGCATCCTGGATCCGCTTTGCATAATTGATGCTGTCGGTGATGTCCTTGTTCTTTTCTTCGATCACTTTTTTCTGCTCCACGATCTCGAAGGTCCGTTCCAGCACCTGCGCTTCCAGCATTTCTTTCTGCGTTTCGAGAATGCGCTGCTTTTCTTTTTCCTGCTCGATGGTTTTCGCGGAAAGCGTTTCCACCTCGATCAGTTTTTTGCCAAGGTCGCGGCTGGTCTTTGCGAAATCGCGGGCAAGATACACGGTCATGGAAAGCGGGATACTCAGCGTAGCGTAGATCACCACGAGGCCAAACAGTAATCCTGTCCAGCTGCCGCCTGCGGAAAAGTTTACCTTCCCGAAGGATGCAAGCACGAAGAAGATCATGAAGAAAATCACGGTGGCGATAACTCCTGAGCCGATGATCCATGAGCCTTCACGTTTCTTTATGATCGCTGCAATAATAATGCGCAGTGATTCAATTGCAAAAAGGCCGTTGAGCAGCCAGCCGAAATAAGGGACGTCCACATGAAAGATGTTGAGCATAAAATCGAATGCGAAGATCGCGAGCCAGAGCCACATGATCTTTGGAAGCTTCGGGCAAAAGATCGAGTAGAGCATCGCCAGCAATGCGGGAATGTAAAAATCGGGAAGAAAGGCGAAGAGCTGCGTGATGATCAGCGTGAAATCCGGCAGCATAAAATTTTTCTGGATGGTGATAAATAAGAACACCGTTCCGAATGCCCCTGCAAAAATGCTGTAGTACAGGTTGGAGCGCTTGGCCCTGTAAAACACAAAGAACATGAAGTGCAGGAAGCTGAGCGCAATGAAAAACGTGAAGTAAAAAACGAAGATCGCGGTAGTGATGTTGGAGTTGCTGAACTTATAAAAGCTGCTGTCGCGGAGCTGCCCTATCTTCATATCAAATCCGCAGGTGGAGCCAATGTTTTTTTTGAAAGCTTCCAGGGCTTTTGCATTTGCATACCTTACGGCGATCACATGCCTTGTTGTTTTTTCGAAGCGGATGCCCACCGGCACTTCCTGCGGATCGCTGCGCTCCTCGAGCTCCGGGTGCTGCACATCGATCTTTCCGAAGCTGTGGATCAGCCGCCCATCGAGGTAAATTTCCGATGCGCCGCTGTGGGTCATCATGAGCGCCAGCGTTTGATCGAGCAGGCTGCTGTCTGCAGCGAGATGAAGCCTCATCCAGGCAATGCCTTCAAATGTATTTTCAGGCAGCACAGCAAGGTCGAGGGAAGGATTGGCATAGATCCAGCCCATATCGTTAAATGCCGGGTCAGCCCAGTGCAGGTCGTCGCCTTTATGGTATTTCCAGCAGGTGTTCAGGAGTATGCCCGGCTCATTGTACGAGCCATTTTGTTCGGGAGCCGGCAAAGAGTCGAGATGAAACAGGGAATCGCTTTGCCCGTAAGAAAAAACAGAGAGCAGTAAAAGGAATAACAAACAAGCGGTTCTTCTCATCAATCAAATATAGCACAATAATCAGGAATGAAAAAAATAAGCGGATGACATATAGAAAGCAGCGCCTGCCGCATATCCGGCCAGTGCCAGCAAGGCGATCTTTCTCAGGTACCAGGTGAAGCTGATTTTTTCCATCCCCATCGCGGCAACGCCTGCAGCGGAACCGATGATGAGAATGCTGCCGCCTGTTCCCGAGCAGTAGGCTAAAAATTCCCAGAGGTAGGAATCGGGAGGATACATGGAAATATCGTACATGCCCATGGAAGCAGCCACTAAAGGAACATTGTCGATGATCGCCGAAAGCAGCCCGGTTGCCGGAATGATAATGTTCAGGTTGCCGATGCGGTTGGTCATGCCCTGCGCCAGCTGCCCGAGGATGCCGGTGGATTCCAGTGCGGCAACGGCCACGAGGATGCCGAGGAAAAAAAGGATGCTTGGAACATCTATTTTCTGCAATGCACGCACCACTGATAAGGAATCTTTTTCTTCCTCTTCCTTATTTCCATGAATGAATTCGGTGATGATCCACAACACGCCAAGCCCGAACAAAACGCCCATGAATGGAGGCAGGCCCGTGATCGCTTTAAAAACGGGGACAAACAATAAAGCGCCGAGCCCTGAAAGAAAAACAATGTTGCGCTCGTAGGCGGATGTAACATGGCCGGAAGCTTTCAGTGGCGCTGTGGGGCGGATCATCTCTCCTTTCATGCGCATAGAAACAATGAGCAGCGGTACAAGCAGGCAGATAAGGCTTGGAAGGAACAGCTTCAGGATGATATTGAGCGGTGTGATCTGTCCGCCGATCCACAGCATCGTAGTGGTTACATCACCGATCGGGCTCCATGCGCCGCCTGCATTTGCGGCGATCACCACCATGCCGGTAAATAGCAGGCGGTCTTCGCGGTCGTCAATTAATTTCCGCAGGAGCGATACCATTACAATTGCTGTTGTAAGGTTGTCGAGCACTGCTGAGAGGAAAAAAGTTATGAAGCAGATGATGTACAGCAGGCTGCGCTTGTTTGTTGTTTTGATCCGCGATGTGATCACGTCAAAGCCATCGTGCGCATCGATCAGCTCCACGATCGTCATGGCGCCCATCAGGAAAAATAAAATTCCCGCAAGTCCCGACACATGCATGCTGAGCTCATCCGGAATGGCATGCGGATCGTTGCTGAAAATGGCATACGCAGCCCAGCATAATACACCGGTAAGGATAGCGCTCGCCGCTTTGTTGATCTTCACTGCATGCTCAAATGCGATAAGGATATAACCCGCTATAAAAATGCATGTGATCAGAATATTCATACCGCTGAAAGCTTTGTTTGTAAAAATAGCAAAACCAAAACTATATATTTGGATTTGTAAGTAAATGTTATATATATTTGGAATTCATTCACACACAAACAAAATAACAGTATGGCAAATCTTTGGATCAAGAAATCAATTAGCTCTTTGCAGGGCGAAGCAGAAGGAGAAAAGGCTGGATTAAAGCGGACACTCGGTGCGCGCTCACTGGTTGCCCTTGGAATAGGCGCGATCATCGGGGCCGGATTGTTTTCCATTACAGGCGGTGCTGCGGGTAATAATGCAGGGCCTGCCGTTACTATTTCCTTTATCATTGCTGCCGTAGCCTGCGGATTTGCCGGATTGTGCTATGCTGAGTTTGCATCCATGATCCCAGTTGCAGGAAGTGCATACACCTACTCGTATGCAACCATGGGCGAGTTCATCGCCTGGATCATCGGCTGGGACCTTGTGCTGGAATATGCCGTTGGAGCGGCAACCGTGTCCATCAGCTGGTCGCGCTACTTCGTGAAATTTTTAGGCTATTATGATATTCACCTTCCCGCCTCCATGACCATGTCGCCCTTTGATACGGCTACACTGGCAGACGGCACCGTAGTGCACGGCATGATCAACTTCCCTGCGATCTTCATCGTGGTGCTGATGTCGCTGCTGCTCATCAAGGGCACAAAAGAATCGGCAACCGTGAACGGGATCATTGTGCTTTTAAAAGTAACGGTTGTTCTTATTTTCATTGCCCTCGGATGGGGATTCATTCATTCCGAAAACTATCAGCCGTACATTCCTGCAAATACAGGTGAGTTCGGAAGCTTTGGCTGGAGCGGGATAGTGAGGGCAGCAGGGATCATCTTCTTTGCCTACATCGGTTTCGATGCAGTTTCCACTGCCGCGCAGGAAGCGAAAAATCCTAAGCGCGATATGCCGATCGGGATCTTAGTATCACTGGCGATCTGTACCGTATTGTATATTTTATTTGCACACGTTATGACGGGTGTTGCCAATTACACAAGCTTCCAGGGCGCCGATGGAATCGCGCCGGTTGCCGTTGCCATCGATCACATGGGAACAGCAGGCGCCGACGGTGTTATTGTTCCGGCTTATCCATGGCTCAACAAGGCAATTATCATCGCGATCCTCGCAGGATATTCCTCCGTGATCATGGTAATGCTCATGGGCCAGTCACGCGTTTTCTTTTCCATGTCGAAAGACGGATTGCTCCCGAAAATATTTTCACAGGTACATCCTAAATTCGGAACCCCTTCCAAATCCAATTTATTATTCATGGTGTTTGTAAGCTTGTTCGCTGCATTTGTTCCGGCACGTGTTGTGGGTGAAATGACGAGCATCGGTACATTGCTTGCCTTCGTGCTGGTATGTATTGGTGTGATCGTGCTGAGGAAAAAACAGCCCGACCTGCCGCGCTCATTTAAAACGCCTTTAGTGCCATTGGTTCCGATCCTCGGGATCCTGTCATGCCTTGCAATGATGGTGGCATTACCGGGTGATACATGGCTGCGCCTCATCATCTGGCTCGCGATCGGCTTTATCATTTATTTCGGATACAGCGTTAAGAACAGCAAGCTGAACAATCCGAATAAAAAAGATTAATATTTATTCAGAAATCATAAAGGGACGGTTTAAAGCCGTCCCTTTTAATTGATAAACTTCCCTGCGGCCCAGCGCCTGCGGGCTCCATATATGTCAGAAGAAAAAACAGAATTAAAGCGCACACTCGGACTTATTGACGCAACCAGCATTGTAGCGGGTTCAATGATCGGCTCCGGGATCTTTATTGTTACCTCGCAGATGTCGCGCGATGTCGGCTCTGCCGGCTGGATGCTTGTGCTCTGGCTGCTTACGGGGTTGATTACTGTGTTTGCTGCGTTAAGCTACGGGGAGCTTGCGGGCATGATGCCGAATGCCGGCGGACAATATGTGTACATCCAGCGTGCGTATGGCAGGATGATCTCCTTTCTTTACGGCTGGACCGTTTTCACGGTGATCCAGACAGGCGTGATTGCAGCCGTGGCGGTTGCATTCGCAAAATACACTTCGGTTTTCTTTCCTGAATTAAATAACACGCTCCTTGCGATAGGATCCTTTAAGATCACTTATGCGCAATTGGTCGGGATGATCAGCGTTGTGTTCCTTACGTTCATAAACAGCAGGGGCGTTCAGAAAGGAAAAACGATCCAGCTTGTTTTTACTTCCGCAAAATTATTTGCTTTGTTTGCGCTCATCATCCTGGGCCTCGCGGTAGGCTTCAGGGGAGAAGTGATCGTTGAGAATTTTAAGAACATGTGGGATGCAAGCAGCACCACGGTTAAGGATGGGGTTGCCGTAGTTGTGCCTCTTACTGGATATGCCCTTGCGGGTGCGATGGGCGCCACCATCATCAATTCGCTCTTTTCCAGCGATGCATGGAACAACGTTACCTTTATCGCAGCGGAGATCAAGGATCCGAAAAAAAATATTCCACGCAGCCTTTTCCTCGGGACCTTCATTGTAACCATCATCTATATTCTTGCAAACGTTGCGTACCTCGCTTTGCTGCCGATGAAAGGCGATCCGAATGCCGCTGATGTGATCGGCCAGGGGATCATGTTCCCGAGCAACGACAGGGTAGGGGCGGCGGCGGCCTCCGTGATCTTCGGCGACCCTGCCGTTTACATTATGGCGGCGCTCATCATGGTTTCCACTTTCGGATGTAATAACGGATTGGTATTGGCCGGTGCCCGCTTGTTCTATGCAATGGCAAAAGACGGCTTGTTCTTTAAGAAGGCGGCTGTGTTAAATGAAAAGCAGGTTCCTGCAAAGGCATTATGGCTTCAGTGCATCTGGGCGTGCGTGCTTTGCTTGTCGGGGCAATATGGCGCCTTGCTCGAATATGCCACATTCGCTTCCCTGCTGTTTTATATTTTAACCATTGCCGGGATCTTTATCCTCCGGAAAAAAGAGCCGGATACAGAACGCCCGTATAAGGCTTTCGGTTATCCGCTGATCCCCGCTTTGTATATTATCGTAACCACTGCGATCTGCATCGACCTGTTAATTTACAGCCCGATAAGCACCGGGCTGGGATTGCTGATCGTTGCGATCGGCATCCCGGTTTATTACCTCACCCAGAAACGCCAGCCGGCAGACTAAACACGAAAGGAAACACGAACAGCTCCGCTTAATACTACTCCATTACTCAGTCAGCACTGCCCGCACTCCGGGGCGGTGGAGAGCATCTTCTCTCAGCGTAATTGTTTAACCCGCGCATTGAGATCAATGTCGCATAATTAATTCGTATCTGTATGAAACAAGTTTTTCGTGATTACCTCACCTTCAACAAGCGTGAGAGGAATGGAGTGGTTGTGCTGTTAGGCATCATAACCCTTTTATTGGTTTGGTTAACTATTTCGGATAAGTTCCATGAAACAAAAAAAGTGGACATCAGCCGTTTTATGCGCGAGCTCGATTCGCTGAATGCCCTTGCGTTGCAGGACTCAGGCGAGGATTTGCAGGACCGCGTTACCGTGCTTCCGCGAATGGCGGAACAGAAGAAAGCAAAGGTCAGCCTGTTCGAATTTGATCCCAACGGCTTGCCTGAGGCCGACTGGAAGCGTTTGGGATTCAGCGATAAGCAGGTCAGGATGATCAAGAATTACGAGTCGAAAGGAGGGAAGTTCCGGAAGAAGGAAGACCTCAAAAAAATGTATTGCATCAAGGAAGCGCAGTATGAAATGCTGGAGCCATACATCAGGATCCAGCCTGCGCCGGCTGTTTTCGAGAATGGGAAAGTGGAAAGCCCTAAAAGCGCGAATGTTAATAGCGCAGCGGCTCAGCCAATGCTGCTCGAGCTGAATAGCGCCGATTCTGCTATGCTCACCACCATCAAAGGAATCGGGCCGTTCTTTGCAAAAAGTATCATCAAATACAGAAATTCGCTGGGCGGATTTTATGCAAAGGAGCAGCTGATGGAGATCTGGAAATTTGATAAAGAAAAATTTGATATGGTTGAGAAATACATTTCAGTGGATGCGGCAGCTGTGAGGAAGGTCAACATCAATACCTGCGAGGCCGAAGCCCTGAGAAGCCCGTATGTAAGCTGGAATGTAGCGAATGCGATCGTGAATTACAGGAAGCAGCACGGAAAGTTCAAAACTATTGAGGAGATTCAGAGAACAGATTTGGTGGATGACGAAACACTCCGTAAAATTGCACCGTACCTGACAATTGGTGAGTTGTAAATTTGTTGTGTTGTTGAGTGCTAGGTGCGGTGGTCATTTCGAGTGTCCTTCCCCCTTTCGGGAAGGATGTATCGAGAAAGCGCGGAGAAAATAAGTATTGATCATTAAGCTCATAAATATGTTAGAAGAAAAAATAAAATCCGTTATTCGCGATGTCCCGGATTTCCCGAAGCCCGGAATCCTTTTCAAGGACATTACTCCCATTTTGCATGATCAGAAATTATGCAGGGCGATCGTTGATGAGTTTGCGCAGCGGCTTTCCGGCCAGAAGATAGATGCGATCGTAGGCATTGAAAGCCGGGGTTTCCTGTTCGGCTTTGCGCTGGCAACTAAAATGAATGTGCCTTTTATCCTTGTGAGGAAAGCAGGGAAGCTGCCCTATAAAAAGATCTCCCACGAGTACACGCTTGAATATGGCAGCGCAAAAGTGGAGATGCACGAAGAGGAGATCCAGCCCGGCTGGAATGTACTGATCCACGATGACCTGCTCGCAACAGGAGGCACAGCAGAAGCTGCAGCGCGGTTAATTCAGATGCAGGGCGGAAAGGTGGCAGGCTTTGCATTCCTTGTGGAGCTGGGCTTTCTGAACGGTAAGGATAAGCTGGGGCAGTACAGCGCCAACAGCATCAGCCTGGTGAATTACTGAGGTGACGGATGCTTTGTGTTAAATCTGTGGATCTGTGGCTTTATCGCATAGTTCATCTGATATTTATTCCGCAACAGGAAAAGCGCTGTTCCGATATTTTGTATATTTTTGCCACTCTTAAAACAAAACACTGAGATACATGGATTTTAGCACAAATGAAAATCAGCACATGATCGCTGATATGATCAAAAAATTTGGTGAGGATCATATCCGTCCGAAAATGATGGAGTGGGACGAATCGCAGGAATTCCCTGTGGAAGTTTTCAAAAAGCTTGGAGAGCTTGGATTGATGGGCGTTCTGGTGCCGCAGGAATATGGCGGATCAGGATTCACCTACACCGAATATGTTACTGCGATCAGCGAGCTTGCAAAGATCTGCGGATCCATCGGCTTATCGATGGCTGCTCATAATTCATTGTGCACCGGACATATCCTTGCTTTCGGCAACGAGGAGCAAAAGAAAAAATACCTTCCGAAGCTGGCCACAGCAGAGTGGATCGGCGCATGGGGGCTTACAGAAACAGGTACCGGCTCCGATTCCGGCGGAATGAGCACAACAGCGAAGAAAGACGGTGATTATTTTGTGATCAACGGCTCCAAGAACTTTATCACACATGCTATTTCAGGTGATGTAGCGGTGGTGATCGTTCGTACAGGCGAAAAGGGCGATTCCAAAGGAATGTCCGCTTTTGTCATCGAGAAAGGCACAGAGGGTTTCAGATCCGGGAAAAAAGAAAATAAACTGGGAATGCGCGCTTCCGAAACAGCGGAACTGATCTTCGATAATTGCCGCGTTCACAAGGACCAAATGCTGGGCAAAGAGGGAGAAGGTTTTGTACAGGCCATGAAAGTGCTGGATGGCGGCAGGATCTCGATCGCTGCATTGTCGCTCGGGATCGCAAAAGGCGCATTTGATGCGGCATTGAAATATTCAAAGGAGCGTGAGCAGTTCGGTAAGCCGATCTCCCAGTTCCAGGGAATTTCCTTCAAGCTGGCCGATATGGCAACGGAGATCGAAGCTGCGGAACTGCTGACCTTTATGGCTGCCGACAGGAAGAACAAAGGCCTGAAAATGACGAAAGAAGGCGCTTTTGCGAAATATTATGCATCGGAAGTATCGGTGAGGGTTTCTACGGAGGCTGTCCAGATCTTCGGCGGATACGGCTATACAAAGGATTTCCCGGCAGAAAAATACTACCGCGATTCCAAGCTCTGCACCATTGGCGAAGGGACTTCAGAGATCCAGAAGCTGGTGATCGCCCGCGAGATCATGAAATAGAAGGTGGAGGGATGTCACTCTGAGCTTGTCGAAGAGTAGGGGGCGGGAAAATGAAAGATTTTTTCACTAATTATTTTTTCAATTTCCGATTTTTGCCTATATTTGCATCCCTATTTAAAAACGGGAAGATTTAAAGTTCAATAAATTTAAAATTCAACATAATGTTAATAGTACAAGTTAAAGAAGGCGAAGCAATCGAAAAAGCACTGAAAAAATTCAAAAAGAAATTTGAAAAAACAGGTGTTGTAAAGGAATTACGTGAGCGTCAGAAATTCACGAAACCATCTGTGGTATTCCGTGAAAAGAAGATCAAAGCCATCTACAAAGAGAAATTGCAAAGAAACGCTGAAGATTAATTCTTCAGTTCTTTCCTGATATTTTCCAAAGGAAAAATTTACATGCTGATGCTACCAAAAGGAGCGGAGGATGTAGGTTTTTCCTTTTTTGCTTTACATCCCGCCTTTTTCCCTATATTCGTTAGGATAAATAAAATTCTATGAGATCAAGACTGCTCCAGATCTGTATGATCCTGTTTCTGTGCGCTGGTGCAAAGGCTCAGACGTTTGTTACCATTCCGGACCCGATTTTTGTATATTTCCTGCAGAGCCACTATCCTTCCTGCATGAGCGGAAACCAGATGGACGTAAGCTGCCCAGCCATTCAGAATGATACTTTAGTGAATTGCTCGGGGTATAATATTCAGGATCTGACCGGAATTCAATATTTTATAAATCTGAGGCACCTGGAATGTGCGGTTAATGGTTTATCCAGCCTTCCTCCCTTATCTGATTCGCTCAAATACATGGATTGTTCATCAAATGAATTGACCTCCTTACCTGCATTGCCAAACGGACTTGAACACCTGGTTTGTTATGATAATAACCTGACTGCAATGCCGGCTCTTAACCCCTCCCTGCATACCTTGTATTGCGGATATAATCAGCTTAGCGCTCTTCCTGTAAGTAATTTCATCCGAGTTATAAATGCTGATCAGAATTTAATATCAACTATTCCATCATTACCCAGTTCAATATTGAAATTAGGGTTAAACTACAATCTGATCTCGACTCTTCCCACGCTTCCCGGATCCCTTCAGGACCTGGATGTTAATTATAATCAGCTTACTGTTTTACCGTCCCTGCCCCCAACACTTACAGGGTTAAGTTGTACTCATAATCTCTTAACAAATCTTCCCGCAATTCCCGCCTTGGTAAGTTCTCTGTATTGTGGAAGTAATCAACTACCCGTTCTTCCTCCGCTGTCACCTAATTTATCAACCTTGAACTGTGAGGATAATCAATTAAGTTCACTTCCTCCCCTGCCTGCATCGTTATCGTATTTAAATTGTCGGAATAATCAATTAGGAAGCCTTCCGGCGCTTCCACCTGATTTATTTAAGTTGTTTTGTAATAATAATTTGCTGACCAGCCTTCCTGTTTTGCCGGATATCCTGATGGAATTAAACTGTGATGATAACCAGTTAACAAGCCTTCCTTCCCTGCCTGTATATCTTGAGTTATATTGCCGGAATAATAATATCAGCTGTTTTCCTGTACTCCCTTTGTATTCACTTTCATGTTTTATTTCCGGCAATCCTTTTAGCTGTCTTCCGAATTATGTTTCGGGGATGGATAGCGCAACATTGGCTTATCCGCTTTGTGTAGATGGAGACTTGGTGAACAACCCCAATGGTTGCGGAGGTGCACAGGGAATTATGGGTCACACGTATGCCGATATTGATTCAACTTGTGTAATGAGTTCGCCTGATTACGGGGTCACCAATATCCCTTTGAAGCTGTATGACGCATCAAATAATATGGTAGCAATGGCATATTCGTTTGCGGACGGACTTTATAATATTCCATCTGCTTTAGGTTCATACACAGTAAAACTGGATACTGCCGGCATGCCATTTTATGTGCAATGTGCGGCTTCCGGCATGGATTCTTCTGTTGTACTTTCTGCTTCAAGCCCATTGATGAGCAATATTAACTTTGATATTGCCTGTAGAAATGGGTTTGATATAGGAGTGCGTTCTTTATACGGATTTATTTTTCCCGGAGAGCAATTTCCATTGACGGTGGTTGCAGGCGATATGAGCAGCTGGGTTGGCTTGCATTGTGCTGCAGGAGTATCGGGTGTGGTGCAGCTTACTGTCACCGGTCCGGTTACATATGCTGGTCCTGCCGGCGGGGCGCTTGTACCGGTAGTTGCAGGAAATGTATTTACCTACAATGTTCCTGACTTTGGAAATGTGAATATATCTTCAGACTTCAGGCTTCTGTTCAATACCGATACCAGTGCTGTTATTGGCGACACAGTATGCTTAAGTGTTACCGTAACAACTCCTGCCGGAGACTATAATCCCGGTAATGACACTTACCAGGTTTGTATGGAGGTAAATAATTCGTATGACCCCAATTTAAAAGAAGTATATCCTGTAAATGTAGAGCCCGGCTACCAGGACTGGCTGACTTATACAATACATTTCCAGAACACGGGGAATGCGCCTGCAATGAACATTCGTCTCGCCGATACGCTGGATGCTCATCTTGATCTTGAAACATTTGAAGTGATCAACTACAGTCATTACAGCACAGCTTCCTTAAGCGGCAACGCGCTTACATTTCATTTTCCACATATCATGCTGCCCGACAGCGCAAGCGATCCCGAAGGCTCGAAAGGTTTTGTTCAGTATCGCATCAAGCCGAAAGCAGGTTTAATAGCAGGAACAACAATTGAGAATACAGCCTACATTTATTTCGATTACAACGCGCCTGTTGTTACGAATACAACGGTAAATGAGTTCGTGGAACCGCTTGCTGTAAGCGCCTTTGCGGAAGATGTTAATTTAAGCGTATATCCTAATCCGGGTACGGGAATGTACAATGTAAGCCTATCGGGGATTTCCGGTAAGGTGCAGAAAGTGGAGGTGTACAGCCTGCTTGGTAAATTGCTGCTGAGTGATCAGTTTGCCGGAAGCTCCACCGTTATTGACCTGAGCGCTCAACCGAAGGGCATTTATATTCTCCGGCTGAATGGTTCGCTTAACCGGCGGCTTGTTAAGCAATAAAGCAATTAACATTTATTGTATGAAATCTGCCCTGGCGGGATAACTTTTTAGCCGCGTTTGCGTTTAAAAGATCAGGTATTCATCTTACCATTCATTATGATCGCGAGCCGGGATAATTTTATCAACTACCTTCAATACGAAAAAAGGTTTTCCGCGCATACCGTTCTCGCATATTCCACCGATCTCACGCAGTTTTACGATTATCTCGAAAGCGCCTACAAAGTGAAGGATTTTTCAGAGATCAACCACCTGCTCATCCGTTCCTGGATCGTGCAGATGATGCAGGGAAAAATGAGCTCCCGCAGCATTAACCGCAAGATCACCACCCTCAAAACATTTTATAAATTTTTGCTCCGGCAGGGGATCGTCACAGAAAACCCGATGCTGAAGATCCAGTCGCCGAAAACCTCAAAGCGCCTGCCCGTATTTGTGGAAAAGGCGCAGATGGATACGTTGCTCGATCATGTGGAATTCGGGGAAGATGCCGAGGGCCTGCGCAACAAGCTTATTATCGAGCTGTTTTACGCTACAGGGATGCGTTTATCGGAGCTCACCGGGCTCCGGCTGAAGGATGTTGACCTGCATGCCGGACAGCTGAAAGTGCTCGGAAAGCGCAACAAGGAGCGCATCATCCCGTTCAGCAGCGAATTAAAGGGTAAAATAGAGGCGTATCTGGAGGTAAGAAAGTCGGGAAGCGATGATTATCTGCTGCTCACGGCATCGGGTAAAAAAATGTATGAAAAGCTTGTTTATACAATCGTGAAGCAGTACCTTTCCCTTGTAACAACCATTGAAAAGAAAAGTCCGCATGTGCTGCGCCACACTTTTGCCACACACATGCTTAATAACGGGGCAGACCTGAACGCGATCAAGGAATTGCTGGGGCATGCAAACCTGTCGGCCACGCAGGTATACACCCACAATACCGTTGAAAAGCTGAAGAATATTCATAAGCAGGCGCATCCAAAGGCATAAATTTTGAGTGATATATATTAACCAATATAAAACGAGGAGGACCATACCATGACAATTAAAATTCAATCGGTACATTTTGATGCTGATAAAAAGCTTTTAGAGTTCGTCCAGGAGCGTGTGGATAAGCTTAATCTTTATTACGACGGCATTATCAACAGTGAGGTGATCCTGAAGATAGATAAGTCGGACGCTGCGGAAAATAAGATCGCGGAAATAAAGCTGCATATCCCGGGGAATGACCTGTTTGCTAAAAAACAGTGCAAAAGCTTTGAAGAGGCTATCGATACCAGCATTGATGCCCTGAAGATCCAAGTGAAAAAACATAAAGAAAAAATAAAAGGCATGTAAGCCTTGTACATTCAAAGATTTGTCTACATTTGCCCCCGCAATTACCCGCGGGGGCATTTTTTTTGAAAAAAACGCATATTTTTTTTGTTCATAAGATAATGTTTGCTAAATTTGCAGTCCTTTTTTAAGGAGGTATCCACTGGAAGCAGGGATAGAAAGCGGTTAAAGTTCTTTTGAAATAAGGTATTACAGCATAAGCCGATGTAGCTCAGTTGGCCAGAGCAGCTGATTTGTAATCAGCTGGTCGGGGGTTCGAATCCCTCCATCGGCTCTTTTTTTAAGAGTATTGTAATATTTGTCGGGGAGATACCAGAGTGGCCAAATGGGAAGGACTGTAAATCCTTTGCGCAAGCTTCGAAGGTTCGAATCCTTCTCTCCCCACTTGGTTTTCTCAAACCTGGCAAAGAGTAAAGATTCCTGCCCAGCAGGCCAGTTCTTTTAAAAATGGAAAAACATCCGGTTCTCCGGGTTTTTTACAGAGTTTTGAATAATAATAAAAGCGGAAGTAGCTCATTTGGTAGAGCGTCAGCCTTCCAAGCTGAGGGTGGCCGGTTCGAGCCCGGTCTTCCGCTCTTTTTTAAACTCAATGCTCTCATTAAGCTGTTGTAGCTCAGTGGTAGAGCACTTCCTTGGTAAGGAAGAGGTCGTGAGTTCAATCCTCATCAACAGCTCTTAATAAGAGCGTTGAGGTATTTTAAGGCAGAATTAAAAAAAATTGTGCCTGTGTTGTCGGAAATAAGATTTTTTGTTTTGTGTAAGCCTTAAAAGGGCCTGCGCAATCTTTTTTTTGAAAGAAATTCGAGTAAATAAATAATAAAATAACAATCTAATAAATAACTAGCAATGGCTAAAGAAAAATTCGACCGTTCCAAACCACACGTAAACATCGGAACAATTGGTCACGTTGACCACGGTAAAACTACCTTAACCGCAGCAATCACTGTTGTATTGGCTGAAAAAGGTTTGTCAGAAGTAAGAGATTTCTCTTCAATTGATAATGCTCCTGAAGAGAAAGAGCGTGGTATCACGATCAATACTTCTCACGTTGAGTATTCTACAGCTAGCCGTCACTATGCTCACGTTGACTGTCCGGGTCACGCGGATTATGTGAAGAACATGGTTACAGGTGCTGCCCAGATGGACGGTGCTATCCTTGTTGTTGCTGCTACAGATGGTCCTATGCCACAAACACGTGAGCACATCCTTTTGGCCCGCCAGGTTGGTGTTCCTAAGATCGTTGTGTTCATGAACAAAGTGGATATGGTTGACGATGCTGAGTTATTGGAGCTTGTTGAAATGGAAATCCGTGAGTTATTGTCTTTCTATCAGTTTGATGGCGACAACACTCCTATCATCCAGGGTTCTGCTCTTGGTGGTTTAAATAAAGATGCTAAGTGGATGCCGAAGATCATGGAATTGATGGATGCGGTTGATACTTACATTCCAATCCCTACACGTGACTTGGATAAGCCTTTCCTGATGCCTGTTGAGGATGTATTTACGATCACTGGTCGTGGTACTGTTGCAACTGGTAAAATCGACACAGGTGTTATCAACACAGGTGATGAGGTTGAGATCATCGGAATGCAGGATGAAAAATTAAAATCTACTATCACTGGTGTTGAGATGTTCCGTAAGATCCTTGACCGTGGTGAAGCAGGTGATAACGTTGGACTTCTGTTACGTGGTATCGATAAAAAAGATATCCGCCGCGGTATGGTTGTAGTTCGTCCTGGTACGATCACTCCTCACACTGAGTTCAAAGCAGAGATCTATGTATTGAAAAAAGAAGAAGGTGGACGTCACACTCCATTCCATAACAAATACCGTCCTCAATTCTACTTACGTACAACTGACGTAACAGGAGAAATTGAATTACCAACAGGACGCGACATGGTTATGCCTGGTGACAACGTTACCATCACTGTGAAGCTGATCGTTCCGGTAGCTATGGACAAAGGTTTACGTTTCGCTATCCGCGAAGGTGGACGTACCGTAGGTGCAGGTCAGGTAACTGAGATCATCAAGTAATAAATATCACAACATTAGTACAGACAGTAGGTAGTGGAAAACACTGCCTGCTGTTTTCTACTAATAAAGGGTGGTACTTAAATGTGTTCTTTTGAGGTTTAAATGAGCGCATCGGAGAGTTTACAGGTGTGGTGCAAGGGTAGCATACGGGTCTCCAAAACCTTTGATGGGAGTTCGAATCTCTCCACCTGTGCGAAAAGAGAATTAGTAAATAATTGGATTAAATGTTTTCAGGCCCCGGCCGCTTAACAATAACCAAATCAACAAACAACCAGGTATGAGTAAATTCAAGGAATATATCAGCGAGACAACCGACGAGCTGGTGAATAAAGTAAGCTGGCCTTCGTGGAGCGAATTGCAGAGCAGCGCTATCGTTGTAATGGTTGCATCCGTGATCATTGCATTGGTTGTTTTTGCAATGGACTTTACATTCAACAAAGGAATGGAAGCGATTTATCATTTATTTTAATCACCCGATATTTTAAGTTAAAATGAGCGAGCAAACAAAAACTGACACTGTAAAAAAATGGTACGTGGTAAGAGCGATCAGTGGACAGGAAAAAAAAGTGAAGCAGTATATTGAAGTTGAGATCAACCGTTTGGGCTTAAGCAGCTATGTTTCCCAGATTTTAATCCCGACAGAAAAAATATATCAGATCCGCAACGGAAAAAAGGTAAGCAAAGAGCGCCCTTTCTACGGCGGATACATCCTGATCGAAGCGGCATTGGTAGGTGAGGTTCCTCACGTGATCAAAAATGTGACCGGCGTGATCGGGTTCCTGGGAGAAACAAAAGGAGGAGAGCCTGTGCCGATGCGTTTATCAGAAGTGAACCGCATCCTCGGTACCGTGGATGACCTTTCTGAAAGCGATGCGCAGATCAGCATCCCGTTCATTGTCGGAGAAACTGTGAAAGTGATCAACGGGCCGTTCAACGGATTTACAGGAACTGTAGAGAAGGTGATCGAAGAGAAGAAAAAGTTAGAGGTAATGGTGAAGATCTTCGGAAGAAAAACACCGCTCGAGCTTGGATATTTAGAAGTGGAAAAAGAAAGTTAATACAATACCGTCAACGCCCCCAAAGGGTTAACGATAGAACGCTGAGCTTCCATCAGCAAGTACATCCGCAGCAGTGACAAGCGTTGAAGAACAGAAACGTCCCGCTAATAAAGGGATCTAACAAGAACGATGAAGCAGAATTAATTCACTTCATCTTAAAAAAAGAAAAAAATGGCAAAAGAAGTAAGTGCAATGATCAAATTGCAAATAAAAGGTGGGGCAGCAAATCCTTCGCCTCCGATCGGACCGGCATTAGGTGCTAAAGGTGTTAACATCATGGAGTTCTGCAAGCAGTTCAACGCAAGAACACAGGATAAGGCAGGAAAAGTAATTCCTGTGATCATCACGGTTTACAATGATAAATCATTTGAATTCATCACCAAGAACCCGCCGGTAGCAGTATCGTTGCTGGAGATCACCAAAGTAAAACAAGGTTCCAAAGAATCTAACCGTATCAAGGTTGGTAATGTTACATGGGATCAGATCCGCCAGGTTGCTGAGGCAAAAATGCCGGATTTGAACTGCTTTACCATCGAATCTGCTATGAGCATGGTTGCAGGTACAGCACGCAGCATGGGCTTAACCGTAACAGGTGAGTCTCCGCTGGAAAAAAAGTAAGTAAACCCGATGGAGCCCGAATAAAGTAAGGCGTTTGTACATCATAATTTAAATAAAATGACAAAAATCTCTAAGAACAGAAAGCTTGCGCTTTCTAAGTATGATGCTACCAAGGTCTACACCCTGGCAGAAGCAGCAAAACTGATCAAAGAAATCACCACCTCTAAATTCGACGCATCTGTTGACCTGAGCATCCGCTTAGGCGTTGATCCGCGCAAAGCAAACCAGATGGTTCGCGGCTCGGTATCACTGCCACACGGTTCAGGTAAAACGCTGCGCGTTTTGGTATTGTGTACACCCGACAAAGAAGCTGAAGCAAAAGCTGCAGGAGCTGACTACGTTGGACTGGACGAATATATCGAAAAGATCAAAGGCGGCTGGTTAGAAATGGATGTAGTTATCGCTACACCAAGCGTAATGGGTAAACTGAGCACTGTTGCACGTGTTCTCGGGCCACGCGGCTTAATGCCGAACCCGAAAACAGGCACCGTAACAATGGACGTAGCTAAAGCAGTTACTGAATCCAAAGGCGGTAAGATCGACTTCAAAGTTGACAAAGCAGGGATCATCCAGTCTTTGGTTGCGAAAGTATCTTTCGACAGCAAAAAGATCGAAGAAAATGCAAATGAGTTGTTACAGACAATAGTAAAACTGAAGCCTTCATCAGCAAAAGGACAATACGTGAGAAGCGTTTACATGAGCTCTACAATGAGCCCAAGTATCCAGATCGACACGAAGTTCATGGCCCAGTAATTTTAAAACAAATCATCATCCGTTTGTACTGGCTTCCACTGGACAAACAATTTAAACAAAGTAGAAATGAAAAAAGAAGACAAAACAAAAATAATCGATTCATTGGTAGAGCAGTTGAACGCAAACAACAAAGTCTACCTGGCAGATTGTTCTTCTTTAACTGTTGAAAAAGTTAACCAGTTCAGGAGAGCTTGTTTCCAGAAAAACGTTTCGGTAACAGTAGTTAAAAATTCATTGCTTCAGAAAGCAATTGAAAGAGCTGAAGACAGCCGCTTAACAGGATTGATTCCTGCTTTGAAAGGCGCTACAGCGATCATGTTCACCGAAGTGGGAAATGCTCCTGCAAAGTTAATTAAGGAATTCAGGTCAAAGAACCCGAAGATCGAAAAGCCATTGTTAAAAGGTGCTTTCGTTGAAGAGAACATTTATCTCGGCGACAAAGAACTGGATGCTCTTGCAAACATTAAGAGCAAAAACGAGCTTATCGGAGAAGTTATCGGATTACTTCAGTCTCCTATCCAGAGAGTTGTTTCAGCTCTTGGAAACAGGGAAGAGAAAGATGCCGCTTAATTCAACAGCTTAAAGAAAAACAAATCAAAAAATTAATTAGTAACAAATTTTAAAAATCAATAAAAATGGCAGACGTAAAAGCAATTGCTGAACAGTTAGTAAATTTAACTGTGAAAGAAGTGCAGGAATTATCAACAATCCTTAAAGACGAGTACGGTATCGAACCAGCTGCAGCAGCAGTAGTTATGTCCGGAGGCGGAGGAGCAGCAGCAGCTGAAGAAAAAACCACATTCGATGTGATTTTGGTTGAAGCAGGTGCAGCTAAATTAGGTGTTGTTAAAATCGTTAAAGACTTAACAGGATTAGGTTTGAAAGAATCTAAAGATCTTGTTGACGGTGCACCAAAACCAATTAAAGAAGGTGTTTCTAAAGAAGAAGCAGAATCATTGAAAAAACAATTAGAAGAAGCAGGAGCAAAAGTTGAAGTTAAATAAGCTGTTTCTGATACAATTTTAATGTCGTTACCTCATTCCCGTAAAAGGGGATGAGGTATATGACGTTAATCCGTATTTTGTTTTTATCTTATTAACCTCGCCGGCAGGCCCAATGCAAATTGTGAATGCAGGCTTAATACTAAAGCACCTTGGCTCAAAATAAAAAACCTCAGAGAATAAGTTTTGCATCTATTAAAAGTCAGATCGACTACCCTGATTTTTTAGATATTCAACTTCAATCGTTCCAGGACTTTTTCCAGTTGGAAACAACTTCCGAAAACCGTCAGAACGAAGGCCTTTACAAAGTTTTCGCTGAAAACTTTCCAATTTCTGATGCACGCAACAACTTCGTGCTCGAATTCCTGGATTACTTTATTGACCCGCCACGTTACTCCCTCGAAGAGTGCATCGAGCGTGGATTGACATACAGCGTGCCGCTGAAAGCGAAATTACGTTTGTATTGTACTGACCCTGAACACGAGGATTTCGAAACCATCGTGCAGGATGTTTACCTGGGAACTATCCCGTACATGACTCCAAAAGGCACATTTGTGATCAATGGAGCTGAGCGCGTTATTGTTTCCCAGCTTCACCGTTCACCGGGTGTGTTCTTCGGCCAGAGCCGTCACGCTAACGGTACCAAGCTTTACTCTGCACGTGTGATCCCTTTCAAAGGATCATGGATCGAGTTTGCTACCGACATCAACAGCGTAATGTATGCTTACATCGACCGTAAGAAAAAGTTACCGGTAACCACATTATTGAGAGCTATCGGATTTGAAAGCGATAAACAAATCCTTGAAATATTCGGCCTTGCTGACGAATTAAAAGTAAGCAAAGCTGCCCTTAAAACTGCCGTAGGCCGCAAGCTTGCAGCACGCGTACTGAAAACATGGATCGAAGATTTCGTAGATGAGGATACCGGGGAAGTTGTTTCGATCGAGCGTAATGAAGTGATCATTGACCGTGAGACCATCCTTGAGAACGGCCACATCGATATGATCGTTGATGCTAACGTAAAATCAGTGATCCTGCACAAGCAGGAAGTAAACTCTGCCGACTACGCGATCATCTACAATACTTTACAGAAAGATACATCCAACTCCGAGAAAGAGGCTGTAGAGCATATCTACCGCCAGCTGCGTAATGCCGAGCCACCTGATGAGGAAACAGCACGCGGCATCATCGATAAGTTATTCTTCTCCGACAAGCGTTACGACCTTGGGGAAGTTGGACGTTACCGTATCAACAAAAAATTAAACCTGAATACACCTTCCGATACAAAAACATTAACGAAGGAAGATATTATCTGCATCATTAAGTATTTGATCGAGCTGATCAACTCCAAAGCCGATGTGGATGATATTGACCACTTGAGCAATCGTCGTGTACGTACAGTAGGTGAGCAGTTATATTCACAGTTCGGCGTTGGCCTTGCCCGTATGGCACGCACCATCCGCGAGCGTATGAACGTTCGTGACAACGAGGTGTTCACGCCAACCGACCTGATCAATGCAAAAACATTATCTTCTGTGATCAACTCGTTCTTCGGAACAAACCAGCTGTCACAGTTCATGGATCAAACCAATCCGCTTGCGGAGATCACGCACAAGCGTCGTCTCTCTGCACTCGGGCCAGGAGGTTTATCCCGCGAGCGCGCAGGCTTCGAGGTACGTGACGTTCACTACACGCACTACGGACGCCTTTGTACGATTGAAACACCGGAAGGGCCGAACATCGGTTTGATCTCTTCACTGTGTGTATTCGCGAAGATCAACAAATTAGGTTTCATTGAAACCCCTTACATGACCGTGAAGAATGGTAAAGTGGATATCGAAAAATCTGTGACTTACCTGAGCGCAGAAGAAGAAGATTCCAAAACCATTGCACAGGCCAATGCACCGGTGGATGCAAAAGGTAATTTCAAGGAAGCAAAAGTAAAAGCACGTTACGAAGGTGATTTCCCGGTTGTAGAACCGGAGAAATTACAATTGATGGACGTTGCCCCTAACCAGATCGCATCTATCGCGGCATCACTCATCCCTTTCCTGGAGCATGATGATGCTAACCGCGCCCTGATGGGTTCCAACATGCAGCGCCAGGCCGTACCATTGTTACGCCCTGAAGCACCTATCGTTGGAACAGGCCTTGAGCCGCTGGTTGCACGCGATTCACGTGTGCTTGTGAATGCTGAAGGAGAAGGTGTTGTTGAGTACGTGGATGCAAACGAGATCGTGATCCGTTACAACCGTACAGAGGAAGACCGCCTCATCAGCTTCGACGATGATGTAAAACGTTACCAGTTAACGAAATTCCGCAAGACCAACCAGAGCACCTGTATCAACTTAAAACCGATCGTTAAGAAAGGTGAAAAAGTTACTAAAGGACAAGTGTTATGCGATGGTTACGCTACACAGAACGGCGAGCTTGCTCTCGGACGTAACATGAAAGTGGCGTTCATGCCATGGAAAGGTTACAACTTCGAGGATGCGATCGTGATCTCCGAGCGTGTTGCACGCGAGGACATCTTCACATCGGTTCACATCGATGAGTACGCGCTGGAAGTTCGTGATACAAAACGCGGATTGGAAGAATTAACGGCTGATATCCCTAACGTTTCTGAAGAGGCTACAAAAGACCTCGATGAGAACGGGTTGATCCGGATCGGTGCCGACGTGAAAGAAGGAGATATCCTGATCGGAAAAATTACTCCGAAAGGTGAAACAGATCCTTCACCGGAAGAAAAACTTTTACGCGCGATCTTTGGCGACAAAGCCGGCGATGTAAAAGATGCTTCCATGAAAGCGCCTCCATCATTACGCGGTGTTGTAATTGATAAAAAATTATTCTCAAGGGCGATTAAAGACAAGAAAGCAAAAGCGGAAGAGAAGCCATTGCTTGAGAAGATCGATAAAGAGCATGCTGCGGAAGTTGCAGCGTTGAAAGCGAAATTAATTGAAAAGTTAAATACGCTGGTGAACGGTAAAACTTCACAGGGTGTGATGAATATCCTTAAGGAAGAAATTGTTGCGAAAAGCACCAAGTTCACACAAAAGATCCTTGAGAAAATTGACTATGCTACAGTTAACCCTAATAAATGGACTACTGATAAGGATGTGAACGACAAGATCAAAATGTTGCTCCACAACCACAACATCAAGTACAACGATTTATTGGGTGCATACAAGCGTAAAAAGTTTGCCGTAACCATTGGGGATGAGCTTCCTGCAGGTATCGTGCAGCTTGCTAAGATCTACATCGCTAAAAAACGTAAGTTGAAAGTGGGTGATAAGATGGCGGGCCGTCACGGTAACAAAGGTATCGTTGCGCGTATTGTGCGTGATGAGGACATGCCATTCCTGGAAGACGGAACCATCGTTGATATCGTGCTGAACCCGCTGGGTGTACCTTCACGTATGAACCTCGGACAGATCTATGAAACCGTTCTCGGATGGGCCGGTCAGAAATTAGGTGAGAAGTTCTTCACACCGATCTTTGATGGCGCTACCACAGAGCAGCTGAATGAGTGGACAGACAAAGCAGGCTTGCCTCGTTTTGGCCGCACTTACTTAACTGACGGCGGAACAGGTGAGCGTTTCGATCAGCCGGCTACCGTTGGTGTGATCTACATGCTGAAGCTTGGCCACATGGTGGATGATAAGATGCACTCCCGTTCTATCGGGCCATACTCTCTCATTACACAGCAGCCACTGGGCGGTAAAGCTCAGTTCGGAGGCCAGCGTTTTGGTGAGATGGAGGTTTGGGCACTCGAGGCATTCGGCGCAGCCAACATTCTCCAGGAGATCCTTACGATCAAATCGGATGATGTTATCGGAAGGGCGAAAGCTTATGAAGCAATTGTTAAAGGTGAGAACCTGCCAACCCCGGGAATCCCTGAGTCATTCAACGTATTGTTGCATGAGTTAAGAGGCCTTGGATTGAATATCTCCCTTGACTAATAAACAATTTTAGAATTTTAGAGTTGCAGATTTCAGAATCTGCAACTCTTCATTCAAAAAATCAAGAATTCACCAACTCAACAAATAAATAACATGGCTTTTAATAAAAGAGATAATAAACTAAAAAGCAATTTCTCGAAAATTACCATCAGCCTTGCGTCTCCAGAAGCAGTTCTCGAACGTTCAAGCGGTGAGGTGGTAAAGCCCGAAACCATCAACTACAGAACCTACAAGCCTGAAATGGGCGGGTTGTTCTGCGAAAGGATCTTCGGTCCGGTTAAAGACTGGGAGTGTGCTTGTGGAAAATATAAAAGGATCCGTTACAAAGGGATTGTGTGCGACCGCTGTGGTGTTGAAGTAACGGAGAAAAAAGTACGCCGTGAGCGTATGGGACACATCAACCTGGTGGTTCCTGTTGCGCACATCTGGTATTTCAAATCATTGCCGAATAAGATCGGTTACCTGTTGGGTTTACCAACAAAAAAACTGGACATGATCATTTACTACGAGCGTTATGTAGTGGTAAATGCAGGTGTGAAAGCTGCTGACGGGATCAATTACCTTGATTTTCTTTCGGAAGAAGAATACCTGAACATCCTGGATACATTGCCGAAAGACAACCAGTACCTCGATGATAATGATCCTAATAAATTCATCGCACGCATGGGCGCTGAAGCATTACAGTCGTTGCTGAGCCGCGTTGACCTGGATGCTTTATCATTCGACCTGCGTCACAAAGCAAACACAGAAACATCACAGCAGCGTAAGAACGAAGCGTTAAAGCGCTTACAAGTTGTTGAAGGTTTCCGTCATGCAAACGATCACGTTGAGAACCGCCCTGAGTGGATGATCGTGAAGATCGTTCCTGTAATTCCACCGGAATTGCGTCCACTCGTTCCATTGGATGGCGGACGTTTCGCTACATCCGATTTAAATGACCTTTACCGCCGCGTGATCATCCGTAACAACCGTTTGAAGCGCCTGATCGAGATCAAAGCTCCGGAGGTGATCCTGCGTAATGAGAAGCGTATGTTACAGGAGGCTGTTGATTCATTGTTCGACAACTCACGTAAATCAAATGCAGTAAAAACAGAATCGAACCGTGCTTTAAAATCACTTTCCGATTCATTGAAAGGTAAGCAGGGCCGTTTCCGTCAGAACTTACTCGGTAAGCGTGTCGATTATTCCGCACGTTCGGTGATCGTCGTTGGGCCTGAATTGAAATTACATGAGTGCGGATTGCCGAAAGATATGGCAGCGGAGTTATTCAAGCCATTCATCATCCGCAAGATGATCGAGCGTGGTGTTGTGAAAACCGTTAAATCTGCAAAGAAGATCGTAGATAAAAAAGAGCCGATCGTTTGGGATATTTTAGAGAACGTTTTAAAAGGGCATCCTGTCCTGTTAAACCGCGCTCCGACACTCCACAGGTTAGGTATCCAGGCTTTCCAGCCGAAACTGATCGAAGGAAAAGCGATCCAGCTGCACCCATTGACCTGTACGGCCTTCAACGCCGATTTCGATGGGGATCAGATGGCGGTTCACGTTCCATTGGGACATGCCGCAATCCTTGAGGCGCAGCTGTTAATGCTTGCTTCACACAACATCTTAAACCCTGCGAACGGGGCGCCGGTAACGGTTCCTTCCCAGGATATGGTGCTTGGTCTGTACTACATGACCAAAGGCAAGAGAAATACAAAAGACGAAGTTGTGAGAGGTGAAGGATTAACATTCTATTCTCCGGAAGAAACAATTATCGCATACAATGAAAAACGCGTTGACCTGCATGCTTTCGTAAAAGTTCGCTTACAGGTGAAAGACGGCGATAAAATGGTGAGCAAAATTGTTGAAACTACCGTAGGCCGCATCCTGTTCAACCAGGTTGTTCCGAAAGAAGTTGGTTTCATCAACGAGCTGCTTACTAAAAAATCGTTACGTGATATCATCGGAACCATTGTTAAGGAAACCGGTATGGCTAAAACAGCCAAGTTCCTCGACGACATGAAAACATTAGGTTTCATGAGCGCATTCCGCGGAGGCTTATCCTTTAACCTGGGCGACGTTATGGTTCCTGAGGATAAAGACAAGATGATCGCTGATGCAAATACGCAGGTGGATGAAGTGATCGGAAACTACAACATGGGTTTCATCACCAACAACGAGCGTTACAACCAGATCATCGATATCTGGACGCATACCAACTCCCGCATCACTGCGAAAGTATTGCACACGCTTACAAACGACCGCCAGGGATTCAACCCGGTATATATGATGCTTGATTCCGGTGCCCGTGGATCCAAAGAGCAGATCCGTCAGCTTGGCGGTATGCGTGGATTGATGGCGAAACCGCAAAAAGGAGCAGGTGGAGGAGAGATCATCGAGAACCCGATCATCTCTAACTTTAAGGAAGGCCTGTCCATCCTTGAGTACTTCATCTCCACTCACGGTGCGCGTAAAGGTCTTGCCGATACGGCGTTAAAAACAGCCGATGCAGGTTACTTAACCCGCAGGCTGGTTGACGTTGCACAGGATGTGATCATTACCATCGAGGATTGCGGAACACTCCGCGGACTTGTGGCAACAGCATTGAAGAAAAATGATGAAGTTGTGGAATCGTTATACGACCGCGTGATCGGACGTACAACAGTTCACAATGTATACAACCCGTTAACAGGTGATATGATCATCGGCGCAGGTGAAGAGGTAAAAGAGGAAGTTGCAAAAATTATCTCTGAATCTCCGATCGAAGCAGTTGAGATCCGCTCCGTGTTAACATGCGAAAGCAAGAACGGTGTTTGTTCGAAATGCTACGGACGTAACCTGGCAACAGGACGTATGGTTCAGCGCGGTGAGGCTGTAGGTGTAATTGCTGCACAGTCAATCGGTGAGCCGGGTACACAGTTAACGCTGCGTACGTTCCACGTAGGTGGTACTGCATCCAACACTGCTGCATCATCCAAGCTTGAATCCAAATACGATGGTATCATCGAAGTGGATGAATTGAAAACAGTGAAGCGTAAAAACCCTGACGGTAAAGTTGTTGATGTTGTGATCGGCCGTTCAGCTGAGATGCGTATCATTGATGCAAACACTAAAATTGTTCTGACCACTGCAAACATCCCTTACGGATCACAGGTTTACATCCAGCACTTGTCAAAAGTGAAAAAGGGCGACCTGATCTGCGACTGGGATCCGTACAATGCGGTGATCGTTTCCGAATTTGCAGGTAAGATCGAATTCGAGAATATCGAAGAAGGTGTTACATTCCGCGAAGAATCGGATGAGCAAACGGGATTTAAAGAAAAAGTAATTGTTGAAAGCCGCGATAAATCCAAGAACCCTGCGATCAAGATCGCAGCGAACAAAGAGATCCTGCGCACATACAACATCCCGGTTGGCGCTCACGTAATTGTGAACGACAATGCGAAGATCGATGCAGGACAGATCCTTGTTAAGATCCCGCGCACAGCAGGAAAAACAGGGGATATCACAGGAGGTTTACCGCGTGTTACCGAGCTTTTCGAAGCACGTAACCCGAGCAACCCGGCTGTAGTATCCGAGATCGACGGTATCGTATCATTCGGTAAGATCAAACGTGGTAACCGCGAGGTGCATGTTGAATCAAGGACCGGTGAGAAGAAAACATACCTTGTTGCATTATCGAAACATATCCTTGTACAGGAAAACGACTTCATCCGCGCAGGTGAGCCATTGTCAGACGGAGCGATCACGCCAAGTGATATCCTCGCTATCAAAGGGCCAACAGCTGTTCAGGAGTACTTAGTAAATGAGGTACAGGAGGTTTACCGCTTACAGGGTGTGAAGATCAACGACAAGCACTTTGAAGTGATCGTTCGCCAGATGATGCGTAAAGTAGACATCAGCGAAGCAGGCGATACTATCTTCTTAGAGAAGCAACTGGTGAACAAGGCTGAGTTCATGAGAGAGAACGATTCATTATACGGTAAGGTTATCGTAGTTGAGCCGGGTGACTCTCCGCTGTTCAAAGCCGGACAGATCATCACGGCACGCCGTTTACGCGATGAGAACTCATCGCTGAAACGTAAGGATATGAAAGCGATCGAAGCACGCGAAGCAATTCCTGCTACATCACAACAGATCCTGCAGGGTATCACCCGTGCGTCGTTGCAGACAAACAGCTTCATGAGCGCTGCTTCCTTCCAGGAAACAACGAAAGTGCTGAACGAAGCTGCTGTTAGCGGTAAAGTGGATGACTTATCAGGATTGAAAGAAAACGTTATCGTTGGACATTTGATCCCGGCAGGTACAGGCTTGAGGTCTTACGAGAAAATGATCGTAGGTTCACAGGAAGAGTACGACCGACTGATGGCTTCCAAGAAAGAAGCATTAGAAGAAGAAGAGGCTTAAGAGACTGTGATTTTACAAGGCCTTGCCGAAGTAAAATTATAATTCGAATTCATTCCGGACCTGATCCGGGATCTCTTCAAATAAATTAATAAAAAAAGAGGGACAATATTTCTGTCCCTCTTTTTTTTACCTATTACTACATCTCAATGATCTGCAGGCACACGCGTTCGCGCATTTATTCCCTTTCATTTGTTGTTTTATTGGCCTTCCTCCTGTATTCTTCATTCCTTACAGCTCAGAATAACAAAATTGACTCTCTGCTGAAAGTAATAACGGGGCTTGAAGGCCAACCGCGGAATGTTACTGCGGATACTAATCTTATTGAGGCGTATTACTCGATAGCCGATGAACATTATATGCTGGAAGACCGGCCGGCAGAGCAGGGCTATACTAAAAAAGCGATAGACCTTGCAACATCAATGCTGGTGAAGCCGCTTATTTCCGCTGAACTGAAGAGGTATGCCCTTGAGACGGAAGCAAGAGGATACGGGAATATTGGCAGCTATTATGAAGACACCGGCGATGATACGAAAGCCCTAGAGTTTTATTTTAAGGCATTGAGGATCGATGAAGGTATTGATAATAAGGCCGGGATCCTGCGTCATTTAGGTAACATTGCCATCGCTTTCAATAGCATTGACGAATCTGAAAAATCCATTGATTATATGTACAGGGCGCTTGCGGTCGCAAAGCAGATGAAGTCTATCGGAGCGGAGGCGGAGGCTACGCTTTACAGTAATCTTGGAAGTGCGTATGTTGAAATGGAAAACAATGATATGGCTTTGCAATATTATACAAAGTCGATGGAAATGTTCCGGAAACTGAAGGATACGGGGACAATCGCAATGATACTGGGGAACATAGGAAATGTTTACGGTAATTTCGGTGATAAAAAACTGAATAAGGGAGCAGACCCGCGAAAGATCCCCGAGTATGATACCGCTGTTGCATATTATAAGAAATCACTTGCCCTGTATGAAATTACAGGGGATAAAAGGAATAAGGCGGTTCATCTTGCCAGCCTGGGCTCATTATACCGTGGCATGAAAAAATACCCGGAGGCAAAAGAACGGCTTTTGCAATCGCTTGAGCTGTCGGAAGAGATCAATTACCTGGATGGGGTAATGGAGGCCAATGAAAATCTTAGCCGGTTATACTCGGATCTGGGTGATCCTAAAAAAGAGCTTGGATATTATAGAAATTACATCCTTGCAAAGGATAGTATTTTTAATATCGACAATGCAAAAAAGAATGTTGAGCTGGAGATGAATTTTGAGTTTGAAAAGAAAGCCGCTCTTCAAAAGAACGAACACGAGAAAGAAGTTATTGCTTTGGAAGCTGAGAACCAGATCCAAAGAACCACGCGCAACTTTATTATTCTATTGGCAGTAATGGTCTTGTTGCTTGTAATTGGGGGCTTTGCCTATTTCAATAACCGGAAAGCGCTCCAGTTGCGTGAAATGTATTCGCAGCAGCTTCTTATTTCCCAGGAGAAGGAACGGCAGCGGATCTCAAAAGAGCTGCATGATAGTATCGGCCAGAATATTCTTTTTATCAAAAACCAGATGCTAAAGAACAATGATCTCCGCTTAATGCCTGCGGTGGATGAAACGCTGGAAGAGGTCCGGAGCATTTCAAAGGACCTGTACCCGAACCAGCTCGAAAAGTACGGGTTGGTAGCAGCCGTGGATGCGCTTGCCGAAAAGGTAAAGGAAAGCTCCAATGTGTTTGTGAGCTATGATCTTGATGCAGTAGATAAAGAACTTCCGCCCGATAAGCAGATAAATTATTACAGGATCATTCAGGAATGTGTTACGAACGCTTTAAAGCACGCAGATGCTACTGCTTTACGAATCTCCGCTTCTAAAGCAAATGGGGTGTTGGAGCTGGTGGTGCAGGACAATGGCAAGGGCTTTGACAAAAGCATTCTTTCTGAAAAAGCGCAGCGATCCTTCGGATTGCTGAACCTGGAGGAGCGCGTGAAATATTTAAAGGGAAAATTAGTGCTGGAAACTTCGCCGGGGAAGGGGACTAAATATATTTTTTCCATACCTTCATAGCAATGAAAAGAACAGCTGTTGTTGCCGATGATCACCCAATCTTCAGGAAGGGCCTGATAGAGATCCTCCGGGATGTGGAAAGCCTTGAAATTGTTGCTGAAGTGTCGGATGGATTGGCTGCTTACCAGCAGATCATTTCCCGGCGGCCGGATATTGCCATACTGGATATAGAGATGCCCGGCTTATCAGGACTTGATGTGTGCAATAAAGTGCTGAAGGAAAAGTCGGATACCAAATTCATTTTGCTGACCATGCACAGGGAGAAGGATTTCTTCAATAGTGCCATGGAAATGGGTGTGATGGGCTACCTGTTAAAGGACAATGCGATCACCGAGCTGATCGTGTGCGTTGAAAAGGTTCTGAAGGGCGAACGATTTATCAGCGCGGGAATTGAAAAGCTTCTTACCGCGCAGAATAAGATCAACGACATTCCGGAACTGAAAATACTTACTGCCACTGAAAAGGTTATTTTAAAGCTGATCGCGGAAAGCAAGACCACTGCTGAGATCGCCGGCTTGCTGTTTGTTAGTCCAAATACGGTAGATAACCACCGCTCCAATATTGTTAAAAAATTAGGGCTGGAAGGAAAGAACTCCCTTCTGAAATTTGCCATCCATTCTAAAGGTTCGCTTTAGAAATTCCACAAGCTTCTCTCTTCATAAACACACACGGAAAAACAATATAGGGGGTAACCACTATTGTGCACCGCCGTGTATAATCCCACCTTTACTGCCCTGAATAAGGCTCCCGGCCTCCGTGATTAATAAAGGATAAAATAAATACAGGATATACCATGACACAAACAAAAAAACAGATTTTCTTCTTCTGCTCCTTTCTGGCTTTAACAGGCATAATAAAGGCGCAGCAGGGAACGGTAGCCGCGGGTGGCAATGCATCCGGCAGTGGCGGATCAGCCAGCTATTCGATCGGGCAGGTGGATTATATCACCGGAACAGGAGCAGGCGGAACCATCACGCAGGGCTTACAGCAGCCGTACGAGATCTCTGTGATGACAGGGATCGAAAAAACAGGGATCGGGCTTTCAATGTCGGTTTACCCGAACCCAAGCTCAGAGCTGGTTACGCTTTCTGTTAAAGATCTTTCAGCAACGCAAATGAGCTATATTCTTTCCGATGCCCGTGGCAGGCTCATCAAACAGGATAAGCTAAGCGGAACTGAAACCATTATTTCAATGATGGAATTAAACAAGGCCGCATACATCATCACAGTGATGGACGGAACGAATACAGTTAAAACATTTAAAATCATTAAAAACTAACATACATGAAAAAAATAGTACTCCGAGTAAGCGCAGTCCTTTTCCTTAGCTTTCAGCTATCGGTCAGCTTTGCACAGGCTCCTCAGAAAATGAGCTACCAAGCAGTGGTGCGTAATGCGTCAAATGCATTGGTAACGTCCAGCCCGGTAGGCATGCAGATCAGCATTCTCCAGGGTTCAGCAACAGGAACGGCGGTTTATGTTGAAACTCAATCCGCTTTTACTAACGTGAACGGATTGGTGACAATTGAGATCGGGAATGGAATGCCTGTATCGGGAACGTTTGCGGCTATCGACTGGTCGGCGGGCCCTTATTTTATAATGACAGAAACGGATCCTTCAGGAGGAACTTCATACACCATTTCAGGAACTACACAATTGATGAGTGTTCCTTATGCATTGTACGCAGCCACTTCCGGTAACGGTGCAGGCCCTGCGGGTGCAACCGGCGCTACAGGCCCAACAGGTGCAAATGGAGCAGATGGTATCAATGGGACTAACGGAATCAACGGTGCCAACGGTATTGATGGCATCAATGGAACGAATGGTGTTAATGGAACCAATGGCACCAACGGTATTGACGGGATCAACGGAATAAATGGCATTGATGGAACCAATGGCACCAACGGTGTTGACGGCATCAACGGAACAAATGGAATTGATGGAACAAATGGTACCAATGGGATCGATGGAATTAACGGAACAAATGGTATCGATGGCGCAACAGGTGCCACGGGTGCGACAGGTGCAACCGGAACAGCAGGCTCACCGGGAACAATGGGAATGCCCGGAATGCCAGGTGCTCCCGGAGCAAATGGAGCAGCGGGAGCTACCGGTGCAACAGGTGCCACTGGTGTGACAGGCGCAACCGGAACAGCCGGCTCGCCCGGAACAATGGGAATGCCCGGAATGCCCGGTACTCCCGGAGCGAATGGTGCTGCCGGTGCAACGGGCGCAACAGGTTCTACCGGAGCAACAGGCTCCATAGGTGCTACAGGAACAGCAGGTGCCGACGGTATTTTACCTGCAGGTTCTGCAGCCGGCAATACTGCTTATTGGAACGGTACCGACTGGGTAACCAACAGCAGCAACATTTATAACAATGGCGGTAACATAGGGATCGGAACAGTAACACCGGCGTATAAGCTTGATATCTCTGATCCCGGCAGCATATTTGTCCGCGAAAAATCCTTAGGTTCCAATTCTTTTGCATCATTTATACTGGGAAATCCTGAAAGAGATTTCATGCTGACAAATAACGCCTCTGATGATCTGCTCTCATTTTATTATAACGGAGCAAACAGGCTTCAGTTCAGCCTTACTAACCAATGGTTCAATTCCGGTAATGTGGGGATTGGGACATCAGCTCCGAATGCAGCCTTACAATTTGGAAATGTGCAGGGAAACAGAAGGCTTGTTTTGTGGGAAGATGGAAACAATGATCATGAATATTATGGCTTTGGTATGAATAACAATGCATTGCGTTACCAGGTAAGCTCCCCGGTGCAGAGCCATGTTTTTTATGCAGCAATAAATGCTACGAGCAGTCTTGAATTAATGCGCATCCGGGGCGACGGTAACGTTGGGATCGGAACATCAGCACCTTCTGCTAAATTAGAAGTGGCCGGTAAAACTAAAATTAACGGCCAGTTGGAAATAACTACAACAACGGGAGCCGTATTGCTTCCAAGGCTCACAACAACAGAGCGCACTGCTTTAACAGCTGTACCGGGGATGATGATCTATAACAGCAGCACAGGCAAGTTCCAGGGATATGCCACGGCTCTTGGTGCTGAGGCACTTGATCAGAGTATGACGACACCAAATACCCAGTTAAATGCTACAATGATCGGGCAGTCGTTTATTGCAGGAGCAACAGGTGAGTTATCGAAAATAGATGTAACAGTATCTGCTTTCACCGCTGCCGGGTCATGTACAATTAATGTATATGCCGGAACAATCCCCGGAGGGACTTTATTAGGTTCTTTAGCTGGTACAATTTCTTCGGCCGGAATAAAATCATTTGTATTAACGGGGATAAATGTAACAGCAGGCAATACCTATACATTTATGATTTCACATACAGCTAATTGCGCCTGGTCAATGGATAATACTAACAGCTATCCTTCCGGTGCCGAAAATTCGGGAATGCCAAACTTAACCTGGGATCTGTGGTTTAAAACATACGTTAAGCCTACAGTTAATTCCTGGGTTGACTTTCACTAATAAAGTAATTCTAAATTCATTTTAACCCTTTGAATTAAAAGCCTTCCGGGAAGCTCCCGGGAGGCTTTTGGCTTTAATATATCCGTTTTCTTACTCCCGTGTCGTTTAATTTCCGTAACCTTACGTTTCTTAATTCTCCAAAATCAAATGACAAACATTAAAAAACTCCTTTGCGCCACATTCCTTTTTTCAGGGATCGCAACGCTCAGCGCCCAGCAGGGAACAGTTGCGGCTGGCGGCGATGCTTCGGGCACCGGCGGCTCTGCAAGCTATTCCATCGGGCAGGTGGATTATATCACGGCAAATGGAACAGGCGGAACCATCACACAGGGATTGCAGCAGCCATTTGAAATTTACGTGATCACAGGTGTGGATGCAAAAGATATTGATTTATCTGCCTCTGTTTATCCGAACCCCACTGCGGAGCAGGTGACGCTCACCATTAAGGACCTTTCCACTGCGGGAATGCACTACACGCTTTCCGATGCGCAGGGCAAGCTCATCAGCAGCGACAAGCTCAGCGGCACTGAAACAACGATCTCCATGAGCACGCTGAGCAAAGGGATTTACTTCGTAAAAGTACTCGATACCAATAAAGAGATCAAAACATTTAAAATCATCAAAAACTAAATTATGAAAAAAGGATTACTCCGTATTACTGCAATGCTGTTGTTCAGCGTCCAGGTTTTAACAACATCAGCGCAGGCTCCGCAAAAAATGAGCTACCAGGCAGTGATCCGCAATGCTGGGAATACGCTTGTTACATCATCGCCGGTAGGCATGCAGGTAAGCATCCTCCAGGGATCTCCAACGGGAACTGCGGTTTACGTGGAAACACAAACAGCCACTACAAACATCAACGGATTGGTGACGATCGAGATCGGGAACGGAACTCCTGTTACAGGAACCTTCGCTTCGATCAACTGGGCGGCAGGCCCTTATTTCATCATGACAGAAACCGATCCTTCGGGCGGAACATCGTATACCATCACTGGAACAACCCAGCTGATGAGCGTTCCTTATGCATTGTATGCTGAAACATCCGGAACGGGTGGCGTTGGCGCAACGGGAGCTACCGGTACAAACGGGATCGACGGTGCAACAGGCGCAACAGGTGCTGACGGAACAAACGGAATTGATGGTGCAGCGGGAACCCCGGGCATTAACGGAGCGGATGGCGCAACAGGCGCGACCGGAACAGCCGGAACGAATGGAATTGACGGCGCTGCAGGCGCAACCGGAATGAACGGCACAAACGGGATCGATGGTGCAACAGGCGCTACAGGTACTGCCGGAATTAACGGTATTGATGGAACCACAGGTGCAACCGGGGCAACAGGCTCTACAGGTGCAATGGGCCCGATGGGCCCAATGGGCATGGGAATGCCGGGATCACCGGGAATGAATGGTGCAACAGGAGCTACCGGCGCAACAGGTGCTACAGGAACTGCCGGTACCAATGGTACGAACGGAACCAATGGCGCTAACGGAACGACTGGTGCAACCGGAACAACAGGTGCTACGGGAACTACAGGCGCAATGGGCCCGATGGGTCCAATGGGCATGGGAATGCCGGGGTCACCGGGAATGAATGGTGCAACAGGAGCTACCGGCGCAACAGGTGCTACTGGAACTGCGGGTACCAATGGTACGAACGGAACCAATGGCGCTAACGGAACAACAGGTACAACCGGAACAACAGGTGCTACGGGAACTACAGGCGCAATGGGTCCGATGGGCCCAATGGGCATGGGGATGCCGGGATCACCGGGCACGAATGGTGCAACAGGAGCTACCGGCGCAACAGGAACTGCGGGTACCAATGGTACGAACGGAACTAATGGAGCAACGGGTACAACCGGAACGACAGGTGTTACGGGAACTACAGGTGCAATTGGTCCGGTGGGTGCAGTAGGAGCGAACGGCGCTACCGGCGCAACAGGTGTTACGGGAACAACAGGTGCAATTGGTCCTGTGGGAGCAGTGGGTGCAACCGGCGTAACAGGGGCAACAGGTGCTACAGGCAGCGGCTATAGCGCAACTTCCAACTCACCTAAAACACTGGGCACAGGCCCCGGAAAATCATTTAATACACAGGCTGGCCTTGCATACATCGCGGGAGACCGCATCAGGCTTGTAGATCAGACAACCATTGCAAACTACACAGAAGGTATTATTGTATCTTACTCAGGGAATACGATGGTAGTTAACGTTGACGTTGCCGTTGGTGCGTTGGGATCAATTGTGAACAACTGGAATATTTCCATTGCAGGTACGGTTGGCACTGCCGGTGCAACCGGAGCAACCGGTGCGGTAGGAGCCACGGGAGTAACTGCCTCTTCGGAATATGGATACATTTATAATACGACCGCACAATTTGTAACGCTTGGAAATGCTGTTACATTTGATGCAAACGGTATACTCTCTGCTAACATTACGCATAACCCGGGATCATCATTTATTTTTATAAATGTATCGGGAGTTTATAAAATAGAATACACTGTGTCTGCAGCTTCTGCAAACCAATTCTCTGTATATCAGAACGGCGTCTCTGTTTTGGGTTCAAGGAACGGATCTCCAACTGCAAACACGCAAACCAGCGGGCAGGTGATCATTAACGTAGTAGCAGGCGATGTGATCCAGCTTAACAATACAGGTTCACCGGCAAGTGTTAACCTCGGGGCAAACACAGGAGGAACACTGTCTGCAGTGAATGCTTCGATCCTGATCACGAAATTATAAGACATAACCTACAAATGATAAAGGTCCCGGGGAAACCCGGGACTTTTTTATTTAAATGGTATAATTAAAGAGGTGTTGGATCGGACTGTCAGTTCGTCCCGATAGCTATCGGGATTTCGGCCTTTTGCCGAAAGTATCTAGAACTGGTCTACTTCTCGATACGCTTCGCACTCGAAGTGACTATGCGCTTATCGCACATCTCATGAACAAGTTTTTCCGGAATTTTCAAGGGAAATAATTAACTTTACAATTCAAAAAAATAAACCATGGAAGAGCAGAACCCTAACCAGATCAATATAGAATTAAGCGAGGAGATCGCAGAAGGTATTTATTCTAACCTGGCGATCATCACTCATTCCAATTCGGAATTTGTGCTCGATTTCATCAAAATGATGCCCGGCGTGCCGAAGGCAAAAGTAAAGTCGCGCATCGTATTAACGCCGCAGCACGCAAAGCGATTAATGAAAGCGCTCAATGATAACATCAAGAAATTTGAGCAGACGCACGGCCCTATCAAGGATACGGAAATGCCGAATGTGCTGCCGATGAATTTCGGCGGGCCTACAGCGCAGGCCTGAGCCACGCACGTTCTCGATACACCCTTCCTGAAAAAGGAAGGGCACTCGAACTGACGCCACACAGAACCAATTATAACACATATTTACCGCTTATCAAATACGGAAGTAAGCAATGCATTTTATTCGCATATTTAAATACACATAAATCTCTCTCAGCACAATGAACTTTAAAAAATCGATCCTGCTGTCAGCGCTTGCCATTGGCGCATCCGCTGTAAGCGCACAAACAACCATCACCAACAAGAAGGACGGGAATTATAAATTCACCGTTGTTAAAAATCTTGAAAGCACGGAAGTGCAGAACCAGAACCAGTCGGGAACCTGCTGGACCTTCTCATCGCTCTCTTTCCTCGAATCGGAAATGCTGCGCATGAAAAAGCCAAAGGTGAACCTGTCGGAAATGTTCATCGTGCACACGGCCTACAACATGAAAGCAGATAAGTTCGTGCGCATGCACGGCTCGGTGAACTTCGCAGGAGGCGGCGCTTTCCACGATGTGATCCAGGTGGTGAAAGATTCCGGAATGGTGCCGCAGTCGGTTTACAGCGGACTTGCAAACGGTGAAAAAGAGATCAACCATAACGACCTCGATGCTGTAACACGCGCCATCGTGGATGCTGTGATCAAAAGCGCAAAGCCGAACCCGGGCTGGAAAAAAGCATTCAATGCCACACTCGACGGCTACCTGGGTCCGATCCCAAAAACATTTACCTACGAAGGAAAGCAATACACGCCAAAATCATTCGCGGATATGCTGGGCCTGAACATGGAGAATTACATCGAGATTTCTTCGTTCTCACATCACCCGTTCTATTCGAAGTTTATGCTGGAGGTGCCCGACAATTGGGCTGGCGACCAGGTATACAATGTGCCTGTTGACGAGATGATCGAGATCATGGACAATGCGCTGATGAACGGCTATTCCATTGCATGGGGCGCCGATGTGAGCGAAAAAGGATTCTCCTTTAAAAATGGCGTAGCTGTGGTTCCGGATGTGGACTGGACAGACATCAAAAAGGAAAAGATCGATTCGGTGATCCAGACCCCGGGCAAGCAAAAAGTGATCACCCAGGCGATGCGCCAGGAAGCATTTGATAATTACGAAACGCAGGATGATCATGGAATGCACATCACCGGCATTGTAAAGGATCAGAACGGCACAAAATACTACATCGTGAAGAACTCATGGGGAGTGAAGAATAACGACTGTGATGGCTATTTCTATGCTTCCGAAGCATTCGTGAAATACAAAACAACTTCGATCATGCTGCACAAGGATGGCGTGAAGAAGGAGATCGCGAAGAAGCTGGGATTATAAGGGTTTCTTGCAGAGACGCAAAGAAAAAGCGAAACAAGTAATTGTTTCGCTTTTTTTATTTCTGATACTTACCGTCTTTGCGGTAAAAAAATCTGTGCTATCCGTGTAATCCGTGGTGAATCATTTCACGATCTTCCCATTCTCAAAAGCAACAATGAACGCTCCCTGGAACCCTTTATCGATCATCTCGTTCTTGCGTTTCTTTGCTTCCTCGTAGGTTTTAAAATTACCGCTGAAATATTTGGTCATCCCGTTGTCGAGCACCACCGTCGACGATTCCGGAACGCCTTCAATATGCGGCTTCAGTGCAAATGCGCCGATCTGTACGCGGTACGACCTTCCTGCAGTAGCAGTAGGAGCGGCGCTGGTAGGCGCTTTGTTAACAGGAGGCGTGATCACCACCGGTGTTTCCTTTTTTGGTTCAACAGGCTTCGGCTTTTCTTCAGCTGGCGGAGGCGTTGGCTTTGATTCTGCAACCGGCGGCTTCGTTTCAGTTACCGGCGGCTTTGTTTCAGCTGGAGGAGGGCTTTCTTTCACCACTTCCTTTACAGGCGGTGCGGGAGTGCCGCTCGCGGTTCCATTGCCAATGGTCACTACCTGTGGCGCCACGTCAAATGTTTTACGCTCGTTGCCTACCACGTAGGAAAATTTTCCGCCAACGGAAATGCTGCCGCTTGCTCCCTGCGGGATCGCAATTTTATAGGTCATCGTAAACTGGTCGGCGCTTGGCGGGGAGATCCAGATGATCTTCGCTCCATTGTCGGCATTGGTGAAGTTCCCGCCTTTGCTGTCGATGTCGGTCGCGGTGTAACTTGCCGGCAGGTCCTGGAAGTATTTCATAAACCCGCTTACGCCGGGCTTGTTCACACTTACTTCCACGGTAAGGTCTTTTCCCGGGGCAACAGTATTCGGAGCCTTCACTGTGGCGGTGATATCCTGCCCATAGCCCGAAAGGCCGAGCAAAACGAGGAGGAGCAAGCTTAGGTTCTTCGACATGGTTATCTTGTAGTTAAAAGGATACCAAAATTAAGAAAATTCCTTAATTTGGCTAATAAATTTTAACATGCCGCAAAGCCCTGAAATACTGCCATTGAAGTCGATCCGCCTGCTTGCGCTCAACAGCCAGGGCTTGCTGACCGGGCATTTCGGCAAGGGCAAAAAAGGCACCCTGGCTGCGATAAGCCACCTTGGCTATGTGCAGATCGATACGCTGTCAGTAGTGGCGAGGGCGCACCATCATACGCTTTACAGCCGCCTGCCCGACTATAAGGAAAGCTTTCTTGGTGAGCTAATGGAAAAGGACAAATCCGTGTTCGAATACTGGAGCCACGCGGCATCTTACCTGCCGATGAGCGATTACCGGTTTTCGCTCCCGCGCAAAAAACTATTCGCGGAAGGGAAATCGCATTGGTTTGCGCAGGATAAAAAAGTGATGAAGTATGTGCTCGACAGGATCAGGGCCGAAGGGGCATTGCAATCGAAGGATTTTGAGTTTAAGCGCACAGGCCCCGGCAACTGGTATGAGTGGAAGCCCGCAAAGAAAGCGCTGGAGCAGCTGTTTATGGATGGCACTTTGATGGTGGTGAAGCGGCAGGGATTTCAGAAGGTGTATGATCTTGCCGAACGGGTGCTGCCTGCGGATGTGAATACGGAAATGCCCACTGCAGCTGAATATGCCGAATACCTTGTGAAGAAGGCCGTGGAGGCGAATGGAGTGGTGGAGGAGAAGGAGATCGCTTACCTGCGGAAAGGGTTGAAGGAACAAGTGAACAAGGCTTTGAAGAAGCTGATAAGATCAGGAGAGTATGAAGAAGTGCATGCAGAAGGCTGTGGCAAGAGCCCATTCATTACAAGCCTTGAGCAGCTGAATGCAATTGAAAAGCTAAAATTAAAAAAGGACATGCACCTGCTTTCTCCGTTCGATAACCTTGTGATCCAGCGTAAACGGCTGCAGCGCTTTTTCGGCTTTGAGTACCAGGTTGAATGCTATGTGCCCGAGCCGAAGCGGAAGTTCGGTTATTTCTGCCTGCCTGTTCTGTATGGCGATACGTTTGCCGGGCGCTTTGATCCGAAGGCCGATCGCGCCTCTCAAACATTTTATGTAAAGGCGATGCATTTTGAAAAAGGCTTTAAGCCCGATGATAAATTCAATATCGCCTTTGCGGAAAAGTTAAAAGCATTTGCAGCATTCAACGGTTGCACGAAAATTAAAATTGAGAAGGCGGAGAAAGGCTGGAAGAAAGAGATCACAGAGAAATTGAAAGATTAGAATGGAGCCCTGTCAGGGTTTCAAACCCTGACAGGGCTATAAACAGAAACATGACCACGAAACCAGAAATAATAACCGAGCAGGAAGAAGAAGTTGCAACCGACACCATGGTGGCGGAAGAGAACCAGGTGATTGTGCATTGCATTTGCGCGATGGATGCTGCTTACCGAATCTGGCCAAGCACGTTTCTTATCGAGCATGGGAGCGGCAAGCGTGCAAAGCTGGTGACGGCCTTTAATATTTCCTTTTATCCCTACTGGACATTAAAAAATGCCGGGCAGAAATTCACGCTCATCTTTGAAGGGCTGAGCCGCAATTGCATTATGTTCGACCTGAAAGAAGAGATCCCGCAGGAAGGCGGCTTTCATGTGAAAAGCATTTTACGGAATAACAGCGATGTGTATACGGTGGAGATCGGATGAGTCGCTCGCTTCTCTTTTTTATTCCGTTGTACGGGCCTGAACCCATTTAATAAAAAGAAGAGTAACCCGATTCCGTTACACCTGCATAAGCATAAAAATTATTTGACCATTACTTTTTTTGTAATGATTTCGTTCCCAAATATCAGCTGGAGGAAATAAATGCCTGGCTGTAGATTGCCATTAAGTACAGTCATCTGATTTGTGATTGGAGAATTATATACTTCTCTCCCAAGAATATCAATTATATTTAAGTCACACTTCAAATTATTTATTCCCGTCGTTTTAACACTTATTTCAGAATTAAATTGCTGAAGCGAAATTGCAGGGCCGGTACTTATTAATTGTTCATTTATTTCAAGAGTATTGATAGTAATGGGGTCGGAAGAAGCGGAACATCCGTTACTATCGGTAACCGTAACTGTATAATTACCATCCTGCATTAAATTCAAAGATTGCGCTGTTGCCCCAGGGATGATATTCCCGTTCAAATACCATTGATTACCCGTAACGGAGGAGGAATTCAATGCAGAACCGCTGGCAGTTATAGCAGCGGATGGCAGGGGATGTACGATAACATTTGTTATGGAGGAAGTATCGGAACCGCAGGAATTGTTTACAATCACATAATAACTGCCGGAAAGCGAAACGGTAATGCTTTGCGAGGATGTACCATCTGACCAAAGATAGCTGTTCATTCCCGCAGGGGCATCAAGTGTTACCGAACCTCCCTCACAAAAGGTTGTTGTGCTTTCGGGCGCTATATTAGCATCTGGCAATGAATTGACAGTAACTTCTAATGCCTGGGAGGTCGCGGAGCAACCATTTGCATCAGTGACCATTACGGAATCAGTTTGAGAAGAGAAAACAGTAATGAAAGGTAAATTTGAATTATTCGACCAATAATAGCCGCTCATACCTGTTGGTGCCATGAGCGTCAGGGAATCTCCCTGGCAGAAAGAAGTCGGCCCGGTTGCGGTAATCAGAGCGTCTGGCAATGGATACACGGTAACCTGTAAAGCGGGTGATGTGGCAGAACAGCCATGTGAATCAATGACTGTTACTGAGTCATTTTCAGAATTTAAAGCAAAAATGCTTTGTGAACTTTCACCATTTGACCAGTTATATGCACTTCCCCCGCCTGGAGCCGTGAGCATTACCGAATCACCTTGGCAAAAGGTGGTTGGCCCACCCGGACTTATAACTGCGCTGGGCAAAGGGTATGCTGTAATGTGTATAACAGCTGAGGTTGCAGTACAACCGTGTGCATCCGTAACAATTACCGAGTCATTTTCCGTATCCGAAACTATGATACTTTGCGAATTTGCACCATTAGACCAATTATAGGAGATTCCACCGTTCGCGGCAGTCAGCATCACAGAATCACCACGACAAAACGAAGTCGCGCCGGTTTGGTTCACCATCGAACTTGGCAGCGGGTAAACAGTAACCGGCAAAGCAGGAGATGTGGCTGAGCAACCATTTGAATCTATGACCGTTACCGAGTAATTGCCTGTGTTCGAAACTAAAATATTTTGTGAAGTTGTGCCGGTTGACCAATTATATGTAGTCATACCTGTGCTTGCTGCGAGCATAACAGCAGCTCCCTGGCAAAATGCTGTAGCACTGCCTGCCGTTATTACAGGGTTAGGCCAAGGATTTTCCCTGATTTGCAATGGTAAAGTAGTCGCTGCACAACCATTCGGATCTGTAACTGTAACCGAAATATTTTCAGTATTGGAAACAGCGATGCTTTGGGAAGTTGCAGTGTTGGACCAATAGTAGTTGCTCATACCACCTGGTGCAGTGAGAATGACAGAATCCCCCTGGCAAAATTCAGTGGAACCACTGGCGGTTATTGTTGGATGCGGCAACGGATTTACAGTTACGGGCAAAGATGTAGATGTTGCAGAACAGCCATTAGCCCCGGTTACAGTAACATAATAATTTCCGGTAGATAAAGCGGGAGTGTTTTGCGTGGTGTCACCGTTGCTCCATAAATATGAATTTGCTAAAGCAGCAGTTAGTGTCACTGAGTCGCCTTCACAAAAAGTAGTTGTCCCGTTTGCGGTAACTAACGCAAGCGGTAAAGGGTTCACCACAATATTTACATAAGATGAAGTGTCTGAACCGCATGAATTTGCTGCAATGACAAAGTAGGCTCCTGAAGCGGAAACGGTAATGCTTTGAGTGGTGACGTTGTTGCTCCAAAGATAAGAACTTGCCGCGCTGGAGGTAAGTGCGACGGAGCTGCCCTGGCAAAAAGTTGTTGCTGCTCCGGGGGTTACAGTGGTTGAAAGCAAAGTATCTACAGCAACGTTTGTTACAGCAGAGGTCGCATTGCAGCCATACAGGTTTGTGATCCTCACAGAATAGCTTCCGGAGTTCATAACGGTTATACTTTGAGTGGTAGCACCATTGCTCCACAAATAGCTGTTCGCCGAACTGGCAGTAAGTATTACGGAATCGCCCCTGCAAAAGGTAGTTGCCCCGCTTGAAAATATGTCGGGTTTTGCGAGTTCACAAATTTTTGCCACATACACATCATCGGTTGTAGTGCTTGGAGTGGTCAGCAGGATCGTATCAAAATTCGCGAATCCCCGAAGTGCGCCTGTCACGAGAACACTTCCGTTTTCATCCCATGATATTCCGTATCCCTCAATAAAAGAGTTGCCTGTTGTTGATTTAGCCCATAGAACATTGCCGGCGATATCGTATTTCACCACAAAAATATCGCGAACACTGCTCCTGATCAAAGTGGTTGTTCCGAAAGTAATGGAAGGGCTATCGAAAAGACCTGTTATAAAACTATTTCCACTCGTATCTATTGCATTATCCCATACATAATCGGCCGCTGAGCCACTTCCTGATTTTGCCCAAAGCACATTGCCTGAAGAATTGTATTTCACTACAAAAATATCAAAGACCGAACCACCTCCATTAATTAAAGTAGAAGTTCCGAAAGTAATTGAGGGGCTTGAAAATTGACCCGTCACAAAGGAATTTCCAAGCGCATCACAGGAAATGCTTACTCCTTTTTCCTGGGCAGCTCCACCTGCAGATTTGGCCCAAACAATATTGCCTGAACCATTATATTTTACAATAAAAAAATCGAAATCACTACTGGTGTTGGTCAATGTGGCCGTTCCAAAATTAATCACGGGGCTGGCATACTGCCCTGTGACATAAGTGTTTCCACTCGCGTCATTAGAGATGCCAAAGCCATTATCAAGGGAATTTCCCCCTGCAGAGCGTGCCCAAACAACATTACCCGATGCATCGTATTTAGCCACAAATATATCCTGGTTTCCTACATTGGTTAACGTGATTGTGCCGAATGTAATTGATGAATTAAGAAATGAGCCTGTTAAAAACACATTGCCGTTAACATCGCTTGAAATCGCATACGCCTGGCTTGAGCCCGTTCCACCTGCCCGTTTTGCCCAGATTAAATTGCCCGAACTGTCATATTTCGCAACAAAAACATTGGTATTTCCTGAACAGGATAAAGTAGTCGTTCCAAATGTTATTGAAGGCCCACTGAAGTAACCGGCTACTAAAACATTCCCGCTTGGATCTGTGGTTATTCCCATGCCACGGTCATAAGAAGCTCCTATTGCTGACCTTGCCCATAGCACATTGCCCAATGGATCGTATTTCACCAGGAAAAAATCATGAGTGCCGCTCAAACCGGAGTTCGTAAGAGTGGTCGACCCGAAAGTGATTGTCGGACTATAAAAGTATCCTGTTATAAATGAGTTACCATTTGCATCCGTAGCAATACCATTTGTAACATCAGAGGATCCGCCGCCGGCACTTTTTACCCATTGCCAACCGGGCACCTGGGCACTGAGTTTTTGAAAAGTGCAACTGAATGAGATCAGTAAAAGCAACAGGAAGAGTTGTTTCATGTTATAATTTATGCTGTATAAATTCACTTTCCTGAACTACGGATAAGCCATAGAACAAATATAAGATAAATAAGCTGGAGCGTGTCTTCAATTTGTACACGTTAGACCGGTGAGAAGAAGGGGTTTTTCCGGCGGACGTCTTCATAAAGCCGCAGCCGCCCGGCATTGAAGCCGGCATAATACATCAGGCGGAAGTGCGGGGAGCGCTTCGCTAATGCGCCGCCAAGGGCAAGGCTGAATGAATATCCCGATAACATGCAGCTGATCGTATCATATACCCGGATCCGTTGCGGGATCACCTGGTTGTATAAAAGGTGTCCGTAACAGCGGGTGTTGCGCGTGGTACGGATCTCTCCGCTATAACCCATACTCAGTAATTGCACCGGAGCGCCTGCTTCGAATTCATTTATAGTGTTCAGCTTATTGTTAAAGCTGTTGCAAAATAGCTTAGCGCCGTAATATATATTGATCGATCCTGCTCCATTCAGGCTGTCTGTTGAGGATGGCTTTTGCGCATAAGAAATAGTAGCCAGCAGCAGAAGCGTGAAGAAGGCGGGTGTTCTCATCGTGTTCAAATGTAACCAAATCATTGAATAGAACAAAGACGAAGCTTAGCCCTGTCTTTTATTCTTACCTCTGCGAATAAAGAACAAAAGCCCACAAAATATGACGAGAAGGATGCCTGCTGCAATGATCTTCATTACCGGGCTTTGTAAATCGACCCCGCTCCCCATGGAAGGATAAGGTTCGTGCGGCACGACAAGCTTTTGAAAATACGAGATGCTGAAATAATCGGCGGGTAGTTTATTAAAGTGCCAGGTGGCAACAGAATCGATGCTTCCTGCAGCAGGATTTCCAAGATTGGTTTGCAGCGCTCCCTTTTCGTATTTGGTAGCATCCACTGTTATTTCAAGGCTTCCGAAAGAGCGCCAGTGTGCTGCCGGCGACAGCGAATACAGGAAGCTGTATTCATCACCTTCTGTCATTTCAGTGATGCTTACGTTCGCTGCATAAGTTACATGGATCCTGTGCTCCCCCTCGGTGAGATTCGCGTAAAAATACATCAGGTCGGAGATCGGGCACACGAAGCCGCCGTGTTCGCTCCAGGAAATAACAATGGTTTCCGGCTCGCCTTCGCGGGCAGAAGGCATGAAGCTGCGGGAGAAGCGGCTGAAAGTGGGGGCGCTTGTTTTTACATTATCCGGGATCGGCACAAGCTGGATCTCTTCATCATCAAGCCACACTTTAAAATTGCTTTTGAGATCTTTGGCATAGAACATCAGCGGGATCTGTACGCCATGAACATCGCTGCGGATGATGTATTCAATATCGTATGCAGCAGTTTTGAATCCGCTGTCGATACTCACGAAAATTTTCTCTCTTAATATGTCGATATCTGCGCTCGAAAATGCATTGGAGCCGATAGTGCCCCAGTTGAAAGGCGATGCCATGTTAGCAAAGGTGAACTGGCTAAGCATGATCGCAAAAAGAAGGAGAAGCTTTTTCATTTTAAAATAATTCTAATTGCCCGTTGTTGTTCTTCCGCGGCTGCTCCCCGAAATTGGAAAGTGAAATGCCCAGCAGGCGGATCTTCTTATCTTCCGGTTCCGTTTTTAGCAGTAATTGCTTCGCTGTTGCCGCAATGGTTTCAAGGTCGTTAATGGGATGCAGGAAAGAAAAATTTCGCGTGATCTGCCTGAAGTCGTGGTATTTTATTTTCAGTGTAATGGTTCGCCCTTTCAGGTTGTATTTCTTCAACCGCTCAAAAACAAGCAGCGCGATCTTATCCAGTTCCGCATTCATCTCCTCGATTTCCGTGAGGTCGTAGCTGAAGGTGTCTTCCGCGCCCAGCGATTTTGTTTCCCGGTCGGCATGCACTTCGCGCTCATCTATTCCACGTACGATCTTATAAAAAAAATGCCCCGATTTCCCGAAATGCTTCACCAGCTCATCTTCGCTCAGCTTTTTCAGGTCGGCTCCGGTGTGCAGTCCCATGCTTTTCATTTTATCTGCCGTTACTTTCCCTACGCCATAAAATTTTTCCACGGGAAGCTTTTCCATGAAGGCTTCTATTTTCGATGGCCCGATAAACGTGAGCCCATCAGGCTTCTGGAGGTCGGAAGCGATCTTCGCCACAAATTTGCTGGAGGATACGCCGGCAGATGCGGTAAGGCCGGTCTCCGCTTTGATCTGCTCCTTGATCAGCTTTGCAATGTCGATCGCGGAGCCGATGTTCAGTTTGTCTTCCGTAACATCGAGATAGGCCTCATCCAGCGAAAGCGGCTCTATTATATCGGTATAGCGGTGAAAGATCTCGCGGATCTTTTTGGAAACTTCCTTGTAGGCTGCAAAGCGGGGATATACAAAGATCACATGCGGACAAAGCTCTTTGGCTTTTTTGCTGGGCATGGCAGAGCGGATGCCGAACTTCCGCGCTTCATAGCTGGCTGCTGCCACCACACCGCCGCGGCCTTCCGGTGAACCGCCAACCACGAGCGGCTTTCCCTTTAGTTCGGGATTGTCGCGCTGCTCCACCGATGCATAAAAGGCATCCATATCGATGTGAATTATTTTGCGGTTATGCGCCATTCAGCTACACCCTCACGCCAATCACTAAAATATCATCCACCTGCTCATTCACGCCTTTCCAGTCTACAAAGGCTTCATGGATCAGCTGTTCCTGCTCCGGCATCGGCTTGTGGTTAATGGAGAGCAGGAGCTCCTGCATCCTGCTTGTTTTGAATTTTTTATTGTCCTTACCCCCAAACTGGTCGGCATAGCCATCGCTGAAAATATAAAAGCAATCTCCTTTTTTCAGCTGTATGGAATGATGTTCCGGCAGGTAATGCACTTCTTCCTGGATGCTGCCGATGGTGAGCTTCGAGGCTTTTACAATGCTCATGTGGCCTTCGCTCACGATGTAGATCGGGTTGTTGGCGCCCGAATATTCAAGCGTGCTTGTTTTGCGGTCGAAGGTGCAGAGCGCCATGTCCATGCCATCGCGGATGTCGCTGTTGGTATCCTGGTGCAGGATCTTCTTGATGATCCTGTTCATGGAGATCAGCACTTCATCCGGCTTTATGATGTTCATTTCATTCACCGTTTGCGCGATGGCATTGTAGCCTACAATGCTCAGCAAGGCGCCCGGTACGCCGTGTCCTGTGCAGTCGATGGCGGCAACCATGAATTTATGCTCGTGGTCCGACACCCAGTAAAAGTCGCCGCTGACAATATCCTTCGGCTGGTACAGCAGGAAATGCTCGGCAAGGATGCTACTTACAAGGTCGCGCGGAGGAAGTATCGCATTCTGCAAGCGCTTTGCATAGTTGATGCTGTCGGTGATGTTCTTGTTCTTTTCTTCGATCACTTCGTTCTTATGCTTCAGCATCTGCGTTGTTTTCCTGTTCAGGAGCAGCAGCTTGATCGCAACGATCGCAATCACCACGATGAGCAGCGTAACAAGCAGGTAGATGTTCCTGTGTGCCTGCTTGTAGCACACGATCGTATCATGGCCGTCGCCCGAGAGGATATCCGCCGGGCTGTGATGGGTGCTTGCATGTGAAACGGAGTCCATGAAGCTGGCCTGCGCCATTGTATTCAATGAAAGCAGGAATAGTGAGAGGATGAGCAGGCAGCTGTTTTTTTTCATGGCTTGGGTACTTCCTCAGCTCTGAGCAGGGAAGCAAAATGCGTGTTGCGTTTGAATACGGGGAATCCTGCCGCATCGGGCGTACAGGAGTACTCGAAGGTTTCGATAGCGGGGAAATAAGAGGGTGTTTCTTCGCTTTTCTGCGGGCGTGAGTAACATTTCATCGGGGCGAAAAAGAACATTTTCCCTTTTCCTTCAAAATTGATGGGGTTCTCTGTGATCAGGTCATCGATGTAGAATTTATCGTTGCTGTGGATGATGCCGGCATCCTGGCTTTCGTAATGAAAGCCGAGCGAGGTCACAAACTGCCCCAGCTCCACGCTCTTGTTCAGGCGCTGCACATCGCGGTGATAAAGCGCGTATTCACCCTGGAGAATAGAAGAGAGCAGCTGGTCGTGGTCCTGCATTACAGGCTGCTCCGAATAGGTGAAGAGCTTATCGTCGGCCGCCTTTTTAGATGCATAGATAAAATGTGTTTTTAAAATGATCCCCGATGCGATCTGGTTCTGCATCTTGTTTTTCCATGTGAAATCCTTCATTTCCGGCATAGCGCTGAGAAGTGCGTTAAGCTCCGTCATGTCGTTTGCCTTTGCAATATCGCGGGGGCTGATCTCTTCGTAATTCGTAACAACGGTGGCCGGGCTTACGCCTTTGGCAACAGCTGCAGGCATGATCTGCGGATTCACATGCATGATGCCGATCATCTTGTTCTCTTTTTTATTTGCTACGATATATATCATTTGTGGGTTCGGATAAGTGTTGAAAATATCCATGAAATAAACGTAGTCCCCTGCAAGCTCCTTCCAGCCGTTATGTGCGGCATAGTCAACAGGCACTTTGTCGGTTTCCGTAATTCCGTGTTCTTTCAGGAAGCGGTTATGATCCGCAACCTTACTACAACTCGTAGCAAAAAATGTTAATAAAAAAAGGCAGAGCGCCGGGATCCTGTGATGGTTGTTCATTTAGTAAAGATAGTGATTTGTTAAAAATTACTTTCGTTTTCAGTTTGAATTTTTTCGCTTCGTTTGTACCTTTAGAGTATGCAGGAAAACGATGAAAAGCCTTTGTATCACAAGGGCAGGGGAGCCCAGATAAATACTTCCAATAAATTCTTAAAGAATACTTACGTATCGGAGCATGATGAAATGCTGGACGAGCCGCTGATCAGCGATGAGAAAACACAGATCTTTTATGAAAATCCTAAAAAGATCGTGAACATTGTGAACAGCCCCGATCTCAAGGCGATGTATTCCATGAATCCCTACCAGGGATGCGAGCATGGCTGCATTTACTGCTATGCCCGCAACACGCATGAATACTGGGGCTACAGCGCCGGGCTCGATTTTGAGCGGAAGATCATTGCGAAGCCGAATGCGGCGCAGGTGCTGGAAAAGCAGCTGATGAACAAGAACTGGAAGGTATCGCCCATCATGTTTTCCGGAAATACGGATTGCTACCAGCCGGTAGAGCGTAAATTAAAGATCACCCGGCAGATGCTTGAAGTGCTGCTGAAGTTCAGGCATCCGGCAGGCATGATCACGAAGAACAGCCTTATCCTGCGTGATACCGACATTCTCCAGGAAATGGCAAAGCTGAAGATCGTGCATGTAATGGTGTCGATCACCAGCCTGCGCGAGGAGCTTCGCTTGAAGATGGAGCCGCGCACGGCAACGGCAAAGAACAGGCTAAAGGTGATCGAGCAGCTCAGCAAGGCGGGAATTCCCACCGGAGTAATGACGGCGCCGATCATTCCCGGTTTGAACAGCGATGAGATCCCGGAGCTCATTAAAGCGGCTGCCGATCACGGAGCGGATTGTGCAGGCTATACGATCGTCCGTTTGAACGGATCCATCGGGGCCATCTTTAAAGACTGGATCCATAAAAATTATCCCGACAGGGCTGAAAAAGTGTTGAACCATATCGAAAGTGTACATGGCGGCACGCTGAACGACAGCCGCTATGGAACACGCATGAGCGGCGAAGGAAATATCTCGGCATCCATCAGGCAGTTGTTTCAGATGTCGGTTAAAAAATACCTGGGCGGCCGCGACAGGTTTGATTATGACCTGACCGCTTTCCGGAGGCCGGGGGAAGTGCAGCAGCTGGAGTTGTTTTAGGGTGGAGATAAGATTGAAAGATTGGAAATTGAAAATTGCGGGGTAATGAAATGTTTGTTGAAAAGGGGTATATTTATCGGAAGCAGTCTCTGTCATGAAAATAGATCTTAAGGTTCTTAATGATGAGATGCTTCGTGCCTCAGCATGACAAGCGTATTAAAACTGTAATTTCTGCCCTGTTTGTCATTCTGAGCGGAATGAAATGAAGCGAAGAATCTCTTATGAAATTCTATTTAAAATAACATGAACATCAAAATCGAAAAGCTAAGTACTACCGACATCGAAAAGTTCACAGAGCTGATCTTGCTCTTCGAGGATGTATTTGAAATGAAGGATTTCAGAATCCCTCCCCGCGCACATTTGCATCAATTGCTGAATAAGGATGATTTTTTTGTTTTTGTCGCGGTGTTGGATGAAAAAGTGGTGGGCGGACTTACTTCTTACATCATGCAGCAATATTATTCAACGGCGCCGCTGGTGTATATTTTCGACCTTGCCGTGAAACGGGAAATGCAGTGGAAGGGGATCGGCAAGATGCTGATCGCCGGCAACAATGAGTATTGCAGGAGCATCGGCGCAGAAGCCGTGATGGTGCAGGCAGATGAAGCGGATGATTACGCGATTAAATTTTACAGGTCAACAGGAGCTACCGGGGAAAAGGTGATCCATTTTGATTACCTTCTCAATAGCTGACAAGTAAAAGCAATCGCTTTCATCTCCGTGTTCTCCGTGTCTCCGTGGTAAAAGCTCAGGTAGTGTACTTCACGATCTCTTCTCCATGCTCAAAGCCCTTCTCTTTAAAATGCAGTCCGGCATTTTGCAACACGGCTATCGAATTGTGATTATCCACAGCCGCCCTGCCAACGATCTGTTTGAATTTAAGGACGTTCAATCCATACTCCATCACCGCCTTTGCCGATTCTGTTGCATAGCCCTTTCCCCAATGCTTTTTAAAGAAGCGATAGCCGAGGTCGATCTCGTCGAGTGATTCAATGTATTTTAATCCGCACCAGCCGATGAATTCATTTGTTGAATTTAAATGCACCGCCCAGCGGCCGATCTTATTTGCATACTGCGGAAGGATCACTTCCTTGAGTACGCGTGCCGCTTCAGTAGCATCCACCGGGCCGTCGCCTGTAAACCGCGTTACTTCCGGGTCACTGTTCAGGTCGATCAGCAATTGTGCATCATCCATAGTAAATTCCCGGAGATAGAGGCGGGGTGTTTTTAAGATTGGATTCATAAAATTATGAGATAGTTGATAAAACAAGGTACAAATTTCCCATTGCATCCGCATAATTTCCACACAAGGCGGGGAGCGGAAAACCACGGAGCTGATGTGCGTTTTCACCCGGATACAGATTCCGTATTTTTAAACGCTGATTTCTGCCGCTCGCCGATACCGCTGTATTTATGGGCTGCAATGGCATGCTATTGGAATGTATCAAAGTAGATTAACGAAAAAAAGAAAACTATGAAAAAGCTGTTATTATTGACATTGGGAGCTGCAGCAGCATACCAGGTCGCAAAAAAGTATAATATTACTTTGGATGATGTTAAGAAATATGTAATGCCTGCGGCCAAGTAACCGGACCAGGTATTCTGAAAAGCACAAAACTTCCCTATGGAGGTTTTGTGCTTTTATTTTGTTTAAATGCGGATGCCGGCGAATGCTACATCGTCCAGCTGCTCCAGCTGGCCTTTCCAGCTCTCGAAGGTTTGATGCAGGAATTCCTTCTGCTGTGGTAAGGGCCGGTCGTACACGCCGATAATCGTTTCCTGCAGCTGCTTGTATTTGAATTTCTTTCCTTTCGGGCCGCCGAACTGATCGGCATAGCCATCGGTAAACAGGTAAAGTATATCACCTTTTTCAACCTGCAGCGTATGCGTGCGGAAAGGCACAGGTGAAATGGTATAGCCGATCGGCTGCTTGTCGGGCTTGATCTCCAGCAATCCTGCCTGCCCGTTCTTACGGATCCACAATGCGTTATTCGCTCCTGCCCATTGCAGCTCGCCCGTTGCAGCATGGTACCTGATCAGTGATATGTCCATGCCGTCCTTGCTTTCGCCGCTCTCTCCCTTTTGCTTTAATTCCTTTACGATCTTATCGCGCAGCAGGCCGAGGATCTCCGAGGGACTGAGAATGCCGGTGACCGAAGTGATCTCGTTGAGGTAAGCGATCCCGAGCATGCTCATGAAAGCGCCCGGAACACCGTGTCCGGTGCAATCGGCTACGCAGAAATACCAATAGCCCTGCTTTTCAGCGCTCCAGTAAAAGTCGCCGGAAACAATATCCTTCGGCTTGAACAATATAAAATGCTCCGGCATCCCACTGCCTTCGCCTTCCTTGAGCAAGGCATCCTGGATCCTTCTTGCATAGTTGATCGAATCGATCACCTCCTTGTTCTTCTCCTCCACAAGCACTTTCTGCTGCTCGATCACGCGCTTCTGCCTGCTGGTGATCTGGAAGCGGTTGAAAAGGAATCCTGAGAAAACAAGCACCAGCAGCAGCCCTCCGTAAAGTGAATAGCGCTGGGTCCGTTCCTGCTTCAGCTCGGCTTCCTTTGCTTTGATAGTGGCGTCTTTTATTTTTTGCGCGCTTGCATTCTTTACGCTGTCGGCAGTTGCCTTTTTTTCAAATTCAAAATTAAGCTCGGAGCGCAGCGCTTTTTTTGTATTCTCCTCGTTAAAGATGCTGTCTTTGGCCGCCGTATAAAGCTTGTATTCCTTCAGCGATTCGCTCCATCTTCCCTGCGCTTCATATACCTGGCTGAGCCCATTGTGTTGCTCTTTGATCAGGTTAAGGTCGCCGGCCTCCGTTGCCAGCGCCAATGCCTTTTTCAGGAATTGCTCTGCTTCAGTGTATTTGTGCAGGTTTGTATAAATGGTTGCAAGATTTCCGGTGATCCGCGCAAGTCCGGCTTTATCGCCCAGCTCTTCAACGATCTGGAGGGCTCTGCGGAGATAATCAAGCGCTTCGGGATATTTCTTCTGAACGGTGTACACGCTTCCTATATTTCCAAGCGTGTTGGCGATGAGCAGCTTGTAATCGAGCGATTCCGCCATCTTCAGCGCTTTGAAATAATATTCCAGCGCTTTTTCAAGCTCGCCCTGGTTTTTGTAAACGATCCCGATATTGCTCAGGTCTGCAGCAATCCCGCGGGTGTCCTGCATCTCTTCAGCAAGCGCCAGCCCTTTGAAATAATACACGAGCGATTTCGGATAATCCATCTGCGCCTTATATACATTCCCAATGTTGGCAAGATGAATGGCCATCGCGCGTTTGTTGCCAAGCTCCTCCGAAACTTTTAAAGCCTTGAAATAAAATTCAAGCGCCCTCGCATAGCTGCCCTGGTCCTTCAGCACATTCGCGATGTTTCCCTGGATCTTGGACGCATTGCCCCTGTCGCCGGTATTAGTGAATATGTCCAGTGATCTGTTAAAGTGTTCCAGCGCTTTATTCGGATTGCCCTGGCAGCTCGCCACAATTCCGCGGTTCGAAACTGATTTCGCCATCGACGCGCTGAAAAAATGATTGCCGTGCTTTTTATCTTCCCCTTCTTTTTTTTCAGCAAGCCCGTAGCTGTATGCAGCCACCGAATCGGCCTTGGCATAAGCGCCTGTGCTGATCAGCTCGCGGCTGAGAAAATAAAGTACGTTGAGGCGTGTGGTATCGGAGTTGTAATCCTGTTTTGCCTGGAGCTCGCGGTCTTTCTTCATGAGGGAATCAAGCATTGCATTTTGAGAAATGCAGGCGGCGGAAAGCAGGAGCAGGAAAGCGATGATAGCGAAGCGGAGTAGGCTCATTCAGTAAATATAATATTTTCGGATTGTTATAGAAAAATGTTGATTTATTATTGTAAGTTCGAGTTTTCGCCTTTTCTGGCGAAAGTATCGAGAACTGGTCTACTTCTCGATACGCTTCACTCCGTTTCGCACTCGAAGTGACTATTAAAATATTGGAACATTTTTCTATAACTTATTTGTAAGCTATTTCTTCGCTTCGGCAGCAATCAGGTCACGGATCACCACCGAGGCGCAAACCCCGCCAAATGCGGCCGGCAGGTAGGAGATGGTTCCGTAGGCCGATTTCTTGAATTTTGTCCCGTCGGTCAGCATCAGCGATTCTTTGATCGGGAGCTCCGGTGAAAAAACGGTTTTCACGCCCTTGTAAATGCCGAATGCTTTTAAGCGTTTTCGCACGTATTGTGCAAACGGACAGTTGTATGTTTTGGAGATGTCGACCACGCGAAGCTGTGTAGGATCGAGCTTGGCGCCGGCACCCATCGAGCTGATGATCCGCACTTTTTTCTCGTATGCTGTTTTAATAAAAAGAAGCTTCGGTGTAATGCTGTCGATCGCATCCACCACGTAATCGAAAGGCTCTGAAAGAAGCTGCTCCGCCCTTTCCGGCGTAATGAATTCCTTGATCACATGCAGCTTCAGGTCAGGGTTGATCGCAAGCAGGCGCTCTGCCATCACATCGGCTTTCGGCAGTCCATGCGTGGTTGAAAGTGCGGGTAGCTGGCGGTTCCTGTTGCTGGGGTCCACCGTATCGCCATCCACAATGGTCATGGTGCCCACGCCGCCGCGGCAAATGAACTCGGCGGCAAAAGAGCCAACGCCGCCCATACCAACCACCAGCACATGTGCGTTCTGCAATTTCATCAGCTTCTCTTTCCCGATCAGCAGCTCCGTTCTCGATAACCAGCTTATATCACTCATGGTTGAATACTCTTTTAAAGTTAAACATCATTTGCCGGCGCAGCTCCTCCACGCTTATGTTCCTTAATCCCGCCGCTTTCTCAAAAATACTCTTTATTGGAACAGCGGCATCATCCGTTTCCAGGAAAAACCGTTCCGCTGCAGTATTCTTCAACACGCGCTGCGCATTCGAACCTTCGGCAAGCAGCGCTTTTCCAAACGAAAGATACATGCCATGCTGCTGTAATTGTGCTGCAATTTGCTCATTGTTGTTATAGCCGTGGATAATGAAAGGCTGGGTTGTGTTTTCCGATCTTTTGATCCGCAGTAATTGCTCAAAAGCTTTTACGCAATGAACGATGAGAGGCTTGCTTACCGCTTCCGCGATGCGGATCTGCTCAATGAAAATACTTTCCTGCACTTCCATCGGCGTGTCCTTCAGCTTGTCGAGCCCGCATTCCCCGATCGCCAGCACATGCGTTAAGGAAGCCGCCTTCCTTAGCAGTTCAAGCGCTTCTTCGATATTAGAGGAACCGATATGCCACGGATGAATGCCCGCAGAAATAAAGCCTTTTGCAGCTGCTGCATTTTCAGGTGCGGTATTTACAATTGCAATCTCACCCTCCTCAGCAGAGTGGTGCGTATGGATATTGATATAAGGGATCTGTTCGTTCACCGGGGGGAATAAAAAATGCCATACCGGTTGGTATGGCATTCACTATAGAAGAGGATTAATTATTTTTTCTCAGTTGCGCGTGCTGATTTTTTCTCGGCCTGTGCTGTTTTGAATTTAGCCTGCTGCTCAGGAGTAAGGATCGCCATTAGTTCTTTTTCGCGCTCTTTGTTGATCCTTGTTTTTTCAGCCTCAAACGTAGCTTTGTTAGCTGCTGCTGCGTTGATCTGGTTGTCTTTTTCAAGGTTGATCGCGTATGCTTTTTCTTTTTGAGTAGCATTCAGTAATACAACCTGGTCCAGCTGGGCAGTTTGCTTTTTTGCTTTGGAAGCGGCATCCTGTGTTTGCTCAACAGGTGCTGTGCGTGTAGATTGTGCATTAACGCTGATCCCTGCGATCAAAAGAGCTGAAAGTAAAACTATTTTTTTCATGTTTTTATTTTTTAAGGTTGAGTTGGGTTGTCAAACAATATACCAAATTTAGTAATAAATACGATAAGAATTCCATTTCATACAAAATTCTTCGATCGCCTGTGCTTAGCCGTTATCGCCGTCGAACATACGTCCGAGCCCGCCAAGCACGCTGCCTTCCTCTTTACCGTTGTTTGCATAGGCCATCATTCTGCCGGCAAGGCGGCTTACGGGCAGCGATTGGATCCAGATCTTTCCCGGGCCGCGGAGCGTCGCAAAAAAGAGGCCTTCGCCGCCAAAAATGCTATTGCGGATGCCGCCGATGAACTGTATATCGTACTGCACATCCTGCGTAAATGCAACAATACAGCCTGTGTCCACCTTGATGAGCTCACCCGGTGCAAGCTGCTTTTCAATGATCATTCCGCCCGAATGCACAAAAGCCATCCCGTCGCCTTCCAGCTTCTGCATAATGAAGCCTTCACCGCCGAATAATCCTGTACCCAGTTTCTTCTGAAATTCGATCCCGATGCTTACGCCTTTTGCAGAGCATAAAAAGGAATCTTTCTGGCAGATCAGCTTTCCGCCCAGCTTGCTCAGATCCATCGGAATGATCTTGCCGGGATATGGAGAGGCAAAATGAATGTGCTTTTTGCCGGAGCTGGTATTTGTAAATGCGGTCATGAACAGGCTTTCGCCGACAAGCAGGCGCTTCCCGGCTGAGAACAACTTATCCATAAAGCCGCTCTGCTGCTTTGAGCCATCGCCGAAGATCGTATCCATGCGGATGCCGTCTTCCATCATCATAAAGTTTCCCGCTTCCGCGATCACCGTTTCATTCGGATCCAGCTCGATCTCTACCGCCTGGAGCTCTTCTCCTAAGATTTTGTAGTCTATTTCGTGGTTTGATCTCATATTTATAAATATGTTTGAATACAATTCCCAAAGTTAACTATATAATTATATTTTAGCAAAAACAAACTATAAACGTATGTCAAATACCTTAGAGTCACTTCAAACAGTCGCCAAATACTTGGCCCGGTTTTCAGAGCAAATTAAGATTCTTAATAATAGTGGTGAGTTCTCACTTAATATAGTTGCAGAGAACATCTTAATCGAGTTGTTCAACGAAACTTTAGGCGGTAATTATGTAAATGTGAATAATACAATAGGGCGAAATTTCCCTGGAATTGATTTGTTGGATAAGAATAATAAAATTGCAATACAAATTACCTCCCAAGCTAGTTTGTCTAAAATCAAAAAAACGATTAGTTCTTTTTTTGACAATGATTTACACACCATTGCTAATCAATTATTTGTTTATGTAATTACTGATCGACAAGCGAAGTATTCACAGGTAGCAATTGATAAACATATAAACGACTGTATTCAAAAGCTAATCAAGAAAAGAAAGGTGAAGTCCAAAAGTGAAGTGCAATTTAAATTTAGCGGTTTGGATAACGTGTGGGATAAAAAAAATTTTCATGATAAATTACAAGCCGCTGCCAATATTGATCAACAGATTCGAGTTGCTTTTTATTTGCAAAAGCAATTCGGGATAATCGAGGAAAAGGCAAATTTAAAAAAGTATTATCAATCATTAAAAAATCAATATTATGATATAGTAATGAATGATGATAAGGGGATGACCCTGAATGAAGTTTATGTTGAGCCATTATTTGAGGTGTTTAGACATTCCATGCATCCACTCCCAAAACAGGAGAGTTCAGAAGATTTTATAGGAATTAAAAACATTAGCCTTAATAAGTATATTGTCGAAAATTTGCTTAATAATGTGAGCATTATTCCAAATTTAAAAAAATCAAATATTAGTATCGTTTTAGGGTATCCTGGACAGGGAAAAACCTCATTTTGTAAAAAGGTGTTGAATGATTATATTAATACTGATAACCAAAAGAATATATTCTTTGTAAAATTAAAGGATATAACTGACGGAAAAAATTTCGTAGAAAGTCCTTTAACTATTCTTCTTGATTTCGTATGTACCCAAAGCGAGCAAAACATCTCTAAGCAGAGTTTGAAAAAATCAATCTTGATTTTAGATGGATTGGATGAATTATATATGAAAGAGAGTATGCGTTTGGACGATGTGGAAAGATTATGTAGGGAACTTAGAAGGGAAACCGAATCAAATAAAGAGTTAAAAATAATAATTACTTCCAGATATGGTTATCTCGAAACAGAGAAATTAATTAAGGACGATATTCTGATTTTTCAGCTGTCTTCTTTTAATTTGAACCAACAATTGGAATGGTTAAATAAGTATTTGCGCTTTCATCCTGAGACTTGGCTTTCCAAAGAAAAGATAAAGGCGCTTTATCCGAAAAAAAAATATGATGAGAATTATTTAGCAGAGTTAATGGGCCAACCCATTTTACTTCATTTAATTGCCACCCTAAATAATGAAATAGGTAAGGATACAACTAGATCCGTTGTTTATAATCAGCTTTTTACCGAATTGATAGAACGGAATTATAGTATTGATGGTCCCCTAGAGAATTTGCGCAATTTTAACAAAGATGATATAAGACAACTCATTAGAGAGATTGCATTTGGAATTCATATTAATGGAGGTGATTTTATATCCAAGAAGGATGCATTAACTTTAAAAGGAGTGCAAAAATATTTAAATAAGTTTCCAAATAAGGATTTTAAAGAGAATTTAAAAGGGGTGATGATATCTTTTTATTTTAAGGAATCTGAAAAGGGTGTAAATGAAAAATCATATGCAATTGAGTTTCTGCACAGGTCATTTTATGAATATATGACGGCAGAAAAAATAGTTAGTACTATTGAGGATAAATTTCTTAATAAAGATCAAAGGGGAGGTTATATTCTTGAGGATGACGCTAGAGCGCTAGCTTTGTTTCAAGAATTGTTTTCTAAAGAATTTTCAAACGAAATTGTCGATAATATTTCTGAGTTAATAGATAGAATCGAGATCACTAGAAAAAGGGAGTTGGCAAATCGGTTATTCGGTTTCTTTGAGTATTCTTTAAAGAAGGATTTTCTAGGGGATTATAACTCTGAGATTTCTGATGAGCCCATTAATATTGCTCTTAATACTTTTTTAGGGTATTGGCATTTTTTAATGGGATTGGATGAGAATAAAAATTATCTTAAAAATCATTATTGCGGGCAGAAGGTTGCTAATAATCTTCGAATTTTGATGAATGGGTATTATAGTGTAAGCCATAGAATGAATATCAGTAATCAAGATTTTACTGGACTAAATTTACAAAATATATACGTTATCGGAAGTGGAGGATGTGTTAATACTGTTTTTGAAAACGCAGAACTAGGGAATAGCCAATTTATAGATCAGTATTTAAATAGAGTGAACCTTTCAAATATGGGGGAATCCTATAATGTGAGATTCTACGACTGCACTCTTATTGATTGTGATTTGAGTGGAACTAGTATTTCTGGTTGGGTATTTGAGAACTGTTCATTTCATAATGTAAACTTTTCAAGTACTGAAATAAGCTCAACCCAGTTTATTAATTGCAAAATAATTAAAGGTCGCAAAAAGGATTTTCAAAGTATTGAAGGCGATCGTGAAAGTTTAAAATCCTTTTTAAGGATAGGTGCACGAAAATACACCAATAAAGTTGAGGTCACATTCTATCAGAATGGGAAATTTGAAGTCGAAACAATAAGCGATTTTAATTCATTTTTAAAATGATTATTAAATGTGTATTACATATTCCTTCTGTACTGCCCACCAACCTCGAACAAGGCATTCGTGATCTGTCCGAGTGAGCAGTATTTACAAACCTCCATCAGCCCTTCAAAAATATTCTTGTTCTGCACGGCCAGGGTCTGCAGGTTTCGCAGCAGCTCCGGCGCTTTGTCCGCATTTGCTTTCTGCAATTCCTCCAGCATGGTGATCTGGTATTGCTTTTCTTCTTCCGTTGCGCGGATCACTTCTTTCGGAACAATGGTAGGCGAGCCTTTGGATGAAAGGAACGTATTTACGCCGATGATCGGGTATTCCCCTGTATGCTTCAGTGTTTCGTAGTAAAGGCTTTCTTCCTGGATCTTGCCGCGCTGGTACATCGTTTCCATTGCACCCAGCACGCCGCCCCTTTCGGAGATGCGCTCGAATTCAGTCAGTACCGCTTCTTCCACAAGGTCGGTCAGTTCTTCGATGATGAATGATCCCTGCAGCGGATTCTCATTTTTCGCCAGCCCAAGCTCACGGTTAATGATCAGCTGGATCGCCATGGCGCGCCTTACCGATTCTTCGGTAGGAGTGGTGATCGCTTCATCGTAAGCATTTGTATGCAGGGAGTTGCAGTTGTCGTAGATGGCGTACAATGCCTGCAGCGTGGTGCGGATGTCGTTAAAGTCGATCTCCTGCGCATGCAGTGAGCGGCCGGAGGTCTGGATGTGATACTTCAGCATCTGTGAGCGCTCATTGGCGTTGTATTTCAGCTTCATCGCCTTGGCCCAGATCCTGCGTGCAACACGCCCGATCACCGAGTATTCCGGATCGATGCCATTGCTGAAGAAGAAGGATAAGTTCGGCGCGAATTTATTGATATCCATTCCGCGGCTTGCATAATATTCCACATAAGTGAATCCGTTCGATAAGGTAAGCGCCAGCTGTGTGATAGGGTTGGCGCCCGCTTCGGAGATATGGTAGCCTGAAATGGAAACGGAGTAAAAGTTGCGGATGTTCTGCTGAATGAAATAATCCTGCATGTCGCCCATGAGGCGCAATGCAAATTCCGTGGAGAAGATGCAGGTGTTTTGCGCCTGGTCTTCCTTGAGGATATCGGCCTGCACGGTTCCGCGCACTGCGGCTATCGACTCGGCCTTGATCTTTTCATACACATCCTTTGGTAATACCTGGTCGCCGGTAACGCCAAGCAGCATCAATCCTAATCCGTCGTTTCCTTCCGGAAGCTTCCCCTGGTATTTCGGGCGGATCCTGCCTTTGTCCTTGTAGATCTTTTCGATCTTCGCTTCAACTTCTTTTTCCAGCCCGTTCTTTTTGATATAGATCTCGCATTGCTGGTCGATGGCGGCGTTCATGAAGAAGCCTGTGAGCATTGCTGCCGGGCCGTTGATCGTCATGCTCACCGATGTTTTCGGGTCCGCTAAATTAAATCCGCTGTAGAGTTTTTTTGCATCATCGAGGCAGCAGATCGAAACACCTGAATTGCCGATCTTCCCGTAAATATCCGGGCGGATCGCCGGGTCCTGTCCGTACAAGGTAACGCTGTCGAACGCCGTGCTCAGGCGGTGCGCAGGCATTCCCAGGCTCACGTAATGGAAGCGCCTGTTGGTGCGCTCCGGCCCGCCTTCCCCGGCGAACATCCGTGTAGGGTCTTCGCCTTCACGCTTGAACGGGAATACGCCGGCGGTGTATGGAAATTCACCCGGAACATTTTCCTGCAAATTCCATTTCAGGATGTCGCCCCATGCTTCGTAGCGCGGTGTGCTGATCTTCGGGATCTGCGAATGTGAAAGCGATTCGTAATGTGTCTTGATCTTTAATTCCTTGTCGCGTACCTTGAAAATGAAGAATTCATTTTTGTATTGTTGCACTTTATCCGCCCAGCCTTCGAGGATCTTTTTGTTGCGGCCATCGAAGATCAGTTTCACCCTGTTATATTCTGCATGCAATAATTTTAGAAGCTCTTTTTTGTCATCCTGAGCCGAGCGAAGGATCTCTTCTACAATTGTATCGAGATTCTTCACTTCGTTCAGAATGACACCCGATATTGATTCCATCGTTTTTGCGATCGCATATAATTTTTGAGCGATCTCTTTCTGTTCGTTCACCCATTTGTCGTACCCGCGGTTGTTCTCAGCGATCTCCGCCAAATAACGCGTCCTGTGCGGCGGAATGATGTAGATCTTCTCGCTCATCTCATCCGTCACCGCGAAATCCGATTTCAGGTCGGCGCCGGTCTTTTCAGCCAGCTTGTTCACAATGGCCTTGTACAGCTTGTTCATCCCCGGATCGTTGAACTGCGATGCGATGGTTCCGTAAACGGGGATCGCATCATCGTCCGTATCCCAGAGCTGGTGGTTGCGCTTGTATTGTTTCTTTACATCGCGGATCGCATCCAGTGCGCCGCGTTTGTCGAATTTGTTCAGTGCAATGATGTCTGCAAAGTCGAGCATGTCGATCTTCTCCAGCTGTGTTGCTGCGCCGTATTCAGGCGTCATTACATACAGGCTCATGTCGCTGTGCTCGGTGATCTCCGTATCGCTTTGCCCGATCCCGGAGGTTTCCAGGATCACAAGGTCGTAGTTGGCGGCCTTCACGATGTCTACAGCTTCTTTCACATATTTGGAAAGTGCGAGGTTGCTCTGGCGTGTGGCCAGCGAGCGCATGTACACGCGTGGGTTCTTGATCGCGTTCATGCGGATGCGGTCGCCAAGCAATGCCCCGCCGGTTTTACGTTTGGAAGGGTCAACGGAAATGATCGCGATGGTTTTGTCTTTGAAATCGATGAGGAAGCGGCGTACGAGCTCATCCACAAGGCTCGATTTTCCTGCGCCTCCGGTGCCGGTGATCCCGAGCACCGGCGTTATTTTGGCTTTTGCTGCCTTTTCGATCTCGCCGGTGAATTTCGAGAACTGCTCCGGGAAGTTTTCTGCTGAGGAGATCAGCCGTGCAATTGATTTGGCATCTTTCGTCAGCAGGTGCTTTACTTCGCCGTTCAGGTTCTCACCTGTGGGGAAGTCGCATTTCTGCAGCATGTCGTTGATCATTCCCTGCAGGCCCATGGCGCGGCCGTCGTCAGGCGCATAAATGCGCGTGATGCCATACTTGTGCAGATCTTCGATCTCCGAAGGAAGGATGGTTCCGCCGCCGCCGCCGAATATTTTGATATGTCCGCAGCCTCTTTCCTTCAGCAGGTCGTGCATGTATTTAAAGAACTCATTGTGGCCGCCCTGGTAGGAGGTAAGCGCTATCGCATTTGCATCCTCCTGGATGGCGCAATCCACGATCTCCTGCACGCTTCTGTCGTGGCCGAGGTGGATCACTTCCGCACCGCTGCTCTGGATGATACGGCGCATAATATTGATGGCTGCATCATGCCCGTCGAACAGGGATGCCGCCGTAACGATCCGGATCTTATTTTTTGCCTTGTAAGGCTCTGTAACAAATGTGTTCATTGCTGTGTTCGTTTAGCTTGACGTAAGTTACAAATTTAGTTTTTTAGGGTCATTAAAACAAGGGAAAAAATTCGGGCAGATCAGTGCTTCCGCAGGTGATAATTAAGCTGAAAACCAATCGGAATATTTTAAAATATATATCGCGGCATAGACGCAAAAAAGCCTGAAATATGTTGAATATTTCAGGCTTTTGGTTTTTATCAGTGTGCAATTATGATTTCGCCAGCTTGTAAGTTCCGATTCCTGCGATTGCCGCCAGAACGGCTAATCTTACGCCGATCTTCCTTGCGAGGATGCCGGGGGCATGCTTTGCAAGCGCATACCATCCGCGTTCTTTTACCACTCTCGGGAATTTCAGATGGATCAGGTCCTCGATCATTCCTTCCACCACATCAACACGGTCGGCAAGCAAAAGAGGCAGCCAGTGCTTGAACTCATTTTCGCTGTATTTGAATGCATACCGGCGGATCATTCCACTCAAGCCGCGCGGTGGGTTTTTAGAGCCGAATACGGCGCTGGGGGTAGGACGCTCGGTCGACAATAACAGCTCCACATCCACTTTTTGCAGCGTTGGGCGTTTCCAGCGGATACGCATGTGGTCATCGCCGGTATAATTTTTCATCGGATAGTTGGGCTCATCCTGCGGATCGTTATCGATCCCCCAACCTTTTATATGTGAATATTCACTTTTTAACGTTTCCATTTTCTTAATTTTTTAGTTTATAATTAGGTCCTTACCGTTGGCGGGATCAGCACCGTTTTAATGCAGTTATCGAGCTTATCGGAAAAGATGCGATAAGCTTCTGCAACATTCTCAAGCGGAATGCGGTGCGTGATAATGCCTTTCGGGTTCAGCCTGCCTGCCTGCACATGTTCGATCAGGCGTGGCAGCAAGCGTTTCACGGAAGCCTGGTTTGCACGGATCGTAATTCCCTTGTTCACCACATTTCCGATCGGTACAAGATTTCCTGTAGGCCCGTAAACGCCGACAATTGAAACAATACCGCCTTTTTTTACACTGTTGATCGCCCATTGAAGCGCTGTGGCCGAACCCGCCTGCAGCATCAGCTTCCTTCCGGTGATGGTCTGCATTCCTTGTCCGCCGGCCTCGCAGCCCACTGCATCAATGCATACGTCGGCTCCCAGCCAGTCGGTGGCCTTTTTCAGGAACTCCACGGGATCACCGATCTCTTCGTAATTATAAGCTTCACACTGCGAATAATTCTTCGCAAATTCAAGCCTGTAATTCACGTTATCAATAACGATCACACGTCCGGCGCCGAACAGCCATGCGCATTTCGCAGCCATGATCCCGATGGGGCCGGCACCGAATACAACAACAGTATCTCCCAGCTTGATCCCGCCCATTTCAGCGGCCTGGTATCCTGTGGGAACTACGTCCGTTAGCAATACCGCATCATCGAGGTCCATGCCTTCGGGAATGATGGTCGGGCCTACGTTGGCATACGGAACGCGTGCATATTCGGCTTGTCCGCCGTCAAATCCGCCTGCTGTATGCGAGTACCCGAAGATCCCGCCCACTGCTGTCGCCTGCGGGTTCGATTCATGGCAGTTTCCGTACAGCTCCTGTTTGCAGAACGCACATTTTCCGCAGCTGATGTTGAAGGGTACGATCACTTTATCGCCTACTTTCAGCTTGGTCACTTCCGGCCCAATTTCTTCCACCACGCCTACGAACTCATGTCCGAACGTAGTGCCCACGCGGGTATCCGGAACCATTCCATGGTAAATGTGCAGGTCGGACCCGCAGATACAGGAACGGAGAACTTTAACGATTGCATCTTCGGGATGCTCTATTTTTGGATGGGGCTTCTCGTCGATTCTCACGCGAAAGGGCCCCCTGTAATTCATTGCCAGCATATTTTATAATTTTTTTGGTTATTAACTGAATTTCTCTGAACGATCTCACAGATGTTCTTCTGCTTCTTAAGCACTAAAAATAAGTGCCTTTGCGCTCAGTATAAACACCTTTTTGAAGAGGCTGGCGATTAAAGGGTAAAGCAAATACCTGAGCAGTAAAATTAAATGGCTGGAAATCGAAAGGCGCGTAAACAGGGATGGTTTAGTGGGGAAGTATGGTTACAGTGAAAGAGGGTTTTCTTTAGTGAAAATTTAGTGCCCGTTTTTCATATCCAGCAGCACCACACGTTTTAGGCTGTCATATTGCAGGCGCTTTGTTTCGCTGTAATTTGTGAGTATGCTGTCGGCAGAAGGAAGATCATTTTGTTTAAAAGCGCATTTTGCCAGACCGATACTTGCATATCCCGAATACGGGAGAGCTGTTTTCGCAGATTTTAAAAACCACTGTTTTGCGTTTGCATAATTACCAAGATAATAATGAGATAAAGCAACCATGTACAGGGCTTTTGCTTTTACTGCCATGGATTTTACTTTTGCATAGCTCTTTTTATACGATTCAATTGAGCCTTGAAATGTGACTGTATCAATGGATCCTGTCCTGATATAATTCAGATAAGCCTTTGAAAAAAGTACAGCCGCAATTTTGCCGAAATTATGAGGACCATGGGTCTTCTCCGCCTTTCTTAATTCCCGGCTAATCTTTTTTTCGGAAGTATGCTCATCCCAGTTGTTGTATGTTTGAACCGGACAGCTAAGCGGCGGCGGGATCACGAAGCCCGATAACAACAGTGTGACGGTGAGTAGTATAAAAAAAGGGGTTGTTCTTTTCTTCATCTTTCTCATTTAGCGAAATTGATTCCTGTTTTTTTACGGTAATAAATCCATCGCGAAAGCGATAAATCTGCAATAATTATTTAAAAAATCTGCGAATCTGCGGCAAAAAATGCAGCTCTCTCACAGAGTAAGATCCCTCGGGCAGGCTCGGGATGACACAGCTCACAGATTCGTAAATTCGTATCCATTCGCGATCCGCACTATAGTGACGGATACTTCTCCTTCATCGCCTCTAAATATTCTTTCAGGCTGGAATGATAGATGGTTCTGTATTCCTTTTCAAATTTATCATATTCCGAATCATATCTGCTGAACGACATAAAAAAAGCATTTCCTTCCCGGAAGGCCTGCTTGGTGTATTTGAAATAAAGTTTTGGCTTGTGCAGCTGCTGCCCGTAAACACCCAGCACGATCTCCGTGATCAGCTCCCTCTTTTTTATTTTCATTGCATCTTCCGAAATGCCCCTTCCCAGCAGGTGATACAGACTGTCCAGCCGCTTCGTGCTTTTCAGGATGTAATCGTTATAAATTTTATCATCCGCCTTGCTGTTCTCATAATCAATGAACTGCTTCGACTCTTTACCGAAACGCTGCGCCAGGAAAAGCTCCGCGCCCTTATCGCCGATAAAGCTGGCAAGGTTCTCATTGAAGGTTACATCATTTTTTACGTACAGGGTACCGTGCGTAAGCTCATGAATGATGAGGTTGGAAAGCTCGCCTTCATTTTTGTACAGCATGTTGGAAAGGATCGGGTCCTTGAACCAGCCGAGGGTCGACCAGCCGGAAGGGCTGTACACATCAATATCATAGTTGTCTTTCACAAGATCAAGAACTTCCCTGCGCAGCATTGTTTTGCTGAAAAAACCTTTGTATGAAACTGCTCCCAGGAAGGGAAACGTCCATTCCCTGGCTTTCATGGCATAAGGCTCCGCTGCGGAAACTGTCCATAAGATCGGTTTTTTATGCTGGTTGAAAACCGTGGTGTAATTGTCGCTTGGACGCATGCCGAGGCTGTCGACCGTAAACCTTTTTATATCGGCGATCAGCAGCAGTTTTTGCTTCAGGGAATCGGAAAAGGAAGGGTCGCGGAGGATCTCTTCAGCAGGCTGTGCTTTGCGGATAATGTAGAGCTGTCCCTTTGCCTGTGAAATGCCGTAAACAACCAGCTCGTGCCAGATCAGGCAAAAGAGCATGAGCAGGAAAAAAAGGATGTTAAGGAAGAGCTTCAGCGCTGCTTTGAACATTCGCCAAAGATACGTTTATAAAATGTGTATTTTTGAGAGTTAAAGAAAAACACTATTCGTCAGGTCACTTCGAGTTCGACCGAAGGGAGAGTATCGAGAAGTGGTACTGTGTGATGGAGTCGCTTGTTCTCGATACGCTCGTGCCTCGCTACTCGAACTGACGCTATTATAACAATTACAAATACGGATCATGTTTTTCATTCTTTCCAAACTCCTTGCTTTCCTTATCACGCCCCTGGTGTGGATCATCGCCTTGCTGATCTGGTCGTTCCTTGCAAAGGACGAGAAGCGGAAAAAGAAGCTGTTGCGGATTGTGCTGATACTGGCCCTGGTCTTTTCTAATTCCTTTATTTTTGATGAGGTAACACGGGTATGGGAGATCCCGGCAACGCCGTATAAAGATGTGAAAAAGTATGAGTACGGCGTAGTGCTCGGCGGAATGAGCGTGTACGATCCTGCAATGGAGCGGGCGCAGTTTTACCGCGGGATCGACAGGCTGGTGCAGGCAGTGGAGCTGTACAGGCGGGGTATTATAAAAAAGATCATTTTTACAGGCGGCTCCGGCCGCATCCTTCACCCCGAAATGAAGGAAGGGAGTTACATCAGCCGCTATCTTTTGTACATGGGAGTTCCAAAAGAGGATCTGCTCATTGAATCCGAATCGCAGAACACGAGGGAGAATGCAACGTTCACAAAAAAAATGCTGGATGATCAGAAAATAAGCGGCGATATGCTGCTGATCACATCCGCTTTTCACATGCGCAGGAGCCTTGGCTGCTTCAGGAAAGCGGGCATGAGCGTGGATCCGTACAGCACCGACCGCTATTCAGGCCCGCGTAAATTCGAGTTCGATTATTTATTCATTCCGAATGTTTCCGCTATGAACGATTGGGATATCATCATCCATGAAATGGTGGGATATCTTACTTATAAAGTGTTCGGCTACTGTTAAGTTTAATCAGTTCACATCTGTAGATCTGTAGCAAAGAAAAAAGGCCATCGTTCCGACAGCCTTTTATTTTACAATGTATTCAGCTTTTCAATGAAGCCGATCACTTTATCACCGAGCTCTTCCTTAATGTCGGAAAAGTGTTTTTTCATTTCTTTCGGCTTTAATTTTTTAGCGGCATTTGCCCTTGCGATCAGGTCGTCCGCTGCGTCAACAGCTTCGTCAACGATCGCTTCCACAGCTTCTTCGTTCTTGCCTTCGTTGTTCAGCAGTGATTCATAACATTCTTCGATTACATCGCCCAGCAGGCCATTGATGTTTCTTTTTAGTTCTCTTCTGTTCATGATTTTTACATTTTTAGTCCCTCTCCTTTGGAGAGGGGTTGGGGTGAGGTGTTTATTTTAATCCTGCCAGCTGCTCTTCGATCGCCTTGATCTTCGCCATTGCATCCGACTGTTTTTTACGTTCATTCTCAATTAATTCAGGCTTTGCATTCGCAACAAATTTCTCGTTGGACAGCTTTATTTCAACGGATTTAAGGAAGCCTTTATTGTATTCAAGGTCTTTTGCAAGCCTTTCTTTTTCGGCTGCCACATCCATGTTCTGCGAAAGCGGCACAAAGAATTCGGCATGCTTCAGCACAAAGGAAAATGCATTGTCCACATTTGCCGTTACATACTCAAAGCTGCTGAGGTTGCAGAGCTTGATGATGATCTCGTCGTATGTTTTAATTACCTCTCCCTGGTTCACTTTTTCGAATACCTGCAACTGCTCTTTCTGCGGAATGTTCTTCTGCTTGCGGAGGTTCCGGATGTTCGTTATTACTTCCATCACCACGTCGAAATGCCTGGTGATCTCATCCGTTTCACCGCTTGGCTTCGGCCATTCAGCTACAATGATGCAATCCTTTTCTGCGCGTTCCCTGATCAGGTGCCAGAGCTCTTCCGTAATGAACGGCATGAAGGGATGCAGCACTTTCAGGATCTTCTCAAAGAAAACAATTGTTGCATCGTACGTCTCATTATCGATCGGCAGCGATTTCCCGTCCACAAATTCAGGCTTGATCATCTCGAGGTACCAGGCGCAGAAATCGTCCCAAACCAGCTTGTAAGTGGCCATCAGTGCTTCGCTCATCCTGTATTTGGAATAGAGGTCGTTGATGATCTCCAGCTGCTCATTGAACTTCGCTTCAAACCAGCGGATGGCGATGGTATTTGCCTGTGTTTGCTTTGTATAGGCGGTTTCCCAGCCATTGATCAGGCGGAATGCATTCCAGATCTTGTTCGAAAAATTCCTTCCCTGTTCCGTATAGCTTTCGTCAAATAAAAGGTCATTTCCCGCAGGGGCGCAAAGCAGCATTCCCACGCGTACGCCGTCAGCGCCGTACTTCTCGATCAATTCGATCGGGTCGGGTGAATTACCCAGCTGCTTGCTCATTTTACGGCCCAGCTTATCGCGAACGATCCCCGTTAAATATACATTCGAAAATGGCTTCTGGCCTTTGTATTCATAGCCTGCAATGATCATCCGCGCGATCCAGAAAAATAAAATATCCGGCCCGGTTACGAGATCATTCGTCGGGTAATAATAATTGATGTCTTTTCCTTCGGGGTTCTTAAATCCGTCGAATACGCTGATCGGCCACAGCCAGGAAGAGAACCATGTGTCGAGCACATCTTCGTCCTGGCGTATATCTTCACTTTTGACTTCTGAATTTATCCCTTTTAACTTTTGTATGGCTTCCTCTTTCGTTTTGCAAACAACGGTATTCCCTTTGTTATCGTACCATGCCGGGATCCGTTGTCCCCACCAGAGCTGGCGGCTGATGCACCAATCGTGTACATTTTCCATCCAGTGCTTGTAGGTATTCACATACTTTTCCGGGATCAGCTTCACTTCTCCGTTCAGTACATTTTCCAGGGCGGGCTTAGAAATTTTATCCATTTTCAAAAACCACTGCATGGAGAGCTTCGGCTCGATCACCGCGTTGGTACGCTCGCTGTAGCCGACTTTATTTTTGATGTCCTCTACCTTCACAATGTGCCCCAGCTCTTCAAGGTCCTTCGCGATCTTTTTCCTTACGGTGAAGCGGTCTTCGCCCACATAAAATTTGGCTGCTTCGCTCATCTTTCCATCCGCAGCTATCGTGTCGATCACTTCCAGCTTGTGCTTTACGCCAAGGTTGTAGTCATTAATATCATGTGCCGGCGTCACTTTAAGCGCGCCTGTACCGAATTCCATCGTGATGTAATCGTCTGTGATAATCGGCACGCTGCGGTTCACCATCGGGATGATGCAGCGCCTGCCATGCAGGTGCTTGTATCGCTCGTCGTCAGGATGTACGCACACTGCAGTATCGCCAAGGATTGTCTCCGGGCGCGTGGTTGCAATTGTTATCCATTCTTCTCCCTCTCCTTTGGAGAGGGCCAGGCTGAGGTCCTCGATCTTATATTTTACATAGTATAATTTGGAATTCACTTCCTTGTGATGCACCTCTTCATCCGAAACGGCTGTCAATCCCTGCGGATCCCAGTTCACCATGCGCACTCCGCGGTAGATCTGTCCTTTTTTATAGAGATCGATAAATACATTGATCACCGCTTCGCTCAGGTCATCCTCCATGGTAAAGCGCGTGCGGTCCCAGTCGCAGGAAGCGCCCAGCTTTTCCAGCTGCTTCAGGATGATGCCGCCGTATTTTTCCTTCCATTCCCAGGCATGCTTTAAAAAGTCCTCGCGGGAAAGGTCGGTTTTATTGATTCCTTTTTCCTTCAGAAGGGCTACAACCTTGGCTTCCGTAGCAATGGAGGCATGGTCGGTTCCGGGGACCCAGCAGGCGTTCTTGCCCTGCATCCTTGCGCGGCGGATCAGCACGTCCTGGATGGTATTGTTGAGCATGTGGCCCATGTGAAGCACGCCGGTAACATTGGGCGGGGGGATCACAATTGTATAGGGTTCGCGCTCGTCAGGAACCGATTTAAAGAATTTATGCTGTAGCCAGTAGCTGTACCATTTGTCCTCGGTAATTTTCGGATCGTAGGTTTTAGGAATTTCCATAATAATTTACTTACTTCGTTTTCTTTTTCGGAGGCACAAACCTACATATTTTTTCGCAATTAATGGGCTAAAAAGCCTGCGATTATGGAGGTTCACCCCTCCGGAATTTATAAAGGATCTCAAAAATAAAATACGAACAAAGACTTAAATCCCGGTTTTCCGAATATGGCACGGTTTTGGCTGATTTCGAGCCGGGAAAATTTAACCCTAACAGATTAAATTCCAGACATGAAAAAAGTAGTACTCACATTCGGCATTTTAACGGCGGCATTTTTTGCAAATGCCCAAACCACCACCACCGCTCCTGCAGCAGCTACCACAGCTCCTGTGAGCCAGGCGGAAATGACCTTTGAAACTGATGTGCACGATTTCGGCGCCATCGAGTATGCAGGCAACGGCACCTACGAATTCAAATTCAAAAACACCGGCAAAGAGCCGCTCATCATCAGCGAGGCAAAAGGCTCCTGCGGATGTACCGTTCCTACTTATCCGAAGAACATCCCGATCAAGCCGGGCGAAACCCAGGTGATCAAGGTAACTTACGATACGAAGCGTGCGGGTAACTTTACCAAAACGGTGACCATTCATTCAAATGCCAAAAGCGGGGACAAGATCTTAACCATCAAAGGCCATGTGGATCCTGCACCAACTGAAGAAGCTTTTCCGGCAAACGGAAAAAAAGATGACGGTGCAACTCCGTTTGAAAAACATTAATTCAATCAACTAAATATATCAACTAAACCCAAATCTAAACCAAATGAAAAAAGCAATCTTATCAATCGGATTATTTGTTTGTGTTGCGATCGGTGCGAATGCACAGGAAACTGCAACTCCAAACCCGGTAAATCCAAATGCCCCTAAGTTCAAATTCGAAACGGAAGTAATTGATTACGGAACTATTGAGCACAATGCAGATGGAAACCGCGAATTCAAATTTACGAACGTTGGTAAGGAGCCATTGATCATTTCAAGCACCGTAGGTTCTTGCGGATGTACAGTTCCTACAGCTCCTAAAGAGCCGATCAAGCCAGGTGCAACAGGCGTAATTAAAGTACACTATGCAACTGACCGTGTTGGAGCGTTTGAAAAAACGATCACCATCACTTCCAATGCCGATACCCCTTCAAAAGTGATCAAGATCAAAGGCGTTGTTAAGCCGGATCCAACTCCTGCTGCTCCTGCTGACGGAACAACTCCTCCTGCAGAAAAGCACTAATTTGTTTGCCAGTACAAGTATCTTTAAAAGCCCCTTCGCTGATTGAATAATTACGAAGGGGCTTTTTATGTCCCTTTCACTCTTAAATCCGAACCTAATGAAAAAAGCAATATTTATTGCCATGGGATTGCTTTGCCTTTTTACAGGCAGCGCCCGGGCACAAACTATTCCTGTTAATCCTAACGCTCCCGTAATGACGTTCCAGTCGCGCGTGTATGATTACGGCACGGTTCCGTATCAGGGCAACGGCATCTGCGAGTTCAAGTTCAGCAATACCGGCAAGGAGCCGCTGATCATCAGCAATGTGCAGGGAAGCTGTGGCTGCATTGTGCCTAACTATCCGAAGGAACCGATCAGGCCGGGAGGCACAGGTGTGATCAAAGTGCGTTACGATACAGGGCGTGTGGGTGTGTTTGAGAAGACGCTCACCATTAGTTCAAATGCAAGCGAGCCGAGCATTGTGATCAGGGTGAAAGGAAAGGTTTTGCCGCCGGTTCAGATCGATTCGGTGATCGTTGCGCCTGCTGTTCCAAGATAATGTTTTAACCAGAGCCTGATGCCACGTGTTAATTTAACAGGCCGCTCCTACGGAGCTTGATTCACAGTCATGTATCCTTGTCAATAAACAGGTCGCCCCTCCGGGGGCTGGCTTACTATACCCATGTTTCCCGTTACTCCATGGTAAACTTTTTCTATCTTTGCAGCCACACAAAAAAAACATCAATGCCAAAAGTATCCTCCAAGGGCGAACACATGCCTGCATCACCCATCCGTAAGCTGGTTCCATTTGCCGAAGCTGCAAAAAAGAAGGGAAGAAAAATATATCACCTCAACATCGGGCAACCCGATATTGAAACCCCGGAAGTGATGATGAATGCCGTGAAAAATACGGACATCAAGATCCTGGAATATTCGCATTCCGCAGGCATTGAATCGTACCGCAGGAAGCTGGCTGATTATTACGGCTCCTTTAATATCAACATCACCCTTGATGATATAATTATCACCACCGGCGGTTCGGAAGCGATCGAGATCGCGATGATGACCTGCTTCAATCCCGGCGACGAGATCATTATCCCCGAGCCCTTTTACGCAAATTACAATGGCTTTTCCTGCGCTGCCGATGTGGTGGTGAAGCCCGTAAAATCATACATTGAAACAGGCTTTGCATTGCCTCCCATTTCAGAATTTGAAAAGCTGATCACCCCGAAAACAAAAGGGATCATGATCTGTAACCCCGGTAACCCTACCGGTTATTTGTATTCACGCGGGGAGCTCGAATTGCTGAAGGAGCTGGTATTGAAATACGACCTCTTTTTATTGAGTGATGAAGTTTACCGCGAATTCTGTTACGACGGAAAAGAATATGTTTCCGTAATGCACCTCGAAGGCATCGAGAACAATACGGTGCTGCTGGATTCCATCTCCAAGCGCTACAGTGCCTGCGGAGCGCGTATCGGCGCGATGATCTCCCGCAACAAGGAAGTAATGGCTGCAGCAATGAAGTTTGCGCAGGCGCGGCTAAGTCCGCCAACCTTCGGGCAAATAGGTGCGGAGGCTGCGCTCGATACGCCGAAAGAATATTTTGAACAGGTGCAGAAGGAATATGTGGCAAGAAGGGATTTCCTGATCGACGCGCTGAATAAAATGAACGGCGTGTTCTGTCCGAAGCCCAGCGGTGCTTTCTATTGCATCGCGCGCCTGCCGATCGATAATGCCGATAAGTTCTGCCAGTGGCTGCTCGAATCATTTGAGCACAATGGTGAAACGGTAATGCTGGCGCCTGCTACAGGCTTTTATTCAACGCCGGGGTCGGGGATCAACGAAGTACGCCTGGCCTATGTGCTGAACAGGGATGCCCTGAAAAACGCCATGGCATGTCTCGAAGAAGCGCTAAAAGTTTATCCGGGACGCACAAACTCCTGATAGATCCTTTCGAAAATAATTTAACGGACATTGCGATAAAACGCAGTGTCCGTTTGTTTTTCCACCATTTATTTGATAAATTAGCGTTCCTGAAAAATCAAGGTTTTTAATGAACGGTAATAAACAACATGCTTTTTTAAAGGCAGGTGCGGCCTTCTTTTTGCTCCTGCTGTGCTTTGCGTCCCCGCGGATGCAGGCAAGAACAGTTGTGGCCCTGCCCGGGGACACGGTTGCCGTTCGCGAAAGCGCATTGCCGAAAAGCCTTGTGCAGAGCATGAGCCGCGAGCAGCTCAATGCCCTCATCGATTTTCTTATGGAGATGGATACCATTCCTACCGACCTTGCAAAAGAGATCGAGATCGCTTCGGCAAAGTTCAGGGACACCGATAACGGCGCTGCGATACATGCTGCCGGCACTGTTCCGGCTTCCGACCTGTACGTAAGCTGGGAGATCAATAACCTTTTTCCTGAAAAGGACATGCTTAAATTCAAGGGAGATACTTCGGTTTGCCTTACGCTGAACGGCGGGGAGCGGGGAGAATATTTTCATCCCTTCAACGGCCCGGTGACCTCTAATTTCGGCTGGCGCGACAGCACCCAGCACAACGGCATCGACATCGACCTGAACAAAGGGGATAAGGTATCGGCAGCTTTCGACGGGATGGTAAGGATCGCGAAGAATGGGGGAGGCTTCGGCAATGTGGTGATCATCCGGCATTACAACGGGCTTGAAACCGTGTATGCACACCTCTCAAAAATAAAGGTAAAGCCGGGGCAGGTAGTGGTTGCGGGACAAGTGATCGGGCTTGGAGGCAGCACAGGGCATTCTACGGGGAGCCATCTGCATTTCGAGGTGCGTTTTAAAGGAGTGCCCATCAATCCCAAATACCTGATCTCATTTCCCGACCAGAAGCTGCTCTGCAATGAGCTGGTGATCCGGAAAAGCAAATGGGGGCTGGCTGCATACCCGAAAGATGCACGGTATTATACAATAGAGAAGGGCGACACGATTTTTGAAATAGCCAAGCGCTTTGGCACAACCACCGCCACCATCAAGCAGATCAACGGCTTTACGGGTGGCAGGGTAAGGTTAAAGGTCGGACAACAGATCAGTGTGATGCGTTAGCGTACTTCATTCGGCAGAAGTATTCAGCTTGTTCAGGCATCTCATAAAAGCATCCCGCATTCCTTCGTATTGAGACTCCCTGCCGTAATTACTCTCATTGTGGGCTTCGTTGATCGCATGATTGATGTGTGCTATCTGCTGATTCAGCCACTGAACCATTTCTTGTAGTTGTTCTGGTTTCATGGGGATGTGAGTTTTTAGGGTTCTTGTCTTACTACGGGCAACTGCGTTTCAAAGTTTCGCCGGAAGGCGAATTACCGATTAATTAAGATATTTGCAGGAATTTAAAAGATGAATTTTGTGTTTAGCTTCGACCAGTTTATAGAGCAGCTCAGGAAACGCCTGCAGCAAACCCTTCCCGGTGAAGACAGGCAATTCCTGATGGCGCCGCTGCACAGGGAACGCATGCGTGACCTGCCGATGCAAACGCTGGAGCCCAGGAAAAGCGCGGTGCTGATCCTCCTGTTCCCTCATGAGAATACTGTAAGGACGGTACTTATCGAACGTCCGGTATATGATGGTGTGCACAGCGGGCAGATGGCTTTTCCCGGCGGCAAGTTCGAGCCGGAGGACGTGGACCTCGTCAATACCGCTTTGCGGGAAACCTTTGAGGAGATAGGAGTGATGAGCGATGAGGTGACCGTGATCGGCCGTTTGACAGATCTGTATATCAACCCCAGCAACTTTCTTGTAAGTCCTTATGTAGGCTATATGAAGCGGGTTCCTGAATTTATTCCCAATCCGCGCGAAGTGAATAAAGTAATTACCATTGACCTCGATTTGCTGAATGACATGTCGATCAGGGGAACAAAAACGATCGCGTACAGCGGCGGCTTAAAATTAAAAACCCCCTACTATGAGGTAGAGGGTTTAACTGTATGGGGTGCAACAGCAATGATCATCAGCGAGCTGAATGCCGTTGTGGAGGAGGCGAAGCTTATTTCTTAGCGAAGTCGGCCATGATATTGTCATAGCAGAGATAATAATTTCCTTTGCTCAGCGTGGTAATATTGAGGTCGTTGCCGAAGCCGCGCTTAACAACATTTCCATAGGCATCGTACACTTCGTAAAGTGTTTCGCCCGAGAACTGGATATCGGATTTGTCCCTGGAGATGGTGTAGGTCGGTTGCCCGATGGTGGATACAAACTTAACTTCGTCCGATTTTTTAGCGATGCCGCCAAAGCCAACCTGCTTCACGCGGAATTTATTTTCTCCTGAATGGGCTGTTGTCTGGAAGGTGTAACTGTTCTTATCCATTTTGCCGCCGCCCTGAACTTCACCCACAGGGATCCATTTGTTCCAGCGGAATTGCTCGATCACATAAGGGATAGAGCCCATTTCATTCTTGGTGCTCCAGGAAAGAAGGCCATTCTTGTCAATGGCGATGTCCACCACTTCAAACGTTGCCTTCGGCTTTAATGCTTCAGGGTTCAGCACTTTCGGGCTGCAATCGTCCTTATGGCGGATCTCAACAACAACAGGAGTTCCCGGCTGGATCTGGTAAGCTGCAAAATCAATTTCGAATGCGCTTGAATTCACTTCATCCGTGGTTGTTTTGCCGTTGATGGTGACTTCGTAGGTACAGAAACCAACGCCATTGCCGGCATAGCCGTTCTGAACGTACAGGTTTTTGTCCTGGTATTTGCCTTCCACAACAATAACTCCTGCAAAAGAGGCTGTGGCTGCGGTAATAACTGCTAATGATGTGAGTAGTTTTTTCATTATCGGTTTTAAAACTGAATTTTCGTCTACAAATATATAAAATTAATCGTTGATAAATGCAAATTTATCGGTGTTTTTTATTTCTCAAAGAGAGTTGCTCGGTTCTATGTGGCTCAAAATTAGATAATTAGATTGAGGCCTGCAATTCTTTTTTAGCCCAAGCTAAGGTTTCGGAGGCCTAAAACATGAAATGCTTCATTTTAACGATCCCGAACAGCAGGAAGAACACCAGTAGAATGAACAGGAGTACTTTATAGCTTCCTTTGAAAAAAGCCCGGTTTCCCTGCTTATCTTTCGTGTATGCCCAGGTGATCGCGATCACAAAGGCTACAAAAAACACGATAGCGAAAATGATTTGTCCTCTCGAAAGCATGGCATCTTTATTTTAAGCATGTGAAAGTACAGTTTTTAAAACACTCCGTTTTAAAAATAAATGAACAAATTAACTGTTATTGTTAATTTTACTGAAATTTTAAAGGCAATTATGAATGTGTTACGAACGCTGTTAAGCGCACTTTTGGTTTGCTCCTGTGTCGCGCTCAAAGCGAATAAGATCGACAAAGCATACCAAGCCTTGAAAATCTACAATTATTTTGAAGCGAAGCGCCTGTTCGAGCGTTCGCTGAAAAAGCAGCCTTCACCTGCGGCCTATGGCTTAAGCGTGATCTATTCCAGAAACGACAATCCTTTTGCCAACATCGACAGCGCTTACAAATACATTGTTTTATCGGAACAGGCCTTTAGCCGCCTCCCGGTAAAGTCGATGCCCCTGCTGCTGAAATACGATATTTCCCCGCTTACGATCGATTCATTAAAGCAGCTGATCCACCTGAAAGCCTTTGAAGCATACCGTTCCAAAGGCACGATCGGCGCGCTGGATAAGTTCATTGAATCATATCCCACGGCGCCTCAGTGCTTCGACGCGATCGACATGCGCAATGCAATGGCATTTGAAGCGGCCCGGAAAGAGGGCACCTATACCGCATACGCCCAGTTCATTGAAAAATATCCCTTCTCTAAAGAGCTGAATGAAGCGAAGGAGCTGTATTCCTCCGCCCTTTTCCTGTCATCAACAAAGAACAACACCATCCAGGAGTTTGAGAAATTCATCTCGGAGCAGCCCAACAGCCCGTTCATCAGCGAGGCTGAAAATGCGATCTATTCATTGTCGACACTGCATGGAACAATTGAAGAGTATTACAGTTTCATTAAAAAATACCCATCCAACCACAATGTTGAAACCGCCTGGCACAGTGTATACACCATGTATACTGCCGATTACAGCACGGCATCCATTCTCCGCTTCAAAAAGGAATACCCCGATTATCCCTTTATGGATGCGGTGATCCAGGACATAGAGCTTTCGCAGAAGCAATTGCTCCCGGTGAGGGAGAATGGCAAATGGGGCTTTATCGATAGCCTCGGGCATGTGAGCATTTCCTGCATTTACGAATGGGTGGACGAGTATTCGGAAGGCCTGGCGGAGTGCGGGCTGAACGGAAAGGCGGGCTTCATCAACAAAGCGGGAACGCTCGTGGTGCCGTTTATGTATGAGGAAGTTGAATCATTCCACAACGGCTTTTCCATTGTAAAGCAAAACGGAAAATATGGGATCATCAATAAAACTGGCAAGCTGGTAGCAGGTTACGAATATGAGGAGATCGCGGAATTTTCCGAAGGGCTTGCGGCTGTTGAAAAAGATGGTAAATACGGCTATGTGGATGAGTCGGGCAATCTTGTGATCCCCGTGGCTTATACCAAAGCGGCTGATTTTAAAGAGGGCCTTGCAGCGGTAGAGTTCGGCGGACAAAGCGGCTTTACGGATAAAAATGGAAAGATCGTGATCCCCTGCAGGTACGACTGGGTGGATAATTTTAAGAACGGGCTTGCAAAGGTGAAATCCCTGAAAAAATTCGGCATCATCAATACAAAAGGAGAGATCGTGATCCCCTGCGAGTACGACCTGCTGGGCGATTTCTCCGAGGATGCGATCATTGTGGTGAAGGAGGGGAAGTATGGCTTTGCCGACCGGAATGGCGCTGTGTTCATTCCGCTCGACTATGATTTTAATGAAGCATCGCTTCTTTCCTTTTCATTCCGGGATGGCATCGCTGTAGCGGAAAAAAATAAAAAGCAGGGATTGATCGACAAGTCGGGAAAGTATGTCACCGCTAAGGACTACGACCGCATTTCGCCATTCAGCGAAGGTTTGGCTGCGGTTATGAAAAAGGATAAATGGGGCTACATCGATAAAAAGATGAAGCTGCAGATCCCTTTTGCGTATCAGAAAGCTACCGACTTTAAAGAGTGCGTTGCGGCAGTTTCCAAGAACGACGAGATCGGCTTTATCAATCGCAATGGTAAAATGATCGTTGAGTATATGTTTGATGAGGTGGGCGAATTCCGGGACGGATTATGCGAGGTGAAGCTGGATGATAAAACGGGTTTCATCGATCTCTCAGGCGCATTTGTGATCCCCTGCGAGCTGGATGAAGCGAGCCAGGAAAGGGGCGCGGTGCTGAAGCTCGAAAAGAATTCGAAATTCGCGTATTACAACAGGCTGACAAGGAATTTTATCTGGAAGGAATCCGGATTTTAGGTTTTGATCTTCTGGCCCAGGCGAAGCTTTGCAGTAGCTTTCAGGCCATTCTTCTGGCAAAGCGCTTTTGTGGTGGTGCCGTATCTCTTCGCGATAGCAGAAAGCGTATCGCCTTTTTTCACAACATGGATCCTGCCTTTACCGCCTTTTGCGGAATAGCTTTTTGCAGCAGCTTTCTTTGCTTCAGAAAGGTAATTGAATGTTTTGCTGGAAAGCGTGAGCGTGTCGGATAATAATTTATGCTGCTCAAAAGAGATCAGCTGTGAAGGATTAAGCGGCTGGCCCATGTAGCGCACCTCGAAATGAAGATGGCTTCCCCTTGAACGGCCTGTATTTCCGCCGAGTCCGATCACCTGCCCTGCAAATACTTCCTGCCCTATCTCCACGTTGATCTTGGAAAGGTGTGCATAATATGTTTCGAGCCCGTTGGCGTGACGGATCACAATTACATTCCCGTATGATTTGCTTTTCTTCGCGATGCGTACTTTTCCGTCGAATGCGGCGGCAACACAGTCGCCGGTTTCCAGGTCGATGTCAACGCCATAATGGTAGCGCTTTTTACGCGGCCCGAATGTAGAGGTGATCTTTCCTTCGAAAGGATGAACATATCCGCAGCTTTTCTCGTCGAACAGAACAATGTTCTTTGTAGTATCCTTCAGGGATGCCACATTGAACTTAATGGAGTGAATGTTCACGGTATCCCATCCGCAGTAAAGGTCATACGCCGGAAATGAAACGAGTGAATCATTATAATCCATCATTTCTTCTTCGTCAAGCGTAAAGGGTACTGTATCTATCGGGGTGGTAAGGCTATCCTCAGGAAGGTCCGTTATGTTGTTATCCGCAATGGCACATGCCGGCTGCAGCGATGAAAAAAGGAGTATTGAAAAGAAGATCTTTTTCATGTATTAAACAACAAAATTTATAACTATCGGGGTCCATATTTTTTTTCGGATATGCAAAGATGTATATTTTTTTGAAAAAAGCAAGTGTTAATTAATGTTAATGCTCTTTACATGGCTTTGCATTGCCGCGAATGTGTTGTAGAATCAATGCTTTTGAGTGATTGAAAAAAAAATTAAAAAATATACACAAAGGCGTTTTCGAAACAACAGCGCGTAAACGCTTCGTAGATTCGTATTCGTAAATTCGTACAACTTTGTGGAAAAACACACCCCTAACCCCTCTCAAGAGGGGAATTGATAGTGCACTGTTTTGTAAATTAGTTCAAACTAGTAATTCGTAAAATTCGTACAAGATTCGTATTTAGTAGCGGTAAGATTGCTTCGTCGTGCCGCCTCGCAATGACTGCATGTAAATGCTTCCAGATTCGTAATTCGTAAATTCGTACAAATTCGTATTTAGTAGTTACTTATATTTGTCATTCAATTAATAAATACGTCATGAAAGCAGAAATCGTTACAGAAAAAGGAACAATGAAAGTGGAGTTCTTCGAAAAGGATGCTCCCGGAACAGTGAAAAATTTTACAGACCTTGCTAAAAAAGGCTTTTACGACGGCCTTACATTTCACCGTGTGATCCCGGGATTTGTACTCCAGGGTGGATGTCCGAAGGGCACAGGCGCCGGCGGGCCGGGTTACACCATTAAATGCGAATTGACCGGCGATAACCAGTTCCACGATAAAGGTGTGCTTTCAATGGCGCATGCAGGCCGCGATACGGGCGGATCCCAGTTCTTTATCGTGATGAGCAGGGCGCAGACAGCGCATCTCGACCGCAAGCATACCTGCTTTGGCAAAGTGGTAGAGGGCCTCGAGGTGATCGATACCATCCGCCAGGGAGATGTGATCAAGAAGATCACGGTCACGGAAGCATAATTTTTTCCGCTAACAGTAAAAATTTACCATTCATGTAATTGTTTGAATAAGCAGTATGTGCATGTTGTAAGTTTGTCATGAAATTATTCTTAGGAACACCGTTAGACGTGTCATAAGGTTCTTTTCAAAAAGGGAATGGTACCGTAGCAGCCATTCCCTTATTTATTTTTACATTCGCTTATCATCTCCTTTATGAAACATTTCCTTTTATATTTCATCTTTTCCATTGTAATGGCGGCCGGCAGCCTTGCAGGCAATAACTACCGCTTTTCGGTCAACCTTGAGAACTGTACCGACGACAAGCTGCTCATCGAGCTGCAAAGCCCGGAGCTCAGCGTTAACGAGATCACGTATCATCTTCCTAAAATGGTGCCCGGCACTTACGAGATCTATGATTTCGGGCGCTTTGTGTCGGAGTTCAAAGCCCTTGATGCGGAAGGCAAAGAGCTGAAAGTGGAGCAAACCGACAAGAACAGCTGGAAGATCTCCGATGCTAAAAAGCTTGCGAAGATCACGTATAAGGTGGAAGATACCTGGGATACCAATATCAAGGAAAAGTTTGTGTTTGAGCCGGGGGGCAGCAATTTCGAGGCAGGGAAGAATTTTATGCTGAACACGCATTGCCTCTTTGGCTATTTCGATGATATGCTCCGTAACCCTTACACGATCAGCATTACTCATCCGGCCTCTTTTTACGGCAGCTGCAGCCTCACGGATGTAAGCTATAACGGAAACACCGATACGTATTCGGTGCCCGATTATTACCGTTTGCAGGATGCGCCGATGATGTACAATGTGCCGGATACAACGGTGCTGAATGTTGGCGGCGCGCAGATCATCATTTCCCTGTACTCACCGAATAAAGTAACCACCTCTAAATTCATTGCCGGCAAGATCAGCGAGATCCTTGCTGCGCAGCAGGAATACCTCGGCGGTTCGCTGCCGATAAAAAAATATGCTTATCTCATTTACCTCACCGGCGGGGAAAGCGGGTCGGGAGCAAGCGGCGCGCTGGAGCATTCTTATTCATCGATGTATTTTCTCCCGGAAATGACAGGCGAGCAGCTTGCGCAAACCATCACCAATGTTTCTGCGCATGAGTTCTTTCACATTGTAACGCCGCTGAGCATTCATGCGGAGCAGATCGGGAATTTCGATTACAGCAATCCGCAGATGTCGGAGCACCTCTGGCTGTACGAAGGCACCACCGAATATGCGGCCGGGCTTGTGCAGGTGAAGTATGGAAAGATGAGCGTTGACGAGTACCTGCGTGTGATCGAGGATAAAATGTCGGGGGCGGCCGCTTACAACGATTCACTGCCTTTTACGGTAATGAGCAGGGAATGCCTTACCAAATACCGCGATCAATATAATAACGTATACCAGAAAGGCGCGCTCATCGGCTTATGCCTCGATTTGAAATTAAGGTCATTGTCGGATGGAAAATACGGCCTGCAGGAATTAATGAAAGACCTTTCCAAAACGTATGGAAAAGAGCGCTCATTCAGGGATGAGGAATTGTTCGCGCAGATCGTGAAGCTGACCTACCCCGAGATCGGCGATTTTTTGAAGCGTCACGTGGCCGGCTCGGAGCCGCTGCCAATTGAGGAAACACTGGCGCTTGCCGGCATCGGCTTTGGCGCGCAGCCAACAAAAAAAGAGATCACCCTCGGCGGCATTTCCATCGGGCTGAATGCTGCAACCAACAGGCTGATCATTGTAAACACCCCTAAAATGGATGATTTCGGAAAGGCGATGGGTTACCAGGAATACGATGAGATCGTAAAGTTCAACGGAAAAAAGCTGACGCTTGAAAATGCACAGGTGCTGATCTCCGATTATATGACAAACGTGAAGGAGGGAGATGTGCTGAAAGTAGTGGTGCTGCGGAAAAAAACAGAAAAGGGGAAAGCAAAGAAAGTGAAGCTGCACTCTAAGGTGTTCGCGGTGCTTCCTTCACGCAAATCGAACCTTGCGCTGCTGCCGGATCCTACAACAAAGCAGCTGCAGGTGCGTGCGGCCTGGATCGGAAAACATTAACAAACGCTTTTTGCAATGAGCAAAAAAAATCTGTATTGGATCTGCCAGGTCAGCGGCTGGTTATTTTACGTGCTCTTCAACAGCCTCTTCTTTCAGCTGCAGAATGCATTCAATACAAATGTGGCCATCAGCCAGTGCCTGATGCTGCTGTTCGGGATCGCGGTATCGCATGTGTACAGGAATGTGATCGTGCACCTCGGCTGGCTGAAGCTCCGGATGCTTTACCTCATACCCCGCGTGATCGTTGCCACCGTGGTGTTTGCAACCATCATGGATTATGCGCAGTACGGCATCGAGCTGAGCATTGATATTGCAGGGGCCAAGCACGAGAACTTTGTGACCATTGCGGGCAATATCCTGAACCTTGCCTTTGTATTCTTCTTCTGGTCATTGTTCTATTTCTCATTTCATTTCCTTGAAAACTATAAGAAGGCGGAGATCGAGAATTTAAAGTGGGCGGCATCCATCAACGAGATCGAGTTGAACAAGCTGAAATCGCAGCTGAACCCGCATTTTATGTTCAACGCGATGAACAGCATCCGCGCATTGGTGGATGAAAATCCGGGAAAGTCGAAGGATGCCATTACGCAGCTCTCGAACATCCTGCGCAACACGCTGCAGATGGGAAAGAACAAGGTGATCCCTTTCGAGGAGGAGATGCGGATCGTGAACGATTATCTTGCGCTCGAGTCGATCCGCTATGAAGAGCGACTGAAATCAACGGTGCAGCTGCATCCCGAAAGCAAGGCTTTCCAGGTGCCGCCGTTGATGATCCAGACGCTGGTGGAAAACGGCATCAAGCACGGCATCTCGAAGCTTACCGCGGGCGGGGTGCTGGAAATAAGAACGGAAGTGCAGAACGAACAGCTCGCGATATTTATCAGGAACAGCGGACAGATCAGCGCAGCGAAGGAAACCGACAGCGGCTTCGGCATAAAAAATACATTGCAGCGCCTGCAGCTGCTGTACGGAAAAGCGGCATCACTGAAGATCAGCAATGAAAATGATACAACGGTGCTCACCGAGCTGGTGATCCCGAAAAATACGATCGAATAAAATACATACACATGAAAGCACTATTGATAGACGATGAGCGCCTTGCCCGCCAGGAACTGAAAAGCCTGCTGGCATCCTACCCGGAGATCCAGGTGGTTGGCGAAGCAAACAATGCGGAAGCCGCTATTGAAAGCATTAAGAACCTCAAGCCGGATGTTATTTTTCTCGACATCCAGATGCCCGGCAAGAACGGCTTTGAATTGCTGGAGGAGATCAGCGGGTTGCCCGAGGTTGTGTTTGTAACGGCGTATGACGAATATGCGATCCGCGCCTTTGAAGTGAATGCGCTGGATTATTTGTTAAAGCCGGTGCAGCCCAACCGCCTTGCGGAAACGGTAAAGAAAATATTGAACAGGGATTCATCGGCGCCGCAGGAGCAGAAAGAGCAAACGCAGCCGCTGAACGATAACGACCAGGTGTTTGTGAAGGATGGCGAAAAATGCTGGTTCGTGAAATTGTCGGATATCCGCTTGTTTGAAAGCGAGGGGAATTATGTGCGTGTGCATTTTGAAAAGAACCGCCCGCTGATCCTGCGCTCGCTCAATAACCTCGATGAGCGGCTGAACAACCGTACATTTTTTCGCGCCAGCAGGAAGCATATCATCAACCTGAAATGGGTAGAAAGCATTGAGAACTGGTTCAACGGCGGGCTCATGGTGAAGCTTCGCGGAGGCGAGCAGGTGGAGATCTCGCGCAGGCAGGCTGCCAAGCTGAAAGATATGATGAGCCTCTGATGTCACTTCGAGTTCGACCGAAGGGAGAGTATCGAGAAGTGATAAACTGATAATTAAAAATATGAACTCTTCGTGGCGCTCTTATTTTTCGGAACGGAAGAACACGAATGCATTTATTATTACAATAGCATCACTCGCGCTGATCCTGTTCGCGTTCCTGCATTTTCTTACCTATAACGAAGCACGCAGCGGTTATCATTTCAATGATCCGGTGCTGAATTTAGTTGCAGCCCGCGATCTTTCCCTCGTCACTTTTATTCTTACTTACGGATTTGCTATTGCCGGGCTGCTCATTGCCTTGCGTGATCCGGCAGTGCTTGTAAAGCTGTTTGCTGCGTATGCGATCCTTACCCTGCTCAGGATCTGCACGCTTTACCTGTTGCCGCTGGAGCCGCCTGCCGGCATCCTTCCGCTTGAAGATGTGCTGCTCCGCTTTTCTTTTTATTCGGGAAGGGCGAACCTGAAAGACTTATTTTTCTCAGGCCACACGGCCACTCTTTTTTTATTTGCATTCGCATTCAGGAAGCCTGCGCTTAAAATTACATTCGCATGTGCAGCGCTGCTTGTGGGCATCCTGCTGATGCTGCAGCATGTGCATTATAGTATTGATGTGGCTGTGGCGCCGGTTGCGGCATGGGTTGCGGTGAGGCTTGCGCGTGCGCTCATTCCGAAATAAGAAGGCCTCCCACGTTCTCGACTTCGCTCGAACTGACAGCACGCTTTCAGGCAATTAATCTGTGAATCTGCGGCTAAGAAACACCCAGTACGTCAATCATAATCCATCATAAGCGTCGAAGACCATCATAATTTAATCATAAAAAATCTGTTGAGATCTGCGTACCAATTACGCGTAGCTTATCAAGCGGCATGCATAAATCTGTGAATCTGCGGCTAGGAAAACACCCCGCACACGAACAATTCACCTAATGTGCAAGAAAAATAATCTCTGATCTGATCATTCGCTGGTAAAAGCTGCGGTCCTTTTTCGCTTCCTTTGAAGAGTACACCAAATGATCGAGCCCGGTCCATAATAAGAACCAGCCGCCCGGCTCGAACAGCACCAGCAGGATATGCACATAATATTTTTGCGGCTTCATAAACGAGATATAGCTTGCCACTACCATTACGATGATCCCGATGAATGTCAGGATCCAGCCGGTTCTTTTTGCCTTGCGGGCTTCTGTTTCCAGCTGCTTATGAACATTTTTAAAATAGGAATGCAGCCTTTTTACAATTATTTCTTCTTCCTGCTCATTCCGTTTGCCGGCTGGTAAAAGAAGCTTTAGCAAAGGCTTGTCCCCGTTTTTATTCCTTGCGATTTTTTTCAGCTGGATAATAAAATCATCGGACAAAGTCCTTTCTGCATATTCCCCGGGATCAAAATCGGAAAAAATATCATCATAAGAATCCAGCAAAATGCGTGTTTCGGAATGTTCCTGTATTGTTTTTATTGCTTTTTTAGTCATGCTGCTTTGTGTTAATATTCAACCGGACATTATTTTTCCATCGCCTTCTGTAACTGCCGGATCAGCATTTCACTGATATCGATCGCATTTGTTTCATGGCTGATGGTGTTGCATGTTATCACCCTGGCGGGGCCTGAATTTTTCAGGTCTTTGTAAGCATTCTTCGCAAATACTGCGTGTACGCCAATGCACACAGGAGCCCGCATTCCGGCATGCTGAAGGTGGCCGATTGTTTCAATCATTGTTCTTGCGGTGGAAATAATATCATCTACAAGCACAGGCGTATGGTTCCTGTAGTTTTTAACCTGCGGAACCGTTACTTTTACATTGCTGTCGCCCGACCTTGTTTTTTCCAGGATAATAAAAGGTGCATTTGCATTTGCTGCAACCTGCGCCACCCATTGCTCGCTTTCTGCGTCAGGGCCTATTATCAGCGCATCCGGAATGTTTTTCTTTATCCATCCTGAGATCAGCTCCGCCGCATGTAAAACATCGCATGGGATCGTATAGATCTCTTTCATGGACACCCTGCGGTGTAAATGCGGATCGATGGTGATCAGGCGGTCGGCAAGTGAAGAGAGCAGCGTTGCAAAATAATCCGATGTTACCGCTTCACCGGATTTAAACTTCATATCCTGCCGCATGTATGAAAGATAGGGCGCAACGAGGCAGATGGATCCGGCCTTTTGCTCTCTCAGTAACCTGCAGAGAAAAAGAAGCGGAAGCAATTTATTGTCCGGTTCATGAAGCGTGCAAACAATGATCACCTCTTTGCCTTCCATATTGCTCAGTACTCTCAGGTAGGTTTCACCATCCGGAAATGAGCGCAGCACAAAATCGGCTTGCTCTGCATTTGTTCCCTCGATGATCTTCCGGGAAAGAAGCTCATTCCCCGGCAGTGCAAAAACAATTGGTTTCATCAGCTTATATGAATGAGGTCTTTTAAACTATTTAAATATTCTTTGGCATATTCCATTTCGCCGTTTGATTCAGCATAAATGCTGAAAAGCAGATCACCCTTTTTAATGTTCTTTCCGAGTGATGCATTAAAAAGCATGCCTGCGCATGGTTCTTTGGGTGCGCCTGCAAGCTTTGCAACGCGTGCCAGCTTCCTGCTGTCGATAGCTTTTACAGTTCCGCTTTTTTCGGACAGTACATCAAAGCGGAACCGGGCGAACCGCGGCTCCCGGAAGCCGCCCTGCGCTTCGCAAATGTCCATGAATTTCCGGTATGCTTTTCCGCTTTCCAGCAATGCCCTTGCTACGGTATCTTCGGTTCCCAATGAAAATTGTCCCGACAGCCTGAGTAAAGCTGCCGCGAGAGTGATGGCGCGCTCCTTCAGATCGAGGGGTGCATCCGTTTTATTTTGGAGAACGGCCAATACATCCATCGCTTCCAGTGAAGGCCCGATCCCTTTGCCTACCGGTTGGGTGCCGTCGGTAATAATAACTTCAGAATGAATGCCGATCGCTTCGCTCACCGTTTTGAAATAATATCCGAGCTTGAGGGCCTCTTCATGGGTCCGGACCTTTGCCGTGGGGCCTACCGGGATGTCAATTACAACATGTGTTGATCCTGCCGCTGCCTTTTTCGACAATACAGATGCCACCATCTGGCCTGTGCTGTCAATGTCGAGCGATTTTTCAACTGCTATCAGCAGGTCATCTGCGGGGCTCAGCATTACAGCTCCGCCCCAGGCGATGCAGCCTCCTTGTTTAATGACTACTTCCTGAATTTTTTCTATGCTTAAATTCACAGGGGCCATTGTTTCCATTGTATCTGCTGTTCCCGCAGGAGAAGTAATGGCCCTGGAGGAAGTTTTTGGAATGGTCAGCCCGGCGGCTGCTATTATGCCAACTACTATGGGAGTAGTGCGGTTGCCCGGAAGCCCTCCCACACAATGCTTGTCGAGGATCATTTCCTTTTCCCAGCGCATTTTTGTCCCGACTGCCATCATCGCTTTTGTAAGCGAGATCATTTCATTCATGGTCATGTTATCTCCTGCGCAGGCGGAAACAAATGCCGCTATTTCAATATTGGCGTAATGACCGGCAACCACATCCTTAATGATCTCATGGTACGAAGCTTCATCCAGCTCTTTTCCATATACCTTGGCCCTGACCTTGCCCAGGGATTCAATAGGATGCAGATGGGAAACGAGGATCATGTCGCCCTCTTTTACTTCCAGGCGTTTCATGGCCTCTGTTGACAAGCCTGCTTCACCGTTGTTGATAATGTCCGATTTCACTACATTGAGTGTGGCAATGATCCTGTTGTTGTTCCTGTGAACGATCACCCTGGCAAGCGCGGTAAAGCCTTCTGAAATGCACACCGGACTGTCTGCCTTTATGAAAATAATATTTTCGCGGTAGGAGTCGATTCCAAGATCTTTGATCTTTAATGAATGCAATTGCGGATTATTCATCGGATCTTAATTTGAGCTTTTGTTTCCTGCAGCGTTATCACCTGGTTCAGCTGGGGAATAGCTGCATTCCAATTATATACTTCCTTGATCTTGTCTCTTAATCCTTCCGCTGATGTTTGCTCGGCATGCACAATAAATATTTTTTCGGGGGCGGAGGCAAGCTTGGAGAGCCACCCGATGAGCCCGCGCTGATCGGCATGAGAGGATAAGCCTTCCGCGTTTATGATCGTTGCCTTAACGGGATACATCTTCCCAAAAAGCTTCACTTCTGTTGCGCCTTCCAGCAATGCCCTGCCGCGGGTGCCTTCTGCCTGGTAACCAACCAATAAAATGGTAGAGGATGTTTTTCCAAGGTATTGAAGAAAATAAGTAAGCACTCGTCCGCCGGAGGCCATTCCGCTTCCCGCAATAATGATCTTTGAGTGGTCGGATTTAGCCAAAGCGTATGTTTCCTGGATCGTCCTGATCAGCCTGATGTCATTGCACATTTCATTGCAATCATCCAGTGGAAGCTTATGCCAGGAAGGATTATTCCGGAAAACGTCCAGCACATTTGTTCCCATCGGGCTATCCATGTAAATGGGAATGTCAGGAATGGTTCCCTTTTTTTTCAGCTTCCAGAGCAGGTACATCAATGTTTGCGTCCGCTCCACCGCAAAGCTTGGAATAATGATCGTTCCCTGCGCCGCCAGCGCTTTATTAATTATTGCCACCAGCGCTTCCTCGCCGTTCTCGGGGTGCATCCGGTCGCCATAGGTGGCCTCTATCAATAGAACATCGGCTGTTTCCGGCTTTTGAGGCGGATACATCAGCAGGTCTTTTTCCCTGCCGATATCACCCGAAAAAACAATTGTTTTTGTGCCGATCTTTAATTCGATAAAGGTGGCGCCAATAATATGCCCGTTGTAACGAAACCTGCAATAGATCTCTTTATCGATCTCGATCCATTTGTCAGGCGCCTGCGGACGCAGCAGCACTAACGTTTTTTCTACATCTTCCAGGCCATATAAAGGTATTGCCGGCTTGTGCTTTGAGAATCCTTCCTCGTTTGCTCTTTCTGCATCTTCTTCCTGGATCCTTGCACTGTCCTGCAATATTATTTTTGTGATCTCAAGTGTTGGCTGTGTTCCGAATATCTGCCCTGAAAAGCCTCCCTTGACCAGTCTCGGAAGGTAGCCTGTATGATCGAGATGCCCGTGGGTAAGCAGTACAAGGTCGATTTCGGCCGCATCAACCGGCAGGCTGTTCCAGTTTAAGAGCCGCAATTCTTTCAGGCCCTGGAACATTCCGCAATCAACCAGGATGTTTTTAAGCGGAGTCTGAATAAGGTATTTCGATCCGGTAACCGTACCGGCAGCTCCGAGGAATTGAATTTTTATTTCTGATGTGTTTATTGATGACATTTTTATTTTTTAAGATATAAGGTTTGAATTTGATGTTAGATGCTTGCACAGGTCCTGGGCTTCCTTCACCACAACAGCGATGCGTGAAGCTTTAATTCCCAGCTGTTCAAGCGGGCTTGTGTTCTTGTTCAGCTCCTGGCACAGAACTATTTTTTTATCCAGCAGCAGCTGCTTTTCGATCTTTGTTAACGAGGTAAGGCAGGTAAGCGGGTAGAGCCCCAATGTGTCAACCTGCTCTTTGAGGCTGCCCTTGGCGGGATAATCCCAGCCGATGAGCTTAAGGCCGGCACAGGTTCCATAACGGATGGCATCGGTTGAAAAGCGCGTGTTTGTAACTACCCAGCCTTCGTATGAAAGGTTCTCATTCTGCGGTAACTTCATCCACGCTGTTTCCACGTCCTTGAATCTTGAATGGATGTACAGCGGAACTTTTACATCACAGAATATGCCCGGTTGATTATGGTATTTGCACTCGATCATTAATTGCTTATTGCCGGTCTTCGCAATTACATCCACCTCATGCTGCACACAATGCCCCTGCACCAGTTCGCCTACCCTCGTATGATAGCCCTGGTAGCGTAAAATTTCAGCAATGTATTTTTCAAAAGGGTAGCCGGAGGGCCCCAGCTCCATGATGGCCTGCTTCAAATGGTATTTAGCTGCGAGGTGCGCCGAGCTTCCCTTGAGCAGGCTAAAGGCAAGGCGGTAGATCTTTTTTGTAGAGATGCCATCGTAAATCTTCGCGGATATTTTATCCATCACCGCTTCGATCTGTTCCTCTGTCGCCCCCGAACGCTCAAGGGAGCTGCGTAATTTTACTTCGGAGAATGCTGCGCTTTCTCCCGAAGCTTTTATGACCTGTAACTGGCTCTTCATTTAGCTGATAGATAAAAATTCTGAACTCTGGGAACATCCGCCAGGTCCTTTGTTTTATAGGTTCTGATGATCCAGAGAGCTAAAAGAACAAAGCCTGTGCTTACAACTGCAACAAGATATTTTTTGTCTATTGCAGATGCAATATTATTGGTGAGATGAAAAATAATAACCGGAATGATGCTGCCTTTGCCCAGGTTAAATATGGATGTAATAATGAGGGCTCCAATGAATATGGAAAAAAAGAAGCCGATAGTGATAAATAATGAAAACTGGAAGCGCCACAAAAAGAAAGGCAGATGCCAGCATGCCCAAAAAGCAGTAAGGAGCATTGTGGATTTAAAGGCCGTGTACCGGGATTGCAGGTGCGGTAATAAAAATGCTCTCCAGCCGAACTCTTCAAGCAGCGAATAGGTAATAAAGGGAAGGATCCAGCTAAGATAGCTGATTGGCGTACTGAGCTTAAATTGTTCCTGTGTATCGGAAAAAGTATACCAGTGTCCTGCAAAAACGGGAAACAGTAATAAGCCGATCCCTAAAAAAACAAGAGGGCTGAAGGCAATGAGCAAGGCTCTTTTATTTAATGTTTTAAAGCTGAGGGTGGAAAACAATTTTTTTATGCCGCTGTTGCCATAGTATATTTTTGCGCTGATCAAAGCTCCCAGTAAGGGGCCTGCGGCGCCAACGTTATATACAAGGTTCAGCTGGTCGAGAGTTAATGCGCCGGTTCTATACAGGCAGTAAGCGGTCAGCGTAATGCTCCATGTAACAAGGTAGGCGATGAGGATATAGGTCCACGCAGCTCTGTTCATCTGTGATGATTTGATTTAAGCTTTATTCCCAAAATGAAAAGAAGGATTCCGATCCCGCCATAGATAAGGTGAAGAAGAAGGAGCTGCTGAAGCATAATGATCTGTACAACTATCCAGCCCGTTAGCAGAATGCCCTGCAATGAAACCATTCTCGGATATGTTCTTATTCTCCAGATGGTGCAGGCTGCCGCTAATAAGCTCAGCACGCCGTTTACAATGAACAGGATGATGCCCGGAATAAAAAAATCATCAAAGGGGCTGTGAAGAAGCCAGCGCACAGGTATATGCAGCGCTGCGCCGGAAGGGTCAGTTATAAAAAGATAGCCGGCTACGAGTGAGCTTAAGGCTACAAAGAACAAGAGTGTTAAGGCGATGATCCGGGCCGTTTTCATGTTGTGAAAGGTTTTACTGTTAAATCACTGCTGGATGCAGCATGCTTGCGGGTAATCGTAACCTTGCAGTAAATAGTTACTTCCTCACTCTCCATTAATCCTCCCGTTTGCGGCGAAGCATTCCAGGTAAGCCCCCAATCCGTTCTGTTTACTTTGCCGTTAATGGTAAATACGGAATTCTCATTGCCGGAAGCATCTTCCAGGATCTCTCCGGCCTGTACGGCCACTTTTACCTCTATGGAAATATCTTTGATCTTAAGCTCACCGCATAGCTCATGATTTTCATCATGGCTTTCCATCCTTATTCTTTTTGAGGTGAATTTTATTTGCTTATGATTTTGAACATCGAAGAAGTCCGCGCTTTTTAAATGCTGGTCGCGTTCAATGTCGCCTGTACTTATAGAGGCGGCATCTATGTATAGAATAAGATCAATGGTGCTGAAGGCATCCCCCGTTGTCTGGATGTCTGCATCAAATATCCTGAATGATCCTTCAACAGGGCCGAAGATCAGAGGATCTACTCTGAAGGAAATGAAGCTTTTTTCTGGGTCGACCGACCATTTTATTTTTGACATTGTTCTCTGTCTTTTTATTGGTTATTCGTGAGAGGCGTATGCGTGGACATGTAATTATTCAATAAGGCATTTAATGAATCGTAATAATTCTTTAGATTTTTAACGGTCATATCCGTGCCTGCCGAAATCTTAACCGGCATTTCAGTTATGTATTTCGATAATTCAGGAAATCTGTCTTCTATAGCTGTTAGGATTTTCAGAATATCTGCATAGAGTTCTTTTTCGTTTTTCATGATCGTCGTGTATTAATAAGCCAGAAAAGAAAAAGCACCGTGCATTACACGGTGCTTTTAAGGGTTTTGCAGGGGCAAAATCACATCTTGTTTCGTGGAAGGTACCAATTAAATAGGCAATAACTATTTAATTTCGTTAAAAGGGAGGTATTCATCGCTGAGAGTACGTCACACTTGTTCCCGATACGCTCGTACCTCGCTTCCCGATAGCTATCGGGACGAACTGATCTCTTTCGTAACAAACTCCTGCAGTTCCGGAAAGAACCGCCTGAACTCATTTTCAAACAGCAGATAATGCTCTTCAAGATCTTTAACCGCAAGCTCCATGTTCGATTGAAACTTTGCCCTTGCAGCCATTCCCTGCAGCACGCGGTCGATCCCTTCCAGCCTTGCATAAGCTTCGAGGATATTATAGCGTACCATGTAATTTGTGAAGTGTGCCGATTTCAATGGCAGCAGTGCTTCATTGCGCCGGATGAGCGAATAGATCCTTTGTACGTAGCTGCTTAATGCTTCATTGGAATAGTGATGCCAGTTGACGGCGAGATAATGATCATAATACACATCCACGATCACGCTTGCATATTTCCTGTAGGCGGGGCGCAGGCGTTGTTTGCTTTCTTCCACCACCGGGTGCGTATCTGTGAATGTATCGATCTTGCGGTGCAGCAATATGCCTTCCTGGATCGCGGGGGAGTAGTTCTTATAATCGCTTCCTTTCACCGAGTCGGCAATGAAGTTCCCGATGATGAGGCCTTCGGAATCGCCGGAGAGAAAAAGGTGAGAGAGGAAGTTCATTTTTTTAATATTAAAGAGATGCTTCGTTCCTCAGCATGACAAGAACAGATAATGATTCGGTTGAGCACTTTGTCATCCTGAGCGAAGCGAATGAATCTCATTACAGCTCCTTCGCCTTGTTCCAGTATACATCCATCTCCGCAAGCGTCATGTCGCTCAGCTCTTTGCCTGCTTTCAGCGCTTCCGCTTCGAGGTATTGAAAGCGTTTAATGAATTTTTTATTCGTGCGCTCGAGCGCATCTTCGGGGTTGATGCCTTTAAAGCGCCCGTAATTGATCAGGGAGAACAGCACATCGCCGAATTCCGCTTCCATCTTTTCATGGGAGGAATTAGTATCCACCTCGTGCTTGAACTCGTCCAGCTCTTCCTGCACCTTTTCCCAAACCTGCTCCGGCTTTTCCCAGTCGAAGCCAACGGCGCGCGCCTTTTCCTGGATGCGTGAAGCTTTCACCAGTGAAGGTAAGGACACAGGAACGCCTGCAAGCACCGATTTGGTGCCTTCCTTTAATTTCAGCTTTTCCCAGTTCTCTTTCACCTGCTCCTCGTTATCCACTTTTACATCGCCGTAAATATGCGGGTGGCGGTGGATCAGCTTGTCGCAAAGGGAATTGATCACATCCGCAATGTTGAAGGTATTGGTCTCGGAGCCCATGCGCGCATAAAAAACGATATGCAGCAATACATCGCCCAGCTCTTTCTTGATCCCGTTCATGTCCTTATCGAGGATCGCGTCGGCCAGCTCGTAGGTTTCTTCAATGGTTAAATGCCGCAGGCTTTCGAAAGTTTGCTTTTTATCCCAGGGGCATTGCTCCCTTAATTCGTCCATGATTATGAGTAAGCGTTCGAAAGCTTTTAGTTTTTCATCCATTTGTCAGACCTCTTTATTTTAGAGGTATTACAAATGTAAGCATCTCAAATAAAATACGGCTTCCAAGCCAATATTTTTAATATTTTTGTGTGCCTGAACTGAAATGTACATGGATAAAAATTACACGGTAAGATCTTTTTCCCGGCTGCTTGCTTTTCTCTTCCTGCTGTACTGTTCCGTACCGCTGAAAGGGCAGGTTTCACCCGGGCATGATTTCATTGTTTCAGGACAGGGGCATTACGGGTATATCATCAGCCACCGGAACAACATTTCCCATCTCATCAAAGGACATATTTACGGCGGGGAGATCAGCTATGTATTCCGCAGCACCGGCAATAAAAGCTGGCAGCAGTACTACAAATACCCTGAGCTGGGATTTTGCGCGCTGCACCTGTACCTTGCCAACCCGAAGCAGCTGGGAACAATGGAAGCGCTGTATCCATACACCAACATCCGCCTGAACAGGCTGAACCGGAGCTGGAAGCTGAATTTACGCCTCGGCGTTGGGCTGGCATGGGTCACCAAACCTTTTGACCGTATTACGAACAATAAGAACAATGCGATCGGCTCCCACCTGAACGGATTTGTGAACCTGCGCCTGGGATATGCTTTCATGCTTTCAAAATCATGGAGGCTGGATGCAGGTGTTGGCCTTACACATGCTTCCAATGGCGCCATCGCCACCCCGAACCTCGGATTGAACATCGCCACGGTTAGCATGGGATTGGGATACGCCTTCGGAAACAAGGAGCTGGTCTATAAAAAGGATTCGACCGAGCCGTTTAAGAATAAATGGGTACCCACACTCATCGGCGTGGTGGGCGTTCGCGAGCTGGAGCAGCCCGATGGCCCGAAATACCTTGCGTTCGGCCTCGAGCTGAATATGTACCGCACGCTCAACCGCAAGAACAGGCTCGGGCCGGGCCTCGAGTTTGGCTATAACAATGCCACACGGAAGATCTATGAGAATGATTCGATTTACAATACCACGTATAAAGACATCTCCACCTTCGGCGCAAAGCTCTGCTACGAATTTGTATTTAACCGCGTATCCCTTCCTGTTGAGTTCGGCTATTACCTGTACAAGAAACAGCCTGCTTACGGCACCATGTTTCACCGGATCGGCGTACGGTATATGGTAACGAAGCATGTGATCACAAATATTACGCTGCTCACACACTGGGCTCGCGCCGATTACTTTGAATGGGGGATAGGCTACGTATTATGAGCAAGATGAAAAAAATAAAACACATAAGCGTTCTGCTGCTCCTGCTGCCGCTGCTGCTCGGCTCCTGCAAAAAGGAGAACCGCTGCGACTGCATTAAGCGCACCGGCGATATCATCATGGATGTGCGCCACCCCGGAGCTTTTGATAAGATCTTCCTGGAGAACAACCTGAACGTTTTTATAACCCAGGATTCCGTTACCGAAGTAACCGTGGAAGCCGGTGAGAATATTGCGCCGCTTATTAAAACCGAAGTGGTGGACGGAACGCTGTTCATCCGCAACAAGAACAGGTGCAACTGGACACGCAGCTATAAAAAGCCTTTGAACGTATACATCCGCATGCCGAAGATCAGCTTCATCACCTCCGACGGAACAGGCGATATCAAATCGCTGAACACCATTACAACGGATACGCTGGATGTGCAGACGAAGAACTCCGGAGGTATCGAGCTTACGGTGAATAACCTGCGCGTATTGTCTCACATGCACGGCTCCGGCGACGTAGTGCTGCGCGGCAATACCAGCGAGCACGACATCAGCATTGGCGGCACCGCGTACATTTACGCGCAGGAGCTGCAAACCACCTATACTTATATTCATACCTTTACCCTGGGCATCAGCTACATTCGTGCAAGCAGCCTCCTGATCTGCCGGCTCGATGAGAAAGGCGATGTATTCTGCTTCGGCGCACCCGCCACCGTGCAGAAAGAGCAGAACGGAACCGGGAAATTATATCTTCGCTGACAATGGACCTGAACTTAAAAATACCGTATGTACTCCGCCTGATCATTTTCTGGCTGGCTTTTTTTGTGGCATTCCGTGTTTTGTTCATCATCTACCAGCATGCAAGGATCCCCGATCATGGGCATTCGGAGACCGGCCTCGGCTTTTACTATGCCCTGCCCGTGGATATTTCCGCGGCATGCGTTATGGCCTTCATTCCTTACCTCCTCTGGATCTCCCAGCAGTTTTATAAAACAAGGTTCATCCACCGCTTAAACCTTGCCTATAATTTCGGGCTCATCATTTTAACATCGCTGCTCAGCGTCACCAACATAAAAATGTATGGCGAATGGGGCCGGCTGCTGAATTTCAGCATGCTGAAGCAGCTGTTCGACCCTGAGCACGCCATCTCTTTTTTTTCGCTCTGGTCGGTGCTGCTGCTGTTTGCTTTTGCCGGGCTGTTCACGTACATCGGCATCCGCTTTTACAGGAATTACATCACCAACTTTTCGTATCCGCTGGAAAACAAGCGGCTGAGGACCTTCCACATTATCGGGATCGGGCTGATGTTCATCGTCGGCTACCGCATCGATTTGAATATTGCAGCCATTAAAGGTGATCAGCTTCATTATTCGGAACTGGAGATCAACAACCACATTGCCACCAACAACATCTGGTACTTTGCAAACAGCATGGTTTACAATAATCCGGCACAATAACTGTTAGTATACATCGAATGATGCAGCTGTTCACTAATCTCACTTTCCGTTATTTCCTGCCTGCGCTGCTGCTTCTGGCCTTTTCCGGCGATGTATCCGCGCAAAAGGAAAAGAAGAAAAGCAAATGGAAAACAATGATGGAATCGGCAACCGACACGGTCACCGACGATTACTACGGCGACAATTCCATTCGCTACGAGAATTACGTTTACAAGCCCAATATTAAATCCGTGCAGCTGTATGATGAAAGCTTCGAGCTGAGCCAGCCGCTGCTTGCGCTGGGCTCCACGGAAAAGCTGAAGCTGGCTTTCGACGACCTGGATGCCGACCTGAAAAGCTATTCCTACACCATCATCCACTGCAACGCCAACTGGGAGCCTTCCGATCTTGTCCCCGCCGAGTACATCGATGGCTTTGCCGACAACAACATTAATGATTACCGCTATTCCTTCAACACCCTGCAGAAATTCACGCATTACAGCGCTACCTTTCCGAATAACAGCATGCGGATCACCAAAACGGGGAATTACATCCTGAAGGTGTATGCCGATTCGGATCCTAATAACCTCGTGCTTACAAGGCGCTTCATGATCCACCAGAACAGGCTGAACATTATTTCAAGGGTGACGCAGGCAAGCATCATAGAGGAGCGGAATTACAGGCAGGAGCTGGATTTTACGATCGACCATACCGGCTATGATATTAAGAATCCGTATAATGACCTTACCATTGTGATGACCCAGAACAACCGTTGGGACAACATGAAAACAGGCTTTCGGCCGCAGTTCGTAAAGGACAATGAGCTGGTGTATGATAACGACGACCTCAATGTGTTCCCCGGTGGGAATGAGTTCCGCTATTTCGATATCAAGAGCCTGCGCTACCATACCGAGTTTGTGTTCTCTGTGAAGGCCGATTCGCTGGGAAATCATGTGGAGCTTTATAAGGATGAGAAAAGATCCTACAAGCGCTATTCTACGTATACTGAAATGAACGGCAATTATTTCATCAAAGTACAGGAGGGAACTAACAGTGAAGTGGAAGCGGATTACTGCTTTGTGAAGTTCTTTCTCCCACTTACCGATCCGCTGCTCGAAGGGAATTTGTATGTGTTCGGGGCTTTTAACGACTGGAGATGCAACAAGGAGAACCTCATGCATTACAATAAGACGCGCCTTGGCTATGAATGCACGCTGTACTTAAAGCAGGGGCTTTACAATTACGAGTATGTGTTCATGAAGGATGGCTCAACGGTTGCGGATGAAACGCTCATTGAAGGCTCGCATTACGAAACGGAGAATGATTACATGATCTATGTGTATCACCGCCAGCAGGGTACTTTTTACGACCAGCTGATCGGGGTGAAGCGCCTGAATTCCCACAGGGATTACTAAGCGGAAAGGTTTGCCTGATTGTAGAAGGGCCGGTTGTTTAAAACCTTTTGGCTTGAAACTTGTTAATCTGGAGGGTAAATGTTTAATATTGTAAAAACTAACACCAAACATTTAAAACGTTAATGTTATGGGAACACAAGCAACAGAGGTAACTCACGGGATCCGGATCAGCGTTGAAACAAGGTTTCAAAGCGAACATTCGGTGGCTGAACACCGTCATTTCTTATTCAGCTACAGGATCACCATCGAGAATAAGAGCGATTTCACCGTCCAGCTGCTGTCCCGCCACTGGGACATCTACGATTCTTCCAGCGAGCACAGTGAGGTTGACGGCGAGGGAGTGGTAGGCGAACAGCCTGTTTTGGAGCCGGGGGAAGTGTTCGAGTACGAATCGGCCTGCAGCCTTACCACGGATATCGGTAAGATGCGCGGAACCTACATGATGGAGCGCAAGATCGACAAGGCGCGCTTTTATGTGAACATCCCCGAATTCGAGCTGATCGTTCCGCAGCGCCTTAACTAAATCTTTCTTTTATCAGCTCACCCACTTTTTTATCGATCGGCAGGGTAAAATCTTCGCCACTGATCGTTTTCACGTCTACCCAGCGGAACGTTTGGGCGTAATCGGTTTTATTCACGAAATCAAAGACCTTATCGGTGCTTTTTACCGTAAATCCTTCAAGAGGCTTTACTATGTAGTAAATACTGATGATCTGGTGATTGGGGTTATAAGCTGATTTCTGGTAGAAGTCGGTCGTGTAAAAATGCTCCGTTACCTCCACCGCATGTCCCGTTTCTTCCACAAATTCCCTTTTCAGGCAATCGATGGTGCCTTCCCCGTGTTCCAGTCCGCCGCCAGGAAATTTCGTGATCTCATGCCCCTTGATCAGCTCATCGCATACCAGTACCTTCCCGTTTTCGATCAGGACGCCGTAAACACGCACGTTAAAATGTTTTGCAGCCATACTGCAAAATTATATAAATTTACCGGTAACCGAACCAATTATAGCTCCCTGTGAACAGCTTCGCGAAAATATTCCTGCTTTCCCTGCTTTTAGCGGCCCCGTTTTCCCTGTTTCCGCAAGCCCCGGTTACGGAAGTTCCTTATTTTGGCACCAATCCCGGTAACCTGAGCATGTATGTGTATGCGCCGGCCGCTTTGGCGAAGGACGACAGGCGCCCGCTGGTGGTAGTGCTGCACGGTTGCTCGCAGTCGGCACAGCTGGTCTCTGAGCAGAGCGGCTGGAGCAGGCTGGCGGATACGTATGGCTTCCGCGTGCTATACCCGCAGCAGAAAGCAAGCAACAACCCTTCCATGTGCTTCAATTGGTACCGCGCTGCGGATATCGACCGCGACCGTGGCGAATGTGCATCCATCAAACAAATGATCGATGAGTTTGAGAAGGAATATCATGTGGATTCATCGCGGGTGTTCATTACCGGCCTTTCGGCGGGTGCTGCCATGGGTGTAGTGATGATGGCCGTATATCCCGGAACCTTCAATACCGGCGCCATTTTCGCAGGCGGTGCGTATAAGTCTGCCGTAAACGTGTTCAGCACCACCAGCGCCATGATGGGCTGGGTGAACCGCAGTCCGAAAGAATGGGGCGATTTTGTGCGGGATGCCAATCCTGCCTTCAAAGGCCCTTATCCCAAAATGATCGTTTACCAGGGCCGCCGCGACATTGTGGTGAATAGTAAAAATGCGTACGAGCTCATCGAGCAGTGGACAAATGTGCATGGCGCCGACACGCTGGCGGATGATACTGTGGCTGATTTTGCAAATAATGTGAACATCCGGAAATACGTGTACAGGAATCCGGCGAACGAACCCGTTGTAACGTATTACGAAGTGAAGAATATTGGCCATGCGCTGATGATCAACCCGGGAAACTGCCGGGATGAAGGAGGCAAGATGGTGCCCTTTTCGGTGGATGACGATTTCTTTTCAACCTACTGGACCGCTATTGATTTCGGGTTGATCCCCGAGCCGAAGATCATTGGAAAAGCAGAGGTGACAGAAGGTGAACAGCATGTGAAATACAGTGTTCCCTTTAACAAAGGCTCCACTTACAGCTGGTCGTACCCTGATGACGCGGTGCCGGTTGGACCGGAAAATACAAACGAGCTTATTCTTGATTTCGGGAAAAAGCAGGGAACTGTAAGTGTGCTGGAGAATGATTCTGCCGGATGCTATTTCAGGTATCCTTCATTGAAAGTGGTGGTAAGGCCTTGATCCTGGAAGTAGAAGATCTGCGTAACGCAGCATATCAAACGCCCCGCACGTTCTCGACTTCGCTCGAACTGACAACCCACAGAAACACCCGGTACGTCAATCATAAGCCATCATAATCGTCGCAGACGATCATATTTTAAGACATAAAAAGATCTGTGGAGATCAGCGTACCATTGAACATAGCCTGCACACAGAATAAGATCCCTCGGGCAAACTCGGGATGACACGCTGCAGCACGGGATGACCGGTCATCCTGCGCTCCTAAACAGGCTTCTAAAAACAGGCTTCAAACTAATCCTTCACCGCCCTCACCATTTCTCTTTTCCCCGGAGGGCCCGGAATTTTTTCAACGCTAAGCCCCGCACGCTTCATGGCGCGCCGCACTTCGCCTTTCGCGCAATAGGTAACAAGCACCCCGCCTTTCTTCATTGCCTTGCAGAGCTTCGAAAATACTTCATCCGTCCACATCTCCGGCTGCACCGGCGGACCGAAGGCATCGAAGTAAACAAGATCATACAGCTCATCTTTAAGCACCACATCCAGCAGGCTCGTTTTTAGCTTCAGCAATGAAAAATTTTCTGAGATGTTTGTCTTAACTTCCCATGAAGAGGCGTGCAGCTGCTCAAACGCTTCCCTGCCTGCGCCGATCTCGGCCGGATAATTAAGCTCATGGAAGATCGCTTCTTCGAGCGGAAATGCTTCAACCGAAGTGTAATCGATCTTTACTCCTGATCGTTCCGATTCAAGATACGTGAGCAATGCGTTCAATCCTGTTCCAAAGCCCACTTCAAAAACAGAGAGAGCGGAATGATTATTATTCAGTGTATGCTTTAACCCCGCTTCAATGAACACATGCCGTGATTCCTGTATGGCGCCGTGAATGGAATGGTAGTGCTCGTTCAGCTCCGGAACGTATAAAGAGTGGGAGCCATCGGAGGTAGTGATTATTTGTCGCTGCATAGTGTTTTTCTTTTCTCGCAGAGACGCGGAGTTCGCAGAGAAGCAGAATTAAAAAGCCCCTCTCCATACGCTTGCGCTAAAGCTTCAGCGCAGGCACATGGAGAGGGGTTGGGCTGAGGTTATTTGCTGAGGATCTTAAACTCCGTCCTTCTGTTCAATTGTCTTCCTTCATCGGTATCGTTGGTAGCTATCGGCTGCTCCTCGCCGTAACCCACTGAGGTGAGGCGGTCGGCTGCAATACCCTTGGAGATTAGGTAATCAACCACTGCTTTTGCGCGGTTGTTCGATAATGTTTTGTTGTAGGCATCGGCTCCTTTCGAATCGGTGTGGCCGGAGATCTCGATCTTCAATGTAGGCACATCGTTCAGTAATTTTGTGAGGCGCTCCAGCTCGTTCGTAGATTCAGGGCGAAGCGTTGCCTTATCGAAGTCAAAGAAAATATTTTTCAGGATGATCTTGCTTCCCACCGCGATGTTCTTCAATGCAACATCCTTCACTACTTCCTGGTAAGCCGCCGTGTTGGGGATGTCGAAATTTTCGGAGTGGAACAGGTAATTTTCCTTCTTCACTGCGATCCCGTAATTTCTTCCCGCAGGCAGCGATACAAGGTATTTACCTGTGGAGCTGTTGGAGGTAAAGCTGGCGATGATCTCGTTCTTCTGGTTGTCGATGATCTCGATAGTGGCTTCCAGCGGCTTCTTTGTAAGGTCATCGGTGATCACGCCTTTTAAGATAGTGAGCTGCGCTTCCTTGATCTGCACGGTTGGTGCGATCACCGTTTCCTTTACAGGAGCGGTTTGGCTGGCAAGCAGGTTGTCCTCGTTGTTGAGCACCAACGGCTTTTCATAGCCCAGGAATGTGATCATGTAAATATCTTTTTCACCGAATCCGTTCGCGTTGAACGAGGCATAATAACCATGCTTTCCGCTGGCGGAGGTTACGAAGAACACGTCATCATCAGGAGTGTTCACAGGGTATCCGATGTTCACCGGCTCGCTCCATTTTCCGTTCTCGAGCACAGATTTAAAGATATCGTACCCGCCCATGGTTTTGTGCCCCTGCGAGCTGAAATACATTGTTTTTCCGTCGGGGTGAATGAACACGCCTTCCTCGCCATACGCGGTGTTGATGGTAGGGCCAAGGTTAACGGCTTTTCCCCATTTGCCTTTTTCGTCTTTTGTCGACATGTAAATATCGCGGTCGCCAAGTCCGCCTTCAGGCTTGTCGGAAACAAAGTAAACCGATTTCCCGTCGGGTGAATAGCAGGCGGATGATTCATGGAAATCCGTATTGATGTTCTTGTTCATGCGCTCCGGCTTGCTCCATGTTTCTCCTTTTAATTCAGCTTCGTACAAATCGCCGTTGTTCTTCCCGATGTAGATGAGGAACTTCTGGCCATCGGCCGATAAGCCGGAGTTGGCATCGTGGTCTTCGGTATTGATCGGCTTGCCCATGTTCTGGGCAGGTGTCCATTTGCCGTCCTTTTTCGTGGAGATATAAATGTCCTCGTAATATTCGTTGATGCCCGGATCAATAGCGCCGCCGGTGGTGGTGGGCCTGCGGGAAGTAAAGAGCATTACCGATTCATCCGCCGAAATTACAGGGCCGTAATCGGGATATTGTGAATTGATCTCCGCGCCTGCATTGTCGATGAACACGCGCAATGGCTTTTTTACCAGCTCTTTTCCTGTAATGCATTCGGTAATGTGCTTGTTCACTTCTTCGATCAGGTCCTTGAACTCGTCGACCTTTGTAAGCGTTGCCTGGAAGGCTTTGTATTCGGTAATGGCTTTGTCCCACTGCATGTCGAGGTGATATGCCTTCGCCATTACGTAATGCACCTGCGGATCAACAGAAGGGTTCAGCTGGATCGCTTTTTCAAGAAACGGGATCGACTTTAACTTATAGTTCGAGTACAGGTAGCATTTCCCGATCTTGAAGTTCAGCAGCGCATTGTTCGGGTTGAACTTGTTTGCGAGCAGGTAGGGATCGATCGCCTGCTTGTAAAAGATGGAGCCTTGTTCGAAGAGCTTGTCGCCCGTTTCGATATTGTTCTTTGCTTCCTTGAGGCCGTCTTTATTGTCCTTGAAATTCTCTTTGGTAAATTCCACATTCTGCGCGAAAGCGGTTACGGAGAAAATACATACTAAGAAGGTTATGATCTTTTTCATTTTTGGTTTTTCAGTTTGTTACTGTGTACTTATAAATTGGAATCGCTTTGTGATTTTAGAGAGATTCCGTGTCGTGGCACGGAATGACGATGATTATAGTTCTAATTTCTCCAACCTCCGTTCGCCTCTCTCCGTTCTATTTACAGTCTCCCGTATAATTTTTCGCCGTTTCAGCTCCCAGCTCTGCTGCTTTTTTCCAGTCGGCGCAGGCGCCTGCATCATCGCGCAGCATTTCCTTTGCAATTCCCCGGTTCATGTAAGCGTATCCGTAAGAGGCATTCAGCTGGATAGCCTTGTTGCAATCTTCAACGCTCCCTTTGTAATCCTTCTGCTTGAATTTGGCAGATGCGCGGTTATTGTATGCGAATGCATAGTCGGGCTTCAGAGAGATCGCCTTATTAAAATCTTCGATGGCGCCTGCATAATCGCCGGCATCGAATTTTGCGCTGCCGCGGTTGTTGTAGGCGATGTAATAATCTTTCTGGATGCGGATCGCTTCCGAGTAATCGCTGATAGCGCCTTTGAAATCGCCTTTTTTGCGTTTTGCGCTCGCAATGTTGTTATAGGCGAATGCCATTTCCGAATTGGCAACCAGCGCTTTGTTGTAATCGCTGATGGCGCCGTCGATATCATCCAGCATGCGCTTTGCGCTGCCGCGGTCGTTATACGCATAGGCGTAATCGGGCTTTGCTTTTATGGCTGCGCTGAAATCTTCGATAGCTCCCTTGTAATCGCCGTTCTCGAATTTAATGCCGCCGCGGTAATAATAGGCCTGTGCATAATCGCTTTTCACTTCTATTGTTTTGGAGTAGTCTTCCGCTGCGCCGGATTTATTGCCCAGCGCGTACTTCGCTTGTCCGCGGCTGAAATAGCTATCGGGGCTCTGTACGATCGTCAGCGCCTTGTCGAAATCGGAGATCGCGCCGTTATAATCTTTCATTTCAAATTTGGTGGTTCCGCGGTTGTACCATGCGCGTTCAAAATCAGCTTTTTTCCCGATCGCATCGCTGAAGTTGCTGAGTGCCGACTGAAAATTTTTCGCCGCAAAGGCAGAGATGCCCGCGTTGTAGAATTTCTCGGCGTCCTGTGAGCCATCGTCGAGCACCTTGGCCTTCACAATACTGTCGGTTTGCGCAGTTGCAACGGCCAGGAATGAGATTGCTGCAAAAAGTGTAAAGATTACTTTTTTCATATCTGTTTAGTTTTTATTAAGGCTAAATATAGAAAGTTTTCGGGGAATAAAAAATACCGATGATTCCAGAATCTCTGACTGCCGGTCAAGGGTTGTTAACTGCGTTGTTTAACTGGCTTTAATTTCCCTAATGTGATCCGGAAGGACAGCTCCGCCCCGATGGAATAATAGCGTGTGTCAGGGTGAGGAAATGCACCTGCAGAATAAAAGCTGTTTGCTTTCAGTGTAAAGGCAATATAGTCCTCCGTGTATTGCAGGCCAATGGCTTCTTTTGTTCCCAGTATAAAATACTGGCTGTGAAAATCAGTAAAATAGACTAATCCGCCTTCGGTGAGGATAGAAGTCGTTTTCCCTATCGGGATACTATAGGATAAAATAAGAGGAATGCCCGGGTCATAACTCTTGTAATATTCTCTGTATGTATGGCTCGACAGGTAATGGCCATACTTGTCGTACTCTTTATAATTGGTTATTTGAGACCAAGAGAACCGGTAGAGAAGAAACCCGGTTGATAAGGCCCATCTCCTTTTTATTCTGTAGGAAAAAAGCCATGTGCTATGCCAGCTGGGCTCCCACGGTCCAAGCTCTGATCGGGGGATGGGATACCCGTATAAGCCAGGTACGCTCAACATTTTATCAAAATCCACAGACATGCTCCTCGAAAAGAAAAATCGTCCTTCCTGTTCCTGTGAGAAAAGCTTCCCCGAACAAAAAAAGAGCAGCATAAGCGCCGTTGAGCTTCGTAATAAAATCTTCATCGGGTGCGTAAGTTTAAGTATTGAACCTGTATGAATAATTAAATGTAAAAATAAGTTCTGAGAATAAAAAATACCGGCTAAAAATCTATTGAAATAACCCTGCTAAAAGCCGAACAAATTCCCTAAGTTTGTGCTGATTTATAAATTGCAATAAATGAGAAAAACGATCCTGCTTTCGTCCCTTGCCTGTGTAATGCTTACAGCATGCGGGGGCGATAAAGAAAAAACCGCTGAGAATAAAACCTACAGTGAGGAAGAAATAAAAAATGAGAGCGCAAAGGCCAATGCGTTTTTCGACAGGGTGTTTGACCGTGAGGTGGACCGTGACCCGGTGAAGGCTGCATTGCTGGGGATCAAGAAAGATTATGACCAATGGACCGACATCAGCGAGGAGCATTCGCAGAAGGAGCTGGAGATCGTAAAAGCGAACCTCGATTCACTGAAAAGCTTTAACCCGGACATGCTGGATGAGCAGACGAAGATCAGCTACCGCCTGTTCGAGAACGATGCAAAGCAAAGGATCGATAACTACAAATGGCACCTGCATGATTACCCCGTGAACCAGATGGGAGGAACGCAGGTGGATATGCCGACCTTCCTGATCAATGTTCACCGCGTGGATAATAAAAGCGATGCGGAAGCATACATTTCGCGCCTGTCGAAAGTAAATGCCATGTTCGACCAGCTGATCGTGAACCTGAAGCTGCGTGAAGCAAAGAATATCATTCCTCCGAAATTCGTATTCCCGTATGTGCTGAATGACTGCAAAGGCATTATCAGCGGACGCCCGTTCGAGAAATCCGGAGCTGACAATCCATTGCTGGAAGACATCACTGCTAAAGTAAATACATTGAAGGATGTGGATGATGCGGGCAAGAAAGACCTGATCAAACGCGCGAATGAAGCCCTGCTCACATCCGTGAAGCCTGCTTATGAAAAGCTGATCGCGTACTGGACGGAGCTGGAGAAAAAAGCGACCACCGATGATGGCGCATGGAAGCTGCCTGAGGGTGATGCTTTTTACGATGCGGCCCTGAAGCAAACCACCACAACCGACCTTACCGCCGACCAGATCCACGAGATCGGCCTGAAAGAGGTAGAGCGCATTCACAACGAGATGAGGGAGATCATGAAGAAGGTGAAATTCAAAAGCGATAACCTGCAGGAGTTCTTCGATTTTATGCGTACCGACAAACAGTTCTATTACCCGAATACGGCCGAAGGAAAAGAGGCGTACCGCGTGAAAGCGGTGAAGATCATCGATGACATGAAAAAGGAGCTCGATAAATTATTCCTTACCAAGCCGAAAGCGGATATTGTTGTAATGCCGGTGGAAGCATTCCGTGAGAAATCCGCGGGAGGTGCTTTTTACGAAGATCCTGCACCCGACGGATCACGCCCGGGAAGGTATTACATCAACCTGTATAATATGGCCGACCAGGCGATTTACCAGATGGAAGCGCTGGCGTACCACGAAGGCATTCCGGGCCATCACATGCAGATCGCGATCGCGCAGGAGCTCAAAGGCATTCCGAAATTCAGGATGCATGGCGGGAATACGGCCTATGTGGAAGGCTGGGGATTGTATTCCGAAAAGCTTCCGAAAGAGATCGGCTTCTACCAGGACCCGTATTCCGATTTCGGAAGGCTGGCAATGGAATTGTTCCGTGCGGCGCGCCTTGTAGTTGATACAGGAATTCACCGTAAAAAATGGTCGCGCGAAAAGGCGCTGGCATACTTTAAGGAGAACACGCCTAACCCGGAAGGAGATAACAAAAAAGAGATCGAGCGTTACATCGTTTGGCCTTCGCAGGCAACAGGCTACAAGATCGGCATGAACAAGATCATAGAGCTGCGTGAGAATGCGAAAAGCAAACTGGGCGATAAGTTCGACCTCCGTGAATTCCATGATGTGGTGCTGACCTCGGGGCCGGTGCCGCTGAACATCCTGGAAGAGATGGTGAATAGCTGGATTAAGAAAAAAGGTTCGTAGTTCTGTCATCCCGTGCCCCGACACGGGATCTTTTCAAAAAGAACTACAATGATTATACTATAACGTAGTTGTGTGGCCGGATTTTATTAGCGTCAGTTCGAGTAGCGAGGAACGAGCATATCGAGAACAAGCCCGCACGCTTTCTCGATACTCTCCCTTCGGTCGAACTCGAAATGACCCGCACACGGGTTTCGTTGTAATAATAGATAAATTTTTATAAAAACTCAGATCAGTAAATAAAGCACCGTTATCCGCATGGCAAAAAAAGCAGACACTAAAACAAAATCTCCAAAATCGATCTTAACCTCCAACTCTCATGCGTTCCTGAGAAATTACCTCAACAATGCATCGCCGACAGGCTTTGAAAGCGAAGGACAGAAATTATGGCTGGAATATATCCGTCCGTATGTGGACGACCACTTTACAGATAATTACGGCACTGCCGTAGCGGTGATCAATCCGAAGGCGGATTTCAAGGTTGTGATAGAGGCGCATGCCGATGAGATCTCCTGGTTTGTGCATTACATCACCAGCGACGGATTTATTTACCTGAGAAGAAACGGCGGAAGCGATCACATGATCGCGCCTTCCAAGCGGGTGAACATCCATACCGATAAGGGAATTGTAAAAGCAGTGTTCGGCTGGCCGGCCATCCACGTGCGCGATGCAGCGCGTGAAGAGCCGCCATCCTTAAAAAATATTTTCCTCGATTGCGGCTGCGCTACCAAAAAGGAAGTGGAAGATCTGGGAATTCATGTTGGCTGCGTGGTAACGTATGAAGATGAGTTCATGGTGCTGAACGACCGCTATTATGTAGGCCGTGCGCTGGATAACCGCATCGGCGGATTCATGATCGCGGAGGTTGCGCGACTGATCAAAGAAAGCAAAACGAAGCTGCCATTCGGACTGTACATCACCAATTCGGTGCAGGAAGAAGTAGGCCTGCGTGGTGCCGAAATGATCTCGCAAACGATAAGGCCGAATGTGGCCATTATCACCGATGTATGCCACGATACACAGTCACCAATGATGAACAAGGTAACCAGCGGCGACCTTGCCTGCGGTAAAGGCCCGGTGCTTACATACGGCCCGGCAGTGCAGAACAACCTGCTGAAGCTGATCATCGATTCGGCAACAAAGAACAAGATCCCTTTCCAGCGTGCAGCGGCATCGCGTGCCACAGGAACGGATACCGATGCTTTTGCCTATTCGGTTGGGGGCGTGCCATCGGCATTGATCTCTTTGCCTTTGCGCTACATGCACACCACTGTTGAAAGCGTTCACAAGGACGATGTGGAGAATGTGATCAAGCTGATCTTCGAATCATTGAAGGCCATCCGTAACAATCACGATTTTAAATACATGAAGAAATAACAAGGGAGGGCTTTTGAACGTCATTGCGATCCGTCCCGGCGGAGAAGCAATCTCATTCATCAAGTTGTTTTAAAAAGCAAACCTTTCAGAATTTTAAACGTAAAAAGGGCAAACCCACAGATCCATGCAACAAAGATACCTGCCAGTCGTACTGATTGCTTTTTTACTGTCAGGATTATTTTCCTGCGGCAGCGACAACTCCAACAAAGAAAGCCTGCCGGTTGCCGATACAGCCGCGGTGGTAAAGGATTCAAGCCAGCAGGTTGCTTCCGGCAAGGTAGACATGGTGATCAGCGATATCCCTTTCCCTTTCGAGATCCTCGAAAATCTGCATGATTCCCATATCCCTTTCGACCAGAAGGTGATGAACCCGGTAAGCAATACATCAAAATACAACCAGTACAATTCAAAGGCGCTCAACCTCGGTGTTTACGGCGCCGACCTCGCTTATGTAGTTACCTATGAGCAGTTCCAGCAGATCGGCGCGTATGTGAAAAATGCAAAAAAGCTGGCGGATGACCTGAACATTCCCTTCGGCTTCAACCAGGATATGATGGACAAGTACAATAAGTTCAGGGATAATAAAGATTCACTCACGCAGGTGGTGTATAATTCCTACAATGAGGTTGACAAATCGCTGAAAGACGATGACCGCGTTGGGATTGCAGCGCTGGTGGTTACCGGGAGCTGGCTCGAAGGGCTTTACCTTTCCACCCGTACTTTTGTGAATGCAGATAAAACCCCCGACAACATGGGCCTGTACAGGACCATCGGCGGACAAAAGCAAAGCCTCGGCATTGTGGTGAAGCTGCTGGAGGAGTATAAAAAGGATGCTTACATCGCTTCCCTCATCGAAGACCTGAAGGAGATCACCTCGCTTTATGATAAGGTAACTACGAATGCGGTGATGAACGAGCGCCAGCTGGTCTTCATCAACCAGAAAGTGGAGAAGCTGAGGAATAAGATCGTGGAAGGCTTGTAATTTATATAGTGTCGGTTTGTTTCACCGCCCCGACCCTCCTGGAAGGAGGGAGCACATACTGCTATACTATATCATTGTTCTTACTAATATGTTCTCGCTTGCACAATGCATTCCCCTCCTCTTAGGAGGGGTTAGGGGTGGTTCAATAAAAACTCCTTCAGCTCTTCCAGCTCATCCGTATTAATGAGGTCCACGCCATTCTTCAGCAGCATCGCCCACACTTCCTTATTTTCCGGTGAAGCCCAAAGCCTTACTTTTTTTCCCTGCGCATGCGTAAGCGCAACCAGCGCTTTCAGGTTGTTCTCTTCCGCTTTATCGATATCGCCTTTTCCTTTCCAGCTAATCAGCGAAGAGTATTTGCAGCTTGCAAGGGCATAAACGGAGCTGTCTTTCGCCGGCTCTGCAACATTCAAAAGCGGCTGGTCGATGAACGCCAGCCGGTGGCTTTCCTTCTGCAGCGCAGCATACGGCTTATGCCCGGAGAGGATCACAGTAACAGCACCTGCATGCACTATTCCATCACCGGCCCAGGTAAGCATCGACGCATATTTTTCAAGCAAAGGCTTTAAGGCCGCGTATGTTTTATCTGCATCCGATTTAATATCGATCAGGAGGATCACGGGGCTTGTGCCGGAAGCATAAACTGAGCCTTTATTCTTTACGAGGGAGTCGTACAAAGGCTGAAAATACAGCTGTTCCGCGGTTTTATAGTTCAGAAAGGGAGAAAGGTGCGCTACAATGAGCTTGCCTCTTCTCAAAAAAACATCCGCTTCAAAGCTGGTGAAGCCGCAGCGCATGGCATCGCACAGCGGGTGCCGGTGCTTATAGTCGTTGTGCGCATGAGCATTCCGCAGCTGCTTTACCTGCGAATTTGCAGGCAGGGCAAAAAGGCAGAAAATGAAAAGCAACGGTAAAGCGATGGGTTTCAGATGGCTCAAAATAAGCGGGCTTGCAGGGGTTTTAATTATTGCTAAAAATCGTGATTTTATTTCTGAAAATGACTATTTTAGTGAAAATTTACTCTTACAGGATGGCAATTTTAGGTTCGATATTGAAGCGCACATTTGAGATCAGGGAGCGTATGCCCCGGATCAGGAAAGTGAACGGCTTTAAACAGCAGGAAAAGGTATTGCGTAAATTACTTACCAAGGCAGAATTCACCGCGTTCGGCGAGCATTATAATTTTTCGAAGATCTTAAGCGAGAAGGACCACGTAGCGGCATTCCAGCAAGCGGTGCCCACGCACGATTACAATGCCATGTTCAAAAAATGGTGGTACAGGGCGGTGAACGGCGAATCGTATGTTACCTGGCCGAAGCGCGTAAAATATTTTGCGCTCAGCTCCGGCACTTCCGAGGCTGCCAGCAAATACATTCCCGTTACTTCCGACATGCTGAAAGCGATCCAGAAGGCAAGCATCCGCCAGATGATCTCGCAGGGGCAGTATGATTTCCCGAAAGAGCATTACGAGCGCGGCATGCTGATGCTCGGGGGCAGCACGCACCTGAACTATAACGGAACTTATTTTGAAGGCGACCTGAGCGGGATCACCGCCGCTAAGATCCCCTTCTTCTTCCAGCACTATTACAAGCCGGGCAACCGCATTGCAAAGGAAACCAACTGGGACCAGAAGCTGGAAGAGATCACGCTGAAAGCGAAGGACTGGGACATCGGCATTGTGGTAGGCGTGCCTGCATGGGTGCAGATCCTGTTTGAAAAGATCATCGCTCATTACAAGGTAAACACCATTCACGATATCTGGCCAAACCTTGCCGCTTATGTACACGGCGGCGTGGCCATCGCCCCTTACAAAAAAGGCTTTGAGAAGCTGCTGGGCAAGCCCATCGTATATTCCGATTCCTATCTTGCTTCCGAAGGGCTGATCGGCTACCAGAACCGTCCGAATGCTACCGGCATCGCGATGGTGCTCGACAACGGGATCTTTTTCGAATTCGTTCCGTTTACTTCCGACAATTTTGATGAGGAAGGCAACATCGTGGAGAAGCCGCAAACGCTGCATATCGGGCAGGTAGAGGAGGGCGTGGAGTATGCGCTGCTGATGAGCACCGTTGCAGGCGCATGGCGCTACCTCATAGGCGATGTGATCAAATTTACTTCCCTCGAGCATTACGAGATCGCCATTGCCGGCCGTACCAAGCAATACCTGAGCCTTTGCGGCGAGCACCTTTCGGTGGATAACATGAACCGTGCGATAGAGCTTGCGGCCAACGAGCTGGATGTGGAGATCAACGAATTTACAGTGGCGGGGATCAATTATGAAACGCTTTTTGCGCATCACTGGTATGTTGGGATAGATGAGCCGGTGGATGTGGCAAGGCTGCGCACGCTGATCGATGAGAACCTGAAGAACCTGAATGATGATTACCGTGTGGAGCGCACAGCGGCGCTGAAAGAAGTGATCGTGGATGTGCTGCCTTCATCGGTGTTCCAGGAATACCTGCGCGCAAGGGTGAAAGTAGGCGCCGCATCAAAGTTCCCGCGGGTGCTTAAACACAAGGACCTGCAGGGCTGGAAAGACTGCATCGCCCAAATTAAAAAATAATGCATGGTTATTTTAAGCCTTATATACCAGGGATTGATCATTGTGCTGCTGCTGACATTTTCTTTCGGCCCTGCATTTTTTGCCCTCATCAATACCGGTATTAAGTATGGTTATAAGCCCGGCTCCCTCCTGGCGATAGGTATTGTGCTCAGCGATTTCATGCTTTGCCTCGCCATTTGCCTGATCGTGCATTTCGGTGCTATAAATTTGCTGCATTCGGAAAAAGCGCAGACCTTTTCCGCTGTTATCGGCGGCGTGATCCTGGTTGTATTCGGCGCTTTTTATTTCCGGAAGCCCGCTGCAAGAACAGATGCGGTGATCGAGGTCGATTACCAGGAGCCGCATCCCTCCGTTACCATCTTAAAAGGCTTTGTGATCAATCTTTTCAATCCCACGGTGTGGTTCCTCTGGCTGGGAAATGTTACGGCGATCAGTAAAACGCTGGATTATTCAATGGTGAAGATGATCCTGTTCTTCTCGATCGTGCTTGCAATAACGCTGGTGGTGGAGCTCACGAAAGTATACCTTGCAGGAAAGATCAAGCGCTTCCTTACCGACAGGCTGATGACGATCGTGAATTATATTACGGGCAGCGCGCTGATCATTTTCGGATTGGTGCTGATCTATGAGCATTTTTTCCAGGTGAAGTAGATAATTCACCACAGATTACACGGATTTCACGGAACATTTTTACTGCCCCGGCCCTCCTGGGAGGAGGGAGCTGATCCTGCTGAAAATGTATTATTATTATATACTAAAAAGCTTTCGCCAGCAGGGTGTATTCCCATCCTCTTAGGAGGGGTTAGGGGTGGTTTACACGTTGCGTCTTGTACCACCCCGACCCTCCTGAGAGGAGGGAGCTGACACTGCTATAACTATGATTATTCTTTACTAATATATTTTCGCTAGCACTATGCGTCCCCCTCCTGGCAGGAGGGGTTAGGGGTGGTTGAACGAATGTAAAAAGGAATTTACTTCTCCAGGATCGCCTTAATATCCGGCTTAAAATACAGCTTGCTTTTCAGGATCTTGCCGTCTTCGCGGAAGATCGGCTCACCGTTCTCGTCCAGCTTGCTCATGTTGCTGCGCTGGATCTCGTCAAACACTTCCTCGATCTTGTGCTGCAGCCCGTGGCGCAGGATGGTCCCGAATAAAATATACAGCTGGTCGCCCAGAGCATCCGCGATCTCCACGATGTCGCCGTTCTTGCAGGCTTCAAGGTATTCGTCGTTCTCCTCCTTGATAAGGTTGTAGCGGAGCATGTATTCGCTTTCGGGCACCACGGCGGTGGGCTCGTAGCGGTTGCCGATCCTGAATGTATCGTGGAACTTTTCCACGTGTTTGATCTTATGAATGAGGGTGTTCGTTTCCATGGCTGTTATTTTTTCTTTTTAGCGGCCTTTTCAGCCTGGTATTGTGCATTCAATCCTTCAAGGATCTCAGCGGTGATATCGTATGCAGGATTTGCCAGCAGCAGCTGCGTTGCTCCGGGCTGATCGCTGTAGGCGATCACATAATCGTAATTGCTTTTCTTGTTGTATTCGGTGATGTAATTTTTCACGTTCTCCATTGCCTTGAACGATTCATCCTGGATCTTCGTCATCAGGTCGTCCGCTTTCATTTGCAGCTGATCGAGGTCTTCCTTTCTTTTTGCGAATTCTTCCTGCTTCTGGCCGATCTGGTTTTCAGAAAGCAATCCGCCCTGTGCGCTCTGCTGGAACTCTTCATAATCCTTCTGCAGCTTTTCGCCTTTCGATTGATACTGGCCCTGAAGCGAAGCATGCTCAGCCTTTGCGGCGGAGCTGATGTCCCGGAGGTACTCGTATTTATCATTCAGCACATCAATGTTCACATACACGATCTTGGAAGGCTTGATGTCTTTCGGGTCGGCAACAACAGGCTTGGACGCTGCGGCAGAATCGCCGGTGTTAGCGGTTACGGGCGCTTCGCAGCTGCTGCAGGATGAAAAGTGGAGATAATACAGCACTCCAACGGCAAGGATCAGTATAACATTGAGGATAATGGCAGCTTTCTTATTCATTTTTCTGTTTTTTTATGATGAACAAATATAAATTAAAAAAGCGCGCTTCATGTGAAGCGCGCTTTTTGAAATATAAAAAACTATTAACAATTAATTTGCAGCAAGGTAGCTGGCAACACCGTCGTGCGTAGCCTTCATAGCTGTTTCGCCTTTCACCCAGTTTGCAGGGCAAACTTCTCCGTTCTCTTCGTTGAACTGCAGCGCATCCACCATGCGAAGCGCCTCGTCAACATTGCGTCCCAGCGGAAGGTCGTTGATCAGCTGGTGGCGTACGATCCCTTTTTTATCGATCAGGTACAGTCCGCGGAAAGCGATCATCGGGCCATTCGCCACGAGGCGGTTGTTATCGTCGATCTCATATTCTCCGAACAATACATCGAAATCCATGGAGATGATCTTTGTTGTATCTGCAACGATCGGGTATTTAACACCCTGGATCCCGCCGCTTGCTTTTGGCACCTGCAGCCAGCCCCAGTGCGACTGCTCCGTATCTGTTGAGCAGGCAACCACTGCAACATTGCGTTTTTCAAATTCCGCGATCTTGTCCTGGAAAGCATGCAGCTCTGTTGGACATACAAATGTGAAATCCTTCGGGTAGAAGAAGAAGATCACGTGTTTTTTACCGATATACTGCTCCAGGGAGAAGTCGGCAACAATTTCTCCGCCGTCAACTACGGCCTGCGCTTTAAATGATGGCGCTTTTTTTCCTACTAATGACATTATGTTTATGTGTTTTAAAGGTTAAACAAAATAATTACGGGGCAAAGTTACGAAATTTGATTAATTCCATCTATACGATTTATGGCCTTTGCCTCCCGCTTCTCGTTCCGATAGCTATCGGAATCGTTCGAAATGACCACGCGCGAAGTCATTTCGAGCGAAGTCGAGAAAGTGCGTTCGACTAACATCGGCGTAATTAAGTAACAAATCACTACCTTTATTGTTGAGTTAAATACCGATTTTAATCAAAATAAGCCATGAAGATACAGACAGGCGAAAAAGCCCCTTTATTTACCTTAACGGATACCCAGCGGAAGAAAGTTTCCCTTGCCGACCAGCAGGGAAAGAACGTATTGCTCCTGTTCTTTCCTTTCGCTTTTTCAGGCACCTGCACCAAAGAGCTGTGCGCCACGCGCGACGACATCGCCTCTTACAATAATGCCAATGCGGTGGTGTTCGGCATTTCCATCGATTCCTTCTTTACGCTGGCAAAATACAAGGAGGACCAGCATCTAAACTTTGAATTGCTTTCGGATTTTAATAAGGAGGTTTCGGAAAATTACGGCGTGCTGTACGAGGAGCTGCTTGGAATGAAAGGTGTTTCGATGCGTGCCGCTTTTGTGATCGACAAGGAAGGTATTGTGCGTTATGCGGAGGTGATGGAGAATGCCTCAGAGATCCCAGATTTTGCTAAAATAAAAGAAACATTGTCAGCGCTCAGCTGATGTGCCGGATGCGATAACAGGAAAGGCCCGTACGAAACATTCGTACGGGCCTTTTTACAAACCAACATAAAAGGGTTTGGCTGCCGGCTATTTTAAAGAGCAGTCCTGTGTGGTCGTTATGCCGCTATCGTCAGTTGTGGTGTAGCTTGCACAAAGCGTTTTCGCCTGTTTCTTTGTTACATCCTTGTACACGATGGTTTGTGTTGAAGATTGGCTTGTTCCTGCATAAGAAGAAGTTGTTGTGCAGGTGCAATCGCGTTCTTTAACGCATGACGACATTGAAATTGCAGCTACTGCCGCGGCAAATAAAATTACTTTTTTCATTTTGTTTTGGTTTTTGATTGGTTAATTAATTGTTTTGATTGTTATTTACTGGTAAGGTTTTAATGTACTGCAAGCACTAATGAAATTGTTTTTGTAAGCCCGTCGCGGTTGATAATGGTATAAGTATACTTTTCAGTGCCTGCAACGCTTCTCGTAATAATTGTCATGTCCTTGGAGTACGTATCCTGGTTGAACGATTCCGTAAGAATGGTTGTTGCCGAATTGGCATCATACTGCCGCGTTACAATAAAGCGCTGCAGAAGGTCTTTTTCCTCCGTTTTGCTTGCATTGATCCCCACAAGCAACGTGTCGTTGGTCCCCACCGAATCGTTGGCGTACGTGTAGCCGCTTCCCGTTTTGAAAGAGATCTCAGGCGGGATCTGTTCGTCTTTTTCTTTTTTACATGCCGGACTCAGCGTGGCTGCTGTGAGCAGGAGCAGTCCGAAAAACAGTGTTGTTGCGGTTGTTTTCATTTTTTCTATGGTTTTATTTTATGTTAAAAGGGATTTGAATGTTCAGGATAATGTTCCGCCCGATGTTGTGAAAGCCATAGGGCTTGAAGCGTGAAAGGTGATCGTAATAATATTCATTGAGCAGGTTGTTGCAAATAAGGCCCAGCTTCAGCGTTTGTTTCCCGATTAAAAGCTCGGTTCCTATTCCCGCATTCAGAAGGTTGTAATCAGCTGTCCGGGTTTCATTCACGGCGGGATGATTTTGGCGGAACAGATAATCATTGCCCAGGGAAACATAAAAATCCTTCACTGCTTTTTTGAAGCTGAATGTGTACCTGATCTCGCCGTGCAGCTTGTCGGCAGGAATAAAAGGCAGGTAAGTCGTGTCGCTCAGCAAGCCCGTTACCGTTGCGAAGGAGGATGATACTTCCAGTCCCTTTAACGCTTTGGGCTTAATGGTAACCGCCGCTTCTCCTCCGTACAGGTCGGCATTGCTTTGAAAATAACGGAAGATCGTGATGCCGTAAAATGTTTCGGAGGTGGGAGCGAGGTAAATGTAATTGTTGAAATAATTATTGAAGGCCGCAACGGAGAACTCGAACTGCTCCGATGTATAATTCACTGCAAGCTCGGCATTGAAATTTTGCTCCGCTTTTAGATCCGGGTTGCCGATCTCATATTGAAAAATACCTTCGTGCAGGCCGTTTGATGCCAGCTCTGCCATGTTGCCGGAGCGGAATCCGCTGCTTCCGCAAAGCTTGATGTTCCAGTGGGCGTTCGGGTTCAGGGTTGCGCCCAGCATTCCGTTGAGTGAAGGTAAAGAACGTTCGAAAGGGCCGATCTCCTTGTCAGGCGTGTTAAAGCTGCCCGACTCAACTGTTTTGATATGCCTGTAGTTGCCGCCAATCCCGCCTTCGAGGATGAGCATTCCGAATTTGCGGTTAAGGAAAAATGAAAGCCCCGTCTCCGTCATATTGGCATCAGGCACAATGATGCGCTTCCCGTAGTTGCTGTTGTTCTGCAGGATGCCCTGGCTGCTGATGATCAGCTCGGTTTTTTCTGTCAGCATTTTGATCCATTGCAGGTTGTATACCAGGGAGCTCAGGTGCATGTTCAGGCTGATCTCGCCGCCGCCTTCGTCTTCCATGCGGATGTTCGATTGGGCGCCAAGGTTGAGCTTGAGCAGGGAGTTCTTCAGCACAAGGATGTTCTGCGACGAAAGTATGTTCAGCAGCACGGTATGATGCGGCCCGTCCATTGTGCGGCTGAGGCGGTTATCGAGGTCCTTGTCGGTTTTGCTGTCCGACATAATGAAGCCGAAATTATTCAGCGATCCGTTGTAATTGTTCTGGCAGATCCATCTCTTTTTAGTAAAGCCGTAGGATGCTTTGAAATAATATCCGCTGAAGCGCGAGTTTAAAATGCGCACATCTTTTCCATCCTGGTAATCGGCATCCGATTCATAGCCTGCGCGGATCCTCCAGTTCTTATTGTTGTTATTTCCCTTGAACCCGAGGTCGGTGGCATTGCCGTATGTATTGCTTAGAAAGCGGGTGTTCAGATCGCCAGCGATCTTTCCTTCTTCCGCATTTTTTTCTTCAATGATATTGATCACACCGCCAACAGCCTCCGAGCCGTAGAGCAGCGATGCAGGCCCTTTGATGATCTCCACATGGTCAATGCCGATGTCGGAGATGCCCAGTCCGTGCTCATCCTGCCATTGCTGGTTGTCGAACCGCAGCCCCGAAAACACCGTCTGCAGCCTGTTCCCGTGCAGGCCTCTGATCACGGGCTTTGAAATACCCACTCCCGTGCTCATCTGGCTGATGCCCGGAACAGCGGTTAATCCGTCGGAAATATTGAACGCGCCGCGGCTCCGCATCCTTTCGGCGGAAAGCCCGCTTACATTCAACGCGGTTTTGTTCGTGTAGGTGTTGTGTACTACGGCAACCTCCACTTCTTTCAGGTGCTTTACCGAAGAAGTGTCGTTCTGCGCACAGGCGATAACACTACCCATGAGGAATAAACAACTGCTAACTATTGATTTCAATTGGCTGAAAAGCTTAATGAGAAACATCCCGATATGCCGGCAGGCTTTGCCGGTCACAATTATTCTGGAATAGTTAAGCTATTTTGGGAGGAAGCAAAGCTGCCTTCTTATCGATCGAATGATAAATGCATTCAAGGGAAGAGTAGGTAACGGTATTGGAAGGCAGGGCCATGTACAAAGAGCTGATCTCTGAATAGTACAGCAGCACAACGTTTTTACAGAGGTTCTTCGAATGCAGGGGCTGCTTATGGGTGGTTGTAAGGTCGGCGGTATTCTGGATGTGATCTTCGAGGGAGGCGAGGAGATGCTCTTCCTTCGTATCGTTCACCGCATAAAAAGTAGTGGTATTGCCTTCCGTTTTCCGGCTGAGGATATCGTATTGTTTTCCCTTGTAAATAAACTCATCGCCCTGGAGCTCAAATGACGAACCGGCCGATGAAAGAAGGTGATTGTCGATAGTGATGGCACATACGCGGTCATCAAAAACGCCGAGCCTGATGTTGGCCTTCATCTCCTGTTTGATGGAATACTGCTGCGCATGGAACACGAGAAAGTAGCCCGCTGTATTAAAGAGGAAGACGAATAAAAAGAAGATGGCGAATGCTTTTTTCATGCTGCGTGCTGAGCAAATGTATGAAATATTGAGTGATTACGGGCAGACATGGAAAATTTCGATGACAAAGCGTTCCCGGATCTTACTCGATGCCGTACAGCCTTACGCGGAAGTTGTCGATATAGAACGGCTGCAACGTTTTGTTCCAGATGTACACGCGGATCACATCGCCCTGCTTTTTTACCTTCGGCAGCTCCACGTTATAACTAAAGGCTTTCCAGTAGCCGGAAGCCCTGGTGGGGATCTCGTTGATCCCGAACGTGCTGTAGGTATAGGCTTTCCCTTTTGCATCCGACACCACGATCCCGATCAGGGGGCCTTTGCTGCCTGCAGGACTTACTTCCAGCTTCTCCAGGCCGATCTCTGCATACAGCAGGCGGTATTTTATGATGGCCGCATTGGCTTCTATATCGCAGGCGGAGTTAAATTCAAGCGCCGTAAAATCAGCCACATTTTTGTGATCTCCTCCAACAGGCTTTATCTTGCTTTCAGACCAGTACGGATGTTCTTTTTCATAATCGTTCCCGGTGTCGAGCAGCAGTGATTTTGAGCCGGGATAAGGAACAATGTCGTTGTTGCCGCCGAGGCAGGAATAATATTTCGGCGAGGTTCTCATGAAGGTGTATTTGTATTTTTCAAAGTTCATATCCCATGGTGAAATAATGTTCTTCACATACTGGAAGCTTTGCAGCAGGTTGAAGGCAAGCAGTAATCCGATGAACGAATAAAAGCCCCTGAGGTGCTTAGGCTTGTTCAGCGAAGAAAGCAGCACCGCCAGCAGCACTGCATTCAAGGGGTAAAACTCAACAAAAGGCCTTTGTCCGAACGACGGGCCGTAATACCAGTTCCACCACGATGCCGTAATGTACACCAGCAGCGCAAAGAACAGCAATAACGAATACAGCTGGAAGCGGCTTCTTTTTGCGACAATGATCAGTCCGCAAAGCGACACAGCAGCCAGCGGCGTATACAGGAAAAAGCCTTTGCGGAAGCTGAACAGCGTGTTCAGCACTTCGGGATGCGCAAAATAAAATCCTTCATGCTTATAGCTCTGCACAAAAAAGGATCCGGTCTGGATATGCCACAGAATTAGCTGGATGCTTACAATGCCTGAAAAAACAGCAAGTACAGCGAGCAGCCGGTAATTCAGGAATACTTTGAACGTATCTTTTATCACATCCGCAGAGCCGGCAATAAAAGGAAGCGCAAGGAGGATGATGCCGTTCGTTGGACGGATGATCACGATCATGCCCAGCGCAAATGCCAGCAAGAGCGCATGATTGAGCCGCCGCTCCGTAAATACGCGTTTTGCATAGTAGAGGAACATTGCTACAAAGCAAAAGGAATATACGTGAGAGAAGGAGGGATGATATACGGCATACATCAGCAGGTTGGTGCCGAAAACAATGGCCACCAGCGTGATGCAGACCAGCTGCGTGCGGATGTTATAGAGCTGCAGCAAGCCGGCAAGAAAGAACAGGCCGAGGCAGAGATAAGCCCATCCCGCAATGCTGATAGCTTTTTGAAAAGGAGGAGAGTAGCCTGTAAGCGGCTTGTGCGTGATGATTGCCGTAATGTAGCCTCCGGCGAAAAACGGAAGCATGGCAATGGCAGTGCCGGAAAAATATTTATTTACGGCGCCCGACTGTGTTTTAAAAACATAGCGGTCGTCGGGTGTTAAGGATGCAAGGTTTTTTTGAATGAAAATAGAAGGCAGGTACATGTAATAGCCTTTTCCGTCGCTGTCGATCACATGTGTATAGCCTTTCCGGTCGGGCCCGCGCCAGGAGAACTGCGCCGTGAGGAAAATGCATACGATGAGCGCAGCAAGCAGGGTAAGAAGCACAGAATTGTTTTTAGCAAGGTTCACGATCCGTTGGTATTATGTTACAAGCGTATGCTGCACAAGGCTCCATGCCAGGGGCTTGTCGTTAAATAAAATTTTAGTGTTGGCCCATACGCCCGCAAAAAGCGCCGATTTGCGGTATTCCCCGAGGTGTGCTTCGTTTTCCCAATGGCTGTAGGTAAAAAAGATGTTTTGTTGAGTTGCATCGTTGAGCAGCTCGAGATGGCTGCAGCCTTTAAAGTTCCGGATCTGATGCTTTGATGCGTTGAAGAGCTGAAGGAACTCATTTACCTTTTCGGGAGCGAAGCTCATTTTTACGATGCGGATGATCATAGGAACCGGATGGTTATGGAATCGTTGATCTTTAAGTTGAGAAGGCTGCCTGCTTTCCCGTTCCGCATTGCGATCTCGAGATGGCCGGAGGAATTGAAGATGGCGAGCACTTCACCTTCGGGCACTTCGCTGTATTCCCTGCTGATGCGCTCGATGCTGTGCCTTGCCAGCTCGATGAGGAATGGCCTGCGCTTGCCCACCTGCTCGAACAGCCGCCTGTCGATGTTAGTGGTAACATTGCCGTATGAATCGATGTACACGAATGAGCCGCGGATATTATCGCCCATGGATGTGGCGCGGAAGGCGATGCGCTCCAGCAGCCCGTCCTTGGCAGTGCCTATGGCATTGAATGCAGTTCCCGACGCAAGCTCGCAGGCTGCTTTCACAAACACATCGCGAACGGGAAAGCTCAGCTTCTGGTCGTCAGCCGGACTGATTTCCCTGATCTCACGCGGGGGTTCCTCGAACAGCAGCGAGAAGATGCCATTGTCGGCGCCCACAAAATAATGCCCATTCTGCTTCAGCAGCACATATCCGCCGGAGGTGGAAAGCTCGGTGTTGATGCCGATGATGTGGATAGTGCCTTCCGGGAAATTGGGATAGCTCTCTTTCAGGATATACGAGGCATCCAGCAGGTTGTACTTTTCAACCTTGTGGGAAATGTCAACAATGACGGCAGCCGGAAGCTGGCTGAGAATGGCCCCTTTAATGGCGCTTACATAATGATCCTTCAACCCGAAATCCGTAGTGAGTGTAATGATCGCCATTTGTTAGTAATTTCTGATGTTTTCTCTCGCTGTAATCCTTAATGAATATGCAAAAATATGTTATTTTCGTGCTTTCAGAAACAAAATAGCACATTTAATCACATTTCTGAAAATATAAGAATTTGAACGAAAGAAAAATAATATTAGAGGATATTGCACCGGTTGATCTGTACGGTGTGAACGACAATAAAATGGGGCTTATCCGGAAGCGGTTCCCCAAAGTGAAAATTGTAGCGCGCGGTGAAACGATCAAAATTTCCGGCGAGGATGAAGATCTTAACCAGGTGGAGATGGTGCTGAATGTGCTGATCGATTATTTTCACAGGTACGGCAACCTTACGGAGAATGCGGTAGAGCAGATCCTTGCAGGAACAAAAGAGTCGGGAGCAAAAACCGAACAGGCTGCGGGCGATGATGTGCTGGTGTTTGGAAACGGCGGCCTCATTGTGAAAGCGCGGACCGAGAACCAGCGGAGGATCGTCGACAGCATTTCGAAAAATGATATGGTGTTTGCAATCGGACCTGCGGGAACGGGTAAAACATACACTGCTGTTGCCTTAGCGGTGCGCGCCCTGAAGAACAGGGAAGTGAAGAAGATCATCCTTACACGTCCTGCGGTGGAAGCGGGGGAGAACCTCGGCTTTCTTCCCGGCGACCTGAAAGAGAAGCTGGATCCGTACCTGCAGCCATTGTACGATGCGTTGTACGACATGATCCCGGCAGAAAAATTATCCTACTACCTCGAGAACAAGATCATACAGATAGCGCCGCTTGCCTTCATGCGCGGGCGTACGCTTGATAATGCATTCGTGATCCTCGATGAGGCGCAGAATGCAACGGAAGGGCAATTGAAAATGTTCCTTACACGCATGGGCGCTTCCGCGAAGTTCATCATCACGGGAGATATTACACAGGTGGATCTTCCGAAGAACCAGCCCTCAGGGTTGCCGCAGGCCATGCGCCTTCTGAACAAGGTGGAAGGCATCGAGTTCATTAAGCTCGACGGATCGGATGTGATCCGCCACAAGCTGGTGAAAAGGATCGTGGAGATGTACGATAACGTAAAGGATAAGAAGGAAGAAAAATAAAAATGAGATGCTGTGCGCCGTCATTTCGAGTGTTCTTCCCTTTTCGGGAAGAACGTATCGAGAAAGGGCGGGAGGCTTAAGCGAAATGAAATACAGCGAAGGATCTCATAATAGAAAAACAAAATGTCGGCAATAGCGGAGTTCAGGATCATAGAACGGGATAAGCTGGAAGGCTTGGTTGCAGCTGTGGAGCCAACGAAAGGGAAGGTGCTGTTCTGGAAGTACACAACGGAAAATTATCGTCCGTACCTGGAGAAAAATTCGCGGGAACTGAAAGGGATCGACAGCTCAGGATACATTTATGTAAACCTGATCTGTTTCCTCGAGGAGAAACTGGGCGCGGCGCTTGATAAAAATGAGCTGGATGCATTCGGCGATACGCTTACCGAGAAGCTGCATGCAACCGTATTCCTGCTGCCATTCAGCAAGAAGGCCGAGATCATTAAGAAGATCGATTCGGCGCCGATCGATATAAATGAGCTGATCGCATTCAACCTTGCATTCAGCAACCATGGCGAAAGAGAGCTTGCAGAGCAGCAGCTGGAGGCGCTGAAAGTGCTGGTTGATAATATCAAGGAGCTCAGCGCGGAAAATGAAGTATTGTATTTTTTTATAGGTTAAAATTTCAAATCAATCAACTATATAATTCAACATCTAAAAATTATGAACGCGATTACAGAAACAAAATTCAGCTTCCCGAAACAAAAAAGTTTTTACAAAGGAAAAGTGCGCGATGTGTACAACATCGATGATAACATGCTGGTGATGATCGTAAGCGACAGGATCTCCGCATTTGACGTAGTGCTGCCAAAAGGCATCCCGTACAAAGGGCAGGTGCTGAACCAGATCGCTGCAAAATTTTTAAAGGCGACAGAAGACATTGTTCCGAACTGGATGATTGCTGTGCCGGATCCGATGGTAACAGTGGGCCACTTTTGTGAGCCATTCAAGGTGGAAATGGTGATCCGCGGCTACCTCAGCGGGCATGCATGGAGGGAATACAAATCGGGCAAGCGTATGATCTGCGGTGTGGCAATGCCGGATGGCCTGAAGGAGAACGATAAATTCCCTGAGCCGCTGATCACGCCAACAACAAAAGCATCTGTAGGGCATGATGAGGACATTTCAAAGGAAGAGATCCTGAAGCAGGGCATCGTTTCAAAAGAGGATTATGAGCAGCTGGAAAAATATACACGTGCCGTGTTCCAGCGCGGGACCGAGATCGCCGCTAAAATGGGGCTGATCCTCGTGGATACAAAATACGAGTTTGGGAAGAAGGATGGAAAGATCTACCTGATCGATGAGATCCACACACCGGATTCATCACGCTATTTTTACAAGGAAGGCTATGAGGCGCGCCAGCAGAAAGGCGAAGCGCAAAAGCAGCTTTCGAAGGAGTTTGTACGCGAATGGCTGATGGAAAACGGCTTCCAGGGCAAGGACGGGCAGCAGGTTCCCGACATGACGCCCGAAGTAGTGAGCTCGGTATCCGAAAGGTACATTGAGCTGTATGAGAACATTGTGGGGGAAAAGTTTGTGAAAGCCGATGCCAGCAACGTTCTTGAGAGAGTTGAGAAAAACATCAACAACTTCCTTTCAAAATAACCGGCCTTAAAATTTTGATTTTAGTTTTGGGTTACTATATTTACAAAACAAACACAAAACATAAACTCAAAACAAAACATTATGGCGAAAGGTAAAATTAAAGTCTCAACAGACAATGAGCATGGTATTGTTATAAATGAAAACGGCAGGGAGATAAAATACATCCAGCCCTGCAGCAAGCAGCTTGGCCTCGCAGCGGGAACAGTAGTGCGCTTTGATGTGTACACCGATCCGACCACGCAGGAAAAAACAGCGCTTAACGTGGAGCTGTACAGGAAAGGGATCATCACAGGTAAGGACAATGACACCGGCATGATCGCAGATGCTAACTATGGCGATATCATGGCGTATGCACCGATGATGAAAGAGCAGGGGATAACCTCGGGCTCTACAGTAAAATATGACCTCATCAAAGATGCGAACGGGGGATGGATTGCAGTGTACGTGAAGCTGACCGAGCCTGATACAAAAGCATAAACAGTGAATTTACAAAAACAGAAAGCGGGAAATTTCCCGCTTTTTTTGTTGGCTAAAGAAAATAAACTATCTTTAAAAAAAGTACACAGAGCTTTATGTTTTACAAAAGGAAGACCTATTTTACAGCATTCCTGTTTTTTACTTTCGTGATGCTGCACCTCCCGCAACGTTCCCGCGCAGCGAATGTGGATAGCCTGATGCTCCTTTTAAAAAGCGCTGCCGATACTTCCAAGATAGAGGTGCTGAATGCACTGTCGCTTCACTACTTTGATAAAAATCCAGATAAGGCCATTTCTTATGCCGAGCAGGCCATGTCGCTTGCAAAGAAGTATAATGCAGCTGCAGGGCTTGCACGCGCAATGCTCAACATTGGCCGCGGGTATTATTCAAAAGGCGATAACAACAAGGCGCTGAATTACTACCTGGAGGCGAAAAAAACATTTCAGAGCATTTCCGACAAGCCCGGCATTGCGGATGTATTTCTTGCCATGGCCAGCGTGTATACCGATTTCGGAAACTATGAAAAATCGCTGAACTACAATCTGCAGGCGCTTACCATCCGCGAGGAGCTGAACGATTCGGCGGCGATGGCCTCTTCCCTCATCAATGTGGGCCTCGTGTATTACAAGCTGCAAAAGCTGAACCTCGCGCTCGAATATTACCAGAAGTCGCTGAAGCTGCGTATGCTGTTGAATGATGAAGCCGGCATCTCCGCATGTTATAATAATATCGCCAACGTGTATGGCGATAAAGGTGAAAATCAAACAGCGCTCGAGTACCTGAGAAAATCGCTTGCCATTAAGGAAAAGCTGGGGAATAAAAAAGGGATCGCGTCCACGCTGAATAATATCGGCAGCATTTATACCTACATGAACGACCAGCCCAAAGCACGTGAATATTACCTGCGTTCCTATGAGCTGAAGAAGGAAGTGGGCGACCAGCTGGGAATGGCGAATACACTGGGGAATATCGGGGGCAACTATTATTTCACCGGTGATAAAAAAACCGCGATCGAGTATTTTCTGAAAGCGATCGATGCGGCAAAGCAGATCGGCGCAAGTGATGTGCTGCTTACCAATTATAAGAACGTTGCGCAAACGTATTTCGAAGTAAATAAATTTAAGGAGGCCGCGGATTATTACATGCTTGCAGGCGACCTCAAGGACAGCATTTACAACATCGAGGGCGTACGTTCCATGAACGAGATGCAGGCCAAGTTCGATTTTGAAAAGCAGGAAAAGGAGCTGAAGATCAGCAGGCAGAATTTAGAGATCCAAGCGCTGGATGCCAATAAGCAGCGGCTTTTTAAGAATGCATTCATTATTGGGTTCATTCTCCTGCTTATCATCGCGTTTGTGATCTTCAACCGCTACCAGCTCAAGCAGAAAGCGAATGCCAAGCTCGAAGCGCAGAAGCAGGAGATCATCCGCCAGCACAATGAGCTCAATATTGCATACGGGCAGATCGAAGCAAAGAACAAGGACATCACCGACAGCATTAAATACGCCAAACGGATCCAGCTGGCATTCCTGCCCAGTGCAGGGTTTGAAAAGGAATTTCCGGATAACGGCTTTATCTTATACAAGCCGAAAGATATTGTAAGCGGCGATTTTTACTGGATGGAGAAAAAAGGCAGCGAGCTGCTGATCGCCGCAGTAGATTGTACCGGGCATGGTGTTCCGGGAGCATTCATGAGCATTGTAGGCTTTAACCTGCTGAACCAGGCTGTGAACGAGCACGGGGTCACAAAGCCTTCGGATATCCTTGATGAGATGAATGCCGGCGTTACCGATACCCTGCGCCAGTATGAGGATGAAGCTACCGTGAAGGATGGCATGGACATCGCCCTCTGCAACATTAATTACGATACGCTGCAGCTCCAGTATGCAGGGGCGTACAACTCTTTATGGATCATCAGGGATGAAAAGCTGATCGAGCTCAATGCCAACAAATTCCCTGTGGGAACCTTTGTGGGCGAAACCATCCGCAGGTTCGACAACCAAACCTTCCAGCTTCAGAAAGGCGATAACATTTACCTGTTCACCGATGGATATGCCGACCAGTTCGGCGGCCCGCTCGGAAAGAAATTCAAGTACAAGCAGCTGCAGCAGCTCCTGAAGGATAATTCCGTGAAGCCCGCCAGAGAGCAGAAGTCTGTGCTGTTTAAGACCTTCGAGAGCTGGATCGGCAGGCTTGAGCAGGTGGATGATGTGCTGATCATCGGCATTCAGATCTGATCAACTTAGTGTTTTAGTTCAACGAACCCAATAAGATGCAATAAAAAAGCCCCTGATTGCTCAGGGGCTTTCGTATCTTCTGGTTGGTTACGTTCCCTTACGGGAGGAGGCTTTACCAATCATTACACTACAAATATACGGCTTTTTTAAACTAATTTCAACAAAAAATATAATAATCTGCCTTCTATGGATTACGCAAAATTAGAGCAATTTGTCTCCAAACCCCGGTTAGACCGTTATTTGATCAGTTGTGCCAATTCACAAGAGGGGGCAACGAAGTTGTATTCAGCAAATGTAATGGTTTCACAGGCGTTTTATCCGATTATGAATCTTCTGGAAACATTTCTTCGAAATTCGATTAATGATAAGCTTGCTGTGCATTTTTCAGATACTGCCTGGATAATTACTCAAAAAAACGGCTTTATGAATAATGCCTCTCTTGGACCTGAGTTTTGGCTCAAAAAGCAAGTTCTTAAAGCTGAAGCAAATGTGAGAGGTACAATTACTCCTGGAAAAATCGTTTCCGAGCAAACTTTTGGCTTTTGGACGAGCCTTTTTGAGCCGAGGCATTACAGGCTTATCCGTGGGCACGTTATGAGCTGCTTTCCAAATAAACCAGCAACCATTGACAGAGTTGATATTGCTAAAAAATTGAAAGACATACGAGAGTTTCGTAACCGAATTTATCATAACGAAGCCATTTGTTTTAATAATATTACAATTGATTTTACAAGTGCCCGCAGCATAAAAACAGAGATCTATAATTTGCTTGATTGGATGGATGCTGACTTGCGGCCCTATGTGGATACATTTGATTCCATTGATGCGAAAATAGCTCATGCCTTAGCTATTTAGATTTACTTTCTTACGGGATGCCGCGTCATTAATTACTCCGCTTATCAATATTAACTACCATTAGTAAAACCTTTTTTACTTTTTCCGCGGGCATGCGTAAATTTGTGCATGCAGCATCCCATGAAACGCTTATTCCTGTTCCTTCTTTGCATTTTAACGCTTGCTTCCGCGGCTGCCGATAAAAAGCAGCTGAGGGCGCAGCGCACTGCCACGGCGCCCAAGATCGACGGCGTGCTGAACGAAGATGCATGGCAAACTGCCGAGCCCGCCGGTGATTTTGTGCAGCGCGCGCCCAAGCCCGGCCAGCCTTCCCGGTTCAAAAGCGAAGTACGGATCCTGTATGATGATGTTGCCATTTATGTAGGCGCTATGCTGTACGACAGCAACCCCGACAGCATTCTCCACGAGCTCAGCCAGCGCGATAATGAAGCCAACGCCGATGCCTTCGGATTTTTTCTCGATACTTACAACGACGATATCAATGCCTATGGTTTTTTTGTCACTGCCGCCGGTGTTCAGCTGGATGCCCGCTATTCCTCGCAGGGGCAGGACCTGAACTGGAACGCTGTTTGGCAAAGCCAGGTGAAGATCAGCGATAAAGGATGGGTTGTCGAATTCAGGATCCCTTATTCCGCATTGCGCTTTCCAAATGTAGCCGAGCAAAAGTTCGGCCTGAACATTATCCGGAAGGTGAGGCGCACGCGTGAGGATGCATTCTGGAATGAGATAAAGCCGGAAGCTGACGGGCTGATCAACCAGAGCGGCGACCTCAACGGTATTACGGATATTAAATCACCTTTACGGCTTTCCGTTACGCCATACGTTTCGGCCTACCTCGAAAACTATCCGTATGACCTTCCGGGGAAGAGCAATAATACATATTCACTTAACGGCGGCATGGACATCAAGTACGGCATCAATGAAAGCTTCACGCTGGATATGACGCTGGTTCCCGATTTCGGGCAGGTGCAAAGCGATAACCAGGTACTGAACCTTTCGCCTTTTGAAGTGCAGTATAATGAGAACCGGCAGTTCTTTACGGAAGGCACGGAGCTGTTCAATAAGGGCGGGCTGTTCTATTCGAGGCGCGTGGGCGGTGTTCCGCTGGATTATTATGCGCCCTATGCGGAGCTGCACGAAGGCGAATACGTAAAGGAAAATCCCGGAAGTACACAGCTGATCAATGCAACCAAACTTTCAGGCCGTACAAGGGGAAACCTCGGGATCGGGGTGTTCAATGCAACATCCGCGAATACCTACGCGGTGATCTCTGATTCTGCCGGGAATACAAGAAAGGTGCTCACGCAGCCGCTTACCAATTACAACGTGCTGGTGTTTGACCAGGCCCTGAAAAATAATTCCTACATCAGCCTGATCAATACCAATGTAACACGCGAAGGAAAAGCGTATGATGCGAATGTGACCGGCACCGAATTTAAATTCGCCGACAAAAAAAATACGTATGCCATTAATGGCAACGGGGCTGTAAGCCAGCTGTACTTTTCCGATTCTGCGAAGCCGGTGCTGGGATATGCATACGCCCTGCGTGCCGGGAAGATCAGCGGAAAGCTGACGTACAGCATTTCAGCGAATGTAAAAAGTGATACCTATGATCCGAACGACCTGGGGATCTCTTTCATGAACAATACCGTGGAAACATACGCGAATGCAGGATATAATATTTTCACGCCCTTCTGGAGACTGAATGATTTCGCAGTTTCCGGCGGCGTGGGTTATTCGCGTCTTTACCAGCCGGGCTTTTTATGGAACTTCAATATCTTCGGCGAGGCCTATACCACATTCACGCGCTCATTCCTTTCCACCGGCGCAGGATTTAACCTCGAGCCCATTGTTACCTACGACCACTGGGAGCCGAGGGTGAAAGGCCATTACTACGCCTATCCAAAGGATTACACGGGCTATTACTGGTTCTCTTCCGATTACCGGAGGCGCTTTGCCCTCGACGGCCGCGTGAACTACCGGTACTTTGAGGAGAACAACCGCTATAACATCTCATTCGGGTTCGATCCGCGCTTTCGCGTGAACAACAAGCTTTCCTTTGTGTACAGCTACAACAGGCTGTACCAGCATGACGACATCGGCTTTGTGAATTACGATGAGAGTTCGGATGTGATCACCTTCGGCAGGAGAAGCGTGCTGACCATCACGAACGAGCTGAACGTAAATTATATTTTTACGAATAAAATGTCACTCTCGCTCCGCGGCCGCCATTACTGGTCGAAAGCGGAGTACAGGCAATATTATACGCTCGGCGATAAGGGATTGCTGTTTGATGATAACCAGTATGCCGGCAATTCCAATGTGAATTTTAATGCCTTCAACATCGACCTCGTTTATAAATGGCAGTTCTCCCCAGGCAGCGAAGTAAGCTTTGTTTGGAAGAATGCGATCTATACATTCGGCCGGCAGGTGATCGAAGATTTCTCGGATGACGTGGATGAAACGTTCCGCTCCCCGCAATCCAACAGCTTTTCCATCAGGCTGCTGTATTACCTTGATTATTCGATGCTGAAGAGGAAGCACAGGATATAAGCTATCACTGAGATTATGTCATGCCGTGTTACGACATGAAGTTTAGTAATATTTCCGTAAGTTTGATCTATGCTATTCGAGAAAAAGCTCAATTGGTATAAGCTGTTTGATTCCGCTGAAGCTGCCGCCATGATGGTAAAGGAAGGGCACGTGACAACGATGCATGTGGGGAAAAAGAAGATCTGCCTCGCGCATACTGCCGAAGGCTTTTTCGCTGTGAATGATAAATGCCCGCACAATGGTGCTTCATTGGGAAACGGTTATTGCACGGCCGAAGGAAGCGTTGTTTGTCCGCTGCACCGTTATCATTTTGACTTAAAGACCGGCCGTGCCAAAAGCGGGCTGGGTGATGTGGTGGAAACATATCCTGTTGAAGTGCGCGAAGCCGGCGTGTTCATCGGTTTTAAGGAAACTGTGTGGAAGCTGTTTTAAGCAGTATATCCCTTGCCTGCAGCATCGCGTAACGTTATCGCCTTCACATTTAGTATCTCCTCCACGAATTAAATTCCTTTCGAAAATCTGTGTCTTTTTATTTGCGCTCCGTTATAAGATAAATTCTTTCCCTACACATTCTTAAAAAGGAGGCGCAATGAAAATTCTCAATCTAATGATCCTTGCATCGGCAATCAGTGCAGATGCCTTAGTTGCAGGTAATGTATTAACCGTTGAAGAAGCAGCTAAGAAGGGCCTTGTGAAATTAATTATTAAAGGCAAGGGCGGATACACGGGTGAAGTGATCGAGATGAAGATCCGCAATGTAACGAATGCGCCGATCAGCCTTAGGGTGGAAGCGGGGAGAAGGCTTGATTCACAGAACAACTCGGAGCAGGATATCCTGGTTACGCAGCAGCAAAGCTTTGCGCTTGCCGCCAACCAGGAGCGCTCTTATAATGTTTCCGGCATGTGCTGCCAGGCGCATAACAGCGCCCCATCGCCCAAGTCGGTGTACACCGTGGGTAAAATGGCCGACACCAACCTGGTGAAGCTGGCAAGCTTTATCGATAAGAATAAATATTACAGCAATTACACTGCGCAGCAGGCGGTATGGGTGGTTTCCGATAATAATTCCATCGCCAGCATTGAATGCGGAAGCAGGGAAGATGTACAAAACCTTCGCAACTATGTTTCACAGATCACCGGCAGGCCGATCCCCGCGTATGATGTGGTGTACAAGCAGCAGAATGAGGGCAGCGTGGCAGGAAGGCCGGTGAAGGTGGAGGGCGTGTTTGCCTATTCGCTGAACATCGACAACAAGGTAACGATCGCGATCTTTAACAGTGAAGGGAAGCAGGTACAGCTGCTGTTCGAAAGGCAGGCACACGCACGCGGCGAATACAAGCTGTTCTATACCTTCAATACTTCGCAGCTTCCGTCGGGCACATATTATGCGAAAATGATGACGGATGGTGCCGTAATGAAAGAGGAGAAGATAGAGTTTTAAAGCTTAATTTGATTCGTGCATAAAATGTGTTATTTTAGGTGCATGTTATGTATGCATCGATTGAAGCAGTTGTGGGTGATTGGCGCTTTCTTTACGGTTTGTAGTTCTGCCTGTGCCCAGAAAATGTATGCGGGGTTTGCAGCAGGCTACGGTTTAAGCATGGCTTCCCAGAGCCTTGCATCCAATGTTAATAATGGAAATATACACACATCGGCTTCGGTAGTCAGGGGATCTCTTGGTAAAGGCTTTCATCTAAATGGCTCTGTGGGTTATTTACTGCGGCCTAAAACTGGCCTTGAAATAAATGTTTCTTACCTGGATAGCTGGAACTACAGGAGTGAATACAGGAGGGAGAATGCTTTTGTGGAAAAAACAACATTGTCGGCAACGATGTTGCGCCTTACACCAGCATTCCGGCTCAATCTTGCCGAGGGAAAGATAAGGCCGTATATTACCCTCGGGGTGGTTTTCAGGCTCACAGGAAATATCTGGATAGACGACATGTATGTTGACCTGCAGACTCAAAGCGAAACCCGCTCGACATGGAAATATTCAAAAGGTTTCTCATTAGGGTTGAGCTCCTCTGCCGGGGCAATATACCTTCTTAATCCGAAGCTGGCGATATTTGCCGGCCTCGATATGATCAGCCAGTCCTGGGGGCCGAAAAGAGGAATACTTACCCGCTACGAGATCGATGGTGTGGACATGATCCCAAACATGAGCCCCTCCCAGAAGGAAATAGATTTCCTGGATAATTATACAGCAACCAATTACAATCCTTCGGCCGGATGGTCGCACAGGCAGCAGCTGCGGCAATATTATCCATTCAGCAGCATAGGAATCAACGCAGGTATTCATTTCATCCTGGGAAAACAATGAAAGCATATTTTCTTGCGACAATTACTGTGCTATTCTTATGCATCGGCCTCCGCGCACAGATATATCCGACCAACTTCCTGCTTAATGGCTGTAGCTATACATACAATGGATTGTCTTTTAATCAGGATGATACCATCCGCTGCAAAAGCGGGGATTATCAGCTGATCTTTGAAGACAATTTTGATGATACGCTGGATAGCGGAAGCTGGCTTACCTGTTATCCCTGGTTGGGCAGGTCGCTGCACAACAGCCAGTCAGGCACCGGGTGGGAAAGGCAGTATTACCTTGATGAGAATGTATATGTGGACAATGGTTTTCTTCACCTGGTAACAAAAGTGGATCCTGGTTACAGGCCGCCGGATCCCGACTTCCCTTCTATGGATGTTTTTTTTAAATATACTTCCGGAATGGTGTGCAGCAAGATTACTTTCCAGGAGGGCAGGTTTGAAACACGCTGCAAGATCCCATACATTGATGGGGTATGGCCGGCGTTCTGGTTCGCTGGCGGCTGTGCTCAGGAAATTGACGGATTTGAATTTATCAATAAGGATGAAACTTCAAATGCGAATACCGATTCAGGGAACATGATTATGTCGTATCACAAGCAAAATCACTGTAATCACGTGGAGGAAGGCCAATGCGATAACGGATTTACAAGAATAACAGGAATGAACCTCTCGGACGACTTTCATGTGTATTCTGTTGAATGGGATGAAAATAAGATCATCTGGCAGCTGGACGGCAGGGTGGTAAGGGAAGTATACAGGATCTGGACCATCTCTCCGCCGCTTCCTTACGGCCCGCTATACGGCTCGGCGGTGCCTGTGAAAGATTGTAATGAAATTAATGGCTCGCAAAAGTATACTGTTTTTAATACGTTCCCGGAAAAGGGCATCGGAATGAATTTTGTTTTAAATACTGCTGTCGGCTTCGACCGCGGAGATTTCCCTAAAGAGTTTTTAATTGACTATGTAAGGATTTATACGCAGCAGGATACGCTCCAGTCGTTTCCGGAAGAAAAGGATTCCGAATATCTGAATGTTTATCCCAATCCTGCAAAAGGAGCGTTTTCTATTGTTCAGATGGATAAAGAGGATCCTATCCAAAGGTTAATACTACGCAATTCAATGGGCCAGGAAGTATGGTTGCAGAACAGTGATGAGAATTATCTGATGAAGATCGATATCTCCGAACTGCCTAAAGGAATCTATTTCGCAGAAATCATCTGCAGGCAAAATATTTATCTGAGAAAGATCGTGTGTAATTAGTAAATTTGGCTCAATGGCAACCATTTACTTTCTTGAGCCAAATGCATTCTTAAGCCTTATCACAGGGTTTGTACTGCTTGCCTGCAGCATCATTTCATTTGAATTCCGGAATAACACGAAAGCAAGCCTTTTCCTTCTTTTCGCAGCAGGAATATTCATGTGTTCCTTTTCAGCTCTTCTCGATCCTTTCCTGAACAATTGGGACGAGCAGTTTCATGCCCTTGTGGCCAAAAACTTTTTAAAACATCCTTTCATTCCGGCCCTATACGATCATCCGCTTCTTGAATATGATCCTGCAAGCTGGATCTCCAACCACATCTGGCTGCACAAACAGCCATTGTTCCTGTGGCAGATCGCTTTGAGCTTAAAGCTGTTCGGCTTAAATGAATTTGCTGTGAGGATACCTTCGGTTTTAATGATGAGCATAATCCCGCTGATGATCTACCGTATCGGTAAACTTTCTTTAAATGAGCGGACAGCGTATTATGGTGCCCTGCTTTTTGCTTCCGCTTTTTTCGTTCATGAGCTCTGTACAGGACTCCCTCCAAGTGATCATAACGACATTGCCTTTCTTTTTTATATTGCCGCAAGCATCTGGGCGTGGGTAGAGTATGAGGCGTCTGGAAAAAAGTATTGGCTTGTTCTCATCGGCTTGTTCAGTGGCTGCGCGGTACTTGTGAAGTGGCTGACAGGCCTTCTTGTTTTTTCGGGTTGGGGGATTTCTATTTTAGGCGACAAACAAAAAAGGGCTTGCTTACGATCGTATATTGATCCCGCACTGAGCTTAGTTGCCTGTGTGATCGTCTTCCTGCCATGGCAGCTCTACATATCAAAAGCCTTTCCTGCCGAGAGCAGTGCCGAATATGCACTGAATACAAAACATTTTTTTGAAGTGGTGGAAGGCCATGGTGGCGATGCCTTTTATTATTTTGATAATCTGCGTAAGGTTTATGGCGATGGCCAGCTGGTGCCATTTGTTATCCTCATCTCATTCATTTTCCTGTACAGGCAAATCTCTGAAAATAAATTCAGGATCGCGTTCTTTTCATACATCATCATTGTTTACCTGTTCTTCTCTTTAGCGGCTACAAAGATGATCGCGTTTTGCTTCATTGTAAGCCCTTTTATTTTTCTTTCGCTTGCAGCGCTTATTAAGGATATTCTCGGTTTGGTGAAGGAAAAGTTGTTTAAGCGTGCAGCATTTCAGAAAGGCTTCATGGTGTTAACACTTTTGCTGATCTGCTGGGGAAACCTAAACCTGTATAAGATCGCCTATAAGCATACGCTTGAAGTGAAGCCGAATGATAATGATAAGAGGGCAGATAAGATCAGGGATGCAGCTTTTATAAAATCGCTGGCAACGATCCTGCCTTCCCCTGATTATGTTATTTTTAACTGTAAGGAAGAAAAGAATATCGGTATTATGTTTTATACGGATTTTATCGCGTATGACAAGCCACTGGAATACAATACTTACCTGCAGCTGAAAAAGCAAAACATAAAGCTGGCCGTGATCGATAATGGAAAGCTTCCGGATTATATTCTTAACGATCCTGCAGTAGTAAGAATACAAGCCCCTGATCCCACCTGGTATTAGGATTGTTTTCCAAAAAAATCTTCCAGCGTTCCCGTATCCTTCAGCCTCACACCTTTGTCCGTATTCTGCAACGTGCAGCATTCGTTCACCGAATCATGTTCAAGAAAAAGAATGAACTCTTCGTCCGCAGCGCGCTTCAGGAATTTTTCCTTCTCTGAAAGTGTAAGCAGCGGGCGTGTATCATAGCCCATTACGTAAGGCAAAGGAATGTGCCCCGTGGAAGGGAGCAGGTCGGCCATGAAAGCAAGCGTTTTGCCTTTATACTTTATCTGTGGGATCATCATGGCATCGGTATGCCCGCGCATGTATGAAATGGAAATGTTCTCGCCAAGCTGTTTTGATTCCTCGCCCTCAATGAATTTCAGCTGCCCGCTTTCCTGGATCGGGAGGATGTTCTCTTTCAGGAAGCTTGCCTTTTCGCGGTTGTTCGGCTTGGTTGCCCATTCCCAGTGTTCCGCATTGCTCCAGTAGATCGCATTTTTAAATACGGTATCATAACCATTCCTGTTGTCGTTATACTTTATGCTGCCCCCGCAATGATCGAAATGAAGATGGGTAAGGAACATATCGGTAACATCGCCGGTGCTGAAGCCGGCTTTTTTCAGGGAAGATTCAAGCGTATCGTTCCCGCTGAGGTAATAATGTGCGAAGAACTTTGCATCCTGCTTGTCGCCGATGCCATTGTCGACAAGGATCAGCCTGTTGCCATCCTCGATGAGCAGGCAGCGCATGCTCCAGGTGCAAAGGTTGTTCTCATCTGCCGGGTTGGTGCGGCTCCATAACGATTTCGGCACTACGCCGAACATGGCGCCTCCGTCGAGCTTAAAATTTCCTGTGTTGATGGTGTGTAATTTCATGGGTGCGGATAACGAATCTGTACAAATTTACGAATCTGTGTTGCTATTAACTATTAATCTTATTACTTATGAAGTGAGGTATAAGCTTTCGCACTTTCTCAACTTCGCTCGAAATGACTGAATCGAAGCGGCATTTTGCGCGTTGTCATGTTGAGCCTGTCGAAACATCTGCGTCGGCCTTCGCACACTCTTCGACAAGCTCAGAGTGACCAACCCACTTCGACATTTTAACCCTTCGCCTGACAGCCCGGAACTATAATTATCAATGTTAACCGACTCCGAACTACAAACTCCGAACTACTAACTATTTCCCTTTCACTGCGCAGCCTTTATATGTTGTGCCATTCACAATTACAGTCGCCTCATAATCATATTCACGGTCGCTCATTCCATCGCTGCACTTTTTCTTTATGATCACGATCCGGAAATTGGGTTCCTTCACATTGTTCAATGTAGTATAAGTGATCGATCCGTTTTCCGTTTTCGGTTTTACATAAGCGGCATGGATGGTCTTCTGCTCCATCGGGTTATACAGGTCGATCAGGTTTTCCTTTTCCGAGATCTGCAGCTGCCAGAACGGCTCGGTTCCCATGCACCAGAAATCATAGGGAATACAAGTGTTCTCAAAATTCTTCTGCTCTGTTTTCAGTATGTCCTTTACTTCCAGCAATCCTGCATATATTTTTGAATTGATCGCGCTGAGCTCTGCATTCATTTTCAGAAAGATCGCTTCGCCGGGATAAGCATTCGGCAGGATCTTTTTGAAAGCAGCGTGCAGCTTTGCATCATCATTTACGCGGTAGGTCATCCCGGGCTGATCGCAGGGGATGAACGTAACATTGTCATCCCTGTAAATGCCCGTAAGCTCCTTTGTGATGCGCAGCGTGTCGTTGGCAAGTACAGGCGCCGGGCTTTTGAGCTGGACAGGGTTGCCGGGCTGGTTACAGGAAAACAGTAAGCCGGTGATGATAAATGCTGGGATAATTCTCATGTGCGGAAATAAAATCCCCCCGCAGTAGTGCAGGGGGATCATTTGTATTCGATCGTGCTTATGCTTTTGCTTTCCAGGCTTTATACTGGCCTGCATCGATCTCTTTCAGGATATTCTTGATAGCGCCGGCCCAGTAATTCCTCATGCCCATACCGAGCGTTTTTCCCGACACCTTTTCTGTGAACAGCACTTTTTTTGTTGCGATGTCGAAGAAGGTAACATACACATCCGCCATCTCCATGTTCTTATTGAAGTTCTCAACAATGAACGTAAGGCCGATGCCCGATTTTTTATCGCCTTCGCCGTATTGTTTCACCATTGCGTCGATGTCGGCCCTTTCTATCTTGCCTGGATTAAAGCTCATGCAGTTGTCCACATCTATCTTGCTGTTCAGCTCATTCAAAGGTGCGAGGTCATAATATATGTTGTCCTTGCGGAAAGCATCCTTGATCTTGAAATTCTGCGGCTCCTTTGCAATAAGCGAGTTCCACTGCGGGATCCATTTGTTGCGCATGTCGGTTCCTGTGGCCGGCATGGCGCCGAATCCCTGGTCGAACTGGCCAACGAACTTCGCCTTTGTAAAATCAAGTCCGTACCATACAATTTCAGTTGCATTGAATGCATCTTTTGCAGTCTGCGCCTTCAGGCCCAATGCTGCAATCACAATAGCAGTAAGAGAAAATAGTTTTTTCATAGCAGTTCTTTTTGGTCTTGCAAATGTATAAAAACAGGTTAAAAAAAGGAAAGCCGTTGCTGGCTTTCCTTTGTATTTTATTTTATTCGATGATCAGCATTTCCACGCGCCTGTTCTTCTGGCGGCCTGCTTCGGTCTTGTTATCCGCGATCGGTTTTGTTTGTCCGAACCATTCCACCTTGAACCTGTCAGCAGCAATGCCTTTGCTCACCAGGTATTTCTGAACGGCTTTCGCACGCTTCTCGGAAAGCTTCATGTTCGTGGTTTTACCGCCCTGGTTATCGGTGTGGCCGGAGATCTTCAGTCTCCAGTTTGGTTTTTTCGCCATCAGTGCGGCAAGCTCATCAAGTGACGCATACGATTCCTGCTTGATGATGTCCTTCGCTGAAGCGAACTCGAGGTTGTTGAACGCTTTTTTCAGCACTTCTTCCTCTTCCTTGTTCAGCTTGATCGCCACATCTTTTTCGGCTTCCGGTTTCAGTCCGTTGTTATCCGGCTTGATCACGATGAAGCGGAACAAGTGGTCTTTACCGTCCTTTAATGCCCTCTTCGCGATGCCGCCTACCATTACTTTCACTTCGGTGATGCCTTCCACATCATCGCCTTCCAGCCTGAACAGCACCAGCTCATCGGCCGGCAGCTCATCGAAGCTGAAGCTCTTGTCCTTGCCCATCGTAGCTGTTTTCAGCGGGTTGCCCTGCGGATCGACCAGGATCAGTTTTGTTTCAGGACATCCGTCGTTGCTTGCAGGGCCCGGTTTTTCCGGGCAGCGGTCTTCCTTGTCCATTACGCCGTCGCCGTCTTTATCAGGGCAGCCTTTGAATGCAGGCAAGCCGGCAACGTCCGGACAAGCATCTTCCTTGTCGATGATCTTGTCACCGTCTTTATCAGGACAGCCGTTGAATTCAGCCAAACCGGCAGTGTCAGGACAAGCATCCTGGCTGTCGATGATGCCGTCACCGTCCCTGTCAGGACAGCCATGGAACTGCGGTAATCCCGCTACGTCAGGGCAAACATCATCCTTATCCTGGATGTGGTCGCCGTCGCGGTCAGGACAGCCAAGGAATTCCCATGTTCCCGGTACATCCTTACACTTGTCTTTTTTATTGGAAACTTTATCCTTATCCCTGTCTTTCGGATGTCCGTACATGATCGGGATCTTGAGCATTGCATAGGCATCCGCCCCGTAAATATCCTTGCGTGCCACCCATGGGCCAAGGCTGTTGGTACCAACGATCAGCGGCCCTATGCGCAGCGCGAGGCCGGCCTTGAAATTCCCCGTAACATCGTACGAGAAAGGAATGAATGCGCCGAACCATTTGTGATCCCAGCGCGGCGTTAAGCTGAACGTGGTGATGTCGTGCACTTTTTCCTTATCCTTTTTAAAGCGCGGAGACCAGTACGGTGTGAAGTTCACATAAAAGTCTTTGTAGATGTTGTAATCGATCTGCAGGCTGAATGCAGTAGGCAGGTTCATTTTATAATACTGGTCGCCCTTGTTCATCGGGTAATGGTAGTTCAGGAGGCTGTCGAACTCGTCGAACGAGGCCACGGTATCAAATTCATGAAGGTTCCATGCAGTGATGTCGGCGGTAAAATCGCGGGAGTATCTTCCTTTTTTGAATTTTACCCAGCCGATGTCAACCGCGGAAAGGCCTACTTTTAACTTGTATTTGTTCTTGTCATTTCTCCAGAGGTTGGTTTGTCCGTCCATATCATATTTGTATGACTGGTAATCGGGGCGCCATTCATAAACAACACCAAGGTCGAGGCCCCAGGAGAACAATGCCGAATTCTTATACCCGGCTTCAAGCTTTTCGCCTTCGTAGTTGGTGGAGTGGCCATAGCTTACATCCGAATGAAAAAGCGATGCGGTGGTATCATCCGTGAACTCGTAATCGAGGTTCTGCACATTCATGTAAGCCGACTGCAGGCCCTGGATATATTTTGCGGTGATCCCTGCCTTGAAGAAATGCGGGCCATCATCCTGGAACACATGTCCGTATGATAAGCCGTATTCAGCCCATGTCATCGTCTGGATGCTGAGGTTCTGGTTGCTGAGCTTCATGTTCCAGAGGTCGGGATAATCGAGGCTGTGGTACGCGAGGCGTGCAAGGTCGGGCTCGATGCCGTCTGCATTCATCAGCGTCCTCACTTTCGTTTTCAGTGCGATCGCATTCTTTGGGTTGATGCTTACAAGAAAAGAAGGCAGGTAGATCTGGTTCGATATATAAACCGATTTGTTGATATTGTTGCCATCGCGCGGACTGAGATAATGGTCCGCAAAGGCCGTGTCCTTAAAGGCATAGTAATTTCCATACTGGTCTTTTTTAAGCGCGCTGCGCTTCAGCCCCACGTAATTGTTATAAGCGGCAACGCTTGCGCCAAACAGCGTTACATCCACTTTGTAGCGGCTGTTCACTACGTTGGCCGGATTAAGGTCAACGCCTGTAACGCCGGAATAATTACTGTTGATATACCCTAAAAAATCCTGGGCCCTGGAGCTGTAAGAAAGAGAGAGAACTGAAATGAATAACAGAAGTAGCTTTTTCATCATAGGGATGTTTTAATTAATGTGAATGTGAAGGTAATGATTTTTTGAAATCCTAACAAAAAATGAGCTTATTGCAGCTGGTACACATAAATGCTGTTGTCGGCGCTGCCTGTTATAAGGTTGAAGCTGCCTTCATTGTTCAGGTCGCCGATGCTGAACGCGGTTTTTCCCTTTAAAGGAAAGCTGTTGAACAGCGAGCCATTATCATTGAACAGGTAAAGCTCGCCGGAAGCTTCGGAGGTAACTCCGATCTTGCCACTGCCATCGGGGAACAGGAAGAACTGAGGCGCCTGTGTGATCTCATCGCCGAACTCATAATTGAACAGCAGCGATTTGCCGGCATCAAACACTTTCAGCTCCTTGCGGCCCAGGAAAATGTATTCTTTTGTTTTATCGTTGTTGATGTCGCGGTACTCAAAATAAGGCGATGTTTCAAAATCCTGGAACTTCATCTTTTCCTTGTCGCCCGAAAGGCTGAGCCTCGTAATATTTCCGAGCGTATCGGCTGCGACGATGTATGAGCGCTTGTAATCTTTGCCCGCTTCAACATAAAAATTACGGGCGCCCTGCGGCAGCTGTTCCTTCATCTTTACGCGGATCGCGCCATGCCTGTCGAAAATGTACACTTTCCCTTTTACATCCACAGCGCAGAGGTGATCCTTGTTGCCCGCATTAAAATACTGCAGCGGGAGGTATACCGGGTTTGCCGTTCGTTCTGCTTCGAAGCCGGCAACCGGCTCCCCTGTGGCCTTGTAGCCGAGGATGCGCTGGTTCTCGCAGGCAATGAAAATGCGGTAATCGCGGTTGTTCTCATAATCAGTTACGGAGATGGCGTTGGTGGCCGGCGATCTTAATTGAACAGGAAAGCCTTTCATGTCGTTGCCGTTACGGTCGAACATATAAATGAATGAGCGTGTGTTGAACACCATCTGGAGCTTGTTGTTCTTCAGCACATCCACCTGGATCACCTCGCTCATTATTTTTTCATGCAGCTGTTTTGTCCAGATCACTTTTCCCGTGTTGCTGATGAGATAGATCTTATTAGCGTCGTCCTGCACAAGCACTTCCCTTGCTTTTGTATTGTGGTTGGTCACAAGGTAAGGACGTGCGCTCAGGGTTGTATCCAGCTTCGATTCCCAGAGCGTGCCTGTTTCCTGCTTGTAAGCCGGATTGTATTTTAAGTACACATTGCTGTAAAATAAATTATTGTTGGAGGAGAACTGGATGCCTGCCGCTTCGAACTTGTGAAAGAGCTCCAGCCGCTTGTCGATATCGGTGGAAAGCGCGGGGCTGCTGAAATTTTTATAAATGTTTGCCGAGCGGGCAATAGCAGAGTATACATAAATGTTTGCCTCCGAGGAAATGTTCTCGGCGAAGGAGATGTAATTTTTATCGGCGGCAAGCGTCTTGTTATTTTCGAAGCTGCCGATAAAATTCCGGAGTGCATCTTCCGAATTTCCGAACACAATGTAATCGCCCACAGGTGTAAAATAGCAGTTGCTGATCCTGTTGAACTGCGGCCCGAAAAGCTGTGGCAGCAAGCGCGGAATGTTCAGCCGGTTGATCACATGCCCGCGGAAGGAAGCGGTATCGTATCTTTCTCCGCTTGCCGCCGCCACAGAATCGGCAGCGGCATTGAGCGATGCCAATGCTTCAGCGATGGTATTGGAATGCATCACTGCAAATGTATTGTCGCTGAAATCCGGCCCTGCAGGCTCCGTCACCACCAGCGCGATCTCGTTGTCGATCCAGCCGGCCATGCTGTGCTCAATATCCAGGTGCCACGCTGTTCCGGCCGAGCGGATGAACTCCTCATAAGCAGGCAATGTGGCGGATGCCTCCAGGTATCGTTTGTAATCGTTCCGGAAGGCGGTGGTATTGCTGATCCCGTAAAAGATCATCAGCGCCGTTTTGGAAGGGATAATGCTTGTAAGCCCTATGGACTGGGGCTTCTGGTTGCTGAAAATATCAAGGTAGCTTTTATGGCTGGAATCATCTGTGGCGGTGAAGCCGCTTAGCATCAGCGCATTTGGCTTTACGGTAACATCCCATCCCGAGCAGCCGGCAAAATCGGCCAGCCCGGCGAGGTCGTCCCTGCATTCTGTGCGGATGAGCTGTGTAAGCATTCCCGGGAATGTTTTATAGTTGATGTAAACATTGGCATCTACTTTTTTTCCGGCAGTAGTGAGCACTTTGCTGAAATCCTTATCCCTGGCGAGTGAAATGCCGCTGTTCAGCTGGCGGATGCTTTCCTGCAGCAGCAGCTCATCGGTGCTCATGATCAGTGTGCCTTCCACGAAGGAGAAGTGCCATGTTCCCTTTCCGGGTACTTCCAGCTTTCCCATGCGCCTGTTCTCATAATCGGCGTATACGATCTCTTTACCCTTGTTCTGCTTTTCAAGGAACTCTTCCAGGTCGGGCTGATAGGTACGGTTAGGCAGGCTGTACACAAACAGGAAATGAAAGCTCTCTTTTCCGGCGGGGTGTGCGGAAATAAAAACGGAATGCTCGTCGAGCAGCGCGGAAACGTTTGGGTTAAGCTGAAGGATGGAATCGATGCAGCGGGCTTGGAGGTTGAGCTTCCGGAACATTTCTGTGCCGAGCAGCTCTTCCCACATGATATTGGTTTGCGATAATTTTTTCCAGGTATTCTTGGCCTGCCTGCTTTCAAAAATAAGGGCGGCGCTGGCCGGTATGGCGTTGATCCCTTCCGTTACGGGCGTGCGGAGCTCTTTCGTGTACACAAACCAGTAAACGCCGCCGGCAAGGCAAAGGGCAATAAAAACACCGAAGATTATTTTTTTTAGCATTTACCGGGTAATGGATCATTACAAAATTAGCGAATGGGCACCGGACTGCCCTGCATGGAGGAGGAACTTACTAACAGCAAGGGGTTGATGAAGGAACCGTAAATCGGCTATTCCAGTTCGGAAATATCTAATTCCAGCTCCAGCTGATCGGGCTTCAGCGTAAAGCTTTTCCGGTGGTGCTCGGTGATACCGTGCTCGAGGATGGCGCTGCGGTGGCTCCTGGTCGCGTAGGCCTTGTTGTTGATCCAGTCGTAATGCGGGAACGAATGATGCAGCTCCTGCATATAATCGTCGCGGTAGGTTTTGGCAAGGATGGAGGCTGCGGCAATGCTCATGTATTTACCATCGCCTTCAATGATGCAGTGATGCGGAATGTCCTTGTATTTATTAAAGCGGTTGCCGTCGATCAGCAGGCTTTCGGGGATCACCATCAGCTGGTCGATCGCGCGGTGCATGGCTAAAAAGGAAGCGTTCAGGATATTCACCTGGTCGATCTCTTCGGCGCTTACCTGCGCTACGGCCCATGCAATGGCCGATGATTCGATGATAGGGCGGAGCTCCCTGCGCTGCTTGTCGTTCAGCTTTTTGGAATCGTTGAGCAGGCTGCTCTTAAACTTTTTAGGAAGGATCACTGCCGCTGCAAATACCGGCCCGGCGAGGCATCCCCGCCCGGCTTCATCGCAGCCGGCTTCTACCAGTACCTTATCAAAGTATTTTTTGAGCATTGGCTTTTCTTCCTATTGCGAAAGTACGATTTATGGAGGAATGATCTTTAAGGAGTTTTCCACAATTTTTGAGGTAGGGATAGCGAATTCATACGAATAATACGAATCTGTGTGTCAAAAAAAGAGATGCTTCGTACCTCAGCATGACAAACAATTGGATAGCTTGATTTGAGCAATTTGTCATTCTGAGCGGAATGAAATGAAGCGAAGAATCTCTTTATCGCTGAGATGCTTCGTGCCTCAGCATGACAAGCTAATCCAATAGCTTGATTTGAGCAGCTTGTCATTCTGAGCGGAATGAAATGAAGCGAAGAATCTCTTTTATTACGGGATGCTTCGTGCCTCAGCATGACAAGCCAATTGTATGAAGCGAAGAATCTCTTAACAAACTATAATTCATAGCCAGCAAGCGCATATTCCGGGCTTAATTTTACAGCATGCAACTGATCGTAAAACTATACAAGGATAAGCCTCACCGGCTGGGCATCATTTATCCTTCCGAGTACCAGGCCGGCAAATCCTATGAAGCGCTGCTGGGAAAAGGGGAGCCGGGCCCCTTTCATGCGCTCATCGAGCTGGGGAAGAACGGGGCTTCGCTAAAGCTGAAAACGGAGCAGGGCGACCTCGTGGCCTCGTATAAGGAGCTCGAATTCAAAGCGGAGCAGCTGAAGCGGCTGCAGGCTTTTGTAGGGGAGCGGCAAACGCTGCACTTTGCGCATACCTATAAAAAGGGAAATGAGATGTTTGTGCCGAAGGTAAGGTTCAGAAACCCGGAGCTCATCGTGATCAGCCACTATGAGCTGCTTTGCCCGGAAGGGTTTTAAGAGTTAACTGTTTTTAAAATGCTTTCCCAGAGGGCAGCGGCTGTTTTGTCCCAGCTGAAATCCTGCCTGCGCAGCCTTCCTTTCTCGATCAGTATTTTCCGCAGCTCCGGCTCATTGTGGATCCGGAGCATGCCTTCCGCGATGGATTGTTCCGAAAATGGGTCGATCAGCAGGGCGGCATCCTTTGCCACTTCCGGCATAGAGGTTACATTGCCGGTGATCACAGGCGTATCCGTGTTCATCGCCTCCAGGATCGGGATCCCGAAGCCTTCAAAATAAGGAACATAGGTAAGCGCCAGCGCAGCGCCGAGAATGTTCCTTAATGCATCGCTGTCCACACGGCCGGTAAACACCACATCCGCCTTGTGCTGCATGCCGAGGTAAGCTTCCTTGATCTCGCTGGTCCAGTAATATTTAACACCCACGATCACCAGCTTTGCATCGCTGGAGGAGGTGTTCTTAAAAATGTCGAAAGCCTTGAACAATCTTGAAATATTCTTGCGGGGATGCAGTGCGCCGACAAAGAGAAAGTATTCTTTCCCCATGCTGTACTTTTCTTTTGTGAGGCGCTGCAGCTCCTGCGAAACGGGAAGATAAGCCGTGTTGCAGCCATTATACACCACATCGATCTTTTCCGGGCTGATGCCGTAGGTTTTTACGATGTCGGCCTTCGAGAACTCCGACACTGTTGCGATCCGCGTGGCTTTCCGGGCAAACCGGGGAAAAAAGTACTTGTAATATTTCCGTACAAGGTAAGTAAGGTCGTTCGGATAATGCTCAAAGTTGAGGTCGTGCATCACGGGCAGCTGCTTACAGCTGGCGCGGAGCGAAAGGTATCCGTCCGGGGAAAGGAATAGATCCGGCTTCAGCTTGTTGAGCAGGCTGCCCACCGAAAACTCGAACCAGAGGTAAAAAAGCACAGGATGCCTTGCCTGGGGCGAAAGAATGATGGGGGTCACATTACCGGAAAAGAAGAATTCCTCATCCGGCTCACGGTCGAACAGGAAGATGAAATGATGCTCGGGATGCGCTGCGGTGATCCGCCGGAGCGTTTCATAGCTGAACCAGCCGATGCCTTCCAGCTTATTCTTCAGTAACAGGCGCGTGTTTACTACAATCTCCATGTGAAGCAGCGAAAATAAGGATTTATTTATACTTTTACAGCCCGGATGAAAAATGCTGCAAAATACATACTGCATAAACTCTTAGGATTTAAAAACTACCTTTTCGTTTTTTCGCTTTTTAAGATCTATACCTTGAAGCGCGACAGGAAGGAGAAGGATTTTTTCCAGTTCATGGGGCTGATCCCGGAAGGCACTGCTGTGCTGGATATTGGCGCCAACATCGGGATCATGACGGTTCACCTTGCGGGGATCAAAGATTCGATGGTGTACAGCTTCGAGCCTATGCCAAATAATATTGATGCCTTTAACCGGATCATCCGCTATTTTAAGCTGAAGAATGTAAAGCTGTTCGAGGTTGCCCTCGGCAATTCGGAAGGCACGGCGGAAATGGTGATGCCCGTGATCAGCGCGGTGCGGATGCAGGGACTGAGCCACGTGGTGCATGAGTCGATCCCGGAGAACAATGAAGGCGAGCGCTTCAGCGTGCCGCTGAGGATGCTGGATAATATGCAGGAGCTGGATGCCGGGAAACGCATCAGCGCGATAAAGATAGATGTGGAGAACTTCGAGTTCTTTGTGCTGGACGGCGCTAAAAAGCTGATCGCGAAGAACAGGCCCGTAGTATATGCCGAGCTCTGGGATAATGAGAACAGGTACAAATGCTTCGGCCTTTTCGCGTCATTGGGTTACAGGACCCATGTGGCCATCAGCGACAAGCTGGTGCTGTTCGATCCCGCTATCCACGTGAAGCAGAATTTTATCTTCATACCTGCCTAAAATACTTATTTTTACCGGATGCAAAAGAAGTTCGTAACCAATCTTGCTTTTTTACTTGTACTGAACCTGCTGATCAAATCCGTGTATATTCTCGGGTTCGACAGGGCGGTGCAGCTCGAGGTAGGTGCGGCGGAGTTCGGGACCTATTTTGCCATCTTCAATTTTTCCTTTATCCTCACCATCATCCTGGATTTCGGGATCACCAACTTCAACAATAAGAACATTGCCCAGAACAACCACCTGCTTACCAAGCATTTTTCGGGGCTGTTCACGCTGAAGCTGATCCTTGCCGTGATCTACATTATTGTGGTGATCGTTACGGGCCTGCTGATCGGCTATGATACGCGTTTGATGAAGCTGCTGCTGGTGCAGGGCTTTAACATGTTCCTGCTTTTCTTTATCAATTACCTGCGTTCCAACCTGGCGGGGCTTCACCTGTTCAGGACCGATGCCATCGTTTCGGTGCTCGACCGCTCCATCATGATCATCCTGTGCATCATTATGCTGAAAACGGGCATCCTGCGCGACCCGGAGGGGGACGGGATCATGTATTTCGTGTATGCGCAAACGTTCGCTTATCTTGTGAGCGCCATTACTGCCTTCATTATTATCCTGAGCAAAACACATTCCTTCAAGTTCCAGTGGAATTTCCCTTTTTCGCTCATGATCCTCAAAAAGAGCCTTCCCTTTGCCATTCTTACATTGCTGATGTCGTTCTATAACCGCATCGACTCTGTAATGATCGAGCGCCTGCTGCCCGACGGGGATGTGCAGTCGGGAATTTATGCGCAGGCGTTCAGGCTGCTGGATGCCACAAATATGATCGCTTTCCTCACAGCGGGGATGCTGTTGCCTGTTTTTTCGAGAATGCTGAAATACAAGGAATCCGTAGAGCCGCTGGTGAAGCTCATCAGCACCTTGCTGCTTACGCCGGCTATTGTGATAGGCGTAGGCTGTGCTTTTTACGGGAAAGAGCTGATGGAGATGCTGTACCCGCGGCATCCTGAAGAATCGCTTACCGTTTATGCCTTACACCTGCAGCAGTCGTCAAGCATTTTCGGCCTGCTGATGCTGAGCTTTATTGCAGTATCCACCACCTATATTTTCGGGACGCTGCTCACGGCCAACGGTAACATGAAGCAGCTGAACATCATGGCTGCCTTCGGGATGGTGCTCAATGTAACGCTCAATTACTTCCTGATCCTCCGGATGGAAGCTTTCGGCTCCGCCATTTCCAGCATGATCACCCAGTTCCTCACCGCCATGATCCAGGTGGTCATTGCCCAGCGGATCTTTAAGTTCAGGGTCAATTACAGGCTTATCAATACCCTCATTATGTACACGGTGGGAGTGATCGCCATTAATTACGCGAGCCATGAGCTGCTGCATTCGCACTGGATCATTAAATTCTCCATTATGGTCATTTCCTGCGGCTTATGGGCCTTCATCACCGGCATCATCAGCTTAAAAGGCATCTACCGCCTGCTGAAATATGGATAAGTGCCTATTAATTGGGCGGTTTAGCAAATTTTTCTAATTTTGTCGTCCTAAAGTGAAAATTTATAACCCGAAATATGAATAAGAGAACTTCAGCGCCAGATGATTTCAATTCACTGAATGTATTATTTTTCATCTACAAATGGCGCAAACAATTAGCGATTGTTGGAGTTTCCGCATTTATCATTTCCTGCATCATTGCCCTTACCATCCAGGAAAAATACAAATCCACCGTAATCCTTTTCCCTGCCACCACCAATTCCATCTCCAAAGCCCTTTTGAGCGATAATGCCACGAGCAAGGAGGATGTGCTCCAGTTCGGCGAGGAGGAAGAGGCGGAGCAAATGCTCCAGGTGCTCAGCTCCGACGAGGTGCGCAGCCGCATCTGCGAAAAGTATCATTTGATGGAGCATTACGGGATCGACCCTGAAGACCCTTACAAGCGTACAAAACTATACGACGAGTTCCTGCAGAACATCAATTTCAAGCGCACCGAGTTCATGTCGGTGAAGATCGAGGTGATGGACTACAGCGCGGATACTGCGGCCATGATGGCGAATGACATTGCGGCCCTGCATGATTCCACGAAAACACGCATTCAGCACGACCGCGCAAGGGAAGCAATGAAGATCGTGGAGCGCGAATACCTTTCGAAGCTGGCGGAGATCCGGGTAATGGAGGATTCCCTGAAAATGATCAACAGCTACGGCGTGTTTGATTATGAATCGCAATCGGAAGTGACGAGCGAGCAGTATGCGATCGCGATCGCGAAGAACGACCAGCGCGCAATGAAATCGCTGGAGGAGAAATTACAGATCATCGGAAAATACGGAAGCGCTTACGTTTCACTGCGCGACAACATGTACATGCAGCGCAAGCAGCTGAACCTGCTGAAATCAAAATACGATGAGGCGAAAGTGGATGCCGAGCAGGTGCTTTCCCAGAAATTTGTGGTGAGCAATGCGTACCCTGCGGAAAAGAAATCGTACCCGATCCGCTGGCTGATCGTTGTGGTATCAACCCTGTCGTCGCTGCTTATTGCGGTGATCACGATATTGCTGGTGGAGAACATCAAGCAATTCCGTTTACGATAATCCCGCTTTCCGCTCATCTGACACATTAATTCATAAATACCGCTTCTAATGGAAGAATACAGACAAAGTGCCCTTTATTATGTAAGGCTCTTCTCAAAATGGAAAATCCAGTTCATCGTGATCACCGTGGTGGCCGCAGCTGCTGCAGCCATCTTTTCAAGTGAGTTCTTTATCAAGCCCCGCTATAAGTCGAGCGCCACCGTATACCCTGCAAACGTTGTGTCCTTCAGCGAGGAGAGCACCACCGAGCAGATCCTCCAGATGCTGCAGTCAACGTATATCCGCGATGCTGTGATCCGGAAGTTCAGCCTTGCCGCGCATTATAATATTGATACGGCAGCGAAGGAAGGCCATGCCGCGCTTTACGGAATGTACCGCACATTTGTAAGCATTGCGAAGAACCAGTATGAATCGGTTGACATTGAAGTGACCGACACTGATCCGAAGATGGCGAGCGATATGGTGAATGAGATCATTTTCCAGCTCAACAACAAGATCAGCACCCTTCACAAGGAGAAATCACGCGAAGTGCTGAGGATCGTGGAAGGCCAGATGAATTCGAAAAAGCAGCAGCTCGATTCGCTGGATAAAGACCTGCAGGAGCTGCGCGTGAAATACCAGATCCTCGATTACAACATCCAGGTAAAGGAAGTAACGCAGGGCTACATGAAATCGCTTGCAAGCGGAAGAGGCTCCAAGGATATTGATGTGATGATGAGGAACCTCGAAGAAAAAGGCGGCGAGTATTACAGGACGAAAGTATTGTATGACGGGGTCCTCGCGGGCTATAATACGGTGCGTACCGAGTACGACAATGTGCTGAGGGAGCTGAATAAACAGTTCAGCTATACCTATGTGGTATCTACGCCAACCCCGTCGGATAAGAAAGCTTACCCGGTACGCTGGCTGATCGTGCTTATCTCCGTGGTGGCAGCAAACATGTTCCTGTTCGCCATGGTCATTCTTAACGATTTCAGGAAAAGAATTCAGGAGAACCGGGCGTGATCAAAGAAAAGAATTTAAAATGGGTCTATACACTGGCCATCGCGTTTATCCTGATCAACGCGGTGTGCACCTATTATGAATTCTACTATTTCAACCTTGTACCTGCCGTAATACTTGTGGTGCTGCTTGCGATATTCTCGCTCGACAAGCTCATCATGATGGTGGTATTTCTCACGCCTTTTGCGATCAACCTGCAGGACCTTGAAGGCGGCCTCGGGCTCAGCCTTCCCACCGAGCCGATCATTTTCGGGATCATGCTCATCTTCCTTCTTAAGCAGCTTCACCAGCTGAGCTTCGATGCGAAGGTGATCCGGCATCCCGTTACCATTGCGGTGGTGATGAACCTTACCTGGATCTTCATCACTTCCATCACGAGCGACCTCCCGGTCGTTTCCTTTAAATTCCTGATCGCGCGCCTGTGGTTTGTGGTGGTGTTCTATTTCCTGGGCACGCGTTTATTCCGGAACTACAGCAATATCAAAACCTTCATCTGGCTGTACCTTATTCCTTTTGGGGTGATCATTGTTTATACGCTCATTTGCCATGCGCAGGTGAACTTTGATGAGCAGATCGCGAATTACATTATGTCGCCGTTCTACAACGACCATACGGTATACGGCGCCATGCTTGCCATGTTCTTTCCTGTGCTGCTGTTCTTCTGCCTGAACCGCAGGTATTCGGCAAGCATCCGCTTTGCGGCGATATTGCTGCTGGTGATCTACATCCTCGGGCTCATCTTTTCCTACACAAGGGCTGCCTGGGTGAGCCTTGCGGTTGCGTTGATAGCTTTTATCCTTTTAAAGATGAAGGTGAAATTCCGCGTGCTGCTGATCGCCTTTATGGGTGTGGCTGCAATCGCGTTCGCATACCAGACGGAGATCGTGATGAAGCTGGAGAAGAACAGGCAGGACGCATCGCAGGATTTTGACAAGCACATTGAATCGATCTCGAACATTTCCACCGACGCTTCCAACCTCGAGCGCATCAACCGATGGAATGCAGCGTTCCGGATGTTCCATGAAAGGCCGTTCTTCGGCTGGGGCCCGGGAACCTACAGCTTTGAATATGCGCCTTTCCAGCATGCGAAAGAAAAAACCATTATCAGCACCAACATGGGCGACAGGGGAAATGCCCATAGCGAATACATCGGGCCGCTGTGCGAATCCGGTTTCTTAGGCCTGCTTACGTTCGTCACCATTATCATCTGTGTGCTTTCAACGGGCTTCCGCCTGTATTATACACTGAAGGATTATGAGGTGCGACTGCTGGTGCTTACCACGCTGCTTGGCTTCATCACCTATATTACACACGGCGCCCTCAATAACTTCCTCGATACGGATAAAGCTTCCGTTCCTTTCTGGGGGTTTGTGGCCATGATCGTAGCCATCGATGTGTATCACAGCGACAGGGGAGAAGCAAACGAAGGGGAGAAAGAGAAAGAGCCTGCAAGCGGCCTTTAGTGAATGTGCACGCTGAAAAGCGCGATGTCATCAATATACGGCTTGCTCTGCTTGTAGGTAATAATGGTTTCCATGATCAGCTTGTTCAGCGATTTCATATCCAGCTTCGGATTGTTCTTAATGATCTCCTTCAGGGAATCCATGCCGAAATCCTCCGAATTATCATTTTCCAGCTCCACCAGTCCATCCGTATAGCACACAATGGTAGTGCCCGGCGTAATGTTCACAATGCCTTCCTTGATCTTGGTGATCTCGTCGAACATGCCAAGGCCCGTGCAGCCGATCTTCAGGCTGCTGATGGAGTTTTCCGTTGCGATCAGCGGCGGGTTATGCGCAGCATTTACGTAGGTTAGGGTACGCGTGATGAGGTTGTATTTTGCAATGAAGAGCGTGATGAATTTTTCTCCTTTTGCGCTCGCCATCACCTTTGTGTTCAGCTCCTTCACCAATTCGGTGAGGGAAGTGGTGTGATTGAAAAGGATGCGGAGGTTCGCCTGGAAGTTGGACATGAGCAAGGCCGCGGCAACGCCTTTGCCCGAAACATCGGCAACACAAAAGGCGCATTCGTTCTCATTGAGCCAGATGAAGTCGTAATAATCGCCGCCCACCTGCTGGTGCGGCAGGTAAAAGGCTGCGGTGTCGAGCTTATTATCCTGCGGAAGCTTGCTTGGGAACAGCATCGACTGCATTTCGGAAGCCAGCTCCAGCTCGCGGCGGAGGGCTGCCTGGCGGATGTTCTCCTTCGCCAGCTTTTTGTTTTCGATGGCCACTACGATAATGCTTGTGAGCGTTTGCACGAAAGGCAAATGCTTGATGGCGGGGCTCACTTCCACCTTGTCCTCAAGGTCGCCGATAAGCACATAGGCAAGCGGCTGCGATTTATGGTATACAGGCACAACGATCTCGAAGGCTTTGTTGAGCTGCTTTTTTGAAAAGTTAATGGTGCCGATCTCGGTGATCGGGAGCAGGTCGCGCTCCACATTGATCTCGTTGTATTCTGCTCCAACACCGTATTTAAGGATGCATCTCCAGCCTTTTTCATTCTCGTTGCTGAAGAGCACGAGCTTGCCGATGCTGAGCTGGTTTTCCAGCACATCCTCGAAGATCTGCAGCAGCTGCTCGGTGGAAAAATTGTTGTTGATCGCCTTGGTGATCTCCAATAACGAATTAAGCTTGATATCCTTAATTCGTTTCGATAAGTTTTTATTTACTGGAGTGGCCATACAGCGTTTTAGATCTTATACAAATTTAATTTATTACCGCTATGAAGCCTTCATAATTTAGACAAAATCCCGAATAGCGGCGACCTGCTTTCCTTAAAAAATGCCAAATGCTATTTTTCGCTGATCTTTTTAATGAGGTCGGGAAGCATTTTCAGGGCGGCCACTTCCTTCATCTTCGCCCTTGCCTCGCCGGCCGGGGATCCGAAATACGTTTTGCCGGCTGCAATGTCCTCTCCAAGCCCGGCCTGTGCAAGCAGCACTGCGCCTTTGCCCAAAGTAACATCGCTCCGTACGCCCGATTGTCCCCAAAGCGTAACGCCATCCTCGATGGTCACCACGCCCGCCACGCCCACATGCGATGCGAACAGGCACATTTTGCCCACCTGCGTGTCGTGCCCGATCTGCACATGGTTATCGATCTTGGTACCTTCGCCGATCCTGGTTACGCCTGAAACGCCTTTGTCAATCGTGCATAACGCGCCGATCTCCACATGGTCTTCGATCACCACGCTTCCGCAGGAGATCATCTTGTCAAAATGGGTAGGGCGCTTCTTGTAGTAAAAAGCGTCCGCACCGATCACGGTGCCTGCATGGATGATCACGTTGTTGCCGATGTGGCAATCGTCGTACACCACCACATTCGGGTGGAGCACGCAGTTATCGCCCACGGTTACGCGGTTACCGAGGTACACGCCGGGCATGATCACGGTGTTCTGTCCCACCTGTGCAGTATCACTTTGTGGTTTTGAGGAATAGTTGAGCGGATAAAAATGACGTACGAGCTTATTGTAATCGCGGAAGGGATCGTCAGAGATGAGCAGCCCTTTTTCTGCAGGGCATTCCACTTTTTTATTGATGAGGATGGTGGTGGCTTTGGATGCCAGCGCCTTGTCGTAATATTTTGGATGGTCTACAAAAACAATGTCGCCCGCTTCCACCATGTGGATCTCGTTGAGGCCGGTGATGAGGTGATCCGCGTTCCCTTCAAATTCACATTGTATAATAGAAGCGATGCTTTTAAGCGTATGTGCTGCCGGTAGTTTCATGCTGTGGTGCTAATGGTTCGTTGCTTTCAAATATACGGAAATATTTGCTTCGCGATTTTTCGGAGAAAGCCATTAGCCATGAAAGCTTTATTGCAATACAAGCTTCCGGGTTTCGTTCAGCTTGCCTGATTCAAGCTGTACAAAGTATATCCCTTTGGGATGATGGCTTAGATCAATGGTAAATTCCTCGCGCTGCAGCTCAGATGATAAAATTACTCTTTTCATAATAATCTGTCCAATTGCATTTCTTAGAGTGAGATAAGCATTTTCATTCAGCCCGGTGGTGTGAACAAGCGCATTAAATATATTCACTGAAGGATTGGGATAAACGGTAAACGAGGAAGCCGGACTTTCAATTGTGTTGATATTAACCGCATCATCGGTAAGCCGTGCAATAAAGGAACCTGTATTGCTTACATCTCCATTTTGTGTCTGGATTGTATCAGCTCCCAGGAAGCCAAAAATAACCAGATCGCTGCGGTCTTTATTGAGATAACTTATTTGGGAATTATTGAATCTTTTTTCCCAAAGCAGTAGATTGTCTTCATCCGTTTTTTTCAGCACCTCGTATCCAAAATCATTATAGGGGTTGCCGTAATAAACACTTGCTCCCTCGTTGCCGCATAAATAACCGGAGAGCCCGTCAGAAATAATATCATTGTATGCCCTGCTGTTATTAGTGTATGAACCAGAATAAATTCCGGTAGATTTTGCAATTGTATATACATAATCATAAGGCTCATTGCTGCCATACCGTTCACAATGACTCAGCAGTTTCAATTCTGTTCCGTTTGAGCAAAGGTTTGAAATGGTTTCAAGGGAATAATTATAAGTGCTTTTTGTGAAATTATGTGTCCATACAGTATCACGGTTTGCATCTAAGTTAATCAGGATATACCCGCCAAAGGGTGCGGGGCCGCTTACCGGATGATTACCTGCGCGTAGTGCTAAAAGAGTATAATTTCCGGCGGAGTCGATAAATAGTTCCTTTCCGAGATTGGGGCCATAGTGATAGCTGGAAAAAAAGTCAAGTTCCTTTGTCCAGTCCAGGTTCCCACCGCTGTCATACGAATGAATGAATATTTTGCTCGAGTCGATGCCTGAAGGATGTTCGAGATGCGTTCCACCTGTCACAACAATGTTATTATTTGTGGGGTCGATGGCAAGCCCAATGGAAAAGTCCCAGTTTACTCCTCCAGCTGGTTTGATCCATTGGAAGTTCCCGTTAAGATCGATTTCGCCTGTGAAGCCATCGTAGGCACCGGAGCTCACAAGCGAGATGCCGTCAATTAAAATATTTCCGTTAAAATACCCGGTGGCATAGAACCTGTTATTATAAAATTTCATTGTTGTAATAAAGAAGCTTGTTTTCCATTGTTTGCTTAGAACAGGATTTCCGGAAGAATCAAATTTGGCGAAATAGCTTCCTGTTGTATCAGCAGCAGGCATATAGCTCGTATATGAAGAATAACGGGCCCCGTATAAATACGTATTATCGGAATTATCCCTGAGGAGTCCGTTGACAATAATTCCTGCAGGAACCGGGGCGGGCTTAGCCCATGTGAAATTTTGAGCATCCAATGTATTAAAAAAGGCAAATGTAACAGCCAGGAGCCCCGCGTATCGCATGGTAAAGACTAAAGACAGAGAAGCGGATGTTTTTTTCATGTTATTGTTTTTTTGTTGAAAGATCAGCGATCCTTATACTTAAACCCGAAAAACAGCATTGCAAGATTCACCAGCAGTGAAAAGATATTGGTGGCAATGATGGCCCAATCCTCCTTCATGAACCCGTACCAGATCCAGAGGGAAAGCCCCGTAAGAAGGATCAGCACCATGGGAATGGAAATATCTCCCGCTTTTTTTTCCTTAATGATCTTGAATAATTGGGGAAGCATGGCAGCTGAGGTGAACACACCCGCAGCTATACCGATAATGTTGGGATTTAAACTCATATAACGGTTCATTGAAAAAATTATACCGTGAAAGGGCTGGCACGAGATTTTTTAAAATAATTATAAATTTTTTAGGTCTGCATGCTCGATAAATTTCTGAAAACATTCCATCTTTCCCTGAATAATTTTATGGGCTACCTCCCTGCGCTGCTTGGCGGGATAGTATGTTTTATAGCCACGTTGTTCATTGCCAATTTCCTGTCGAAGCTCTCATCAAAATATGCCCTGAGAAGAACGAAGGATACGCTGATCGCGAATTTTATAGGCAAGATCGTATGGGCTGTGTTTTTTATTCTCGGAACAGTGCTTGCGCTGGGGATCCTGGGGCTTGGAACGATCTCCAATAAGATCCTTGCCGGAGCGGGGATCACCACCTTTGTGGTTGGCTTTGCGCTGAAGGACATCGGGGAAAACTTCCTCGCCGGCCTCATCCTTGCCTTCAGCAGGCCTTTTCATGTAGGCAGTCTTATCGAATGCGAGGATGTGAAAGGTGTTGTAAAGAATATGACGCTGCGGCAAACCACGATCGAATCGGATGAAGGAAAGATTATTCTTGTGCCCAATTCCATGATCATTAAAAATCCGCTCTCGCGCTACAAGGATGTGAATGACCTGAGCCAGCAGTTCAGCATTAACATTTCCCCCGCTGACGCGCCGAAAGCTATTGCGCTCATAAAGGATACGGTGCATGATTTCGATCATGTGCTGCAAACCCCTGAAAAGCCCGTAAAGGTGATCGCGGAAGCATTGAACGGCGATAAGGTAAAAGTAACGGTGGTTTTCTGGTTCGATACGGTAAACTTCAAATTCTCCTTCTCCGAAAAAAAATCGGAGATCATGCTTGCCGTATTTGAAAAGCTGCGGGAAGCAGACTATAGCTTCTCCGGCTAATGGCATGTATTTTACCTCTTTCTCTTTTGCAATCATTATTGAAATCACCTAAAATAGTACGAGATGAAAAACGAGAAAGAAAAGAAAGCAGAAGATAAATCACCTGCACAGGAAGAGAAAAAGGATAAGCTGCCCGAAGCCGATAAGATCGAGCTTGTTCCGGGAAATGAGGCAGACGTTACAAAAGAAGATCTTGAAGCGCTTGGCCCGAAAGACCTGAGCATGGACATGGGCGACGATGAGGACCTGAAGCACCGGGTACACCCGGTTGATTTCACAGGAAAGGACCTTGATGTTCCCGGTGCCGAACTGGATGATGCACAGGAGAAAAAAGGCTCGGAGGATGAGGAGAACAACTCCTACAGCATTGGAGGAGATGCGCACGATAACCTGGAAGAAACCAATAATATTTAAAATCATTCAACGATGGCAAAACTAAAATTGCTGGTGGTGTATTACAGCTCTACCGGCACCAATTACGAGCTCGCACAATGGGCTGCGGAAAGCGCAGAGAAGGAAGGCGCGGAAGTGAAAGTGGTAAAAGTGAAAGAGCTTGCGCCGAAGGAGGCGATCGATGGAAATCCCGGCTGGAAAGCGCATGCGGAGCAGACAAAAGATATTGCAGAAGCAAAGCCCGACGATCTGGACTGGGCTGATGCGATCATCTTTTCAATGCCGACACGCTTCGGGAACCTGCCTGCGCAGATGAAACAGTTCCTCGATTCCACGGGCGGCCTTTGGCAGAAAGGTAAATTAATGAACAAGGTGGTGAGCGGTATGACCAGCGCGATGAACGCGCACGGCGGGCAGGAGCAGACGGTGCTGGCATTATACACTACCATGTATCACTGGGGGGCAATTGTTGTTGCACCGGGCTATACCGATCCTGTAACGTTTGCAGCAGGCGGAAACCCTTATGGCACCAGTGTTTCTGTGGATGAGAAAGGCAAGATGAAGGAGGATGTGAAAGACGCTGTAATGCACCAGGCTAAGCGTGTGCTGCAGGTGGCGGGCTGGATCAAAAAAGGAAAGGAATAATAAACTAATACAGTTTCGGGCTATGGCAACAGCAGATGCTCCTAAAAAGAAAAAAGCGAAGGCGGCCAAAAAGAAGCCGAAGATAAATTCGTTTGACCGCTTTAAGCAGTTCGAGGGACATACCTACACAGGGATGCAAATTGGCCGGGGGCATAAATGGCATTATGACCAGGGCACCTGGAAAGAAACAAAGATCACTCCCGATCTGTGGGAGATCTCGTATGCTGTGACGAAAAGAAGAATGGCGCATGCCCCGGAAGGCTCAGGTGTTCCGGTGGGCACCGGCTATCACTGGTATGTCTTCGCGCACCAGGTGGTTAAAAAGCTGGATGCAAACGATTATACCACCGAGATGACCGGGCTTAAATACAAGCTTGCCCATAAGCGTGCCGACAAAGAAAAATGGAGCGCCACCGCAAAAACACAGCGGAAGCACCTTGTAGCCTTTCTGAAGAAGATGATCAAACAGCTGCAGCAGGAGCCTATCCCCTTGGAGTTCGAGCACAAAAGCACGAAATACAAAGGTGAAGCACTGCCAATCATTGATACCTGCCATGATGGAGTTTGCTTCGAGCTGGAGATCATGCTGAACGATGAACAGCTGGGAATTATCCGGAAGATGAAGAGCGGCTGGAAGATGGATCTTGTAAAGGACCAGAAGCTTGTGAAAACGATAGGAGAGCACATTATGCTCTGGTACGAATAAACGGAATAGTAAAACAAAAAATGCCGCTCGATGCGGCATTTTTTATTTTGTTCTTTTCCTGGTTAATTTGTTTTATGTGCAGCGGCAGTATCCGCCATGCTCTTTTGCATGATGCCATCGGTGCGCGTGTTATCGGGAACCGAATCGTCGGACGCATCCGGGTAGGCGCTGGTGGGGGCATTCCTGTCGGGCACGTTGTTGCATCCCGCAAACAGCGCTACAAAGCCAATGATCAGTATCGCCCAGGAGAGCATCATTTTTAATATCAGTGTTTCCATAAACGTTTTTTTTTGTTGGGTAGTTTCCATTTTTACAAAGAGTTGCAATCGTTAAATCAAAGGATATACCAGCCCGCGTTGTCCAGGAAACCGGGAAATTAACGCCCCGCTCCTGCCTTCTTTTTTACTGCCTTTTTTATTGTTTTCTTTGCTGCACTTTTCTTTTCAGCTGTTTTTTTGGAAACCTGCTTTTTCGAGGCCGGACGTTTCTTCGGTTGTAATAGTTTAGTTGGCGTAGTGGTTCCTTTTGTTTCCTGCTCTTCCTGGAGATCCGATTTTGAAGGCACAAACCGGCGTTCCCTTAACGTATAGCCATTGCCCTTGGAAAGAATATGAACCCTGAGGTTCTCGATGCAGAGCGGTGCATATTGCCTTGCATAAGCAATGTTGGTATGGCCAACATCCTTCCCGTCGATGATGATCACCATCCCGGAGCCTTTGCATTCCGCTTCATTTCCCTTTTTAATCACAAGGGCGGTATCTTCCCCAAGCCCGATCCCGATGCAGGCCGGGTTCATTATGATCGACTGGGCAAGCCTTCCAAAGCGGCCCCGCTTGATAAAGTGCGTGTCGATGATGCAGCCTTCAATGAATCCAAGGCCGGAGCTGAATTTAACTGTCTGGCTAAGCATGGCTTCATTGTTCTCTCCTTCATACAGCATCAGCACCGACATGGCCATTGCGCCTGCGCTTGTGCCGGCAACAATGAACTCCGGGTCATTGAAATATTTTTCCTTGATCGCATCGATCACATCGGAGCTTCCAAGAATAGTGGCGAGCCGGAACTGATCTCCGCCGCTGAAAAGCACGGCATGGGCATCATTGATCCGCTTTACTAATTTCGGATCGTCGGCTTCCGGGTTGTTGATCATATTTATAAAGCCGACTTCCTTAAAGCCGATCTTTTTAAATGCGTCGCGGTACATCTCATTTACCTCAACAGGTACGCGCGATGCGGTGGTGATGATCTCCAGCCTCTTTTTTTTATGGGAATCTTTTTTGGGGAGCAGCTCGCTGAGGATCTCGAACCGCTCGTATTCCCTGTTCTTTTGATTGCTGCTGCCGTCGCCTTTGTCTTCGGCCCCTCCAATGAGTATTAATGTTCCTTTCGGTATTTTTTGTGACATAAGTTTTTTTTATTGTTCGCGTAATTTTGTTTCCGATACAAAGGCGATGGTTGCGTGCACATTATCGGCGCATGCCAGGATCATCGATCCTTTTTTTGCTTTCGAGATCGCATAGGTGATGGCTTCTTTTTCATCGGGGATCACCTTTACAGGGATCAGCTTGTTCACTTCCTCGATGCCTTCTATCAGCAGCTTGGAATGCTCTGCTTCCGGGCGGCCTCTCAGGTCGATGTCGTGGCGGATAATGATATTGTCGAACATCTGAGCCGCATAGCGGCCGAGGTTCCGGATATCCTCATCCCTGCGGTCGCCGGTGGCTGCAATGATCCCGGTCTTTTCGGAAGCATTGGTTTTGTCGAGGAATTTTTTCAGCTCCATAAAGCCGCTTTTGTTATGTGCATAATCGATAATGAAATCGAAATCTTTGAATTTGAAAATATTGAGCCTTCCCGGCGTTTTTTCAGGTGAAGGGATAAAGGATAATAATCCTTTTCTCACCACTTCCGAATTGAACTCTGTTTGCAGCATGGCTGCCAGCGTTGCCGCAAGTATGTTCTGGATCATGAACTCCGCTTTGCCTTCAAAGCTCAGCGGAATGCTTTCGATCTTTGCGATCCTTGTTTTCCATTCGCCGTTATAGATCGTGAGGTAGCCTTCCTCGATCACTGCTGCAACTCCGCCGCTTTCGCAATGCGCTTTTATGCGCGGACTGTTCTCGTCCATGCTGAACAGCGCGATCCTGCAGTTGGTATATTGCTGCATGTCGTATACAATATCATCATCTGCATTCAGGATGGCATAACCGTCTTTCTTCGTGCTTTTCGCAACAACCAGCTTCACTTTTGAAAGCTCTTCCAGCGTTTCAATGTCCTTAGTTCCGAGGTGGTCGTCGGAAACATTGGTAACAATGCTGATGTCGCAGCTGTCGAAGCCCAGGCCCGAGCGGATGATCCCGCCGCGTGCGCATTCAAGCACCGCAATGTCAACCGTAGGATCGAAGAGGATGGTTTGCGAGCTTTGTGATCCCGTGCAATCGCCGCTTTCAATGATATGGTCGTCGATGTAAATTCCTTCCGTTGTAGTATATCCGACCGTTTTGCCGGTCTCTTTTAAAATATGTGCTGTTAAGCGGGTAGTGGTGGTTTTGCCGTTCGTTCCGGTGATGGCGATCAGCGGAATGCGCGTATCGTTATCGGGGAACAGCATATCGATGATCGGCTTTGCCACATTGCGCGGAATGCCTATCGTCGGGTTGGTATGCATGCGGATGCCCGGGCCGGCATTCACTTCAATGATGGCGCCGTTCTTTTTAGCAAGCGGCTGGCTTACATCCGTTGTAAGTATATCAATGCCGCAGATATTGAGGCTGAAGAGCTTTGCGATGTGCTCCGCCATGAAAACATTCTCGGGGTGCACAATATCGGTAACGTCGGTGGAAGTGCCGCCCGCGCTGATATTCGCGATCTCTTTCAGGTATAATGTTTCGCCTTCCGGCAGAATGGTTTCGAGTGTGAGTGATTTTTCCTTCAGGATCTTTTTGGTAGTATCATCTACCTTGATCAGTGCCAGCGGGTGTTCCTGGCTGGATCCGCGGTCGGGATGCTCATTTTCCTTGTCGATGAGCTGCTGTATGGTTGATTTGCCGTCGCCCGTAACATTTGCAGGCGTGCGCTTTGCAACCGCCACCAGCTTGTAATTGATCACGAGAAAGCGGTGATCATCGCCGCGGATAAATTCTTCCACGATCACAGCCTTTGATATTTTTTGTGCTACCTGTAATCCGTGCAGCGCCTTTTCAATGCTGTTGATCTCTGTGGTAACGCCGCGTCCGTGATTCCCGTCGAGCGGTTTTGTCACGAGCGGGAACTGCATGCCTTGTATTTCTTTCAGCAGATCTTCTTCGTCGTACACGATCACACCTTTTGGTACCGGAAGCTTTGCTTCTTCCAGCATTTTCTTCGTTTCTTCCTTATCGCCTGCCAGCTCTATGCCAATGCCGCTCGTGGAATCCACAAGGGCGGTGCGCATTTTCTTTTGCTTTCTTCCGTAGCCCAGCGTGATGAGTGATCCGTTGTCGAATCGCTTGTATGGAATGCCCCGGCTCAGAGCCTCGTTCAGGATGAAAGAGGTGGTAGCGCCCATGTCTTCAGACGCTCTTGTATCACGCAGCTCTTCGAGGTGCTCATCGATGCCTGCCGGCTTATCAAGCGCAAGCGCCTCCATGATCTTCAGCGCTGCAGCTGCGGCTTCTTTTCCCGCGTCTTCATATTCATAGGAGAAGAGGATGCGGAACGTATCCGGCTTTGGCGTTGCCGATGCCGCTCCGAACTCCACATTCATCCCCGCCCTGCGCTGCAGCCCGATGGCGAGGATCCTGAATGCTTCAGCTGCCTCATTTGCCACAGGCTCATGCGGATGCACTTCCGGGAAAAGGGCAGTGATCTCCTTCAGCAGTCCGGCTTTTACTTCGCCGTCCACCTTTAGTTTTAATACAATAAGTTTCGTGTGCTGATCCGACCATTGATTGGGCCCCCGCATCACTTTCGTTTCAGTAATCTCAAACATAGGCCTCTTGGGTTTGTTTAGAAAGAATCGGGAGCAAATTTTTTATTTGCTCCCGCTATTCTTTATTTCTTTTTAGCAGCTTTTTTTGCTTTTTTAGGCGCTTCTTCTTCTTCACCTTCTTCTTCCTCTGCAGCCTGCATGTTGATGTTTGCTTCAGCAATATCAGTCAGCTTCTGATCTGCCGCTTTTTCTTCATCCAGGATCTCTTCGAGCAGCTCTGCCGCATCTTCAAGGCCCAGTGTTTTTGCAAACTGGCGTAATGTGCCGTAAGAAGCAATTTCATAGTGCTCTACTTTTTGTCCTGCAGAAATGATCCCTGCATCGCGCATTGCGCCTTTGTCGGTTTCTTTCATGATCTCTTCAGCTTCTTTTACAAGGCCAGCCATTGCTTCGCATTTTTTAGCCTGTGCTTTCTTTCCGATCGATTCAAATACCTGCTCCAGTTTTTCAATCTGTCCTTCTGTTTCTTCCAGGTGGTTCTCCAATGCCATGATCAGGTCTTCGTTAGTTGCATTTTTCACCATTTTCGGTAATGCTTTTGTCAGCGCTTTCTCTGCCCAGTAAATATCCTTTAATTCGTCTTCAAATAATTTCATAAGTTTCGACTCTTCAATGCCGTACTCTGCTGTTGATTTTTTGCTTGCTGATTTTGTTTTCATAGTGTATAGGGTTTTAAGGTTGTGTTTGTCACTTATAAAAGAACATGCCCGTTTAGGGAAAAGCAACAGCATAAATTCCTGTGAAAAAAAATACCCAGCGCCCCATTACAGCAGATACTTTGCTTAGCATGTTTTTTAAGGGAATAATAATGTATAATTTAGCAGGGAATTAATTAAACGGAAATATGAAAAAGCATGCAATAGCAATACATGGCGGGGCCGGGACAATTACAAGGAGCGGGCTTACCCCGGAGCTCGAAGCGGCATACAAAGCGGCACTTACAGAGGCCATTGAAGCGGGCGACAAGATACTTGCAGAAGGAGGCAACGCACTGGATGCGATCACGGAAAGCGTTCGGGTGATGGAGAACAACGAGCTGTTCAATGCGGGCAAAGGATCGGTGTTTAACCACGAAGGGAAGCATGAAATGGATGCGGCCATTATGGATGGAAAAACATTAATGGCCGGCGCCGTATCCGGGATCAGGAACCTGAAGAACCCGGTGCTGCTTGCAAAAGCCATCATGGAAAAATCGGAGCATGTGCTGCTTGCGAATTCCGGCGCGGCAGATTTTGCAAAGGATATGGGGCTTGAATTTGCGCCGGATGAATATTTTTTTGTGCAGCACCGCTACGATCAGCTGCTGGTGGCAAGGGAAGAAGGGCAGATCGTTCTCGACCATACCACACCGGGAGATGAAAAAAAATTCGGGACTGTGGGCGCTGTTGCGCTCGACATACACGGAAATATTGCAGCTGCAACGTCAACCGGCGGCATGACGAACAAGCGCTGGGGCAGGGTAGGCGACAGCCCGATCATAGGCGCGGGAACATACGCGAACAACAACACCTGCGCCATCTCCTGCACAGGGCACGGCGAATACTTTATCCGTTCCGTTGTAGCTTACGATATATCATGTTTGATGGAATATAAGGGCTTGTCGCTGAAAGAGGCCTGCGAACATGTGGTAATGAAAAAGCTGGTGACTGCCGGCGGAGAAGGCGGCCTGATCGCGATCGATACATCCGGAAATATTGAAATGCCTTTTAACTCCGAAGGAATGTACCGCGCAATGAAAAGATCCGGGGAAGATTTCTTTATCGGGATCTATAACGACTGATCCTGTTAAGTATTAATACTAAAAAGCCCTCATGCAAATTGCATGAGGGCTTTTTAGTTTTCACAAACCAATTAAATAATTATGAAACTCTTGACAGGGTGAACATGCTGCTGTCAGGGCGTTCACTTTCTTTTTTAAGCTCCTTCACAAAATCAATGCTGCGCTTTACGTTATCGGTGCACACAAAGATGAATGCGCCGTTCACTGCATTGTTCATTACATGCAGCAATGCATCATGTTCGTCAGGAATAATGGATACGGGAATATTCTTGTTTACACTGTTGATGCCGTCTGTAAGAAGCGCGGTGATCTCTTCCGCCGGCCTGCCGCGCAGGTCCTTATCGTGACGGATCACGATCTGGCTGAACATTTGTGCCGCATGATAGCCGATGTTACGGATGTCTTCATCCCTTCTGTCGCCAACAGCTGTAATGATGCCGATCTTAGCCGGTGAGCTTACGTTGTCAACGTACTTTTTTAATTCGATAAATCCGCCGGTGTTGTGCGCATAATCGATCATTACATCGAAATTGCTGAACTTGAACACATTCATTCTCCCGGGAGTGAACTCAGGGGAAGGCATGAATGAAAGCAATGCGGCGCGGATATCCTCCAGCTTAAAGTTGCTGATGATGCCGGCAAGCGTTGCCGCCAAAATGTTCTTCACCATTGACGTGGCTTTGCCGCCGAACGACAATGGCACATTATCGATCCTGCAAACCCTGGTCTGCCATTCGCCTCTTGTGATCGTGAGGTATCCTTTTTCGATGGTAGCAGCCATGCCGCCTCTCCTGCAATGGCGGGCAACGCGCTCGTTATTCTCCTCCATGCTGAACAATGCAATGTTGCAATCCAGCTCTTCACGCATGTCGTACACGAGGTCATCATCCGCATTCAGGATAGAGTAGCCGTCGTCGAAAGTGCTGCGAGCCACCACTTCTTTTACTTTCGCCATCTCGGAAAGGGTTTCAATTCCTTTCAGCCCGAGGTGGTCTTCAGTGATATTGGTAACGATGCTGATGTTGCAGTTGTCGAAGCCAAGGCCTGCGCGCAGGATCCCGCCTCTCGCACATTCGAGCACGGCAAAGTCGACAGTAGGGTCGCTTAAAACCGCTTCAGCGCTCACAGGGCCGGTACAGTCGCCATAGTGAACAAGGTTGCCGTTGATATAAATGCCATCGGTAGTGGTAAAGCCCGGGCGGTGGCCTGCCTGTTTCGCCATGTGCGCTACAAGGCGGGTGGTGGTTGTTTTTCCGTTGGTGCCTGTAACGGCAACTATCGGGATGCGTGCCGGCTGTCCTTCGGGGAACAGCATGCTCATTACCGGCTCCGCCACGTTGCGTGCAAGGCCTTTTGCAGGGCTCAGGTGCATCCTGAATCCCGGGCAGGCATTCACTTCCACAACGCCGCCGATCTCGTTCGTGATCGGGATATCAATGTCTTTTGCGACAACATCGATCCCGCAGATATCAAGGTTCATGATGCGTGCAATGCGCTCGGCCATGAATACATTTTCGGGGTGCACCAAGTCGGTTACATCGCGGGATGTTCCTCCTGTGCTTATGTTTGCGGTATCTTTCAGCAGCAGGATCTGGCCCATCGGCAATACCGATTTCAGCGTTAATCCTTTTTCTGCAAGAATATTTTCAGTTACTTCATCCACTTTTATCTTGGTCATGATCTTCTCATGTCCTTCGCCCCTGTTCGGATCGAGGTTGGTTTGATCGATCAGCTCGCTGATGCTGGAAATGCCATCGCCCATCACCATGGCGGGTGTACGCTTTGCAACAGCCACCAGCTTATAGTTGATCACGAGGAAGCGGTAATCGTAGCCTTCAATGAAACGCTCCACGATCACATCGTCGGAAATTGTTTTCGCAATATGAAAGGCGGCAACAGCCTGCTCCACGTTGCGGATATTGGTGGTGATTCCGCGGCCGTGGTTGCCGTCGATCGGCTTGATCACTACCGGGAAGCTCATTTCCTGCAGAATGTCCCTCAGCTCATCCTCATCGGAGATCACTTCTCCCGTAGGAACGGGGATGTATGCTTTTTTCAGTATTTTCTTGGTTTCATCCTTATCGCCTGCGAGGTCAACCCCAATAGAGGAGGTCTGGCAGGTCATGGATGCGCGGATCTTCTTCTGGTGAATGCCTTGTCCGAACATGATCATAGATCCTTTGTTCAGGCGCTTAAAAGGGATATTGCGCTTTTTTGCCTCGTTGATGATGGATTGTGTGCTCGGGCCGAATGCCTCACGGCGGTGGATCCTCTTTAATTCATTGATATCGTCCTCAAGGTTGTATGGCGTATTGTTGATCAGGGATTCCACAATGCGGATAGCGGCTTCTGCGGCATATAAGCCCGCGTTTTCGATCTCATAGGAGAAGATCACATAATAGATCCCGTAAGAGCCGGCAGTGCGTGTACGGCCATAGCCGCATTCCATCCCGGCAAGGCTCTGGATCTCCAGCGCGATGTGTTCCACCACATGCCCCATCCAGGTCCCTTCCTTGATGCGCTCAAAGAAGCCACCTGCATGCTCTTCGGAGCAGCGGTGCTCGTACATCGAAGGGAACATCTTTTCGATCCGCTCGGAAAATCCTTCGATCTTATTGGTAGGAAGCTCTTCATACTTGCCGATGTCGAGCTTCATAATGATAATATGTTGACGGTAGTTAGACCAGTAGTTAGGCCCTCTCATAATGTTCAGATCCAGGATATTCATACAGGGTGATTTAGTTTATTTTCCCCTTTTGAAAAGAAAAACTATGCCATTTGTGAACAGGCTGAAAATCAAGTGCAAGTTAAGGGCCGGCTTGGAAAAGTGTGGAAATACTGCCACTATTTCCAGGTGTTGGGAACGGGACGGAATGATGGGGTAACAGGCAGAAATTCAGTATATATACAGGGTTGGGGAAATAAAAAACGTCCCTGCACTGCGGGACGTTTTTTATAAAATTATGTGCTGAAATTATTTTACGCGCTCCACATAAGAGTTGGTGCGTGTATCTATCTTGATCTTTTCGCCTTCGTTGATGAACAAGGGAACGTTCACCACGGCGCCTGTTTCCAGCGTAGCCGGCTTCAGCGTATTGGTGGCGGTATCGCCTTTAACGCCCGGCTCGGCATAGGTGATCACCAGCTCCACAAAAACAGGGGCTTCCGCCAGGATCGGCTCATCGCCTTCAAAGGAAACTTTAACCTCCATTCCTTCTTTCAGGAATTTAATGCTGTCGCCCAGCAGGAAAGACGGTAAATGGATCTGCTCATAGGTATCGTTGTCCATCAGCACAATGAATTCGCCTTCAGGATAAATGAACTGCATCTGCTTGTACTCAACACGCACAACTTCCACTGCTTCGCCAGCGCGGAAGCGGTTCTCCACGATCTTGCCGTTCTTTAAGTTACGCATGCGCGCCTGGTAGAATGCACGTAAGTTTCCCGGTGTACGGTGTTGGTATTCTTCAATCCTGCAAAGCTCACCGTTGAAACGGATCACAGAGCCTACGTTAATATCGCCTGAATTTGCCATTGGATAATTGAATTAAAATTTAAGGTTGTGTTTTTAAATTGGTCTGCAAAGATAGGATTTATGGGCGGATTTGCAAATTTGAGTGAGGTCCGAAACAGGAAGGATAAACCACCCCAACCCTCCTGAGAGGAGGGAGCTGATTCTGCTATACTAGACTATTATGCTTTACCAATATCTTCCCGCTTGCACAATGCATCCCCTCCTTCCAAGGGGGAGCTGATCCTGCTATATTATACTATTATTATACTTTACCAATACCTTCTCGCTTGCACAATGCATTCCCCTCCTTCCAGGAGGGGTTAGGGGTGGTTCCCGATTTTAGTGAAGTTATATAAAATAAAAAGTCCCCTGTTTTCACAGAGGACCTTCTATTAAATGATAATATATAACTAAGCTAGTTTTACATTTACTGCATTTAATCCTTTTTTACCTTCTTGTACTTCGTACGTTACGGTATCATTTTCCCTGATCTCGTCAACCAGTCCTGATACGTGTACAAAAATTTCTTTTCCTGTTTGTTCATCTTTAACAAATCCGAAACCTTTCGCGTTGTTAAAGAACTTTACTGTTCCTGTGTTCATTTTTTAATAGTATTTAAATTAATTTAGACAAAGATACGACTTTATTTCCAAATAGGAAACATTTATTGCTATTTAAATCATTTAGATGGTAAAATCCTTATTCTACAGGTGTTACAGCACGTACCATTTTCCTTCTTCATTCAGCGCATAGCTTAAACCATCGTTCATTTCATGAACTTCCCGGCCCAACTCCTTGCTAAAATAGCTTTTTTTCTCATAAATGCGGATCCCGCCGTTCTCTCTCGTAAGGTACACTATTAATGCGTTCAGTGTAGGCTGGATCTCGTGCAGCCACTGATCGTCTCCTTCTTTTACAAATGCCTGGCTCATATTTCTAATGGTTTGATTGTACAAACTATGCCACAAAAGACGCGCCAGCCGGGTGCTTTTCCCGGGAAAACCGGGAGGCATGAAAATGTAGTATACCTCATTGCCCGCTCTTTATGGCGGCGAATGCCGGATCTAAATAATACTTCTTATGAAACACGTATACTACTCTGTTCTGTTGCTTTTCTGTTTATCTGCCTCCCGCCTTGGCGCGCAGGTGGTGATAAACGAGGTTTCCCATACCAATGCTTCCATTAATAACAATGAGGTAGCGCAGCCTGAGGACTGGATCGAGCTGTACAATGCGGGGAGCAGCGCGGTAAACCTTAACCATTATTCGATCAGCAAAACCAGCGGCAAGGAGTGGCATTTTCCATCCATGACCATCTATTCGCACAGCTACCTGGTACTGCTGGCTTCCGGTCGCGATACGATCATCAGCAGCGTGTTCAGGCATATTTCCTTTAAGATCTCCAGCGGCGACTATAAGCTCACTTTAAAGAACAGCATGGGGGCGGAGATCGACGAGTATTACATCCAGCCTTCGCTGCAAACGGATCATTCCTATGGCAGGAACCCGGACGGCTCCTCCAACTGGTGCTTTTTTAAGACACCAACTCCCAATGCCTCCAACAACAGCTCTGCCTGCTATGCTGGTTATGAGCCTGCGCCCGTTATTTCAGGGAATGGCGGCTTTTTCAATGATCCGCAAACGGTAACGGTTGCTTCTGCAGCAGGAGAGGTGCACTATACGGAGGATGGATCCATACCAACTGCCGCTTCCCCCGTTTATGCAGGCCCGCTTACGCTTACTTCCACCAAAGTACTTGCTGTGCGCAGCTTCAGCACCAGCGGCCTGCTGCCAAGCCCCGTTGTTAAAAAAACATATTTTATCAATGAAAGCAACATTGATGTGCCGATCTTTTCCCTTACCATCGATTCACTCGACCTTTTTGATTCCCTTACAGGAATGTATGTGGAAGGCCCTGCCGCCGATACCGCCCTTCCGCATTACGGCGCCAACTACTGGAAAGACATAGAAAAACCCTGCTATATAGAGTATTTCGACAAAAACAAAATAAAGCAGTTCAGCACTCCTGCCGGGTTAAAGATCTTTGGCGGCTATTCCCGCGCTTTCGCCCAAAAGAGCTTTAAGGTGAAATGCAGGGCGCATTACGGCACTCCTGAAGTAAACTGCTCGCTGATCCCTGAAAAGAAATACATCAACTCTTACCGCGACATTATTCTCCGGAACGGCGGCACCGACAATGCAGGCACCCATTACCGGGATGCATTTATGCAGCGTCTGCTGAAAAAAGAGCATGTGGATTATATGGCCTATGAGCCTGCTGTTGTTTACCTGAATGGCAATTTCTGGGGCTTTTATGAGATCCGCGAAAGGGAAGACGAGGCTTACATTGAAAAGAACATGGGCTATACTGCCGACAAAATAGATTTTCTCGAGCATTCGGGCATGATCTACACCATCGCCGGCTCGGATACCGGATTCTATAATATGTACAATTATATCACCACGGCCAATGCTTCCTCCCCCGATTATTATACGCACGCTGCAAAAATGCTCGACATTGAAAACTTCTGCGACTATTTCATCGCGGAAACGTATTACGGGAACAGGGACTGGGTAGGCGACTGGGTGAACAACATCAAGCTCTGGAGGCCGCGCATGCAGGGAGGTAAATGGAGATATATTTTGTGGGACCTTGATTTTGGAATGGGCTTGTACAGCTCGCCATATACAAATTACCTGAACAAGGCACGTTATCCATTCCTTCCGAACGAACACTCCGATATGTTCGATGCATTGCTGAACAATACACAATTCAGGAATTATTTTGTGAACCGCTATGCCGACCTGATCAATACCGTTTATACGGAGGAGAATGTACACAAGGTGGCATACGAGATGCGTGATGAGGTCAACTCGATCATGACCATGCATTTTAATAAATGGGGCGGATCCTATTCGTCCTGGAGCAGCGCGATCAGCGGGATGATGGATTTTAACGAGGACAGAAGGGAGCGCGCAAGGGATCATATAGAATCGGAGTTCAACCTGAGCGGACAAGTGAATGTTGACCTGGATGTAATGCCGGCAGGAGCGGGAAAGATCAGGATCAGCACTGTGGTGCCGGATTCGCTACCGTGGACAGGCGTTTACTTCGATGGCGTACCCGTAAGGATCACCGCATTGCCGAATCCCGGTTATAAGTTTACATCATGGACATCCAATGCAGGGGAAGAGAGCAAGAATGTTTCCTTTGAAAGGAATATCAGCTCGGATGATAAGTTCGTAGCACATTTTGAAGCCACGGAGTTTGCCCTTCAGGCATTTCCTAACCCGGGAACCGATCAAGTAACCGTGTCATACGAGCTGCCGGAGGATACCGAGGTGTCCCTGAAATTATATTCCGTGATGGGCAATGAAGTAATGAACGTTGTTGGCGGCTCCCTGCAAAAGGGCGGAAGGCATACTGTTCCCTTTTCCTTAAAGGGAGCAGGGCTTGCAAACGGGCTTTATATTATGAAGTTGGAGGCCGGCGAAAACTCGAAGACGATCATGATTTCCAAGGAATAAGTGTCATTATATATAGAATAAAGAAACCTCCTGTGATGGAGGTTTTTTTATTTACGACAAGGCCGGGCTTTACTCTGCCACAGATTCACAGATTTCAAAGATGATGTTATTGTTTAGCAGGAAGCATTCCCCTCCTTGCAGGAGGGGTTAGGGGTGGTTGGTGCTGTACCACTCCGGCCCTCCTGAGAGGAGGGAGCAGATACTGCTGTACTCTATCATTATTTTTAAAAGATCTCTCGCTTGCACAATGTATTCCCCTCCTTGCAGGAGGGGTTAGGGGTGGTTTGTGCTGTACCACCCCGACCCTCCTGAGAGGAGGGAGCTGATCCTGCAAGCTATAAAAAATGGGAATTATAGTGTATTGCCGGGCTGCATTTCCCCAATTCCCCACAAATACAGCCTTCCAGGGTTAACGTGTGAAAATTTCCCGGGCTGTTTTTCCGTTCACTTGGCATGCGAAAATGCATTCTTAAATCCTGATATGCTCCTTTTGCCCTTTCCGCGCTGTTTTCAGGCGCATACGGCACTTCATTTTCTATAGTGTAAGTAGAAAACAAAATTGAAACAATTAAAAAATCTACATACAATGAAAAAATTTATCTTCATAACAAGCCTGATTTTAGGCATCTCAGGTTTCGCAACAGCACAAACTGCATCACATCTTGGAAATGAGAAACAAAGCATGTTCAAAGGAAAAGTGAAAGTGAAAAAACAGGTTTCTCATTTCGCAAAGCAAAAACCGGATAAAGCGATCCGTCACAATGGAACTGCAGTAAGAAGAGAGCAGTGCGCCAATGGCCGCAAAGTGGACGGTAACGGCTTTGCAAGCACCAAATGGTTTCCTGCCGATAAAAAGAAAAAAGTAAGGAAAGTAAGGAACAAAACGTTCAACACCTATACAATGAAGTAACCACATTGCCCAGAAGAGCATGTGCTCTTCCACTCTCAACACATGGTTACAAAACGGATGACCGTATTCCCGCTGGTTTGGAAACAACGATGATCATCCGGTGCTGAGAGTGATAGTTGACCTCAATCCTGGTACCAGTCGATTGCCCCTGTTAGGATGAAATGCGGTTAAGGCCGCAAGAGCAGGAAAGCATCGGCCAGGATGTCCAACCCGGTGAGTAAAAGCTCATTATTTATAATCTTCCACCTTCAATTCTTTGTTGCAAAACGGATATTCATATTCCTGCTGATTGGAAGCAACGATCACCATGCGGTTTTGTGCGTGGTTGCCCACAAGCTCCTGGTACCAGCCGATCGCTTTTTTATCAAGATTGGATGCAGGCTCATCCAGCAGGAGCAGGGGAGTGTCGGCCAATACGGCAAGTGCAAGCCGCACGCGCTGTCTCATACCTGATGAATAATATTTCAAGGGCTTATCCTTTGCCTTCTCAAGGTCTGTGATGCTGATGATCTCTTTTGTGGTTAAGCCCTTTCGGAAAGGCTTGAACTGAGCCTGGAACTCGATGGATTCCCTTAGTGTAAATTCATCGAACAATTCGAGATACGGGGCGGCATAGCTCACATATTTATAAGCATCTTCTTCGGGGATGTTTTTTTTTTCGGAAAAGGGATCACGGAAGAGAACTTCTCCCTCGGATGGGATCATGCTGCCGGCGATCACCTGCAGCAGCGTTGATTTTCCGCTGCCGTTCGAACCGAGGATCACATAGTTGTTGCCGCTCGTAAATTCATGATTTACCTTACGAAAGATCCATTCGTAATTGTAGCGTTTTCCTATGTTGTTTAAGGTGATGATGATTTGTGGTTTTTTAAATCAGTGTCTTACACACCCTGTCCCCTCTCCAGAGGGGAACGGATCCTGCACAGTTTAATGTTTTATTCTGAAATTTATGATAAGTACCGAACTGTTCCGGTTAACCGTCTACGAACTACAAAACTCCTAACTACAAACTTTTTTAAGAAATCCCCCGCATGATCCCATCCTTTGAGTTGCGGATGAAATTCAGGATCTGGTCTTTCTCTTTGGATGCAGGCGCTTCCTGCTCGATCACCGCAAGTGCGTTCGATACGTTCAGCCCTTTAACATACAATGTCCGGTAAATATCTTCGATCTGTAAAATGGTTTCGTTGCTGAAGCCCCTTCTGCGAAGCCCAACTGAATTTACTCCTACATACTGCAATGGTTCGCGCGCCGCTTTGGTGAAAGGAGGCACATTTTTGCGGACGCCGGTAAGCCCTGAAATAAAAGCGTGAGCGCCGATCCGTACAAACTGTCCTACACCGGTGCCGCCTTCTATGATCACGTAATCTTCAATATCCACGTGGCCTGCAAGGTTTACGCTATTGGCGATGATGATATGGTCGCCGAGGATGCAGTCATGCGCAATGTGCACGTAGGCCATCAGCAAACAGTTGCTGCCGATCCTTGTTTTCATTTTATCCACCGTTCCGCGGTTGATCGTTACGCATTCGCGGATGGTGGTATTGTCGCCGATCTCCACTACAGAGTCCTCGCCTTTGTATTTAAGGTCCTGCGGAATGGCAGCGATCACAGCGCCCGGGAATATTTTGCAGTTCTTCCCGATACGTGCCCCGGGGAAAACGGTGACGTTCGGCCCGATCCAGGTGCCATCGCCGATCTCTACATTTTCATAAATGCAGGCGAAGGGGGAGATCGTAACGTTTTCACCGATCTTTGCTTCGGGATGGATATAGCTTAAATTGCTCATGCTGTTACAGCCGCTTTGGCATCTTTAGGTTGTTTGTCTTTTACGATCTGTGCCAGCATCACCGCTTCACACACCTCTTTGCCGTTCACATAGGCAACTCCGCGCATGTTCACCAATCCTCTGCGGATAGGGCTTTCCAGCGAAAGCCTGAACACGATGGTATCGCCCGGCAATACTTTTTGCTTGAACTTCACACCGTCGATCTTCATAAAATACGTGCTGTATAATTCAGGCGTATCCACCTGCGATAAGGCGAAAATGCCGCCTACCTGCGCCATTGCTTCGATCTGCATCACGCCCGGAAATACCGGGTTGTCAGGGAAATGCCCCTGGAAAAAAGGCTCGTTCATCGTTACATTCTTTACGCCGACAATTCCCTTGCTGTCCATTTCCATGATCTTGTCCACCATCAGGAAAGGATAGCGGTGAGGCAGCATGCGTGTAATATCGTTGATGTTATAGATCGGCTCTTTGTCGAGGTCGAATTTTACAACCGCTTTCTTTTTGGATTTGATGAGCTCCTTGATCTTTTTTGCGAAGGCCACATTTCCGGCATGGCCGGGACGTGCTGCAAGCACATGCATTTTCAGCGGTGTGCCCACAAGTGCAAGGTCGCCGATGATGTCGAGCAGCTTGTGGCGTGCAGGCTCGTTGAAATAATGGAGCGTGGTGTTGTTCAGCACGCCTTTGCCTTTGATCTCCACATCTTCGCGGTGAAACACCTTCTGCAGGTGGGCGATCTGCTCTTTCGAAACTTCCTTATCCACCAGCACGATCGCATTGTTGAGGTCGCCGCCTTTGATCAGGTTGTGCGCAAGCAATGCTTCCAGCTCATGCAGGAATACAAAGGTGCGGCACATTGCGATCTCCGATTTAAATTCCCCGATATGGTACATGGAAGCATGCTGCGTTCCGAGCACATCCGAGTTGTAATCCACCATTACGGTCGCCCTGTATTCGTCCTGCGGCACAGCCAGCATTTCCACTTTCTTGATCGGGTCTTCGTAGGTGAGATTTTCGGTAAGCACAAAATAAATGCGCTCTGCATTCTGTTCTATGGCGCCGGTCTCTTCCAGTATTTTAACAAATGGCATGGCGCTTCCATCCATGATCGGCATTTCGGGGCCATCCAGCTGGATCAGCACGTTATCGATCTCGAGGCCAACCAGCGCAGCCAGCACGTGCTCTGTAGTATGCACTTTGGCACCGTTCTGCTCAAGCGTGGTCCCGCGGGAAGTGTCCACTACATTATCCACATCTGCATTAATGATCGGGTTGCCCGGAATGTCCACGCGCTGAAATTTGTAACCGTGATTTTCAGGCGCAGGGATGAACGTAAGGTTCACCTGCTTGCCTGTATGTAAGCCAACACCTGAAATGGATACGGCTGATTTTAATGTTCTCTGCTTTACGCTCATCTGTTCTTATTTTTTTCTTGCTCACCTTTCTCCGAAAGGAAATGCCGTTTATTTCTTTGAATTCTCTGCTATGCCGTTTACGGCTTTTTCAAGGTCTTTCAGCTTGCTGCTGATCTCCGGGAGGTTCCTGAACATCACGTATGAGCGTTTGTAATCGCCGATGCCGAATGCGGGAGAGCCCTGTACTACCTCGTTTTCCTTGCTGATGCTGTTGCCGATGCCCGATTGGGCGGCGATCTTCACCCCGTCGGCGATCGTGAGGTGTCCCACAATGCCAACCTGTCCGCCGATCATGCAGTTCTTCCCGATCTTGGTGGAGCCTGCAACGCCCGATTGTGCAGCAATTACGGTGTTCTCGCCGATCTCTACATTGTGTCCTACCTGGATCAGGTTATCCAGCTTCACGCCTTTGCGGATGATGGTGGATCCGAGCGTTGCCCTGTCAACCGTAGTGTTGGAGCCGATCTCCACGTGGTCTTCGATCACCACGTTCCCGATCTGCGGCACTTTTTTATAATTGTTCTCGCTGTTGGGCGCAAAGCCGAATCCATCGCTGCCGATGATCACGCCGGAGTGGAAAGTACAGTGATTGCCGATCACGCAGTCGGTGTAGATCTTCACACCTGCGTACACAGTGGTATTGTCGCCAATGGTGGTGTTGTCCGACACAACGGCGTTCGGGTAGATCTTCACATTGTTTCCCAGCTTCACATTTTCCCCGATGTATGCAAAAGCGCCCACGTAGCAGTTCTCGCCCAGCGTTGCCGATTTGGCAATGTAGGAAGGCTGCTCAATGCCGGTTTTATTGTTTTTGATCTGGTTGTATGCCTCCAGCAGCACGGCGAAGCTTGCCCTCGGCTCGGCCACGCGCACCAGTGTGCAGGTAGCTTTAACAGGCTTTTCAAGCACAAGGTCGTTGCCGACGATCACGATGCTTGCATCTGTGGTATAGAGGTAGGGGGCATATTGCGGGTTGCCGAGGAATGAGATCGAGCCGGGAATGCCTTCTTCGATCTTTGCCAGCTTATTAACGCTTGCATTTGCATCTCCTTCAACGGTTCCGCCTAATAATCCTGCTATTTGCTGTGCAGTAAACTTCATTTCATCTTTTTTAAGCGGGAAAATAATGAATGAGTATGGCCTTCGCCCTGATCAATCCTTTAAAGCTTTTCCCTGAAATTTTAATATTTCAAATTTATACAAATTATTGAGCTGATAGCCGCTTTAGGGGAATTTTTGTACACAATTCCGGGTTGAAAAGAAAGGCCTTCCGCCTCCGGTCTCCCGCCTACTTCGGATAGCACAAATAATACTTCTTCACCGTTTTCGCCAGCACTTCCACATTCAGCTGGTCGGAAGCCTCGGTAATGTCGGAAACGCTGCCGTCCTTCGAAAGAATGTTGATGTGGATCTTGTCGGCGCGGTAAGCGTCATTCGCCACTGTTCCGGAGAACACAAAATATTTCGCCTCTTTATCATTCAGGTCAAAGCGCTCTTTCACTTCGGCGCAGATCGGTTTGATCTTTTCCTCCTTGAACGGGACTTTCTGAAGCTCCACTTTGAAGAGCTCCCTGTTCACGAGCTGTTTGCAGAGCATGGATAAAACCTTGTCGCTGTGGTCGGCCCAAACCTTGATCGAAGCCATAATGTCGTAATCGTCGAGGCGTGCAAAGGTGTCGAGCAGCTCGGGCTTTGTGATAAAGTCGGATTTGCTGTATTTGTTGTACAGGAAGGTTTTCAGCTGCGGCGTGCAGAACAGCTCTTCCTTTTTCTCCGCCAGCTCCTTTGCCCGCGTGAGGATGTTTACCAGCAGGTTTTCCGCGCTCAGCACGGTTTTGTGAAGATATACCTGCCAGTACATGAGGCGGCGGGCGATGATGAATTTTTCAATGGAATAGATGCCTTTCGCCTCTATGGCCAGCTCATCGTTCACCACGTTCAGCATTTTGATGATGCGGTCGGAGCTGATCACGCCTTCGGAGACACCGGTGAAAAAGCTGTCGCGCTTGAGATAATCGAGGCGGTCCATATCCAGCTGGCTCGATACCAGCTGGTGCAGGAATTTCTTTTCGTATTTATTCTGAAAAATGCGGATGGCAAGGTCCATTTCCCCTTTGAACTCAACGTTGAGCCTGCTCATGAGCAGCTCGGAAATATCCTCATGGTTGATGTTGCTCACGATGCTGTGCTCGAGGGCATGTGAAAAAGGGCCGTGGCCGATGTCGTGAAGCAGGATGGCAATGGTTACCCCTTTTGCCTCTTCGTCGGTGATGGTATGATTTTTTGATCTGAGCACCTCGATCGCCTGTCCCATAAGATGCATGGCGCCCATAGCGTGATGAAAGCGGGTGTGCAGCGCGCCGGGATACACAAGGTTGGTAAGCCCCAGCTGCTTGATCCTTCTCAGCCGCTGAAAATAGGGGTGGTCGATCAGGTCGTAAATGATTTCAAAGGGAATGGATACGAAACCGTAAATTGGATCGTTAAAGATCTTCAGCTTGTTGGAAAATGTGTTCATTAAGGCAAAGATAAGAAACTGTGAGTTGGAAGGCTTTAAATTCATAACTTTATAAACTAAAATTAAATCGAATTTTTTATGGAAAGAATTAATGTTTTGTGGGCCGATGATGAAATAGACCTGTTGAAGCCGCATATTTTATTTTTAAAGGATAAAGGCTACGATGTGCAGCCTGCAGCAAGCGGTGATGAAGCATTGGAGCTGGCCGAAAAAAATGATTATTCGGTAGTGCTGCTCGATGAAAATATGCCGGGATTATCGGGGCTTGAAACATTGAACCGCCTCAAAGCAAAATATTCCGACCTGCCTGTGATCATGATCACGAAAAGCGAGGAGGAGCACCTGATGGAAGATGCCATCGGCTCCAAGATCTCCGACTACCTCATCAAGCCGGTGAACCCGAACCAGATCCTGCTTTCGCTGAAAAAAACACTCGACAACAGGAGGCTTATTTCCGAAAAAACAACATCGAACTACCAGCAGGAATTCCGCCAGATCGGGATGACGATGGGCGACAGGCTTAACTGGCCGGAGTGGCAGGAGATCTATAAAAAGCTTGTGTACTGGGAGCTGGAGCTGGATAGCAGCAAGGATGAAAGCATGTCGGAAATACTGAAGATGCAGAAATCGGAAGCGAATAAATTATACGGAAAATTCATTGAGAACAATTACATCGGCTGGCTGAACGGAAAGAATCCGAACCCGCCGATGTTCTCCCATACCATTTTCAAGCAGCGTGTTGCGCCGATGCTGGACAAGGATGAAACTACATTCGTGGTGCTCATCGATAACCTGCGCTACGACCAGTGGAAGGTGATCCAGCCGATCATTTCGGACTATTTTAAAGTAGAAAGCGAAGAATTATATTGCAGCATTTTACCAACCGCAACACAGTATGCACGGAATGCTTTTTTCGCGGGGCTGATGCCGAGCGAGATCGAAAAGCGCTTCCCGAAATTATGGCTGAACGATGAGGAAGAAGGCGGAAAGAACATGCACGAGGAAGAGCTGCTTGCCGAGCAGCTGAAGCGTTTGGGCAAGGATGTGAAAATGAGCTATCACAAGATCACCAATCATGCCGCCGGAAAAAAATTATCGGAGAACATGAGCAACCTCATGCAGAACAAGCTGAATGTGATCGTGTACAACTTCGTGGATATGCTTTCGCATGCGCGCACCGAAATGGAAGTGATCCGCGAGCTGGCCGACGATGAAAGCGCATACCGTTCCATCACACTCTCGTGGTTCGAGCATTCGCCCCTGCACGAGATCATCAAGCAGATCGCTGCGAAGAAATGCAAATTGGTGATCACTACCGATCATGGAACTATTAAAGTTACAGAGCCATCCAAAGTAGTGGGCGATAAAAATGTAAATACAAACCTTCGCTATAAGCAAGGCAAGAGCCTCGATTATGTGAAGAAGGATGTGTTCGAGGTGCGCAACCCTGCAGATGCATTCCTGCCGAAGCAGCACGTAAGTACGGCCTTTGTGTTTGTGAAGGAAGATATGTTCTTCGCTTACCCGAACAATTATAATTACTATGTGGGCTATTACCGCAATACCTTCCAGCACGGAGGCGTTTCGCTGGAGGAGATGATCATTCCGTTCATTACCCTTTCAGCCAAATAAAAAATGAGGATTGTAGTTGTTTTTTTGCTGCTCAGCCAGTTTGCATTCGCACAGAAGCGTGTGGAATCCCGCCGCTCCAACGGCGACCTGCTGAGCGGCACCTGGAAGTGTGTGCGCTGCAAGGATACTACCATGCAAACCATTTCTTTCGTGGATACGCTTTACACATCCACCAGCATCACACCCGAAGGCGTGAAAACCGAAAGCTGCCCTTATAAGCTCAAAGGCAGAAAGATCTTCATTAAGTGTGAAGAAAAAAAGCAGTGGCATTACACCATCACGCTGATCGATTACAATACGCTGGAGCTTAAGCAGTGGAAAAAAGGGAACGAAGAATTCATCAAAACCAAATAATCATTTTCTCAGCATGTCAAAGATCATTGTCAGCGATATTTCAGAATTACCTGCCGCAGCAAGGCAGCTGATAAAATCCTTCGACGGACAGCGTGTGATCGCCTTTTACGGCGAGATGGGCGCGGGGAAGACCACGCTCATCAAAGCCATCTGCGAAGAGCTCGGCGTAATGAGCGCCATCAGCAGCCCTACGTATTCCATCGTTAATGAATACATGTCTGCAAAAGGGATCAAGATCTATCACTTCGATTTTTACCGCCTTAAGAATGTGGACGAAGCTTACGACCTTGGCTATGAAGATTACTTTTATTCAAAGGCCTATTGCTTTATCGAATGGCCGGAGAAGATCCAGGAGCTCATGCCGCTCGAATATGATAAGGTGGCCATCACAAAGGATGGCGAGTCGCGCATCATCACGTTTTAACATCCTCTTTTTCTGTTAATAAACACTTTATAGTTTTTTATCCAAGCCTGTTGCCCTATGGATAAATGGGCTACTTTTACCCTATCCCGATTTTTTATTAACAGAACTAAAATCACACATCTAAACATGAAAAGAAAATTACTATTGGTGCTGGTGCTCGGCTGGATGAGTAGTGCAGTAATGGCGCAGGATGGCGCCACAAAATTACTCTCGTCGCCTGCGTTACAGGAAATTACAGTATTAAAGGACCTTGCAGGCCAGATCGCCAAAGCGGAAACTGCAGTGGCCTCTACCTCGAGAAGCAATGCAGCAGCAGCACAGGAAAAAGTTACCGCGCTTTACGCTACTTACGAGAAAGAGCTGCAGAATCAGAAAAGCATTCATGCAAAAGACGCAGCAACCGTAGCTGCAATTGAGAAAGAACTGAGCCTTGTCACTAAAAAATAATCATCAGCAAACATGAAAAAAACAATTACTTTAAAATCACTCATGGCAGCTGCATTGATCACAGCAGCTGCAATCAGTACAAAGGCTCAGACCTTTACTGAAAATTTTGACGACATCACAACACTCGCCGCCAACGGCTGGGTAATGACCAATGCAAGCGCGGCTGTTGGGAGCACCAACTGGTTCCAGGGCACAAGCGTTGCAGGTGGAGGCCCGTTTGATGCATATAACGGAGCTGCCAATGCATACATTGGCGCTAACTATAATAACACAGGAAGCACAGGGACTATCAGCAACTGGCTGATCACACCAACCCGTACATTAAGGAACGGCGATGTGATCACATTTTACACGCGCAAGGTTGCGCCGGATTCGTATGCCGACCGCCTCGAAGTGCGCATGAGCACGAACGGCTCAAGCACCGTTGTTGGAACAGGAACCGCTGTTGGCGATTATACAACCTTAATGCTGAGCATTAACCCAACGCTGGTTTTAGGCGTTTATCCTACCACATGGACGCTTTATACGGTCACCATCAGCGGCTTGCCGGCCCCTACTTCCGGCCGCATCGCATTCCGTTATTATGTGACCGGTGCAGGTTTCTCCGGAACCAGCTCGGATTATATCGGGATCGATAACGTGGTGTATACGCCGTACGTATGCCCTGCATTTACAATGACAACCTCAGGCCCTTTAACAGGTGGCACTGCGGGTACCGCTTATTCCACTTCACTGAGCCAGACAGGCGCTCTCGGAGCTCCTTCTTACTCGATAACTGCAGGTGCTTTGCCTCCGGGACTTACGCTTTCAGCAAGCGGTACCATCAGCGGAACACCTACCGCAACCGGTACATTTAACTTCACCGCTACTGTATCGGATGCAAGCGGATGTTCCGGCAGCAATTCATATTCAATAACTACTGTTTGTCCTACAGGCGGAGCAGCATTAACGGTTTCCCCGGCTGCTGTGTGCAGCAATGCAGGTGTCATCTCCATCGCGGGCGGATCACCGGCTGGCGGAGTATACAGCGGAACCGGCGTTAGCGGTTCATTTTTTGACCCTGCTGCAGGTACGCAAACATTAACCTATACGCTTACCGATGTTTACGGTTGTGTGCAAACGGCAACCAATACAATTACAGTGGATGCAGCGCCAACAGTGGGATCAATGTCTGATGCCCCTGCAAATACGGTGTGTGCGGGAACATCTGTAACATTAACGGGAACCGGTGCTGATTCCTACACATGGGACAACAGCGTTACCGATGGCGCAGCATTTACGCCAGCAGGAACAATGGCTTACACCGTAACAGGAACAACAACCTCAACAGGCTGTACAAATACAGACATGATCACGATCACGGTGAACAGCCTGCCGACAGTAAGCGCAAGCTCTGATGCACCGGCAGATGCAGTTTGTAATGGTGGCGCAGTAACGCTCACAGGCAGCGGAGCAGATTCGTACAGTTGGGATAACAGCGTTACCGATGCTGTTGCTTTCACACCAGCGGCTACAATGATGTACACTGTAACGGGAACCACAACCGCTACAGGCTGTACAAATACAGCTATGATCACCATCGCTGTGAATTCTCTTCCAGCAGTGAATGCCAGCTCCGATGCTGCAGGCGATGCAGTTTGTGCAGGTTCCGCAGTTACTTTGTCGGGAAGCGGTGCAGACACCTACACATGGGATAACAGCGTTACCGATGGTGTTGCCTTTATGCCGGCAGCTACTAACATGTATATGGTAACGGGAACAACAACAGCCACCGGCTGTACAAATACTGCTATGATCACAGTTACGGTGAATCCCCTGCCAACTGTTGACCTGGCTTCCTTCCCGCTGTATTGCATCTATTCAGGTGTGATCAGCCTGAGCCCGGGAACTCCTGCCGGCGGTACCTACACAGGTACGGGCGTGAGCGGAAGCTCATTTGATACCGGCATCGGCGCGGGAACATACGCGATCAGCTATGCATATACCGACGCCAATGGCTGCAGCGGTACGGATACTGAGAACCTCGTAGTAGACCTGTGCACCGGGATAGCTGATGCAGCAGGCCTTGAAAGCCTCAATGTTTACCCGAACCCTTCCACAGGAACCCTCACCGTTAGCTACAGCCAGCTGCTGAGCGGCGACCTTACCGTGCGGATCATGGATGTACAGGGTAAAGTGGTGGCTGCAGAAAGCCTTTCCCGCTTTGCAGGAATGTACAGCCATACATTTGACCTTGGCGGTGTTGATAAAGGAGTTTATTTCCTTGAAATTACCGGCACCGGAAATAAGGCTTACAGAAAGATCGTATTGCAGTAAGCAAAGGATTCTGAGTAAATTTACAGAACGCCTCCCGCAGATTGCCGGGGGGCGTTTTGTTTTAAATTTAAACTATAATAATGTAATAGTTTTTGTAAATTTGTTTTCTCTCTGGCTAAAAAAATGAATGAATGAAAACATCTAAGGAATTATTAGCTTCGCTTACCCAAACCGCTTTAATGCCCCAGGAAGAAATGCTGGAAGTAGGGCGCAAAAAAGGGAAATTATTCATTGGCATTCCTAAAGAGATCTCCTTCCAGGAGAACCGCGTGGCGCTTGTGCCGGATGCGGTTGCACTGCTGGTGAACAACGGCCACCGCATAGTGGTGGAGACCAATGCAGGCAAAATGGCCAATTTCCAGGACCATGATTACAGCGAAGCAGGTGCGCAGATCGCGTACAGCCCCGAAGATGTTTACAAAGCAGATATTATATTAAAAGTGGCCCCTCCGGCCCCGCAGGAGATCGAGATGATGCAGCAGAAGCAAACGCTGATCTCCGCCCTGCAGCTTACCGTTCAGCCCGAAGATTTCCTCAAGCAGCTTATGGCGAAAAAGATCACTGCCATCGCGTTCGACTGGATCAAGGACCAGGACGGCATTTACAGCGTGATCCGCTCCATGGGGGAGATCGCAGGCGGCACTTCCATCCTCATCGCAGCAGAATATTTAAGTAATGTCAATAACGGGCAGGGCGCCATCCTCGGCGGTATTTCCGGGATCTCGCCTACCGAAGTGGTGATCCTCGGTGCAGGAACGGTTGGCGAATTCGCCACACGTGCGGCATTGGGATTGGGCGCTTCCGTAAAAGTGTTCGACAATTCCATCTATAAGCTCAGGCGCCTTCAGAGCGACATCGGCACACGGATCTTCACTTCCGTGATCCAGCCCCGCGTGCTTGCAAAGCACTTAAAAACGGCGGATGTGGTCATCGGCGCGATCCGCGCTTCAAAAGGCAGGACACCCTGCGTTGTTACCGAATCGATGGTGAGCGAAATGAAAGTGGGCTCCGTGATCATTGATGTGAGCATCGACCAGGGAGGCTGCTTTGAAACCTCTGAAGTTACCAATCATTCAAAGCCTGTATTCCGAAAGCATGGCGTGATCCATTACTGCGTGCCGAACATTGCCTCGCGTGTTTCCCGCACAGCTTCCTATGCGCTCAGCACCATTTTTGCACCTATCCTGTTGAACATCGGCGAGGAAGGCGGCGTGGAGAATGTGCTCCGCAGGGATGAAGGCGTACGTAACGGGATCTATGTGTACAACGGCGTGCTTACCAGCGAAGTGCTGGGTGAAATGTTCAAGCTCCCTTACAAGGACATCAATTTATTCATGGCAGGAATGTAGGGCTCATTTTAAGCTTCCATTTTTACGTTTACCATCATCCATTTTCCCATTAAATAATTATGGCCTTACCTTCCAAGAACACTGACCTTTACAGGCGATTACGATTTTACGGTTTCGGGTTTGTGCTGGGCTGCCTCGCGGTAAGCATCATCTTCAAAGGCCGCGGCTGTAAGCTGCCGGGCTCTGCAAAGCTGGAAGAGCTGAGCTACCAGAAGCTGGAGCTGAGCGTGCATGGCGAATGCCGCATGAAGTGCAGGAATATCACCGAAGCCGAGATCAGGGACGTATTAAAAACAGGCAAGATCAATTACGATAAAAGCAATGTGCACGATAAGCCTTTCGGCACTTATGCCGTGGAAGGCAATACTGCCGACGGACAAAACGTACGCATTGTGATCGCCGATTGCGATACGGTCTCCAGGGTTGTTACCGCGATCGATCTGCGGATGGAGAAAGATTCCTGCGATTGTAAATAATTATTTTTCTCTATCTCTTCAGCTTAGATCAATTTCAGGAATTTGCTTTCAGCCACTCAATGGAGATCAGCAGCGGAGCAGGATTCAGCTGCGTGCGCTCATGACGTGCGCTTATTATTTCACTTTCAGTGAATAAGCTCCAGTGGTCCGAATCGGCGATCTCAATATAGGTAGCATTTCCCGGGTTATAATGGTTTACCGTTTCGGCGATCTGCTTATGTTCGGCAGCCGAGGAAACGAAGTCGGAGCTCCCGTGCAGGGCCAGTACCTTTGCTTTCGTATTCATCCACAGCCCGCAGATATTTACATCGGCCACCTGCTGAAAGTATTCTATCCGCATCGGGTATGGATAAAAGCTGACTGTGCTTTCAGGATGTTCCTTCATGATCTGTTCAGGCGTTTTCTTTTCAACAAATAAGCCATAGAGGCGGATGTATTCTGCTCTCATATACAGGTCGACGGAATCGGCAGGCTTGTCTGCCATCAATTGCTGGCGTAAGGAATTATCAAGCTCGTATTCCAGCCAGTTCTTGCCTGCGGTGCCATATACAATTATTCCTTTCACAGGTTCCCTCTCCGCAAGGAGCGGGGCAATCACTCCGCCAATGCTGAAGCCTGCAATGAATACATCTTTCTTATCGACATAAGGCAATGATTTAAGCTGTTTCAATCCGGCTAAAAATGCCTGGGTTTCTGTAGTGAAATCGCTTTCATTGCAAGGCATACCTTTACTGTCCCCCATACCTGTTTTTTCTACGCGCATCGTAACAAACCCATTCCTGGTCAGTGAATCACTCCACATTTTTATCGACCTGATCTCCGTACTGAAGGGATTGTCGATGCTGTAACATCCAACGCCGCTTATTAAAAGCACTGCAGGATGGATACCGCCGCCCTTCGGCTTCGTTATGATCGTTCTCAGCTGGTTGCTGCCTGACACTACAGATGAATAAACGATGTCGTAAGCATCGCTTGTTTCCATTTGCCTTGGCAATAAGAGCATGGTGACGGCGCTGCGTTTCGCCTCCCTGTAAAAAGCTATTTTAACCTTATCGTCTCCATGATACTTTTTCAGTAGTGTCAAAAAATGAGTGGTGTTTTCAATATTCGTCCCATCAATTGAGATAAGCACATCATTAGCCCTGAACCCCGCCTTCTCGGCGGAGCCACCTGCAATGACCTTATTTATAAGGCTGCCGGACAGTGAAGAAAGCCGCAGTGCTGCTCTCGAGCTGTCATTCAGATCGCTGACTGCGGCACCGAAAGATGCCGAACGGGGAAGGTCCTGGCTAAAAGAAGATGTCTGCATCAGCAATACGGCCAGCACGGATAGAAAGATGTTCCTTTTCATGTGTTCTTTTTTATTTAAAATTACATGCTGGCTGAGGGATTTGATGCAGATTTGTGATGAACGGTTTTTAAGCCCGATAGTTTTCTATCTTTGTAGTGAAATTGCTATTAAGCCTTTTCGTTCTTCTAAGCTTACGCTTAGCATAATCGTAGATCAACTTTTCAGGTCTCGGTTATACAACCTTCAAAACCAGTGAGAAAGTTTAAAGTAAATTGGGGAGTGATACTTGGTATCCTCCAAATCATCACGTCTATAGTAATAGCAATCGTGAAGAAGTAATGGAAAAAGCCTGAAGTAAAATTCAGGCTTTTTTTAGTTTTATTTTCAGAAGACGAACAAAGTATTCATCAATGATCCGCGATCGGTTTTGCTGGAACACCCTTTTTATACCGGATGAGCAGCACGATCGGGATGCAGATGAGGATGGAAATGCCGACCGCGAAAAATCCCTGGTCGTAGGCCACAAGTGCCTGCTGTTTGTAAAGCATTCCTTCCATGGCCTTGTATGCCGCTATTTGTGCGTCTTCCGCGCTAAATCCCTTCGACAGGTAATTCTGTGTAAGCATTGAAATGCGCTCTGTAGCCGCGGTGTTATAATCTGTAATGTAGCCAAGCATGCTGCCTCTTACTTCTGCGTTCTTATGCGTCAGGAATACATTCAGCAATGCGATGCCTACGGCACCGCCCAGCTGCCGGATCATGTTGGCCAGCCCGATCGCCTGCGCCATGTCCTTCCCGCGAAGTCCGGCAACGGCAAGTGAAAGGATAGGCGACATCATAAATGCCAGCCCTACGCCGCGCAGCACAAACGGAAAGTAAAAGTCATTCTTGCTAGAGTCGGGCGACGAGAATGCCATCATCATCAGAAAGCCGAACGTAATGAAGATGCCGATGAGAATGATGGTCTTCGGATTTTTCCCGGAGCCCAGCAGCTTCCCTACGATCGGCATGGAAACAGCGGTACATAAGGCGCTCGGGATCATGAACGTTCCGGTTTGCGTGGCGGTCCAGCCCAGCGAGATCTGTGCAAACAAGGGAAAAATAAATACGGTTCCGAACAGGAGCAGGCCCAGCATGAAATTCATAAAGCTGCCCATGGCGAGGTTGTAATTTTTGTACAGCCGTATATTCACAGCAGGGTAATCGATGTTGAGCTCACGGTAAATGAATGCTGCCAGCCCGATCGCCGCAACCAGCGAAAAAGTAATGATCTCCGGGCTTTCGAACCAATCCTTGGCAGTACCCTCTTCCAGCACGAACTGCAGCGAGCCTACCGCGGCGACCAGAAATATAATTCCCCACCAGTCTATCTTCCGCGGTTTCTTTGCTCCGGGCATGTCGGTAACATAGGTCCATGCGAGTATAGTGGCCACGATCCCGATCGGAATGTTCACGAAAAAGATCCAGTGCCATGAAAAGTTATCGGTGATGAATCCTCCCAATGCAGGTCCGAATGTTGGCCCGAGGATGATACCCATTCCGAAGATCGCGTTAGCGGTGCTGATCTTCTCCGGCGGGAAAGCGCCGACAATGATCGACTGTGCCGTTGATAATAATCCGCCTCCGCCGATGCCCTGCACAAAGCGCCAGAACACGAGCATCCAGAGATTGGTGGAGAGCCCGCACATGAGCGATGAAAAAGTAAAAATGATAACCGATGCCGTAAAATATGTTTTTCTTCCGAAGAGGTCGGAAAGCATGCTCGTAAGCGGGATGATGATCACATTGGAGATCGCGTAGGCTGTGATCACCCAGGCGATCTCGGTGGTTGTGGCGCCGATGCTGCCGCTGATCTCGCGCAACGACACATTCACCACGGTGGTGTCGATCAGCTCGAGAATGGCGCAGGATACCGCCGTAAGGATCAGGATCCATTTGGTGGCGCCGGTAGGGTAAACGGGTTTTATGTGTGCTGTTGTTTCCAATTTTTTCTTAGTATTCAGAGCTTTTACCACGGAGGCACGGAGGCCACTAAGCCTCACAAAGTTTCGCGCAAGGCTACCGCACTTTTCCTGTTACTTGTTTCAATCTCTTTCTCTGTGCTTCTCTGTGATCTCCGCTTCTCCGTGTTGCATATTATTTCACATTCACTTCCACAAAAGCGCTCAGGCCCGGGAACAGCTCATCTGTCGCTTCCTTCGGATACTCCGTTAATTCAATGCGTACAGGAATGCGCTGGATGATCTTCACGAAATTTCCCGTGGAGTTATCCGGCGGAAGCAAAGAGAACTTTGCTCCCGTTGCGCCAATATATGATTCCACTTTTCCTTTGATCTTCAGGTCGGGGAAAGCATCGATCTTTATATCCACTTCCTGGCCGGGCTTTATTTTCTTTACCTGCGTTTCCTTGAAGTTGGCGGTGATCCATAAATGCGTTTTGTCGATCGTGGAGCACAAAGGCTGTGCAATGGTAATGTACTGGCCTTCCTCGACTGCGCGCCTGGTAACGATGCCGTCGCATGGCGATTCGACAGTTGCATTGTCAAGCTGCGTTTGTGCCAGCGCCAATTCCGCTTCGCGCTGTTTGATCAGCGCTTCTGCCAGCGTGATCTGTGCCTGCTGAGCTTCCGCCTGTGAGCGGATGCCCTGCGATTGTGCGGAGGATGATTTGTACTGGCTTATGGCTCCTTCATACTGCGCTTTCGCGATATCGAGGTCGGCTTTTGCAGCATCGTATTGCGATTGTGTGGCTGCTTTCGCATTGTACATGTTCTCGATCCGCTTGAAATCTTCCTGTGATCTTGTTAAGCGCGCTTTCGCGGAATTTACATTTTGCTCTACAGATGATGAGGTGAGCACCGATGCATCTGCATTCTGGCTTACCGCAGTGGCATTGCTTTTTACAGAAAGGAGGTTTGCTTTTGCATTCTCGAGGGCGGCCTGCGCCTGCGCTACTTTTGTTTTCAGGTCGGTATCGTCGATCGTGATCAGGAGCTGTCCCTTTTTTACATGCTCATTGTCTTTGAAATGGATGGTTTTGATATAGCCTGAAACGCTCGAGCGGATGGGAACGATGTCGGCATCCAGCTGTGCGTTATCGGTGGTTTCATAGCCTGCAGCAATGATAAAGTAAATGATGCCGGTGATCAGCGCGGCTCCTAAAATACCTGCAATGATAAAAAGCTTTTTTTTGCTTTTCTTTTCAGGCGCGGTTTCGTTCGGTTGATTTTCTGTGTGTTCGTTTTTCATTGAGAGGCTTTATTAAAAATTGTTGATTCCTTTGTTTGTGTTGTAATTGCTGATCGCGTTCATTAATTTGATCTCGTGCACCTTTTCATTAAGTGTGGCCTGCATCTCTGCGTTCAGCTCGGTAAGGTAATCGGTGGAGGTGATGCTTCCGTTCTCCAGCTGCTTGGCTGCGGTTTCCCTGATGCGGTGGCGCTTTTCAATGATCTGCCTGTCTTTTTCAATGATCTCTCTCAATGAATTGATCTGTGCTGTTTGTTGCAGCATAGCCGTTCTCAGGTTGAATTCGAACACTTCTTTCTGCACATCCACCATCTGCTTGCTGATGCTGATATTCTGCCTTTCATTGGAAAGGCTGTACAGTGCCCCGATGTTCCATTTCAGGCTTACCGCAGCCTGCCCGAAAAAGCGCAGGTCCTGGTTCAGGAAGTTAGGCCCGGGCCTTCCGTAGGCTCCTTCCGCGCTTAATGCAAGGCGGGGGAATGCCGACTTTGTATTCAGCTTGTGGCGCACATCCAGCAGCGATTTCTGCGATTCGAATAATTTAAGCTCGGGGCGGTTCAGCTCATTGCCGGCGCTCACCGCCATGATCGGCTGGGAGCTCAGGTCGGTGCTGTCGTCGAGCGTTTTGTTAATGTACAGCGCGAGTGACTGGTACAGCGCTGCAATGTTCTCTTTTGCCTCGATCAGCGATTGCTCCGTTTTTAATTCTTCCGCTTCAAGCGCATCCAGGTTGCTTTGCAGGCTCAGGCCGTTGGCAACGGAAGCGGAAAGGATCTTCTTTTTGTTGCTGATGTCGTCCTTATATACGTTCAGCGTTTTTGTATTCTCGCGGAGCAGCAGGATGTTGCTGTACAGCTGCGTGATGCGGTCGGCAAGCTTGTAGAGCTCCACCTGGTTCTTCAGCAGTTCGGTTTCGCTGTTGAGCCTGTCGAGGTTCTTTTGTTGTTTGATCTGTCCGCCGTCGTAAACCGTCTGCTCAAGGTCGAGCGCCGTAATGTAGCTGTCGTGCGGAAATGAGTTGCCGAGGAACTCAACTACTTCCGACTGGTACGTAGCTTTGCCGATAAAGGATAATTTCGGAAGCCAGTTCTTGTTATCGGCCTTCAGCGTGTTCTCTTCATTTTCCGAGATGAGCCTGTTCTGTTTAATGAGGGGGTAATTGCGCTTCGCCATTTGTATGCAGGAGTCGAGGGACAATGTTTGTCCGAAGCACATGCCTGAAAAAAGGACGAATAAAAATGTTAAGCGTTTCATAGAGCTGTGTTATTATTTTCCAAGTGTTAGTTCAACAAAGTTTTTTGCCGATTGTTTCAGCTTTTCGGGGGAAAAATCTTTTTCATAATCTTTGCCGTTCGCTTTGAGGGCGTGCTTGAAAAGCGGTGCTGCGATGAAAGGATAGGTGCAGAGCGAATGCAGGTTGATCATGAACATCACCGGGTCGATCTTCCTTAATTTTCCTGCACTCATCTCCTCCTCTAAAGCCTGGATAAAACGCACGGTGCGGCCTCTTTTAAGCGCCTGCAGCTTTTCTTTGAACATTTCAGGGTTGATGCTGATTTCCTTAATGATGAACATGGTCATCTGCGGGTATTCTGAAAGAAAGCTTACGATGTTATCAATGTATTTGAAAATGCGTTCCTTGATCGGGAGCGTGGTGTCGCCGAATACATCCACCGACTGAAAATATTTCTGGAGCGCGCCTTCGAACACTTTGTCGAACATCTTCTCCTTGTTCCGGAAATAATAATGAAGAAGCGCCTTGTTAATACCTGCGGTATCTGCAATGTCCTGCATGCGCGCGCCATACAAACCATACTTCATGAACACCACCTTGGCGGCTTCGAGGATGCGTTCTTCGGCGGAAGTATCTTTTAACTGTTTCATTTAATTGAATGGTTTAACCATTTGGTTAAATGCAAAAGTAGAAAGAAAAGCAATACGCGGGAATAATTTCGACGAATTTATTATGGGGATATGTTCAGGTTACCGGGATTTTTTAGCGTCAGTTCGAGTAGCGAGGCACGAGCATATCGAGAACAAGCCCACCCGCTTTCCCGATACTCTCCCTCCGGTCGAACTCCTTCGGTCGCCGAAGGCTTGCCGTAGGTGAAACGAAATGACAAACACGCAAGTTCACAAATGATCAGTTGCCGGTTTGTTTTCTTCTTTCTTTCTCCTTCATGATCAAACTCAGCTCGCGGCCGGTTTGTCCTTTCACGGAAGTATTTTCCTGCGCCCTGCGGATCAGGTAGGGCAGCACCTCGCGCACAGGCCCGTACGGGACATACTTCGCCACATTGTAGCCTGCATTGGCAAGGTTGAAGCTGATATGGTCGCTCATGCCGAGCAGCTGGGAGAAGTAAATGTGCTTGTTGCCTGCGGGGATCTGCTTCGTTTGCATCAGCTCCGCCAGTTTCATAGAGCTGGCCTCGTTATGTGTGCCGGCACAAATGGCGATCCGGTCGATATGCTCAAGGCAGAATTCCACTGCCGCATCATAATCGCGGTCGGTATTTTCCTTGGTATCCTGGATGGGTGAGGTATAGCCTTTTTCAATTGCGCGCTTGCGCTCTTTCTCCATGTAGGCGCCGCGCACCAGCTTTGCACCTAAAAAATAATTATTGTCTTTGGCCTTTTCGAAGGAAACACGCAGGTAGGAAAGCCTGTCCTTGCGGTACAGCTGGTAGGTATTGTAAACGATCGCCTTTTCGGTATTGTAGAGCACCATCATCTGGTTCGCCAGGTTGTCGATCGCTTCCTGGATCCAGCTTTCCTCCGCATCAATAAAAACGGGCACTCCGGCTTCGTATGCCGCTTTGCAGATCGCGCTTACGCGCAATTGCACGCGCCCGTATTCTTTCTGTTCTTCCGGGATCAGCGTTGCTTTTGCGCTTACTTTCTCGAGCAGCTCAAAGCGTGCAAGGCCCGTAACTTTAAAAACACAGAACGGGATATGCGTATCGTTCTTTGCCTTTTCAATGGTTTCAATGGTTTCCGTTTGGCAGGCATCAAAATCGTGCTCGCTTTCCTTTCCCTCCACAGAGTAATCGAGGATGGTACCGATGTTAAATTTCCCGAGCTCCTTTATTGTCCTGTCGCATTCATGAATAGTTTCGCCCCCGCAGAACTGCTTGAAAATAGTGGCTTTTATCAACCCTTTGATCGGCAGGTATGTTTTGATCGCAAAAGTAGTAAGCGATTTCCCGATATTCACAAAAGTGCTGTTCGATACCAGCTTGAACAGCCAGTAAGAACGATTGAGGTCGTTATTGGATTTGCCCGAAAAAGCAACTTCTGTATTGTTGAATGAAAGCATATCAGTTTATAATGTTTCAGGTTGATGCAAGCCTTGTTAAGTTCCGGGTTATCCCGGCTTTTTTAATCTGAGCAAAGATAATTGCTTATTGTGATAAATAAATGAATTTTTTTTTAATGGCAACGCGCGATGTCATTTCGAGCGGAGTCGAGAAAGCGGGTAAGAAAAATCAGATTCCGTCCGGTTGCATCGGTATTACACGGACGTTTTATTGAACTCCTTTGATTATATTTGTGTTAATTAAATTATATGCCAGAGATAAAATCAGCGGGCTATTCCGTTTATATAAATACAAGCATAGCAAAGGAGCTCAACCGTTTCTTCCGGACAGCCGGGGATAAGTATTCCAGGCTCTTTATCCTTGTTGATGAGAATTCCCTCAGGCATTGCTATCCGGGATTGGTAGAACAGGTTGACTATTTTAAAACTGCAGAGCTCATCGAGATCGAAAGCGGGGAGGAGAACAAGAGCCTCGAGGTGTGTGCGCAGATCTGGAGCACGCTGAGCGAGCTGGGTGCCGACCGCCATTCGCTTTTTGTTAACCTTGGCGGCGGCGTGATCGGCGACATGGGCGGCTTCATTGCTTCCACCTTCAAGCGTGGCATCGATTTTATCAATATTCCCACAACTTTACTTTCACAGGTGGATGCTTCCCTCGGTGGGAAGACTGGCATCGACCTCAATCACCTGAAGAACGAGATCGGCGTATTCGCCAATCCTGCCGCGGTTTTCATTAACAGTGATTTCATCAGTACGCTCGACAGGCGACAAGTATTATCCGGCTTTGCCGAGATGATCAAGCATGCGCTGATCGCGGATGCGGCATACTGGGAAAGGCTTATACAGCATAAGCCCGCTGAGGCGGAAGGGCTGGAAGAGCTAATAAACACCTCTATACAGATCAAGAATGCCGTGGTGCAGGAAGACCCGAAAGAAAAAGGAAAAAGAAAGATCCTGAATTTCGGCCATACCATCGGGCATGCCATAGAAACATGCTCCCTCGAAACCGATCCGAAGAATCCCCTGTTGCATGGCGAAGCAATTGCTGTGGGCATGGTTTGCGAGGCATGGCTTTCACATAAGGTTTGCGGGCTTCCGGAAAAGGAGCTGCAATCGATCACGCAATTCATCCTGAAAACATACCGGAAGATCTCTATTGAAAAGATGAGTCATGAACGATTATCAGGGCTCATGAAGCATGATAAGAAAAATGAGAAGGGCGACATCCGCTTTTCATTGCTTGCAGGCATCGGCAGCTGCGAAATAAACAAGTCCGCAACAGCGGAGCTCATCATCGAATCATTGAATTATTATACAAAAGAAGCTAAACTCCTGAAGTAATATGAATTACAGGATCTCCCACCCCTCCAAGAAAATAAGCGGTACCATTGAGCTCACCGCTTCCAAAAGCGAAAGCAACCGCGCGCTCATTATCCAGGCATTGTGCGGGGATGAGTTCGAGATCGGCAATATTGCAAACGCACAGGACACGCAAACCCTGCAGGATATCTTGTACACTCCGGGCATGCAAACCATTGATGTAGGGCCTGCGGGCACCACGATGCGCTTTCTTACTGCTTACTACGCCACAAAGCCCGGCACCAGGATCATTACAGGTTCGGACAGGATGAAGAAGCGCCCCATCGGGATCCTCGTGGATGCGCTCCGCCAGCTGGGCGCCACTATTACATATACGGAGCATGAAGGCTTTCCGCCATTAAAGATAGAAGGAAGAACATTGAAGGGCGGGGAAGTGGAAATGGACGGAAATGTAAGCAGCCAGTTCATCTCAGCCCTGCTGCTGATCTCGCCTGCCTTGCAGAATGGCCTTGTTATAAAGTTCAGGGGCGAGGTAACATCGCGGCCCTACATCAACATGACCCTGAAAATGCTGGAGGAATTCCGCGTGTACGGCGTATGGCACGATAACTCGATCTCGGTGAGCAAGCAGAGCTATCATAAAAAAACGGATGATGACTATGTGTACCACGTGGAGGGCGACTGGAGCTCCGCTTCTTACCTCTATGAAATAGCGGCGCTTGCAGATGAAGCGGACATCACCATCAAAGGATTGAAAAATCCAAGCCTGCAGGGGGATTCGATCATTGCCGACGTGTTTACATTTTTCGGAGTACGCACCGAATATATAGCCGATGGCATCCGCCTTACAAAAATACGTGTGAAGGATGAGCACTTCGGATTTGATTTTTCCGATTGCCCCGATATTGCGCAAACAGTTGCCGTAACCACCGCGGCATTGCAGATCCCTACTTTTTTTAACGGGCTGCATACATTGCGGATCAAGGAAACGGACAGGATCCTCGCGCTTCAGAACGAATTAAAAAAGATGGGCGTGGAGCTGGAGATCAGGAACGATAAGGCTGTGAAGATAATGCCTTCCGATGTTTTAAATGCGCCGCCTTCCATTCATACCTACGACGACCATCGCATGGCCATGGCATTTGCACCATTGGCACTCAAGTTTGATTCCGTGCTCATCGAGCATCCCGAGATCGTAAAGAAATCATATCCGGGGTATTGGAATGACCTGAAAAGACTGGGGTTTTTGATCGAGGAGGTTTGAGTTCACCACAGATGACACGGATTCGCACAGATTCTTTTGTATTTAATATTAATACAATAATTGTTCGCTGAACGGCGTCCGTTCCCCTCTCGAGAGGGGTTAGGGGTGTGTTCTTAAAAAAATTGGCATTGCGTAGAGATGCCGTGCCTGCCCCGTACCCGATACGGGGTCGTGGCAATGAATGACAGTGATCCTACAATCCTAATAATTTATCAAAATGCTCCACAAACTCTTTCGGGTAAATGCGGCTCGCGAGAATGTGCCCGCCTTTCACTTCCCAGAACTCTTTCGGCATTGCGGCTTTTTCGTAGAGCGCCTGTCCCATGAAGAACGGACAGGTGGCATCCTCTGTGCTGTGGATAATGAGCTTCGGAACAGTTACTTTATCAATGTAATCGATCGCTTCGTATTTGGTGCGCACAAGTAATTTCGCCAGCCATTTCGGTGCACCGTGCTGCCCGCCAACATACACAGCCATTGGCTCATGTCCTGAGAATGCGCCTTCTACCACCAGCGCGTCGATCATCGCGCCTTCTTTTGCGGCAACCACGCAGGATAAATGTCCGCCCAGCGATTGCCCGAAAAGGATCAGCTTCTTGCCGATCACATCCCCGCGCTGCCGTACGTATTTCAACGATTGAATGGCATCGTCCAGCACTTTTTCCTGTGAAGGCTTGCCCGTGGAATTTCCATAGCCTTCGTAATCGAACACCATCACCTGGTAGCCCGCTTTTACCAATGGCTCTGCAAACTGGTATTGATAAGAGATGTTTCCGCCGTTGCCGTGCAGTTGCAGCACAGTCGCTTTGGCCGGGCCCGACTTCGGTTTCAGGAACCATCCATTTAATGTATTGCCGTTGCCTGATTTGAAATTGATTACCTCTACATTGTAGATGCTTGTGTCGGGCGAATGCACCAGCTCCTTTTTAGGCGCATAAAAAAAAGAGGAAGTGCTGCAGGATAAAAGTGTGCAAACAATAAGGAAGGGCAAAAGAAATTTTTTCATGATGGAAATTCGGTGCTTTGCTGTTGTGAGGCACTATTCAAATTTACTACAATTTGTAAGCCGGATGAAATTTAATATATTTGTTTGAATGGCGGAAGCAACGCCGGATGTAAAACACCTGCTTATCAAAAAGATCTTCCTATATCTCTTTCTTCTATTGTCGGCACAGGCTTCTGCCTGCATCAATGCTTATGCCGTGGATGTGTTCGGGAATTACCCGCGCCTGTCGCTTTCCGAGGTTAGGGATATCAGGCTGCACAACTACTCAGGAAAAGTGGAGGAGTGGAGAGCATTTCTTGAGGAGAATTTCAGGAAAGGGCACAATGGCTGGGAATACCTTAATGAAGTGGCCGTGTGTGATATTTTTACAGGCGACTATATAGCGGCAAAAAAGAAGCTCTTCAGGGCTATAGCTATCGAAGGGCTGAATTACCGGATCTCCGCTAATCTTGGCGTTCTGTACGAGCTGACCGGAAATAACGACTCTGCTTATTATTATACAAAAAAGGCGTACGAGCTGGATCATTTATCGCACAATGGTTCCGAATGGATCCATCTGAAAATACTTGAAGCGGAAATAAAAGAAGCGCAATCGCCGGGATGGCTGCGAACACACCAGATATTGAATGTTGACACTGCGCTGAGCATAGAGCAGTACAACAGGATGATCTACCAGCTGAACTTTCAGCTGCATGAGCGGATTCTGCTTGTGAAGCCTCAGAATATTTTTGTTGCTGACCTGCTGATCACGCTTGGCAAGCTGAATGAATTGACTTATGCGTATCAGTCGGCAGTAGAGTCTTATCGCCTTGCCGGAGAATATGATCCACGCATAAAGGCCTGCTGCGATTCCATGGTGGCGCAGGCAGAAATATGGAGCAGGGGCAATTACACAAAGGCAATGGAAGCCAGGAAGATGGACGATCAGCTGAGGCGCTCCGCAAGAACGGCGGTAGCAAAGCTGAACACTGCGAAAGTTATTGCTGCGCATGCCCGGATCAGCTCCACAACAGCCCGGCTTGTAGCATTGAGGCATAATCGTTCGCTTTCGCCCTGGCTGCTGATCCCTGTTTTTGTTTTTGCTTTGATTGCTTTTGTACGAAGGCGAAAGAAATAATTAGTCTGCTTTCCTCAGCCAGCCATTCGGCTTTTTTCTATCGCCAACAGAATAGATCCCGTTCGTGAATTTCAATGGTAGTATTTCCCTCGGCGTCATGTAAATATTCTGCTGGATCACTTCCACTTCCGTATCGCTTACATTTGTTACAATGGCTACATGCCCGAATTTTCCGCCGAACACAAGAATGTCGTCGGGCTGCGGCTTCGAAGTGCTGTCGTTCTTAAATTGCAGCAATCCCCTTCTCTTGTTGAGCTTTCCGTTAGGTACGGCAGGGTTATAAAAATCTTTCGCGTTACCCATACCGTCAGGCATTGTAAACCGCAGATGATCGTAATAATACCGCTTGATAAATTCAACGCACTGCCACTTTTTTCCATAATAGAAGGAGCTGTCGGAATTATAATGCTTGCCAAAGCTTTTTGGATAGTCGATGCCGTTGTTGTAAACGGTTATGCCGTTGTAGGAATCAACCGAATCGCCAACCGATAATGAATGGCTGATAACGCCTAAAGGATAACGCTTGCTGAAGAACAGGAAATAAACCGCAATAAGAATGAGGAGAAAGGAAAAGAATAATTTGAGGAATCTTTTCATGGCTCACTAATCATCATGCCCCTTCACCACTTTCGTCTTCCCTGTTTTCCAGAGCTCTTCCTCTGCGGCATTCACTTTTTTTAACGAGTCGCTGATCTCCTTGCTGCCAAAGCGGTTCAGGTCAGGCTTGCCGGCATTAACCCAGGCGGTGTACCAAAGGCTGCCCACGGTAATGATTGCAGCGCGCATTCTCCGTTCCACCATTCCCGCGATCATCTGGTCGTACTCCTCCGTGTATTCTTTTGAATATACTTTCATCAGCGTGGCGCCGCGGTTCTCGAAGCTGTATTTTTTATCCGGTGAATACTTTGCATTCAGCGCCGCTTCAAATTTCAGCACCGAATCCACTGCCGCGTGGCTGGCCTTTACTACTTCCCATGCTTTGTTGATCGGCTTGTCGATGTACCTTGCCTTGCCCACAAAATAATCATAGCCATCCGATTTCATTTCCGGGATGCGCGATTCCCAGAAGCCGTGAATGCCTTTCTGGTTGGTCATTTGCCCATTGTAGTTCTCGGTGGTGTGCAGGGGCACATGCGAATCGGCGATGTAATGGCCCAGGTCGGCAGAGTAGTGAAGGATGAGGTCGAGGTTCTCCTGTTTGAACGCTTCCGTTAGGCGGTACACCATTTTCTCGATGTGCCATGGCACAATGCCATAAGCCTTGAGCGTGTCTTCCGTATATTTTTTAACGGCATTTTTCCAGAATTTCGGAACAGAGTCGAAAGCGTGCTCGCCGTAATGGTCGATGTCGATGTAATGCCTCGGCGCCTCATCCTCGTTGGCATAACGGCGCTTGTCGGGATCTACGGCATGTTCGGTGATGTATTCGATGTGCAGCTTGTAAAAGCCCATCATTTCGGAAGGCAATGTAAATACGGCCATCCTGTTGATCTTCTTATGTGCGAAGAATCCCCATGAATAGGCCGGTTCCCCGGAAGGGACAAGGAAGAAGGCGAGTGCCAGTGCGACGATGAATAAAAAAAGCCGTTTCAAAAGAAGCTCAATTAAGATAATTTTATCAGGTGCTTGCCGTCGAGCACCGGGATCACTTTCGTGCGGTCTACCTGCAGGCAGTATTTTATATCCTCTTTCAGCCCCATTGCAGCAAGCCTTTCGGCGTGGGATGAGCTGTGCAGGAACTTATACGGATTCTTTTTTGCCTGGCTGTAGAGCAATGAAACCGCCAGTGCTGCATCGCCGGTGCGGAACAGCCCGCTTGCCGAAAGGCGGTCGGTCACAGCGCCTGCAAACAAGCTGTCTTCCAGGTTAAAGCGGTTCTTCCAGCCGGAGCAGAGCAGCATCACATTGCGCTCCTGTGCCTGCAGCCATTCGCACAGTGCGGAAATATTGGTGAATGCGCCGATCACAACCTTATACGCATTCCGTGCGGCTTCTATCGCCTGTGTTCCGTTGGTGGTGGAGATCACAATGGTTTGCCCTTTAATGGCATCCGTCATGTAGCTGTAGGGTGAATTTCCAAAGTCAAATCCTTCCAGGGCAATGCCGTTGCGTTCAGCGCCCACGAGAAATCCCTGGTTCTTATATGCTGTTGCTTCTTCCACGGTGGCTACCGGGATCATTTTATCTACGCCATGCTCAAATGCCGTGCACATGGCCGATGTGGCGCGGAGAATATCAATGACTACAACGATGTGATCATCCCTGTGGTACACAGGATATAAATGCGGTGAAAGGCAAACATCAACAATCAGCTTTTTTTCCATACTACGTATCGCAGCTATGTTATGTATTGTGACAGTTCTCGATACATCACGCTGAAAAAGCGTGACACTCGAACTGACGTCAGAATTATGCCTTATAAAACGGGATCTTCACAACCTTTGCTTTGATCGCCTTATCGCGGATCATGATAAAGATTTCGGTATCAGCCTTCGCGAAAGCGGTTTGAACGTAGCCCAAGCCTACCGCTTTGTTCAGCGAGGGCGACTGCGTTCCTGAAGTAACTTTTCCAATGACGCTCCCGGAGGCATCAGCTATCGCGTAATCGTGGCGCGGGATTCCACGGTCGGTCATTTCGAAGCCCACCAGTTTTTTAGAAACGCCTTTTTCTTTTTGTTCGAGTATCGCAGCTTTGTTGGTGAAGTCCTTCGTGAATTTGGTGATCCAGCCTAATCCCGCTTCGATCGGTGAGGTGGTGTCGTCTATATCATTCCCGTAAAGGCAGAAGCCCATTTCGAGGCGGAGTGTGTCGCGTGCGCCTAATCCGATCGGCTTGATGCCGAACTCAGCGCCTGCGGCGAAGATGGCATCCCACATTTTATCTGCCACTTCATTTGCAAAATAGATCTCGAATCCGCCAGCGCCTGTATAGCCTGTGTTGGAAACGATCACATTCGCCTCTCCGTTGAACATCCCTTTTTTGAAAGAATAGTACGGGATCTCGGAAAGATTCATATCTGTAAGCTTTTGCAGGGCAAGGATCGCTTTCGGCCCCTGAACGGCAAGCAATGAAACAGAATCGGAAATGTTCTTCATCTCCACATTCTTTGTATTGTATTTGCTGATCCAGTTCCAGTCTTTTTCAATGTTGGACGCATTTACCACCAGCATGTATTCTTTTTCATTGATGCGGTACACCAGCAGGTCGTCCACAATTCCGCCCTTGTCGTTCGGAAGGCAGGAGTACTGGATCTTCCCGTCGGTAAGCACTGCCGCGTCATTCGAGGTCACGCGCTGGATCAGGTCGAGCGCATCATCGCCCTTTAAAATGAATTCGCCCATGTGGCTTACATCAAAAACACCCACTGCGCTGCGAACAGTCATGTGCTCGTCGTTCAGTCCGGTGTATGAAACCGGCATGTTATATCCTGCGAAAGGCACCATTTTAGCGCCTAATGAAATATGTTTTTTTTCTAATGCTACGTTTTTCAATTCTGTTGTTGTGTCCATGTTTGTATGATGTTTTTATTTCGTAATGTAGTCTTTCCGGATGTTTGGCAGCGCCATTTACAGCTCCCTGCCTGCAACACAAATGTACGTTTTTATCCGTTTAATAATTCATTAAAATAGCGCACATAATTGTTTTGCTGCGAGCTAACGGAATAGCCTGTTTCTACCGTGTTGCGGCCTTCCTGCCCGATCTGTATGCGCAGCTCTTCCGAGTCTACCAGCTTCGAGATCTTGTCCATCCACTCATCTTCGCCTTTCGCTAAAAAGCCGTTCTTTCCATCGCTGATGATCTCTGTATTCACTCCCACCGGCGACATGATCGTGGGGATCTCCAAAGCCATGTACTGCAGGCCTTTGAGGCCGCATTTTCCTTTGGTCCATTCATCATCCGGCAGCGGCATGATCCCGATATCGATCTCCGAAAGCTCTTTCACTTCATCCTGTTTGATCCATGCGATGCCTTTTATCTGCAGCGCTTCATGCACGTATGAGCTGTCGCCGATCACTTTGATGGAAACCTTATCACCATACTTTTGTTTGATGCGCAGTAAAAAGGGAATGGCATATTCGAAATGCTTGATGGTGGTGATGCTGCCGCTCCAGCCGATGCAGACGGTATCTTTTTTAACCGCCGGGACGATCCTTTTGTATTCGTTGGTATCAATGGTAGTTGGTACGATCTTCACATTTTTGTTGAACCGCGCTGCGTAATCCGCAAGGTATTGGTTGCCTGCAAACACCATGTGCGAGAGGGAAATGATGCGGGATGTTTTTTCGGCATCCTTTAAGAATTCCCATTTTTTATTGGCGTTGGAAGTATCGAGGATCCAGATCGAATCATCGAAATCGAAGATCATTTTTGTGCCGGTGCGGCTTAATTTTTTTTCGAAGTATGTAGAGCCGGTCATGAAGGCTTCACGCTGAACGAACACAATATCGTATTGTTTAGCGGCCCTTACATCTTTTCGTCGCTTTAAAAAGCTCCTGATCAGGATGGAGATTTTCTCTGAGAAATTTCCGCTGCCATAAAATGCCTTGTCGTCTTCCGCCGATAATAAATTAGAGAGATGGCATTCGAAGCCGTTCTGCTGAAGATGCCCGAAATACTGCTCGAAACGAAAGCGCTGGCTGGGCGAGCGGTCCTTGCGGTGTGATGCTATGAATAATACTTTCTTCATAGCCGATCAATCCTCCAGCCAGACCTGTGGAAGCTTCTCCAGGATTTCTATGTCTTTGAAGCGGCTGCTTTTTCTTACGCCCGACTTTTTTACCCAGTCGGCCATTCTTTGCAGTCCTTCGCTGAGCGGGGTCTCTGTTTGAATGCCCAATATTCTCTGTGCCTTTTCATGATCCGAATGTGCATGCAGCACTTCATTGCGCGCCGGCAGCCTGCGCAGCTCGCCTTTGATTCCCATCGCATCCATCACGGCAAGCGCAAGCTCATCCACGCGGTAATCCTTGTCGGCGCCGATGTTGAACACCTGGTTGTAAGCAGCAGGATTGTTCACGCAGTTGGCGATAGCCGGTGCAATGTCGCCAATGTAGCTGAATGCGCGGGTTTGAGAGCCATCTCCGAAAACGGTGAGGGGCTTGTCCTGCATCAGCTGGTTCATAAAAATGCCCACCACGTTCCGGTAACGGTCGCCGATGTTCTGGTATTCGCCGTATACATTGTGCGGACGAAAAATAATAGAGTTGAGCCCGAACATTTCGTGGCTGGTTTTCAAATCCTGCTCCACGGCATATTTAGCAATTCCGTATGGGTCTTCCGGCTGCGGCACCATGTCTTCCTTCATTGGAGGAGGCAGGGCGCCATACACTGCGATGGAGGATGTGAACACAAAACATTTCACCTTGTGCTTAATGCTTTCATTGATAAGGTTAACGCTGCCGATCAGGTTGTTGGTATAGTTAAAGCGCTTGATGAAATGGCTCAGTCCTTCCGCTGCATAAGCGGCAAGGTGATATACATAATCGAATTTATAGTCATTGAAAAGCTTTTCCAGCAGGGCAGGATCGGTGATCGACCCTTCCACGAAAACAGCCTTTGGATTTACATTATCGGCGAAGCCACCGCTGAGGTCATCGAGCACCACCACCTCGTGGCCGAGCGCGATCAATTCGTTGGTCACATGGGCGCCGATAAAGCCTGCGCCGCCGGTAACAAGAGAAACTGCCATAGATTTTGTTTATCCTGTAAAAATAGCAATTAAACCCTAACAGGGCGGGGGCGGGCGATATTTTTTTGATAGCCTTTATCCGCTGAAATCTTTATCTTTGGGCATTGCTAATACACATGAAAGCACTCGAGTTCTTATTTCAGCGCAACCTGCCGCGATGGGTCATTTTACTGATCGATCTGTTCATCTGTACCTTTTCATTGCTGCTTGCTTATCTTGTGCGTTTCAACTTCTCCATTCCGCCTGTGGAAGTGCAGGCATTCCCAATGGTATTCTCTATTGTGCTCGGCGTAAGGCTGGTTACTTTTTACCTTGCCAAAACATACCAGGGCATGGTGAAATACACGAGCTCAAAGGATTCGCAGCGCATTTTCCTGATCGTTACGTTGGGCACGCTCATCTATGTCGGGGTGAATATTGTTTCCTATAACATCAATGAAACATTTCCCGTTCCGTTCTCGATCATCATCATTGAGTACATGGCCACCACCTTTCTGCTGATCAGCCTCAGGATCATGTACAAGGCGCTGTACCTTGAGATCTCCAACCCGCACAAGGAAAAGCGGAGTGTCATTATTTTCGGCGCGGGAGAGTCGGGGATCATCACCAAACGTACGCTCGACCGGGATGCCGGCACAAAATACAAGGTGCTCGGCTTTATAGATGATGATGAAAAGAAGCAGGGCAAGAAGCTGGAAGGCGTAAGCATCTTTGGCTTGTCGAAGCTTGAGGGGCTCCTTGCAAACAATGATGTTTCAAACCTGATTATTTCAGTGCAGGACATTTCACCTGCGCGGAAGCAGGAGCTGGTCGATATTTGCCTCAACCACAATACCAAGGTGCTGAACGTGCCGCCGGTAACCAACTGGATCAACGGTGAGCTGAGCTTCCGCCAGATCAAAAAAGTGCAGATCGAGGAGTTGCTGGAGCGTGACGCGATCCAGCTCGACAAAGAAAATATTAAACAGCAGTTTTACGGAAAGGTGATCCTGATCACGGGCGCTGCAGGAAGCATTGGCAGCGAGATCGTGCGGCAGGTGATCCGCTTTCAGCCGGAGAAGATCGTCCTGCTCGACCAGGCTGAATCGCCTTTGTATGAGCTGGAGATGGAGCTGCATGATAAATACAAATCGCTGCAGTACGAAGTGGTGATGGGTGATATCCGGAACAAAGAGCGGATGGAGAATGTGTTCCGCACGTATTCCCCGCAGATCGTATTCCATGCCGCTGCATACAAGCATGTGCCGATGATGGAGAACAATCCTTCCGAATCGGTGTATACCAATGTGTTCGGATCAAAAACGCTGGCCGACCTTTCCGTACAGCACAAAGTTGAAAAGTTTGTGATGGTGAGCACCGATAAGGCTGTGAACCCAACGAATGTGATGGGAGCGAGCAAGCGCATCGCGGAGATCTATACGCAATCGCTCAATAAGAATTCCACAACAAAATTCATCACCACGCGCTTCGGAAATGTGCTCGGCTCCAACGGCTCTGTGATCCCGCGGTTCCGGCAGCAGATCGAAACCGGCGGGCCTGTTACCATTACGCATCCCGAGATCACCCGTTTTTTCATGACCATTCCCGAAGCCTGCCAGCTGGTGCTGGAAGCCGGTGCAATGGGCAAAGGCGGCGAGATCTTTATTTTCGACATGGGCAAATCCGTGAAGATCATCGACCTTGCAAAAAAGATGATCAAGCTTTCCGGGCTTGTGCTCGATAAGGACATCAGCATTGTGTACACGGGGTTGAGGCCGGGAGAAAAGCTGTATGAGGAGCTGCTCGCCAACGAAGAAAATACGATCCCGACGCATCATAAGCAGATCATGGTAGCAAAGGTGAAAGAATATGACTTTCCTGTGGTATCCGCAGCCATCCAGGAGCTGATCGGGCTGTTCCACTCACAGGATAACAAGGCGATCGTGAAGAAAATGAAAGTGCTGGTGCCGGAGTTCAAGAGTAAGAACTCGGTGTTTGAAGAGCTGGATGCGTAGCTTTTACCACGGAGAAGCGGAGGGCACAGAGTTACACGGAGAATTTTTTAATATGAAAACTGTTTGTTCCCGCCTTGTGATTATCTTTTTTTTGAGCCTTCCTCAATTTATTTCTGCACAGATCTCCGACACCATCCGCTACGATAAGGATAGCAACATCGTATCAGTTCCTAAGCCTTCTGATGGGGTTTATACTGTTGACCGCTCCGACAGAACAGTAACCATTTACCCATGGCTGCTGAATACTCCGGTTTACAGCTACGATACAGCGATGGTCCGGAGATCGGAGCAGAAGATCTTGTATTATAAAAATAATTTCTCCTCCCCACCGCTCCGGCTGGAAGAATGCCTGTATGTAAATCCCGCGCTGACGATGCAGTCAAGCCTCCATGCCTTCATCACGAATCCGGATAAGAATTATTTTGTAATGAAACCGCTGCCCGCTGCCTGTTTATTTTATTCAGATACGCTCAGCTATTATGATAAAAATGATTACGCAACAGGCTATCGCATGTACTTTAAGCTGAAGCGGCCTTTGGAGGATTTTTACCAGCCCTTTTATTTTAAAAAGACGGAAGTCACAAATAAGGAGTACAGGGAATTCACTTCCGCGGTCCGCGATTCGGTCATGCGTACATTACTTGCTGAAAGCGGAGATAAGCGCTTTGTTGCAAAAACAGTTGAAGGGGATAAAGGTTACCTGCTTAATTATGATGTGAAGATCGACCTGCAGGATAGCAACGTAGTTAAATCGATAGAGCCAATCTATCATACTATGGAAGAGCGTTATTACAAAAGAAAAGAAATTGATACCCGGCTGCTGAATTATGTGTATTTCAATGCGGATTCTGAAAAATGTATTGTAAATATTTACCCTGATACATTGCATTGGGTGGATGACTTCACGGAAATTGAAATGGAGTCGTACACAAATATGTACAACTGGCACAAAGCATACGATGATTACCCCGTGGTTGGAATAACAGCCTTGCAGGCCGAAGCTTTCCTGTACTGGAAAACAAAACAAAAGCAGGCAGAGCTCGACAGGAAGCATATCAACTACACCGTAAAGTATGAGCTGCCCGATGAAATGGAATGGGAGCTGGTGGCGACGGCAAATAAAAAAAATAATTATGCGGTTGAGTATATGAATTTTTATGACAGGAATTTCATCACTTCATTGTCGCTGCTGTTCGATACTGCCGGCTATTCAAAGATCGCGCTCTTTAACGATACGCTTGCGGGCGGATGGAAAGAAGATAACGGCAGTGAAGGCCGCCCCCAAAATTATAAACTGATTTTTTTAACCGGGGAGCGATCATCCCGGATCAGGTGGCCCGGTGATTCTGTTTTCCGCCTTTGCCTCTTCAATACACGGCTAAAAACATCCAAAGAAAGCTATCCTGAAATGGTCATCAGCGCCTCAAAAGATGAGAATGGCGTATTGTTCATGGGAAATAATGTTTCCGAATGGATGAGGGATACGTACAAAGAAAACTGGCTCCCGGTTTACACTTATCACCAGGACAGGCTGAAAAAAATAAGCTCCGCTTATTATAAACAATTGCTGGAGCTGGAACGTTTTTATAATAAGCAAAATGATCCGAATGGTTATCTCATCCGGGGTGCCAACTGGTACGATAATTCCATGACAACCACCGGGAATAAAAATTTTGAAGGCATAAATAAGAAGGTGTTCAAGGATCCTTCGAAATCATTTGCAACCGTCGGCTTCAGGTATGTAGTGAAGTTTTATAAGAAAAAATTATAGCAATGAACCCATTTAAACAAAAAACACCCATCCAGATCCGCTTTAAGGATGTTGATCGTTTGGGCCATGTAAACAATGCCAACCACGTTACCTACTTCGAGCTGGCGCGCGTTGATTATTTCAATAACCTGATGGGCGCGGTGAAGATCGACTGGGAGAGCGAAAGCCTGATCCTTGCAAAAATGGAGATGGAATACAAGCAGCCGATCCTGCTGGAGGACCAGGTTTTTGCTTATACATGGGTATCCCGCATCGGCTCCAAAAGCTTTGATATGAGCTGCTCGATCGTGCGTGTGATCAATGGAGCGGAAGTGGAGGCTGCGAAAGGGCTCGCGGTGATCGTGTGCTTCAACTACAAAACCAACCAAACGATCCCTATCCCCGAAGAGTGGAAGAAAAGAATGATGGGTGAAAATTAACCGTGGATCGTTTCGGATTTACCGTAATTGGTAATGATCGACGCTTCAAAGTCGAGCCATTCCTTCCAGCGTTTGTCCACATCGATGTGATCGCCGTATTTGCGGGCGAAGCCAATAAAGGTCGTATAATGCGTGGCTTCGGAGATCATGAGGTCGCGGTAGAATTTAGCAAGCTCCTCATCCTTTATGTTTTCCGAAAGCACCCTGAAGCGTTCGCAGCTGCGGGTTTCGATCATGGCGGAGAATAAAAGCCTGTCGACCAGAGATTGCTTCCGGCTTCCGCCTTTCTGCATGAACTTGTACAATTCATTCACGTAATTATCCTTGCGCTCCAGCCCGAGCGATTTACCCCGCGCCTTGATGAGCTCGTGCACCTGCTCGAAATGCTGCAGCTCTTCCTTCGCAATTTCGATCAGCGCTGTTACCATTTCCGTATAATTCGGGTTGTTCACGATCAGGGAAAGTGCGTTGGTAGCCGCTTTCTGCTCGCACCAGGCATGATCCGTGAGGATCTCATCAATATTGCTTTCTACGATATTCACCCAGCGCGGGTCGGTGGCGAGTTTCAGTCCTAACATTTTCTAAATTATAAATAGGTTGCAAATATACGAATAGTAATGCAGCTAAGCGTGAACAGGCCGCTCCTCGGGAGCTTGAAAATGATGTGGGTATTTATGTTACAAACAGGTTGCTCCAATGGAGCTTGCCGGCTTGTCAGAATAATTCGCTCCTCCGGAGCTCTGAAGGGTGTTGCGAATGTTTGCAATTAATAATACGCTCCTCCGGAGCTTTCGGTAGGAATAAAAGTTGGACTAAGAAATGAGACGCCGGATCCTGATCAAAGCAGCTCCGGAGGAGCAACCTGTTTGTAGCTTTAGTATAAGCATGTGATAGAAACTCCATAGGAGTGACCTGTTATAGAAAGAACCGTATTGCTCCGGAGGAGCATCTTATTAATAGCAAAGCAAAGGGGAAAGAATATTCGCGCTCCGGAGGAGCGCCTTATTAATCTGTGAGATCTGTGTTCCCGATAACTATCGGGACTGTGGTGAAGCCTTTTCGGCATAGATTCGCAAATTCGTACCGATCTGCATCTGTACTGTACTAATCTATAAAACGCTTCATCAGCGGCCCGCTGATCATGCTTGTCAATAATGCCATCACCACCAGCGCGACAAACATTTTCTGGTCGATCAGTCCGGCATTCAAAGCGAGTGTGCCAAGGATGATCTCCATGGCGCCGCGGGCATTCAGTCCGAAGCCAACCGCCAGCGATTCCCGCTTGGTAAGTCCGCCGAGATAGCCGCCCAGCGAAGCGCCGAACACTTTACAGATCATGGCGAGGAAGAGTACAAGCGTTACAAGCTGCCAGTCGAAGTTCTCAATAAAGTTCACTTTGAATCCGATCGAAACAAAGAACAGCGGCGCAAAAACGTTCGTTACAAACTGGTGAATGATCTCGCGTTCCCGCTCCTGCAGGTGAACGCTGTCGCCAAGTGCGATACCTACGATGAATGCGCCTAAGATCGCGTGCAGGCCGATGTATTCTGTGAAAGCGGCGCCAAGGAAGCAGAAACCGAGTGAAATAGAAAGCACGCCACCGGGCCACGACATGTTTTTCTGGATCCAGGGCAATACGTGGTTAATGATCCATCGCCCTACAATGAGCATGAACAGGCCGAAGCCAAGGATCATCCCGATGGTGAACCAGATGTTGGTGATCTCGCCTTCCTGTCCCATTAAGCTCAGGACAAAGGAAAAGATCAGCCATCCGGTAAGGTCATCAAAGATAGCAGCGGCAATAATGATCATGCCCACCTTTGTCTTGAACAAGTTGAGGTCCATCAGGATCCTTGTGATCACGGGCAGGGCGGAAACCGCCATGGCGATCCCGAAGAAAAGCGCATAAACCAGCTTGCGGTCGGGTGTATAGTGAAAGAACCCCGGGAAGAACCATACGGCACAAAACCCGAGTATGAAGGGGATGACCATGCTGGTGAAGCTGGTGTACACAGCTGTTTTGCCCTGTTTCAGGATGATCTGCAGCTGCACTTCCATCCCGGCAACAAAGAGAAGCATGATCACGGCCAGGTTGGTAATGCCATCCATCGCTATTTTTGCAGCGCCAACTTTTGGAAAAAAATAATCGAAAGTATCGGGAGAGAGCGATCCGAACACAGTGGGCCCGAGAATGATCCCCAGCAATATTTCGCCCATGACGATCGGCATCTTGATCTTTTTACCGAGTTCGGCAAAGATCCGCGCCAATATCAATACCGCTCCAATGCTGGAGAGCAGGATCATTAATTCATTGTGTCCCAATTTCATAGGTTAGTCGGCAGATACTCGTGAATGAACGATCAGTACATTGCAGGGCAGATCGGCCAGTATAAATTCAATATCGTGTGTGAAAATGCGGTCAAATAAATTCAGGTTGGTATCCGGGGAGTTGATCACCAGCAGGTCGGCTTTCTTGTCGCTTGCATATTTGCTGATCGCATATCCCGGTTTTCCTTTCACGATCTTGTCGGTGATCCTGATATCGCCCGCATCGCATTTATCGATAAGGGAATGCAGGCTTTCGGTAAAATCTTCCGTGATGGTGCGTTTGATCTCCTTCGCTTCCGGCGCAGTGCTGTCGTCGGCAATGGCCATCGCCAGCCCGGGCATGTGAACTTCGTTCACGATGGTCACATCCTTCACTTTTAAATGCCTGGCGAGGTAAAGCGCCGTGTTGATAGTATGGATCGTTTTGGGATTTTCAACTCCGTTTACAATGATCTTTTTGAATTTCTGCGGTTCTGAAGAGGGATTCGTAAGCAGCAGCACCGAGCATTTCGCTTTGCGGCTGATGTTTCGGGCAATGGAGCCGATATAGAATTTCAGGAGGTTTTCTTTTTCGAGGGCGCCGAGGATGAGCAGGTCAACAATGTTAAGCTTGCAGAGGCGGAGGATAGTGTCTACCGGATCGCCTTCCATCCAGATCACGCGCGACTGCCTGGGATTTACGCCGGCTTTCGCCATCATTGCATCGAGCTGCTGATCTTTCTCGCTCGATTTTTCACCGATGTGCAATAATAAAAGTGCAGCTCCGCAAATATCAGCAAGCCGTTTTGCTTCCTGTAAGATCGGCAGGCAGCTTGGTGAAAATGAAATAGCAGCGGCAATGGTTTCAAAAGGATAGGACGGACGCCTCTTTAATTTGCTTAAATCCATTTTAATCATTTGTTTTCACAACAAAGATACTAAATATAGGAGAATCCCGAAATGCAAAACCATTTGGCATCTGCGTACGTTTATTAGCACTTATAAGCACATTTTTCCGTACCTTAGCATACGAATTTTTAATCCGTTTACCCAACATGATCATATTAGCTTTTTTCCTTTTGCATTGGTTTCTTTCCCTGTTTTGCCAGACATTCTTCCTGCACCGTTATGCTTCTCACAAGATGTTCACAATGAACAAGTTCTGGGAGCGGTTTTTTTACTCGTTCACATTCCTTACCCAGGGCTCTTCCTTTTTAAATCCCCGCGCTTATGCTATCCTTCACCGCATGCACCATGCTTACAGCGATACGGAGAAAGATCCGCATTCCCCTCATTTTTTCAAGGATGTATGGCAGATGACCATGAGCACTAAAAATGTGTACCTCGATTATGCGAAGCACAACGTGGAGCCTGAAAAGGCGTTCCGCGGCAACTATCCCGAATGGAAGACCCTCGATAAGATCAGCGATATGTGGATCGTAAGGATCCTGTTCGCCGTGCTGTACACGCTGTTCTATATTAAGTTCGCCACTGTATGGTGGATGTTCCTGCTGCTGCCGGTACATTTTGCAATGGGCCCATTGCATGGCGCGATCGTGAACTGGTGCGGACATAAATACGGCTACTCGAACTACGACAATGAGGATCACAGTAAGAATTCATTGCCCCTCGACTTTTTAATGATGGGCGAGCTATTCCAGAACAACCATCATAAAAGCCCGAACAATCTCAATTTCGCAAGGAAATGGTATGAGTTCGACCCTACATACCCGGTGATCGTGGCGATGAACTGGATTGGGATCATACGGATCCGGAAGCAGATCAAATGATCGTAAATCCTTTTTGACGCGGTTTTCGTATGTAAGGACGCAATGCTTAAAAAGAAGGCGACGCTGGAACTTTAGTAAGCAGAACTAAAACCTTTATACTATGAGCCCGTTTTTACAACTGCCGCTGGCTTCACTCGCAGCGGTCTCCGCAGTTATGCTGATCATCTGGATCTGGGCATACCGCATCGGCAATGCCGGCATCGTCGATATTTTCTGGGCATTCAATTTCCTTGTTATTGCTGCTGTGATCTGGCTGATGGCCGATGGCTTCGAAACCCGGAAAATGATCGTTTGCGGGCTCGCTTCCTTATGGAGCCTCCGGCTTGGGATCTACCTGCTCATCCGCGTCGGCTCCCACCTCGATGTGGAAGAAGGGCGTTACAAGCAGCTTCGCGAAGAATGGGCGCCGCATACCAACCTCAAATTTTTTATCTTCTTCCAGATGCAGGCGCTGTCGAATGTGTTCCTTGCCATTCCCTTTTTTATCATCGCCTTAAATCCTGATCCTTACATCTCTCCCTTGGAATGGGCCGGTGCGGGGATGTGGCTGCTCGCTATTATAGGTGAAGGCTTGTCGGACCGGCAGCTGAAGCAATTCAAAAAGGATCCTGCAAACAAAGGCAAGGTCTGCGAATCCGGCCTGTGGAATTATTCACGGCATCCCAATTATTTTTTTCAGCTGATGATCTGGATCTCCGTGTTTGTGCTGGCCATTTCAAGCCCTTACGGCTGGATCGCCATTGTGTGCCCGCTGGCAATCGGTTACCTCATCTTTAAAATTACCGGGATCCCGATGACGGAAGAGCAATCGCTTCGCTCGAAAGGCGATCTTTACAGAGAGTACCAGCGTACCACGAGCGTGTTTGTTCCATGGTTCAAGAAGCAGTAGGCAGTTGGCAAAAAAAACAAATAATAAAACTCTGCGGGCTCTGCGCCTCTGCGAGAAACAAAATAAAGTATGTTCTACGATAAGCTTTTAGAAAAAAATCAGATCCCTGATTCCCTCATTCGGATCGGCATTCGTAAATTATTAAAGCAGCGCCTGCAGCAGGAGAAAAAAGAAAATGTGGAGCTGCAGCAGGCCCATCTCATGCAGCTGATCGATGAGCTCAAAGCTTCCCCGATCGCTATAAACACAGCAGAAGCCAACGAGCAGCATTACGAAGTGCCTACAAAATTTTACCAGTACTGCCTTGGGAAAAACCTTAAGTACAGCAGCGGCTACTGGAAAAACGGCGTAACAGACATTGATACATCGGAAGATGACATGCTGGAGATCACCTGTAACAGAGCGGAGCTGTCGGACGGGCAGGATGTGTTAGAATTAGGCTGTGGCTGGGGTTCGCTTTCCTTGTACATGGCAAAGAAATATCCGAAGAGCAATTTTACGGTGGTGTCGAACTCCCGCACACAGAAAATGTACATCGATGAGCAGGCGGCATCGCGCGGTATTAAAAACCTTACCGTGATCACGGTGAACATCAATGATTTTACCCTCGATAAAACATTCGACAGGGTGGTTTCGGTGGAGATGTTCGAGCACATGCGCAATTACCAGAAGCTGATGAAGCTCGTGGCCGACCGCCTGAAGCCGGATGGTAAATTATTTGTCCACATTTTTACGCATAAGGATGTCGCTTACAAGTATGAGGTGCTCGACGAAACCGACTGGATGAGCAAATATTTTTTTACCGGCGGCATCATGCCGAGCGATGACCTGCTGCTTTATTTTAACGAGCATCTCAGCATTCAGCGCCACTGGCATGTAAGCGGGATGCATTACAGCAAAACCTCCGAGGCATGGCTGCAGAATATGGACAAGCATAAAAAAGAGATCATGCCGCTGTTCGAAGAAACATACGGTAAGCACCAGGCGCTGAAATGGTGGGTGTACTGGCGGATCTTTTACATGGCCTGCGCAGAGCTGTGGGGATACAACAAGGGCGAAGAATGGATCGTGAGCCATTACCTGTTCACAAAAAAATAATCACTGCAGGACCAACATGGAAAAATTAGCGATCATAGGAACAGGTATTGCCGGCATGGGATGCGGGCATTTTCTGCATAAGAAATATGACCTCACCATATTCGAGCAGGACAATTACATCGGCGGACATACCAATACGCTTACAATTGATGAAGAGGGCAGCCCCGTTTACCTCGATACCGGCTTCATGGTATTTAATTTCGAAACCTATCCCAATCTTTGCAATCTCTTTGAAGAGATAAAAGCGCCGGTAAAAAAAACGGATATGTCGTTCAGCGTGCAGTATGTGCCTACAGGGCTCGAATACTGCGGCTCCAGGATCAATGGCCTGTTTGCGCAGCGTAAGAATATTTTCAATGTAAAATACATCCGCATGCTGATGCAGATCACGCGCTTTAATTCCGAAAGTGTGAAAGTGCTGGATGATCCCAAGTTTGAAAATTATTCACTCAAAGAATACATAAAGGAATTCGGCTACAGCGATGACATGCTCTGGAAATACCTCATTCCGATGAGCTCGGCTGTATGGTCAACCCCCATGGAGGAGATGCTCGATTTCCCCATCGTTACGCTTGTGCGTTTTTTTAAGAACCACGGCTTCCTCGGGCTGAACACGCAGCATCAGTGGTATACGCTGCAGAATGGCAGCCAGTCGTACCGCAAGCTGCTCATAGCGCCTTTTAAAGATAAGATCCAGCTCAATAACGGCGCAGTAAACGTACGCAGGGAAAATAATAAAGCTATCGTAACTACCGCCAATGGCAGCGTACAGGAATTCGATAAAGTAATTTTCGCCTGTCATGCCGACCAGGCATTGAAGCTCCTGCAGTCGCCAAACAGCGATGAGCAGCGCCTCTTATCACCATTCAAATACCAATACAACAGCGCAACCGTGCATACGGATGAATCAGTCATGCCGAAATCGAAGCTCACCTGGAGCAGCTGGAATTACAGGATAGAGGAGCGAAATGAACAGCTTGTACCTACAACGATCTACTGGATGAATTGTCTGCAGGGTGTTTCAGAAAAGAAAAATTATTTTGTCTCTATTAATGCTGTTCCCGGAACTGTTGACGAAAAGAAGGTTATTAAGGTCATCGACTATGAGCATCCTTTATTTGATGTTCCCGCCATGAAGGCGCAAAATGAGCTGCATAAGCTGAATGAGGCCGGGCCCTTGTATTTCTGCGGAAGCTATTTCAAATACGGATTTCACGAGGATGCGTATAAAAGCGCTGTGGAGTTGTGTAGGATGTTGTAAGTAATGGAAATGTATGAACATAGGCGTCAGTTCGAGTAGCGAGGTACGAGCATATCGAGAACAAGCGTGCTAAATCATTCTGCTTTCAACACTTCTCGATACGCTTCACTGCGTTCCGCACTCGAAGTGACGCCACGATTTTAAAAAATAATACATAGAAACTGATTATCATTGCAAGATGCAAAGCTGTTTATACAAAGCCACTGTAATGCACAACCGCCTCTCCCCAAAGAAGCATCGGTTCCATTATAATGTCTTCATGTTTTATATCGACCTGGATGAAGCCGATATGCTTGCGAAGAAGCTGCGGATGTTCAGTAAGAACAAATTCAACTTTTTCAGCTTACGGGATCATGAGCATTTGCAGCTGCCTCTCGAAAATCCCGATAAAACCAAAAGCATCCGGGAGCAGGTTACGCGCTATCTTTCTGAGAATGGCGTTACCATTGGCAAGGGAAGGATCATGCTGCTCACCAACCTGAACATACTGGGGCATAATTTTAACCCGGTTTCATTTTATTTCTGCTTTGATGAGAACAATTCGCCGCTTTGCGCTGTTGCTGAGGTTGGAAATACATTCGGGGAAATGAAGCCGTATCTGCTCACAAAAGAAAATCTTTCAGGGAACAGCTATCATCTGAATACCACCAAGTATTTTTATGTGTCGCCGTTTATCGATCACGACACTAATTTTGATTTTAATCTCGGCATCCCGGGGGAGAAGCTCAATATCAGGATCGATGATTATAAGAATGAAGAACGCTTTTTTATCAGCACGCTTACCGGTACCAGGAAACCGCTTACCAACGCGAATTTGCTGCTGTATAGCATTCGTTTTCCGTTCCTTACGCTTAAAATAATAATGCTGATCCATTGGAATGCGCTGCTGCTCTGGATGAAAAAGATCCCTTTCCGCCGCAAAGGGGAAAACCGCGAGCTGCAAAAAGACGTATATCGCAGGACAGAAGGTTAGAATAGCAGTCTTTTTTTATATGAACATTTGAAATTTCATACAGATTCGTATATTCGTAATAGATACGCACGAAACATTTCAGAAGTAGAATAAAACCGGGTACAATTCATGTCAACAATAGCGATCAGCACTACCGATAGTGGTTTTTATGAGAAAGTCATTCTTGGCCTGCTCTCAAAAATGAACCTGGGCAGGCTTAACATTTCACTGCCTTCCGGCGAAATGCTGAAGCTGGGGGATGGCAACGGCGTTGAGGCGGGCGTAGACATCAGGAACAATGATTTCTTCAGGCGCTGCGTGCTGTACGGCGATATCGGCTTCGGGGAATCGTACGTGGATGGCGACTGGGATACCGATAACATCACCAATGTGATCAAATGGTTCCTGCTGAATGTGGAGAATGCGCCGGCCATTTCAGGCAGCAGCACAAAGAATTTTATCCTGAACATCCTGAAAGTTTTCAATAAGATCTACCACTTTAAAAGAACAAATAGCGTAAGCGGCTCGCGGAAGAACATCTCCGAGCATTACGACCTCAATAACGATTTCTTCGCTTTGTTCCTCGATCCTACAATGACCTATTCCGCAGGCTATTTCAAGGAGGAAGGCATGAGCCTTCAGCAGGCGCAGATAGAAAAGTACGACCGCCTGTGCAGGCAGCTGCGACTGAAGCCCACCGACCATGTATTGGAGATCGGCAGCGGCTGGGGCGGGAACGCGATCCACATCGCGAAGAATTACGGCTGTAAAGTTACTACCGCAACCATCTCCGAAGAGCAGTACAAGATGGCAACCGAGCGTGTTGCAAAAGAGCAGCTGGGCGATAAGGTGAACGTGGTGCTGAAGGATTACCGCCTGCTCGAAGGAACGTTCGATAAGATCGTATCGATAGAAATGCTGGAAGCTGTGGGTGCTGAGTTTTACGATGTATATTTTAAAAAGTGCAACGACCTGCTCGCGAAGAACGGCATCCTTGCCATCCAGGTGATCACCTGTCCCGATTCCCGCTTCGAGAGCCTGCGCAACGGCGTCGACTGGATCCAGAAGCATATTTTCCCGGGCTCACTATTGCCTTCAGTAGCTGCGATCAACAAATCGGTGAATAATACCGGGAACCTTACGATGATCGACCTTAAGGATCTTGGGCTCGACTATGCAAAAACACTGGCCATCTGGCAGGAGGAGTTCAACAAGCGGCTGGCAGATGTGAAAAAGCTGGGCTTCGATGAGCGTTTTATCCGCAAATGGAATTACTACCTGAGCTACTGCGAAGCGGCATTTGAAATGCGCAATATCAACGTGATGCAAATGGTATACGCAAGGCCGAATAATTCCTTACGGTAATATTTTTATCATCCCTCTCGCTTTTCCTTAAACTTTGAAAAGATCAGTGCAGCCGCAAGGCAGAGCACAAATCCGAGTATGCCGTTCAGGCGGATCCCCATATCGTTGCCCGGGTCTTCCCCGTAAATAAGCAGCATCGAGAACAAGGCGATCCCGAAGGTCTGTGCGATCTTCACAAAGAAATACCGCACCGCATAATAGATCGCCTCCTTGTTCGTGCCTGTTTCATTGCTGTCGTTCTCAATGATCTCCGCCAGCAAGGCAACAGGCAGTATGTTCAGCGAGGCAAGCGGGATGGAAGCAAGGCCGATGAGTGTATAGATCTGCACTTCCGGCGCAATGCTGCTTTTTCCAAGAAAGAAGATGCCGAGGAAAATAAAAGCAAGCAGCAGCAGCGAAATGATCACGAGGATCTTTTTTCCAACTTTTTTTGCAAGAATATTCACCACGGGATAAAAAATAAAAGAGACCAAAACCATCGTGATCATGAGCTTGTTTCCCATGGATTCATCCAGCCCGAGCAGCACCTTTAAAAAATAAAGCAGCCCGGTGGTGATGATCGTTACGCCGATAAAATAAGAGAAATCGGCAACGATGAAGAGCCTGAAATTTTTGTTCCGCAGCGTATCCCGCAATGCCTGCTTCAGCGGCACCGCGCTGGGCTGCCCCACGCAGTATTTTTTTTCATCGATGGCGAAAACGGTTACCGCCAAAGCGAGTGCGCCTATTCCCGCAAGGATAAAAACGGAACACTGTAAGGCTGTGATGCGTTCTGTTATATCAAAAGAATGCTGCAGCAGCTCACTGAGATTAAAAGCATTGGATGCGATCCCGATGCCGAACACATAGCCCACCGATTGCCAGGTGGCAAGCTTTACTTTGTCTTCCGATGACGGCGCCAGCTCCGGCAGCAGGGCATTATAGGGAATGATGTAGCTGGTGCTTGAAACATAGAACCCGATGAGCATGACCACCAGCCATACGATGTTGGCGGTGCTTTCCCCGGTATGCAGCGGATAAAAAACAAGGCAGCAGAAAATAAGGGAAGGAAGGATCGCACGCTTCATGATCGGGATCCTGCGGCCTTTCGGGTTGCTGCTGCGGTCGCTGGCTTGTGCTATCAGCGGATCGTACACAGCATCCACCAATCGCCCGCTGGCTGTGATGATCGCAATGGCATTGAAAACACCGAAGATGGTAATTCTTGTGATGAGGGCCGGCAGCCCGCTGTTGGCGGGAGGCAGGTACAGGTAAACAATGATCACGCTGATGAGGTTGATCATAATGCTCCAGCCCATCATGCCGGAAGCATAAGCGATCTGTTTGCCCAATGGTAATTTCGAAGCCTGCATGTACTGCAATATCGTGAAAAAATCGGCTTGCTATTCCTCGGGATCTTCGGAAAGATCGATAAGCGGCTCCTCGAGCGCTTCCTTGCGCCTTCTGCGGTTGTCGATCGAAAGCAATATCGCAGGCAGCATTACAAGGTTGGTGCACATAGCCACCAGCAATGTAAGCGATACAAGGATCCCCAGCGCAACCGTTCCACCGAAGCTGGATGCCGCAAAAATAGCGAAGCCGGAAAATAAAATGATGGCGGTATACACCATGCTGAGCCCCGTTTCCCTGATGGTTACGGAGATCGCTTGCGCCACGCTCCTTCCTGCGATCTTCAGCTCCTGTCGGTATTTCGTCAGGAAATAAATGGTGCCGTCGGAAGAAATCCCGAACGCGATGCTGAAAATAAGAATGGTGGTAGGCTTGAAGTTGATCGCTAAAAAGCCCATCACGCCTGCGGTGATCACCAATGGGATCAGCACGGGGATCTTCGAAAGGATGATGATGCGGATGGAGCGGAACAGCGCCAGCGCCACCAGCGTTTCAAGGATGATCTCGATGGCAAGGCTTTCATACAGGTTCTTCAGCAGGTAATCGTTCGACTTCAGGAACACGAGGCTGTGGCCGGTAAGCTCCACGCGGAACTCTTCCGGCGGAAAAATGCTGTCGATCCTCGGCTGCAATTCTTTCACCAGTTGTTTGATCCTTACCGATCCTACATCGGCCATCTGGAAGCTGATGCGGGTGAATTGCTTGGTGCTGTCAATAAAGAATTTCAGCTTGCTCTGCTGTCCTGTTAGCGTGCCGCTGTACTCTGAAAGTGTTTTCAGGTCGGATGCTCCCGGCACCTTGTAATATTTCGGGTTACCTCCGCGATAGGCCTGGTAGGAGAATTTAACGCCTTCTGCAATGGAGAGCGGCTCTGAAAATTCAGGATAATTCGCCACCACTTTCTGGAGCTTATTGATCTTGTACAGGATCACCGCATTGTCGGCAAACACGCCTTCCGGTTTTTTCGTATCGATCACCACCTCGAAAGGAAGCACGCCTTTAAAGTTCTTTTCAAAAAAGCGCAGGTCGTCATACACAGGGTCTTTTTTAGGAAGGTCGTCCACCACATAGCCCAGCACATTCATTTTGGTCATGCCCCAGAAGCCCAGCAGTGTGATGATCCCGATAACAATATAGATCTGCGGGCGCCTGTTCTGTACCCAGAAATCAACCTTCGCCAGCAGCTTGTTGATGAATTTCGCTTCGAGGTGCGTGGTGTGCTTTGGCTTCGGAACAGCAATGTAGTTCAGGAAAATCGGAGCGATGATGATGCTGATCACGAACGTAAGCATTACGCCGATCGCTGCAACAATGCCGAATTCTACCAGCAGCGGGCTGCTTGTATAATAGAGCACGCCAAAGCCTATGGCGGTAGTTACGTTCGCCAGGAAAAGCGTGCCGCCCATGGAGGAGATGGTGCGCGACAATGCCTTCATCTTATTGCTGTGCTTTACAAATTCCGCATGGTATTTATTGATGAGAAAAACGCAGTTAGGAATCCCGATCACGATGATGAGCGGCGGGATCAATCCCGACAGGATAGTGATCTTGTAGCCGAAAAGCTGCATCACGCCAAGCGACCATAACACGCCGATCGCAGCAACAATGAGCGATACAACCACCGATGACAGCGAGCGGAAGAACAGCCAGAGGATAACGGCTGTTACTATAACGGCCAGCGCCATGAACAATCCCATCTCGCCGGAAACCTTTTCCATCACATGCGAGCGGATGTAAGGCATTCCCGAGTAATGCATTTTGATGTTGTTCTTTAATGCGAATGCATCTGTCGCCGTGGTGATCTCCTTTACCATTTCCAGGCGGCGTGCGCTGTTCAGGTCCTTGCTGTTGAATGTGATCGCCATTAGCGTGGCGCCGGTTTCCTTGTTGTAAACAAGCCCTTCGTAAAAAGGCAGTGAATAAATGATCTCCTTGATGGAGTCCAGCTGCGCTGCCGTATAGTTGGCATCGCCGGAAAGCGGCCTGAACTCGAACTTGCCAAGGCTGTCGTTCCTGTATACATTATAAAGGCTTGTGATGGAGAGCACATCCTTGATCCCGGAGATCGCCTTGATGTCCTTGTTCAGCTTGTTCCAGTCGTTGAACAGCTCCGGCTTAAACAACGCGGGGCTGCTGAATCCCATTACCATCACGTTGCCGTCCTCGCCGAATTTTTTCTTGAAGCTCATGTATTCCACATAAGCCGGGTCGTCAACCGGAAGCACCCTTGCAAAATCGTAGGAAAGCTTGATCTGGCAGGTTTCATACGTCATAAACGCGGTTACAAGCCCAACTGCTATGAGACAGATCAATTTATTTCTCAGGATCTTTCCTGCAATGTATTTCCACATAAGCTTCCGTTTTATAAATTTTAATGTTCCAGCGGCCTCTTTTTAATGATGCCGCCCTTGGTATCCTTCACCCTGTTCATCACCATGAACGCATTGGTATCTATCTTTTCCACTTCCGTCTGCAGCTTGGCTATTTCAAGCCTTGTCACCACCGAGTACACAATGTCTATCTCCGCCCTGTGGTCGCCGCGCTTGCCGAATCCGCGCTTGCCCGAATAAATGGTAACGCCGCGGCCCAGCTTTTCAGTGATCATTAAGCGGATCGAATCGCTGTGCGGTGAAACAATGGTTACGCCGATGTATTCCTCCACGCCCTCTATAATAAAATCAACCGTTTTAGCTGCTGCCATGTAAGCGAGGATCGAGTAGAGCGCCGTTTCAATGGAGAGCAGGTAAGCAGCCACAGAGAAAATAAGGATGTTAAAGATAAGGATAATATCTCCCATAGTGAGCCCCGTGCGTTTTGTGAGGTAAACGGCCAGTATTTCCGTGCCGTCGAGTACCGCGCCGCCTCTTACTGCAAAGCCGATCCCGGCGCCGATAAAAAATCCGCCGAATACCGATACCAGCAGTTTATCGGAAGTGATCACCGGGTAATGCACCATGCTGATCACGATCGCCAGTCCGCAGATGGCAAGAATGCTTTTTATAGCGAATGTTTTGCCGATCTGCCTGTAGCCAAGGATCACAAAAGGCAGGTTGATCACAACAATAAGTATGGAAAGTGAAGTGTTCGTCAGCTCCGATGCAAGCAGTGAAATGCCCGTAACTCCTCCATCGATAAAGGAGTTCGGGAGCAGGAAGCCTTCCAGCCCGAAGCCTGCCGACATAATGCCGATGCAGATGAGAAAAATATCTTTAATAAGATGGATGCCGCCTACTTTCAGCCTGTAGAACTCTTTCGCCAGGTCGTAATCGTTTAAAGAACCGGATTTGTCTTTCCGGTTCTTTTTTGCTGCATCTATTATCAGTTGTTGAAATAAAGGATTCATTTCTTTTTTGATTAGCCCGTTACCAGTTTTAATACTATAATTATTCCAACGAGCGCGATCGAAATAATGACCACGGGGCCTATGCCGCCTCCCTTTTGAGGCGTGTTTGTGTTTTCCATTTTTTTATAAATTAATAAGGTTCTTGAATGTTAATACCTTGTCAGTTCGAGTTTTCGCCTTTCCGGCGAAAGTATCGAGAACTGGACAGGCCTACTTCTCGAGGAGTTTATCCTGAGCGAAGTCGAAGGGCTTCACTGCGTTACGCACTCGAAGTGACCTGTAGAACTATAAAAAAGGGAAAGGGTCAAATGATAATGCTCCGGTTAAAAAGGTAACGCGGAGTTCTTGCAGTTTCAAAATGCGCGATGTGGATCAGCGCAATAAGTGCAGTGGTAACCTTGAGGCGTGATGAAAAAAACGTATTGCCCCCGAACGAATTCTTAAGCTTGAAGATGTTTTGCTGGAAAGCGCCGCCATTGCATACTTCCGGTGCCGCCTCAAGTATTCCCTTGGCTTCCGCAAGCAGCTCGCCTTTCAGGATGTGGCCGGCACTGCTGCCGGGATTGGCGGGCACTGCGTACACATTGCCGCGCAGGGCAAATGCCAGGATAAATACCAGCATCACGGGGAATTTTATGTACTTGCGCAGAAACATGCCGCAAAGGTAAGAAAAAATAGTCGGGATGGCCGGATTTGAACCGACGACCTCCAGCACCCCATGCTGACGCGATACCTGGCTACGCTACATCCCGATAAGGCCCCAAAATTATTAAATCTGCATAAAAATAAAAACAAAAAAACGTTTGGAAACTTTTTAATGAAAAAACGTTTCCGTAGTTTTGTGGCCCGTTATTTTTAGTTGGGGAACAATATCTTCCGGGACTTGTTTCAATATAAACTAACTTTACATCCCGGTAAAAGAACCCGTTTTTTAATTCTTTCCTTATGAGTTCAACAGTTTCAAAATTCATTCTACCCTTTTTTATCGCCCTGCTCTTTTCAACTGCGGGCTTTGCGCAGGACAAGCAGAAATTCACCATCAGCGGGTATGTAAAGGATGCATCCAACGGCGAATACAGCATTGGTGCCAACGTATATGTAAAGGAGCTGCTGAAGGGCGGTAATACCAACCAGTACGGCTTTTACTCGATCACGGTCGAGAAGGGAACGTATCACCTTGTAGTGTCGTATATCGGTTACCAGGATTTTGTGAAGGAGATCGTCCTCGATAAGGACATGCGCATCAACGTAGAGCTCAAGCCGGTCGCCATCAATGCGAAGGAAGTAGAGGTCACTGCCGAAAGAAGCGACAAGAATGTGACCAGCAGCAACATGGGCGCAGTGAAGCTCGATATGGAAGAGATCAAAAAGATCCCCGCATTTTTAGGCGAGGTGGATGTGCTTAAAACAATACAGCTGCTGCCGGGCATCAAGTCCAGCGGCGACGGGAACACCGGCTTTTACGTTCGCGGCGGCGGCCCCGATCAGAACCTGATCCTGCTCGATGAGGCGGTAGTTTATAATGCGTCCCACCTGCTTGGATTTTTCTCCGTGTTCAATGGCGATGCGGTAAAAAGCATCAACCTTATTAAAGGAGGAATGCCCGCGCAATACGGGGGCAGGCTTGCTTCCGTGCTCGACATTTCCATGAAGGACGGCAATAATAAGGAGTACCATGCGGAAGGCGGCATCGGGATCGTATCCTCGCGCTTAACGCTGCAGGGGCCGATCGTGAAGGATAAAGCTTCCTTTATCGTTTCGGGAAGGAGGACCTATATCGATGTGCTGGCAAGGCCGTTCGCCAAGCCGGGCTCCTCGCTCAAAAATTCGGGCGTATACTTTTACGACCTCAATGCAAAAGTGAATTACCGCTTGTCGGATAAGGACAGGATCTTTGCCAGCGGTTATTTCGGCCGTGATATCATGACCTTTCAGGACAAAAGTGCAGACTTCAAGCTGGGTATTGCCTGGGGAAACTCTACAGGAGTGCTTCGCTGGAACCACCTGTTCAGCGATAAGCTCTTCATGAATGTATCCGGCATTTTCAGCGACTATAAATTTTCATTCGGCGCCGAGCAGAGCGGCTTTGAGTTCAAGCTGTTTTCGGGCATCCGCGACTGGAACGCAAAAGTTGATTTCGGTTATTTTCCGTCGGTGCGCCACGAAGTGAAGTTCGGGGTCAATTACGTGTTCCACACGTTCACGCCAACAAGCGTTTCCGCAAAGCAGGGCGAAACGGAGTTTGATTTCGGGCCTGTGAAAAAAGAGCGCGCGCATGAAGCCGCCGTTTATCTTTCCGATGATTTTGATGTCACTGAAAAATTCCGCATCCATGCCGGGCTGCGCTATTCCTATTTTATGAAGGTTGGCCCTTTCGACCGCTACATCAAGGATCCGATGACAGGGCAAAACTCCGGTGTGATCCATTATACCTCCAACCAGAAGATCCAGGAGTACGGCGGATTTGAGCCGCGGTTCAATGCGCGCTATACGCTGAACTCAAAATCATCCGTAAAGGTATCCTACACGTATAACCTGCAGTACATTCACCTTGCATCGCTCTCCGCAGTTACATTGCCTACCGATGTGTGGGTGTCGTGCTCCGAGCTTGTGAAGCCGCAGAAAGGCTCGCAGTATGCGCTGGGCTATTTCAGGAATTTCCTGGACAATTCGTATGAAACTTCCGTGGAAGTGTATTACAAGGACCTGAAGAACCAGATCGAATACAAGGACGGATCTTTGCCGGGAGCCGATGTGAACGACAATTCAGACAACAGCTTCGTGTTCGGAACAGGCAAGGCTTACGGAATAGAGTTCTTCCTGAAAAAGCGCGTTGGCAAGTTCAACGGCTGGATCGGCTATACCTTATCCTATACAAAGCGGCTCTTTCCCGAGCTCAACCTCGGCAAGGAGTTCTATGCAAAATACGACAGGCGCCACGATGCATCGCTGGTGCTGTGTTACGACCTCAGCAAGAAATTCAATTTTGCAGCGATCTGGGTGTACGGAACAGGCAACGCGATCACCATCCCCACTTCCTATTACGTGATCGATGGAAATATTACCTACGATTACAGCGAGCGCAATGCCTACCGCATGCCGGCGTATCACCGCCTCGATCTGTCCGTTACCTACAATCCCGACCGCACAAAGCACCTCGAGCGCAAAAAGCAGCGCCTCATGGCGAAATACCAGCGCCAGGGAAAAGATACCACTTCCATTGAAGTGCCGAAGAGATGGGTGAAGCATTATGAGTCGAGCTGGAACCTCAGCATCTTTAATGTGTACAACCGCCACAATCCTTACATCATTTATTTTGCGAACGAAGGCAGCGTTACCACCGGCGACCTGAAAATAAAGGCGAAGCAGGTTTACCTGTTCCCCATTCTTCCTTCGATCACCTGGAACTTTAAATTTTAAGAACGCATTATCAATCAACAGATGAAAAAAATAATTTTTACAGCGCTTGGCTCATTGCTGCTGATGGCTTCCTGCGAGGAGGACCTCGATGTGAAATTGCCGGGCTCCAGCAATAAGGTGGTGATCGAGGGAAACATCGAGAATGGACGATATGCGCAGGTAACGCTCACGAAGAACATTCCGCTGTTCTCGTCATTAAGCGGCACCAGCCTTTCCGATTTTTACATTACCGATGCAAGCGTGTATGTGTCGGATGGCATCACAACAGATACGCTGACATTGGGGATCGACAGCTCTTCCGCGCTCGGGATCACCTACATGGGCCATTCCATCATTGGCGTTCCGGGAGGCACCTATTATCTCACTGTGCTTGCAAATGGCGGCACCTACACTGCCGTGACCACCATTCCTGCACCTATCGCGCTCGATTCCACATGGTGGAAGGCACAGCCGCCGGAAGACAGCCTTGGCTATGCCTGGGCGCGTTTGTCGGAGCCTGTAGGGTTAGGACATAATTACCGCTGGTTTGCGAAGCGCCCCGGCGACAGGCGTTTTATTGCGCCATACGGAGCTACATTCGATGACAAGTTTATTGATGGGAAATCATTTGAGTTTGCTTATGGAAGAGGCGAGGACCCTACCAACCCGCCGCCGCAAAACGATCCGCAGGCCGACCGTGAAAGAGGCTATTACAGGATCACGGATACCATATACGTGAAGTTCTGCACGATCGACCGCGAATCGAAGGACTTTTACACCACCTTCGAGTCGGCATTGGGCAACAATGGAAATCCGTTTGCATCGCCGGTGAGCATCCTCACCAACATACAGGGCGGCGGCCTTGGCGTATGGGCGGGATACGGCGCAACTTACGATACGATCTATGCACATTAATATTTGTCATTCTGAACGCAGCGCAACGGAGTGAAGAAAGCTGTGGATAAAATCAAAAATGCCTCAATGGATTTAATGTTAATTTTGAACAAACTATTTTAATAACGACAGATTTTTATGAGCGAACAAGCTGAACATGTTACATGTCTTATCATCGGCAGCGGGCCTGCAGGATATACCGCAGCAATTTATGCTGCACGTGCCGACCTTAAGCCGGTATTATATACGGGAATGGTTCCGGGCGGACAATTGACCGAAACTACCGAAGTGGATAATTTTCCCGGGTATCCGAAAGGCATCACCGGCCCGGAGCTGATGGAAGACCTCAAAGCGCAGGCAGAACGCTTTGGTACACAGGTACGCTTCGGCATGGCGACCAAAGCCGACCTCAATGCCACTCCGAAAAGGATCTGGGTAGATGATACAATTGAAATTACTGCGGATACGGTGATCATATCAACCGGCGCATCTGCAAAATGGCTGGGCCTGCCGAATGAAACACGCTTACGGATGAATGCCGGCGGTGTTTCCGCATGTGCCGTGTGCGACGGGTTTTTCTACCGCGGCCAGGATGTGGCGATAGTTGGTGCGGGTGATACGGCTGCAGAGGAAGCGACTTACCTTTCCAAGCTTTGCAAAAAAGTATACATGATCGTTCGCAGGAGCGAAATGCGCGCAAGCAAAGCCATGCAGCACCGCGTGAAGAATACCGCAAACATCGAGATCCTCTGGGACAGCGAAACCGAGGATATTCTCGGTGCAAACGCTGTTGAAGGCGTGGTGGTGAAGAACAGCAAAACAGGCGAGCTTCGCACATTGAATGTAACAGGCTTCTTTGTCGCCATCGGGCACAAACCGAACACCGATATTTTCAAAGGACAGCTGAACATGGACGAGCTTGGCTACATCGATGTGGTGGGAGGCTCCAGCAAAACGAACATCCCGGGCGTATTTGCAGTGGGCGACTGCGCCGATAAAACGTACCGCCAGGCGGTCACAGCTGCGGGCAGCGGCTGTATGGGCGCGCTGGATGCCGAGCGCTACCTTGCTGCAAGCGGCGTGCACTAATGGCCGGCTTCCTCCTGCATCAGCTCATCGGCACCTGGTTCATCATCGGCAGTAATTTCCCGATGTGGCTGAAAGGGGATAAGCTTTCGCCAACCTTTACCTATACGCTTACTGAGCGCAAAGGCGTGCTGTATGATGAGGTGAGCTATCTTAAAAAAGGGAGAGCGAAGGTCATTCGTGGTTACGACAGGCAGGATGCTGCGGATGAAAGCGCATTCACCTGGAGAGGGAAAGGCCTGCTGTTCATCGCGAAAAGCAAATGGGAAGTTCAGCTGATGGATGAAAAAGCAGGCTGGGCGGTGATCTGGTTCTCAAAGACCTTGTTCACACCGGAAGGCGTCGACATCATTTGCCGCGACAGGGATCCGGGCCCTCAATTAATTGAAGAGATCAAAAATAAAATGCTGCAGGATGAGTTATTAAAAAATTATGTCCAACGCATCGTGATCTTAAAATGAAAAAATACATTCTCCTTCTTGTTTTGTTTTGCCTCTTCGCCGCCAGGCTTACGGCGCCTGCCCTGGCTGATGAAAGCCCCGATCAGGCGGCACGCATGAAAGCTAAATCGGCCGAAGCGCTGGCCTTCTGCAAAAAAAATAATTACAACACAAACTTCTGCGTGCTCATTGATATGAAGGTACATTCGGGAAAGAAGCGGGCATACCTCTGGAATTTTAAAGGCGATACTGCGCAGCTGAAAGGCATGTGCAGCCACGGCTGCGGCTCCAATCCATGGAGCGGCACCAGCACAAAGGAGAAGCCGGTGTTCAGCAACGTGCCCGACAGCCACTGCTCTTCACTCGGAAAATATAAGGTAAGCAAGCGCGGCGTGAGCGCATGGGGAATCAAGGTGAATTACGTGCTCGTAGGGCTCGAATCAACAAACAGCAATGCGGTGAAACGGGAGATCGTGCTGCATTCCTGGGAAGATGTGCCGGCGTACGAGGTGTACCCTTCGGGCGTTCCGGAAGGCTGGGGATGTCCCGCCGTATCCAACCCGTTTATGGCCGCGCTTGATGAGAAGCTGAAGGCATCACAAAAGCCTGTGCTCCTTTGGATCTTTAACTAAGCCAGGCACAGGAAGTATTACCTTAATGGCAGTGCCATTCCCCGGCTCGCTCTTCATACCTACCTTTCCTCCAAGCTTTTCGGCGGCAGCCTTCACAATGTAGAGGCCGAGCCCTGCGCCTTTGGAGCGGTCGTTCCCGCGGTAGAACATATCAAACACCCTGTCCTGTACGGAAGGATCGATTCCCAGTCCGTTATCGCTCACAAGGATCTTATAATCCGTTCCGCTCCGGTCAATGGAGATGCTTACAAAAGGTGCTGCCTGCCTTGCATCGTAATATTTTATTGAATTTTCCACGAGGGATTTCAGGATGAGGCCGAGCAGGAATTGCTCGGATTCAATATAGGTCACATCAATGTTGATCTTCACTTCCAGCAGATGGCGGAAAGGCAGCTCGCGCTCCAGCTCATCGAGGACCTTATTCACCTTTTCAAGGCTGTTGATCTGCTCGGTATAAAGCTTTTTCTGCTGGATCACGGAAAGCTGCGAAACCCTGTTTACGATCTTTTCCAGCTGCGCAGTGCAGATCTTCATGTAATTCAGCAGCTCATCGGGGTTGTCGCTCTTATTGTAGCTTTCGAGCAAGCCCTGCATGGAAGCGATCGGCGATTTAAGATCGTGGGAGGTTTTGTAAAAGAAAAGGTTCAGTTCATTGATCTTGTTGTTGAGCTTATTCTGGATGCCGATCATGTCGGTTATATCCGTAAGTATGCCGATAGATCCCATGCGGTTGCCTTCAGCATCGGTATAAGCGGAGCTGCTCACTACTGCCCACATTTTACTTCCGTTCCTGCGTTTCAGCACTACAATGTACTGGCTTTTCTTTCCTTCAGCCGGCATATTGCCCTGGATCAGCCGCTTGCTTTCATCCGTCAGCACACTCGCCGAAGTGCGGGTTTGCAGCTCTTCAATTTCAAAGCCCGTCATCTCGCAGAACTTTTCGTTCGCATACATGATCTTGTCGTCGTTGTCAACGATCAGAAGGCCTTCGTTCATAGTCTTCAGGATGTTTTCCCACTGATGATGCGGCGAATATTCAAAAAGCCTGTAGCGCCTGATCGCCACGAGGGAGGCAATGGAGAAGATGGTGATCAGCGGAACGGTGATGGGTGCGGAAGGTATGCCCAGCAGCAGCGGATTAATGACCTCGGCAATGATGCCGCCTGCTATTGGGATGATCAGCCCGATAAAGAGAATAAGCGCCTGCTTTTTCGACACATCCTCTTTTTTTACTTTTATAAAATAAAGGAACAAAAGTATCGCACCGAAGATGCAGACCAGTGAGATCCAGCTGAAAAAAAGGTTGATGAAAATCGAAGGTGTGGGGCTGGCCACCCAGTTCCACACTGCGGAATGCTGAACCGTATAGCCATCCAGTCCGGCCAGCATGCCCATAAGCAGGATAAATGCGGGAATAAAAATGAAGAGATAGGAATAGATGACCGGCACCTTTTTATTCCATTGGGTAAATTGCAGCGTGAACATCAGCCCGAATACGGCTACCCCGATCGTAGGAACGCCCGAGGTCCTGTACATTTGCATCGCAGTTTCCGCAGTGCTGCAAAGATGCATGCATGCATCCGACAACTGCCAGAAGGCCAGCATAAGCACAAAAAATGCAAAATAGTTATTATGTGTGTCCCTGGGCATCCGGAACATCACGTACAAAAAGATAAAGAAATTGATAAGTGCCGGAAGAAAGCAGAACAGCAGGATAAATGGATGATCCGAGACAATATTGGTTAAGAAAATATATCGCATACGAGAATATCCGCCTGTTTGATCAAATCCAAGAGTGAAGCTGTGTGATTTACGGGTTTGTAAAAGTATCCCCTTTTTCCCGGATGCCCGAATAAAAAACCACCTTTTTGCCCAAAAGCCTTGTGTAAAAGACGGACTGTTCATATATTCACATCAAATTAGGATTAGACAGGTTCCGGATGAAACATTTCGTAAGCATATTTATTTTTCTTATTGCGGGAAGCCCGTTTGCGAAGGCGCAGTTTTTCGGACAGGTTCCTGAGCCGACCAAGTACAGTGCGGCAAAAGTGGTCGATCCGGATTACGGCATCACCATGTACGAGAAGCTGAACTTTTCCATTGGCGGCGATTCCGTTCGCAACGATAAGCGCGGATATGCGGCGCAGGGATGGGTGCAGGATATCTACGAGAACGGGATGGTACTCCATAAAGGATTTTACGAGGACGGGCACCTGAAGATGTACAAGAATTTTTATGAGAACGGCAATGTGGAGCGGGCATTCAAGATGATCGATTTTAAAAAGTCCAGCCAGCAGATCTTTTATCCCGATGGCAAGATGAAGGCCGACATTACGTATTATGAAGGTGCAACGCTGATAGAAACGGACTATTACCCCAACGGCCAGATCGAATACATAGAGGAGAACTCAAAAAGCATGGAATACTTGGTGCAGCGGAAATCGTATGCGCAGGATGGCAAGCCGCAGGAGCTCTTTGAGCTGATCGACCCGAAGAAGAAGATCTATTCCAAAAAAGAATATCATGAGAATGGCAACCTGAAAGCCGAAGGTACCATGAAATACAATGCCGCGGTGATCGATTACCAGAAGGATGGTACCTGGAAGATCTACGATGAAAGCGGCAAGCTCATCGCTACCGAAATATGGCAGAGCGGCGAGGAGCGGAAATAAGCGCTATCTGTTACTGCCAAACCGTTTTTTTCGTAGCCTGATCACATTCTGAACTCCCTGCCTTACCGTTGCATTTCTTGTACGGTATCCCTTTTTTTCAAGATGTACTTTCGATTTTCCTTTTAATCTTAAACCGCCTTCAAATACATCTGCGCTGAAATGGCCAAGGGAGTCGGTGTAAACGGGTGTATGATGATCAGTCCCAAATTGTAGCCCCTTTATTGTGCTGTAATTTCTTTGCGTACTTTGCGCCTTTGCGTGAAATTTGGCTTCAGCGGTACAGATTAAATATACGAAGATCTGGAGATCGCTATTTAATTTTCTGTATTTCCGTCCTTGATCCTCCGCTGATAAAAAAAACTTTTATAACCTTATTCTTTTTATAAGAGCGGGTTGTATCACTTAAACCCCGGATCCGCAAACCGCGCATCATACAAAAATTCTTTATCGGTAAGCGTCAGGAGGAAGGCAATAATGTCTGTACGCTCCTTGTCGCTCAGCGTCCCGATCTTCGTGATGTCAGGGTCGGCAGTCGATGGACTATTGGAATAATGATTCAGCACATCCTTCAGCTTCCGGAATCTCCCGTCGTGCATGTAAGGGAATGTCATTTCGATGTTCCGCAGCCCCGGTACCCTGAATTTATAATTGTCGGTTTGCACACCTGAAACTTTTCCTCTGCCCGTATCATTCAGCGAAGTATCGGGCTTCAGTCCGTTGCTGCGGTAGGAGTTGTCGGTAAACAACGGCTCCCTGTGGCAGGAAGCGCATTTGGCCCTGAACAGCTGCAGCCCGTTCTTTTCCTGCATGCTGAACGTATCCCTGCCGGCGATGTACCTGTCGTAACGCGAGTTGGCGGAGATCATCAGCCCTGTGAACTGCGCCAGTGTTTTTAGCAGCCGCTCCGAATTGATCACCGTATCCTTGTACACTCTTTTAAACAGCTGCACATATTCCTTGTTCCGCTTTAATTTCAGGATCACGTGAACGAGGCTTTCGTTCATCTCATCGGGATTCGTGATCGGGTTGATGGGCTGCACTTCCAGGTTATTCACGCCGCCGTCCCACATGTATGTATTCTGCCAGATCAGGTTTTGCAGCGCGGGAACATTCCTTGTGCCGATCCTGCCGCCGATGCCATGGCTGAGCGCATGGTCGATGTGAGCAAATGCCGCAACGCGCTGGTGACAGGTCTGGCAGCTGGTGCTGCTATCGCTGGAAAGGATAGGGTCGTAAAATAATTTTCTGCCAAGCATAAACCCGGCCGGACTGATCTTATTATTTTTAAAATCATACAAAGGTGTTGGGAAGCCGCCGGGGATCTTCAGCTCCACATCCTTCCGCGTCACGGTATCGCCGCTGAAGCGCGCTGCGAAGCCAAAAAGAAGGATGCAGGCCGCAAGGCTGAAAAACAGGAGGAGCTTATTTTTCATCTGTTGCTATGCTGAACATGTCCGTGTAATTATCCGCGATGGTAGTGGCATTGTGAAGATCGGTAACAGAGGAGAGGGCTGAAAAATCAATTGTTACAGGTGCGCGGAGCACTTCGGCTGCATTTACTTTTATCGTAACAGAACTTGTGGTTTCCCGGCTGATGCGCAGGGGCTTTTCAAATGCCAGGCTGATGCTGCGGATGCAATTTGCCGGCGCTGTGTATCCGCCGATATGGTATTCAAAGATCTTCCCCGGCGATGCGGAGGCCGCAGCCTTGCCTTCCAGCTTCAGGAACACATAGCCGCTGTTCCAGGCCCAGAACATTCCATTCGCAGGATCGAGTGCGCCGGATTGTGCGCCGCTGCAATTGTGCAGGCTGTCGATGCCGATCATGAACTGCATGGAAATATATTCTCCTTCCGGGATGGAATTAAGCATCAGCCGCTTCGAGGCTTCCTCTTCTTCATTGATGAGAAAATAACCCGGCACAGTGATCTTTTTTCCACCTGCTTTTTCCAGTTGAATGTTGCTGATGTAATACTTGAATTTGCTGACCGTGAATGTTTGTCCAAGCGCATTTTTATAAACAGCGCTGTCGAGCTGCAATGCTGCTCCGTCCACAACATGCTTAAAAGCAATGCTCAGCATCCCTTTGGAATGCTGAGCATTTGTGTAGAGCGGGCTAAGCAATATGATCAGCCCGGTGAGCAGTTGGAATTTTTTAATCAAAGGAATGCTTATTTGCTAACAATAATTTTTGTGGTTTGCGTGCTGCTTCCATCGCTGATGCGGACAAAATAAATTCCGTCATAAACGGTTTGCAGGTCGAAGTAGCACATGGTGCTTCCCTGGAAAAGCGTTTGTACCTGCACAACTTTGCCGAGCTCGTCGATCAGCTCCACCTTCCTGTTTGTTTTGCCCGCCATTTTTGATTGCACCAGCAGCACATCGCTTGCAGGGTTTGGATAAACGGAGAGCTGCACATGCTCGTCAATGTCGTCGATACCTGCAGTGGAGGTGTAGGTGGTAAGTCCGCCCGGGATCGAAGGAACCGTTGTCACCACTTTTGTTCCATAAAATGTAGGACCTACCACATACGGATAATAAGAGTTCCAGTTGGCATCCACCGTTGCGAAATAGCAATAGGTTCCTGCGGGGTATTCCGGTGTTACGCAGAAGCGGCCGTTATGCGCATCGAGGTAATCAGGTGTTGCTGCGGAGGTGGGGTTGTATTGGTAATCTTCCCGGTACATGCCCAATGGAAAGCTGCTGCTCACCGCGGGGCCGTCGGTTACATTGGTGCCATCCGCGTAATGGGTCCGTACGGAAATGCTTCTCAGACTGTAGCTCGATTTCATGCGTGTGAGGCCGCCGGTGCCGTCAGCATTCTTATAGCCATAAGCGCCGTAGATCGGGAAGCCGTCGTAAGCAAAGCCGATCAGCGGCGAATGCATCGTGGAGTCGATCACATACAATCCATCCGCTAAATAAAGATTGCAAACGCCGGAGATCACAACGAGGTCGAGGTTGAATGCGCTCGGGTTCTGGTGATGATGATAGTTTGTTCCTGCCGGATGTCCTTTTGCACAATCAAAGCCGTTCTTCTCATACACAACTGCATCCCTGTTCCATACGCCGTCGCCCATGCCTCCGAGCGGGCCACCTGCATTTGCGCCCGTGGAGCTTTTGTAGGAAACACCATCGCGATAATCGAATAAGGAAACGCCATTGATGAATACGCCGATCGTTCCGCCAGTGGTGGGAGTGGGTGTTCCCGTATTCTGGACAGGGTTCAGCGGAAGCTTGTATTTATTGTTGTTGTTGCCTCCCTGGTTTGGGTTTCCATCGAGGTAGGGCCCGATCACGTACGAAGGGATGCCGCTGCAGCTCACATATACGTTTGTTGTGTTATAGGCAACCGACTGCACATTCGCCGGATAGCCAGCATCCACGATAGGTGTGGAGCTCCCGCTTACATAATGCCTGCCGGTGATGCCGGTAGTGTTCTGAATCCAGCTGGAAATTACAGGATTGGTCTGCGCTTCAAGCGAAGCGGAAAACAGCAGGCTGAGAGCTGTGGTAATTTGTAAGAGTTGTTTTTTCATTGTGAAGTTTTTAATCGTTTTTTTTGAAATGTAAACTTTCTGCTGCGTCACTTCGAGTGCGTAACGAAGTGAAGCGTATCGAGAAGTGGCCAGTTCTCGATACTTTCGCCAGAAAGGCGAAAAACTCGAACTGACCCTCATCTTCTTAATGCTGCACGATAAACTTTAAAACATCCTGGTCGATCTTTATAAAATACACGCCGTTCGGATAAGAAGAAATATCGATCGGCAATGAAGTTGTTTTTCCTTCGAAAGAATATACCTGCTGCGAAAGCGCATTGTACACTTCTGCCTTTTTGAACGGCTCATCCGAATCTACCTGTATAAATGAATTTGCAGGGTTCGGGTATAATTTAAACGAAATGGATCTTTCATTCTCTTCAATTCCTGTAATGCAGTTGGTGGTACCGAAGGTTGGCGCTGCGGTAATGAAGGGGCCGGTACCGTTGGGACAACGCTGGTAGGAGATGTCTGCCGATTGTGTGCCGAAGCTCACGCTGTCCACAATAGTTCCGCTTGCATACGAAAGCATCAGCTTTTCGCCTGTGCCGGAAATTTTGAAGTTGGCATGAAGCCCCGCCTGCGTGGTGTCTTTATCGGCCCATACGATCAGGAAAGAGTTCGGCGCTACGGTAGCCGCATCCGGGAACTGCCATTTCAATGGGTTAGTATAGGAATCCGACAGGTAGGCATTCTTCAGGCTGATGTAATTCGGCGTATTGTTGTAAAGCTCCACCCAGTCATCGCTCTCGCCGTTCTGGTCCTGCGAGGTTGTTGTGTTTGTTGCCAGCACCTCATTGATCACCAGCTCGCCGGCATTTACGGTTGCAACGGTGGCGAACAGCGTGTAATATTCGTACTCGGCTCTCTCCGGTGAGAACATGCCTGCATTGTTATTTTCTGCATAGACATAATAATGAACGTAGGAAGAATTCACAGGGATGTCCGTTCCGAATGTTCCGTCGGCAGCAGCGCCATCGTTGTGCAGGCCATCATCATACATCAGGACCCTTTTGAAGGGGTCATAAATAGAATACCTGTAGCCAAGGTAAACGCCGTTGGAATTTGCATTCGTTACATTGGCGGTAATCGTAACATTGCTGTTCAGCGCGGGACTTGCACTGGAAGGTGCAATGGAAGAGATCAGGGGATGCGTATACGTGAAATCGGTTTGTGCGCTCAGCCAGGTGTTGCGTGCATTCATCAGGTTGCTGAGGCCGGGAGCGCTCGTCATGCCGGCGCTCACATCGGTAGTGAGGTTGCTGGTGAACTGGCTGTAAGTGAAAAATTTATTGGCATCCGTATTTACGGCAGTGCCGATCAGCGTTTGCAGCGATTGTGCTGTTGTAAAATAAGAGCCGCTTGCAATGTTCTCGCTAAGGATGGTGCGCATGTGCGCGATGTACATGCGTTTGTACATAGGCACGGCAAGAAGCTTCTGCACCAGCGGCCAGTTCGCATCCGCGCTGTGAAGCGTAGGCGTCATCTGCTGCTTGGCAGTTGTAGTTGAAAGCATGCTGGTGCCGGTCTGGCTGAAGGTTCCGAACGATTCATTGAGATCCCACACCACGGGGTTAAAGCGGCCGTTGTGGTCTTCGTACAGGTAATAATTCTGCGTAAAGCCGCCGATATAGCTGTCGAGGTTCACGAGCGTATTGTCGAATGCGATCATCCATACGGCCTTGTCCACATCGAGGATCTTTTCGATGTTGCCCATGTTAATGGCAAGCGTATCGCAGAGTGCCAGCAGGTCGGACCAGCCATAATCCGAATTCATTTCATAGCGCGAATAATACAGGGTGCTGTCGGTGCCGAGATACACAAGGTTCGGCGTTGCCGAAGTTCCCGGGCCGGCGCCTGCAGGCGGATTGCATTTGAAGAAGGCATTGTTCTTTGAATAGAAATGATCGTTGACGAATTTTTTGGACACCGATTCGGAGTTTACGTACAGCCCGATGTAGTTTCCGTTCACATACACTTTCGCGTAATTGGATAAGGATGCATGCATGTACTGCCGCAGGATCGTATAGGAAAGCACCTCGCGTACAAAGGAAGGATCCTTCGCCACATTGCTCAGCTTCACATCGGTGTATCCCTGGTAATCCTGGTTTTTGAAGGCATCCAGCGAAATGTGAAAAGGGTTTTTTACCTGTGTCGCGCTGTAGGAGCTGTTGCCCTTGTACTTCACACCGGCGCTGTCGAACTGAACGCCGTTGATCTTTACCCAGTTGGCCATGATGTAGCCTTCGCTTCCGGCAGTGGCCGTATCGAGCATGTAATCCCAGTTGGTTTGTGTGAAATTGATCTCGATCGTCTGGATCGTGTTCACATCATAAAAGCTTTGTGAAAAAGCGAAGGAGCCGTTAAGCGCCAGCAGGCAGGCAAGTAATTTTTTCATAGAGGTTTGTTTGTGTAATGTTTTAGACGACAGCCTTTTTCAAAACCTGCGCGTTGATGCAAAAAATATTAATGTTCCCGTGGCGGCGGGCCTTTGGGGCCGAATAATTCGGAAAGCTCTTCGCTGAGCTCTTTAAAATCGTTGAGCTGCTCCGGGCGGCAAATGGCTTTGATCTGCTGAAAATGATCGAAGTTCAGATTGTCCGTGGCCTTTTGGTTTTCCGCGATCTGCAGGATCAGCGCATCGGCCTTTGCTTTATCGGCGGTATCGGCAGCCAGCAGGGAATACAATTCCTTGTGCAGGTAGCGCGAGGCTTCATGCAGCTCATCGCTCCGCTTCCGGTGGCCGTCGATCAGCGCTTCGTATTGCCTGCGCTGCGCTTCATCAAAATGCAGGCGCTCCATGATGATGCGCTTCGGGCCTTCACCGCGGGGCGGGGGAGGCATGTCGCCATGCGGGTGATGTTCCGCGCCGCGCAGCAGGAGCATGCCGAGTGTCCCGGTATTCAGGAGCAGCAGCCCGATCACGGCGATGGTGAGTAATTTTGTCCTGTTCATTTAATTATAGTTGATGAAATTATCATTCATTAAGTTATAGGAGGAAGCCACGGATTTGAAATCGCTGTTCCCTGCGCTTTCCTTTTTTGTAATGCCCCTGATCGCAGTAAGGTTCAGGAGTACGAGCAGTGCAAATGATGCGGCGGCGAGCCAAACGATCCGCGCCGGCGTGTATTCTCCTTTTGCGGCTTCCACCTTGTTCATGATGCGTGTGTAGAGAAAAGGATTCGGCTCCGCCTGCCGGATCCCATCCAGGCTGCTCATCACTTCATCAATACGTTTTTCGTTGCTCATACTATTCCTTTTGACGATGGTTTGAATTAAAACTTGCGCTCATCCTTAAAATAATCCGATAATTTTTTCTGAAGGTTCTGCTTTGCCCGGAACAGCAGCGATTCCACCGACGGGATGCTCAGCTGCATCACTTCCGCGATCTCCGCATAGCCAAGGCCTTCCAGCTTCGAGAGGATGAATGCCGTTTTCTGGTTCTCAGGAAGCTCATTGATGGTTTTAAACAGCAATGCCGCATTTTCCTTCTGCTCCAGCTGCACGCCCGGGTGATGAAAATCGGGCCGGTCGTGCTGAACAGCGCCCTTCTCATCAAACAGGCTGCTGAGAAATGCAAAGCGCTTCTTCCTGTTTTTGCTTTTTATAAGATCGAGGGATTTATTGACCGCTATCCGGTAGATCCAGGTGCTGAGGGATGATTTTCCCTCGAAGCTGTGCAGCGAGCGGTGAACCTCTACAAATACATCCTGCGTGGTTTCCTCGGCATCCTCGGCATTTTGCAGATAGCCGAGCACCGTATTAAAAACCTTGTTCTTATACGTTTCATAAATTTCCGGGAAAGGAGGAAGCTGCTCTGGCTGCATTACGGCAAATATAGACATCTATTTTTTGCCGGGCCAGATCAATGTGTGCGCCGTCATTTCGAGTATCCTTCCTTTTCAGGAAGGATGTATCGAGAAAGTGCGGAGGATTCGGTTGGCTCCGAAGCACCAAAGCCTGAAAACTTTGCGTCCTCTGCGAAAATCTCTGCGCCCTTTGCGGTTAAATCTTCGGTTAAATCTTTGCGGTTAATTTGAATTATATTTAACCTCCCATACCATCACCGCTCTGTCGTCACCCGTTGACACAAGGTAATCATGATGCCTGCTCCAGAGCAGCTTGTTCACGGAGTTAGCATGCCCTTCATGATTTTCCTTATTGATCCGCAGCAGCAGCTCAAATGTTTCCGCATCCCAGATCTTCAGGGTTTTGTCGCGGCTGGCAGTGGCAAACAGCTTTTCATCCGGGCTGAACACAATGTCGTAGATCGCAAAGTTATGCGCCGGGATGCTTTTGATCAGTGTATAGCTTTTTGCATCCCAGATGTTGAGGTGCGCATCGCGCCCCCCGCTGAGGATCAGGCTGCCGTCGGGTGAGTAGCGCGCAATGTTGGCCGAGAGCCGGTGCGCTTCGAACACATGTTTTTCCTCAAGGCTGTGAAGGTCGAAAATGCGGATGTTGCAATCGCCTGAAGCAACCGCGATCTCCTTCCGGCTTTCGGAAATATCGATGCTTCTTACTTTTTCTTCGCAAAGCTTTTTGATCTTCAAAAGAGAGAGGCTTTCGAGCGAGCACACGGCAAAGTTGCCATCGGCCCCGGAAGTATAAAAGCACCCGGTAAGCTCCGAATATTTTATGTCGAAAACGGGCAGGGTATGATGCTGCAAGATCTTGAGCTCTTCCTTTTTTACAAGGTCGAGCACATGCACGCTTCCGGCGGATGTGCCTGCCAGCAGCAGGTTTTTACCGGGAATATGGCAAAGCGCATAGATGATGGCAGGGAACTTCGCCGCAAAATGCTCCTGCTCCATCTTCTCCAGGCTCCACAGCGCTGCATACTTATCGCTGCTGCCGGTAAAGAAGGTGGCTTCCGAAATGCCCTTTTCCAGCGTATACACCGAGCCGTTGTGCCCTGCAAATGAATGTACTTTTGTAACCGAGATCGCCATATCCTGCAAAAGTAGGATATTAATCGGATCGCATGCTCAGCGTTCTCCGCGACTCTGCGAGAAATCCTTTCCTCTCTGCGAGACACCGCCAACTTGGCAGGATTTCCCCGCTGGCACATGCTTTGAAAACAGCTTTCGCCTTGATTTTAAACAAATAACTAACTTTAATTCTATACCTATGTCAACTGGAAAAATTAACGTACAAACAGAGAACATTTTCCCGATCATTAAGAAATTCCTCTATAGCGATCACGAGATCTTCCTCCGTGAGCTTGTTTCCAACGCGGTGGATGCCACACAAAAGCTGAAAACGCTGGTTGCCCTTGGCGAATCCAAAGCCCTTCTCGACGACCTGAAAGTGGAGGTATCCATTGATAAAGCTGCCAAAACCCTTACCATTAAGGATAAGGGAATTGGTATGACGGCAGAGGAGATCGAAAAATACATTACCCAGATCGCGTTCAGCGGGGCGGAAGAATTTGTGAACCAGTACAAGGATAAAACCCCTGAAGCGAATGCGATCATCGGGCATTTCGGCTTAGGCTTCTATTCGGCTTTCATGGTGGCGAAAAAAGTGGAGATCTTCTCTTTATCGCACAAAGAAGGCGCAACTCCTGTGCGCTGGGAATGCGATGGCAGCCCTGAATACAAGCTCGAGGAAGGCGCAAAGGCAGATCGCGGAACAGAGATCGTGCTGCACATTGCCGAAGATTCGGAAGAGTTCCTCGAAGATACACGCATCCGTCACCTGCTGACCAAATACTGCAAGTTCCTGCCGGTGGAAATAAAATTCGGAACGCGTAAGGAAGGCGAGAAGGACAAGGAAGTGGAAGTTGACAATATTATAAACAATCCGAACCCGGCATGGACCAAGAAGCCGGCCGACCTGAGCGATGAGGATTACAAAAAGTTCTACAGGGAATTGTACCCGATGAATTTCGAGGACCCTTTATTTCATATTCACCTGAATGTTGATTATCCTTTTAACCTTACAGGGATCCTGTATTTTCCAAAGCTGAAAAAAGCGTTCGAGATGCAGAAGGATAAGATCCAGCTGTACAGCAACCAGGTGTTTGTGACCGATTCGGTGGAGAACATCGTTCCTGATTTCCTCGCACTGTTGCAGGGAGTGATCGATTCGCCGGACATCCCGCTGAATGTAAGCCGCAGCTACCTGCAGAGCGACGGGAATGTGAAGAAGATCTCTGCGCATATTACGAAGAAGGTTGCCGACAAGCTGGAAGAGATCTTTAAAAAAGACCGCGCTGATTTTGAAGCGAAGTGGGAAGACATAAAAGTATTCGTTCAGTACGGAATGCTGTCGGAAGAAAAATTCTATGATAAGGCGCAGAAATTTGCCCTGCTCAAGAATGCGGAAGGCAAGTTCTTCACGCTGGAAGAATATGCGGAAAAGGCGAAGGCCCTGCAAACCGATAAGGACAAGCGTGTGATCTACCTGTACACCACTAATACCGAAGAGCAGCACAGCTTCATTGAAACCGCAAAAGAGCGCGGCTACGATGTGTTGGTGTTCGACAGCCCGATCGATTCGCATTACATTAACCAGCTGGAATCCAAATTGGAGAACACTTCCTTTGTACGTGTTGATGCCGATACCATCGACAAGCTGATCAAAAAAGAAGAAACGCAGCCGTCTAAATTATCGGAAGAGGAACAGAACACATTGAAGCCGGTAGTTGAATCGGTGGTGCCGAAAGAAAAATTTACCGTAGTGTTTGAAAGCCTCAGCGAGAAAGATGCGCCGATGCTCATCACCAAGCCCGAGTTCATGCGCCGTATGAAGGACATGAGCGCAATGGGAGGCGGCGGTATGAATTTTTATGGTTCCATGCCTGACATGTACAACCTCGTGGTGAACAGCAACCATCCGCTGATCAGCAAGATCCTGAACGAGGCCGACGAGTCGAGGAAAAAGGAGCTGACAAAGCAGACTGCTGATTTGGCAATGCTTTCGCAGGGGCTGCTCAAAGGCGAGGAGCTCACCCGCTTTATCAGGCGCAGCGTGGAGTTGATCGACTAAGAGGGCAGCATGTGTGCTGACAAAATTCGTCAGCCTGTCATTACTGCAGATGTGGTATGTGCTTTGACCGGATGGTCATACTTTAACCAAAACCAAAAACAAACAAAATGAAAAAGGGTACACTTATTATTGGCGGTCTGCTTCTGCTGGCAATTATCATCTTTATGAAGTACAGAAGCAATTACAATGAAGCGAACAGGTATCAGAAGCAGGTGGAGGAAGCCTGGGGGAAGGTGCAGTCAAGCTACCAGAGGCGCGCTGACCTCGTTCCTCAATTAGTAGCCACAGTGAAAGGCGCTGCCGCCAATGAAAAGGAGATCCTCACGCAGGTGACCCAGGCAAGGGCGGGCATTGTGAATGCAAAAACACCTGAAGATATGGAGGTCATGGGTAAAAAAATAAACACTGCTATCAATCTTGCATTTGAAGCATATCCCCAGATCCGTTCTACGGAAAACTTCCAGGAACTGCAAACCCAGCTCGAAGGTACCGAGAACAGGATCAATTATGCCCGCGATCAGTACAACGAAGCTGTGAAGGTGTATAACGAGCATATTACAGGCTTCCTGAACGAGATGCTCTTAAACAAGACCCGGTTCCCTGTGAAAGAATCCTTCCAGGCCGCGGCAGGAGCGGAGAAGGCTCCTAAAGTAGAATTTTAAACAGGATCTGTTCAATTTCCCTTTCAAAGGAAAAACAACATCCATACACATTCAGGACCCTGCATTTACGGGTCCTGAATGTTATTATCCAACTCATTTCATCCCTTATTCAATGAGCGCAAAAAAATTTTTTTCAAAAGAGCAGCAGGAATCCATTATGAACGCTATTGCAGCTGCAGAGCTGAACACCTCAGGGGAGATCCGGGTGCACATTGATGATAAATGCAAGGGGGATGTGCTCGTCCAGGCGGCCGCTGTTTTCAGCGATCTGAAGATGGATAAGACAAAGCTCCGGAATGGCGTTCTTTTTTATCTTGCTGTAGATGATCAGCAGTTCGCGATCATTGGTGATAAAGGGATCAATGAAAAGGTGCCTGCCGGCTTCTGGGACAACATCCGTGATACCATGCTGGCACATTTTAAAAAGAATGAGTTTACGGAAGGGCTCAACACAGGCATTGTGATGGCCGGTGAAAAGCTGAAATCGCATTTTCCCCTGGAGTCGGATGATACAAATGAACTTAACAATGAAGTAAGCTTCGGGAATGATCCCAAAAATTAAAACGGAACCGGCATGTTCAAAAAATACTTTTCGCTGATCAGCATCTTTTTATTTTCCCTGTTTTCCGCTGTTGCACAAACAGGAGGCATTCCCGATGCCCCGAATCCGCCCAGGCTGGTCAATGACCTCTCCTCTTCAGGCTTCCTGAGCGCTGCGGAACAGTCGCGCCTCGAATCAAAGCTGCAGGCATTCGCCAACGAAACCTCCAATCACATTGTTATTGTTGTGGTTGATAATACCAATGGGATGGATGCCTGGGACTATGCAACGCGGCTCGGACAAAAATGGAGAGTAGGCCAGGATAAGTTCGACAATGGGATCGTGATACTTATTACAACCGGGGGCGGACAGGGCCAGCGCGATTATTACATTGCTCCCGGCTCCGGATTGGAAGGAGCCATACCGGACATTACCTGCCGCCAGATCGAGGAGAATGAACTTCTTCCGGGACTGAAATCGGGAGATTATTACGGGGCGCTTGATAAAACAACAACTACGCTGATGGCTCTCGCAAAGGGAGAATACAATTCCGGCGATTACGGAGCTAAGCATAAAGGAGGAAGCCGGAACAAAGGCAACATGGCGATCTGGCTCATCATTGCTGTTGTTTTTATAATAATCAGCATCAGGCGCGGTGGCAGGGGCGGCCGCGGAGGCCGTGGCGGATTGAGCATGGGCTCAGGGTTCCTGTTAGGCTCTATGCTTGGCGGACGTGGCTTCGGAGGCGGCTCGTCAGGCGGCTTCGGTGGCGGAGGCTTTGGTGGTTTCGGCGGCGGTGGGTTTAGCGGTGGTGGCGCCGGCGGCAAGTGGTGATCGGAAAATAAAGCACAAAAAAAACGCCTTTCATTTGAAAGGCGTTTTTTTTATAATCAAAAATGATTATTTGATAGAGCAATCGCTAGTTGTTGTAGCTGTCCAACCTGTACCGCTGTCAGTAGAAGTTGAGCTCAAGCAAGCTGCACGTGCATCACCTTTTTTAGCTTTTGTGTAAGTTACCATGCTAGTTCCAGTTGTTGTAGATGTAGAACCACCAGATGTAACTGTTTGAGTAGTTGTACAAGTACAAACTCTGTCTTTTTTGCAAGATGCTAAAGAAGCAACAGCAACTGCTGCGATAAATAATACTTTTTTCATTTTTTTTATAAGTTTTATTGGTTTGTGTGGCAATATTAGTAAAATTAATCGTTAGTCCGTACAGATTAGTAAGATTTTTGAAAAATTAATTTCGTAACACATTGATAATCAAAAATATAAATTTCCTAAAAATTCATTTATTTATCCTGCGGTAGCCTGTTTTTCTGTTGTATCGTGTTTAATGGATTAACAGGAACACATCCGGAATTTATTTCACTTCCTTTACCGGGATAGCGCTGTACACATTCATCCCGTCAACAGCCTCTATATTCACAGGAATTCCGTTCGAGCTCAGCGAGCTGCCGCTTATTTCCTTTAAATTAACCGGCAGGGCGCCATACACGCTGCTTCCGCCAATGCTATGGATGTTCACGTCCATGTCGCTCGTCATTCGCACATTAATGGAGCCGTCCTCGTTTATAGGAACAGAGGCAAAGCTGTTGAAGTTCACCGGACCGGCCTGCGCCTCATTCACCGGTTTGATGTTCTGGATCACCAGCGCTACCAGCGCCACCGCGATCACGCTGAGTACGCCTTTGGTATAAAGATCTGTTTTCATGTGATATGTTTTATGATTTGTTCAAAGCTACTTTAAAAGCATGGAATAACAATTAAGGTTTTTAAAATTCTTAACTTCGCGGCCTTAAATAAAAGGTATGGCAAAATTAAAGTTCGGGAAATGGGTGGGAAGCGGCCTCGGCTGGGCATTAGGAGGGCCGCTGGGCGCGGTGCTTGGCTTTGCGCTGGGCTCCATGTTCGATGCGGCAAGCATTACCGTGCAAACAACTTCCGGCATTCCCAATCCCGGAAGGATGAATGCCCCGCATGCCGGCGATTTTGCGGCAAGCCTTCTCGTGCTCTCCGCTGCCGTAATGAAAAGCGACGGACGTACTCTTAAAAGCGAGCTCGATTATGTGAAGTCATTCTTAGTGCGGCAATTCGGAGAAGCGCAGGCACAGGAGCAGATCCTTATGCTGAAGGAAATATTGAAGCAGGAGATCCCGCTGAGGGAAGTGTGCGTTCAGATCAGGCAATACATGCCGCATGCAGAGCGCCTGCAACTTATTCATTATTTGTTCGGCATCTCAAAGGCCGACGGGCATGTGCATCCTTCCGAGCTGGAGACCGTTTCAATGATCTCGGAATACCTCGGGGTGAACAGCGCCGATTTCAATTCCCTGAAAGCAATGTATTTCCGCGATACCAACAGCGATTACAGGATTTTAGAAGTGGAGCCGGATGCATCCGATGAGGACATCAAAAAGGCATACCGCAAAATGGCAGTGAAGTTTCATCCCGATAAGGTAGCGGCATTGGGTGATGAGGTACAGCATGCAGCCAAGGAGAAGTTCCAAAAGGTGCAGGAAGCCTACGAGAACATTAAAAAGCAGAGAGGCTTCTGATGCGAAGCCGGTTACTATAACTGTAAGATGGAATTATGGAAGTTTAACCTTCAGGCACAGGCTTCACGGGAGCTACTGTGTGGGAATTGGATGTGCGTGCCACGCTTCCCGCTTTTTTAAGGCTTTTGCCGGTAGTGGCAGCAGGTGCCGCCGGGGAAGTGATCATTTTAAAGATCGCGATGTTGCTTTTCAGGCTTGCCGAACTGTCTGTATCTTTCCCTTTCACAGGAGCAGCCAATGATTTCGACGCATTCGCGATGAGCGCGAACACAACCAGGAAAACAATTTTTGCGAAACTTTTCATTTTGAAAATTCAATTTGCTTTTCAAAAGTAAAAAAAATATGGTTGGAAAGCAATTTTTTTTAAAACTTAAAGATTTTTAACAAATAGGCGGTTCCCACCCGTAGTATCTCTCCTCTATGTCTTTCTGGCACGAACCTTTTTTGGTACAAACATTGACACCGGAAAAACCTATTTGCAGGCGGAATGAGAAATAAAACATCGAAATTATTCATCAGCTTATTTTATCCATTCATGTTCCTTGCTTTGTTGTGGGGGATCAAGCTGTATGAATGGCTCAGCAATGATAGCCTTGCACTGTACGGGATCTACCCCCGCACCATCCACGGCCTCATTGGCGTAATTGCCGCACCGCTGCTTCATGCGAGTTTCGAACACCTGATCTCCAATACTGCTCCGCTGCTTGTTCTCGGCAGCATCATCTTTTATTTTTACCGCTCCATTGCCTTCCAGGTATTTTTCTGGGTGTACCTTATGACAGGCATCTGGGTATGGGCCGCTGCTCGCGAATCCTATCACATCGGCGCAAGCGGCATCCTGTATGGCTTTGTTTCTTTTTTGTTCTTCAGCGGGGTGTTCCGCAAGGATACGCGGCTGCTCGCGCTTTCCCTGTTTGTGGTGTTCCTGTACGGCGGAACTATATGGGGCATTTTGCCGCTCAGGGACGGTATTTCCTGGGAATCGCACATGCTGGGCTCGCTTGCCGGGCTGATCACCGCTTATAATTTCAGGAAGGAAGGCCCTGCTGCGCGCGTATACGACTTTGGAAGCGAGGAAGAGAATGCGCTCATTGATGTAAGCGGTGAACAGCAGCACGACATCACGCTTCCCGAAGAAAATACGGTCCATATTACCTATACGATTGTCCCGAAAAAGGAGGACGATCTTCCTCACGATGGTGCTCCCAAGCAATAATTTCGCTACCTTTGCGGCCCTTTAAACAGGGTTGATCAAGGAAGAGAGGGAGTTGATCCGGGCAAAAACCGGAGACACTCCGATCATCTAAGCGATCAATTAACCATTAACAATTATCACATTGAATTATCTATCAGTAGAAGCGGTTTCGAAATCATACGGCGCAAAAAAATTATTCGATAAAATTAGCTTCGGCCTCAACCAGGGCCAGCGGATCGCGCTTATCGCGAAGAACGGCGCAGGAAAATCAACCCTGCTAAAGATCATCACAGGGAAAGAGATCGCCGATGAGGGAAGCGTTACCTTCCGGAAGGACATCACCGTTACCTACCTCAACCAGAACCCCGTTTTCAACGAAGAGGATACCGTGGTGGAAGCCATTTATAAAACAAACAACCCGGCGCTCAACGCCGTGAGGGAATACGAATTTGCGCTGGAAGCATTTGAGGCGGAGATGACCGATAAAACTTCCGACAGGCTTGAAAGGGCGACCGAGGCGATGAACGACCTCGACGCATGGCAGATGGATGCGAAGGTGAAGGAAGTTCTGCAGCGCCTGAAAATCGCGTTCCTGGACAAGCAGATCAGCGTACTTTCCGGCGGACAGAAAAAACGCGTAGCGCTTGCGAAGGTGCTGATCGATGAGCCGCAGCTGCTGATCCTCGATGAGCCTACCAATCACCTCGATGTGGAAATGATCGAGTGGCTGGAAAATTACCTTATCAACAAGGACCTGACACTTTTGCTGGTAACACACGACCGTTATTTCCTCGACAGCGTTTGCACGGAGATCATTGAAATAGACAATACAAAATTATACAGCTACAAAGGCAACTTCCAGTATTACGTGGAGAAGAAAGCGGAGCGCGAGTCGATAGAAAGCAGCGAGATCGACAAAGCGAAGAACCTGTATACCCGCGAGCTGGAATGGGTGCGCAAGATGCCGAAAGCACGCGGCACCAAAGCCAAATACCGCGTCGACCAGTTCGAGGTAACAAAGGATAAGGCATTCAGCGCGAAGAAAGAAGAGAAGCTGGAGCTGGGCGTGAAGATGAACCGGATCGGCGGAAAGATCCTCGAGATGGTGAACATTAAAAAGGCATTCGGCGCAACACCGATCATCAACGGATTTTCTTATGTATTCAAAAAAGGCGAGAAGATCGGCGTAGTTGGAAAGAACGGCGCAGGAAAATCTACCTTCCTGAATATGATCATGGAGCTGGAGCAGCCCGATGCAGGAACGATCTCCACAGGTGAAACGATTGTGTACGGCTATTATTCGCAGGAAGGCATGACACTGAATGAAGACAAGCGCGTGATCGAAGTGGTGAAGGATATTGCAGAGTATATTCCGCTGGCAGATGGCTCCAAGCTGAGCGCTTCGGGTTTACTCACGAAATTCTTATTTCCGCCGGATGTGCAGTATGGCTTTGTTTCCAAATTAAGCGGAGGTGAAAGAAGGCGTTTGTTCTTAATGACGATCCTGATCAAAAACCCGAACTTCCTGATCCTGGATGAGCCAACGAACGATCTTGATATTGTTACGTTAAGCGTGCTCGAGGATTTCCTCACCAACTTCCAGGGCTGCGTACTCATTGTAACGCACGACCGTTATTTCATGGACAAGCTGGTGGATCACCTTTTTGTGTTTGAAGGCAACGGCGTTGTGCGCGATTTCCCCGGCAACTACACCGAGTATCGTGATAAGAAAGAGTGGGAAGACAGGAACAAGCCTGCGGCGCAGATCGATGCACCTGTTGAGAAAGTGGAAGAGAAGAAAGCGGAGCCTGTTGTGGCAAAGCCTGAGCCTGCTGCCAATAAGAAGAAGCCGAGCTTCAAGGAAAAATTTGAATACGAGCAATTGGAAAAAGACATAGCAGCCCTTGAAAAAGAAAAGGAAGCGCTTTCTGAAAAACTGAACAGCGGCATCAGCGATCATAACGAGATCGCGAAATGTTCGCAGCGCATTTCACAGATCATTGCTGAGCTTGATGCAAAAGGGCAGAGGTGGTTAGAGCTGAGTGAAATGATGTAAAAAAAATAGCGTTCGGCACAAAATCCTTAGCTCTTTCTTAACGAAGGAGCTAAGGATTTTTCATTATAGAGAATCTGTGAAGAGCAATCAATGCTCCTGTGACATTTACTTTTCAGTGATCTTTACACCCGCATAAGTAGTGCTGCTGATACCCATTAGCAAAAGCAAGGTGTCGTTAAATTGGGGCATTGCCAGGTTGTAGATCATATACCAGAGGAAATAGATGCCGAATACAATTGTGAACATCACTAACTGGAACCGGTGAATGCTGATCCCGTTCTCATCTGATAGTATGTCTGTTAAGAAACCTCTTGATTGATAGCCTTTAGTATAGAAGTCCGCCGCAGTTACAGGAACCTGGGAGGTAGTTGACTGATCGGATTGCCTCCGTACCTTATCATTATCGATGATCTTCCCAATAAGATTGGTGCCCCCGCTGATTCCGATTATGATCAATACCGTCCCTGTGGGAGAAACGAGCTCGTCGGTGAACATCCAGATGTATATTATTGATATAACAACGACCAGGTTCCAGAATAACAGCTGTGCCCTGCTTAAACTGTAAGGAAGGTCAGAAAAGTAAATCTCATTTGTTGCAAGTGGCTCATGATCTTTTTTCTTCTTATACAGCAGTACATAATCCTGGTTCAGAATTGGTGGGACTCCTCCTTTCAATAGCTTTTTAGACATCTGGAATACAAGTACAAGTAGGCCAAGAATAAGGGCGCAACCGATCTCTATCATCCACGACTCGGTAGTTTTTATATCAATTTCTGCGCAACCGGATAAGATCTTCTCCTTCGTCCCAACAGATATTGTAACGGTCTTTTTAAATTTGAAATAATACTCATACGAGTATAAAGTATTCCATGGGGAATCTATGGCGCTGTCCCTATCCAACTTAACGTAAAGCTTGTGACAAAGTACATCCATGTGGTTTAATTTTAATTTCGGATAGCATATCCCATCAATCCACAAATACAGTTCCTCTTTATTTTGAAGGAGTAGGGAATCAAAAGTATTTAATGTGATTACAATATTGTCTCCAACGCTAAATGTTGTTCGGGCGCCGAAGAAGCCAGATACGGAGATAATTGGGATGCGGCCGGGGTCAGCTGTGGTACAGCATGTGTTGCCCTCCGTCGCCCTAGCATTTATCTGGGCAAAAAGGATTATTAACAGGATGCAGGTGTTACTTCTGAAATTTAGCAGTGTTTTCATGTTCGTTGGATTTGCGAAGTCGATAAATGAGATTATGGTTCTGTATGAAACAAAACTATTTCATGTAGAAAAGAAAGTCAATCCGTAAAATCACGGTTTTTTTGTGGGTAAAAAGACACATCCCAGCACATACACAAAAGCCCTTCGGCTTATGTCGAAGGGCTTTTATGAGGTAAATTTAATGTGGACTATGATCTTTATACCCCGTGTCCGCCTCCATGCCGCATTTCTATCATGGCGCTTACTTCGGCGATCATTTCCTGTTTGCTTACATTTTTGCCGGGACAGGCATGTGTTGTCTTGGGATCTTCCTTGTGAAGGCGGATGGTAGAAGGGTCCAGTCCCAGGATTGCAGATACGGAGGCCATTGCCGATACTGCATTTTTCCTTACCTGTAATCCGCGGCCGGAATTAAAGCTTTCCGTTTCATAATTGCCAAGCATCTCAATCCCGATCGCAAGCTTGTTCCATGATGGTGAATGCACTCCGGACATCGTTAAGGGCGTGAATACCCAGATCTTATGATCATCAATAAAGAGGTGAGGGCCTGCGCTCCATTTTTGCTGATCGCGGTAATAGCCTACAAGGTTTTGAATGTGCTGAGGCGTAAGGCCATTGGGCCGGTCGGCAAGGCTCGGGCTGCCCGTGTTGTGCAATGCAATGAACGAGGGGCGCCACGCATTCCATTGCAGCGAATGACAATAATTATCAAATTCGTCAGGAGTAAAGCTTAAGCCCACAATAGGCTTCCAGTTTGTGTTTGGCATAGCAGAAATTTTTTAGGTTAATACTATGCAAAGCTGGAAAACCCTGAGGAGGTTTCTCTGGACACTTTTTCACTTTTGTGACATCATATTTAAAATCACAGCTGCAGGAGAAAACCGGGAGATGGAGAGAAAAGAAATTATAAGCGATCAGATCCGCTTGCTCACATAATTAAAGCGCAGGAACAAGCATACCGCCGCTATCAGCAGTCCGAGCGAAAGCCCGTACCATACGCCGTTTGCGCCAAGCCCCATTTTAAAGGCGAATACGTAGCTCATCGGTAAGCCGATCACCCAATAGGCGATCAGCGTGATCACGGTAGGCAGCTTAACATCTTTTACGCCCCGCAGGGCACCGAGCCCTACAACCTGCACGCCGTCGCTCAGCTGGAAGAATGCCGCGATCACCAGCAGGGAAGAGGCAATGGAGATCACCTCAGGGTCGTTGGTAAAAAACGCAGGGAGATAATTCCTGAAAAGGACAAAGCCGATGGCGCAGCATCCCATGAACAGCAGCACCATGATGAATGCGCTGAATCCAGCCGTGCGCACACCCTCGCGGTAATGCAGCCCTGCCTGGTTGCCCACGCGCACCGAAGCTGCGGCAGAAAGCCCGCTTGCCATCATGTACGTGGTGGCGGCAAGGCTCAGGGCCACCTGGTGCGCAGCCTGCGCTTTCGGGCTGATCCAGCCGATCATGATCACGGCAAATGCAAAGGCACCCACTTCAAACACCCATTGAAGCCCGGAAGGCACCCCGATGGACAGGATCTTTTTTGTGAGCTCCTTCGAAAGGTTGCGGAATGAGAATCCCGGACGGTATTTTTTGAATTGCGGGTTATAATACACATACGCAAACATGGCAATGGCCATCACCACCCTTGCAATGAAGCTTGCCCAGCAGGAGCCCATCAGCCCCATTTCGGGAAAGCCCCAGTGCCCGAAGATCATCAGGTAGTTCAGCAAAATGTTCAGCAGGTTGGAGCCGATGGTGATCAGCATGGCGATCCCTGTAAAGGAAAGCCCCTCCGTAAACTGCTTGAAGCCCGAAAAGATGCACAATGGGATCATCCCAAGCATCATCACATTGAGGAAGGGAATGGCGAGCTCAACAACTTCCTGCTTCTGGTTAAAGAGGTTGAGCACCGGTGAGAGCAGGAACAAAAGCAGGAACAGCAGGATCCCAAGCACGGTATTGATCACCATTCCGTGCTTCAGCAGGTCGGCGCTCTGGCGGATGTCCTTGGAGCTGTCGGCCGCCGCCACAAGAGGAGTGATGCCATACGATACGCCCAGTCCGAATACCAGCACCAGCGTGTAAAGGCTGTTGGAAAGGGCCACTGCCGCCTGCTGCACGGTGCCGATCTGCCCAACCATGGCCGTATCCACCACGCCCACCATGATATGGCCGAGCTGGCTCATTACCACGGGATAAGCGAGGGAAAAAGTGGCTTTATAGCTTTTTATATAGTCGGTCGAAAGTAGGGCACCCATAAATAAGGGCGCAAAGATAGGCTTTCTAACGAAAAGATAAGCGGGGGAAGCCCGAAACTCCTCCTGTTGAAAAGGTTTTTTTCGCAGGATGCAACCCCGAAAGCTAAAAATGGGTCTACTTTATATGCTTTGCAGAGGGCATTATTTTTTACATTTGAGCCTGCATCCAAAAAGGAACATTTTAATACAATTTTAAGGAAATGAAAAAACACATTTTATCATTCGTTCTTACCGGGACAATTATTTTTTCCGGCATTGCGCAAACAACAAAATCCGTTGTGGTAGACAGCAAGGAATACGAGCAGATGAAAAAGAGCGGACAGCTTACCCCCGGAGTGAAGCTTACCAGCCCAAGATCATTCGCTCCTTCGCTGGAAGATCTGAAGAAGCTTGGTGAGGTGCATAAAATGCCGAGCTCTGGCCCGGCCTGCAGCTGCTATATCACACCGGATGCTACGTACACGGTGGCCATGGCGCCTAACGACGACGGCAGCTCGGGCCTGATAAATATCCCTTTCAACTTCTGCTTATACGGAACAAATTATACCAACCTGTACATCAACAATAACGGTAATATCTCTTTCGGTACAGCTTACTCTACTTTTTCTTCCAATCCCTTTCCCGATCCTTCCTATATTATGGTGGCGCCTTTCTGGGGCGATGTGGATACGCGCGGAACAGGCGTTGTGAAATACAAGATCACGCCAACCGCTCTGTATGTGAACTGGGAAGCCGTAGGATATTACAGCATGTACACCGATAAGGTGAATACCTTCCAGCTCATTATCACCGATGGTACCGACCCGATCCTTCCTTCGGGAAACAACATTGCGTTCTGCTATGGCGATATGCAATGGACAACAGGCGATGCATCCAGCGGTGTTGGCGGCTTTGGCGGTGTTCCTTCAACCGTGGGGATCAACAAAGGAGATGGTGTGAATTACATTCAGATGGGGCGCTTTGACCAGCCGGGAATTACCTATGACGGCGGTTACGGAGCCAATGACGGCGTAAGCTGGCTCGATTACCAGTCGCTTTATTTCAATTCCTGCGGAAGCACCAACATTGCGCCGATCGCGAGCGGGCTCAACAATTGCGATACGATCCGCATCTGTGCCTCCGGCGATACGCTGATCTTGAACGGCTTGTTCCTTGCACCGGAGATCGGGCAGAACACAACGCTGAACATCAACCTGAACTCAACTCCCGGCGCTACCATCATTTCCAACACGCCGGGCAACTCGGCTAACGGACAGGTGCAGATCATTGCAAGTGCTGCCAATGCCGGAAACAACATCATCACCTTTACGGCAACCGATGATGGAACTCCTGTTGGAACCACCGTGGTAAACGTGAATGTATTTGTGGATACAACAGGGCTCTTCGCTTTTAATCCTGTCGTTTCGGGCACAACCGAATTTTGCCAGGGAAGCACATCCACGCTGAGCGTTTCCCCAACTACGTTCGATTCTTATTTCTGGAGCACCGGCTCTACCGCCACTTCCATCTCTGTTGATTCATCCGGCCACTATTGGGTGACCTCTGTGGAGAACGGATGCTATAAAACAAACTCTGTGGATGTGGTCGTGAATCCATTGCCAACACCGGTGATCGCCGGTTACGCGTATGCCTGCGGCGGTTCTACAAACCTTTATTCCGATTCGCTGATCTACACCTCTTATGTATGGTCGAATGCGAGCACCAACGATTCGATCAACGTAGGGCTCGGAACATACACGCTTACAGTTACAGATACGAATGGCTGTACAGCTACTTCGGCGCCTGTAACCGTTACTGCGCCGGTACCTCCTGTGATCACGGGAATAACCGCTTTCTGTAACGGCGATTCGGCAACGCTTACTACCACGGTCCCTTATGTAAGCTATAACTGGTCTACCGGAAGCACCAACGATTCCATCACGGTCGGAACCACCGGCCCGTACACGGTTACCTGTGTGGATATCAACGGATGTACGATCACATCGGCGCCATTCTCGGTGTTCCCCTTCAATTATTCACTTACGGCCGGCGGTGTAGTTCCGTTCTGCTCTAACGACAGCATCCTGCTTACCGCATCGGGCACACCTGCTGCCGGCGCAAGCTATTCATGGTCGAACGGCGATAACACCGCTTCTTCGTACATCAGTTCAGGCGGGCCTGTAACAGTAACGCTGAGCTATGCAAACGGCTGCTCGATGGATACAACACTCAATGTGCCTGCTCCGAATCCTGCACCAACACCGGCTATCGCGGGGCCATTGTTCACCTGCAGCAGCAATTCCACCACTATTTATCTTGATTCGGCTTCCCTGTACACAGGCATTACCTGGTCGGATGCAAGCACCGGCGATTCCGTAACAACCAACAGCGGAACCTACACTGTTACCGTAACGCAAAACGGATGTACTGCCACATCGCCTCCCGTAACGGTGGTGAACGCAAATCCACTGGTGAACATAACCGGGAACCTTAACTTTTGTCCGGGCGACAGCACCTCGTTGGTTGCAAACCTGAACCTGCCTTCCGGAGCGAGCTATACATGGTCTACTACGGAAACAAGCTCTTCGATCAATGTAAATTCGAACGGCACCTACATTGTTACCGTGAACTATTCGAACGGCTGCTCCACGGCAGATACGGTAACTGTAACGCAGTACGGACAGCCAATTGCGGCGTTCTCCAGCTCTCCGTCAGGCTCCGCGTTCCTTGGAACAGTGACGCAGTTCATGGACCAGTCGCAGGTTACGCCGGGAAGCATCGTAAGCTGGTACTGGAACTTCGGCGACAGCGCAACAAGCTTTTCACCGCTGCAGAATCCTTCGCACATCTTCCCTGCAAACGGGATCTATCATGTAACGCTGGCTGTTCAGTCGAACAACGGCTGCTGGGATACCATCCAGCATGATTACGTGATCATCTCCGAGCTGGAGGTGCCGAATGTGTTTACGCCGAACAATGATGGCAAGAACGATTACCTTGCATTCAGGAACATCGAGTATTTCCCGAACACGGCCTTAACCGTTTACAACCGCTGGGGCAGCAAGATCTACAGCAGCTCCGATTATCATAACGACTGGAACGGCGGCGGACATTCGGATGGCGTGTATTATTTTATACTCGACGGGCCGGAGCTGAAGGAGCCGAAATATGGATTTGTCCACATCTTTAATAATTAAAAGATAAGTAAGTATATTTTAAAAAAACGCCTTGTTCTTTTGAACAGGGCGTTTTTGTTGAAAGAATAAATGTTTAGTAATTTTCGGAACGCTGCACAAAGCGCATAATATATGGTAAATATCATCGAATACAGGGAGGAGCTGAAAGAACACATCCGCATCCTTAATTATGAATGGCTGCAGAAATATTTTAAGGTGGAGCCGAATGACGTGATCTCGCTGGCAGATCCGAAAGGGCAGATCATTGATAAAGGCGGCTTTATTTTTTATGCCGCTTACAACGATGAGATAGTGGGTGTGATAGCCCTGCTGAAAATAAATGAAGGAACATTCGAGCTTGCAAAGATGGCGGTGACTGAAAAGTACCAGGGATTGAAGCTCGGCAAAATATTAATGGAACATTGCATCGGCTTTGCAAAGCGGCATGATATTAAAAAGCTTGTGCTGTACTCCAACCGCCAGCTGGGCCCCGCGATCCACCTGTATGAAAAGTACGGGTTTTATGAGATACCGCTTGAGGCCGGACATTATGAGCGGGCGAATATAAAAATGGAAAAGATCATCGCGTGAACAGCTGAGGTGTTGACATCGTATTCAATGTCAGCCTTCGCTGGCTTTATATCCTTTGGCAAGCTTCTGCCTGATCAGCTTCTGCATTTCATTTTCCGCCATTGCTTTTGTATCGAATGATTTGATGATCCTTTGCCCTTTCGTACCGGCTTTGCCATAGCGGATCACTAAATTATTTTCTTCTGCATGGATCTCCCAGAACTTGTTGCTGTTGTTCTCACTGTTGAGCAGGCGAACAGCGCCGGTGCTCAGGGAATTATCATCTCCTGCTTCTTCTGCGGGAGACTCCGGAAATGTTTCATCATTTGGTTGTTCTTCAGTAAATCCCGTTTCCTCTTCCGGGGCTTCATCCCTTGGTTCAGCAAGCGCATCGCTTTCAATAAAGCCAAGGATGCGCTTTGTTAATTTATCCGGGTCATCGTACCAATCCTTTGAGTACACCTGCATCACTTTCCATCCGCTGGAGCGAAGGATCTCCGGCTTGAACAGGTATTGCTCAAGAAGGTCGCTGTTCGAATAATGAAACATGTCGTCCACGAGAATGCCCGCAGTATAGGAAGTATCGGAGGCTGATCTTTTGACCCCGATATGGCATTTGAAATACGATTGCCCGATCAGCTTTGTGGTGCTGTAGCCGTTATCTTCCAGCATTTTCACCAGCTGGCCGATCACCACCGTATTGTATAGCTCCTGCTTTATTTTCTTTTCCTCCGCAATCACGGATTGAAGCACCAGGTTCGCCATTTCCATATTGCCTTTGCTTGCATGTTCCGCATACTGCAAATATTTCCGGAAGTAGTTCGCGCCTTCATTGTATTCATTTTTAATGTCGGTATACTTAATGGAGCTTACTACGCACATCCTTTTTTTCGCGCGTGAAAAAATAACGTTCAGCCTTTTTTCGCCGCCGCGCCTGTTGATCGGCCCGAAGTTCATGATCATCTTGCCTTTAGGGTCGTACCCGTAGCAGGTGCTCATGATAATGATATCGCGCTCGTCGCCCTGCACATTCTCTAAATTTTTAAAGAAGATCCCCACAAACTGGTTGTCTTCCATGCGCTTGTATTCTTCCTCTATCGCCTTTTCAAATTCCTTGTCCTCCCTGGCAAGGTTCGTCACCGCGCTTTCGATCTCTCCCTGCTGTTCCATGGAGAAGGCAACCACGCCGATGCTTAGCCCTTTTTTCTGCAGGAGCAATGTGCGGATCATCTCCGCGATATACTCCGCTTCGGCAATGTTGCTGCGGCTCTCATAAACGCCATGCTTCAGAAAATGATAGCTGATGGGGCGTTCGAGCAATGCAGCCGCATTGGTTACAGCATCGTTTTTATTTTCTGCTGTTATTTCGTTCAGCTCATTCTGATTGTCTAGATTATCCGGGATCGTGAGCAATTCATTTTTATAGAAAGATGCATTGGAAAAGCCGATCAGCGATTCATGCCTGCTGCGGTAGTGCCAGCCAAGCATTACAGAAGGAAATTTTCGTGCGCCCTGCGTGAGGAAGCTGTCGGCATCGAGTGAAAGCAGCTTCGAATCTTCATCGTCCTCTTCCCAAAGATCGTCGGGGTCGGAGGAGGAGCTGCTGAAATAATTGCTCGGCGGCATCTGCATCTCGTCACCCACGATGATGATCTGCGAGGCGCGGTAAACCGGCGGCACACCTTCTTCAAGCGTGATCTGGCTGGCCTCATCAAAGATCACCACATCGAAATAATCGGTGCGCAGCGGAAGCGTATCCGAAACGCTGAGTGGGCTCATCAGCCACACAGGTTTTAGCTCGCGGATGATCTGTCCCGATTCGGAGGTTGCCATTTCGCGGATCGATTTATACCGCATGCTTTTCCCGAATTCATTGTCAAGGATCTTTCTTCCTTCCACCAGTGATCTTTTTTCTTCTTTTTCCTGGTTGCTTTTCCCTGCCATCGACATTTCCGATTTCTGGATCAGCTTATTAAAGCGCTCCTGCTGTTTCGCAATGATGTATCCCGAGTTGACAGCTAAGAATTTTTGGTAGAGCTTTTTGATCTTTGCTACCTGGTGCAGGATCTTTTCTCCTTCGATCTTCCGGGCATCGCGGTTTGTGCTGTAGAACTTATCAATGCTCGCTTTTGCAAGAAGCCCTTTAACCTGCGAGGGAAGCAGGTTTTCCTCCAGCACGATCTGCTTCAGCGCGGCATCTGCGCTATTCAGTTCGCGCATCAGCGGTGCAAAGGCGGAAAGGTCCTTTGTGCGCGCGATGATCGCCTGCATGATCTCAGAAAGGCTTTCCAGTGTTTGGCGGGAAGTATCACGCAGGTTTTCCTGCAGGGAAGCATCCAGCTGGCCGAAGAGGATCCTGATCTCCGCAAGGTCTTTTAGCTTGCCAAGGCCGGTTTCTTCATTCTTCACATAGGCAAAGGCCGGCGTGCCTGATCTCGGTTCTATCTCTTTCAGCTTTTTAGCAAGGCTGAACAGATCGCCCAGCCTGAAGAACTGCTCCGTGCTTTGCTTTTCTTTATTGAAGCTATTGCGCACATCGTATTCCGCCTTGAGGTTGGAAACCACCTGTGTGAGCGGCGGCTTTACCTGGTGCATGGAAAAATTATAGGATTGATGGATCGCTTTTTTGATCTTCCTGAAGCTGGAATTGAAGAATGAGAAAAATGATCTTTCATGTTTTTGCACGATCTCAAGCGCATTTTCCGCATCGGTCTCCGAAAACTTCTGAAGCCAGAACTTATTCTTTCCTGCGGCTTCTTCCACTTTCGCATGCATCGTTTCGAGGTTGGTCACTGCATCGGAAAGCTTTTTATGAAGTTCGCTGTTGACGGTAAGCAGCCCGGCCCGGTCCTGCTCTTTGAACGGAAGAAGCATTTCCACCTGTTCCAGGAATTCCCGGAGCGCTGTAATGCTGCCTATGCATGATTCCGGAACGTCGGCCATTTCAAGCCTCTCAGCGATCTCGCCGACCAGCTCCATCGATCTTATAAGCTCTGCCTTCAGCTCAGTTCCCGGCTTCTCGTTATAGATCGCTTTTTCACCCAAGTACCTGAATGGATGTTTCGAATAAAAAGGGCTTCCCTCCAGCTCGTTGCTTGTCCGGGAGATCTTCTGAATCAGCCCGCCGTAGGCAAGCCAGTCTTTATAGCCAATGCTTCCCGGTATTTCTTTGCCTTCCGGAATATGCTGCTTACTCTGGATCAACACTTCCATCAGCTCCCTTATTTTCAGCTGCGCATGATCAAGGTAATGCTGCATGGAGGAGTGAAATTCTTTGATGACGCTGAGCTCCGAATTGATCTGCGCAACGATAGCGTTCCGTTCCTTTTCTGCTTCCTTTGCGGAAAGCGGCTTCGTTGTAAATGTTCCGAAGGTAGCTTTCAGGTTCTGGATGAACTCTTTCTTGTCGGTTTGGGAATCGTGTATGAGACAGCACAGCTGATCGAGCTGCTGCTGCTTCAGCCTGTAATACACCACATCGATAGCGGCCCTTTTCTCACAAACGAACAGCACTTTTTTTCCTCTTGCCACATAATCTGCAATAAGGTTGGAAATGGTCTGCGATTTCCCTGTGCCCGGAGGGCCCTGGATGATATAGCTTTCCCCTTTGCGGGAATATATTACTGACTTGTTTTGTGTCGGGTCCGACTGGATCACATTGAACTGCTCTTCGATCCTGCTTTCCGTTTCCTGTTCCGGCCGGGCCTTTTTCGGAAGGCTGCTGAACAGCGATTCGAACACGCTGCTTTGAATGTTCTCGTCGATGATGGAATTGTAATCGCGCACCAGCGACATCTTTTTATAATTGAAATTCCCCAGCACCATGTTGCAGGTATCGAACTCCCATTTGAAAGGATTTGTATTTCCCCCATCGAGCTGGTACAGTTCGCGGGTTGTTTCCGACATGCTGCTGTCGCTGAAGTAGGAGGGATTCGCTTTTATGTCGCTGTTGATAAGGAACTCGAGCGAGGAATGCTCCGGCTTCACATAATTGCGGAAAAGCTGCAGGCCTAAAGGCTGGAAATTATCTGCATTGTACGAATAATCAAGGTTGTGAAAGGTTTGTACTTTCCTGTTCCTGTTCACCCTTCTTTTGTATTGCGACAGCGTTTGCCTGGCCTGCGCATGGATCAGCTTGATCTTTGGTTTGTTGATCATTTCGAGCACGATCCCCGAGCGCGCCTTTTCTATCTGTGTCTTTAAATTCCGGAAAAGCTCATCGAGGCTGCTCTCCGAAAGCTGTATGCTTTCCGGCAGGCGGATGTCGTACAGGTCTTTCAGCATGAATGAAAGCACCGGGTTTATTTCCGCTTCATTGTCCACAATTTCCAGGATGTACTGGTCTTTCACGCCTTTTTTCTTAACGAGGTTTACCGGTACAAGTATGAGCGGTGAGCAGATCTTTTCGGTTGTTTGCTCCTTTGTATTGTACCAGTTGAGGAAGCTGATCACAAGCTTAAGCTGGCTGAAGCCATATTCATTCACATCCCTGTTCGCTTCCAGCCTGATCTTGTCGAGGGAAGGCGCGATGTAAGGATTGTCTTCAAAGCGGATGTATTTCGAAAGGGAAATGTCTTTTCCTTTTATCACCTTTTCGGAAACATCCCTGTTCCAGAAGAACAACGATTCAGGATCGATGTTTTTGTAATTAAGGACCGCAGGAACGGAAGACACGGAAAGATTTAAAAATTTAAGATTGGGCTTGAAATACAAGAGCCTGTTGCGGCGGCTGATGTCGAACAGCCTGTTGCGCAGCTTGCCCTGGATGTAGTGCTGCCTGTTGCTTTTGTCCTTGTTCTTTGCATTGGCGATAGTGGCAAGGTCGTGCTCGGTTTCCGGGTTGTAATCGCGGTAGTTCTTTAAATTATCGATGATCTCGCCAAGGTCTTTCCAGCGTTTGCGGCGGTCGAGCTCGGTCATCCCGAAAATGATGTTCGCGATCGAAGGATGGATCTTGTGATTCAGGAAGATCATGCTTCCCCTGTTCTCCGCGAAGCCTGCAAGGTCATCTTCCTGCGTGAAGTCAAGCCCCAGCGCTAGGCTCGCGAGGATCATCCCCAGGATGTAAATGTCGGTAGCAGCATCGTGATGGCCGAGCGACACCTCGTAGCATTTATAATTGGGCAGGTACACCGGCATCAGGATGTCCGCATTCGCATCAGATTGTATCTCGCGGTTCTTTACTTCGGTGGAATTGTATTCGCCGATCTCTGTCGATTGCTTCAGGTGGCCGCTGATCTCGAACACCTCATTTTTCTTTGGCAGGATGGCTGTTACCTTGTCAACGTTATTGCAGGGGCTTCCCGCAAGCGACTCATCAATATCGAGCTTTTCGTTTGTTACAAGTATCGAGCTGAGCTTATCCAGCGGGGCCACCTTTCCCGAAAGATGAAATGAATGCACTTCTTCCAGCAATGGCATTATAACAGCAACCACATCATCATTGGTAAACCCGCCCTTGCCGATCCCTTCGCTGAGGAAGCTGTAAAATTCCGTTTCTTTTATTGTAAGCATATCAATATGATTTTTCCTGCTCCGATTCCAGGATATTATTTAAGGCTGTTGCTGCATTTCTTGAGTACTCGTTGAATTTCTTATCGCTCAGGTTTAGCTCCTTTTTGAAGACCTTTGCAAGCGGCTCCTGTAGCTCCATCTGCTCTGCAAGGTCGAGCACAAGGCCGGAAGCGGGTTCACTGATCTCTGTATCGCTCAGCGCAAAATCAAGCATAACATACGCGTAATAATCTTTCAGCGAATTATTGCCGCTGACCAGCTTGGCTTTCAGCTCAGGTGTGAGCATGGCATTGCTGTCGGTTTTGAAGTCCCTGAAATACTGCCTGTAATGCGCTTTGTTGTGCTCGCTCTGCATCCATTTAGGCTTCATGATAAGGTGGATCAGCTCGCGTGTTGTTTCATAGATCTCATCCCTTGAAAAAATATTCAGGCTGAAAATACCTTGTTTCCCAAGAATAAGGGCGCTTACTTCTTTTACTGATTCCGCGCCTTTTTCAGCGTAGAGGGCAATGCATTTTGCGCGGATAAATGATTCGGGATGCGAGTCGCCAAGCGAGCCTTTTTCAATTTTTTCCAGGATCTCATCCGCCTGTTTCAGGTAATTTTCCGCGGAGATCTTATCAAGGCCTGTTTCAATTTTCACAAGCGTCGAGATCACCGTATCCATGCTTCCGCAAACCTGGTAAGCCCCGATGTCGCAGTATAATTCAGTGAAAAGACTGAACAGCCTTGACGTTTCCATGAATGCTTCTTCGCTGCGGTGATCGTTGCCGATCGCTGTGATGATCCTGCTGGTCACCTCAAAATCGCCATTATCAATTGTATACAGCAGCACATGCGAGAGCTCGTGCGCGATCAGCGCCAGCAATTCCTTTTCTTCGAGTAATTTTATGACAGGGCCTGAAAGCACAAGGTGCGCTTCGTTCCCGATGAAGATGATCCCCGCGTTGCTTGCCTGTGAAGATTGCGACTGATAGATGGTGACCGGGATGATGATGCCCAGCTTTGTTTTGGCTTCCTCCAGCAATGTATAAATGCCGGCTTCGGAGATAGGGTCGAGGCGATAGGTGTTTTGTAAAAGCTCGGCTTTGAACTCCTCGCTTTGTTCGTTCTTAACTTTTACTTCCGAGAACCATTTCCAGGTTTTTTCCTGCTTTTTGAAATGATCCCTTAACCGGAACTGAAATTCGAATGGTTTGAGCATAAACGCGGTGTTGGAATGAGTATCTAAAAATACGGAATTTATCCGGTGGGGGAAAAGAGAGAAATACAGCTACGATTGGAGAGGTTTTGGAACCGAATAATAGTTCCTTGCTTGGTGTTCTGCACATCAATCACATCTCTGGGGAAGTGGAAGAAATAAATGATTGAAAAAGGACTAGCTGGTGTCACACCGCTGAAAACTTTCAACTAATTCTTTCTACCAATTTAATAACCGCGTTATCTATATCATCTTCAGAATATCCATTTTTCATATCAAAACCATACAAATCTTCTGGAATTCCAAGAAACTTAGTATTGTCAAGATAAGTAGGTATGATAGCTTCTTCTTGAACGCGTACGCGGAAAGTTTCTCTCTCGAATGTTGGCCATATTTTTTCATGATGATGATGGTCTAACAGGCATAATACAAACTTGCTTCCTTCATTAAATATTCTAGTAAATTGCTTCGTTAAAGCCTTTCCTAATAGATTAGATTCGTATAATTCATCAAAAAACACGCTTACATCAAAAATCTCTAGTTTTTCAGTGAATTTTCTTGCAAGTTCACGGTTTTCCCCAGCGAAGGAGATAGCAATCTCAAATTCGTAATTTCGTTCTCCATCATTGAAGCCACAATCATCTCTTAATTTCTCCCAATTTAAGTGCTTTATGTAATAAAATAGTGCGGGATCTTCGATGGCGAAATTTTTTGTATCACTGTTATAATAAAAGTATCTAACTAATGATTCTTTAGTCTCCAACAAAATGTCAAGACGTCGCTCCTTAATGTTATTAATCGAACCTTTGACATCCTCATGCTGATTGGCAAGTTTGTTGAGGTCAACTATGGACGAATCTTGTTGTCCGATAACTCGAAGAAGCTTAAAATACGGATCATTTGATTTTCGAAATCGCTTTCCCCGGCAAAAGTCCTTCACTGGAATGTGATAAGAAGCTTCTAGCTTACCAACAACTTTTGCGCGCGTTTTGTCAATATCATAATGTATTTGCCGTTTTTTTTGTTGGGTTTCAGTGACGTCATTCAAACCACAAATTGACTGACATAGTATTTGAGTTAGCCAATAATCACCTTTGGACTCAGAATAAATTTCTTCTAGATTGGTAATTGAAATATTTAATTCGGCGCAGCCGCTGTCAATAAGCTTTTTAATATCATCGCTTCTTCCAGCATCAATTCTATGTATACCAAATCGTTTAGCAATGTCAGGAACTAATTGAATCAGTTCCGACCCAATTTGATTAATTCCAATAAAAATAAGCTTAGGAAGTTGTGTTTCATTTCCTTCTTCCGCGGCAACTTTAGCAATGTTGGCGAGGTTTTCCTGCAATTCGCTTGATAACCTATGAAAATCGTCGATGACAAAAAAACCGGACATTGATGTGGAAGCAATTTTCACTATTTGTTCTACGTCAATCGCTTTTCTTGCTGACAAATAGTTGATTTGAATCCTCTCAGCAAGTTGTTCAAGAACTTTTTTCACTGTGGTTGTTTTTCCAGTCCCAGATTGCCCTTCAATAATAACCGGCTTACCAATTTTACGAATGTCTAAAAGTATATCATTATAGTTTGGTGGTTTTACGAAGGTATAAAGGGGAACACCTTCCGTAACAAATACATCTTCAAGATTTTTTATAGTCATATTTCGTTGTTTGTAATTAATTTCTCTAGTGGTTTCTAATTCACTATATTAACAATGAGCCTGTTGTATGGTAGTTAACAAATCTATTAATTATTTAATAAATAGTCAATAGCTTATCCTAAGCTGGCTATTCACACAGATTATTCGTAAATATCTATTATCTGTATTATGGTAACTGCTCCGCCGCTTCTTCCTTCACCGCTTCAAATTCCAATCCTCCGCCCTTTGCAAACAGCCGCAATGCCAGCTCCTTCCCGGTTTTCTCCGCATCCTTAAAGATCATCTCGCCGCCGGAAACGATCGCTTTTCCGCTGGCGCTCACCACGTTGAAAAGCACCTGGTAGTTCTTTCCTTTCTTTACAAAGCTGATGCTGGCTTCTGCAACGTTGTCGCCTTCTTCCAGCCATTCAATGTTGCAGTCTTTAAGATCTTCTATTACCTGTGCGGTGATGGCATCATCATTTCCTGCGACTGTTAATTTCATTTTCATCCGCAGGTTCGAAAAGGGAACCAGCTGTGGGTATTCTTCAAGGAAGCTGTTCTGGTAACGGTCGTGCTCCGCCTGCTTGTCCTCATCATCGCTTGTATTGGAGAGGATTTCATAGGCCCTTGCGAGGAAAAGCTTTTCATTGGCCGTATCGAGCTGGATGCCTTCCTGTGCGTATACTTCCTGTAGCAGTGAATCCGCTTCCATGTTTGCATCTTCGTCATCACCGTCTTCCAGCTTTAATTTTGCGGAGAACAGCTTGAAGTATTTCCGGATCCGCATCCGCTTGTCGTTGCCCTTGCTGTAATCGCAGCGCTTGCGGAAGTAGGGGGAATTAAAGTCCTTCAGCAGGTACATGATCTCATCGTAGCTTACGGTTGATTCGCCGCAGAACAGGTCGTAGATGATCCGCTGCCGCTCGGGATTCGCGGCAAGCTCGTTCACAACTACATACTCCATCATCATCTTCTGAACCTTCAGCGAAAGCAGGTCGTACAGGCTGCCCGGCGAATACCACCATCCTTTGTTGAGGAACTTCACTTCATCCATTTTTTTATCGAGCAGCTGCACCCTCAGCAGGTTGATGGTGAATTCATACTGTGATTGTGTTAGCGTAGTATGCAGGTGAAGCTCTTTGAAGTTTTGCGCTTTATCGAGGAAGAAGCCCGCGCTGTCGAGCTGTCCGTCGTACAGGTAGCTGCGTGCCAGCGCAATGTTGTACCATCCGAAACCGGGAGTGGAGCCGCTCGATTCGATCTTTTCACGCACCATCGTGATCGCCTCTTTTGTGCGCCCGCCGTACACAAAGATCTCCGGCAGATAATAATCGGGCTCGCTCAGCGCGTGTTCTCTTACACCTTGCGGCATGGAGTAGTAGGTGATCGCGCTGTCGATGTTCCCCATCTCATGCTGCATGTTCGCATAATTTCCCCATACCACGCGGTTGCCGGCGATGAGGTGCTGGTAATGATATTCGGCGCTGTCGTAATTTTTATTGTAGCAATGCAGCAGCGCGAGGTTATGCTCCACGCTTAAAATATCATCTTCGCTTTGCTGCGGCCCGTACCAGTAATCGTTGATGCTCCTGTTCTGCTGGATCAGGTCGAGCTGGTGGTAGCAGCAGCGGAAGGCCATGTCTTCATTCTCTTCCACGGAATTTTTCAGGAAGCTGAATTTTTCGGAAGTGAAAAAGCGGTTACGGTGGTAGATCCATGCGCGCTCGTTGTAAACGCCGAAATAGTCTTTTTGAAAACGGTAGCTTTCTATCCTGTCGAGGAGCGCCATCGTGGAATCAGGCATCTCGATGCTGTTGTAGCAGTTCTGCAGCGCATAGGCGATCTCGAACAGGTCGCTCATGCGGTTCCTGTTCTGCTCGTAATACATGAAGGAGGAGTAGATATTCCTCAGCCGGTTGCCGTAATCTTTGTCGAGCAGGTCGAATGCTTTCTGCAAAGGCACTGCTGCATACTTATATCCTAAATAATCGGCGCTGCGTTCAAATTTATAAAGCCCTTCGTACATCCAGCCAACATAATAGGTGCTGTCGAGGCGGAGGAACTCGCGGCTCCGCGGCAGCGCGTCCTTATCGGTAGGAGATACGCCGATGCGCTTTGCATCGATCTCATAGCGCGCCGATGCATTGCCCTGCGCTCCCGCACTTTTGTGGAGGAACAGGCTCATGCACAGCAGCGCGGGCAAGAGAAACCGGGTTTTAGATATTTTGTACAGGGGCTGCAAAGGCTGTTCTGTTAGTGGTGATGTTCAACTTGCTTAAACGGTCGAGCTCCCTGCCGATGATCAGCGGCAGCGCTTTCTGGCGGGCGTCCCTGTTGCGGTAGATCAGCCTGTGATCCAGCACGGCAAAGGTGATCCCGCGGATGTCGTCCTCTGTTACAAAGGTTCTTCCGTTCACCAGAGCAAATGCTTTGAGGCATTTTAAAAAGGTGATCCCGCTGCGGATGGAAGCGCCGAGTACAATATCGGGGTGGCTTCTTGTATCACGCACAATATTTTTCACGGCGTTGATCAGCTCTTCGTGGATAAATACCTTTTCAGTTTCTTCCTGCAGGAATAAGATCTCCTTCATACTCAGCACCTGCTGAAGGTTGTCCTGGTTGTTCTGGATGCCGAGGTAATCCTTGTAGATATTGAGCTCTGTGGCTTCGTCAACATAGCCGAAGTAGATCTTGATGAAGAATCGGTCGAGCTGCGCTGCCGGCAGCGGGTAAGTTCCTTCCATCTCCACGGGGTTTTGCGTGGCGATGGTGAAGAATAATTTTTCGAGCGGGTAGGTGGTTTCACCCATGGTGATCTGGTGCTCTGCCATGCACTCGAGCAGCGCCGACTGCACTTTCGGCGAGGCGCGGTTGATCTCATCCGCCAGCAGCACATTGCAGAATAACGGCCCTTTCTTGAACACGAACTCTTTTTTCACATCGTCGAAAATGTGCGAGCCGATCAGGTCCATCGGGAGAAGGTCGGGAGTGAACTGGATGCGCTTGAAATTGGCGCCCGAAGAGCCTTCCGCACCCGAGATGCTTTTCGCCAGCGTTTTTGCCATCACCGTTTTTCCTGTGCCGGGATTATCTTCCATGAGGATATGCCCTTTTGCAAGAAGGGCGGTGAGCACGAACTGAATCTGCTGGCGCTTGCCGCGGATCACCGTTTCGATGTTGTCAACCAGCTTCCCGATATTGGCGAGGGCTTGCTCTATTTGAATGTTCTCTTCCATTTTACTTTATTTTAGGTTGCGTGAAAAAATGAATTGTGTTGTAAATATTAAGGAACCTGCTGATGCGTGTTTTCAGCGGCACCTGCGATCTTACTTTTTTAATGAAGCTGTTGTAGGAATTGTTCAGCACTTCTTTTTCCGCCGCAGTAAGCGGCACAGAGCTGTATTTCGCTTTCTGGTACGCAGTGTTGAACGTATTGAATGAGCTTCCGAAACGGTTGTCGATGCTGTATGCATATTCCTGCGGGCCCATGTTCTGCCGCTCAAAGCCAAGCTGGTTCAGGTAATAAAGCGATGCCCTGTAGCTGTTGTAGGCTTTGGAATTGCCTTTGCCTTTCGCTTTTGCATTGAGGAAGATCCAGATGAACCACGGGCTCAGGAACAACAATACAAGCAGGCCGGCGAGGGCGGTTAGCAAATAGAGGATTGTTTTTGCCCAGTCGACAGGCGCTTTTGCCTGGTCCTCTTTTTTCTTTTGCTGCTCCTTCAGTTCATCTTTTAAAAGCAGCTTCACTTCGTCCACCGGAGTTGGTACCGGGAGTTTTTCCAGGATGGAAGCCAGGCTGTCATCTTGTTCAGCAAGAATATTTTTCAGTGCTTCGGAATAGGAAACGGCTGTAATGTGCAATCCCGGTGTGAGCGCAGAAAGCTGCACGGCGCCTGTATCAGCCGATATGGTTGCGATCGATACATCGATGCTCAGCTCTTTGGCGATCTTTGTTTCATAATCCTTATCATGGTAGAGCAGCTTGGTGATCGTCATGCTGATCTTCTTTGCTTTTACATCCACCGATTTTATCTCCCCATCAGCGACCATGTACGTCTGCGGGATGTTCATCGGGGGCGTGCCATCCGGCTGCGGCGATTGCTGTGTATTTACATCAGGCACTGTAGTATCAAAATCGATCCAGCCGTATTCAGGGAAATACACCTGCACCCATGCATGTGCCTGGTCGGCATAGTACCAGTACCAGCCGGGGTTTTTGCTGCTGCGGTCGACTGTGAGATAACCTGCCGCAACGCGTGAAGGAATGCCGAGCGAACGCAGCATGAATAATGTTGCCCCCGCGAAATACGCGCAGTAGCCTTTCCTGTTCTCCAGAAGGAAATACGTAAGCTTGTTGGCGCTTGGCAGCCCGGGGATGCCGGGATTATCGGAGTATTTGAAAAGCGGCTGGCCGAATTCATCTTTGCTTAAAAAATAATCGCGGATCGCGATCATCTTGTCGATCTGCGTTGAAGCATTCGCTGTAACCTCTTTTGCCAGCTCGCCGATCTTTTTGTATTCTTCATCCTTCGGCATGAAGGTGTAATAATCCATGAATTTTTTATCGGGGCCAGTTACCTTTTTGATCTCTCTTAATTTGTTGAAGCGGAGCTCCTGGAAAGCGGCGAGCTGTTTGTTACCAGCCGGGTTGTAGATGAAGTAGGCGCTGTTCAGGTCGCTTACCCACATTTTGGCGCGGTAGGAGCTTTTGTACTGGTCCTTGAATTCTTTCGGCACCGACATCGGCTGGCAGAAGAAAGCCGTTGAAGGCGCAAGGTACACGTCCGGCGAAAGCACCACTTTGTAAATGTCGGCAGTCACCACTTTACGGTTCTTTGTAGCGAAGCTGTTCTTAAGGACGGAAGAGTCGGATTTCGAAAAATACAGAGGGATCTTCGATGGGTCCGGACTGAACAGGTCGTTGTAAGGCATGAGGCTATCCTGTTCAAAGGTCTGCGTAAGCGTATCAAACTTTCCGTAATAGAAAGCGGTGAAGTAAAGAGGATTTGGCGTTATGTTATCATCGAAATAGTTATCGAGCTTGGCAACAAACACGAGCTGCTTGTCCTTGCTCAAGGAGCCGGTAAGCTTTGTCTGGTCCTTGTTGCTCACATTGCCTTTGCCGTCCTTCTTATTCATGTTCTCGCTCTTGTCCTTTCCTTTCTCAGATTGCGGCTGGGAACCGCCCCATTCACGCTCTACAGCCATGAAATCGTTCTTAAAGAAAGTGAAGACGAGGAGAAAGAGCAGCATTGCCACCACGGCAAATCCGGAAAGGCGCTTCAGGATGAACCAGCTGAATTTCGGCTCATCATCGTTCATGTTACGGATCAGCTCTGCTGTATAGATGATGTAAAAAGCGTAAGCAAGAATGGGCACAAAAGCATTGATGAGCACATTCACCTTGATGTCGGTTGTTTTGCTCACCACCACGATCTGCGCCACCAGCAGCAGCACGCTCCATGCAACCGTAAAGTACCGCGACCTGCTGAAGCCGAAGCCGGCAAGCCATCCTACGGAGAAGAGGAAAGTGAAAATGAGGAACTGGATGGAAAAATAAAACGCATCGAACTCCCCGAACGAAACGCTGCCCAATAGCTTATAGCAGGAATAGCAAAACAGGAAAACGATGGCAGCCGTTGTGAAGAATCGGAAGCGGAACGCATAGAATATGATCGCGGCGACGATCCCTGATGTAAAATAAATTCCCTGTCTGATCCAGTTGTTCTCGAGGATGTCGTAAAAGCGGTTAACATCCCATAAGAGATAAAAGAACAGGATGGCCGTAGGAGCAGCTAACAGCAACAGCTGCGCGATCATCTTTTTTATGCTATGTACTTTTCCTATGCTCATGTTGCTTTATCTGTGCTATCCGTGTAATCTGTGGTGAACCACTGAATCATTTCTTTTCCAATACCGATGAACGCTCATAGGCATCCAGCAATTGCTTCAATGCCTTTTCATTTTTCGACAGCTTTAAGCGCAGCAGCGAAAGGCTCCAGTTTGTTTTATGCACCGCCATCGAATCTTTTTCACGCTGCAGGAACAGCCATTGCAGCCAGTCGCCAAGGTGCTGCTTATTGAGCCCTTCCGTAAGCGGAATAAACACAAATGAAATTTCATTCCCGCTCGCTTCCAGCAATTGTTTCACCTGCTCGGGATCGCTCAGCGAAGAGATGATCACCACTGATGCATCCTTCAGCTTTACAAAATCGCGCAGCTCTTTTTCCGAATGCCATTTGCTTACGCTGATCGCATAGCGCACCTGCTCGGCATCATTCTCAAGCTTATTTTGCGGGATGTCCTGGTCGGCAACGTAACGCACATCAAATCCTTTGGAAACAAGCTGCCGGTAAACCGACCAGCACACCGTTTTATAATAGTTGAGAAAAGGTATGCCGATCACTTCATTGTCTTTCACATCAAAGGAAGAAAAGAAGGATGGATAGAGGTACATGTGCGATGCGTAGGGATCCATGACCTCGGGAATGCGCACCACCAGCTCCTTGTTCTTTGCATATATTTTCCAGACGATCCTGCGCACGTCATCATTGCTTTCAAAGTTCTTGTAATTGATCAGCTCGCCTTCCACGCGCTTTATTTCCTCGATGCGCATGCTGGTTTCCTCCGTTTTCCGCGGAAAGGCATTGAGGGCTTTCGAAGGCCGCGACAGCGGGTAAGTATGAAATCCGCTGCTTGTTTCCAGCGGCATTGCAAAGGAGAAGAACTGGAAAAAATCTTCGAAATAAATGATCGCTTTGTCGATGCGGTATTCTTTGATCTCGGGAAGCTCCCAGTAATAGGTGCCGTCGAGGCTGGTGGAAAATAATTTTTTATCGGAGCGCTTCACCAGCGAAAACTTATCGGAAAATTGTGCATCGCCATATTTCAGGCGGATCTTCACAAATCCGAGCAGCGGCTTTAAAACAGGATGCAGGTGAATGTCGATCGCCTGCCGCGCCTGTTCATTATCGGTGCGGGAAGGAGTGGAGATGCTGAAATCCACCTCGTTGCTTTTCCGCCTGATCAGGAAATAAACGAAGGGAAGTGCCACCGTGATAAATCCCGTGGAAAGAAAGATGAGGCAAAAGCCGGCAGAGAAGCGAAGCAGGAGCGTGAAGATGTCTTTGTACGCCGAATCCGGGATGCCGGCCTTGCTGTGCAGCCATGCATAGCCGATGCCGCAGGCGATGCAGAACAGCGCACAGTAAAATGTGAACGGGATGTAAAAGCCGGTCCATTTTAACGCAAGACGAATTTTTTTGAGCTTCGGACTCATAGTTAAAATAATTATCAGAATTTAAAACGCACCTGGGCCTTGATCTCCGACTTTGTATTGCCTTTGATCTCCGTGAGCGATCCTTCGGAGATCACCTTTTTATTATCGTAAACAGTTTGCGCGTAACGCAGCCACACTTCGATCCTTCTTGTCACATTGTAATCGAGCAGCAGGTAAAAGCGCGAGCCGCGGTCATAGTAAGCAGGAATAGAGTAGGCGCCCGGCATGTCATTTTCATAAGCATACAGGCGGGCATCGTAAGAATCGGTCTGGAACAGCGCATAGCGCATGCTCGCAGAGAATTTACTTCCGAGCTTACTGTAGGTGATGTCCTGGTAAATGAGGAAGCCCTTTTGTGTTTTGCCATTATCCACCTGGTAGTCTACCATCTCGATCCTGTTCTTCAGCTTCACAGAAGGAAGGACCGTGAAGGAAGTATTGATCCGGTAATTCGTTTGCGCATAGGGAACAATAAAATCAATATCGTCGATCGTTGCGCTGGTGTTCTTGTACTTGCTGCGGCTGCGAATCTTCACATACGCATCAAACCTTTTCGAAGGCGTATAATTCAGCTGCGCCATGTAATCGGTTCCCTGTGAAGGCGCATTTACCTGGTATTTCAGCCATGGGAATTCAAAGCGGTCGTAATACGCGGTAAGCGTGAACTTCGGGCTTGGCTTTGCAACAATGCCGGCGTACAATCCTTTTTCATTAGCCGCAGCGGTGTTCTCTGCAAAGCCATTGCTGAGGAGGTTCTGGAAGTTGCGCTGGTAGTAGCGGTGCAATACCGTGAGCGACAGGCGCGGATCGAGGCTCACGAGAACGCCGTTCAGGAACGCCCTTCCGCCGTTTGCGCTCATGGCCTCCTCGCCGAAGAAATTAAAATTGCGGAGAATGAAATTATAATCAATGCCGATGTTGGTATTTTGCCTTGAGGTATATTCAAACTGGCTGTAAATGTCGAGACTTCGCCTCAGGTCGGCATTCAGCTCATAATGCATCCCCGTGATGCCGACACTGAACTGGCTTCCCTTGTACGCTACATTTCCGCCGTAGATCGTCTGCAGGATCGCATGCTTGTCGGCGATCTCGCTCAGTGTGGTATGGTAGCCCGTTTCCTGCAGGGAGGAGATCGCAGCCGCTTCGCCATCCGGCAATGTATCCGTGATATTTGCATCGATGTGCTTCTGCGAATAAAAAGCGGTAGCCTCCATTTTTTTGAACCCGATGGTGGTAGCAGCGCCCCGCAAAAATTTATTTTCATCCACCGAGGCGTATGGCTTAATTCCCATGGCCGATTTTTTTGTGCCCATGATGTCCGAGCTTTTGCCGAAGGAATAGCCGCTCCACATGGTGAGCCCTTGTCCGAACGTAGCCTGGTAATCGCCCAGCGCCAGCGATTTAATGAAGCGGGTGTTGTGCAGGTAAAAGTGCGCGGAATAAAAATCAAATCCGCTTTTCTGCTTTCCTTTTAAGCCCTGTTCGTACCAGTCGTAATTAAAGCGCTGTTTGTTCTTGAAGAATAATTCACCCTGGTCCTTTTCCGCGGTTACGCCCCAGCTCACCTTATTGCTATAGGTAAAGCGGTAGCGTGCATACAGCTTATCGGGACTGCCGATATACCGCGAGTTCTGGCTACTGTATAGTTTTGCGCTATCGATCTCGGAAAATCCTGCCTGGTCTTCAATGTTCCTTCCGTAGCGTAGCAGCACTGCATGAGAGCCATTCTTGAACATCTCCTTCATCCCAAAATGCGAGGAATTGAATTTGTCGGAAACGCGTACATACGGCAGGATCTTCTGGATCGTCTGCAGGTCGAAGCCGCTGATCCCCTGAAGCTCATAGATGGTGATCAGCTTTCCGTTCTTTTTAATATGGTTGAACAGGTTGTTGATCTGGATGTCGGTCAGCAGCTGCAGCTGACGTAATTCTTCCCTGCTGGTATTATTAAGATTGATCGGGTGTTCTTTATATTGGTTCAGCGCATCGAGCAGGGTGGTATAATCGGCATCTTCGTTCTGGCTGTTCTCTGTAATGGTTTCCAGCTGCTGCTGGATATCGCTTTCATCGGTTTTGGGCGCGATCGTATCCTGGGCCCGCAGGGGGGAGCCCGTCAGCAGCAGGAGAAGGGCTGCGCAGAAAGAGAGGTATGAAAAAAATGTTCTCAAAAAACGTCTTCGGATTCGTGGAGCTCTTTTTTTGCTTTTTTGAAAGAATAGCTCAGTCCGAGCTGCGGACTGATCCCCAGCGTTTGATGATAGCTTGCGGAAAGGTCGATCTTGAAATTATTGAGGTTGAGGCCGAAGCCGAATGTGCTTAATGTTGGGTTCGTGGAAATACCGATGCGCAGGTACAGCTCTTTCACGGGAAGGTATTCAAGCCCCGCCTTGAACTCGGCTTTGTATTTAATATCTTTTTGTGCTTCAACTGCGAGCCGCACCTTATCAGAAAATAAATAATCGCCGCCGAGGCGGATGATGGTAGGCAAGCGTTCATCGTCGTAAGCGGAAATTTTTGCGCGCGTAGGGTTGAACACATGTGCACCGATCGTTAAACCTTTAATGGGCTTTGCAATGATGCCTGCTTCCGCTGCCAGCGCGCCTCTGCTGCCGTAGCCTTCCGCGATCTTCGTGTTCAGGTAATCCATCGCGATGCCTGCGGAGAACTTATTGCTGAAAGCTTTTGCGAAGGAAAGGCTGTATTTGTTCTCGCTGTATTGTGAATATCCGAAATTGGTGATGCAGAGCCCGAAGGTGCCTGCCTTGATCGGCAATGCAACGGCGCCGCCTCTCACGCTGATCTCTTTTAATAAAAAGCGGTTCTCATAGGATACGCCTGCGGAAATGTCACGCACAAAGCCGAGCCCCGCCTGGTTATGATGCGCGCTCCACAGATCGCTCAGCGATACGGAAGCATTTCCCAATGCAGCTGAGCGGGCGCCGATGGGGTAATCTTCGTTACCGGCAAATGCAGTAAGGAGCAGCATGGAAGCAAAAAGAGACGCGTATAATTTTTTCATTTGCTGGTGCTTAAACAATGATGCAATAAATATTGCTTAATAAATAATTATTCTTCTGTTTCTGCGCTATCGACTACGATTTTAAGTACAGATAAATGGAGTTTTGTATAGTAATCTGCAATTTCTTTGATTTCATTTAGACTTAAAAATTCATTATAGTATTTCGAATAAACCAGCTTTTGGGAAGTGGTCTTAACAGTAAATTTTTTGGGTGCGAATTCAAATGTGATGACTATATCAAAGTCAAATTTTTCAATGCCCGGACAATTAAACTGCTTATAATTATGGATCAAATATATTTGATCTGTGTTGCTTTTGATAATTGATTTAAACGCGGAGTTTATGTCGTAAACACTCGTGTCGTCATTAATTTGAAGAGCCGAAATGTAATTTGAGTAAAATCGTTCAAACCTTTTACCGGAAGCTGACAATTGTTTAGCTAATGGAAGAATCGAATTCTCATAGATTTGTTTAATAGAATCCTGATTTTTTAATGGTTGCGCTTTTTTACTTATGTAGTTTATTTTCTGATCTAATAAAAGAAGCTCTTTATCAATATCATCCTCCTCATCAATATTTCCACCCTTTGCACCTTTGATCATAATTTCCAATGATCGAATCAAGTTGTTTGCGATATAGTCAATAAAAGGCTCTATCATTCCGGCATCGGCCTGCCGCAAGGCGATAAAGTAATTTTCCTTATCCTCTGTTTTAATGATCACAGGAGGATAATGGAACTGCATCAGTATGAAATTCATTAATATCCTGGCGGTTCTTCCGTTTCCATCATCAAAGGGATGGATGCGGATAAATTCATAATGGAACTCTGCAGCTAACAGGATCGGATTAACATTTTTATTCTCTTTCTGCCTGTGGTACCATTCCAGCAGATCATGCATTTTTGCCGGTGTTTCCTCCGGTGTGGCGAAATAAAATGTTTCGCCCGTGCTGGTCAGCACATGGTTGGGGCTTGTTTTGTATTTCCCAACCGCAATAACTCTTGTAGTGGCTTTTCCATCGGGAGTGATGGCTTTTTTTTCGGAAGATTCCTTTAGTAAGAGCGTATGCAATTCCCGGATGAAATTCTCAGTAAGCGGCCGTTCATCCTTAATAACCTCATCGATCCATTTGATGGCTTCATCATGGCCGGTGATCTCGAAATGGTCTTTTAAAGGCTTACCCTGCGCGGTAATACCGTGCAGGATAAGCGCTTTTGTCTCACCGAATGTAAGGCTGTTCCCCTCCAGGTGGTTGGAGTGGTAGTTCCAGTCGAGGCGGAACTTCTGCATGATCCGGGCTTCCTGCTCGCCGTTTAAGGGCCGCAGGCCGTCCAGCTCCTCTTTCAGAAGCTCCGCCTTTCTTACATTTTCCAGTGCCATTTCCTCTACGTGGTCATTTTTTAATTAACAGGATGCCAACTCCCTCTCCTTTGGAGAGGGCTGGGTGAGGTTTAATTCGTCTTGTAATCAAACTTGATCTCCGACAGCTCTTTATTTGCCTTCAGGATCTTGTTCTTCAGGTTTTCCTTGAACTCGACCACTTTTTGCAGCAATGCATCATCGCCTGCTGCAAGCACCTGTACGGCAAGGATCCCGGCATTCTGTCCGCCATCCAGCGCTACTGTAGCAACAGGAATTCCCGGAGGCATCTGCAGGATGGAAAGCACCGAATCCCAGCCATCGATAGAGATGGAAGAGCGGCAGGGAACGCCGATCACAGGCAGCGGGGTAAACGCAGCCACAACGCCCGGAAGGTGGGCAGCTCCGCCGGCGCCGGCAATGATCACACGGATCCCTTTTGAATGTGCGTTCTTGGCAAACTCGGCTACCTGTTCAGGCACCCTGTGTGCGCTCAGTGCATTGATCTCAAAGGGGATCTTGAATTCATTAAGGATTTTTGCAGCTTCCTGCATGATGGGCATGTCAGAAGTGCTGCCCATAATAATGCTTACTTTTGGTGTCATAATTATACGCTTGGTTTGCTATGGTTAGGCCGTAAAAATACCTTTTTTGAACTTAACAATAAAATAAAACCACCCGTTTTTTGTCGGTATATTTTACGTAAATTCGCAGTTCAAATACGGTGTATGGGCAAAGTAACATTAAAAGATAAAACATTCAGGGTGAATATCCCTGCCGGGGATATAAACAAGGCTGTTGGTGAAGTGGCCCACAGGATCAACACCGAGCTGAAAGATAAAAAGCCTTTGTTCCTTGCTGTGCTCAACGGCTCGTTCATGTTCGCTTCCGACCTCATGAAAAAGCTCACCATCGATTGTGAGATCTCCTTCGTTAAAGTATCATCCTATCACGGCACCGAAACCAGCGGATCGGTAAAGCAGCTGATCGGGCTGAATGAAAATATTAAAGGCCGCACGGTGGTGATCGTTGAGGACATTGTGGATACCGGGCTTACCATTGAAGCGGTGGTGAAGCAGCTGGAAGCGATGGAGCCTGCGGAAATAAAGATCGCTACATTATTGTACAAGCCTGAAGCATACCGCAAGCGCATCGAGCTCGATTATGTGGCCATTGTGGTACCAAATGATTTCCTTGTAGGGTATGGGCTGGATTACGACGGATTAGGAAGGAACCTGCCTGATATTTATGTCTTAGATAATTAAAACTTAACCCCAAACCAATAACTCAATCCTATGTTAAACATCGTATTATTCGGCCCTCCGGGTGCAGGAAAAGGAACTCAATCCGAAAAATTAATTGCAGCATACCAATTGGTGCATCTTTCTACAGGTGATCTTTTACGCGGCGAGATCGCTGAGGGTACAGAGCTTGGAATGGAAGCGAAAAAGTTAATGGACCAAGGGATTCTTGTTCCGGATGAAGTGGTGATCGGCATGATCCGCTCAAAGCTTGCACAGAACAAAGATGCGAAAGGCTTTATTTTTGACGGCTTTCCGCGTACCGTTGCACAGGCAGAAGCGCTCGACAGCCTTCTGAAAGAGAACAATACCGGCATTTCCATGATGCTGGCGCTGGAAGTAAGCAATGAGGAGCTTACTAAACGCTTGCTGCTCCGCGGCGAGAACAGCGGCCGTGCCGATGACCGCGATGAGGAAGTGATCCGCAAGCGCATCGATGAATACAACTCTAAGACTGCGCCTTTAAAGGATTACTACATGGCGCAGAATAAATACCGCGCAGTGCACGGCATCGGAACTATCGATGAGATCTTTGAAGGGCTTTGCAATGCGATCAATTTTTCACAAAGCGAAAAAACACCAAAGGCGCAGCCTGCTGCCGAACAAGGTGTTGTTGCGAAAGTGGTTGACATGGTGAGAAAGGTGTTCTCTAAAAATGAAGATGCTCCTGTGAAAAAGGCTGCGCCGAAAAAAGTAAAAGTAGCTTCGAAGCCCGCTGCTAAAAAGGAAACTAAGCCTGCAGCCAGGAACCAGGTGAAGCCTGCCGCAAAAAAAGCGATCGCTCAAAAGACAATAAAAACAGCTGCAAAAGCAGTGAAGCCCGCTGGTAAGAAAGTGGCGCCCGTTAAAAAAGCAGCAGCAAAAAAGATCGCTGCTAAAAAAGTTGCAGCTAAAAAGCCAATAGCTAAAAAGCCAACGGTTAAGAAAGTAGCGGCTAAGAAAACTGCCCTGAAAAAGAATGTGGCTAAAAAAGTAGCTGCAAAAAAACCGCTTGCAAAAAAGACAGTTAAAAAAGCAGCGAAGAAGGTTGCTAAGAAAGTGGCGGCAAAAAGGCCTGTTGCTAAAAAAGTAGCAAAGAAAGTGGTTAAGAAAACAGTGAAGAAGGTAGCTAACAGGAAGCCTGTAAAAAAGGCAGTGAAGAAAGTGGCTCCTAAGAAGATTGTTAAAAAAGCTTCAAAGAAAACAGCTCCTAAAAAGGTTGTGAAGAAGGTTGCTGCGAAAAAAGCCTCTGCAAAAAAGGTAATTAAAAAAGCTGCGAAGAAAGCGAGGAGATAAAGCAGAAAAAAACACACCCCTAGCCCCTCTCAAGAGGGGAATAGATAGTGCACAGATTTGTAAATTCGAACAAATTCGTAATTGGTAAATTCGTATAGATTAGTATTTAGTAGGATTAGTATAGATTCGTAATTAGTAGCAGGGTATGGATACAAATTTTGTTGATTATGTGAAGATCTGTTGCCGCTCAGGCAAAGGCGGCGGCGGCTCCGTGCACCTGCACAGGAGCAAGCTTACCTCCAAAGGCGGCCCGGATGGCGGCGATGGCGGCCGGGGCGGACATATTATTCTCCGCGGGAACAAGCAGTTCTGGACGCTGATCCACCTGAAATACAGGAAGCATGTGATCGCTGAAGATGGCGGCAGCGGCGGAAGCGCGCGCATGACCGGCAAGGAGGGAAAGGATGAGATCCTGGATGTGCCGCTGGGCACTATTGTTAAGGATGCTGAAACAGGCGAGATAGAAGCCGAAATAACGGAAGAAGGACAAGAGATCATTATTGTTCCGGGCGGAAGAGGCGGTTTGGGAAATGACCATTTCAAATCATCCACCAATCAAACGCCGCGTTATGCGCAGCCGGGAGAGGATGGAAGAATGGAGTGGAAGATCCTTGAGTTGAAAGTGCTGGCTGATGTAGGACTGGTTGGCTTCCCGAATGCCGGTAAATCAACGTTGTTATCCGTGGTCTCGGCAGCAAAGCCGGAGATCGCCAATTATCCGTTTACTACACTCGTTCCTAATCTTGGAATTGTAAAATACCGCGATTATAAATCGTTCGTGATGGCCGATATTCCCGGGATCATTGAGGGAGCGCATGAAGGGAAAGGGATCGGGCTGCGCTTTTTAAGGCACATCGAGCGCAATTCCACATTGCTGTTCCTGATTCCCGCCGATTCGGATGACATTATAAAAGAATACAAGATCCTGCTGAATGAGCTGGATCAGTTCAACCCGGAGCTCCTTCATAAAAAAAGGATCCTCGCGATCTCCAAATGCGATATGCTGGATGAGGAGCTGCTCACTGAAATGAAGAAAGACCTCAACAAGCGCTTTAAGGAAAAGAAAACGGTTCCGCTGCATTATATTTCTGCCCAGTCAGGACAAGGAATTGTGGAGCTGAAGGATGAGATCTGGAAGCAGCTCAACAGCAAGGAAAATTCGTTTGATTATTAAGGAAGATAACGGTGTTGTCATTCTGAGCGGAAGATGGTATAGCGAAGAATCCTATAAAAGCTTGCAATGAACATTATCGATACAATAAAAGGCCTCGATACCCAGCTCTTCCTGTTCCTCAACAGCAGGCACAATTCCTTTTTCGACCCCATCATGTTCTGGGCCAGCCACCGGTATTTCTGGATCCCGCTGTATGTTCTTTTCTTTGCCCTTGCCTGGAAACATTATGGTAAAAAGGTCTGGCTGGTTGCGCTGGCCGCTGTGTTGCTCATTGTGCTTTCCGACCAGATCTCCGTTCATGCCTTTAAAAATGTTTTCCTGCGTTACCGTCCCTGCCACAACCTTGTTATACAGGATCAGGTGCATCTGAACGATGGCCGCGGTGGGATGTACGGCTTCATCTCCTCGCATGCTGCAAATACATTCGCGCTGGCCATGTTTCTCTGTCTCCTCTTTAGGGGAAAAATAAAATATTTCGGGCTCTTTGTTTTTATCTGGGCAACCTTTGTTTCCTACAGCAGGATCTATAATGGCGTTCATTATCCTGCGGATGTGCTTGGAGGAGCCATTGTCGGGATGGGCATCGGCATCGTGGTTTACAAACTGTTTTTTTACGCGGCCTCAAAAATAAGAACGGAATGAAGCAGCTTTCTGCGGTGCTCATATTATGCCTTACATGCATTTCCGTTCTGTCTCAGAATCCCGACATCAACCTGTTAAAAAGCATCAACAAAGGAAGGAACAAAAACCTCGACGGTACATTTAAGGTGGTCACAAATACAGTGACCCCGCTCAGCATTGCGCTTCCCGTCACGGTTCTTGCCACAGGCTTCATAAAGCACGACAGCGCAATAAAGAATAAAGGCTTTTACATTGCCGGCTCATTGCTGCTTGCAGCGGGGATTTCCACAGGCCTCAAATACAGTGTCAGGCGCACGCGCCCTTACGTCACCTATCCCTTTATTGAAAAGGCTACCAGCGGCGGGAGCCCTTCATTTCCATCGGGACATACTTCCGATGCATTTGCCACAGCCACCTCCATGAGCCTTGCTTTTCCGGAATGGTATGTGGCGGTTCCTTCGTATCTTTGGGCCTGCTCTGTCGGTTATTCAAGGATGCACCTCGGGGTTCATTATCCGGGCGATGTGCTCGGCGGCGCAGTGATTGGCGCAGGTTCCGCATTTGTTTGCTACAAGGCGAACCTGTGGCTTCAGAAGCGAAGAAAATAAGTGGATGATTTGTTAAACTAAGCTAAACGCATGAATAACCTGCTTTTGATCTTTTTAGGTGGTGGATTGGGAAGCCTTGCCAGGTTTGGGATCTCGGAGCTTGTACGCACAAATTTCAGATCCTCGTTTCCGCTTGCAACCTTTTGCTCGAATGTGCTTAGTTGCATCATTCTTGCATTAACGATCGCTTATTTCAACGGGAAGGCGGAAGGGAATCCTGCGCTGAGAACCCTGATCATTGTTGGCTTTTGCGGAGGCTTCAGCACTTTTTCTACCTTCAGTTACGAAACGGTGGAGCTGATGCGCTCGGGAAATATGCTCATGGCGATCGCAAATATCCTCATCAGCGTAAGCGTATGTGTTGTGCTGATCTGGTTCCTTGCGAAGCAAACTGCGTAGGAATAGAATGTGGATCATCGACGATGTGATTCTCGTTGACCTTAATCATAAGTCGTGCAGGATCAATTCCCCGGTTTATCCTGAGCGAAGTCGAAGGAAGAGGGGCAAGGGGTGTGTAAAAAACAAAATTTAAATCGGTAATACAAACAAAGAATTTCAAAATGAAGATCAACAACAAACGTAAGCTGCATATTATAGCAATCGCCAGCCTCTTGGCTGTCGCACCCCTTATCATCTCCTGGGGGGCATTCGGCCATGAGCACATCGACAGGGCCGCCGTATTCGCATTGCCGGAACCGATGCGCCCTTTCTTTTACAACCACATCGATTTTATTACCCAGGAATCCACAGTGCCCGACCTTCGCAAATACACCATCAATGATAAGGCCGAAGGCCCGCGCCATTTTGTCGACCTCGAGAACTTCGGCTCAGCGGACAGTCTGCCGAAGAACATGGAAGAAACCAAAAAGAAATACGACGATAAGTTTTTACAATCGAACGGTATCCTTCCATGGTACATGCAGGACCTGATGGAGAAGCTCACAAAAGCATTCAGGGAAAAAAAGAAAACGGAGATCCTGTTCATTGCCGCCGACCTCGGGCATTACCTTGGCGATGCGCACATGCCCCTGCACACATCCGCGAATTACGACGGGCAGCAAAGCAACCAGAAAGGCATTCATGCATTATGGGAATCGCGCCTGCCGGAGATGTTCGGGAAGGACTATAATTATCATACCGGCGATGCGAAGTATATCGAGGATGTAAATAAAGAGATCTGGAATATTATCTTTAATTCCCATAAGCTAAAGGATACCTTGCTTGCGGTTGACCTGGGATTAAGAAAAGGCTTGACGGAAGATAAGATCTTTAAAATGGAGAACGGGAAAGTGATGAAGAACAAATACGGGCAAACCGTTTATTCCGACGAATATGCAACGCAATTGCACACCGCCTTAAAGGGAATGGTGGAAAAGCAGATGCGGGCATCGGTGCTGGCCACTGCAAGTTTCTGGTATACTGCATGGGTAAATGCGGGCAAGCCGGACCTCAGCAAGATCGATTCTGAAGAACTGACAAAGCAAAATAGCAAATCGCTGAAAAAGGAAATAAAGCTCTGGCAAAAAGGAAAATTATTTGGCGTGGAAAGTGATAAGGAATTTTAATAACGCCGTCAGTTCGAGTGTCCTTCCCTCTTCAGGAAGGATGTATCGAGAACAGGCGGCGCTAATTACATAATGATTTAATAATTAAAAACACTATGAAATATACAGTAGCCATCACCTGCAGTTTTTTATCATTCACTCTTATAGCCGGAAAAGTTCCTCCTGCCGCACCTTCAAAGCCAAAGCTCGTTGTGGGCATCGTGGTCGACCAGATGCGCTATGATTACATTTACCGCTATTGGGACAAGTTCGGCAACGATGGTTTCAAGCGCCTTGTTAATGAAGGTTTTTTCTGCAGGAATACGAATTATAATTATGTTCCGACCTACACCGGCCCGGGCCATACCTCTATCTATACAGGCACCACGCCTGCGGTGCACGGGATCATTGCGAACGAGTGGTTCGACCGGAAAACGGGTAAGTATATGTATTGCGCGGAAGACAATGCTGTAAGCGGGGTTGGAACAACATCCGGGGAAGGCAGGCGCTCGCCGGCAAACAACCTTACCACTACCATCACCGATGAGCTGCGCATTTCTTCCAATATGAAATCAAAGGTGATCGGCATCGCCCTGAAAGATCGCAGCGCGATCATGCCCGCCGGGCACGTTGCAAATGCAGCGTATTGGTACGATGGCAGTATCGGGAGCTTTATTTCCAGTACGTATTATATGACCGCGCTTCCTGCATGGGTGCAGGAGTTCAATAAAAAAGAGCTGCCGAAACAATACATGTCGCAGCCCTGGAATACATTGCTGCCGATCGATCAGTATACGGAAAGCATCCAGGACGACAACAAATATGAAGGCCTTGCAAAAGGAGAAGCAAAGCCGGTATTCCCTCATGACCTTCCGAAGCTGATGGCTGCAAATGGCGGATTGAACATGATCAGGAGCACGCCTTTCGGGAATTCGCTTACGAAGGATTTTGCCATCGAAGTGATCAAAAATGAGAACCTTGGAAAGTCTGCAGCCACGGATTTTTTAGCGATCTCCTTTTCTTCGCCTGATTACATCGGGCATACCTGGGGGCCGAATTCTGTGGAGCAGGAGGATGATTATTTAAGGCTCGACAGGGACCTTGCAGAATTACTGAAGTTCATTGACACACAGCTTGGAAAAGAGAACGTGCTGGTGTTCCTTACAGCAGATCATGCCGCGCCAGAAGTGCCTTCATATCTGATGGACCTGAAAGTGCCTGCGGGATATGTGGATGAAGGAAAGCTGAACGCCGACCTCAAGAATTATTTAAAGCAGATGTACGGCGATACGCTGGTATTGTCGATGTCGAACCAGCAGGTGTTCCTCAACCACAAAGTGATCGACGATAAAAAGCTAATGCTGGAGCAGGTGCAGGAAGATGCTGCCGTGTTTTTGAGGAAAATGGAAGGCGTATCGGAAGTGATCACCGCTGCAACCATGAACAATACCTCTTTTGTGGAAGGCTCGCGTTATCTTATGCAGAAGGGCTACCATGCAAAGCGTTCCGGCGATGTGCTGATCAATTACCTTCCGGCCTGGGTCGATTACCAGAAAACAGGCACTACGCATGGCTCGCCATACAGCTATGATACGCATGTGCCGCTGATCTTTTACGGATGGAACATCAAGCAGGGAAGCTCGGCTGAGCAGGTGTATATTACAGATGTCGCCGCCACGCTTGCCATGATGCTGAACATCCAGTTTCCGAATGGCTGCACCGGCAAGCCGATCCCGTTTTTGGTAAAGTAAGAACATGAGGTCTAAGATCTTCACCCGTACCATCTGGATGCTGTCCTTTATCAGCCTCTTCAATGATATTGGCAGCGAGATCCTGATCCCGGTAATGCCGATCTATCTCAAAACCATCGGCTTCACCGCCCTGTGGATCGGGGTCCTTGAAGGCATCGCGGAAGCCATTGCAGGCATTTCAAAAGGCTATTTCGGAAAATTATCGGATGAACGGGGCAGGAGGCTTCCTTTTGTTCAGTGGGGGTATGCCCTGAGCGCTTTATCGAAGCCGCTGATGGCGCTGTTCGCATATCCCGCATGGGTGCTGCTGATCCGCACCGGCGACAGGCTCGGCAAAGGCTTACGCACAGGTGCGCGTGATGCAATGCTTTCCGATGAATGCTCAAAAGAGAACAAAGGAAAAGTGTTCGGACTGCACCGTGCCATGGATACGGTGGGTGCTGCCATCGGCCCGGTGCTCGCGATCCTGTTCCTGTATTATTATCCCGGCGAATACAAAACGCTGTTCCTCCTGACCTTCATTCCCGGAGCGGCTGTTGTGGCGCTGACTTTCTTTATCAAAGAAAAAAAGCTGGCACCGGTTGTCAATCTCAAAAAAGGAAATTTCTTTTCGTTCTTCCTGTACTGGAAGGTTGCTCCTGCCGAATTCAAAAAGCTGGTCACCGGCTTGCTGCTTTTTACGCTTTTCAACAGCTCGGATGTCTTCCTTTTACTGATGGCGAAATCAGCTGGCATGGACGACCTTCATGTGATCGGGGTATATGTGTTCTATAATCTTGTCTACGCATTGTTTGCGTATCCGCTGGGCTCGGTGGCCGACAGGATCGGGATGAAAAAAATGTTCATTGCCGGCCTGATGCTTTTTGTGATCGTGTACACCGGGATGGCATTCCTGCAGAATGAATGGATGATGTATGTTCTTTTTTTTATCTATGGAATTTATGCAGCTGCCACCGATGGCGTTTCAAAAGCCTGGATCGCCAATACAGTGCCTTCAGCGGAACTGCTACAGCCATCGGGTTCCATGCAAGCTGCACCAGCATAGTTACGATGATCTCCAGCTCGCTTGCCGGGTTGATCTGGGTAATGTTCAATGCTTCTGCAATGTTCCTGGTCTCTGCGGCTGGAGTAGTGGTAGTGATCGTTTACCTGGTAAAGCAAAAGGAATAATCTCTCATCGGTTCCATGTCACAAAACCCAAAAAGTGTCCATGGAAACATTGTAAAAATGGTTTAGGTTTGTGATACAAACAAAAGCTATTTATCATGATCCTTCACCACATCGCTCTTGTGAGCCTCAGCAAAAAAATTAAGCCGGAGCGTTTAGCTTCTGTCGGCGCTGCCCTGCAAAAACAGGCGATCCGCGACCTTGGCCCTATCTGGGGCATTAAGGCTACCGTGGATGTTTTCCCGCACGTGAACAGTGTTCCGGTAGGCTATTGGCCGATCATCATCAAGGATAAGATCGACGATGAGACTGCTGCCGGTTATCATACCGATAAGCACGGACAGCCTTTTTCGCTTGTGGCCTATACGGAAGACTGGTCGATCACTGTGAGCCATGAAATGCTCGAGATGCTTGTTGATCCGTTCGGCAACCGCCTGTTTACTTCCGACAGCATCATTAAAGGACAGGGCCGTGCGCAATACCTCGTGGAGGTTTGTGATCCTTCTGAGGACGACCGTTTCGGGTACAGCATCAACGGCGAGCGTGTTTCCGATTTCTACACGCCTGAGTATTTTGACCCGGTAAAAACTACGGGCACACGTTACAGCTATACCGGCTTTATCAAGGAGCCGAAGCAGATCCTGAAGGGCGGTTACCTGAGCTGGTATTTGCCTGCAAAGGATGAATGGTGGCAGGCTTCGTATTTTGGAAAAAAAGTGAAATTCGAGAACATCACAAGTGATACGGAAAGAATGAGAGGTTCTACAGTTCGCTCTAAAATGGACCGCCTGAGCATTATAAAAAGAAGAGAGATCCAGGTAAGCTCCGGCTCCCGTAAGGAAGCTTCGGACAAGCGCAGGCAGGCCAATTCCGATAATTCAGCGAAAGCGAAGCACTGGATGCAGGAGATTGATAGGGCAAGCAGGAAAAAGCCGAAGGCCTAAAACAGCACGTCTGAAAACTCCGGCACCTTATCAAACAATGATTTGGCGAAGGAGCAGAGCGGAAGGACCTTCATGCCGTTTTCACGCGCATGCTCAACTCCCTTTGCCACCAGCTGTTTCCCGATGCCTTTGCCTGCAAGCTTCTTGCTTACTTCGGTATGGTCGATGATCATTTTTGTGGGGCCCGACACTCTATAGGTCATTTCTGCGAGCCTTTCGCCGTTCTCCTCGATAAAGAAAACGCCGTTAGTGCCTGTGAGCGAATGTTGTATTTCCATTGTTATTTCATTTTGTTAAATGCTTCTGCAAACCACAGCAGCTCCTTCAGGAAGGCTGCTGCCCTTTTATCGGTGGCCTCTTTGTTCAGGGCATTGCCATTCTCATCGAAGCTGCTTTCCACGTTTGGAACCGGGAAGCTTGCAGCCGGAACCGCCTTGATCTTTAAGAAGATGGTCTGCAGCAGCGACATTGCATTCACGCCGCCAAAATTGCCCGACGATACGCTTACAAGTCCCACAGGTTTGTGATACCATTCGCTGTACAGCAGGTCGATCGCGTTCTTCACGCTTGCCGGGTACCCGCCGTTGTATTCGGGGAATACGACAATAACGATGTCGGCAGTTTTTATTTTTTCAGAGAAGAGGAGCGAGGATGCATCCGGCTCCGGTGTCATCGACAGGCGCTCTTCCAGCACGGGAAAGTTAAATTCCTTCAGGTCGAGGATCTCCGCAGTGCCCAGCTTGTTCCCGTTGATGTAGTTGTTGAAGTAATGTGCTACATGGTGGCTTTTCCGTCCTGTGCGCACGCTTCCTGAAATGATAGCGATCTTATACATATTTATTTACAGTATTTATCAAGCATTTTGTCTGCCGCGTTGCTTCCGGCAAATTTTATTTTGTTCCATTCATCGCAGGCCGCTTTATTATTCTTTAAGTTGTGAAAGGCAAGCCCGCGTTGGTAAAGCACATCAACATCGGCCGGAAGATAGAACACCGTATAATCAAATTCTGCAATGGCTTCTTTATATTTCTCCTGCTTTGCAAGTGCCAGCCCTTTTTTGTAATGCTTGTCCGCAGTTTCCTTCATGTCTTTTTCATTCAGCGGCTTCACTTCCAGCCTGAACTTGATGGGAAAATTATACTGAATTCTTACCAACCGGCCGTTCTGTGATCCGGGTATCCAGTTAGGCATGCTGCTTATTATGCGCAGCGCTTCCTTGTTCAGTCCGGGCCCTGCATTAACTCCCCGCAGGCAGCGGATGCCGGAAAGGCTGCCGTCTTTTTCAACTACAAAGGTAACATACACAGTGCCTGAAATGCCGTATTCCCTTTCAACTGCCGGGTATTGCAGGTTTTTCTGGACAAATTGCGTCATTGCCTGGTCGCCTCCGGGGAAGGCAGGCATTTTTTCTGCGATGGTTAATACATCATTTTCCGGTTGGGTAGTTTGCGCCTGCACCTGGATCGCACACGTCAGGCAGATCAAAAAAAATAATTTTTTCATGTTACAGTGTTTTTAGAACCTTTTCCGTTTTTTCAAGCATGGCATCGTTGAAATCGAGATGCGTTACAAAGCGGATAGCCTGCTTGCCGAACCCGGTCGCTTTAATATCGTGGGATGCCAGCTTTTTCACGAACTCTTCCGGCTTCAGCTTTTCATTGAGGTTAAAAATAATGATGTTGGTATCAACAGGCAACACGTTGTCGATAAAGCCGAGCTTGCTCATGGTAGATGCAAGCTGCTTTGCGCGTGCATGGTCATCCTTTAGCCTGTTCACATTATTGTCGAGCGCGTAGATCCCCGCAGCGGCAAGGTATCCGGCCTGGCGCATTCCGCCTCCGAAAACTTTGCGGATCCTGCGTGCCTGCCGCACCAGCTCCTTGTTTCCTACAAGCAGGGAACCTACAGGCGCGCCGAGGCCCTTTGAAAGGCATACAGAGATGGAGTCAAAGATCTTCCCAAGGTCGGCAGGCGTATAATCATTCTCCACGATCGCGTTGAAGATCCGCGCGCCATCGAGGTGATAGCGCAGCTGGTGCTTCTTGCAAACATCCGCCAGCTCCTGCATCTGCTGCAGCGAATAATAGCTGCCTCCTGCACGGTTGGCTGTATTCTCAACACATACAAGGCTTGTCCGCGTGAGCCAGTCGAAGGAAGGGTTGATGCTTTCCTCTAGTTGCTTTGCGGAAATGCGCCCGCGCTCGCCGGGTAACAATTTTGCCTGCACGCCCGAGTTGAAAGAGATCCCGCCGCCTTCATAATTATAGATATGCGCAGTGGAATCGCAGAGCAGCTCATCGCCGGGCTGTGTATGCACTTTGATCGCGATCTGGTTGGTCATGGTGCCCGATGGACAAAACAGCGCGGCTTCCTTGCCGAACAGCTTCGCGGTTTTTTCTTCCAGCGCATTCACTGTGGGCTCTTCGGCAAAAACATCGTCGCCTACTTCCGCATTGAACATCGCCTCCAGCATTTCCTTTGAGGGCTTGGTTACTGTGTCGCTTCTTAGATCTACTATCATGTTACTTTATATCGATTATAATTTTTATTCCTGCGAATTACGAATTTTTACTAATGTACGAATCTGTGTGTTGTCATTTCGTCCCGATAGCTATCGGGATCGACCGAAGGGAGAGTATCGAGAAAGCGCGTGGGCTTGTTCTCGATACGCTCGTGCCTCACTACTCGAACTGACGCTACAGTCATTACATCAACCAACTCCAACCTCCCAACTATAATTTCCTCGCGATCATCAATCCGTCGCGCAAAGGTAAGAGCATATGCTCAACTCTCGGGTCGTTGTGGATCTTTTTATTGTACGCATCGATCAATTGTGTGTCTGCATCCCTGTTCTTCTCCAGGTCGAGCACCTTGCCGCTCCAAAGCACGTTATCGGCAATGATAAAGCCGCCGCTGTTTACTTTGTCGAACACAAGATCGTAATAATTGCTGTAATTTTTTTTATCCGCGTCAATGAATACAAGGTCGAGCTTTTCGCTGATGGAAGGAATGATCTTCATAGCGTCGCCTACATAATAGCTGATGCGGTTTTCCATCCCGGCTTCCTTAAAGTAACCGCGCACTCTTTTTTCAAGCTCCTCATTCACATCGATGGTACGCAGCTTCCCGCCCTCCTGCAATCCCTGTGCAAGGCAGATGGCAGAGTAGCCTGTGTAAGTGCCGATCTCGAGCACCTGCTTCGGGCGGATCATGTGGCTGAGCATGGAAAGGAAATTTCCCTGCATGTGCCCTGAGAGCATTCTCGGCTGCATCACTTTTGCATGCGTTTCCCTGTTCACCTTTTTTAAGATCTCACTTTCCTGCTGCGAATGCGCCAGCGAATAATCTTCAATTCCTTTTTCTAAAAATTCCATTTGTTTGGGTTTTGAACGAAAATACGGAATAATATCAATTGATTGAAATCGGATTTGCGGTCAGCCGGATGATTTGATTCCATTGGGCCTGCGGGAGGTCTGGTTTCAATAACTATCGCCTTTATTAACCCCTCGCTGTTTATAAGTTTGAATGTACAGCAGTGGATTCTTTTTCATTTATATTCAATTTAGTGCATCCTATTCCCGGGGCTTATCCTCCAGGCTGGTAAAAAAATATTTATGAAGAACCAAATATTTGTGATCTCCTTTGTGCTCCTGTTTATAAGCTCTATAAACATAGTTGCTCAGAAAGATCTTTCCCCCAACCTGAAAACCCTGAGCAAAGACGATAAGCAAAAGCTGGAAAACGCCGAATATTTTTACAGCGAACAAAGCTATCTCCGCGCACTTCCTTTGTACATGCAGCTGATGGATACTTACCCGAACGAATTGTATTTCAAATACCGCTCGGGGATCTGCCTGCTGTATAAAAGCGATGAAAAGCAGCGCTCAACCGACCTGCTGCTGCAGGTGGCAGAGGCTGCTCCCAATGCGCCCGACATCGATTTTTATATTGGCCGCTCGTATCACCTGAACTATAAGTTTGATGATGCGATCACTTATTTTAAGAAATACCTTGCCACTGCACCGCCGATCAACCAGCGCCTTCTCACCGAGCGGTACATCGAGAACAGCAAGAACGGTAAGGCTTTCGTGGAGCTGAAGGTGAAATGCGAGATCAAGAATGTGGGGGAAGTGATCAATACGGAGAACCAGGAATATGTGCCCGTGATCTCTTCCGATGAATCGGTGCTGATCTATACATATACCGGCCCGAACAGCACAGGTGGACTAATGGATGATGATTTCAACCCGGACCCGAATGGGAATTATTATGAGGATGTTTTTGTTTCCCACCGGCTCGGGGATGCATGGCTTACGCCGGAAAGCATCGGAAGCAATATCAATACAAAGAATCATGATGCCAGCATTGCCTTGTCAGCCGACGGGCAAAAGCTGTTTATATTCCACAGCACGCCGAAGGATGGCGGCGATATTTACATGAGCGTATTAACAGGTGAAGTGTGGGGCGCACCGGTGCCCTTGGGCCCTGAGATCAATACGAAATACTGGGAAGGAAGCGTTTCATTGTCGGCCGACGAAAAGCATTTGTATTTTGCAAGCGAGCGTCCGGGCGGATTGGGCGGAAGGGATATTTATGTAAGCGATAAAATGGCGGATGGCACTTGGGGCAAGGCACAAAACCTGGGCCCTGTGATCAACACTCCTTATAATGATGATTCCCCTTTTATCCATCCCGACGGGATCACTTTGTTCTACAGCTCCGAAGGACATAACAGCATTGGCGGATATGATATTATGTATTCTACGTTCAAGGACGGAAAGTGGAATGAATCTGTAAACCTTGGCTACCCGATCAACACTACCGAAGATGAGCGCTTTTATGTGCTGACAGCCGATGGAGCGCACGGCTATTTTTCCTCCGACAGGAAAGGCGGCTTCGGACAGCAGGATCTTTATACCGTAACTCCCGGTTATTTCGGTGAGGCTCCCGTGCTTGCGCTGGTGGTGGGAACTGTGACTGCCGACGGAAAGCCCGTGGATGCTACCATTAACGTTACGAATGCTGAAACCGGGGAGAAGCAGGGATCTTATCATTCCAATTCATCATCCGGGAAATACATCATCGCGCTCACGCCCGGCAATAATTACAAGGTGGCCATCGAAGTGGAAGGCTATGAATCGCAATACCAGTATGTGAACGTAAAGAACCTTGATACGTATGTGCAGGTGCAGAAGGACTTTAAGTTCTACTCTGAAACGTACGTAAAGCAGAATGAAGTGGTGGCTGTGAAGGATTCATCGAATGTGATCCAGACGCAGATCAACGAGCAGATCAAGCGGTTCAATGAGGAGAAGAAGGCTGAAGTGTACGAAGCGCGGGTGTACCAGGAGATCCTGAAAAAATACGGCGACCGTAAAAAAGAGTGCGTAACGTACAATGTGGAGCTTGGAACATTTGAGAATGCCGCGGATTTCAGCGCTGAAAAATTAACAGGTGTTGACAGCATTAAGAGCAGGACGGATGCGAACGGCAATACAACCTTTTACCTGAAGGGCTTTAAAACATTATTGGATGCGGAGATCTATAAATACCGCATCATTGAAAAGGATACATCGCTGAAGAACATTACCGTAACGGTTGATTCCTGCAACCAGCGCAAGCTCATCCAGCAGGAGTTTGCCAGCGAATACACACGCAAGGATTACACGGCGCCGAAAGACACCCGGGTGATCAAGAAGAAAAGCGGGATTGTCGGCCTGAACACCGGCGAGGAAGTGAACAACCTTGTAAAGGACAATGGCAAATCGGAGATCTCCGGGCTGAGCTATAAGGTAGAGATCGCGGCGGTGGATAAGGAAGAGGATTTCAAGCTTGATCACTTAAGCAAATACGGCAAGATAGAGAAGAAGACCTATCCTGACGGAAAGATCAGATACACATTCGGCCCTTTTAAAACCCTGGCAGAAGCGGATGCATTCAAAAAGAACCTGATCGAGAAGGAGCCGGATGCTTCCAAATCAATTGTTACGGTGTTCTTCTTCGGCACGCGTAAAACCCTCGAGGAATATAATAATCCATGCGATCCGGGCGCTAATGCCGATTTTACAGCCTTTGTAGGGAAAGACCTGAATAATAAGGAAGTATATGACAGGCTGATCGCGCAGGCGGGAAGCATCTGTTCGGAAGGACTGGTCTTCCGCGTGCAGATCGGCGCTTACAGGCATCCGCAGAATTTCAAGCACAAGAACCTGAATTCACTGGAGCCGCCGCCGACACTGGTATTGCCGTATCCCGACGGGATCACGCGTTTCACCATGCGCGATTTCACTACGATAAAGGATGCGGAAGCGTTCCGCCAGGAGTGTATCCGCCTGGGAACGAAAGATGCGTGGATCACCGCAGTGTACCAGGGCAAGCGCATGCTACTGCAGGAACTGATCGCCAACAATTTTTTCAATAAGAGGATCAATTAACCGATAATTTCCTGGACGCGGCCCACCTGCCGTGTATCGAGCATCACTTTGATGCCGCGTGAGTGAAAGGGGCTGCTCGTGAGGATCGCCTGAACTTTTCCCCTGGTTCGCTTACCGGTGCGCTGGTCTTTTTTTAATACAACGTCCACGAGAAGTCCAAGCCGGATATTTTCACGGTACATGTTGGGAGTATGCGGGGCCTGCAGGTTCATAATTCGAGTGTAAAATTAACTATTTTTGAGCAGGCAATCAATCTTTACGGTTATGAAAAAAAATCTACTCCTGTTGCTGATCCTGTGCTCGGTGCATGCAGCCTTTTCACAGGGAAGCATGAAAACCCGGAAATGGCGAAAGACAGAGCTCGATTCCCTGGCCAAAGCACAAACGATGTTCGAGGAAGAGAACTTTGTTATGGCCCTGCCGTATTATGAAAAGATGCTGGAAAACCATCCGAAGGAAACCTACCTGAAATATGTGACGGGCATCTGCGGGCTTTACCGCAGCGATTACCACGCGCGTGCGCTGGAACTGCTGTTGCAGGTTTATGAAAAGAACAAGAAAGCTGCCGATGTGGAGTACGACATTGCCCGTGCTTATCATTACAATTATAAATTTGATGAGGCGCTCGCGATGCTTGATAAATACGTAAAGCGAAAAAGCACCACCCCTGAGAAAAAGAAGCTGGCCGAACAGCTGGCCTCCTATTGTAATAATGCGAAGGCCCTTGTTGCCTCGCCGGTAGAGGCGCAGATCGAGAACATCGGCGAGATCGTGAATACCACCAATTCCGAATATGTGCCCGTGATCTCTTCCGATGAGCAGGTGATGATCTATACTTACCGCGGCGATGAAAGCACCGGCGGAAAGCAGAACGCATTTAACCAGCCCGATGAGTTCGGGATCTATTACGAGGATGTGTTCATCACGCACAAAGAAGGTGATAAGTGGGTTGCCGGTGGCAGCATAGGGCCAAACATCAATACCAATGCGCATGATGCTGCGATCGGGATCTCGAACGACGGGCAGAAATTATTTGTGTTCCGCGATAACGGGTACGATGGCGGCGACATTTATATAAGCGTACTGCGCGGAGATACCTGGAGCGAGCCGGAGAAGCTAAGAGGGGATGTGAACACTTCCGCATGGGAAGGCAGCGCTTCTTTATCGGCCGATGAAAAAATACTTTACTTTTCAAGCGAATGGCCGGGAGGCTTCGGCGGGAAAGACTTATACATGGCAAGCCTTATGCCTGACGGATCCTGGGGGAAGATCAAAAACCTGGGAGCAACCGTGAATACGGTATATGATGACGATGCGCCTTTCATACATCCCGATGGCGTTACCATGCTTTACAGCTCAAAGGGATTGAACAGCATGGGCGGCTACGATATTTTTAAAACAGAGCTGAACCCGAAGGATTCATCCTGGTCGACGCCCGTAAATATGGGCTACCCGATCAATACGCCGGATGAGGACATTTACTTTGTGCTGGCTGCAAACGGAACAAGAGGATATTATGCTTCCGGTAAATCGGGCGGCTTTGGTTTGCAGGATATTTATTCCGTGGACGTGAGCAAGGTGATGAAAGCGCCGGCCGTATTCATGCTGAGCGGGATCACAACTGTTGATTCAAAACCGGTGGAAGCACAGATCAAAGTGGAAACGACAAGCGGGAATACGGTGTTCCGTGAATTTGCCTCCAACTTACAGAGCGGAAGCTACCTCGTGAACCTGCCACCGGGCACGGATTATAAGGTAACCTATTCATTGAAGGATTATCCTTCGCAGACAGTAAATGTAGAAGCGCGCGCGCTCTCCGCTTACACCGAAAAGAAAGTGAACATTAATTTTACGATCCCGAAGGATACGCTGCCGAAGGCCGATTCTATTCCTCCTGTAAAAACAGATACCGTAGCGCGCAAGCCAACGATCGGGGAAGTAGTGAACAGGGTTGGGAATTCATCCAAGGAAGGCTTGGAGTTCAAGGTGCAGATCGCAGCGTATAACCTGCCAAAGAATTATAATTACAATCACTTAAAAGGCCTTGGCAAAGTGGAAAAGCTTTTGCTGGATGACGGCATCACGCGTTTCACGATCGGTGGCGCATTTAATACGCTGAACGAAGCAATTGCGCACAAGGATAAGGTAAGGGCTGCAGGACAAACAGATGCTTTCGTAACGGCAATTTACCAGGGCAAGCGTGTGTACCTTGAAGAACTGGAAAAATTAGGCCTGATCCCCGCACAAACCAAATAGGCTTATTCTGTGGATGTTTCCCTTGTTTCACAGATAGAGCAGGCGCTCACGCTTCATTTTTCAAAGCCTGCGAAGATCACTGCTGCCAGCAGCCTTTCGGGCGGCAGCATCAACGAAGCTTATAAAATATCGGCCGGTGGTTCCGATTATTTTATGAAGCTGAACAATGCCGGAAAATTCCCGGGAATGTTCGAAGCGGAATGCAAAGGACTGGAGCTGCTCGCGAAAAATTCAGAAATAAAAATTCCGACTGTAATTATAAACGGGCTTGCTGATGAACAGGCATTTCTTGTGCTTGAATATCTGATGCCCGGCATTAATACAGACCGCTCCTTCGAGGAGTTCGGCAGGCTGCTTGCCCAAATGCACCGGCGCAGCAATGAGCATTTCGGCCTCGGTCACGATAATTACATCGGCTCATTGAAACAAACAAATTCCTTTCATGCTTCCTGGCCGGAGTTCTTTATTCATGAGCGCTTGTTGAAGCAATTGCAGCCAGCCTACGATCAGCGAAAAATAAGCAGGAGCATCCTCACTTCATTTGAACGCCTCTTTGGTAAAATGGATCAGCTATTCCCGCAGGAGAAGCCTGCATTACTGCATGGCGACCTCTGGAGCGGAAATTTTATGACCGACGCGGATAGAAATCCCTGTATGTATGATCCTGCTGTGTATTACGGGCACAGGGAAATGGATCTCGCCATGACGCGGCTGTTCGGAGGCTTCCCGCCGGCATTTTACCGCTCATACAACGAGGCTTTCCCAATGGAAAAAGGCTGGGAGCAGCGTATGGAGCTGTGTAATTTATATCCTTTGCTGGTGCACGTGAATTTATTCGGAGGCGGATATGCGAAGGAAGTGGAGATGACCTTAAAAAGGTATTTGTAATAAATACCGGACCGATCGCTTCCTGGATCAGTCCGGCATTTTAGAAAAATAGCCCTTAGAAAATTTAAAAGACTATACGTGAAGTTGTGGAAAGGTATTATCGGCAGCTATGTTGGTGATAGTAACCGATACGGGCTCTCCGCTGGGCGACTCGGAACATTTGTCCATAGAAAGTGTTCTCGGCGTACCATACTTTTCTGCCAGAATAAAAATAGGGCAATCTTGTGTCATCACATTGTTCCATTGTGAATTCGTATGAAACCATGTATCGAAGCCAACCTGGCAATTATTTGCGTTACAGTTGTTGTATTGCGTAAGGTGTGCCGGTGTTGAGTTGAAATTAAATACGGTACGGGGATCAGGCGCCCAGCCAAAGCCTACACCATAACCGTACTGGGTTGAGGGCTGTTGATTGGCATCCAGGACAAGTACATCCGTTGCCACGCAGTTGTTAAATGTAATGTTTGTTCCCCATGCGCTGAACCCCGCGCTTTGTAAGTCCTGTGGAACAATAGCTTTAATGTTGCTCGAAGTGCAATTGTTTATTGTAATATAATCGCCGTAAACTTCCAGTCCGGTAGCTTTCGCCCCCGTGTTCACGCTGCACGCGCCATCGATCACATTTGTAGCGCTGAAATTATTTACCTGGACGTATGAATTCAGGAAAACCGACATGCCATGGCAATCATCGCAGCAGCCCGTCATGCCATCGGCACTACAGTCGTTATATTCAAGGTCGTTGCAAAATATCGGCACATAACCAATCACCGTATGGCCTGTTGTATCTGTCTGGCCCCTGTAGTGCGACCTGAAGTTTTCTGAAATGCATGCATTCGTAGTTATGTTTGAAGATTTGAGGTAGCTGAATCCCTGCACACCTCCGTCGGAATTAACGAATTGTTTCATTGTGCAGCCCGACACGTTCCCGTTGGTTGAAGAAAGGATCTGGATGCCCGCACAGGAAGGAGCCATTACCGTTATGTTTTGCACGATGCAATTCTGCACGTTAAATACATCCGAGGAATCGATAAATATTCCACAGGCCGTTAGATTGGCTGTGGCTGTTTCATTATAGCTTATATTGCCAACGGTTATATTACTGATCTGCAGATTAGTTGTTTGCATTGCGCTTACTCCGTAATAACTGGCTCCGTTTACAGTTCCGTTTTGCAATGTAACCGCATTTACAGTGGTAACGCCCTTATCACTGATCCCCAAACTGATGCCATTGTATTGAGTGCCTGCATTTGGCCCGGGCGCATTTACCGTTAATGTGAACCCCTTCAGGTCCAGCACTACATCATTGGCTAATACAAGAATAGCCGCACCTGCACCTGCAGGGGCCCATGTTATATCATTTAAGAACCGGTATTGTCCCGGCTGATTTATTATAATACCCCCGGAAGGAATGTTGCTTATGTCAGGGCCAACCTGCGGCACGTATGCGGCTGCAGGCTTTGCCGCTGAATTGTTTTTACGGAGCTGCGGCGAAATGTCAAATTGTTTTACCAATGCGGCCTGATCAAGGTTTTTAAAGGAAGCGCCTGAAAATATTTTTTCAAGTGAGCTGGTCGGGTTCTCTGTTATCATAATTTATAGTTTGGTTATTTGGTTTTGCTGTTGGCCCGAAAGCTCGTTAGAGGAGTCGTGATAGCTAATATAGTACAAAATTTTAATTCCCTGATTTCTCCTTTCCCGGTACCGCTTTGATATAAAACAAAAAGAGCCGCATCATGCAGCTCTTTTCATTTTATAAATCTCATTTTAATTATTCCAGCACTATCTTTTTACTCACTGCTTTTCCATTAACGGTCAGCTTCGCAAAATAAATTCCTTTTGAATATCCCGAAAGGTCAAGCCTGTATTCATTGCCTGTTTCAGCAGCTGTGATCAGCTCGCCAATGGCATTGTAAACTTCAAGGGATGCTTTGGCTGAATTTGTCTTAATATAAAATACATCGTGTCCGGGGTTCGGATAAATGCCGAAGCTTGCGGCAGCAGCTTCAGGAGTGCCGGTTGTAACACCGTATTTCACAAGGATCCCGTTCGCGCCCACTGCGTAGCCAGTGCCGTTTTCAAAATCCATTTTCAGGATCGGGCAGCTGCTGCAGGTATCTGTGTAATCAACTGTCCAGGAGGTACCGCCGTTGGTGGTGCGGTAGATCTTTCCTGCGTTCCCTACAGCAAGCCCGTTCGAAGAATCCTCGAAACGCGCATCGTTCATATAATCCGGCATGGTGGTGTTCACCATCTGGTTGCTGAATACGTAGGAAGTATCACCCGGTGAAGGAATGGAAAGGTTGAAGTTAAAGATCTTCACCAGCCTGTTCACTGCCGAAGGTGCCCAGCCGCTGTACTGGTTCATGAATGCAAAAGCAGTGTCGGCATTCACGAAGCACATGGTGGTAAGCGCATTGGAATTCGGGAAAGAGAAAGGGTCGCCTGCATACCAGTGCGCGCCCGCATCTTCCGTGCGGAAAAAGTATGCTGAATAGCCGATAAAACCGGAAATGTTTCCCGAGAGGCTTCCCGTCTGGCTGTCGGCAAAATGCAGCAGGTCGGTAGAGGTTGTTCCTGCAATGTTACTTAATAGCGTGTCCCAGGTTGTGCCATGGTCATCCGAAGAGATCAGGTGGCTTGAAGATGCGAACAGCTTCCCGGAAGGAGCGTTCATTTCAAGATCGATGCGGTGGTTGAGCCCCGGGTCTGCTGCAACAGGCGCCCAGCTTAAGCCTGCATCGGTAGAATAATAAACTGTTCCGGTGGCGCTGCTGAAGTCGTAGGTGCTCACATACATCGTGTCGGTGGAGATCAGTGTTACATTTGTTACATCGCCGCTAATGTTGTGATGGTTGGCGTCGTTCCAGGTGATCCCGCCATCGGTGGTGAGGAGAATGGTGTTGCCGTCGCCAACGATCACGCCGTAATTCTCGTCGATGAAATCCACATCGTTCAGCTTTACGGTAGTGGTGGAGTTTAGCGGGGCCCATTGCGCCTGGCAAAGGAAAACGCTCAAAAAGGAGGAAAGGGTAAGTAAGATCTTTTTCATGGTGATTAAATTTTTTTGCAAAGTTAAATAGGTTTTTTTAATAATGTGATCGCATAAATATGTGTTGCGGTACATTGACGCACCCGAAACGCAAATTGTTACACTTTAACATCTTTATGTGATTTCCTTTGGGTTTTGCATGCTCCAATTTTGCAGAAGAACACCTTCAGTATATCAAGCGAATGAGGATATTACTTCTTGAGAAAGAACAGATCGTTAGAAAAGACATAGAGCTGCAGCTGCTGAAGCATGGCCTTGATGTTACCTGCGACTGCTCGCAGGGCTTTTTCGATTACATCATTATCGGGCAGCTGTTCTACCTCGATGAGCTGAAAAAGAACAGCTCAGTATCTCATTCCGGCACGCAGTTCATCTTCTTCATCACTGTTCCCGAAAAAAGCGCATTCAGCAGCCTCGGTGCTGTTCCGGAGCCTGTTGTGATCTTAAAGCCGGGGCATACGGAGATCCTGTTAAGCTATCTCAAGCCTGTCATCTGCATTTAACACATTCATGCTATTTTTTGTGAGGATCATCTTATCCACTTTTGCGCCCGGATAAAATCTCCTGTAGCATCATGAATAAAAACAACCGCCGCCCTGCAGCTGCGCCGCCTGTGCTTTTCTACAGGTTTGCATGCTGTATCGTATTCTTCCTGTATTTTTTCAGCAGCTTTTCGCAATGTGCCGTGGCCCCTGCATTTCCGGGCTGCACGCCGGCAGGCAGTATTCCGCTTACCGATGGCGCCGTGATCAACGCCGGCACCACTATGACCTTTTCGGGAACTGCAACCTACGCGAATGTGACTGTAAACGGCGGCAGGCTCATCGTTTGCGGGAACCTTTCGATCACCAACTTTACGGTGAACTCGGGCGTGATCTGGGTAAACACCGGCGCCACGCTTAATTACAACGGCGGCGGAGCGCTGGTGATCGGCTCGAATACCAGCTATTATAACTGGGGTACTTCACTGTTCGCCGGCCATGTGATCCTCAGTGCGAATGTTACGGTGATCAACGACTGGTATTTTGCATCTCCTTTTAATTACATCATTGTGCAGGGGCTCAATTCATGGATGGTGAATAATTACCGGGTGGATTGCGGCGGTTTCATGGCATGGATCCCCAGCGCGCCCGGATGCCTGTGCCTGGGCGGGAACAGCTGGACAACCGGAAATTATTTTTATAACCGTACCACGAACAGCGTAGTTGTGCCTTCCGGAAGCGCCTGCCTTAACATCCGGCAATATGCATCGAATGATTATCCCGTATCGCCCGACCCCGGGTTAAGCGTTTGTGTGCCCTCGGGCATCAACTACAGCGGCATTCCCAACTGGGGAAGCGCCACGGTGAATACCGGCTGCAACGGCTGTCTTGTTGCGTTGCCGATAGAGCTGCTTTCCTTTGAGGGGCGGATCGACGGAGAAGCAGCCCTGCTCGAATGGGTTACCATGTCGGAAACAAATAACTGCCGGTTCTTTGTGGAGCGCTCACAGGACGCGGTGAATTACAACTCCGTGGGAACGGTAAGCGGTGCGGTGAATTCTACCGCGATGCTCAGCTACCAGCTGTCGGATCCTACGATCGTTCCCGGGCAGGTTTATTATTACAGGCTGAGGCAGCAGGATTGCGACGGGCATGAATCCTATTCTTCCGTGATCTCCCTTGAATATTCAACTGAGAATGAAGATCCTGAATTTATCGGATCCAATTCCGGGAACGGGGATGTTCAATTGATGAATACAGAACGCATTTCAGAAATAACCGTGTATGCCGCCTCGGGGCAACAGGTAATGAGCTCCCGAAAGGAAAGCAGGATCGATCTTTCGGGCCTTGCTTCCGGGATCTTTCTTGTGAAGATAAACACAACGTCGGGAAAGGTAAAAACATATACCATCCAGAAATTATGATGTGGGCCTTCATCGCATAAATATGTTATTTTTTTGAAGCGGCAATACACCGCTTGGTGATTCTTAGTAAATTTACTTTATATGAAGATCACCAGGAACGGGCTTCTGCTACTCTTATTCCTTCTTGTTACAGGCACGCTGTACAGCCAGTTTACCCAGCCCGGCTTCCGGAAGATCGGGAAAAACGAAGGGCTCACCGGCGCGCTTGTGAATTCCATGGTGCAGGATTCACGCAACCTCTACTGGATCGGCACACTGAACGGATTGCAGCTGTTCGATGGAAAAACATTCAAAAAGTACCATCTCCCGCTTTCGCAAAATGGCATAGCCGGTTCCAATTCAGTTTCATTTTTATTGCCGGGAAACGACAGCATTCTCTGGGTAGCGCATTACCAGGGCATCGCGAAGTTCAACCTCTACTCGCGCACATTTGAATACATCCCTGTTCCTAAGGAAACACCAGAACAAACACTGGCTTTCAGCTCACTGTTCAAAGACGGGTCCGGTATCATCTGGGCAACTTCACGCGAGCTTGGGCTGATCAGGTACATCCCCGGTAAAAATTCCTTTGTAAGGGTGGGCGATAAGAATTTTCATCTCCTGAAAAAGGTGAAAGCCCTGGCTGCGGGAAATAACAGGCTGCTTGTTTTTCATAAGGGCGGATGCGGGGTTTTTGATGCCGCAAAAGACAGGATGCTGGAGACGAACGAGCTTCCGGGGAACCTTTTCTGGCTGAATGCTTCCTGCCTGAAAGGCGCTGTGAATGACCTGTACGACGATGGTGAGCACGTGTATGCGCTTGTATGGAACGATGAAAAGCTGAACTATGACCTGATGCGGCTGAATAAAAAAAGCGGTGACTGCCGGAAATGGGATATAAGATCGTATGCGGGGCGCCGCTTTTTTAAGGATTCCGATAACAACATCTGGGTATATGGCGATGGGCTTGATGTGATCCCTGCAGGTTCCGATGAGATCGTTCCGATCAAGGAAAATCTGAAGGAAGGAAAGGCCATCGATTTTTCGGTATGTGTCAGGATGTTTGAAGACGGAGAGCACAATGTATGGCTGTGCACCAATGCCGGGCTTTTTGTGTTTGATATAAAAGAGCGCGGTTTCAGGATCCGTAACGAGTCGGATGGAACGGGATATGTGAAGCACATTTACAACTGCATCAACGAATGCGCTGACGGCATGGTATGGACAGGTACATTCGGGCAGGGATTATTCATTCTTGATAAGGATCTGAAGCTGGTTAAGGTCATTGATCTGGAGAAGAAGATAAAGGATCATTATTTTAACATGCTCTGGTGTATCGCTGAAACTAAGGACAGGAAAGAGGTATGGATGGGCTGCCAGCAGGGAAGGCTGATCCGTTTCGACCGCGCTACGAGTGAATTCAGCTTTTACAATGATCCTGCATTTGGCGAAAAGACAGTAATGTGCATCACGGAAAATAATGATGGGGATTTGTTTTTCGGGACGATTGGCGGCGCAGTGGTGAAAAAGGAAAAGGGCTCACCCTCTTTCAGACGGGTCTATGACTCAAAACAGCTCGAAGCAAGGACCGCAGCCGGAGCGGTGACCAGTATTTTCTGCGATGGTAATGAGCTGCTGATCGCTACAAATTACGACGGCATTATCCGTGTGAACCTGAAGAATGAAAAAACCGTTCATTATAAAATGAGCATCAGCGACCCGGGCGCATTGAAAAGCAATAATATTTTCGGCCTGCTTCCCGATCCCGGCAAAGGCTATTTTGCAGGCACTTCCAACGGGCTGGGTTATTTTGATTACGGCAAAAATAAATTCAGCTTTTATACATTTTATGACGGGCTTCCTTTCAGCAATGTGTATGATCTCGTAAATGCGGGCGATAACACCATGATCGCGATCACCAGCGACGGCCTGTACCGGATCAACTGGGAGCTGAAAAGCTTTGAGCGGATCGATAAGAACGCGAACCTTTATAAAGGTTTCAATGGCATCTGCCTGAGAAGGAATGGAAAGGAAGTGCTGCTCGCGGATGATGAATATTTGTACAGCCTGCCTGTAAGCCGCTCTGAAAAAAAGACGATGCCGGCCTCCTGCATTTATACGGTGAGCAGCTTCGACAAGTCGTTCTTCTTAAAGGAAAACCAGGAAGAGCTTTTGCATTTTGATAAGGATCACAATACCATCAACATCGAGTTCGGCTCTTCCACGTTCAAGTATTACAACTCCATCGATTACTATTACATGCTGGAAGGCATCGACCAGGAATGGCTGCCCGCAGGGAGCAACAGGGTGGTCACCTACAATAACCTCAAGGGCGGCGATTACACATTCCGCCTGAAATGCATTTTCCAGGAGAACAAAAGCAGCATCCAGGAATTAAAAATGGGCTTCAGCGTTGCAAAGCCGTTCTTTCAGACCGCCTGGTTCTACCTGCTGCTGGCGCTGTTCGTATGCACGCTCTTTTACCTGTTGTACCGCATCAGGGTGAACAAGCTGCTGGCCATCGAGAAGATCCGCTTCGATCTTTCGAGGGACCTGCACGATGACATGGGCTCGACGCTGAGCACGATCAATATCCTCAGCGTAATGGCAGAGAATAAGATCGAGCAGGAAGCACCGCTGAGCAGGGAATATTTAAAGCGGATCAACAGGATCTCGCAGGAGATGATGCAGAGCATGGACGACATCATCTGGAGCATCAACCCCGTGAACGATACAATGGCGAAGGTGGTGGTGAGGATGCGCGAATTCGCGGCAGGCATTCTCGAGCCGCTCAACATCAGCCTGGCCTTTGAGGTGGATGATGCCGTGCCTGCGATCGGCACAAAGATGAGATGGCGAAGGGACTTCTTCCTTGTGTTCAAGGAGGCGATCAACAATGCGGCGAAATATTCGGAATGTAAAAATGTGACGATCCGGATCAGCGTCAGCAGTAGGAGCCTTTCACTGTGCATCACGGACGACGGCGCCGGGTTCAACCCACAGGAGACACGCGGCGGGAACGGCCTCACCAACATGAAGAAAAGGGCGGAAGATGCAGGAGGATTGCTGAAGGTGGAATCAGAACCGGGGAAGGGCACACGCGTTTCACTGTTAATCCCATTAAAAAAGTTATAAGATGATCACAGTTTCAATCTATGAAGACAATGCCCAGCTGCGCGAAAGCCTCGGGATCCTGATCGATGGCTCGGAAGGATTTACCGTAGTGGGAACATTCCCCAACTGCAACAATATTGTGGACGATTGCATGCAGCATCCGGCAGATGTGCTGCTGCTCGATATCGATATGCCCGGGCTGAAAGGGATAGAAGGGTTGAAGCTGCTGCGGGCTTCCGGGAACACCGAAACAAAAGTGCTGATGCTTACCGTTTTTGATGACGATAAAAGCGTGTTTGATGCTATCCAGTCGGGAGCGAATGGCTACCTGCTGAAAAAAACAGCGCCCTCGAAGCTGCTGGAGCATATTTACGACGCTTACCACGGCGGCTCGCCAATGACCTCCAGCGTTGCTACGCAGGTGCTGAAGATGTTCTCGGAGATCTATTCGAGGAAAAAGGATAATTATAATCTTACTGCAAGGGAGCGGGAAGTGCTCGAATATTTAGTGAAAGGCTATTCCTATAAAATGATCGCAGCGGATATGTTCATCGCGATCGATACGGTGCGGAGCCACATTAAGAAGATCTATGAAAAGCTGCATGTGAACAGCAAGTCGGAAGCAGTGGCGAAGGCGTTCAAGGACAGGATCGTGTGATTGTCCGGGGATTTTAAATGTCCCGGTTCATAAATAACCATATCATCATTATTTCTGTTTTCTCATTTGAAACCAAAGACGTATTTCATCGATCAGAATGCTGATGATGGGTCGTTTAGGAATACTAAAAACAGGTGCAGGCTGATTGTTGACCGCATCGATCTGCCTCTGGAGGAACACGTTCTTAGCAACTTCTTGGGCAAGGTCATAGGGAATACCTTGCTTTTCAAGCCGGATACAGATAGTCTCTTCATCGAGCCCTGTGTTTTTCAGCTTCAGTCCTTTCAGGTAAGCGTCGCGTTTTATGTGCTCTTCCATGTAATTGATTTATGACTTGAACGAATGTCTCTCAGGCATCCGGAATCTGAGGCTCAACCAGCTTCGTCAGCTTTTCAATGGAATCCTGCCAGCCCAGGTAGCACATTTCTGCCGGTATAGCCGGAGGAATGTTCTCCTGGACAACTTCCAGTTCGGTGCCGCAGGAAACCTTCCTGAGGCGTACTGTTGTCATCATATCTCCCGGCAGGTTGGGATCATCAAATTTGTCTGTGTATTTAAGGAATTCTCCCGGCTTTAGTTCCAGGTATTTTCCGCTAAAGGAATGGCTGTTACCGGTAGTGAAATTGGTGAAGGACATTTTATAGCCGCCGCCAACACGTACGTCCATTTCATGCACCGTACATAAAAAGCCGTAAGGCGGGAGCCAAGATGAAATGGCGAGCGCTTCGGTAAAGGCACGGTATACTTTTGCAGGATCTGCTTTGACCACTTTATGCAATTTTACGCTGTTATCTGGCATGTGAATGTGTTTATATGTTTCTACTCATTGACCTTATTAAAGGTACAAAATGAATTGTAAATGCAAAAATGCGGACACGTCACATTTGGCCCGCGAAGAATTTAATAACCTCTAAATTCATGCCTGAAGTAGTCCAGTGGCCAATGTTTTCATAAACTTTGAAGATGGGCTGAATATTATTCGTTATGTAAATTTCCTGACATTTCAAATATCTTTTCTGTACAGCTGCTCCTATGTTATTATTAATAATGTTGCGTTCAGTGTCGTTATAAGCGTCGTCATACTGAACGGCATCATTTTCATCCAGCTTCCCCATATAAATAAACTGCGGGATAGACCTGTATGTATCAATGTCAAAGCTTTTACCGAATAATGCCGGAAAGTCGTTTGTTCCGAGGGGATAATTAAGGTTAATGCCGTTTATTTCCTTTTGAGGAAGCATCAGCTCCCCGTTGAATCCTCCGATGGCCAGTGCCTGTATTTTTTCGGGATGCATGAAGGAAAAGCGGTTGGTGAATGTAGCGGACGCCGAAAATCCGCTCATGAAGAATTTAGGGGCAACCCGGATATTCATCGCAGCCAAGATGCTCCTGACATTGTCTGTCATTGCCAGTAATTGCAGGTCAAGCCGCTTTAGTTCCGGTGATCGTTCTTCCATTACATCCCTGTCTAAGGCGTGAGTATACATCAGCGGCCGGGATGCGGGCCTCGGGAAAACAGGGACCAGCAAAGGGATTTTGAGCTCGGTGGAAATGTTGTTCCCGACCGAGCTTACCGAGGCCAGGTAAACAGCATGTTTTTCATGCACCTCTATGCTGTCGGATAGCTTGCCGGTGTTGTTCGGCTCCACCAGCAGGAAGATTTGTTTGTTGAGGGGCGTTCCTTTTGGAATGAACAGGATGTAGTCATTGTAAAATCCTTTTTCGGGATTCTTTTTAATAACAAGCAGGCTGTCTCTTTTAAAAGTTCCGTGCGCTGGATTTTGAGCGAAAGCAACAAAAGAGAAGATCGTGAAAATGGTGATGAAGATAGAGCGCATTTTTTGAATTTTTTATCCTGTGACGGTGGAAGGGGAGATTTGTTACAGAAGTATAATAGTAATTGGCGTTCCGGGGTTTACTGATGAGTTTTTAACCTTTTCGCAAGTATTACGCTCCGGTAATTCGTTACTTCCCATTGCGTATATGTCACGAACCGGTAGCCGCGTTTATTATAGTATTCGATAAGGTTTGTCGCTCCTTCTGCGGTGTCTATTGCAATTTCTTCTGCACCGTCACGAACGGCGCATTTTTCAGCCGTGTCTATTAATTTACTGCCAAGCCCCATTTCCTGGTACTCTGGATCAACAGCAAATTGTCCAAACGAAGCAACAAATGGTTGATCGTAATAGGGATGTTCATCCTTGGCTGCTGGAGAACGGTAAGAAATTGTGCCAATAAGTTTATTCTCAATGGTCATAACATAGCATTCAGCGTTTTCTATGCGTTGCTTTGTAGTATGAATATCTTGGTGAGATGCATGAAAGCGAAAACCTTGATCAGCCAGCTTCTTATATGATTTATGAAGTAAGGAAGTGAGCTCTTCGAGACTATCGGAGTTATTAAACTGACGAATAACTAATTTGGAAAGTTTGTCATTGTTGAACATTCTTATGGATAGTTATTTTAAACGAGAGTAGGTTGGCAAATTCGTTCCAAGGCAATTGGAAATCCGTTTTCAATTGCTCTTGTTGTCTTACAGGTCAAGTAGTTATTCTGTTTTTTCTTCCTGTTTAGTATCCATTTCATAGTCCTCGAATTTCCTATCAATAAATTCTAAATCTCTGATAAAGTCTCGTTCTATAAAATTGTCTTTGATAGCGTTATAAATTGCTTTTTTTCTTTGATCTGGTAGTTGAGTGAACTCCATCCAACCTATTTTAATATAATTTTCGATTATCTCATTGTCATATCTGCTTAAATAGAATCTCTCGTCAGCTCTTATAAAAGCTATCACCATTCTTTTAGTGTATTTTCTTTTTATATCTCGGGTTAACACTGTGCGAACGATACCAAATTTTAGTAAAAGTTCTTCCCAGTTGAGCCTGCTTAAAATAATTTCTTCAGTAGTTGGAATGTTTTTAAAACTTAACAAAAAGTCTATGATGGCTCTATACTTAATTGCACCTTTAGCGGTTTCTTTTAATTCGTCACTGGGAATGGTAGTTAAGATGGCTGTTTTTATATCTTCGATCTGTTTCGATAAGAAATCGAGTCGTTTTTCTTCAACAATTTTATTTTTCTGTTCAGACAGGAGTCGTTGTAATAGAGATGACCATTGTTTTTTTAAAAAGTCCTCTATATCACCCGATTTACTAAATTCTGTAATACTGTTGTTTTTTGATCTTAATCGTAAAAAATTGATGAATTCGAAAATGTAAATCGCACTTTCTTTTTTTTCAATAGATGGAAAGTCGAGATTTTCTAGAAATCCTTTATTTTTATTTTTTTCGTAAAATAAATGATCATACGATACTCTAGAATCAATAAATGTAAAAATGGGGATGTTAGATTCAACAGCATTTAATATTTCAAGTTGGGTTATGGACATCTTATCAGGGGTATCAATCAACTTATTTCCTTTAGATAAGTTTTTTAAATTTTCTAAATCTAAGGACGTAATAACTTTTGGCGTGGCCATTCCACCAAATCTAGAACCAATTATTAATATTACGACATCTGCGTTTTTTATTTCTTGGATACAACTTTCATGCGTATGTGATCGAGGATCAAACAATACGTCATTATAATCACTCATTACCGGTTCGTGACCTAGATTAATCAAGAAAGAGCGTAGTTGTGCTCTAACTATATTCAGGTCATAGCATGTAGATGAAACAAATACTTTTAATGATGCCATTGTCTTGTTTTTTATTTATTATTACTACTACGATTTTGAGTTTGGCGTGGGTGAAGCTTTTGAAACTGTTAAACGTCTTCCTACATCAAATTATTAATGTTCAAGTGTCGCAAGAGCCCTCTTGCCCTCACTTCTTCCTCTCCACCACCAGCGCAGCCTTCCCCAAATAGATCTTCCCATTCACCGTATCGCCCATGTTCATATACGTGGCGCCAAGGAACTGGTAAGCCGATTTATAATCCGGCTTCATGCGGATCGCTTTCTGGAAATTCGGGATGGCGATGTTAAACATTTTGACTGCATTTTCCATGTCGTTCTTCTGCCTGTAGCCTTCGCCCATGGCGCCGTATGCACTTCCGAGATTGAAGGGAGGATCGGGATCGGCGGGGTTCAGCTGCATGGCCGTTTCAAATTCCTTTGCCGCTTCCGGGTACCTGCCCAGTGAGAAAAGGGATGTTCCTGCATTGTTGTGGTACATGGCCTTTCCGGGGTTCAGCGACAATGCCCTGAAATATTCCCTATAGGCGCTTTCGTAATCTTTCAGCTCATAGTGTGCCCTGCCGGATAAATAATGCGCGTCGGGGAATAGCTCGTATATCTTTAGCGCTTTCTCAATATAGCCTTTTGCTTTGATCAGCTGCGCCTGCCTTGCTTCCGGCGAAAGCTTGTCGAGGTTCTCTTTTTTGAGCAGGTGATCGGTATAGTACATCAGCATGTGGGCGCTGTTGGGAACGGTTTGCAGATCCTTTTCGAAAAGCACCCCGTTCGATCTCCAGTCCTTATTCCTTGCCGTGGTTTTGAATGTGAAGAGCAGGAGCAGGGCTGCGGTAAGAAATGAATACGGCTTTGCTGTGCGAAAAAATGCACTGAGGTTTGTCGCCGTTGCGGTATTTATTTTGAACAGCTTACACGCGAGATAGCTCAGTGCGAGGCAGTATGCGATGGAGGGCAGGAACAGCAGTCGCTCCGCCAGGTGTGTCCCGATGGTCATGAAAATGTTGGAGGCGATCGACATGCTGACGAGGTAAAAGAGAATGCAGAAAGAGAGCAGGTGCTTTCCCTTTATTTTTTTTATCGCGTATGTAAGCAGGAATACATGGATCAGCAGCGCAATCAGGAATGCAGGATCGCCGGCGCCGCTCACAATGGGAATGGTGTTGAAGGAGTAATCGCTGGAAAGCGGGTGAGGGAAAATAAGCAGCAGCAGGTAGCGGCCCATGATCATGATAGCAGTCGCCTTTTGAAGGAATATATTGTCGGTGATCAGCAGTGAATTGTCGATGGCCGGAATGTTCGATAAGCCGATGCTGCCGATCACGCTTTTGTGGATGAGCAGGTAGATAATGGCGACACCCGCCGCAGCGAATGTGAGCAGCAAATTTTTCTTTAAAGGGAATTCCGTGAAAAAATAAATGAACAGCGGAACAATGGCAATGAATACGATCGCGGATTCCTTCGATAATAACGCAAGGAAGAAACAGAAGAGGTAAGCGATCAGCGAAAGCGCTTTTTGATTGCTGAGGTGGTTCAATGCAGCATTCAGTGAAAGCAACAGGAAAAGCATGGTAAGGATCTCGTCCCTGCTTTTGATGTTGGCAACCACTTCGGTGTGGATAGGATGTGCGGCAAAAATAAGCGCGGTGATGAACAGCACGTAGATGTTGATCTTCGTCCAGCGGCTCAAAACAATAAAAAGCAACACACAGGCAAGCGCATACAGCAGCACATTCACAAAATGATGGATGTGCGGATTGTCGGGTGAAAGCTGCCATTCCACTGCAAACATGGCTTTGGAAAGGGGCCTGTATAGATTGTTCTCGGCGTTGGGATAGCCGGCACGGTAAGCGGAGCTGAAGATCGCTTTCAGTGAGGAAACGCCGCCCTGCGTCATCGTGTTCTCCTTGATCACGGAGTTATCATCCAGCACAAATTCGTGGCGCAGCGTATTGGCATACAGGATGAATGAGAAAACGGCAATGATGAGCGAAAGGCGGATCAGCAGCTTCTTCTCAACAATGGGCGCCTCCGTTTGCTTCTGCTTTGCGGCATGCTTTTGCTTTTTCATACAGGCGAAGGATTATTCGTTGTAGATCTTATCGATCAGGGCTTTATTGGCTTCCATGATCACTTTCCGCTTCAGCGACATTTTCGGCGTCATCTCATTTTTTTCAATGCTCCATTCGCGGCTTAAGAATTCAGGACGCTTGATGGTCTCGTATTGCGCCAGTGTCTGGTTCACCTTCTCCACCGATTGGAGGATACGTGCGCGGATCATGGGATTCTGAATCATCTCCTCGTTGGTAGTGTATGGGATCCCTTTGCGCTTGCAGTATTCCTTCAGGAAAGCAAAAGCCGGGACGATCAGCGCAGAAGCATATTTCTGGTTCTCGCCGATCACCATCACCTGCTCGATGAACTGCGATTCCTTTAATTTATTTTCGATCATCACGGGGGCGATGTACTTGCCTCCCGAAGTTTTAAAGATCTCTTTCTTGCGGTCGGTGATCTTCAGGAAGCGGTTCTCCACCATCACGCCGATATCGCCGGTATGGAACCAGCCTTTTTCATCGATGGCTTCTGCAGTAGCATCCGGACGGTTGTAATAGCCGAGCATCACGTTAGGGCCTTTCACGAGGATCTCACCGTCTTCGGCAAATGACACGGTTACGCCTTCTATCACGGGGCCTACCGTTCCGAAGCGGATGCTGTCGGGCAGGAAGCTGTTCACCGCGATCACCGGCGATGTTTCCGTTAAGCCGTAGCCTTCCAGCACTTTTATGTTTGCGGAGTTGAATACGCGTGCAAGCCTTGGCTGCAGTGCTGCACCGCCGGAAGCTACTGCCACCACGTTTCCTCCGAGCGCTTCGCGCCATTTGGAAAAGATGAGCTTGTTGGCCAGCTTCAGCTGCATCTCGTAGAACCAGCCGTTCGCACCGTTCACTTCATAGCGCAGCCCGAGGTCGAGGGCCCAGAAGAATAATTTCTTTTTAATGCCTGTTTGCTCATCGCCTTTTGCAACAATGCGGTCGTACACTTTTTCAAGCAGTCGCGGCACGGTGCCGAAGATCTGCGGCTTCACCTCTTTTAAGTTCTCGCCGATCGTGTCGATGCTTTCGGCATAATACACCGATACGCCGAGGTAAAAATAGAGCGTGCTCAGCATGCGTTCGTACACGTGGTTGAGCGGAAGGAAGCTCAGCGCTTTCCAGTTGCTTTCGAAAGGCGCAAGTACCTGGCAGGCGATGGAGTTGCTGATGAGGTTATTGTGTGAAAGCATAACGCCTTTCGGGTTGCCCGTGGTGCCGGAAGTGTAAAGGATGGAGAACAGCGTGTTGGGTTGAATGGTCTTTTTGATCGCCTCGATCTCTGCGGCCTTTGGATTTTGTTTGCCTTCAGTGGCCAGCTCCGACCAGTGTTTTGCGCCTTCCACTTTGTTATAGGTGTAAATCCCCTGGATGGAAGGAACATTTGTAGCGGCGGCCTGCAGCTTCTTATACAGTTCGGCGCTGGAAACGAACACATATTTTATTTTCGCATCGTTCAGGATAAAGGCAAGGTCGTGCTCGCTGATGGTCGGGTAAATAGGCACACTCACCGCGCCGCACTGCTGGATGGCAAAATCGGTAAAGTTCCATTCGGGGCGGTTGTTGGCAATGATCGCGACCTTGTCATCACGCTGCAGTCCGAGGTTATACAGCCCGTAGCTCAGGTTGTTTACATTGTCAACGAATTGCTGCGTGGAGACGGTGGCCCATTTGCCGTTTTCCTTCGATGCAAGCGCATCCGGCTTATTGTATTTTTCAAGCAATTGTGGTAATATGTCGAAAATGCGTGTTACAGCCATAAATGTTGAATAAGTGAATTGGTTAGTGTTTAAACCGGATGAGATACGACGTTGCGATCGATTATCCGTATCTTTACATTTCCAAAAATAAAATATTTTAGCGGTTCCGCAACCATAAACGTCTCCAAATGCAAACAAAGCTCACTGAAGTACTGAATATTGATTTTCCGATGATCATGGCGCCTATGTTCCTGGTCAGCAATGAAGCCATGGTAAAAGCGGGCATGAACAGCGGCATCGCGGCTACATTCCCGAGCCTGAACTACAGGAATGAAGGTGAGCTGGAAAAGCTGCTGGATGCGCTGAATGCGGCAAAGGAAGGCCCTGGCGCAAAAGGCACGTATGGCATTAATCTGATTGTTCAGAAAACAAATCCATTGTATGAAAAGCACCTTGCGATCTGTGTTGCGAAGAAAGTTCCCTTTTACATCACTTCGCTGGGGAATCCGAAGCAGGTGATCGAAGAGGCGCATAAGTACGGGGCAAAGGTATTCTGCGATGTTACCAATATAGAGCATGCGCAGAAGTGCAACGACCTTGGCTGTGATGGATTTATTGCGGTGGGACAGGGCGCCGGCGGGCACGCAGGGCCTAATACACTGCAGGTGCTGATCCCATCATTGCATCATCATTTCCCGGATAAGATCGTGATCGCGGCGGGTGGAATAGCGGGCGGGGAAGGGATCCTTTCGATGCTGGCGCTTGGGGCGGCAGGAGTTTCAGTGGGCACACGCTTTATAGCAAGCATTGAGGCGGGTGTAAGCAACGATTACAAGAATGCGGTGGTAAGCTCGAAGATGAGCGACATTGTGCTGACCGAAAAAATATCGGGCACGCCCTGCACCATTATCAACACGCCTTTCGCAAAGAAGATCGGCTACCGGCAGAATTGGATGGAACGCATGCTGTCGAACAATTCCACCACTAAAAAATATTTTAAGATGTGGGTGCAGCTGAGCGGAATGAAGAAGCTGGAGAAATCCATTCACCCGGGCAATTACCAAACCCTTTGGTGCGCAGGGCAAAGCGTGGAGCTCATCGATGATATAGCATCATGCCATGAGATCATCGAGCGCATGAAAGCTGAAACGCATGAAGGGTACCGGAAGCTGAGTTTGCAGTTCTAATCAATGCTTAAAAATGCTTTGGTTGTAATTTTGAGTTTCTCATTGTTATAGGTCACTTCGAGTGCGTAACGCAGTGAAGCGTATCGAGAAGTAGACCATCTCTCATATCCCATATTCCTTTTGCTTCTTTTTTCAGCAGCTCCAAATCCCGCTTTATCCCCTTTCAGAATAATTTTATCGTCCAATACCATAAATTTATCGTCAAATATTTGCTTTGTGTTTAAAAAAGTGTACTTTTGCACTCGAATTCAAACTAAGAAACACACAAAATGAAAAGAATAATCCTCGCTTTTGCAGTAATAATAAGCATTACAGCAGTTTCCTGCAAAAAGGAGAATGACCTTCAGCCACAATCACCGGTTGCGGCAACCCCGGTTTCGATCAATGTTGAATATAAGATCACAAGCGAATCGGCGGATGTAGAAGCATCCTATATGTTCCCGAACGCGGATGGGCAACTGGAAATGAAATCTGAAACCATTACAAGGGCAGCTCATTCCGTAAGCTTTTCCTGCATCAAAGGAAAGTTCTTTTACCTCGAAGCTTCAAATGCAGCACCTGCAAGAAAAAGCGTTCATGTACAGATCTACATCAACGGCGTATTGTTCCAGGAAGCCAGCAGCAGTTCACCTTCACAAAAAGCAATTGCCTCCGGCAATTATTAATAATTAGATTTAGTTTAGAGAGATTTATCTAATTATGCCCGTCCCCTGCAAAGAGGACGGGTTTTTTATTGCTTCAAGCCGTTACGTTACCTGGAAATACAAATCTTTTTGATTGTTTCCTGCTTACCTGAAATGATCCGTATGAAATAGATCCCGTTTGGCTCAGCAGAAAGATCAACGCTTGTCGTTTCTGCCGATTGCTGAACTTTTACATTCAGGATGTTTTCACCAAGTATGTTAAGTACTTCAACAACAGATACCGGCTTGCCCGAACGGATGCTGAAAATTCCTGTGCCCGGGTTTGGGTATATGCTTATTTCCGGATCGGCGGATGTAATTTCCTGTGCTCCGGTTGTTGGATTGTGCACATTAATAGTAAAACCCGTTGTACGGATTATATTCCCTGCAGTATCCTTCCCGATCAACGAACAATAAAAGCAGGAATCGCCAAAGGTGGTGTGAACTGTCATGCAAACGGAATAAATGGAATCCACTGCATAGGTATGCACAGGAGCAGGTGAAGCCGAGATTGTGCCATCGCCAAAGTCCCAGCGATAGGTTACGGCTGCGGCTGCGGTAGCAGAATCCACAGTAATGTTAAATGTATTGGAGGCAGAATCGTACACGGTTGAATAATACGCGTGGCAGGGTGGTGTGGTGATCAATTTCGCGAGAAAGTAATCGAAAGTGCTGCCGGTTGGATCGCTGTTCGTTATCATAGTGCTGCCCAGTGCAAAGCCCGGGCTGTTGAAAAAGCCTGTCACATACGTGTCGTTGTTTGCATTTGTGCGGATCCCCCAGCCGTAATCATTCCCGGTTGATCCTGCTCGCTGCACCCATTCACGGTTGCCTGTCGCATCATATTTTGCAAGATAAATGTCGGCAGTGCCGCTTCCGGCATTTGTAAGTGAAACAGAATCAAAATTCATTGTGTCGCTCATAAAATAACCGATCACCGTTGCGTTTCCGCTATCATCGCCGATGATACGCTTTCCCATTTCCTCTGCACTGCCTCCTGCTGAATTGGCCCATACCGCATTACCCAGGTTGTCATATTTTGCAAGGAACATGTCTGATGTTCCGGTACCTGCATTATTCAAAGTGCTTCCACCAATGGTAATAGAGGAGCTCGCGAAATGGCCGGTTACAAAAATATCGTCTGTTGCATTTGTGCTGACGTTTCGCGCAAGATCGTCGCCGGCCCCGCCAGCCCTTTTTGCGAAACCGATGCTCCCGGATGCCAGATATTTTACTACAAAAATATCCTGCGTGCCCGGGCTGCCGGCATTTATAAGCGTATGGGTATCAAACGTGATGGAAGAACTGGAGAAGAATCCCACCACTGTAATGTTACCGGTTACATCGGCAGCAATGCCCAGGCCGAAGTCGGTTTCAGCTCCTCCCGCGCTATAAGCCCAGATCACATTACCGGATGGATCATAGCCTGCAATGAACATGTCCATATCACCCAGGGTGCTGCTTGCATTGTAAAGTGTTGTACTTCCTATGGTCAGGCTTGAGCTGCCGAAGCCACCTGTCACAAAAATATTGCCTGAAGGATCTACAGAAACAGCCTGTGCATACTCGTCGTTGCCGCCTACCCCGTTGCGTGCCCAAAGCACTGTACCCGTCGGGTCGTATTTTACGATGAAAAAATCATTTAAGCCTGCAAATGTATTCGTGAGGGTAACACTACCGAATGTAATAGTAGCGCCTGAAAAATAACCGCAGACAATCACATTTCCGGAAGCATCGGTTGATACACAAAAACCTTCGTCCTGGGAACTGCCGCCTGCCGATCTCGCCCAGAGTACATTTCCGGCCGGATCATATTTTACAACAAAAACATCGGGATCAACGCCCGCAGTGTCGGCATTATAAAGTGTAGTGCCGCCGCAGCTCATGGTGGCGCTCGAAAACGCTCCTGTAACAATGGCATTGCCCCAGGGATCGCTGGCAACAATGTAGGCATTATCACTATTGCCGCCGTTGCCCGTGCCCTGGGCCCAGAGGTATCCGGCAGTTTGTGCAGCTGAGAAATAGCCCAGGAATAAAAAAGCCAGGAAGGCAGAACAGATCTTCGTTTTCATGAATGTAAAGATACCGTAAAAAACAACAGGCAAAGCTTATAGTCAATATTCCGGGAACAAACAAAAGCCTGTTTTTTTAACCGATGTAAGTCCCGCTGCTTTTTTTTGTAAATTAGATGCAGGATTTCTTCTTACTCTATATAACATTTTACAGGCATGGCAAAAAATTATAAGTTCAAAGACATGAAAGTCTATTCATCCGACGAATGGATGGCGAACGCATCAAAAAAATACCGTACTGTTTTCGACAGGGCGGAAACAACTTATTTAAGGACCGAATTCTCTTTTTACAACAAGCTGTTCGATGAGCAGGACTGGAAAGCAAAGATCACCCTGAAATGCTTCGAGGTAACAGGCGAAACCCGCAAGGAGCTTTGCTCGCTGGATTCGGAGCAGACCATTTCTATGAACGATAACATTGTGTACGTGCGCGATGGCTGGGGAAATGCCACAGAAGGAGCTTACTGGTTCCGCGGCGATTATGTATGGGAAGGATACATTGATGGTGAGCTGGTAGGCTCAAAGAAGTTCTTCGTGGAAGAGGTTGGGAAGGTAACAGCCGGCAACAACCCGTATTTCAGCGTGGAATCGGTGAAATTATATGCAGGCCCGTTCGATGGCTGGAATATAAAAGAGCGGACCTATCTTAAGAAATTAAGCAAGGCCGAAACCCCTTACCTCTGGGTGGAGTTCAAGATCAAAACAAAAACCGCTTCCGACTGGAACTATGAATTTGTCTTTAATTTTTACGATGATGCCGGGCAGGCGAAAGGACAAACAATGCGCACGGGCTTCATCGAGAAGAACAAGAATGAGCTGATCTATACTTTCGATGCAGGCTGGGGAAGCGATGCTGCAGGCTCCTGGAAGGATGATAAATACACGGTGGAGATCGTGTTCATGGATACGCTTGTAGCCCTGGTGCCTTTTGAAATGGGTTCCGTAAATGAAGAAGGCGTGACTGCGCCGCTCGTATCGGTGGAACAAGGATTTACCGCCACACCGGCAACAGCAACGGAAAATGCGGTTGTAGTGGAAGAGGAAACCATTGAGCAGCTGCTTGCAAAGCTGGATGAGCTCATTGGCATGGAAGCGGTGAAAAAGAACATCAGGGATCATATCAATTATATCAACTTCGTAAAGCTCCGCAAGGAAAAAGGCTTCGAGGATTCGGGGAAGATCGCGCTGCACAGTGTGTTCACCGGCAATCCTGGCACAGGAAAGACCACTGTGGTGAATATGCTTGGCAAGCTCTATAAGAAAATGGGGCTGCTCAGCAAAGGGCATGTGAAGGAAGTGGACCGCTCCGACCTGGTTGCCCAGTACATCGGGCAAACCGCGCCGAAGGTGAAGAAGATCATCGAGGAAGCGAAAGGCGGAATTTTATTTATTGATGAAGCTTACTCGCTTACACGCGCCAAAGAAGATTCCAATGATTTCGGGCACGAGGTGCTGGAGATCCTGATCAAGGAGATGAGCGACGGAACAGGCGATATCGCGATCATGTGCGCAGGCTACCCGAAAGAGATGCAAAATTTCATCGATTCAAACCCGGGGTTAAAATCGCGCTTCAGCCATTATTTCCATTTCGAGGATTATATGCCGGAGGAAATGTTTGCGATCGCAGAGCTGGCAGCTACAAAGAAAGGCGTGACCATTACGCCGGATGCAAAAGCATTTATGCAGGAGATGCTGGTGGAAGTATACCGTACCCGAGATAATTCATTCGGCAATGCGCGCTATGTATTTTCGCTGGTGGATGAAGCAAAGATGAACCTCGGTTTGCGCCTCATGGGGCACCCGAATGTGGCCGACATGAGCAATGAAGAGCTGTCGACCATAGTGCTTGCCGACATGCAGAAAGTGTTCGCATCACAGGGCAGGAAAAAGCTGAGCCTGGAGGTGAACGAGAAATTATTAAAGGAAGGCCTGGGCGAGCTCAATGCGCTCACCGGCATGACCAATGTGAAGGAAGAGATCAACGAGCTGGTGAAGCTGGTGCGCTTTTACAAGGAAACAGGAAGGGATGTGCTGAACAAATTTTCGCTGCACAGTATTTTCACCGGGAATCCGGGAACAGGAAAAACAACCGTGGCGCGCATTGTTGCAAAGATCTACAAAGGGCTCGGACTGCTTGAGCGCGGACACATCGTAGAAGTGGACCGGGAATCACTTGTTGCGGGATATACCGGGCAAACGGCGATCAAGACCGGCGCGAAGATCGAAGAGGCGCAGGGCGGAATTTTATTCATTGATGAAGCGTATGCACTTGCAGGAAAGAATTCGAACGACGGCTTCGGACAGGAAGCGATCCAGGTGATCCTGAAAAGGATGGAAGACCTGCGCGGACAGTTCGGCGTGATCGTAGCCGGTTATACCGATAACATGCACGAGTTCATTGAGTCGAATCCCGGCTTAAAATCACGCTTCGACCGTACTTTTAACTTCGCGGATTATATGCCGGAAGAGATGATCTCCATTGCGATCGGCATTCTTGCAAAGGAAAAGATCACGCCGGATGCGGAAGCGGAAGATCATTTAAGAAGCTATTTTGTACACCTGCATGCCAACCGCGACAAGCATTTCGGTAATGCACGCACGGTGCGGCAGGTAGTTGCCGAAGCGATCAAGAACCAGAACCTGCGCCTCGCGGAAATGCCTTCCGCGGAACGCACGCCGCAGCACCTTGCAACGCTTACGCTGGAGGATGTGAAGGAATTCGAGATCAAAACGCAGCAGCGCACTGCAGGTGCAAGCCTTGGGTTTAAAATTGGCGGTTGATTGAAAAAGTAAATGCTTCATTTATTAAATGTGTTATTATGGCTAAGAATATTTTTTCAGCAATTATCTTCTTTGTACTTACAGGTTTTGCTTTGCAGGCACAGGTAAGCCGCACGCAATGGAAGCTTTCCACTAAAAAGGTCAGCGATTGCGAATATGATCTGATATTTACTGTAACCATCGAAAAAGGATGGCATACGTTCTCCGTTGTGCAGCTTAAAGGCACTGAAGGAGAAGTGTTCCCGACACAGATAATGTTCAGGCCGGCAAAGGGCTACACGCTTGTAGGGCCTGTCAGTGAAACAAAACCAAGTCCCCAATACGACGAAACAATAAGCAAGACGGTGTATGTGCATTTTAACAAAGTTGTTTATACACAAAGGGTTCGGCTGAATGCTGAGGGTAAGGTGAAGATCAGCGGCACTTACGAGAACCAGGTATGCAACGATCAAAAATGTGAGACACCGCCTTCTGATAAATTTGATTTTGATTTGGTTGGAACAGGTGCATGTTTGAAAAAATAAGAATTGATGCCGGACATCAGGAAAAATAATACATGAACTTCACAGCCATTGATTTTGAAACAGCCAACAGCAACCGGAGCAGCATCTGCTCCGTGGGGATCGCTGTTGTTGAAAATGGCCGGCTTATAGGCTCCGAGCATATTTATGTGAAGCCGACTCCGAACTATTACGACAGCTTTAATACTTATTTACACGGCATCGACGATAGCCATACAAGAAGCAAAGGCACTTTCAAAGAGCAGTGGAATTATCTTAAGCCGTATTTTCATAACCGTACGATCATTGCGCACAATGCTTCATTCGATACCAGCGTGCTTCGCTTCACGCTCGATCAAAGTAAGCTGGAATACCCGGAGTTGGATTATCATTGCACCTACCGGCTTTCCAAGGAAACACTGAATCTTCCGGGGCATAAGCTGAGTGATGTTTCGCGGCATTTCAATATCAGGCTGCAGCACCACAATGCAGAAAGTGATGCACGCGCCTCTGCGCTCATCGCCATCAAGCTCTGCGAAAAGCACCGCGTTAGCACGCTGAATGAGCTTTCCACCAGCCTGGGATTTAAGATCGGGAAGATCAGCGCGACAAGCAAGTATAAGCCCTTCTCAAAGAAATGAGCAGGGATCTGGATAAAAACGAAAATGCGGTAGCCATATTCAATAAGCTTGCGAAGGAATATCAAAGCAAGTTTATGGATGTGAGCCTGTATGGCGATACCTTCGATCGTTTCTGTAATGCGATCAAATCCGGGAATGCAAGAGTGCTGGAGCTTGCCTGCGGTCCGGGGAACATTACAAAATATTTATTAAGCAGGCGTCCGGAGCTCGAGATCCTTGGCACCGACCTGTCGGAGAACATGATCGCCCTTGCCGCAGCCAATAACCCCGCTGCGGAGTTCAGGCTGATGGATTGCCGGAACATCGGGACGCTTGATGAAAAGTACGACGCGGTAATGTGCGGTTTTTGTCTGCCTTATCTTTCAAAAGAAGAAGCATTACAGCTGATCCGCGATGCTTCAAAAATAATAAGGGCACGCGGGATAATTTATATTAGCACCATGGAGGACGAGTACAGCAATTCCGGCTTAAGAAAAGGAAGTACAGGCGACGAGATCTTTATGCATTACCACGAATCGGACTACTTAATAAAAGCGCTGGAAGAGAATGGCTTTGAGATGCTGGAAACCACGCGGAAAGAATACCCGGGCCCGGATGGCTCAAAAACAACAGACATCGTGCTGATCGCACAAAGAACAGAATGAAGAACTCCCTGAATGTTTTTACCGCTATTTCGTATTGCCTGATCCTTGTGTCATCCACACATTTTGCAGCGCCTATGTTCTTTATGGTGCTCCTCGGGTTTGGAGCAGGAAATTTTTTACTGTTCATGCAATCCCTGCTGATAACTGCCTTTCTCGTTTATTTGATCGCTGGCTGGCGGCGCCGGGTGAAGAAAAGGGATCTTTATATTTTCCCGGCAGGAGGGATGATCCTGCTGCTTCCTATTATAGAGCAATGCTCCTGGCTGAAGAAATTTGAAAACATGAATTTTTTTGACGATAGGCTGTTTGCGGGAACAACCTGTTTATTCATGTTCTTTTTAATACTTACCATCAGTGGTATTTTCAGGGAATACATTAGGGAGAGATCAGAGGCAGGAAGCAGGCAATCATAATTTAATATCTTTAGTAAATGAGAAAAGTTTTAACTGTCCTGTTCCTGTTGTTTGCCTTCAAGGGCTTTTCACAAACTGCTGAAGAGCTCTATAATCAGTCGCTTACTGCCATTAATGCAAAAGATTATGAAAAGGCGATCAGCATCATGGACGAGTTCATCAGCAGGTATCCCGATTTTAAAAATGTGCACATGATCTACCTTAACAGGGGCTCGGCAAAATCGGCCATGAAGGATTATGAAGGCGCCATCAGCGATTATAATACTGCTTATGCAAAGGATACAACATACGCGGAAGCTGTAAGGCAAAGAGGATATGCAAAAAAGATGATGGGAAAGCCTGATGCGGCGCTGGCGGATTATGAGCTGGCATTGAAAATAAACCCGCGGCTGGGAAATGCGTATGTCAATAAGGCTGCCGTGTTAAAAGAGCTGGGGAAAATGGATGAGTCCTGCAAGAACTATGAGAAGGCGCTGGAGCTGGGTGTGACCGATGTTGCCGGTGTGATCTATAGATCATGCGACTCAACCTCTCCCGCGCTGCTGAAATACACCTATAAGATCCTTGTTGATAAAACAGAGGATAAAACCTATGGTTACAAAGTGGAGAACCCTGTGAAAGTAGGCTACGGCCCGAGAGGACAGCGCGCCTACCTCGATCTGCTGCGCGATGAGCAGGGAAATCCCCTCGAATATATCCGTACGGGCAGCGCCGGGTTTTATGAGTCGCCGAACGGGCTGATGGGGCTTGCATCCATAGACCGCTACGAAATAACATACAGGGATAAGAAAGGCAAAAAGAAAAAAACCACGCTCTACATTTCCTTTTACGATTATGAACAGCCAAAGATCCCAGTTGGTTTTTTTGCAGTTGGCGATTTTCCGCAGAAATAAAACTGTTGGAATAGCCTGCAACCACCCCTAACCCCTCCTGGCAGGAGGGGAATGTGTAGTGCAACGAGAATATTTTGGTGAAGAATAATGATATAGCAAAGCAGGATCAGCTCCCTCCTTCCAGGAGGGTTGGGGTGGTCTGCTTCAAATAAATCAGCAAGAAAATAATTCAGTATATTTATCTCATCCTCCAATCCTAAAACAAACACATGAAAAAATCGCTCCGGGTTATTTTGATCTTTACAATGCTTGTATGCAAGGCGTACGGACAAACAGATGAATTAAAGAAGTACATTGATAAGGGCATAGAGCTGTATGATAAGGGCGATTATGCCGGAGCGATAGCGGAGTATGAAAAGGCACTGAAGATCGACAGCAAATCGGCGCTGGCCAATTATGAAATGGCTTCCACCTATTTTGCCATGGAAAAATACGACAAGGCCATCGAGCGTGTGGATGTGGTGATCGACGAGAATAAAGACTATGTTGACCAGGCGTACATTCTGAAAGGCTCGGCGCAAGACCTCATGGGCAAATCCAAAGATGCGATCAAGACATACAAAAAGGGCCTGAAAAACTTTCCCCAAAGCCACCTCCTGCATTACAACCTGGCCTACACCTATTACAACATGAAAGAATACAAGGATGCGGAGGGTGAATTGCAGGAGGCGCTGAAAATAAAGCCTTCGCATGCCAGCAGCCATTTGCTGCTTGGCTACATCATGAGGGCGCAGGGAAGCAGGGTGAAATCATTGCTCTCGTTTTACAATTTCCTGCTGCTGGAGCCAACAGGCAAGCGGGCAAAGAATGCGTTTGCAGCGCTTGATGAGCAGATGAAAAAAGGAGTGACCAGGGAAAGTGAAAAGTCGACCACCATTATTATCTCCGACAGCAAGGGTAGTGATGAGTTCAGTGCGGCGGAATTAATGCTTTCCCTCCTGGAAGCATCAAAGGGGCTCGAGAAGAACGAAGGGAAGTCCGAAGCGCAGCTTTTTGCTGACAAAACAAAATCCTTCTTTTCCGTATTAGGGGAAATGAAGGACAAGAACAAGGGCTTCTGGTGGGATTATTACGTGGATTTCTATTATGCAATGGTGAATGAGAACAAAGTGGAAGCATTCAGCTATTATGTGACCCAGGTAAAAGGCGATGCGGAAATAACAGACTGGCTTACAAAAAACAAGGAGCAGCTGGATGCCTTTTCCAAATGGTATGAAGGGTATGAAAGGAAAAAGTAGTGCTTCATCATGTTGTGCGAACTATAGGTGAGAAGGAGCCACGCATTTTTAAAGAAGAATGATTAATTTTGTTTAAAATTTACATCGACCATGTCAGCACTCACCGTAAAAAATACCATTACCATTAATGCTCCTGCCGCAACCGTTTGGGATGCGCTCGTAAATCCGGAACAAACAAAAAAGTACATGTTTGGCTGTGAAACTGTTTCCGACTGGAAGGCCGGAAGTCCGCTCATCTGGAAAATGATGCATGAAGGAAAAGAGTTCATCCCGGTAAAGGGGAATATCGTGGAGATCCGGCCGGAAAAGTACCTGGCGTACACAGTGATCGATCCGAATAACCCTGCAATACCGGATGTCCCTGAGAATTATCTTACTGTGGAATATGCGCTGGAGGAAAAGGGCGGACAAACCACGCTTACAGTGACCCAGGGCGATTACAATAAGGTGGCCGACGGACAGAAGCGATACGAAGAAACGTATAACAATGGCGAGGGCTGGAACCCGATCCTCGTGCAGATCAAACAAATACTCGAAGCCTGAAAAGGCGTTGAAAAAACTTTAATTTCCATGCAGATAAAATCAGCGACAGCGGAAGAATACATTTCAAAAATTCCGGATGACAGGAAAGAAGCAATGACGAAATTGCGCAATGAAGTACTGAAGAACCTGCCAAAAGGCTTCCAGGAAACCTGCTCTTATGGAATGTTCGGCTATGTGGTGCCTCATTCCATCTTTCCTGAGGGCTATCACTGCGACCCTTTGCAGCCGCTGCCTTTTGCGGGCATGGCCAGCCAGAAGAACTTTATCGCTTTTTACCACATGGGAATTTACAGCGATCCCAAGCTGCTCGATTGGTTCCTGAAGGAATATCCGAAGCATACCGATGCCAAGCTCGATATGGGCAAAAGCTGCATCCGCTTTAAAAAGCCTGAAAAGATCCCTTTTAAATTGTTCGGTGAGCTGATGTCGAAAATGTCGGTGCAGGACTGGATCAATAAATACCAGGCGGCAAGGGAAGAGCATGCAAAAAAAGCTGTTAAAAAAGCATCGAAAAAAAGCTGTCAAAAAAAAATAACTCAAGCCATGGTCACTTATTTATCAATGCTTCGCGGGATCAATGTGGGAGGGAAGAAAGTTCCTATGGCCGAGCTGCGGGAAGTGTATGAAGCATTGAAGTATAAGAATGTGCGCACATATATTCAAAGCGGCAATGTGCTGTTCGACACCAGGGCAACGGATGAGCAAGCATTGTCCGCAACGCTTGAGAAAAAGATCACGGCCCGTTTCGGCTTCGAGGTGCCGGTTGTGATCCGCACCGAAAAAGAGCTTGCCGCGGTGCTGAAAAAAAATCCTTTCTTAAAAGAGGAGAACCTTCAGGAGGATAAATTATACATTACGTTCCTTGCGGAGATCCCCTCAAAGGAGCTCCTCGAAAAGATCAAGGTGCCCGATGGCTCCAGCGATCAATTCGTGATCGCGGGAAAGGAGGTCTACCTCTATTGCCCGGGCGGCTACGGCGAAACCAAGCTCAGCAACAGCTTTTTCGAAAGGAAGCTGAAGGTGAAAGCGACCACCCGCAACTGGCGCACCTCCAATGAGCTGCTGAAAATGATGACAAGCTAACACTTTAACATGAGCAGCATTTTTGATAATAATCCTTCAGTCTTCTTCCTGCTTTTCTGGCTTCTGATAACCGGTTTGCTTTCCTGGCTCACGGGGTGGTTCTCCTTGTCGCGGAAATATAAGTTCAGGGAAGAGGCCGCTGGCAGCAAGCTGGAGAGCTTTTATTTCCGGACCATGCATTTAAATACGTTTGCAAAATATTCCATTTGCATCAATATCACCATCTATGAAAATGGTGTGAGGATCGTACCCATATTGCCGTTGCGCTTTCTGCACCCGCCATTGTTTTTCAAATGGGAAAATATAAAAGATATGGAGATGCGTGAGGTGCTGTGGTTCAATGGCCTTTCTTTCAATGTGGATTCACATACCTTCACTGTATATGGGAGCGCTGCACAGGCGATGTACAAGTACGATGCGCCTTCATTGGATAAATGAGTGCCTGTGTAATTTTAAAACAAGATATGATCTCAAAAATATCACTCGGACAAAAACGGAAGTAATGGAGCCTGCAATTCAGAGATTCCTGGCAGCATTGCCGGACCACAAGCGCGAACTTGCTATGCAGGTGAGGGACCTGATGCTGGCCGCCAGCCCGGCGATCACCGAAGGCATTAAGTGGCGGCAGCTGACCTTCATCTCCGGCAAAACAAACATCGCCTTCGTATACACTTATGCCGGCGTGGATTACATCAACCTCGGCTTCATGCAGGCCACTGCGCTGAGCGATCCGAAAAAGTTATTTGAAGGGACCGGGAAAGGGATGCGGCATATCAAGATCCGCACTGCTAAGGATATTCCTGCTGCACAGGTAAGGAAATGGGTGAAAGAGGCGCTGGCGCTGGGCTGATCAGCCGCCGAAGTCCATCACGCAGTTCCAGTCGTAGCCTTTGTGCGGCCTGATGGAAGTGCCAATGTATTTGTATTTTGGATTGAGGATATTCTTCCGGTGACCAAGGCTCTGGATCCCCTCATCGATCAGCAGGCTCATCACAATGTCAAAAGCTTTGTCATTACCATAATCGCAGTTTTCCGCCATGCCGGTGTAATTGTTCCGGATCACTTTGTTCCGCTCCTTAAAGTTATCATGCCCTACCTTGTTTTCCCTTCCCGATTTAATTGCATGCGCTTTCGCAAAAGCGCAAAGGTCTTGTGCAGGTAACAGCACATCCATGGGCTTTGTCGATGGCAAGGCCTTCAGAAGTGACAGTACATAGCTATTATGATCCTGGGTAGAGTCGAGGTACTTCTTTAGATATGTTTCCCCGAATAATTTCGGGTCGAGCCGTACAAGGTTCAGGTAAAAGATGACGGCTTTTTCTTCTGAAGTTAAATATGCTGCATCCTTTGCCGTATTCGCCTTTTCGAGCACGGCCGGGTCCCATGTTTTCTTTTGCGCGCAGATGGCGGAAGAAAAAACGAGAAGAAAGAGGAGTGAACAAAAACGCATCTGCATAATGTGTAACGGAACTGGAGCTGCTAAAATTGTGGCCGCTACAGCCGCAGCCCGAAAGTTATCGCAAGGTTATTATCCCTGAAATTAATATTGTTAGAATTCTCATGTCCCGTATAATGGATCCTCGAGAAGCCGCGCTTGAACGTAAGCTCGAGAAATACCGATTTTCCCGTGGCCCTGTAATTCTTCTGGATGCCCAATCCGCCATGATAAAATGCATTGAACCCTTTTGTCACCAGCTCATGCTCAAAGCCGATCGTGCCTTTGCCGTCGTAAGGAGTTGTTTCGGTGGAGTCGGAGGCGATCACCACGTAAGAGCTGAAAATATACCGGAAACCGATGCCGCCGAAGAGGTAGCCGGTATACGGACTTTCCTTGTCGCCGTTAAATGCGAGCTTTAAGCCGATAGGTACCTGTATCTCATTATAACGGAGCTCATGCGTGTACGCGAACGTTTCATCGTATAAGTAAGTAAAGCCGGTGTCTGCATAATAGCCATTGAATTTCAATCCCTGGCTCATGTATTCAAGCCCCAGCAGCACATTTGTTTTCCGCCCCAGCAGGATCTCCGTTTTATATGCAACATTCGCACCTGCCTTCGCTTTTGTATTGATCGTAAAATGCGGGTCGTTCTTAAAAAGCGAGATCACCGGGCCTGCGCTGATGCGGTGCTTTAAGCGTGATGGCTTGCGCGCTTCCTGGGAATAAGAGGAAAAAGAGAGAAGGAGTAAAAGGGTTTTTACCACGGAGAAGCAGAGGGAGCGGAGAGACACGGAGAAAATCATTGCAGTGGTAATTTGGAAAATTCGTCAGTGATCAAAGATGTCATTGAATTAGTAATGTTTTCCGTATGAAAATTAATCAGAAGCCCTTTAGGTTTTCCGGATAACTTCAGGTAGGAAATTAGAATTGCCTTATGCACTGGTATTACAGTTTCTACCGCTTTTAATTCGACAATTATTGCGTCATTGACAAGAATATCAAGCTTTAGAGGTGTGCCGAACTTTTTTGATTTGTATTGAATGGGCACAGCGATCTGTGACCTTACGCTTAAGCCTGTTGATTTAAGCTCTTCAATCATACACTCTTCATAAACAGATTCCAATAGCCCGGGCCCTAATTGCTTATGAACCTCGATGGCGCAACCTATGATCTTATAAGACAATTCATTTAAATATTTTTGAGTCATAATTCTCTGTGTTTCTCCGTTTCTCCGCTTCTCTGTGTAAACTTTTATTTGGATGAATACACCCGTTCACCATTAACAAACGTATAAATTACCTGTACCTTCGGCACACTGTCAATTGCACATTTCATAATATCCTTATCGAGGATCACAAAATCGGCGAGCTTTCCTTTCTCGATGCTGCCCTTCTCCTGTTCTTCAAAATTAGCATAAGCGCCCCAGATCGTCATGCCGCGCAGGGTGTTCTCCCTCGACAATGCGTTCTCCGGCTGGAAGCCGCCTTCGGGGAAGCCTTTCAGGTCTTTGCGTGCCACTGCCGCATAAAATGTATACATGGGATTGATATTCTCCACCGGGAAATCTGTTCCCAGCGCAAGCATTCCCGCCGCTTTTAAAAGATCGTTATAGGCGTATGCGTATTTGATCCGCTCAGGGCCAAGTCTCTCCTGTGCCCAATACATATCGGATGTGGCGTGCGTGGGTTGCACGGAGGGAATGATCCCGGAGTTTTGTATGCTTGCGAGATCTTCTTTGGTGCTTACCTGGAAATGCTCGATGCGGGGACGCATTTGTGATCCATTAACGTGATTATGACTTTCAATTATAGCCCTCTTTCCAATTGCTGCTTTATCAATGGCAATGATCAAACGTACGGCAGAATCGCCGATGCAGTGTGTATTGACCTGGAACATTTTTAGCATTGCGAGGTGTGCGAGGCTGTCGAAATGTTCCGGACTGCTCAGCAGGAAGCCCCGCTGGTCCGGCTTGTCGGAGTATGGCTGCAGCAGGCAGGCTCCGCGGGACCCCAGCGCGCCATCTGCATAGAACTTAAATGAGCGGACGTTCAGCCTGTCGGTTTTATAAATTCCCTTATTCAAATAATAGTCGGCATTCTCCTTATTGTCTGTGAGCATCGCATAGATCCGCATTTTCAGCGTTCCGCTTTTTTGCGCTTCATCCATCGCATCCACAATGTGCTTTTCCAATCCGGCATCATCAACGGTGGTAAGCCCTACGGCAAAGCAATTCTTTTGCGCTGCAAGCAAGGCCGTTCTTATTTCTTCTTTGGTCGGTTTGGGAATTACTTTTTTTACAAGGTCAACAGCGTTATCGATCAGGATCCCGTTCAGCGATGCAAATGCAACATGGGCAATTTCCATGTGGGCAAGGTCGAGGTAGGAGCCGATCCTTCCGCCATCCACTCTTTTCCATCCGGTGATGTTCGCCCTGCGCATAGCTTCCCCGTTTGCCAATGCGGCATGCCCGTCGATCCGTTCAATAAAAACAGGAGTGGAAGGAAATAATGAGTCCAGCTTTTTTCTGTCGGGGAATTCTTTAACTGTCCAGTCGTTCTGATCCCAGCCGCGGCCGATGATCCATTTCACATCCGGATGCTCTTTTGAATAGCTGGTGATCCGCGCGATCACTTCGTCAAATGATCTTGTTCCCACAAGGTTCACCTGCTGCAATCCTTCGCCATAGCCGTAAAAATGGCAATGAGAATCGATCAGGCCGGGGTAAAGCGCATTTCCCTTTGCATCGATCATTTCCTTCGCTTCGTAAGCGGAAAGGATTTCTTCATTGGTTCCAACCGCAATGAATTTACCATCTTTCACGGCAATGCTTTGCGCGGTGCTGAAGGATGAATCAACGGTATAGATCACAGCGTTGTGAACGATCAGGTCGGCAGATTGCTTGTGTGTGCAGGCAGAAAGCAGGACACAGCAAACGGATAATAATCTGAAAAAGTTTTTCATTGCTTATTTGCGTATCGTGGTTGTTGCATTTGCCTGCACAGCCGGCATGATCACAATGTCGTTGATGTTTACGTGTGCCGGGCGGCTTGCTACCCAATAGATGGTTTCCGCGATGTCCTCCGCTTTCAGCGGCTGCAGTCCCGTGTATACTTTGTTTGCACGCTCATCATCCCCTTTAAAGCGCACAATGGAAAATTCCGTTTCCACCATGCCGGGGTTCACTGCGGTCACTTTAATGTGATGCGGCAGCAGGTCGATGCGCATGCCTTTGTTCAATGCATCCACCGCATGCTTGGTAGCGCAGTACACATTTCCGTTTGCATACACTTCCTTGCCTGCAATGGAGCCGATGTTCACAATATGGCCATAGCCATTCTGGATCATGATGGGTGCGATGTTACGCGTCATGTACAGCAATCCCTTGATGTTCGTATCGATCATCCGTTCCCAATCATCTATAACGCCCTCCTGTATGTTGTTCAGTCCGACCGCAAGGCCGGCATTATTTACCAGCACGTTTATTTTTTTCCATTCCTCCGGGATCGAAGCGATGGCGCTTTCCACTTCCTTTAAATTGCGGACATCAAAGTTCAGCGACAGCACCTCTGTGTTGTATGTTGATTTTAAATGTGCAGAGAATTCTTCCAGCCGCTCCTTTCGCCTCCCGGTAATGATAATATGGTATCCGTTCCTGGCGAACAGCTCAGCTGTGGCTTTTCCTATTCCTGCGGTTGCTCCTGTAATGAATGCGATCATTTGCTTTTGTAAAATGGTTATTGGTCAATCGTAAAGATAAGAATTAAAATTACTGGACTGGGGGAGGTTATTGCCACAGATTCACAGATTAAAAAAGGTGTTCTTCTCGTTTTGCACGGATCGTTCCCCTCCTTCCAGGAGGGTTAGGGGTGGTTAGTGCTGTACCACCCCGACCCTCCTACGAGGAGGGAGCTGATACTGCTATAACTATCATTATTCTTTACTAATATATTTATCGCTCGCACTAGGCGTTCCCCTCCTTCCAGGAGGGGTTAGGGGTGGTTAGTGCTGTACCACCCTCCTAAAAGGAGAGAGCGGATTGTGCAAGGGTTAAAAAAACGAATCTTTTATTGTTTAACTGTAATGAAAATTTCGGAGCCGCGCGTAAGGCCTGAAAGTCTGCGATGCCGTGTTGCTTGTGTGGAGGGATCAGGCTTTCTTGTCCGCCTAGGCGGATTGTTTCTTTTTTATCAAGAAAAAAGAAAAAGTAAACATATAGGGCATACCACCCCGGCCCTCCTACGAGGAGGGAGCTGATACTGCTATAACTATCATTATTCTTTACTAATATATTTATCGCTCGCACTATGCGTCCCCCTCCTCTCAGGAGGGGTTAGGGGTGGTTGTGTCGTACAATATTAAAAAAGCCCCGCAATTGCAGGGCTTTCAATTAAAATGCTTGAGGCTTAACCAAGCTTTAACCGCAGCTTGCTGTGCTTCCGGCTGTAGCCGAAATAGATCACAAGCCCCAGCAGCAGCCAGATGCCAAAGCCGATCCAGTTTGAAACTCCCAGCTCCGCCATCATGTACAGGCAGCTGATCAGCCCGAGCAATGGGATAAGCGAAAGGTTGGCGCGGAATGCCCATACCGCCAGCGCAAATGAAATGATGATGAAGATCCACATCGGGATCTTGTGCTGGAACAGGCTGAAGCCGGATTCGTATTTCTGGTCTTCGCTCACAGGCAGCGACTGCACCATTGAAGCGTAATGCGGTTCGTCGAGCCCGCTCATGTATGTTTCAACATCGGCATTCGCGGCCATAAATGCTGCGCTGTCGGTTTGCATCAGGTGCGCTTTGATCGAGCTGGTCTCTTCCGGTTTTAAAGAGGTGACAATGGTGGAAGCATCGTTCATCTTTTTCTCATTGGAAAGAAAGGCAATGGTAGCCTCTTTGTTTAACGTAAAGGAAAGCACAATGCCGGCAACAAGCATCAGCGGCATGATGAATTTTGAATTGATATACGGCGTTTTGAATTTACCGCGCGGAATATCTTTTTTGTTTTGCAGCACCAGCACACCGGCGCAAACAAGCACAAAGGCAAACAGCGTTCCTATGCTGCACAGGTCGGTGACCATGGTGAGGTTCATGAACAGGGCGGGAACGGCAACCACGAAGCCTACAACAATAGTGGCAAAAGATGGCGTTTTATATTTGGGATGGATCTTGGAGAATTTTTTAGGCAGCAATCCGTCGCGGCTCATGCTCATCCAGATGCGCGGCTGTCCCATCTGGAACACCAGCAGCACGCTGGCCATTGCAACCACAGCGCTTACGGCGATGATGCCCGACATCCATTTCAGGTTCAGCTTCTGGAATACGAATGCCAGCGGATCGCCGACATTGAGCTCGTTATAGCTTACCATTCCTGTGAGCACCAGCGCGATGATGATGTACAATACGGTGCAAATGATGATCGCCCACATCATTCCGCGGGGAAGGTCGCGCTGCGGATTGCGGCATTCCTCTGCCGTGGTGGAAATGGCATCGAAGCCGATGTATGCGAAGAATACGGCAGATACACCTTTCAGCACGCCGCCCATGCCGTTCGGCGCAAATGGATGCCAGTTGTCGGTATCAACATAGAACACGCCCACAGCAATTACAAGCAGGATGACGCATAATTTGATGAGCACCATTAAGTTCGCAGCATTGCGCGATTCCTTCATTCCGCGGTACACCAGCCAGGTGATAAAAATAATGATCATGAGGGCAGGAAGGTCGGCGATGATGTGCAGCGGGCCTATGTGTGGAGCGGTGGTCCATGCCGTGTAGGCAGCCTGTATGCCGGCGTCGAGGTTCTCAAACGGTTTTCCGCTGAGCATGAGCGCTGTTGCCTGGTCGAATCCTTTGGAAGCAGTGAGGTAATCCATCTGCACCCATTGCGGCAGGTGAATTCCGCCGCTTTCCAGCAGGCCGGTGAAGTAGTCGCTCCAGGAGATGGCCACCGTGATGTTCCCGATCCCGTACTCCATGATCAGCGCCCAGCCAATGATCCAGGCGATGAGCTCGCCGAAGGCAACATAAGAATAAGTATAGGCGCTTCCCGAAACAGGTACCATGGATGAGAATTCGGCGTATGCAAATGCCGCGAAGCCACAGGCTACGGCTGTAAACAGGAAAAGGAGGATCACTGCCGGGCCGCCATCCGCGCTGGCTTTACCGATGGTGCTGAAAATTCCCGCGCCAATGATCGCCGCGATGCCGAATGCTGCAAGGTCGCGCACACCAAGGTGCTTTCCGAGAGATCCGTGCCCGTCATCCGCACAATCTTTTTCAACCTGTGCCATAATATCGTTTACGGATTTCTTGCGGAATAAGCTGTTAAAACTCATGCTGTGTGTTTTTTGATTTTGTGTGAAACAAATGTATTCAAATTTTTTAAATGAATATTTTGCGGTAAAGGGGTACCTTCTCAAGCAGCTTTTTCTTGTCGGCAATGAAAAGGAATGCGATCAGCAAAAAAGGAAGCGCAATGGTTTTGTAGCGTGCCACGGCGCCAAGCACAGGTGTTGTTTCGCCTATGATCAGGAATTGGATCAGCACGAAGGAAAGACAGAACAGCACGTATTCCCATCGGATCTCCCTGGGAGGCTTCATGCAGATCAGGCAGAGCAGCACAATGAAAAGAACGAGCAGCGTTTCCAGCGCGGAGAGCAGCATCATGGGCGATCTTGCTTCCGTGATGTACGGACGAAAGAATGTGTTCTGCAGCGCAGCGGGGGCGTTTGCCACGAATGACGATAAAGTGGGTTCCAGCGGATTGATCCCGATCAGGCTTCCTGCCGTGGGAATAGGCTTGTTATTAGCATCGGTGAGGTTCCCATAAGCAAGCTGGCTGAACTCGGATTGCTTCTGCGAAAGCGTGACCAGCGGGTTCTGGATGTTCGTGAATTTGTCGATGTTCAGTCCGGTAACAGCCACAATCCCGGTAACAGCAGCGAATTTCAGAAAGAGCCTTTGCCTGCCGGCTTTATTGACCCAGAGCAGGAAAAGGATGCCGGGGAAGATGGCGAGCCAGACGTAGAATTTAGAGAAGGCAAGGAGGAAGGCCGCGGCAAGGCAGATTAGGAGCGCCTTGCGGCTGAACAGCTTAGTGGAATAATAGATCAGCAGCCCGAGCGCAAAGAAGATCAGCCCTTCCTTTAAAACCCCGGAGCCCCAGAACAGAACGGATGGCAGGAGGAACACAGCAGCGAGCAGCTCTTTTTTCTTATCCTGCAGGTAAGGGACAAACGTTTTGTAAATGGCGGTAAGCCCCGTTAATGAAAGAAAGCAGATCACCACGGTATGCACATTATAATATCCGAAGGAGAACAGCCTGAGCAGCGCGTTAAAGCGAATGATCGTGTGGCTGTCGTTATAAATACTGCTGTCGATCTTCCTTGCCCAGTAATGCATTTCGGAGTAATAATGATCAAATGCAGGCGTGTTGTTGCCCAAGCCGGAAAGCATTTTGAGATAATCCAGCGGGTGGGTCCAGAGGGCATCCGAGATCACTTTGCTGTCGTCAAAATACTTGTAAATATCGGCAGTTGCGCGGTCGGTATAATAGAAGGTATACACGGCCCAGAGTGCGAGCCCTGCAATTATTTTCAGGATGAAGATCAGCGAAATGGCAGGTTTGGAGATCCCGTCTACGGCAAAGAATTCCATCTTACGGATGATGAAGAGGAAAAGCAGCGCGTAGGTAGAGGTTAAAAGGATCTCCATGCTCAAATATAGCAATTCAAAACTGTTGAAAACTCAAAATAAAAAATACCTGTAAATAGGGCGGTTTTATTTAAATTTGATACCTCTAAAAAAAGGGTTGATGAAGCGGAGAGGCTGCATGGAGCTCAGCCCGGAAAGCGGAAGAGGATCATCCTATAAAAATTAACATTCAAAAAAATCAACAGATAAAAATATGTCTACCACAACAGAACAATTGACCACAGTAGAAACAGCGAAGCAGTTAGGCCTATTGCCCGAAGAATTTGACAAGATCAACGAGATCCTGGGCCGCACGCCCAATTTTGTGGAGCTGAGCATTTACTCTGTGATGTGGAGCGAGCACTGCTCTTATAAAAATTCCATCACCTGGCTGAAAACCCTTCCGAAAGAAGGCCCGCACATGCTGGCAAAAGCAGGCGAGGAAAATGCTGGTTTGGTAGACATCGGCGACGGCCTTGGCTGCGCTTTCAAGATCGAATCGCATAATCACCCTTCGGCACTGGAGCCTTACCAGGGTGCAGCAACGGGAGTAGGCGGGATCAACCGCGATATTTTCACCATGGGCGCCCGCCCGATCGCGCAGATGAATTCCCTGCGCTTTGGCGACCTGAAGCTCGATAAAACCAAATGGCTTGTAAAAGGCGTTGTGAAAGGTATCGGCGATTATGGCAATGCATTTGGCATCCCGACAGTTGGCGGTGAAGTGTTCTTTGATGAATGCTATAATGTGAATCCATTGGTGAATGCCTTCAGCGCAGGAATTGTTAAAGCCGGCGAAACGGTTTCCGCAACTTCTTACGGCGTTGGCAACCCGGTATACATCGTAGGTTCGGCAACCGGTAAAGACGGGATCCACGGAGCGGCATTCGCTTCGAAAGACCTTACCGAAGATTCGGCGAAAGACTTGCCGGCCGTACAGGTTGGCGATCCTTTCCAGGAAAAATTATTATTGGAAGCAAGCCTTGAAGTGATCAAAACAGGCGCTGTGATCGGCATGCAGGACATGGGTGCGGCGGGGATCACCTGCTCCACATCCGAGATGAGCGCGAAAGGCGAGCACGGGATGGACATCTGGCTCGACAAAGTACCGACACGCCAGGCGAACATGCTGCCATGGGAGATCCTTCTTTCCGAATCACAGGAGCGCATGCTCATCGTGGTGAAAAAAGGCAGGGAAAAGGATGTGGAAAAAGTGTTTGAGAAATGGGACCTCAACTGCGAGATCATCGGTGAAGTAACAGATACAAAGCGTTTGAAATATTACGTTAAAGGCGAGCTCGTGGCCGATGTTCCTGCCGAATCACTTGTGCTTGGCGGCGGCGCACCGGTATACAAGCGCGAATACAAAGAGCCTGCATACTTTGCAGAAAATAAAAAATTCAATATTGATACTGTGCCTGAGCCGGAAGACCTGAAGGAAGTGGCTAAGTTCCTGATCTCCCATCCGAACATCGCTTCCAAGCAATGGGTGTACAACCAATACGATTCCATGGTAGGCACCGTGAACATGAGCACCAACGCTCCTTCCGATGCAGCCATCGTAAATATCAAAGGAACAAATAAAGCAATTGCCCTGAAAGTGGATTGCAATTCCCGCTATGTGAATGCCGATCCTGAAACAGGCTGCGCGATCGCAGTATCGGAAGCGGCGCGTAACATCGTGTGCAGCGGCGGCGAGCCATCCGCGATCACCAATTGCCTCAATTTCGGAAACCCGTACAACCCTGAAGTTTACTGGCAGTTCGTAGGTTCCATCAAGGGAATGTCGAAGGCCTGCATCAAGTTCTCTACTCCTGTAACAGGCGGAAACGTGAGCTTCTACAACCAGTCGTCTTACGAAGGGCCTGTGTTCCCCACGCCAACTATCGGCATGCTGGGGATCCTGAAAGACAAGAACAATCGCATGACCCTGAATTTCAAGAACGAAGGCGATTCCATTTACCTGATCGGTAATTCCAAGAACGACATCGCATCATCCGAATATTTATACTCTTATCACAAGGTGAAAAATTCGCCTGCACCGGCATTCGACCTCAATGAAGAATTTGAGGTGCACAAAGCGGTGAAAACACTCATTAAGGAAAAGGTGATCCAGTCGGCACACGATTGCGCCGATGGCGGATTGTTCATCACACTGCTGGAAAGCGCGATGCCAAACGGGCTCGGGTTCGACATCAGCTGCGACGAAAGCATCCGCAGCGATGCATTCCTGTTCGGTGAAGCACAGAGCAGGGTGGTTGTTTCCGTGAAGAAAAAAGAGGAGGACAGGTTTATCGACATCATGATGGAAAGCAACGCAGAGTTTGCTTATCTTGGCGATGTTACAGGCACCGAAATGCTGATCGATGAGGAGTCGTTCGGAACCATCGCGGAAGCAAAAGCAGTGTTTGATACTGCCTTGGGCGAGATGCTTAAATAGTTTTCACACAGGGCTGAAAGGCTCCTGCAGAAATAAGAGACCATGAAAAAAGCAGCAGCATTTATTTTCTTTATATGCCTCGCTGCTTTTTCTATGGCCCAAAACAGCGCTTCCGAATATTTTCAGAGCGCCCTCATCAACGATTCACAAAAGGATTATACCGCCGCGCTGCACGACCTCGACAATGCGCTCTACATGCGCCCCGATTTCGACAGCGCTTTTTGTTTGCAGGGCTGCATCAATTACAAGCTCGGGGAATACAAGCTGGCGCTGAAGCAGCTCGATAAGGCCCTGAAGCTGAATCCGGAGTATGTGGATGCGCTCAACGGCCGCGGCATCCTTAAGGCGCAGCTGAAGGATTACAGCGCTGCCATCCGCGACTTCAACAAGATCATAGAGCTCAAGCCTTTTCATGTGAAAGCTTATTACAACCGTGCGCAGGCCAAGGCGCGCCTCGATGATTTTACCTCGGCCATCGCCGATCTCGATAAGGCCATCGAATACGATCCGCATTACGTGAATGCATGGTACAGCCGCGCATACTGGAAAGATATTTCAGGTGATTACAAAGGCGCCGTAGCCGATTATAAAAAAGTGCTGGAGCTGGACTCCTCCTACCGCGAGGCATACATTGGGCTCGCAACAACCATGTACCAGCATAACGAAAAAACGGAAGCCTGCGAAGTGCTGAAGACGGCTTCCGAAAAAGGGAGCATAATGGCCGAAGAACTCATTGAAAAGCTATGCAAGTGAGAAGAACGGCTGTCATATTCATTTTATTCTTCATGAGCCTTGCTGCGGGCGCACAGGACATACACTACACTTTATTGACGCGTGATTCCAACTGCAACGGCGCTAACGACGGCCGTGCCGAACTGAACGTAGTGCAGGAGCATCCGCCATACACATTTCTCTGGAGCTTTGGCGATACCAATAACAGCGTGATCAACCTTGCCCCGGGGGACTACACCGTTACCGTAACCGATTCGAGCGGGAGAGATTCGCTCATTCACGTTTCCATCGGGCTGCGAACCTGCGAGATCGCCCCGAAGCTTGCCTTTACGCCGAACGGTGACGGCATTAATGATACCTGGACCATCGGCAACATCGAGCATTATTCCGGCAATCTTATTCTTGTGTATAACCGCTGGGGACAAAAAGTATATGAGCATTCCGGCGCCTACGATGAAGCCTGGGATGGAAAGGACATGTTCGGCATCCCCGTGCCTGATAATGCCTATTTCTATATTATATACGGCGACAAGAAAGATGAAAAGTCAATTGTAAAAGGAAATGTTTCCATCATCCGCTAAAATGAGAAAGTTAATCTTCATACCTGTGATCCTGCTTTTCGCCTGTGCAGCGCATGCCCAGCAGAATGTGCAGTATTCGCAGTTCATGCTGAACGATCACGGGCTCAACCCGGCGGTTGCGGGCAATTCCAAAGGCTGGATGTTCATGGTGGGAAGGCGTGTGCAGTGGGGAGGATTTGAGTTTGCGCCGGAAACAAATTTTGCGGGCGTTACCAAATCATTCGGGAAGAAAGGGTACAAGCGGTACTGGCATGGTGCCGGACTTTATTTCGAGCAGGATAAGTATGGCGCTTTCGCGAACAAATCCGTTTACGGCTCCTATGCCATCCACTTAAAGCTGAGCAGCAAATATTACATCGGCTTCGGGATTGCTGCGGGCGTAAAGTCATTCGCGATCAGCAATTCCGTATACGATGCCAATGACCCCGCGATCATGAACCGTGCTGCAAAGGTGATCATCCCCGATATTATTCCCGGCGTGTACCTGTATTCAAGAAAGCTTGTTGCCGGAGTTGCCGTACGCAATGTGTATGGTAACACGCTGAAGCAGGGAGCTAAGGAGATCGGTACCGGCAGCAGGCTTCTGCCGAATGCATACCTTACGTTTGCACGAAAGTTTGTTTCGGATGGTTATGATTTTATTATTGTTCCGGCAATTCACGTTCAAACCACTTTCGTATCGGTGCCTGTCAGCAATTTCAATTGCATGGTGTATTACCGGCAGCGTGTGGGCCTCGGGGTTTCGTACAGGATGCACGATGCGGTTGTGGGAATGATCCAGGTGCGGATCTTCTCCAACATTGTGCTCGGCTTTGCGTATGATTATACCATTTCTAAATTCCGTGCGGCACATGCCAATTCCACCGAGTTCATGATGGGCTTCAGTCCTGTGATGAGCACCGAGAATTATGACCGTCCGCAGGGCGCCGCCAATTGTCCTAAATTTGAATTGTAATTCTTATGAGAGGGCTTTGTTTCGTTTTTCTTTTATTCATTTATTCCAACACTTTCAGCCAGAACAGCTTTTTGATCATGATCAGCCCGAATAATAATAATTGCAGGCTTGATAGTGTAAATTGCCTGATGTTTAAAACAGGGGATAAAAAATTCTCATATAACCTTATTCTAAATGATAGTGTATGGATCGAAGTACGTGGAAGAATGAGAATTTCCAAAATACGACACTGGAATAGTCATGAGAATAGGATTGTTCTGAAGCATTATTATCATCAGAAACACTACGGTGAGTTTCCTAAAACCAGCTTTTGTACGTATGATACAGGCCCGACCTATAAAATTGAGATCAACCCGATGAAAGGGTACGATATCGAATTTGATTATGAGAATACAAATTCTTTGGCTTCCGGCCTTAAAGAGGGGCATTTTAAATATACGTTCTCTATTTTTGCTGAAATATTTAACGGAGAAAAAATGAATTTTACAATAAGTTATCCGACCTCAAAGTGAAAGATTTTCTTAAAAAAGCATGGCGGTTTACCTGGAAGGCAGCAATGTGGTTCCTGACGATCAGCATTGTTTCCGTGATCATTTTACGCTGGGTGCCGATCCCTGTTACGCCCTTAATGCTTATCCGCTGCATAGAGCAGAAGGTGGATGGAAAAGAGATGAAGCTAAGAAAGGATTGGGTGTCGCTCGATGAGATCTCTTCAAACCTTCAGCTGGCGGTAGTCTGCTCCGAAGATCAGAATTTTCTGAAGCATAACGGCTTCGATTTTCAGGCCATCGATAAGGCGATGGAATACAATGAGAAGCACAAGAAAACACGCGGCGCCAGCACCATCAGCCAGCAAACGGCAAAGAATGTTTTTCTCTGGCCCGGCAGAAGCTGGATCAGGAAAGGCTTTGAAGTGTACTTTACATTCCTCATCGAAGTGTTCTGGAGCAAGCAGCGTATCATGGAAGCATACCTGAATGTGATCGAGATGGGAGATGGGGTTTACGGAGCGGAAGCAGCATCACAGGCGTTTTTTAAGAAGAGCGCAAAGAACCTGAGCAGCTCGGAGGCAGCAACGATTGCCGCCGTATTGCCCAACCCGAGAAAGTTCAATGCCGGAAGGCCGAGCGCGTATGTGCAGGGCAGGCGTTCCTGGATAATGCGGCAAATGGGCTATTGGGGCGGAGTGCTGAGGTATGAGGAGAAGGAAGAAGTGAAGCCGAAGAAGAAAAGGAAGTAGGCGTAAAAGAATATTACCTCCCATCTGCAGTTAGGATAAAAAATGGATTGCTATAAAGTGTAGCTGTTAAATGCAGCTATTTGTAGTATTTTTGATCCTTCAAATCTCATATTTATATTTTTAATGCCGAATTATTAACATCGCAGGTCTGAATACTTCTTTTAGAAGTGAAGTAATAACTATAGATACTGACTATTTTAGTGTGATTCAAAAGGCAATGCGAATATTGATAGATACTAATATATTGATTCACTTAGAAGACTACAAAGTCGTCAATGAACAATTTGCGAAGTTTTATCAGCTTGCAACTTCTAATAAATGCGATGTTTATTATCATCCTGCGTGTATAAAGGATTTAAAAAGGGATAATGATACGGGAAGACAGCTAATCACATTGTCAAAATTGAATAAATATGTGCAAATGCCCGATACTGTTGCACCAACAGCAGAATTTTTGAATAATGTCGGCCAAAAGGGAGAAAATGATGCTGTTGATAACCAACAATTATATCAAGTTTACAAAAATTATATTGACTACTTTATTACGGAAGACAAAGGGATTCACAATAAGTCAATAAAACTTAATCTTCAGGCAAAAGTTCTGCATGTGAGTGACGCATTAAAGCTCCTAAATGAAAAATATACACTCATTATCCCACAACACCCTTTATTACAAGAGTGTTCAATAAGAGAAATCGAAAACGAAATAAATGATCCCTTTTTCGATTCATTAAGAGAAAATTATAGTGGTTTTAACAATTGGTTCTTAAAATGTGCTAAGGAGAATAGAAAATGCTATTTATTAAGGGTTGATCAGAAGATTGCTGCCATATTAATATATCATCTGGAAAAAAGAGATGATCATGATTTGCCTGGCATTAACAATGATGCAATGAAGATGTGCACATTAAAAGTTGCAGAAACAGCTTTTGGTTATAGGTTGGGGGAGCTGTTTTTAAACAAAATGTTTGATCTGTGTATAAAGAGAAATATACATCATTTGTATTTAACCGTATTTCCTCATCATATTCAGTTAATAGACTTATTAAATAAGTATGGCTTTAAAAGATATGAGTTTCAGAATAAGCATGGTAAGGATGAGTTAAGAATGATAAAGTCATTGGTTAAGTCAGATTATTCTGAAGATCCTCAAGCAATTACTTCGCATCCTTTTTATTATGACGACAACTCAATTAATAAGTTTATCATTCCAATTGAACCGGGCTTTTATAATACTCTTTTTAAGGATGGTAAATTCAGGGCAAAAACTCTTTTCGATGATACAGATACAAGCTTAAATGAAATAGAAGGTAATACAATCTCTAAGGCCTATCTATGTAAATCAAAGAGGCTTAGTATGAAGAAAGGCGATTTATTGTTTTTCTATGGTTCTAAAAGTATTAAAAGTATTGAGCCCGTTGGAGTTTTAGATAATGTGACTTATACACGGGACGTAGATGTAATTAAGAGCTTAGTCAGAAGAAAGACCGTATATACAGATGCCCAATTGGCTGAATTGGCCTCCGGAGCAAAAGAAGTGACGGTACTGGTTTTTAGATTGCTTTATTATTTAGATAAACCAATTACCCATAAAGAGATTAAAACACTGGAAAGCTACGCAAATAACTTTCAGACCATAACAACACTTACGGAAAAAGAATATAATCTATTAAAACAAAAACAATATTTCGATGAACGTTTTATTATCAATTAAGCCTAAGTATGCAAATGCAATTTTGGCAGGGGTTAAATTAGTAGAGTTCCGAAAGATTGCTTTTAAGCAGGAAATAGAGAGAGTATATATCTATTCCAGCGCTCCAGAGCAGAAAATCATCGGTTATTTTACTATAGAAACTATTATTTCGGATACTCCACAGCGATTATGGCAGAGGTTCAATCGTGTGGGATCAATTACCGAGGAGGATTTTTTTGAGTATTATGCAAATAAGGAAATCGGATACACAATAAAGATAAAAACGGTTAATCGTTTTAAGAAATCAATTGATCCCAAGCAGGTATTTAATAATTTTGTTCCTCCACAGTCATACATGTATTGTGAAAGGATTCATTAATAATACTATTAATATAGTATCCTGCATTTCGGCAGCAAGATCCTCAATATATCAATATCATATGGCGTAAAGCTATTCCCCCGCAGGTCCAGCACTTCCAGGTTCTTCAGCATGCATACCGAATCATGGATGTGGCTCAGCTTGTTGCTTTTCACGGAAAGGTATTTCAGGTTCTTTAATTTGTAAACGCTTTTCGGCAATTCCGTAAGGCTGTTGTTGTCGAGCACCAGCTGCTCCAGCGTACTGATCTTTCCTATTGTTTTCGGAACCTTTGTAAGCCCGCACATGCCGAGTGTCAGGCTTTTCAGCTTCTTTAGCTCTGAAAAAGAAGCAGGCAATGTATCCAGCCTGGAGTTGAAGATCAGTAGCTCATTGAGGTTAGCGAGGTAGCCGAAAGAATTGGGCAGGTCGAGCGTATCGGCCTGGTTGTTCTGGATCTCGATGTTCCTGAGCCTGCTCAGGTAAGCAATTTCAAACGGCAGGGAATCGAGCTTCAGGTTGATCAGGTGCATTTCAGTAAGCTGCTGCAGGTTCCCGAAATCCTTTGGCAGCGCTGTTATGTTATTTGCTTTGCAGCAGAAATACGTAAGGTTCTTAAGGTCTTTGAACTCGGGTGGCAGCTCGGTGAGCCCGTTGCCGCTAAGTTGTAGGGATTGCAGCATGTTCAGCTTTCCGAGCTTCGCCATCAGCTTCGGCTCAATGGCTTGGTACTCGATCTTCAGCTTGTACACATTCTTCACCTCCTTCAGCGCATCTTTCAGGTTCGTGTACGTTTCTCCCGGAGGGCTGTATTTATCGAAAGGATCCGGCTCTTCCTGAGCGAAAAGGAAAGTGGGAATGATCAGCAGGAATAAAAAAAGTTTGCGCATAAAGTTCGTTTAGTTAGCGATCAGCCTGTAATTCTTTTCTGCTCCGTTGATGCTGATCACCAGCGTGTATATTCCTTTTGCAAGTCCGAGCGTTGTTTTGTTTATTGATAACGTACGCTGTCCGGCCGGCTGTTGCTGGCCTTCGAGAAGCATCACTTGTTTGCCGAGAACATCCACCAGCGAGATTCGGACGTTCGCATTCTCCTTTAAATAATAAGCGATGGTAGCTTCTTCGCTGAACGGGTTCGGGTAAACAGAAAGCTGCAGCTCATTCGCAGCTTCATCAATTCCTGCCGGGAGCATCACCACTTGCCCGTCGCTGCTGCCGATCGTGGAGAGCAGGCCTGCGCCGTCTTCGGCCTGTATTGAAAACCAATACATCTGTCCTGCTGTAAGCGCAAGGCCTGTGCGTGTAACGGAAGTGCTCATTGCATTGTCCGTCCAGCCTCCTACATCTGTTCCACCTGCTGTAGTGCCTATCGCATACCAGTAGCGCGCGATCGCAGAATTCGTATCAATGCAGGCAGTCCAGTTCGCTGAAAGCTGCGTTAAAGAATAGGTAGTATCAATGTCACTTGCGCTGCCATCGGCAACCGTAGCGGATGAAGGAGCCGTCCAGTCCACATTCACATCCTGGAAAGCAACCGGCGATAAATTACCAACCGCATCCTTCGTGATCGATTTTACACGGCAGGAAGGCGTTGAAGGATTGGGGTTCTGATAGCGCACATCATTCGTTGCTGCAGCCCCAACGCTCACAGTAACTGAGGGCAGGCGCGAACGGTATACTTTCAGGTCGTTTACCGTGTAATCGCAATTTCCGCTGCGAAAGGAGATCGCGTTGCCCGTTGCTAATGGAGTAGGGTCCGTCCAGCTTTCGATCAGCGCATTGTTTACATACACATCCATTTTTCCGGTGATGCGGTCGTACAGCACTTTGTAATCGTTCCATGTGTTGATGGCGGTTGTAAGCGGCGCCGTGCTCACCAGCGAGAACACATTGGCTGTAACCTTATAGATCTCCAGCGTGCTTTGGTCGGGCCTGATCCAGATAAAATAAGAATTGCCCCGGTTGGTTTGTGTGGCATCGTCGCAGAAGAAATGAAACCCTGCGCGGCGGTTTGTTCCGGTACCGTCGATCTTTGCCTGCCAGTTATATAAATACTGATTAGAGAGGTTCTGCGCGAGCGGAGCATAAATATTGGTGTTGCTGTTTACCTGGTCGCTTTGGTTGAGGTAGCCGCCCGCAATGCTCCATGTACCCACCATGCTTGTCCAGTCGGGGTGGATGGCCACATCAAAGTTATCGGAGAAAAACCCGTTGCCGTTATTGGCGCGCCATTCATTACCATTGTATTCCAGCACCTGGTAATAGCTTTTCGCAATGCCCGATCCACCTGAATTATCCGTATCCGTAAAGTTAGCCGTGAAATTTCCTGTTGCCCAGGAAGAGGGCGCCGATACAAGCGTTGTGGGCGCAACATTGTCGATAGTGCAGTTCCAGATCGCCTGCCATCCCGCGGCCTGCGTGGCAAGATCCGACTTATACCGAATGGTAAGCGCGCCGCCGGATGAAGTGATCGTGCCCGGGCTCATGCTGCCATGATACGCACCGATGAGCGGAGCGGCAGTGCTGGCGCCATCATAGATCCAGAGCGTGTCGTAATTCAGCTCTGTGCTGAAGGATGTGAAATTAAGGGTGACACCTGTTGCACTTGTCGGCGCAATGGTGTACGTGTAATTTTCATTGTCGTAATAATTGCGGTTAGGCCCGCCCATATCATAAATAGTGTCGGTGCAGGGAACAGTAGCGCAGTCGCTGAATTTATTTTGGATGAGGTCCCAGAAATCGTCGTAGCCATCATCGTATCCCAGCGCCCAGATGCCGATGCCGCCGATGCCGAATTGGTTCACAATATCGAAGCGCTTGCCCATGCTGTAGGCATCATCCACAAAGGCCTGCCAGTTCGCCCCGGAGCGTACCGATGGGAACCAGCTGGAAAAGCTTGTCGCATCCCATTGCCTGCTGCTGTAATTTCCGCTCGTATTGTTGCGCATGGTGCTGTACAGTACGGTGTTTGTTCCCGCGCCGGAAGTGCTGCTCGGAATGCTGCTTGCCGTTGTCGCCCATTCGCGGCCGTAATAAGGAAGCCCCAATAATAATTTTGATTTGGAAGCGCCTTTGTTCAGGTAATACGTGATGGATTTTGTAAGGGTGTAATTGTAAGAGGTCTGGAAGTTATACAGCGGGTCTTCCGGCCCTGCAGTAGTGCTGCCGCTGTAATAATAATCGTAGCCCATGATGATGAAGAGGTCTACATACGGATTTAATGCAGCCATATCAAACACGCCGCTCCAGTCAACTGCATACAATGCAATGCTTACTTCCGAGCCCGGGATCGCAGCATGCATCTGGTTGCAGAGGTTGATCATGAAAGCGGTGAATGCCGTTTTGTGCGATGCGCCCATTCCTTCAAAATCGATGTTCACGCCGTGCGCGTTCCTGGCCTGCACAAGGTTGATCAGGTTGGTGATGAGTGTTTGCTGTGATGTTGAGCTTCCGAAAAATGTTGTATGCCCGCTGAACAATGTTGCGCACAATGTCACATTCACGCCTGCCGCCTGCGCTGCCGGAACCACGCTTGCGGTTGACCAGCCGTGTGTACTTGTTGCATTGCCGTCGGCAGAATTCACATCGTATGAAAAATAGCAAAGGTCGGTGAGGCCGTTCCAGTCGTAATTGTTATATGTTGCAGAAGTAGCATTCCAGTAAGGCTGCCATCCGTAAACGCGCTTCGTTAAATTGCAGGAGCTGGGGCTTTTGATCATTTGCCTGCCGGGAGTGCCTGTTTCAATGGCGCGCAGACTGTCCCAGGAAGCCTCGTTACTAAACTCATAATGTGCATATTTATCAGCTTCTTCCCTGTGGATCGACCAATGAGTAGTGTCATTCATATTTTGAATGTAAAAATCTTTTCCATCAGAGAACCCCGGGCGGATGACTTTACGGGAATGCGCGGTTTGCGTTTGGGCAAAGGCGGACATGGAAAAAGCAGCTAAAAGCAGGAAAATATATTTTTTCATTCGGATGCGTTCGGCTAAAATTATTTCACAATCACTTTTATTGTTTTCGTTTCCTTCGCAGTTCTCATTTTCACGAAATAGATCCCGGCAGCAAGATTCGAAGAGCTGAATGTTAATTCATGCTTTCCGGCTGATGCATTATCATTGCTGTAAAGAATAACGGCTTTGCCAAGCACATCGAGCAGTGAAATTTCTACAGAAGAATTTTCCGGCAGCTGATACTTTATTGTTGAGCTGCTTGTGAGCGGGTTCGGTGATACCGCGATCACATTTCCATTTGCCAGCTCATCTACACCCAAAGCCAGCTGCACGGTTTGCCCATTGCTGGTATAGGCTGCCGACTGCAATCCTGCACCATTCTCCGCCTTTACGCTGAAGTAATAGGTTTGTCCGTCGATCAAAGACAAGCCCGTCGCCGTTGCTGTATCATTGAACCAGTTATCTGTCCAGCCCAGCACATCGGTTGCTCCCGGCGTTGTCCCGATCGCATAATAATAACGTGCGATCGCGGAGTTCGGATCGGAAGAGGGCGTCCAGTTTGCCGACAATGTAGTTGCTGAATTGGTGAATGTAATGTCGGCTCCAAGCCCGTCGTTGATCGTTGTAACAACAGCAGGCGGTGTCCAGTCGATGTTCAGGTTCTGGTAGAAGATCGCGGAGAGGTTTCCTGCTGAATCGGCGCAGATGGATTTGATCTTGGCTGCAAACGTAATTGGATTCGGGTTCTGGTAGCGGATATCATTGGTAGCTGCCGCCCCAACGCTTACTGCTGCCGATGCGGGATTCCGCGAACGGTACACTTTTAATTCATTGATATCGAATGTGGCGTTGCCGCTCCTGAACGAGATCGCGTTGCCTGTTGCATAAGGCGATGAATCTGTCCAGCTGGTTACAAAGGCATTATCGCGGTACACCGAAATTTTTCCGGTGATGCGGTCGTAAATAATTTTGTAATCGTACCACTGTCCTGCAACTGTTGTAAACGGAATATTAACAACGGGCGAGCCGAACGCATCGCTCACCACTTTATAGATCTGCAGCAAGCCGTCATCAACGCGGAACCATACAAAGTAGGAATTACCGCGGTTGGTAAGTGAAGCATCATCGCAGAAGAAATGAAATCCGGCACGGCGCTGTGTTCCGCTTCCATCGATCTTCCCGTAAAAATTATAGAGGTAGCGGTTCGATAATGTCTGGTTCAGCGACGCATAAATATTGGTGTTGCTCAAGGCTTCATCGCTTTGCGACAAAGCAGCGGAGCTGATGCTCCATGTTCCTGTGGATGTTGTCCAGTCGGGATGAATGGCTACATCAAAGTTATCGGCGAAGAAGCCGTTGTTTGCATTTGCGCGCCATTCGGTGCCGTCGAAATCAATTACCTGGTAATAGCTTTTTTCGAGGCCGCTTCCGCCTGTATTATCAGCATCGCTGAAGCTCGCGGTAAAGTTGGCCGTTTCCCATGCGGCAGTTGTTGTCACCGCGGTGGTAGGTGCAATGCTGTCGGCCGATGTTGCTGTCACCGAATTGCTTGTCCAGTTGGCCACCCAGCCCGCGGCGATGGTTGCGCAGTCGGAGCGGAATTCGATCAGCAAAGATCCTCCGCTGGATGTAACGGTGCCGGGGCTCGTGGTGCCGTCGTACTGCCCGATGAGCGGTGCAGAAGTGGTTGCGCCATCGTAAATGAACATGTAATCCCAGCCGGCTTCGGTGCTGAAGGACGTAAAGTTAAGTGTGATGGATGTTGCTCCCGGAGGCTGGATACGCGTCAGCTGGCGCTCGTCGTCCGAGTAGTTGCCGGTGCTTCCGCCACTGTCGGTGAACAGTCCGCTGCTTGCAGTTACCGTGCTGATCGTTGGCGCATTGTTGATCAGCAAATAATATTTTGCCCAGTTCCAGTAGGGGCCGGGATCGTTGTGTGTCTGGTTCGGGAACATCTGGTGCCCCTTGATCTTAGTGCAGCTTCCGAGCCCGCATTGCGCGGTGGTACCCGAGCAGCCCGGGCCGTAATAGGTACGCAGCGGATCGATGCCGTAGCCGCTTGCGCAGATATCGCGCACAAGCGCTGCCGATCCCGCATACATGGCATTGGTATACCATACGGGCGTATTGTTATAGCCTTCATGCTCCAGCCCGATCGTGTATGGGTTCTCGGTTCCCACATGCCATGCCTTTGCAGACTCGAGCACCATTTGCGTTACCTGCCCGTCGCTCGAGCGGATCACATAATGCGCGGACACGCCTGCGGAGCAGTTTTGGAACCAGGAGATGCAGCCGGAATAAGAGCCTTCCACATCGTGAATGGTAACGGCTGAAACAGCGGTTCCGCCACGTGTGCTGTAATTGCAGGATCCTGCCGGTGTCCAGATGGCCGGGCCGTAATCAGCCGAAGAAGGCGAGCGGTAAGGCGAATGATAATGCTGCCCGTTGTTGCTGATCACGCTCTCATCGGTAACGGTAACGGATGTGGCGCTCAGCACCTGCAGGTTCTCTGCGCCGAACACTTTTTCAAGGTCGATGCTGTATGCCGGAAATCCGTATTGTTGCTGGTATGCCGGCTTGTTGAGGAAATCGAGGTAGCCGTATAGTTGCGAGCTGAGCGCATAGAGCTGCCCTTCGCCGGATTTTGGCAGTTCGCTCAGATAGCTGTAAATACTGAGGTTGCTTTCAACGGTGTTCGCTTTTATGTTGAGCATTTTCTGCACTGCTGCAAATGCATCCGCGTAAGCGAGGATATTTTTTTCAGGATCACTTATGATCTCTTCCACGCTGTAGTGCGACAGCTGTGAAACGAGGACAAGGTTGTTCTCAAAGTAATTCTGACCGTCGAGGGTAAGGCCCATCACGCCATACGCATTCGGCATCCCGGTGCAGCTTTCCGGCTGAACGGATGCATGCGTGATGTGTGAAAAGCGTGTATTGCAAAAAGCAACAGCCTCGAGCATTCCTCTTGGGATCCCGGGATGCTGCAGGTAAGCTTTGCTGAACGCAGCTGAATAATTATTGGGGATGGTTTCACCGGACTGGCTGATCTTAAAAATACTCAGGAAAGCAAAAAGGAGTAGCAGTTTTTTCATGGGATGTTTTTTATTATAGCAGGACTAAAGATAATAAAAGTAGGTGAATAAAACAATTAGTCGGGAGTTCGGAGTTTGGAGTTCGGAGACGGTTCGCCGGGTGACTGAATTTCTAAATTTAAAATGGAATTATAATAACGTGCAGGATCAGTTCGCCTCTGGAGAGGGGCTAGGGGTGTGTTCTTTAAGTTAGGAGAAGGTAGTTCGGAGACGGTTCGCCGGAAGATTAAATTCATTAATATTAAATCCAATTATAATAATGTGCAGAATCAGTTCCCCTCTGGAGAGGGGCTAGGGGTGTGTTCTTTTAAGTTAGGAGAAGGTAGTTCGTAGACGGTTCGCCGGCAGATTGAATTCATTAATATTAAATCCAATTACAATAACGTGCAGGATCAATTCCCTTCTGAGGGGCTTGGGGTGTGTTCTCTGAGTTAGAAGAAAGTAGTTTGTAGTTCGGAGACGGTTCACGGGGAAACTGAATTCAATAACATTAAATCCAATTATAATAATGTGCAGAATCAGTTCCCCTCTGGAGAGGGGCTAGGGGTGTGTTTCTTGTTGGTAGCAGAAAAAAATTTAGTGCGTACAAACAGACCACTCCTACGGAGCTTGAAAATATTTGTTGCGTGTGTTATAAACAGGTCGCTCCTCCGGAGCTGTATTGTACTGATTGCTGACCTTTTTCTTGATTGGTCGGAGCGCGGATTCTAAATTTTTAAATACAATTATAATAATGTGCAGAATCAGTTCCCCTCTGGAGAGGGGTTAGGGGTGTGTTCTTTAGATACAAGTAGACGGTTCGTATTGGGGCATAAAAAAAGGCAGACCCGGAGCCTGCCCTTTAAAATTCATTCTACGGTAGATTATTGAATGACTATCTTTTTATTCGCCACTATTTCATTTTCAGAAAGGATGCGGATAAAATAAAGCCCTTTTGCATAGTTTGCAGTTTTAATCTGTGTAACTGTATTTTCAGCTCCATTCACTGTTTCGCTGTACACCACCTTGCCGAGTACACTCAGGATCTGAATTTCCGATTTGTCCACCAGGCCTTTTAGCTCAACAGATACGTGATCGCCTGCAGGATTCGGGTAAACATCGATCACGATATTATTGAACAGGTTGGAAATTCCAGCTGTATTCACCTCGTTGAATAACTGGGTAACTTCTGTAGAGCTCAGCACACGGCTGTAGATCCGGATGTCATCGATCTTCCCTTTGTAATTGGTAGTGGTAAGGCAAGGTGTTCCGCTGTTTTCAAGATAATTTCCGATTCCGAAATGCGCTGAACCTGAAGCAATGTCAAATGGAAAAGTTCCCGATTGTGTCCTGCAGGTGAGTGTAGTTGTTTCAGGAGCATTGTCGATATAGATCTTAACCCTGTCGAGGCCATTGTTTGTATTGAGAGTGCCATCGTAGGTAACTACTACATGGTACCAATGGGTAAAATTGTTCAATAGTGTGCTTCCACATACAAACCTTCCCTCAGTGCCCGTCACTGTTCCATAATATTCTACATTGATCATGTTATTCAGGCAGCGTATAAAAAACTCGCGGTCGTTAGCGCCGCACCCGGCATCAGCATGCTTTGCGAGGATCACATTCGAATTGTTTGCCATCGCAGGCATTACCCAGAATGAAATTGTTATTTGTTTACCGGCCCCTGCAATAGTGCTGTTCAATACGTTGTTGCAGTCGATGTAGCCGCCGGTTGAAAAGTCGTAAGCGCTGTTCATATTTCCGAATCGGTCGGTAGTAAGCACTGCTGCATTGTTGGTGCCGTTCAGGCCGTGGCCGCTCATGTCATTGGCATTGCCGCTGAAATGATAGGCAGCTTCAAGATTAAGCACAGGAACTTGTGCTTCCAGGATGCTTCCGCCAAGTATTGAGATGATAGTAAAGAGTAAAATTTTTTTCATGAGGATGTTGTTTTATAATAACGAAACTAAGATAGTAAAAGGAGGCGAATAAAGCAACGTAGTTGGTAGTTTTGTAGTTCGGAGACGGTTCACCGGCAGATTGAATTCAATAATATTAAATCAAATTAAAATAATGTGTAGGATCAGTTCCCCTCTGGAGAGGGGCTAGGGGTGTGTTCTTAAATACGGGGCTGCTCCGGGGCTATTGAAAATTCCACTTCTTATAGCGGCAAACATTCCTGAAACCAGTATAGCAGTTGCTTCCCGAATGCGAATAGAATAATTTTGTTTGAACAGTGGCAGATGAATCGATATAGCTTCCCCCAAACGTACGTGCGCTGTCGGTCGTCAGTTCCCTCACATTTCCACGCAGGTCTGCTACAAGGTTCTTTTTAAATAGATGGTTGGAAGCATGTTTGAGCGGATCCGGCCCATACCTCGCACTGTCGGATCTCCCTTCGATATTATCGAAATACCTTGGCTCGAGAAGCTGCCGGGTGCTTTTACTTTTTACAGTCTTATAAAGCGAATCGGAAAAGTTTAAGGCTTGCATGTAGCCCGCTGAATCGGGAAGCTCGTACTCGGGATAAAAAGGAAAGGAATGAGCAGGGATGATGTTTTTATATTGTCCCCTGAAATATTTTTCAATAGTAAAATAATTTTCCGGGTTGGGAGAAGGATCGTGCTCAATTATCTTTTCACGGATGAGGATAAATTCCATCACGCGGTCCGACCTCCATTTGCAGAATTGCTTTGCCTGTGAATAGCTTATTCCCACAACCGGCGCGTTCCGGTATGCGGCATGCGCTAAATAATAGGAGCTGAAAGGGTTGTAATACGGGCCCAGTTCTTTCCAGCAGGATGTGTCGGGAACAATGCTTTTGTATTCGGAGGACTGTTCGCCGAATACTTTTTTTACCCAATGCAAGAACTCGAGGTAATCGAGGTTTCTCACCTCGTTTTTGTCGATGTAACGATTACTGCCCAGCTTTATGCATCCCGGCGGATCTTCCAGGTCGTCGGGGCTTAGCTCTCTTTTCTTTGAAAAGGAAAACAGCAGTACTGAGAGAAATAAGACAATAAAAATGGAGTGCTGTTTCATCCGGTTATTTCCTTAATAACGCAATAAGGGGAAAAGGATACAGCCTTATTTCGCCGGCAATACTTTCGCTTTGCATTCACCAAAGCCGATGCGTACGCCGTCTTTCTGGCAGTAGCCGCGCATGATCACGGTATCGTTATCGTTGATGAATTTGCGCTCGCTGCCGTCCTTCATCTTCACCGGCTTTGTGCCTCTCCAGGTGATCTCCAGCATGGAGCCGAATGAATCGGGCGTAGGCCCGCTGATGGTGCCGGATGCGAGCATGTCGCCGATATTCATGTTGCAGCCGTTCACGGTATGATGTGCAAGCTGCTGCTCCATGGTCCAGTACATGAATTTATAGTTGGAATGCGAAACAAGCGTTTCTTCTGTGTTCTCCGGCTGAATGAGTACATCAAGGTTAATGTCGATGTTCCTGTCGCCGCTGTATTCGAGGTAAGGCAATACTTTAGGCTCTTGCGTGTAGCCGACGGTGCGGAAAGGCTCCAGCGCTTCCAGCGTAACCACCCATGGCGATATGGTGGATGCAAAGTTCTTCGCAAGGAATGGCCCCAGCGGAACATATTCCCAGGTTTGAATATCGCGCGCGCTCCAGTCGTTGAACAGCACCATTCCAAAAATATGCTCATCCGCATTAGCGGTGCTGATGCTTTCACCTAACTGTGTTTCTTTTCCGATGATAAAAGCCGTTTCCAGCTCAAAGTCGAGCAGGCGGCATGGCCCGTAAACAGGAGGCTCTGCTTCATTCGGCTTCGTTTGTCCTTTCGGGCGGTGAAAATTCGTTCCTGAAATGGTGATGGAAGAAGCTCTTCCATGATAGCCTACCGGCAGGTGTTTCCAGTTAGGGAGCAGGGCATTGTTCGGGTCGCGGAACATGGTGCCCACGTTGGTAGCATGATCGATGCTGGAATAAAAATCGGTATAGTCGCCCACCTTTACAGGCATCAGCATTTGCACATTGCTTTGGTAATGCAGCACTTTGGCCTGTGCTTCCTTGTTATCGCGAAGCTCCGGATTGCCGGTTTGGAGCAGCTGAGAGATCCTGTCGCGCACGCCGCTGGTGGTCTGTTTTCCAAGCGCAATAAAATCGTTCAGGTATTGATTGGTGAATACGGAGTTATCAATTTTTATCTTGTCGAAAAAGCCCAGCTTGTTCATGATCGCAAGGTCGAGCACCTGGTCGCCAATGGCAACACCTATCCGCGGGCTTGAGCTTTGTGTTTTAAAGATACCGAAGGGCAGGTTCTGAATCGGGAAATCGCTGTTGGCGGCGGTTTCTATCCAGGATGTAAGTGAAGGGTCGTTTGCGTTGATCATGAGTAGTGAGTTATGAGGAAACAAAAGTAGCTTTTTTAGCGCGCCGAACCCATTTATCCTCAAAAATCGCCATTTAACAAAATCATTTTGCCATCTTGCTTATTTACAGTAAATTCGGGACTTAAATCACAAAACAAACATGAAGAATAACATTTTAAACGTATCAGCTGTCGCTGCGGTGATCGCGCTTGCTTCCTGCGGTGACGCTAAAAAGGACGACTCAGTTGCGGTGAAGAACACCGGCATCGAGATTAAAAACATTGACAGCACCGTAAAGCCAACGGATGACTTTTACCAGTTCGTGAACGGTAACTGGATCAAGAACAACCCGATCCCTGAAACGGAAAGCCGCTGGGGAAGCTTTAGCGAGCTGGAGGTTCAGAATAAAAATAAATTGAGGACGATCCTCGAGGAAGCATCATCCGACAAATCGGCGAAACCGGGAAGCAACACCCAGAAGATCGGCGATTTTTACGCTGCCGCGATGGATTCAGTAAAGCTGAACAAAGATGGCATCACTCCTTTAAAGGATGAGCTTGCAAGAATTGATAATATCAAGAACACCGACGACCTGATCAAAACTGTAGCGCACTTCCACATGGTTGGCGTTGGGCCTATGTTTGCGGGGTTCGTTGGACAGGATCCAAAGAACAGCACCGCCTACATCACGCAATTGTACCAGGGCGGGATCAGCCTGCCTGACCGTGATTATTACACCAATACTGATGAGCGTACATTAGGGATCCAGAAGGCGTACATTGCGCATGTTCAGAAAATGTTCGAGCTGCTGGGCGATAAGCCGGAAGCTGCTGCGAAACAGGCAAAAACTGTTTTCGAGATCGAAAAAGGAATGGCCAAAGCTTCCATGACAAAAGTGGAGCAGCGCGATCCTGAAAAACAATACAATAAAAAATCAAGCAAAGAGCTTGCGGAGCTGACACCGAACCTGAACTGGAACCTTTACTTTTCAGAGCTGGGCATGAAGAACATAGATAACGTGGTGGTTGGACAGCCTGAGTTTTACAAGGCCCTGAACGGTGCGCTGAAATCGGTTTCCATCAACGACTGGAAAACATACCTGCGCTGGAACCTGGTTGATGCAACAGCAAGCAAGCTGAGCGACGACATCGTGAATGAGCATTTTGCATTCTACGGAAAAACACTGTTCGGCATCCCGGCATTAAAGCCACGCTGGAAGCGCGCACTGGAAGCTACCGATGCTTCGTTGGGCGATGCGCTCGGACAAGTGTTCGTTGAGAAATATTTTACAGAGGCAAGCAAAAAACGCGTTGGCGAAATGGTGGACAACCTGATCGCGGCATACCGTGTGCGGATCGACAGCCGCGACTGGATGAGCGCAGAAACAAAGAAGGCTGCAAATACAAAGCTGGATAAGGTGATGAAAAAGATCGGCTATCCCGACAAGTGGAAAGATTATTCTTCCCTCGAGATCACCCGCGATGCATACGTGCAGAACTTCCTGCGTGCCAACCAATATGCTTTCCATGAAATGGCGGATAAATTAGGCAAGCCGGTTGACCGTACAGAGTGGGGAATGACTCCTCCGACCATCAATGCATATTATAACCCTTCCATGAACGAGATCGTTTTTCCTGCAGGGATCATGCAGCCGATCTTCTTTAACCCGGATGCTGATGATGCCGTAAATTACGGGATCATGGGAGCTGTGATCGGGCATGAGCTTACACATGGATTCGATGATGAAGGCTCGCAGTACGATGCTGACGGAAACCTGAAGAACTGGTGGACAGAAACAGACAAGGCGAACTTCAAAAAGAAAACCGATATGATCGTGAAGCAGTTCAACGGTTACATCGCGATCGACAGCATGCATGTGAACGGTGAGCTTACCTTGGGTGAGAACATTGCCGACCTTGGCGGACTGACGATCTCTTATTATGCATTCAAGAAATCGCTGGAAGGCAAGCCGGCGCCGGAGAAGATCGATGGCTATACAGCAGAGCAGCGTTTCTTCATGGCATGGGCACAGGGCTGGAGAGGAAATATGCGCCCTGAGTTCTTAAAGAACCTTGTGCAAACGAACCCGCACTCACCCGGCAACTTCCGTGGAAACGGGCCGTTGACGAACATGCAGGAATTTTATGATGCCTTTGGCGTAAAAGAAGGAGATAAAATGTATCGCCCGAAAGAAGACAGGGCGGAGATCTGGTAATTTTTGTTGTGATTTAATTAGCAGATAGAAGCCTCACGCAATATGCGTGGGGCTTTTCTTTTTAGCACTCGTCATCCTGTGCCACGACCCCGGATCAGTGTCCGGGCCAGGCATGGGATCTTATAAATGTTAGCAGAATATGGCCGCAGATTCGCAGATTTATCGCCTTCGACGATGGATTGTTGTGAGCACGCTGTGTGTTTTACCAAAGGAAACGAATAACGGCGATGTGTGCGGTTGTCAGGCGGAGGGTTAAAATGTCGAAGTATCTTGTACAAAGATATGCTAAAATTGTACGACTAAAAGCCTTTTTTGACGGATAACCATCAACTTGACGGTTAAATTCACCATGCTAACACAATAGCTCATCTTTTTAAAGTGCTTTTTTCAATAGCTGACAATCAAATTTGGACGTCACAGAGGAGCAAAAGTGTCCAATGTTTTCCTGTTTATCCTTTTTAGATTTGAAAAACAGATAATTTATGAATGCATCTCAAGTTCAAAGCTTGATAACTGATTTCGAATGGTTTCAAAACAATCTTGAAAATATCATTGAAAAGAGGATTCAAATAATGATGTTCGTCCTCCATCTGATGCATCGGATGCTTACTGTGATTAATCCGGTTACTACTGAAAGACTGGAAGAGATCAAAGTGCTTTTGGATCACGGCGAAACATTAAAAAAAGAATGGGGACTTAGTAAACACATGAAACACGGTTATCGCTGCCTGTTTTACGGCCCGAGCGGTACCGGTAAAACACTTGCAGCCACATTGCTGGGTGAGCATGTGCCGCGGGAAATATATAGGGTCGATCTTAGCACAGTTATCAGTAAGTATATCGGGAAAACGTCTAAAAACCTAAACGCGCTCTTTAACACTGCCGAAGATAAAGACTGGATACTGTTTTTTGATGAAGGCGATGGTTTGTTTGGTAAACGTGTTGATACAACTCAGTCAGACAATAGCAATGCACATTTTGCGAATCAGGATATCGCCTTTTTACTTCAACGGATCGAGAATTATAATGGTTTGATTATCGTAGCCAGCAATTTTAAAAAGAACATGGATGATGCCTTCTCACGCAGGTTCCAAAGCATCGTCCATTTCGATGTGCTTAATCCTGAATTAAGAAAACAATACTGGGAGGACAATTAACCCAAAGCTGTAGGGCTTGGAGCAGGAATCGACTTGGATCAGATTGCGACGGAGGAGAAATATTGATCAATACAGCAGAGATAGGCGCTGAAGATGAAGCGACTATTTATGAATGGGATGTTTATCCAAAATTCAAAGAAAGTGATTTAAAGAGAGGTTTCTTCCAGTTATGGCGAATTTTTTAGAAATACAATAGAAGAAACGCTTAGGGTTAGAAAGGAAATGGTAGAGGAGAGTTAAGCATTTAAGTAATAAAAAAATGCTCTAATTTAAGAGAAATAAAAACGGGACTGAGGAAATTTTTCTTCCTCAGCCCCATCAGCTGATACCGGCCCGTGGTAACTTTACCCATAGTAAATACTTGTATAATTACATCTGAATCCCCAACTTAACTTACTTTAAGGTATAGGCCATGAGGGGCATCTTTGGTTACAGAGGATATCAATCCTCCAATTTAATGCGCATCTTTAAAACTTTTGCAAGATTAAGTGCATGAATATAATATTGATCTTTCTTTAACGCCATTTGAACTAATTTTTTTGCTTTTTCCTTCTTTTCGATATATATATAAACCCAGGCGAGTTTTGTTAAGTCGCTGATTCCTCCTTCTTGAATTCTCAGATTCATTCTTTCTGCAATAAGGTTCAGCGCCATAAATATTTCCTCTTTTCTTATTAATAATTTTTTCTCTTTGAAAAGATTCATTAAACTCTGCACTGCATTACTTAAGTCATTAAAACTTAAGTCGTCTATATTACAAATTTCAATAAGTGTTTGCGCTTCGGCAGCATAATCCTTTTGTAATGCGTATAGTTTGGACAGTAATTCCCAATAAGGTAATTTTTCCGCGGTAGAAACTTTATGATCGGCCACAAAATTTTGCAAACAGTCAATTGCCTTAGGGATTTCATTTGTTTCATAGTAAATTTTGTATAGCATTGTCCATCCATAAGGGTATTTTCTACAGACAAAATTCATGATTGGAATGAATTTTTTTATTCCTTCTTTTTTTATTTTTACCGATTGAGCAATGTTTTTAAAGAACTGCTCTACTTTTGGTTTAAGTCCTTTGTTAATATCTGTATATTGAGTTACACCAAAAAAATTAAGCAGATCTATATCTAATTGAATTTTGCTCTTTAATGGACTTACGCTTAATTTTTTTCTCCCGAATTCGAATGCAGTTAAAGGAACATCTACAAATGTAGACTTATCTGTATATGATTCCGTTAATTCAACAAATGAGTATCGAAATAATTCCATGATGCTATCTTCTACATTGATCAGCTCGTTTTCTTCCCTGTTTAGGATCGCTTCTATGGCAACTTCAGGTAATATATTCCTCCAGCTACATAAGGTTAAAAACACCCTTTTGGCTGCAGGAGATAGATCTGAATACGTCCGCTCAAAAAGAGCAGTTAGGATTTCATCCTTACTGGCAATTACTCTTTTAACATTCTTCAATTCTTTTTGCTGGGAAACTTCTCCTAACATCACCTTAATTACATAAGGATGTCCATCAGATTCACGAAACAACTCATCTAAAAAAGGTTTATTTAAACGTTGTTGAATATTTAGTTTTAAAGCGACCCTTTCAACCAGTTCATTAAATTCATCTCTATTCATTCCGTCAACATTAATTGGATAGTCTGCCTTAAAATCTCGCAATCTTGAAGTGATCAAAATTTTATTGGGATTTCGTATATGCATATCTAACCACGCATATACTTGCCTTGGATTCCTTAATGTTTCAAAATTATCCATTACAAATAGAATTTGTCCATTAGTGTTAGATCCTGCCTCTTTCAATTCTTTTTCCATAAACTCTTTTGCACTAAAAAGTTTTTTATTATTGAAATTGGGAGGGGAAATTAATTTCGAAAATTCATTTGCAATGTCATTTTCATTTAGTATTTGAGGTCTAACAGTTTTTGGGCCTTCTTCTAATAAATCAATATCCCTAGCACTCAACCAGACTATGGCGGCAAACCTAGTTTCAGAGCAAATCTTATGCAATATATGTAAGGCCAGAGATGTCTTGCCTATGCCACCCCTTCCAGACAATGTAACAATCGGATATCGGTCATTCATTAGTAAAACATTATACAACTCATCTTCAAGATTCTTTCTGTTAATATATATGCTTTGCAAATTAGGAATATTAGTAAATGTTTCATGGATTAACGATAATTCTCCCATTCCTTCTGTTTCGCTTGAGGGTAGTTGGCCTGGAGGCTTTAGATAATTGCTTGATTGTGAAAATAGTTTTCGACCAGATATATATGAAATACATTCATAGCTTTTATCTGAAAAATTGCCATTAGGGAAATAAAAATCAGTAGCTTCAACTGTCGACTCTATTATATCAATTCTAAATGGTTGCTTAATAAATAAAAATATGCCATCTTCTGGCGAGGTGCTATCAATTGTCTTTTGGACTTCTGTAGTAATTCCTTGTTCATTTAAAGAAGTTATTCTGTATGAACCAGAAATGTTTTGTTTTGCATACAACCATGGAGCTTTAAATAAAGAAAAGTTTTCGGTGATTAATTTTATAGATTTTTCTAAATTTTGAGATATTGTTCCTGCTTGATCCGCATTAATAATACCATGCGCCCTAGCGTCGTTTCTTAACCTTACAAATAGTGAAAACCAACTTTTCAGCTGTGCCCTAACTGGTAATTCTTCTTGTGCTACATTTAAAATTTTCAAACAATTATTTAATGCGAATAAAGCACCATATTGCCAAGAAGGATTGCTAACCTTTTCAGTTAATTCACTTAAAAACGGGCGAAATTCTTCAGAAAGATAGTGGTGTGAAGGCCCAGCAATAAGGGTTTCCATAGTTTGCGTCCAAACGCCGATACTATCAGCATGTACCAATTTATAATTTTGCGCATATTGATCATTATCCCTGCTGCCTTTACTGTCAGTTATGCCAGCAACCATTGCGCTTGTAATCAACTTTAATAATTGTTCACCAGAATACATTAAATTCATAAAAAGGGTAGTATCTCCATCCTGACGCGCAACTTGTACTCTTTCATTCATTTTTTTTATAGGGACAATCATAGCATATATAATTTTGTAATAAGGTTTCTAGCCCAAGGTTTTAAAAATAATTTTGAAATAATATCTTATTTGATTTCCATGTAGTAATATCGTAATAACAAAACTATGTTAATGATTCATCATTTAAATGGACACTTTCGGCTGTCTGTGACATTTAAATAATACCACACAATCAAATTGGTGACAATCAGTTGATTATAGTGGGTAAGTAACCTTTAGTGTGGCAATATAAAAAGACAAGTTAGACGGAGGTTAAATACCCTGGTATAAATAGGGATCTATTACCACTGAAATTAGGGCTAAAACTTTAGAATAGAAAAAGAATAGAATGAAGATGATTAATTTAAATAGAAATTTCTTATATATATTCATATCTTAGTATGATGGAAAAAATTGTTTATTTAGACAATAATGCTACTACCAAACCTGACCCTCGTGTTTTGGAAGCAATGATGCCATATTTAACTGAGGAATATGGAAACGCTGCTAGTAATCATGAGTTTGGTGTTCGTATTAATCAAGCGGTAAATGAGTCACGGGAAAAAATCGCTAATTTAATTGGTAGTGAAACTAATGAAATAATATTTACATCCGGTGCTACTGAAGCTATAAATATTGCTATAAAGGGAATTGCGGAATATCAAAAAAGTAACCGCAAACACATCGTTACTGTACAAACTGAACATCCAGCAGTCATGGATACTTGTAAATATTTGGAAATTATAGGATATGAAATTACGTATCTTCCGGTACAAAGGAGCGGACTTGTCGATTTAGATCTTGTTAAAAAAAGCGTCAGAGATGATACTTCCTTAGTCTGTGTAATGCATGTAAATAATGAAACAGGTGTAATTCAACCAATTAAAAACATCTCAGAGATTGCACATGCTAAAGAAGCACTTTTTATGACTGACGCTACACAATCCATAGGAAAAATATATACTGATATTAATGACCTAGGAGTTGATATAATGAGTTTTTCGGCGCATAAATTTTATGGTCCTAAGGGAGTTGGCGCTCTTTATTTAAGAAGGCGGGGCCTTAATAAGGCAAAAGCATCTACACTTATTCATGGAGGAGGCCATGAGCGAGGAATGAGAAGTGGTACACTAAATGTTCCGGGTATTGTTGGGTTTGGTAGAGCAGCGGAAATATCCAAATTTGAAATGAGTTCTAATATTGAAAAGATAAGTAAATTGAGAAACTATTTAGAAGCTGAATTATTAAAAGTAGAAGGTTCCTTTCTGAATGGAGACAAGGCAAATCGGCTATACAATGTGTGTAACATTTGCTTTAGAGGTGCTGATGCAGATGCTATAATTATTGATTTAAGAAACATAATGATTTCAAATGGGTCTGCTTGTTCTTCGACTAAAATTGAGCCTTCTCATGTTCTTAGTGCTATGGGTCTCAATTCAGCCGATTGTTATTCTTCACTTAGATTAAGTCTGGGGAAATTTAATACGAAATCAGATATAGATTATACAATTAAGAAAATCAAAGAAAGTGTTATAAGTTTGAGATTAATGAATTAATCTAATCTCTATTAAATAAATCATTTAGTCTTAATATCTTTGGATCAGTATTGTTGATTGGAGGCCATATTGCTAAATTAATATTCAAGTATAAGATTGAGAGGCTCACCCTATTTAATGCTACCATTGAATACTACCATTAAACCAAGTTAATAAAAACTAATCAAGTAACTTGGCTGGGGTCTTTAAAATAAAGTAGCCTACCATTGAAGCCGCGATTGCAAACAATGGATAATATAATTTCCGTGAAAGCTCTTTTTTGATTAGAAATCTCCATTCGTTTTAAAACGTGTGATTTCTTTTAGTCCAAAAGGTATTTTAGAATTCTATTTCTTTAATTTAGGTTTTGCTCAGTTATCCTACATTAAATGCTAAAATTAGCTATGCTCAATAATTATTTAGAATTTATAATAATTATTTTATTTAGAAATATTTTGTTAGATTTTAGCTTTTCTCTTCTTTATTGATACCTTTTTGATAGTTTTCTTTGCCGCCTTTTTAGGTACTCCTTTTAATGATTTTTTCGCTGCTTTTTTAACAGCCTTTTTAGGAGCGGTTTTCAAAGTAGTAATGCCTAGTTTTTTAACAGTTTCAATGAAATGGTACCAACCTTTTTCATCATCAACAATCTTATCTGTCTTCCTGCTCCAGGTGTATAAATACCAAAAATTTTTATAGCCAATTTTTTTTGAATTGTTTTTAATCAATTTTACACTTTCTGGGCCACAGCATTCAGCAAAAAGCCAAACGTTTTTTACATATTTAAGGATGTTTTCACAATAATCTTTTTCAACTGTTGCATTCGCTAAATATGATTTACAGCTAATAACAACTAAAGCATTATTTTTATGAATAAATCTAAAATCCATTACATGATGACCTCCAGCGCCTCCATTCCATTTTTCCTCATGTCCTTTTTTGTGAATAATAATATCGCATTCGCCCGAGCAAGCCAGTCCTGAATCATCGACGATCTGCCCCCAATTTACTTCTAAATCAGAGCCAGACAAACTTTCCCGAATAGCATAAATAAGAAGCGCAGAAAATCTTAACCCTCGTGCAAAAGGAAAAATCAAGCCTTTATTTACACCCGTTTGACTTTCTTTATCTCGAATAAAGGGACTTAAACGATAACCCAATAACTCCGTTTTTATAGAATTATATTTTGTCTTTTGAAATTCTTTAAAATACCCTGTAACTGCTGCCATTATTAATGTATTAAATATGCAATTAGTTTTTGCAATGTTTTTTTATTTATTTTGGCTTCTTCTCTAAGTTTTCTCTCGCCGTCTTTAGTTAATTTTATATCAATAAATCCTTTATTCGGTTCCACAACAATTAAATTTTCTCTCCCAACCTCCCTAGCAAAAATCTCGCTTAAATCTTCAATTGATCTTGTTGTATCGCCTTTATCTATCCTGATAACTGAAGCTCTTATATTCTTAGACTTCAGTATTTCTTCAACCAGATTATCAATTGATCCACTTTTATATTCTTTTCTATAGGCAACCAACGTCCTAATATCTTGACTTGAAAGATTTTTAAGTAACCCCTTTTTAGCTAACAATAAAACATCCTCTTCTTTAAGTTTTGAAGAATCCAAAACCAATGAAATACGATCAATTTCACGTTGCTTTACAAGCTCTTGCACTGACAACGGTAATTTAAATACACTAAGAAACCTATTCAGCATTCCAGAGGTTATACCAATTATTTTTGCTACTTCTTGCATTCCTCCTTTTTCCTTTTTTAGAGCAAGAATATCTGTAGCAATATCATATAATGAGTATTGACGGCTCTTTCTTTTTGTAGAAAGAATTACTCTCGCAATGGTTTCATTTAATTGTTCTTCCGTCATGTTTAGTCAACTAAAAAATCATTTGTTTTTAACCAATTAACAATTGTATTAATTGTTAACTCTTCAACCTCGACAGAAAGTGAAGCCGCCGCTTTTACCAGTGCTTTGTGAACTTTTCGAGGCAAGTTTAAAATAACTGTTTCTTCTAATTTGGGTTGTTTCGCCTCTTTTAATATTTCGGAAGCATTAGCCTTAGGGTTTCGACTTCCGGATTCAACTAACCTTTTCTTTTCATAGTTAGAAAGTTTAGCAATTGCGTCTATCAAAACATCCGCCTTTTTTGAATCTCCAAATGATGCATCCACAACCCTTTTAGCATCATACATAGAAACCTTTCCAGCACTTAGTAGTTTTTTTATTTTAGGTGTAGCCTGCTCTTCAATTTTAACATAAGTTCTTATAGTACGAATACTAAAACCAGTATGTTCTTTTACTTTTCTTTCATCTTTGCCAAATTTCGTATAGAGTTTAGTAATTGCGCTTGAAATATCATCAAAGCGCATTTCTTGTCGACACATATTTTCTGACAACGATAACAGTATTGCTTCTATGTCACTTACATTACCAGAAAAAATTGCTTTTATCGTTTTATGTTTTAATATTTTATGCGCTAAAAATCTTCGTTGACCAACAATAACATCATACGGAGGAGCGCCTTGAACACCTCTTAAGACAATTGGCTGCAATAAGCCATTAATTTTAATGTTATCGGCTAGTTCTTGCAAACCTTCTTGAGAATTAGGTGAATTTAAATCACTACGAACATTTGCGCCATCCAATTTAATGTCCGATATTCTTATTTCTATAACGTTTGAAATATCCATGATACTTTGATTATTTTGAGACTAATTATTACAATTGTTTTAAACCCATTTCAATTTTATTTACTAAAAAATCAAATCCAGTAAGGCTTGGATTCTGTTTTATTTCCTTATCAAGTAATTCTAAACCATGATCCAGGTGCATTTTCACATATCGAGAGATATTTTTATCTGTCTTATAAATGCCATAATGAGTTGAAATAAGGGCAATATAGTATGGCAGGTTATCACCAAAAAGAACTGTTTTACTATATTCCTTACCTTTAGAATCCTTTTGATTCTCCAGATCTAATTTTTTATCTTTTGATAAGGAATAAGCAAATGCAATTCTAGCGATCACATTTTCCGGACCAAGTCCAAATTTTCGAGAAAGTTCAGTCACAATGACCTTATTTGCTCCTGATGTTTTGATGTGTGTAAATGTGCTCATTTGATTCTTTATAGTCTTTAAAAAGTTTTTGTGGTTCAACTTGTATAAAAGTAGACCGATCCTCATCGATATTGGCAATTAAAAAAGCTGTATTAATCTTAGGAAGAAGTGATTGATATTCCGATTCAGATAACTCTTTTTCCAATAAAGGAAACAAAACTACTTGCTCAGAAATTTGAGGGTAAAAATTGCTTATAATGTTTTGAGAGTGTGTTTTATCAAATTTCTGTAATGGACTATCAATAAACACCGAAAACTTGATATTAGATTCATCCACTAAGGCTTTCAATAACGCTGTAGCGTATAACTGTTGTTCTCCTTTTGAAAGTCCATCTTTAATGATAAGCTCTCTTCTTTTATTGAAAAGATTTATATCTATAATGTCTTCTGAAATTTCAACCTCGACACGACTCACAAAAGAGGATTTATGCATTAGATTATTGAGCTCATCCTTTAATCTAAACTCTAATGCCTGTTTTTTCTCAGTTTTCAGCTTAGTAATAAATAAGGTTAATTCTTCTATTAACCTTTCAGCAACTTCATCTTTTGCCTTATCAGCTACTCCAATATTAATCTTTTTCGATAATTCAGATACAAGTTTGGATTTTATTGCAATTTCTTTTTGCAAGCCACCTATTTCTTGATTTAACCCTTGAAATTTATTGTCAATTGCTTCAATACGATTATCAAGCGCATCTTTTTGAGAGCGAATTTCTTTAATTACTAGATCATTCTCCTTCGATTCTGCGTTACTGATTTTCCGTATAACCTGACTAAAATCTGATTTATTTACTTTGTAATCATGAACGAGTTGTCGAAACATAATATTAAAAGCACTTTTGAGATTAGAGTAGATGGCATCAAATTCGTTTTTTTCAGTATCTGAAAAATTTAGTAACACCTGAAAGTTTTTTGAATTCCGACCTCTGGAACTAAAATTTTCCATGATTGAATTGGAAACCATAATGGCTAATTTTCTTGCTTGGCGTGTAGATAATTCAAGCGCCTTAGCGTTATTTATAATATGATCCTCTACTTGTCTTGATTTACGTTTTATTAACGCGGGGTTCATATTATTTTGTGAAAACTCTACTTCGTCTGTTAGTTGATCTTTAACCTCCGTTATTTTATTTCCTACAATAGCAAAAGGAGCAAGTTCAAGTAAATCTTTAAGTTTTCCTTTTATTACATCCATTGCTTCGGTTAACTTATTACGCTGTTTTTTCAGTGCATTCAACTCTGATACAGACATTGAATTTCCTTCACGAATTAGTTTTATCTGGTATTGATCCGAAGCTTGTTTTTTAGAGTTTTTTTCATCTTGCAAATTAAATATTTGCGTCTCATATTCCTCTATTAATTTTTTAGACTGCGTAATTTCTTTTTGTAATTCTTCGAATTTGTTTTTATCTTTCTCTGATGCAGAATCCCTGCGAAATCTAATCCTTAAGTCTTCGAGATGAGCTTTTAAATCTTCATATTTTTTAATACCCAAAACTTCTGAATAAGCTTTACTTAAACTACGTTTTTCCTCAACAGATTTAATTTCAGCTAACGAAACTATTTTCTCTGCATCAAAAAAGAAGAATTTGGCGACTTCTTTAGGAAGAATAAAATCATTAATAAAAATCTCGTGACCTACAGACCTTGTAAGTTCATTTTCAGATCCATCAATGAAAATCTTAACAGTATCTTCTAAATCTTTTGCATTAAAGGTCCTTGAAATAGTAACCTCATTGCAAGGAAGAGCAGGAATAAAAATGTCGGATAATATAATAGAAACTTTATAAGAAGTACAACCTTCCGATTTGGCTAAACGATTTAGAGTATTCGATGCAAATTTTTTATAACCACCTGATTCATATATTTCTTTCCTGAACTTATCATCAACATCTATCATTAATTTACCATACAAGCACCAAACTAATGATGTAAGTAGCGTAGTCTTTCCAAACCCATTATTCCCAGAAATTACAAATACGTTTTTACCAACTTTTTTTGAAAAGTCTAGATGATTAGGACCATGGTAGATGCCATAATTTTCTAGAGTTATTTTTTTTATAAACATAAATTAGTTGTTTACGAATTGTTCAAGACGATTTTCAATATCGTTCTGTAGTCCTCTGTTATTCATCAAAATTATTTTAGATTTCTGAATGGCCAAGAGTTCTGTAAGTAACTTATAATCATCAGGATTTTTTGCACAAACGTCTTTTAATATTTTTTTTTCTTTTATGAGCTTCTCATCAGAATTTTCAAGAGTTATATTTGTCTCAAATACTCTATTGTAAATCTCGGCAACGTTTTGGTTGAATATTCCATCCCGAAACCAAGAAATTTGAATAGCTACTAATTCCTGATAATTAATAAGGACCATTTCGGGATGTTTTTTTTGAATTTGCTTTTGTGCTTTAAATAATTTCTCGAGATATTCGGCTCTGAAAGCAGGCTTATATGGTCCCATCATTCCCTCTTTCTCTTCACCGTTTCTTCTTTTTTTCTCACGATATAGTTCTCCCGAATCTCTAGAAGTTACTAACAGGTCTCTTAGTTCAATTAAAGGTTCCATCCAATCTTCCCCATTTTCAATAAGGGCTTCCATCGATTTATCCCGGTTTACAACCGTACAAGTCCAACAGCCAAAACGACTATTCCCACATGATGGAGTAGTATCATCAACAACAAGAGGGCAATCTCCTCCGTTGGCATTTCTGTATAATGTAACGAGTTCTTTATTGGAAGATCCCCAGGGTGATGGAACTTGATTTAAGTATTTCCATACATCTTCTGTTTTTACATCTTTAATTGCCGCATACACAAAAGCATTAGGAAGTACATGTTTTCTCAATCTTTCGCCTTGTACCTCATGTTTTTTTATGTTGCTGGCACGGCTGGAACTCTCGTCACTTCTAGTGCCAAGTAATAAAATAGCTTCTCCCTCCTTACTGATCTTATCTAATATGAATTTAGTTGTTGGATCAATTTTTAGTCTATCCGTACACCAACGAAAAATCTTATTAGGTGCAGGATACCCTTTGCCCAAAACATTTACCCAAAAAGTATCTTCTAATCTCGGGACAGTTCTATTTACAAATATCGGCATAGACTGTTCCGCAGCAGCTCTTTCTATTTGATTAAGTATTCTCGCGGTATATTCAATAATTTTCGGATTTTCAACCAAAGTATTATTACACACAATGTGAATATCGCGAGTGCGCATTTCATCAGGAAACTGTTTTATTGCATACCATACAAGCTGAAGAAGCATTGTAGAATCTTTTCCTCCACTAAAACCTACGATCCAAGTTCTATTGTTATCTTCTGCTAAATATTGGTCTTTAATCTCTTCTGTTAATTCTTTAGGACTGAAACTCATCTTTTTATATAATTAATCTTCTAAGATGTAAATATAGTGCACTTTTATAAAAAAATCTCATTAATTCGACCTAACCAAGGAACCCTTCTTTAGAATTTTTTGGCAATTACGTTATAAAAAATTACATTTCCTTGGACACTTTTCGACTTCTGTGACATTAAAATGAATTTAATTTTACTTCTGATAATAACCAAATTTTTAACCCAAGTTCTGTTTACGCAGTTCGAGCGAAGTCGAGAACGTGCGAAAGGCAAAGGATATTTAAGACTGCACTTTGGCTTTAACCTCCTCGTATTCCTCTTCACCGATCTTCACCCAGCTGCTTTCATAATCGAAGGTCATGTCGTAAATGAAATTCCTGTCGGGCAGGATGCTTACCGTAAAGCGATGCAGCAGGTATTTGCTGCCTATTACCTGAACCTCCTCCCATTCCTTATCGGAAATGATCTTGAAATACCCTTTCTCATTTGGGTATTTCCTGTATTGGGGATAATCAATGGATTGCATGCCGCAAAGATACAAAGCGCTGCCGGAAAGCCGGGGATTATTTAATTTCCTTTATCTTTGATAGATACACTTAGCGCTCCGTTTTCATGAAACATTTATTTTATCCTGTATTGCTTACCGCGATGCTTCTATCGTCCTGCGGCCATGAGGAACATTCAAAAGAAGATGCTGCAGCAACGGCCACCCCGGAGGCCCTGCAGGATAATTCTTCAGAGTTTTCATTTAAAGGGCGGTCTTCGGGCCTGCTGGATGAGCTGTACAATGAGCTTGTTGAAAAAGATTCCGGCCTGAAAAAGATGGAGGACAACCTTGCGCATATGAAGGATGCACCGGAAGAGGCAGGGAAGCTCCGTAGCTTCAGGCAGAAAAACGAAAACTATTACAGGGAGGCAGAGATGCTGGCTTCGGGCATTACAGATTCGGTGCTGAGGAAACAGGTTATGAAAATGGTCAGGGAAAGTGCCGGCAACGATTCCCTGGCAGATGTACCGATGCGCAACCTCGAGCTTCGCATTGAAAAGAATACAAGGACGATCCATGATTATCATGCAGTGCTCACGATCTCTAAAACATTGCCGGTGATGGAGAAATACCAGTCGGATAACCGTTTGCCTTTGCTGCCATGGCAGAAGTTTGCAAAAGGACAGGAGGATCTGCTGAAAGAGATAAAGAAGAATGAGGGGGAGTGATATGAACTTTGTAATAAAACAATTGATAACTAACGAAGTAAATTTAGGGAGATACAATACTGTAGACCTGGATCATTTCGAAGGTTTTGTTAATAATCGGCTACATCACAACAGCTTTGGTGAATCCGTATTGACGTTTTACTGGGGCTTTGAATTGTATCGGTTTGATGGAGGATTTGCTCCATTCTTTAAAAATGACATTACAAGCTGGAAGCACTCAGTGAAGGCGCTCGTAAGTAATTCTCATTTTGACTGGAATGTTTTAAAGAATATAAACGGTGAGGAAACTCTAAAAATTATAAAAAAGGAATTATTGCTTTCCATTCAGAGAGTTGGTGAGATGAAAAAGAAGCCTCGCGGTTTTGATTACGCTCGTTTGCGGCTTGAGGTCGAAGTTATTGTCGATGAGTATACGAAAGAAAATATGGGTAGGATTGATAATTAAAATGAATAAATTCAGATGACTCCCAAACAAGTATTGAAAGCATGGCTGGATGCTTTTAATAAGGCCGATGTTGAAACAATTTCCGGCCTTTACGCAGAAGATGCAATTAATCACCAGGTAGCGAATGAGCCGGTGGTTGGCCGCGAAGCTATCCGGCAAATGTTTTCGGAAGGATTTGCAAGCGCCACGATGGTTTGCATCCCGGAAAATATATTTGAGGATGGCGAATGGGCGATCCTTGAATGGAAGGATCCGCAAGGCTTACATGGTTGTGGGTTCTTTCATGTGAAAGATGAAAAGATTATTTTTCAGCGCGGTTACTGGGACAAGCTTTCATTTCATAAGCTGCATAATATTCCGCTGCGTTAACATACTAAAGATCAAATGAGAATTATCCTATACCTATTTTTTGCAGCAAGCTTGGGGCTATTCTGCTCTTGCGGTGAACAACAAGCCAAAGTGGATGTTCTTCCCGAATTTGAGAATTATCTCAGTCAAAAGCTCCTGGAACGCATCAATATAGAATATCCCGGTTATGATTTTAAATTAACAGCCACGGGTATTTCGGCTGCAAATGGCATCAGCATTAAAACGAAAATTATCAACCATAAGGTCTTTGCTGCGAGCGAGTCATTCCAGGTTCATTTTTTCACTTCCCATAACACACTTTTTAAAAGAACCGTAGAAGAGCGGCTCGCGGGCCTCGGTGAAAACGATACAGCTGCATTGATAAACGGCGTGGAATCGTACCTTGCCGGGCAGTTCCCTGTGATCCTTACCTGTATTGAAATGAAGCATTCCCCGGCAACTGATTTCGATATTACGGACGATTCGGGCACCAGCCACTGGCATTCGATTATGGGAAATATCCAGGTGCAGGGCAGCCTTTCAAGTAATCCCGATACACTCATTTATGATAAGACGTATAGTTTTATAAAGCCGGTATTAACAGGCAAGCTGAAGAATTCAACGGATGACTTTCACTGGTTCCGCTATTACATCAGTAAAATGAACGGCAAAATTATCGGTGATTGTTACTATGATAATGAACCTTGCAATGAAGGGCTGGAAGCGCTTAAGAAATACGTTTCAGTCTGGCCGGATAATGAGTTCGCCGGGCAAAAACAATTTATCATGCTGCGTAAATGCGGGGATAAGGATTAATGAATATGACAGAGTTTGAACTAAAAAATACTGACCACGAAGACCTTGAAGAGCTGCTGATAAGGATTGAGGATTCTTTCCACATAAGGTTTGAGGGAAATGAACTGCTGAATATTAAGACATTTGGTGAATTATGTGATCTCATTATCGGTAAGATCAGGCTTGAGAGTGCTGAAGATTGCAGTAGCCAGCAGGCGTTTTATAAGCTGCGGGCTGCACTTTCATCAACACTCAGGCTTGATAAAAAAGCGATCACGCCGGGACTTCCGCTTGCCGAAATTTTATCCCGGAAGGAAAGGCGCTCCCGGATAAAAGCAGTGGAGGAGCAATTAGGCTTTAAGCTAAAGCTGTTAAGACCACCGCATTGGGTAGCGGGAATACTTGTGATCATTTTATTGATGTCGTTTCCTGCATTTTATTTCAGCTGGCGCTTAGGTCTTGGAAGCCTCGCATTCTCCGTTGCCGGCTTTCGGATCGCCAGCAAACTTGGTAATGAGATGAACGTAACTACTGTCGGGCAGCTTGCCGAAAAAATGGTAAGGGAAAATTATATTAAGTCGAGGCGTAATCCCAAAACCATTAATAAAAAAGAAATAGAGGACGTGCTGAAGAACTGGTTTTGTGATGAGCTGGCTTTAAATAAGGAGAAGCTAACAAGGGATACGGAGTATGCATAGCGACTGCCCGATCAGATTCCCAGGCGCCTGTCAAGTTCGCTTTTTGCCGCAATAACAAATGCAGGATCGTATTCGTCCTGCTTCGCCCCGGAAATAAGCTTTAATTCCTCGGTAGATTTTCCTGCAACAAGGGAAGCCCACTTTTACTTTTTTCCAGGTCTTGGAGATTCCGCTCTTCCTGTCTTTTCTTCACATCTGCGGAAATCTTGTCCAGCTTCTCCGCGCGTTCTTCTTCGGTGATCTGATTTTCAAGACAAGCTTTGTTTACCTGTGCGATCTCCTTATAGCTTTCGAAATCTGCCATGCTCAGCTGGATTCCGTGATTACAGATCGGGCACAGGTAGAGGATCTCACTGTCGTGAGGGAAAATCGGTATAAAAAACAGGGTAAAATATCTTGATATTTTCCGCAAGTGCCACATTTCGGTGTTGTGGCAATGATAGCACAGCTCCTGTTTTACCGGGCCATACTCGGTGATGCTCGGACGGTTCCAACCAAAAATAAAAAACATTGAGAGTAGTTTTGTCGGACTAAGATAGTATATTTTAGATTGTGCTTTTTGCTTTTTTCATTGGGTCGCCTGCTCGGGGCTCTCGTAACCTGTTGCAGTGAATAGCTGTTAAAGCGGATAGCGTTACCTTAGATCACGATCATTATTTGCGTGGGCAGAAGGCAAGTAACCATTTTCAATCAGGTCTTTTAAGTCTGACACTTCCTGTGAAACTCCTCCTTTAAGTATCATCTTTTTATTAGCAACTTCCATAACGTCTGAATAATAATGATCGGTAATAATAAAGCCTTTGTTCCTTTTATATTCTATGATAATATCTTTAATGGCATCTTTATATAATGGTTCAATCATTGAAAAAGGTTCGTCAAGCAAAATGAATGGATGGTCTAAGTGGATGATTAGCAAGAACTCCAAATACCTTAATTCCCCAAGAGAAAGCGTTCCTATTCTTTGGTTTTCTATCTTGTCAATTAGCGGAGAGTAAAATATTTTATTTTGTATGTCACCATCTGGAAAATACATGGGAATAATGTTCCTTACTATGATGTCTTTGGGAAGAAAAGGGTCTTGTGGGAGATAGGCAATGGTTTTGTCTTTTGGGCTTATGCGATTAATTATTCTGCCGTCTAAATTCAATTCAATCTTGTTGGGCTGTAGTGTTCCAAAAAGTGATTTTAGTAATGTTGATTTTCCTGAGCCGTTGCGCCCGAAAATTGCAATGACATCTCCTGTATTACATATGAAATTTACTTTTGAAAGGATTGATTTCTTTCCAAAGCGATGCTCAATAAAGTCTAACCTTAAAACATGTGTCATTTAACAATTATGAATAGAAGTAATCCGATTGAAAGGTTAATCGCAAACACTTTGGCCATTAATTCAGCCTTTGTGTAACCGTGATTTAAATAAAAATAATATTGAGCATTTTGAAATTGCCGGTATACAATGAATGAAATTAATGTTCCAAATGTCCCAAAGCAAATAGTAAAGGTAGACAGATGCCACATTTGACTTGTTAACAGGCCAAAAATTACTGTAACGATAATGTTAATTCTTGTTATATCGGTATAATATTTAAAAAAAAGCCTGCTCATTTTATATGTTATTTTTCTGTTTAACACTCTAAAAGGATGAAAACCTTATAGATCCTTTTTTGATAAAGGTATGAATATTCATCCCTAAAATTCCGTAACTTCGTTAAATGCAATCCTTCCTCGAAAAAACGGTCATTCACCTTCACGAAAAATACGGCGACGACATCAGCGAGCTCTGTATCGTGCTGCCGAACCGCAGGGCCGGATTGTTCCTGAAAACGCATTTCTCCAATCACCTTAAAAAAACATTCTGGAGCCCCGAGATCCTTGCCACGGAAGATTTTGTGGCGCTGCTCTCCGAACTGCAGCCCGCCGATCCCACCACGCTTTTATTTGACCTTTATGAAACAGTAAAAAAGTGTACGCCGGGAAATACCGAAAGCTTTGATGAGTTCAGCAAATGGGGGCAGATCCTGCTGAGCGATTTTAACGAGATCGACCGTTACCTCGTGGATGCAAAGCAGCTGTTCGGGAATTTAAAGAACATCAAGGAGCTCGAAACATGGAGCCTCAACAGCGAGGAAGGCCTTACGGATTTTCAGAAGCAATACCTCGTTTTCTGGCAGCAGCTGGGCGGCTATTACACCGATTTCGCGGAGCGCATGCTTGCGAAAAAGGAAGCCTACCAGGGGCTTGCCTACCGTATTGTGGCTGCCGATCCCGTGGAGCGTGCAGCAAAGCATCCCTGGAAGAAGATCATCTTTGCCGGCTTCAACGCCTTGAACCTTGCGGAAGAGATCATCATTGAAAAGTTGGTGGATGCCGATAAAGCAGAGATCATCTGGGATACCGATAGCTATTATGTGAACAACCCAAACCAGGAAGCAGGCCGCTTCATCCGGAAATACAACGAGTACGGAAGGTTCAAAAAGATCAAGGAACGCAATACCATATTTGAGGAAATATTATTAAGCAACGAAAAAAAACAGATCACCATTATTGGCGCTGCTAAAAACGTAGCGCAGGCGAAGATCGCGGGAAGCCTTGTCACCAGCATTGAGAAAGAGCAGGGGCACCTGCAGAACACGGCGCTGGTGCTTGCCGATGAGAACTTATTATTTCCCGTGCTGCATTCGCTCCCGGCGAGCCTGCAGGACATTAACGTGACAATGGGTTACCCGCTGAAGAACACGCCGGTAGCCGGATACTTCGAGCTTGTTTTTAACCTCCACGAAAATGCACAGAAGATTGCCGGCGGTAAGCTGAATTACAGGTTTTATCATACCGACCTTGTGAAGCTGCTGAGCCATCCCTATACGGCCATTGCGCTTGCCAGCGAGGAGCATCGGCTTTCCGTAAAACCCATCGTGCAAACCATCCAGGGCCGGAACATTGTGTTTGCCGCGCAGTCTACGCTTACGAAATTATTTGACGAACACCCGCTCGAATACGCGCTTTTGCAACCCGTGTTCAAGCACTGGACCTCCGCCGCAGATGCGATCGCCTGCGTGCAGCATGTGATCGAAATATTAAAGAACGGCATCATTGCACAGCAGGGCAGCAGCGCCGAAAATAAATCGAGCCTGGAGCTGGAATACCTTTTTGCCTTTACCAAGATCGTAAAGCGCATCCAGGTGCTGATGCAGGATTATCCCGGATCGGTTACGGATGTGAAAACGCTGCGCAGCATCCTCAACCAGATCGTTCGCGCCGGGACCTTGCCTTTTTACGGCGAGCCGCTGATGGGTTTGCAGGTAATGGGAATGCTGGAAACGCGCACCCTCGATTTTGAAAATGTGATCCTGCTTTCCTGCAATGAGGATATTCTTCCTTCCGGCAAGGCGGTCAACTCGTTCATTCCCTTTGAGCTGAAGCGCCATTTCGGGTTGCCTACTTATAGCGACAAGGATGCCATCTTCGCTTACCACTTTTACAGGCTGCTGCAGCGCGCCACCACCATTTACCTGCTGTACAATACCGAAAGCGATGCGCTCGGAAGTGGTGAAAGAAGCCGGTTCCTTACACAGCTCGCCTATGAGCTACCGAAGGTGAACCCGAACGTAACCATCACGGAGCAATTGTTAAGCATCCCTGTTAAGCCCGAAAATAAAGGCGATGGCATTATCATTTATAAAACCGCGGAGATTCTTGAAAAGATAAAAGCGAGGTCGGTATCGGAGCACGGCTTTTCACCTTCGCTGCTGAACAAGTACAGGAGCTGCAGCGTGCAGTTCTATTTTCATGGTATTGCCGGATTAAGGGAAGCGGATGAAGTGGAGGAGACCATCGGTGCGGATGTGCTCGGCAATGTGATCCACAGCGTGCTCGAGCAATTATATCAGCCTTTTGTTGAAAAGAAGATCGGCGCCGATGATATAAAAAAGATGAAGCCGCTCGTGGAAGCGCTTACCATGAAAGCCTTTGACGAATACTACAGCCGTTCAGAGATCAGCTATGGCAAAAATTTACTGACCCTGAAAGTGGCCTTGAAATTCATTGCCAATTTCCTCGATGCAGAAATTGCAGCCGTTGCAGCTGCGGAGAAAAAGGGGCAGCCTGTGATCGTGAAAGCGCTCGAGCAGTCGCTGGAAACGGAGCTGATCATTGCAGGAGCGGCAATAAAAATAAAAGGCAAGGCCGACAGGATCGACAGTGTGGGAAGCATCACGCGGATCGTGGATTACAAGACGGGCCTGGCGGCAAACAATGAATTGAAGTTTGATGACTGGGACCTGATCCGAACCGACGGAACGCTTTCAAAAAGCTTCCAGCTGCTGATGTATGCCTACCTGTACCAGAAGATGAACCCCGCGATAAAAGACAACCTTCAATCGGGCATCATTACCTTCCGCGAGCTCAGCGCAGGGTTAAAAACGGTGAAGGCAAACGGGAATGAGTTCCTTGATGAGTCGGTGCTGAAAGAGTTTGAAGCGCAGCTGGAGATCCTGCTTACCGAGATCGTTGATCCGGAAATTCCATTCACGCAAACCACCGAAGTGATCAACTGTGTGTATTGCAGCTTCAGGGGCGTTTGCCACAGGTGATCCTCAGATCATCCGCAGGCTTAACGCTTTTGCTTTTTTTGACGCATGTATATAAAACGTCAGTTGCAGTTCATGCGCTCCCCCCGAGGCCTCGTTCGTTAAAGTTGAAACTGTATAATCATAAGAATAGCCGAGCTTTAGAAAAGGAAACTGGAGCCCTGCAGTAATGATGAATGCATCTTCGCTCCTGTAGCTTAGCCCCAGCACCACTTTTTTGCATTTAACGGTCAGGCCCGGCATCAACTCCCGGAAATCCTGTTGCTGCATAAACAAAAGATTGGGTGAAAGTATGAAGCTGGCGGAGTTGACAACAAACATAGCGTTAGCGCCTGCGTAGACGCTTAGCTTTACCGGTAAGCGGCTTGGGCTTAGGAATCCTTCATCAGGTTCATTCAGGTGATGCGCTGCAAAACCTCCATAAAATTGTTTGCTGTAGAGAAGAAGACCGGCCGAAAGGTCGATCCCTGCTTTCTTTGATTGTTGCGGGAATTCATTGTCCGGGTAATCAAAGCCCCTTCGTTCATCGATCATATCGCCGAAGGTGAGCTTGCTCCAGTCGGCCGACTTCTGAAAATAGCCAAGCTCAATACCGGCCTGTACTGCAAGCTTGTGCCGGAAGAGCTCCATGTGTGCGGCATAGGAGAGGCCGGCGCGGGTTGTTTTTATAAAACCCATCGCATCATCGTGCATCAAGTTAATGCCGAGCCCGCCATGCAGGCAGCGGAAATAATTATCGGCGGAAAAGTTTTCCGTAGTGTAGCCTCCGCCGATCTTCGGCCATTGAAGCCTTCCGCTGACGGCAAGGTTCAGTGTGCTGTCGGAGCCGGCAGCTGCAGGATTAGTATAGATCCTTGCCAGGTTATACTGGCTGAAATGCGGATCCTGCGCGTGAAGGGAAGCCGCGTGAATAAAAATCCCAAGCAGGAATGAGAAGCGTTTATACATACAGTAAATTTAGTGCAAAGCAGGGAAAAAACAAAACATCAGTACTTCAGGTATCTTCTCAGCTGCTCGAGCTCGTTCGGCCCGTACACCATCAGCTTAAAGCCATAATCTCCCTTATCAACAAGATTGATCTCCTTAAACCTGTTTTCTGAGAACACGCCCACGCTGCCATCGGGCATCACTGCGATCAGGTTCTTCGGCGAATTCACCGCGATCCGCATGGTGGCGCCATTGCCCACATACGCTACGGATTTAATTCGCTTGTCGATGATCATCACCTGCTTTGGCGCAAGCCGCTTGTCCTGCATATCGAAATACGCTGCGCTGATGCTTGCATATTCCTTTGGTTCCGTCAGCGCTTTATAGCCTGTACGTACCACCGCATCCACTGCATTCACCGGCAGTGCTATGATCATTCTCAGCGGCCTGTCGCAGTTGTAATAGCCGAACTGCGTTACAGAGATCTTCCTGTAGCTTTGATTCAGCACGCCTCCCACGAAGCCGGATGATTTCTGGAACTTCGTGATCGTATCATTGTTCAGCATCGAATTGTAGTAACGCATCCACTGGTCGAAGGCCATCACTTTCTCACTGTCGCTCATCACCGGTTTCAGGTTCTGCCATACCTTCTGGTTGTACCTGTAGCGGGAGAGCTGCTTCTTTGCAAGGTCGCGGTTGAACTGGGCTTCCCTTCGCGCAAGCGCCTTTGTGTAATTCCTGTACCTGCGTGCGTAGGTGCCTTCAGGCTTCTCCGCTGCGCCTTTGAACTTATTGACAGGATGCGCCGGAATGCTTACTACGCCGTTTTTTTCCTTCAGGAGAATGGTGAACGCATCTCCGTTCTGCTCGATCCGCACATCGGAATACCGTTTTCTCCTGAGGTACCTTGCGCTGAATTCCTTCGGGCTTGCATCACCGTCGTACACCCAGGCCATGCCGTTGAATGCGCGGATCTCGGGATTGTCGCCTATCGTTATAATGTTCTTGATATTGAACCAGATCTTCCCTTTTTCCGCTTTCCTTTGCAGGCTGCTTTCCTTTTTATAGCGGGATACTCTCACGTAGCGGAGATAATCTTTGTTTTTCAGAAGGCTGGTCTTATTGAGATGGCAATAGGAAGTATCATAAAAACGGGCTTCAAAAAGTACCGTATCATCGGCATGGATAATATCGTTGTAGCGGCGCCAGGCGGGCGAAAGCTCCACCACTTTTGAACCGTAATAATTCAGCGAGTCCAGGCGGTAATCCTTCGGCTTCACAACTTTTATCGTGCCCCGCTTCCCTTCATTCACCCATTCCTTTGTTGCCGTATCGATCCTGTACATATTGTAATTATCGGTAGTGTCGCCGGTGATCATCGACACATCGATCGCTTTTCCTTTTTTTAGAAATACGGGCTGGTCGTTTTGGCTGGCATTGATCTGGAACATGCCCGCCGATTCCATCGGGTAGCTGCTGTCCTTATTCGAATAGCTCATCGGGATGCCGCTGAATGCGATGGATAGCGGGTCGGAGAACTCACGGTAGCTCACTTTTACATTGCCTTTCACGGCCTTGTTGTTCTTATCTACAAAAGCATCTTTCGGGATGCTGATCTGTGATCCGGAAGGGTAATCCAGCTCTCCGCCCAATGCTGCATCCACGAGGTAAACCGCTTTGGGCACATTAAGTGCAGGCACCAGTGATTCAAACAGGTCCTGCTTGTCGGCGGTCGCGGCAGCTTCGGCGCTGGCCTGCTCATCTATTTTAACTTTCGGAAATAATTTTAACAGCGCAGCTTTTTCTTCTTCCGTGAGTCCGCCATCCACCGAAAGGTAGCTGATGTTAAGCCCTTTCAGCTTGTTGTATTCATCCACATAGTTCACGAAAAGATTTCCATCCGCCTGAAGGCTGTCGAGGTTCTTTAGCTCCTGCATCTTTTCGGGGAAGCCGGAAATATAGTTATTGCTGATGTTTAATTTGCCCAGGCTTTTCAGCTTGATGATATTCGGAGGGAGCTGGGTGATCGCATTCACTTCCAGCGAAAGGGCTTTGAGCAGCGGGAGCGCCGAAAGCTTCTCCATGAGGTCGGAGTAATCTACGGCTTCATTGTCGGTGATGCTGAATCGTTCGAGGTGTCCAAGCTCCCTGATCTCCGCAGGCACTGTGCTGAAGGAATTGCTGTTCAGCTCCAGCGCGCTTAACTTACCGAGCCCGGCAAGGTTCCGGAACAGGGCGGCATAATCAAGTCCGGGAGATCCCCAGATGATGAGCGTTTGAAGGTTCTTAAAGGAGGAGATAGAAGCGGGCACCTGACCGATCTCGTTGAACGTAAGCTCGATCTCCCTGATGGAGCTGATCTTTGAAAGCGCCAGGAACAGCTTGTCCCAGTCTTTTTCAGAGGCTGCATCCCGGATCTTGAAAGCCTGCAGGTTTTGGAACGCCGCCGCATTGCTGGCAAAGAGGCTTAGCTGACTGCTGTTTCCCGTGATCCAGATCTTCTTTGCCTTTTCAGGATGCTGCATGGCTTCCGTGATGTTCTCATAGCCGTCGATGCCGGCATCTTCACCTGTTTGCGCAGCGCAGAGAGCAGGAAGCATCCATAAGGCCAGCATGAGGGAGCAGCTGAGTAGCAGTTTGTTCATAGTCCGTTTGTTGAAATTATAACGTAAAGAGGGTCAAAAGATACAGAATTTAGATAAATTTATCCCGTGCCCCGACACGGGATCTTTCAACTGTTTGCAGGATGTATTTAACAGATACCGCAGAATAAATGAAATTTATCCCCGCACCTGTATCTTTTTTACCTGTGCCGCATTATGAACTAAAACTTAAACAGAACCGGTGAACGCACATCACAAGACCGATACTGAGCTAAAGCTGGAATTGCAGCAGGTGGAAGCTGCAAAGCAGAACCCCGCGCGCTTCGATGTGCTGTACGACAGGTATTACAAGTCCATCTTTGTTTTTGTGCACAGGCGTACTGCCGATGAGGACCTTTCGGCCGACATCGTATCGCAGGTATTCCTGAAGGCATTGATCAATATCAGGAAGTACGAATACAAGGGCGTGCCTTTCTCCGCCTGGCTGTTCCGGATTGCCTTTAATGAAATTAATATGTATTTTAGAAAAAATAATGCAGGCAGGGTGGTTAGTCTCGACCAGGGCGGCATTACGACCATTATGGCGGAAGTGCAGGAAGAAGACCATTCTGAAGCACAGCAGCGGATGATGAAAGCATTGAAGGAAATAGGTGAGGAGGATACACAGCTGATCGAGCTGCGCTTTTTTGAAAAGCGCTCCTTCGCTGAAGTTGGCAATATTGTTGGTATTACAGAGAATAATGCCAAGGTGAAAGTGTACCGCATACTCGAGAAGATTAAAAAAATAATGGGAAACAACAGATAGATGTCAGACCTGAAATTCAATATTGACCAACCCGACCTGCCTGAAGACAGGATCAACAAGCATAAGGACTTTAAGAAGCTGATGTATAATTACCAGTCGGCTACAAAGCCCTTGTACAAAACTCCTTTGTACAAGAACAAGAAAGTGTTCCTGATCATATTGCTGATCCTGCTTGTTATGTTCGTGATCGTTGAAGTGATCGAAAAGGATGAAGCGCCTGCGCCTGCCAATACCCAACAACCAAAATAAATAACATGAAAGCTATTTTTACTTCCGCATTGCTCCTCTCTTTTTTTATTACAAATGCACAAACGCTCGAGCCAACTGAAACAGAGGCCCTCCTTACCGTGGTGGTGGTTGATAAAGCACAGAAGCCCCTTGAAGGCGAAAAGGTGACCTTTGTTGCCACGAAGGACAAAAAAACATATTCCGGCGTTACAAAAGCGAATGGCAAATTCGACCTGCTGGTGCCCGAAGGCGATACCTACAATGTGCAGTACAAGGCATTCAGCGAGAACCAGGATTACAATGTTCTGAAAATGCCATCCATGGAAGGCACTGTTAGCTTCGAGTACAAGCTGATCATCAGTCCGCCGAAAACCTATACGCTCGACAATGTATTCTTCGACACAGGAAAATCGACGCTGAAGCCCGAGTCCTCGAAAGAGCTGAACGAGCTGGTGGAATACATGCTGATGAAAAAATCGCTGAAGATCGAGATCGCGGGACATACCGACAATGTGGGGAATAAGGATGCGAACCAGAAGTTATCGGAAGACCGCGCAAATGCCGTGCGAACTTACCTTGTGAAAAAAGGAGTGGAGGCAGGCCGCGTGATCGCGAAAGGATATGGCGATACGCAGCCGGTAGCGGAAAACACCACGGACGCGGGGAAGCAAAAGAACCGCCGTACGGAAGTCAGGAGTTTGGAGTGATGACCGGGTCACTTCGAGTACGAAACGCAGTGGAGTGTATCGAGAAGTAGAGCCGGTTCTCGATACTTTCGCCGAAAGGCGAAAACTCGAACTGACATAAATACTTCCGATTTCCTTTTTCATTGATTACCTTTGAAACGTTATTCCGATGCAATGAAAAAGCTTTGTTTCTTCTCCTTTCTCTTCGTATTAAGCCTGCGCTCCCTGGCGCAGTTCACGAATGTGATGATCAGCAATACGAATGACCCGGAAGAAGCTTCCATCTGCATCAATCCTAAAAATCCCAGCCAGGTAGTTGCCGGCGCGAACATCAACAATGTGTATCATTCCAATGATGGCGGCGCCACCTGGATCAGCGCATTGCTTACCGAGCCTGTTACGGGCGTTTGGGGCGACCCGATCGTATTTACAGACACTACAGGAACATTTTACTATTCACACCTCGCTTATCCGCCGGCAGGAACCGGCAGCTGGATCGACAGGATCGTTTTTCAGAAATCTTTTGATGGCGGCAATACATGGTCGGCAGGAACATACACCGGCCTGAACGGTACAAAAGCGCAGGACAAGGAAGGCATTGTTGTGAACCCGCAAACAAACGAGATCTATGTTACATGGACGCAGTTTGATGTGTATGGAACATCGTCGCCGGCCGACAGCTCCGTGATCCTTTTTTCAAAATCGGCCGATGCAGGCGCCACCTGGAGCACGCCGGTAAGGATCAGCAAAGAAGCGGGAAACTGTGTTGACAGCGACAGCACCATGGAAGGTGCGATCCCGATGGTAGGCCCTGCGGGAGAGATCTATGTGACCTGGGCCGGCCCGGAGGGATTGATGTTCAACAAAAGCCTTGATGATGGCGCAACCTGGCTGCCGCATGAAACGCTGATAACAGCAATGCCAGGCGGATGGGATTACAACATTGCGGGCCTGCAGCGCTGTAACGGGCTCCCACAGGCCATTTGCGACCTCAGTCCCGGCCCGAACCACGGAACAATTTATATCAACTGGACCGACCAGCGGAACGGAACCACGGATACCGATGTATGGCTGATCAGGTCGACCGACGGCGGAAACAGCTGGAGCAGCCCGATCCGTGTGAATGACGATGTGCCGGGAAGGCAGCAGTTCCTAAGCTGGATGGACATCGACGAAACAAACGGAAACCTTTATTGCGTTTTTTACGACAGGAGAAACTATCCTGCAACCAGCCAGAAAACGGATGTGTACCTCGCACGTTCACTAGATGGCGGAAATACATTCAGCAATTTTAAGATCAACCAGAATTTTTTTACGCCAAGCCCTTCTATCTTTTTTGGCGATTACATTGGCATCTCGGTGTACGATAATATGGTGCGCCCCATCTGGATGCAGTATGCCTCCGGCACATTAAGCGTGTGGACCGCGTTGATCGACGGGCTTACACTGAGCGTGGACGAGCCTTCCATCAATGCATATTCACCGCTCCTCGGGCAGAATTCACCGAATCCTTTTTCAGAAAATACCTGGATCAGGTTCAACCTGAAAAGCTCCTGCAACGTGGATCTTATCGTGTATGATGTGCTGGGAAACAAAGTGGCAACGCTGTATGAAAAAGAAAGATTCAACGAAGGCAATTACGATTATATCTTTAACGCGGCAGGTTACGGACTGCAGCCCGGCATCTATTATTATTCGCTAACCTGTGATGAATACAGGGCCACAAAAAAAATGATCGTGTACTGATGAAAAGCATATTCACTGTCCTTCTTATTTTTATTTCCCTTTTTTCATTTGCCTGCGAATGTCCGCCCATAGAGCCCGCTTCAAAAAAATTATGCGAACAGTATGATGTGATCTTTTACGGGAAGGTGGATTCCATCATTCCCTGCAGCACACAGGGGATCGGTACTGCTTATTTCAGCATCATCAGCCTGTACAAAGGTTCGGCCGAGCAGCATGTTTCGGTAGATTATGACTGCACTTCGTCCTGCATGATGAGCTTTGCAAAAGGCGAGGAGTGGATCATCTATTCGGTGTACCAGCATTTCGACCTGCTTACTGTAAACCTTTGCAGCCATTCACGGAAAAAGATCACCGATGGCACCGCTGATTTTTACGAAGCGGCGTCACAGCGTACCTTCAGCGGGGAAGTTTCCTTTTTGGAAACAACGCTCGGAGTTCAGCCCTATGCTTCTCACAATGCCTTAAACGACAAGCAAAAAGAAATGCAGCCGCATAATGAGCAGCCGAGCGCGCTTAATAAGCTCTGGCTGCTGCTCATCTCGCTGGCTGTGATGGGAGTTATATTCATTGTATCAAAAAAATATTTTAAGAATGGTAAATAATTACAAAGCGCATCCCTGGCACGGGGTTGCGATCGGCGAGGATGCCCCGGAAATAGTGACGGCATTTATTGAGATTGTTCCTACGGATACTGTGAAGTACGAGATCGATAAGGAAAGCGGCTACCTGAAGATCGACCGGCCGCAGAAATTTTCGAATGTGGTGCCTTCCCTCTACGGGTTTGTTCCGCAAACTTATTGCGACGAAAAGATAGCGGCATTTGCTGCGGAAAGATCGGGAAAGGTCGTCCTGAAAGGCGATGGCGATCCGCTCGACATCTGCGTGCTCAGCGAGCATGCTATTCCGCATGGCGATGTGATCCTGCAGGCGATCCCTATCGGCGGGCTAAGGCTGATCGATAAAGGTGAAGCTGACGATAAGATCATAGCGGTGATGAAAGCGGATGCGGTATACAACACCTGGAATGATCTCAACGACATGCCGGAAGCCATCATCAACAGGCTGAAGCATTATTTCCTCACGTATAAGAACCTGCCCGGCGAGCCTGCCACCTGCGAGATCGCCGGTGTTTACGGAAGGGAGGAAGCGCACATCGTGATCAACAAAAGCCGCGAGGACTATCAAAATAAATTCGGGAACAATGCTTAATGTGTATTGCATCCCGGGCATGGGAGTGGACGGGCGCTTATTCAAGAACCTGGAGCTGGAGAACTGCAACATCCTGCATGTGAAATGGCTTACTCCTGAAAAAAACGAATCGCTTTCAGCTTACGCGCTGCGGCTCTCCGCGCAGATCGATACTTCCAGGCCTTTTGCGCTTGCAGGAGTTTCGTTCGGGGGAATGTGCTCCGTGGAGATCGCAAAGAAATTAAATCCCGTTAAAACATTTGTGATCTCGAGCTGTAAAAAAAGCAGCGAGCTTCCCTGGAAGATCACCCTCTGGAAAAACTTGGCGCTGTACAAATATTTAAGCGATGCGCGCTATATTAAAGGCGCGATGCTGGTAAGGAAACAATTTGGCGTTACCGGTAAGGAGCAGACGGAGCGTTTCCTGGAAATGCTGAAAGCTGCGCCCGACAACTATTTCAGCGGTGCGGTGCATTGCATCATGAACTGGCAGAATGAGCATGTGCCGGAAACGGTTGTGCAGATCCACGGCACTGCCGACGAGGTGCTGCCGCATAAAAAGATCGAGTGTGATTATAAGATCGATCGTGGAACTCATTTCATGATCGTGAACCGCGCCAAAGAGATCAACGCGATCATCAACAAAGAGCTGCAAGAATTTACCGGTTAAAAAAGTCTCCCGGGTTTAAATAGAGCATTTTTTTCCAGCCCTGTATCGAGCCGTCGATGCGCCATACATAAGGGATGACGGTAGCATAGGCATAATGCAGGTGAGGCGGTTTTCCTTTTGCATTGCCGGTTGTTCCAACCTCCGCGATCTTTTCCCCCCGCGAAACAAAGGCCATAAAATGTGTAGTAAATGTTTTCAGATGTGCATAGTAATGAATGCGCCATTTAGGGCCAAGCACCACGATCACATTGCCGCCCCTTGCAAGCTCACCTTTGTAAAGCACGATCCCGGAAGTGGAAGCGAGCACATCTGTTCCTTCCTTCGCAAAAATATCAATGCCTTTATGCGTTCCGGATTTTCCCCATGGATAATACCAGAATGATTGCGGGTTCCAGCTGTTTTTTGTTGCGCCGGCAACGGGGATCTGCATGTTGTTTGGGATCAAAAAGCCGGTAAGCAGCAGGAGCAGCAGTGCAATGAGAAGCTTGCGTTTTCTGCTCATGATTATTTCTTTACGGTATTCTCTCCGCCCATTAACACATACTGGATCATGTTTGCGCCCATTTTCAGGGCCTTCTGATGCGCTTCGGGCGAATCCTTGTGCACTTCAAAGCTTTCCCAGCCATCGCCAAGGTCGCATTCGAAATCATAAAAGCAAACCAGCCTGCCCTGGTAGATAATGCCAAATCCCTGCGGCGCTTTTCCTTCATGCTCATGGATCTTCGGCAGGCCGTTCTGGAAATCATATTTCTGGTGATAGATCGGGTGGGAGAAAGGCAGCTCTATAAAATCAAGCTCGGGAAATACTTTTTTCATCTGCGGGCGGATGAACTTATCCAGCCCGTAGTTGTCGGAGATATGCAGGAATCCCCCGCCGGTAAGGTAATTCCGCAGGTTCTCGGCTTCCTGTGCGCTGAACACCACGTTGCCATGGCCGGTCATGTGCACAAAGGGATAATTAAATATGTCGGGGCTCCCCACTTCCACAGTGCCCTGCTCCGGATCGATGTTGGTCTTCAGGTTGTCGTTGCAGAATTTAATGAGGTTAGGCAAAGAAGTTTCAAGATTGGCATACCAGTCGCCGCCGCCATTGTACTTCAGCAGCCCGATCTTGTAAGTCGGAGCGGCAGTGAATGCAACGGCAATTAAAGCGGCTGTAAATAATAGTATGAGTTTTCTTGTCATGTTTTTAATCTTATTTATTAGCATTACCCGAAGTACGTCAACCTGAAACTTTCAAACTATAAACTTTCAAGCCTTTTTTTCGCATCCTGCAGGGAAAGGAACATTTCATTGAACCGTTCCATGATCCGTTTCATGAATTCCTCATCCAGCATTTTCTTTATTCCTTCAACGCCGTCGATATCGGTATGCGCGATCTTGAATGTTTGCTCCATTGGCCCTGCCACAAACTGCACCTGGTATTTATCATTCATAGAGAAGATGCTAATGGAGATCTTTGGGTGTGGTATGGTGGCGATGACGCGCATGGTAGCTAAAATCTTAATTATTATGTTTTTTAACACACCCCTAACCCCTCTCAAGAGGGGAATTGATCCTGCGTCAATTTAAATTAGTGCATGTTCATTAATCTAACCGTCTCCGGACTCCCAACTACTACACTTTAAACGGCCCGCTGTTAAAGAAGTTCGTTCCTTCATCGCCTTCCCTCCTGATCTTCGCCTGGATCTTATAGGCCAGCTCGGCATAATGCTCGAGCCTGTTCTTTTTCAGGAAGAGCGCGGCTTTATCGTCGCCGTTGATATAGTTTGCCATGGCTGCCCAGTGAAAGGCTTTCTGGTCCATCAGTAATTTAAATGCATGCTGGTCGTCCCACACGGCATTTACAAAAGCGGCAAGCACTATGAACTTATTGACGAGCAGGTATTCAAATGCCTTGCTGTGGCGGCTCACCGCATCCTTCAGCTGCACAAGCTCTTCAAAATTATGTTCCTGGAGCCAGAGCTTCGAAGTAGTGCTTCCATCTATCCATGCGTTCAAATGCTGTATGACTTCCTTCGGGTAAAGCATGTTCGTTTTATTCGATACAAATTTACTCAATAAAAGTATAAACTCTACTAAATACGAATCTATACGAATATTACGAATTACGAATCTTTAAGGATCAGGGCTTGGTGGGAAGGCAGCGCGCGTTCTCGATACGTTTTTCCGAAAAGGAAAAACACTCGAACTGACAGCGCGCAGCCTCTGTGGCTCTATTCCGAACCGTCTACGAACTACCAACTACTAACTACAAACTATCAGCTACAAACTCTTTTTTTTCTTCGGCTTGGGAACTTTCCCGATGCGCGGATCGCCTTTAATAACAAGGCCGCAGAGGTGATTGACGCTTGCTTCAAAGTCGTCGGCATCTTTTGGCAATACCTGCCAGCTGCTGGTGCCGGTGCCGAACACGGTGATGGAGCGCATATTGGGGAATTCTTTTTTGAGGCTGGAATGAAATTCGGGAGTAGTTGCAATCCACACGCCGCTGTCGGCATCATCCTTGTCGCGGAGCGTCAGTACAACCTTATTGCCGATATAAACAGAGTGACACCCGAACATTGGTTTGATAACGGGATCCAGCAGGTGCAGGTTGTCGAGCACAAAAGAAAAAGGAATAGACTTTGGCTTTTTCATGGGATCAGAACTTAACGATCATTCTCAGGTTGAGCTGTCGCTGCGTTAAGTAATTGGGAACAGCATACTGCCTGCTGGTCACATCTTCCACCCAGATGTAGGACACTGTGTTGTTGGTGCCAAGCAGGTTGAACACTTCGAGGCTCAGCCATACCGATTTTAAATAACGGCCGGCGCCTTTTTCATTTTTGAGCTTGCGGTTCTCCCGCAATACCTGGTACGAGAATCCGATGTCGACACGCCTGTAGGGAGGCATGCGCAGCACCTGCTTGTAGCGCTCCGACCCCGGAGGTCCGAACGGTACGCCGCTGCCGAACAACAGGTTCAGGTGCATTTTCAGGTCGGGAAAGCCCGGCATCTTATCCTGGAAGAACAGGCCGAAGCTCACGCGCTGATCGGTAGGGCGTGGAATGAATCCGGGCTCGGTGCGCGTGCTGTCAACCGGTACATAGTTAGCAGTGTAGCCGGGAACGATCGTGTCGCCATCGCTGTTGTAATAGGTGTAAAAGTAATCGCCTTTGATGTCCTCCTGCGTTTGCATGATGGAGAGCGAAGCCCATGATTCAAGCCCTGTTACGAAATCCCCGTTGATCTTGAGGTCGATCCCCGTTGCATATCCTGTTGCATTGTTCTTTGCGGAATAGCGGATGCGCACATTGTCGACGGTGTACGGAATAATATTATCAAGGTATTTATAATAGGCTTCCACGATGAACTTGAAAGGGCGGTTCCATGCGCGGAAATTATAATCGCTGGAAAGCACAGCATGGATGGAGGTTTGCGCTTTCAGATCATAGTTGATGTGGCCTTCCACATCGCGGAGCTCCCTGTAGAACGGCGGCTGATAATACCATCCGCCCGAGAGCCGGAAGAGGAAATCTTTTTTCCAGTGCGGCTTGTAGCCGATGGTGGCCCGTGGCCCGAACAGCGCTTGCTTGTTAAGGTCCCAGTAGTTGGCCCTTACGCCTGCCGTTAATGAAAGATTGGAAGTGTCCTTCAGCTCCCTGCTCATGATGCCCTGCAGATAGCCCGAAACCCTGTTGGAAACAATGTTGATCTTTTGCTTGACAACATCCTGCAGCACGATCTCTTCCTGCGGAATGTAAGGCACCGTGGTTGGCTGCGAATAGCCGGAGCTGTCGATGAACTTCCATTCGCTCAGCTTATCGGAGATATCCTCCATCGAATATTTTGTTCCCCACAGGATCTGCTTGTTGCGGTCGATGTTGTATGTTCCCTTGTGCTCGAGGCTGTACACATACGCGGTAAGGTTGGTGCGTGCATGGTTGAGGAATGTTCCCACGCCGCGTTCACCCACTTCTTCACCAAAATTAGGCTTTCCGAAATCGGTTTCGAGGTCGGCAATGTAATATTGTCCCTGCAGGTCGAACGCTTCGCTCTCCTTGCTCTTGAATGCCGAGCCGATGAATTTGAGGTTGAGTTTCTCATCGTTGGAGCGGTAGATGCCCGACACGGCTCCGAGCATTGTGGTGAATTTATCCACTTCCTGCCCGTCGAAATAGATCTTCAGCCGCAATGCCTGGTTGAGCGTTCCGAAATCCGTTTCACGGTTTTCAGGGATCACCTGGTATTTGTTGCTTGCAAAATTTCCCAGCACATCCAGCTCCCAGTTCGTGGTGAGGTCATAGGTTGCATAGCCCTGCACATCAATGAAAGAAGGCTTGTATTGCCCTTTGGTATCTATCTTTCCCAGGATGTATTTGGTGCTCTTGTAGCGTGAGCCGATCATCCATGTAAAGCGGTGGCTCTTGGAGATGCCTTCCAGCTCGAGGTTTCCGCCCAGCATGCTTCCCGAGACAGTGCCTGCGAACCTGGTCGGCTTTCGGTATTGCACATCCAGTACCGACGACATTTTATCACCGTACTTCGCTTCAAATCCTCCTGCCGAAAAAAGGACGGAAGATACCATGTCGGGATTGATAAAGCTCAGCCCTTCCTGCTGCCCTGAGCGTACAAGGAACGGGCGGTTGATCTCGATGCCGTTCACATACACGAGGTTCTCATCAAAATTTCCTCCGCGAACAGAATATGCGGAGCTTAATTCATTCCGGTTGGAGACGCCCGGGAGCGTGAATAAAATGGCATTGAAATCCTGGCTGGCGGTAGGGATGTGCGTCATGAGGATCGGGTTGATCCGCGTAAGCTGCTGGTTGCGTTCCTTCGAATCAAACACATCAACGATGATCAGTGTGTTCTTGAATTTCATGGAAGGGTTGAGTTGCCTCTTTTCATTAGCAGCCACCTTTACGCTTCGACGTACTTCCGAGTAAGAAAGACTGTGAAATACGATGACAATTTCCGTATCGGCGGGAATGGTGTAGGAATATTCCCCGTCTTTGTTGGTGGATGTGGCAGACTGTGTGCCGCCTAAGATGGAAATGCTGACATCCTCAACAGGCTCATTGCTGTCGGTATCCAGGATCCTTCCGAATATGGTGGCTGTGCTTTGGGAAAAGGCAAAGCTGCTGAAGAGAACAAATAAAAGCGAAAGAGTGTATTGAATAGACCTGTTCACAAATGCAATTTTTAATTGATCAGCCGGAGCCTCATTTTCTTTTCTTGTTCTTAAAATCCCCGTTCTTCCATGCTTTGATGAACTTCGACCATGCGATAGGGTTCAGCAGGTTGTTTGGCGGCAGCTGCCCCGCATAATATAATTTACTCTGGTATTGCTGCATGCTGTATTTATAATTGAGGCTGGCTTCATTCGCCATGCCGCTCATCAGCTCTTTCATATCGGCCCTGTCCATGTTCTTTTGCGCGCGTGCCAGGTCGTCATCGGCAACGTTCAGCTGGAGGAATGCCTGCTTGAACTGTTCCTTGCTCGGCCATGGATACACTTCGGTCATCTTTAAATAAATGGTATCGGTGGCAAGCACCTGGATGAGCGAATATTTGTTGGTGGTAAGCGTGTCCGGAATAACGAAGACCGCATCGCGGTAGCCGATGGCGGAGAATTCAACCGTATCGCTTTCCTGCGCTACAAATGAAAAATAGCCGAAGTAATCGCTCACGGTTCCGCGGTAGCTGTTGCGGATCATGATGCTTGCATAAGGCACGGGGCGCAGGCTGTCGCCTTCCACCACCACTCCGGAGAACTGGAGAAGGTCGTGAGCGGGTTTGGGTTTATCTTTCGGCACGGGCTGCTGTGCAAATGCACCTGTAATGAAAAGGCTGAAAAAAAGAAGTATGCTGTACAATCGGATAGAGTGGCTCATGCGGATCAGAATCTTTCTCAAAAATACATAATTTTATCAGGCTTGGAAGCACAATTTTTACCAACGGGGAAAAAGCGCCTTTATTGTTAAACTGCGTTAATAAAAAAGCTCCCGTTCTTGCTGAACGGGAGCTTCATTGCTGAACGTATATTTAATTCCTGATAGGGATCATGCCTCTCACGCCCATGTCCACAACGTATTCACCAAGCTCCGGCTGGTAATAGCCGTCAGCGGTCACTTCATGCCATTCGAAGCTTTTGTTGGTGGATAAGGATACGGTGATCACAATGTCGCTCGTTTCCGAACCGGTGATCACCAAAGGAGAATAGCCCATTGTATTGTCGACGAATTTCCCAGTTACCACGCAGCTTCCGGAAGGAATAGGCGAAGTGGCAAACAGCGGGTTCGGAACAGTTGTGCCTGCCGATTGCCCGTCAACGAAATAATTACTGCCCGCAACATTGGTCTCAAATCCCCAGTATCCCTGTAAGTGATTTCCGGGGCCGCCCGCAGAGCTGCTTGGTGTATAATCGTGTCCGTTGATCTTGTACCCTGAAACGTATGTTTTGTAGCCGATGAAGGATGCGATAGTGCCTGTAGCGACATGCGTTCCCGGAACAGCATTCGCCTTGTAGGTAATATTGTAATTCTGGTAAGCAAGCGAAACCCTCAGCCAGTCGTAAGTGCCGGGAGCGATCTGGCTCAGCGACTTTGAAAAGAATACCTGGTTCTGTCCGGTTTGCGTGGAAGCGCAGTAATTAATGGCAGCGGCACCGCCTGCTGTTGTTGAATTTCCAAGGTACAACACTTCTCCCTGCCCGAGCGAATCGAAGTTGCCTGCCAGCTCGATGTAATGCTGGCTCATGAGGTTGAAAACTGGCGACTGTGCTGCATTTCCTGCAGGGATGGTGGAAGGGTTCCCGAAATTATCGAGGCGCAGCTGTGTGCTGTCGAACTTGAATTTAAAGATCAGCCGTGGGCCTGTTGCTGCATCCGGAACAAATGCGGTATTAGGCGTGCAGGCTCCGCTTGCGGGCGTTGAAGGAGTAGGTACGGGTTCTTCATCCTTCTCCTTTTTACAGGAGTTGAAAATGAATGCAGCCATTAGTGTGATGCCGGCTAAAGATACGATGCGGTTTGATTTCATGTTGCTTGGTTTATGATTCAAAGGTAAGGAAGTTCCCGGTACGAAGAAGATTCTTCACTCCGCTGCGCTCCGTTCAGAATGACAAAGCCGATGAACCGGATGTTATCCATACGCTCGGAGCCCGTTCATCTCGTGATCGATGCAAATCGTTTTTTTAATTTCAGGAACCCGCTTTCGATATACCTGTAACTGAATTGCGAAAATAAAATTGTACAGGTAAGCGAAATGAGCACTTCTGCGATGAAGAGATATTTTCCCGGATGGAGAATGTCAGCGCCGGCCGTGTAAAAACAATACAGCACCACAAAAAATACCAGCATGTGATAGCAGTACATACCGTAAGTGTAGCGCCCGAGCGACGAGATAAAGCGGAACCTGCTAAGCTTGTAAAAAGAGCGGTCGGCATAATTCTGCTCAAGAATAAAAAAGGCGAACAATGCGGAAATGATCACCGGCAGAATGGAAGCAACATGAACATAGTACAGTCCGAATTTCCATATAAATGCCCTGAAGGGAATGATCGCGAAAAATAAAAGATACGGGATGGTGATCGCCCATCGCGGCATGCGTTTTATTTTTTCGGTAAACGATTGCTTTGTACAAAGCCAGGCCAGCACCGCTCCTGTGGCAAGATCGGAAACGGAGGAGAATGAATGGTATTTGAGGATCATGGAATTGCCGCCCATGCTGAAGAAAAAGCGGAAGGCAACAGCGCCTGCGATGATGCTGATGAATGCAGGCAGCAGATATTTTTTAGGAATAAAAGCAACGATCAGCGGCCAGAATAAATAAAACTGCTCTTCAACGGAAACGGACCAGAGCACACCAATGAGCACATTGCTGATGCCGTGCCGGAGGTAATCGAAGTTGCCGAGGAAGCTTACATAGAGCCAGGGATTTAAACGCTCGGTGGAAAAATCGAGCGGGAAGGATGAAGGCACCGCAGCTGCAAAATGCGGGAACACCAGCAGGCAGAGGAACACTACAAAAAAGTATACCGGCCAGATGCGCAGCACGCGCCGCAAATAAAAGTGCGGGATGTTGATGCGTCCATACAGTTCTTTTTCTTTCAGCAGGAGAAAAGTGATAAGGAACCCGCTGAGCACAAAGAAAAGATTAACGCCAAGGTCGCCCCCAAGCAGGAAGCGGTCGCGGATGAAGCTGTAATAAGTATTGCCGCTCCGGAAATCGAGGCAGCCAACAGCATGGTTGATGAACACAACAAAGAATGCGATAAAGCGCATTCCGTCGAGGTTTGGGAAAAAGATCTTTGTCTGCTGCTGTTGCATAAAAGGCGCAAGTTATTATTTTTTTTGAATGATCTTTTAGGCAGGTCGATCTCTAAGTATTACCTGGATTTTCGTCATTCCGTGCCCCGACACGGAATCTCTGCAAGATCAGCAAGCATGCAGAATTTTTGTGCAGTGAACGCGCGCCAGCGAATTAACTATTGCCCATTTCTATATAAATCGTAAATTCGCAATCTTAAAATCAGATCAAAATGTCGAGATTCAATTCATTGAAAGTAATAGATGTGGTTCGTGAAACTGCTGATGCGGTTTCCGTTGCCTTTGAAGTGCCTGCATCCCTTAAGCAGGACTACAAATACAAGCAGGGACAATACCTTACCCTGAAATTCAATATCAATGGTGAAGAGCTGAGACGCTCATATTCCATCTGCAGCAGCCCTGTGGAGGAAAATGAACTCCGCGTGGCGATCAAGAAAGTGAAGGATGGCCGCGTGTCGACCTACATCAATGATAAGCTCAAAGCCGGCGATGTGGTGGAAGTAATGACCCCGATGGGGAATTTCTTTACGGAGATGAATGCTTCCAATAAAAAAAGCTACGTGCTTTTTGGCGGCGGAAGCGGCATTACGCCGATGCTGTCGATCCTGAAAACGGTTTTGAGATCCGAGCCAAACAGCCGGATCACCCTCTTTTATGGGAACAACGACGAATCCTCCATTATCTTTAAAAAGCAGATCGAGCAGCTGTCCGTTCAGAATTCCGACAGGCTGAATGTGATCCATGTTTTAAATACGCCTCCTGCAGGCCACCCGGAACAATTGAAGGGAATGATGACAAAAGAGAAGAACATGGAGCTGGTGAAGAGCTATGTGAATCCGTCGGAGGACAATGAGTTTTTCATCTGCGGCCCCGGCCCGATGATGGAGAATGTGGTGAATGCATTGAAAGACCTGAAGATCCCTGAGGCGAAAGTCCATATCGAATATTTTACAACGCCTGTAAATGCTGAGGACGTGAAACCTTCGGAAGATGTTGTTTCAGGTGCCCAGGCAACGATCATCCTCGACGGTGAGGAGTGCAAGATCGTCCTCGAAGAAAATGAAACGATCCTTGAAGCTGCACTGCGTGCGGGGCTGGATGCGCCGTATGCCTGCCAGGGAGGCTCCTGCTGTACCTGCCGCGCATTATTAGAATCAGGCGAAGTGGACATGGCAGTGAACTACGCATTATCGGCTTCGGAAGTAAAGCAGGGCTACATCCTTACCTGCCAGAGCCGCCCAAAAACAAGCAGCGTGATGGTGAATTACGATAGGGGATTATAGATTCATATTTACAGGAGCCACAGATCACAGATTAAATGTGTGTCTGTGGTTTCCTTTTTTTTTCTGCGCCCTTTGCGAAAGCTCCGCGGTCTTTGCGGTTACAGAAACTACCTTATTTTCCCAAACAAATCAGCGTTAAAACTGTTCCTTATTCATCAAAAAATAACGAACTTTGAAATCAGCCATAAAATGCGTATTTTTATAGCTTGGATAATGCTATTATAGCATGTAAAACAGAATCATGGAAGACGAAAAAAAAATAGCGGCGTTTGAAGCCAAAATAGCCGCAGGAAATAAGATAGAGCCAAAAGACTGGATGCCTGAGGCGTACCGTAAACAGCTGATCCGTATGATGAGCCAGCATGCGCATTCCGAGATCGTTGGAATGCTGCCGGAAGGCAACTGGATCACCCGCGCCCCGAACCTGAGAAGAAAGGCCATTTTACTGGCGAAAGTGCAGGATGAGGCAGGCCACGGACTGTACCTTTACAGCGCAACGGAAACCCTCGGGATCGACCGTACCGAGCTGCTTGAGCAATTGCATACCGGCAAGGCAAAATATTCAAGCATTTTTAATTATCCAACCCTTACCTGGGCCGACATTGGAGCGATCGGCTGGCTCGTGGATGGCGCTGCCATTATGAACCAGACAGCCCTTGCAAGAGGATCTTATGGCCCGTATTCAAGGGCAATGGTGCGCATCTGCAAGGAAGAGAGCTTTCACAACCGTCAGGGATACGAGATCATGATGCACCTTGCACAGGGAACACCTGAGCAGAAAGCAATGGCGCAGGATGCCCTCAACCGCTGGTGGTGGCCATCCATCATGATGCTGGGACCGAGCGATGACCAGTCGCCGAACAGCGAGCAGCTCATGCGCTGGAAAGTGAAGATGGAAAGCAATGATGCGATCCGCCAGCGCTTTATCGACCGTACCGTTCCGCAGGCTGATTTTATCGGGCTGAGCATTCCTGATAAGGACCTGAAATTCAATGAAGCAACCGGCCATTACGAGCATGGCCCGATCAACTGGGAAGAGTTCTTTGAAGTGATCAAAGGGAATGGCCCCTGCAATGCAAAGCGCCTGAAAGCACGCACCGATGCCGATAAAAAAGGCCGCTGGGTGCGCGATGCCGCAGTAGCGTATGCAGAAAAGAAAAAGTTAAAAGCAGCATAATAAAATTGTTGAATTTCAGAGTTGTTGAATTTTAGAATGCAACAATTCTGAAATTTTAAAATTCAAAAAATCAAAAATTACTATGACAGACACACAATGGCCGGTATGGGAAGTATTTGTGCAGGCAAACCCCGGAATTCCACACAAGCATGTAGGAAATGTGCATGCGGCAGACGCTGAGATGGCGATCCAGAATGCACGTGATGTATATACAAGAAGAAGCGAAGGCATCAGCATCTGGGTAGTTCCTGCGAATGCGATTTCCGCTTCCAGCCCGGAAGACCAGGGATCGTTCTTTGAGCCGTCGAACGACAAGCCTTACCGTCACCCTACATTTTACAAGATCCCGGAAGGGGTGAAGTATTTATAACCGGATATTTTTTCAATTATGACAATTCAGGAAGCAAAATTTCAATATTTACTCCGCCTTGGCGACAGCAGCCTGATCATCGGCCATCGCCTGTCGGAATGGTGCGGCAGCGGCCCGATCCTCGAGGAAGATATCGCGCTCATTAACATTGCGCTTGATTTTGTGGGGAATGCCACAGCCATTTTAGGATACGCTGCAACGGTAGAGGGCAACGGCAGAACAGAAGATGATCTTGCTTTCCTGCGCGGCGAGCGTGAGTTCCGCAATTTACTCATCACCGAGCAGCCGAACGGCGATTATGCTGCAACCATCACGCGGCAATTTTTATACGATGTGTACACATACTATCTCTACGAAGCGCTGAAATCGAGCAAGGACGAGACCATTGCGGCGCTCGCTGAAAAATCGCATAAGGAGATCACTTATCATCTCCGCCATACCACCGAATGGATGTACCGTTTGGGAGATGGAACGGCAGAAAGCCACGAGCGCATGCAGAATGCGATGAACGACCTCTGGATGTTCACCGGCGAAATGTTTGATATGGATGAGGTAGATGCCATACTTATCAAAGAAGGTATTGCACCGGACCTTAATACGATCAAAGAAAAGTGGGAAGCGCATGTGAAGCCCGTGATCGCGGAAGCAACGCTGCAGGTTCCATCCTATAACTTCAAGCAAAAAGGCAGCAGGGAAGGAAAGCATTCGGAGCATTTAGGCTTTTTACTGGCCGAGATGCAGAGCGTGCACCGCTCATTCCCGGGCGCCAAATGGTAATAGCATAACCCCTGTCAGGGTTTCAAACCCTGACAGGGGTATTTATCCCGCCGCTGCGATTTAGCAGCGACAAAACCTTCAATGACCTCATCCATAACTACCGAACAAATTTTCCAGCTCCTTTCCGGCATTCCGGATCCGGAGATCCCCGTGATCAATATCATCGAGCTGGGGATCCTGCGCGATGTAAAATGGGACGGCGAAACCTGCACCGTGGTGATCACTCCAACCTACAGCGGCTGTCCTGCCATGAAAGTGATCGAGGATGATATCCGCATAAAGCTTAAAGAGGTTGGAATTGAAAAAGTGAAGGTGGATCTGGTGTATACGCCTGCCTGGACCACCGACTGGATCAATGATGAAGCCAAGGAAAAGCTGCGCGCTTACGGCATTGCACCGCCGGAGCATTCAAGCGTAGATAAAGGCCTTCTCACAGGCAAGGTGCGCCACCTGAAATGCCCGCAATGCAGCTCCGAAAATGTAAGCATGATCTCCCAGTTCGGCTCTACCGCCTGTAAAGCGCTCTACCGCTGCAATGATTGCAGGGAGCCTTTCGACTATTTCAAATGCATTTGATTTGAATCTTCGATTAATAGTTGTAAATTTACTATCAATAAGTAATTTTCTTCTATCAATGACCTTCTTTCGCTCCAAAAACATTTCCCCGCAAAACCTCATTGATAATTTCAATGAAGGCCTTATTGTATTGGATGCGAACTACACCATCCTCTTTGCCAGCAATGTGCTGCTTTCCCTTGGAGGGTATGACAGCAGCGACATTACCGGCAAGCCCATCGATGTGATCTTCCCGGAAAATGCCGACGGCTTAAGGTTCATTCTTGAAAGTAATGACCCCGTTCCCGGCGACAGGCTGTATACCGAGATCTTTTCAAAGGACAGGAAAGTAATTCCCGTAAGGATGAACCTTGCAAGGGATACCGGCAGGGATGGGAATCAGCAGCATTTCGTATTCATTAAGGATGGCAGGCCGTACCAGCGCGTCCGCAAGGACATCCTGCGCAAGGCGGTGGCCATCGAGCGCTTGTCGAAATCGCGGAAGATCCGTGATGGCAAGCTGTCGGAAGCTATTTACGAGGTGCTGCAGATGGCATCGAGGGTAATGAACACAGAGCGTGTAAATGCATGGGTGTTCAACAGGGACCATTCGGAGATCGAATGCATCGGAAATTTTGATGGCGCCGAAAACAGGCTGGTGGAGCAGGAAAACCTGACGAGGATCGTCATGCCCGAATACTTTAAATTGTTTGAAACGGAAATGATCATTGCCACAAGCGATGCCACCAATGATCCGATGACAAAGGAATTGCTGGAAACATATCTTATACCGAACCGCATTCATTCGCTGATGGATATTCCGGTCCGCATAGAGGGAGAGATCATCGGAGTGCTCTGCTTTGAGCATCGCGATACGATCCGGGTGTGGAACCTGCAGGAGCAGAAGTTCGGCCTGGTAGTGGCCCAGATGATCTCGCTTGCGCTGGAAACACATGCGAAGCTGAGGGCGCGCAACGACCTGGAGATCGCGCTCAATGAACAAAAGGTGCTGCTCAAGGAAGTGCATCACCGGGTAAAGAATAATCTCGCGATCATCTCCAGCCTGCTGAATATGCAGGCGAACAAGGCGAAGGACGATTATCACAAAAATCTTTTCACGGAGTCGCGCAACCGCCTCGATTCGATCGCCTCCGTTCATCAGTTGCTTTATCTTTCCAAATCATACGCGGGGATCAATTTTAAGGAATACCTCGGGGAGATCCTCAACAACCTGGATAGCTCTTTTTCGGTTGCCGGCCGCGAGATCGTCATTAAAAAAGAGATCGAAGATGTGGAGATAGATGTGTCTACCGCAATCCCTTTGGCGCTGATCGTAAATGAGATCGTGACCAACTCCTACAAGCATGCCTTCAGGGATGCAAAGAAAGGAACCATCGGGATCAGCCTCAGCGAGAAGGATGGAACGATCTTCCTTACGATCAGTGATTCCGGCCCGGGGTATGATCCCGGTAAGGTGTCTGAATCCTCGATCGGGCTTGATATTATCAACGGGCTTGTTGAGCAGATCGATGCGAAGCTGGTATACCGGAATCAGTCCGGCTCATTCCATGAGATCAGCTTTTCCCGCCCTTAAATAATTCCCCTTTTTTTATAGGTGATTTGCTTTATATTTGATTTTTCTTTCAATTATGTAAGATTATTCAGATAACGATATGACAGCATTCATCAAAACAGAAACAGAAGGCAGCGTACTGAAGGTGACGCTGAACCGCCCCGATAAATTCAACAGCTTTAACCGGGAAATGTCGCTGCAGCTGCAGGCTGCGCTCGATAAAGCCGCGGATGACAAGAATATCCGCGCGGTATATCTTACGGGAGAAGGAAAAGCATTTTGCGCAGGGCAGGACCTTTCCGAAGCGATGGACGCAAACGGCCCCGGCATCGAGCGCATTGTGCGTGAGCATTACAACCCGATCATCCAGAAGATCCGCAGCATCGAGAAGCCCGTGGTTTGCGGGGTGAACGGCGTTGCAGCCGGCGCAGGAGCCAATATTGCGCTGGCCTGTGATGTGGTGATCGCAGCAAGCTCCGTTGCCTTTATACAGGCATTCAGCAAGATCGGCCTGATCCCCGACAGCGGCGGCACATTTTTTTTACCAAGGCTCGTAGGCTTTGGAAAAGCATCGGCATTGATGATGCTGGGCGATAAAGTTTCAGCGGCTGATGCGGAAAAAATGGGAATGATCTATAAGGTGTCGGAAGATGCATCCCTGCAGGCAGAAGCATTTGCAGCTGCAAAAGCGCTGTCGGAAATGCCGACAAAAGGCCTCGGCATGACAAAGAGATTATTGAATCAATCCATGGACAATTCACTGAACGAGCAGTTAGGCTACGAAGCCGATATGCAGGTGCATGCGGCCCTTACACACGATTACAATGAAGGTGTGAATGCATTTTTAGAGAAGAGAAAGCCTGTATTTAAAGGGGAATAAGAATTACCGCAGAGAAAAAAGGAGAAGGCGCAGAGAACCGCTGAGAAAGATTTTTCTGCGTGAAGCTCAGTGAACTCCGGTTAAAATTTATTTAATATATGATCCAGATAGGAATAATAGGATCCGGTGCAATGGGTGCCGGAATTGCACAGGTGGCGGCAACAGCGGGCCACGAGGTTTTGATCTATGATAATAACCAGGCAGCACTCGATAAGGCCAAAACAAGCCTCGATGGCACCCTGAAGAAGCTGGTGGAAAAAGGAAAGATGGCAGAGCAGTCAGCCTCGGAGATCACCGGCCGCACCAACTATGTGAGCAGCCTCGCCGATTTTAAGGATTGCGGCTTAGTGATCGAAGCAATTGTAGAGGATCTTGAAGTAAAACAAAAAGTTTTTGCAGAGCTGGAAGGGATTGTGTCCGAAACCTGTATCCTTGCAAGCAATACATCCTCATTATCGATCGCATCCATTGGCTCCGCATGTAAAAAAGCAGAGCGCGTGGTCGGCATTCATTTCTTTAATCCTGCTCCATTAATGCCGCTGGTGGAGATCATTCCCGCGATCCTTACGGCAGAGCAGGTTACCAAGGCAGCCAAAGAGCTGGTCGATCAGTGGGGCAAAGTAACGGTGCTTACGAAAGATACGCCGGGCTTTATTGTGAACCGCGTGGCGCGCTCATTCTACGGCGAATCCATCCGCATCTATGAAGAAGGCATTGCCGATTTTGCAACCATCGATTGGGCAATGCGCTCGGTAGGCGGATTTAAGATGGGGCCTTTTGAGCTGATGGACTTTATCGGCAACGATATCAATTATAAAGTGACAGAAAGCGTGTGGACACAGTTCTTTTACGAGCCAAGGTTCAAGCCTTCACTTACTCAGAAAAGATTATACGAAGCGAAATTATTCGGCAGGAAAACCGGGAGAGGCTATTACAATTACGCGGAAGGCGCTGTGATGCCGAAGCCCGTTGAGGTGGAGGAGCTGGGAAAAGCGATCTTTTACCGTGTGATCTCCATGCTCATCAATGAAGCCGTTGATGCATTGCATCTCGGGCTTGCAACGCCAAAGGACCTCGACCTTGCAATGACCAAAGGCGTGAACTATCCGAAAGGATTGTTGAAATGGGCGGATGAGATCGGGCTGCAGATCGTGCTGAACATTCTCAGCGGCTTATACGAGGAATACCAGGAAGACCGATATCGTCCTTCTGTTTTACTGAAAAGGATGGCAAAAGAAGGCAAGACGTTCTATTAAACTTTAATTCGACCGAATAGCATAAGCCCGTTCCTGAAGAGCGGGCTTTTTTATTGCTCTTTCCGGCCCTTCATGCTTGAAAAGATGCGGCAATTGCATGCTGAAAACTCATTTCTTTTGATAACTTTGTAATGCTTTTTTTCGCGTCCCCGGCGATCTCTGCGGGAAACCAAAAAGCGCTACCAAAAAACAACATGGAGAACAATACAGCAACCAAAATTGTTGATAAAATGCTGGCTGAAGACAAGTTCAGCGCATGGCTTGGCATCCGGAAAGTGATGTCGGAAAAAGGACATTGCATCTTAAAGATGAAGATCAGGGAGGAAATGGTGAACGGATTCGGGATCTCGCATGGCGGCATTGCTTTTTCCTTCGCCGACAGCGCCCTCGCTTTTGCCTCCAATGCATACGGCAGGTTAAGCGTTGCGCTGGAGTGCTCCATCACATTTGCCGTAGCTGTGAATGTGAACGATGAGCTTACCTGCGAAGCAAGGGAGCTCAGCCTCACCAACAAAACGGGAACTTATCACATCGAGATCAGCAACCAGAAAAATGAAAAAGTAGCCTTCTTTAAAGGCACTGTATACCGCACAAGTAAAGAATGGGATGTTACAGATAGCGAATAAAACGAATTTGCGAATATGTGTACTTACAATATTCTAATTGATTTTTTTTAAACCCCAGATTCGCATATTCGTAATGATTCGCGATCTGTACAACTAAATATTATGAAAAACGCATTTATCATTGACGGCATCCGCACTCCGATCGGGAATTTCGGAGGAACATTATCAACTATCCGCACCGACGATCTCGCTGCCCTCGTCCTTAAAGAATTAGTGAAGCGCAACCCTTCGATCGATCAGAAGCAGATCGCCGATGTGTTGCTGGGCTGCGCTAATCAGTCGGGTGAAGACAACCGCAACGTTGCCCGCATGGCATCGCTGCTGGCCGGTTTGCCTTACCAGGTTCCGGGTGAAACAGTGAACCGGCTCTGCGCTTCGGGCTTGTCGGCAAGCATTGCTGCAGCGCGCGCGATCATGACAGGTGAAGGCGACCTGATGATCTCCGGCGGCGTTGAGAACATGACGCGTGGCCCATGGGTGATGTCGAAGGCTTCATCGGCATTCGGCCGCGACCAGCAGATGTATGATTCCAGCTTCGGCTGGAGGTTCATTAACCCGAAAATGAAAGAGCTGTATGGAGTGGACGCAATGGGTGAAACGGCGGAGAACCTTGCCGACAGGGATAAGATCAGCCGTGAAGACCAGGATCAGTTCGCTTTGTGGAGCCAGCAGAAAGCTGCAGCAGCACAAGGCAAAGGCCGCTTTGCAAAAGAGATCGTTGCAGTGGAGATCCCGCAGCGGAAGGGCGATCCGAAAATTTTTGACAAGGATGAATTCATGCGCCCCGATACTACCCTCGAAGGGCTCTCAAAATTAAAAGGCGCTTTCAAAAAGGAAAGCGGTACGGTAACCGCAGGAAATGCTTCCGGCCTGAATGACGGCGCTGCTGCGATCTTACTGGCTTCTGAAGATGCAATTAAAACATACAATTTAACTCCGAAGGCAAGGATCGTTTCCAGCGGCGTTGCAGGCGTGGAGCCCCGCATCATGGGGATTGGCCCGGTGGAAGCGGCGAACCTTGCATTAAAGCGCGCAGGGCTGACCATGAAGGACATCGGCCTGATCGAGCTGAATGAAGCATTTGCTGCCCAGGCATTGGCCTGTACGCGTGCATGGGGCCTCGCCGATAACGACCCGCGCCTGAACCCGAATGGCGGCGCCATCGCGCTTGGCCATCCGCTTGGCATGAGCGGCGCACGCCTGCTGAACTCGGCAGCCATCGAGCTGCAGGAGCAGAACAAGCGCTATGCGCTGGTGACTATGTGCATTGGAGTAGGGCAGGGCTACGCGGTTATCATTGAAAAAGCTTAATTCCTAAATCCGATGATCTACGAATTCAACGGTTATAAGCCAGTCATTCACGAAAGCGCTTTCATTCACCCGAATGCAACGGTCACAGGCAATGTGATCATCGGAAAGGATGTATACATTGGCCCGGGTGCCGCTATCCGTGGCGACTGGGGACAAATTATCATTGAGGATGGCTGCAACGTGCAGGAGAATTGCACCATTCACATGTTTCCGGGAACAACGGTTTTATTAAAGGAAGCAGCACACATTGGCCACGGCGCGATCATACACGGCGGAACCATCGGAAAGAATGTGCTTGTCGGGATGAATGCGGTGGTGATGGACAATGCGGTGATCGGTGATAATTGCATCATCGGCGCTTTATGCTTTGTGCCTGCCGGAATGGAGATCCCGGAAAGAAGCGTGGTGGTTGGAAATCCCGGTAAGGTTGTAAAATCCGTTACGGATGAAATGATCGAATGGAAAACTCAGGGGACGAAATTATACCAGCAGCTGCCGGCCGATTGCCGCGCAACGCTAAAACCCTGCGAGCCATTACGGGAAATAGAAGCCGACAGGCCGAAGCAACAGGATGTTTATAAGACCTGGAAGGAAACGAAAGATCAGTAGGTAATTAGCAGTAGGCAATTGAAAGAATAAATCAACAACTCTGCGAACTTTGCGCCTCTGCGAGAAATAGAAACAGTTGGCAATAGGCAGTTGGCAATGGGGCAATTTATAATAAACAGCTTTGCGCTCTTTGCGTCTCTGCAAGAAAATAAAAACTAAATAAACTCTACGCCTTAGCGGTAAAAAATATGAATCTACACTTACACTTTATACTTGTTAATTCCGAATTCAGCCAGGGATTGGCCGACGACCTTTACGAAGGAGAGGAATCGGAAGACAACATCAAATACCTCTGGGAGGACGAATTCAAAGTTGCCGGAACGGTAAAGGAATTCAAGATCAGGAACAACAGCACCTACATGCTTGCCGGATATTTTCCCGATGAAACCGCCTTCAGCTTTGAGATCCCGGAGATGTCGGTTTGCGACTGCCTCATGGAATCGGGCGAACAAATGCTTTTTGCGGTATCGAAAAAGCTGATCAAGAAAACAGAGAAGATCATCAAAGAAGAAGAGGATGAGACCCACATGTATTTCTACCTGAAGGATACGCTTCCAATGGAAAACCCTATGAACGGCGTTTACATCCTTAAAACCGATTTCCCGAAAGAGTTAAAGAAAAAGAGCACTAACACCGATAACGAATAACAGGTATCATGGACAAACTTAACTTTATAAAGAACGAGTTCCCGAAATTGCTGAAGAAGCTCGATCCCAATGCGAAAGGCGCCTGGGGAGTATTGAACGGATTGCAGATGGTGGAGCACATGGCAGAATCCATCAGCTTTGCTACAGGAAAGAACAACCAGGTGCTTCATACGCCGGCAGAGCAGCTTCCTGTTTACAGGGAGTTTGCGATGAGCGAACGGGAATTCAAGCCGAATACTAAAAATGCGCTCATGCCTGAAGTGCCCCTGCCTGCAACCAAGGCAAGCATGGATGAGGCGATCGCTGAGGTGGAGGTGCAGACTGCAGCCTTCATCAGCTATTTTGAGAACAACAAAGGGGCGACGCTCACCAACTCATTTTTCGGCGAGCTGAACTTTGAAGAGTGGCTGCACCTTTTTCACAAGCATGCAGTGCATCATGCGAAGCAGTTCGGGCTTCTGTAAAACTACAAGCATAAGAACTTTTTTTTCAATCAATTATAGTTAGCTTTACACTCCATTAACAATTAAAAATCATTCATGAAAACAATCAAAACTTTAGTGGCAGGGATGGCGCTCCTCCTGTCGGCTCAGGCATTTGCGCAGACAGCTGCAGCGCCTGCCAAACAAACCTCTGCGCAGGAGATCACCTTTACCACACAGGCAGAAAAAGATGCAAAGATCAAAGAGCTTGAAGAAAAATTAAAAGTGGATATGATCGATGCCACCTACCCGAAAGCAGATCTTGAAAAAGAAAAGCAAACACTCGCAAAAACCCGGAAGGCCCTTATTGTACGCGGTAAAAACAAATAACAAATTAAATTTTAAAACTACTGAACATGAATTTGAAAAAATACTTACTCTTATCGCTTGGCTGTATGGCTGGGATCTTTACAACACTGGCACAGCCTGCCGGATGGGTTCATACGCTGCCTGTTACAGTCACCAACACTACCGGCTCGGCCGTATATAACTACCAGCTTCAGCTTACTGTTGACACGCAAACTCCTGTTGCCAACGGGGAAATGCAGGCTTCCGGCGATGATATCCGCTTCGGAAAGGATTGTGCCGGAATAACGATGCTCAATTACTGGATCGAATCGGGAATGAATACCGCTTCCACCGTGATCTGGGTGAAAATAGATACGCTTCCTGCAAACGGAACTATTCCGCTTTACATGTTCTACGGAAATCCGATCGCAGGCTCGGTTTCTTCCATTCCTTCAGTGTTTGTTGGCCCGCACTCGGCTACCGATAGCGTTTCAGGTGCAAATACGGGCGGCGTTGGCGATTCCCAAAGGGGATTCCGCTTTAGCAGCAGCGAGGACATTCTTGTAACACACTTCGGCAAGAACGAACCTACGGGCAGCACACGCTATGTAACGCTGTTCGATTTCAATACACAGGCGATCCTGCGCCAGACGCAGGTTACGGGCCCTGCGGCACAATATGATTATTCAAACATCGGGAACCCGATCTGGCTTACACAAGGCACACAATACCTGGTTGAGATCTTTCAGGCTACATCGGATGGGTATTATTTCGGCGCTGCTCCACAGATGGGAGCAGAGCTTACTTATTACGAGATGCGTTATTGCAACGGCTGCAGCCAGAATTCATTCCCGACCAATACGCTTGGCGGAATGCACTACGGCTACGTTGATTTCTGGTATTATACAAAAACAACCCTTGCTTCCGCACCTGCGGTTTCAATCGGTTCTCCGGCACCTGTGAATACAACTTCAGCCAGCGCGCAAACCATCTGCAGCGGCTCATCAGCCACGCTGAGCGCAATGGGCGTATCAGGCGGAACACTGGGTTGGTATACAGCTTCCACCGGCGGCACCTATGTTGGCGGCGGATCTTCATTCACCACTCCTGCGCTTACGGCAGGCACAACTTATTATGTGCAGGACAGCACTTCCTGCGGAACAGGAAGCAGAACAGCCGTTCCGGTTACCGTAACACCATTGCCTCCCGTAGCCATTACAGGTGTCTCGGCAATATGCTCCGGAGGTTCTGCAGTGCTTACAGCAGCAGGTGCCGATACCTATGCATGGAACACAGGCAGCACAACCGATACCATCCACGTAATGCCGGCAACGACCGCGAACTACATTGTTTCAGGAACTGACGGAACTTCAGGATGTACGGCAATGGATACCCTTACTGTAACCGTTAATCCCTTACCTGCAGTTTCAATCGGCGGAGCTAACCAGGTTTGTACCGGCAGCTCAACGCTGCTTACGGCGATGGGAGCTGATACGTATACATGGACCGGCGGCCCTTCAACGGATACAATGACCGTGATGCCAATGGCAGATACCGATTATTATGTTACCGGAACAACTACAGCTACAGGCTGTATGAATATGGATACGGTAACCGTTACCGTAAACCCGCTTCCTGCAGTAATGGTTGCGGGAACAGCAACAGTGTGCAGCGGAACTTCCACTACGCTTACTGCTACAGGCGCTGATACGTATGCATGGTCAGGCGGGCCTGCTACCGACACATATACAGTAACGCCTTTAACAGCATCAACATACACTGTTACAGGAACTGTGACTGCAACCGGTTGTACAAACACTGCTACACAAAGCGTTGCTGTAAATGCCTTGCCGGCGGTTACTGCTGCTGCAAGCGATTCTGTGATCTGTGAAGGTGAAACAATTACGTTAATGGCAGGCGGAGCTGACAGCTACACATGGATGAGCGGCCCGTCAACGGATACGTACACGGTATCTCCTTTGGCAACAGAAACCTATACTGTAACAGGTATGGATTCAACTAACGGATGCAGCAATACTGCAATGATCACCATCACTGTAAATGTTTGTACAGGGATTGCGGATGCATCATCCGCAGCTTCGCTCGATGTTTATCCGCAGCCAAGCAAAGGCGATTTCGTGATCGAAACAAGCTTAAGCGGCGTATTTACCATCTCCAATCAATTGGGCCAGGTTGTAAAAACATTTACACTCGATGGAACCACACGCCGCCAGGTTGCGGTGAGCGGATTGCCTTCCGGAATTTACTACCTGTCGGGAACCGATAACAATAAGGTGATTGCCCGCAAAAAGATCATCATTACAAACTAAGATCATCTTTATAAAATGAAAGAGCCGTCCTTTTTAAAGGGCGGCTTTTTTTTATGGGTTAATTTGAATCTATCAGGAAGGAAAAAAAAAGCGGGCGATGGTCCAGTAGAGCGCTACCACGGCAATCACAGCGGAAACCGGGATCACGATCCGTTTGCGGTACCAGGGCTTGTGATGTGTCCATTTGCAAATGAGCAGCCAGGCGAGCAGGATGATGGTCACCTGCCCCAGCTCCACGCCGAAGTTGAACATAAGCACCGATGTAAAGAGCTGGTTCTCCGGGAGCCCGAGGCTGCTGAGCGCGCCGGCAAAGCCCATCCCGTGGATCAGCCCGAAAGCGAACACGATAACGATGCGCGAAGGCCTGAGTTTGTCCGATAGGATATTCTCAATGGCAACAAATAGGATCGACAGCGCTATGAGCGGTTCTACAATATGCATGGGCACAGAGATAAGGCCACACATAACAAGTCCGAGCGTGATGGAATGCGCAACAGTAAATGCAGTCGCCTGCCAGATCACCGTCTTCAGCTGCGAGTTCAGGAATACAAGGCTCAGCACAAACAGGATATGGTCGAGCCCAAGGGGAATGATGTGCGTATAGCCGAGCTTGAGGTAGATCAGCGCCGCATCGCTTTGGAAAATAGTACAGTAAAGATCAGGAATGCTCATCGGAGGCTTATCCCAGTGAATGCAGCAGCAGCTTCAGCTCTTCGCTTTTGTCGGGGTATCCCAGCTTTTCATACGAAGATACCAGGTTCCTCAGCAGCCTCTTGATGATCTCGAGGTTGGAGCAGGGCTCATAAAAGCTTGCCAGCGGCTCCAGCTTCAGCTGCCGTAAAAATGCATCGATCTCTTTCCGGCCGAATACCGCGCCTTTGCTGAATGGATTGATGTAGAACAATACGTTGCTGTTGCTGTCATCTATCATCTCCGGCAATACATCGTGATCGGCATTGGTGTAGCATAAAATGAAATGCTCCGGGAGGTTCACCCCGTAGATCGGGATGTCGAGCGTTTGGGCAAGAATGGTATAAATGATCGAGAGCAATAAAGGATTTCCCTTCTTGCTTTCCAGCACATTGTTGATATAGGAATTCTGCGGTGCGTGATAATTGGTGGTATTGCCGCTGAAATTATGCACGTCAAATAAAATGTGGTTGATGATCTTCACCTTTTCGAGGGCGGTCAGCTCATCGTTCAGCTCCAGCCAGATGTCCTGCTTGATCTGGTTGATCTGCTTCTGCACCTTGTCGAGGTCGATATCGGGATATTGGTAGCGGGCAACCAGCAAAGCGCCGTCGAGGAGGTTCTGGTTATCGGGCGAGGCCCATTTTTTCAGCTCATTGGCGATCAGGTCGAACTGGATCTTGTGGATGATATTCTCGATCCGGTTCTGGATCAGGGTATCGAAACAGTGTTCCCAGGCGGCTTCCAGCTCGGGTATGACCATTGGCCCCATCGAAAGGAGCTTTGTGCTTATTTCCTGGTAAACGGATTCATCCGGGTCGTCAAGTAAGCTGATAAGCGCATTAAGCTCCTGTTTATTCATGTTGGGAAACTGTTTCCACAAAAATAGATGCAGGATTTGGGGTATTTGTCGGGACCCCTCAGAAGATTTCAACCTTACTTTGTTAATCTCTCCAGAACAAGCTGTATTAATTGCTCCACCGCTGCATGGTAATTCTTGCTGTATTGTTTGGCCACCCTGTTGGCGATTATAGCACAAACAGTGCAAGTTTCGTGCCCGAGAAGCGCTCCCAGCCCGTAAAGCGCCGAGGTTTCCATTTCGAAGTTGGTGATGCGGTTATTGTTGAAATTAAAGTCGGTGAGCTGCTGGTTAAAATCCTCCACCCAGGGTGTAAGCCGCAATTTTCTTCCCTGCGGGCCGTAAAAGCCCGGGGCGGTGGCGGTGATGCCCTGTGTAAGGCCGGCGCCTATTTTAGCAATGAGTGTTTCCGAACCTTTCACGGCGTAGGGATAAGGCAGGTTCTGGTTCCAGTTGGTCTGTTTAATGAAGGCTTCCGATACCGCATTGTCATTTACAGTTGGCAGATCGAGGTAATAATTCAGGAGGCCGTCAAAGCCAAGCCCGTAGTTCGATACCACGAAGCTGTCAACCGGGATGTCCTTCTGCAGCGCCCCGGAAGTGCCGATGCGCACAATGTTCAGCTTTGTATGCTCTTTCTTTACAAGCCGGGTCTTCAGGTCTATATTCACAGCTGCATCCAGCTCGTTGATCAGTATATCAATGTTATCGGTGCCGATCCCCGACGATATCACCATTACGCGCTTCCCCCCGAACGTGCCGCCATGTGTAATGAACTCACGGTTCTGGATCTTAAAGTCGACCGAATCGAAATACCGCGAAACGGTTTCAACCCTGCCCTGGTCGCCCACAATAATAATGTTTTCGGCTATGTGCTCTGGGAGCAGCTGCAGGTGGTACACGCTGCCGTTGGCATTCAGGATCAGTTCGGTTTCTGGGATTATTGCGCTCATGGTGAAAGGTTAAAATAAGGGTGCCCGGATTTGTTAAATATTAAATAAATGGTTTAATTTGTATAGCACCCACGCCCCAAAAGTATTTAAAATTTATGATTCAATCCACCAATAAAATACTGGTCCCGATCGATTTTTCCGCGCAGTCGCTTGTCGCCCTCGAGCAATCCTACAACCTTGCCCGCGAGTACCATGCGGAGATCACACTGTTGCACGTGATCGAGGAAGCCGGTGCGCTGGCTAAGTTCTTTTCGAAAGAGCAGCATGAGGATGTGCGTAAGAACGTGCAGGAGCAGCTCGACCAGCTTGCCATTGAAACAGGCACAAGAACAAAGCTTCCCATCAATACGCTGATCGCGAAAGGTTCCGTATACGAAAAAGTGAATGAGGTGGCGGAACTCATCAATGCCAGCATGATCGTGATGGGCACTAACGGCGACCAGGGGCTGAAAAAGAAATTCATCGGCTCCAACGCGCTTCGCGTGGTAAGGGAATCAAAGATCCCGGTGATCACCATTAAAGGAAAGCATCACCGCCAGGGATGTAAAAATATTGTATTGCCGCTCGACCTTTCGAAGGAAACCCGCGAAAAAGTAAGCAAGGCCATCGAGCTCTCGAAATTATTCGGCGGCGCCACCGTTCGCGTGGTCTCTGTCCTGTTCACTACCGATGAATTTGTGGTGAACCGCATTACGCGCCAGCTCGGACAGGTAAAAGCTTTCCTTGAAAAAGAGCACATCGAATGCTCTGCCGAGATCATCAAAGGCATCAAAGGCGAAGAAACGCTTGCGCAGAACATCCTCGAGTATGCACACAAGGTGGAAGGCGACCTCATCATGATCATGACGCAGCAGGAAGTTGATTTCACACAGTATTTCATCGGCTCCTCCGCGCAGGAGATCATCAACCATTCTGCTATCCCGGTGCTGAGCATCAGGCCGGTTGAGCGGAAGGATACCACCGTGTTTCCGAATCCATATTAAACAAATTATCACTGAATACTAAAACCAACTTATGAAAACGTTCAATCCCAAGAAGATCCTGATCCCGATCGATTTTTCCGAAACATCCTTCATTGCCATCGAACATGGGGCAGTAACCGCGCAGCTGTTCAAAGCCGAGCTGGTATTGCTGCACGTGGTGGAAAAGCATTGGGAAAAGTTTGCCGTAGTGGCGCCTGAGCTGAGAGTGGAAGCGCCGGACGACCTTGTTAATACAATTGAAAAGCGCCTTGAAGAAACTGCTGCCGATGTACTTGCAAAGTATGGTGTGAAATCTACCTGCATCACCTCCGACGGAAATATATTTAGCGAGATCATCGCTGTTTCGCAGGAGCATGGTGTAGACCTGATCGTAATGGGAACGCATGGCACTTCCGGCATCGTCGAATTTTTTGTAGGAAGCAATACGTATAAAGTAGTTACCGAATCGGCCTGTCCTGTTCTCTCTGTCCGCGCTTATGCCAATAAGGTTGGGTTCAGGAATATTGTGCTGCCGATCGACGATTCCGCGCATTCACGCCAGAAAGTAAATCATGCAGTGGTGCTTGCGAAGCATTTCGGTGCTACGGTCCACATCCTCGGATTGGCAGATTCAACAGATGAAGGCGAGCTGAAAATGTTTGAGTTCAAGCTTGAGCAGATCGCAGAATATTTGAAAAAATGCAACCTCCCGTATACGCGCAAAACGGTCAACGGCGGAAACCAGGCAAAGGTGTCGTATGATTTTGCAAAATCGGTGGATGCAGACCTGATCGTGATCATGACCGACCAGGATGAGAACATCACCGGCCGCCTGCTTGGATCTTACGCGCAGCAGGTAGTGAACCATTCGAAGATCCCGGTAATGAGCATTCAGCCGGTTGTTGCGAATGTGCCGTTCGTGTTCCCGTATTAATTTAATTCACCACAGATAACACGGATTCGCACAGATTAAGGTTAGCTTAAGATTATTTGCCCTATAATGCCCGGTCATCCCGTACTTCGCCTGCCCCGGACCCGATCCAGGGATACGGGATCTCTCCGCAATTATAACGCGTGCAATCACCCTTCACGAATCATCATAAAAAAATCCCGTACATAACCTGTACGGGATTTTTTTTATAAATGAATCTCAATTACTCCCTCGTAAACTTCGAAGTGATCAGCTTATTATCGCTGCTGATGGCCTTGATCACGTAAACGCCTTTTGCAAGCACATCCACGGAAAGTGTCCTGCCGGAAACAAAGCAGGAATGATACACCACTTCGCCCATCATATTGTAAATGCTCACCTCGCTGATGTTCCCCGAAACATCCACGGAGATTTGCTGCGATGCGGCAGGATTGGGATAGGCAAGCACAAAAGCTTCTTCCGCCGTGCTGATCGCTATCGCGTTGCTGTAGGTGTACTCCCCGTTAAAATCAACCTGCCTGAGGCGGTAATAGTTAATTCCCGGTAATGGATGGCTGTCGGTAAGATCATAATTCAGCACAGTGCTTGAATTGCCGTGTCCGTCAATAGTTCCGATAGTTGTAAAGGAGCTTGCATCCCTTCCTCTTTCCAGCTCAAAATAATCGTTGTTGGTTTCGGAGGCGGTCGACCAGCTGAGCAGGTTTCCGTCGGGCCCTGCAATGCCTGTAAAGCTCAGCAATTCGATCGGTAAGGGGTTCACGGTAGTTGGCCCCACAAATGTGAATGGCATGGCTGTTCCGGTTACGAACACCGGCGTGATGCTGGTATTGATCGTTCCCACGGAAGTGCTGCCCGTGATCGTTCCTGCGCCATGGTCGTTCCATTTGTTCCCCGAGCTGTTGTACCATTCCCCTATGTGCAGGTCGGCGCTGGCGATGGAGAAGATGCCGCTTCCGCCTGCTGCTGTGGAAACGCCGTTCTCCCAGTACAGTGTAACGGTAGGGGTGCTGGTGCCGGAGGTACGTGTGAGCGTCCAGTATTCGCGGTAGCTAACATCCGTTATGCCTGTTCCGTATACGGCTCCCACCGGTGTGTGCGGGTTCACATAATTATATTCTGCAGTATAGGCATCCGATGTAGCCGAAGAGGCAGCGATCTCGATCCTTGCCCATTTTGATGTAGGTGCCTGGAAGTCGCCGGTCGGGAAAATAAAAGCCGTATTGCCGATCTTCTTGATCGGGCCGTCAACATATTTTGTTGCCGCGCCGCCAACGGGCGATACTGCTGCCCCGGCGCCGATCGTGATAAGGTTGGTTGCCGTGGTGATCAGCCTTCCGGAGGTGAGCGTAAGCTTGCCTGCGGCCGTGGAAATCGAAGTCCCCTGCGATAAGGTAACGCCGCCTGTGCCTGCGCCAACTGTCTGGATCTCGAGTGTGTTTGTAATGTTCGTGGGAAGGCCGTTGCCAGTTACCTGTGGTGCTGCGGTGTTGTTATAAAGGTAATACCCTGCGTTGCTGAAGGTGCGGGTGCCTGTAACCTGTACGGAGCCTGTAAGCCCCGAGCTGGTGATCCCTGCTGTGTGTTTTGTTTTCAGCTTCGCGAAGTTGTTCAGCGTGAATGTGCCGGTGCCTGTTACATCCGTTAAGGTGTTGAGGCCGAAATCGATGGTGCCGAACAGGGCAGTGCTGGTCCCGTTGATCACAGTGGCCGGGTTGTCGGTTGCGCCGCTACTGGTCAGCAAGGCATAATGAGTAAGGTTGGCTGATAAAATAAGCGATCCGCCTGCATCCACCTGGAAATATTTTCCTTTTAAAATGGTGGAAGGTGAAAGGCTGGAGGTGGAAGCCACGAAGAGCGTATAAATATTGTTCGCCTGGAATTCATCATCCGTTCCGCTGTTGGCTGCGCCGTCGCCCGAAATGGTTACAAGGTTGCTGGCGAAAGGCGCAAAGCTGATGGCCTGCACGGTGCCGCCGAAATTAAGCACGAGGCGGTACGACTCATCCCCGAAGGCCGCAAAGCTGCGGTGGTCGAATGTTACAGGCGCAGTGGCGCTGCTGTAGGTGAAGTTTGCTTTCAGCAATAAGGTGAAATCCTTGCTTTGGTCGGCGCCATAAGAGCCTGCGCCGGTATTTGGTGAGCCTGTTGTTAAAAATGCAGTGTTGAGCACGCTCACAGCGCCCATGGCGGTGATCGTCCGGTTGCCGGTCGCGTATAAATTAACGTCATTGGAAAGCTGCAGCCTGGCCGCATTCTGCACGGTCAGTGCATTCGGCGTCCCGCCAAGCGTAAAATCTACATCCGGGAAACGCAGGGTGCCTGTGCCCGTATTATTTACCGTATACAATCCCTGCGCGCCGAAGCCTGTGCTGCCGAAGTCGGTGGAAACCGTTTGTCCTCCGCAATCCCAGTAGATCTGCCCGAAGCTTTGTCCGCCGTTGCCCAGCGTGGTGGCTGTGGTGATGCCGTTCACCTGAACGGTAGAGGTGGCGGCCCATGTTGCTGTTGCCACTTCGCCGCCGTTTGCATTCGCAATGAATATGGACGTTCCGAGGAAGTTCAGCGAGGTGATGTCGGAGTTTGCAGCGATCGCCGTTGCAACATTATTGATGAACTGGGCTCCGTTATTGAAATTGGCTATGGCCGGGGTAATGCAGCTCCATGCATTGGTATTTGCCGTAAATGTGCCGTCAACAGAAAGTTCCGTTGCCGCGAACGCATTGTCATCCACTGTAAAGGTGGTTCCGGGATTCAGCACAAATGTTTTTGTTGCTGCAATGCTGCAGGTGCCCGAAGCGCCTGTTTGTGAAATATTGAACGGGATCACATGGCCTGTGGTAAAGCCGATGCTTTCAATGGTTTGCGCCGCACTTCCGCTGATGTTGATCGTTCCTGCGTTTGCGCCTGTTTTGGAAACTGTGCCGCCGGTATGGGTGAAAGCGCCGCCCACATTCATGATGCCGTTTCCGCCGCCTGTTGTTACGGCGCTCGTGGTAAGCTCAAGGCTTCCGGATGAAATAAGGATTCCGCCATTTGCATTCAATGTGCCGCTGCATCCCGATGTTGCCGTTGCCACACTGGAGGCCAGGTTGATGGTGCCGCCGTTAAGAGTGATCAGCCCGGCTGCATTGTAGGTTCCGTTGCCTCCTGCGCCTGCCCAGGTGCTGGTGGATAAATTAACGCTGCCGCCCGAAATGGTGGAGGTTCCCGAAACAGTGAACTGCCCGTTCCCGTTATTGGCGCCGGTGCCCGATGCATTAGCGACGATCAGCGTTCCGCCGGTCATCGTAAAGTTTCCGCCCACTGTTAAGGCGGGGTTTACAATGGCGCCCAGCAAAATGTTGTCGATGATCAGCTTGCCGTTATTGAATATAAAATTCCCTGCCGATGTGTTAGCACCGCTGGAAGTGGTCCGCAGAATGAGGCTGAAGGTGTTGGTGGACGACATGGTAAATGCCGTATTAATGGTTTGAAGGGTTCCTGCAAGGTTAATATCCACAGGCTGGGTGGTATTGTTCCAGGTGAAATTTTTGAATACCTGTGTTAATCCCGCAGGGCCCGATCCCGAATTACCGCATGCGAGGATCTCGCAGGTAGAGCCTACGCTCCAGGTAGCTGTCGGGATTGTTCCGGCCGGAGCTGCAAGGCTTGAAAAGTTATGCTTGTAGAAGCTGCCGCTTGCGAAGGTAAGCGTGCCGAAAGCGCCGCCGCTGTTGATGGTGCCCGAGTTGCTGATCGTTCCGTTGTTGGTGAAGGTTTTGGCCGCAGGTAGTGTAAGTGTCCCGAAATTGGTCACTGTGCCGGCCGCGTTGTTGATGAATGCTGTGCCGTTCTGCGTGATGGTAGCGCCGGTTGCATTGTTCAGCGTGAGGTTATTTGTTACAGTTCCGTTGTTTGTAAAGGTCAGGTTGTTATTGATCGCGCCGTTGTTAAGGATCGCTCCTGATGCAAGCGTGGAGCTATTGATGAGCGTGCCGTTTACCGTGATCACGCCGCTTGCATTGTTGGTGAGCGTAATGCCTGCAGCAGTTTGCAATGTTCCGCCGTTGGCAATAACAATGCTTGCGCCGTTGGCAACTGCAAGGTTGATGGTGATGGTATGCGTGTTATTGATCGTGATCACACCGGTGGCTCCCGCGGCAGGAGGAAAGGTATTTGTTGCGCCTGCCCATGTTGTGGCGGATACGCATTTTTGCCAGATGGCCGGATTGTTCCAGTTGCCGGATCCTATGGTTTGATAATCCCCGACGTTTTGCGAGGAAACTGATAGGGACAAAAATAATTCGAAAAAACAAACCAGGAGTAGCGGTTTTTTCAATCGTAAAAACAACATATATTTATTATAATAAGTTTTTTGTTCTGTGCTTGGGATATCAAATATAGAACAAAAAAGGATGCAGCTCCGTTTCGTCTGCCAAAAATCCACTTTAATGGTAAGTTTTTACTGATCCGGACGCAAAAAAAGATACCGGAGCCCCGGGAGGGCTGCGGTATCATTGAACAGTGTTGAAAAACAGGCGCTTATTTCCCGAGGCTTCCAAACACCCTTTTCAGGATGTCGGTAACACGTGCAACAGGGTCCTTGCGGATCTTTAATTCCTCGTCGGCGATGAGCTTGAAAAGCCCTTGTATGGCGCGGTCGGTGACATAGGCCGTAAGGTCGGGATTCTGCTTTTGTACAAATGGCACTTTGTTATAAGCCGTGATGATAGGGTTCCAGTATTTGGTAAGCTCCACCTTGTCGATGGCTTTCTGCACGATCGGGCTGAATTTCAGGATCAGCTCCGCAGTTGTCTTGTCTTTCAGGTATTGTGTGGCGGCATTGTCGGCGCCTTTCAGGATCGCGAAGCCATCGGTGATGCTCATGCTTTTTACCGCATTAATGAATACCGGGGCGGCATCCTTTGCCGCTTCTTCGGCAGCGCGGTTGAGCGTCATCTCAAATTTGTCGACCTGTGAGCCAAGTCCCGCCTGCACTGCATACTCCTTTACCTTTTTTGCTTCTTCCGGAAAAGGAATGAAGAGCGCAGGGTTTTTATAGTAGCCATCCAGCTTGGAGGCAAAAGCGGTGGAATTGTTGGTGCCTACCGTCAGCGCTTCCTTTAGTCCGTTGATCACCTCGTCATTCGAAAGAGGGGTGGAGCTGCCGGAGCCGGTCTGGCTGTTGAGTATTTGGGTGGCGGCGTCAGAGGCCGCTCTGCCTACTCTTTTACGTGTTTGTGAATCGCAGGAACTGAAGAAACCTAACGTTACGATGCAAGCAAGAAGTATTTTTTTCATAGTTTGTTTGTTTAATGTGTTTTTTACCTGATTTCAAAACTCAATAGTTTCTGCTCTTCGAGGTAAGCTTCCAAACGGTCGCCGATCGCTACCGGGCCAACGCCTTCCGGTGTGCCGGTGTAGATCAGGTCGCCTGTTTTTAAGGTGAAGAACTTTGAAACGTATGCAACAACGGCGTCAAATGAAAAGAGCAGGTCTTTTGTATTTCCCTTCTGCACCGTTTTTCCATTTACATTCAAATGAAAGCCGATGGATGCGGGAAGCTCTTTTTTATTGATAAAGCTTCCCACCGGGGCGGAGCCGTCGAAGGCTTTCGCTTTTTCCCAGGGCAATCCTTTTTCTTTGCATTTTGCCTGTATGTCGCGTGCTGTAAAGTCAATTCCTATGCCAATTTCTTCATAGTATTTATGCGCAAACTCCTGCTCGATATTTTTTCCCGCCTTGCTGATCTTCAGCACAAGCTCCACCTCATGGTGGATCTCTTTGGAAAAGTCGGGATAATAAAAGGGCTGGTTGTCTTTGATCAGCGCCGTATCGGGCTTCAGGAAAAACACGGGTTCCGTGGGAACGGCGGCATTCATTTCCTTTGCATGCTCAGCATAATTCCTGCCAATACAAATGATTTTCATAGATCTGATTACTGAAAGTTAATACGAAAATTTACCTGTTGAACGCCATTCTCAGCTTGATGTCGGTAAGCACTTTTTTTGTGTACAGCGGAAAATCCCCGTTCATCATCCATGCATAATATGAAGGCTCATCCTTCAGCACCTGCTCAACGGGCTTGCCGGCATGCTTTCCGAAGTTGAACACCTCCACGCCTTTGTCGTTGAAAATGATCCTTCCCGCAAGGTCGGCGTTCTTGTTGATGTTGGTAAAATCGTGCAGGGCCTTGATGTCGTTAACCACCGGAAAGCTCTTGTTCCCTTTTTTATCTTCGTATTCAACACCCTGGTATTTTTCAAGCTGCGCCAAAAACACTTCGTATGTGGCTTCAATATCGGCCTGTGCGCTGTGGGCATTCACAATCTCTTTTCCGCAGTAAAATTTATAGGCGGCCCTGAGCGTGCGCTGTTCCATCTGGTGGAAGATGTTCTGCACATCCACGAACCTCCTGTTCGAAATATCGAATTCCACTTCGGCCCTTAAAAATTCCTCCACAAGGATGGGGATATCGAATTTGTTGGAGTTGTACCCTGCAAGGTCGCAGTTCTTTAAAAAGTCGGAGAGGCTTTTCGCGATGGCTTTGAAAACCGGCTCGTGCTCCACATCCTTGTCGTAAATGCCGTGCACTTCCGACGACTGTAGCGGAATTGGGATCGTAGGGTTGATCCGCTTGGTCTTTATTTCCTTTGTCCCATCCGGCGAAATTTTAAGTATGGAGATCTCCACGATTCTGTCGGAAGCAACATTCACCCCCGTAGTTTCAAGGTCGAAAAAAGCGATGGGACGGGTAAGGTTCAGCTGGATCATTTAAAGGTTTTTAAGTATGGTTAAAGCAGGTCACTTTTGCAGCGTATATACTTTTTTGCTTTCGTTTTGTGCAACGCCGATGTCGAAAATAAAGAAGGTGTCGGTAAGCGTTTTATAGCCATCGGCTTCTATCGTGATCTGGTATTTGCTTGGCGGGAGCGCCATCAGGAACTTTCCTGTTTTCGGATTGGGAGTGTAGGTGAAATCCGCCACATCCGCATTTTTCAGGTCCTTGATGGTTACGAACGATGAAACATTTTTGCTGCTGTCGGCGGCATTTACATAGCCAAGCAGCACGGTGAACTTATCGTCCGAATCATTGAACTTTACCCTGTAGATGTCGAGATCGCCGAAGCCTCCGTCGCGGGCAGCGGAAAGATACGCCACACGGTTATCCTGCGTGAAGGAGATGCAGCGGTCGTCGCCTGCCGAGTTGATCGGGTAGCCCAGGTTTTTCGGTGTGCTCCAGGTATTGTCCTCTTCATTCCAGGTGGTCTGGAAAAGGTCGAAATCGCCCATGCCGTCATGTCCCTGCGATGAAAAATAAAGCGTTTTGCCATCGGGCGCTATCTGCGGGAAATCTTCCTTGTACTTGGTGTTCACTACGCTGCCAAGGTTCTGCGCCATTGCCCAGAGCCCGTTCGGCAGCTTGCGCGCCATGTAAATGTCGGTTTCGCCCAGGCTGCCTTCCCGCTTGCTGGCGAAGAAGATGATATTCCCGTCAGGCGTGATGGACCCTGCGGTTTCAAAGTCGGAGTTCACATTGCTGTTCAGCTTTTTCATCCGCTGGAAGGTGCCGGCCTTGCTGATGGAGGAATAAATGTTCCCGAGGCTGTCGATGTGATCGATGTACATCAGCATCATGTTGCCGTCGGGCGTAAGGCCCACAGCCTGCTCATCATAGCGGGTGTTCACCAGCGCGCCCATGTTCTTGGGCTTGGTCCACACATCGCCGTTGGGCGTAGCCATCCAGATGTCGGAAGAATAGTAGCCATCCACTTCCACCTGTCCGCCGATGTTGTCCTTCCTGCGGGAAGTGAACACGATGAACGATTCAGTTGGCGTAACAAAAGGATAGTAATCGGGATATTCGGAATTGATCTCTTTTCCGAGGTTCTGGAAGGTGACGTTTACGGGATGCTTGATGTATTCCTTGCCGTTGTTGCAGGTCTCTATCTGGTGCTCCACCTTTTCGTATTCCTTATCCTTGGGAGTTATAGTTGCCTTGTATTTTGTAAAGGCTTTGATGGCATCGTCAAACTTTGCAGCATACTGGTAGGCCATGCCAAGGTCGAACCAAACCTCCTTCGGGGCTTTATCCTGCTTGCTTGCTGTTTCGAGGTAAGGGATGGCAAGGGCCTTATTGATGTTGGTGTAGAGGTAACAGAGGCCGAGCTTGTGGTTGTAGTCTTCATTTGTGGGCTCCTGCTTGAGCAGCTGCTTGTACACGGAGATGGCAGCCAGAAAGTTATAATGTGAGAAGTGCTCTTTTGCTTCCCTCGGATCAATGAATTTTGTGGTTTGAGCCCCAAGGTCCGGGTGGTTGCCGGCAAAAGCAATCAAAAGAATAAATGCCCTGAACAGAAAATTATGGATACGCTTTTTCACACGAATGTTCTTTGTCTCAATGGAAAACCAAGTTTGGTACCAAAGTACAAAAAATGTTTTTGCTTTTGAAGAAATTGCTAAAAAAAAAGCCCTCCGCGGGATGCGGAGGGCCTGAATAATGCTGCTTAGTAAGCGCTGATCTTAATGAACTGGAACCGCTCGTATTGCTCTTTGTTCTGCAGGTAATCCACGCTGTATTGCGGGCCGCCCACAAACGATTTCATGCTGGTAACGGTGACCTTCGAAAGATCAGCCCCTTTGTCCTTCAGGGCTGCCAGGATCTGCTCCTTTCCTTTCTCCGCGCGCGCTATCGAAAGCTGCTTGTTTGAGCCGCCGTACGAGCGGGTAGGCACTGTGGATGCGCTGGATTCGATCTTCAGGCTCACCTTGCCGTTCTTTGCATACAGCTCCATGATGTTGTCGATGAACTGTTTGAAAGGCTCATCATTTACATCCGTTTCCGTAACGTTGTATTTGAAGTTCATTTTAAAGTTCAGCTTGTCTACCGATGCCAGCGCTTCGTGATGTGCGACCACAGGCGTGGCTGGTGAAGCGGTAGATTTGGCTTTGGCCTTGAACTTAACGGTTGTATTGCTGGATGCCATCTGGAATTTGCCCGAGCCCAGGCTTTTCGTTTTGATCACGTTTCCTTTCGAATCGCGGAATTCTACAAATGATTTTTTACCTATCTCGGTGTCTTCCTCTTCCAGCGCTACTATGTAATTCGCATTCTGCGGAAGCTCAGAGAACAGGAACCAGCCAAGCGCATCGCTGGTAGTTGTGCCGATGATCTGTCCTTCGGAATTCATCAGGTTCACCTTCATGTTGTTCATCGGCTTGTTGTCCTTGTCGAAGATCCTTCCGCCTACGGAAACATACGAGATCTCCTTGTTGGTTACCGGCTTGTCGGTAACGGGTTTGTCAGTATTGCCAGGCCTCGTGTTTTGCGTGCTGTCCTTGTGGTCAACCGAAACCGGCTGGCCGAAGTTGACGCCTTTTAAGCGCACCTCGCGGTTGATCTCCTGGTAAGCGGCATCAGCCGGCACATCCATCACCTCGGAATAGAACTCCTCTCCGTTCTGCTGGTAGGACAACGTATAATTGCTGTTCGGCGGAATGATGATGGTGAAAGACCCGTCGCGCATCAGCGGCTTGTAAACCCCTGTAACAATACCTGTTTCATTATTGGTGGCGACGATCTCGAGGTTGTTCGGCAGCTGCGTTCCTGCAGCAGGAATGATCACCCCTTTGATGAGCACGAGCGGCTGCTCTTTTCTTTCCGGGATACTGATCATGTAAATATCCTTTTCGCCGTAGCCTTCAGCACGGGAGGAGGAGGAGTAATACCCGCGCTTTCCATCGGGAGAGGTAACGTAAAATACATCGTCGTCGGTGGTGTTGATCGGGTAGCCGATATTCAAAGGCTCATCCCAGCCGTTCTCGCCTCTCGTGGAGAAGAAAATATCGAAGCCGCCAATGGTCTGGTGTCCTTTCGAGCTGAAGAAGAGGACATTTCCGCTGGGGTGAATGAAGGGCGATTCCTCATCGTAAGGCGTATTGATAGGAGCGCCGAGGTTCACAGCGCGGCTCCATTTGCCGTTCGGTAATTTCACGCATTTCCAGATGTCCCTGCCGCCCATTCCGCCTTCCTTGCGGTCGCTCACAAAATACAGCGTATTCCCGTCAGGGGTTAAGCAGGCGCTGGTTTCCCAGTTCGGACTGTTAATGTCGGATCCCATCTGCTGCGGAAAGGTCCAGTTGTTCCCGTCGAGCGTGCTGAAATAAATATCGCCGCCGTTGCCGTCTTTGTAGATGAGCAATGTTTGTGCATCTGCGGTTAAGCCCACGGAGGCCTCGTGTGTAATGGAGTTTACGTTTGCGCTGATGGACACGGGTATGGTCCAGGTGCTGTCGGGCTTGCGGTAAGAGATGTAAATGTCTTCGTAGAATTGGTCCTCATCGGTTTTGTCGCCACCGGTGCTTCCGGGCCTGCGGGAGGTAAAGATGATCGTGCTTTCATCGGCCGACAGAACGGGGCTGTAATCGGGGTAAGGCGAGTTGATGCTGTCGCCGAGGTTGGTGATCACAACCGGGATAGGGCCGGCAACAAATGTTTTTGCTGTATTGCTGATCTCGATGTGGCGGTCGATATCCCTGATCATTTCAACCTGTTTGGGCTTCAGGAAGGATTTGAATTTTTCATAGTTGGCAATGGCCTCGTCGAACTTGTAGTTGAGGTGAAGCGCTTCGCCGTAGTAGTAGTAGGCGTTTACAGGAGCGGCCTTTTCACGGGGCTCCATATCAACGTAGTTCTTCGTGGTGTTTAAAACGGCTTTTTCAAGGTAAGGCAGGGCTTTGCTTTTTTCGGTAACGGTTTTCAGGTAGCAGAAGCCGAGCTTGAAATTGATGTTTGCAGTGCTGGAATCGAGCTGGTATGCTTCCTGGAAGGCTTTCAGCGCGCGGGCGTAATTGCCTTCAAGGATGAGGTAATTTCCTTCTGTGAATTTTTCACGGTACCCTGCCTTGTCCTGGGCATTTGTTGATAAGTGTATGAGGAGAAAGAAGAAAAGGAGAGTAGTATATCTTTGCATTTGAATCAGTTAAATACCGTTATTCAATAGTTTAAATAACCATTTACGTGGTTAAAAATCAAGCAAAAATATTAAAATATAGACAACAAACCCCCGGGGAGGTAAAAAGTAATTAACAATCAGGTAATGAGTGTTCCGGGCTATTTGTTTGCTTCGAGGATCTTTAATTCCACCCTCCTGTTCATCTGCATTCCCTTCAGGTCGGGTTTGCCATTTGGAAGCGTGTTGGAAGCCACCGGTACGGTTTCTCCATATCCTTTCGCCACAAGGCGCTTTGCATCGATGCCTTTCTTGGCGAGGGCTGTAACTACTGCCTGTGAGCGCGTCTGCGACAACTTCAGGTTGGCAGCATCGTTCCCTTTGCTGTCGGTATGTCCTGCCACCTCGATCTTCAGCTCCGGATAGTCCTTCATCAGCTGGATCACTTTTTCGAGCTCCAGGTTGGATTCCTTCCTGAGCGTAGCTTTGTTAGAGTCGAAGAAAATGTTGTTCAGAACGATCTTCGCGCCGGCCTTTACTTTTTCGAGGGTGATGTTCTTTGTAAGCGTGGAGAACTCCGGCTGCTTTGGAACATTCACGTTTTCCGACTGGAACAGGTATCCGTCTGCTTCGTAGGAAATGTTGTAGTTCTGCCCGCGGTTGAGCACAAAATAATAAGAGCCCGAATCGGCAGAAGTGTAGTAGGTATCAATGAGCTTCCCGGAAAGGTTGTCCTTGATGATGATCTTCACGCCCGGGATGAGCTTGTTCTCTTCATTCCCAACCTTTCCCGTTACGCTGATGGTTCCAAGCACCTTGCTTTCCATGTTGATCACCCTCATCAGGAGCTCCTTGCTGATCTCCTGGTAAGAAGAGTTAGCGGGAATGGTAATGGTTTCGTTCACCGGCTGGTAACCTTCCGCATCAAAGCTGAGGGTGTAGGTTTTGCCTTCGGTTCCCGGGTTCAGGATCATGATGTATTTTCCGGTTACGCTGTTCGGCTTCACATCCTGCACCACAAGCCCGCTTTCCATATCTGTAGCCATGATCTGCACATTTGCCGGCACTTTGGTGGTCCCATTAAATGTTAAGTAACCCTTTAGCAGGGCGAGGGGCTCCACAATGCTCTGCTCGTAGGTGAGCATGTAAATGTCCTTTTCTCCTTTGCCGTTGGGGCGTACGGATGATAAATAACCTCTTTTGCCATCTACCGACTGCACATAAAAAATATCATCATCGGTAGTGTTGATCGGGGCTTTCAGGTTTTCCGGCTCCGACCATTTTCCTTCGTCGTCCTTCGTGGCTTTGAACACATCAAAGCCTCCCATGTTCTTATGCCCGGTGGAGCTGAAGAACAGCGTTACGCCGTCGGGGTGGATGAATGGCGCATCTTCGTCGTATTGCGTGTTGATCTTCGGCCCGAGGTTCAATGGCATGCTCCATTGTCCGTTCGGAAGCTTTACGCAGCGCCATATATCGCGCCCGCCGTAGCCGCCTTCTTTTCTGTCGCTCACAAAATAAAGCGTGTTGCCATCAACGCTTACGGTTGCATGCGTTTCCCATGCTTTTGTATTGATGTTGGCGTTCATGGCAATGAGGTTGCTCCATGTTTCGCCCTCAAGGGTACTGTAATAAATATCGCCGCCGTTCACGCCGCGGTACACGAACAGCTGCTGCCCGTCGGCCGAAAGCCCGATGTCGGCTTCATTGTCGTTGGTGTTGATGTTCAGCCCGATGGATTTGGGCGATGACCAGGTGCCGTCGTCGCGCTTGGTACACACGTAAATATCTTCAAAGAACTGGTCGTTGTCGGTTTTATCGTTCCCTGTGCTGCCCGGCCTGCGGGAGGTAAAGATGAGGGTTGATTCATCCGCGGAAACGAGCGGGCTGTATTCAGGGTAAGAGCTGTTCACACTGTCGCCGAGGTTTACGATGCTCACTACTGTTGTATCCTTGCTGAATTCGATGGCTGTGAAATTGGTCTCCACCTGCTTGCTGAGATCAGCGGCGAGCTCTTTGTTGCGGTCGCCCACAATGTCCTTGAACTTATTGAAATAGGCTGTGGATTCGGTAAAGCGGTTGGCAAGGCGGTATGCCATGCCGAGCAGGTAATAGGCATTTTCGGGAGCTTTTTTTTCTCTTGGCTCCAGGTCATTGTAATTGTGGCTCACGTTCTGAACGGCCTTTTCGAGGAAGGGCAGCGCTTTGCTTTTTTCATTGGCAGATTGCAGGTAGCAAAAGCCCAGCTTGTAGTTGATGTTGGCGTTGGTGGAATCTATTTTATACGCATCCAGGAAATATTTCAGCGCAAGCGGATAATTTTGCTCGAGGATCAGCAGGTTGCCCTGCGTGAAATTTTCGCGGTAATCGGATTTATTGCCCTGGGAAAAAACTGTATTAAAAATGCAAATCAGTGATCCTAACAAAAATAATTTTGCCTTCATATAATCAATATCGGTATAACATACAAATATAGGATTTTACCATAGGGTGGCAAATTTTAGGTCATTTATTTTGGCGGGATGCTACCTGGGCCCGATGATAAATTCCACTCTCCTGTTCTGCTTTCTGCCTTCCGGATTATCGGTGCCATCAGGGTTTTCATTCGGAGCGGCGGGATCGTTTTCTCCTTTTCCGATAAATGTAATGCGCGAAGCATCAATGCCTTTACGGGTAAAATAATTTTTCGCTTTTGCCGCCCGCTGTTCGGAAAGCGTTTGGTTGTAATTTTCATCTCCTTTCGAATCGGTATAGCCGATTATTTTCAGGCGTGCCGATCTGTTAGCCGCAAGATAAGCGCAGGCTTTTTCGATCTCTGCAATAAATTGCGGACTGAGCTCTGTTGCGCCGTACTCAAACAGCACTGGATCAAGTGTGGGCAGCGGCGTGTTGTCCATTGCAGCAACGGCTCCGGCCGCTTTTTCTTCGTAGGCCGATGCGCTCAGCGAAGGATTGCCGGAATTTTTTACAGTGCCGAGGTACGCGGCAAATGCCTTTGTTTTGTCGGGCATCGCGGCAAAGGGTGTATTCCTGATGGCGCTGTCGACATCGAAAAATGCGTTGTACAAGGTGGTTTTGTAGCCGGTAACCCTGCCGTCTTGATCCTTCACTTCATCGAATGCAATTTCCTGGTAATAATTTTCGGCCTTTGCATTTTCAGGCACTTTGAACTCTGTTGTGTATTTGCCGGATAATGGCGTAGTGATGGTGATGAAATATGTTTCTCCCGGCTTGTAGATGCCTCCGTCGGAATTGCTGTTGGTGAGCCGCAGCGAATCGCGGTAATGGTCGGCATTCATTACCTCGATGAGCGTGGGGCTGTTTTTCAGCTGTCCGTTCAGCGTAACTGCAAAGCGTGTTTTGATGTAGCGGTCGGACTTTTTCGGATTGTAGTCGGCGATGTAAATATCGTAATTGCCGAGCCCTCCCTCGCGGAGGCTTGAAAAATAAGCTGTCTTCGTTTTGCCGTTGTACACATAAAAAATATCGTTCGCGCCGGAGTTCACCGGGTAGCCGAGGTTTTCGGGCGCCGACCAGCTGCCGTTCTCCAGTTTCGACTTAAACACATCAAATCCGCCCATCGAGCCATGCGCTTCCGATGAAAAATAAAGTGTTTTATTTTCCGAATCAATGAAGGGCGCATCCTCATCGTATTCGCTGTTGATCGTGGAGCCTAAGTTATGCGGCTCTCCCCAGGTGCCGTCGCTTTGCTTTTCCGACCTGTAAATGTCTTTTCCGCCGAAGCCGCCTTCCCGCTCGCTCACAAAATAAAGCGTTTTTTCGTCCATGCTGAGGCTTACGCTCGGTTCATGGCTCTTTTTCGAATTGATGAAATTGTTCAGCCGCGAAGGCTTGTTCCATTTGTCGTTCCTGTAGTCCGACACCCACACATCATCGAGCCGGTAAATGAACAACTGTTTGCCATCCGGGGATAATGCCACGGAGGCATCGTGCTCACGGGTATTGATGGAGTTTCCCAGGGCCTTGGATTTAGAGAAGCGCAGGAAATTATGCTTCAGGTTTTCTGCTGTGTCAAGGCGATGTGATGGCTGCCAGTCGCCGTCTTCCAGCCTGCGGGAAATAAAAACATCTTCGTAGTAGTTGCCTTCTTCGTCAGTCCTGCCACCGGTACTTTCTTTTCTTTTGGAGGTGAACATGAGCATCGACAGGTCGTTGGTGATGACCGGCGCGTAATCGGCATACTCTGAGTTTACCGTAGTTCCGAGGTCGGAGATGGCTACCGCACCGGGATGCCGCATGAGCTCTTTCCCGCGCAGGCAGGCTGCTATCTGGTTGTCAAGGTCCTTAATGTCTTCCTGTCCCTGCTTGTCGGGCAGGATGAATTCCTTCAGCTTTGTATAGCAGGCAATGGCATCATCAAAGCGGTTCAGCATGTGGTAAGTGGTGCCGAGGTAATAGTAGAGGTCGATGCCTTCTTCATTGTCTGCGCTGATGCGATCTTTTGCTTTTTCGAAATAGGGCAGGCATTTGAGCACATCGGTGCCGGAATAGTAATAGCAAACGCCGAGGCGGTAGTTGAACTGCGCGTTCTCAGGGCTGCTTTCCGCGAGCTTCTGGTAGATCGGGAGCGCATTGCTGTAATCGCCGAAAATGAAAAGGTTATCCGCTTTCCTTACAACGCGGTTATCCGGCTTGCCGGAGCGGTTATCGCCTGCGAAGCTGCCGAAAGCCTGCAGGAGCGCCAGGCAGATAAGGGCGAATTTTTTGAATTGATCCATGGCGCATACATGTTATAACTAAGGATTCGTATTTATAGCTATAACAAACTTAAAAAAAAGCAGGCAGAATACCTATTTTTTTCTCACGCGGATCTTAATGTACTGGTACTGCTCGTAGGTGGTCCTGTTCTGAATGAAATCGTTGTTATACTCGGGGCCTTGCACGGAAGCTTTCTGGCTGATGTGCAGCTTCGATCTGTCGATGCCGCTTTTCACCATCGAGGCGATCACCTTATCGGCAGCGTCTTTCGCCCTTACTTTCGCAAGGTTCTCATTGTTCTGGTAAGTGGTGGTCGGTACTTTGGAGGCGCTTGATTCCACTTCAATTTCGAAGGAAGGGTTTTGCCCGATGCATTTCGATACGGCTGCAATGAAGGCCATGTATTTTTTCGATTTTACATCGATGGATTTCTGGTTGTAGCCAAAATACAGGTCGAAGGAAGTGGCTGCCGGATCGCATACTGCAAAGGCTGCGAGCGAATCGCGGATCCTTGCGCTGTCGAGCACAACCACGGTGCCGCCGTACGGGATCTCGCGCTTGATCACCTGGTAGCCCTGGCCTTTCTGCACATCCAGCGTTTCGCTGAAGATCTCTTTCCCATTGATCACATACACAGTTTTATAGGTATTGCCCACCGGGAGGTTTGTGCCGAATTTGCCCGTGCTGCCGTTTGCATTCAGCACCTGCAGCGTGTCGTTCGTTTTTGTATTTACGATCGCGATATGGTTGTTGCTGATGTCTTCCGTAGTATTGTTGATGATGCGTCCCACGAGGATGGTGATGTTGCGCGGCTCGTATTCCGGGAAGCTGAGCATGTAAATATCCTTTTCGCCAAATCCGCCTTCCTTGTCGGAAGAGAAGAATGCCCTTTTGCCGTCGGCTGTGGTGATGTAAAATACATCATCATCCGGCGTGTTTACAGGATAACCGATGTTAATTGGCTCCGACCAGTAGCCGTTCTCATCATTGATGATGGAGGAGAAAATATCGAAGCCGCCCATTGATCTGTGGCCTTTGGAGGAGAAGAAGATCTGCTTGCCGTCGGGGTGAATGAACACACCATCCTCATCATACGGCGTGTTGATGGTTGGCCCGAGGTTCTGTGCAGGGCCCCAGTCGCCGTTCGGCAGGCGCAGGCATTTATAGATATCGCGGCCGCCAGTCCCGCCCGGCCTGTCGCTCACAAAATAAAGGATGCGGTTATCGGCGCTGAAGCAGGCATGCGATTCCCATGAGGCGGTGTTGATCGGCGCGCCTACGTATTCGGGCACCGTCCATTCCTTGTTCTTGTATTCGCTCAGGAAAAGGTTCCCGTTGCCGTTGTTATCGCGGTAGATGAGTAATTTTAATCCGTCTGCGGAAAGGTTCACGGTTGCTTCATGCCCGCCGGTGTTGATGTTACTGCCGATCGATCTTGACGCTCCCCATTTTTCATTCGCATAATCGGAGGTGAAGATGTCTTCGAAATACATCCCGTTCGGTTCTTTGGTATCGCTGTAGCCGCCTTTTCTTCTTGTGGTGAAAATGAGGGTTTGCTCATCGAGAGACACTACCGGGGAGTAATCAGGATACGGCGTGTTGATGCCTTCGCCGAGGTTGGTGACAACCACCTGCTTCGGGGTTTTGATCAGCTCTTTTCCGTTTTTACACGTTTCAATGTCGTGATCGATCTCCGCAATATCCGCTGCCAGCTTGGGGTCTGTACCGAGGTCTTTTTTGTAGCGCTCGTACATTTCAATCGCTTTGTCGAAATCGTAATGAAGGTGGTATGCTTTCGCGAGGTAATACGAAGTGGAGAGCGGCGCCTGCTTTTCGTTGATCTCGCCTTCCTCGTATTTATTCGCGAGGTCTTTCATCGCTTCCTCCAGGTAGGGAATGGATTTGGTCTTGTACGTTGCCGCGTTCAGGTAGCAGAAGCCGATCTTGAACTTAAGGTTAGCGTTGCCTTTTATTGAATCGAGCTTCAGGTACAGCGGCAGCGCAGCCGTATAATTTTCATTGGTGAAATAAACCTCCGCATCAGCATACATTCTTTTGTAATCGCCATCGGGCAGGGGCAGGGTTTTGGCCACGAGGAGATTCCCTGATGCAAGCATGACCAGGAATAACTGAAGAAAGATTTTTTTCATATATGGTTCTGTTTAAAACTCCCTGTTAATATCCCATTGCTCGAGATAGTCGGCTACGCGCCTCACGAATTGTCCGCCCAAAGAGCCGTCCACCACCCTGTGATCGTAGGAATGGGACAGATACATAAAATGACGGATGCCGATCAGGTCGCCATGCTCCGTTTCAATAACGGCAGGCTTTTTCTTGATCGCGCCTACAGCCATGATCGCTACCTGCGGCTGGTTGATGATGGGTGTTCCCATCACATTGCCGAATGAGCCTACGTTGGAGATGGTGTAAGTGCCGCCTTGTATGTCGTCCGGCGACAGCTTGCCTGCGCGTGCGCGACTTGCAAGGTCGTTCACCTGCTTGGTGATGCCCACAAGGTTCAGCGTATCCGCATTTTTGATCACGGGAACTATCAGGTTGCCCGTTGGCAGTGCCGCAGCCATGCCGATGTTGATGTTCTTGCGCTTGATGATCTTTGTGCCGTCGAGGGAAACGTTGATCATCGGGAAATCCTTGATCGCTTTCACAAGGGCTTCAATGAAGATAGGAGTGAAGGTGAGCTTTTCGCCTTCGCGCTTTTCGAAGTTCTTTTTCACTTTTTCCCTCCAGAGCACGATGTTGGTCACATCTGCTTCCACGAAGGAAGTAACGTGCGGGGAAGTATGCTTGCTCATTACCATGTGGTCGGCAATCAGCTTGCGCATGCGGTCCATCTCTATGACCTCGTCGCCGGCGCCTACTGCAATTGCAGGCCTTTGGTGAGCAGCGCCGTTGGATGATGGCGCAGGTGTTTCCTTTACGGATGTTTGTGTTTGAGTTTGTGTTGCTGCTGTTTCAGCTGGCTTAGCTGTTTGCTTCCCTTTGTTAGGGACATAGGCAAGAATATCGTTTTTGGTTACGCGGCCGTTTGCGCCGGTACCTTCAATGCTGTCGAGCTCGGCCATGGAAATGCCTTCTTCCTTCGCGATGTTGCGCACGAGCGGGGAGTAGAATTTTCCGGAAGCTACCTCTTTCGCAGGTGAAGCGGATACTTCTTTTGCAGAGTTCTGGTTGGCGGCAGGCGCTTTAACTTCGGGTGATGCTGTTTCCACTGTTGCGTTCGCATCGGTGCTGATGATGGCAATCGCTTTACCAACCTGCACTACATCGCCTTCGTTGAACAGGCGTTTTATAAGCGTGCCTTCAGCTGTTGAAGGTATTTCAGAATCCACTTTATCCGTAGCGATCTCGAGAACCGTTTCATCCGCCGCAATTTTATCCCCTTCTTTTTTAAGCCATTTAATGATCGTTGCCTCTGCAACGCTTTCGCCCATTTTGGGCATGATCAACTCTACTTGTGCCATTGTATTTTAATATTATGAATTATAGATAGTTTAAAGAGGGTACAAAAATAAACTAATATTTCAGATGTGCAATGTGTTTGTTATCCGGTAGCTTATTAGGATACTGGCTGTGTAATTTCTTCTATGGCAGAGTAGTAGGGAATAATAATTCGCTCCTCAGGAGCTCAGGTATCGATGGTATGCGAATGTTATTAATAATGCACTCCTCCGGAGTGCTTATGTGAGTGAATCCTGAAACCGAGCAGAAAGAATGGTATGTAGCTCCGGAAGAATGGTCAGATTATAATCCATTGTGAATGAAATGGCGTGAAGTTGAGCAGAGGAAATGGACCATCTGCTCCGGAGGAGCTGATTATTAATAGTTAAATGTGATGATCCATCAAGGAGCTCCGGAGGAGCGAATTATTCATTTTCAGAAATAAAGAAGCCCTGAACATTGCTGTTCAGGGCTTCTTTTAAAGGGTATTGCTTACGCGAAAAGCGGCAGTGTTTTCATCATTTTATTTACTTCTTTCTTTACTTCCGCGATCACTTTTTCATTTTCATGATTGGTAAGTACCTTATCGATAAGGTTCACGATCTTCGGGATGTGCTTTTCTTTCAATCCCCTCGTGGTGATGGCCGATGTGCCTACCCGGATACCGGAAGTAACGAATGGTGATTTATCGTCGAACGGCACCATGTTCTTGTTCACGGTGATGTCGGCTTTTACAAGGGTGTTCTCGGCCAGCTTCCCGGAAATGTTCTTCGAGCGCAGGTCGATGAGCATGCAGTGATTGTCGGTTCCGCCGGAGATCACTTTATATCCTTTATCCATGAAGCATTGCGCCATTACTTTGGCGTTCTTCATTACCTGGATGCAGTATTTCATGTAGCTGTCCTCCAGCGCTTCGCCGTAAGCAACCGCTTTTGCAGCGATCACATGCTCGAGCGGGCCGCCCTGTGTTCCCGGGAATACGGCGCCATCGAGGAGCTGCGACATCATCTTGATCTCGCCTTTCAGTGTTTTTTCGCCAAAGGGGTTTGGAAAATCCTTGCCCATCATGATCATTCCGCCGCGCGGCCCGCGCAAGGTTTTATGTGTTGTGGTGGTAACTATGTGGCAGTACGGCAATGGATCGTTGAGCAATCCGCGTGCAATGAGGCCCGATGGATGGGAGATATCCGCCATCAGCAAAGCGCCAACCTTATCGGCGATCTTGCGGAAAGCTTTGTAATCCCAGTCACGGGAATAGGAGGAAGCGCCGCAGATGATCAGTTTTGGCTGCTCTTTCACAGCGATCTCTTCCACTTTTTTCATGTTCACGCGGCCTGTTTTTTCTTCCACGCCGTAAAAGCTCGGCGAGTATAATTTCCCTGAAAAGTTAACAGGAGAGCCATGTGTAAGGTGTCCGCCATGCGAAAGGTCGAAGCCCAATATTTTATCTCCGGGCTTTAATACCGCGAGCATTACCGCTGCGTTTGCCTGTGCGCCGGAGTGCGGCTGAACATTCACCCATTCCGCATTGAACAGCTGCTTTGCCCTGTCGATCGCGAGCTGCTCCACTTTATCAACCACCTCGCAGCCGCCGTAATAGCGCTTGCCCGGGAGGCCTTCCGCATATTTATTGGTAAGCACCGAACCCATTGCTTTCATCACCTGGTCGCTCACATAATTTTCGGAGGCGATCAGCTCTATGCCAACTGTCTGGCGTTTTTTCTCTTCGTTGATCAGGTCAAAAATGGTGGTGTCTTTTTTCATTTTCTTTGGTTTTTTAGAATGACAAAAGTAAGGTTTCTTTCTAATTACTTTGCAGCGCCTGTATTTTCTTTTTCAGCGAGCTTAAATACCGGGATAAGGATCATGAGGATGAGCGGCGACTGCGCCATTCCCATAAAGTACCGTGCAAATTCATACATCTTCTCCGAGGCTGAGCTGAAAATGATCCCGGTAAGCATAAAGGCGCCGGAAAGCGCCATGATGCCTGCATAAGCCCATGCCGTAATAAGCATAAGCCTTCTTTTTCCGAAAATGAACCGGATGGTGACAATGGAGATGAGCAGGTATACGAAGCTGAATGCGAAGGTCAGGACCCATTTGATCCGCAGGAGGGTGTCGTATTCATAATTCTCAAAAAATTGAAGGGAAGGGGGCAGGTAATAGTCAACATTGGCGTCCCATGCCTGCAGCAGGGCATTGATGCTTTTAAATACAAAATCCCTGTAGAAGCCTGTAACCAGCAGCAGGGCAATGATGAGCAAATAAAAGGAGAGCCTCTTTATTCTTGACATAACAGTACGAAAATACTTTAAAAAAATTTAAACGGGAATATTTTGTCAGTTTGCCGATAATCAATCCCCGAAAGCCGGCATGTAACCTTGGGGGCTATTTATACGTACCTGAAAAATCTTTTGCTTATATCGTGGTAAAGCCTTAATTGGTCGAAAAATTAATGCTGATCGTCAAGCTTTTACTATATTTATGCATATATAAAAAATAGCTCCCGCATTCCAACATGAAATTAAGAAATTACTCTGCCTTTCTTATTTCCTTTTTAATCAGCATTTTCAGCGCCAGCGCGCAGAGCATCGCCAATTATACCACAGTACGTACTACCGGGATCGCCTATAGCTCCATTGCTGCAACAGGGAACGCTATCGACAGCTGGAGGAACAATGCAGGCTTTTCACAGGATGACAACCGGAGCAATGCAACCGACATCGGCTTCGATTTCTGGTACAATGGTGCACGCTACACCCAGTTCAGCGTTTCCACGAACGGCTTTATCGATTTTTCCTCAAGCGCACTCAATGGCGGCCCTACAGCCGGCCCTTACAGCTACAACAATACTGCGTTCACTTCCAACGGCTCGGGAACCTGGCTGGCGCTCGCTCCGTTTTACGACGACATGACCGCACAGGGTGGTACTTCCGCCCTTGGTAACAGCATCAAGTATTTGGTGACGGGAGCTGCCCCCAACCGCGTGCTTACGGTGGAATGGATCAACATGGCTGTATACCTTAACACCACGCCAAATATAAATTTCCAGGTAAAGCTGTATGAAACCACCGGTGTGATTGAATTTATATACGGGACCATGGTTTCGGGAACGCATACATTTTCATACACCTGCGGGATCAACGCTGCTGTGCTGAGCAATGCCGCTACTGCAGCGCAGCTGAAATGCCAGCAGACGGCGAATACAAATACTTTTAATAACGGCGAGCAGAACGCGCTGGTGACATTGCCTGCTTCCAATTCGAAGATCTCTTTTACGCCTCCTCTTACAACGCCTGCAGCATCGGGTGCAGTAACATTCACTGGCGTTACACAAACATCGATGAATGTGAACTGGACCAACTGGTGCAGCAACGAGGTTGGCTATGTGCTTTACAATTCAACGGATAATGTCAATTTTAGCTTTGTAACGCAGACCGCAGCCAATGCTACTACATTCGCCTCAACGGGGTTGTCGCCGGGAACGCTTTATTACTGGCGCGTGTATTCAGTAACGGAAGGCGCATTGAGCAATTTTGTTACAGCTTCGCAAACCACAGCCGCCGCGGGAACAGTGATCTCCATCGCTACAGGGAACTGGAGCAATCCTGCCACCTGGAACTGTGCCTGCGTGCCTGCAATTTCTGATAACGTAACCATTGCGAACACGCATACCGTAACCCTGGATGTGAATGGCAACTGCAACAATCTTACTGTGGGCCAGGGAGCTTCCGGCATCCTGCAGATGGGGAATAACGCCACCGTGCGGACCCTGAATGTTAAGGGGAATATTACGGTGAATGCGGGCGCCATCTTCCGCGTAAATGCTGCTTCGGTGGCGACACACAGCTTGCTTGCAGCCGGGAACCTTACCAATAACGGAACGCTTAACTTTTTTTCAGGGACCAACCTGTGTAATGTAACATTCACTAAGAACGGCAACGCCACGCTGAGCGGAACGGGGGCTACCAATAATTACAACAAGGTGATCCTGAACATGGGAGCCTCTATTAACAATACGCTGAATGTCACTTCCAGTAATTTCACCGCGGCAAACAACTTCCTTACGCTTACAAACGGAACGTTCAAGCTGTCGACAGTAAATGCTGTAACCATTACTCCTTATACTGCACTGGCAGTTATTCCGAATACGGCGGGGATCACCCTGAACAGCGCCCTGGCAACCGTTAATTTCAGCAACGGGATCGACCTTTACGGAAACCTGATCGTTACCAACGGGAACCTGAATGTAGGGACCGCCGTCAACCAGAATGTGGCTTCCAACGGAGGCGTGTTCCAGGTGTTTGCCGGCGTGACAAGAATTGCAGGCTGCTATTATTCCGCAAATATCAATACGCTGTCGAAATTCACCATTTCGGGCGGAACGCTTACGTTACCAACCATTGGATCCACATCAACCACTATTGCTCCTTTCCAGATCGACGGTGTAGGCTCAACGTATAACATGTCGGGCGGAACCATCATTATTGAAAGAGAAGGAGGCGCAGGCCCGCAGAACCTCGGCTGTACCATTACGGGCGTGAGCAACAGCGCTGTTACCGGCGGTACATTGCAGATCGGGAATGCTTCCACACCGGCGGCACAGGTCATGAATGTGAACAGCAGCTCACGCGTTGGAAATTTAACGGTGAACAGCAGCAATGCAACCTGCATGATCACCACCAATCCGTTAACGGTGACACAGAATGTAAACATTTTGCTGGGTGTGCTCAACGCGAATAACCTTGGCATTTCACTCGGCGGCAACTGGACGAACAACAGCACGTTTACACCGGGTACCGGAACGGTGACCTTTAACGGCACAAGCCCGCAAACTATTGGCGGATCGGTGGTTACCGCATACCGCAACCTTACGATCAGCGATGCCACGGGCGTTACGCTAGCGCTCAATACAAGCGTTGCAGGCGTGCTGAACTTTACTGCGGGCGTTATCAATACAGGCGTCAACAATGTGATCATCACAGCAACAGGTTCTGTAACAGGTGCGGCCACCGGGCGCTTTGTGAACGGATTCCTCCAGAAGAATGTAGCTACAGGAACCAATGTTGCACGAACGTACGAGATCGGATCCGGCTCCAGCGATTATCTGCCCGTTAGCCTTAATTTTGCAAGTGTAAGCGTTGCCGGAAATGTGACGGCAAAAGTAAACAACGGCGACCATCCGAATATTGCCACATCCTGTCTCGATCCTGCGAAGAGCGTGAACCACTACTGGCAGCTCAGCAATGCGGGAACCACCTTCACCAGCTATTCCGCAACCTGTAATTTCCTTGGTGTTCCAACGGATGCGGATGCAGGCTCGGTACCGGCGAATTATTTCATGTCGGTATACAATGCCGGCGCATGGACCATGCTTACGCAGGGCACGGTAACAGCCACCTCCAACCAGGCAACAGGCATTACGCTCATCGGCGACCTGCAGGTGGCTGAAAAGAAATTACCGGTGATCACCACTCAGCCCGCAAGCGTTACGGTTTGCAATAATACCGTAGCAACATTCAGCGTGGCTGCAACCGGAACAAGCTTAACGTACCAGTGGCAACAGAACAACGGCGGCGGGTTTGTAAACCTTGCCAACGGTGGCATCTATTCAGGGGTTACAACAGCCACCTTAACGCTGACCAATGCCACAACACCTTTGAATACCTATCAGTACAGGTGCATTGTAAGCGCATCCTGCGGAAGCAGCGTAACTTCCACGAATGCTATTTTAACAGTTACGCCGAGCGTTGCAGCAAGCGTTTCCATCAGCGCAAGCGCCACTACAATATGTGCGGGAACCAGCGTTACCTTTACGGCAACGCCCACCAATGGAGGAACAACCCCGGTTTACCAGTGGAAAGTGAATGGCGTGAATGCGGGCCTTAACTCACCGACTTTTACCACCACCACACTTGCCAGCGGAAACGTGGTGACCTGCGTAATGACCTCGAACGCGGCTTGTGTAACGGGAAGCCCGGCCACATCCAACTCTATTACCATGACGGTGAACCCGAACCTGCCGGTAAGCGTAAGTATTTCGGCAAGCTCCACAACCATTTGCCCGGGAACATCCGTAACCTTTACCGCAACGCCCACCAACGGCGGAACCACGCCAGCTTATCAATGGAAAAAGAATGGCGTGAATATCGGCGGGGCTACGTCGAGCACATACACCAGCAGCACGCTTACCAACGGAAATGTGATCACCTGCGTGCTTACCTCTAATGCGCTTTGCGCTACAGGCTCGCCGGCTACGTCCAATGCCATTACCATTATCGTGAATTCATCGATCCCTGTCAGCGTTTCCATTTCTGCAAGCCCTTCAAATGTGATCTGCGCAGGAACCAGCGTAACGTTTACCGCAGTGCCTGTGAACGGCGGCACAAGCCCTGTTTACCAGTGGAAGCTGAACGGCGCCAACGTTGGCGTTAATTCACCTACCTACACCAATGCCGCGCTTGCCAACGGGAATGTGGTGACCTGCGTAATGACTTCCGTTGCTTCCTGTGGAACCGGCAGTCCGGCCACTTCCAATGCGATCACCATGACGGTGAACCCGAATGTGCCTGTAAGCGTATCTATTAGTGCAAGTCCGGCCGGAACGATCTGCGCAGGAACCAGCGTAACATTTACGGCAACACCAACCAACGGCGGCACTACTCCTGCCTACCAGTGGAAAGTGAACGGCGCGAATGTGGGCACCAATTCACCTACTTACACCAGCACCACGCTTGCCAACGGAAATATTGTGACCTGCGTGCTTACCTCTTCGGCGGCCTGCACAACCGGCAGCCCGGCCACATCCAACAGCATTACAATGACGGTTACACCGGGCTCGCCCGTGAGCATTTCCGTTTCAGCAAGCCCTTCATCCACTATTTGCGCCGGCACCAATGTAACATTCACGGCAACACCAACCAATGGGGGCGGGGCTCCCGTATATCAATGGAAGCTGAATGGCGCGAATGTCGGGATCAATTCCACCACTTATTCGAATGCGGCGCTTGCAAACGGCGACATAGTTACCTGCGTGCTCACCTCCAATGCAGTGTGCGCAACCGGCAACCCGGCAACTTCACCTGCAATTAACATGACGGTGAACCCGAACCTGCCGGTAAGCGTAAGCATTTCGGCAAGCCCTTCGGGATCGGCCTGTGCAGGAACAAGCATCACCTATACGGCAGCGCCTGTGAACGGCGGCACCACACCTGCATACCAATGGAAGGTGAACGGCGGCAATGTGGGGATCAACGCATCAACCTATACAAGCTCATCTATGAACAACGGGGATGTGATCACCTGTGTGCTTACATCGAATGCAACCTGTGCAACCGGAAGCCCTGCCACCAGCAACGCGATCACCCAAGTGATCACTGTAGCGGGAACATGGCTGGGAGCGATCTCCAACGACTGGGACGACCCTCTGAACTGGTGCGGCGGAGTGCCTGCGGCAACCACAAATGTTTCCGTTACAAGCGGAACACCTTTTTCACCAATGCTTACAGGCGGCGCTGCATGTAAAAACCTAACGCTTGGCGCCGGCACAGTGCTGGATCTGAACAACAACGACCTGAGCGTTTCGGGAACTTTCGCAGGCACGGGAGTAATGACCGGCTCGCTTACCTCATCGCTGACGATCATTGGCGCTGGTACAGGCGGTACATTTAACATGGACCAGTCGAGCCCGGGAACAACCAATATTATTAATTCAATTTCCCTGAACAGGGCAGGAGCGACCGTAACCATGGGCAACAGCACACATGTGACCGGCACCGTGAATGTTATTTCCGGCACGCTTGCCACGGGCAGCAACTTAACGCTGATCTCCGATGCAAGCGGAACCGCAAGGGTTGCAGCGCTCGCAGCCGGAGCCGATGTGACGGGGAATGTGACCATGCAGCGTTATATTCCCGGCGGTACCGATGGCTGGATGTTTCTCTGCGCGCCTGTTAGCGGCGCAACGCTGGCACAATGGGACGATGATTTTCCAACCGGCGGATTCCCGGGATCTGCTTATCCTCCTTCGCCGAACCCTTCCATTGTAAGCTACAATGAAGCATTGCCGGGCATTTATGACGACGGATATGTATCGCCTACAAATATCACAAACCCTATTGCCGACCGAAAAGGCTACTGGGCGTATATTGTAGGTACGCCTGTAACTGTTGATGTTACCGGCCCGATCCTGAAAAACCTGCAGACGTTCCCTGTAACCTATAACGATGATCCTTATGAGCCGGCTATTGAAGACGGCTGGAACCTGATCTCAAATCCTTATCCCTCAACCATCGACTGGGATGCAGCCGGCTGGACCAAAACGAACATCAATGATGCGATCTACATGTACAGCCCTACACTTGACCAGTATACGAGCTATGTTGGCGGGATCGGCATTAACGGCGGCTCCAATTACATTGCTTCATCACAGGCATTCCTTGTACAGTCGTATGCGGCAGGCCCTGTGCTGAAGCTTACTGAAACTGCGAAAGACGCTACCGATGGCTTGTTCATCCGCGCATCATCCGCTTCGTCAGACGATCTTCTCAGGCTTAACCTCAGCGGGAACGGCTATACGGATGAAACGGTGATCCACTTCAATGGAGGGGCAAGCAACAATTTTGACCTTTCGTATGATGCGATGAAGTTTTTCAGCTTTAACCCTGATGTTCCGGGAATAGCAACTGTGCTCGATACGGTGAACCTGTCGGTAAATACATATCCTCTGCTCAGCAACCTCTCGATCCCGGTGAATGTACGGGTAGGCGTGAGCGGAACATATACGATCCATCTCGACAGCCTCAGCAGGCTTCCTGCAGGCGCCTGCATCGTAATGCAGGATCTGCTTACAGGTACGCAAACAGACTTGCGGACCACTTCCACCTATTCATTTTACATTATGGATACAACACTGTATCCGCGCTTTGTGATCAATATCAGCCAGCCGGTTCAAACGGCTTCTGCGCCCTCTTCCTGCAGCGGCAATCCTAACGGGATGGCAAGCGCAACAGGTAATGGCTCCGGCCCATGGGACTATACATGGCAGGATGCTTCCGGAACCGTTGTGCAAACGCATACAGGCCTGAATGGCCCTGATACGCTGAGCAATATCTCTGCGGGAGTTTATACCGTTACCATTTCAGGCAATCCCGGATTATGCAATGTAATGAACGGCCTTGTGGAAGTAACGGGTGCGGATTCGATAGACGTGGTGACAAATACTGTGGACGGAAGCTGTTCAGGAAGTCCTGACGGAGGCATTCTCCTTGTTTCTGCAAGCGGAGGTGTTCCACCATATTCTTACAGCTGGTCGAACGGCGTTACTACGGCAGATAACACCAACATTGCACCGGGCGTTTATATACTCGATGTAACAGACAGCACCGGCTGCATCCAGGAGAATACATATACCGTGGCGCAGGGCTCATCCCTGCTGGGCGGCTTTACCGTGAATTACGATACGGTAGACCTGGCAAGCGGCATTCCTGTGGCCTTTACCAATACATCGGCCGGCGGCACTTCCTTTACCTGGAATTTCGGTGACGGCACAACAGCGGATTATTCAGAAAATCCATCCTATTACTATAAGGAGGAGGGAGTGTATACCGTAACAATGATCGTATCGGATGGAAACTGCACGGATACGGTAACGCAGGTGATCGTTGTGATCTCTTCGTTACCTCCAACCCCGACAGGTATTGGTGAACAGAACTTTAATGAAGGCATCTCGATCGGTACAAATGAAACAACCATTCAGGTGCTGTTCAACCTGGAAAGCAGCGCCGATGTGAGCGTTGAAGTGATGAACTCATTAGGCCAGCAGGTGTTTGAGAGGCGCACAGCAAGCGTTTACAGGAACAGCATCAGCTATGATTTCTCAAGCAAATCGAAAGGCGTTTATTTTATTAAGATCAGGTCAGGAAATGGAGTAATGGTGGTAAAGAAAGTAGTGCGGTCGTAAAGAAATTGATACATACAGAAAAGGAAGGCAATATTTTAGCCTTCCTTTTTTATTTGTGTTAGCCCCTCATCCGAGATCTTATTGGTCCACAGCATCCAGAGCAGGAAGATACATCCGTAGATAACGATGGTAAAGGTGTAGGTATGGTTGAACTCCGTCCATGCGCGGGAATGCGTATCGAGGATGGCAAGCGCTACCACTCTTGCAATGTTCAGCAGCTGGATCAGGAGGATGCCAAGGGGGATATAGAACAGCTTTTTTTTCCAGTTGCCCGGGTAAGCCAGTATGAAGCCCGCGAATAATGCAAAAAGCGCGATGCCGTTGCAGTTGTCGCCGATCCATAAGCCGCCGGTGCCATCCACACCGATGAGCCGGTCGGAGCCGGTGAACACAAGATACCCGAATGCTTCCAGCAGCCATTTGCTGGCAGCCACGGTAATGTCGATCACCCAGAGGTCGACTGTTTGCGCAGGATGCAGCCACAGGTTATAAACAAGGTACCATACAAGGTAGAAGCAGAGCACCCTGAGTAAAAAGCGTGTGATCGGGTTTTTCAGAAAATCGAAGCGCATAGGTAGCAAAGGAGCATAAAAAAATCCCGTTTAAGCGGGATTTTTTTTGAAAGAGTTATAGATCTTATATCCACCATAAGCCATTCCGGCAAGGAGGAGGAACAGCACGCCATTGTCCAGTGGGATAGGGCATGGCGGAAAGGGCCCTCCGCAGGGTGGTGGTGGCCCCATACCCATACCTGCAGCCATCGATTCGCTCGCCAGGAATGGGGAGATGAGTATAATGAGGGTTAATATTAATTTCTTAAGGGTCATGTTGAATGTGCTTTTGGCAAATTTATAATTAATTATTTATTCTCCGAAAATTATTTTCTTACATACTTTTTAGTGATCACGCCCTGGGAAGATTCGATCTTCAGGATGTACATTCCTGAAAAATCCTGCGGCACAGCCACATTCATGGTTTGTGATGCTGCCATTACCGAGCTTTTCTCAACCACATCCTGTCCGAGCACATTTGTAACGGTTACAGTTACAGGTGTTGCTTCGGCCATGTTAAAGGTGATGGAATTTCCTTCAGAAGTAGGCAATACGGTTACCTGTGATTCAAGGCTGGTGCCGATGGTGTTGTCGGCCACAAATGATTTGCAGCTTCCGGATTTGCTGAAGTGCAGCACAAAGCGGTCGGCATTATCGCCGGTGCTCATCTGGAAAGAATAAGCTTCACCGGAAGTAAGGTCGAACATTTTGTTCAGCAGTTTATCTTCCAGCTTAATGCAGGAGTAATCGCTTACGTTCTCAAATCCTGCCGCTTCAATTTTGTAGTAACCGTTGGTTCCTGCATTTACAGCAACCGGCATTGAGAAATTATCATCAGAAGGGCTGAACGAGCTGATCACTGCTTTTTTGCCGTCAATGAATGTGTACATGGAAGGAGCCAGCTTGTTCGGGCTTTTCCTGTAAGGATGGTCGTTGTTGTCCCAGCCGTCAGAAGAAGCTTCGTCGGTATTCACTTTCAATACATGGAAAAAGTGGTTGCCCTGATCGTTGCCGGATAAGCGAAGTGTAAAATAAGATTCGTTGATGGCAGACCTGATCGAGCTGTTGGAAGAGGTTGTTTTCGCGCTTTCAGGAATTAAAAGGGTAGCAGCCGGAGTGGTGGTGTATACCCAGAATCCTTGTGTGGAGCCGATCTCGGTGCCAAGGCCGAAGGTTGTATAGTTGCCCGCCGTGTAATCATACATATCGTAGGTGTTCAGGATCCCGCTGGACGCAGCGAATACCGAGCTCCAGGCGATGCTGGATGCGAATGGATTTCCTACCAGGTTGGAACCAGCTCCGTTAAAGGAGATGAGGCCGGTAAGGTCCTGGTCCGACTGGTTCGGAACACCAATGGTATTGATGGTTGTGTTCGGAAGGTTGCCGTAGCTGAAATCGCCTGTTAAGAACACTTCAAAGCCTTGTCCCGGTGTTAAAGCCGTTCCGGAAGACTGTACCGGGCTGAAATCATCGGCAGCCTCATCGTAGGTGTATTGTGTAGGATATTGTCCGTAATAGATGGCCGGCAGCTCATTGTCCCAATCCACAAAAGTGGAATTCTGAACAGGTGAGGAAAGGTCGGACCATGTTGAATCGCGGGTGGTGATGAAGCGCTGGATGGTGAAGTTGCCTGCAATAGCGCCAGAGCCTGTGATTGGTGCAATGCGGGCGGTTTGCGTTGCAGTGGAGGTCATTGTGAAGCTCCTGCCGCCGGTATTGAACGTACCGTTGCTGATGGTGAGCACTTCATCCAGGATGTAGGTGCCGGTTGTGAGTGTAACACCCATGTTGTTGTTAACAGCAAGGCGTTTGAAGGTGGTTGTTCCCAGTGTGTTGGAAACAGTCTGCGCTGAAGTTCCGTTGAATGTTACTGTTTTGCCAACGCTCGCCGTGAAGGTTGCATTGCTTACCCAGTTACCGCCAACGCTCAGGTCGAAATTATTTGAGTTGAGGTGGTTGTTGGCGTTCATGGTAAGATTGTGTGCTATAACAGTGTTCGACGGCAATGTTTTGGTTCCTGCCGTGGCAGAGGAAAGCGTGAGGTTATAATAACCGGAAGTAGTTGTTGGAATTGCACCTGTAGCATACGTGAGGATCACCGTGTTGCCTGTTGCATTAGCGGTAAACACGTGTCCGGACATAAAGCCGACAAGCCTCAGTGAAAGGGAAGAGTTAGTTCCATTGATCCATACAGATCCCGCACTGGCAGTGATGTTACCCATAATGTAGGTGCCCATGTTCGTAACGGTTTTGCTCGCAGCGATTTGGGTAAACGCGCTGGTTTTATTGAACGTTCCGGTAAGGGTCCTGTTGGAGTTAAAGTTATAGTAAAGCTTTGGAGATGATGTTCCTGCAATGTTCAGGGTTGTTCCCGGAGGGTTGAAGGTGATCTTTCCGAATACTGGCGCCGATTCTGTTCCGGTTGCAGTTACAGAATAATCCCCGTAAACTACAATAGCCACGTTGGCGGTCCAGTTAAGAGTGCCTGAAACAGTGAGGTTCCGGCAAACGTTGCTGGCGGTGCTGATGTTCACCTGGTGTCCGGCCAATACAGTGACATTATCCGAAGAGGTAGGGATCCCTACCGGCGACCAGGTTGTGTTTACGTTCCAGTCGGCAGGGCCTGCCACAGCGGATACGTAATTTACGCTATATGATTTGAATGTGCTTGCCAGCGTTACAATACAAAGGGTAAAGAGGGCTTTTGTAAATATTTTCATGATTCTCAAAATTAGTATGGTAAAGATACATCTTTTACTGAAACAATTTTATACAAAGACGCGAATTTTCTTACATGGGTGTAATTTCCCAGAAAAGAATAGTTGCGCTGAGCAGCAGGAGGTTCCGGCAAATAGTTCCGTATCCGCATACGGTGTTCCCGCTAAAAAGTTTCGGGCGGTTATTAACAAAAGTATGTTTCCTCCCGGAAAGCAACAAGCGGCGGCGGATACGTTTTAATTTTCTATATTTGCGTGATTTTTATAAGCACGTATGTCCGATAAGAAAAAAACCAACATAATTGAGGTAGATGACCTTAGGAACTTCTTCAAGGTCTTCGCCAGGAATTGGTACATCATATTCTCCTTTGTTTTCTTAGCCGGCATCCTTTCCTACTTCTTTACCTATAAGCTGCCCGATATTTATGCAGCCAAATCGCAGATCCTCCTTAAAACGAACGAGACCTACGATTACCAGACGCAGCTTTACAAAGGCCTCGGATATTACAATGCGTACCAGGACAATGTCAACCAGATCAGGGTGCTTACCTCCAATGATATCGTAGAAAAAACCTTATCGAAGCTGAAGCTCAATGTGTCGTACTTTATTGTGGGAAGGCTCAAAACCACGGAGGTTTACCAGTCGATGCCGTTTGAGTTCAACGTAAAGCAGCTCAATTACAGCCTTTACGAGCAGGCCCTTAAATTCAAGGTGCTCGACAAGAACCGCTTCCAGATCGCCTATATCAAGGCGGGCGAGGAGATCACCAAAACGTTCCTATTCAATAAGGAGATCATTGATCCCGATTTTGTATTAACAGTGGTGAAAAATGAGAATATCAACGACCAGACGATCCAGACCTTAAAGAGCATCGACTACCTCGTGAAGATCCATGATACGGATAACCTCGTAGCCACCTTCAAGAATGCCTTGTCGATCGAGAACCTTGAAAGCACTACCATCCTTGAGCTTTCGCTGGAGGACCAGATCCCGAGCCGTGCCATCACGTTTCTCGATACACTGTCGAAAGTATACATCGATTACACTTCGCAGGCACAGTATACGATCAACCAGAACACCCTCGAGAACATCGACAAGCAGCTGGCCGGCGTAACGCTGGAGCTGAAATCGATAGAGGACGATCTCGAAGGCTTTAAATCCAACAAGGAGATCCTTGACCTTCCGCGGCAGGAGGACCAGTATTTTGACCAGGTGGTTGCCAACGATGCCAAGAAGCGCGAGCTTGAGCTTTGGTCGCAATCGCTGGATGCGCTCGAAAAATACATTCTTACCATCGGCAATTCCAAAGAGGATAAATTATTGCCGCCGTCGTTTTATATAGCCGACGGGGATGATTATTTAAGGACCGCCCTGAACAACCTGTACTCTATGCAGATGGACAGGAATGCAAGGCTGTTCAACTCAACGGAGCAGAATAAGAACATCAGCGAGCTGGACCAGACGATCGACCTCCAGAAGAAGAACATGCTGATCTACATTGCGAACTCCAAGAACGGGCTCCAGCTGCGGATCAATGATATTAACAGGCAGATCATGGATTACAAGGGGATCATCAAAGGCATCCCTAAAACGCAGCGCGACCTGCTGGCGATCCAGCGCAAGGTGGATGTGAACCAAAAGCTGTATGAATATTTACTGCAGAACCGTGCAAATACGGTGATCGCCCGTGCAGGGATCCTGCCGCAGACGAGCATCATTGAAACAGCGCATTCCGTAGGGATCGTGAAGCCGAACAAGCGGAAGATCCTGTATTATTTCCTTACTGTGGGGATCATTTTAAGCCTCGTGGTGGTGTATTTCAGGACAGCCGTGTTCTCCACGATAGAAAGCGCGGAAGAGCTGAAACGCCTGACGCATCTGCCGATCCTGGGCGAGATCATCCAGTCGTCGGAAGCTGCCGAGAACTACCTTATTGTTGACAAGGATGTAAAAGCGCCGATCACGGAAAGCTTCAGGGCGATCCGCAACAACCTCGAATATTTTGCAAATGAAGCGGCATCCAAAGTGGTGCTGATCACTTCGTATAATCCCGGCGAAGGAAAAACATTCTGCTCGGTGAACCTTGCCACTATTCTTGCAAAGGCCAACAAGCGCATCCTGCTCATTGAGCTGGACCTGCACAAGCCGAAGATCCAGCATGCGCTGAAAATGTCGTCGGATGTAGGCGTAAGCACCATCCTGATCGGTAAAACGCAGGTGAAGGATGCGATCCTTGAAACGTCGGTGGAGAACCTTTCGGTGATCTTATCCGGGCCAACGCCTCCGAATGCTTCAGAGCTGATCCTGAGCAAGCACCTGCAGGATATTTTTGATTACGGCAGGGCCAACTTCGAGTATGTGATCGTGGATACTGCGCCGATCGGCCTGATCACCGATGCACTGGTGCTGATGAAGAATGTGAACATTTCCCTGTTCGTGCTCAATGCCAAGTTTGCGAAAAAGCACATCGTGAATGTGGTTCACGAGATCTCGGATGTGAACAAGCTTTCGAACATCGGATTTATTCTCAACGGTGTGAAACGCAGTCGCTCGAGGTATTACTATAATTACGGTTATGGATACGGCTATGGTTATGGATATGGCTACGGCAACACGTATGGCTATGGCGGAAGCCCGAAAAAGAAATAAACCCTGTCCGCTTAATTTGTACGCTGCGCCAGGCACATTTTCATTATGAGAACAAAGATCAGGCATATACTTTTTGATTTAAAGACCGCATTAAGAAAGCCCCGGTATTCGGAAAAGGTGTTTTGCATCGGCTATTACAAGACCGGCACCAGCTCCTGCGGAAAGGCATTTGAGCTGCTCGGCTACCGGAACCGCTCTTTCGACAGAAAGCTCTGGAGAGGGCATTATGCCAACAAGAATTTTTTTAAGGTACTGGAGCACGCCACAAAATTCGATTCATTTGATGATGCGCCCTGGCTGAAGGAGGACATGATCCCCCTGCTGGATAAAGTATTTCCGCGCAGCAAATTCGTATACCTCGAACGGGATGAGGAATCGTGGCTGAAATCACTGAACAACTGGACCTTCAAGCAAACGGGAAAATATCCCGACCTTGAAAAAGGGCTGGCGGATTACCGGAAGCACCGCGCTTTTGTGCTCGATTATTTCAAGGACCGGCCGGCAGACATACTGATCATGAGAGTTTCGGATGAGGATGCATTTGTGAAGCTGGCGAAATTCCTGGGCAAGGAAACAACGCATACAAAAATGCCGCATGAGAATAAAACATAAGGGAATTTGTGCTGAGCTATTTTTAGAATAAATGAACGAAGAAAAAGAAAACTGGGACCTTGTCATAAAGCCGAAGCAGTCGATGTTCAGCATCGATCTGAAATCGCTGTGGCGCTACCGCGACCTGCTGATGCTGTTTGTAAGGCGCGATTTTGTTTCGGTTTACAAGCAGACGATCCTCGGCCCGATCTGGTTCATCATCCAGCCGATCCTCACCACGCTTACCTACTATATCATTTTTACATTTTTTGGTAAAATGTCGACTGACGGGCTTCCGCCGATCCTGTTTTACATGTCGGGGATCGTGCTCTGGAATTATTTTGCGGAATGCCTTATGAAGACATCGGAAACATTCACCGCCAACGCAAACATTTTCGGCAAGGTGTATTTTCCACGGCTCATCGTGCCGCTTTCCATTGTGGTTTCGAACATCATCCGCTTCGGGATTCAGTTGTTGCTCCTGATCTCATTCTGGCTATACGCATACGCAACAGGCAAGCCAGTGCACTTAAATTCAACCCTGCTGCTTCTTCCATTATTGTTACTGCTTATGGCAGGGCACGGCTTCGCTGCAGGATTGATCATTTCATCGCTTACTACAAAATACCGGGATCTTAAATTCCTGATCCAGTTCGGTGTTCAGTTATTGATGTACGCTTCCTCCGTTGTGATCCCGCTTTCAAGAGTTCCGGAACATTACAGGTGGGTGTTCCTGATGAACCCGATGACCAGCATCATTGAAACATTCAAATACAGCTTTTTAGGAAAAGGTGTGTACGAGCCTGTATATCTCCTGTACAATTTTATTTCGCTGCTCATCATTTTGTTTATCGGCTTGTTCATCTTTAACAAGGTGGAAAAAAGCTTTATGGATACCGTTTAAGCGGATCGCAATCAATTTGAAATTTTAAAATGCCGGTTACAGTTATAAAAGTTGAGAATTTAGGAAAGCAATACCGCCTCGGGCAGATCGGTACGGGCACGCTGTCGCATGACCTGAACCGCACCTGGCACAAGATCAGGGGGAAGGAAGATCCGTACCTGAAAATAGGCGTTGTGAACGACAGGACGCAGAAGGGCGGAAGCAACATTGTATGGGCATTGCAGGATATTAATTTTCAGGTGAACCAGGGAGAAGTATTAGGCATTATCGGGAAGAACGGCGCAGGAAAATCGACCTTGCTGAAAGTGCTGTCGCAGATCACCTCGCCTACAGTGGGCAGCGTGAAAGTGAAAGGAAGGATAGCGGCACTGCTGGAAGTGGGCACAGGATTTCACCCCGAGCTTACAGGCCGGGAAAACATATTTCTGAACGGCGCCATTCTCGGCATGACCAAATCCGAGATCAGAAGCAAGTTCGACGAGATCGTTGAATTTTCGGGCGTTGATAAATACATCGACACGCCGGTGAAGCGCTACTCATCAGGAATGATGGTCCGTTTGGGCTTTGCGGTTGCAGCGCACCTCGAACCGGAAATACTGATCGTGGATGAGGTGCTTGCAGTGGGCGATCTTGAATTCCAGAAAAAATGCCTTGGCAAAATGAAGGATGTTTCCGAGCAGGGGAGAACGGTGTTGTTTGTGAGCCACAACATGAACGCAATGCAGCAGCTGTGCACTAAGGGGATTTTGATCTCCAACGGCCAGCTGGCGATGGAAGGGCCGATCGACAAAGTGGTGAACCATTACATCGGCATTGCAAAGCAGGGCTCTTTCTCCAGCGGCAACCATGCGCGAAGAGGAAACAAGTCGGTGCTGTTCAGCGATTTTTACCTGACGGATGCCAGCGGCAACAAAGCGGATTCCATGATCATGGGCTCCGACATTTACCTGAACGCGGTGCTCGAAAGAAAAGCGGAAGTAAAGAGCGTGGATGTTTCCTTTACGATCAGGAATGCGATGGGCGAGGCGATCACGCATGTGCAGAACATGGACAATGATTTTTCCATTCCCTATGATTTCGATACGATCACGCTGAGAATAAAATTATCGTCAGTGCTGTTCGTTCCCGATACGTATTTCATCTCCGTGTGGACCGGCTGCAACAGCGATGCGTACGACATTATAGAGAATTGCGTTCATTTTGAAGTGATGAACAACCCCGATTTCAACCGCATCATTTACCCGCACAATATCAAAGTGTTCGTTAATTCCGAATGGGCCATCAGCGGTAAATAAGCTGCCGCAGATCCTCACATTCCCTTTTTTGGTTTTTACATGATTTAACCCTACCTTTGAAGGAAGGGTAAAACATGTATTTCCGTAATCAGAAACAATGAGCAGCAGATCTGTACTTTTCCTATTCCTGGTAGTTAAAAGCGCCTTTGCATTTTCACAAAGCATAGAGCGCTATGCCTTCAGCTCTGCAGGTTCATTGAGCTCCGGCCTGCCGATGATCCAATCCAATATCGGGGAGCTGATGAGCGATACTTATGTAGCTTCCGGCACCATGCTTACACAGGGCTTTGTGCAGAACGACCAGGTATCGGTGAATGTTGACCCGACAAGGCCGCGCGACATTCAAAGCAAAGCATTTCCAAATCCCGTTTCATCACACCTTAACATTACCATCAGCTCTTGCGAATGCGCAGAGCTCATTATAGAAGTATTTGATTTTTCCGGCAAGAAGCTGATCTCGGGAACGGGAAGCACTTACATGTCGGGGAAAGGCGCTTATGAGCTAAGCCTTGAAGGCTTCAGCCCCGGGATTTATTTCATCTCCGTGCGTTCGGATAAAGACCAGCTTAACCAGGTGTTCAGGATCACTAAAATCTGATGTTCATGAAAAGCCTTTTTTCAAAATATATTTTCACATTCATCTGCATCCTTTGCTTTGCAGGCATTTCCGGGTATGCGCAGAATGTGCCGCAGGGCTTCAGCTATCAAACGGTAGTGCGGAATGGCTCGGGGCTTCCCGTGATCAGCCAGGCTGTGGGCATCCGCTTTTCGCTGTATGCAGGCTCGCCGGCGGGCACGCTGGTATGGCAGGAAGACCATGCGCTGGTAACGGATGCATACGGTTTAGCGAGAACGGTTATCGGGACAGGAACGAGCACAGGAGCGGGAACGCTCGGCTCTTTCAGTTTGATCAACTGGGGAAGCGCTTCGTATTTTCTGAAAGTGTCTGCCGATGCTACAGGCGGAAGCAGCTATACCGATATGGGCAGCAGCCAGCTGTTCTCCGTGCCGTACGTGTTTTATGCAGCGAAAACGGCGGGGCTCCCGGATGCTTCGCTTGCACAGATGAACGATGCGAACCTGGCGGGACTTGCCACAGGCAAAGTATTGAAATGGAACGGCAGCTATTGGATGCCGGGTGTGGATAATGATTCGGATACCGTGCTGTTTGCGTTGAACGCCTCACATGCAAATGACGCCGATACGGCTTTGTATACTTTTGGTTCGCTTACAACAGATACCGTGCTGTTTGCATACGCTACCGATTCTGCCCTTTATTCGGGCGGCGCGCAGAATGCCTCTTCAACCAATACTTCAGTACATTCCGATACCGCAACGTATGCGCTGGCAAGTCCGCCCACAGCCTGGAAGATCAACGGCAATGCCATCACCGGAACAAACTCTTACATCGGGACGAACGATAACAGCAATGTTGCTTTCATCACGAACAATGCGCTCAGGGCCACTTTGAAAAGCAACGGCAATTTAGCCATCGGCAATTCTTCATCAGGCGCAAGCCTTGGCCTGCTTGGCAATGAAGGGCTGTTCGCGATTGGCGTTCTTAACTCCGTGTACACGCCTGTGCAGGGCGCCGGAACACGCCTTATGTGGAACCCTTCAAAAGGTGCATTCAGGGCAGGATCGGTAAACGGCGCGCAATGGGACAGCGCAAGCGTTGGCAGATACTCCATCGCCGCAGGATACAATAACAAATCGAATGTATGTTCTTTCAGCTCCGGCAGCGATAACGAGGCGGTGGATTATTCGGTCGCTTTCGGAAGGCAGTCGAAAGCGATGGGCGTGGGGCCGTATCCCGGCGGGAACAGTATTGCGATGGGCGACAGCTGCGTGTCTTCCTACCAGCGCGCGATCTCGATCGGAAAAAATAATGTGGCAAGCAACGGCGCCGATGTTGCAGCAGGCTATGGAAACATCGCCAGCGGAGGAACATCCGTATGCCTGGGTTCCTTCTGTAAGTCGCCGGGAGCAAGGTCGTTAGCAATGGGCTATCATGCATCTTCGAACTTTGTAGGCTCATTTGTGTTTGCGGATTTCTCCTCGGCCACAACGGTGAACTCCACTGTAAATCACCAGTTTGTGGCAAGGGCTTCGGGCGGGATGATCTTTTACACCGATACGGTGAACAGCATGGGCGTAGCATTGAATCCCGGAAGCGGAAGCTGGGCAACGGTATCCGACAGGAATAAAAAAGAGAATTTTGAAAAGGTGGATTATGAATTCATACTTGATAAAATAGATGAGCTGAGGATCAGCAGCTGGAAATACAAGGCACAATCGAAGCGCATCCGCCACATCGGCCCGATGGCGCAGGATTTTTACCGCGCGTTCAGCGTTGGCGAAAACAACATCAGCATTACCACCACCGATATGGATGGCGTGATCCTCTCGGGGATCAAAGGCTTAAGCAACAGGATCGGCACACTTGATAAAAGCTTTGATCTTGATGCTTTAAAATTCAAAGTGAACGCAATAGACAATGCAGCAGAGCTGAACAGCAGGCTGGATGCGATCGAGGCGGCACTCAATAAAAATTAATCGAAAATTAAGCGATGAAAAAAACACTTCACAATTCATACATCCTGGGGCTTTTGCTTCTCCTGCTGAACGTGGGAATGAGCGCGCAAACAGTGCCGCAGGGCATCACTTACCAGGGCCTGGCCCGCAACTCATCCGGCAACCTTATCGTGAGCCAGCCGGTGAGCTTAAAGGTCGGGATCTATGCAACATCTGTTTCCGGCACACCGGAGTGGGAGGAAGTGCATGCTGTGACCACCAGCGCACTGGGCTTGTTCTATACGGTGGTCGGGCAGGGCACTTCCACTGGTGCGGGAACAGCGCCTTCATTTGCTGCTGTGAACTGGGGAGCGGCAGCGCATTTCATCAGGATCGCGATGGATGAAACAGGCGGAAGCTCTTACGTGAATATTGATACGATCCAGTTCTGGTCGGTGCCGTATGCGATGTATTCCGGTAACGCCGGCAACCTGAACCAGCCTTTACGCATCAGCCAGCTCAGCGATGTGGATACGGTGGGTGTGAACACAGGGTCGGTGCTGAAATGGAACGGCTCGCTCTGGGTACCAGCCATGGACAATGATTCGGATACAGCGTTATACGCAAGCTCGGCAGACCACGCCAACACGGCTGATACCGCTACGTATGCGACAAATGTATTGTCGACAATAGATACGGTTCCCTTCTCTTACAATGCCGATTCCGCGCTTTATTCAACGAGTGCGGGCACATCTGTGAATTCCGTGAATTCCGATTATTGTGATACTGCAACGTATGCGCTTAATACCGGCAGCTCATACACGTACTGGAACCTTACCGGGAATACAGGAACAACACCAACTTCGAATTTTCTCGGTACCACCGATAATAAAGACCTTGCGTTCCGCACAAACAACATCGAGCGCATGCGCATCACATCTGCAGGCAAGATCGGCATCGGCACATCTACGCCTACAGCCACGTTACACATCGTAGGCAACGATGGCCTTGTTGCGGAAGGCACATTCGGAACAGGTGTGGCGCCGCCAACCGGCGCAGGCACACGCATGATCTGGTACCCGAAAAAAGCGGCGTTCAGGTCGGGCGGCGTAAGTTCCAACCAATGGGATGATGTGAACATCGGCAATTATTCATTTGCATCGGGATACAATACAAAAGCATCGGGAGCTTATTCAACGGCATTCGGATCGGGCAGCATTGCGAGCGGACAATACTCGGTTGCAGCCTGCGAGCTTGCTACCGCATCGGGAATTTCTTCGGTAGCCATGGGCTCTGTAGCGCAGGCATCGGGGCCGTATTCAATTGCGCTGGGCCGTGCGCCGATGGCAACGGATTCATTCGCGATCGCGATCGGCTATCATAACACAGCCACTGCAAAATATGCGATCTCCATCGGGAACCAGACGGATGCAACAGGCCGTAACTCTATTGCGATGGGCTATTACTCCAGCTCCAATGCGCATACCGGATGCTTCGTGTATGCCGATGGCTCGGGCGGCGCCAGCTCTATGACATTGAATACCGCAGACAACCAGTTCATGGTGCGTGCATCGGGCGGAACTATTTTCTATTCAAACGCGGCGATGACAGCGGGCGTTTCCTTGCCAGCAGGCGGCGGAAGCTGGGCCAGCGTATCCGATAAGAACAAAAAAGAGCATTTCAAAAAAGAGAGCGGCGATGCCATTTTGAAGAAGCTCGATCTTATTGAAGTAACATCCTGGAACTATAAAACACAGGCGGCTTCCATTAGGCATATCGGCCCGATGGCGCAGGATTTTTACAAGGCATTCAGCTTCGGCGAAAGCGATACCACGATCACCACCATCGATATGGACGGCATCAGCCTGATCGCGATCCAGGCCTTGTCGCGCAAAACAAAAGAGCTGCAGGAAAAAGCCGCAGAGGTGGAGCGCCTGAAAGCGACCGTAAGCAGGCTTGAAGCCGAGAACATGAAGCTCGAGAAGCGCATCGCAGGCATGGAGCAAAAGCTGAATTTAACCCCGGCATCGGTGATGGTGCTGAAACAAGCGGGCAGCAACTAAGGCCGGGCAGCTCATTTTATGCAGGACGCAAAAAAAAAGAAGATCTGCCTGTTCACTACGGGATATCCTTACGGGAATAAAGTAGAAACATTCATTGATTCGGAAACCGGCGTGATGTCGGAAATGTTTGAGAAGATCTATATTTTTCCCGCCATCTCCAACGATCCGCATGTACGTAACATCCCGGCAAACGCGGAGATCATCAGGCTCGACCAGGCATGGGAAAAGCACAGCTCCCGCATCCTCTCTTCCAATTTTTTTTTAATAGCGCAGATCCTTTTTTCGGAATTTGTTACCGCCCCTTCCAAAAAATATTTTCTCGATAATGTGCGGAAGTTCAAGAACACGCTCGTGCATAAGCTTTACCTCGCTGAACAATTGGAGGCGATCATCAAGCGTGAAAAGCTGGAGGACGCCGTTTTTTATTCGTACTGGCTGAACGACTGGACCATCATGCTCGGAATGCTGAAGCGCAAAGGCGTTGTGCGCAGCTTCATCTCGCGCGTTCATGGCTTCGACCTGTATGAGGACCGCTGGCCGCAGGGCATTATCCCCTTCCGTAACTTCCAGCTGAAAATGGTGGACAGGGTTTTTTCCGTATCGAAGAAAGGCTACAATTATCTGAAGAACAGAAAGCTGTTCCCTGAGAAGATCGCTTACAGCTACCTCGGTGTACCTGATCACGGACTGAACCCTTTCGATGAGCATGCGCCTTTCAAAATAGTTTCCTGCTCCAACCTCATGCCTTTGAAACGCGTTCATTTAATTGTGGAGATCCTGAGGAATATTGATATCCCGGTAAGCTGGGTTCATTTCGGCGACGGGAAATTATTTGAAGAAGTGAAAACGCTTGCTTCCACGCTGCCTTCCAACGTAAGCGTGGAATTCAAGGGGCATGTTTCCAACAGCGAGGTGCTGGAATATTACGGAAGCCATTCGATTAATTTGTTTATTATTGCAAGTGAAATGGAAGGCCTGCCCATGTCGCTGATAGAGGCTTGCAGCTTCGGCATTCCATTGATGGGCACCGATGTGGACGGCATCCCGGAAATTGTAAATGATACCACCGGGATCCTGATCCCGAAGGAAGTTGATCCCGTAAAAGCAGCAGCGCTGATCCGCGATTTCAGGGAGAAGAAGAATACAAAAGCATTCAGGGCAGGAGTGAGGGAATTCTGGAAAGAGAATTTTTACAACAGAAATAATTATCAGGCATTTTATAATACGATCATTGATATCAGTAAAGGAAAACGCTGATGGGAATTTTTTTTGAAATGGGAATAGGACTTTTTTTCGAGATCTTGTATGCAAAATGGGGCGATTTTAAAACATCGCTTCGTCTTACGTTTTTATATCCCTATAAAAAAAATTACTCAGGCATAAAATCCATTGTGCCTGCCGCGCTTGAAATAAAGGAAGGCGTTACGATCGGCAAGGATGTGATCATTCTCCGCCACCTGAAAGAGCTTGGAAAGAACGTATACATCGGCGGGAACACTTATATCGGCTTATGCAAAAGCATCGGAAGCTTTACAAGCATTTCATTCGGCGTGAAGATCGGGCTGCGGAACCATCCGCTCAACATTGTGTCTACAAGCCCGATCATGTACGGCACACGCAGGGGATGGGTGAAGGAAAACAAGTTCGACGACCTTACCAAATCAATGGTGGAGATCGGGAACGATGTGCTGATCTCCGCGAATGTGGTGATCCTTGAAGGTGTGAAGATAGGCGACGGCGCTGTGATAGCCGCAGGTGCCGTAGTAAGCGCCGATGTGGAGCCGTATGCGATTGTAGGCGGAGTGCCCGCAAAGCTGATCCGCTACAGGTTTGAGGAGCCGCTGCGCTCGGAGCTGCTGAAAAGCCGCTGGTGGGAGCTGAGCGATGAGCAGTTGAAAAAAATGTCGGCGGATGCCGGCGACCCGGCAAAGTTTTTAGCTACCTTACAGCGTTGATCTGAAGAAACACAAACAAAAAAAGTATAAAGCAAACAAGGCCATGCCACAACAAAAACCAACACTTCCGTTCTATAAAAGAATCCTCAGCCCGATCATCAGTCCGATCCTGATCCGTTTAGGCTATAAAAAACTGATAAAGGAAAATAAAACCCGTTCCAATAACCTCACACCGGAGTTCATCATCGATTTTATGTTCTCAAAGCAGGAAGGCCTTGGCGGACTCATCATTCCATGGCAGGAGAAAACAGAGTTCCTGAACCTGCTGAAGATCGTTGACAAGCAAAAGCCGGCATGCGTGCTGGAGATCGGCACGGCAAACGGCGGAACGCTTTTTTCCTTCTGCCGCCTTGCAAAGGATGATGCCACCGTTATCAGCATCGACCTTCCGCATGGCAAGTTCGGCAGGGGATACCCAAGCTGGAAGATCCCTGTGTACGAGTCGTTCGCGAAGAAAGGCCAGACGATCCATTTGCTGAGGGAAGATTCCCACAGCCCTTTAACACTCGAAAAAGCAAAGAAATTACTCGCAGGTAAAAAGGTTGATTTTCTTTTTATTGATGCGGACCATACCTACGAAGGCGTAAAGCAGGATTTTCTGCAATACCGGGAATTGGTCTCTGAGAACGGGATCATCGCGTTTCACGACATCGCCCATAATCCGAACCCGGTGTACGGCGTAGAGAAATTATGGCATGAGATCAAGAACGATTACAAATACACGGAGCTGATCCAGGACAAGAACCAGGGCGGTTATGGCATTGGTGTGCTGGAAATGAATAAGAAGTAATTGAAGTTCATGAAGATTTATTTTCAATGAAAAAATTCCTGTTCATAACCACGCTTACCCCGAAATCCCTTTTGTCGCCGCTGAGGGCATCGCTGTTTGACCTGTATAAAGATTCCCTGAACTCACAAAGCTATTCGAACTGGGAAGCATTGCTGATCGGTGAAGAGGAAAAAAAGCAGGGAAGGATCATCTTTAAAAAAACGGATGCGGTTTCAAAAGGCGATAAATTAAAGGTTGCCTACGAGTACCTGCTATCGCTTGAGGTGAAGCCCGATTACATCATCCGTCTCGACGACGACGACCTTATTTCCCAGTATGCGCTGGAATACGCGGCAAAGCATGAGTTCGACTGCTGCTCCGACCTTTACCATACCTTTTACGATATTGCCTCGGGGCTTATCAGCCAGCAGCACCGCGACTGGCTGCCGAATACGATCATTCACAAATACGAGCATGCTGTTGCAGCGTATGGCGATTCGGGCCAGCCATTGTTCAGCCAGGACCACAGCCAGGCATGGCACCGGTATTATGCGGATAAAAAGATCCATTTTGTTCCGAAGAAGCATCCTGTATATTTAAGGATCCTTTCACCAACCACTATCACCAGCAAGATCGATCCGCTTCAATCGGGAAAATTCGAGAGCATAGATATGAACGCCTATTCCGCTTATCTCGTTGGTTTCGGGAAATGGCGGAATTTTAACCTGCGTGATTTCGAAGGTTGCTATGATCAATTGGTGCAGGCCTGGGAAGAATTCTCCGGCAAAACGATCACGCCGCGCAAACGGAGTTTCTTAGACCTTTTCAGATAATCAGATGCTTGTTTCCGTCATTATTCCCTGCTATAACGTTGAAGCATACATCGAGGAATGTATCGCTTCGGTGCTGTCGCAGTCGCATTCGGAGACCGAGATCATCTGTGTTGACAATAACTCTTCCGACCGCACAGCCGCCATCCTCGATGAGCAGGCAGCAAAGCATCCCGGCAAGGTGCGCGTGCTGCAGGAATTGAAAAAAGGCGCTTCGGCAGCCCGTAATAAAGGCTTGTCGGCTGCAGCCGGAGCGTGGATCCAGTTCCTCGATGCGGACGACCTGCTACTGCCGGAAAAAATAAAGCATCAGCTCGGAATTATCTCAGGTAACAGCAACATTACCTTTGTTGCCGCAGCCTGCATCAGGCAAACTGTAGACGGAAAACAAACAACCGTAACTATAAGAACGAAAGACCCCTTCAAATCCTTATACACAACGAAGCTTGGCAATACCTGCGCAAATATGTTCAATGCGGCTCAGCTGAAAAGCATCGGCGGCTGGAATGAGAACATCCGGAGCTCGCAGGAAAGCGACCTGATGTTCAGGCTGCTGAAGAACGGTGCAGTGATCACGGATGATAACGTACCGCTGACAGTGATCCGTGAAAGGGCCTCGGGACAGATCTCTCAGGGCGACCCGAAAAGGAACTGGATGCAGTACATTGCACTGCGGGTTGAGATCATCGATTACCTGAAGACAAACAGGAAAGAGTATTTCGAAAAGGAGAAGGATTTTTATTACCAGAATCTTTTTTCGCAGGTGCGTACGCTTGCGAAGTATGATCTCGAAAGTGCAGCGCTTGTCTTTAAAGATAATTTTGAAGCAGGTTTTACTCCTTCGGCAGGAGGAGGATTTTCCCCGTATGCCGTGCTATTTCGCGTGTTTGGCTTCAGGGGCGCAGAGCGGATAAAAGGAATGTTCAGTAAATTAAAGCCCTGAGCAGCGGCATGAGCACCAAGAAGATCTATTTCCCCGGCCTCAACGGCATTCGCTTCATTGCTGTTTTCCTTGTTATTTTAGACCACCTCGAATTATTCAAAAGCTATTTTAAGCTAAGAACGCTCTGGCCGGAAAGCTACAGCTCGCACCTGGGGCAGCTGGGAGTTACCGTGTTCTTTGTGCTCAGCGGTTACCTCATCACGTATTTGCTGCTGGAAGAAAAAAAGGAAACGGGGATCAACATCAAAAACTTTTACATCAGGCGGATCCTGCGCATCTGGCCGCTGTATTTTATCCTGATGCTCCTCGGCTTTTTCATATTGCCTCATATCAGCTTTTTAACAGTGCCTGTTTACCAGGATGTGAGCGTCAATTTCTGGGAAAAGTTCATGCTCTTCCTGTTCTTTTTAGCGAATGTGGCCTTCGTGTATTTTCCAACCGTAACGTTTGCCAATGTGTTATGGTCGGTGGCGGTGGAGGAGCAATTTTACCTTGTATGGCCCAACCTGGTGAAGCGCTTTAAAAATATATTCGCCATGCTCTGCGCCTGCCTGCTGCTGTACATGCTGCTGAAATGGATCCTTACATTCAACATTGGCGGCTTCGGCTCTCATAAGCTGCTCAAATTGCTTGACCGTACGCGCTTCTCCGCCATGATCATCGGCGGGATGGGTGCCTGGCTGATCTTTAAGGGAAAGCGGTCCATCATAAAACTGGCGTATCACCCGGCCACGCAGCTGCTGTGTTATTCTTTCTTTCTTGTGCTGCTGCTGAATGTGATCCGGTTACCGTATTTTGAATTGATAAAGAGCGAGCTTACCTCCGTTATTGTTGCGGTGATCCTTGTGAACATTTCCACGAATCCCTCTTCCCTGCTGAAGCTGGAGAACAGGTATCTCGATTTCCTCGGGAAGATCTCTTACGGGATGTATATTTATCATTCGATCATCGCGGTGATCTGCCTGAAGATCTTCATGCTGTTCTATCCCTCATCAACTCCGGCGTATCTGCTGTGGAGCGCAGGATTGCTGCTGGCCACCTGCCTGCTCACCGTGCTTGTTTCGCAGCTCTCCTATACATTCATCGAGCAGCGGATCCTGAGGATGAAGCGGAAATACTCATCCCTCGAAACGGGCGACCTTGTAAATGAAAGATAAATAGTATTTTTAAGGAATAAATAGTGATAACCACTTCCCGATACTTTCCGGTTCCCGGAAACCCGAAGTGACATCCGTTATATTTACATGGTCATATTAAAAAGTTACGCTTGAAAGACAAAAGCCTTTTACTGATTGTTCCCGAATTTCCACCGAACGGCTCCATTGGCGGAAGGCGCTGGGCAAAGTTTGCCAAGTATCTTGCGAAGGATGGGTTTGTGATCAAAGTGATCGCGTTTAAACCGGAGCAGGAAGTGAAAGGGCAGAACTGGATGGCGGATATCACACATCCGAACATCAGCGTGTATTACCTACCCAGCGGTTACCCGAAGATCTTAAAATCAACTTCCCCGAACATTGCTGTAAGGATCATTAAGAAGATCGCAACCAAAGCTGTTGAAGCCTATGATGGCGGGATCATCCAGGATAAGGCGATCTTTTTTAAAAAGGCCCTGCTTGAAAAAGCGGAAGAGCTCATCCGTGAATTCTCCATCAGGAATGTGATCTGCTCCGGGCCATATCACCGTGCCAGCTATTTTACCACGCTTCTGAAAAAAAACTTTAACGATCTAAATATCATCATTGATTTCCGCGACCGCTGGACCGACGGACAGGTGTACGGCATTGAAAAGGTTTCAGACGCAGCCTTCCGCAAAGAAAGCGCGCTGCAGCGGTATACCTGCGAGCATGCCGACTATGTGATCTCGACGTATGAGGAGATCATCAAAGAGCTCAGGAGCGAATACACGCATTTGTCTCCGGAAAAGTTCATTCTCTTTCCGCACAATTACGATATTGACGATTACCCTGCCATCACTGCAAAGCAGCGCGCGGCGGGCAGCACGGAAAAGATCCGGTTCATATATGGCGGAACGATCAACACGGCGGCATTTAATGATGCATTCAGTCCGTTCTTTCATGCCCTGCAAAAATTGAAAAAGGAAAATGCCGCCCTTTACACGATGCTGGAGATCTCCGTGTACGGCGATCATTACATGGTCAACCGCATGGTGAAGGAGCTTGGAATAGATGATGCGGTGAAGGTGGCATCAAAGATCCCGGAAAAAGAGTTCTATGCGAAAGTGGCGGAAAGCGATTTCCTGCTTGTGTTCCTCGGCAGCAAATGGAAGGACCTGATCACCACCAAGAACATCACCTACCTGCCTTTTAAACGGCCGGTGATAGTGGTTTCGGAAGAAGGCGAAGTGAGCAGGATGATGGCGCAGCATAAGCTTGGGTACTGCATTGTGCCGCAGCACTGTTATGATAATTTAATTAACTTGCTGCAGAATTACCTTAACGGTTCCCTCGAGTTTGATGCCGGTTACGACTACTCGGCTTTTTCATACGAAAAAGCCAGTAAGAAGCTGGCCGGGCTATTAAAAAATTAAGCAGGATTTCAGATTTATAGATGAGGATCTTATTCATATCAACAATGGCAGGTGCATCCTGGGGCGGCAGCGAAGAGCTCTGGGTGAAGTGCGCCGCGTATGCGCTTGAAAAAGGGCACAGCGTTGTTGTTTCCGTGTACGACTGGGGCGCTTTGCATCCGAAGCTGCAACAGCTAAAGGAGAAGGGCGCGGAGATCAGCCTGCGCAAAAGGATCTTTTATGGCGGCTCGGCTTCGCAGAGGATCAAAGGTTTTTTTATAAAGAAAATGTTTGCGGCGAAAGAAATTCAGGCCTTGAAAAAATACAGCCCGGATGCAATTGTCATCAGCCAGGGAACAATTTACGAATGCATGTTCCCCGAATTTTCGGCATTAGCAGGATCAACAGGGGGAAAGCTCAGCGTGATCACGCAGGCCAATTCTGAATATGAGACCATCCCTGCCCTATGCTTTGAAACGGGAAGAAAATTATTCCGCTCCGCTTTTCAGCTGTACTTTGTATCGCGGAGAAACATGGAAGTGGCGGAAAGGCAGCTGGCCATGAAGTTTGAAAACGCAACTGTTGTTTCAAACCCTGCTAACCTGCAGAGCTATGAGGTCTGCAAATGGAATGGATCGGCGACGGTTAATTTTGCTTTTGCGGGCAGGCTGAACTCCACGGTAAAAGGGCTCGGCGTTTTGCTGCAGGTGCTCGGCAGGCCGGAATGGAAGCAGCGGAGCTGGCAGCTGAACCTGTACGGAAAAGGCGAGGATGAAGAATATTTAAAAGAGCTGGTAAAGCTCTATCAGCTCGAAAGCAACGTGAATTTCAAAGGCTTTGTGAATGATATAAAACAGGTGTGGGAGCTCAATCATGTATTGCTGATGGCTTCTACCTTAGAAGGCACACCGCTCAGTTTAATAGAAGCGATGCTCAGCGGCAGAACGGCTGTTGTGTCGGATGTAGGCGGCAATGCGGAGCTGATCCGCGAAGGCGTGAATGGCTTTGTTGCGGAAGCGCCTTCGGTAAATTCCTTTGGAAAAGCAATGGAGCGCATGTGGACGAGGAAAGCAGAATTGCAATCGTTCGGGCTTGCAGCCAGCCATTCGATAAGTGAGCAACTGAAATTTGATGCGCATGAACAAATTATAAATGCACTGGAAAAAAGCAGATGATCCCGGAAAAAAAACATGTTCCCATACTTGACAGCTTAAGGGCCATTGCGGCGCTTTCGGTATGTTTTTTCCATTTCGTATGCGGCCCGATCGGCTTTATTAAGAACGAGGCCATCACCGGTATTTTTCATTTCGGGCTTTACGGCGTGCAGCTTTTTTTCGTGATCTCCGGCTTCGTGATCCCCTGGTCGATCCACAAATATCATTACGAGCTGAAGAACTATTTTAAATTTTTGCTCAAGCGTTTCATACGCCTCGAGCCGCCCTATCTTGTTTCTATCGGGCTTGTGATCGCTTTCTTTTTCATCCGTAAATTATACACCGATGTTCCCGATGTAAGGCTGCCGGTGCTGGATGCGAAGCAAACGCTGCTGCACCTGGGCTATCTCATTCCCTTCACCGGCTACAATTGGATGTGCCGCGTTTACTGGACGCTCGCGATCGAATTCCAGTTCTACCTGTTCATGGGGCTGTTCTATTTTGTGATCATCCGGAAGGAGCTGGCGATCCGCATCCTCGGCTACGCAGGCGTTTTGGCGGTTTCCTTTATCGGCTCCGAAAAGTTTGTGCTGTTCTGGCTGCCGGTGTTCCTGCTTGGCAATGTGCTGTTCCTGTACCTGAGCGGGCGCATCACGAAGTATGAATCGTATACTGTTCTTGCGCTTGTGTTCCTGCACATCTGGCTGTTTCTGCCATATCCCGCTTTCTTCGCCTGCCTGTTCGCGGTGCTTTGCATCCTGTTCCTCACTAATTATCATAACCGCTTTTTAAGCTGGATCGGGAAGATCTCGTATTCCATTTACCTGATCCACGCTATTGTAGGATTGGCGGCGATCAATGTGATGTCGAAATACGCGCATACGGGAATTATGAAATTTGCGGTGATCCTGGCAGGTGCGGGCATCACTATACTTGTTTCGTATTGCATGTACCTGTGGATAGAGAAGCCTTCACAGAAATTATCTTCAAAAATAAAATTGTAAATGGCACTGCAAAAAGCACAGCATGTTCCCATTCTCGACAGCCTGAGGGCGATCGCAGCGCTTTCGGTATGCCTGTACCATTTCGTATGCGGGCCTGTCAACTTCATCAGCAATGAAACGGTGCTCGATGTATTCACCTTCGGGAAATACGGCGTGCAGCTATTTTTTGTGATCTCGGGATTCATCATCCCCTGGTCGGTTTACCACAACGATTACAGGATCGGTAAATATTTTAAGTTTTTGCTGAAGCGCTTTCTTCGCCTTGAGCCACCTTATCTTGTATCGATCGCGCTGGCGCTCGGCATTCTTTTCTTCCGCGGCTTTTATGCCGACCTGCCGGAATCGCGCGCGATCAGTGCGGAGCAGGTGCTGCTGCACATCGGCTACTTTATTCCCTTCTCCAGCTACCGGTGGATCCTGGATGTGTACTGGACACTGGCCGTGGAATTTCAGTTCTACCTGTTTATGGGCTTGTTCTATTTCGTGACCATCAGCGAAAAGATCGCGCTTCGCATTGCCGGCTATGCCTTGGTGATCGGCCTTTCTTTTATCGGCACACGCAATTTTCTTTTTTACTGGCTGCCTGTTTTCCTGCTTGGGAATATGCTGTTCCTTTTTTTGGCAAAGCGGATCGGCAAAGCGGAATTTTATAGCATGATGGTCATTCTGCTTGCACAGATCGCGGTCTTCCTGCCCGGGCCGGTGTTCTTCTCGTCGCTGATCCCCGCAGCAGCCATCCTGTACATGTTCAGCTATTCGAACCGCGTTCTCGACTGGATCGGGAAGATTTCCTATTCGATCTACCTGCTGCATACGATTGTCGGCACAACCGTTATCAATATTTTATCGCATCATGCCCATAGCCCGCTTACGAAGGCGCTTGTAGTGCTTGTTGGCGTAGGCGTAAGCATCGTGTGTTCCTATTTTATGTACCTGTTTGTCGAAAAGCCATCGAAACGCTTATCTTCAAAAATTAAATTATAAAGCAGCTGTGATCCACAAGGTTGATATCATCATTACTACCAAGAACAGGTTAACCGACCTGCTGATCACGATCGAGCACATGCTTTCCATCGGCTTTGCCCAGGCTCAGTTCTTTATCATCGACGATGGCTCCACCGATGGAACATTCACAAAGATCCGCAGCTCTTACCCTGAGATCAATATCCGGCGCAACGAAGCTTCAAGAGGTTTAATGACGAACCGTTCCGACATGATGGAATGGTCGCAGAATGAATATATTCTTTCGATCGATGATGATTCGCACATCCGTACAAGGGAAGATGTGGAAGAGGCGGTCGCAATCATGGAAAGCAGGAAGGAGTACGGCATTTTTCACTTCCGGGTGTTTAACCAGCTGGCGTCGCCGCCGCCTAAAAATGAATTGCCAAACACGTTCCGGTTCTTACGCGGCTACATCGGCTGCGGTCACCTCATTAAAAGGGAAGTGATCCAAAAGCTCGGGCGATACAGGGAAGAGCTCGTGTTTTACTGCGAGGAGCTCGACTATTCACTGCGCGCTTATAAGCTCGGATATTATACGGTGAGCCAGGATAATCTCATCGTTCATCACCGGATCGACATGCAGCAGCGGGAAAAGCAGAAGTCGACAGTGAATGCGAAAGGCATCTATGGCCGCGAATGGCGCAACATTCACCTGTATGCGAACAACCTTATCATCACCGCCTTGTATTATCCTTTCGGGATCGGTTTTGTATTTATCTGCTACCGCACGCTGCTCGCCTTTTATAAAATGGTGCTCCAGGAGAAACAACTTGCAGGCTTTTTCAGGATGCTGCAGCGCTTTTTTACTTTTATCCCGTATTCTTTTAAGCATTCCAATAAGCTTGGCTACGCATCGTTTTTCAGGTGGTTCGCCTATCCCGATATGACGGATGGGAACAGTGCTGAAAAATGACGCCATCCGGCTGATTGTTAGTCGATTATCCTTCCTGTTATATTTTGGTCATTTGTGCCGCTCTCTCACAAAATTGTTTAAATTTGTGAGGCAACCAGCAAGCCGGAAAACCCTATGAACAACCTGAAAGCATTTTTAGCCGATAACCTCTCCGGCTTTTCACCCAAAGCCATTCCCGGATTTATTTTCAGCTTTATCGTATGTGCGGTGCTTGCTTTTGTGCTCGGCAAATTTTATGTGCGCTATGGGAATGCGTTATCAAACCGCAAATCCTTTGCACGTAACTTCATTGTGCTTGCCATCACTACCATGTTCATTATTTCCGTTGTCAAATCTTCCCTGGCATTGTCCTTAGGATTGGTTGGGGCGCTCTCCATTGTGCGCTTCCGGGCCGCGATCAAGGAACCGGAGGAGCTTACCTATTTATTCCTGACCATTGCAATTGGCCTCGGTTGCGGCGCAGGGCTTACAGTGCTTACACTTATTGCGTTCATTGGCTTTGTAGCCGTGATCTGGTTTGTGAACCGCACGCAGAAAAGCGTGGAATCGCAAAGCCTGTACCTCACCATTTCCGGGAACCAGCCGGGGATGATCGATCTGAAAAGCATTGTTGAGATATTAAAAAAATACTGCACGGCCATTAAGCTGAAGCGCAGCGATGAAACGCCCGCAGCCGTTGAAGCCTCCTTCTTCGTGGAGTTCGATGATTTCGAAAAGCTGGAGCAGGCAAAAGCCGATCTGAAAAGCATTCATTCATCCATAACCATCTCATTTATGGATAACACCCGCGACCTTTAATCCGTTTAAACATCCTGCACATGCCTCATTCAACGGAACAAGCGGAGCCCTTGCGTTATGAACGTAAATTCCTGATCACCGGCTATTCCCACAGGGATGTTGAGCAAATGATCAAATTTCATCCCGCCTGCTTTTCCGAGATCTACCACCAGCGTACGGTGAACAACATTTACTTCGACACGCTTGGCTTTAGCTATTATTACGACAATGTGGAAGGCTCGCAGGAGCGGCTCAAAGTGCGGATCCGTTGGTATGACGGGCTCTTTGGAATGATCGCACAGCCCGTTCTTGAATATAAGATCAAAAAGGGATTGCTTGGAAAAAAGGATTCCTATGCGCTCCGGCCTTTTACGCTGGATGAGCATTTTGACAAGCGCCAGATCCTCAATGCCATCAACGGAAGTGACATACCGCAACAGGTGAAGGACGAGCTGCTGTCACTCAAGCCGGCGCTGCTGAACAGCTACACACGGAGATATTTTATGTCGGCAGATAAGAACTTCCGGATCACGATCGATCACCAGTTATCATATTACAGGATCAGTTACGACAGCAATACATTTACAAATAAGTCGCTTGACCGTAACGCAACAGTGCTTGAATTAAAATATGATTCCGCGCTGGAGCAGGAGGCGAAAGAGATTGGCGCCTTGTTCCCGTTTATGATGACAAAAAATTCGAAGTATCTGACGGGTTTGGAGAGGTTGTTTTTATAGCTACGTACGTTCTTTAACCGCAAAGGGGGCAAATGTGTTTGGATGTGTAACCGCAAAGAGCGCAAAGTGTTTTCGCAAAGAACGCAGAGCTGTCGGGGTGTTTAACCGCAAAGGACGCAAAGGTTTTTCGTAAAGAACGCAAAGCTGTGGGTTTTTAACCGCAAAGGGCGAAGGTTTTTCGCAAAGAAGGTGCAAAGTTATATGGGTGTTTAACCGCAAAGGTCGTCAAGCTTTTTCGCAAAGAAGGCGCAAAGTAAAGAAAAAGTAAAAGTTTGTTTGAAAAACAATTATGACAGAAAATGAACTATCAAATAAAATCATCGGTTTGGGAATGGAAGTGCACAACGCGCTTGGGCCGGGTTTACTTGAAAGCGCATACAAGGAATGCTTGTATTACAAAATAGGTAAGGCAGGTATTTGGGTTGAAAAGGAAAAGCCAATGCCGTTGGTATTTGAGGAAGTACGATTAGACTGTGGTTACAGGCTGGATTTACTGATAGAGAACAAATTAGTGATAGAGCTTAAAAGCGTGGAAGCTTTAAATGATGTTCATCTTGCACAAACACTAACATATTTAAAGCTGGGCAATTTTAAATTAGGGCTACTGATCAACTTTAATGTAGCCCGTTTAAAGGACGGTATAAAGAGAGTAGTAAACGGACTTTAACTTCGTATTCCCTGCACCCTGCTTTGCGTTCTCTGCGCCCAGCTTTGCACTCTTTGCGGTTAAAATAAAAACAATGAAAAACCAACAACTGTAAACCGGCCTTAGCTTTGCGTTCTCTGCGCCCAGCTTTGCGCTCTTTGCGGTTAAAATAAAAACAATGAAAGAACAACAACTGTAAATCAACCTTAGCTTTGCGTTCTCTGCGCCCAGCTTTGCGCTCTTTGCGGTTAAAATAAAAACAATGGAAAAAACAGCAACTGTAAGCCGTCCTTAGCTTTGCGTTCTCTGCGCTCAGCTTTGCGTTCTTTGCGGTTGAAATAACACCAACATGAAACCAATCAAAACAACCACCCACAAAACATCCCCGCAGGCAAAGCTCGCGGCTGTGCTCGTGCTGCTTGCCGCGATCGTTTCATTTGTGCTCAGCCTCTCTTATTCCGGTGAGAACCGTAAAGAATATCCGGAGCTGAAATACGACCAAAGCCTGCAGGCTCCTGAATGCCCTGTGAAAGGAGGGTTTTATGCAGATGCATTTTCACTTTCCCTGCTGCCGCCGGCTTCCTCGAAGATCTATTACACGCTCGACGGCTCCATGCCTACATTGCGTTCCGCTGTGTACGAAAAGCCGATCCTGATCCAAAACCGTACAAATGATCCCGCGGTATATTCGGCGATCCCGACCTCTGCCCGCTGGACCCCGCCGCTTGGCGATGTTTTCAAAGGAACGGTGCTCCGTGCAATTTCGGTAAGCGACGATAATAAAAAAAGCGGTGAGCTGATCCGTACTTTCTTTGTGGATGAGAAGGCAGGCAACCGCTATACGCTTCCCGTGATCGCGCTCACCGTTGAGCCGGATGATTTTTTCGGCTACGCGAAAGGCATTTATGTATTGGGCAAGAATTATGAGGACAAGCGGGATTACATCCGTAAGAAGCTGCCGCTTGACCTTGCCTGGTGGGAATATCCTTCGAATTATTTAAAGCGCGGCGATAATTCGGAGCGGCCTGTGCACATCGAATTTTTTGAGCCGGACGGAAAACCGGGATTTGAAAGCAATGCAGGAGCGAGGATCAATGGAAATGCGACGAGAGGATTCAGCCAGAAGTCGCTGCGGATCTGCTTTGATGGAAAATACGGGCAGGAGCAGCTGGAATATCCTTTGTTCCCGGGGAATCCGGTAAGCAAATTCAAATCCTTTATTTTAAGGAACGGCGGGAACGACTGGAATAAAACAATGTTCCGCGATGCCTTCATGCAGGCGCTAATGAAGGATTCGCGTGTGGATGTGCAGGACTGCCGGAATGCGATCGTTTTTATAAACGGCGAGTACTGGGGCATTCACAACATCCGGGAGCGCTCCGATGAGGATTTTCTTGCAGCGAAATATAAACTGGGCAGGGACAGCATCGTGATCCTGGAACATGGCGGCATTGTGGCATTCGGAAAGAAGCGCGATGGCGATGAGTTTAAGGCGCTGCTTGATCACATCCGCAACAGCGATCTGTCGGAAGAGGAAAATTATAAGTATGTGCTTGGCAAAATAGATGTGTCGAGCTTCATCGACTTTGTTATCGCAAATGTGTATTTTTGCAACAGCGACTGGCCTAACAACAATGTGAAGTTCTGGCGGTACCGGGCGAACAGCCCTGTCGCGGACTCTTCCTCATCGGCAAAAAAGAAAGACGGCCGCTGGCGCTGGATCCTGTACGATACCGACTGGGGCTTTGGCTACACGGGAAGCGCTTCGGTACACATGGACCTGCTTGAAAAGGCCCGTAAAATGGGCAGCACCGGTGTGATCTTCAGCGGACTGCTCAGGAACGACACATTCAGAGAAGCCTTTAAAGAGCGGTTTCTCTTTTTGCTGGACAGCACTTTTAATAAGGAGAAAGTGATAGCGAAGATCGATGAATTTGAGAAGGAGCTGGCGCCGGCCATGCCCGAGCATATCGACCGCTGGCGTGCGATCGGCTCATACAGCAGCTGGAAAGAGAATGTGAAGGAGATGAAAGATTTTGCAGCTGAGAGGCCTGCGATCCAGCGAAAGCAGCTGGATGAATTTTTGAATAAAAACAGATAAGCGTGCTGCAATACTATAAAGATAATTCACAACTGTACATACTGTTCCTGGTATGGATCCTTATCGGGGGCTTCGGCGGCCCGGTGATCCTGGCTGTGATCCCGATGGTGATGCTCCTGCTGCGCAACAAGGGAATGTACGAGGAACTGCTGATCGGCTATCTATTCATTCTCGTTCTATCCGACAGCAAGGAGCCGATCTTTGAGTTTGCGAAAAATGCGAAGAACATTTACATCTCCATACTTGCGCTTTTCCTGCTGGTCGACAGCGTGGAATTCCGCCCTTTCAACCAGCTTTACCGGATCTTCATCCCCTTTTTCATTATCGCGGTCATCACCATGTCTACCAGCGTAAACGACTCCTTCTTCTTTACCAGCCTTCAGAAAACACTTTCCTTTATTCTTTCGTTCATCGTGATCCCGAACATGGTAAACAGGATCTACCGTGAGAAAGGAAAAGAGTTTCTCCGGCGGTTTGTCTTCTTTATCTTCACAGTGCTCCTGCTTGGCTTTTTAATGGAATACATCTCGCCCGATTCGGCATTCCTGCTGGGAACGAGGTTCCGCGGGATCTTCGGAGGTCCTAACGGATTAGGAGTGTACTGCGTTCTCATCTTCATCGTGTTCTTTGTGCTGAATGACTTCTTTCCCAACCTGTTCAGCCGCAACGAGCGGATCATTATCTTCGGCGCGATCCTGTTTTCGATTTACCTTACCGGCTCGCGGAATGCGATCATTTCAGTTGCGATCTTTTACGTGTTCCAGCGCTTCTTCAGCTTTTCGCCCTTCCTTGGCTTTATTTTATTCATCCTCACCATCTTCATCACCGAGCTGGTCAGCACCAATGCCACCGCCATTATTGTGTCGCTGGGCCTCGGTGAATACCTTCGTACAAATACGCTTGAAGAAGGCAGCGGAAGGTATATCGCATGGAACTTTGCATGGAAGCAGATCCAGAATAATTTCTTTATAGGGAAGGGGTTTGCGTACGACGAGTATTACATGCGCCAGCATTACGGGATGCTCTTAAAGCTGAACCACCAGGGAGGGATCCACAATTCGTTCCTTACCTTCTGGATGGACCACGGGCTGATCGGCCTCCTGATCTATCTCCGTTCGTACATTCTCATGTTCATCAAAGGCTCTAAAAAAACAAAATTCGCATTCCCGATCATGTTCGCGATCTCATTCTCCGCCTTCTTCGAATCGTGGCTGGTGGCCTCATTAAGCGCTTTCGCATTTTTAGGGATGTTTATCTTTACGCTGATCACCAGCGAGGAGATCCTGCCGGAAACAGTGTTGAAGCCTGTGGAGGAAGCAGGAGCAGAGCCGGAACCGGAAACGATCATCCCCGCAATCAACTGATATGGACGTGTACAACTCAAATAAGAAAGCAGGCAGGCTGGGCCTTAAAAGATATTTTAACAGGCGCCTTGTGCTTGCTGTGCTGCTTGTTCTCATCATTGCCGGAGCGTATAAGGCGTCGGGCTTTGTTCGCGGCAAGGGGTACAGCGGCCTCTGGGATTTTACATCCACCATTCTCTCCAATTACTGGAAAGGCAGAAGCGCCCAACCGGAATTGCTTTCCATCGAAATAAAAGATAAGGATTATAAGAAGCTGCAGAAGAACCGTGAGCAGGCGCTGGAGCGCGGCGTGATCATCAACGATATGGATGGCGATTATGTTCCTGCGACAATTGGATACAACGGGAAAAAGATCGATGTGAAGCTGCGCCTGAAAGGGCACATGACCGATCACCTGCAGGATGATAAATGGTCGTTCCGCATCAAGGTGAAAGAGAAGGACGAAACGTTCATGGGCATGAAGCGCTTTTCCATCCAGCATCCCGGAACAAGGGGCTATGTTTATGAATGGATCTATCATGAGCTGATGAAGCGCGAGGATGTGATGGCGCTCCGCTATAAGTTCATCAGTGTTTCTGTAAACGGCCGCGACTGGGGCATTTACGCTGTTGAAGAAAATTTCGAGAATGAGCTCGTGGAAAATAACAAACGCCTCAAAGGGCCTGTGCTGCGGTTTAATCCCGACCTGTACTGGGTAAAGCGTTACAATGGAATGACAGGCGCAAATTCTGCAGCGGAATTCGCATCCTACTATTCCGCAAATCCTGAAGCATACCGTGAAGACAAAGTGCTGGAAGATCCGGTTCAAAAAAATTATTACCTGAAGGCCATCGCACTGATCGAAGGGCTGAGAAGCAGGAAGGTCAGCGTGGATGAGGCCTTTGATATCCCGCGCCTGGCAAGGTTCCACGCGGTGATCGACCTGGTGGGCGGTGTTCATAGTATCGACTGGAGCGACATTAAATATTATTACAACCCTGTAACTGAAAAGCTGGAGCCCGTTGCTTACGAAAGCTTTACGGAGCTTAATTCGCACAGCCTGTCGGCACAATACAAATTTGCAGCGCCCGATTCAACTGCTAATTATGAAGACTGGCATTCGATGATCTTCAGCAATCCTGTTTTCTTTAAGGAATACATGAAGAACCTCGAAAGGCTTACAAAGCCTCAGTATCTCGATGATTTTTTCAGCTCTTCGAACACGGAGCTGGATAAAAATCTTGCGATCATCTACAAAGAATTTCCTTACAAAAAATTCGACCGGCAGGATTATTACAAGCGCCAACGGATGATCCGGAAGGTGCTGGATTCGCCGAAAGCAGTCCATGCCTATTATAACAGGACAGAAAATAATTCAGTAGTGATCCAGCTTGGGGCTATCGATGCGATGCCTGTGCAGGTGCATTCGCTGATCGTAGGAAAGCAGAAGTTGCTTCCTGCAAAAGAGATCATCCTTCCTGCAAAGCAGCCGGGCAGCTACCTCGATTACAAAGAATTTAAGTTCGAATCCGGTAAGCCCGGCACATTCAGTAAAAACGACCTTGATTCCATGAAGCTCAGCTATTCGGTGTTAGGCTCTTCGGATCTAAAGCAATGTGCCGTGTTCCCTTTTCCGCATACCGATGCGGAGTTTATTGCAGATGATCTGAAAAGTAAAAAAGGGAATGTTCAGGATTTCGCTTTTCTGCAGGTGGATGAGAGCAGCAAGATCATCGCAATACAGCCGGGAAAATATGTTGTAACTGAAGGAATTGTTATTCCTGCCGGTTATAAGCTTGTTGTAGGTGCCGGTGTGTGGCTCGACTTTAAGAACAAGTCCGGGATCGTTTCGTATTCGCCGCTGTTTTTTACAGGTAACGAGGATGAGCAGATCTATATCGGGTCCTCCGATTCCAGCTCACAGGGAATTATGCTTATTCAGGCAGGCGAGCGCTCTGTATTGAGGAATGTAACGTTTACAGATCTTCCGGAAGTAAAAAGCAGCGGATGGGCAAGAACGGGCAGCCTTACCTTTTATGAATCCCCGGTTGACATCAGCTGGTGTAGCTTCTATGATTGCAAAGCGGAGGATGCCCTGAGTATGATCCGTTCTGCATTTTCGCTTACAACCTGCTACTTCCGGAACATGAAGGACGATGCGCTGGATTGCAAATTTTCGGATGGTACAGTCTCAGGTTGTGCTTTTTCGTTTTGCGGCGAGAATGCGCTCGATATTACGATGGGACAGGTGGAGCTGAAATCGGTTACTATCAATAACGCAGGAAATAAGGCCATCCATATAAAAGCCGGCGGACAGCTGAAAGGCGAAGAGGTAAAGATCGAATATTCCAACATCGCGATCGCTGCGGAAGACCTGTCAACCATAACGCTCAGCGACGTGAAGTTAAGCGATTGTAAAACGGGAGTGGTAGCGTACAAAAATAAGTCTGCCGGCGGACAGCCCCAGGTAAGGCTGACGAGGGTCACATTAACAAAGGTGCAGAAAAATTATCTCCGTGAAAAGAAATCGCTGATCGTGGTTGACGGGGTAGAAGCAGGAGAAATAGTTGACAATGTTGAAACACTCATAAAAGGTGATAAAGCTGAAAAATAGGATCTGTTTGTGCATGCTCCTGCTGCTGTCGCTTACATCGGCCGCGCAGGTGATCTCTCCTTTCAACAGGCTGGAGCTGAAGGATACTTCTGATACGTATTCGTTCATTGTAAGCGGTCATTTTCACGGCGCATCCACCAATCTCTCTACTTTTCCGGCAGCTACCGTCCTGGCGAATACCGATACGCTTAACAGCTTCCAACCGGCTTTCCTGCTTACGCTGGGCGATGTGTTCCTCGACCTGGATAAGAATTACATTGAGCATTACCGGCGTTCGCTATTCAGCAAATTGAAAATGCCCGTGTTTAATGCCGTGGGCAATCACGACCTTTCCAATGGCGATATGTATGAGAAAACATTCGGCGCAACCTGGTATTTTTTTACGGCAGGTTCGGAGCTCTTCATCGTTTTAAATACGGAAAAAAATGATGGAAGCATTGATGGCGCGCAGCTGGAGATGTTGCAGAATGCGCTAAAGAAAGGGGAGGAGCAAAGCATTAAGAATATTTTTATTTTTTCGCATCGTCCGGTCTGGTCGGAAAATGATCCCACATTCGCCGGCCTCTTTGCCGGTAATACGCGCACAGCAATAGGTAGCAACAATTATGAGAAAGAGCTGAAGCCCTTGCTTACCGCTGTTTCTAAAGCCAAGCCTGTGTATTGGATGTCGGGCTCCATGGCAAATGCGCCGGCTTCTTTTTTTTATCACAGGGATGAAAAAACGAACATCACTTTTATGCAAACAGCTATCCGCGACCTGCCGCGCGATGCAGTTTTACTGGTGACTGCAAACAAAGGCGCTATCTCGTTCAAAGGCATTTCACTCACCGGCCAATCGCTGGAGCCGGTAGAGCATTACGGCATCGAATATTGGAAAAGGTCGGTTCCCGAAGAAGAGAAATTCAATTACCGCTTGTTGCCGTTGATGCTTTTCAAAGCCGTTACACACCTGTACTTCTGGTCGGGCTTTGTGATTGCCCTTCTGCTGTTTTTGCTTTTACGCTTTGTAACGAAGAGATGGAAAAAAAGAAAATAGTTTTCCTGTACACCGAGCTTGCCACTTATTTCCTGGCCTGCGTGGAAGAGCTGCTGAAGTCGCCCGGCATTGAAGTGCACATTGTACGCTGGGAAGTAAACAGCGAAGCGCCTTTTAAATTTACATTCTCTTCCGGCCTGAACGTTTACAACAGGAAGGATTACAGCGTTGAGCAGCTGCATGATCTTGTAGGGAACATTAACCCTTCGGCTATTTATTGCAGCGGCTGGATCGACAAAGGATACATGCAGGTGTGCAGGCCTTACAAAGGAAAGGTCCCGGTGATCGTGGGGTTCGACAATCAATGGAAAGGCACACTGAAGCAGCAGCTTGCAAGGCTGGCCAGCCCCTTCCGCATCTTAAATCATTTCAGCCATTGCTGGGTTCCCGGCGAGCCCCAGCTTGAGTATGCAAAGAAGCTGGGATTTAAGGACAGCCGCATTTTAACAGGCTTTTACAGCTGCGACCACGATTTTTTTCATGCGCAGTACCTCGAGAATAGAACCCAAAAAAATACCAATTTCCCGAAGCGCTTTATCTATGCCGGCCGTTACGTGGAGCACAAAGGCATCAGCGACCTTTGGGATGCTTTCAGCGAGCTGCAGGAGGAACGCCCGAACGGCTGGGAGCTGTGGTGCCTCGGCACCGGGGATGTGCCGCCGCGCCTGCATCCGAAAATCAGACATTTCGGATTTGTGCAGCCCGATGCCATGAAGCCTTACCTGCGCGATACCGGCGTATTTGTGCTGCCCAGTCATTTTGAGCCCTGGGGAGTGGTGGTGCATGAGTTCGCTGCCGCCGGCTTTCCCCTGATCTGTACGGATGAAGTGGGGGCCTCGGCGGCTTTTGTAGAGAATAATTTAAATGGCTATATTTACAAGTCGGGAGACAAGCAGGCATTAAAGCTGGCGCTTTCCAGGATCGTGAATGCCACTCCTCTAGCTTTAAAAGAGATGGGAGAGCAGAGCGTTAAAAAGGCGAAAAGCATCACTCCGAAAACCTGGGCACAAAAACTTATATCGGTACTATGAATAAAATATTGATCACCGGCGGGGCAGGAAACATCGGCAGTGCATTGGTTGAAAAGCTGATCACCGACGAGAATAATTACATCGTGATCGTCGACGATCTTTCCACCGGCTTTCTTTCAAAGCTGCCAAAGCTCAGCAATGGCAGGTGGGAATTCATCAAGGCGGATGTGAACGATTTTAAGGAGATCTCGCCCATCATGATGTCGCATAAGTTCGATTTCGTATTTCACCTCGCTGCAGTAGTGGGAGTGATCCGCACACAGGAAAATCCCGTGAAGGTGCTTCGTGATATCGACGGAATCAAAAATATCCTCGACCTTGCAAAGAACACTTCCGTGAAGCGCGTGTTCTTCTCTTCCTCTTCCGAAGTGTACGGTGAGCCTGTGGTATTGCCGCAGCACGAGGAAACAACGCCGCTGAACTCAAGGGTCCCGTATGCTGTTGTGAAAAATGTAGGCGAATCATTCTGCAAAAGCTATTACCAGGAATACAATTTAAGCTATACAATCTTCCGCTTTTTCAATACATACGGCCCCAACCAGAGCACCGACTTCGTAGTGTCGCGCTTTCTTGCAGCCGCATTGAAAGGCACCGACATCACCATTTACGGCGATGGCTCGCAAACGCGGACCTTCACTTACGTAGACGATACGGTGGATACCTGCCTGAGGTGCTTTTACACCAACCAGCAGGTGAACGATGTGATCAATATCGGCAATGACCAGCTCTGCACAGTGCTCGACCTTGCGCAGCTCATCATTAAGCTCAGCGGCTCCTCTTCGAAGATCATTCACCTTCCTCCTTTGAAAGAAGGCGACATGACGCGGAGGCAGCCCGATAATTCAAAGATGCGCGAGATCCTTGGCCGCCCGCTGATCTCATTGGAAGACGGCATCAGCAGGATGATCTCATCGCGTCCTTTTTTATCTTCAATCGGACTTTAACTTGATCCCCTTCAACAAGCCATATTATTCAGGAAAGGAGATCGGCTCCATCTCCGGTGTCATGGAAACAAAGGTCCTGACCGGCGATACTGCAATGCTCCGTAAGTGTGAAACTTTCCTCGAAAAAAAATACGGTTTTCCAAAAGTGTTCCTCACCAATTCCTGCACCATGGCGCTCGAAATGGCGGCAGTGCTGCTGAACATTGCTGAAGGCGATGAAGTGATCATGCCTGCATACACGTATGTGTCGACCGCAAATGCCTTTGCGCTCAGGGGAGCAAGCATCGTATTTGCCGACAGCAAAAGCGATCATCCCGGCATCGATGAAAGCAAAATAGAAAAGCTGGTAACGGAAAAAACAAAAGCCATCGTGCTGGTGCATTATGCGGGCATTGCCTGTAACATGAAGCTGGTGAAAGAAATTGCGGCCCGCCACAAGCTCATGGTGATCGAGGATGCGGCGCAGTGCATCGATGCATATTACAATGATTCGCCGCTTGGCTCGCTTGGCGACATCGGGTGCTTTTCATTTCACGAAACAAAAAATATTCATTGCGGCGAAGGCGGGTTTATTTCCATCAACAATCCAAAGCTGGTGGAACGTGCGGAAATACTAAGGAACAAAGGCACAAACAGGTCTGCTTTCCTGAGAGGGGAAGTGAACAGGTACGAGTGGACCGGCCTGGGATTTTCTTCCATTCCCACATCGCTTACGGCGGCATTCCTGCTGCCGCAGCTAAAGAGCATCGACCCAGTGCAGAAGCGCAGGAACATGCTCTGGGAAAAATATAAAAAGGCATTGAGCCCTTTGGCGAAAAAGGACATTCTGCTGCCGGGCATTCCCGCTTATGCATCCAACAATGCGCACATGTTTTACCTCGTGTGCCGCAGCGGGGATGAAAGGGCGGCGCTGATAAAGCACCTGAAGGAAAAGAACATCCAGGCAGTGTTTCATTACCAGTCGCTGCACCGCAGTCCGTATTTTAAAAATAAGTACAAAGGCGCGGGGCTTCCGTACGCCGACAGGTTCAGCGAATGCCTTGTGCGGCTGCCATTGTTCTATGATCTTTCGAACAAAGAGCTGGAGCAGGTTTGCAGGCAGGTGCTGGATTTTTTTAATTTATAATTTTTTAATTTTTCAAAAACGAAATGTGCGGCATTAACGGAATATATGGTTTAACAGATGCAGGGATCGCCCGTGATAAGCTCGGCGCGATGAACACCTGCATGAAGCACCGCGGGCCGGATGATGAAGGCTTTTTTGTGGATGGGAAGATCGCACTTGCGCACCGCCGGCTTTCTATCATTGATCTTTCCTCTGCGGGACACCAGCCGATGGTTTCGTCCGACGGGCGTTACCAGATCACCTACAATGGCGAGCTGTATAATTACAGGGAGCTGAAATTCGAGCTGCAGCGCGTGGTGAGCGGCTCATCGGAGCGCGCTTATATTTTTAAAACAAACACCGACACCGAAGTCATCCTTGCTGCGTATGCACGCTGGGGCGCCGATTGCCTGAAGCGCTTCAACGGCATGTACGCTTTCGCGATCTGGGACACAGAAAAGCAGGAGCTCTTTATTGCACGCGACAGGCTTGGCATCAAGCCGCTGTATTACCTGTACACCAATGGCGTGTTTGCATTCTCCTCCGAAATGAGGCCGCTGCTTGCAAGCGGGCTGATCCCGAAAAAAATGGATCCTGCCGGGCTTGCGGATTACCTGCGCTACCAAACCGTGCATGCCCCGAACACCATCATTAAAGGCATAAAGATGCTGATGCCCGGGCATTACGTGGAAATGAAAAATGAGAAGCTCACCATAAAAAATTACTGGAGCCTCACTAAAAATATCAGCAGGGCATCGGATGGAAAAAGCTATACCGAAGTTTGCAAAGATGTGGAAACGCTGCTGACCAAGTCCGTAGAACGAAGGCTGATCGCCGATGTTCCTTTCGGGGCCTTTCTTTCCGGCGGGATCGATTCGAGCGCCGTGGTTGGGCTGATGAGCAAGGTATCTGCTGAAAAAGTAAAGACCTTCTCCGTGACCTTCGACGAGAGCGAATTCTCCGAAGCAAAATATGCGCAGCTCATCGCAAAAAAATTCAATACCGATCACCACGAGATCCGCCTTTCACCGGATGATTTTATTAAGGAGCTGCCCAATGCATTAAAGGCAATGGACCACCCGAGCGGTGACGGGCCGAATACTTATGTTGTTTCAAAAGCCACGAAGAATGCCGGTATCACCATGGCTTTATCGGGCCTTGGCGGCGATGAGCTTTTTGCGGGCTACGATGTTTTTAAGCGTGTTGCCGAATTAGGAAAGATCAAATGGATGAATAGCATTCCGCGGCCGGTGCGAGCCATCGGTGGAAGTGGGCTGATGAAAATGAAGCCCGGCGTTGCTTCCGAAAAGATCGCGGAATTGCTGAAGCAGCCGAAGATCAGCTTTAATTCATTTTATGCATTGTCGAGGCAGGTGCTTACCGACGGACAGATCGGCTCGGTGCTGAATGCAACGGCACTGCCGCCCAACAGCGTTTCCGAAATACTGGATGCCTGTAAGCTGGAAGAGATCAGCCCGGTTATGTCGAAGGTATCGGTAGCTGAGATCGCCTCATACATGCAAAATGTGCTGCTGCGCGATACCGACCAGATGAGCATGGCGCATGCGCTCGAAGTGCGTGTTCCCTTCATCGACTACACGCTCGTGGAATATGTGCTTGGAGTGCCCGATAAATACAAGAGCACCGCATCGCCCAAAAAATTACTGGTGGATTCGCTCGGAGATCTTCTTCCTCCGGAGATCGTGAACCGCCCGAAAATGGGCTTTACCTTCCCTTGGAAAAGCTGGATGAAAAATGAATTGAGAGCTTTCTGCGAGCAGAGAATGGCCTCGCTGTCGAAACGGGAAATGTTCCATGAAAAAGGAGTGATGAAGCTCTGGACTGATTTTATGAAGGACGATCCGCGGATCACCTGGTCGAGGGTATGGTACCTCGTGGTGCTGGAGAACTGGCTGCAGGAAAATAACATTGAAAATTAAACATGAAAAAAAAGGTGCTCATCTTCATCGACTGGTATCTCCCGGGCTACAAGGCCGGCGGGCCCATCCAGTCTGTGTCCAATTTGGTGGAGCATTTAAAAGACGAGTTCGATTTCTCGATCGTGACGCGTGATACCGATTACTGTGAAAGCATCCCGTATCAGAATGTAAAGAGCAACGAATGGAATGTACAAGCCGATGGAACAAGGGTCTGGTACTTTTCGGAAGATCAGCTCACACGTGCAAATGTGCGGAACCTCCTGCGTAAAACGGAATTTGATCATCTCTACCTGAACGGGATCTTCTCGCTTTACTTTACGCTTATCCCTCTTTTTTACATGCGGAAAAAACGCGAAAAGCGCGTGGTGATCGCTGCAAGGGGGATGTTTGCGGAAAGCGCGCTGGGTGTAAAAAAAACGAAGAAGAAATTTTTCATGCACTCCGCAAGGATCCTGAAATTGTTTGATAATGTGCTCTTTCATGTTACCAACGAACAGGAAAAGCAGGATGTGCGGAGGGCGCTCGGAGAGGAAATTCCTGTAATGATCGCTGCCAATCTCCCTTCAAAGAATCCGCTTGAAAAATTGCCGCTGCGCGAAAAAAAAGCAGGCACACTGCGTCTTGTGAATGTGGCGCGCATAGCGCCGGAAAAAAATTTATTGTATGCGCTGGAAGTGCTGAAGCAGGTGAAGCAGGACGTGGCCTTTGATTTTTACGGGCCGGTGTACGACCAGGAATACTGGGCGCAGTGCAAGCTCGTGATGGATGAGCTTCCGCAGAACGTGGCCGCCAATTACAAAGGCAGCATAGAAAGCGGCAAGGTGATTTCCATGCTCAGCAGCTATCACATGATGTTCATGCCTACGCAGGGGGAGAACTTCGGGCACATCATTCTGCAGTCGTTATCGGCAGGCTGCCCTGTGATCATCAGCGACCAGACGCCCTGGAAGCGCCTTATCGAAAGCAATGTGGGCTGGGACTGCGACCTGCGGTTCAAAGAGCATTTTGCCGATAACATCGATCATTCCGCCGCGCTTGGCCAGCAGGAATACAATGAAATGTCGGAAGCCGCTTTTCGCTACGCCGCGAAGTACAGCCGGAACGATGAAATACTTAAGCAAAACAGGCATTTATTCTTATAGCTTTAATAAATTTGTTACATGCAGAAAACCGATTTGTCGCAGTTCAATAATTCCTGGTATGCGCCGGGGGCAAATCCTGTGAAAAGGTTCCTGTGGTATTTTACCAATGCGGCCTTCCTTAATTCGGCTTTTCCTGTCAACGGCTTCAAGATCTTCCTGCTGCGGCTTTTTGGTGCCAGGGTAGGGCAGTCAGTTGTTATCAAGCCGCATGTAAATATCAAATATCCCTGGAAGCTCAGCATCGGCGATCATGCATGGATCGGTGAATACGCCTGGATCGATAACCTTGCGGAAGTTTCCATCGGCAATAATGCCTGCGTTTCGCAGGGCGCATTGCTGCTCTGCGGAAATCACAATTATAAGAAACCGGCCTTCGACCTCATCGTTGGTGCGATCATCCTTGAAGAAGGCGTTTGGATCGGGGCGAAGTCAACCGTTTGCCCGGGAGTGAAATGTCATTCGCATGCCGTGCTTTCCGCGGGATCGGTGGCCACATCCGATCTTGATGCTTATGCTGTTTACCAGGGAAACCCGGCAAAAAAAATAAGGGAAAGGATCATTGCGGGATGAAAGTTTCCATTATCACCGTTTGCTACAACAGCGCTTCCACCATTGAATCTACGATCTTGTCGGTGCTTTCACAGGATCATAAGGACATTGAATACATTATCGTGGACGGCCTTTCCAAAGACAACACCCTGCAGGTAGCTGAAAAATACAGTTCGCGGATCTCAAAAATAATTTCTGAAAAGGACGATGGGATCTATTTTGCCATCAACAAAGGGATCGCTTTGGCTACCGGCGAGATCATCGGTATCCTTCACGCGGATGATTTTTATACCGATGATAAAGTGATCTCTAAAATTGTAAAAGCGTTCAGTGAACAAAAAACGGATACCGTTTATGGCGACCTGCAGTATGTAGACAGGGAAGATACAAGCAAGGTGAAACGCCACTGGAGCTCCGGCGGATATACGCACGGGCTGTTCTTCAAAGGCTGGATGCCGCCTCATCCATCTTTCTTCGTCCTTAAAAAGTGCTATGATAAATTTGGCGTGTTCAACACCACGCTCCGCTCCGCTGCCGATTATGAAATGATGCTCCGACTGCTGCACAGGTATAAGTGCAGCACTACGTACATCCCGGAAGTATTGGTGAAAATGCGTGTGGGCGGGAAAAGCAATGTGTCGCTGTCCAACCGCATCAAAGCGAACCGCGAGGATAAAAAGGCCTGGCTGCTGAACGGGTTAAAGCCGGGAATGTTCACGCTCATCAGGAAGCCGCTGTCGAAATTGGGGCAGTTCTTTGGCGCTGGGTCGTAAACACACCCCTTGCCCCTCTCAAGAGGGGAATGGATTTCGTTCAATTTTAACTACGTATTCAGTGATTATAATTCGAAAAAAAAAGTTGTATTGTGCCCATTGCAGTTCAAGTCATGCAGCGGCAATTCCCCTCTCGAGAGGGGTTAGGGGTGTGTCCTTTAACCGCTAACCATAAACTCCACTGCCGCCTTCGAATGGATCATCGTCGTATCAAACACCGGCACACTCACATCTTCCTGCTTAATTAATAATGGGATCTCCGTGCAGCCGAGAATGATCCCGCCGGCACCTCTTTCAATTAATTTGCCGATGATCGAAATGTATCGCTGCCTGCTTTCTTCAAGTAATGCACCACGGCCCAATTCCTCGAAAATAGTGTAATGGATAAAAGCGCGGTCCTCTTCCTCTGGAATGATCGCCTCAATATCTTTTTCCTCCAGCTTAGATGTAAAGAAGTCTCGCTCCATTGTGAACTTTGTCCCCAGCAGCCCCACTTTTTTTACCTGCTTTTCCCGGACCGCATCCGCTGTTGCCACGGCAATGTGGATCACCGGGATGCCGATCCTTTCCTGCAGCCTGTCTGCGATCAGGTGCATGGTATTTGCGCACAGCACGATCGCTTCAGCGCCTGCATTCTTCATGTGCAGCGATGCTTCACTGATCATGGCTAAGGTCTTGTCCCAGTCGTTGGCATCGTTGTTCTTTTTGATCTCCGCGTAATTAAAGGAGTGGATCATGCATTCCGCGAAGTTGAGTCCGCCGAGCTTTTCATTGACACCCGTATTGATGAACCTGTAATAATCAACAGTGGATACCCAGCTGATGCCGCCTATCAATCCGATCTTTCTCATTTGTATGGTATTAAAAAAGCCCCCGGTTTGCGGAGGCTTTGTATGGTTAGAATTTTGCGCGTCTTCTGCGTTTTTTATATTGCTGGCTGTTCTTGAAGATGCTTCCGAACTGGCCTTTATAAATGCTGCTCCTTCCGCGGATCACATAGCTGTAATAAAAGGAGGTGGAGAGGTATGCGTCGTTATGGCTCGCATCGCCTCTTTTGGAGCCCGGCATGTAATTCCTTGAAGCCGGAACGCCGGCCTGTGAGCCAAGTTCGTTGTAGCGGTTGGCAAGCAGTATTGCCTCCTCGCTGCTCAGCTCCGACGGATCGGCATATACGCCGCTTACATCATCGAGGTAATCGGTAAACGTTGTTCTCCAGTTGAATTCCCAGCCAAAGCGGTGGCGCTTGTTGATCGTGAAATACATCCCAATGCCTAACGGGATTGCAAAGCCTGCTTTGCTGTAGTGCTTGCCTTCGGTCTGCAAGGGCTGCAGGTTGACCCATTGGCCGTTGTACATTGTCCGCGGATTGTTGTAAAAGCCTGTAACGCCTGCAAAAGCATACATTTTAAAATCGTTGCGGTACATATAAGTATGCCCGAGATCCGGAATTTCATAAAAGAATACCTGTCCGGTAAGCTCCAGCTCAAGAATGTTATTCTGGAAAGAAAGGTTGCGGCCTACCCGCCCCGGGTTGCTCGATTTATTATCTGCTCCTTCTATCCGCACCCAGTTTGCAGCAAGCTTTGCTGAGATCAGGGGGGAGAACCTGTAGCGGGCAAAAGCACCTGTTGTAAATTGTGTTTTCGAAAGCTGGATGTCGCTCACAAAATCTCTGCGGGTTTTTTCTTTGCCTCCTATATCACCAAGATAGTTGGAAGCGCCTGCCTGAACGCCGAAATCCCAAAGATACTGAGCCTGGGAAATTACAGGTAAAGCAATGATTGTTATAAGGGTGAGTAGTTTACGCATATAACAAATATAAAATAATTCCCGACAACACACAATTTACGCGAATATTTTTTCGCCATTAAAAACGTATTTTAATGCCATAAAAAAAGCCCCCGTTTTGCGGGGGCCTTTGTTTTAGAATTTAGCACGGATCTTACGTTTCTTGTATTTTTTGTGTTTGAAGATGCTGCCGTATTTGGAGCGGTAGAAGCTGCTTCGTCCGCGCAATACATAGCTGTAATACACCGAGGTAGACAGGTAAGAATCGTTATGCGAAGGATCGCCGCGCTTTTTGCCCGGTCCGTAATTAGAAGCTACCGGATAATCCTTGTTTGTGTCATCACCCAATTCATTGTGACGGTTTGCCAGCGCTATCGCTTCAGCGCTTGTAAGGTCTGCAGGATCTGCATATACGGTGCTTACGTCATCGAGGTAATCGGTAAAGGTGGTCCTCCAGTTGAATTCCCAGCCGATGCGGTGGCGCTTTTCAAGTGTGAAGAACAGGCCGATCCCCAAAGGAATGGAAACGCCCATTTTGCTGTAATGGCGTCCTTCCGTCTGCAAGGGCTGAAGGTTCACCCATTCGCCTTGGTAATTAGCGCGCGGGTTGTGGTAATAACCGGCAACACCTGCGAATGCGTACATTTTAAAATCGTTGCGGTAGCGGTAGGTATGTCCGAGATCGGGCACCTCGTAAAAGAAGACCTGCCCGGTAAGCTCAAGCTCAAAAATGTTGTTCTGAAAGGAAAGGTTGCGGCCAACGCGGCCCCTGTTGGTGGATTTGTTATCCTCGCCTTCAATGCGGATCCAGTTAGCGGCAAGCTTGGCAGAGATCAGTGGGGTGAATTTATAGCGGGCAAAGCCGCCTGCAGTGATCTGTGTTTTGGATAATTTAATGTCGCTGACAAAGTTTCTGCGGGTCTTTTCTTTACCGCCCATTTCACCCAGGTAGTTGGATGCGCCGGCCTGAACGCCGAAATCCCACAGGTATTGTGCGTGGGAAAGTGCCGGTATGGAGAGTACGGTTAATAGTAGTAGTAATTTACGCATAGTTGCAAATATATAATAAAAAATGTAAACAAAAATACACAAATAATATTTTTACCTTCGTCACTTCTTTACAAAGATAAAAAAAACCGAATAATGTCCAAAAAGATCACCGAACTTTTTAACATTCAATACCCCATTGTGCAGGCAGGCATGATCTGGTGCAGCGGTTGGGAGCTGGCAGCCGCGGTAAGCAATGCCGGCGGGCTCGGGGTTATCGGGAGCGGCAGCATGTACCCTGAGGTGCTCAGGGAGCATATTCAGAAGTGCAAAAAGGCCACAGACAAGCCCTTCGGCGTAAATGTGCCCATGCTTTACCCCGACATCGACAAGCACATGGACATCATCCTTTCGGAAGGCGTAAAAGTGGTGATCACCTCCGCCGGGAACCCCAAAACATGGACAAAAATACTGAAGGATAAAGGAGTTACGGTAGTGCACGTGATCGCCAACACAAAATTCGCCCTGAAGGCCGAGGAAGCGGGAGTTGACGCTATTGTTGCGGAGGGCTTTGAGGCCGGGGGACACAACGGCAGGGAAGAAACCACCACGCTTTGCCTCATTCCGCTCATCAAACAGGCCGTGAAAATTCCCGTGATAGCCGCGGGAGGCATCGGCACCGGGCGCGCAATGCTCGCTGTAATGGCGCTGGGCGCGGACGGCGTGCAGATCGGCAGCCGCTTTGTAGCCTCGGAAGAATCATCCGCTAATATCAATTTTAAGAACAGCGTGATCAGTTCCTCGGAAGGCGATACTAAATTAATGCTCAAGCAGCTTACACCTGTCCGCCTGCTCAGGAACAAATTTTTCTCGGAGGTGCAGGAGGCGGAGAACAGGGGAGCATCCGTTGAAGAGTTGAACACGCTTCTCGGAAGGGGCCGCTCCAAAAAAGGCATGTTTGAGGGCGACCTCGATGAAGGCGAGCTCGAGATAGGGCAGGTAGCTGCGCTCATAAAGGAGATCAAACCCGCGAAAGCGATCATTGATGAGATCATTGCCGAATACCAGGCTGCAAAAAAAGAACTGCTGAGTGGTTTTTGAAATTTTTCGCCTCAATCACCATTTAACCAATAACCTATTTAACCAAAGTATGATAAAATACGAAAAGTTTCAATTACCGAACGGGCTGAAGGTGATCGTCCACCAGGACAAATCAACGCCGCTTGCCTGCATCAACATACTTTACAATGTAGGCGCCCGCGATGAGGACCCGGAGCAAACAGGCTTTGCGCATTTGTTCGAGCACCTTATGTTCGGCGGCTCGGTGAACATCCCGAATTACGACGAGCCCCTGCAGATGGTTGGCGGCGAGAACAATGCCTTCACCACCAACGATATCACCAACTATTACCTTACGCTTCCCGTGGAAAACCTTGAAACGGGATTCTGGCTCGAGAGCGACCGCATGCTGAGCCTTGCCTTCTCTGAAAAGAGCCTCGAGGTGCAGCGCAACGTGGTGATAGAAGAGTTCAAGCAGCGCTACCTGAACCAGCCTTACGGCGATGTGTGGCTGCTGCTGCGGCCGATGGCATACAAGGTGCATTCCTACAAATGGGATACGATCGGCAAGGAGATCTCCCATATTGAGAATGCACGCATGGAGGATGTACGGAATTTTTTCAAAAAGTTTTACTGTCCCAACAATGCCATCATGGTAGTTGCCGGCAATGTGGAGCTGGAAGAAGTGAAGCGCCTTTCCGAAAAATGGTTCGGCCCGATCCCGATGGGGCCTGAGAACAAGCGCAGCCTGCAGCCGGAGCCGCAACAAGCGGAAGCGCGCAGTCTCACCGTGGAGCGCGATGTGCCGGTGGATGCCATCTATAAAGCCTATCACATGTGCTCGCGTTACGACAAGGAATATTATGCAGTGGATCTTATTTCCGACATCCTTTCCCGCGGGAACTCCTCCCGCATGCACAATGCCCTCATCAAGGAGAAAAAACTGTTTAGCGACATCAGTGCCTATGTGCTGGGCGATTTCGATAAAGGGCTTTTCGTAGTTTCCGGCAAGCTCACCAAAGGGGTCGACATGGCGCAGGCCGATGCCGCCATCAACGAAGAGCTGGAGAAAATGAAAGCAGCAGCTGTTAGCGCCGATGAGCTCACCAAGGTGAAGAACAAAATGGAAGCTTCGCATGTGTTCGGTGAAGTGGATGTGCTCAACAAGGCAACCAATCTCGCCGTGTGTGAACTGCTGGGCGATGCAGGGCTGATCAACCGCGAGGTGGAAAAATACCTTGCCGTTACCGCAGATCAGATCAGGGAGCAGGCGAACATCATTTTCAGGGAAGAGAACTGTTCCACCCTGTATTACAAAGCAAAAAATTAAGCATTCAATTTTTATTCAACACACGCGTATGCAACTCCTCGACAGAAAAATTATACCTGCATTTAAAACGATCGAAAAGATCGAAATGATCCATGCCAGCGAAAAGCGTTTGCGGAACAACATTCCCGTATATGCCATCAATGCGGGCACACAGGAGATCATCAAGATCGAGTTCCTGTTCTCTGCGGGCATGTACCAGCAGGAAATGCCACTACAGGCTACAACTGTTAACTCCATGCTGGAAGAGGGAACCTCGAAAATGAATGCAGCGCAGATCGCCGATGCCGTTGATTTTTACGGCGCATTCCTGGAGGTGGGTGTGGAGCAGGACAATGCTTCCGTGATCCTTTATACATTGAACAAGCACCTGAAAGCCACGTTGCCCGTGGTAGAGCAGGTGATCAAGGATGCGGTGTTCCCGCAGAGCGAACTGGAAACGCACCTGAAAAATAAAAAGCAAAAATTCCTCGTCAACAACCAAAAGGTGGCAACCCTTGCACGCAAGCGCTTCTCCGAGCTGGTGTTCGGTGAGCAGCATCCCTACGGGCGCGATGTGAAGGATGCCGATTTTGAAAAGATCGGCCGTGAGCAGCTGCTCCGCTTTTACGCATCGTGCTACCGCTCCAACAACTGCCGGATCATTCTTTCGGGGAAGGTGGATGATACGGTATACACGGAGCTGGATGATCTTTTCGGCGGGAACGACTGGGCTGGAAATGCCCCGGTAAATAAAGGCACTGTGCCGCTTGATACTACCGCAGACCGCGAGCAGCTGATCTTCAAGGAAGATGCTCTGCAGTCGGCCATCAGGATCGGGAAGCCGATGTTCAATAAAACGCATCCCGACTACCATCCCGTGCAGGTGCTGAACACCGTGTACGGCGGTTATTTCGGATCAAGGCTCATGTCCAACATCCGCGAGGATAAAGGTTATACTTACGGTATCGGATCGGGGCTTGTTTCCCTGAAGCATGGTGGCTATTTTTTCATCTCCACGGAAGTGGGGGTTGATGTGTGCAGCAATGCCATCACTGAAATATATTTTGAAATGAACCGCCTTCGCGAAGAGCTGGTAGGCGAGGAGGAGCTGCAGCTGGTGAAGAACTACATGCTCGGGACCTTCCTGCGAAATGCAGATGGGCCTTTCGCCCTTGCCGACAGGTTCAAGGGCCTGCTCGAATACGGGCTGGGTTATGAATATTTCGATCGCTACATTGCAACGGTAAAGAGCATAACTGCATCTGAGATCAGGGAGCTTGCCAATACCTATTTCGATAAAAGCAGCATGATAGAGCTGGTGGTGGGCAAAAAATAATTGGTTAAGCGGCTCCATTTCAGTAAATTTGTAGCTATCGCTGATTATAAAATGTTCAAAAAGCTTGTACTGCTTGCCTGTTTTTTCGCCCTGCTTGTTCCAAAGGCAGATGCCTCTCATTTGATGGGGGGAGAAATAACATGGGCCTGCCAGGGCGGCGGACAATACATTTTCACCCTCAAGCTTTACCGCGATTGTAACGGCGCCGCTGTTCCGCCATTGGTAAACATGGATGTGGCCAACCTTCCCGGAACAACTTCCATCACCCTCAACCTTGTTTCCCAAAACGACATTTCGCCCGTATGCAATGCTGCCGGGCCTTCCATCACCTGCGCCGATGCAATGGCGATGCCCGGCTGGCCAAGCAGCTCCACGCCCGTTACAGGCGCCGTGCAGGAAACCACTTATCAGTCGGGGCTGGTAACACTAAGCGGCGTTCCTCCTCCTGCCGGATGGGTGTTCACCTACACCGGCTGCTGCCGCAACGGCTCCATCTCCAACCTGCAATCGCCTTCAGCACAAGGCTACACCATGCGTGCGGTGATGTATAATTACAATGGCCAGAATGCAAGCCCCTGCTTCGATTCATCCCCGAAGTTCCTCGAGCTGCCAAGCACCGTGATCTGTCTCGGCACCTCCTTCAGCTACAATCACAATGCGTACGATCCTGAGCTCGACTCGCTCAATTATTCATGGGCAGAGCCGCTTGACGATTATTCGGTTTCCTATAATCCGCCTACGGAGCCGCTTCCATTGCTGTTCACTTCCGGCTACAGCTACAGCAGCCCTTTGCCGGGAACACTGCAGAACCCTTCGAACATTCCTGCCACCATCAACCCGGTAACAGGTGAAATTACATTCACATCGTACACGCAAGGCAGCTTTGTGACGGTTGTAAAGGTGGAAGCCTGGAAATGCGGGCAGCTGGTGGCGGAGATCTACCGCGAAATGCAGATCGTATTGCTGCCCTGCGCATCCAATACAAGCCCTGCGGTTACTTACACAAGCTACCAGGACACGGTTGTAGCCGGCACCGTGGTGAATTTCACGCTGAATGCAAGCGATCCCGACCTGCTTGCCGACGGCGTTACTCCGCAAAATTTGTCTATTTCAGCCAGCGGGAACCAGTTTGGCGCGGGTTTTACCAATGCGGCGGCAGGCTGCTCCAATCCGCCCTGCGCCACCTTATCGCCGGCACCACCCGCATCGGCGCCGGCCAATACATCCACCACCTTCAACTGGCAAACAAGCTGCAGCCATATTTCAACGGGTGCAGGCTGCAGCAGCAATGCAAATACATACACGTTCGTGTTCAAGGTAAAGGATGATTTTTGTCCGGCTCCCGCCGAAAAGATCTCCACCGTTTCCATCACTGTGCTTGCCCCGCCGCTCGTCGCTTCGCCGCAGCCGCGGTGTGTCGCCGTTCAGCCGAATGGCGATGTAGTGCTAACCTGGACACCCCCGGCAGACACGGGAGGCACATTCAACTCTTACCAGATCTACACTGCTCCGGCAGCGGGAGGCCCGTATACGCTGCTCGACAGCATCTTTACCATCGGGCAGGACACCTACACGCATGTGGGCGCCAATGCGCAGCTATCTTCGGTGTATTATTACATCGCCACACGCTCCGGCTGCCTCGGACAAGTGCTGGCGCCTGCCGCCGATACCGTGCATTCCATGCTGCTTAATGTGATCAATCCTGCGAACGGCACCGCGGTGCTTACATGGAACAGCATCGCAAGCCCTCTGCCGGCAAGTTCTTCGGGCGTATACACGATCTACGAGGAATACCCCGCGGGAGTATGGTCGGTAACGGGAACCACAACCAGCCTCTCGTACATCGATACCATCTACATCTGCAACGGCTACATCAATTACCGCGTGGAGATGAGCGATACTGCGGGATGCACTTCGGTTTCCTCCTTCGACGGCAGCACGTTCCTGAATACGATCGTGCCTTCATCGCCCCTGATCGATACGCTGAGCGTAGACGACAGCAACCATGCGCTGCTTAACTGGAACATGAATCCGGCAGCGGATGTGGAAGCTTACGTGGTGTACATCTTCAACAGCGGGCTCTGGATCCCGGTGGATACGCTGTACGGATTAAGCAGCACTAATTACACATACCTGCTTTCGGCCGCCGGCAATGCTTCCGAGCAGTACCGCCTTACCGCCTACGACAGCTGCGGAAATGTAAGTCCGCTCGGGATCATCTTTAAAACCATTTATCTTTCTGCAACAGCCGATGTATGTGCGCGCAGCGCGGTCTTAAGCTGGAATGCCTATCCGGCTATCGGTACCGGCCTTGCAGGCTATCGCATCTACCAGTCGAACACCGGCGCTGCGGGCCCTTACACGCTTGTGGGCACGGTCGCTCCCGGGGTGCTTACCTACACGGTTGGCCCGCTGCCTCCCAATCTCACGTACCATTTCAAAGTAGAGGCCTTCGATGCTTCCGGCAAAACCGCTTCTTCCAACAGGTACTCATTTTATTCCGCAGCGCCGGTGCCGCCTTTGTTCACATACCTGAGAAAGGTGAGCGTTGCCGATCCCGACAGGGTGATCGTTACCTGCCATGTGGATACGGCCGCATCTTCACGGGCCTACAAGATCATGCGCTCCTACGATACCGTTTCCGCAAATTTTTCGCATGTAGGCACGGTTGCCGTAACGGGCAGCACGCCGGTTGTTTTCACGGATGCGAATGTGCATACCGACAAGTACAGCTATTATTACAAAATGATCAATGTGGACAGCTGCGGGTTCGATGGTATCCAGACCAACATCGGGCGGACGATATTGCTGAAGGCGATCAGCCACAGCGATTTTACGAATTCGCTTGTATGGAACGACTATGAGAACTGGCAGGGAAGCGTGATGTCGTATAATATTTACAGGGGAGTGGATGGCGTGATGGATCCAGTGCCCATCGCCAATGTACCTTTCATGGGAACGGATTCGAACACGTATACAGATGATATTTCCATGCTCATGCAGGGCCAGGGCGTGTTCAACTATTACGTGGAAGCGCTCGAAGGCATGGGCAACAGCTATGGCTTTAGCGATAACAGCCTTTCCAACATTGCGGAAGCTTACCAGGACCCGCAGGTGTTCATCCCGAATGCCTTTAAGCCCTCGGGTGTGAACAACATATTTATTCCCGTTACTTCCTTTGTGAACATTTCCGATTATGAATTTTATGTGTTCAACCGCTGGGGCCTGAAAGTATTCTCCACCACGGATGTGAACGAAGGCTGGGACGGCACGCACGGCGGAACTAAAAGCGAGCTGGGCGTGTATGTATACCTTGTGCGCTTTAAAACATTGAGAGGCGAATTCATTGAACGGAAAGGTTCAGTCACTTTGATCCGGTAAACAATCAAATAAAAACAATATGAAAAACAATTACAAAAAGATCATCTTTCTCGCACTGATGGCATTTGGCCTCGAAGCCGCTGCGCAATGCGGCACCTGTACCGTTACCATCACGGGAACGGATGGCAGCGCGCATGTTGTTCCTGCAGGCACCACGCTCTGCATTGCAAGTTCGGCGACCGTTACCGGCGACATCCTCGTGAATGGCGGAACGCTCTGCAACCAGGGAACGATCAACTCGAGCAACATTGCCGTGACCACGAACGGAACCTTTAATAATTATGGCGTGGCGGATATAGACAGCCTCCTGATCATCGATGCGGGCTCCGGTCTGTTCAACTCCGGGATGCTTACGGGGATCCGCTTTGCTACGGCAGATGGCGCGATGTCTACAAATAACGGCAGCTTCACGATGAATTTTATGGGCGATTCCATTGGCACGTTTATCAACAACGGAACCATGCTCATTAACAATGATTTTGGGAATGCATACAACAGCACCTTCACCAACAACGGCAATTTTACGGTGACCAATGATTTTTACAACGCTTATGGCGCAACCTTCACCAATAACAATTACATGAAGATCGTGCACGATTTTTATAACTCCAATACCGGCATTGTGCTTTCAAAATGCATGGCCGTGGTGCAGCACGACTGGTTCAATTCGGCAACCGTTTCCGGCCCGGGAACCAGCAGCTGCGGCGGATTTGCAATCACGGGGCAAAGCTTCAACTCCGGCACCATCGGAACATCTGCGCAGCATGTTGATATTTGCGATGCAGGAAATCCTGCAGGCGGAATGGATGGCAACATCGGCACCATTGCTTCTACCACCACCTATTGTGCCTGCTCCAACAGCTGTGTGCCGGTGGGCATCACCGAGCAGGCTGCACAAAGCGATCTGCTGATCACGAATGTATATCCGAACCCTGCGGTGAGCTCGGTTTCCGTGGTGATCAATTCAAAGGGATCCGGGTTGTTCAGCGTTGAGGTGTACGACATGATGGGTAAAAAGAAACTGGCTACTTCAATGAAGGCTTCAGCAGGTGAAAATAACCTGAGCATCGACATCTCCCAGCTTGCACAGGGAACATACATCCTGAGCGTTACAGGCGCGGAGCAGCTTCAGGCGAAGCAGATGTTCAATGTGAGCAGGTAGAGGTCACTTCGAGTTCGACCGAAGGGAGAGTATCGAGAAGTGTTGTGAGCAGGAGGGATTTTCGTCGCTTGTTCTCGATACGTTTTCTTCCTACCGTCAGAAAACACTCGAACTGACGCTAATGTCACTTCGAGTTCGACCGAAGGGAGAGTATCGAGAAGTGTTGTGACGCCAGCTATTTGATCTCTTTCATTCGTTGTGCGAGCATGTTGAAGAAATTGCCAAGCGGCTTTTCCACCATCATTTTCAGCATCATGTTCATTTCCGATTCAAACAGGAGCTGCCCGGTGCAGTTATCGGGGCCTTTCTCCTCGATAAGCACAAACAATTTAAATTCGAAAGGCACCTTTCCGTTGGACGTGATGGTGATCTTTGAAAAAGGGGCTTTTTCGATGATCTTCATCCCGATGGTGGCCATCCCGTTAATGGTAAAGGAGCATTCGTCGGTTGTCGACTGCCAGTTGGTGACCTGCGGCGGCATCAGCTTTTCGAAATTCCCGAAATCGCTGAGGTAATTGAAGACATTTTGGGCGGAGTTATTGATCTCCACTATATCGCTTTGAAGCTTGGTTTGTGACATACAGCTGGGATGAGTTTTAAAGGGTTACGAATTTTTTACCGGTGGAGGCGCTCAGCTTAGCTGCCCACAAGCTTTCCCCATTCGGCAGGGTTCTCACGCCATTCCTGGAGGGATTTAAGGTCTTTCTCGGTAACGTATTTAGATTGAAGCGCCTGCCTGATCAGTGTTTCATAATCGCTGAGTGTCAGCAGCTTGCATTTGGCATTTTTAAAATTGTCTTCCGCAGCCTGGAAGCCATAGGTAAAGATGGCCGCCATTCCTTTTACTTCGCATCCCGCTTCCCGCAAGGCTTCTACAGCTTTCAGGCTGCTTCCGCCGGTGGAAATAAGGTCTTCGATCACCACCACGGATTGTCCCTTCTCCACCACACCTTCGATCATGTTTGTAAGCCCGTGCTTTTTAGCCTCGGAGCGGATATAAACGAACGGCAGCCCAAGCTCCTGCGCCACAAGCGCACCCTGTGCAATCCCGCCTGTAGCCACCCCTGCGATCACATCCGGCTTGGCATATTTTTCATTAATTGCATTTACAAATTGCTGGCGGATATAAGTTCGTACCTTTGGGTAGGATAGAGTAACGCGGTTGTCACAATAAATCGGGGATTTCCATCCGGAAGCCCAGGTAAAAGGTTTATTCGGCTGTAATTTAATTGCTTTGATTTGCAGCAGAAATTCGGCAACTTTCAAGGCAGATTCATCGTTCAATATCATGCTGCAAATATACCAAAACTATTGGGGCGGCATTTAAAATTTAATTAACAAATCCAGCAATGATTAAGATAACTTCATCCGGTAAAACGATACGTCTGATCAGTGATTATAGCCTTTCCGAGCCTCCGGCAGGTTTCATTCTTGTAAATATTTCCTCCGAAAAAGAGATGTCCGATTTCTATGCCACGCTTGCCGGCAGCAATGAAATAAAGGAGATCCGCTTTTTTAATAAGGATGAAAAGCTGCTCCTGGAATGGTTCAGCGCAATGTTCAATGTGGTGGAGGCTGCCGGCGGACTGGTGAAGAACCCCAATAACGAGTACCTGTTCATTCAGCGGAATGGCAAATGGGACCTGCCCAAAGGCAAGGTTGAAAAGAAAGAAGCTATCAGGGATGCGGCTGTAAGGGAAGTGGAGGAGGAATGCGGCATCAGCGGGCTCACGATCACAAAGGAGCTGGAAACCACCTACCATACCTATTACCTGGATGATAAAGCTGTTTTAAAGCCGACGCACTGGTTTGAAATGAGCTGCTCGGATACTTCCCGCCCGGTGCCGCAGGCAGAAGAAGGCATTACCGATGTGAAATGGATCAGCCCCGCCGATTTTAAAATGGTGCGGGAAAATACCTTTCCTTCTATTTTGGATCTTATTGAAAAGCTTTGAAAGAATGGGGATTGCTCGTCGTGCCTCCTCGTAAGATAAACACACCCCTAACCCCTCTCAAGAGGGGAACAAAAACTGCACACATCGTAAATTTGCGCAGATTAGTATATTAGCAGGCATTTCGTCCTCTCCCCGCAACGATGTTTCCCGAAAACATCCGGTTAACCGTTTATGAACTACCTCCTAACACCTCCGGCCTTCCAACCTCCCAACTCCAACCTACCTCTGGTTTTGCTTATTCCCGATCCCGTGCAATTTGCTTTTCACCTTGGTAAGGTCAAAGAAAACCTGCTCGATGTCTTCTGCCGGGCTGTCTGCCGGAACCTGTATGAATTTCCCATCCGGCCCTACCACAAAATACGCCGGTAAGGAAACGATCTCGTAATCTTTTTTCAGCTGTCCGTTCGTATTGTCGTACACAAACAGCCAGTCGTATTTAGGGTTTTTCGATTGAAAATCCTTCAGCTCTTCATTTGTCTTGTCCGTGGAAATGCCCACAAATACGATCTGCTCGCCATACGTTTTTTTTAATGCCGGGATCACTTTCATCTGCTCCATGCAGGCGGAGCAATCGTCGTCGAAGAACATGAGGTACACGAACTTTTTATTGCGCAGCTCATCGAGGCTGTGGGTTTGGCCCGTTTTATCAGGCAGCTCGAAGTTAGGCGCCGGGGTGCCTTTCTGGAGATTGGAGAAAGAGCTAAGGATGTTCTGCGCGATCTTCTGGTGCTCCGGGATCTTGCTGTCGGCCGCGATCTGCTGAAGAATTGCTTTCACTGCTGTCTTCTTAAAGCTGCCGTCGTAATACGTTTCATACAATCCTTTCAGCAACACAAGCTCTGCAACGGTATCGTTCTGTATAAAGGAAGCGCGGCGGAGCGCGTTCACCGCTGCGGGATAGCTTGCACGGTCGTTGATGATAAAAGGCAGGTCATTTCCCTGTTTGCTCAGCGCAAAATTCTGCAGCTTCTGCTTGTAGAACGAATTGAAAAAATTCATGTATTCGGGATGCTCGTACAGTACCGGCTTGTTCATCAGGTAAGCTTCGTACAGCTTTTTATCGCTCATCTTCGTGTTCTTCTCCAGCGAGGCGATGGAATAGGCGATGTAATTATTGAAGTACGGATTGGTTACAGTTGAATAGAAGCTGTTCATTGCCAGGCGGAACGAATCGATCTTTTTCTGCGGGGCGCGCTTCAGGAAATCATTGTAGTTGACGGTAAGGAAATCATCGAAGCGCTTGTCGTAATCCATGGTAAGCGCATTGATCTCCGTTTTGCTGCTGAGCCTGATCGAGATCTTTACATCGTGCTCGAGGTTCGGGTTCTGGTAGGTTTGCGAATCGGGCGGGGCGATGATCACATCGTAAGCCGCATCGGGCTGCACATACATGGATGCAATGTGCTTGTCGATCTTTAAAACAATATACTGGATGCTTTTGCTGTTGAACTGGAAGCTGAAATTTCCAAGGGAGTCGATGTCGGTATAGCTCAGCTGTTTTTGAATGCCCGAGATCCTGTCGCTGTACACCCAAAGGCCGATCTCCTTTTGCGCATACGGCTTCGCGCTGCCTTTGATGGTTACATCCTGGGCAAAGGAGAAGAGTGAAAGCAGGAGAAAGCTGGTGAACAGGAATTTTTTCATGCGTAAGATTTATTGAATGCGGCATCTGCCAGCCAAAACTATGCCTTTTTATAGCGCCTTCAGGTCGATGCTCTTTGGTACAAACGGACTTGCATCGCCATTATTGCGGATGATGTCGCGAACGATCGTTGAATTGATCGCGGAAAGCTCCGGGATAGGCAGGATGAAGACCGTTTCGATCTCCGGCGCCATGATGTTGTTGTTCTGGGCAATGGATTTTTCAAACTCGAAATCGGCGGAAGTGCGCAGTCCGCGCAGGATGAATTTCGCATTCATTTTTTTGCAGAATTCCACCGTAAGGCCTGTATATGTTTCCACCCTCACTTTCGGCTCGTTTGCAAACACCTGCCTGATCCACTTTTCGCGCTGCTCCAGCGTAAAATAGCTTTGCTTGCTGCTGTTCTTCCCGATGGCGATAATGATCTCGTCAAAAAGCGGCAATGCCCGCTGTAAAATATTTTCATGCCCTTTTGTGATAGGGTCGAACGATCCCGGGAAAATAGCAATACGTTTCATGTCCTGTGGTTTTAAACGAAGATAGCAATATCCTACGATCCGATAAAGAAAATGGAGAAATTGACGTTGCCGTATTTCCGCTTCTCTTTGAAATGCTCCTGCATGCTGAGGTCGGTGGACGGGCCATGCTCCACCACCAGCCATCCGTTCTCACGCAGCAGCTTTTTCTCAAACACGAGGGGCGCGATCTGGCTGATCTTATCGAGGTCGTAAGGAGGATCGGCAAAGATCACATCATACGTTTCAAGGTTGTTCTTCAGAAAGGAAAATGCATCCGATTTGATCACGCGCGCTTTCGGCAGCTTCAGCGCCTCGAGCGTTTTTTTGATGAAGGCGCAGCAGGTGTAGCTGTCGTCCACGCTGATGATATCCTTACATTCCCTCGAAAGGAATTCATACGTGATGTTCCCGGTGCCTGAAAAAAGATCGAGTACCTTGATCTCATCAAATTCAAAATGATTGTTCAGGATATTGAAAAGGCTTTCCTTGGCGAAATCCGTTGTAGGCCTCACCGGGAGGTTCTTAGGCGCATGGATCACCCTGCTCCTGTGTGTGCCGCTGATGATCCGGATCATACGAGGTAATTATTGAACAGTGAAAAATAATAATGCTTGGGGAACGATTGCAGCTGGTAGCTGTAGCCTGAATTATCGGTGCGCTCCCCGAACTTCAGGTTGCGGATGTATTTCTGCGCAAGCGTAAAGATACCTGATGAGCGCTCGATCTCACCGATCAAAACAGTTTCAATGCTTTCGGGGTTCAGCTGCAGCTGCTCCGATACAAACAGCAGGTAGTACATGAAATCTTCCGCCGAATGATAATTGAAGGTGTTGTAAAAGACAAGCTTTTTTCCTTCGATCACCACCGCTTCAAAATGCGAAGCCTGTACATGCACGAACAGCTTTTTCTTTGTTTCGTTCTTATTCTGCGACAGCAGCGTTTCTATCAGCCCGCTGGAAAAATGATGGTAAGTGACTTTCGCATACAGCGAATCAAGCTTTGCCTTGATGCTGAACGGGAGCGCGAATACATTCTTTGCATCGAGGTTGCGGATGTCATCCACCATTACCAGCTCATCGCCCTGCAGGGAAGTGTTGAACTTTAAATATGTTTTTTTGCGGTCGTCCTCGTACAATGCAGCAGGCACAATGGTAGCGAGGCTGCTCACAAGGGAGCATGAAACGGATTTGTACCTGTTGGAAAGGAATTTGCTTTGCGTTACTGCAACGTCGAACAGATCGCCAAGCAGCTCGGTGTTGTACACCTGCTGAAAGCTGTAATATTCAAACGCGATGTATTTGTTTTTTTCTTTATCGAAAACGCTTGCGAGCAATCCGTCGCTGCCCAGCTGCAGCACAAGGTGAAAATCAGCCAGCTGCTTCAGGTCGAAGGATTCATCCACCAATGAGCTCACCTGCCGGATCTTTGTATGGAGTTCGGTTGTCATCATTGTATGTGATAGGTAAGTACGGCATCGTGATAGCCTGCAAAGGAGCTTACCAGTTGTCCATCCACAATTATCCCGCCGCGAGTCCACAGGGAATCGCCGGCATCCACGGAAGCGGTATCGCCGCCCGCAGAAAATAATTTCAGCTCGATGTCGGAATTGCCCTCCACGGGATAGGCCTGCCCGATGCTGTTGCCGCCGGTGCCGTTAATGCTTAATGAATAATACTGCGGATCGTTTATATTGGAAGAGCATTCCACCCTGTGCTGCGTAGCCGCGCTTTCCTTTTTACAGGCTGCAAACAGGAGCAAAAGGGATATGGAAATCATTCGTGTCATGGGCTGTGCAAAGATATATTTTTTTAGGCAATGGAGGCTTTTCCTTTATTCGTAAATTCGTCCTGCATTTAATTGGATCCATGGACCAGCAGGAGTTTTCCCATATTTTACTGAAGCTGTTTCCGTTCGAGGCCACACCCGGACAGCGCACCCTGCTTGCGAAGCTGTCAGGATTCATTCTCGGTAAGAACCTCGACCATATTTTTGTGATCAAAGGGTATGCGGGAACCGGGAAGACCACGCTTGTGGGCTCGCTGGTGAAAGCAATGCCGGCGCTGAACGGGAAAACCATGCTGCTCGCACCAACAGGAAGGGCGGCCAAGGTGCTTTCCAATTACACGCAGAAGCCCGCTTTTACCATCCACAAAAAAATTTACATCAGGAGGCCTACGGATGAAGGAGGCTTTGCCTTTCACCTCCAGCAAAACCTGCATACAAACACGGTGTTCATCATCGATGAGGCTTCGATGATCTCCAACAGCGGCGGACTTATCAAAGGCAGCGGGTTTGGCGGGGGAAGCCTGCTTGACGACCTGATCGACTACGTGTTCAGCGGCACCAACTGCAAGCTGATCTTTATCGGCGATACCGCACAGCTGCCGCCTGTGGGAATGGATGTGTCCCCGGCGCTCGATACCGAATTCTTAAAAGCATCGTATTCCTTCCAGGTGGATTCGTTCGAGCTCACCGAAGTGGTGCGCCAGGCGGAGGACTCGGGCATCCTTACAAATGCAACGAAGATCCGTAACCAGGTGAGGCTGAAAAAAGAAATGCAGCCGCACTTTATGCTCGATGGCTTTAAGGATGTGATCCGGATCGATGGGGCGGAGCTGGAAGATGCGCTGAACGAGGCTTACAATAAATTCGGCGCGGAGGATACGATGATCGTTTGCCGCTCGAACAAGCGCGCCAATATTTACAACCAGCAGATCAGGGCAAGGATTCGCTGGCAGGAGAGCGAGCTTTCCGCCGGCGATTTCATGATGGTAGTGAGAAATAATTACACCTGGCTGCCGGATGAATCCAAGGCCGGTTTCATCGCAAACGGCGATATCATAGAGATCTTAAGAGTGGGAAAGATCCAGGAGATGCACGGCTTCCGCTTTGCCGATGTGCGCATGCGCATGATCGATTACCCGGATGAGCCCGACCTGGAAGTGCGGCTGCTGCTGGATACGATCATGAGCGAAGCCCCGGCATTATCGCAGGCCGATAATAAAAAATTATTCGATTCGGTGATGCTCGATTACGGCGACATTGCCGACAGAAGGCTAAGGCTGAAGAAAGTGAAGGAGGACGAATTTTTCAATGCGCTGCAGGTGAAATTTGCCTATGCAGTTACCTGTCATAAGGCGCAGGGCGGACAATGGCCATGCGTGTTCGTGGAGCAGGGCTACCTTACGGATGAAATGATGAATGTTGAGTATTTGCGCTGGCTTTACACCGGCATTACGAGGGCATCAAAGAAGCTCTACCTTGTGAACTTCAATAAGGAGTTTTACGGTCAGTAATTATCGCCTTCCCGCGCTTTTCCCGACTGTGCCTTGAAATCAGGGAAGGAAACGATTTTTCCGTTGCGGTCTTTCGCCTTGATGTTGGAGAACATCAGCACCACAACGCCATCCTGCCTGCTCAGGCGCTGCTGCATCTGCTTTGAAATAAAGCAGCCGGCTGACTCTTCCGAATAAGCAAGGCCTCTTACGGTAACATTGAGGTTAAAGGAAACAACGGCGGTATCGTTGATATTGCCGTAGGTATCGCGGCATACCAAACGGAAATTAACATCATCATAAAGTACGGAATGGAGCGTGCCCTTTTTCTGGACCTTCACAGAGCCGTGATGGCTGCCGGTGCTGTCCTGCGCGGAAGCAACAATGCTGATGAAGATAAACAGGAAGAAGAGGGCTTTTTTCATAGGTTCGCTATGACAAATATAAGACCATTATTTTACATCCTTCCAATTCCACCATTTAAGCTTTTCCTTATCGTGGACTTTTTCGGTTGCATAATATACAGCGCACCTGAAAACGTAGAGCAGGCAACGGTCCTGCACCACGCCGGCATAGTTGTTCGACTGGTGATAAAGCCATTCGGGATCCTTGTTCTCAAGGTCGCTGATCTTTGTGATGCCGATATAGATCAGGTCGTTGGCGATGGAAACGCCTACGCCGGGGATCTGCTTTAATTCTTTGATCTGGCCTTTTCGTGGTTCGGGGATAACCGACATCGGGTTAAAGTTTAATGAATTCTATAATGCTGATCGATTCAATTCAGTGTCACTTCGAGTTCGACCGTAGGGAGAGTATCGAGAAGTGCTGGGAGCATATCGCTTGTTCTCGATACGCTCGTACCTCGCACTCGAACTGACGCTATAAGCATTGGCAAACCGAATTGATCAAACAGGATTAAAATTTATACGCGATCCCGATGCCGAGGACTTCCTTGAACTGCAGGCGCGGGCCTACGCCGGGAACCACGATGTTGTTGATCGTGCGCTCCACGGGAACAGGAATATCGTGGTCGTAGATCATCTGTGTGCTGATGCTCGCTACGAGGAACCTGTTGATCTTCATGTCCAGCTGGAACTCCCAGTTCACATCGATGTTCTGCGGGCGGTCGAGGTAATTGCTGAACAGTTCCACTTTGGTGGCCAGCAGCACATTTTTCATGATCTCTTTTTTGTACATCAGCTTAATGAAGCCCCCGAATTCATAGCGTACAATGGAACCATGCGTTATTAAGCCCCCGGAAGCATCGTAAGTAGCGGGATCCACGCCGAATGCGCCTGCATCCGCAAGCCTCCTGTCGTTCACGATCGTGAACTTTCCGGTTAAGGGCGATACAAGGAATGAAAATGATTTATCAGTTGTTTTGTATTCCATACCCAGCGAGAACAGCGCATAGGCAGGGGCCAAAAAATGCGAGACCACTGTGGAATCATCCGGATAATTATAGCTGTTGTCGAACTGTGTTTTTGCATTCAGCATCACCGTGTACGACCAGTGTTTGTCTGCAAACCTGCCGTATGTGCTGGTAAGCTCGATCTTGTCCTCATTTTTGCGCGGCGCCGAATGGTCCGACTGGATCAATCCGTACGCCATTACGAGCGTATTCTCCCAGCTGTTCTTTCCTTTCTTGTAATTTGCAAAAAGGTCGGTGAGCGCGGTGAGCGAAACGGAATTAACCCCGCCGGCAGCCCAGTTGGTGAAGCTTGCCTGTGAAAAGTTCAATCCCACAAGCCCTCCTTTTTTCCAGTAGCGAACGGTGTCTGCGGCCTTAAGGGAGTCTTTCGTGTCTTCCAGCTTGTCGATCTTTACCTGTACCGAATCCATTTTTTTCTGAATGGTATCCGTTTGTGCAAAGCTGTTTGCCGCGATCAATAGTAAGCCGATCAATAGTGATTTTTTCATGGGTTATTTTTTAAGGAGGTCTCTTATCTCCGTCAGCAGCTTTTCTTCTGCGGTAGGCGCAGCGGGAGCTTCAGGGTTGTTCTTTTCATTCTTGCGGAAACGGTTGATCATCTTAATCATGATAAAGATCACGAATGCGATGATGATAAAATCGAGCAGGGCCTGGATGAAGTTTCCGTAGGTAAGGATAGGGGCTCCAGCTTCCTTTGCTTTTACAAGGCTTTCGTAGGTTTTGCCATCGAGGGAATAGAACATGTCGGAGAAGTTCTTTCCTTTCATCAGCAAGCCGATGGGAGGCATGATCACATCGTTCACAAGCGAGGAAACTATTTTGCCGAATGCGGCGCCGATGATCACACCCACAGCAAGGTCAACTACATTTCCCTTAACGGCAAATTCTTTGAATTCTTTTATAAAGCCCATTTTTTCGATTTTGAAATTAGTAAATTTTGTGCCAGAAATGCGAAAGCAGAAACCTTAGTAGTACCAAGGTTCCTGCTTTCTTAAATAGTTGCTTTGATGAGGGATTATTTCCCCAGCTTGGCTTTCAGGTTGGTATCCAGCGCTGTCAGGAACTCTTCGGTGTACAGGTAATGTTCGCCGTGGTTCACTTTGTTTCCGTGGATGCATACTGCAAGGTCTTTGGTCATTTTGCCCGACTCAACAGTTTCAACACACACTGCTTCCAGCGCATGGCAGAAATTGATCAGCTCCTGGTTGTTGTCGAGCTTGCCGCGGAATTCCAAACCTCTTGTCCATGCAAAGATAGAAGCGATAGGGTTGGTGGATGTAGGCTTGCCCGCCTGGTGATCGCGGTAGTGGCGTGTAACGGTTCCGTGTGCAGCTTCCGCTTCCATTGTTTTTCCATCAGGAGTAACAAGCACGGAAGTCATTAATCCGAGTGAGCCGAAGCCTTGTGCAACGGTGTCAGACTGAACATCGCCATCGTAGTTTTTACATGCCCATACAAAGTTGCCGTTCCATTTCAATGCCGATGCAACCATGTCGTCGATCAGGCGGTGCTCGTATACAATTCCTTTTGCTTCGAACTTCGCTTTGAATTCTTTCTGGTAGATCTCTTCAAAAATATCCTTGAAGCGGCCATCGTATTTTTTCAGGATGGTGTTCTTGGTAGAAAGGTACAATGGCCATCCTTTTTGCAATGCCGTGTTGAAGCAGGAATGCGCAAATCCTTTGATCGACTCATCGGTGTTGTACATGGCTAACGCAACGCCATCGCCTTTGAAGTTGAACACTTCAAATGATTGAGCAGCGCCGCCGTCTTCAGGCTGGAATGTAACTGTAAGCTTGCCTTTTCCTTTTGTTACGAAATCGGTAGCGCGGTACTGGTCGCCGAAAGCGTGGCGGCCGATGCAGATAGGAGCGGTCCAGTTTGGAACCAGGCGGGGAACGTTCTTGCAAACGATCGGCTCGCGGAATACGGTACCGTCAAGGATGTTACGGATAGTGCCGTTCGGCGACTTCCACATTTGCTTCAGCTTGAATTCTTTTACACGCTCTTCATCGGGAGTGATGGTAGCGCATTTGATGCCTACATTGTATTTTTTTATAGCTTCTGCAGAGTCGATGGTTACCTGGTCGTTGGTTGCATCGCGGTGCTCAACACCAAGGTCATAATATTTAATATCCAGGTCAAGGTAAGGAAGGATCAGCTTGTCTTTAATGAATTTCCAGATGATGCGTGTCATTTCATCGCCATCTAATTCAACCACCGGGTTGGCTACTTTAATTTTGCTCATTGTTGTTGCAGTTTAGAGTTATAGGGTTTAGAGTTTTCTTTACAATTGCCGGTTGGTACCGGCTGCTAAAAGAGGTACAAATATAAGGTTTAGATTGAATGCCGCAAATGGAAAAAAAGGAGGGGACAGGGGTAGTTTAGCAAGTTACTCCTTCGTCATTTTCCGCATCAGCGTATAGAAGATCTTCGGAAAATATTGCTTTACATACACCGAGAAGATCTCGTAGCCGCCCACGTATTTATGGTCGCGGTTGCCTTTGATGGCTTTGATGATACCGCGGGCACAGTCGGCCGGGCTCATGCCCTTGTTCTGTGATTCGCTTTTGATGCCGTATTCCTTCCCGTTCTCCATCAGCAGCTTGGTGCTTACATCGGTATTGATGAAGCCGGGGCTTACGATCAGCACCTTTACATTGTCTTTGAACAATTCCTGCCGCAGCGATTCGAAATAGCCGTACAGCGCGAACTTGGAAGCGGAATAAGTGGAGTAGAGCGGCAGCCCGTATTTGCCCATGATGCTGGAGATCACAACGATCTTCCCGCTTTGCTGCGCCTGCATTTTTTTTGCAACGGCTTTTGTGAGATTGATGGTTCCGAAAAAGTTCACCTCCATCACTTTCCTGTCGATCTCGGTGGATGTGTTCACCGCTTTGGTACGGTGTCCCATACCACTGTTATTGACGAGCACATCGATCCTTCCGAATTTAGCGATCACCTGCTCCACTTTTTCCGAAACGTTGGAAGTATCTTCAAGGTCGAGCGGCAACACAAACACGTTGGCCGGATCGGTTTTGCAGGCGGAGGCAACGCGCTTCAGCTCGTTCTCGCGCCGCGCGGAGATCACAACCTTTGCTTCTTCGTTTGCAGCTGCGTAGGCGAGCGCCTCACCAATTCCTGATGATGCGCCGGTGATCCAGATGATTTTGTTTTTTAGTTCCAATTTTATTTACCGCCAAGGCGCAGAGGCGCAAAGTTTATAACTATTTCACAAAGCTCTAAAACACGTTCTGCGTCTTAGCGTCGTTGCGGTGAGATTTATTTTTTATTTCTGTCCTGGAAATCCAGCGATTTCACGCCTAAGAATTTCAGGAGCTTTTTCGCATTGATCTTTAATGTTTCCTTGATCTCGGTCATCGCGGTTTTTGCAGCGCTTTCATCCGGGCGGGTTTTGAAGCGCGAATCGCGGTATACAAAATCCTTCCCGGCAGGCGTGTAATAGTACACGTAAAACGATTTACGGCTTTCATCTTCCGGGATGTTGATCTTCGCGTAGCCATGGTACGATGTTTCGTCGGTGACCATGATCGCGGCCTGGTTGAAATACGGCATTACCTTCGAGATGCAGTTCTTCACATCCTTGTCCCAGAACTCCAGCGCTCCGCCATATTCATCCTTCCAGTTCTTGTTGAGGTAAATGAGCAGGTTGATCCTGCGGTGCAGCTTTGCAGCAGGGTTCATGTTCACATCCACGTGTATGTCTACGAAGCTGCCCGGGCCGCCCTGGTGCACGCCCGATCCCAGCGCATCATACGTGGAGGTAAGCCCTTCGATGCCTGTCACCCTGCTGATCCATTCATACATTTCAGGTGAGTTGAGAAAATCGCGCAGCTCATTGAACTGCGGGTGATAGCGGTCGAGATGGTATTCTTCCGATTTGTTCTCATTGATGCTTTTACGCTTTACCTTGAGGGCATCCAGCTTCGGGAAATTATCGTACAGCGTGGTGGCCACATCGTTCAGCAGGAAATCGGGCAGTGCAATGTGCTTGCAGGGCTGCGCGCTTTCAAATTTTGAACGGATGTCCTTTATTTTTTCTTCGGAGAGGTAAGCGGGATTGATCAGGTTTTTCATTGTAGAATCAGGTTGCCCGCAAAAATAAGGAAATATTGCAGATGCGCGGTATTGCCCCTGGTTAAAAATCGGGCCCGGCCGGCAAAGAAATCATGCGGCAAAACCTTTTTCGATTATATTTGTAAGCTATACAAATCAAAGGACACAAATTATCCGGTATGAAAAATATTAATTTAAAATCCCTCTTGCCGGTAGTTTCGGCGATCGTCATTTTCATTGTGCTCACCTTCGGCTACTTTACTCCCCTGTTGAAAGGGAAAGTGATCAGCCAGAGCGATATGGTGCAGAACAAGGGGATGTCGAAAGATGTGGTGGACTACAGGAACACGTACCATGAAGAGGCGCTTTGGACGGCAGGTATGTTCGGCGGAATGCCGGCTTACCAGATCGCGATCACTTATCCTTCCAACCTGGTAACGCATGTTAGGAATGCGTTCATGCTGGGCTTTCCTACGCCTGCCAACATGGTATTCTCCTATATGCTGGGCTTCTTTATCTTATTGCTGGTGCTCAGGGTGGATAAATGGCTGAGCATCGTCGGCGCGATCGGCTTCGGGTTTTCGGCCTTCTTTTTCCTGATCATTGATGCGGGGCACAATACGCAGGCGCTTGCCATCGGCTATATGGCGCCTGTATTCGCGGGTGTGATCCTGGTGTGCAGGGGAAGATACCTTGTTGGCGGTGCGCTCACGGCTTTGTTCTTTGCGCTGGAGCTGGTATGCAACCACCCGCAGATAGCTTATTATCTTGGGATCTTTTGTGCGGTCTACGTTGCTTTCGAGTGGTGGGCGCGCATTAAGCAGAAACAATATAAGGACATTATGATCAGCCTTGGCGTGTTCGTCGTGGCGATCGTGCTTGCCGTTGGCTGTAACACTGCCAACCTCTGGAGCACTTACGATTATGCTAAATATACGATCCGCGGGCCTTCGGAGCTTACTTCCGCGAAAGATGATGAGAAGAACCAGACCTCCGGTGTCGACAAGGATTATGCAACACACTGGAGCCTTGGGAAAGAGGAAACAATGACCCTGATGATCCCCGGTTTTAAAGGGCTTTCTTCCGGCATCCCTATGAGGGAAAATAAAAATGCATTGAAGGATGTGGATGCACAGATGCGCGAGAACGTGGGTGGAATGGCGCAGTACTGGGGTGACCAGCCAAACACGGCGGCGCCCTATTCAGGTGCCATCATTGTATTCCTGTTCGTATTCGGCTTGTTCATTGTTGAAGGGCGCATGAAATGGGCGCTCGTGGTGATCACGATCTTGTCCATAGCGCTGGCATGGGGAAAGAACATGATGTGGCTTACCAGCCTTTTCCTCGATTACTTCCCGGGCTATAATAAGTTCCGCGCGGTTTCCATGATCCTTGTGCTGGCCGAGCTGGCCATCCCGATCCTGGCTGTGCTTGCTGTGGACAAAATGATAAAAACACCCGGACTCTTCAAGCAAAAGATAAAGCTGGCATTTTCAAATAAGGAGATCACGGTGCAGAACGCATTTTTTATCTCCTTTGCGCTCACCGGCGGACTTGCCCTGCTGTATTATTTAATGCCGGGACTCACCAGCTTCGAATCGGTGAATGACGGCTATGAGCAGATCGCAACGAAATACGGACGTGATGTTGCCGATAATTTTATGAGAAATATTGAGGCGGCCCGCGCTGCCATCTTTAAATCGGAGGCGATCCGCAGCTTCTTCTTTATTACGCTGGCGGCCGTTGTTGTGTGGCTTTACAACAAAACGGTGCTGAACAGAACAGTGATGATAATGGGCCTGGGGCTGTTCATCCTGCTCGACCTTGCCCTCGTGGATAAGAATTACCTGAACGATAAAAATTTCACCAGCAAGCAGGAAGCGAAGAATCCGTTCCCGGAAACAGTTGCGGACAAGGAGATATTGAAAGACACCGACCCGAATTACCGCGTGTTTGATATCAGCAATCCGCAGGAAACGTTCAACAGCGCACGCACGTCATATTATCATAAATCAATAGGCGGGTATCATGCTGCCAAGCTGCGCCGCTACCAGGAGCTCATCGAGCACCAGCTGTATAACAACATGCAGGACATCATTACTACGCTGCGCAACAATCCTTCCGATTCGTCTATACGCGCAACGTTTGCACAGCAGGGCGTCCTGAACATGCTGAACATGCGTTACCTGATCTACAGCCCGGAAGCGCCGCCTATTCAGAACCGATATGCTTTGGGCAATGCATGGTTCGTAAAGGATGTGCAGATGGCAAAGAATGCGGATGAAGAACTGGAAATGGTAGGAGAGATCGATCCTGCAAGAACGGTTGTGGTGGACGAGCGCTATAAAAAAGAGCTGGAAGGCTTTGCTCCGAAGCCTGATCCTTCGGCGTCCATCAAGCTGGTGGATTATAAAGTGAACGACCTCAAATATGAATCGAATGCAGCTTCAGAGCAGCTCGCTGTATTCTCGGAAATTTATTACAAGGACTGGAATGTGTATGTGGATGGAGAGCAGAAGCCTTATTTCCCTGCCAACTGGGTATTGCGTGCGATGCGTGTTCCTGCGGGCAAGCATACCATCGAGTTTAAGTTCGAGCCGAAAAAATACTACACCGGGGAAAAGATCTCGCTTGTATCCAGCCTGCTGCTGTTTGCCTTTGTAGGGATCTCCCTGTTCATGGCATGGAGAGAGGCTCAGAAAAGGGATAAAACCGTGCCGAATGCGTAAATGGCTATGCCTGGCGCTCTGTTGCTTTATACCGGCAGTTGCATTGCAGGCACAAAATAAAAAATGGATCCTGGGGAGTCCGATGGTTAGCTCTTCCGGGGCTCTGCATCCCTCAACGGCGGGTTCCCTGAGATTTTATGAGGCCGGCTTTACCGGGACAAGCCCTGTTTTTGTGCCAAGGACATTAGGCGCAAGCGTAAACAGCATTTCTTCTGCCGGGGTAAATGAAACGCTGAACAGCGCCACCGACTCTGCCGGGAATATTTTGTTCTATGTTTTCGCAAACTGTACCTCTGCATACTCCGGCTCCACAAGTGATAATACGTACTTTGTAGCTCCCGACCCGGTGACCGGCAATGATGAGGTGTTTGCCGTCCTCCTGCCCGCAGGTACCGGAGCCTCAAGCGCAAAAGACCTGAACATCATAAAAAAGGACGGCGCTTTCAACGAATATTATGTGATTTATAAAACGTCCTGCATCAATACCTATGCGGTTGACGAGATCCGTTATGTTACAGTAAATATGAATACGCGTACCATAAGCGCACCCACAACTCTGTTAAGCGGAAGTCTGAATGAAGGAATGGCAGTGTCGGTAAAGAATTGCTCCTTAAATAACCGGTGGTTCTTTTTTGTAAAATACGTTTCCGGAAACCTTAATGTTTACAGGTCTTCCATTACTTCTGCAGGTATTTCCGCGCCCACAATGATCTATACGATCTCTATTCCCGGCAATTCTTCACTTGGACAGGGTGATATAGAGATCTCGCCGGTGTCGGACCGCATTGCCTTTGTAAATTATACTTCAGGAAGTGTGAATAAGGATATTGTGATCTTCGATTTTGATCTGTCGACAGGTGCTCTTTCGAACGAGCGATGGATCAATAACTCACTGAATTATATAATAGAAGTGGAGTTCTCCCCCGATGGCCAGCGTTTATATGCATTCCGGGGCGGGACTTCAGCAATCACCGCGGAGCTTTATAATGTCCAGGTTCCTGCAGCCGGCGTTAATTATACGATGACAGCTGCCGATAAGCTGAGCGTGCCTATTGCAATAGGCCATACGCTGGAGATGGCTTACAACGGATATCTTTATTTCGCACCATCCACCTATAATACGCAGCTGCGTTATATTTCCAACCCCAATGCCAATGCTGCAACCAACATTGTTGGCGCTACCGCAGCTTCTTCATTCGGTCCGGGTAACGCGGTAACGTTCACATTACCCGAACAGATCGATGGCGAAAATATAAGCGCTCCAGCTTCTGGAAGCGTATCTGTTGCGGCCACTGCAGACACGATCTGTGCCGGGCAGCCGGTAACGCTCACTGCCACTGGCGGCTCGGGCTACACCTGGAGCAATACGGATACAGCCTCCGTTATAACTGTATCGCCATTAGCCACTACCACTTATTATGTAACAGGCCTGGGTGCCTGTGGAACGGATTCGGATACGATCACCATCCAGGTGGACTCGCCGGTGAATGTAAGCGTAAGCGCGGGTGACGACAGCATTTGCTCGGGGCAGTCAACCGTTCTGAGCGCCTCAGGAAGCGCCGTGTACCAATGGAGCGGGGGAAGTTCTTCAACCGCAGCTTCCATCACCGTTAACCCGGTAACAACTACTGCTTATTATGTTTCCGGCACACTGAACGCCTGTCCGGTGGATACGGATACAATTACGGTATTTGTGGAAACCACGCCCAGCATCACTATTTCAGGGTCAAGCTTGCTTTGTGCAGGGCAGAGTACAACATTAACCGCCAGTGGCGGCCTTTCTTATACCTGGTCCGGTGGCGCCACAGCTTCAACAGCAGGCATTACGGTAAGTCCCGCGGTAACAACCACCTATTATGCAGGCAGCTCCAGCGTCGGCTGTGGTAGCGATACGGATACGATTACAGTTATTGTGGATACGCTTGTCAGCATCAGCGTAACAGCTTCCAACGACAGTATCTGCTCCGGTCAGTCTGTAAATTTATCAGCATCGGGAAGCAGCACGTATCAATGGTCGGGCGGGAGTTCCTCCACAGCTGCAGCGCTCACGGTTTCGCCGGCTGCCAGCACCACTTATTATGTAACAGGCTCAGTAAATGCATGCGGCTCGGATACGGATACACTTGCGATCTTTGTTCAGGCAATACCGGTAGTAAGCATTGCAGGAACCGATTCACTATGCGAAGGCCAGTCGGTTACGCTCACCGCCGGCAGTGCTGCCGCTTACCAGTGGTCGGGCGGAAGCAGTGCCACCACCAGTGCCATAACTGTTTCACCAGCGGTAACTACAGAATATATTGTAACAGGCTACAATGGTTCCTGCTCCGCAGTTGATTCTGTAACTGTGAGGGTGGACACGCTTCCTGTGCTTTCCATATCGGGTACAAGTATTCTATGTGCCGGGCAAAGCAGCACATTAACGGCCTCCGGCGCAGCGTCATACATTTGGAGCGGCGCTATCACATCCTCCGCATCATCGGTAACGGTGTCGCCTTCCTCAACTACAACATACAGTGTAACAGGCAGCAATGGCGCCTGTAGCGCAGCTGTTACGTATACGGTGCAGGTGAACCCTGTTCCTGCTGTTAACATTACAGGGCCAACGCTCATTTGTGCGGGAAGCACAGCGGGATATTCGGCTAATGCATCCGGCGGAACTTCACCATATAATTATTTGTGGTTGAATGGTGATAGCACTCCCTCTATCAGCATCAACCCTTCCGCGGTAAATACACTGGTGGGCGTGTTGCTCACCGATGTGAACGGCTGTACGGATACAGCATCACTCACGCTTGTTTCAGTTCCCCTGCCTTCGGCCATCCTTTCGGGAAATGCTTCCGGCTGTGGCCCTCTCAGCGTCAGCTTCCTGAATGAATCAACAAATGCGGCAAGCTACCTTTGGGATTTCGGTGACGGAAGTACCTCAACGCTCCAGGACCCTGTGCATGTGTATGCCGATTCGGGCTCATACAATGTAACGCTGATCACAACCAATGCTGCAGGTTGCTCCGATACCTTGCTTGCCGGCTCGTATGTAACTGTATTTCCTTCTCCTGTGGCTGCTATTACAACAACAGGTAACGTAGATAGCGAGCATCCGGTGCTTACTGTGTTCAACGGCTCGCAGGACGGTAGCAGCTGCTTTTTGTACTATGGAGATGGCGCTGTGGATGCGGGTTGCAGCTGGACCGACATCACACATGTATATGAGAACGAAGGTGTGTATACGATCACGCAGATCGTTACATCTGCAAATGGATGCAGCGATACTGCGGAAACAACGATCAGTGTAATTTTTGAAACCACTTTTTTTGCGCCCAATGCGTTTACACCGAACGGCAGCGGTAATAATGATGTGTTCATGATCAAAGGTGTGGGACTGAACGAGTTTAGATTGAGCGTTTACGACCGCTGGGGCGAAAAGATCTTCGAATCAAACGACATACTGAAAGGCTGGGATGGCACTTATAAAGGGCGGCTTGTGGAGCAGGATGTGTATGTATGGAAAGCGGATTTTACAACCCGCAGGCAGGGCAAACAGCAACGCATTGGCAGAGTGACCGTCGTAAAATAATTTCTCCCGTTTCTTTAAATTTCAATAGAAAAGCGCCTTAAGTTTTTCCTGATCTTTTGGTTCAGCTCAGGTGCGGCCTCCAGCTTTAAGGTCAGCAGGATGAATATTCCGCCCACAATGCTGCTTCGTACAGCTATGTCGAGGTAAAGGTTGTGAAGATAGGGAATGAAAAGGCCGGGCAGAAGTGAGACAATACCAACGAATAGTATTTTCAATGTATTCATGTTGTAGGGCTGCATCTGATATTTTATATAGAGCAGCAGATACCTCATGAAATTTCCAATTGTTACTGTAATAGCGGTGGCTATGGCAGAGCCAATGATCCCATATATCGGAATAAATATATAGTTCATAAGAACGATAATGCCTACGAGAATAAAAACGAAATAGGTATCGTATTTATAATAAGTGGAATTGGAGATGATCACCTGGTTAATCCCTGTTGCCATCTCCACAAGATAACCCGCGCCCAGGATGAGGATCACATTTTTTCCCGGCCCGTACTCAGGCGGCAGCAGCTGCATGATGTTATCAATATTCGACCAGATGCCAATATAAAGCAGCATGCCGATCGCAAGCTGGCTGTTACAGCTTTGCTTGTAAAGCTTGTGGATCTCGCCGAAGCGGGAAACCTTGAAATGCTCGGCAACAATACTGGAGGTGATGCGGTAAATGGAGCGGGCCGGTATTAAAAGGATAGCGCCAAAGTAAAAAGCAATACCATAGATCCCTGTCTTTTTTTCACCAAGCATCTGGGTAACCATCACAGCGTCTATATTCAATACAATAGCTCCGGCGCCGCCTGTTAAAATAGAGTAGAGGCTCAGCTTTATCATTTCCTTCCTCAGGCTTTTGCTCATAAACCCACGTACAGGCCTTATATGCCATTCCCCCTGTTTTACGATATAAAAAAGAAGCATAAGCGTGGGAAGGCATGTGAAAAGTATGTATAAGAACATAAAAGCCGGGAAGTTGATCAGCCCGAAAAAATAAAGGCAGAGCACCAGCAGGATCAATATGCGCTGGAGAAATTCTTTTGTAAGAGATCCTGCTACGGAGCTGTAGCAGGCCCGCAGGTAGCTGTCGAATATATTGAAGAAGACCGTAAAAAAAGTTAAGGGCATCAGGTAAAACAGGTACGTTACAAAAAGAGGGGACTTGGCTTCATTGGAGCTGATCAGGTACGGCTTAAGAAAGAAGAATATTATCCAGCATAAAAGAAAGCCGATAAGCGAAATGATGACCGCATAAAATAAAAATCCGTGATGCCCTTTGTCCTTGTTCCTGAAATACGGGAAAAAGCGGATGGTAACCGCTACAAAGCCGAGGTTGGCAAATTGGGCCATCAGTGCGGTATAGGAGATAAGAATGCGGACAACACCATTCTCTGCCGTGCTTAGCAGATGCGAGAGCCACATCACGGTAATAAATCCCAGTGCAGCCCCCAGGTAAGAGTAAATGGCATTTTTAGTAGCTTGTTTTTCTATGATCCCCATTGTGGCAAAAGATATTTGCTGGGCTAAAGATATTCAAATTATAAGTTTAAACAGCTCATAAAAAATGCTAAAAGGCCAAAGTGAGAACTCCGGCCTTTTAGCATTCAAAAGCTTTACGGCTTTTTATTCAAATATTATTTTGCCTGTTCCTGCCACTTTCCCGTTAGTGCTTAACGTGAAAAAATAGATCCCGGCATCCAGGCTGCCTCTTTCAATAGTAAGGTTTGAAATGTTTACAAGCTCTTCTTTCTTTACAAGGTTGCCCGCAACATCAAAAAGTTCGAAGTAAACAGTTCCCTCCAGCTCAAGCCCGGTGGTGCTGATCGTAAAGCTGCTCTTCGCAGGGTTAGGGAAAACATCAAGTGTTTTTGCCGTAGCTGACTGTTCTGAAATCCCAATAGGGGAAGTATACTTCAGAATAGTTCCGTTCAATCCTACTGCATAACCGGTATTTGCATTTACAAAATCGACATTGCATAACCGTGCAGTTCCCGGATGGTAAGTGGACCATGTTAAGCCGCCATCAACAGTATTTAAAATAACACCAATATTCGATCCGATGTTTCCCCCGGTAATAAAGCCGGTAGTGGAATTAACAAAGGTGTGCGAATGAAGAAAATCGCCTGAGGGAGTCATTGTAACGGTCGCCCACGACACGCCTCCATCTGTTGTTCTTCTGATCACACCGCCGGCGCCAACAAAAGTACCGGTGCTGGGATCGGTAAAATAAATAGTGTTCATCTGTGACGATACCCCCGTAGCGCTTGCTGTCCAGGTACTGCCACCATTAGTTGTTTTTAAAAGATCCCCGCTGAAGGAGGAGGCATAGCCGTTGGTTGGGTCTATAAACCAAACAGCATAAATAGGATCGGAAATTCCAGTAGAGCAAACACTCCAGGTGGTACCGCCATTGGTGGTTTTCAGGATGAGGCCGCCATCACCGGTAATGAATCCCGTTGTGCTGCTGATGAACCTCACTGAACGAAGGGAGCTGGATGTAACGGAAACGCTGGTCCACGTAGCTCCTCCGTTGCTGGTTTTAATTATCGCTCCATTATCCCCGGCTGCAAATCCCACATTCCCGTTTATAAAATCCATTCCGTACAGGGTTTGTGCCGTTGGCGTAGTCTGCGTGACCCAGGTTACTCCGCCATTGGTTGTTTTCATGATCTTGCCGTTGGCTCCTCCAACGTAAACAGTATCCTTGCTTATCGCACAAACACCGATAAGGCTTGCGCTCGTGCCGCTTGTGAGCGAGGTCCATGTTTGAGCCCGGAAGCCAGGGATGAATAATAATAAAAAGCAAAAAGGCAGCAAAATGGAGCGGGTGATGTTCATACGTGATTGTTTTAGTGGATTAGTTAATTCAAATATACTATTTTTATTTATTCCGGCTTAGCAGATCTGCCTTACCAGGTGGAACGCTTCGGCATATTGCCTGCCGACAGCCACGCCCCATCGCTGGCATTGGATCCTTAACGCTTCAGGGGAACGCGGATGCGGATATTTTCTTTTTTCGAATTCATAGAATTCCATTCCCCTGATCTTTGCATTGAGATCGTCTTCCGATACTTCAAAGAAAAGGTTGGGGATGAAGTGCCGTGGATCGGTGGAGGCCCGCCATTCGGTGCCCGATGGTGTTTCAAAGGTGATCAGCGTCGATACCTTCTCGTGCTCCATCGGCCTTATTGCTGTTACAACAGCTTCGAAGGTACGCTGATGATCGATATTGAGGTCGCCTCCGTGATGTGTAAAGATCACGTCAGGCATAAAGGCAGCTTTTTCTTTTTCGATCACCTTTACGATATCGAGGAGGGCCACGCTGTCAAACCTGTTATCAGGAAAGTCGTGGATGCTTACGGTGTGATAGCCGATGCTGTCTTTTGCCGCATGAATGTTTTTTTTGTGGGTCTCCAGCTCTTTTTTCCAGGCTTCAACATCACGCTGGTCGGAGCGGGATGTTATTCCCTCTCCAAGGATCACAAGGTGGGTTTTTACACCGTGCTCATGCACCAGCTTATGAATAGTGGCACCCAGCCCAAGCAGCTCATCATCGGGATGTGCAACTACTACCATAATTCTTTTGTTCTTCAGGAATTCTATCATTTTTTTGTGTTTTTATTTTTGCCTCCAGGCTTTAACCCTGGGTATTGCCGGACAAAAGGATTGATCGATCTCGGATAACCGCGTAATACGGTTAGCGGAATTTAGGAAAAAGTCGTCACTTGTACAAAATGAGGTCAGCGGCTGGTCTTCGAGGTAACAGGCTGCGGTATCTATCCCGATCTTGTATCCATCATAAAAAGGGGAGTAAAAGCCGGTGTGCCCGAAAATAATTTTCCTGTTCAGGTACAGCTTCTGAAGGCTTATGAAATCATAGCGGTTGAACAGGAACTTATCAGCAGGTATTTTATCAAGCTCATTTTCATATTCGGAAGGTGGGATCCCGCTGTGGGTGATTACATAATTGTCGGAAAGGTAATAGCTGCGAAGGTTCGTTAAGAGAGCGGGAAACTCCGAATAGAGCAGCTCTTTCGCTTCGCAAAGGCCCGGATTGCCGCCTATCGACGAGATGGTATTCTGTGCCCCGTACTTCATTAATGCTTCCGCATCTTTTCCCGAATCGCTTGTGAGCGCTTCCCAGAAATACTCATGGTTCCCTCTTAAAAAAATACATTCTTTTTCTTGCTGAAGCGCGGCCAGCAGCTTTAATGTCTGGTAAGGGTCTTCTCCTTTATTGGTGTAATCTCCGATGAAGATAAGCGTAGGGTCTTTCTCGAGCGCAAGGATATTTTCTATAAGCTTTTTGAGCTTAGTGAATTCCCCGTGTATATCACCGATCACAAAGTTCATGATCTAAACCCCTTTAAATAATTTTTCAGCGATGCCTGATAGTTGTCTGTAACTGAAGCGTATTTTTTTATTTTTGAATTATCGAGATAAAAGTCGGTATACCCTTTTGCTCCCCTTACCTGTATTTCGGAGGAGGACTCGAGCATTGTCCTGATCAGTCCTGCACATTCAATAAAATCGGTTTTGATCCCGTAGCCGATATTAAAAGTGTTTATATTTTCTTCCCAGGTATAATTGCGTATGAATTCGCTGATCCAGGTGGAAAGATCATGGATGTGAATTGTTTCCCAATAGCCGAGGCCGGATGTATCCATCTCCAGGGGCTCATTTCCGGCGCATTTCATTGCTGTGTTGTAAATAAAGCCCGACTTCCTTTGTCCTCCATAGATTCCCGGGATCCTTAAAATTACGCCCCTTGCAGCACCTGAATTGCAGTAAAACCCAAAGATGGTTTCACCTAATACTTTACTTAATCCATAAGTGCTGATCGGTTCAGGAACAGCGTCTTCCTTAACAGGCAGGCGATCCTTCTTTCCATACACCGTCATAGATGAAACATAAATAAGCTTACTGCTTAGCTTATTCACGGAAATAAATTGCAGAAAGCCGGAGAGGCCTGTAGTATCGGTATCGAGATATGCTGCATCCAGCTCAGAAGTGCCAAGGCCTTTCAGGGATGAGGCAAGAAGGATGATCAGGTCATAAGGAACAGATGCAATGTTATCAAAAGTTTCCTTTTTCAAAAGGTCGAGCTCGATCGCGCCTGGCTTTTTTGTTCGCGAAGTATAAAATACATTGTATAAAGAAAGGAGCTCTTTTAGATGTGAGCCCAGGTAACCTGCGCCGCCAACCAGCAATATGTTTTTTTTACCGTTGCTCATAAAATAAATTTTCCCATCTTCTGTGAAGTATAAGGCCATCTTCCGGGGAAATGGCGCTATCCTGATACGGGGTATCATGATGCTGAAGCCATAACCCGATCTCATCGATCCCGGCTTCATAGCTCATAATGGTAGTGGTGGAAAACCGGGGATTTATTTCAAAGATCTTTACCTCGCCGGCATTTGTAATGTAGAGCTGCACATTGATCGGGCCTTTGGGTGTTAAGCACTGATTGATCTTCCGGATCGCTTCACTTATGGCCGGATTTTGTTCTGTGACCGCCTTTATGGTAATGCCTTTCTTTTTCAGGATCTTTCTTGAGCTTAAAAGAATAATATCATCTGTTTGGTTGATAAGCACGCCCACGGTGTATTCCTGGCCTTCTATGCATTCCTGTACAAGGATCTCGGCCGGATCATAATTTTCCAGCAGGTAATAGGCCTTCAGCTCATCTTCCGAAGTTATTCTTCTGATGCCCCGGCTTCCCCTGCCGGAGATCGGCTTCACAAAGTAAATACCATCCTTCCATGTGAACTCATCGCCGGTCCAGGTGGCAATGCTGGAGATCCGGTGCTCTTCGAGCGCTTTCATCAGCAGGTCTTTTCGCATCGCCAGGCGGCAGAAATCTCTTTTGGGAGATAAGAGGTTCAGCGAGGGGATCTGATCTTTAATGTCATGGGCAATTTCGATCTCTTCATCTATCAGCGGGGCATATAGCTCAATAGAATAAGTTGCCACGAGCTCTTTTATAAAAGATGGATAGGACGGATCGGTAACGAGCGGGGCAGGGAAAAAATTATAGCCCGGGTAAAGCTCCTTCAGTGAAGCGTCTGCATCAACATAATAAACATCGTAGGTTTCCTTCAGCTTATTGTGAAGGTATGGGAACAGGGAACCACCAAGTCCTGACAGCAATATTCTTTTCCTGCTCATATCATTTCCCATGTTATAGGCTCGTCCTCATCAATATCCTGCAACGCTTTTTTTCCTACTACAAGAGCGATCTGTGAAGGATGAATTCCCATGCCTGGCCGTTTGATCACTATATCGCCCTCGGCAATGACCTGCCCTTTGCTTATTTTATTTTTTGCGATAATGCTTCTCCTGGCTTTTGTAAAAAGCTCCATTTCTTCAGCACGCGGGCCATTCTTGATCCCATCGCCGATCGCGCTTTCAATGTCGCGGATCCGTTCCATCATTATTTTCAGCTCCTCCGGCTCTATGGCAAAATTATGATCGGGGCCGGGAAGCCCCCTGCCGAGCGTGTAATGCTTTTCAATTACTTTGGCACCCATGGCAACAGCTGCGCAGGGAATATGATCGCCCAGGGTATGGTCGGAATATCCTGTGATCACATTGAACATATTGGCGATGGTGTGCATCGCTTTCAGGTTGCTGAGATGGGCAGGGGCAGGGTACAGGGATGTGCACTGCAGGATAATTATGTTATCGTTGTTGTTGGACCTGCAGATATTTACCGCGGCTTCTATTTCAGCGGTGGTCGACATTCCCGTTGAGAACATAACGCTCTTTCCTGTACGCGCGATCTCACTTACGAGCCTTACATCCACCATGTCATAAGATGCGATCTTAATAAGCGGCATGCCTACCGAAACAGCTATGTTTATTGCTTCATGATCACAGGGAGAGTCTAAAAAATCGATCTTTGAGCGGGAGCATACAGCGGCAAGCTTCGAATGCCAGGTACGGTCGATCTCCAGCTTCTCGATCAGCTCATAAATGCCTTCCTTGTATAAACCGATCTTCGGGGTTTTTTTTGAATAATGCTCCTTTGCCTTAAAGGTCTGGAATTTAACGGCATTTACTCCCGCCGCCGCCGCCTTTTCGATCATTTCACAGGCCATATCAAAATTCCCGTTATGATTGCTGCCAATTTCAGCGATCACATAACATGGCTGTTCAGCACCTATCCGGAAAAAATTGGTATCAATTGTTTTTCTCATTTTTAGCTATTGAAGCACGTGAAATGCAAATGTAAGAATACTTTGGCAGAAAGAGATAAGCGCATCATCCTTCAAGCGAATAGCACTTGTAGGTCTCCCTGCCGATCTTTTGTGCCTTATCCTCTTTAAAGTTCAGCCTGAGGAATACCTTATTGGAGGCTACATTTATGCGCTTCACCCTGGCGATCACCGGGTCGGAATGCTTTTTACGGAACTGAATGATCGCAAACCTGAGAATGATCTCTCCAAAGCCTTTACCCCTGAATTTTTTGTCAATGGAATAATCCACCTCCCAGCCGTTCTCCGCTTTATCTAAACGTACCTGTCCTATCGGGGTATTTGCTTTTTCTATTACATAAAGCTTTGCCCCCTTGTTCTTTAGTTTTCCCTTAAACCATTTTGTATGATCCTCAAGGGCTATGGAAGCTGTATTTACGGCGTTTTGCCTTACGGAAGGGTCGTTCGCCCAGCGGAAATAAGTAAGCAGGTCGCCGGGAGCAGCCTGCCTGATCGTAATGTCCCTCTCCGATTCCAGTTGCTTAAAAACGGATCGCAGATGATCAGGCGAATTACCGGAAAAGTAGCGGCTGCGGTTAATAAAATAACTTTCTTTTTTAGCCGCAGCGCTCATACCAGCGATCTGCCTGTTGAATGTGGCTGCCGGAAATGCACAACCGGTTTTAATAAGGAAAGAGTATATGTTTTTCTGGTTGGAAACCGTCTGGTAAATAAATAACATGCCTCCAAGGCATGAATACTCGTAAGAAACCGTGCTTGCCGAACAGATGCCTGCAGCCGACCTTTTCATTAATGCGGCCATTTGCTTTTCAGTGAGATTGAAATGCAGCCTGATCTTGAAATTTTTATTCGCGCTGATCACCTGCTTCAGCTCATCGAGGTGCTTATAGTAGCTTCCCGTAACAATATCTATTGATTGAATATTCTTGTTTCCCAGGCAGAGCTGAAGCGCTCTCTGCGTATAATTCTGCTGGTCGGTTCCGCCCAGATTTATAAACACCCGGTGCTTGTTGTTGCTGAGAGGTAAATAATTTCTTTTTTTTACAAAGAATGCTTTCCTTAGAATAGCATACTGTGTTCCCAGGTAAAATTTTGTATAGAACTCTGCTGAATAATCCGAACGCCTGATGCCCTCGCTGTGATTAATGACCACATCGGAAATGAAGTGCCTGTCATGTATGTCATCGATGCAAACCAGCTTAAAGCAAGCCGGCTTTAGAGCTGACTGGTATGCGGCATCATAGCCGTATCCATCCAGGATCACAATGTCTTCTTTTTGTATAAATTCCTTGGCAAGCCTTCCTGCCTCTGTTTTATAGGTCCCGTTCCCCGGCAGCTCGATCAGCTCATCGCATATTTCCGCGATCTGTTTCTTCAGAAAAACATCCGGCGAGCGGATGATAAAAACGCAGTGGTATTTATTTTTAAGAATGGCAGCAAGACTTAATGACCTTATCACATGGCCATAGCCCGCTACAAGATCTCCGTCAGCCCGGAATATCATCCTCTTTTTTTTCATCATGGCTTCGGGATCTTCGTTACCCTGTTAAGCGTTTCTACCAGCGTTGGATCCCCTGTGTATTTTACGAGCAGCGACTGGTTGATCTTCGCGATCTCCGGGTTGTTGTCCAGGAAGGCAAAAATATTTTTAAAGGAAGGCGCAAGCTTGTTTTTTGAAAGATGCCCTTCAATGATGTTGAACAATACCAGGTCCTCTTCATAATCGAGCGTCAGCCTGTAATCCCTTACCAGCTCTTCCGGGAGCTCAACCCGGTTAAGCTTGAAGTACTCCGGATTATTAGTGAAGTAGTACGACATATATTCCGAATAATCGGCATTCGGGAAAAAGCTTTTGGCCCTGATCAGCGCAGAAGCATTAATGATCTCGAGGTTGGTGCCGATGGCAGCTTTTGTTCCGATAGTATAATCTGCTTTGCTTTCAAAATGGGAGCGCAGCAGGAATTGCAGGATCTCATCGGAAAGGAAAGGCATGTCAGCCGTTACCCTCACAAACACATCGATATTGTATTTGTTGACCACATCCACGTAGCGCTGCATTACATCTTCCGGATCGCCTTTGAAAAATTTTACTTCCGGGCTGTACGTATGCTTTTCGAGGACCGCATCCTCGGGAACGGTAGAAGTTGCCAGCACTGTTGTTCTTACATTCTGAAACTGCAGCGCGCTTTTTATGCAGTATTCCACGGATGGCAGCTCACCTATCTTCAGCAGCGCTTTGCGCGGAAGCCGTGTTGATTTAAGCCTGCAGGCGATAATAGTGGCAATGTGAATGTTGCTGAGATCTGTAGTCATGATAAAATTATTTTAAAAGCCTGCTGATGGCATTGATTTCATAAAGGGAAGCAAGCTGGATCTCAAGGGCGAAAAGCCAGCGGGATGCCCCTGTTTCGGTTAACTCTTTTAAGATGTGAAGTATTCTTTTGATGACGTCGGCTTTTCCGAGCTGGAGCAGACCGTAAAGTGTATGGCTGCTGAAGATCGTTTCACATTCTTTTTGCACCCGCCTTATCGCACTGTCTCTTTCCGATTCTTCACATACCGCCAATAACTGCCGCATGCATTTGTACAGGCCAAATCCAAGGCTTATTTCCGGCACCGTGAGCTGGAAAGCTTCGAAGTCTGTTAAAAGCACCAGGCGATTTTCCTTAAAGATAAGGTTATGCGGATGGATATCGACATGAAAGATCCCCGGCGCGGGCAGCGGATCTTTTTTTTGAGCAAGCAATTCATGCTCGGCTATTACAAAGGCAAGCTGTTCTTTATTGATTTGTTTGATTTCAGGGAGTGTTTTCAGGAAGTCGATAAGCTGATCTTCTTCTGAAGTAAAAAAGCTGCGGACAGGGATGCCGGTAAAATTACCTGCGTCGATGGTTCTGCACGATTGAAATAAAGCCGCGAGATGTGTTAGCAGCTCTTTCCATTGTTCTTCCGAGGAGCCGAAGTAATTCCCTTCCTGGAACACGCTCAGGCAGTATGCATGCTTTCCGTCGCTGCAAATGATCTTTCCCCCGCTGTCCGGCACAAACTCCAGTGTAGGAATTCCCATCGCCTTTAGATCAGCAGTGATCGCCGATTGTGCAGTTAATGCGTCCAGTTTGCTGAGATCGGAGCGCTTAAAAAGATACGTGCCGTTATCCGTCACAACTTTCCAGTTATTGCTGTTGATCTCAAAGGCGCCGGCTACAGCTATTTCCCTGATAGTAAGCCTGGGGTAATGACGATTGATAACTGCAGCCAGCTCATTTTGAGAGCTGCTCTCCAGCCTTGTGAACTGCGGAGTGTTTTCTGAAAAAATATTTTTTTGGAAAAGATGCATCTGGTCCTTTTAGAAGCTCTTTTTAACAAGCCCGCCATCCACCGGGATCACCGTTCCTGTTATATAATTGGCTTCCTCAGCGGCGAGAAAAACAGCCATGTGTGCAAAATCCTCGGGCGAAGCGATGCGCTGTGCAGGAATAGTGGCGGCAACATTTTTTATAATTTCCTCGAGCGACTTGCCTGCAGTGTCGGCCTGCTGCTGAAACAAGCTGGTTAAGCGGTCGGTCATAACAGCGCCCGGGCATAAGGTGTTAATAGTGATGCCGTCTTTAGCCACCAGCAATGAAGTGGATTTCAGCGCATTCACCAGCATGGCCCTGTAGCTTGCCGAAAGGATCATTCCCGGTGTAGGCTCGATGGCAATGGATGAGCTGATGTTAATGATCCTTCCCCATTGCTTTTTTTTCATGCCGGGTAAAAATGCTTTCATCAGCATGATGGAGCTTTTAAATTGCTGCTGGAATGCCGCATCCCAGTCTTCAATGGAAATGTCGTCAAAGGTGCCTGGCCTCGGGCCTCCCGAATTCAATACAAGCACGTCGGGGAAAAGCCCGGCTGCTTCAATGGATGCGATCAGCCGGCTGATGTCTTCTGATGAAGAATAATCAGTGGCAAATGCATACACCGATGAGGAAGGGAATTTGGCCTGTAATTCAAGCTTTGTGCTTTCAAGCCTCGCGCTTCGCCCCGTGATGATCACATTCAATCCTTTTTCAAGAAGTCCGTTCGCGATAGCTCTGCCTATTCCGGCGCTCGATCCCCCGATCAATGCAATTCTTTTGTTCATCATGGTTTTATAGATTCCTGGTATTGGTTCAGCTGGTCTTTAAGCTCCTTTGAGTAGCCGCGCGCTGCCGTATCTTCTAAAAGGCGCTCAAGGTAGCTGCCCAGCTGCTGATCGTATTCACGGGCAAAGGGAAGAAGCTCTTCCCGTATTTCCATAATGTATTCCTTCCGCACGGCATCATCAGCATTCAGGCCAAGTACAAAAAGGTTGTCGATCTTGTCGATCAGCTTAACAAGCACAAGTGAAGTGCCTTTTGCAAAAATATTCCTGTAATATTCGTTCCTGATCTCCGCGAATACAGCTTTCCTGTCCACCACAAGCGCCTTAATTCCCGACCCAACGGTTGGCCCGAACAGTTCCGTTAACGTTTCGGCGGTTATGCTTGTTGTTTCGGGAACATTGTGTAGCAGCGCAATAACAATATAGTCGGTGCCGATCTGCGGATCGATCATTACAAGGAAAGTTGCCAGCCGGATCGGGTGGCTTAAATAGCTTGAGCGGAGATGGTTTTTTGAAAAGTCAAGTGTTTTAGCATACGCCAGCGCTTTTTCTATTTCGGGTTCCCGCCTTTTGTACGTATCAAGAACGGCCAGGAGATCCTTCTCTGCGAAGGATGAGTCCGAGCAGAGGCTGGCCATTTTTTTTGTCCGTTCCGTTTCAATATCAGCAAATAGCTGGCGGTTGCCAATGTTTAATTCCATCTCTTTATTCTAATGATCCGTATTCGGGAATAAGCTTAAGCACCTCAAGATTTTTTTCCTTTGCAAGGTCCAATACCTTAGGGTCAAAGCGTGAAGCTTTCAGATAGCCCAGGACATCTTCCCTTCCGAGCATGTGCTTTTCAATGTATCTGTCGAGATGTTTTGATTTAAGCCCGAAGGTCATAAATAAGGTTGCACGTTCCCTTTGCTGGTCTTTCTTCATAAAGGCCGGGATCCAGCCTTCCCTGCGTGCTTTATTGATCGAAAGGTTTTTAAAGAATTTAAGTCTTACGGCATTGCCGCTGTGCATGGTCCTTAAATTCCAGATGGCAACATCGCCTTCCTCGCTATCGATAAACACCGGTTTTCCGCTGGGGTTCTTATGAGAGCCAACGCGAACCTTTAAGCCGCCGCTATAGTTTTTATGGTCCTGTAAATAGATCGCCAGCCGTACGATCGGGTAATCGCCGTCCCAATCGGGCGCGGTCATATCGGTACGGTCAATATTATCGCGGTGAAAGCCGCGGAAGCCGGTGCCAAAGTGATAATTACTATCGCCCCAGTATACAGGGTTATTTCCCAAGAGGGTTTTTACAAGATAAAGGATCCGCTCATCTAAAAGAACATGTCTCAGGTGATCTTTGCTCAGGATATCGCCCTTTGCATACACGGCATTCGACATTTTAGACGCATGCCTGAACGTAAGGTTCTTCTTTTTATCTTCCTCAAATGATGTATAGGCATCCTTTCTGATCTGTTCGATCTCCTCTTTTGAGAACACATTTTTGATCAGGAGGTAACCATCCTTTTCAAAGGCTTCCTTATCAGGTTTGAAATTAAAGTTCATGTGGGTAAATTAAAAAGTTTATTACTGCGTTTCAATGTTTTTCGAAATCCAGGATCGTATCTATTACACGTTGCTGGTCGGCTTCCTGCAATGAGTGGTACATTGGGATGCTGAGGCATTTGTCGTAATACGATTCTGCATGGGGGAAATCACCTTTTTTAAATCCGGATTGCTTATAGTAAGGCATTAAGTGAACAGGCACATAATGCACCTGCGCAAAAATATTATTTGCCCTCAGGTGGTTATACAGGCCCAATCTGTCGGCAGCCTGGATCACATACAAATGGTAGGCATGTCCTTCCGCAGGCAATGGCTTTATAAAAGAGGTATTTGAAAATGTGTTGTCGTACTTTTTTGCGATCAGTTTTCTTCGCTCCAGGTTTTCATCTGCACGTTCCATCTGTGAAGTTCCCAGGGCCGCCTGGAAATCCGTTAAGCGGTAATTGTATCCCAGCTCCTGCATTTCATAATACCAGGGGCCCTGCGCAACATCAGCCTCCGAATTCTCATACATTGACGGATCTTTGGTAATCCCGTGGGTGCGCAGCAGCAAAAGCTTTTCGTACAATGCTTTATTATTGGTGGTGATCATTCCGCCTTCGCCGGTTGCAATATGCTTTACAGGATGAAATGAAAAAATGGCAAGGTCTGCAAAGCGGCCGTTCCCGCATTTTTGTTTTGCCTGTTTGCTGTCGGTAAAATATCCTCCCGGTGCATGGCAGGCATCTTCAATGATCCAGAGCCCGTGCTCATCGGCAAGCTTGCGGAATGCTTCAAGATTAACGGCATTGCCGGCAAAATCAACGGGGATGATCCCCTGGAAGTATCCTGCAGGATGCTTTTCGAGCAGGGCTTTTACTTTAGAAATATCGAGCAGGAATGTATCCGGATCGATATCGGCAAAATGCACTTCGCCGCCGCAATACCTTACGCAATTTGCAGAAGCGGCAAAGGTAATGGGAGTGGTGATCACTCTCGAGCCGGGTTTTACATTCAGCGCCATCGCACATAAGTGCAGCGCCGCGGTTCCATTGGATAAGGCAACCGCATATTCCGCCCCCACGTATCCAGCAAACTTCTTTTCAAATTCCGGTATGGCCGGGCCCTGGGTAAGATAATCGGAACGCAGCGTGGAAACCACAGCCTCAATATCTGCGTCTGTTATAGCCTGGCGGCCATAAGGAATTATTTTTTTTTCGGTTGTTTCTGCTTTCACCATCATCGGATTTAAATGGAAAAATCAGGATTCACATGTTCTTTTATAAGTGAGCGCATTTCTTCAACGCTTACCCATTCTTTATTTTCCCCTGAATTATACTGGAATCCCTGGGCAACAGGCTTTGCATTAAAATGACGGATGTAGTCCTCTGTTTTAAAAGCAGGCACCTGCGGCAGAATAGCATAATATTTTCCAAGATCGTAAGTGGAAAAAGAATCGGAGGAGGTGATCATTTCTTCATGAAGCTTTTCTCCCGGGCGGATCCCGATAATTTCCTGCCTGCATCCGGGAGCTATCGCTTCCGCAACATCGGTGATCTTGTAGGAAGGGATCTTCGGAACGAATATTTCTCCGCCCCATGCCGTATCGATTGCATGCAGCACCATATCCACGCCGCCCTGCAGGGAAATATTAAAGCGGGTCATGTTCGGGTCTGTGATCGGGAGAACGCCTTCTTTTTTCTTTTTCATGAAAAAAGGAATAACCGATCCATTCGAGCCCATCACATTTCCGTAGCGCACCACTGAAAAAATAATGTTCTGGTGGCCTTTGATATTATTGGCGGCAACAAACAGCTTGTCGGAGCATAGCTTGGTGGCTCCATAAAGGTTTATCGGCGCGGCAGCCTTATCTGTGGAAAGCGCCACCACCTTTTTTACCCCGCAATCGAATGCTGCATTGATCACATTTTCAGCCCCGAGCACATTGGTCTTCACACATTCCATCGGGTTATACTCTGCAATGGGCACATGCTTCATTGCTGCCGCATGTATAATGATCTCAATGTCCTTGAATGCTTTTTTTAAACGGTCGAAATCGCGAACATCCCCTATAAAATACCTGATCGCCGGATATTTGGATACCGGGTATTCCTGGGCCATCTCAAATTGCTTTTGCTCATCCCGCGAAAAAATAACCAAACGTTTTACGCTGGGAAACTGGGCGAGGATATTCTTTGTAAGATGTTTTCCGAGTGAGCCTGTTCCACCTGTAATTAAGATTGATTTGCCGTTTAGATCCAACATTTTTTTCTGGGTTATAATATGGGCAAAAATAAGCAGAGTTTATCGAAATACCAAAGTTTTAGGGCATGATAGTAAGGCCGGGAATTACTATTCCTTTGTGTTCTCCGCCATGAATTTTTCGATGTTCCGGAAAAGGTCCTTGTTGGCTTTTATCCAGTCAAGATCCTTATCCCACCATTTGAATTGCTGAAGGAAATCGATCTGTTCGGGCGTGAACCTGTATTTGATCGTTTTGGCAGGCACTCCGCCCACAATGCTGTAAGGCTCCACGTCCTTTGTTACAACTGCTCCCGAGCCTATGATAGCTCCATCCCCGATCTTTACGCCGTACCGCACCGTTACATTATTGCCGATCCACACATCATTGCCGATCTGTGTTTCAGGGAATTCATCAAACAGGTTGCTGTCAATAATCACAAGCCCCGATGATTGTCCCAGCGTAGAATAGAACAGCGGATGGCTCGATACAAATTCTGCCGAGGGATGTGCCCCCATTCCTGTATTCACATTGGGCCCAATACAGGTGAACTTGCCGATCTTTGTATTGTAGACCTGGCAGTTCCTTGCAGCATAACTGAAATCGCCGAATTCGGAATTGCGCAGCCTGCTGTACTTGTAGATCTTATTATAATTGCCGAACCTGCAGTTTTGAACTTCAACCATGTACTCAAGCTGTAAATGCTGCTTTCGGTATTTCAGCTCGAGCCGCCACTTTGTGAACAGCCACCGCAGCCAGTATGTAAAGGGAGATGATAGTAGTGCGCCCATATCTTATAGCCTGATTCTTTTAAATGCATCAATATAGGAAATAGCGCTGGCATTGTAAATGGTGCAGCTTCTCGATAAGGCATACTCATTTATCGCCATATAGCTGTAGAATGTCTTTCCGAAGATCATAAAGAGCTCATCCATCCTGAACACTTCTTTTAAATGCAGGCCTTTGTAAAAAGGAACATAGTTTATTTTCTCGGTGTTCTCATAAAAATGGATCTGCTTCACGCAAACCGTATTCTCTTCGTCCACATGCAGGTTTTGATGCCAGGTGTGATCTGCGCCAAACAGGTAAACGTTCCTGAATCCCATGTTTATTGTCAGAAACAGGGAAGCCGCCACTACATTCTGGCATTGGGGCATGGCCATGTTCTTTTTGTAAAACAAATGCGACAGCCCCTTAAAGCCCCTGAATACCGTATAATTAAAGAAGGTCACACGTATGTTCGGGTTTTCGTCCTTCAGCATTTTAAGGAATGTGGATCCTTTTGCCTGGACAGGGGCAAACAGCTCCAGCGGCCAGGAGGTCTTGTTCTTAATGCTCTCCATCGTGCTTCTTACGAGTTCTCCGTCATTCAGCCAAAAGCCGGGATCGAGCATTACATAATAAGAAGGCTTCAGCTCAGTATACTTTTCCGAGAACGAAAAGCTGTTCACACACACCAGCGGATGCTTTTTGAAGAAGTCGGGGTGGTCGGAAAAAGATTGGCTTAAAGAGGGGCCGTTGCCTAAAACAATACAGGATGATTCACCGGCCTTTGGCAATGAAGCGACATGGCCAAGGCGCACAACAATTTTTCCAAGTGAAACAGACGTGTTGAAACATTGTTTTACAAAATGAACAAGTGCCTCGAATGTATTCTTCAGATCCATAATTGAAGCAAATGTAAATAAAATAATAGTTTTTGCCTATGCTTAACAGGGCATGTGCCCGAATTGCCTTTCAATCAAAAAATAATGTATCTTTGCGGGAATTTTAGCCAATAATTAAAGTTCAAACCCTGTTCTCTATGTTAGATTCAAGCAAATTTGTAGGTGAAGGATTAACCTACGATGATGTACTTTTAGTACCTGCTTATTCCGAAGTGCTTCCGCGCGAAGTAGATACCTCTTCCTATTTTACGAAAAAAATAAAGCTGAACATGCCTGTGGTTTCCGCAGCCATGGATACGGTTACCGAATACCAGCTGGCCATTGCCATTGCGCAGGAAGGCGGCATCGGTGTGCTTCACAAGAACATGAGCATTGCCGATCAGGCCGAGCATGTGCGGCGTGTAAAGCGCTCCGAAAGCGGGATGATCATGGACCCTGTAACATTGCTGGAAAGCGCGCTGGTTTCAGATGCGCTCAGCCTCATGAAGGAGAACAAGATCGGCGGGATCCCCGTGGTGAACGCAAACCGTGAGCTGATCGGGATCGTTACCAACCGCGATCTTCGTTTCGAGAAGAACGTGAAGCGCCCCGTAAAGGAAGTAATGACGAGCAAGAACGTGGTGGTGGCTAAAGTGGGCACCGACCTTAAGAAAGCAGAGCAGATCCTTCAGAACCATAAAATCGAAAAATTACCGGTGGTGGACCGCAACAACAAGCTGGTCGGGCTCATTACCTACCGCGATATTATTAAAGTGAAAGTGCACCCGAATGCCAACAAGGATTCATTGGGAAGATTGCGTGTGGCAGCTGCGGTAGGCGTAACAGCCGACGTTATGGAGCGCGTGGATGCGCTTGCAAGGGCTGGAGTGGATGCGGTGATCATTGATACGGCGCACGGGCATTCCAAAGGAGTGATCGAGGCGCTGAAAAAGGTAAAGAAAGGCTACCCCGAGCTGCAGGTGGTGGTTGGAAATATAGCTACGGCGGAAGCTGCATTGGCGCTTGCAAAAGCAGGTGCGGACGCGGTGAAGGTGGGCATCGGCCCCGGCTCTATCTGTACCACCCGTGTAATTGCAGGTGTCGGGGTACCTCAGCTCACTGCCGTAATGGAAGTGGCGCAGGCGCTCAAAGGCAAAGGTGTTCCGGTGATCGCTGATGGCGGGATCCGTTTCACAGGCGATATTGTAAAAGCGCTGGCAGCAGGGGCAAGCTCGGTAATGATGGGCTCCATGTTTGCAGGTGTGGAAGAGTCACCGGGCGAAACGATCATTTTCGAAGGACGTAAGTTTAAGTCATACCGCGGAATGGGCTCTATCGAAGCTATGCAGAAAGGCTCGAAAGACCGTTATTTCCAGGACGCGGAAGACGATATTAAAAAGCTGGTGCCCGAAGGCATCTCCGGGCGTGTTCCTTTCAAAGGAAGCCTGGCCGAGGTATTGTACCAGTTTGCAGGAGGTTTGCGCGCCGGGATGGGTTACTGCGGTGCTAAGAATATGGAAGCGCTTCAGAAAGCGAAGTTCATCCGCATCACCAATGCAGGTATCCGCGAAAGCCATCCGCATGGCGTTTCCATCACGCGTGAAGCGCCTAACTATAGCAGATAAGAATTACAGGTAAGGATGTAAAAAAAAGCGGGCTGAAATTCAGCCCGCTTTTCGTTTTATGTATTTGTTGAATTATTATTCAATTGTCAGTTTCCCTGAGCCGATGTAATCATTGCCATCAAGCACCTTGTATATATATGTACCTGCTGCAAGGCCGCTTCTTTCAATAGTAACACGGCTTTCCTGTTCACTCACAATGCTTCTCACGAGCTTCCCCGAAACATCATACAATTGAACGGTTGCAGCCTTCGAAAACTGGAATGTTCCGAAATCAATTGTGGATGACGTGCTGAACGGGTTCGGATAAGCATTGAAAGTATGTAATGTTCCGGCTTGTTCAGCAATTCCTACGTTTGAAGCATACCGCAGGATAGTTCCGTTCAGGCCTACTGCAAATCCCAGGTTCGCATTTACAAAATCCACCCTGAAAAGGCGGGAAGTTCCCGGATTGTATGACGACCACGAGCTTCCTCCGTTAGTGGTGGTAAGGATAACCCCCGTATTGGCCGAAATGTTTCCGCCTACTACAACACCATTGCTGGCATCATAAAAATCGGATCCTGTCAGGTAGTCCGTAGTAGTTCCGCTGCTTACACCCGACCAGCTTGCACCGGCATTGGAAGTTGCACGGATCGTTCCGTTATCGCCTGTAACCACACCATTGTTTACGCTTGTAAAATAAACTGTCTGCAGGTTTGTTGTAGTCCCGCTTGGTACCAACGACCATGAGCTGCCGCCATTTGTGGTTTTTATGATCTTTCCGCTGTAATCGGTGGCATACCCATCGGTTGGAGAGGTAAAGTAAATAGAATAAATGGAGTTGGTAGACGATCCTGTAGTGGTCAGCGATGTCCAGGTGCTCCCCGCATTTGTCGTTTTCAGAATAGTGCCCGGAGCAGTGCCTGTTGCAGGGCCTCCGGTAATATAACCTGTGTTTGCATCGTAAAAGTATACATACCTGAAGCTGATGGAAGAAGTAACCGGAACGGTCATTTGCGTCCAGGTAAGCCCGCCGTTGATTGTTTTTAATGCAGTTGCATTATCGCCGATAGCATAACCCGTATTTATATCGGTAAAGTGAATGCCATATAAGGAAACAGACACTCCGCTAACCTGCGAAGTCCATGTGGTGCCTCCGTTTATAGATTTGAGGATAGTTCCCGCCCCTCCGGATGTATAGCAAACTGTGGCGCTTGGCGCAGAAATTCCGAGCAGGCTATTGGTTGTGCCGCTTGTTACGGGCGACCATGATGCTGTTTGAGCGATGCAATGAAGGGCCAGGCCCAGGCATAGCACTGAAGAAAGAAAGTAGTTTTTTTTCATGTTTTTATTTGTTTGATTAAAAGCATTCAAATATAGTAAATTGATGATAACAGAAGAGAATTATTGTTCTCCATATCTGGTTGCCGGGAACCTGTATGCTTAACAAAAATTAACAAAAGCCCCCGGAAAGATTAGCGGCGCTTTTATTTTGATACATCGTTTAAATACCTACATTTGTTACCCAAAATAAAAATACAATCACTATGTCCAGAAGCATTTTAACACGATCAGTTGCCTTGTCATTTGTATGTCTTGCGATCAGCTCCGGCTTTGCACAAACAGCCAATAAGGATGCGGTGCTAATGACCGTTGGCAACACCAAAGTCACTGTCGGGGAATTTGAAAATGTTTATCATAAGAACAACAGCAAGGAAACCACCGGCGATGCCAAGTCGCTGAACGATTATGTGGACCTGTTCGTGAATTTTAAGCTGAAGGTGAAAGAGGCCGAGGAAATGGGCCTCGATACTGCAAAATCGTTTAAGGACGAATTGATGGGATACCGCAAGCAGCTTGCACAGCCTTACCTTACCGATAAGGATGTAAATGAGAAATTATTGCTGGAAACATACAACCGCATGAAGGAAGATGTGCATGCCGCGCACATCCTTGTAAAAGTGGGTGAAAGCGCCCTGCCGAAAGATACGCTGGTGGCTTATAACAAGATCATGGAATACCGCAAGCGCATTTTAAAAGGCGAGGATTTCGCTGCTGTTGCACGTGAAAGCGCTGCAAACGGCGACCCTTCCGCAAAAGAGAATGGCGGCGACCTTGGCTACTTCACTGCATTGCAAATGGTATATCCTTTCGAATCCACCGCATTCAATACAAAGGTAGGGGACATCTCAATGCCCGTGCGCACCCGTTACGGCTACCACATCATTAAGGTGATCGACAGGAGAAAAGCGCAGGGCGAAGTGCTGGTAGGGCACATCATGGTGAAAACCACGCCGAACATGACCAATGAGGATTCATTGAACGCTTATACAAAGATCACCGAGATCTATAACAAATTAAAAGCAGGCGCTAAATTCGACGAGCTTGCACAGCAGTTCTCCGACGATAAGGCTTCCGCAAAAAAAGGCGGCGAGCTGCCATGGTTCGGTACCGGAAAAATGCCTGCGGAGTTTGAAAAGGCATCTTTCGCCCTTGCCAACAAAGGTGATTACTCCGCGCCATTGAAAACAAAATATGGCTGGCATGTGATCCGGCTCGTGGATAAGCGCGGACTGGCTTCTTTCGAGGACATGAAGAACGAGCTGAAAGGCAAAGTAAGCAAGGATTCCCGCTCACAGGTAGGAAGGTCTTCACTGATCGCGAAAGTGAAAAGCGAATACAAATTCAAAGAAAACCTGAAAATGCGCGATGAGTTTTACAAAGTGCTGGATACAACATTATTCGAAGGCCGCTGGGACGGTGTGAAAGCGGCAAAGATGAACAAGCCGATGTTCAACTTCAACGACAAAGTGTATACACAAACCGATTTCGCAAACTATATCAAATCGCACCAGAGCAAACGCCCGAAAACAGACATCCCGATGGTGGTGAACCAGTTCTACAAGCAGTTTGTGGATGAGATGGCTGTCGCGTACGAGGAAGCGCGCCTCGACCAGAAATACCCTGAATTCAAGGCGCTGATGCAGGAATACCGCGATGGCATCCTGCTGTTTGAGCTCACCGATGAGAAAGTGTGGTCAAAAGCGGTGAAGGATACCGCAGGCTCCAAAGCATTCTACGAAAAGAACAAAATGAATTACATGTGGGATGAGCGTGCAGAAGCATCTGTGTATACCTGCGCCGATGAGAAGATCGCGAAGCAGGTGCGTGCGCTGATGAAAAAGAAAAAATCCGAGAAGGAGATCCTGGCGGAGGTGAATAAAAATTCGCAGCTGAACCTGCAGGTAGAATCAAGGGTGTTCAGCAAAGGCGAGAACGAGTATGTGGATAAGAACTGGAACCCGGGAACTTCTGCCGACATCAAGGATAAAGACGGTAAAACGGTGATCGTGGTAGTGAACAAGCTGATGAAGCCGGAGCCTAAATCCTACCAGGATTCAAAAGGAATGGTAACAGCCGATTACCAGAACTTCCTCGAGAAGGAATGGCTGGAGTCACTGAAGAAAAAATATCCTGTAACCATCGATAAGGCAGTGCTGTCGACCGTTAAATAAGGACCCTATTCATGATAATGAAGTTTATGGTGCATCAGCGCCATAAACTTTTTTAGTTTTTAAAACAACCTTTTGAAAAGAATCCTGTCATACATATTACTGGCGCTGATCGCCTCCTGTTCGGGCAGTCCGGGGGAGGAAGAAGGCCGGGTGCCCGTTGCAAAGGCAAACAATGAATACCTGTATGCCGATGAGCTCACCAATCTTGTCCCGAACGGAACTCCCGCAAAGGACAGCCTCGAGCAGCTGAAAAAGTACATCGACAACTGGGTGAGGGAATCGCTCGTGATCCAGAAAGCGGAAAGCAACTTATCCGACGAGCAGAAGAACGTAGAGAAGCAGCTGCAGGATTACCGCAGGTCGCTCATCACCTACAGCTACGAGAAAGAGCTCGTGAGGCAAAAGCTGGATACCGTGATCTCGCCTTCGGAAATAGAGGAGTATTACAATAATAACCAGTCGGATTTCGAGTTAAAGGATAACATCATCAAGGTGATCTATGTGAAGGTGGACAAAAAGGCGCCGGGGATCGACAAGCTGAGGAAATGGTACAAGTCCGACAACATGAAGGACCGCGAGCAGCTTGCAGGGTATTGTCACCAGTTCGCCGCCAATTTTTACCTTGATGATAATTCATGGCTGTTGTTTGATGATTTGTTAAAAGAAATACCGATCCAAACCTATAATAAAGAGTTATTTTTGCAGAATAACCGTTTCGTGGAAGTGGCCGATTCCACCAACAATTATTTTTTGAACATTAAAGGCTTTAAAATAAAGAACAGCATTTCCCCGCTGAGTTTTGAAAAAGAGAATATAAAGAACATCATTTTGAACAAGCGCAAGCTCGAGCTCATCACAAAAATGAAGCAGGATGTGTACAATGATGCAGCCAACAATAAAAAAATAGAAATCTATATTAAATGAAGCGTATCAAACTAATTTTTGCAGCCTTTCTGCTGCTCTCCGGGATCATCACTGCACAGGAACGAGTGATCGACAAGATCGTTGCGGTGGTGGGCACCAACCCGATCCTGAAATCGGAGCTGGAAGCACAGTACCAGCAGATGCTTGCACAGCAGGAGCCGGTAGATGAGCATACCCGTTGCAAATTGCTGGAAGACCTTTTGTTCCAGAAGCTTTTGCTTGCACAGGCGCAGAAGGATAGCCTGGAAGTGACCGAAGCGCAGGTGGAGCAGGAGCTCGACAGGCGGATGCGCTATTACCTCGGGCAGTTCGGATCCGAAGAAAAATTCCATGATTTCTATGGCAAGTCAAGCGAAGATTATAAAGCGGAGCTGAAGGACAATGTGCGCGACCTCTTGCTTGCACAGCAGATGCAGGGAAAGATCACGAATGATATTACCGTAACGCCAAGCGAGATCAGGGCGTATTACAACAGCATTCCGAAGGATTCTATTCCCCTCATCAGCGCAGAGGTGGAAGTGGGACAGATCGTAAAGAAGCCCGGCATCAAGCCTGAGGCGAAAAAAGAATCAAAAGAGTTCATCGAGCGCCTCCGCCAGCGTGTGCTGAAAGGAGAAAGCTTTGCAACGCTTGCAGCACTCTACTCAAAGGATCCGGGTTCTGCCAGCAAGGGAGGCTTGTATCCGCGTGTGCGCAGGGGCGAGTTTGTGCCGGAGTGGGATGCATGGGCATTCCGTCTGAAGCCGGGTGAAGTAAGCGAAGTGTTTGAAACGGTGTACGGCTATTTCATCATCCAGCTCGTGGAGCGCAGGGGTGAAGAGGTGGAAGCACGCAGCCTTCTGTATTTTGCCGACATCGATCCAACCGACCTGCTTGCCGCCAAATTAGCGCTCGATACAGTGTATACAAAGCTGAACACCGATACCGTTACGTTTGCCGAAGCGGCAGCGCGGTATTCCGACGATGATGAAACAAAGCACAACGGCGGGCTCATCGTAAATCCCTTTAACGGATCAACGCTTTTTGCGATGGATGAGATCGGGCAGTACGACCAGAATGTGGCCTTCGCGATCGATAAGATCAAGGTAGGCGAGTTCACAAAGCCAACGCCCTACATGACGCCGGAAGGAAAGCAGGCATACCGCATCCTGTACCTGAAAAAGCGCACGGAGCCGCACATGGCCAACCTTACCGAAGATTACCAGAAGATCCAGGGAGCAGCGCTCAACAAGAAACAGGAAGAGGCCATCCAGGCATGGATCAAAAAGAAGCTGGCGGATAATTTTGTGCGCATTGCCGATGATTATAAAAGCTGTACCTTTAGTAATAAGTGGATCAATTAAAGGTGGGAGTTAGGAGTTCGTAGACGGTTACCAGCGTCAGTTCGAGTAGCGAGGTACGAGCATATCGAGAACAAGCTTACCCGCTTTCTCGATACTCTCCCTTCGGTCGAACTCGAAATGACAAACACACCAATTCGTATATTCGTATTAGCAGAAAAAATTCGTAGAATATGTATAAATCAGATGTAGAAGCTGTAGATGCTTTTGTTGTAAAGTACAAAACATTAAGCGCCGAAATAGGCAAGGTGATCATAGGGCAGGATGAGGTGGTAAAGGATGTGCTGATCTCTATTTTCAGCAAAGGGCATTGCCTGCTGGTGGGTGTTCCCGGGCTCGCAAAAACATTATTGGTAAATACCATCGCCGATGTTCTCGGCTTAAGCTATAACCGCATCCAGTTCACTCCCGACCTTATGCCTTCCGATATTATCGGCTCCGAGATCCTGGGCGACGACCGCAATTTTAAATTCATCAAAGGCCCCCTGTTCGCGAACATTATTTTAGCCGATGAGATCAACCGTACACCGCCGAAAACACAGGCTGCATTGCTGGAAGCGATGCAGGAAAGAACGGTGACCGCAGCGGGAAAACGATACGAGCTTGGCAGCCCGTTCTTTGTGCTTGCCACGCAAAATCCTATCGAGCAGGAAGGTACCTATCCTTTGCCGGAAGCGCAGCTCGACCGTTTTATGTTCAACGTATGGCTGGACTACCCGAAGTTCGAGGATGAGCTTATTGTTGTGAAGAACACAACTTCCAATTATAAGGTACAGCTGCAAAAAGTGGTAAGCGCAGAAGAAATCCTGTATTTCCAGGAGCTGGTGCGCCGCATTCCCGTTGCCGATAATGTATTGGAATACGCGGTGAAGCTGGCCTCTAAAACACGCCCCAACACCGAGCATGCCGCCGAAGTGGCCAACAAATACCTTTCATGGGGCGCTGGCCCGCGGGCATCGCAGTACCTCGTGATCGGCGCAAAATGCAATGCAATGATCAAAGGAAAATACTCGCCCGACATTGAAGACGTAAAAGCCGTTGCCGCTGCGATCCTTCGTCACCGCATCGTCCGCAACTTCAAGGCCGAAGCCGAAAGCGTAAGCATGGATACGATCATCGCGGAGCTGATCAAATAATCTTCTCGCCGACTGTCATCCCTGCTGTATCTTTTAAGTCATTCTGCGTTATTTCATAAACCCATCTTATGAGAGTCCTCCTCACGTTCCTTTTCCTCACCCTTATCATCGCCGCGCAATCGCAGGTTGCAGGCCGCACCGTTTATTTCGAATCGGGTAAAAGCGAATTAAAGCCGGCCGATAAAAAATGGATCGATTCGGTTTGCATTTTTCTCAGCGCTGCTGAAAGCTATTCGGTGAAGCTTTCCGCTTATTGCGATGGCGACGGTTCTCCGGAAAGCAACGACCTGCTGGCACAGGCGCGTGCAAAAGCGGTAAAAGATGTTTTCACTGCAAATAAGCTGAATGAAAAATTCATTGCTTCCAATTCATTCGGCGAGAACGATCCTGTTGCGGATAATGCAACAGAACAAGGGAAAGCAAGGAACCGCCGCGCGATGGTCGCAATCACCTATAAGCTTCCTGCGCCTGCACAAGCTGCTCCTGCTAAAGAAGTGATAGCAGATGTGCCTGCTGAAAAAAAGAACGATGCTGCGCCTTCTGTAGGCTTGTCGTCCGAAGGCCTTGAAGTGGGAAAGAAAATGATCCTGAAGAACCTGAACTTTGAAGGGGGCACTGCGGTTCTGCTTGTTGAATCGGAGCCCGCCCTGAAGGAGCTGCTAAAGTTTATGCAGGACCATCCAACCATTGAGATCGAGATTGGCGGGCATGTATGCTGCGGGCCCGAGATGGAACTTTCCGTGATGCGTGCGCAGAAGGTGTACAACTACCTGAAAAATTACGGCATCAGCGAAAAGCGGATGACCTACAAGGGATATAGCTTTGACAAGCCCATCGCTTCCGAGCGTACTGAAGAAGGGAAGCGTGCCAACAGGCGCGTGGAGATCACCATCTTAAAAATGTGATCCTGCCGTTTTTTCCGGGAATAAAAAAATGTATTTTTATGTATGGAGAATTCTGAACATACAGGCACCGATGTGATCCTTATCGGCGCCGGCATCATGAGCGCAACCCTCGGGATCATTCTGAAAGAGCTGCAGCCCAACCTCACTATAAAGATAATTGAACGCTTAAATGAAGTCGCCGGTGAAAGCACCGATGCCTGGAACAATGCGGGCACAGGCCATTCCGCTTTCTGCGAGCTCAATTACACTCCGCTGCTGCCGGATGGCTCTATCGAAATCTCAAAGGCAGTGAAGATCGCCGAATCGTTTGAAGTGTCGAAAGAATTCTGGGCTTACCTTGTTGAAAAAGGCGCTGTGGCCTCTCCCGAAAAATTCATCACCAATATTCCGCACATGAGCTTTGTGTGGGGAGAGATCAATGTGGAATATCTCCGCAGGCGACATAAAGCCATGAAGAGCCACCCGTTGTTCAGGAGCATGCTTTTTTCAGATGACCGGAAACAGCTGGAGGAATGGATCCCGCTGATCATGCGGAACAGGAACCCGAATGAAAAGGTGGCTGCTACAAAAATGGACCTCGGCACCGATGTGAATTTCGGTGCCATCACCCGCCTGATGTTCGATCATCTGCTTGCGCTTCCCGGCGTGAGCATGTACATGGGTTACGAGGTCACGTACCTCGATAAGGCAAAGAATAATAGCTGGAAGGTTACTTTTAAAAACCCGGAAAGCGGCATTGAAAAAATGTACGAGTCGCCTTTCGTGTTCATCGGAGCCGGTGGTGCGGCCCTTACACTGCTTGAAAAATCAGGCATTGAAGAGAGCAAGGGCTACGGCGGCTTCCCGGTGAGCGGACAATGGCTGATCTGCAATAATCCCGAAGTGGTGGCACAGCATTCCGCAAAGGTATATGGCCTTGCTGAAGTGGGCGCCCCGCCTATGTCGGTGCCGCACCTCGATGCACGTATGATCGGCGGAAAGAAGGCGCTGCTGTTCGGCCCTTATGCAGGCTTTTCCACGCGCTTCCTGAAGCATGGCTCGCTGATGGATCTCCCGAGATCGATAAAGCTGAACAACATCCGCCCGATGCTTTCCGCGGGCATTCATAATATCCCGCTCACAAAATACCTGATCGACCAGGTAAAGCAATCTCCCGAAGACAGGCTGGAAGCGCTGAAGCATTACGTGCCCGATGCAAAGCTGGAGGATTGGGACCTTGCTGTTGCCGGGCAGCGTGTGCAGGTAATTAAGAGAGATGTAGAGGGAGGCGGCGTGCTGGAATTCGGGACGGAGATCGTAAGCGCCGCCGATGGTTCTATTGCGGCATTACTGGGCGCATCCCCCGGCGCCTCTGTTTCTGTTGCGGTAATGCTGGAGGTGATCAAACGATGCTTTAAGGAAAAAGCGATGAGCGCGGAATGGCAGCGGAAGCTAAAAGAGATGATCCCTTCGTACGGCTTGTCGCTCGATGCCGACCCTGCGCTTTGCCACGAGATCCGGAAGAGAAGCGGAACACTATTGAAGCTGAAGTATGATTGATGTTTGTCTTATTCTGTGCGAAGGCTTTGTTTAATATTACTCCAATTACAATGTCATCCCGTGCTCCGACACGGGATCTCGCTATAATCATGAGGTGAAGGGAATCCTGCCAGCCTTAACATCGCGTAGAGATTCCGTGTCGTGGCACGGAATGACGGAAACAAGGCGGTAACTGGTTTCTAATTCCCCAGCTTCCCCAAGCTCCTCCACACAATGCTCAGGTCGTTCTCCACTTTGTAATCCTTGGAATACGCCAGGTTGAGCCTGTTGCGCGTATCTCCGTTGATGCTGATGTTCTTGATGGCATCCGCAGGGCATACAACAGAGGAGCGGATCTTCGGAAGATGTTCATGGCGCTCGCTGCCATAACCCACCCAGGATTTTTTTCCAAACAGCACCTGGAAAATGTTGCGGAAAAAACTCGCCCTGTTTTCGAGTATAAAAAGCATGTATGGCGACAGAACCAGCAGGGCGAAGCATAAAAGAATGTCCACCAGCCGCTTGTTGCGCCGGTTCTTCGGCTTGCTGATGGAATTCACATCGATGATGTACAGGTCGCCCGCCGTGTCGATCGAGTTGCTGCCAATGATGGAAAGGCTTTCCGGCGGTGCGATCTTGAAATCCACATCGGCGGAGATGAGTGTGTGCATGTAGCCGATGATCTCCTGCGAGGAAATATCGCGGGAGCAGAAGATCACTTCATTGATCTTGTAGATCCCTATCACTTCCGCGATCTGCGAAATGTTCCCGAGGTGATCCTTGTGCGCCGATGTGGAATTATCGGTGCTCACAAAACCCAGCAGGCTGGTGTTGATGCTGGTTTGCTTGAGCAGCCCTGCAACGCGCTCAAATTCATTGGGCGTGCCGATGATGGCGATGCGCTTGCTTTTGTCGGGGTTCAGGCTGAACGGCTTGATGCCTGCAAAATGAAGCAGCAGGCGCGATGCAAGATAAGCGGCCATTGCCCAGCCCGCGCCGAGCAGGATGATCGCCCTCGAAAAGCGGTATGTTTCCGGGAGCAGCGCATAGCCGATCAGGATAATGCCTGTTCCCACGATCACCCCGCGGATGATGCGGAAGAGGCGGATGGGCTTGTCGTAGCCGCCGCTCAGGTAAACGGTGAACATCCAGATAAGGATGTAAGCAGGAAATGCAATGGCGATGATCGCCTGCGAATACGAGCCTCCCTCAAGAAAGCGGAAATGCCTTTCGTAATATTCCTTGATGAAATACAAGCCCGCCATCACCAGTCCAAAATCTACTGCCGGCAGCGCGATCGACTTGATGAAGCGCACCGCAATGGCAAGCCCTGCACGCAGGTAAATGGCAATGTTGATCAGGAAGGAAAAGAGCTTGGCATTGTTCTGCGAAAAATGTTTTTCAGCGAAGATCACCATGGCGCGGTAAAAAACGAAAACATAATTCACGCTGCTCTTTTTTGTGCTTTCTCCTTTGTAGTGAATGATGCGGGTTTCGGGAAAGTAATAATTCTTGTAGCCTCCGAGGAGGATGCGGTAGGAGAGGTCGATGTCTTCGCCGTACATGAAAAATGTTTCATCCAGCAGTCCTACTTTATCCAGCACCGATTTGCGCATCAGCATAAAAGCACCGGAAAGGATCTCCACTTCATGTGTTTTATCCTTATCTAAAAAGCCGAGATGATATTTTCCAAACGTTTTCGATTTAGGAAAAAGCTTCGAGAACCCGAAGATCTTGTAAAATGCAACAGAGGGAGTTGGCAGCCCGCGCTTGGATTCCGGCAGGAAATTCCCTTTTCCATCCAGCATCTTCACGCCAAGCCCACCGGCATCGGGATGTGCATCCATGAAGGAAACCACCTTTTCAAAGGTATCTTCTTCTACAACCGTATCGGGGTTCAGCAGCAATACATATTCGCCTTTTGAAATGCGGATCGCCTGGTTGTTGGCGTAGGAAAAGCCGGTGTTCTTTTTATTTTCAATGAGGAAGGCTTCTGGAAATTTCTCTTTCACCATCTGCACCGAGCCATCCACCGAATTATTATCCACTATAAATATTTCCGTGCTTACATTTTTTGAAGCCTTGCGTACCGAATGCAGGCACTGCTCCAGGAAATGCTGAACGTTGTAATTGACAATGATTACGGAAAGCTTCATTAGCTGATGTGTAAATGTACCGATTGATTGATTTCTGATTGAGGTATAAACATTATCGGCGTGATGAAGAGATTATTTTACCTAACACTCTCAGTAGGCTTTGAGCTTGTGACAAAAGAGAGTCGCACTCAGGATAACTTTTACTGAGTTTACAAAGGAGTAACCAATATTCAGTTTCTTCTGCCTCTTTGGCTGCAATTTTTAATTTATGTATAAAATCAGCTTTGCTTTCGGCATTTTGAGCTTCACGGACATTAGCGCCAATCCCTGTTCCACTCCGGAACAGCTGATTTGCCATATTAAACCGCTTTTTTGATTCAAGCAGTTCCGTGTATTCTATTACTTCCAAAGAAAATTTAAATGACAGGTCTACAATCAGGTTTTCTTTCCTGGGCTCCATAAAATGAATTAAACGTTCTTAATCAATAAACTGTCTTCATCAATCCACTATCAACAATCAGCACATTGGTACATCCTCACATCATTTAATCATTAACGAGTTTTCGTAAGGGGTTCGGTTGATGATGGAGCGTCCCAGGGTAACCTCGTCGGCGTATTCCAGCTCATCGCCGATCGCAATGCCGCGGGCGATGGTGCTTACGGTAAGGCTGTATTCTTTCAGTCGTTTGTAGATGTAGAAATTAGTGGTGTCGCCTTCCATGGTGGTGCTCAGTGCCATAATGATCTCCTTGATCTCACCTGCGGCCACCTTCTGCACGAGCGATTCAATGGTAAGGTCGGAAGGGCCGATGCCATCCATCGGGGAGATGATCCCGTTGAGCACATGGTAAACGCCCCTGTATTGCTGTGTGTTTTCAATTGCCATTACGTCGCGGATGTCCTCCACCACGCATACGGTGCTGTGATCGCGGTGCGGGTTCAGGCAAACATCGCACAAAGGCTTGTCGGATACATTGTGGCATTTTGCGCAGTAGCGCAGCTCCTGGCGCAGCCGTGTAAAGGCGGTGCTGAATTGGCTAACCTCGTCCGGGCTCTGTTTCATCAGGTGCAGCACAAAGCGGAGCGCTGTGCGTTTGCCAACGCCCGGCAGCTTGCTGAACTCGTTAACAGCGTCTTCTATAAGTTTGGAGGAGAAATTCATAAGCTCAAAAATACGAAAATTATTTCTTATTTGGAATCAGTAGCAAAGGCAAAAAGCAAGCCCGCGCTTTTTAAACGCAGGCTTGCAGAAAAAAGTGTTGTTGTCTTTTAGCGGATGATCAGCTGCTGTGCCGATTGCTGCGTCCTGCCATTTACAATGATGCAGTACATTCCGGGGCTGAGTGCATTGTTCAGCTGCAGCCTGCCTGAGCTAAGCTCATCGCGCTGCAATACGATCCTCCCGCTAAGGTCGCGGATCTCGATCCTTTCAATTGAAAAGGGAACGCTGATAATAAGATCTCCTGCGGAAGAGGCGGGGTTCGGATATATTTGCATGGGCTTTTCTTTCGCCTCAGCGCTGCTGATCCCGGTTGTTACAGCTGTTGACCCGAATGTAAAGGCGCCGTTGCTGGCAATCAGCGTATCGGCTGAAAGGATCCCGTTCCCGCTGCCGCTGCAGGTTCCTGAAGGTGTGGAAGCAATGCCTGTCCAGGCAGTTCCGTCCCAATGTGCCATGGTAAGATCGCTGCAGGAAATGCCGCTCATGGAAGCATCCTCCCAGTAGAGTTCAACATGATACGGATCGTTCGTCACCGACTGTTCAACGCTCCAGTATTCCTGTGTGCTTATACGGGTGAGCGGTGCAGTTAGCGGGCCGGTGGCCGGATGGCCATTGTCGAAATACTCGACAGTGAATTCTGCTGCTGTGTTCAAAGGCGCTGCCATTGCGAGCCTGCGCCATTTTCCATTCTTTCCTGTGGGAAAAACAAACGCATCATTTCCTGTTTTTTTCATCGGGCCGTTCACATAGCTGCTGTCGGATCCCGCCGTGGATGTTGCATTATCGGCAAGTGTCAGCAGGTTTGTTGCGCTGGTGAAAAGAATGCCATTCATAAGCGTGAGTGTTCCGCTTACGCTTTGAGCGGCATTCAGCGTAATACCTGTTGATGAATGATCGGCCGTTAAGTTGTGAAAGGCGGTAGAGGAGCTTCCGCCGATGGTTTGTGGAACAGCGCCTGCGAAGATAACCCCGTTTGAACCTGCATTGAATGTACCGTTGTTCATAAAATCGCCGGTAATTGTTATTGTTGCCGGCGCTGTATGGGTCAATGATCTCAGCGTTGAAACAGTGAGGTTGTGAAATACATAGCTGCCTGTTCCTGTGAGCGTGCTGTTGCCGCTGAAGAATGTATTAGCTTCGGAAAGCACAGTGCCATCGTTGTTCCAGCTGTTCGTGCCATTCAGTGTAATTGATGAGTTCCCCGATTGAAGCAGCGTGTCGGCTGCCTGGTTCATATCGATCAGTGTGCCGCTGATACCGATAGCGGCAGTGCCGCCTGCGTGGATGTAAAGATTCATAGTGCTTGCCGGCATGTTCAGCACATTTCCGGTGATGGCAACATTCCCGCCCGTGCTGATTAGCCGGGCTGCGCCTGAGCCGGGTGCGGTTCCAAACCATGTAACATCACCATTCACGGTGAGTGTTCCCGCCGACATATTAAAAGTGGGAAAGTACAGGCCAAGCTCATTTTCAAAAGCAAGCTCCACGCCGGTTGTAACAGTTCCCCCGCTCATGTTGAAAAGGCTGCTTCCGTCAATGTTTCCATCAGACAATGCAAGCACTTCGCCTACGTTAACCTGTCCGCCATTGAGCGTAAAAATGCCGCCCAGCTCTACCAGCAAACGCTGATCGGCATTGAGCGTTCCATTGCTCATGTTAACGGCTGCGCCATCCGAAATAATGAAGCGGCCATTGTTTCCGGGTGCCACATTGATGATGCCGCCGCTGATGTTCACTTGCGTGCCTGTGCCGAGGATGTTGATATCGTCACCGGTGCTTAGATTATTCTGGATGCCGAGCACAGCGCCATTCTGTATCGTGATCTTATCGGGTGTGAAAACAGATGCGGAAGAAATAACGGGAGATGCCGCTATACCGGAGTATGTAAGCGGATCAATGGTAATGTTGTCGCCGTTAAGCGGCCAGGCCGACCAGTTAGCGGAGTTGTTCCAGTCGGAGCTGATGCTGCCGGTCCAGTGTTGCGCATTCAGCGAAAGCGCAGTGAATAACAGGATGAGAAATGGAAAAATGATCTTTTTCATAATAGAATTTTTAAATGAATGTTGTAAATACAAGGCAGCGCATGAACGTGCTGATCATGCGGCATAAAAAATGAATAACCGGAGAGCTTAGATCCTTGGCGGCTGCCAGATGTCGAAAGCGGTTTGCTGAGGCTTGAAAAATGAATAAGCGTCGAAAGGCTGGACGCGATTCAGCTCATTGATGAAAATGCCGGAAATGCCCGGCTGCAGCACACAGTGAAAGGAAGCCGGTGCAGTATGCGTTTTGAATGGCAGATTTGCATCGGTGGCATTATCGCTGTCGTCCATATCATTGCCATAATAATGCATGGCGATGAATTTCAGAACAGAGAGCGCCGGATCTTTTTGCTGATGCTCCGAATAATGTTTGAGCAAAACAGGAAGCTTCATAAACTGGCTTAATTCTGTTTGCGTGAAGAGGATCATGCAGGCCATAAATGTGGCGCCGGACCGGTAGAGGAAAGAATGATTAAAAAGCCTGTTCATGCGGATACAAAGGTAATTAAACAAAATGGCGCAGGAAAAAGGATTTAGATGAATCCCTGAATTTACGCTATTAAGGGGCTGTGATTCTGTCTTAAAAAACAATACTTTTGCATCTATGGAAAGCAAACCGATGAAGCTGCACCGAACACTTGTATTTGCCGTAACAGAAACACTGAAGGCTATTTTTTCAGGAGGCATGTATGCCGATAAGGCTGTGGAGCAGGCGCTGAAGCAAAACAGCCGCTTCGGCTCCCGCGACAGGCGCTTTATTGCTGAAAATGTGTACGGAATGGTACGCTGGTGGCGATTGGTCAACGAAGCCACGGAAGCAACGTATCGTGCCGATTATTTTAATCTCTTCGGAACCTGGCTGCTGATCAAAGGTGAAGCGCTTCCCGATTGGGAAGAATTTTCATTCATTGATGCGGCTGCAGTGAATGAAAGAATAAACGAATTGAAAACGGTGCGTAAGATCGGCGAATCTATTCCCGACTGGCTGGATGAGATGGGAAGCAGGGAGCTGGGAGAGGGCTGGGGAAAGGAATTGCATGAGCTGAATAAGGAAGCAGAGGTTGTGCTTCGCGCGAACACACTGAAAACAACAGCCGATGATTTGCAGCTGCAGTTACGGAAGAGCGGCATTGAAACGAAAAAGGATGCAGCTTATCCCGATGCGCTCATCCTGTTAAAGCGGCAGCATCTTCAATCGCTGAAGGAATATGAGAAAGGCCTGTTCGAAGTGCAGGATGCCTCTTCGCAGCTGATCGCGCCATACATGGAACTGCTGCAGGGCATGCAGGTGATCGATGCCTGCGCAGGGGCAGGAGGGAAGTCGCTGCACATTGCCGCGATGATGAAGAACAAGGGCAATATCATTTCCATGGATGTGGAGGAGCGGAAATTAACTGAGCTGCAAAGGCGCGCCGACAGGGCAGGAGCGAAGATCATTAAAACAAAGAAAGTCAATCCGCAGGTTGTATCTCAGCTGAAAGGCTCTGCCGACAGGCTGTTGCTGGATGTTCCGTGCTCGGGTTTGGGTGTGCTCCGCAGGAACCCGGATGCCAAATGGAAGCTCAGCGCTGAATTTATCGAGGAGGTAAAAAGGACACAGCAGGAGATCATCAGCAATTATTCACAGATGCTCAGGCCGGGCGGAATCATGGTGTATGCCACCTGCAGTATTCTTCCGGGAGAGAACAATGAGCAGGTGAAGTTGTTCCTCGAAAAAAATAAGGGCTTCGAATTTATGGAGGAGCGCAATATCATGCCGAGCGAAGGGTATGATGGGTTTTATATGGCGAAGCTGAGAAGGAATTTATGATGTGTTAAATACGGAGAAAACTCATAAATCATCCGTCATCCCGTGCCCCGACACGGGATCTGTTGATTAGAATGAGCGATTTTTAAATACGGAGAAAACTCATAAGGTATTCGTCATCCCGTGCTCCGACACGGGATCTGTTGATTAGACTAAAGCGATTTTTAAGTACGGAGAAAACTCATAAGGTATTCGTCATCCCGTGCCACGCCTGCCCCGGACTTGATCCGGGGACACGGGATCTGTTCATAGTTTACGAATCTTGTAAAACCCAATCTGTTGCTAAATCAAGCATTTCAGCATTTAGGGTTTTAATTAATTCCAATTTCCAGTTTCTCTTCCATTCTTTCAGTTGCTTCTCCCTCGCTATTGCCTGTTCTATGTTAGAGTGAATCTCATAATAGACTAATTCATGTACATTGTATCTTTTAGTGAAGGCGGAACCTGTACCCTGCCGATGCTCATTGATTCTTCGTTCGAGGTCGTTGGTCACGCCAATGTAAAGTACCGTTCTGTTTTTATTTGACAGAATGTAAACGTAAGCTTTGTTAAGATTCATATTGTTCTAATTAGCAGATCCCGTGTCGTGGCACGGGATGACGTTCAGTTTTGTGATGTTCACTCCGTAGTAAGATTCATATTGTTAATTGACAGATCCCGTGTCGTGGCACGGGATGACGTTAAGTTTTGTGATGCCTCTCCGTAATAGATTCGCGATCTGTACCTAAAATCTGATCCCCATAATTAAAATATCATCGGTCTGCTCATTCTTCCCGATCCAGGAAGTGATGGCGGCATCGAGCTTTTGCTTTTGCTCTGCAACTGGAAACAAATGAATTTCCAGCAGCAGCTCACGCAGCCGTTTGATCATGAATTTTTTATTATCATTTCCGCCGAACTGGTCGATATAGCCATCGGTAAAGAGGTAGATCATATCGCCTTTCTCGTACTTCATGCTGATCTCATCAAACTGCTTTTCCTCCATGCGCAGTCCGCCCAGCGAACTTTTGCTGCCTTTGAACTCTTTGATCTGCTTGTCGCGGATAAAGATCGCGGGACGCTTTGCGCTTGTATAGATAAACTCATTTTGTTTTTTATTCACCTTCAGCAGTGAAAGGTCCATGCCGTCCTGGATGATCTGGTAATGCTGCTTCTCCTGCTTCAGCGTGGCTGTGATATGATTGTCCATTTCCGACATGATGACTGACGGCGCGGTTACATTGTTCTCAGAAATGATCTGTGTCAGGAGGTTGCTCCCGATCACCGTCATGAAAGCGCCCGGAACACCGTGGCCTGTGCAGTCGGCAGCGACAATAATATAAGAATCATCATCAAGGTTGCTGAACCAGTAGAAATCGCCGCTTACAATATCGCGTGGCTTATAGAGGATAAATGAGAGCGGGATGCCGCGCTGAATGGTGTCATCCGTGGGAAGGATCGCCTGCTGAATGCGCTTCGCATAATTAATGCTCGAGAGAATATCCTCGTTCTTCGACTCCAGCTCCTTGTTGTTCGCCTCGAGCCTAAGCTTCTGTTCATCGATCTGCTTTTCCGCCTTATACCGCGCCTTTACAAATTCACTGATGAGGTAAATGTTCAGCAGTACGGGGATCACCACGAGGTAACGGAGCTCAGGGCTGCTGGTATCGGCATAGGAATCCGGAAAGCGGAACAGGCTGAAGCCGGTGTTCATGTTGTAAATGCCCGTGAACATCATCAGCACGGCAAACAGGGTAAGCAGGCGCCCCCAGTCCCTGCCGAGCATTACATAACCAAAGAGGACGTAAAGGATCAGGAAGGAAGTGCCCTGCATCTCCATGCGGCCGTTGTTGATCAGGAAGTGTGATACGATCTGGATGGTGTGGTTCAGCACATAAAAGTAAACCGCCCATTTCACAGTGTCCGATCTTCTCAGGATGATTAGGCTGGCTAAGAGGGCAGTGGTGGTGAGGCTGGCGAGGAAAAAATGAAAGAGGTTTCCGTTGCTGAGCGTTTGAAGTGTGTAGGGAATATTCAGTAAGATGAACAGGAGCACAAAGTTAAAAAGCACGTTGATCCTTGCTTTTTCAAAAACATCATCGGTGTGCGAAAGCAGCCTGCCGATCACCAGGTATTGGAATTTTCTGAAGAGCTTCATGTCCTAACAAAAATAAAAGAATATTCATCACTTTCCCGGGCAGCTGCTTAAATTTGTGAACAATGAACAAGGTCATCAACGACAGTCACGCTATTTATTTTCTGCTTGAGCAGGCAAATGCGCTTCCCGGCGATTACAGCATCGATCATGTTAACGAGCTGGAGCATGAAGGAAGCTTTTATGTGATCGTGTACCATGCAGTGAACAGGAGCTTCATCGCGTTTGAAAGCCAGGGATACCTGCAGGATAAGAATGTGCTTCCCGGAATGCTGCAACTTTTGCAAGATCTTCCCGCCGCCGAACTTCCGGAGGAATTGCTTCAGCAGGCTATAAAGCTTGTGGAGAACAAGATCCATTCAAAGGATAATTCGCGGTTTTATTTTGATGCGCATTAGGGCCGTTGCCATCCCGAGCCTGCCCGAGGGATCTTATTCGAAACACAGACAGCATTCTTTTATCATTGCTAAGCCTCCGCGCTTTCTCGATACTCTCCCTTCGGTCGAACTCGAAATGACGGCGCAAAAAAAATAAACCCGGCATTTCTACCGGGTTCAGATTCGTAATATTCGTATAATTCGTTATCTGTACTCTTACATGTGGATCACTTCCCCATACGCAGCAGCAGCGGCTTCCATGATAGCTTCGCTCATGGTTGGGTGAGGGTGCACGGTTTTGATGATCTCGTGGCCGGTAGTTTCCAGCTTACGGATGGCAACGATCTCGGCGATCATTTCCGTAACGTTTGCACCGATCATGTGGGCGCCCAGCAATTCGCCGTATTTCGCATCGAAGATCAGCTTAACGAAGCCGTCTTTGGCACCGGCAGCGCTTGCTTTACCGCTTGCAGAGAATGGGAATTTCCCGATCTTGATCTCCCTGCCTGCTTCTTTTGCTTTTGCTTCCGTCATGCCGACAGATGCAATTTCCGGCTGGCAGTAAGTACATCCCGGTATGTTGTTATAATCCAATGGTTCAGGGTTGTGTCCCGCTATTTTTTCCACGCAGATGATCCCTTCTGCGGAAGCAACGTGAGCAAGCGCTTGGCCGCCTACACAATCGCCGATCGCATAATATCCCGGGATGTTTGTCTGGTAGTATGGGTTGGTCAGGATCTTGCCTTTGTCGGTAGCGATGCCTGTTTCTTCCAATCCTAAGTTCTCGATGTTGGCCTGGATGCCTACAGCAGATAATACGATCTCCGCGTCCACTGTTTTTTCACCCGTTTTGGTCTTGATCTTTACTTTGCATTCGCTGCCTTTCGTATCAACGCTTTCCACGCTCGATTCAACCATTACATCGATGCCGATCTTTTTGAAGGAGCGCTCCAGCTGTTTGGAAACTTCCGCATCTTCAACAGGCACAATGCTCGGCATGAATTCCACCAGCGTTACTTTTGTTCCCATCGTTGCGTAGAAATAAGCGAACTCGCTTCCGATAGCGCCCGAGCCCACAACGAGCATCGATTTCGGCATTTTCGGCAGGGTCAGCGCTTCGCGGTAACCGATGATCTTTTTGCCGTCCTGCGGCAGGTTTGGCAATGCGCGTGAACGTGCACCTGTAGCAATGATAATATGTTTAGCCTCGTAGATAGTTGATTTACCGTCGGCAGTCACTTCCACTTTTTTGCCCGGCTTGATCTTGCCGGTTCCGCTGATCACGTCGATCTTGTTCTTTTTCATGAGGAACTGAACGCCTTTACTCATTCCATCCGCCACATCGCGGCTGCGTTTCACAACAGCGCCGAAATCGGCTTCCCCGCCTTTCACGGTGATGCCGTAATCGGAGGCATGGTTAAGGTATTCGAATACCTGTGCGCTTTTCAGCAGTGCTTTTGTAGGGATGCATCCCCAGTTGAGGCAGATCCCGCCAAGGTTTTCGCGCTCGATGATCGCCGTTTTAAGTCCCAGCTGTGATGCCCTGATGGCCGCTACGTATCCGCCCGGACCGCTTCCTACTACTATTAGATCGTAAGTCATTTTTTTGAAATTATAAGATTATCGTGATTTCTTAATTATGCTATGCGAAAGTAGGAAAATTATTCGGGTAATGAAATATTCGGGCAGGAACGGTGCGGAGGCCATCTATAGCCGCAGATTCGCAGATTTTATCGTCTCCGACGATTGATTTTCTCGCAAAGGCGCAAGATCGCAAAGGTGTTTTCTCGCAGAGACGCGGGGAACGCAGAGGCTGGGTATCCCTCGCAGGCCGGGTACTGATGTGATGGGTGACGTGCTGTGTGTGGTGTCAGTTCGAGCGATTCCGATAGCTATCGGAACGAGAACGTCTGATTTACTGTTGCGTGCGTCGTCATTTCGAGTATCCTTCCCTTTTCGGGAAGGATGTATCGAGAAATGTGCGCGGGGATGGAATCCTAGCGTTTACCCCAAATAATCCCGCAGCTTATTCTCTATAAATCCACAACCTACAATAAAAGGCTTTTTGGTGATATGAAAAGCAATAGCCTCCGGCTGAACGGTATAGCTGCCTTCAATGCCTTTTACGGAAAAGGAGCCTTTTTCGGTATTGCCGTTAAAGGTTCCGCCGTTGGAGGTGATCTGGGTCCTTGCTTTTTCAATAAGCGGGTCAATTGCACCCTGGTATTCGATGGAGAACTTGCACATGGTTTTTAGGTTTAATTTACTTTTTTGTATTAAAAAAATGTACCTGTTTGAAACGCATTTTAATTAAAAAATCGTGACATGGTCTGGGACTAATCGGTTCTAATGAAGAGATTCCTGTCCCCGGATCAGGTCCGGGACAGGCGTAGCACGGGATAACATCGCAATCATTCTCGCCTCGCGCGTGGACGTCCACGAAAGGAGCGAACCGCCCTCTTTTCGGCGTAAAGGCGTAGGCTTGTGTGGAGAAAAGGAGGGTGGTTGGCTTTCGTGGTGGGCTTTTTTGCTTCTTTTTTTGCGGCAGAAAAAAAGAAGTGATATAAAAAAAAGAAAATGATTCCGGTTCTCGCAGATGAGAATGCAGTACTCGCCTTTAGACTCTTCGAAAAAGAAAGAAAAAAAGAAGAGATAAAAGGTAAAAGTAAAAAGCCACCGATAGGTGGCTTTTCTTACTTCGAATTTTACTTTGTTTTCGGATAAAACTTAAAATAAATCGGCTTAGCAGGCAGCGAAACGGATGCACCCATCCCCATCGGATGCATCACATAGTTCAAAGCAATGGAATCTTTAAACACCTTACCTGTATACTCTATTTGAGTATTGGGAGAAACCTGCGAGAAACGTATTGAGTCCTTTCCATATAGCTTGAACTGGAAATTCACGAAATCCTTGTCAGCCGGGTTCTTTACCTCATACTCTTCACACCACTTGTAATACCGTTCAATTTCTACCGCTGTCATTTGAAAGTCCTTTGGCATGTTTTCGGGTATGATCACACCGCTATCCAGATTATAGAACCGCAGAAGCTTCATGCTGTTCCTTTCCACAGGCATTCCGTTTACAGTATCCGGTTTGGCTGTGCTGAACAGGCTTTTTGCCATGTAAAACCCATCCATCCGGAGGTTGCTGGAATCATTGTCTATTCCTTCGGAGGATTTGCAGGCGATGATGAAGCTGAGGACAAGAAACAAGAAAGAGTGTTTCATGGGTTGGAAAGTTGGTTTTTAAAAATTGAATCAAATGTAAACCATTTAAATAACTCACACTTCCGTAAAAATACGGAGCAGTAAAGCTTTTTAGATCACCTACAGGCAATCCCCGCCAAACATTCTCGCCTCGCGCGTGGACGTCCACGAAAGGTGCGAACCGCCCTCTTTTCAGCGTAAAGGCGCAGGCTTGTGTGAAGAAAAGGAGGGTGGTTGGCTTTCGTGGTGGGCTTTTTTGCTTCTTTTTTGCGGCAGAAAAAAAGAATGGAGAGAATAGAAAAACAAAAGCCATCTCTAAAGACGGCTTTTGTTATGTGATTGTTGGAGTTGATAATGGAGGTGAGTATAAGAAACAATATGAATTGTTTCATCCGTTTTTGTTTAAATGTTTTATTTTTTCGGTTATCTTATTGTCTAATTTTTCATTACCTCTTTTAAGTTGGAGGAGTTCACGAACCTCATTATAATCTTCTAAAGATTCATGAAAGGCTGAATCGGTTTGTTTAAGAATGCTTAACTCAACTAATGAAAGAAGCTTATCTGTAATATTTCTCATTCCATCCGCTTGATGGCTTTTGAAATTATAGAGTACACAATAATTTACGAAATGCTCACAATTATTGAGATGAGCATTATATTCCAGAGTTGAGCGCTCTATTACACGTTTAATAATTTCACTAAATTGACTGTCATCTGGCTCAAGGTGGACAAGTTCAGATCGGTCGCTTTTTGACATAAAGTCGTTCCAGGTTACACATTCTACACCGTCTTCATTGTTTTCAAGCATCCAAACAGTTCCATCATGATCGAATCCAAGAAAAAAAGCATAATGTGTAAACAGACCGTTTCTTTTCAGTGGCCTTTTGAAAATAGAACCGGAATATGCCTTTATTCCATTGTGAAGAAAATAGTGTGATTCTAATTCAGGAAGTTGAGAAGGTGGATATGTTTTATCGTTTCTTATGAGTGCTTTCATTTTGATTAGTCTATTCTGTACAAATGTAAACCATTTAAACAATATTCTTGCTTAGTAGATAATTCCCTTTGTGAATTCTAGAGGTCAAAAAAAAGTCCCGCATACCTGCGGGACTTCTCCTTTCATGTTTAGTATCTTTTAGTGTCCGGCTCCGGCAGCAACCGCTTCCGCAGCCACAGGCACTGTGCTCGTCACTTTCACCTTAAAGCTGCCTTTGCTGGCAGTGTCGGTGTTGGTTAAGGTAACATAGCTCTTTTTTATGTCCACCTCAATAGAATCACCCGGCTGGATGATGATTGCGCTTTCATCGCCGGCATCGCAGGGAGGAAGGCGGTCGGCGCAATAGCGAAGCGCCGTGGAGCCCGTATTGGTAAGTGTTGATCCGTTGATCACGCGGTGCACCGTTTTTACTTCTCCGGCATTGAGGAACGCTTCCAGCGTTTTGCTTCCCTTACCGGAGTCTACAATTTGCCGTGCATTGGTAAAGGTGTTGTAAAAAGCCGGACTGCTGATGCTGAACTGAAGCATCAGCTTGTCGATCCTGCGCTTCAGCACGATGTCGGCATTTGCGAAGAGCTCGCTGATCTGCAGGGTAGAAGCTTTTACAGAGTTGATCGCTGTTCGCGGCCTCGACATGATCGCTTCAAAGTCCGTGATGGCCGACTGGAGACTTGTTAGAACAGTACTGTTCACCCCGTAATTGCCCAGCACTGTGTTTACCGACATTGCTTTGTTGTAGATCAGCAGCGCCCTGTCCCTTGCAATGGTGTCCGGCTGTTTTTTAATAGCCGAGTTGCTGTAGTTCACGCTTTCATACAGCTCGTTGTTGCGGCTGTCGGTAGCGTAAGCCTGCACGGCGCCCTTTACAACCATAGCCACGTTGGCCATTGCTTCCTGTTTCAGCTTTTTATCCTCGGTGAGGCCGGTATGGCTGTTTTCCTGGATCTGCCTTGCAGCAGTGATCGCTGTGATAGTGTTGTTGAATTCGGTAATGGCTGCGCTCACGGCGCCTACTCCCGACCATACTGCATTGTTGTCGGCGCATACCTGTTGTACAGCGAGGTACATCGACAGTTTGTTTTCAAATGCTCTTTTCATATTAGATTACAACCATGCCTGTTAAATTTTTAGCGGCACAATTTCGGGGGCAAATCAAAACCAAATTTTAATACAGCGCCAGCGAAAAAAACTCCGGAACTAAGTTTTCGGAATAGCTTGCCTGTTTTCTTATGTGCAGATTTTTAGGAAATTAAGTAGCTGCCGGCTAAGGAGTGGGAACTTTTTTAAGCTTAAAAATAATTTTCTATAACTACCATGTCGTTCCCCGCGAGAGAATATTCTTTCCCCGCAGCTTTCGTGTTGCTCCCCGCAAGTGAATTTTCAATTCCCGCGATTCTTGTGTAATTTCCCGTGAGTGAAATATCAATTTCCGCACCTTTCGAGTTGTTTCCCGCAGTTGAAATGTTGTTTCTCGAACTTGCTGTGATGTTCTCCGAAGGTGAAATGGCATTTCCTGAACCTTTCGGGTTATTTTCTGTTGCCTGAGCTTTTGATTCTTTTGACTGCTGTGTCAGTTCACGGAGGTGGTGTTTCAGTTCCGGAGCATTGTGCTTTATTCTCTGTTGGTGACGTGTTGATTCCGTTAGTTGTCGTTGCGATTCCTATAAGTACTATGGTGTTTTTATGAAAGGAAGAATAAAAAAGCCATCGGGGAGATGGCTTTTTATAATTATGAAGAAGTAATATTGGCATTATCTTATTTTCGCGAGATATTCCAGGTCGCTCCCACAAGCCAGCTCAAGTTAACTTCCTGCTTAATCTCCGGTTTGTAATCTGCGTCATCATAACTTTCCCCTTCACTGTAAATAGCGGATATTCTATCGACTTGTCCTATAGCAATACCCCCGTGAATGACCAGCCGCTGATATTTCCCGAAAAAGAATGAAACGGTAGGGGATAGTACAAATTTCGCAGAGTTATTAAACATAAGTCCGGCTCCTATAGATCCTCCCACTGAAAATCCTGGAAGCCCCGCTAAAGAAGGATGGAAGTTTACAAAGCCTATAGTTCCATATCCAAGATTATTGGGATTGTATATCGCAAATGAGTAGGATGTATCAGCTTGGTTTTTATTTATTTTGTAATCTTCATCCAATAGTCCGGTCGCAAATACTCCAGTTGAAAAGTCGATCTTCATGGCCTTACACACAGGCAGATTAATGACCTGAGTTATGGTTTTGCTTTTTACTTTGTTATTGATAGTGACATTCAGTTTTAGTATATCTGTTTCCTCAGGTATAAAAGGCCCGATGTTCTCTTCGTATTTCAAATCATACAATAATTTGTATTTTTCTACGACTCCCATGATCTCGTTCATATATTTATCATTAAAAGCGTTGTTGATACCACTTACTTCTTTGATTAGAGCTAATATAGCCTCATGGTCCTTATTGGCAGTATCGATTATTTTCAAAGCCAGCGCCTCCGGTTGTTTGGCAAAATAATCTTTATACTTTTTTGCTTGGTCAATGACCATTTCTGCTAACAGTGCATCATCGCAAATTGTGTCTTTTTCTGGGCAATGGTTGAAAATGTTTTTAATTCTCTCCTCGTCAAAAAAATGCGCTTTTAGATCCTTTATAATGTCCTGTAATGACAAGCAGATACAGTTGTCGTTTATTTTTTTTGAGTATTTAAAATCCTCTATTAAATAATTTAAGCTGATGAGTGAGTTGTAAAATAGTTTGAACTGCTGAATAGTGTCTGTTAGGTTTTTTTTATCATGAGAATTCGGGGTACCTGACACGGCAGAGTTCTTTGCATCGTCACTTTTGCCTGGATTCAAAAATGTCATTAGCAGCTCTGGTTTCTCACTCATGTAAAAAAGTACTGGATCACCTTGTGTTATGGTAATATCATTAGCAAGCGGATTGTCGTTTATTACTTTTACCATTATTTTTGAGCCTTCTTTTGCGAAAGGATCTGAATCTATTGATCGACCATCCTTATCCATATAAATAGTAGTGTTAGTAGAAGGACGGTATTCGATCTTGCTTACAACATGCTTGTTACAGGACGCAAATGCCATAGAAATAATAAGGATGAATGTAAAGTTTTTCATGTTATCTGGTTTAAGTGAAGGTTTATATAGTTCTGTTCCGCAAATTTGGATTATTAACATTTCAAAGTCAATCCGCGAAAACACCCATTTTTAATACGTGGTTTTACACAGTGCGCTCGGCTAAGCTTTGGCATCATGTAGTACGTCAATCATAATCCATCCGATTCGAAGACGATCATATAATTTATCATAACATCGGTGCAAATCTGCGTACAATCGGCCGCGCACTTTATATGAATGTGCAGCTAAAATATCCTGCAAGCATTTATGAGATCCCGTGTCGTGGCACGGGATGACGGAACCGAGTTAGATTATAGTATAAATAGAAATACAACATTCGAATACACTGCAGCTTCAATCCTTTTTAAAATCTTTGGCCAAAACATCCATCGCACTTTCTTGATACATTGCGCGAAAGCGCAATACTCGAAATGACGGCGAGCGAATGCTGCAATCTTGAACATCCTGCAACTAAAATATCCTGCAAACATTTATGAGATCCCGTGCCTGCCCCGGACACCGATCCGGGGTCGAAGCACGGGATGACGGAACATAAGTTAAATTACAGTGTAAATAAAAAGTACGTATTCAATATCCTCGAGTTGTACAATGTGAAATCAATCAAAAGAAGCGAAGCTTCCTCCATATCCTCTCTATACCACAAAATTCTCCGTGCTTCTCCGTGTCCTCCGCTTCTCCGTGGTAAAAAAGCTTAGTGCTTCTATGTGTTCTTCATGCCTTAGTGGTAAAATCCTTTTCCCTTCAAAGTTTTTCTTAAATTCGCATCTCTCATAACCAACAACATGAAATACATTGTTTCCTACAAACAACCGCATAATCACTTTATAGACATTGAATTCATTGCCGGTAAGATCAGCGCAGATGAAACGCTCGTGCAACTGCCCGCATGGCGCCCCGGACGGTACGAGCTTGGCAACTTCGCGAAGAATGTGCAGAAATGGGCTGCCTTCGATGAAAAAGGAAATCCGCTGAAGTTTCAGAAGCAGACAAAGGACAGCTGGAAAGTGCAGACCAAAGGAATTACCGAGCTTCACATCAAATACAATTATTATGCAGCGGAGATCAATGCCGGATCGACCTTCCTGGATGAAACGCAGCTGTATATGAATCCCGTGAACTGCTGCCTGTACATCCCGGAGCGCATCAATGAAAAATGCGAAATGGAATTGCAGCTGCCAGCGGAATATCAATTGGCCTGCGGGTTGACTCCTTCTCCCCTGGAGAAGGCAGGAGTGAGGCTATTAAAAGCGAATGATTTTCACGAGCTTGCCGATTCTCCTTTTATTGCCTCCGCCTCATTGCAGCACAATAAGTTTATTTCCGGTGGCATCGAGGTCCACTTGTGGTTCCAGGGCGAATGCCGTCCCGACTGGGAAAAGCTCAATACCGACTTTATAAAATTCTGCGATCACCAGCTGGTGATGATGAAAAAGGCGCCGTTCGAAACTTATCACTTTTTATTCCAGGTCCTGCCGCAGCGCATTTATCATGGCGTGGAGCATACTACCTCCACCGTGATCGCTTTGGGGCCCGGCTACAATTTAATGAAAGACGACCTGTATGAAGATCTGCTTGGCGTAAGCTGCCACGAGCTTTTCCATGCCTGGAACATCAAGACCATCCGCCCAATAGAAATGCAGCCCTACGATTATACAAAAGAGAATTATTCAAAGCTCGGTTATGTATGCGAAGGCGTTACAACCTATTACGGCGATTATTTGCTTTACCGCTCCGGCGTGTTCACTGAAGAGCAGTATTTCGGCACCTTCAACGAGCGCCTCCAGAAGCATTTCGATAATGCAGGCAGGTTCAACATGTCCGTGGCCGATTCGTCATTCGATACCTGGCTGGATGGATACGCTCCGGGCATTCCTAACCGCAAGACAAATATTTATGATGAAGGTAATTTACTTGCTTTTGTCACCGATATGTTCATCCGCAAAAATTCGGAGAACAGGCATTCCCTCGACGATGTAATGCGTCATCTCTATGAAGAATTTGCATTGAAGCAGAAGGGTTATTCCGATAGGGATTACAAAGGCCTCATTGAGCATTACGCGAATGCATCGTTTGATGCGGTCTTTGATCAGTACTTTAACGGCGTTCACGATTATGAGCCGCTGCTGGAGGAAGCGATGGGCTATATCGGCTGTGGGCTGCTAAAAAGCAATCCTTCGAAATTCCATGAGCATGCCCTGGGAATGAAGGTGCAGGAATCGGCAGGCTTGTGTAAAGTAACTGCGGTATATCCCGGCTCGGTTGCCGACCTTGCAGGCATCTCCATCGGCGACGACCTGCTCGCGGTCAACAATGTGCAGGTGCGTCCCGATAATTCAGGGACCAATTTCACCGAGTGGTGCAATTACTTTGGAAATACGAAGTTGCAGCTCACCATTGCAGAGAGTACGCGGGTAAAAACGCTGGAGCTCGATCCTCAGCCCGGACAATATTATAAGCAGGTGAAGATTCAGCGGCAAAAGGAAATAAGCGATGCGCAGAAAATGAATTACGAATTATGGAGCAATACTAAATTATAACAGGAGATCTTTTATGGAAGGCTACGAACAGGAACCGGATACAACAACAACACAACAACCCGCAAAGCGTGAAACGTTTTTAACCGTGCTTTGCATTCTTACATTTATTTCCTGCGGACTGGGAATCATGCGTTCATTGATTATTACTCCGCTGGCCGATTTTATGATCGACATTGTAAAGCAGTCGCCTAAATACGATGCCGATATGTACACCGAGCTGTTCACCCTGCTCAAGGCAGGCTGGGGCTATTACCTGGTGAACCTGTTGCTGGTGCTGCTTGAGCTTACCGGTGCCGTTATGATGTGGAACCTGAAAAAGAACGGCTTTCATTTTTATACCATCGCCAACATTCTTCTTTTATACATTCCCGTGACCTGGCTCGGACTTGAGTTCAATTACTTTGAAGGATTTCTTACCGCTGCATTCGTTACCATGTATGCCATGCAGATGAGATATATGCGCTGAGAACAGAAGAGTGTTTGTTTATAATATGGAATTTGTTGATAAGTTCTGATTGTATAATTCTGAAGCTTTCCCTTTTTTTACTTAATTAGCTATACAAACAGAAACAATTCACTAATCTAAAACAAACAAACATGGAACAAACAAACATCCAGGCCGGAGCAACTGCAAGGCCGCAATTTTTAACAGTCCTTTGCATTCTTAGTTACATTGGCAGCGGCATTTGGGCGCTTTTATCACTGATCGGCATGGTTGCATCGGGATGGATCCTGAGCCTGTTAGGTATTGGCGTTGCAGCAGCTGAAAATTCGGCTACCATGGAAGGGATGGACAGCGTTGATGCGGAGCAGATGCACCAGGCTACCGCTGCTGTTGGCGGACTGATGGGCATGGGAACAACGTTCTTTATCATCATCTTCCTGGTTTCCCTGATCTTTGCCGGCCTTTCTTTATTCGGCGTGGTGAAAATGTGGAACCTGAAAAAATCGGGCTTCATCGTTTACACAATCGTTAACGGCTTGATACTGATCCTCGGCCTTATCGGCGGCGGTTGGGTAATGGGGCTGATCTCCGCAGCATTCATCGCAATGTATGCGGCGAACCTGAAATATATGTCTTAGTAGTAAATTAAAAATGTGATTGAGAATATGGAAAATCTGAATGAAAATGTAATGATGACACCTAAGCGGCCACAATTTCTGCAGGTGCTCTGCATCCTGAGCTATATCGGCTGCGGAATTATGATCCTTATCGGGCTCTTCGGCCTCAAAAACCTCTTCATGAGCGTTGATGAGATCCTTGCGGATTCCAACATGCAGATGCTCCAGGAAATGCAGCCTGAAACGTATGCGCGCACCGTTGCCGCATTGCAGTATAAAAATATAAATGCAATTACCGGGATCCTCCTGCCGCTGCTTTCACTCACGGGAGTATTGTTCATGTGGAAGCTGAGGAAGACAGGTTTTTATCTGTATGTGCTCGGCGAGCTGCTGCCGTATCTGCTGATCGCTGTCACCACCGGTTTCTCTGCGCTCGCAAACATGGGCGGAATGATGGAGAGCATGCAATCGGTGATCAACGTAGTACTGGTGCTGATCGTGCTGTTCGACCTTGCTTTCATTGTTATGTATGCATTGAACCTCAAACACATGTCCTGATCACAGTAGATAGTTAAAATAAAAAAATCCCTTCGCAAACGCGGAGGGATTTTTTTATAAAAGAAAGATCCGTATCTATTTCATAGCGATCACACTGATCTCCACATTCACATTCAGCGGCAGCTTCGACACCTGCACCGTTTCCCTTGCCGGAAAATCGCCTTTAAAATAGGAGCCGTACACTTCATTCACTGCCGCGAAGTTATTCATGTCGGTAAGGAAGATCGTGGTTTTGCAGATGTCCGCAAAATCCATCCCCGCATCCGTTAAGATCCCTTTCACATTTTCCATCACCTGTGTTGTTTCCGTTTTAATATCGCCCAGCATCAGCTCGCCGCTTACCGGATGCTTGCCTACCTGTCCGCTTACAAATAATGTATTGCCCATCAATACGCCGTGGCTGTATGGCCCGATAGGCGCCGGGGCGTTTTTGGATGTAATGATCTTTTTCATGTGATAGAGTTTGGTTGCTGCGAAAGTAATTAAAAATGTCAATCTGTGGAATCTGCCCGGTGTTCTGTGAATTTAATTCTACAGGCTGATTTGTGAGGTGGCTTTGGAAATCCCTGTAAATAAAGGCGATTCACCGCTTGGCATAATAATTTGTTGGATCCCGGCAGATAACTAATTACAAACTAAAACCTTATTTACTATGTTACGTTGGTCACTCATATTTCTTGTAGTAGCGCTGGTTGCAGCGTTATTCGGATTTACAGGCATTGCTGCAGGAGCAGCATCAATTGCAAAAATCCTGTTCTTCGTATTCCTGGTGCTGTTTGTCGTTGCATTAATTGCCGGCTCATCACTTGTTAAGCGAAAATAGCTTTTTTAAGATCTTGAAAATCGTTCCGGGGAACATCTCTGTACTTGACTGCTACAGGTAGTTCCACGGGCGGTTTTCTTATTTTTTCTCCCTTCTTGCTGCGCAGCGCGCTATCATTATCCTTCTCCTTTCTTAATTCATAGAATCCTTAACGATCCCCGTCGTTTTTTCTTTCTATTTCAGATTCATTTCTTTACATTTGTTAATACACAATCCATTGTTTATTACACACTTGACCCTGCATGAAAAAAATTACGATTCTCTTTATACTTGTCGGCTTCGCCATAGGCTTTAAATTTCTGAATTCGGCATCATCCAAAGTTTCTTCCTATAAATATCACACTGCCGAACAGATCGAAGCGTACCAGGATACCATGCTCCGCGCACCGATCGCCGCAGGCGAGTATTTTCTTCCTTCCTCCAGCTGCAGGGGCTGCCATGGCTATGATTCGGCGCATACAGCCAGCATCGACGAAGCCGGAAATGATGTGAACCTTGTTGACCGCTGGGAAAGCTCCATGATGGCCCTGAGCGCCAAGGATCCTTTCTGGAAGGCAAAAGTAAGGCAGGAGATCATGATCAACCCCGGGCATGCCGGCGAGCTCCAGAACAAATGCCTCGATTGTCATGCACCTTTGGGAAGCTATACCTCTAAATATCACGGACAGCCTTTTTACGGATTATCTGACCTCGCGAATGATACCCTTGGGAAAGACGGCGTATCCTGCGGGGCCTGCCATGCCATCGGCCCGAACGGACTGGGCACGGGAAATTTTTATTCCGGGAATATTCCGTATGATACCACGCATGTGGAATACGGCCCTTTTCCGGCACCTTACGTAGGCCCGATGCAGCTGTATGAAGGATTTACGCCCGTGTTCAGCGCGCACATGGACCAGGGGAAGCTTTGCTCATCCTGCCATACGCTTATTACGCAAACAGCCGACCTTAGCGGTACCGCTACCGGGGGCTATTTTGTGGAGCAGGCAACGTACCACGAATATGTGAACTCCGACTTCCCGGCGAATAATGTGAAATGCCAGACCTGCCACATGCCGCAGATCGAAGATGCGATCATCTTATCCAACAGCACCAGCGGCTTAACCCCGCGTACGCCATTTAACCAGCACACCTTCCAGGGAGCCAATCATTTTATGCTGAACCTCATTAAGAATAATAAGGACAGTCTCAATGTATATGTTCCCGATGATAAGTTCGATTCCACGATCGTGGCAACATCTGTCATGCTGAAGCAGAAATCCATCGACCTCAATATTATTCTCGACAGCGTAACTGCCGATACGGCGTTTTACCGTGTGAAGATCAAAAACAAGGCGGGGCATAAGTTTCCTTCCGGCTATCCTTCGCGCAGGGCGGTGCTTCAGCTGGTGATCACCGATGCCGTGAATGATACGGTATTCAGCTCCGGGCTGTTCAATGCCCAGCAGCGCGTGATAGGGGAGAACCCGGCCTTTGAGCCTCATCACGCGGTTATTTCGCAATCGAATAAGCCGCAGATCTATGAGCTGGCGCCCGGCGATGTGAACGGTAATTTCACCTCGATCCTCGAACAGGCTGCAATTGTGCTGAAGGATAACCGCATTCCGCCTGCCGGCTTTACAACCTCACATCCGGCATACGATACCACTGTGGTTTCAGCCGATGCGCTTGCCGATGCCGATTTTAACAAGACCGGCATGACGGAAGGCAGCGGCATTGATTACGTAACCGTGCATGCGCCCGTGACCGGCGCTGTAGGAAACCTCAAGATCCGCGCGAAAATGTATTACCAGTCTGTGCCGCCGAAATGGGTGGACCAGCTCTTTGCCATGTCGGCCCCCGAGATCGATAAGTTCGAGGCAATGTACCAGTCGGCCGACCAGCGCCCATTCCTCATGGTGGCCGACAGCCTTACCAATGTTGGGTTAACTACCGGGATCGCCGCGCAGGCCGCAGCTGAAGGCCCGAACGTATGGCCAAGCCTTACGCATGACGGGAAAGTGACTATTTCTGCCGCTTACGGCGACCTTGTAAGAGAGGTGGATGTGTACACCGGCGATGGAAAACATCCGCTGCACCTTGTAAACACAGGCTACCAGCCGGAGCTGAATATTGAGCTTCCGTCCGCTGCCGGGATCTATTACCTGAAGATCAGGACGGCTCGTAAAACTTATTATAAAAAAGTTGTAAAATCATAAAATATTCACTTACTTTATCTGTCTCTAAACTAATAAGTTATTTAAACAAATTTTAAACAAACGCAAATGGTAAAAATTACTTTCCCTCGCACATTTGTACTTGCATCTTGTATGTTAGGCGCAGCAAGCTCCTTCGCACAATTTTCATTTACGAATGCAAACAGTCTTATCCCGACAGCAAGCCACAGCGGCTGTGCAATTTCGGTGGTGGATGTGAATAACGATGGTCTCGACGATCTTGTTAAAATGGATCAGTCAGAAATACTTGTCGTTGATCTTCAGCAGCAAAACGGAACCTACACGCATTATAATCTCGGTAGTATTACCGGTGGTGGCAATGTATGGGGAATGGCTGTGGCAGATGTTGACCACAATGGCTGGAAAGATGTTGTTACAGGTACAAGCAGCGCCCTTTACCTTGTGAAATTAGCATGGTCGGGATCAACCATCACAAAAACACAAACCACGCTGGGCGGTTCTTATTTCGTTCAGAACATCACCTTCGGGGATATGAATAACGATGGATGGGCAGATCTTGCCGTGTGCGACGATGTGGATTACATGAAGATCTACAAGAACACAAGCGGAACGCTTACCCTGCAATCACCGGCTACTGCCATGATCAATACAAACATCAACGCTGGACTTACTTATTCCGGCGATCCTTACGATTCCGGTAACTACGGAAGCGTATGGCTGGATTTCGATAACGATGGCGATCTTGACCTTTACATTGCACATTGCCGCCAGAGCACATCAAGCAGCACCGATCAGCGCAGAAGGGACCGTTTGTTCGTGAACAACGGAAGCAACGTGTACACAGAATCAGCAGCTACTTACGGAATTGAAGTGACTAATTTCAGGCAGACCTGGACCACCAGCTTTGGCGATATTGATAACGACGGCGATTTCGATATCTTAATGATGAACCATTCAGGCCCAAGCCAGATCCTTGAAAATGACGGCGCGGGACATTTCACCGACATTACCTCAACAACCGGCTTCAGCTGGAATAATGATGGTATCGAGTCTATCCTCGAAGATTTCGACAATGACGGATACGTTGATATTTTAATGTCGGGCGGCGGAGCAGGAGATTCATACTGGGTGTACCGCAACAACGGTAACAAAACCTTCACTGCGATCAGCGGAACATTCCCTTCACAGTCAAACGGCATGTTATCATTCGCAACAGGCGATCTTAACCACGACGGACAGATCGACGTGCTTGCTTCCTACGGAAATGTTTACAATAACCCTACAACAACCGATGACGTATTGTACCTTAATAATACAAACAACGGGAACCACTTTATTACTTTTAACCTGACCGGAACCGTGAGCAACAAGAATGCGATCGGTGCGCGTGTAACCATCACAGGCGCTTTCGGAACGCAGGTGCGTGAAGTAAGGGCCGGTGAAACATACGGTACTTCCAACTCAATGCAATTACATTTCGGATTAGGGGCAAACACTTCGATTACAAGTGCAACCATCGACTGGCCTGCGGGAGGAACAACTACCTTCGGAGCTTTGGATGCCGATCAGTTTGTAACTTCCGTGGAAGGCACCTGCTCAATTACAGGCAACATCATTCCGGGGCCGATCATTCTTTGCACAGGACAAAGCACCACAATGACTGCTGTAAGCGGTTACCCTTCTTACTTATGGTCTACCGGTGCAACAACACAGTCTATCAGCACTTCAACAGCCGGAATGTTTAACGTGATGGTTACTTCAGGAGGCTGCACAAACGTTTCCCCTACAGTAGGCGTATTGCTTAACCCGAATCAAACCCCAACCGTTACAAGCATGGGAGCATCGTCATGCGCAGGCGTATATACATTATCCAGCACACCGGCATTGGCGTACGCATGGAGCGGCCCGGGCGGATTCGCTGCAAACACACAAACCATCACTCCTCCGACATCCGGAACCTATTCATTAACCATTACAGGAAACTGTGCAAACTTTAACGCTGCACCTGTTTCGGTTTCTGTTTTGGCAGCTCCTTCTCCAACAGGTACGGGCGCATCCGGCCCCGGCCCGGCATCCTTTAACCTGTCGGCCACAGGAACAGGCGGAAGCTTGTCGTGGTACGATATGCCAACAGGCGGAACACTGCTTACCACAGGTACAAGCTATACAACTCCTGTGATCAGCGCAACCACTACTTATTATGTGGAAGATGCAACAACATATCCGGGTACACTCAACACCACCGGTAAAAAATACCAGTCGGGATCAAGCTCGTACAGCGCAACAACCATTAACGGCGCACTTGATTTCGATGTAATGGGCGCTTGTACGCTGAACACCGTAAAGGTGTATACCGGAACATTCGGAACACGTGAGATCCGCCTGCTTAATTCGGCTGGAACAGTGATCGATTCAATGACCGTGAACCTTACAACTGATACAACTGTTGTGAACCTGAACTTCCCTTTAAACCCTGGAACGAATTATCGCCTTACTACTGACGGTGCATTGAACAACACCAACTTCGGAGCTGTTTCCCCGGTGCTGAAAAGAAGCACTTCCGGTGTAACATATCCTTATACCGTAAGCGGATTGGTTTCTATCACACAGGGCTGGACAGGCACTGCAACAAGCAGCACAGCATACTATTATTTCTACGATTGGAAAGTATCGTCAGCCGCGACAGTTTGTACAAGCTCAAGGATCCCCGTTACTGCTACAGTGACCACGTTGACAGGCATTGCAGAGAACAATGCGAACAGCGTTGCAACAGTGTATCCTAACCCTGCTACCGATAACTTAACAGTAAGCCTTAATAAGGCGGTAAGCGGTAAAGTAATGGTTACAATTGTTGACCTTGCCGGAAGAATTGTTTCCGAGCAGTCATTCAGCGCAGCAGATAAGATCGAGCTCAACATCGCAGAGCTTGCAAAAGGAACCTACATGGTGAAAGTTGCAACGGATAGCGCACAAAGCGTTCAGCGTGTTGTGAAGAACTAATTAAGCTTTTAGATTATACAAGGAGCCCGCTTATTGCGGGCTCTTTTGTTTGATACTATATGACCCTACTGTCATACTGCTGAAAATGTATCATTATTATTTACTAAAAGCTTTCGCCAGCAGGATGTGCTCCCCTCCTCCCAGGATGGGTTAGGGGTGGTTTACACATTGCGTGTTGTACCACCCCAACCCTCCTAAAAGGGGCACCTATATACAACTTCGCCCTAATTTTTTGCAAATTTTAAGCAGTTAAACTACCTTTGTATTGTAGATTAAAATCTTCGGGTAGTTTAACTGGATAAAACACTTGCCTACTAAGCTTGAGTTGTGAGTTCGATTCTCACCCTGATTTTTTATTTCTTAGGTCGCGTTTTAAACATCTTCTCGACCAATTGCTCAAAAGGCATATCTACTTTCAAAGGCTTTTCCTTAGCCTTCTTTTTCTTCTTTTTCACTACTTTCTTCTTCTTTTCCATTCTTATGAAATATACCCAAAGATAGTGGTTTTATTACTATCTGAAATTGTACTATATTTGTATTAGTATTATAGCGTTAGCTATTCTCTGTGTAGTCGAAACTTAGGAACTTTCAATTAATATACACCGGAGATAGATAATATGCTACCGCTCACGTTTAGCGTGGGTGTGTAGACTATTTCTATTCCGGTGGGTTCTCCTAAGTACCCGACTACTAGATTTAGTTGAAACCCACGCTATTAATTTAATATACATCTCTGTGGGTTTGGAGATATAAACTTCAAACCTATGAGATATATTGTAACCCTCCTATTTATCCTTATTTCCTCTTTATCATTCTCACAGGATAAACAGTTATATCAGAATGGTAAAATGCATCTGTTATTCACTGATAACTCAGGTAATATCCTTAATGATAAACCTTTTGCTACAAATGTTTCTGTAGAATACAATACCTTTTTTAAGAGTTATACTGTAGTCTGCTTAACTGAGCAAGGTATTAGCACTCTTAATCTTTCTTATATCTCACCAATGCCTGATTATAGAGCAAGATATAAAGACTTGAATGATCCTAAAGAAACAGTATATATTATTGAGGATAAAATAACAAGTGCTGGAACTCTTATCCTCTTAAGAGAGAAAACATCAGATTATGATGGTAAACCTTTCTTAACAAGTTTCGTAATAGCGGATTTAAAATAAAATAGGCTCTATTAGTTCAACATGGAAAATCTTACTACCACATCTGTCGTATTGATGCAGTAAGATAATAGAACACCAGTACACGATACTGGAGGTTACAAGTTCGATCCTTGTATAGAGCACTATTTTATAAGTTCTTTATATTTTAATCTTCCTTTACAATTCTCTAGAGCAGTATCAAATCTTAAACACTCATGTTTCTTCCGGTTATTATACCTAAAAGAAGATTCATTGCAATACCTATCTAAGTGTTTAACACTTACATAGTGGTATGTACCCAATATAGTACGCTTTAAATGTGACCATGCACCCTCGATAGTATTTGTGTGATACATACCTCTTACATATTCACCTTGGTCATGTCTTACAACTTCATGTTGTTTATAGGTGTTTTTAAGCCCATAATAGCCACCATGACCATCAGTGATTAGAACACTATCCTTTGCCACGTTATCATAAACTAAAGGCTTTAAAACAGAGCCATTAATCTTATGCACATGCTTCAATGCAATCATTCTAATCTTACCACCTCTTTGCAGCATTCCAACAACAGGTGTCATATTCATATATCCTGTGCCATTCTTCCGCAATTCTCTCCTAGCTTTTGCATGTTTATTCTTTGCTTTACCTCCTACATATGTCTCATCAATCTCAACAACTCCCTCTAACATTGATTCTGCTTCTTCCTTCAACATCTCCCTAATCCTTTGAAGCATAAACCAAGCTGTTTTCTGAGTTACTCCGATTGCTTTACCTAATTGTATAGATGATATTCCTTTTTTAGTTGAACTCACAAGGTATAAAGACAATAACCATTTCTGTAATGATACATTGCTATTCTCAAATACACTACCTACAGTAACAGTAAACTTCTTCTTACAAGCAGAACACTTATAAGTCTTTTCATCCTTAAACTTATATATCTTCTCTGAATGATCACAGTGAGGACAATAAGGCTTTCCTTCCCACCTAATGTTCTCTAAATACTCCCTACATTTTTTCTCTGTATTGAAGTATAAAGTAGCCTCTAAAAAGTTGTTGAATTTTATCATTTTTGCATCTTTGATGCAAAGTTACGATTTAAAAACTTAAAAGTCAAGTATTTTAACAGTTATTTTTAACTTTTTTTCCTGCTCTTTTTTACCACACAAGTGGGCAGGCATAAAGGGCAAAAAGCATGGCGCGACCTCCCTCAAAAGAGGTCAAGCGCCTGTTTTGCCTTTTATTGCGCTGGCAGACCTTTTTCCCTATTTTTGAAATATGGTACATTTCAAAATTACCATAGGCAACTTTAGTTTACAGTTGGTTGTAAGTGATATAATTGAGATTGTTAAAGCAATCGCTTTTATATTTGCTTACACAAAGTTGCTGTAGAATGACAAAGCCCCAGTTAATAGCTAGGGCTTTGTTTTAGGTCTAAATTGTATGTAGGTGCCCTAAAAGGAGGGAGCTGATACTGCTCAAGAATGTATCATTATATTTACTAAAAGCTTTCGCCAGCAGGATGTACTCCCCTCCTCCCAGGATGGGTTAGGGGTGGTTTACACATTGCGTGTTGTACCACCCCAACCCTCCTAAAAGGAGGGTGATACTGCTCAAGAATGTATCATTATATTTACTAAAAGCTTTCGCCAGCAGGATGTATTCCCCTCCTCGCAGGAGGGGTTAGGGGTGGTTTACACGTTGCGTCTTGTCACCCCAACCCTCCTAGGAGGAGGAAGCATATACTACTATAACTATCTGATGACTTAGTACGTATCCCGCCCGTAAGTAGGAGCATTCCTCTTGGTGAGCTTGAGGTCTTTTAACACAGAGGCCTTAACATTGATCTCCAGTGAAAAGCTCTTCATGAATCCGAATGGAACGTAATTGAAATGCATCTCCCAGCAATGCAGGTCGCGGTACACATTAATGGAAGTAACGGTTAATTTCTTATTTGTAAAATCATAGCCCGAGCTCAGGCTGATCTTCCATTTCTTTGTGAGGCTGAGGTCGCCGCTAAAGGTGAGCGATTGCGTGGTAACTTCCGATTTTGGCAGCCCGGGGCGGTTGTAGCTGATGTTATAAAAAAAGCTGAGGCTCCAGGGGATATTGAAATCAACATAAGCTTCCGGGTGCGAATTGATATAATCCATCTGGTCCTGCGTAGCGAGGCTGCTCGTAGGCTTCTCGCCCTGCTTTTCCTTGCTTCTTAAGCTGGTGCTCAAAGATGCAGTCATGCTCGTGAGGCGTCCGATCCTGCTGTTGTTCCATTCAAAGCGCTCGATCCTGCTTCCGCTCGAATCGATCTGGTAAGGATCGAGCGAAGCGCCGGCGTTGATGTCGAGGACCTTGAATAATTTAGTGCGGCCTGTAAGATTGATGTTGCTCCAGTTGTAATGCTTTACAGCCATGTTATACGCAAAGCCAACCCCAATATTATCGATCAGCGCAACCTTTTTATATACTGCGCCCGAATCGCTTTGCTGCTTTGTTTTTGCGTCGATCGTATTGTTAAGGCTGAATGCTATCAGGCCCGACCTTCCTTCCGGAGGTGAGCCGTAAATGCCGTTCCTGAAGATCGAATACATGGCGGTTGTAGTGCCTGTAGAGTCGAGCGGAACTGTTTTATAGTACCCGTATTTGCTTTCGCTGAAATCGGGGTGATAGCTCGCGCTGAGGGTTGGCGTGGCCACATGCCGGATCTGCTTTAAATGCTTTGTTTTGAAATAGTAATCGCCATACAGCCGGGTGCTCAATCCTGCCGACATGGCAAGGTCATTTGCTATTACCGTTCCGGGAACAGTATCGGTAACCACAGTATCCGTTACAGGGTCGAAGCGCTGGCGGATACTTTCGAAATAAATTTTACTCGAACCGTTGATCGCCGGTGTAAGCGTAAGGTATTTAAGGACGTTGATGGATGTACTGATGGGCACGGTAAAGTACAAGCCGTTGCGCATCTGCTGCAGCGTTTGGTTGGTGAACAGCAGGGAATCGTAGGTGCTGATGTCGTTCCGTGCATTGGCTGTGGCGCTCATCCCGATCTTATCATACCAGGTGTTGGTTACGCGCTTCTTGTTTTTGAATGGATAGATCCTGTTCATTGTCAGCGACAATTCAGGAAGCGTGATGTCCATTTTTTTTGTGATCGTGTTCTGGTTGTGGCGCGCATTCGCGGAAAAGTTAAAAGGCGTGCCCGTAAAGGATTTTGAATAGGAAATGTTCGAAAGGAAATTGCTTTGCAGGTAATCGCCGGTAACGCTTCCGTTGTATTTGTTGTACCTGCTGCTACCTGCATTCACATCGGCTGAAAAGCGGCTGCTCGGATGTGCCTTGGGATCCTGCACATGTCGCCAGCGAACGAAAAAATTGTCTTCCACCACGGTGGTTGGCAGCTCCCTGTCGCCGCTCAGGTTCCTCGAGTAGTTCAGGTTCAGCCCGCCGTCGAAGCGGTAGCGCTTGCGGTAATTGGTGTTGGCTGTACCGCCGAAGCTTCCGTTCGAATAAATATCGCCGGTAAGGGCAAGGTCCACATATTCATTCCCGCCGAAATAAAATCCGCCATCCTTCAGGAAAAATCCCCAGATCGCCGATTCGCCGTAGCTTGGAATGATGAGCCCCGAGCGCCTTCCTTTCTTATTCGGGAAATAGCCGAAGGGCAATACGAGCGGGGTTGGGATATCGGCTACCCATAGTTCGGCGGGGCCGGTAATGATCTTATCGTCGGGGATCACCTTGATCTTTTTTGCGCCGATGTAGTAATGCGGATGCGGAAGGTCGCAGGTGGTGTATTTCCCGTCCTTCACATAATACACATCGTTCGTATCCTTCTTGATCACGCTTCCGTGTATGTAGCCTTCATCCTGCTGCGTGATCACATCCCTGATCTTTCCCTTTTTCGTATCGAAGTTATAGGCAATGTATCCGGCAACATACTGCCCGTCTTTGTTCTTGAAGTCGGGGCGCTGCGTGTCTTTGCCCGTGCTGTCCTTGATCCCGTACGCATACACCACGTTGTTCTTAAAGTCGATCTCGATATAGCCCGCTTTCAGGGTCATATCCTGGTAAACCACAATCGCATTGTTATAGAGAAAGGCCTTCTGGTTGGTGATATCGGTGATCATGGAATCGTCGGCGTGGTAATCCACCTTGTCGTCCAGGAAGGCTTTTGGAATGGTTTTCGTAAGGGTATCGCCGGCCTGCGCGTACAGGCCGCAACTTGCAGTTATTAACAGGCAAACGAGGATAAAATATGTTTTTACCGGGTCCTGACGCAATTTATACCGTTATTTTTGTGTTTATACTCATTTACAGGCCTCAAAACTAACTAAAAAAAACAAGAAATACGCCGCCGGCACTCTTGCAGGAATGTTAAAAAAACAGAACGTGAAAAAGCTGCTCATCCTATTCTCCCTTCTTGCCTGCTCAATTTTTTGGACGTCCTTCTCCCCAAAATTCACGCCAGTATTTACCGTTAAAACCATTGTTATTGATGCCGGACACGGCGGGAAAGACCCCGGATGCCATGGCAGCAAGTACAAGGAGAAGGATGTCGCCCTCGCCGTTGCGCTGAAGCTGGGCAAATACATCGAGGAGAACATGAAGGACGTAAAGGTGGTGTACACCCGTAAAACCGATGTGTTCATAGAGCTGCAGCAGCGCGCCGAGATCGCCAACAAGGCCAAGGCCGACCTCTTTATCTGCATTCACTGTAATTCCGCCTGCTACCGCGACAAGAAACTGAAAAGGGACGTTTGCAACGATGATGCGCACGGCGCCGAAACCTACGTGATGGGGATCAAGAACGAGCAGGGCAAGCTGGATGTGGCAAAGCGGGAGAACTCGGCGATCCTTCTCGAGGATAACTACGTGAAGAAATACGATGGCTTCGATCCTAATTCGGATGAATCCTACATCATAATGAGCATGTTCACCGATACTTACCTTGAGCAGAGCCTCAGCTTTGCCTCCAAGGTGCAGAAACAGTACCGCAATAAAGCGGCGCGTGCCGATAAAGGCGTGAAACGCGCCAGCCTCTGGGTACTGTGGAGAACATACATGCCGAGCGTGCTTACCGAGATCGGCTTCCTCACCAACCCGGAAGAAGAGCAGTTCCTCGGCTCCTCCAAAGGGCAGGATTACGTTGCTTCCGGGCTGTTCCGCGCATTCAGGGAATACAAGGATGAAGTGGAAGGCGTGGCCAAAAAATACGACGATGATTTCGAGAAGCAGGAAACCTATAAGCTGTCGAAGGAAGATTCCATCGAGCTGGCGGAAATGAAAACGGTAAAGTCCACACCAAAGGACCCGAAAGATACATCCAAAAGCAAGCCCGAGGTGAAGAAGGATGCTGCCGATACGCCGAAGGAGCCTAAGCCTCCGCTTGTAAAAACGGATGAGGCCACCAAATCGCCGGTAGTGTACAAAGTGCAGATCGCTTCCTCCGACAAGAAGATCCCGCTTACTTCCGATAAGTTCAAAGGCGTGGAAAAGCCCGCCGAATACGAAGATAAAGGCATCTACAAATATACCGCCGGCGAATTCTCCCAGCAGGAGGATGCCATACGCCTGCAATCCCAGCTGCGCAAAAACGGCTTTAAGGATGCTTTTGTTATTGCAATGCAGGACGGAAAGCGAATTCCGTTGAAATGATCAACTTACCCTTTCGTTTTTAAAAATTATATCCCCATTTGATATGAAATAATGGATGATAAGTAAGAGCGTGGCCATATTCAAATACCTTTCCTGAATAGGATTCTTGTTTCGGGCTTAAACTGCCAATTTTCCCTTCTGTCCGGGATTGTATATATTTAACTCCCATGCCAATACTTAAGTCTGTGTAAAAATGTGATTTCTTTTTACCAAGTATACATCCTAATTTTGGGATTAAGGAGTATGCCTGTCTTAAAACATTATAATCATTTGTGTACCTGATCGGATAGATATTCTTCGAGTCGATTAAATCTTCCCGGCAAAAAGTTTTAGAGTTTTGAAAGAACAAGTTAATAGATGTATAAAAACGTTTATGGAATAAATGTTTCATCTCAACATTCAGCCGGATTCCATTACTTTTCTTTGCATTGAACCCTGCCCCATAGAATACTCCTTCGGATGGACGAGAAGCAACAATAGCACTTGCGTTTATTCCAATAATGTATTTATTGCTAAATTTCTTATCATACCCCATTGAAAGCCAATAGTCATTTAATTCAAGCACATCGTTCGAGAAAAACAGCGGGTTAATATAAACGAAATTTGTTTTAAATAGTGAGCTGTCAGTTTGACCTGTCATGTTCTGGGTTGTTATAAAACAAATCAGAATAAATATTCGCCTAATCATAACCACATTATTTATTTAATCGTTCTAATATTGGATTCGTTTGTTTTTTTTTGCTCAATCATATAGTGAAAGATTATTTTGTTCTTAAGACCTGGCTATTATTTCATTTTACCGAATTTATACCATTGGGTTATAAAAAGCAAATAAACCCCGTATATTCCTGAAAATGATAAATAAATTGCAATAATTCATTAAATTTGCCTCTGCACCAAACAAACGAATTGTGAAACTATCGAAAGAAGTTAAAGTAGGCTTAGTTACAGTGGTGGCCATTGGATGTTTTCTGTATGGTTTCAGCTTCTTAAAAGGGAAGAACTTATTTTCAACACAGCGCAAGTTCTATGCTGTGTATAAGGACATCGACGGGCTGGTGGAAGCAAACCCATTGCTCATCAACGGCTTCAGGGTAGGAATGGTGGGGGAGATACAGCTTTCAAAAGATACCAGCAAAAGTGTTATTGTAACCCTCATCCTCAATGATGAGGTGGATATTCCAAGAAATTCGATCGCGAAGGTGATCAGCTCCGACATCCTGGGCTCCAAAGCCATACAGCTGGAGATCGGCGACAGCACCATCCTGGCACAAAGCGGCGATACGCTGCGGTCGGCATCAGAGGAAAATCTGAAGTCATCCGTAAACAGAGTGGTGGCCCCTCTTCAGAAAAAAGCTTCCGACCTGCTTTCTTCCATCGACTCGGTAATGGTGGTGGTGCAGCAGGTGTTCAATGAGAACGCACGCGCCAATCTTTCCAAAAGCTTCGAAAGCATAAAGCTGGCGATCACCTCGCTGCAGAATACGGCTTACCGCCTCGATACGCTTGTGTACACCGAAAAAGCCAAGATCTCCAGCATCCTCACCAAGGTGAATATCCTGGCAAAAACGCTTGCCGATAACAGCGATAAGCTGGGCAACGTGATCAATAACTTTTCGAACATCAGCGATTCACTTGCAAAATCGAACATTACATCAGCCATCAACAATGCGGATGTCGCCTTGTCGCAGGCTTCCGAGATCCTTACCAAGATCAACAAGGGTGAAGGAACGATGGGGATGCTTATCAATAACGACAGCCTGTACCGCAAGCTGGATAAATCCTCCGAGGATCTCGACCGCCTGCTGAAAGACCTGCGGATCAATCCTGAGCGCTATGTGCACATTTCCGTGTTCGGCCGCAAGGACCGGAATAAGCCCAAGGAGTAGCAACAGAGCCTGTGCCCCGACACGGGACTCAAACACGAAGCAGTATTAACAGACCTGTGCCGGGGCACGGGATGACAGTCCTGGATTATGATCTCAATCATTATTTTCATTTTATTATTCGCCGGCGGCAGTGCCTTTTTCTTTTACAATGTGAGCAAGATCAGGCGCAACATCCTTCTCGGACAGGATGCCCGTCTCAAAGACAAGCCTGCTGAGCGGTTCAAAACCATGCTGCTGGTCGCTTTCGGGCAGAAGAAAATGTTCAACCGCCCTATTCCCGCGATCCTGCACCTGTTCCTGTATGTGGCTTTCGTGATCACGCAGGTGGAGCTGATCGAGATCGTGCTGGATGGCGCCCTCGGCCATCACCGCCTTTTCCGCCCTTCACTCGGCGGCTTTTATACATTCATGGTGAGCTTTATCGAGATCTTATCCGTGCTCGCTTTCATCGGTACGCTTGCTTTTCTGTCGAGAAGGAACCTGCTGAAAGTGCCGCGCCTCGTTAAAAGCGAGCTGAATGGCTGGCCGAAGCTGGATGCCAATTTGATCCTTTTGGGCGAGATCACCCTCATCTGCTTTATTTTCATGATGAACGGAGCCGATGAGGTGTTGTATTCAAGGGGAATGTCGCATGCGCAGAACATGGGAGACGGCTCGCTCGGATTAACGATCAGCAGCCATTTAGGGCCTTTGCTGTTTGGAGGAATGTCGGAGCACTCGCTTCACATCATCGAGCGCATCGGCTGGTGGGGACACATCTGCATGGTGCTCGGCTTCCTGAACTACCTGCCGTACTCAAAGCATTTTCATATCCTGCTGGCTTTCCCGAACGTGTATTATTCCAACCTCGAGAAAAAAGGAAAATTCAGAAACCTTGAATCGGTCAGCAATGAAGTGAAGGCAATGATGGATCCTTCGTTCACGCCTCCTGTGGCTGATCCGAATGTGCCTGTGCGCTTCGGCGCGAAGGAAGTTACCGACCTTAGCTGGAAGCAACTGCTCGATTCATACACCTGCACCGAGTGCGGAAGGTGCACATCGGCTTGTCCGGCCAACATCACCGGCAAGGTATTATCGCCGAGGCTGATCATGATGAAAACGCGCGACAGGCTGGAAGAAGTAGGCAAGAACATCGATGCGAACAAAGGCGAATTCAAGGACGACGGAAAATCGCTGCTGCACGATTACATCACGCCGGAAGAGCTTTGGGCCTGCACGAGCTGCAATGCCTGTGTGCAGGAATGCCCGGTGAACATCGATCCTTTGAGCATCATCATGGACCTGAGAAGGTTCCTGGTAATGGAGCAGAGCGCTGCGCCAACGGAGCTGAACATGATGTTCAACAACATGGAGAACAATGGCGCGCCATGGCAGTTTTCGCCGTCGGACAGGCTGAACTGGAAAAACGATTAAATAGTACGGATACGAATTTTTATGAATTTACGAATCTGTGTGTGTAAAAAATATGATCGTATGCAGGATCAATTCCCTTCTTGAAAGGGTTAGGGCTGTGTTAATACACAATAATTAAAAATTTATGAGCGAACTATCAGTAAAAACAATGGCCGATTACATGGCAAGCGGCGAAACCCCGGAGATCTTATTCTGGGTGGGTTGCGCAGGAAGCTTTGACGACCGTGCCAAGAAGATCACCAAAGCCATTGTAAAGATTCTCAACCATGCGAATGTAAAATTTGCTGTATTGGGAACGGAGGAAAGCTGCACCGGCGATCCGGCAAAGCGCGCAGGGAATGAGTTTTTGTTCCAGATGCAGGCGATGGCCAACATCACTGTGCTGAATGGCTACGAGGTGAAGAAGATCGTAACGGGATGTCCGCATTGCTTCAATACCATTAAAAATGAATATCCTTCCTTAGGCGGAAATTACGAAGTGGTGCATCATACGCAGCTGCTGCAGGACCTGCTTAATACAGGCAGAATAAAAATTGAAGGCGGCAGCTTTAAAGGAAAGAAGATCACGTTTCACGATCCGTGCTATCTCGGAAGAGGAAATGATATTTACGAAGCGCCCCGCTCGGTGATGGTGAACCTGGATGCGGAGCTCGCTGAAATGAAGCGCAGCAGGCAGAATGGGCTTTGCTGCGGCGCAGGCGGCGCACAGATGTTCAAGGAAGCGGAAAAGGGAAACAAGGAGGTGAACATCGAGCGTACGGAAGAAGCGCTGGCGCTGAACCCGGATGTGATCGCGGTGGGATGCCCTTTCTGCAACACCATGATGACGGATGGCGTAAAGCATTTCAACAAGGAGCAAACCGTAAAGGTGCTGGATGTTGCCGAGCTGATCGCGCAGGCGAAGGATCTGTAATATACGGATCGCGAATTATTACGAATATACGAATCTGTGTATTGCAGATCCTGAAACAAGTTCAGGATGACCCCACGCACTTAGTTATAATAATAATTACACTTCAATAATTGCAGCCCGCGGATCCTGATCGGCCTGGGCGGACAGGATGACGTCACCCCACACACACAAGTAAATAACAACAATGACCACAACCCAACAAATGCCTCCCGATGCCCGCTTATGGGTGTACCAAAGCAATAAGCTTTTATCGGATGCTGAGCAGAAAGCGATACAGGAAGAAGGCGAACAATTCATTGCAGGCTGGAGCGCGCACGGCGCGGCGCTGAAAGCATCCTTTGAAATTTTATACGGTCGTTTTGTGGTGATCGCTGTGGATGAGAAGCAGGCGCTTGCAAGCGGATGCAGCATCGATAAATCGGTACATTTTATAAAAGGCCTGGAGCAGAAGCTCAGCCTGAACTTTTTTGACCGCATGCAGGTGGCGTACAAAAGCGGGAATGAGATCCTTGCCTGTTCTCTCAATGAGTTTGAAAAGCTCGCGGAGCAGAAACGCGTGGATGAGAATACCATCGTGTTCAATAACATGGTGAGCAGCAAGGCCGCATTTGAAAAGGAATGGGAGATTCCGCTGAAGCAGAGCTGGCAGAGCAGGGTGCTGAAGTAAATGTCTGTTTATTCCGGATCCTTATCCTTTATTTTCTCCCAGCCGTTACTGTCGGCAACAGCATCCAGCAATTTCTCGATCTCCTTTAATTCGGCAGGCGCATTGTAACGGTCCTTGATCTTCTTCGATCTGCCATCGATGGTGTAACCCACATACCTGCTTGGTACATCGGTGATCATGCTGGTATACTCATCCTGCATGTCGAAGAACTTATATTTTTCAAACGCATCCGCCAGCTTCGTCAGCTCATCCTGCGAAATGCTCTTTTCATAAGTTCCCAGCTTCTCTACATTTGAATCGCCTTTGTACACAGCTTTCATTGTTTCGCCGCTGATGGTCATGGTGAATGCCGGGCATTTCCCAAAGCAGACCGTTCTTTCGTAAGTGATCACTATCGTTTTCGATTTATCCGCTTTGGCGTTGGTATCGGCAGCGGCAGCTTTTTTTGATGCATTGCAGGGTGCAAGCAGCAGTATAAATGTAGAATACAAAATGAATTTCATGGGATCGGGATTTTAGTTCCAGGTGAAAATATCTTTAAACGTCAATGGCCTTTGTTTTATGCGCCAGCTGAAATCTTTCAGCTTCAGCTCTTTTACATCGATCTTGTCGAGCGGGTATAAGGTTGCTTCCGGCTTCGTCAGGAACGTGATCCTGTCGATCTGGTTATCTTTCAGCAAAATGCGGAGGTCGCTGCAATCGGCGCGGTTCACCGCTTTCAGCTCCTGCTTCTCCTTTGCGAAATAGATGGTCTGGCCGTTTCCTTCCACATCCACGCGGTAGAGCTTGTTGTCATTAAAATAGCCCTTCATGTATTTCCCGCGGATCTGGTTATAGCGCAGGCTGTCTTCCTGCGAAACAATGAATCCCGTCCCAAACAGTTCCAGCGACTTAATCGATTTTTTTCCGGTGTTCACCCGGATGCTGTCGGATGTGAGCTGGTTCGCATCCGACCACAGCACGGGATCGCCGTAAAGCTTCATGGTTGAATCGTAGGTGCTGTAGATCAGGGAATCACATTTTCCCTGCATGTCGTTCTTGAAAAATTTCACTTTGTGATACGCGAACAGCCGCTGGTCGTTATCAAACTCCGTTGTATCATTCGGATTCTTCGGATCGATAATCGCTTTCGGAGCTTTGGGATCCTTATTGCGGTTCCGTGTGTATTTGATCTTTCCGCCCGAAGCGGCAGCCCTTGCAGCCAGCTCGCCCCAGGCCTTTAAGGTGTCGGCATGGATGTAGAGCGTATCCTTTTTCAGGCTATCAGTATCATAGATCTGTGTGAGCAACGCATGCCCGGTCATGATCGAGAGGTCGATGAACTCGTAATACAGCGCCAGGTCGCCGCTGATAGTGGCCTTTTGCGCGGTATCGATGATCTGCACGTTCTTTTTCGCCTTGCCGAGGCCTTTCTTCCGGTCATAGTAAAGGCTGTCGCCAAACATCTTCTGATCCTTTGTGATGATGTATGAATTTTTGCTGAAGCGGGAAACATCATTGAAGGTATCGTACCAGCCGTCTTCGGCGTAGATGAGGTTTTCCTTGCTTTTAATGGTGGTTGGGCCGGTGAAGTAAGTGATCTTGGAAGTGGTGTTGTAGCGCATCGTATCGCAGTTGATCACAAACTGCGGATTGGTGAGCACCACATTTTTCTTGAAGGTAAGGTCGTTTGTTTTGGCGAAGAAATAACCCTGGTCGCTGGTGAGCACATTCTCCTTGTTCACGATCTTCGCCGGCGTTACATAAAAACCAACGCTGGTGGTCACATCGTAATTCAGCTCCTGCGTGGTAAGCGTCATGTCGGTTTTGTTCACGCTCACATTTTTGGTGAGGAGCGCCTTTTTTGTATTCCCGTTGTATTTCAGCAGGTCGCCATACAGGTTGATCGTATCATTCTGCCGGATGTGCACATGTCCGAATGCATCCAGCGAGTTATCGGAATAGAGGTACGCGCTGTCGCAGAACATAAGCACAGCTTCATGCTTCAGCCGCACATCGCCGATCAGGCGCTTGGCGCCACTGGCAATGCTGTCGGAAAACCGCAATGCGCCTGCATTGAGGATCTCGATCTTTTTGCCGCCGGCCTGTACAGAGCTTTGAGCGAGGGTGAAAAAGGAGGAAAGCAGGAAAACACAAAAGCTGAGGCGGAAAATAAAGTTGGAGTATTTTGTGTTTCTGAACATCCGTCTGGAATTAGGTTTAATCATCATTCCCCGCCTTGCGGAGAGGAATGATGCTATTGAAGTTCAAATTTTATACCAGTTCTTTCTTGCGGATGAGCGTTTGTGTGCGGTCGGGCCCTACAGACACCACCGTGATAGGAACGCCGGTTGCGCGCTCGATGAATGCGATGTATTCGTTCAGCGCTTCCGGCATGTCGTTCGGGTCATGCAGCCCGGTAAGGTCCTGCTTCCATCCTTTCAGCTCCGTGTAAACGGGAGAAAGCAATTCCGGTGAAAAATCGTATGGCATGTAATCGATCTGCTTGCCCTGGTACATGTAGGAGGTGCAAACCTTAATAGTGTCGAAGCCGCTGAGAATATCGGCTTTCATCATCAGCAGCTCGGTAACGCCGTTGATCATCACGGCATATTTCAATGCGGGGATGTCGAGCCAGCCGGTGCGCCTCGGGCGGCCTGTAACGGAGCCGAACTCGCGTCCGTTGTTGCGGATCTGGTCGCCGATCTCGTCGTGCAGCTCGGTAGGGAACGGCCCGCTGCCCACGCGTGTGCAGTATGCCTTGAAAATTCCAAATACATTGCCGATGCGGTTCGGTGCAATGCCAAGACCTGTGCAGGCGCCTGCGCAGATGGTGTTGGAAGATGTTACAAAAGGATAAGAGCCGAAATCGATGTCGAGCAATGAGCCCTGTGCGCCTTCTGCAAGGATCGCCTTGTTCTCTTTCAGCGCATTGTTGATGTAATGCTCGCTTTCGATCTGCTGAAAGGATTTAAGCGTTTCAATGGCTTTGAACCATTCCGGTTCCATTTCGGAAAGGTTGTATTCGAAGTTGTGATGGCTGAGGATCTGCTTATGCTTCTCCACGAGCGTATCGTATTTTTCCCGGAAGTTAGGCAGCATAATATCGCCCATGCGGATGCCGTTGCGGCCGGTCTTATCCATGTAGGTAGGCCCGATGCCTTTCAGCGTGGACCCGATCTTCTCTTTTCCTTTGGCTGCTTCCGAAGCTGCATCCAGCAGGCGGTGTGTGGGCAGGATGAGGTGCGCCTTCTGTGCGAACAGGAGCTTTGATTTTACGTCGACACCCATTTTGATGAGCGCATCGATCTCTGCGATCAGCACCACAGGGTCGATCACTACGCCGTTACCGATGATGTTCAGCGATTTTTCATGAAAGATCCCGGAAGGAATTGTTCTCAACACATGCTTGATGCCGTTGAACTCAAGGGTATGTCCCGCATTCGGGCCACCCTGGAACCGCCCGATGATATCATATTTTGGCGTTAATACATCTACGATTTTTCCTTTTCCTTCGTCTCCCCACTGAAGACCCAGTAATACATCTACCTTCATTCTAAGTATGATTTGTTGAATTTTTGATTTTTATGGTACGGATAACGAATCTGTACGAATTTTACGAATCTGTGTTTTCTGCGAATTACGAATCTTTACCTATCTACTAATTACGAATTGTGTGTTGTCATTTCGAGTTCGACCGAAGGGAGAGTATCGAGAAAGCGGGTGGGCTAACCGTCTACGAACTACAAACTACAAACTACAAACTCCCCACTTCCTTCACTTATTCAAAACAGCAATCGCTTTCTCCGTTGAATCGCTTACGTTGAAAACGCTGTTGAGCTTGGTGATCACCAGCAGCTCGTTGATCTTTTTATTGACGCAGCAGATCGCTACATCGCCGCCGGCCTTTCTTGCCTTTGTGAGAATATTGATGAAAATGTTCAGTCCGCTGCTGTTGATGTACTTCAGCTCCTGGAGGTTCAGCAATACTTTGTTCTGCCCCTTTGAAATGGCTTCATCGATCTCTGCCAGCATTTTCACTGCCTGGTCGCGGTCGATCAGCTCACCGCCGAGGTGATAAACATTGAGGCCATTCTCCGGTTTGGATGTGTAATCAAAGATCATATTTCTGTTTGTTTATTTTTTCAATTTCATGTGTTCGCAAACGCCATTTGCCAGCTTGTTGCATTTGCCGTAGAGGTTAAGCGAATGGTGAGAAATGTTGAAATCAAGGATGTCGCCCGCCATTTTCTGGATCTGCTGGATGCGCGGATCGCAGAATTCAAACACCTTTTCGCAATCCTGGCAGATGAGGTGGTCGTGCTGCTTGTACTCGTACGATTTCTCGAACTGTGCGAGGTTCTTGCCGAACTGGTGCTTTGTAACGAGGTTCGAATTCAGGAGCAGCTCAATTGTATTGTAAAGCGTGGCACGGCTCACGCGGTATTTTTTATTCTTCATGTGGATGTAAAGCGACTCGATATCAAAGTGCCCTCCATGTGAATAGATCTCATTTAAAATAGCAAAGCGCTCGGGCGTTTTCCTGTGCCCGTTCGTAGTGAGGTATTCCGAAAATAATTGTTTAACTGTTTCTTTAGTATCAACAGCAGCCATGTTCCCAACGATTTAGGATATAAAAATACAAAATTATTCGGTACCCGGATGATAAGATATTAACAAAAAAAAGAGCCCAAAAGCGCTGCCATTGCAGGGTTGTTGAGCTCTTTGGGGGAAATGGTTTGTGCGGGATTAATTGCCGTCCATCCGCGTAACGGTAAGCACGCCGTGCACCTTCTTCAGCTTTTTCATGAGCTCGGTAAGGTGGTGCGTATCGTGCACGAATACGGTCACGCTGCCGTCGAACGTACCATCGTTGGTATCGAAGCTGATGGAGCGCATATTTACGTTCAGCTCGTTGGAAATGATCTTGGTGATGTTGCTTACCAGGCCAACCTCATCGATCCCCGTGATCTTGATCCCGGCAAGGAAGGAGATGAGCTCCTGGCTGGTCCATTTGGCCTTTACCACCCTGTATGCGTAGTTGGATAAGAGCTGTACTGCGTTCGGACAGTTCACGCGGTGGATCTTGATGCCTTCGTTGATGGTCACAAACCCGAATACATCATCGCCGGGAATAGGCGAGCAGCAGGGAGAAAGCTTGTAGTCGATCTTGTTGAGGTTCTCGCCGATCACCAGCATGTCGGATTTTCCGCGGGCATTCGCCACCATCTGCTCCAGCGAAGGAGCTGCCTCGGCCTTTTTGATGCTGCCTGTTTTGTGGACGATGGTTCCCTGTTCCTGGCGGAAATCCTTTAAATGCTTGAGGTTGATATTGCCAACGGCCACGCGGTAAAACAATTCCTGGCTGCTGGGCAGCTTGAAATAATTCGCAAGGCTGTTGATGTTCGGTACGGTGAAATCGATCTTGAGGTGATTGAATTTTCGCTCCAGCATTTCGCGGCCTTCCTCGGCCACCTTGCGGCGCTCTTCCTTCAGCGCATTTTTGATCTTTGCTTTTGCCCTTGCGGTGACCACGTAATTGAGCCAGTCCTCCTTCGGCGTTTGCTTGCTGGAGGTCAGCACTTCCACCTGGTCGCCGCTTTTCAGTTTGTAGCTGAGTGGGACCAGCTTGTGGTTCACTTTTGCGCCGATGCATTTTTCTCCTACCTGCGTGTGAATATCGAATGCAAAATCGAGCGCGGTGGCATTGATCGGAAGTGTTTTCATCTCTCCTTTCGGAGTGAAGGCGAAGATCTCTTCGGCAAATAAATTGAGCTTGAAATCGTCGAGGAACTCGAGTGCATTGTCCTGCGGGTTTTCCAGGATCTCGCGGATCTTGCGGATCCATTCGTCGAGCTGGCTTTCGTTTGCGCTGTCCTTGTATTTCCAGTGCGCCGCATATCCTTTTTCGGCAAGCTCATCCATGCGCACGGTGCGGATCTGCACTTCCACCCATTTCCCGTCGGGCCCCATCACTGTTGTATGAAGGCTTTCATAACCGTTGGCCTTCGGCGTGGAGATCCAGTCGCGAAGCCTTTCGGGGCTTGGGTGATAAAAATCGGTAACGATGGAGTATACGCGCCAGCAATCCGATTTTTCATTTTCGGGAGGCGAGTCGATGATGATGCGGATGGCGAACAGGTCGTAGATCTCTTCAAAGGGAACACCCTTGGTCTTGATCTTATTGTTGATGGAGAAGATGGATTTAGGGCGGCCGATGATCTTCGCTTTTAATCCAACCTCATCGAGAATTTCCTTGATCGGCACCATGAACTTGGTGATGAACTTTTTCCGTTCGGTTTCCCCTTCTTTCAGGCGCAGGCGAATGTCGTCGTACACATCAGGCTCGGTGAACTTTAAGCCGAGGTCTTCCAGCTCGGTCTTGATGGCATTGAGCCCGAGGCGGTGTGCCAGCGGGGCGTAGAGGTACAGTGTTTCGGAAGCGATCTTTAATTGCTTGTCGCGCTTCATGCTGTCGAGCGTGCGCATATTGTGCAGGCGGTCGGCCAGCTTGATGAGGATCACGCGCACATCTTCCGATAGGGTAAGCAGCATCTTGCGGAAGTTCTCTGCCTGCAGGGAAGAGCTCTGGTCGAACACGCCGGAGATCTTTGTAAGCCCGTCGATGATCTTCGCTTCTTTTTCCCCGAACAGCCCGCGGATATCATCGAGCGTGAGGTCGGTATCTTCCACCACATCGTGGAGGAGGGCGCATACAACGGAAGTGGTGCCCAGCCCGATCTCTTCGGCGCAAATGTGCGCAACGGCGATCGGGTGGTAGATATAAGGCTCGCCTGATTTTCTGCGCATGTCCTTATGCGCTTCCAATGCAATGTCGAACGCTTTACGGATGAGTAGCTTGTCGCCCTTTTCAAGGGTACGCTTGCATGCCTGGAGAAGTGCCCGGTAGCGCTTGAGTATTTCTTTCTTTTCCGCCTCTACATCAATTGTTTCCTGTTTTTGCATAAAGTTCAGTTTTTCCGGTGTAAAGTTAACAATTAAAGCCGTTTAATGAAAGGGGAAAGCGGGCAAAAGGGCCGGGAGATTATTTGGTGATGTAGGCAAATTTTTCCTTCAGCTTCAGGAAAAACCGTTCATAGTAGTTATAGCTGAAGCGGCTGATGAGAATGGTGATGAGCAGCGCTGCGGAGGTTTCCAGCAGCAGCACTTCCCAAACGTTGTTGTTCATGTGCAGCATTTTTGAAAGTTGGATCGTGATGAGGATCCCTATGAAATGCAGGCAATACAGTCCGTACGAGATAGTGCCGAGCTTGCTGACGGCTTTGAAGTTCCCCATTTTATAAAATGAATGCTTCGAAAAATTCTGTTCGAGAATGATGAGGAGAATGACAAGCGCGATGATCATGCGCTCCACAACGCGGATGTAATAATTGCCCCAGAACAGCTGCTCGCGGGAAAAAAAGATGATAAAGAATGCAAGGTACACCGCAATGATGGCGGGCCTGCCAAGGTGCTCGATCCTGTTGCGGAATGTTTCCTGCCTGCATAAATAAGCGCCGAGCGCGCCGATGGTGAGGTCGCCGATGCACGAAAGTGTATGATGCTCGTAAAGCACGGGATCGGGGAATGCCGCGCGGAAAGCGAGCGAGCCGGCGATGATGAGGATAAATGCTTTCGGGTAATGCTTTACCGGGAGAATAACAAGCAGCAGCGGCCACAGGAGATAAAACTGCTCTTCGATGGCAATGCTCCAGAGCACGCCAAGCACCGACGAGTCGGGAAGGCCCTTGCTGATAAAATCAAAATTATTGGTGAAGGTGATGTAGTAGAGCGGATCGGCAGTTTCCATCGGCGTTTGCCCGAAGTGTACTTTGATCCATGGAAAAATAACAAATCCGAAAAACACGCAAAAGTAATACAGGGGCCAGATGCGGAGGATGCGCCTCATCCAGAAGCTTTTTACATCGATGGTGCTGCGGCTTTCCTTTTCTTCAATAAGAAGGTAGGTGATGAGGAAGCCGCTGAGCACGAAAAAAAAGTTAACGCCGATATTGCCGTTGCCGAAAAGATCCTTTTTTACAAAGGTGTAAACGCCTGAATTTTTAATAGAATCGAACTCCGTATGAAAGCTGTGAAAGAGGAACACCGAGAGAAAGCAGAAGAAGCGAAGCCCGTCCAGGTGAGGAAAGAATATTTTCTTTTTTTCTGTCATCGGCACGGTGGGAAGCTTATTCTTTTTGCTGTTGCAGTTCCCATTTCCAGGCGGTGTCCATCATTTCGTCGAGCGAGAATGCAGGTTTCCAGCCCAGTTCCTTTTCTGAAAGCGATGTGTCGGAATAGATCGCGCCCACATCGCCTGGGCGCTTTTCGCCGATGATATAGTTCAGTTTTTGCGCCGATACTTTTTCAAATGCATGGATGGCTTCGAGCACGCTAACGCCAAGCCCTGTGCCTAAGTTGAAAATAAAGAAATTTTTGTTTTGCTTTTTACCGCTGATATAGCTCAGCGCCTTGATGTGTGCAGCGGCAACGTCGGTAACATGGATATAATCGCGCACGCAGGTGCCGTCGCGTGTAGGATAATCTTTCCCGTAAACGGTCATTTGCGGGATCTTCCCGATAGCGGTGTTGGTGATGATCGGCACGAGGTTGTTCGGCTTGTTGAGCGGCGATTCGCCGATCAGCCCGGTTGGGTGCGCCCCAACTGGATTAAAGTAGCGGAGCGCTACAATGCTGAGCTCCGGAAATGCCCTTGCATAATCCTTCAGCATTTCCTCGCCTACCTGCTTTGTGTAAGCATAAGGCGATTCCGCTTTGCCGAGGGGAGTGCTTTCCTTTACCGGCAGCTCGCTGATATTTCCGTAAACGGAGCAGGAAGAGGAAAATATAAAATCGGTGATCTTATATTTCTTGCAGCATTCAAGGACGTTCAGGAGCGAGTTGAGGTTGTTGTAATAATATTTGGAAGGGTGCATCACCGATTCGGGAACCGATTTGTATGCGGCAAAATGAATGATGCCCCCGATGTTTGGTTCCTTTTCAAATACAGCAGACAGCGCATTCATATCGCACATATCCACAGCGTAGTTCTGCACTTTTTTTCCGGTGATCTTTTCGATGCGCTCAAACGTTTTGGCTGAAGCGTTGGAGAAATTATCGATGGAGATCACGTTGAAGGAGGTGGTCTCGAGCAATTCGATGATCGTATGTGAGCCTATATAACCGGCGCCCCCGGTGACAAGTATTGTTTTTCCTGGTTCCATTCTTATGCTGTTAATGAGCAAGCTTTCCGTAAACTGCGGCGTATTTTTCAACGCCGCGCTGCAGTGAAAAATATTTTTCCGAAGCCTGCGCTATTTTTAATTTATCGAGCTTTAAAAGTACGTCAATTTGTTCAATTATCAGCTCATATTCCGCTGTGCTAAACTCATTTATCAGCGCGCCTGCTTTCGCTTCGCCAAGGATCAGGTCGCTGTCGCCAATGCCCGAATTAGTGATGAGCGGAATGCCGAGGCCCATGATCTCCGCGGTTTTTGTGGGGGAAGATGCCTTTTTGGAATACAGCGGCCGGATGAAATAAAGGGAAATGGCGGACAGGCTGAGGTAGGCCGGAACCTCCGCCCGCTGTGCTGAAACAACGATGATCCGTTCCGGCGGAATGCCCTTCTTCCTTGCGCCTTCGTGGATCAGATCCGCGGCATCGGGCGTGATGAAGAGAAACTTTGCATTTGTTTTTTTTGCAAGCAGGCATTTGAAAAAGTCAAGCATTTCATCGAGCATGTACCAGGTGCCGATGGAGCCGAGGTAGCTGATCACCAGCTCATTTTCGCCGATGCCGAAGCGGGCCCGCAATGATTGCTGCTGAGCCGGATCAACGGACTTCGCGGAAAAAAGATCGAGGTCGGCACAGCAGGGGATCACTTCTACCGGCACCTGCTTTCCTTTCAGCGCAGGCCAGGAAAGGATCTCTTCCTTTGCGTTTTCTGTGAGTGAAATGGTATAGTCGGCATTCAGGAGAAACTCCGTCTCCATTTTCTTGAAATAGGTATAGATCCTTTTGTGGAGCGGATTGCGGAGGCTCCAGATATTGCCATCGATCCGTTCGTCGGCCCAGAATCCCCGCATATCGAAAATGAATTGAATGCCGTATTTCCGCTTCAGCTTTAAGCCGATGAGCGCAGCCATGTAGCTGCGGCAATGAACGGCGGCAGGCTGCTGAGCTTCACAAAGCTGCCGCGCTTTTTTTTCCATGCGGAACAGGTTCAGTTGTTTGGAAAGCATGGAAGGCAGCGGGGAATAAGGCACGGGATGCCAGGAGATGGAAGATGCGGAAAGCAATGCTGCGATCATGCCGCCGTGTGCGGAAAAGCGTCCTTTCTTTTCGCAGCTGATGAGCGTGATCTCATGCCCTTTCGCGGAAAGCCCCTGCAAATAAGGGATCACCTGGGATTGCCCAAGCGGATCGGTCATTCCATCGTAAGAGATATAAAGGACTTTCATTCCAACGCATTTACAGGTACAAGTTTAAGATAATATTTAAAACAATGTGTTACTTTTGTTTAAAGACTGTTGTGGGAAAATGTTGGAGAATGACGTCAGTTCGAGTTTTCGCCTTTTTTGGCGAAAGTATCGAGAACTGGTCTGCTTCTCGATACGCTTCACTGCGTTACGCACTCGAAGTGACCAGAAAATCATCTCAACATTTTATAACAATACGTCATTAAATAAGAATTCCCTGAAAACCCGATGGTAGTTACGATTTTCGACCTGTTGCTTACGCCGCTTTATCTCCTGGTGATCTACTTCATCTCGAGCTTCATCGAGCATAAGAATAAGGTTGCGCAGCCTTTGTACAGGTGGTACACGCGCGGATTGATGGTGAAGCTGTTCGGTGCCATCGCCGTTTGCCTCATTTACCAGTTCTATTATGCCGGCGGCGATACCACCAATTACTATGAAACAACCGAGGCCATCTGGAACCTCTCGCATAAGGACATAAACGTATTTTTCGATGTGGTGTTCGGGAATAATTCCATGGAGAATTATTCCTACTTCGATTCGGGCACGGGCTATCCTGTTTTCTGGCTGGATGACAAGGCGCTCTTCGTATCGCGGCTCCTGGTGCCGCTCGCTTTCCTGTCTTTTCACAGCTTTGTGATCATGGCCATCCTGCTTGCATGGGCTTGCTACAGCGGCATCTGGAGGCTGTTCCTATTGTTCAACACACAATTCCCGCAGCTGCAGAAGCAATTTGCCATCTCCGTATTGTTCATTCCTTCCGTTGTATTCTGGGGCTCCGGCCTGCTGAAGGATACGATCACGCTCTCTGCCGTAGGCTGGTACACGTATCATTTTTATTATTTCTTCATCCGGAAGCGGTATAAGATCGGGGGCCTGCTTTGTGTATTTGTATCGGCGTTCCTGCTGATCGCGATCAAGCCTTACATCTTTTTCGCCCTCCTGCCCGGATCGCTCATCTGGCTCTCGAATGAGCGGCTGGCGGGCGTGAAGAATAAAGCCCTGAAATTCATGGCTGCGCCTTTCTTCATTTCCGTGGGGCTTGGATTGAGCCTGCTGCTGCTTTCGCAGATGGGTGATTTCCTCGGCTTGTACCGGATCGATAACGTGCTCGATCGCGCCGTGGTGGTGAACCTTGACCAGAAGCAGGAATATTACGGAGGGAACAGCTTTGATATCGGGGAGTTTGATGCCAACCCGATCAGCATGCTTGGAAAGGCGCACCTCGCGATTGCCGCCACTTTGTTCAGGCCTTATCTCTGGGATGCAAAGAATCCCGTTATGCTTTTGTCGGCATTTGAGAACACGTACATTCTGCTGCTGACGATCTTTCTCCTTGTGCGATTGAAATTCATGGGATTCTTCCGCCTCATCGGGAAAAACCCGCTGCTGCTTTTTTCGGTCTTGTTCTCGCTGTTCTTCGCCTTTTCGGTGGGAATAGCCACTTCCAACTTCGGATCGCTGGTGCGGCTGAAGATCCCCTGCATTCCGTTTTATATCTCCAGCCTTTTTGTGCTCAAGTATTTTTATGAGCAGCAGTCGAAAAAGAAAGTGCTCATGTAAGCTTGCTGCAGAGATAGTACAGCCAGGAATCTGTTGCGGCTTCGTATTGCTGCTCCCGTAGTTCCTCTCCCGTATTAAGGCTGAACACTTTTACTTCGCCGAAGCCGTTTTTTTTCAGCTGTGCGATCTGCGCCGAGGGCCTGATGTAATACGTGTGCAGGCCGAAATCATACACATCGTCGAAAATAGTGACATGGTCGGCTTCCGGAAATTTGCCGATCTGCTCTTTGTTGCGCGCGATCAGCCTTCGCCTTGCAAAAAGGCTTTTGAGAAACCTTACCGGGTGCCAGCGAAAGCGGATGCCGAAAAAATCAGGGAGGCACTGCAGGTTGTGCGATGAAAAACAAAATATTCCTTTTTCTGCACAAACCCTCCTGATCTCGCTCAACGCCACGATCCGCTCTTCGTGCGAAATGTTGTCGAGGCCGTTAAAGCTGAAGAGCACAAAACCGAAGCTGTTATCGGCATAGCGCGAAAGGTCGCGTACGTCAACCGTTTCAAAAACTGCCGCAGGATAGGTGTTGCCGAACTTTTCCTTACATGCCCTGGTCATGCCTTCCGAGAAATCGATGCCTGTATATTCCTTCACCTTGTCCGCAAAAAAAACGGTGGTCCTGCCGGCGCCTACGCCAATGTCGAGCATCCGCATTTCCTGCAGCACCGGCTGAATAAGGTTCATGATCGTTCTTTCAGGACGCTGCAGGGATGCGCTGTAAGCCGCATAATGCTTTACAACCTGGCTGTCGGAGTATACTTTTTTATTTGTTTCCATGCTGAGTGATCAACGAAGGTTCTTATACAATTTATAGAAAGGCCTCAACACCGACATAACTGCAATAAAGCTGTCGGCCTGCACTGCCTTGCCCCCGAAGCTGAGCTTGAAATGAGAGATCCCGGGCAATTCTTCCATATTGATCCCGCCAAAATCGTAGGTATGAAAGCCTTTTTCACGGAACAGGCGGATGTCTTCCCAATGCAGCGATTTATTGGCATAGCCCCTCAGCTGAGGATTAGCGCCATCTTCATCGTGAAAGGTATGCATGAGCAGGATCCTTTTGCCGTCGTGCAGGTATACGTGTGTTACAAGCGTTGAATCTGCCTGCACAGCTTTTGAGATCACGATCTTGTTTTGCTGCTGCAGGGCAAGGATCCGTTTTGAATTGGCGGGCGTGATCTTTTTTTTCGCTGCAAAAGCATTGAAGCGGCGGATGACCTCCCTGCAATCGGCCACAGAAGGCCCGATGTTATAAATGCATTGCACGCCTGCCTGTTCCGCTTTGCGGATGTGGTAGCGGAAGGTGCTGCTGATGGCATCGTATAACCCGCTTTCATCTGTGTGCAGGTCGAGCAACGTTGTAAACTCTTTCACTTCCGTATCAATCTGCACGGAAGGCCGCGTGAATGCATAGCAGAAAGAGGTGTATGCAGCGGGCTTAATATCGCCGCCATCATAAAACCAGATCTCCTTTTTCGGGATAAAGAAAAATTCATGTGTGAGGACCGTCAGCATTTTTATTTGAGCTTTATGATCTTTCTCGTGTTCTCAATATATCCTTTGATGCGTAGCGTTGATTTGAAGAATGATTCGGAATACAGCTCGATCCGCGGGATCTCGAAGAGGTGGTGAACATCGCTGTTGTAAGTGCCGTAATTTACGGTGAGCCCCGTTTTGTAGCCGGCCTTTTCCGACATAGCTTTTACGGCCTCATTATAATTTCCGAAAGGATAGGAAATGGCAAGCGGGAACTTTCCGGTTTCGGCTTTTATCTTTTCGGCTGAAGCGGTAAGCTCATGCTCCAGCTCGTTTGTCTTGTTTGCAAGCAAAGGGTGTGAAGCGGAGTGAGAGCCTATTTCGCATCCATTCCTGCCGATCTCGCGGATGTTGTCCCAGCTCATCATCATATTCTTAGGCTCGTCCACATCATCGAACTCTTTTTGGATCTGCTCGTAGATCAGCACGCGCTCGCGGTTGTTCAGCTGCTTCATAAAAGGAGACAGCTTCCGTGCATAATTAATGCGCTCGCGGCTGCTGCTCCAGGTAGTTTTTGAAAGGCCCGGGGGCAGCGCTTTTGAATGGATGCTGAGGGATAAGTGCGAAGTGTGAATGAACAGATGGTTGATGATATACGTCCATGGCGGAAGGTTCTGATCCACGCAATCGCTGATCACATACATGGAAGAGGGGCAATGATATTTTTGAAGGATGGGAAAAGCGTAGTTGATGAAGTCGGCATACCCGTCGTCGAAGGTGATCGCGCAGAGCTCTTTTTTTGAAAGCGGCTTATGATTGCCGGTGAGTGTTTGCTCCAGCGGCACCACCTCGTAGGCTTTGCTGAGATAGGCCACGATCTTTTCAAACAGCGCAGGCGACATCGGATCCCATAAAGGATCGCGCAGGGGTGACACCCGGTGGAAAAGAAAGATCCTGATCTTCATCGCTTGTGATGTTTTTGGAGCCATTTGTGCAGCACGATGAGCACCCAGAGCCTGTTATAAAGATAATCTTTTCCTGCAAAGAATTCCTTCTTCAGGCTTTCAACGTAATGTGTATTCACAACGCCGTATTTTTCGATCACTTCCTTTGAAAGGTTCTCCTCGATGAGGAAGCGAAGCTCGTTCTTCAGCCATTTTTCCAGGGGAATGGCAAAGCCCTGTTTGGGCCGCGCGAAGAATTTCTTCGGCACATATTGATACAGGATCTCCTTGAGCAGGTATTTGGCGGTGCCGTTATTGTATTTCAATGCTGGGGAAAGGTTCAATGCAAATTCGATGATCCGGTGATCGAGGTACGGCACGCGGGTTTCGAGCGAGAAGTGCATGCTTGCGCGGTCAACCTTGGTAAGCAGGTCGTCCTGCAGGTACACGTTAAGGTCGAACACGGCCTGCTTTTCGATCGGCTTCAGCTCTCTTCCCAAATGGTCTATTTCAATCCCGAAGTTGTTGAGCATCTCTGTGTTGGTGCTTCCCGGCGCTTCCGTAAAACCGGTTGTGAGCAGGTTGTCCAGCTCGTTGAGTGAAAAATAATATTGCTCCTGCGAAAGGATATGGCTGTACTGCAGGTTGCGGTGAGGATATTGAAAATACCGCGCATGCCGTTCGAAGCGCTCGCCGGAAGCGGAAAGCGTGGCCGCGATCGGGTGCCTGAGCTGCCTGATGAGCGGGTTGTTGAGGCGCTTTGCCCATTTGTAGGCGCCATAGCCCATGAATAATTCATCGCCGCCTTCGCCCGAAAGCGTTACGGTAACATGCTGCCTCGCCAGCTTGGATACAAGCATGGTGGGAATGGAGGAGGAGTCGGAGAAGGGCTCGCTGTATGCATCGAAGATGGTGTCGATAAGGCTGATGGCATCCTTGTAGGAAACAACGAACTCATGGTGGTTGGTGCCGAGGTAATTCGCGATGGCTTTGGCATACACCGATTCGTTGAAGCGGTTCTCCTCAAAGCCGATGGAAAATGTATTCACCTTTACGCCGGAAAGGTTCACGGCATTGGCGGTAACAAGGCTGGAATCGATGCCCCCGCTAAGGAATACGCCGAAAGGCACATCGCTTTTGATCTGGTATTGCACCGAGCTCATCAGCAGGTCGCTCAGCTTCACGATCGCTTCCTTTTCATTGCTGATCACCTTTTGATGAATAGCGGCGTTCACCGACCAGTACTTTTTCGTTTCTATGCTCTTTCCCTGGATCTTCATCCAGGTGCCCGATTCGAGCTTTTTCACCGACTGGTAAATGGAGTCGGGAGCCGGAATAAAGCCAAGATGCAGAAAGTGATAGATCGCGTTCTTATTTATTTCGAGCGGAATGTGGGCGCAGCAGATCAGCGATTTCAGCTCGGAGGCGAATGCGAAATTAGCTCCGTCCCAGAAATAATAAAATGGCTTGATGCCGATGCGGTCGCGGCATACGAACAGCTCTTTTTTCTGCTTATCGTAAATGGCCAGCGCAAACATGCCGTTGAGCTTGTTTACTATTTCCGGCCCGTAGCGGGCATAACCTTCAATGATCACTTCGCTGTCGGAAGAAGTGCGGAACGAAGTTTTGAATCTGTGCTTCAGCTCGGTTGCGATCTCCCTGTAATTGTAAACCTCGCCATTGTATACCATCACGTAGCGCCCGTCAAGCGAATGCATGGGCTGGTTAGCATTGTCGGAAAGGTCGATAATGCTCAGCCTGCGGTGCCCGAAGCCTACCGTATCATCGGTATAATATCCCGAAGCGTCCGGCCCGCGGTGCGCCACCGCATCGGTCATTGCATGAAGCTCTGACTCAGAGAATACCTTACCGGGTGAATAAAATCCTGCTATTCCGCACATGCTCTTACTTGGTTAGTTGCTTTAAAAATCCTGCCGGGTTATAATAAAATGCCTTCAGCGAATACAATAGAAAAGGCCCTGCTTTTTTCAGCCTGTAATAGCTTCCGGCAAGGATATAATTGGTCTTGAAACAAAATTCTTTTTTCAGCCCGGCGGGAATATAATCGAGGCTTAATATTTTCTGCTTGAAAACAAAGTTGTCCCGCAGGAGGTTCAGCGTAAGCTTATGCGACATGCTTGAAGGGTGCATGCGGTAATAAAGATAAGCATCTTCCACCAAACCGCATTTGGCCACGTGTGAAAGCTCGATCAGGAAAAAGCGGTCGGCGCTGCTCGACAGGGCCGGATCAAATTTTATGGAATGCTTTTGCAAGAGATCTTTTCTGAACAGGTAGTTCGATGGACAGGTGATGATCTTCAGGTTATAGCTCAGCACTTCGAGCAGGATGTTTGAATGAGCGCCTACCCATTTTGTGTTTGCAATGATGTTCCCCGCTTCATCTATCTTGATCACTTCGGAGCAGCAGAAGCCCATCTCAGGGTGCTGTTCAAGATAGTCTACACGTTTCTGCAGGAAATGTTCAGTTAAAATATCATCCGCATCGAGGTACAAAATATACTTACCCTGCGAGAGGCTAAAGCCGACGTTACGCGTATCGGAAACACCCGTATTGGCCTTGTTGATGTAACGGATGCGCGGGTCGCTGAAACGGAGGATCTCCTTTTCGGTTGAATCTGTGGAGCCATCGTTGAGGCAGATCAGCTCAAAGCTGCCTAAGCTCTGCTGCAGCACCGATTGGATAGTGGCTGCAATAAAGGGCGCTGCGTTGTAGCAGGGCACAATAACGGAAACAAGTATCGGCTGAGCGGTATTCATTCGTGCTGTAAATAAATTTGTTCTAATGTGCGGATCTTCCTGTCCACTGTAAATCGCGCGGCCACATCCTGTTTGCCGTTACGGATCATTTCGCTGATCTCCGGCCTGCCTTCGAGGATCCTTTCAAATGCCCGGAAGATCGCATCGCTGTCTTTGTAAGGGACCACGAGCGCATTTCTTTCATGGACAATAAGATCGGCTGCGATCCCGGATAATGTAAATACGGAAGGCACGCCTGCCGCAAGGGCCTCTATGTAGGTTTGTCCGAATGCCTCACAACTCTCCGAAGTGGGCACATGAACAAAAATATCAAAAAGCCGGTAGAGGGCACAGATATCTTTTTCAAAATCAATTTCGCGGTAATTCTTTTCGGGAAGCAGGCTCAGCTGCTGCCTGATCTCCTTCGCGTAGCTGCCTTTTGCATTGGCAAGGATCAGCAGTGCTGTGGGATGCTTCCCGAGTACTTTCTGAAAGGCCGGGATAATGAATTGAATTCCTTTCAGCTTGATGTAGCGCGAGATCACTCCGATCACCGGGCGCTGCTGCGAGGGATTATATTTTTCAGTGAGCTGCTTCACTGTACTGTCGGGAACATTTTCAAAATCTGCGGTGATCACTCCATGATGCACAATGTGGATCTTTTTCGCAGGCACCTGTTCCTTCTCCACAAGAACTTTCTTCACCACATTGCTGATGGCGATAATCTCCGTGGAAAGCCGGTTGTTGAGCCTGTCGTATTTTACCGCATGCGGAAAATAGGTGTGGTGATAATCGGAATGGTGCCGTGTGCTGATCCTGCGCTTAACGCCTGCAAGCTTTGCAGCCATGAGCCCGGCAAGCGATGCATCAAAAAGATGCGTATGGACTATTTGCGGCTTAATTTTCCGGAGCAGGCGCATGATCTTTAGCACCGTAAGCGGAAGGTCTTTTTTGCCGCTGTAGGTGACCCGGTAAACGGGAATGCCGAGCGCATCCACAAAATTTTCGAGCGCCGATCCGCCGGGGTTCATTAGGATGAACGACAGCTCAAATTTTTCGCGGCCGAGCTTCTCCGCTACCTGCTCAAACTCAAGTGCCTTATCAATGGAAGAGATAATATAGGTGATCCGGATCCTCATTCTTTTGTAATATAGGAAAATCGCGCCTTGAGCTTTAAAAAATATTTTTCAAAATAGTGATAGGCCGGCCATGCAAGCAGGAACGAGAGCAGCAGGCTGATGAGCGTATAAGCTGCAGTGCCGGGGAACCCGTTTCCTGTTCCTGCGCCCCCAATAATAAAAGCTTTAGAAACAATAAGCAATGCGATGGTATGCAGCAGGTAAAGCCCGTACGTGTATTTGCCCCATTTGCTCATGAATGCCGACTTCGACAGCTTCATGCGCGAAGAAGAGCTGAAGTTCTGGTCGAGGATCACGAACGCGAAATAAAGCACGCCGAAAAGTTTTTGGAAAATAAAGCCATATTCAAAGCTGAAGAGCGTGTTCCGGAATATCAGCAGCAGGATGCCTGTACTGTAAATCGTAATTCTTGTGCTTCCGCGCATCCTGCTAAAAAATGAAACAAAGCGTTCGGAGCTGATCGCATAGTAAGCTGCAAGTCCGCCCGCAGCAAGGTCGAACATAGCGCTGAATGTATGAAAATGCAGCACCTGCTCACGATGGATGTTCAGGAAAAGAAATAATAATGAAGCTGCAAGGATGCCATAAAAAATGAATTTGTAAAGGCTGTCCGGCACGAACCGGAACAGCAAAGGCCACACGAGGTAGAACTGCTCTTCGATGGCGATAGACCAGGTAACGGTAAGAAAAAGGTTTTGGAACAGGCCGGCTTCCTGCAGGCGGATCACGTCGAAATTGCTGAGGAAAGCAATGTAGTAAAAAGGGCGGGAGTGATCCTGCTGCCCCGCAAAGAACGACTGAAAAAGCGGGTAAAGCGCAAAGGCGAAAAAGAGTACTGCAAAATATAAAGGCCAGATGCGGAGCGTTCTGCGGATGTAAAAGGCGCGCACATCCAGCTTTTTAAAGGTGTTGATCTCGGTAAGGACGAGGTAAGTGATGAGAAAGCCGCTCAGCACAAAGAAAACGGAGACCCCCATTTTCCCGTTGGCGAAAAGGAACAGCATCGGATCGTCGAGCAAAACAGAGCCCGAAAGATGCGTTTCAATAAAGTGCCCCATGCTGTGGCTGAAAAAAACGAACATGAAAGCAAGGAACCTTAATCCGTCGAGGTTAGGGAAAAAGACTTTTGATCTCTCTTGCATGGGAGCGGGAGCAGTGGCGCTACGTATAGTTTCTGACAATACGTAAAGATAGTAAAATTTGCTTTTTCGGAGCGCTCAGGGCTTGTAAAATCCGAGCTTTCCGAGCACCTTCCGGGATGCGGCAGCGAGGAGATAGGAAAGGCTGTTGGGGTTGGTGCCCCTGCTTTTCAGCTGGTTGATGCGGAAAAAATTAAAGAAGCGGCTGTAGCTGCCTTTCAGGGGCTTGCGCAGCCTTCCGTTGATCTGCGTAGTGTCGAGCCCGTACGGGTACAAAAAGCAGAAGGACAGGTTCTCCGAAGTAATGGATACATCGCAGGCATCCTCTGCCACCTGCGAAGGCTCAAACCCGGAAAGCGACAGCGTGTAGGATTTATTGTAATCCTTCACAAATACCGACGAAGGCTTGATGTTCCATTTCAGGTAAAAGGAATTGTCGTTATTAATGCTTTTCAGAAATGCTTCCGCTTCCGACTGTAATTGTTCCGGCGCTATTGTTCTTGTTTCCCCGTACACATTCTTTTGCCTTATAAAAGCGAGATCTTTGGCGTAGCGGTCGATGGCGCTCTGCGAATCGTGCGGCTGATCCATCTCAAATTTATCGCCGTTGTACAATACAACAGGCAGCACCTTTGTATTCGCTTTAATGAACTCATACGTTTTGCCTGCCGTATTGATCTCATCGTTCAGGTATTCATTCTCGGCATGTGAAAAATAAATATAGCTTGCGATCGGGATCACGTACTTTGGCTCAAATGCATCGCACTGCTGCTTCATCCAGCCAAGCTTGTCATTCGCCACTTGCTTCCTGTATTCCCTCTGCTCGGGGTTTCCTGCCCAGTAGGCATAGGAGAATTGCGTGAGCAACAGGTCGATCTTCCCTGTTTTTTCTTTTATTTTCATCGCCTGGCTGCTGTTCGTGATGCCGCAATCGTTGGTGTTCAGAAATGTTTCCGTATCGCTGCGAAAGCAGATCCAGGAATCGCCCTCGTCGAAATGCTCGCAGAGGACATTAAGGTCGTCCGTAACATTCTGCCAGCGGTTGGGATACAGCTCGATCACTTCCTTAAAGCCTTGTTTCTTGCACCAGTCGGCTACCCGCTTATCTTTTGTATATTGAAAAAGGATGGTGATGCGCGCACGGAATTCCGATGGGATCTTTTTCAGGTTGGGCGGAAAAAAATGATCGGGATGCTCATGTGAGAACCAGATGTAATCAATGTGCTCAAAATCGTTGTAGGAGAAAAGCGTTGGTGACAAAAGGCTCCAGCCGTTATTGAACACGTTGCCTTCCAGCCAGGGGTCGCACATAATGCGTGTGCCTTTGTGCTCGATGATAAAGGAGGAGTGGTTTACAAATTCGATCAGCATTTCATTCTGTATTAAGGATTTTGTGGTTCCACTTCGCACCAGTATTTCTGCATGCCGTAAATGTACTCGCTGGAAACTATCCGGAGGCCGCATTCATTCAGCAGGTTCCGAAGGTCTTCGCGGTCGAACTCCACCACGTGGTCATCATCGGTATGCTGGTAGCGGGCATCCAGGTCGATCCTGTATTGGTTTAAAAACGATGCTTCCAGGTCGGGCAGCTCGATGTAAATGTGCTTAAAGAATGACCGGAACGACATTAAAAAGGCACGCTGGTCATCGATGTGCTCAAGAATGTGTGAAAGGACCAGCGTATTGAAGCGTCCTTTGTTTGCGGATACATATTCGATCGCTTCCCCATGCACAAAGCTGAGATTGGGAGCGCTGAACTGCGCTTTTGCTTTTTCGATCGCCTGCGCATTAAAATCAACACCCACCACTTCCTTTGCTTTTTGTGCGATAAGAGATGCATTCTCACCCTGGTTGCAGCCAAGGTCGAGCACCGTGCTTTCACTGTTGATGCCATCGAGCAGGAAGCGTTTTGCTTTCACGCGGATGGGATGCTGCATGTTCGGGTAATGAAAAAAAGAGGCTTCATGTGCAAGCCTGCCGAAGATCCACTCGAGGTCGAGGAACAGGTGGAATTTTTTCCTGCCCGGCATGAACGGGATCTTGTTAAGGTTGTAGATAAACCTTAATAAAAAGTGACCCGGCTTTTGCCTCTTGAATCGTACCGACATTTTTCTGTGGAATAATTTAAATAAAGATAATCACTTTGTGCGTTTGTAAACTGCCGGCCTGAATATTAAAAACAAAACTGCAAAGGCAATGAGCGGCAGCAGGTATTTCAGCTGCAGCCCGTAAATGTCGGGGATGAGCCCGCTGCTCACCGCAAGCACGATCGCGGTAATAAGCACAAACACGGTGTTGACGCTCTTAAGGTCATATTCCACAGGGTGGAACAATCCTGTTTTCCTGAGAAACAGCGCGGTGAGCAATGCCTGTGAAACTTTAATGATCAGCACTGCCAGGCACACGCCCATGATGCCGATCGTATGGATCAGCGCATAATTGGCTGCAAGCCCGATGATCACTGAGATGCCGTTGATAAGCGGCAGGTACGCGGTTTTGCCGTGAAAAAAAAGCGGGTTGGAATACACCATGAAATAGGCGCGGCCCATCCATCCCAATGCCAGCAAGGGAATAAACACCAGGCTGGCATGATAGCCCGGATTGATGAAATGCAGGATCACCGGGTAGCTGGCTGCAATGCAGGCTACCACAACAAAAAGCGTTGCCCAGAGCATGTAGCGGTAGATGAGGTTGATCTGCGCATGGCGCTCCGGATCCTTTGAATTGGAAAGCTTGTATACGTTGGGGCTGATCGCTGCCTGCATCGAGTTCAATACAATGCCGATAGTAGAGGCAACCACAAAGGCAAGGTTATATTGGCCGAGCTTCTCCAGTAAAAAATTCCTGTTCAGGAAAAAGCGGTCCATGCTGTCGAACGTGGTGGCCAGCAGCGAATAGATCACGAGCGGGTAACCGTAAATGTACATCTGCCTTGCGTACTTTGTTTTGAATATGAAGCCTGTTTTATAAAAGAACACAGAGAGGTAGATCACCATCGTTACCAGCGTTCCCGCCATTTTCCCGATAATGCTTCCCTGCGCGCCTCCCTTAAACGTAACAATGCCGATGTAGGAGCCCACTGTTACGCAAATAAAATAAGCGACCGCGAGCAGTGTGAAGGAGCGGAGGTTCTCGGTGTCGCGGTAATACTGTGCAATGATCGAATACGCGATGGAAAACGTGGCGGTTACAAATATAAAATGCCCGAAAGCCTGGTAGCTGAAGGATGCCGTGCCGAATGCAACCGTAAATGTAAAAGGCCCCGCCACAAGGAATACAAGATAGAGGAGCACGGAAATAGCAAGAATGCTGATCAGGGATGTGGACAGCAAAGCATTGGTGATCGCGCGTTTCCGGTACCTGAAGAAGAAGCGCGTAAAAGCGGAATCGATGCCGATCGCGATAAAGATGGAAAGGTATGACTGGAAAATATTGGCGAGCGCCACCAGTCCGTATTCTTCCGGCAGCATATACCTGGTATACACCGGCGTAAGCACAAATGCCGATGCCATGGGCAGAAAGCCAAGCAGCGTGTAGATAAAGGTAGACCTGAATAATGACCTGATATCAAACATCAGTGGAGTAGAATTTGTTTCAATCGTTCAGTGGCCTTGCCGTCAGTGGCGTAAAGATAAGCCTTTTTAATTGCGTCTTTCTGCGCTGCGCTGCTTTCTGTGAATTCCAGCTCTGCGGGACTGAATGTATTGAAATCGTACGCCGGAAGATACCTGTTCTCTGCAAGGTCTTTGTCGTACGGATTGATCCCCGAATTGAAATAGATGCATTTCGAATAATACATCGCGAGGGGGGAAAGGGTGGAAAGGTTGATCATAAAGCAGCCTTGCGCAGAAGCAATGTACCGGGCTGTATTGCATTCCCGAAGGTACTCCATGTTGGGATCGGCCGGGAGATAATCCGCATGGTAGCTGTGCGGGTGCAGCTTGATCTTTAATTCCGCATTTTTCTCAAGGCAGAACTCATTCAGCTTCCTGTAAAAAGCAGCCTTCACTTCTTTCTTCATTCCGAAGATCGATTGCTCGCAATACGGCGCATCGATGAGCAGGAAATAATTTCCTGTTTCCTTTTTATTCGAATTGAAAAAAGCGAAAATCTCATCGAAGTTGGGATTGCCGATGGGCAGCACTTTTCCGGGCTGGATATGATCTCTTTTTAAAATATAGGAAGCGTTGTGCAGGGTGAAATTAATGTAGAGGTTCGCTTCCCTGAGCCTGAACGGAGCTTTGAACAGCCCCGCAGCCAGCCCGTATTTCCTGCGGATGAAAGGGAACCGGAGAAAGCGGCGGGCCGATAAAATATTCCGCATACGAAAGGAGCGGAGGTAAAACCCGATGCCGGAAACGGTTTGCGGATCCGGGTCTTTTTCAAGCTCAATGGTATCGGAAGCAGGCGTGTTTAAGCGTTGCAGGGCGATGTCGACCTCATAGCTTCCCCGCAGCCCGTGCTCCATCACCATTGTTTTGATGCCTTTGTTCTGTGCGGCAATGTTAAGCCCTACCTGCAGAAATGATTCGATGTCGTGAAAAATGATCTTGTCGGGGTTTACTGCTGCAAGCAGCTGGTAAGGCGATTGAAAGCTGTTCCAGTAAATAACATCCCCCGGGTTAAAAATGCTTTCTGCGCCGGAAGCCGGTTGTTGGTTTTTGAACAGGAACACCATCCTGAAATCATCTTTCAGCGCGGCAAAGGCCTTCATCAGGTCGGGCCGGTCATAATCCCAGTTGACAATAATTTTCATATCCGGATCATTCTACAGTATGCCTTAATTTCCAGGTGCCGCTTTCTTTTGTCCATAAATGCGGCGAGCGGAACTTATCGCAGAGCTCATGAAAATGATCCGGTGCTATTTCCAGGTAATCCATCACCTCGTTGAAATACCTGTCGGGAAACTCGCCGTCGAAGCGCTTCACAAGGGCAACCGCTTCTTCGCGTGTAATGTGCATGTTCCTGATCTCCTGCGATGCATCATACGTTGCACGGCCGATCCCGAACTTTATGTACGTGGTGTAATAATGCAGGTCATCGATCTTATCGTCGATGCTGTTGTATTTGCTGTAAGTTCCCTGCGTGCGGAAAGGCCGCGCCTTGAAGCCTGTGTTTTCCACCGCATAATAATACACTTCCTGCGGAGTCCATTTAAGGTAGTAGCCAAGGTAATGCACCTCGATCTTCGAGCGCTCCAGCTCCTGTGAATCGGCGGGGAGGAACGACATTAAATCGCTCAGCGGCACCTTGTATTTTTCCCTCAGCTCGGCAATGGAAACGCCGCCAAGGTAAATCTCATCGAGATTGTTAAAGCTGTAAAAAGATTTATCGCGCAGTGAATTGGCGTTGTCTGCAATTGGGTTGCCGTATTCAGCTTCATTCTCCCCGTAAAAGATCAGCGGGATCCCGTATTTGGCGGCGATCTTCGGTGCGAGGTTCTTCTGCCCGAGAATAAAGGTCTGGAACGGATGCAGCAGGTTTTCGATGGATAATTTCGTAAGCAGCTTCATCACTTTTCCATTCCGGTTAAAGCTGATGTTGTCGAACCCGCCGACATCGATCCAGTTCTTAAAGTTTTTGTAGCCGTAATCGGTGTACAGGATCGGCGGCCACGTTACGGTAAGCGGGTTCATGCCGTATTTGTATTTCAGCACGTGCGACTGGTAAGCGCTGTCTTTTCCGCCGCTTCCGGGAACAAGGCAATCATAGCTTCCGTCATTCTTCCTGTATTTATCAAGCAGCTTCAATAATTCATCTTCACGCTTCTGCCAGTCGATCGCTTCCTTGTGCTCCGCATTCCGGCAGGCATCGCAAACGCCTTCCGAATCAAAATTGAGCGTTACTTTTTTGCTGTCCTTTGTATGCTTGAACTCCACAGTGGAAGCAGGGCGCTGGTTCGACATCACGCAGCGTTTGCAGAATTTTACTTCCTGCGGCAATCCATAATATGCTTCTAACCTTTCTGTTGTCATAATGGTAAATGTATTAATCCGTTATCCGTATCCCTTCAAGCCAGTTGCGGTAGATCTCTATTCCATGGCCGGCGCTCTTTTCCGGGTGGAACTGCGTGGCAAACACGTTATCCTGCTTTACGGAAGAGCAATAATTCAGGCCTTCATATTCCGTCACAGAAAGGATGCATGACTCATTCGCCGGCTTTGCATAATAGGAATGCACAAAATACATGTACGATCCTTCCCTGATAGAATGCAATGGCGAATCCTTCCATTTCGGGCCTTCCGCCGTTTCATTGATCCTGTTCCAGCCGATCTGCGGCACTCTTATTTTATTTCCTGCATCATCAGCCGAAGGAAATTTTTTAATGCTTCCTTCAAGGATGTTCAGCCCTTCGCTGCTGCCAAATTCCTCGCTTTCGCTGAACAGCAGCTGCATACCAAGGCACACGCCCATGAACGGCTTCCCGCTGCTGATAAAATCTTTCAGCGGCGCTACAAGGCCGCGCCCGTGCATGCTGTCGACCGCATCCCTGAAGGCGCCTACGCCCGGCAATATTACGGCGTCTGCATTCAGGAGGTCTTTCCTGTCGTGCGACACCAGCGTATCATAGCCAAGGTGCCTGCATACATGCTGCACGCTGAAAAGGTTTCCCAGCCCGTAATCCAATATTACAATTTTTAGTTCCTGCATTAAAATGTATGGTCGGTTATCCGTGTATCAATTGAATTATTCGCAAGGTATTCCTTGATCTCCCTGATCGAATGCGGCTCGATCTTCGAAAAGGTCCTGCCGCTTTTCAGGAATTCGGTGTTGCCTTCGGTCTGATCCCTGGCTGTTGCCGTTGCCGCGTAACCGTAGTGAAGCGTGGAAGCCACAGCCACCGCGCTTGCGCCGCCTTCCCGGATTGCCGCCGCTATGTGCGCCGGGTTTCCTGCGCCGCCATGGGCGATCACGGGAACAGACACCGCCTCCGTAATTTTTTTTATCAGCTCAATGTCGAACCCCGTTCCCGTGCCTTCCCTGTCAACAGAGGTAAGCACGATCTCACCCGCGCCCAGCTCTTCGGCCTGCCTTGCCCAGCTGATGGCTTCGATGCCCGTATCTTCGCGCCCGTTATCGGTAAAGGCAAAGTAGCGGCCGTCGCCCTGGCGGATCACCTCGATGGCGACCACAATGGTGGAGCAGCCAAACTTTAATGAGGCCTGCCTGATGATCTGCGGATCTTTGATAGCAGCAGTATTCAGTGAAACCTTATCTGCGCCAGCACGCAATACATTTTTAATATCGTCGATCGTCCTTAATCCGCCGCCTACAGTAAGCGGGATGAATAATTCCTTTGCCGTTCTCGAAATAATGTCGAACAGGCTGTTCCTTCCGTAAAGGCTTGCCACTACATCCATGTACATCAGCTCATCCGCTCCCTGCTCATAATAATGCTTTGCGAACTCTTCCGGCTTGCCGAGCACGCGCAGCCCTTCGAGGTGAATTCCCTTCACCAGGTTAGGCCCTTTTATATCCAGCCGCGGAATGATCCTGATCGCGTTCATATCAATGATTATAAACTTCTTTTATTTTTTTTACAACAAATTCCAGCTCGCTGTTTGTAATTCCCGTTGAGCAGGGCAGACTGAGTGAATTTTTATATACTTTCTGCGAATGATCGTTTTCTGTGATGTAAAGATCACGTGCGAACATTTTCAGCCTGTTCATTGGAACCCAGAAAGGACGGACCTGGATCTCGTTCTTTGTAAGGTGTGCGATAAGCTCTTCCTGTTTATCCGCAGTAACGGTATAGAGCCAGTTGTTCGGGGCTACATCCTTCGTTATTTCCTGGAAACAGATCCCGCTTACTGCAGAAAGCTCGGTATTGTAGTGATCCGTGATTTCTTTTTTACGCTGCAAAAATCCTTCGAGCGATTCCATCTGGGCCAGTCCCATTGCCGCCAGCACATTTACGAGGCGGTAGTTGTAGCCGATCTCATCGTGGATATATTCAAAAGGATCGGATTTGGCCTGGGTGGTAAGGTGCTTGGCTTTTTTTGCAAGCTCCTCATTATCGGTAATGATCATTCCGCCGCCGCCGGTTGTGATGATCTTGTTGCCGTTATAGCTGAAGCAGCCGAAGCGGCCAAACCTGCCGGAGTGTTTTTCTTTGTACGTAGAGCCGAGCGATTCGGTGGCATCTTCTATGAGTGCGAGGTGGAATTCGGATGCGAGGGCGGTAAGCCTGTCCATATCACACATATTGCCCAGCACATGAACCGGCATTATCGCACGGATAACGCGCTTATCACTGTTATGCACGCATTTGCCGTTCTCAACCGATGTGCTGCTGCGAAGAAACTTCTCCAGCAGGCCAAGGTCCATTTGCCATGTAGCCGGATCAACGTCGATCAGGAGCGGGTTTGCCGACATGTACCTGATGCTGTTGACACTTGCTATGAATGTGATGTTGGGAACGATCACGAGATCGCCCTGCTGCACTCCCGAAAGAAGAAGTGAAATGTGTAAGGCTGCTGTGCCGTTAACCGTTGAAATTGCAAAGCGGGCACCTGTATAGGCCGCCATCGACTGCTCAAACTTATCAACGTAAGCGCCAACCGAGGAAACCCAGTTCGTATCCAGGCAGTCCTTGATGTACTTCCATTCGTTGCCATTGATATTCGGGACTGATAAAGGGATCATGCAGAGAGGCGCGGTTTAAATAGTGTATTCAGAATGTTTATAAAGCTTCAGGTTTTCTTTTTCTGAGAACCAGCTGATGGTTTCTTTAATTCCATTTTCAAGGTCAACCTCCGGCGTCCAGCCGGTGAGCGCCTTTATTTTTTCATTGGAGCCGAACAGGCGCTTCACTTCGCTTTTGTCCGGGCGAAGGCGGATCTCCTCGGTAATTATTTTTGCATCGGGTTGAATTTTAGCAATGATGTTTTTTGCAAGGTCGCCGATGGAGATCTCCGATTGTGAAGCGATATTTATTTCTTCACCGATTGTTTTGTCGGAGTTGGCGATCATCTCAAATCCGCGCACGGTATCCTTCACAAACAACAGGTCACGCGTAGGGCTGAGGTCTCCCAATTTAATTTCACGGCAGCCGTTCAGCAGCTGGGTGATAATGGTCGGGATGATCGCACGCGCCGATTGCCGCGGGCCGTATGTATTGAACGGGCGAACGATAGTGACCGGCATTTCAAAGGAGCGGTAAAATGATTCTGCAAGCCTGTCGGCACCGATCTTTGTCGCACTGTATGGCGATTGTCCCTGGTAGGGATGTTTTTCATCGATCGGCACATATTGCGCAGTTCCATATACTTCCGACGTTGAGGTAATGATCACGCGTTTGGTATTCAGCAGGCGCGCTGCCTGTAAAACATTGAGCGTTCCTTTGATGTTCACGTCTACATAGCTGTCCGGTGAATGATAGCTGTAAGGGATCGCTATCAGTGCGGCGAGATGGTACACCGTGTCGATGTCCTGCATGGCCAGCCGCACGCCGTTCGGATCACGTATGTCGCCTGCGAATAATTCAATCTTAGCGAGCAGGCCTTTAGGGAGCGAATCCAGCCATCCGTTTGAGTTAAAGGAGTTATACAGCACAAATGCCCGCACGGCATAGCCCTTTTGCAGCAAATGCTCCACAAGATGGCTGCCTATAAATCCATCAGCTCCTGTAACTAAAACTTTTTTTTCCATATTATTCCAAGCGGATTAATTTCTTCTCAATTAAAAATTCCGACCATTCCCAGTCTATCGGATCATCAATGTCTACCGAATTCAATTCAGGCATCACATATTTCTTTATCTTTTTGAATGCGCTGATGGGCTGCTTTTCCAGCGAGGCCACATTAAAAACGTACACAGCGCCGTTCAGCTCAAACACTTCGGGAAGATCCTGCCTCCGTTCATAGGTGCTTTCCGAAAGCTTTTGTAAAAGCCCGTTTTCATCTTCCTTATAAAGATAGAAAGGATTTGCCTGCGTTTTTTTTACAGAGACCACCATGTCAAGATCATCCGAATAAAGAGCCATCGCTTCCTTTACATGCCCGGCAGTGCGGAATGGCGAGGTCGGCTGCAGCAGCACCACGTTCCGGAATCTTTTTCCTGCAGCGGCGTAATGTTCCAGCGCATGCATGATCACCTCGTAGGATCCCGACGTATCGGCGGCAAGGCTTGCAGGGCGCCTGAAAGGTATTGTCAGGCCTTTTTCCTTTACGCATTCAATGATCGCTTCGTCATCGGTAGACACGCAAATAAATTCATCGGCCGCACATTTCCTTGCCACATCGATCGCGTAGTGGATCAATGGCTTTCCGGCCAGCGGCTTTATGTTTTTCCCCGGGATCCCTTTTGAGCCTCCGCGGGCGGTGATCAGAAACAAGCTATCCATTACAGCTTAATGTGTTTGATGTCTTCCTGCGCTTTTTTGAAATCGTCGGGTTTGCCTATGTCGAGCCAGTAACCGAGGATCGGGTAATATGCCAATCGCTTTTTCAGCGCCAGCAGCTTTTCCATCAGGTCGGTTGCATCGTACGATTCTTTTTCCGGGATCAGGTCAAGCAATTCTTTTTTGAATATGTAGATGCCCGCATTCGAATAATAGGTGTAGGTCGGTTTTTCCTTCAGCCCTGTAACCAATTCCCCTTCCACTTCCAGCACGCCGTAAGGAACTTCCAGCTTATAGGGAATGGAAGCTACGATCATGTCGGCATCCTGTTTTATGAACGTCTCGTAAAGGTCTTCAAAGTCGATGTCGGTCAGCACATCCGCATTCATCAGCAGGATGCAGGAGTGATGATCCATACTGCTGAGCTTTACGGCGCCGATCGTTCCCAAAGGCTCATTCTCACGGATGTATTTTATGTTCAGGCCTTTTGAGGAGCCGTCGCCCACGTAAGCTTCTATCTTCCCGGCCATGTAGCCCACCGCAATTTCAATATTCTCGATGCCATACGCATTCAGGCGGTCGATGTTATGTTCAATGACCGGCTTATTGCCTACTTTCAGCAATGGCTTCGGCAGATTGTCGGTAAGCGGCCTTAATCTTAATCCTTTTCCGCCTGCCATCAAGATCGCATTCAGCGGCAGCACAGAGCGCTTCTCCTTCAGGTTGATGATGCGGATGATCCGCTTTTCATCATCAACGATAGGCACAACGAAAATGCCATCCTGCCTGAGCTGGCTGATGGCTCCCGGCAAAAATCCGCTTTGTTGAATGAAGCGCGGGTTCCTGAACATTACACTGTCGATCTTGTCGCCAAGCTGTTTGCCCGCAAGGAATCCCCGGCGGATATCGCCGTCGGTGACAGTGCCTGAAAGTGTCCGGTTCTCATCCGCAACAAAAAGCGTGAGGTTCTCCGACAGGTCGTTAAGCTGCTGCAGGGCCTGTTGAATGGAGCTGTTGGGGTTGATGATATGGTTTGAAAAATCGTTCATTCTCTTTGTTTTACAGCATGCGTGGCGGGTTCCCCGCTATTTTAGCTCCGTCTGCAATGTCTTTCGTGATCACTGTGCCCGCACCGATGATCACATTTTTCCCGATGGTGATCCCCTGCCTGATCACTGAATTGGCGCCGACAAAGCTTCCTTCACCGACAGATACATTTCCGCAGAGCACTGCGCCCGGTGCAATGTGCACGAAGTCTGCGATCCGGCATTCATGCTCAATGATGCAGCCTGTATTGCAGATCACGGCATTCCCGATCCTGCTTTGCGCATTGATGATCACACCTGCAGCCACCATTACTCCATTCCCCAGGCCTGCGGTTTCGGAGATGATCGCGGATGGATGAACGGCGTTTATGATGGAGAGGGAAGCGCCGCGTGCCTTTTCGTAGCCTTTCCTTCTCAATTGGTTATCGCCAATGGAAACAAAGCAGTCTGCAGCCTTCAGCTGTTCGATCACTCCGGCTTCCGTTTCATTGCCGGCGTAGCCGAGGTTATAAGGGTTATACTCTTTTTCAGAAAGGTCGCAGTATGCAGAAACGGTTCTTCCCATGGCGCGGAAAGTTTCCAGCACCACGAATGAATGCCCGGAATAACCTATCAATACAATATTTTTGTCCTGTTTCACCCTCTCAAATTTAGCCAATTGTTTTTAATATGCTTACGATTTTTTCACTCGTCCGGCCATCGCCATAAAGGTTTTCTTTTTTTAGCGGCGGCAGTGTGCCGATCTGCCGGATAGCTTCGAGGATCGCGTCTTTTTCAAAAGCGCGGTGGAGCACGTTCTCTCCGGCTTCACGGCCTTCCTGGCGGCTTCCGAGGTTGATCACATATTTCCCGAAGGAGGCGGCCTCAATGATCCCGCTCGAGGAATTTCCAAGTAAAAAAGCACTCTGCGCAATGCAGGAAAAATAACCCTGTGTTCCGAGCGATTCAACGGCATGCACATTTTCCTTCCGGCCGGCAAAGTCCTCTAATGCCTTCCGGATCTGCTCATTCCCGGTATCCGCATTCGGCATGGTGATGATGACCTGCTGATCGATCCCTTCGAGCGCAGCGATCAGCTCTTTCACATACAGCTCATTTTTTGAAAAGGAAATGGTTTCAGGATGAAAGGTGACGAGGATAGGATTTTCCGGAAAGATGGAAAACCGTTCTTTGAATTCTTCTTTTGAAAGCAGCGTGATCTCCCGCAGGTTGTCGAGGCTCATGGCTCCTACGTGATAAATATGCTCTGTGCTGCCGGTGATCTGTGCAACCCGCTCAGCGCTCTTTGCAGTGGATACAAAATGGTAGCGCGACATGGCAGTGATGGCATGCCGGAACGAATTATCGATCGCGCCAAGTGTTGTTTCCCCGCCATGCAGGTGCGCGACAGGGATCGTGAAAGGAACGGAAGCGGCAACGGCGGCAAACATCTCATAGCGGTCGCCGAGGCAAAACACCAGGTCGGTAAGCGCTTTTTCGGTTTCCCAGATCTCTGCAAACTCAGCGGTGGCGGATGCCATAGCTTCTGCGATCATCTTTGGGGTATCGCCTTTGGGAAGGGTGATCACGCGGTGCACCACCTCAAAGCCGTCGTTGAGAATGGCATTCAGGGTATAGCCGTGCCGGTGTGAAAGATGAGTGCCGAATGCGATGATCCGCAGCTCAAAATAATTGTCTGCCTTCAGCTTTTTCAGCAAAGGGAGATAAATGCTGTAATCGGCGCGGGAGCTGGTTAATACGGTGATCCTCATTCCAGCTCCTCCCATCTTAACAGGTGGCCTGCGCTAAGCTCTGAACGCGTTCTTTTACCGAGAATATTTTCCAGCAGCATTGGCGAGATCCCTGTTCCCGGGCGTTTCATCGCCAGGTCAGCTTCAGTGATCACGTGCCCCCGGGGAAGGGCCTTTGCAACATGAATGCTTTTCCGTGCTACCATACGGTTTTCTAATTCGGTGGCTGTGGGCTGTTTTGCACCGCTTCCAAGCGCTTCTTCAATATTGCGGATGGCTGTCACCATGTTCTTTAATTCAGCGGGTTCGAGAGAGGCTTTGTGGTCGGGGCCGGGCAAAGCCCTGTCGAGCGTAAAATGTTTTTCAATGACCTGTGCGCCCAGCGCAGCGGCAGCTACAGGCACCTCAATGCCCAGCGTGTGGTCGGAATAGCCGATGTTCACATCCAGCTGCTCACGGATGCTGAGCATCGCTTTGAGGTTCACATCCTGCATTTTTGTAGGGTAGTCGGTGGTGCAGTGCAATACGGTGATGTTCTCCCGGTTGGTACCTGCTTTTACCAATACGGATATGGCTTCCGTGATCTCTTCCATCACGCACATGCCGGTGGAAAGGATCACGTCCTTTCCAAGGCTGCCGATCTTTTTTAAGTAGGGAAGATTGGTGATCTCGCCGGATGGGACCTTGAACAGCGTAATGCCGAGTTCCGTAAGCAGGCCAATGCTTTCAAGGTCGAATGCGGTAGATAAAAAATGAATGTTTTTCTTCCGGCAGTGTTCAGCAAGCTCAATGTGCTGCTCCCTGCTCAGCTCAAGCTTTTGTAGCATTTCCAGCTGGTTGCCGCCGGTATTGTCTTCCCGCTGGTATGCCGCTTTAGGGGCATCGGCGCTCACGAGCTGCGATGCGATAAAGGTCTGGAATTTTACATAATCCGCACCTGCTTCAGAGGCGACATCGATCAGCTGTTTGGCAATCTGCATGTCCCCGTTATGGTTCACGCCTGCTTCTGCTATAATCCGGATCATAGTGTAAAACTTAGGAAGCCCGTAAATTTAACTCCGGGACAGGCTCAAAAATAGCAATTTTTAGCTAATATTGGACAAGGAAATGAAGGCTTACCATATTAAAAAAAACACAGCATGGAATTAGTTTTTGCCACCGGCAATTCGAATAAAGTAGCGGAGATCCAACAATTGGTGCCGCCGATTGTTAGGCTCCTGGGATTGAAAGATATTAACTGTATCGAAGAGATCCCCGAAACACAGCCAACCATTGAAGGGAATGCTTCCCAAAAAGCATTTTATGTGTATGAAAAGTACGGGCACAATTGCTTTGCCGACGATACCGGGCTGGAGGTAGAGGCGCTGGATGGCCGGCCGGGAGTGTATTCGGCGCGATATGCGGGCGAAGAGAAGAATGCAGGCCTTAACATGGATAAGATCCTTGCAGAGCTGAACGGGATCAGCAACAGGAAGGCGCGTTTTAAAACGGTGGTCTCACTGGTGATCGATGGTAAAGAGCGGCAGTTCGAAGGCCTTGTGAATGGCGTGATCCTGCACGAAAAGCGTGGCGGCAAAGGCTTTGGCTATGATCCCATCTTTCAGCCCGATGGCCATACACGGTCGTTTGCCGAGATGGGGCTGGAAGAAAAGAACAAGATCTCCCACCGCGCTCTCGCAGTTAATAAACTTGTTGAATACTTAAAGCAGCTGCACTGAAATAACCCTTCCTTACAGTTAAATTTGTACTACGTTGAATCCGGTCGCGAAGCGGCCAATCTGCGGAAATTACATGAAGCATCTGTGAATCTGCGGCTAAATAACCCTCGCAGGGATCTTCAGCGTTACAAGGCATAGAACAATTTTATAGAAATCATTATGAAGATCAGGACAGGCATCATTTTCGGAGGTTTTTCAAAGGAACGCGAGATCTCATTCGCAGGCGGAAGAACCGTTTATGATAACCTCAATAAATCGCTGTTTGAAGCAGTGCCGGTGTTTGTTGACAGCTTCGGGAATTTTGTGCTGCTCAACTGGGAATTCGTTTACAAAGGCAGCATCCGCGATTTTTATCCGCCGGCTGAATTCATCCCTGCAAAGGAAGGCGACTTCCAGGTATACGCCGAGCAAACTGGCGAAGTGAGCGCTGAGCAGCAGCTGGCAATGATCAATAAGATCGGGAAAAAGATAGAGGCGGGTGATCTGAAGCAGCATTTCGATTTCGCTTTTCTCTGCCTGCACGGGCCTTTCGGCGAAGACGGAAAGATCCAGGGCTTGTTCGAATACCTCGGGATCCCTTATTCCGGCTCCGGGGTACTGCCTTCAGCCATCGGGATCGACAAGAGCGTGCAGAAGCAACTCATGGTGAATGCAGGCTTTAACAGCCCGAAGTTTTTTACTGTTGAGCGAGACAGCTATATTAATGGAAACTGCAAAAATGCATTTGAGCGCGCAAAAACGGAGATCGGTTTTCCGCTGGTGATAAAGCCCGCCAACCAAGGCTCTTCCATAGGCGTGAGCATCCTGCATGAAGCGGATAATTTCAAATTCATGGAAGCCATCGAGAAAGCCCTTTTTACAAAATGGGTGGATGCTGCGGAGTGGAATGGCTTAAGCGCAGAGCAGAAGAACAGCTTTGTACGCACGCTTGCCGACATCCGCGAGGGGATCGGAATGCCGCTCACCGTGTGGAGCTCCGCGGAAGGCGTTCAGAAAGTGTATCATCCTGCCGATCTCATCGCTAACCTCGATAAATTATTTGCATCCGAAAAAGAAGGCGCTGTGCTTGCCGCGCTCGATGGTGAAAGCAAAGTGCTGATAGAAGGCTTCATTGAAGGCAAGGAGTTTTCCTGCATTGTAGCACAGGATGAGCACGGAAAGCCGATAGCCCTGCCGCCGACAGAAATAAGAAAAGGAAAAGAATTATTTGATTACCGCTCCAAATACCTGCCGGGATTATCACGCAAGATCACGCCGATAGACCTGCCGAACGAGCAGATCCAGGCGATCCGCAAGGAATGTGAAAAATTGTTCCATGCATTGAGCTTCGATGTGTATGCACGCATCGACGGCTTTCTTTCAACGGATGGAAAAATATTTCTGAACGACCCGAACACCACTTCGGGAATGATGCCTTCCTCGTTCTTCTTTCACCAGGCGGCGGAGATCGGGCTGAACCCTTCGCAGTTCTTAACTTACATTATCCGCACCTCGCTTGCGCAGCGCATCCTGGGTAGCAGGAACAGCGGAATGTTCGATGCATTGCTCAGCAGGCTGGATGATGCGATCAAGCAGGATAAAGCGGCCAACACGAAGAAGATAAAGGTTGCTGTGATCCTCGGGGGCTATTCTTCCGAGCGCCACATTTCCGTGGAAAGCGGGCGCAATATTTATGAGAAGCTGGCCTCCTCGGCGAAGTACGAACCAATCCCTGTGTTCCTTACGGGCAGCGCCGATGAGCACATCATGTACCAGATCCCGGTAAACATTTTGCTGAAGGATAATGCCGACGACATCCGCGAAAAAATAGAGCATTATAAGATCCATGAAATGGTGCAGCAGATCATTTCCGAATGCGCGGAGATCACTACAAAATATTCGAGTGCCGACAGCCTTGCAAAGCCGAAGCGCCTTACATACGAAGAGCTTGCAAAAACTGTGGAATGCGTGTTCATAGCGCTGCACGGCCGCCCGGGCGAAGATGGCGCGGTACAGGCGCAGCTTGAAAAAGTGGGACTGCCTTACAATGGCTCGGGAGTGGAAAGCTCGCAGATCACGATCGATAAATACCGCACAAACGAATTGCTGCAGCAGAACGGTTTTTTAGTCGCAGAGCATTTGCTGGTGACCGAGGAGGACTGGAATGCAGATAAGGCAAAAGTGCTGGGCACGCTGAAGGAAAAGATCCATTATCCGTTTATCGCAAAGCCCGTTGACGACGGCTGCAGCTCCGCGGTGCGAAAGGTGAAAACGGCGGAAGAGTTCGAGGCTTTTGCAACGCTGATCTTCCGGAAGCAGGAAGCGCTCGACAAAAGCGCTGCGCAGCTATTGCACATTAAAGACAAAGAAGAATTCCCGCAGAAAAAAGTTATTCTCGTGGAAGAGCTGATCAGTAAAAGGGATGCAGCGCATTTCCTTGAGATCACGGGCGGAATGCTCACCACATACGATAAGAATGGCGATGTGCAGTATGAAGTGTTTGAAGCTTCAGAAGCATTAAGCGAAGGGGAAGTGCTTTCGCTGGAAGAGAAATTCCTTGCCGGGCAGGGCCAGAATATCACGCCTGCAAGGTATTCCACAAATGATCAGGAGCGCCAGAAGATCTCCGCGAAAGTAAAGGAAACGCTTGGTGCCGCTGCAAAAGTGCTCAACGTGAACGGCTACTGCCGGATCGATGCGTTTGTAAGGATCTACAACCCGGATAGAGTGGAAGTGGTCTTCATTGAAGTGAACTCGCTCCCGGGAATGACGCCTGCAACCTGCATTTTTCACCAAACGGCGATCAACGGGTACAAGCCCTATGATTTTATTGACAGGATCCTTGAGTTCGGATTTAAAAAAAGGGACCTCACCCCTTTATCCCCTCTCCAGGTGAGAGGGGGCAATGTGTAAATTCTGATCCGGCTCCGTCGGAGCCACCTGTTTATAACAAATTCCGTAATCATCAAACAAGCTCCATAGGAGCGGCCTGTTGTTACACAGCTATGCAAAAATTGCCCAAGACGGCCACGCTCATCAATGGTTGCCTGATGCCCCTGCCTGCCCCTTTCCCCGTTCCCATAAAATTCGTACATTCGTAGACTATTTCGAAGCAGGATATTTATGTTCAAAGGTATTTTTCAATTTGTAAAAAGCAGGCGATTTTTAATTCATCTTGCTATTTACCTGGTTTCATTCTTTTTGTTGTTCTGGATCTTATTGTCCTGGCTGAGATCATCCACGCATCATGGTGAATCCATCGATGTGCCCAATTTCATGAATGTGAAGCTGGCCGACCTCGATAAATTCGTAAGCGATAAGAATGTGCGGTACCTCGTGATCGATTCCGTTTACGATGTTAAAGCGGAAAAAGGCACTGTTGTGAAGCAGGAGCCGGAGCCGGGGGCAAAGGTGAAAGAGAACAGGATCATCTTTTTATATGTGACCTCGCTGCTGCCGCCAAGCATCCAGATGCCGAAGCTGGTCGACCGTTCCCTGCGCCAGGCAGCCTCTATGATCGCGAGCTACGGGTTAAAAATGGCGAAGCCTCGGTATGTTGCCGACCAGTGCGCCAATTGCGTGCTTGAACAATTGGTGAAAGGGAAGAAAATAGCGCCGGGAGAAATTATTGAAAAAGGCACGGTGATCGAGCTGGTGGTAGGGAAGGGCTTAAGCGATGAGGAAGTGGGAATTCCCTGCCTGCGCGGGCTCACAAGAAAAGAAGCGATGGAAAGGCTTGCTGAAAGCTCGCTCAGCCTTGGCTCCGTAATGTTTGATAACCCTAAAGATACGATAGGCGCAAGGGTGTACAGGCAAACGCCGTCTTGCGGAAAAGAAACCTCGATCAATATGGGAGCGGCAATCGACCTCTTCCTTTCAACTGATAAAAACAAAGTTCCTAACGATACAACAGGCCCAGATGATCCGGATGATGAATAAAAAAAACATACTTTTTGCACTGCTGCTCGCCCTTGCTTCCGGCCTAACGGCGCAGGTATGGGTGGAAAGCCCCTTAAGCGCCAACGGCGCGCTGATCCAGAAGCGGCATGAGCTCGAATTAAGATCGGTGCTGCGCAGCGGTGGTTCCATTACCGATACCATTACTCTCGGGACACAGGGATTCCTGGATGATTTCTCCTATGAAGGCCCTTATCCCGATACCGCATTGTGGCTGAACAATTATGTGTATGTTAACCGCGACCTTCCCGTTTCCCCGCCAACACTGGGCGTTGCAACCTTCGACGGCGTGAATGCCGGAGGCTATCCCTACAATTTTTCAGCATCGCAATACTCAACAGGAAAAGCCGATACGCTTACCTCCAAGCCGATCGACCTTAATTTTCCCGGCGATACCACTATTTATTTCAGCTTCTTTTATCAGCCCGAAGGCAGGGGAAATTTCCCTGATGCAGTGGATTCCCTCATCCTGGAATTCAAAGCCCCGGTAACAGGCGCATGGCACCATGTATGGGCAACAAGAGGAATGACCTCCTCGCTTTCCGATTCGTCCTGGCAGCTGGTGATGCTTCATGTTACCGACAGCAAATTCCTGCAGAAGGGATTCCAGTTCCGCTTTTCCAACTGGGCCACGCTCAGCGGCAGCGGCGATCACTGGCATGTTGATTATGTGTACCTGCGCCAGAACCGTACTGCTACCGATACGCTTTATCCCGATGTTGCATTTGTTTACAATACGCCTTCCTTATTGAAGGAGTACACAGCGATGCCCTGGCGGCAATACGATACAACCGATATGAAAACGGTGTATTCAACCACCATCCGCAATAACAACAATACCACGAGCTTTGGAACATTCGGCTACCAGATGTATGCAGGAAGCACTCCTGTGGGCACTCCCTATTTCGCACCGGCGATCAATTACGATCCGTACAGCTCTGTGGGCTATGACCCTACGCCGGCCTCCAGCACCCCGGCGTTGAATTATGTGATCCCGTTGCTTACCGGCGACACCACTTTTTCCATTACCTCGTACCTTTCTTCTTCACCGAACAATAATATTTCCAGCAACGATACTGTAACTCACAAACAGGTATTCACAAATTACTATGCCTATGACGACGGCACTGCGGAAGCTGCTTTCGGGCTGCAGGGAGCATTGCATGCGCAGATCGCCGAGAAGTTCAAGCTGAATGTGGATGACACGCTGCGCTGCATCGATATTTATTTTAACCCGCAATGGGTGAATGCCACCGCATTTACATTTACACTGAAAGTATGGGCGGCTTCGGGCAGCGGTGCTCCCGGCACTCAGCTGTATATCAATCCTACGGTTGATACACCTGCGTATAACCAGTCGGGAAGAAACATGTTCGTGCGCTACCAGCTGGATGCGCCATTGTACATTGCCGGCGGTACAACATTCTTCGTGGGCTTCGACCAGAACACCACCCAGCCGATCAACATCGGCGTCGACAAGAATACAAATACACAGAACAATATTTATTACAATTCGGCCGGATCATGGCTGCATCCGCCATTCAGCGGCTCGCTTATGATCCATCCTGTTTTAGGCTCCGCTGCCGAAACGGTGGGGATCGATGAACAGGCTGCCGTAGCGCGAAAAGATGAATTCCTTGTATATCCGAACCCGGCAAGCGATAAGCTGTACATTCAGACAAGCGCGGCTGCCGGTAAAGAGATCTCCTGCACCATTATGGATCTCTTTGGAAGAACGGTGATGACGGAAAAAAGCATCAGCCTCTCCGAACCTATTGATCTGTCCGGGGTTGCCAACGGGGTTTATTTTATCCGCCTTGTTTCAGGCACAACAGTTTCCACACATAAATTTATAGTATCGAAGTAATGAATGAAGAGGCAGAATTGCATGATGAACATGAAGAGGATGAAGAACAGGGCCTTTTTGAGCATTTTAAAGTAACGGCAGACAAAGGACAATCGCTGTTGCGTGTTGATAAGTTCCTGATGAACAGGATCGAGCATGCAACGCGCTCTAAGATCCAGCAGGCGGCGGAGAACGGGAACATCCTCGTGAACGACAAGCCTGTAAAATCCAATTACAAGGTGAAGCCGCACGATGTGATCACTGTTGTGTTTGCGCATCCTCCCCGCGAGATCGAGCTGATCCCGCAGAACATTCCTATCGATATCGTGTATGAAGATGATGCGCTCATCATCGTGAACAAGCAGCCAGGAATGGTAGTGCATCCGGGATATGGTAATTACAAAGGAACACTGGTGAATGCGCTGATCTATCACTTTCAGAACCTTCCGACCAGCAAAGCTTCGGCTACGCAGGTTACAGGACATAAGCAATCGACGGACGCATTGTTGCGCCCGGGACTTGTTCACCGCCTCGATAAAAATACAAGCGGCATTATGGTGGTGGCGAAGAGCGAGCTGGCGATGACCAGGCTTGCCAAGGATTTTTTCGACCGGAACCTCGACCGTATTTACATCGCGCTTGTATGGGGCGATTTTGAAGAAGAAAGCGGCACCGTAGTCGGCAATATCGGCCGGCACCAGCGCGACCGCAAGCTGATGGATGTGTATCCTCCCGACAGCGAATTCGGAAAGCATGCCGTAACGCATTACAAGGTATTGGAGCGCTTCGGGTATGTTACGCTGATCGAATGCAAGCTGGAGACCGGCCGTACGCATCAGATCAGGGCGCACATGCAGCACATCGGCCATTCACTGTTCAACGACGATACCTATGGTGGGAACAGGATCCTGAAAGGAACCACCTTTGCGAAATACAAGCAGTTCGTGGAGAATTGCTTCGAGCTGCTTCCAAGGCATGCGCTGCATGCGAAATCACTCGGCTTTAATCATCCCATCACGCGTGAATACGTTCACTTTGATTCGGAGCTCCCGGCAGATATGCAGGCTGCGATCGCCAAATGGCGCGGGTATGCGAACTCCAACAAGATGGAGGAGTAGTAATAAGAACGCGCCTCAGGCGCTTATTTCCCTCCGCCTTTTTTAATCTTCTGTCCCTTCTTTCCCATTCCATTTGATGGTTCCCGACATGTCATGAACGAGATGTCGTGTTTTTACGCAGGTTGTATTTTGGGTATTTTTACACATATAAAGTGTCCGCGAAAGCGCCTATGTTTGCAGCAGGTTTGAGAATTGCGCAATAATCAAAACCCGTAACAATCAACTGATAATAATTCAAACGTAAAAAAATGAAAAAGAAAAATGTTTTATTCATAGCCGGGGCCGCCTTGCTTCTTTCTGTTGGATTTGCCGCCTGCAAAAAGGAAAATTCCGTAACTCCGGCCAACCCCGAAACAGCAGGAGCTACCTTTCAGCAGAAAGATTTAGTAAATGATTTTGGTTATACTCTTTACACAGTAACCAATAATGATGGGAGCAAGGATTTCAAATGTTTAAGGCCAAAAACAGACTGCACTAAGATCAGATCAGCCAAAACAGCAGAAAGGGACAAAGAAGAAGAATTATTGGATGAGGCAATTGCCAACAGCTCAATCGCTTCATTCTTTGCTACAACTTCGGGTTGGGACGATTTAATGCCGAACCTGACCGACCAGAAAGATTGGTTGGATTTTTTAACAAGTGGAAATTTCCAATTGGTAAAGAAAACGGACTTAAACGATGGCGGTATATTATACATAGCTATCCCCGCATCCGTAAGTCCCAATACCTTTACAGAAAATGATGTGAAATTTGCAATTGGTATAACAGACGAAGATTAATAATTATGAAAAAGGATTGCCAAATTCATTTTTGGCGATCCTTTTCCATGTAAACAGACTTTATGCTTAGATACTTTTTAGGACTTGCCGTACTTTTCATTATTGGCTGTAATGATAAAGACAAATCATATACCTTAAAAAAGCTGAAAGACTTAAAATTGAATATAGAAACTGCCCTTAGCAATGTTTCGAATATATCTTACTACAGTGGGAATGGAAGCAATTATATCACGTACATTAATATTCCTGCTCATTCAATTAACTTCAGAAATATTAATACCGATTCTATCGATTATGCAATTAGCTTAAGTAACCTTGACAGCATCCAGAATACGGAAGATGGAAGTGCCTGTTTTGTTCAGAATCCGGATAGTATATTTATTATGCTTAACGAAAGGAACACAATCTACCTGATCGACAGATCTGGTAAAATAAGGTCGCATTGGGACGTAACGCAGGAACTTGAAAATAATAATAAAGACTATGTACTGCAGGATATACAGCCGATGAAGCTGAGCTATAAGAATGGCAATATCTACATTCAAAGCATTCGGAACGATGTTGTCTTAGTTACCCCGGAAAATAAAAAAATATACTTTAACACACCTGCAGAAGTCACGATAAACATCACTCAGGCCCCATGTAAAATAACGAATAAAACGGGCTATTGGCCAGGTATATACAAAACAGGCGAAGGCTATCAGGACTTTTGGCCGGCCCGATGTGTGAATAATAAGAATGAATTAATTTATTCGTTCGGAATAAATGATAGTTTGTTTGTGTACAGCAACAACAAGCTAACGTCTGTAGTTGAAGCGAAGACCCAATATAAGCAGAACATAAATCCATACCCCTCGGATAGCAATGCACATCTTGTTTTTCTGAAAAAGTATTATACCACCGAAACCAGGTACAAGTTCATTCTATTCAATCCTTATAAGGATCAGTATTACAGGGTTTTTTCAAAAGGTGAAGAAATTGTAAATGAAGATGGCACCAAAATATATCCCTGGTCATTAATGGTGCTCGACTCAGATTTTAAAGTAATAAATGAAACTACCTTTAACTCGAATGAATACAATTTTTTCAGTATTCTGCCAGTTCCCGAGGGTATCCTCATTTGTAGATCCAAAGAGCAGTCAGATGAAAGGAATGTTTTAAGATATGGCTTATTTAGCGCGACGGATGAAAAATAAGGCCATCCTGCTATTTATTATACTGATCGCTTTTCAAAGCTGCCAGGAAAAGCAGGACAAAAACACGGCACTGTTTTCCAATTATTTAATAAAGGAGTTCAACACGCAAATTCCCGATTCTTTACATTACTACATCCTTATCCCTAAATTAGTTTGTAAAGGTTGTTCCCTTAATACATTGATCGAACTTGATACCCTGATGAATGCGGAAAACGAACGCTGCTTTACATTCATTTCAACGAATGAACACATCAGCCCAAAAGAATTTAAAAGAGCCAGATTCATTGAATATGACACCCGCGGCAAATTGGATGATCTGGATTTAGATATTGCCAATGTTACCGTAGTTAAAACAAGGCACAACAAAGTTGTTTTTATTAAGCCCATTTATATAGATGAAAAAAGGCCGCTATCTGAAATTATAACATTTGAATAAATATGCCCGTTAACAAAAAAACACCGCTATTAAGCGGTGTTTTTGTTTTTCTAATGCTTAAGCTTATCCTTGAATACTTTCCTGAATTTCTCCACTTTTGGCTGGATCACATACTGGCAGTATGGCTGATCGCCGTTGCCGTTGTAATAATCCTGGTGATAATCCTCCGCTTTGTAAAATACCGTGAACGGGCTGATCTCGGTTACTATTGGCTTGTCCCATGCACCCGAAGCATTCAGCTCCTTCTTGTATTTCTCGGCAAGCTCTTTTTGCGTATCGTTGTGATAGTAAATAACCGAGCGGTATTGCGTGCCCACATCATTTCCCTGCCTGTTCAGCTGGGTAGGGTCGTGCGTTTGCCAGAAGGCCGCAAGCAGCTCATCGTAAGAGATCTTTGTGGTATTATAAACGATCTGGCATACCTCCGCATGGCCTGTAGTGCCGTTGCATACCTCGCGGTAAGCCGGGTTTTTCACCGTGCCGCCGGAAAACCCGGAGCTCACCGAAACCACGCCATCCAATAATTGAAACTGTGCTTCCACACACCAGAAGCATCCTGCACCAAACGTTGCTGTATCCATAGTTGCTGTATTTTTTATTGTCCCCTCTTCCGGCTTAGCCTTATTTTCGGCATAGTCAGTTTTCTTCTGGGCGCATGACGTAACGCCGCTGCCCAATGAAACAACAGTTAGAAATAAAAATAGTTTTTTCATTTTTTGCTTTTCTTCATATACGTAAAGAATGCATTTTCAGTTTGCCGGCAGCAGTTAAGAGCGGCATGATGAGAGAGAAGAAATTATGCCAGGGCAGAAAAAAAGCCCCGAAGGGGCCTTTCTTATTTGTTTGGCTCGGCAGGTGCTGCCGGCGTTGTTGTGGTTGTTGGAGTGGCGGCCTGCGTTTTTTTCTTCTTTTTTGTCTTGTCTACACCCTGCTCGGTGATCGCCATTTTTTGTGTGCCTGCTGCAGGCGCGTCGGATTTGGAGCTGCTTGCTGCGGGTGCCGGAGCTGCGGCAGGTTTTGCAGGCTCCTGCCTGCTTGTGCCAGTTTGTGGCGCTGCACTGGTTTTGGCAGTGTCCTTCTTCGTTGTTTCCTGTGCCGACAGGCTTCCTGCTGCGAAGAAGCCAAGGCTTATGAGTGTGAGTTTCAGTAGTGCTTTCATTTTATATGTGGTGTTTTAGGGTGCAATGATTTTACAAAGATAATGCCATTAAAAACAGCTTCCCGGCTGCTTTATTTTGCAAGCTCGATCGCCTCCTGTATGGAAATGTATTCGCCGTTAAAGAAAGCGATCACGAAGGCATCGGCGAGGCCTTTTTTAACAAGCTCGGCCTTTAGCGCTTCCGCCGATTTATAATCGGCGAAGGATCCTACCACGTACCTGTTAAGCCCTGCGGAGGTTTGCTCCTTGCTGAGCCCCTGGAGCTGGCTGTATTGCGCCTGTTTGTCGGCCGGAGGCTCATTCTTGAATACGCCTACCTGCACCTTAAAGATCACAAGCGTTTTGTTGGCGCCGTTCACCGCGCTGCTGTCGGAGATCTCCGGCTCTTCGCCTTTCTTCGGCATAGTGGCTCCCGCTTCGGCAAGCGACACGCGTTTACCATCCTTGTAAGCGGCAATAAATGCCCCGTTGTATCCTTTCAGGAGCATGTCCACCTTATGCTTGGCTGCGTCATCAAAGTTGGTATAAGAGCCGGTAAGGTACTTGTAAAGCCCATCCTCCGTTTTAATTTCGATCAGGTCGTTAATGTCCTTGAAAACTTTTTTGGAAAGCCTGTTGCGGTAAGCGCCGAGCTGCACGCGCAGTACAACTCCCTGCTGGTTGTCGATGTTGCCGGAAGGTACGGAGCCATTTCCGCCGGAGCTTGAATTGGTCCCCGAATTGTTATTGCCTGAATTCGTGCTGCCGTTTGAATTCCCGTTATTGTTCGTTGAACCGTTGCCGTTATTCGTTGAGGTGTTTCCGTTGTTTCCGCTATTGCCGCCTGTATTGGAGCCGTTGCCATTGCCGGACCCTGAAGTATTGCCGTTGCCCTTGTTGCCTCCGTTATTATTACCCGCTGCGAGATCCGGGTTGCCCGTGCTGCCGTATTTAGGCGCATCATAGAACTTGCCGTTTTGCTTATATACAACCTTCGCATCGCTGAGGCCCTGCTTTACAAGCTCCTGTTTCCGCTTTTCGGCAGAGAGCAGGTCAGGGAATTTCCCTGCTGTGTAAATGGTGGTGGAATCATCTATCGCGGCGCTTGAAATATCGTTTACGCTCAGGAACTGGGTCATAAGCTCGGGAGGCAGCCCTTTTTTGAAAGTGCCAAGCTCCACTGTGTATTCTTTCTGGAAGTTGTTCCGCGCTGTGCTGCCCGCCCTGTGATCGTGGTATTCCACTTTGGCGTACATCCCCGTTGAATCGGAATAATAGCTGTACTGGTAAGCAATTGTAGAGTCGTTCAGCGTTACGCCGCGCGTATCTACCAGCATTCCTTTAGGCGTGGCAGGCTCATCGTCCTGGTTGTTCGGAACGCCATCCTCATCGTCATCCAGCGGGCATCCTTTTGCATCTACAGGAACGCCTTCAGGAGTGCCCTGGCAGGAATCTTTCGTATCGGGAACGCCATCCTTATCATAATCCTCGAGGTCGAGCGCGAAGAAATCCACATCCTTGAAATCCTCTTCATCCAGCGTATCCAGCCCGGTTTTCTTCTTCGTGCCCAGGTTGTAATGAAGGGAGAAGGAGCTCATCATGAAGTTATCATTCTTGTTGTTACCCGTCCTGTTGCCGGTGCTTTTAGCCGTTACGCCGTCAATGTAATCGGTAAAGGTGAAATGCATGGTGGCGCCGATCTTAAATGTCCAGAAATCATTGATCTTCAGCAGGGCGCCTGCACCTACGGGCACAGCAAAAGAGCGCTCGGGATATTTACCAAAACCATCGAGGTTCATGTTGCGGATGTCGGATTCGTACGTGTAATCGCGGTGCAGCTCTATGGCATTGGCTGCATTAGGGTCGTTTTCGGCAAGGTTGCGGATGGTGCCGTCCGACCAGTAGTTGTAACGGTTGCCTTCTGTGTCATAGAGGTCGGTTTTCGACAGGTATTCAAATGATTCGATCCCCAGCGTAATGTACGGGCTTGCCCACCTGTCGGCTGGCAGGAAGTTTCCGAAGTTATACTGCAGGTTCACACCGCCTGCGCGGATATGCGAGTTGAAATTAAGGTTCCTTCCCAGCGTCGTTAAACGCTCGTTGGCGCCTAATTGGCCGAACAATACATAAAAATTGAACTGGAGGTAATCGGTAAAGCGCTGTGCAACGTTAAGTTCGTATGCGATCCGGCTTACGGAAGGATTCTGAAAGTGCTTGCTGTAAATATCACCGTAAAATGAAAAAAGTCCGGTACCGATCCCGATAGTAGGTTTAAAGATGAACCCGGTGGCAGGCTGTACAGGGGCAGGCGCAGGTGTAACTTTAGCAGCGCTGTCAGTAGCTGCTGTGTCATTGTTTTGAGCAAATAAGGAGGAGCCCAGGAATAATAGAAATGTAATGATTCTCAATCTATTTACCATATACGCAAATATAACAAAAAACTCAATTTAACACAGTAAAGATGCTAAATTGAGCCGGGTGGTTGCTTTACAGCACTTTATCGGTACCATTTCTGGCTGGTGATCATCAGCGCTTCCTGCACAGTGATCCGCTTTCCGCTGTTATATGCCGTAACAAAAGCGTCGTTCACGCCTTTGGATTTGATCGTTTCACGTGCATCGCGTGCAGCCTTGTACTCGGGGTGTGAGCCCACTGTGTATTTGGTTAAGCCGTTCGCCATTTCCTGGTCGATGCGCTCATTGATGTTGAATCGCGCAGCGAGCTTATCAGCTTCCACCGCATTTCTCAGCGCTGCGATCTGCACTTTGTAGTTCACATTTCCCTGCGGGGCCGGGATGTTGGTCGCCGACAGGTTTTTGGTGGAATTATCTGCAGGAGTTGTATTGTCGGTATTGGTTGCAGTGCTTGTATTATCTGTTGGCGTGGTGGTGTTTGTCGCTGTGGAAGTAGAATTATCGGTTGGAGTTACGGTGTTGGTTGTTGCCGTATTAGTCGTTGCAGTGTTTGTTGTATTATCGGGTGTTGTCGCATCTGTTGATGTATTGCTTGCCATTGTTCCGCCTGTGGAAACAATGGTTGCAGGGATCGTATATTTTTTTGTCTCATCGTTCTCTATGTAAGAGAAGATCCCCTCAATAGCATGGTTCCCGCTTGATCCGGCGGCAACACTTACCTTGTAGCTGATCTTAAATTCGGGCACGGCAGGCATGGATACCCAAACATACTTCACTTTGCCTTCATTGAAGCTGAAGGAAGCTCCCTGCGATTCGCCCTGTGTGGCAGTAAAGCCGGCCGGGAGCGTTTCAAGCAGCTTTGCAAAGCCGCTCACATTTCCTTTGTTGATGGTGATCTCCACGGTGAAGTCGCCGGTAGCATTTTCCGGTGCCTTGCGGATGCAGGTAATGGAGGAAGGCTCGTTTGCAGCAGTGGTAGTGGATGCAGCAGTGGTAGAAGTGTTATCCGGTGTTGGAGTTGTTGTGCCTGTATTGCCGGCCGTATTATCCGGTGTTGGTGTGGTGGTGTTTGTAGCAACGGCTGCCGGCCCTTCGATATTGATCACGGAAGGGCTGATCTCAATAGATTGCTTTACATTATCGACCACATAAGAGAATTTGCCTGCAATTGTTTTATCGCCGGAAACGCCCGCAGCAACTTTCACTTTGTATTTCACCTTGAATTCTTTATCAGCGGGGAGCGACATCCAGATGAGCTTTACGGACTGATTGCTGAAGGTAAAGGAAGCGCCGTTGTTATCGTCCTGCACGGCAGTGAAGCCTTCCGGCAGGTCCTGCTGCAGCTTTGCGAACCCGCTGGTAGAGCCTTTGCTGATCGTGAGCTCTACCGTGAACTCTGTTTCAGGCTTTGCACTCGAAGGGATCTTCTGTGTGATGGTAACGCCATCCGCAAAGAAAAACTGATACACCAGCAATGCAATGGTGTTGAATAAGAGTGCGCCGTATTTTAACATAGATGTATTGTATTAGTTTCTGATATGTTACTGTTCAAAGAAATAATCGATCAGGTCGTTCAGCCTCTCCACGGTGAACGCTGAATCGCCTTCAAAGAAAGAGTCGATGGCTGCTGCGATCTCGGCAGAGGAAATATAGCCGTCGTTGTCCTTATCCGCAGGCTTCAATGGTGCGGGGATCTTGCTGTATGCCGCTGCATTCGGATTTGCTTTTCTGAGCTCTGCCGCTTTTGCATCCACACTTTTTAAGTATGCAAGGCTTGGGTTTTCATTGAACAGCTCGCTTCTTTCGGTTGCAAGGGAATCCCACTGCACTTGCCTGTCGGCGATCTCCTTGTCGGTAACCGTAACACCATTCTCATCTACAAGCGTTCCTTTTGCTGTCTTCAATTCCTTATCGCGGTAATCCGGCACTCCATCGTCATCGTCGTCGATCGGACAGCCATGGTTGCTGGTCTTCACACCCTTGGGAGTACCCGGGCAGCGGTCGTCACCGTCGTTCACGCCATCGCCGTCAGTATCCAGCTTTTCGAGGGAAGAGAAATCCACCGACTGGTAAATTTCCGGGCTGTCGTCATAAGGCTTGCCGAAGCTGTATTTGAGGGCTACATGTGCAAATATGTAATTGTCATTCTTTCCCACTTTGTAATTATCAATGTAATCGGTCATTGTCATACAATACGTTGCTGCAAGGTTGATCCCCACGTTGTCGCTCAGCTTCAGGTTAAAGCCAAGCGTAAGCGGGATCGCAAATGTGCTGCGTGAATAGTTAACTGCCGAATCCTTTAATTTTGTTTCGTATTTGTAATCGCGCTGGATCAGCACTGCGCTTGCGGAATTGGTGTCAGTTTCAGAAAGGTCGCGGATGGTGCCGTCGGACCAGTAATTGTATTTTATGCCGTTCTTGTCTTCAAGGTCGCCGTGCGGATCAAACATCAGGTAGCCAAAGCCCGCGGAGAGGTAAGGTGCAAAAGCGCTTGTGCGTTTAAATACAAAGTCATTGTCAAAATGGATCACAAGGTTCAGGTCGCCCTGCATGACCGGTGTCTGGAAATTCTTATTGCTGTTCTTCAGGTTGTCGCTGTCGGCCAGCTTTCCATAAAGCCCGTTCAGTGAAACGCCGATGTACTTCCCGATGCGCTGTTCTATTGCGAGGTTGTAGCCGCCCCTGATGCGGCTGAAGGAGCTGAGGTTAACGCCGTTCCCTACGTCGCCGTTGAAAGAAAGGATCCCTACGCCGAGCGCCAGTGAAGGTAATTGTTTTTGTTTATGAGGCGTTTGAGCATTTGCGCCGAGCAGGAGAGCAAAGAGTGCAAAAAAGGAGAGTAAGATTTTCTTTATCATATTACTTATGTTAAATGTAAAATAACTGTAGCATTCATTAAGCTGCACAAACTCCCAAAATCCCTAATTACCATGTTGAACAAAACTATTCTAATTTGGAAGAGGTTCGGATGTACCCTTAATTGTAATTACAAACAGTGTTTTGTTAATAACCCTGCTGGCTGAGATTGAATTTTGTAGTAGTGAGGAGTATGTCGGTGATGGCTTGAAACTATTATAAATGAAAGGATGTAGCGTTCCGGAGCCGGTGATTTATTTGCGCGGAATCAGAAAAAATTATTAACAGTTTATAAAAACGATAGAAGAGATTTATAATTCGCTCCTCCGGAGCTCTGGGATTTGGCAGGTTCTTTCTGTTATTAATAATATGCTTCTCCGGAGCTACTTTCTGTGTGTATTTTAACAGGTCGCTCCTATGGAGCTGAAAAATAAAATAGCGGATGTTGTGGTTATAAACAGGTCGCTCCTCCGGAGCTGCGTATATTTCTCTGTGTACTAGCGGGATGCTCCTCCGGAGTTGAAAAGTAATACCGGATGTTGTGTTATAAACACATCGCTTTTACGGAACTCTTATAGCCCCAGCGGGGCGGCCTGTATGTTGCCATTTCTTCATTAAAGTCTAATACAAGCTCCGTAGGAGCGGCCTGTTTACACAGAAGCCGGCTAATAAGTAGTGAACAAAAGATACTCCGGAAGTTTACCTTGTTAATAGCCCGCAGAAGCGGATTATTGCGAACCCGGGCGGGCGCCATATTCAAAGATCATCTCATTGAAAAGGAATGCAATGGTGTTGTCACCGTAAGTGAATACCGGCAGGTCGTTGTGAAGCTCCCTTGTAAAAGGCTGCGGCACATAAAAATTGCTGATGATCCTTCCTTTGTAAAAGTATTTTGCCTTGCCGCTGTTGGTGGTATAAAGCACACAATTGGAACCGGGGCTAACGTTCTGCTGTTCCACATTCTGCTCAACGGTGATCTTTCCTTCATACACGATCTTTAGTTGCGACTGGTAGGAATAGCAAAGGATATTATCCTTGCCGAAAAAATATTCCGGGGCATACGTATCGATCTTCAGCAGGCGGCCTTTGTAATAAATGAAAAAGTTATCGTTCTCATCAACGAATGCCACCAGCTCATTACAAACCACAAAGTCCTTTACGATCTTTTCGCTGATCACCTTTGTTTCACCTTTATAAAATACGCTGAAGTTGTTCCTGAAATTATCCTGGAAGGCAACAATGTCTTTTCCGCAGGCGTAGTTGGTTACCCTTGTGCCGCCAGTGGCATGCACTTCCCCTTTATAATATATTTTGAAATCGTAATTAAGGTCGTTGTATGCAAAAAGGTTCACACCTGTTTTTCCGTCCCTGATCACCTGCGAAGAAACGGCAGGCTCTACCGTTACAACTTCTCCATCGCTGTAGGCCATGATGCTTCCATCGAATTCCGACTGCCATACAACAATGGAATCATCGGCAAACACATCGCCTGCAAATTTCGATAAAAGCTTTTTTTCGCCTTTCTCGCAGATCATTAACCGCTTCTGGGTTTTGTAAACAAGGGCATAATCGGTTGCTACCGCAAAGGAGGGTGGCCGCTCTTCGAGTGTGCGCTTGTCGCTGGCGTAGTACAGCATAAAGCTGTTCTTCTCATCCGTGTAGGCCATGTAATCGCAGCCGAACAAAGGATCGGAAACCGCCAGGCTTGCGATCTCATGCGGCACGCCATGATCGAATACATTGAGGTGATTGGTATTGTCGAAATAATAGCCGGTACCATCCTGTGCCTGTGCGGCTGAAAAAAAGATCATCAGCAGGGCGGCAGGCAAGAGGGAACGGTTTTTCATTAGAAGTTGGGTTTGAGCAGGTACTTCGAGTAGAACTCTGTGATGATCGCTACGGCCTCATCGGCTTCATCCACGATGTGGAACAGCTCGAGGTCCTTTTCGCTGATGTTATGCTCCTGCAGCAGCATGGTGTCCTTAACCCATGCGATCAATCCTTCCCAGTATTTTTTTCCGATCAGCACGATCGGGAAGTGCGCTACCTTGTTTGTCTGGATCAGCGTGATGGCCTCAAAAAGCTCATCCAGCGTGCCGAACCCGCCGGGCATGGCAATGAATCCCTGTGAATATTTCAGGAAGATGGTCTTGCGCACGAAGAAATAATCGAAGTTGATGTTCTTGTCGTTATCCACAAAAGGGTTGGAGAACTGCTCGAAGGGAAGCACGATGTTCAGTCCCACGGATTTTCCTCCGCCGGCCCTGGCGCCTTTGTTTGCAGCTTCCATAATACCCGGGCCTCCGCCGGAAATAACGCCGTATCCTTCTTTCGTTAATTTATAGGCGATCTGTTCCGCCAGCTTGTAATAAGGATTTTCCGGCTTTGTCCGCGCGGATCCGAAAATAGAAACGCATGGCCCGATCCGGCTCATCTTCTCAAAGCCTTCCACAAACTCGCTCATGATCTTGAAGATCTGCCAGGAGTCGGTGGCCTTTATATCATTCCAATCCTTGTTTGCAAATGCCTTGCGGATCTTATCTTCATCATGGTTTGTCATACTGCGAAATACTAATTTTATATCTATTTACTTATTACGAGTCTATGCTAATTTACGAATCTGTGTATGGTCATTTCGAGTTCGACCGAAGGGAGAGTATCGAGAAAGCGGGTGGGCTTGTTCTCGATATGCTCGTACCTCGCTACTCGAACTGACGCGAATAAAATTCAGTACAGAAATACGCCATAATACGTTACTAATTTACTTATTACAATTACGAATATACTAAAAGCTCTTCGCTCCCTTCAGCTCTTCCTTTAAATACTTCGCGGTAAAGCTCTGCTTGTTCTTGATCACTTCCTCCGGCGTTCCTTCGCAAAGGATCTGCCCGCCGCCGTTTCCGCCTTCGGGCCCGAGGTCGATGATATGATCGGCCACTTTGATGATATCCATGTTGTGTTCGATCACGAGTACCGTGTTGCCACTCTCAACTAATTTGTCGAGCACCTCCAGCAGGATGCGGATGTCTTCGAAATGCAGCCCGGTAGTAGGCTCATCAAGGATATAGAATGTGTTGCCTGTATCGCGCTTCGATAATTCCGTCGCCAGCTTTACGCGCTGAGCTTCGCCGCCGGAAAGGGTTGTGCTTTGCTGCCCGAGTGTGATATATCCAAGGCCTACATCGTGAAGCGTTCTTATTTTCTGGATGATGGAGGGAATGCTCGTGAAAAATTCCACCGCATTATCGATCGTCATGTTCAGCACATCGCTGATTGATTTTCCCTTGTAACGGATCTCCAGCGTTTCCTTGTTGTAGCGCTTGCCGTTGCAGGCTTCGCAGTTCACATACACATCCGGCAGGAAATTCATTTCAATGGTGCGCAACCCGGCGCCCTGGCAGGTTTCGCAGCGTCCGCCTTTCACGTTGAAGGAGAAGCGGCCTGCTTTGTAGCCCCTGATCTTTGCTTCCGGGATCTCTGCAAAAAGGTTTCGGATGTCGGAGAATACGTTGGTATAGGTGGCCGGGTTGCTCCGCGGGGTGCGGCCGATCGGCGACTGGTCAATATCAATTACCTTATCGATGTGCTCGAGGCCCATGATCGATTTGTACGGCATCGGCTTTTTTTCGGCGCGGTAAAAATGCTTGTTGAGGATCGGGTAGAGGGTTTCATTGATGAGCGTGGATTTGCCGCTGCCGGATACGCCGGTAACGCAGATCAGCTTGCCAAGAGGGAGCTCCACCGAAACATTCTTCAGGTTATTTCCGTTCGCGCCTCTCAGGTATAATGATTTGCCGGTTCCTTTCCTGCGCTGCGCCGGCACTTTGATCCCTTTGATCCCGTTGATATAATCGGAAGTAAGCGTATGGAATTTTAAGATCTCTTTCGGCGTTCCCTGCGCGATCACTTGTCCGCCGTGAACTCCCGCTGCCGGGCCAATATCCAGCACATGGTCGGCCGCGAGGATCATCTCCTTATCGTGCTCCACTACCAGCACCGAATTGCCGATCTCCTTCAGGTTCTTCAGCGCATTGATCAGGCGTACATTATCGCGCTGGTGCAGTCCGATGCTCGGCTCATCCAGGATGTACAGCACACCCACCAGCTGTGAGCCGATCTGCGTGGCAAGGCGGATGCGTTGTGCCTCGCCGCCCGAAAGCGTGCGGGAGCTGCGGTTCAGTGTTAAGTAATCGAGGCCCACATCAAGCAGGAAATCGATGCGCGACCTGATCTCCTTCAATACTTCTTTTGCAATGGTATTTTGCTTGTTGTCGATCCGCTTTTCAACATCTTTAAACCAATTCTTCAGCTCAAGGATCCCCATTTCAGAAAGCTCGGAAATATTTTTCTTGTCGATCTTGAAATGCAGCGCTTCCTTTTTGAGGCGTGTGCCGTGGCAGGTAGGGCAGTCCACTTTATTCATGAACCCCTGGATCCATTTCTCGATGGTAGGGGAGCTTTGCTCGTCGTTCTGCTTTACGATGAAATTTGCGATACCCTCAAATGCCACGCTGTAGCTTGTTGCAGAGCTGTCGGCATATTGCTTGATCTTGAAGATCTCGTCGGAGCCGAACAGGATGGTGTTGATCGCTTCGTCCGAAATATCCTCCACGGGAGTATCGAGCGTAAAGCCGTACTTGTCGCCGATGGCTTCGAGCTGCTTGAAGATCCACGTTCCTTTGTGCGGTCCGATGGGAGCGATGGCACCTTTGCGGATGCTGGTTTTTTTATTCGGGATGATCTTGTTGATGTCGATCTCGGAAACTACGCCAAGCCCGTTGCATTTCGGGCAGGCGCCGTAAGGCGAGTTGAAGGAGAACAGGTTCGGCTGCGGCTCATCGTAAGAGATGCCCGATGTAGGGCACATGAGGTGTCGGCTGAAATACTGCACCTTGCCGTATTTATCTTCCAGCGAGCCCGATTCAAAAGGCTGCACCATGATGATGCCTTTTCCCTGCTTCATAGCCAGCTGCAATGATTCATTAATGCGCTGCCGCGATTCTGCATTCACCTCGAGGCGGTCGATCACGATCTCGATGTCGTGCACCTTGTAACGGTCCAGCTGGATGCGCTTGGTAAGCTCGATCACTTCCCCATCCACGCGTGCGCGAAGGTAGCCCCATTTTTTGATCTGCTCGAACAGCTCGCGGTAATGTCCTTTACGGCCTTTTACGATAGGGGCGAGGATCAGCACTTTCTTGTTATCAAAATTTTCCTGGATCAGGTTAAGGATCTGGTCATCGGAATAGCGGACCATTTTTTCTCCCGTTACATAGCTGTATGCATCGGATGCACGGGCATACAACAGGCGGAGAAAATCGTAGATCTCAGTGATTGTTCCAACAGTGGAGCGCGGATTTTTATTGACCGTTTTCTGCTCGATGGAGATCACGGGGCTGAGGCCGGTGATCTTATCCACATCGGGGCGCTCCATGCTTCCGAGGAACTGGCGTGCGTATGCGGAAAAGCTTTCGATGTAGCGGCGCTGTCCTTCCGCGTAAATGGTGTCGAAGGCAAGCGAGGATTTACCGCTGCCGCTCAGCCCGGTAATTACAACCAGCTTGTTGCGGGGAATGGTAACATCTATATTTTTAAGGTTGTGAACGCGTGCCCCGATCACCTCGAGGTATTCGCTTTCACTTATATTATCGTTGGGCATTTATTGATTTCGATTCAAATTAAAAAACTGAAAATTTCCAAGGCCGGAAGGGCGTAATTTTGGACTGCAAAGATACGAAAATATCAGGGTTTATGCAAGATTGCAGCGGAATATGGAGCGGAACCCTGTCAGGGTTTCAAACCCTGACAGGGTTGTTTAATATTACCCGCATTTAGGCAGAAGAAAAGCAGGTTAAATAAAATGGGATGATCGTTGAAAAATGTTTTGCCCCTCCGGGGCAATGACAGGCATGCCTGCATAAATTTTTAAGGATGTTTGGCCTCTCCGAGGCCCGGAGGTTAATGAATGAAAGTTGAATTGAGGCATTGTTTCGGCCTCAGAGAGGCCAAACATCTGTAGAAAGAAAAGCAGACGTGAAACATTGCCCCAGAGGGGCAAAACATCCCGGCTATAGATTTTATTTAGCAGGTTCTTCCTTTTTCAGCGAATCCTTTACCACTTCCTTCGGGATCACAAGGTTCACGGAATCCCTGTGGTTGAGGATATTGCTGCCTTCGTAATTGCCGTCGAGGTCGTAAATGTTGATGCTGCCTTTCGGAATTTCAATAGTATACTTCTTCTTCTCCGGATTGGTAAGCGTGTTCGCCCTGAGCCATGGATTGAAGGTTTTCAGGATCCTGTAGTTTATTTTCTGCGAGATCGCAAACACGGCAAGGTCGGAAATGGAGCTGTCGATGGTGATCTTTTTGGTGGCGACAACCGGATAGAGGTCTTTCTTGCGAAGGATGAAGCCATACACTTTAGGGCGTGAAATGATCTCCTTGATGGCGAGGATGCGGAATACGTAACGCGCGGTTTCCTCGGTAAGGAGCAGGTCGTAATAGTTATTCACCTTTTGCTTATCGAGCGCAGCCTGCACGCCGCCCATGCCGCGGTTATAGGAAGCTGCAACGAGCGTCCAGTTATTGAAGATTTTGTATGCCTCATTAAAGTATTTACAGGCAGCCTGTGTGGACCTTACCACATCATACCGCTCGTCCACTTCTTCATTGATGGACAGTCCGTAGCCTTTTGCGGTAGGCTCCACCAGCTGCCAGAATCCTGTGGCGCCCTGCGGCGAAACGGCATTGGTAAGCTGGCTTTCTATGAGGGCGATGTATTTGAAGTCTTCCGGGATGCCGTTCTGCTTCAGGATAGGCTCTATTACAGGGAACCAGCGGTTGGCGCGCTTATGCAGCAGCAGCGATTGCGACTGCCAGTACGTGTTGATGATGAGCTCTTTTTCCATCGACTCACGCACGATGAAATCATTGATGGGCACCTTTTCGCCTGCAAAATTCAGGTTCTTCGGGATGCGGATGCTGAATACCTTATAGCTGGCATTGAAGTAATCCTCGTAATCGGAGTCGGAAATGGAATCGCTTATGGAGTAGCTGAACAGCTTGATCACGCTGATGAGCACAATGAAACAGGCGGATGCCACCCAGTACTTTTTAAGCGACAGGAGATACTGAATAAATTTGCCCCGGTTTTCCTTTGACATGGCTATCGGCTGTGTTTACGTGCAGGTGCGTAGAGGAACCAGAACAATGCGGCATAATATACCGTGAACAGGAAGATGTGAAGGTATCCCCAATGCTCGATGTATTTTATGATCAGCAGGTTGAAGAACATGGATACGAAGCAGATGCCCACATATAAAATAGCGATCCGCTTTTCCGTAAGGCCCATAAAGAACAGGCTGTGCGTGGTATGGTCCTTTCCGCCCACAAACGGCGATTTGCCTTTCCTGAGCCTGTTAATGGTCACCGTGGTGGTATCGATGATCGGGATGGCAAAGGTGAGGATGGTTACAAAGAATTGTTTCGACTGGATGAGCTTGCCATGCACATCGGGTGTGTTCCAGAAATAAATAATGCCCATGGCGGCAAGGAACAAGCCCAGGAACTGGCTGCCCGTATCGCCCATGAACATTTTGGAAGGATGCCAGTTGAAGAAAAGAAAGCCAATGAGCGCCGCAAGCACGCCGATCAGCAGCAGGATGTGAATGCTGTAATTGTCGTTGTTGAGGTAAAGGATGAACAGCGCGCTGAGGATGATCGTGATCGAAACGAGCGTGGTGATCCCATCCATGTTGTCGAGCATATTGATGGAGTTCATCAGTCCTACCACCCAGAACAGCGTAAGCGCGTAATCAAAATAAAGCTTGGCCGGCTCGGGTGCGGGGTTGCTGCCGGACAGGAATTTTATGTAGGTGCCGGTGGAAACGAGGATCAGCCCGCAGCCCACCTGGATCATGAATTTGAGGAGCGGCCTTGTGTTGTAGGCATCGTCCGATAATCCCATTAAAAAGGCCAGGGTGCAGGCGGCAAGGATGCCGAGCAAAGGCTTGCTGAACAATACTTTCGACTGCTCGAAGAAGATAGGGTAGCTCGCGATGGAGATCAGGAAAATGATGTAGAACGAAATGCCGCCCAGCGAGGGCTTGGCCTGCGGGCTCCAGCGGATCACCGTTTCATTGGCATTGCGGATGCCCAGCGTAGAGGCAAACTTTAAGAAAAGTCCGTTTATCAGGAACGAGAGAATAACAGTACTGATAAAATAGGAACTATATACAAGAACCAGGTAGAGCTTTCCGTCCATATTTGTGCTTCAGTATACTTGTTTAAGTAAAAAAGGATACATTTTTCCTTTAAAATTTCTCCTTTAAAACGGGGAATTGAATGCTTCCAGGCGTACTCCCGCAATGTCCTTCTCGGAAAGCACCGGGTCCGCGATCCCCCATTGAATGCCGATCGCGGGGTCGTTCCACAAAACAGAGCGTTCCGATTCCTTATGATAAAAGTTCGTGCATTTGTAGCTGAAAATAGTATTGTCCTCCAGCGTTACAAAGCCGTGAGCAAATCCTTCCGGCACCCAGAACATGGTTTTGTTCCTTTCGTTCAGTTCAATGGCCACGTGCCTGCCGTAGGTCGGCGAGCTTCTCCGCAGGTCAACCGCTACATCCAGCACGGCGCCTTTGATCACGCTTACCAGCTTTCCCTGCGTGTAGGGAGGCATCTGGAAATGCAGCCCGCGCAGCACCCCTTTTTGGGAAAGCGATTGGTTGTCCTGCACAAAAGAGGCCTGGATCCCCTGCGCTGCAAGCGATTCCTTATTGTAAGATTCAAAAAAGTATCCCCTGTGATCTTCAAAAACGTTGGGCTGGACAATAAGCAATCCGGCTATTTCTGTTGGCTTAACCTGCATAAATTAAAAAAGTACTAAGTTGATTTTTTTGAGCTCTTCTTCGTGTTGTCGTCATAATATCCGTAACCGTATCCATATCCGTAACCGTATCCATACCCGTAGTTGTACCCGTAGCTTCTGCGCTCCACGTCAACGCCATTCAGGATCACGGAAAGGTTCTTGATATTGCTTTCGTTATACAGCCTGTCAACTATCTGGATAAAATTCCGCTTCGAGTAATCGGCGCGGAAAATATAGATCGGGTAATCCGCTTTCTGGATCATGGCGATCCCGTCGCTTACAAGGCCTACCGGCGGATTGTCCACGATGATCACATCGTACATTGTTTTCAGCGTTTCGAGGATCTCCTCCATTTTCGGGCTGATGATGAGCTCGGAAGGGTTGGGCGGGATCGGCCCGGCCGTAATGAAATCAAGGCCTTCGAGGCTGCTGTGCTGGATCGTGTCTGCAAGGTTGTCCTTATTGATCAGCAGTGTGCTCATCCCTTTGGAGTTCTGTGAATTGAACCCGATGTGGATCTTCGGCTTGCGCATGTCGAGATCCAGGATGATGACCTTCTTGCCGGAAAATGCAATGATCCCTGCAAGGTTGATCGCCACAAATGTTTTTCCTTCACCTGAAATGGTGGAGGTGAGGGCGATGATCTTCGGCCCGGGCGTATTTGAAATGAACTGGAGGTTCGTTCGGATAGAGCGGAATGCCTCCGCCACAAGCGATTTCGGGCTTTTGTCGATGAGCAGCTGCGATACCGGAATGTGCTGCCTGTATTTCGGAACGATCCCGAGGATGCTGATGGTGGCCTGCGTATGCTTGGTGATCTCGTTGAGGGAATTGATCTGGTTGTGCGACAGGTAGCGGAACAGGATGAGCCCCAGGCTCAGCAATACGGCAATGAGCGAATACACGATGATGGTGATCCTTTTATTCGGCGATACCGGAGCGCTGGGCACGCGTGCGGTTTCCAGCACCACGTTCTGCGATTTCAGCCCTGCCATGGAAATGGAATATTCGGTTTTTTTCTCGAGGAGAAGCGTGTAGTATTTTTCATTGATCGTGAAAAGGCGCTGCAGCCTTGAAAACTCCACTTCATCCTCGGGAGAATTGGAAAAAGAGCCGGCAAACTCCTCCGATTTAGAGATCAGGGATCTTTTCTTTTCAGCCACGCTCTGCAGGATGGCGTCGAGGCTTTCCACCAGCTGCCTTTTCTGGATGCCGATCTGGTAATCGATGTTCTTGATGGCCTCGTTGTTGGGTGTTGCGGCATAAAGCGCAGTTTCCTTGGCAAGCAGCAGCTTGTTGATCTCGTCTACCGAATTGGAGATCTTGCCTTCATATTCCGTCCCGGCCAGCATCGCGATCATCTTGTAGGTATCGATCGTTTTCGATTTGGAAATGTTATCCGCGATCTTTTTCAGGATGTTCTCTTCCAGGTCGAGCTGGATGATCTTATCCTGCAGGCCGTTCAGCCGTGTGGTGTTGATGGCCTTCAGCTCATCCTGGTTGTTGATGATGTGGTTGTCCTTCCTGAAATCCTGGATGGAATTTTCGGAGGTCTTCAGCCTTTCATAAGCTACGTTCAGCTGCTGGTCAATAAACTCGAGGATGCTTTTAGAGCTTTCGCTTTTCCGCTCGGTATCGAAGTTATCGTATTCGCGCGTTGCCATGCTTACAATGTCGGTTGCCTTTTTTGCATTGAAATCCTTGAAGGCTACCTGGATGGTCTTGGCGGCATCGTTCAGCAGCTTCACTTCGAGGTTTGGATAGAGCTCGGCTACGAGGCTGTTGATGTCGTTGAACACGAAGTAATAGGCGTTCTGCTTCACAAGGTCTTGCTGCGACTGGATCTCGCTGAAATTCCTTACGGCGATCTTCACTTCGAACTGTTCAAACTTCAGCAGCTGATTGGCCTTGAATTTCTGTGAGTATGATTTGCCTTTCAGCTTGTAATTGATGACCCCGCTCCTGATGTCGTTGAAATCAACATAGATCTTCGTTCCGGCGATCTGCGGGTCGAGGATCTTTGTTTCAACGGTGAACGGGCATTCGGTATACAGCTCGTTCGATTTGAAGGTGCCTTCGGAGTAATAGCGGATCTCGAGCGGCAATTTGGTAAGCACGCGCTCGAAGAACACTTTGGAGCGCAGCAGCTCGATGGCCTCTGCCAGCTCATCGCTTTTCTCATAAAAATTATTGACGTTCAGGATCTTGTTAGCCTCGTCGCTGGATTGCAGCTGGATCACGCTGGAGGATTCGAACACCGGCTGTGTGTAGCGCAGGTAGATGAATGCGCCGGCCCAGGCGAGGAGGAAAAAGGCGATCACCCAGAGAATGCTGCGGCGGGCAATATGAATAAAGAGGCCGAGCTCAAACTCCCCGCTGAAGTTTGAGATCCGTTCTTTGTATTGTTCAAAGTTGTCGTTGGTCTTTGAAATGTTTTCCTGGAGCATCGCGGGTTAGGCTATTTATTTGGAAATAGCCCTGGAGTATGTTATAACGACGAAAATACTTGTAAGAATGCTGACTACAGGAGCGATCTCCTGGATAACTTTTGAGCTGATCCTCTTTCTCGGCTCAATGTAAATAATGTCGTTGGCCTGCACCACCATGCTTGCTTCCTTAATGCCTGCAATGGTTGAAAGGTCGATCAGGAACACGTCGTGCTTGTCGCCGTTCTCACGGATGAGCTTTACCTTGCGGGCCTTTCCGTCGTCGGCAATACCGCCGGCAAGGGCAATAGCCTCTATCAGCGTGGTATTGTTGTTCTGCAGCGGGATCACTTTCGCATCGCCGGCGCTTCCCGGGAACACGATTACGCGCTTGTTGAGCACTTTGATGAGCACATAAGGCTTGATGTAGTAAGAAGCATATTTTTCCTCGAGGAGCATTTCCACTTCCTTGATGGTAAGGCCGCTGAGCTTGATCCGTCCGAGGATCGGCAGCTTACAGGTTCCGTCGGTCTCCACGAGGTATTCCAGCGAGTTCTCAAAGCGGTATCCCATGTTGGCATTGTTTAGGGAGGTAAGGTCGACAAGCTTAAAGCCCTCGTTGGAGTAGAGCCCGAACTCGATGATATCGTTCGGGGAGATCCTGTATTCCTTGTTATTTGCAGAGTCCGAAAACTTCGTATACTTAAAATCCTTGTCGGTTTGAAGCATGATATTGGGATTGAGCCAGCCGCAACCCGAAAATAACAGGGCAATTCCAAGAAATAAGAGCAGTTTACGCATAAGGGTCTGTTGTTGTAACAGGCAAATTTAGTAAATATTCCCGAATGCCCTTAAAATTGATGGAACTACTTGCGGAGCAGGGCGGAATAGAGCTTTTCCATATCCGAAACGAGGCGGGTATAATGAAACTTTTCCCGCACATGCGGCCAGCCTTTTTCTGCCATGGAAGCCCGCAGCGAGTCATCTTCCACGAGCTTCAGCAGGGATGCGCTGAACTCCTGGAGGTCGTTGTTTTTGCACAGCAGGGCGGTTTGCCCCGGGATCACTACGTTTTCGATGCCGCCCACGTTGGTGGTGACGATGGGCTTATTGGCTGCCTGCGCCTCGATGAGGCTTACCGGCGTGCCTTCGTTAAAGGAGGTAAGTGCAACAATGTCGCTGCCGGCGAGCGCCACATCGATCTCCCTGATCCAGGAGGTAAATGTGAGTAGCCCCGTGCCAATACCCAGCTCATTCGCTTTTGCCTCCACTGCGGCACGTGCTTCCCCGTCGCCGATGATAAATGCCCTGATCTTTTTCGTGGTTTTTCCCGAAACATCTTTCAGCGCTTCGAGGAATAAAGCGTGGTTCTTTACAGGGACCAGCCTTCCGATAATGGAGATGGCGATCTCGTCATCGGCCAGCGCGTATTTTTCGCGAAAGCTCTTTCTTTTCTCCGGGAGGTTTTCCTGGAACCGGCTGAGGTCGAAGCCAAGCGGAACTACATGCACTTTTTCTGCGGGGCAGATCCTGTGGATGTCTACCAGCTCCTGCTTCTGGATCTCGCTGATGGCAATGATGGCGGTGGATCTCCGGGCAAGATAGCGTTCAATGTTTTTGTAAAAGGCCGTTTTCAGCTTTCCGAAATAGGAGTGGAAAACGTGGCCGTGAAAGGTGTGCACGATCACCGGCACCTTGCAGGATGCCGCGGCGAGCCTGCCGAGGGTGCCCGCTTTCGAGGCATGCGTATGCACAATATCGGGGCGGAATTCCTCTATGATCTTTTTGATCTTTTTGTACGCGGCATAATCGTTCTTCAGGTCGATCTCCCGCATCATCTCTTCCACGATCACCGGCTTCAGGCCGAGATTATTAACGATGAAGTCCGAGCTTTCCTCCGTTTCATCCTTCGCCCCGCCAACAAGCAGGGTCTCGTATTCAGGCGAAATGTATTTGCTCAGGTAGGCCACGTTGTAAGTAGGCCCGCCTAAGTTGAAGCGGTTGATGATGCGGAGTATTTTAGTCATTTGTGTAATTCTTTTTCCACCAGTATTGAAACACGATCAGCGCCCATACTTTTTCAACGGCATCGTCCGGACTGTTGCTGAATAGTTTTGTTTTCAGCTGCCGGATCGCCTCCGGGTTAAAGATCGACTGCTCTTTTATAAAGCTTTCGCTGAGCAGGCCGTCCATGATCATACTTTTGAGCTCCGTACGGAACCATGTGAGCAGGGGCACTTCAAAGCCCTGCTTTCCGCGGTTCATCAGCTCCGAAGGCAGGTCGTCGCGGAAGGCATCCTTCAGGATCTTTTTGCGCTGATGTCCGTCGATCTTAAATGCGGCGGGCAGCGAAAAAGCGAAGTCAACAATTTTGTGATCGAGGAATGGCACGCGTACTTCGAGGCTGTTGCTCATGCTCATGCGGTCGACTTTTACGAGCATGTCGTTCTCCAGCACAAGCTTCATATCGGCATGCAGAACGGAATTATAATCGGCGCTGATGTTCCGGATGATCGCCGCTTTTCTTTTTTCATATTCACCGGGCTGCAGGCTTTGGGAATACGCATTTGTGAAAATGTGCCCCGCTTCGAAGCCAGCCCACCTTGCCCATTTCCAGTAACGTTCAGGCGCGCTGAGCTTCATGCCTTCCGCAAACTTTTCGAGCTGGCGGATGGTATTCCCCGCTTTGCTGTTGCGTGATTTAGGCAATTGCTTTAAGATGGGATGAGCTGCCTTTACAAGCGACGCTTTCAAGCCGCCGCTCCGTACCTTTAATTCCGCTGCGTGCTTGTTATAACCTGCAAAGATTTCGTCGGCGCCATCACCGGAAAGCGCAACGGTCACTCGTTTTTTTGTATGCATGCAGAGCAGGCTCACGGCAAGCGCCGAGGAATCGGCAAAAGGCTCATCGATGTAATCGAGCACCTGGTGCAGCCCGCCAAAAAGATCCTCATTGTTGAGCTCAAAAACGGTGTGATCGGTATTGTGCTTCTTCGCGACAAGCCTTGCGTAATGCGTTTCATCAAACATCGGCTCGTCCTTGTACCCGATGGAAAACGTACTGAGGTGCTTTGTATGCCGCGCAGCGATGGCGGTGATGATCGACGAATCGATTCCCCCGCTTAAGAAAGCGCCGATGGGCACATCCGCTACAAGCCGTTGCTGAACCGAATGCTCGAGCAGGCTGCGCAGCTGTTTTTTTGAAGCTTCGTAATCCGGGGAGCTGTTGGCTGCGGATGTTTCAGGAATGGAATAGTAGGTTTCTTTTTTTAGCTCCGCAGCAGCATTAATGCTGAGGAAATTTCCTGCATCGAGCTTCTGCACATTCTCAAAAATAGAGTAGGGCGCAGGAATATAGTTGAGGTGAAGATATGTTTGCAGCGAGCTGCGGTCGATCGTTTTGGGAATGCCGAAAGCAATAAGGGCTTTGAGCTCGGAGGCGAAAATGAATTTCTCCTCATCGCGGTAAAAGTAAAGCGGCTTGATGCCGAAGCGGTCGCGGGCGAGGAATAATTTTTCCTCTTCCCTGTCATAAACAGCAAATGCAAATTCGCCATCGAGCTGCTCGAGGCATTTTTCCTTATCGCGGATGTACAGGTACAGCAGCACTTCGGTATCGCTTTGCGAGCGAAGTTGGATGCCTTTTGAAAGCAACTGTTCCCGGAGCTCATTAAAATTAAAGATCTCCCCGTTGAACACAATGGTGTATCTCCCGGAAGCATCGGTAAAGGGCTGTGCCGCAAGGCTGCTGGTATCGATCACCGACAGGCGCCTGTGGCCAAGTGCAGCATTGTTGTGTGTGTAAATGCCATCGCCGTCGGGCCCGCGCTTTTCAAGGCATGCGGTAGCGGTATTTATTTTGCTTAAATACTTTTTCCCATTTTCATTGAAGGCTATTATCCCTGTAATTCCGCACATCTCATCACCTGATCTTAAATACTACCCAGTTACATTGCTTGTCCGTCTGGCTCCTGATCCGCCCGATCGTTTCCACCTCATTGTCCTTGCGGTACCAGCCTTCATCCCATGATCCCATGTCGGTATACAGAGCATCCACCACGCCAAGCTCCAGCAGGTCTTTGGTAAAATCGGTAAGCGTAATGTGCTCGAAGGACTCGATCACCGCAGTGCTGATGCCGCCGCTCTTACTCTTTAATTTTACGATCGCCCTGCGCTGGAATTCTTTTACGTCCTTGTATTTAGCGCCGGCGCCTTTTTCAATAAGCTGGATCTGCTGGAACAAGGAGCCTCTGGTTGATACCAAAAGGTTGATGAGTGAGTCGTTCAGTAATTTCCCTTTCCGTGTCGGGAAGATCTCGCATTCGCCGTTGATGATCTTTATCGCTCCGCCCAATGTATGATTGACCTTGTTTTTATTGTAAACAGTTCCGTTATCGATGAAGAGCCCGTCCACCTTCAGTGAAACAAGATCGGTGTAAGCGCCCGGAATGCAGAGCAGGATGTTCTTATCGCCTTTGTCGGGGCGCGTTAATGAAACGTCGAGCTTAAGCTTGTCCTGGTGAAAAATGGTGTAGGTATTTCCCGAAGGAGCTTTTTTTGTTTCCACGCGGAAGGAAGCCGCTGCAGCCGGTTTGTTTTTGAAGGAAAGGGCAGCAAATGGAACGGCGAGTGCCACAAGTAAAATTACTGCAATGAGGGATGCGCGTTTCTGGTTCATAAGGGGCTGTGAAAAACTTTGTTAATATACGAAGAATGCGGGAGGTGGAAAGAGCTGTTTATTTCTTTTTCTTTATGTGATATTTAAATCAACACCTGTAGCGCAATGTCCTCAACTGTTATTTTAATCTGTGTTTTAGCTTATTCCCTGCTGCTTTTTGCGATCACCTGGTGGACCTCGAGAGGGGCGAACAATGAAAGCTATTATGTGGGCAACCGCTCTTCCAAATGGTACCTTGTGGCCTACGGGATGATCGGGGCTTCGCTTTCCGGCGTTACATTCATTTCCGTTCCGGGCGCTGTGGGCACTTCGCAGTTCGGCTACCTGCAGGTGGTGCTGGGCTATCTGATCGGTTACGGCGTGATCGCGTATGTGCTGCTGCCGGTGTATTACAGGCTGAACCTTACATCCATTTACAGCTATCTGCAGCAGCGCTTCGGGGAATCATCCTACAAAACGGGCGCTTTCTTTTTTATCATTTCGCGTGTGGTGGGAGCGGCGTTCCGCATGTACATCGTGGTGAACGTGCTGCAGCTGTTCGTATTCGATGCGATGGGCGTTCCTTTCTTTGTGACGGTCACCGTCTTCATTATCCTCATCCTGCTCTATACTTACCAGGGCGGGGTAAAGACCATCGTCTACACCGATACGCTGCAAACCACCTTCATGCTCCTGTCGGTGATCCTCTCGATCGTGTTCATCATGCAGGAGATGCACCTTGGATTTGCAGATGTGTATCATAAGGTGGCGGAGAGCCAGTATTCACAAACGTTCTTCGGCGACTGGCATCTGAAATCGTTTTTTCCGAAGCAGTTCTTCGGCGGCATGTTCATCGCCATTGCCATGACGGGCCTCGACCAGGAAATGATGCAGAAGAACATCAGCTGCAAAACGCTTGGCGATGCGCAGAAGAATGTGATCACCTTCAGTGCGATACTTCTTGTGGTGAACATCATGTTCCTTGTATTGGGCGCCCTGCTGTACATTTACGCGAATGCCAACAGTATCCCGCTTATGGCGGATGAAAACGGAAAGGTGGTTTCCGACAGCGTATTCCCGAACATTGCATTGCATTATTTCGGGCCTGTGTCGGCTATCTTCTTTATCATCGGGCTGATCTCCGCCGCTTACCCGAGCGCCGACGGTGCACTGACGGCGCTCACCAGCGTATTCTGCCTCGATTTTCTTGGATTGAAAAATAATACAACGAAGACGGAAGCGGAAAAAATAAAGATCCGGCAGCGCGTACATGTCGGCTTTGCAGCTTTGCTCTTTATAGTGATCATGGTATTTAAGCTGGTGAACAACGATGCCGTGGTGAACAACCTCTTCACCTGGGCAGGCTATACTTACGGGCCTTTGCTGGGATTGTACGCATTCGGACTGTTCACCAAAAAACAAATTCACGACCGCTGGGTGCCGCTGATCTGTATCCTGTCGCCCTTGCTTTGCATCTTCATCAACGAATATTCAAAAGAGCTTTTTAACGGCTATAAATTCGGGTTTGAGATGATCATTTTGAATGGACTGTTTACGTTTATCGGGTTGTGGCTGATCAGGAGGAAGTAAGTAAAATAAACATTCAGAGATCCATTCACTTCGTTCAGGATGACACTCCGTATGACTAATGCTTGTCATTCTGAGCGAAACGCAGTGAAGCGAAGAATCTCTGATAATGATAAAATCTGTGAATCTGCGGCGAAAGAACGGTGGCCTTCGCATAGAGAAGATCCTTCGACTCCATTTCATTTCGCTCAGGATGACATTCCATAACAAATCACCAGCCCGTCGCAAACAAATTCTTCGCGCCTTTAATTCCGCATTTTAAATACTGGTCATACGCTTCCGCTGCACGCAGGTGGATCTGCGCACCGCTTTCATTCAGCAGCCATCCATCGATCGCGGCTTTCAGCGTATAAGCTTCCGGGCACATTAAATTAGTGGTCCATAATACGGGAGTTGCCCCGGCAGCTTTTATTCCATTTTTATAATAAAGCTTGCTCGCGCAGGCAAGGATCATTACATCTTTTTTTGCATTGTCCTTTTGTACGGGATAATTGTCGATAGAAAAATCCATTAAGCCGTCGTGGCCTACATAGCATACCAATTGCGCTGTCTGGAGGTTGAGCACCTGCTCTTTCAGCATCACCGTATCTGTTGAATTGCCCGATGAGGAGCGGAAAAAATCCTCGTTGCATTTTTTGATGTGATCGCCCTTGTAGGCATCCGCCACCATGTAAACATCCTTCGTGATGTGCTTAAAGATGCAGCGCTCTAAAATATCGGACGAAACTGACTTCCGCTTCGAGACCATCCGCCATTCGGCAGCGGCCTTGAAAAAAGTGCGCACGCCGTATCCGCAGCCCCAGTAAAGGTTATTGTCGGGATCATTGCCATTGCCGATCTTTTTCGGAACAGGTACAATGCCCTGGCTCTCATTGTCGCAAAGCGCCACAAAAACATGGATGATCTTTGGCTGCGCGGAAAGCTGCGCTGAAAAAAATGTAAATAAGAAGTAAATAAAAATCCGGCGCATCCTTTTTTTAGTTTAAATTTAACACATTAACGGAAACCAAATCGTAATATTTTATGGCTGAACTTTTAAGGATATTATCCATCGATGGTGGCGGGATCCGCGGCGTGCTGCCCGGACAGGTATTAGTAGCGCTGGAGCAGAAGCTGCAGATAAAATCAAACAATCCCGATGCGCGCATTGCCGACTATTTCGACCTCTTTGCAGGCACCAGCACAGGCGGCATCTTAACCTGCCTGTATCTTTGTCCCGACCAGAAAAATCCTTCACGCCCCTTGTTCTCTGCAAAGCAAGCGGTGGACCTTTACCTGAAGAACGGCGGCGAGATCTTTAAAAGAAGCCTCAGTCACGAGATCTACTCGGGCAACGGCTTAATGGAAGAAAAATATCCTTCGGCAGCGATCGAAAACCTTTTGAAAGACTATTTCGGTGATGTGAAATTAAGCCAGCTGCTGAAGCCCTGCCTCATCACATCGTACGATATTCACAGGCGCTCCGCACATTTTTTCACGCAGCACGATGCGAAGCAGAAGGAAGGATACGATTATCCTGTGCGGGAAGTGGCACGGGCAACCTCTGCGGCGCCAACCTATTTTGAGCCGGCACGGGCCACCTCGCTTACGGGTGTTTCCTATCCGCTGGTGGACGGCGGCGTATTCGCCAACAATCCCGCTATGTGCGCTTACGCGGAAGCGCGTGAGCAGTCGAAGCTCGTGAGCGGCGATGAAACGATCACCGCAAGGGACATGTTCATGCTTTCCATCGGAACGGGATCCGTTAAAAAAAGCTACGATTATGATAAGGCGAAAGGATGGGGCGCATTGGGCTGGATAGAGCCGGTGCTCGATATTATGATGTCGGGTGCAAGCGATACGATCGATTTTCAGCTGGTGCAGATCTTTGATGCGATCAACAAGAGCCAGAATTATATCCGCATCAGCCCGGAAATGGGAGAAGCCGATACCGAAATGGACAATGCATCTCCCGAAAACCTGCAGCGCTTAAAGGAAGCGGGGATAGCAACTGCGGAGAAGTATGATGATGAGCTGGAGAGGGTCGCCGATTACCTTGTTGGCAGCGGCGCTACAGTATAAAAATAGCCGCGATGATGATCGTGATGATGATGACAATGTATTGCCAGATGTCGGGAAAGTAGATCCTGATGTAATCCCAGGTGGTTTTAGGCTTATTGTCCGTGTTCATTTAAAGTAAATTTTAATCGCATTGTAAAACTCATCAAAGCAGGCGCTGTTGCCGGCCACGAGCTCTTTGCCAAAGATAAAGTTATTTCCGCCCGAAAAATCGCTTACCCTTCCGCCGGCCTGCTGCACGAGGAACACCCCTGCCGCAACATCCCAGGGCTGAAGGCTGTACTCATAAAATCCTTCAAAGCGTCCGCAGGCAACATAGGCGAGGTCAGTAGCCGCCGAGCCCAGCCTTCTCAAGCCATGCGTATGCTTCATGAAATGCTTGAACACTGCAAGGTATTCATCCACGCGGCTGTAATCGTAATAGGGGAAGCCTGTTGCAATAAGCGAATTGGCGAGCGCAGGCGCCGCTGATACATTTATTTCCTTTCCGTTCATATACGCTTTGCTGCCTTCCCAGGCATAAAAGCATTCGTCCATGTTCACTTCGTAGATCACGCCCATCACCAGCTCTTTGTCGCGCATCAGCGCAATGCTTACCGCATAGCAGGGAATGCCGTGAATAAAGTTGGTGGTGCCGTCGAGCGGATCGATGATCCAGTTGTACACATCGCCTTTTACTGTGGAGGTGCCTTCCTCCGCAATGAAGCCGGAGCCGGGAAGGAGCTTTGAAAGTCCTTCCACGATAAGCTTTTCAGAGCCTTTATCAACATAGGATACAAAATCATTCTTGCCTTTTGTTTCTACGCGCTCGGTGGTGAAGCGCCTGCGTTCGTTCCGGATGAATTCCCCCGCCTGTTTGCTCAATTCGCACACATCCCGGCAAAGTATTTGTAAATCAGTACCCATTCAATATATAGTTTATTCACAAAGTTACGTTTAAAACCATAGTCGGGTACAGGCAGGGTCAGATAATATTTATGTATTTTTGATATAGATTTATGAAACAGGACTCCCATAATTATAACAGGCGAAAAGGCATCCTCTGGACTGCTTTATTGCTCTGTGTGCTTACGGGCATCACATCTTCCGCACAGGAACCAGCCAGTACATTCAGCCTTAAAGTAAAGTTCTCCATTGAAGGCGGCGGAATGGAAAATGCGCTCATCACCATCACCAAGAACGGCTCAACATATAAGGTGATCGATTCAAAATCAAAATACGTTCTCGACCTTGAGCTTGGCGCCGATTTCCTGCTCACATTTACAAAGCCCGGCTACATCACCAAGAGCCTCGCTGTTGATACGCATGTGCCCAACGGGCATGAGAAGGATGAATTCAATCAATACATCGCCACAGTGGAGCTTGCTAAGCAGCCGGAAGACCAGGAGATCACGTACACGCAGCCTGTAGGCAGAATAAAATACTCAGGGATGGAAGGGCAGTTCGATGCCGACAAGGATTACAGTCAAAAAGCACAGGCCATGGTGGAAACAGCGGAAGCGCATCCCAAGCCAAAGCCCAAGCCGCCTGCACCCAACCCGAAGCCGGAAACCAAGCCTGCCCCTGTACAAACAACTCCGCCAAGCAACCCTGTGGCGGTTCCTGTAAAGCAGCCTGAATATAAGCCGGAGCCGCCAAAGCCGAAACCTGTGGTTACTGTTCCGGATGTGCCTGCGAAAGCGATCGTTAAAAATAAGGAGGAAAAGATCATCCAGGAGGATCGCCGGAAGATCACGATTGTTACCGTAAATATCGACGGTACCGATTACGTGTATAAAAAGGAAGAGTATACCTGGGGCGGACTGTATTTCTATAAGAACGGTAAGAACATTACGGAGCGTACGTTTGAAAAGGAAACGGAGTGATGAGTCTGGAATGGTTAGGAGGTTGTAGTCGGGAGATTGGAGGGAGCACCTGTCACATTTGTCATTCTGAACGCAGCGCAGCGGAGTGAAGAATCTTCTTCCGGTTAGCAGAATATTATTAGTCCTTAAATTTAAAGATCCTTCGGCTGCATTTCATTCCGCTCAGGATGACACGCTGCTAATATTGTAACAGTCTACGAAATCCCACAACAAACTACAAACTACAAACTAACTTTCGCTCCAGTCTCTGTTCTCCCGCCTCCGGCCTCCAACCTCTTAAAATACCAAACCCCGAAAACCCCTGTAAAGAAAAGGATCGTAGAGATCAGCTCCGCTTGTGTAAAGCCGAAGCCGTTCACATGATACAGTGTGTTCACGCGGATCTTTTCGATGAAGAAGCGCTCGACGCCATTCAGGATCAGGTAAACGGAAAAGAGAACTCCCGGAGTAGTAATGCGCTTGCGGATGGCCCAGAGCACAAAGAACAGGCTGATGCACATGATCACCTCGTAAAAGGCGGTCGGATAAACAGAAGGAACAAGATGGTTGCAGAATCGTTCTCCCGCGCATCCCGGGAGAGGAACACCTTCGCTTACCACATTGTGCGGATAATCGTAGCTCCACATCCAGTCGGGCATCCAGCTGAAAGGCTTGGGATTGAGGCTCGGCACTCCCCAGTCGCCATCGCCGGAAACATGGCAGCCGATGCGGCCTATGCCATAGCCCAGCATGAGCGAGGGCGCTGCAGAATCGATCAGGTGCGTCACTTTGATCCCCTGTTTTTTTCCATACCAGATGCAGGCGATGGAAGCGAGGATCAGTCCGCCGTACATGGTAAGCCCGCTGAACGATACCAGCGCATCGATAGGGTCGGCCATAAATTCATCCCAGTTCTCGAGGTTGTGAAAGATCTTCGCACCGATGATCCCCGCGAAAGCAGCGATCAGCGTGAGGTTTCCCACCTGCTGGTACGGGTGCACAAGCTCCTCTTCCCAAACCGGGATCGTTAATTTTGCCTTTTCCTTTTCGCGGTATTTGTAATAAGCGAATCCGGCTGCAAGCAGGATGCCGCCGATAAGGTTTCCTTTCAGCGATAAAATATATCCCTGTGTATCGTCGAGGAAACCGGAAAAATTTAAAGCGATGTAAAGCAGCTTAAAGCCAAGAATAAAACCAATGATCCCGGAGGTCACCAGCTCATTGGTGGTAGCTTTTTGTCCTTTCAATACCTTGATCACGGTTGGCCCGATGAGCTTCTCATCTTCCTTGCGCTTCAGCTCTTTGGTCCATACGTAGGCAGCGCAAATAAAAGCTACAGCTACAAAGAACCCGAACATCTGGATCATTTTCAGGAAAGGAAGATCAAGGTGAAGAAGATCTTTTACAGCGAAATATAAGGATGGATACATAGGTACGGATAACGAATTTGTTGCGAATTTACGAATCTGGGTGGGAATAAAGGGCGAGTGCTGATTTTATTTTTGATAAGCACATTTTTCGTAGATTAGCCATAGAACAACATGAAATCACACCGGTAAATGGCAAATAAGGATCACTCAGGCTTCCGCTATTTTGTATGCTTCAGCCTGCTGTTGTTATCTCTTCATGGATCTGCACAGGTGGTGCAGAGCTCCGCTGCTTCGGGCTGGTGTGTCAGCCGGTCCGACAACAGAGCCTTTATTGAGAACAGGGGACAATTTGACGGAAAGGATCAGTTGCCCGGCTCACAAATTCTATATGGTGTGGATGATGGCGCACAGATCTATTTTACACGCAAAGGCCTCACATATCGCTTCGACAAAAGCCTGAGAAATTCCGCGAAGGAAAAAAAATACAAATGGAAGCTGTTCGGCAAAAAAGTAACAGAGGACGAGGAAGAGCGTATCGAAGCCACGGTAAGCAGCAGCTTTGCGAATATGGAATGGCTTGATGCCAACCCCGCCTGTGAAGTGATAGTAGAGGATAAGCAGCACAGCTACAACTGCTATGGCGATCCGAAAGATCCTGCAAAAAGTATTGAAAATGTGCCGGGATATAAAAAGCTGATCTATAAAGATCTTTATCCGGGAATCGATGTGGTGTATGTGGTTCATCCGGAAGAAGGCATAAAATATTCACTGGTGCTGCATCCCGGCGCCGATCTTTCAAGGGTAAGGATGAAATGGAGCTGTGGGGGAAAGGTGCATGCCGGTTATTCCGGCAACATTTACATCCCCACAGCTGCCGGCGATATAATTGATCATGCGCCGCAAACATTTTACGAAGCAGGTGCAGATGGGATCGCTTCCTCCTTCAGTGTCGAACATAATATAGTCGGTTTCCGTACCGGGGCTTACGATACCACCCGCACTGTGATTGTGGATCCATGGATAAGCACGGGCATCAGCCCTGCGTATACTCCTATGGAAATTGCGAGGGACCAGAATGACAATGTGTATGTATATGGCCTTAAGAAAGGGTTGACGGGCAGCAATCAGTATGTACAGAAGCGTGATCCGGCAGGCGTGCTGCAATGGACGTATCACCTCACATCGCAACCTCACTGGAACCTGGAGTATTCCGGCGATATTGCTGTGGATGCTTCCGGCAATTCTTACATCTCAAACGGCTTTAGCACGGATAGTACTTACCTTGATTACACGCTCGTAGTTAAGCTCACAAGCTCGGGGTCACTTGTCTGGACCACCGGCACAAGCCCTTTCCTTCATGAGAACTGGAGGATCAGCTTTAACGATGATTTTTCGAAGTGCATACTCAGCGGATGCGGGCCCTCCTGCTGCAATGCAGGACGGATGTCTGTCCTCGATCCGGTCAGCGGTGTGGAGTCAAACCCGTTCTTTCCCGATACCACGGGGGATATTGTTTCCGCAGTTTTTGGAAGGAACGGGTTGTTGTATATCATAGGCTCTGCCGATATGTACAGTGGCATCACTCATGTATCCTGCGTCGATCCTTCCCCCGTGTTTTCGAATGTTTTCAGGGTGCCTTGCAGTTTTTCCACCTATGATAATGTTCCTCCGCCTGAAAATTACGGAGCATACGCTTTTAACGGGATCGCAACGGGCTGCGGCTTCCTGTATACTTTTTCCGGCGATTCACTTTACAGGCTAAGCCTTTCCACAGGACTGCCGCTTTCTTCCGTTGCCGTTCCGGGAGGGATCTTCCGTGCAAGCTCGGGCCTTGCCGTTGACAGATGCGGTAATGTGTATGCAGGCTCCCCGAACGGGATCTATGTGTACGATGTGAATTTAAACCTGCTTTCCTTTAATGCTACGCCCTACAATGTAACCGATATTGTTATTGGCAAAGGAGGAATGTTTTATGCCTGCGGAGGCAATCTTTCCGTTTCCACAAGCTTCGTTGCCGGCTTCAATTCCAGCTGCGCTCCATTAAGCGTTTCCACTACTCCGGCCTCCTGCAGCAATAATTTCAGCGGAACGGCAACGGTAACCGCAATGTTTGAGGGAGGCCCTTATACGTATTCCTGGAATACCACGCCGGTGCAAACTACACAAACGGCAACAGGCCTCTCGCCGGGAATTTATACAGTGGTAGTTACTGCCACGTCAGGATGCCATCAATCCGATACGATAAGCGTAGCGGTATATGGCGGCTTATCTGTGTCGACAGTGCAAAGCCCACCCCTGTGCTATGGCGGAAGCAACGGAAGCGCAACGGTTACGGGCGTACCTGGCGGAAGCCCGCCTTTTTCATATTCATGGAATACGGCACCCGTTCAAACATCGTCCACCGCTATGGGGCTTTCTGCGGGCGATTACGCAATAACGGTGACCGACAGTACCGGCTGCATTGGATTGCAATCTGTTACAATTACGCAGCCTCAGGGTATGACAGTTACAAGCACCAATGTGAGTGCAGGCTGCTACGGTGGCACCGGCGGATCAGTTACTGTTTCTCCTGTAAATGGAAATCCTCCTTACAGTTATTCATGGAATAGTGTTCCGGTGCAAACAGGCCCGACCCTTGTAAATGTGCCTTCAGGAATGTATGTTGTAAGCATTACCGATTCGATCGGATGCACCCAGCTGTTTCCTGAAACCATTGGCTCGCCGGCGATCAGGGATACGCTTTCAATAACAGCTTATTTTTGCGAGGGGAGCTCTTCTGCTCTTCTGCATGCGCCCGCTGTGGCGGGGCCTTTTCAATGGCTGTATGATCATTCCGTTATTCCGGGTGCAGCTTCCGATACATTGTCGGTTGTTCCCGCGGAGATCGGTCATTATACGGTTCAGTGGTATACTAACGGTTGTCTCTATCAGGCATCTGTAAAAGTAATTGCAGCTCCGCTTTCTTTTTCTTCCGACAGCACGGTAAATATTTTTACCCCGAATAATGATGGAGTGAATGATTACTTTTCACCATTCGGCTCTTCACACATCAGCGCTGTAGAATTCGGCCGTTATACAACGGATTATCAGATGGAGATCTTTAACCGCTGGGGACAAAAAGTATATTCAACCGATAGCTATAACAATGAATGGGATGGCAGGACGGTAAACGGGAAAGAAGTGCCTGCCGGAGTTTACTTCTGGATCGCTACGTATCAGTCGCGCTGCGAAGGTGCCGGACCGGCCGCAACACATGGCTTTGTACAGGTTTTAAGATAAGCTACTCATCCTTCTCCGCATTCTCGTACTTCACGATGTCGTTTGCGAAATCCATGAAGAACTTATGTGCGGAGGTGAATACAAAGCGGTTGTCGCCGGTTTTTTCGATGATGTTCCTCCTGTTGAGCGTATTGATGAAATTTTTGCGGGCATCCGCGTCTTTCAGCTGCTTGTTGGAAAGGATCAGGTCGATGTAGGAGGAATTCGTGAAATAATTCTCGATCTCTTCCATCTCAAATTCGCTGAACTGGATGCGCTCGAGGAAATTCTTTCCGTCGCGGTCGAGCTCGTAGCTTAACAAGGCAATGAAGATGCAGATGTCGCGGGAAAGCATCTCTGCCGATTCCTCGGAAACGATATAGGCATAATCCTGCGTTAAGCGCAGCTCATAATTGAACGAGGCTTTGAAAAAATACGTATACGATTGCTCGTTATCTCTTAGTACCTGGTAGGTGCGCTCCTGCGGCAAAACAAATTTACCTGCCATCAGGTCTTCTACGATTTGTCGGTGGTGATTAGGAAATTCCATGATTTGGATCTATTAATTGTGGTTGCTGATTGATAGTTACTTTAGGCACTGTAAGTGTGAGGTCGTTGATGCGGATCTTGTCGAAAGATGGCTTTGCGCCGTATTCGCGCTCGATGTCCTCATCGAAGGCAAGCGTGGTGAGCGCGAAGAATTTTTCGATCTCCACTTTTTTATAATCCTCTTTTAAGGTTTTGTTGCACCAGCTGAAGAAATTTTCAACCGGCAGGTTGTCCTTCAGCTTTTTCGTATAATGCTCTTTATCAAAGATCCATTTTTCCGATTCGTGCTCTTCCTCTTCGAAATATACATCCACCTCGTTCTTGAACTGCTCGAAAATTTCGGAAGCGTTGTAAAACGTATCGTTCGAATAAACGGAAACCTCTTTGCGCTTCAGTAATTTCGGCACTTTGCGCTTGTACGGGTTCTTCATGAACGTGATCCAGCCGGTAAGGATGATGGATTCCGTGCGGATGCGCTCGATCAGCGGCAATAGTTCGTTGGTCAGGATCTTCGACTGGCGAAGCAGGTTGTCGTTCACCTGGATCAGCTGGAAATACAGCTTTTCGAACTGAACGCGCGCGCCTTCATCGTCGAAGTTCAGGCGGTACTTATTGGAAAATTCGGAGATCTCGTACAATTTGTTCGCTACCGAAGCGGAGTGGTTGATGTCGAGGATCTTGTTCAAAGGAATGATGTATTCGTCGATCCAACGGGAAGCGCGGATGATCTTCTCGCGGTAATCGATCTTCTTCACGTTTGCCTTCAGCTCGCGTGTTTCCTGCAGAAGGCTCATGGTATTGCGCTCCACCATTTCATAGAAGGAGCGGATCTCGATGGCAAGGTCGTTCAGGCGCTGGCTCAGCGTTACCTTGTCGCCATTGATGTTCTCCTTGATCTTACGGAACAGCTCGGCAACCGAAGTGTGATATTTTTCGATCGTTTCCGGGAGCATCGGCTTGAATTCACTTAAGATGAATTCAATCAGATTGTAATACACCGTGCGGATCTCGTAATTATCGTTCACCGGGCTGAGGATCTTGTAATCGATCAGCTGCGATTTAACATCGTGCTCATGCTTTGAAATGATCTGGTTCAGCACCTCGTAGGCGATAATGCCTTCGTTCAGCTGTGTCTCAAACAGCTCTGCGATCACATCATAATGCTCAACTAAAAAGCGGAGTATTGTTTTTGGTTCTGCCTTCATTTGTTATAATTTGTTTGCTGCCCTTTGCTTTCGACTCTGCTCAGAAGACCGCTCGCGGCGTCATATTGAGCTTGTCGAAAATATGTGCGATAGCTTTTGCGAACTTAGTTCAAATCCTTTAAATTCTTCTTCCCGGTTTTTTCAACAACGCCGTTCCTTTCAACGATCACAGCATTCTGCTTTTCGTTGATGTTGATCTTGCCTTTTGAAGGATAGATGAAATAGTATTTGTTGAATCCTTCCACTGCATCCGGTGCGGCGAAGATCGGGATGAAGTTGTGCGCGTTGCAGAATTTCACCAGCTCAGGGCGGTTCTGCTTATCGATCGTAGCAACCTCATCGATGAAGAGCGTGATCTTGTTCTGCTCGTCGGTGATCGCCAAACGGTTGATGATCGCCATGATGATCACGAGGCGGATCATCCTGTCGGTTCCGTCGGACTCTACCTGGTTGGCAAGATCCACGCGCTTTTCAGTGCCTTTGATCTCGAGGAGGAGTTCAATGTTGAACAGCTCGTCGAAATGAACCTTCTTGCCGCTGTCGAGGTAAGTGTTAAGGATTTTTAAGTTCTCGGACTGGTCGAAGTCAAAGCTCATCTGCCCGTTGAATTCCTGGATCGAGCTGATCTGCTTTAATTCGCCGATGATGCGCTCATTGTCCATGAGGTCGATCTTCAGCGATTCGATATTGGAAATGCGGGTCGTAGCCAGCTTGGTGTTGAACTTATTGTACACGAACTGCTTGAACTCTTCGTAGCGCTTCAATAATGTAAAGGCCGGGTTCGCGAACTGCGTGGAGATGCTCTGCAACAAGCCGTCGATGCTTCTTTCCTTGTCGGACAGGCAGGCGATCTCTTCCTCCACGAACCTGATGAACTCCACTTCGTCGGCAATACTGCTGCGGAGGCGGTATTTCAGGTTCTCGAAGGTAAGGTCCTTGTTTGTTTTCAGGTCGTGACGGTCCTTCTGGTGGATCTGGATCTTGGAATAGATATAATCGAGGTTGTCGTTTGTTTCGTATTCGCGCGGCTCCACATCAATTCCTTCCATTTCCATCTTGCGGTCCTTTAGCTCCTTCACGCGCAGCTCGAGGTTGCGTTTTTCCTCGTTCAGCTTGTCGAGCATGATCTGCTTGGAGGCGATCTCTTTCACCAGCTCGTTCAGGTGCATCTCGAGGTCTTTCTTATCATCGTTGAAATTCCTGATCTCTTCCATGATGCCTTTGATCTGCCTTTCCAGCTGCGGCTTGGTCTCGATGCCTTTGATCTTCTCTTTGATCACCTCGATCTCGCCGAGGATGCTCTTCAATTTGAAATCGGTCTTTTCCTTGTCAACCACAGTTTTCAGGAGCTCTTCCGTTTGCTTTTTCTCCAGCTGGTATACTTTCAGCTCTTCTTTCAGCTCCTTCACGGATTTGAATTCGGTCAGCTCCAGGCCTTTGGTGATGTCGATCTCGCCGTCAAAAATATTCATCAGCTTCTCCGATGCTTTTTTGATCTGCTTTTTGATCTGCTTGCTTGGTAAGCTTAATACCTGCTCGGAAAGGATGGCGTTTAGCAATTGCTTCGTTTTCTCATCATCCGAAATTTTATGGATCAGTAAGTTGTTGTAGTTCTCGATCTGGTTCTCAACAGCCGCGATCTTGTCGCTCACCTTTTCGAGGCGGAACTCCAGGTGCTTGCTGGAAAGCTTCTGCGATTCGATGGTGGTGATGCGGTTCTCGATCTCTTTACGTTCCTTGTCGAGGTTCTTCAGCGATTCTTTCAGGAAGTCGATGCTTTCGAACTTGTTGATCTCGTCCAGCTCCTGCTGCTTTTCAGCAAGGAAATTGGTTTTGTTCTTGATCTCGGCATTCTTCTCACCGATGTAGGAAGCGTAGTTCAGCTCTTTCGGCTTCAGGATCTCGTTGATCTCGTTGTGTACGGCCGCAATGTGGCGTCCGCGCTCCACGGAGGAGATCTCCAGCTCCGGGATAGCGCTGGTGTATGCGGTGTTGAAGGCATACAGCAATTCGCTTACAATGGTGGTTTTCGAATTGTGCATCTTCACCAGCTCGCGGAACTCGAGGAAATCGGTGCGCACCGATTTGATGCTCTTGATCTCTTCGTTGATGCGAAGCAGGTCGGTAATGTCTTTTTTATTCTTCTGTGAGAAGTTCAGCCCTTCATTTTCGCGGTTATCCGCAATGATCAGGGATTCCTTCAGTGTTTTATTGGTGATGAGCTTGGAGTTGATCAGGTAGCGGTAAACTTTCGAGAAGTTGTTGCTCAAGCCGTCAGCCTTTACGGTATCTTCCAGCCAAACCACCGCATTGTTCTTGTTCCCGCGGTGATACACAGCGTTGAACACATCTGTTTTAGTAGCGAACTTGCTGTGGATAATGCCTTTGCTGATAAGCCTTTCCAGCACTTCGTCGAAGCTCAACAAGCGCTGGTGAGCGCCTTCGTTCTCGAAAAAGTATTCTTCGGTGTATTCGCTATCGATGCGGTAATATTCCAACTCGCCGTCGGTATTGCGCTTTACCAGGATGCAGTAATAGCCCATTTTATTGATCTCGAACACGAGGAAGCTCTTGTTATGCGTAGGGAAGTAGTGGTGGATGGTTTCCTTATCACCTTTACGCTGCCCGGAAAACGACATCTTTTGCCCGTCTACCACGAACAGGAAGTTCAGTGCGTAGATGAGGGTTGATTTACCGATATTGTTCGGCCCCACCAATTGGATCGAGTCACAATTGTCGAGTTTCATTTCGGCCTTGCCGTATCCTTTCGAGTTGATTAAAGCGATTCGTGTAAGCATGTTTTTGGATTTTCAAATTTTGAATTCCAAATATACCGGATTGCTTTCTGCTATTGGCGTGGAGAATTGCCGAAGACTTGCCTGTTAATAATAAACCCTTGATTTTGTTGTTTTTGCGGGGCTTTTTGTTCAAAAGTTTAAAGTTTTTAGAACTTATGAAAGCGGGTTGACATTGCAGTGGATTTTTAGTATGATAGAGTGTCATCCCGATCCGCTTTGTCATCCCGAGCTTGCCCGAGGGATCTTATTCTGTGCGGAGCCTTTTGCCGCAGATTCGCAGATTTTTTCTAACTCTTCCGCAGATTTATCGCTTCGCGATGATTCTGTGTGGTATGGCATCGTGTTGCATGCTACTGCATCCGTGGGCTGTCATTTCGAGCGAAGTCGAGAAAGTGGGAGGCCGTGAAGTTATTTATTCCTGAACGTCTCCAGCCATTTTAACGCTTCCCCTTCATCCGTAAAGATCCGCGTAGGCGTTACCGGCTTGTTGAAGGTAACGTAAGCATTCCCAAGCAGCTTCTGCGCGATGCTCTTCACCACAAAGGCGCTGGCAATAGTGAATTTATTGGCTTCCGGCGTGGATGCATAATACCTCGCTTCTGTTGATACGGAAGTATCTTCGCCGGCGGTGAACAGCAGCAGGAATTTTTTGCCGTTGCCCATGTCGGAAAGCCCTTTAACGATCTCTTCTCCATCCGACTGCTTCAGTACCTTGTTTGGCTTTAAATAAATGTTCAGGAGGCCATCGCTGCGAAGCGAAAGAACAGAAGCATCGAATTCCTGCTTCTTGTTTATTTCAAATGAATCGGACATAGGGGAGTAGAATTTTGTTTTGTAAATGTACAAAAAAATTGAAAAGACAAAAAAGGTTTGAGGTCCGCCGCGGAGGATCGCGAAGCCACCAGATTTGCATTTGCGAAATGCAGAAGGCCGCAATTGTGCTTAGCCGGTGTTATTTAAGCGCCACACAGCTCAGCAACGGTTGTTTAGTTGCTCGCTAGTTCTTCAACTAACTCGTCTGTAAGTTTTCGTCCTTTTACCTTAGTCCACTTGTCGTTCGCTCCTGGAAACGCATTTCTACAATAACCGGCTTTGTTTTTAAAATCGAACACAGCGTGATAATAATTATTGATTGATAAAAATGCCTTTGTAAGATCTTCTGTCCAGAGTATTTTTAAAGTCGATGGTTTATGTCTGTCAGTCACATTTGCAACATTATAAATGTGAAGTCCGTCTAGTAAATTCAACTTGTCATTTCTGTCTACGGCATAGAAATATCCAGTTTCACAATTGTCTTCAAATACTACTGCATTATTGTTTTCTGCGGTGCAGTCAATAAAAGTGTCTTCCCCAACGTTGAATGTCTGTTCCTCGTATATTATTAATTTTGGTTTGCCTGTCATATCGTCAATTTTTTCAGGGCACTGCGTCTGCGCTTATTGCCTATCACGTTCCCAGGCTTGGCGCTCGTTTGGGTTTCTTACTATATTTTTTAAGGTACCTCTCCACTTTAGCACCAGGTGCTAAAAGTCATTCACTTTAGGCACGTGTTTATCTTACATATATTTTTTATAGCTTTCTAAGCAACCTTCTCTATACTCTTCAAAATCTTTCATAAGACTTTGCAAGCTGGGATACAAAATAAGCTCTTTTTGCGCCCATTCCCAAGCGAGGATTTCTCTTTTATAATCGGGTCCTTGTATTTCCGTTTTACCTGATAGGAAATGACCAAACTCATGTAATATATCCCAAATTACATGAAGAGGCTCCTTGTTTACTAAGCTCAACCTTATTCGAGGAACTGAATCTTCATAACTGAACCAGGATTGTTGAGATATATAATGAGGAGATAAGAAACAACCTTGGTCATGAATTTTATTAATTATTAAAGATACCTCTTGGGAGTATTTTTGAAGCCTACCTATCTTTATTATTTCTTCGATTGTTCGCGCGACTTTATTAGACATAGAGAATCACATTTAGTTATAAATTTAGAAAAATGACTCGATTTTTCATATTTTTACATTAAACTTTAACAGATTATGGAATACAATAATTTAACGCTCGAAGAGAAAGAAATTGTAGATATTTTCATCAGCATACAAAAAGCCTGTACGCCTACCTCTGATGCAAGAGGGTGGACCATAGGAATGTCTGGCGAGCGTAACCCATTCAAAAGCGGCAGATATGGTTTTCTTTATCGGACCACCAATGTGAATTTTTCCAGAAGAATTTTAGATTACTTAGCGATTCAAGGAATGACTAAAGACCCAAATCTGGATGATAGAACAGATGATAATATTTCTATCTACTGTTTATTTCTCGAATATGGAAGAAACGTAGGTACAAATTAGTCTTTCACATGATTATTAATGTGCTTACCCGGCCCTGACATGTTCTCATCAATAAGACAAAAAAGTCTTAGCTTACCATACCATTCTCTAATTAAAAAGTCAGGATTCCGATTCAAGTGACCATAATATTTTTCAAACGCCCAATCTGCTAAATAGTTGGCGTTCCAAATGTGTATGAGTTCGTAGTACTCCCCACTTTTAATTACTCCATTGTCGTCATGTATTTCGTAAATCTGCTTCATTGCTTATCTGAATAATCTGTTGGTTATCTTTTTCCTTTGATCCCTTCTATTCACCCTAAAAGATATAGAATATCCAAAGTAAAATCAACTGTTTTAGCTTTTTTACAACCATTAAATTTTTTCCTCCCCCAAAGACGTTATAACATTCTAAATCCTTTACGTAAGCATTTTTTAATAGGAAACTGTAACCTTTTCTAAATTTTTACGTATGAAGCGCCCTCGAATGAAACAAAAAGATGAAATAATTAAGGGTCTTGAAGAAGAGATACTTCCCAGACTGAAAGAAATTTCTGTACTACAGAAGGAAGTGGCAGTTTTGCAAACAGCAGTAGAAACACTACGGGGAATCGAGAAGGCTCCAGAAGCCGCAGTAAGCGACATTAAACAAGATTTCAATTTAACAGATTATCCAGGATATCCTCTGAATGGAAGTATAATTGAAAAATACCAATACTTAGAAGATAGGGCCCTAAAAGTTTGGAACAGGCGGGATATGGAGGCCTTGATTCAGAAAATTGAAGGAAAACGCCATGCCGCAAAGACGCTAAAAAGTGCGAGGCAAAAGGTATCATACCACATTAAGGTACATGAGCTCATCAGGCTCAAATATGGCAATAAAACTAAATACAGCTTCTTCACCACACGTCCTGAATGGGTTGAACGTATTGAAGAAGAAGGCAAAGTAAAATTCCGTCTTTTGGCTCAACACGAGCCGGAGCCAGTTTCATTAGCTGGCCTTTCAGATGACCAGAAGAAGTCTGAAAATATCTGCTGGAGCGGAATCAAATAATCATTTCTGTAGAATACTTATTGATTACCATGCGATCTGCCGCATGGGTACAAGATTATTTGTTTAATCTAAAAAACCTATGATATGCATTACATGACCGTGCCCATTTTCAAAAAAAAATATGGTTCCGAAGCAGCCTGCCTTAAGGCGCTGCTTGAATTCCGAATGAATGGAGATGGTCTTTGCTTCAATCCTCTATGTAAAGCTTCAATTGATAAATACTATCATCCCCTGAAGGGAAGGAAAGCCTTTATCTGCAGCCGCTGCCTAAAACATGTTTATCCTATGGCTGGAAGTATTTTCGACCATAGTCATATCAAGGTTTCGGACTGGTTCTATATCATTTTTAAAATGTTGTATTCGAGAAATGGAATCAGTGCAAACGAAATTCATAGAGAGTTTGGATTTGCATATAGAACCGTCTTTAAAATGTTACATCAAGTAAGAGGACTAATGATGGACTGTCTTGACTTTGAACTTGCCAATTCTGTTGTAGAGATAGATGAGTCCTACGTTCTCACTGGAAACAAGGGCTATGGTAGGCATTTTCCTTTTACGCGAGGAAGGGGTTCGCTTCGGAGCACATCAATCCTTGGCATAATTGAGCGTAGAGGCATTGCTAAGTTCATAGTTATTCCAGATACATCAGCTACGACAATAATCCCTGAAATTATTAAAAACGTCCCAACATCTACATTGATTTACACAGATTCATGGGGAGCCTATAACCAGCTTAAGAGCTTGGGGTACAAACACGCTATGGTAAATCACTCAAAATACGAGTGGGTAGATTCCAACACTGGCGCTTCTACCAATTCTGCAGAAGGGGCTTTCTCAAACCTTAAGCGGTGTATCGTTGGTAGCTGGAGGAATGTGTCCCCAGGAAAATTGCAAAATTACGTCCACGAACAGGCTTTCAGGCATTCATACCGATTTGAATACGACTATGGATTCGAAATTTTAATGCGCTGCTTCCCGCCCCTGTCTGATGTATACGGTGAAAAAAGAAAAGCGGCTTAAAACTAACTAACATGAAGAAAATCACACTTACGAAGTATCCCTTCCAGAAGGGAACACAATGCCATAAAGCATTATGGCTGAACTATAATAATCCTGAACTAAAAACTCCTCCCAATGAAGAGCAAAGGATGATAATGGATAAGGGGACCGAGGTCGGAATCATAGCTCGTCAACTTTACTCTGGGGGAAGGGATTTAAGCGAAAATGATACTGTTTACGGACGTGAGCTTATGGAGAAAACCCAAGCAGCCCTTAAAACTGACGAGCAAATATTCTACGAGGCTTCTTTCGAAACCCTTGACAGGAGGATGAATTGCAAAGTAGACATCTTTGTCCGCTCAGAGAGAAACACCAGACTAATTGAGGTAAAGTCTTCGACTTCAATTAAAACTCCCGACCACATTCTCGATCTTGCATTTCAGTACTATGTATTAAAAAACAGTTCTTACACTGGTCCCCCGCTGCAAGTCTACCTGGTCTATTTGAATAAAGAGTACGTCCGGGGAGTTGAATTGGATGTTGATGAATTATTTGTGATGGAGGATGTGACGCGAAGAATCATTGATGCCCAAGTCTTGATTAAGAATTATCTCGTTCAATTCGAGTCTGTACTGAAAAGTCAGCAGTGCCCAAATAACAGGGTATCTGAAGCCTGCTTTAAGCCATACCCCTGCGCGTTTTATAATCATTGTTGGAAAGACCTACCACCGATTACTGTATTCAATCTATCCAGGCTGAGGAAGTCGAAAGCTACTCAACTGATTGAAGAAGGTATTGTTGAACTTACACAAATACCCAGTGATATGAAGTTGAGCGTGGAACAGTGGGTTCAGGTTGAGGCTACAAAAAAAGGCAGCCCTTCAATCAATCATGGAGAAATAACAAAGTTCCTTGGGACGCTGAATTTAGACCAACCAACTTTTTGGATGGACTTTGAAACCTATATGAGTCCAATACCTGAATACCAAGGAACTCATCCATACCAACAAATTTGCTTTCAATACTGTGTGCTGCTGAGCATAAACGGTCAGATAGACAGAAGGGAGTTTTTGGCTGAGAGGGGAAAAGACCCCCGTAGAGCCTTTATTGAAAGCTTGCTGGAGGATACGGAAGGAGAAGGGAAAATCATCGTTTATAATCAAGCATTCGAGATAGCGAGACTTCGGGAGCTTGCTCGCGAATTTCCAGAATTGGAAGGAGATATTCAAAACAGAATTGAAAGGATAAGAGACCTACTGATTCCATTCGCAAAAAAGTATTATTACCATCCCCTAATGAAGGGAAGCGCCAGCATTAAAGCGGTGTTGCCTGTCTTGGTGAATTCAGAAGAATTGTCATATAATAATTTATCAATTAAAAACGGAGCTATGGCTATGAGCCTTTACGAAAAGTTTCAGCAATTAGAGTTGGAGAAGCAGATTGAAACAAGGAGAGCGTTGCTTGAATACTGTCATTTGGATTGTTTGGGGATGATAAAGGTTGCCGAAGCTTTACAGAACCTTGTAAACCATAAACCAAAATAACATGAAAACAGAAATGTTTACCGATGAACCGTTATCAGATTTAGAGTTGTTTCAGATCTTACGAGATTCCTTTAATGATGATGAGAGTACCTGGGAAGTTGTTAGCGAGGCGCAAGAGGCATACAAAGATTTACGTAAAAGGATCATCCAACTTGAAATTGAGGAGGAAAAGGAAGTTAATGAGATTTACAATAAAATCTGGAACGTAGCGTGAAAAAGAAGCCAGAAGAACTTAAGAGGATTCTATTAAGTGATATGTTAAATCCTGAAACTGCCACTTTCGAGGAGATCATAAAAGTAATTCTTTTTGCCAATCGCAATCCAAAAATGGTAGATAAACTGCTGCATGAAGCGGTTATCGTCCGTCATCTGGTTGCAAATTCATATAACTAAAACTAAATCCATGACAGAACCACTACAAGTAGAAAAAGAACGATTACATAAATGGGCTCAATGGCTTATTGAAAAAGGATTTGATAAGACACCGCCCCTCGATAGAAGCACAATCAGGGATGCGGGTGATTATATAGAAGAAACTTTTTCAATTCATCCTGCCGTGCTTCAGCTTCCAAAAGTATTCGAAGAGTGGAGTTTTGATGACGATGGGAATGCCTATTACATCGAAGATCCATTTCAGGTTACCGTTTCTTCACTGATCTTATTTTTTAAGATAAACTACTACCAGCTGGAGCATCTTCTTTTGGCCGAATGCCAGTCGCCCCTTATCTATGGAGGAACCATCTTATATAGAGATGCAACTCACAAACAAATTGGGAGGCAGATTCTTGAGTTTCTTGAAAAGCTTGCGGAGGGATAAATTATGCGTATAACGAATAAAACAATCGCTCTATACGGTAATACTTTAGCAAATGAATGAATATTGGTTATAAGATAAAAAAATTGAGGGAATGGAAGGGTTTGTCGCAGGAGTATATCGCTGACGAAATCGGGATCAATCAATCGACCTATTCAAAAATAGAGGGCGGCGCAGACCTCACACTGTCACGATTAGAGCAAATCTCAAAAGTTTTAGAAGTGTCTCCAGAGGATATAATCTGTTTCAATGAAAAGCAAATGGTCTTTAATCTTTCAAATAATACAAATGCTTCAGGGGTTACAATTAAAAATCAAGTTTCCAAAAATGAAAAGTTGATCTATGAAGAACTCATTAAAACGCTTAAGGCTGAAAATAACTTTCTAAAACTTACAATTGATAAACTATTAAGGAAATATGGAAAAAAAGGCTAATCTGATACAAAAGTTAAAACAATGGTACCAAACGCGTAGGAAGCAAACAAAGGTTATCCTTTGGGTCGGTGTGTTCTTCCTTTGTTTTGCAGTAATTGATAACGGCAAAACTTTCAAGCACAAAAGTACCTCAAATCATGAAACAAAAATCTGCAGTTACTGCGGCAACCAATTCTCTGGCTTGGGGTATTATCATATAGGAGAGCGATGCGAGCAGGAAAATGGTAATGGATGGCCGGGGACTCACTGCAGCGCCAAATGTTGCGATGAAGACTGGGCAAAGAATGGAATCAATTCACACTAAATTCTTTATTAAAAACCTAAACAAAAACATGAAAAAAGCACTATTGCTATTTGGTATGGGTATTATACTCATAACCTCCTGCGGTCCTAACGCAGAAGAGATAAAACAACAAAAAATAGCCGCTAAAAAAGCTCATATTGATTCGGTAGATATGAAAATGGCTCAAATAAAAGAGTTAAGAAAAAGTGTGCTGAAACACATGAAATATATGGATGATTGTGTAATTCATTATGGATTAGGAAGAGTTGGTACGGGAGACGACATTATTGTTGAGTTAACGAAGTTCCATTGGGGAGCATATGAAGGAACAGTAATGCCAAAAGAGGTTTGTGAGTGCCCTATGGATTACGAAGGTGACGTTGCATACCCGTTTCAGGCAGTATTAAATTTCAAGTGCATTAGATTCAAATCCAAAAAGATTAGTAATCCTGTTGGAAATGTCAATCTTGATGGTGAGGTTGATGAAATTTATAGCCCTAAATTCATTCCTCCAGGTGATAGCTGGATTGCTGCCTATAAACTGGGGACGATTGAAGGTAAACGTTACCAGATTGGCGATATGGCGGAATTTAAGAAACTTAAGAGCTTGATTGAGGAGACCAAAAATGAGGAGCAAAACAAAAAGTATGACACATACTATGAAATTAATTGCTTCAACGACAACTTCGATGACATCCCAAGATCAATCAAGGGAATAAATAAAGTTAACTAAATCCAAAAGGAGGCAGGTTTGACGGACACAAACGACATTGGCAATTTTTCATCTGCGGGGATACTTGTAACTTTACAAGAGGTATCGGAGATGAATAAGCTTACTGGAATATATCTTTTTGATATAACGGATATTGAAGATGCGAGGTATCTGGTAGATGCTTATGAAGAACGATTTAAGCAATTTAAAAAGACGAAAGAGCATCCAAGCAAGGAAGAATATCTAAACGGGAGAGCGACCTTTCTTTGGGATTTTGTATGTTACTGCCTGGCAAATTGATTAACTGATTGCATCCCTCCAAAACAAAAATTGACCGACAAGATTTCATTTATTATTCTTGCTGTCGATTAGTTTCATTAATTCAAACTGTTTTTAATACGTATAACTTCCTGCCGGGAAATATCTCCTTTAGTAATTTTCGAATGGCATATCTTACAAAGGCGCAGCAGATTCTCCAAGTTGTTATTAGAGGGATTCTCGTCTATATGATGAGTATCAAAATGGGCAACGTCATCATTATCGCAAAAAGGACATTTTGAGCCTATTTGCTTTTGTAATTCATATACAAGTTTCTGAGGAACTGTAATCCTTTTCTTTTTAACCTGTTCAGGAGGATTTTGATTTAATTTAGCTCGAAGGAACTTTTTGGTCTTTGCTGTTTTAGGAAGAAACTCGTCCATTTTAATCCCTTCAACCAATAAAGTTTTAGTTATTGAACCAAGGATAGTATTAAACAATTGATATTTCTCCGTATCGGTTAAGTTATCTGCATCATTTAGCTTAAGTAGTAGTACTACAACAAGCCTATCCATAAGTGAAAGTAAAAGGAAAGGGTTTTTGACCCGTTTTGTCTTCAAACGGTTTCCCATTAACTTTATAACTTGATATATTAAATCTATCTCAAGCGTCCCATCCTTCGTAAATCTAATTTCAGTGATGTGCTTTAATATCCCTACTACTTCGTCAAGCGCATACTTTTTAAGTAACGCAAAATCCTCTTTCGTAAAGAATATATCAAACTTCGCAATCTGAGTATTTATTTCAGAGAGTTCAGCTTCAGAAAAGTCAACTTTAACATTTTGAAAGCTTTTTTTCATGGAAGTAAGGTTAAAATTCTTTTACAATAAAGGGGTTGTAAAAACCGAGAAGCCTTATTTTTTTTGCTTAATGCGCGTCCGAGCTTTTAATTCCTCTTTTAATTCAGCTATATCTTTTCATTCCTCAATATTACAAAAATATCAATTTTATCAACTCAAAACCAGAAAATTGAGTCATCCAACCTTACGCTACAAGTCATTTCTCGATAACTTTAGCTATTTTAAATCTCCCTTCAAAGAGAACTTCCGTATTTAAACCTCTTTCTTCAGTCCCTTGCCAATATCGTCTCGCCGCCTCCACTTTTTGAGGATGCGGCATACTATTACAATTTAGGAGTGTCAAATCAGCATAATGTAGTGAATAAGGGTCTTGGAGTTCCAGTTCTAAAAGAGTTTTATTATCCAGGGGATATTTCATATTCTCCGCATAGGCCATAGCATTAACTTCAAAAGGAATCAAAAACATGCATTTCTTACGAGAAGGCAGGTTCGGGAATTCGCTCGCTCTAATGTCTTCAAAAATGAATTCTTTAAGTAATTCCGAATAGTATTTCGCTTTTTGGAGTTCTACAGGTATAAAAGATATGTCTATTTTGGAATGGGCAATAAGCTGTTGAATTATGTTAAACATTCCTTCAATTTCTGCACTGGCTTGTTTATCATTAATAAGTTTACCTTTCCAATAATCGGATTCTATGGGAGGGCTATTATAAATCTGTCCCAAACTATAGGTGGTCCAGCCTGTAATGTGCTTGAATTTCATTTAATTATTTTTTTAATTGAGTTAAATAGTAATTTCCCAACACCATCATTTATATCTCAATATATTTTATATTTGATTAAAAAATATAACAATGACTATATTCCCTGCCCCACCAAATGATAATGATAAATATATTCAAAAGCTTCTTGAAGATATTGATCTTAATAATTCAGAAACATATTCATTTGGCATAACCAATGCTTCTAAAGAAGTTCTTGATTGGAAATTTAACTTTTCAGTAAATTTGGTTCGTTCCCTTCTGGAACTGCCAAACAGGCCCACAGCGTTAGCTATTAGTCAAAAAATACTTGCTATTCACCCCTTTCAAAGTTTAGGAGATGATCCGCTTCCTGGTGCAACAAAAAATGATTGTATAAATATATTTATTTTAGCCCCAAGGGTGTGATAAAGTGAGTGAAGTATATTGAACCTTCGGTTATCAAATTTGGATTTATCTCTTTCATTGAAATGAGGAAATCCAAACGAGATTCGTTAACTATATCTTTTATCTCATTTAAGAGATGTTTAGAAGATTTATGCTTCTTCTTAAAGGCATTGTAAATCCTCATAATCCGATTTCGATCTCTGTAACTGAAGTCTATTCCCTTTTTAGAATTTATGTATAATTGACCCATTAATCTTTCAATCGCTGCATCAACGAAAGCTTGATCTACTTCTTCTGTCTTTGTATTTCCTGTCATATAATTAATCATTAACCTTTAATTTAAACCAACCTTACTCAAAAGTAAATAGTTTTTTAACAAAATTCCTTCGAGAAATTATTTCAAAAGTGGTATTTTAGCTAAACAATAAATAACCTTACACGATCAAACCTCAAGTCATCAGATCCCCCGCATTATGGGGACACTCTATAAATCATTACTCTAATTCCTGAATAAGCTAATTCTATGGCCCAACTAAATATTAAATCGTCTACAATTGATAAATCTTTGGAAACTGCAACGGGCTTCCTTAAAAAGCTTGTAGGCCCTTCTGTTGAAGAAATGGGACTGTTGTTTGCCGACAACGTTAAAAAATGGAGGTTTAATAATCAAGTTAAAAACTTGAAAAAAATTAAGGAGAAACTTGAAAAAGATAATATTCCTGCCAGGGTAATTAACCCTAAAGTGCTTTTCCCATATTTGGAAGCAATATCGCTTGAGGAAGACAATGATCTTCATGAATTGTGGGCCAATCTTATTACTAATTATATCGACCCCGCAAAGAACCTCGAAACCATTGTTTATCCAGAAATCCTTAGGCAGTTATCCTCCAAAGAAGTAAAAATCATAGATGATTTTTATAGTGGTGAATTGATTGAGTGGGACGGGTTGCCCACGCCTGCAACTTATTCCGAGCCAAAATATACAGCCTTTGAGTGCGCGAACTTAGTTCGACTTGGACTTGTTAAAACAATGGTTAATGTAGACTTTGCATTTGTAAAAAACATAGAAACGCATAGCAGTGTAAGGGTGACACATTTTGGTCATGCGTTCTATCAAGCATGCCATAGAAACCCAATAACAAATGGCGTTACGAGCAATGATAAAACTCAATAAATATGGACTCAATTAAACCACCCCAAGAAACGATTATCAGTAAAGTTAGCGGAGGCACGAAAGAGTCTATTAAGTCGTTTATGGGCCCTGCAAGCCCCCTTCTTGATTTAATATTTCCATCATTTCATCAAAAACGTTTAGAAGCTTGGCGAGAAAATATATATAAAGCTCTACTGGAGTTATCAAAATTTCAAGATGAATTTGCCTTTGAAAGACTACGGGAGAATGAAGAGTTCACTTCAATCCTTATTCAAGCTGTTCAAGTTGCCTCACGAAATCACCAGGAAAGTAAACTTAACCACCTTAAAAATGTAATCCTAAATACACCTGAGAGCTCGTTGAATACGGATATTAAGCTTACATTCCTGCGGTTCGTAGATGAACTTTCGGTAAATCACATTAAACTTCTTACCAGCATATCACAAAACGAAGAACTCTTAAGCGAAATTGAAAACTATTTAGAATTTATCACCCTTCTAAAAGGTAAGGATGCAGAAATTGACTGGTACAACCACGAATTTAAGATTTACTTAATGGAACTTATCTCCAGGGGACTAATACGTGTCAGTGATACTGTTGAAGATTTTGAAGGAGAGGTTTTTGGGTTACAAACACTTTTAATGAGTGAAGTACCTAAAGGGAAGTTGCCTAAAATCATTGTTTTGGAGACAGGAAAAGCATTCTTGGATTTTATTAAAGAGAAACATTCACTTTAAGCACGTGCTTTAAAGGTGGAAGATTAAACACCCTGTACGTGGCTAAAGTGGATAGGTGCCTTTTTTAATTGCGAAGCCTGATTTCAAAGTTAATATTAATTTGTCTTGCGGAGCGAGGTGCCCAAATGGCGCCAGACCTGTGTTAGCTGTTAGTGTTTTCCAATAGTTCTACAAATTCTGAAGGTTTCATAACCTGGGTTAAAATGCCCTCACTCTGATAAACAGCCTTTGTCTTTTTATAAGTTTTTTTGTCAGCCGTTATAAAAAAGTCGCAATGCGCGCCATAGAAGCAATGCAAGGAGTCGTTGAATAAATTATCATATTGATTCTTTTCTGTGAGTTTGTCAGTGCCATAACCAGCAAAGTCCAATTGCATAAAAGTTCCTATTATTTTAGTGTAATCTTCATTTTTAGAAGTCTTGTTAGTGTTTTCCTTTAATCCTTTAAAGGATTCATTAATCATTGTCTTTGAAATTTTGTCTCTGAGCCTCTCTACAACATTTGGAACATTATGAATTTTTGGATCAAGCGGAAAAACGGTTGTAAACATTGAACGGAGTTCATTATATACAACAGGATTATTTCTTAATTCACCAAACAATTCGGTGATGTCTTCCATTAAAGCATATAAACTATTCTCTAGTTTTGCGCGCTTAAAAATCAATGAAAACACTTTATTCTGCTCCAGTTGTTGAAAGTCAATATTATGAGGTAATAATTTAAAACTATCAAAAACATTTGAGAGTCCGAGTTCAGCTAAAGATTCCTTTAAACCATACAATGAATTTGTGGTTTCTACGTCTTTGATTAAAGATTCAAAAAATGTTTTTGGATTTCGATAATGCCATTTTGCTTTCTCTTCATTCCAATACTGTGTCAAACAAATGTCTTGGGTCAATAATGAAATAAAATTTAGGGATTCAGTAACTCGTTTTCTTTCTCCTTTTTTATAACTCTTTGAAAGATCTTTCAAGTGTGCATTGGAATATGGCAATATTAACTTTTCACGTCCTGCTATAAGTATATGCGCGAGCTTGTTAAAAGTTTCTTTGTCGAGGGGATTCGTCAATTCATCAATTTGTCGCAAAGTAGTTATGACGTTCCAGTCTAAATAAAGCTTAAGCATTCCGGTTTCTATTTAAGCATTACAGCTAACGGTTTGCGGCTTGGCGAAGGTGGCGTTTTTTAGCGCAAATTTTCTTACGAAGCACGCATTTTCAAATTTACGAAAAAACTGTCACACTAAGCACGAAGCCGCCACTTTTGCCAAGCCGCTGTTAGCGGCAGTATTTTCAGTCGGCAGTTTCAGTTTCGTTGTCTACCGTTATTATTATTTTATTTTTCTCGTGTAGAACCGTAACAGCTTGTCCGCAAGTAAAGCCAATATCACGTAACCATTTTCCACAAAGTCGGATTTCGGGAAAGATAACTGACCTGTAATAAGACCGTGGAATGTACCTTCCGTACACCTTCAGTTGTCTTTTTCCGGTTTGTTGAAATTTTTTTTCTTTCGACACGACAATAATTTCTTGCTACAATAATACAATTAATAATAATTACGTGCAAACAATAGCGCATGAAAATATTATTTATTGTCTTTAGGCTATGATTTTCAGGTAATTAAAATTTTGTGATATTTGCAGGAGAAGTCAAAAATTTGCACCGTGTCGAAAGTAAACTTAAATAGAATAAAGTCTATCCTGGCTGAAAAGAATAAAAGCAGTAAGGATTTAGCAAGTCATTTGGATAAAACTGAATCAACCGTTTCACGTTGGTGTACAAATGAAGTCCAGCCGTCTATTGAAACGCTATACGAGATCTCTAAATTTTTGAAAGTGGATATTCGGGAGTTGTTGGTGTCTACAGAAAAATAATTGAACCCCGGTAGGTAAACTTGACGGTTTCCCGTCAAGTTACCAAGCTCTAGCACCCCCAAGTCTTTATTCAATATTGGTGGAGGCCCAGGGAATCGCCTCTTTACCTTGTCAAAGAACGTGGTTGTCTTTGAGCATTCGGCTTAATCTCTTTTGTTGCTCCATCACAAATTTCAAACAATTTATTTCGCCATTCAACTACATTATAGTCAATTGAAGAATTTAATTCAATCCCGTGTAAATATCTTTTGTTTTCGTAAATAATACCAAATTGTTTTGAATTAAACCGATTATAAAGTCCGACTAACTGTGGTGACCCGCCACAATAAACGTCATTTATATTCTCAAGTGTTTCACAAAAACATTGAAAAACTGCACGGCTAGTTTTTGCCTCATTACTTTTTAAGAATTGAGTAAATTTTTCTTCGAATTCTACTTTACCAGAACCTATTACAAAGAGTTTATCTGAATAAGGCGAAAACACTAAATCTTCTGTTGCCCAATTGTTACTACTCTTTGTCCACATTGCCTTTCGGCATAAGAAATCAGTTTCGCCAGTTCTGCTTGCAAATAAGATTTCAAGAGTATCGGTCGTAATTCCATTAATTTCTGATGGATAATTATCGAATTGCGTCTTTAATTTTTGATAGAATAGTTGAAATTTATCTTCGTTATTTGAATTTTCTGGAAATAGAACCCCTTGGTCTGCAAGGTCAACAAGTTGATTAATTACAATTGAAGGGAACATCACATCACCGCAATAGCCAATAATTATCGGATGATTTTTGCAACCAAAAACTTTTCTTCCGCTATCAAACCTTGCAATGTTGCCCCAAGAAATGCGACTATCACTTGCTATATAAAGCGATGATATTTTTCTTGAATCAATTCCTATCCACGAAACTACTAAGGTCATTTCTCTTATTCTTGGTTCATTTAGCAATTAGCCGTCTAAAGCTGTAATGTTGTCTTAACAAGTTTGCAAATTTTTTCTATACGGCTCTTCCATTCTTCTGACTCCTCGAAGTTGTCTTCAGAAACTCTATTTATCCGTTCTTCTAAAAGGCACTCTCCAAAGTTTTTAAGTTCATTTACTGTATCAAAATTCTCAATTCTTTCAAATGTTCGTTTAGAAACTAAAGCGAAGTCTATTTTTATTTTCAATTCTATACAAATCTTAATCAAGATAGTAATTTGAATATTTTGTTCGGTCGGAGCTCCTGCAACTACAAGGATTATTTTTCCTTTAATCTCGATGATATATGTCCCATTAAGAAAGTCAATAGTGGGGTCAACTTTTTCAAAAGTCCTGTCTGCAGTTAACCTCTGTACAACCGATGGATTTAATCTTTTACAGACAGCATCAATGGTCGTTGATTTTCCGGCATCCTTTGTTCCGGTAATTAAAATGTATTTCATGTCAGTCTATGTTTGGATGTTGTAATATCCCCGCTACATTATAGCGCTTATCCTGCCAAAATTTTATTGCCGATACAATTCAAAGCAATGGCATTGCCAAACGAATATAAAACATTCGGGGCACATTTTAATAAAAATAACAGGGTTTTTGATGGAACTGTCCTTGTTTAACCGGCCAACTCTTCCACCATCACATCCACGAGCACAGAGCCGTCGGCATCGAGCTCCCGCAATGTTACTTCCTTCAGCTGGTTCACCAGTGCGGGATTGTGAGGCGTTTTCACCTTGATGTAATTGTCGGTAAAGCCATGCATGAAGCCGCCCTTGTTGTCGCCTTCGAACAAAACGGTACGTGTTTCACCGAGGTGCTGCTCATAAAAATGGCGCAGCTTTTTTGCAGAGAGGATGCGCAGCATCTTGTTGCGCTTTTTGCGGATGGCCACGGGAACCACATCCTTGTGAGTGATTGCGTCGGTATTGTCGCGCTCCGAGTAGGTGAATACATGCAGGTACGAAATATCCAGCGTGTTGAGGAAATTATAGGTATCGAGGAAATCCTCATCGCTTTCGCCGGGAAATCCAACGATCACATCCACGCCAATGCAGCAGTGCGGCATGAGCGATTTGATGGTAGCCACGCGGTCGCTGTATAGCTCGCGCATATAGCGCCTGCGCATGGCCTTTAATATCTTATTGCTTCCCGATTGCAGGGGAATATGAAAATGGGGAACGAAGCGTTTCGATGTTGAAACAAATTCGATGGTCTCGTTCTTCAGCAGGTTGGGCTCTATGGAAGAGATGCGGAAACGTTCGATGCCTTCCACCTGGTCGAGCTCCTGCACGAGGCTGAAAAATGTTTCCTGCTTTCGGTTGCCTTCCTTTGATGCATTATTTCCGAAATCGCCGAGGTTAACGCCCGTAAGCACGATCTCCTTCACATCTTCCTTTGCAATGTTCCTTGCATTCTTCAGTGCATTTTCAATGGTGTCGCTGCGGCTGCTTCCGCGTGCCAGCGGGATGGTGCAGAAGGAGCAGTTGTAATCGCAGCCGTCCTGCACCTTTAAAAATACGCGGGTGCGGTCGCCAAACGAGTACGCATCCACAAAGAAATTGGCTTCCTCGATCTCGCAGCTGTAGATCTCCGCCTTTGTTTTTTTCTGAAGGTCTTCGAGGTAATTGAGCAATTTGAATTTTTCGGAAGCGCCCAGCACAAGGTCCACACCTTCAATGTTCGCGATCTCTTCCGGCTTCAGCTGTGCATAGCATCCAACCACCACCACGTATGCATCGGGAGAAACGCTGAGGGCAGACTTTACGATCTGCTTGCATTCCTTATCGGCATTGGCGGTAACGGAACAGGTATTGATCACGTACACATCGGAAGGCTGGCTGAAGTCCACCTTCTGGTAGCCGTTTTCCTGGAACAGGCGCGCGATGGTGCTTGTTTCCGAAAAATTGAGCTTGCAGCCGAGTGTATGGAATGCTACTTTTTTCATTGGGATTGCGAATTTACGAAAAAATACCGCTACAGATGATGCGAATAACGAATCCTGACGAATTTTACGAATCGGTGTAGTTAAACGTAGTGTGCCACCCCAACATTCTGCCTGCATTAATCATACACCATTTATCGCAGTCTCAACATTTAGTAGCTCACATAATTAAGGAGCCGCGCGTGAGGCTTGAAAGCCTGCGATGCCGTGTTGCCCGTGGGAAGCGATCAGGCTTTCTTGATTTTTTGTTTCTTTTTTATCAAGAAAAAAGAAAAACATTTGTGATGTACCACCCCGACCCTCCTAAGAGGAGGGAGCAGAGCATTCCGTATATTCGAAAAGATTCGCGATCCGTATTGTTAAAAAGACTGTTAATAATTGTATTCCCCACCAACCATTTGTTGCGGAATGATTCCTTAAACTTGAAGGACGAAAAATCCCCCGATATGAAGAACCTGTTCCTCTATATATTCCTTGCCTGTTTTGCCGTTGCCTGCACATCCGGCGATGAGGCGAAGCACGACACGCGAACCGTTTTCAAATACAATGAGATGGGCGCTGTTACTTCACTGGATCCTGCGAAGGCGAGCTCATTTGAGAATATCTGGGTGGTGAACCAGATCTTTAACGGGCTGGTGGAGATGAGCGATGCATTGCAGGTGGAGCCTTCCATCGCAAGGGCATGGAACATCTCGGAGGACGGACTTACCTACACATTCCACCTGCGGGATAATGTGTTCTTTCACGACAATGAAAATTTCCCGGAAGGCAAAGGAAGGAAAGTTACCGCTTCGGATTTTGTGTACAGCTATAACCGTCTTCTCGATGCCAAGGTCTCCAATGCAACCACGCTGCTCAGCTATGTTGATACCAAGAATGGCAACCCTTTCGAGGCCATGAACGATACCACTTTCGTGATCCACATGGAAAAGGCATTTACACCCTTTCTCAGCATCCTTACGATGAAATATTTTTCGGTGGTGCCCAAAGAGGTGATCCTCGGCGAAGGGGAGGAGTTCAGGCGGAACCCTTGCGGAACCGGCCCTTTCATGTTCAAAATGTGGGAGGAAGGCTCCACGCTGGTGTTTATAAAAAATCCCAATTACTTCGAATTCGCCGGCAGCGAGCGGCTTCCATACCTCGATGCGGTTTCTGTTTCCTTCATCCGCGATAAGGAATCGTCCTTCCTTGATTTCATGAAGGGCGATCTCGATATGGTGTCGGGTGTGGATGCGATCAATACCGATGAAGTGCTGACGCCGGAAGGAAAGCTGAAAAGCAATTACCAGAAAAAGATCAAGATGCAGACGCAGCCCTTCCTCAAAACCGATTACCTCGGCTTTTTTATTGACGACCAGCATCCTGTTATGAAGAACTCGCCGCTGAAGATCAAGGCCATCCGCCAGGCGATCAATTATGGCTTCGACCGTAAAAAAATGGTGAAGTACCTGCGCAAGAATTTAGGCTATGCCGCCACTTCCGGCTTTATTCCGCCGGGATTGCCATCCTTCGATGCCAACAAGGTGAAGGGCTACGATTACAACCCCGATAAGGTGAAGGAGTTGCTGTTCCTCGCCGGTTACCCGGATGGCAAAGGGTTGCCGGAAATTTCATTGTCGACCACCGAGCAATACCTCGAGCTGGCAGAGTATATCCAGTCGCAGCTTTCACAGTTCGGGATCAAAATGAAGATCGATGTGCAGAAGGCTTCCGTGCTCTTCGAATCGATCGCGAACATGAAAGTGAATTTCTTCCGTAAATCCTGGAATGCCGATTACCCGGATGCCGAAAATTTCCTGTCGCTGTTCTACAGCAAGAACTGGAGCCCGAAAGGGTTCAACTACACGCATTACCAGAACCCGCAGTTCGATATACTGTATGAGAAATCACAAAGCGAGCTGAACGATTCTATCCGCTACGATTATTACCAGCAGATGGATCAGCTGCTGATCGACAATGCGCCGGTGGTGCCGCTGTATTACGACCAGGTGGTGCGCCTTGTGCAGAACAATGTAGAAGGGCTTACCTCCAATTCCATGAACATGCTTTCGCTGAAGAAGGTAAAGAAGAGTGGCAGAGCTGGAAAGTAATGACCTTTATTCATTAGTCCGACGCGCGTTCTCGACTTCGCTCGAACTGACAGCCGAACACATTACTCAGCAGAAGCGAAGCTTCCTCTTTGTTCTCTGCAATAAACAGTGTGAGTGCTTTCTTAGTGCATGTCCACAAACAATCAATCGTCGAAGACGATCAATCCCTTAAAATCTGCGAATCTGCGGCTATTAGGCGTAACGCTCGAACTGACAACACACACAATAGTCACTTCGAGTGCGAAACGCAGTGAAGCGTATCGAGAAGTGCTGACCGAATGCTCTTTTCAAGGCTTGTTCTCGATACGTTTTTCTTCCTTACGTCAGAAAAACACTCGAACTGACGCTAACTACATTCGTTTGCCCTTTACTGCACTTCAAGATAACAAACCACTGGGAAGTGATCCGACAATTCTTCCCTTACCGTCCTGAAATTATACGAGCGGAATTTATCGCTGTGCAGGATGTAGTCGATGCGGAACGAAGGAAACGCACCCACATAGCTTTTACCAAGTCCTTTCCCGCTTTCAATGAAGCTGTCGGTTAAGTTGGCCGAGATCGTGCTGTAGGTATAGGAAGAGGGCGTATCGTTAAAATCGCCGCAAACGATCACCGGGTACGGTGAATGCGCAATGTTCTCACGGATCATATCAGCCTGCCTGGCGCGCTTTACAAATGCCCGCTTCAGCCTTCTCAGGATATTCTTTGAATGTTCAAGGTCTTCTGTAGGAATATCATTCTGAAGGTCCTCGGCGTATTTATAATCGCCTTTGCTGAACGCGATCGACTGCAGGTGCATATTATAAACACGGAAGGTGTCCTTTCCTACTTTTATATCGGCATAAATGCAGACGTTGTTCCCTTTGTAGCCAAAATCAACCTTGCCGGTGCCGATGATCGGGTATTTGCTGAAGGTGGCAATGCCGAAATGCTGGCGCAGCCTGCCATGCGAGGTGTATTCCACCTGCGCATAGTCGAAGCCGTTCAGCTTTTTCAGCGAATCCACATTGCAGAAATCGCTGCTGTCGCGGTGAAAGAATTCCTGGAAACAGGCGATCTCCGGCGATTCGTTGCCGATCAGCCCGAAGATCTTTGAGCGGGTTTCCTTATTATGGCTCCAGTTGTAGAGGTCGAACACCTTTACGTTATACGACATCACTTTCAGGATCCTGTGCTTGGCATCGGCCTGCTGGCTGCCATTTGCCTGAACAAACCTGTGGAGGATGCCCCAGCCGGAAAAAATAACGATAGCAGAGTAGAGCGCCCGCTTTTTCAGCTGCAATGCCCAGTACAAAATGAAAAGGATATTGATAAAAACGAGGATGGGGTAGCCAAGGCCGAAGAATGCGATGAACCAGAAATTTTCGGGGCTTACACGCGGCGCGAGATAAGAGATAAGCAGGGCGATCACAGCCACATGGTTGCCGAGCATTACAAGCTTGTTCACGAAATAGCGCTTGCCTTTCCGCTTCTTTTTTTCTTCCTGTATCGCTTTTTGCTCGGTGCTCAATATGTGCGGATAACGAATTGTGTACGGATAACGAATCTATACGAATGTTACGAATCTGTGTGTAAACGAAGCCGCTGATCCTCCAGCCTCCTCACTCAAGCCTCCTCACTCCAACCTCCCACCTACTTCTTATTGCTTGCTTTAAATAAAATATCCTTTTCTGTTTTGCTCAGGCTTTCATAACCCGATTTAGAGATCTTATCGAGGATCGCATCCACCTGTCTCTGGTTAACGTTCTGCATGTAATTATATTCTTCATCGCTGACCGTCCTTTTATGAACAACCTTCATCCTGCCACGGGATGATCCGCCGAACAGCCCGCCGATCCAGTCGAAAAAGCGGTTAATAGGATTTGCCATGTCTTTCCCTTTTTTGTACTGCACAATATAAAGATAACCCATTAAAGCGCCGCCAAGGTGTGCAAGGTTCCCGCCGATGTTGTCATAAGATGACAGGTTAAGCACGTCAATAAAAATAACAAATATTGCAACATACAGCAACTTTACCGGCCCGATGAACATCATGTTCATCCGCACTTCCGGCACCAGCGTGGCAGCCGCAATGATGATGGCCGTAACACCGGCGGAGGCGCCGATCAGCGGGGTGCCGATAAATGGCTGCAGTACAGGAACGACGGAAATGAGCAGCACCGTTACAAGCGCGCCGAGGATGCCGCCCATCAGGTAAAGCGGGATGATCTTCCGCTGGCTGGTGTATTCGGAAAGGATCTGTCCGAACCAGTAAAGCGTGATCATGTTCCAGAAGATATGCATCAGCGCAACGTGTGTGAACATGTACGTGATCAGCGTCCAGGGCCTGTGGAGCAGTCCGCTGAGGCTCACCGGAAAGGCGAGGGCTTCGTGCAGGAAATTCTCGATGGAGTTCAGCACGGCCGATTCCCCGCTCAGAAATGAGAGGATGCGGAAAATACTAATAAGCAGGAACACTGCGGTATTGATAATGATCAAACGTGTTACCGGGTTGCCATTCCTGATCTTTTCGCGAATATCGCTGATGATTGTGCTTGCCATAATTAGTTAAAACGATTGCTTTTTCTTTGCCAGTATTTGATTAAAATAAAACCAAATAACATGCCACCAAGATGCCCCCAGTGCGCCACGTTATCGCCCTGTGCGCTGTGCAGCTCCGCATACAGCTCGCTTGCGCCGTAGAGGATCACGATCCATTTTGCCTTGATCGGGAAGAACAGGAAAGGATATGAATCCGGGAACGTCATTCCGTAAGCGAGCAGCACCCCGAACACGGAGCCCGAAGCGCCTACGATCAGCGGGATATTGAGCAGGTCTTCGCGGTAACGCACAAGGATCTCATCGGAAGCGGCCATTAACGCCGTAGGGTTCGGGTTGGTCTTCAGGATAGTATTGTAATTATCGCTCAGTACCTGCATGGCATCACTGAACGGCATCTTGGGAAGCGTATCGAAAAATTCAATGAACTGTGCGGGTGAATGATAGCCGGGATAAGCATTGAGCTGTGCAAGGATCGGTGCGAATGAATGGTAGTACAGGATGGTATAATGCAATACTGCAGCACCTATGCCGGTAAGCAGGTAATACACCAGGAAGCGTTTCGGGCCCCAGTAATTTTCCAGCATGGCGCCGAAGATCCAGAGCGAGATCATGTTCGATACCAGGTGATGGATATCGGCATGCATGAACAGGTAGGTAATAAGCTGGTAGGGCCTGAACTTTTCCGAAGCGGGAAAATGCAGGCCAAGGAAATCATACAGGTCGATCCCCTGGTTCTGGAATAAAAAGGTGGCAAGCAGGAAAAGCCCGTTGAGAATAAAAAGATTTTTTATTACCAATGGCAAAACGCTGAAACCGGTGGGCCTGTAATTCGACATTGCTCCTGATTAATTTGACCGTATAACGATAGCATTCGCTATCCACTGATATAATATTATGCCAATGAAATAGAGTGTAAAGGCTTTATTCATCAGCTCTCCGCCGGCTATGTTGAGCCCCGTTGCCATCAGCCCGACACAGCCGAGCCCTGCTGCGTAATACATTAAAAGCTTTCGCGGCTTGCTTCCTTCTTCGGCGTTATAGATACCGGAGATAGGGATGGCCATGGTGAAGCCGATAACAGCAAGGAGAATTAAAAATTCCTTCAGCAAAATAAAATAAAGCACGAATGAAACGATCGACACGAGGAATGAAAGCCCAACGTAGTTCGAGCATTGAATGGCATCCTCCGATAAGGCATGCTTGCCGTATTTGTTCAGGCGCAGGAATAAGTTCGACAGTGGCCCGATGAGCCAGGTGGTGAGCGCGAACAATACATACAGGATCACGAGCGGGGTGGTGATCACTTCCAGCTGCGGAAAGCTTTCGCCGATGGCGCGCAGCACATGCGAGCCCACGTAAAAGCCGATAAGGATCGCCCATTGCGCCTTCGATTTCATGTTGCTGATCCAGAAGGCATAGCGCAGGAACATCCGGTAGAACCAGTATTTCGCTTTCAGCGCTTCCACCAGTCCGGCCTTCGCATATTTGTTGGTAGGGTCGATGGAGAGCGATTGTTTGAAATGGTCCAGCGCTTTTTTATAATCGCCTTTTTCGATCAGCCCCCAGCCGAGGTTGGCATGCGTGTACGAGTTCTGCGGATCGAAATACAATGCTTCATTGATCGTTTCGTAGGCGGCATTCCTGTCGTCGAGCTTGATCAGCGCTTTGGCCCTTGCATTGAGGCAATCAATGTGCTCGGAGTCGACCGCGAGCCCTTCATTGGCTTTCTGCAGGGCAAGCGCCCATTCCTTTTTCGCAAGCCAGATGGAAGCGGACACGCTGAAATAGTTCGCATCGAATGGATCGATCTCAATGGCTTTATCGATCATCGTTTTGCTTTGATCGATCTTCCGCTGGTTGAAATAAACAAGCGATGAAACGTAAAAAGGGAAAGAGGAGGAAGGCTCGATGCCGATGGCTTCCTGCGCATGCTTCTCTGCCTGATCGAACTTGAGCTGGTAAAGGGAGCACAGCGCAAGCATGCAGTGGTAATAGGCTTTATGCGGGTTGCCCGAGATCAGCTGCCCGAATTCCTTTTCAGCATCAGCGAATCTCTTCTGGGAAAAAAGGATCTGCGCCCTTTTGATCTGTTGTTCTTCGGGCATCTTATTTTTTGATCTTTAAGTAATCGAGAATGTCGTTGTATAAGCCTGATTCATTCGCGTACAGCGCATAGTTCTTTGCGATGGTGAACCACTCCTTGGTGGAAGGGTTCACCTGTGCGATGGAGCCGGTAATATCCTTGGTGGTGATCGGCTCGATGGTGCCGTTCTTAAATGATTCAATGAGCTTTTTCTCCACCACCACATCAATGAGCGATTTCAGGTCGGCGCCAGAAAATTCTTTTGTGCGCGAGGAAATATCGCTGATGGAAATATCCTTCACCGGCTTGTCTTTCAGCTGGATCTTTAAAATCTGTTCGCGTGCGCTTTCATCGGGCGGCTGCACAAAGATGATCCGGTCGAACCGGCCCGGCCTTCTGAATGCCGGATCGAGGTGCCATGGCGCATTGGTTGCTGCGAGCACCAGCACGCCGTCGTTGGAGGCTTCAATGCCGTCCATCTCGCTGAGGAATTGGTTGATCAGGTGCCTTCCTGCCGAATTCTTCATGTCCGACCTGTTCGCGCCAAGCGCATCCACTTCATCGAAGAACAATACGCAGGGCTTGCTTTTGCGTGCAAGCTCAAAAATTTCGTGCAGCTTTCTTTCGCTTCCGCCGATCCACATGTCGAGAATATCATTGATGCCCACGTTGATGAACTTTGCATTAATCTCTCCCGCCGTAGCCCTTGCAATGTGTGTTTTTCCGCATCCGGGAGGGCCGTACAGCAAAATTCCGCCGCCTGCTTTTTTTCCGTAAGCCTTGTACAGCTCGCTGTGTGTAAGCGGGTAAATGATCTTCAGCTGGATCTCCTCTTTTACCTTGTTCATGCCGCCTACATCCTTGAATGTGGTGCTCGGCTTTTCGAGGTATGATTTGTTTCCGAATGAATCCTGCTCTTCATCATCCATGTCGTCAAAGTCGCCCATCGGCACTTTGAACAGCGCATCCAGCTCGGGATCGGTGGTCATCGGCTCTTTATCGGTAGCAATTTTGTATTGCTCCTGCGCTTCGGATTTCATGCCTTCCTTGATCAGCACCTTTGCAAACATCACGTGGTATTCGGCTGTGGTATCATCGCGGTGGCAAAGCTCTTCGAGGATCACATAGGCGAGCGATAATTTATTCTGCAGGTAGCAGGCTTTTGCCAGCCCGCATTTCGCCTGCTGGTTCTTTGGCGAAAGCTCAATGAGTAGCTTGTACTGCTCTTCCGCTTCCGCATAATTTTCGGCATGCAGCAGCATCTCTGCGAGGTGAAGGCGCAGAGGCACATTGTCGGGTGAAAAGGCAAGCGCCTCTTTTAAATTCTTTATTGCGTTGTTGTCCATTGATTCGTTCTACTTTTTAAACCGCCTGTCAAGGTCGTCCAGTGAAAAGGTGGTCACCGTTGGCTTTCCGCCCGGCGTGCTGTATGGCATCTTGCAGGCAAACAGCTCATCGATCAGCGCGCCCATCTCTTCCGCCTTCAGCTCCTTGCCCGATTTCACAGCCATGTTGTATGCCATGGAGCGTGCAAGGTTCTCGCGCTTGTCGGACCGCAGCTCCTGTAAATTCTGCTTGTAATTTTCGATCAGCCCTTCCAGCAATGCCGCCGGATCGTGATCGGATGTATCTGCCGGGATCCCGTGGATCACAAATGTATTCTTGCCGAATTCACTGATGTCGAAGCCCATTGCTTTGATCTCCGGCTCAAGGTCTTTCACTAATGCAAAGTCGGCCGGGTTCAGCTCCAGCGTTTTCGGGAACAGCTCCTGCTGCGTAGCCGACTGGTGCTTTTCAAGGCTTTCCATGATGCGCTCGTACAAGATGCGCTCGTGCGCGCCCTGCTGGTCGATCACCATAAACCCTGTTTTGATGTGCGACAGGATGTATTTGTTGTGCAGCTGGTAAGCTGTTTTTTTATTGCTCTCGTGCGAAAGGTTGTCCCAATCGGAATGAACCGACTGCTGTGTTTCGTTCTTCTGAACCTCCATCTCCGGCTCTTTTTCAATGTGCTGCTCGTAGAGCTTGCCCCAGTTGGCGCGGTTGGAGATCTCCCTTTCGGTATAATTCTTATTCTTCGGAACGGGCGCTTCCGTTTTGAAGGGGTTGTAATCGAGGTTCACCTTGATGGTCGGTGCCCTGATGATGCCATCCACAGGCTTCAGCGGCATGTTGTACATGTGCGCTTCCTGGTCGAAATCGAGGCTGGGCGCAATGTTGAACTGCCCGAGCGATTTCTTCACAGTAGAGCGTAAAAAGGCATACACTGCTTTTTCATCCTCGAACTTCACTTCCGTTTTTGTAGGATGGATGTTGATGTCGATGCTTTTCGGGTCCACATCCATCATCAGGAAATACGAGGCAAAGCTGTCGGCCGGCAGCAATTGATCAAACGCAGCCTGCACGGCATGGTGCAGGTAGCCGTTCTTGATGAACCTTTTATTGAGGAAGAAGAATTGCTCACCCCGTGTTTTTTTTGCAAACTCGGGCTTGATCACAAATCCTTTAATGTTCACGATAGGTGTGTTCTCTTCAACCGGCACAAGGCGCGTGTTGTAAGAGCTGCCGAAGACGCTCATCAGCCGCTGCTTGAGGTTTCCCGCAGGCAGGTTGAAGATCTCGGTGGTATTATGATGCAGGGTAAATGCAATGTCGGGGTTTGGAATGGCAACGCGCTGGAATTCTTCAATGATATGGCGCAGCTCCACCGAATCGGTCTTGAGGAAATTCCTCCGGGCCGGGATGTTATAAAAAAGATTTTTTACGCAGATGCTGGTTCCCACAGGTGTGCTGCAGGCTTCCTGCAATTTTACCTCGCTGGCCTCGATCTCTATTCGCACGCCGATCTCGTCGTCAGCGCGCCTCGTCTTCATTTCCACCTGCGCAATAGCGGCGATGGATGCAAGCGCTTCGCCGCGGAATCCCATAGTGCGTATTGAAAAGAGGTCTTCCGCCTTCCGGATCTTGGAAGTGGCATGACGCTCAAAGCTCATGCGCGCATCCGTCTCGCTCATGCCACAGCCGTTATCGATCACCTGGATCAGCGTTTTTCCCGCATCCTTCACGATCAGCTGCACTTTCGTGGCTTTGGAGTCGAGGGCATTCTCCATGAGCTCTTTTACCGCGGATGCAGGGCGCTGCACCACCTCGCCGGCGGCGATCTGGTTGGCGACTGAATCGGGCAATAGTTGGATAATGTCGGGCATAGCGGGATTTCCTGCAAAAATACGAAAAAATACCTCACCCCTTCATCCCCTCTCCAAAGGAGAGGGGGCGTGGACGTAACAAACTCAGGAACTGATCATTTTCCTTGAAAAAGGCTGGAAGAAAGGCTTTCGATGATGCTGATCCCGAACCATTCATGGAGATAAATGGCGAAAAGGATGCTGAAAATAATGCCGAAGGAAAGGAGCAGGCCCAGCGTGCGGCCGAAGGAATTGCTGCCGGACAAAAGGATGCGCGCCACCATGATCTCGATCTTGGAGCTCATGAAGCTGTAGGCGGGCACCAGGATGAACACCAGGACCAGCATAGCGAGGGCTGTGAACTTGTAAGGGTTCAGTCCGAGCTTGTAATGCACGATGCGGTCGGTGATGAAGCCTGTGAGCAGGTTCACCGTAAGCACGCTGATCATGAGCACCATGACGCTGAAAAGCTTTTTGAACATTTGTTCTGATAACGAATTAATACGAATGTTCTGTACGGATAACGAATCTGTACGGATTTACGAATAGCGAATTGGTACGAATTAGCATGTAGTGTGCAGTTTGCGCGGTGTCATTTCGAGTTCGACCGAAGGGAGAGTATCGAGAAAGCGGGTGGGCTTGTTCTCGATATGCTCGTTCCTCGCTACTCGAACTGACGCTATTAAAACCGTCTCCGGACTACCAACTCCGGACTACCAACTCACATCCTTCACAAATCTCTGCAAATCCTTGTAATCTGCGGTGTTCCGCTTTTATATTAAATTAACATTCCAAAGTTGAAAAGTTAAAATATGAGCGGCGTGAAAACGTTGTATTACAGGTAATTTTAGCATGAAATATTTTGTTGATCCCTGTAATTTTAATTCATTGATGAAGAAGCTCTCTTTCGCTATATTTTCCCTCGTTACCATTGTGCTTGTCAGCTTTATACCCAAACAGGGCCCCGAGACCCCGGGCGATCCTCCTTTCTATACCGGCAATACGCGCTGGGCGGATTCGGTATTCAAAACACTGAGCCCCGATGAGCGCATTGCGCAGCTGTTCATGGTGGCGGCATACTCCAACAAGGACAAAGCGCATGTGAAGGAAATAAAAATGCTCGTGAATGAATACAAGATCGGCGGGCTGATCTTCTTCCAGGGCGGCCCGTTGCGGCAGGCGATGCTTTCAAACAGCTACCAGTCGGGCGCAAAAGTTCCTTTGCTGATCTCGATGGATGCGGAGTGGGGACTGGCGATGCGGCTCGACAGCACCACAAAGTTCCCGAGGCAGATGACCCTGGGAGCGATCCAGGACGACAGCCTCGTGTATGAGATGGGCGTGGAGATCGCTCGTCAGACAAAGCGTTTGGGCATGCAGGTGAATTTCGCGCCCGACATCGACATCAACAACAACCCGCTGAATCCCGTGATCGGCAACCGCTCTTTCGGTGAAGACAAATACAATGTGACGCGCAAAGCGATGATGTACATGAAGGGTATGCAGGACAATCACGTGCTGGCCTGCGGCAAGCATTTTCCGGGGCATGGGGATACCGACAGCGATTCGCATAAAACATTGCCAACGATCAAATCATCACGAGCACGGCTGGATACGCTTGAATTATTTCCTTTCAAGGAGCTGATCAAGAACGGGCTCGGCAGCATGATGGTAGCGCACCTGAGCATTCCCGCGCTGGATACCACGCGGAACCAGGCTTCCACGCTCACGAAAAAAATTGTAACAGGATTGTTGAAAGATACGCTCGGCTTCAAAGGCCTTATTTTTACGGATGCGCTTAACATGAAAGGCGTGAGCAAATTTTACAAGCCCGGGGAGGTGGATGTGAAAGCGCTGATCGCAGGGAATGATGTGCTGCTGTTCCCGGAAGATGTGCCTACAAGCATTAAGGAAATCAAAGCTGCGATCGAACGCGGTGAAATTTCGCAGGAGGAAATTGATAAGCGCTGCATGAAAATATTGCTGGTGAAGCAATGGGCAGGCCTTGATCATTACCAGAAAGTGAAGATGAAGAATCTGTATGCTGACCTGAATACCCCGCAGGCAGAGCTGTTGAACCGGAAGCTGGCGGAAGCATCATTGACCCTGCTGCAAAATAAAAATAATCTCATCCCGCTGCAGGGTCTTGATACCTTGAAGATCGCATCGCTTTCATTAGGGTACAAGCAGCAGAATGTTTTTCAAAGCACGCTCGAAAATTATTCGGCCATCACACATTTCGGGATCGATAAAGATGCAAAGCAACCTGCTTTCGACAGCGCATTGGCACAGCTGAAGAATTATAACCTGGTGATCGTGCATTTAAACAATACCAACAACAAGCCAGATAAGGATTTCGGGCTGACGCCCCGCGTAAAGGCAATGCTGAGCGCTTTAATGAAACAGAACAAAGTGATCGTGAATGTTTCCGCAAACCCGTACATCCTTGCAAAGATCGACAGCCTGCAGTATGCGGATGCGCTGATCATGAGCTACGAGGATAATGATTTCAGCCAGGGCTATGCGGCACAGCTGATCTTTGGCGGAGTGGGCGCAAGCGGAAAGCTCCCGGTGACCGCAAGCAATTATTTTAAGCTGGGCATAGGGATCCAGACCAAAGCCGTGCGTTTCAAATACACCATCCCGGAAGAGCTGGGCGCGAATGTGGCGCTGCTGAATAAGATCGATAGCATTGCCATGAAAGGCATCAAAGACAAGGTGTACCCGGGCTGCCAGATCCTGGTGGCGAAGAACGGAAAAGTGTTTTACCAGAAATCATTCGGGTATCATACCTATGAAAATAAAATAAAAGTGAAGAACACCGACCTGTACGACCTTGCTTCCGTTACGAAGATCGCGGCTTCCACGCCGAGCCTCATGAAGATGATGGATGAAGGCAAGGTGAATGTGGATGAGCGCCTGTGCCTGTATCTTCCCGAGCTGGAAGGCACAAACAAGCAAAACATCGTGATCCGCGAAATGATGGCGCACCAGGCCGGGCTGAAAGACTGGATCCCTTTCTGGACAAAAACAGTTCAGAAAACAGGAGAGTACAAAGAAGGGATCTACAACAAAACGCCGAATGATTTTTACAGCAGGCGCGTTGCGGAAAATTTGTACATCAGCAAAAATTACGAGGATTCCATTTATAAGCAGATCGCGGAATCACCGCTGAAGGAAGCCGGTAATTACCTGTACAGCGACCTTGGCTATTATTACATCCGCCGCATTATCGAGAAGGAGGAGGGAATGCCGGAAGATGAATTTGTAAGAAAAACATTTTATGCGCCGCTTGGATTGAGCACAATGGGCTACAAGCCGAGGGAATATTTTGACCTCAACAGAATTGTTCCTACAGAGTTTGATGCGAAGTTCCGCAAGCAGCTGGTGCATGGCGATGTGCACGATCAGGGCGCTGCCATGTTAGGCGGTGTGGGCGGCCACGCCGGATTGTTCTCCAACTCGAACGACCTTGCCGTACTGATGCAGCTCTACATGAATTACGGAACGTACGGCGGAAAGCGTTACATCGATTCGTTAACCGTAAGGGAATTTACAAAATGCCAGTATTGCTTCGGTAATCGCAGGGGAATGGGCTTCGACAAGCCGGAAATGACAGCAGGAAAAGAAAGTCCGGTTTGCCTGTGCGTATCTCCGGAAAGTTTCGGACATACCGGCTTTACAGGCACTATGGCATGGGCAGATCCCGTGAGCGGCATTGTTTATATTTTCCTTTCGAACAGGGTGTACCCCGATGCGGATGATAACAAGCTGGCGAAGTCGGGGATTCGCGGGAAAATTCACCAGGTGATTTATGATGCGGTGAAGTAGAATAGACTTTTAATGTTTCACTTTAGCTTTCATCTTCTTTGTCAGGTAATACCCACCTGTCTTTGAGGCTCCTTTAAATTCGATTATTCCAACTTCTTTCGCAATTCTTAGATATCTTTCTATAGTTGGCTTAGACTTTCCACCATAAGTAGTAATATCTAAGGCGTTAGTTCCTTCTTTAGTAAGAATTAGATCTACGATCTTCATTATCTCTACTCTTACACCATCACTTACACCATCAATTACACCATCATTTACACCATCATCAATAAGGCTGTTTACACCATCATTTACACCATCATTTACACCATCATTTTTATGAGACTTTTTAGCTGCTAATGCTTTAGGTCCATTAAATGTAAGAGTAACACCATCAATGGTGTCTTTCCAGTCAGGATCCCTTAATCCCTCTTGTTTACAAAGCTCAATAACCCTTATCGTGCCTCTGCCTAATTTATCAATAAGCCCCTTTAGAAAGACAATGTGTGCTATATCAGGATTAACAGGGTGTGAACGATGACTTTTCTTCAATTCACTTACTTTTAAATCATCAGGTAAGTGGCCACTATTTGAAATAACAACGCTATCAAGGTAAATACCAATTGAAACACTGCTGGAATGACTACTGTAATCCCTATGCATTAAAGCATTAATAATCCCTTCCTGTAAAGCCTTGGGTGGAAACTTAAAATCAATCCTTTTCCATCGTTTTTTATCAAATACGCTCCGAATTCCTAAATTTTCAACATACCTTTCCAGCTTATCCTGGATCGTAAAGAGATTACCTTCAAGTATTTCATCCCTCAGTAACGCATTGCCGGTTTTTCCTTCTCCGTATTCGGTTAATCGTACCCGAACCTGAGGAAGGTATTTAGAAGGAGTTTTGGCAAAAAGAACAATACAGGCATTTGTGAATGCTCCGTTTTGATACAACCCATAATTGGATAGAAAATCAATTATATCATTACCCTTAAAGTTTCCCCTGTGATTATCTCGTGATTCTTTAATGATCGAAAGAATGAGTTTTTGGTCTAAATCCTTTAAATCCACACCCAATGCAGGTTGTCGTTCCCAGTGTAATTCCGATTTTTGGCGTCCGTGGATTAATTCGGAAATCTGCTGCGATGTAGCTTTTACTGTCCGATCTGCAAGTCTGTAATAGATGCTTCCATCGAACAAATAAGGTTGTTTGGAACCACCATAAACCTTTAATAAAAGTAAATTTTTCTTATTAACCTTCTCAATGCTTATAGTGACAGGAGATTCGGGTACTATAGCAGAAAGTAAAAATGTTTGTAACTGTTCTGCATTGGTTTTTGCATTTAAAACTCCAATAGGTTCGCCAGCATCTGTTACACCGACTAAAATGCGTCCTCCTTTGCCATTTAAAAAACTACAAAGCACTTCCGCTATTTTGTTTCTCCGAAGCGATTCCTGAAATTCCAGTTGTTCACTTTCACCATCTTTGATCAGATCTTTTATAAGTTGCTCTTCTTTCATTTTTTACTTATTTAGATTCTTTAATTCGTCAATTCGTTTTTGCATATCTCCGAATTGAGTCTCTAAAAAAATCATGACTTCACTGAGTTGCGTAAATGATTGAACCCAATTGGCTTTTACATCATTATACATATCTACAACTTTAATACTATCTAACACAGTTGTTTTAGGAATTGAAAACTTTTTTCTTATACCCTTCTTCGTGTACATCTTTGGTTGTAACAACTTTCTTAGATATTCGATTCTTTCATGAGAAATAAACCATCGGGGTTTATTAAGTCGATTTGCTTCTAAAAACTCTTTATGGGTAATTCCTGAGCCATAACGGGGGAAAATGATTCCAAAGAATAAATGACAATCATTTACAGCTTTTAAACATGCCTCCTCCGGTGTAAAACCTGCAGGAACATAAATGCTACCTTCCTTTGACATTAGCACATTATAACCAAACTGTTGCCGAAGGATGGCTGCAATTTGATCTAAATCAGCCTCAGCACCATAAACGGTTGAAGAAATCATTATAGTTAATCTCTTGGGCACCGTAGTTCTTTTTACTGTCCCTTTTTTTATTGGTATGTTGGCCTTTTTACTCAACGTAGTAAATTCTTCGTTTTTATTACTGCACCAGCGTTATATGCCCGTAATAATAATGCGGATCGCCTTTGATATCCCTGATCCTGCATTTGTAAACATACACATCCCGGAAGGGAAGGTTGTTCTTGTAAGTGCCGTCCCAGCCAACCGTGATGTCGTTTGATTTGAACATCATGTTGCCCCATCGGTCGAAGATCAGCAGCTCGTATTCCTTGATGCCGTAGCCTTTCGGCATGTACTTGTCATTGTTGCCGTTATCATTCGGCGTGAATGCATCCGGGAAGAAGATCGCGTAGCTCGGGTTCACCGTGATCGTCACCTGCGTGGAATCCTTGCAGCCGTATTGGTTTACAGCAAGCAGCTGGAAGTAATAGGCGCCTGTGTCGGTGACCGGGTATACAAAATCAGCCGTATTGGTGAGTGAATCGCCGTAAAGCGACCATGTGTAAAAATCGGACTGTAATGATTGATTGCTGATGTTAATGTAATCGTCGTACAATTCATATTCGAGCGCTTCTGGCACAATGATCGCCTGCGGTGTCGGGTACACTTCAATGTAATTTGTGAGCAGCGTATCCACTATGCAGCCTTTGTCGGTGGTAGCCTGCAGCGAGACATTGTATATGCCTGCACCATTCAGCACCGTTACCGGCGCCGTATCATTCAGGTTGTTCGGCCCTATCTGCCAGTCCCAGCTCTGAATAGTGGAGCCATTCAATATCGAGGTGTTTTGCGTGCTTACATACAGCGGGTCGCAGCCTTTTACGGGGAACACGGAAAACTGTAACTGTGGGATAGGATAAAACAATACAACTGTTGAATCTGCATTAATGCAGCCATTCGCGTCCTGCACGATCACTTTATCCAGTCCGGGTGCATTCACCGTAATGGAAGAAGTAACAGCGCCCGTGTTCCATGCATAGTTGGTATAGCCGGGATTTGCAGTAAGCGTGGCGGTGGTGCCCGGACAGATCCGCAACGTATCCGCGAGTCCGATCACCGGGAGCGGGTTCACATTCATCACGATCGTATCCTTCACGATACAACCATTCGGATCGATCCCGGTAACGAAGTACATATCGGGGAAAGAGGCATTTAAAGTCTGCGCTGTTGTTCCGTTCTGCCAGGTATAGGAAGAGAAGCCCGGGCCTGCATTTAGCGTGAGCACATCGCCCTGGCAAATGGCCGTGTCATTTCCAAGATCGATCACAGCAGGCTGGAACACGGTTACGATCATACTGTCGGAAGCGCTGCAATTCATCGCGTCGGAAATGCTGATGGTGTATGTGGTTGTAGTGAGCGGCTGCACGGTTTGCGAAGCGGTAAGCGGCCCGTTGCTCCATGCATAATTGTATGGAGCTGTTCCGCCGCCTGCCGATGCATTCAGGTTAGTGGTAAGCCCCCTGCAGATGCTCACGTCCGTTCCTGCGTTTACTGTAAGCAGCGGAGGGTCGGCGATCGCTTCCGTTAAGCTTGCCGTGCAGGAGTTAGCATCTGTTACCGTGATCGTGTAGCTTCCCGCTGCAATGGCCGTGGCTGAATCGGCAGTGGAAACGTTGGGCGACCATGCAAATGTATAAGCGCCCGTTCCTCCGGCAGCAAGTGTATAAATGCTGCCTGTTGAAGTGCCGTTGCAGGCAGGGTTTGTTTTTGTATCAAGTGAAAGCGTCAGCGCTGTTGGCTCCGTGATGGTAACGGTGGTGGTTGCAGAGCAGGAATTGGCATCCGTTGCAGTAACCGTGTAGGTTCCTGCGGCGAGGTTGCTCGCTGTTGCCGTTGCCTGCACGGGGCTGGTGTTCCATGAATACGTGTATGCCGGTGCGCCGCCATTGGCAAGGGCTGTAGCATCGCCGTTAGTGCCGCCGTTGCAGGATACATTGTTTTGCGAGCTGATGTTCAGGCTCATGCCTGTCGGCTCGGTAATAGTAACCGTGGCGGTGGATGTGCAGGAGTTCTGGTCGCTTACGGTTACGGTGTATGTTCCTGCGGCCAGGCTGCTTGCCGTTGCGGTAAGCTGTACCGGACTTGTATTCCATGAGTAAGCATAGGCCGGAGTGCCGCCATTGCCGGCAGCGGTGGCATTGCCATTGTTGCCGCCGTTGCAGCTTACATCGGTTTGAGAGCTGATGCTCACGCTTACTGCCGTAGGTTCTGTGATCGTTACCGTTGCGGTTGATGTGCAGGAGTTAAGATCGCTGATGGTTACCGTGTAAGTGCCCGCTGATAAAGCCGTTGCTGAGATCCCGTTTTGCACAGGCGATGTGTTCCACGAATAGGTGTAGCCCGGAGCTCCGCCGTTTCCGGCAGCTGTGGCCGCTCCGTTGCTTCCGCCATTGCAGGAAATGTTGGTCTGCGCGCTGATGCTTACCGTTAATGCAGGCGGTTCGGTAATGGTCACCGTTGCTGTAGCCGTGCATAAATTCAGGTCGGTTACGGTTACCGTATAAGTTCCTGCGGAAAGGTTGGTCGCCGTTGCGCCCGCCTGTGCCGGCGAAGTGTTCCATGAATACGTGTAGCCCGGTGTTCCGCCATTGGCAGCCGCTGTAGCGCTTCCGTTTGTGCCGCCGTTGCAGGAAACGTTTGTTTGCGCGGTAATGTTTGCCGTTAACGCGGGCGGTTCTGTAATGGTGAAAGGCGCGGTGGCGGTACAGCTTGTGCAGGATTTAAACGAGATGTTATCGATCCCGTAATCGTTACCGCCGCTGATGGTATTCTGATCGATGATACAGATGTTGGCCGATGTGCTGGCGCCTGAGAACCATACGGTTTGAAAAGGATCCCAGGTAAAGGTGGTTGCCGGCGCATTCACTGTACCTACCGGGATTCCGTTGATATCGAATTCAATAACCGCAAGGGCAGTTGTATAATTAGATGCTACAAATGCGGAGAGTGTATAATACGTGTTCGGTGTTACCGCGATGCTCTGGCACCAGATGCTGGTTCCTGCAACCGTGCTGCCATCACCGATCAGGTAATTCCCGCCGCCGCCATAGCCGGAACCGGAATGTCCTGCATTGTAAAACGATGGGTCAACATCCACCGCATAATTCCCCGGCCCGCCTGCGCAGCAGTTGTACCCGGTGCTAAAGCCTGTATTGCCGTCCTCGAAATGCCCGTTGGTAACCAGCTCCGGGCCCGCTGCCCTACAGGTATCGATCACCGTTACCGAATAATTTCCCGCTGCAAGCCCGGAAATGCTTGTCGCCGTGCTTAAAGAGGGCTGCCACAATTGGTGATATGTGGGCCCGTCGCCACCGGAAGGCGCAACTGCCGCTGTGCCGTTGGCTGCGCCATTGCAGGTAACATTGCTGCTTGTAAGATTAGGGTTCAGCACAGCAGGGTCGGTGATGGTAATGGCTGATGAAACCGCGCAGCCGCTGTTGTTCTGCGGGCGGGTGTAAACGGTATAATTTCCGGCGGAGAGGCCGGAGAAAACCGGAGATGAGCCGTAGGTAACGCCATCGAGTGAATATTCATACGGCGTATAATAACCGGTAGCGGAAACATTGATCACGCCGCCGGCATCGCCAGCGCATACTGGGTTGGAACTGGTTACGCTTTCGTGCAGGGCGGATGGATAAGGCAAAGGCACCTGCTGGAATAGCGGTGCGCCCATCGCAACGCCGTCGAATGCCGTGTTACCCTGCAGGTTGGTAAGGCTGCCGTCGAATTTCCAGTAGCCAAGCAGTCCGGGCTGGGTGGTCGGGCTCGGCAGGTTGAGCATATTCGCAGAGATCTGCGCCTGTGTGCGCGCTACATTCCAGATGCGCACCTCGTCGATATAGCCTGTGAACTGCTCGCACTGGCAGCTCGACATGTTCCCGATGGCGGTAATGAGGTTGTTCTGCACCATGGTGCCGGTCCATGGCATTTGCCCGGTAAGGCAACCATTCACATAATACCTGAGCATCGCGCCATCGTATGTGGCCGCTACATGGTACATCCTGTTGGGAACAATGGAAACGCCGGCGGCGGCAACGCCCCCGAAAGCGGCAAAGCCGGAAGTAGTGGTGATCTCAAAGCTCCCGATGCGCAGCAGGTAATTCACATCGCCGGGATTGGTATGCTTGGAAACAATGTCGACGGAGGCGCCGGTATAATAGATCAGGGCTTCAACCGTGAGCTGGTTTCCCGGTACGTCGAGATCGCCTACAGCCACCCAGTTGGTGGCAGCGGGCATGTAGAGCGACGACTGTGCCCTGAGGCTCTTCGGCTGGCAGAGGACAGCGAAACAGAGCAGCAGCAGAAAGCGAAACGAACTAATTTTCATTTGAGTAAAGCGTTTCGGAAAGGCCATAGATGAATTATGTAAATTCGTCATGTTATTTTCACGTTTTATCGGCTGCAAAGGTACGGCTATTTTTTTAATCGTTTTATTCCGGCAGATTTCGTGATTTCAGATGCCCTGCAGAACAATTGCAGGACTTTATGGTTTATTAGTTAATTTCGTAAAAACTCATTCTCTGTAATATGAAAATAGGAATTGTTTGCTATCCCACCTTTGGCGGGAGTGGAGTGGTGGCCACCGAATTAGGAAAGGCGCTGGTTGAAAAAGGCCACCAGGTTCATTTTATTACGTACAGCCAGCCGGTAAGGCTCGAATATTTTTCTGAGAACCTGGTGTATCACGAGGTATCGGTTTCCGATTACCCGCTGTTTGAATACCAGCCATACGAGCTGGTGCTGTCGAGCAAGCTGGTGGATGTTGTGAAATACGAGAAGCTCGACCTGCTGCATGTGCATTATGCGATCCCACACGCTTCCGCGGCGTACATGGCGAAGCAGATCCTCGCCTCACAGGGCATCCACATACCGTTTATCACCACGCTGCACGGCACCGATATTACCCTCGTTGGCAAGGACCCTTCCTTTGAGCCGGCCATTACCTTTGCGATCAACCAGAGCGATGCCGTTACATCCGTTTCGGAAAGCCTGAAGCAGGATACCTACATCAACTTCCCGAATGTAAAGAAGGAGATCAAAGTGATCCCGAATTTTATCTGTCTCGACGATTATAAGTTTGAAGCGAACAGCAAATGCCAGAAAAAAATGTATGCGCCCAACGGTGAGCGCCTGCTCATCCATGTTTCCAATTTCAGGAAAGTGAAGCGGGTGGAGGATGTGCTGCGCGTGTTCGACAAGGTGAGAAAAGTGATCCCATCGAAATTGATCCTTGTGGGCGACGGCCCCGAAAGGCCGAGCATTGAAAAGCTTTGCCGCGAGCTGGATACCTGCAGCGATATCCGTTCACTCGGAAAGATCACAAATCCCGAACAGGTATTGAGCATTGCCGACCTGTTCCTGCTCACCTCCGAAACAGAAAGCTTCGGCTTGGCGGCGCTGGAGGCGATGGCTGCGAAAGTGCCTGTGATCTCCACCAATTCGGGCGGATTGCCGGAAGTGAACACCAATGGTTATTCCGGTTACATGAGCAATGTAGGCGATGTGGAGGAGATGGCGAAAAATGCGATCAGCATACTGAAGGACGATGCAACATTGAACCGCTTCAAGGCAAATGCTTACGAGCAGGCTCAGAAATTCGAGATCTCGAGGATCCTGCCGATGTACGAGGAATTGTATAAGGAGGTGCTGGAGAAGAGCAAGGTGCTATCGTAGCAACTATCGCGACGGAGTGATCAGCACCAGCTTGTTATGCTCATAACGCTTTTGTCTCTTTAAGCTTCCGTTTTTCCTGTAATATCTTTTAATGCGTACGGGGAACTCTTCCGATTCTTCTTTTTTAAGGCTGCCGTTCCTGCGGAAGCATTGTTTTGAGTAAGTATTATTACCCCAGCGGTTATGTTCCCGCTTGAGCTTTCCGTTCCTGTAAAAGCTTCTGAAGCAGTCTTCACTACTGCTATATGTTAATTTTCCTTTTTTAAAGGTCTTATAATGGCCGCCCTCGTAAACGTCTTGGCGAATCACCTTTCCACGCCTGTTGAACCTGATGACAGTAGAGTCGTTTTCAAATACTGATATCTTTCCGCTCCTGTAATAGCTCGTATCAATTTTCGCAGTCTTCGTGTATAGCGCCCGCCTTCTGACTTTACCTTTCCTGTAATTATAGTAAATTATCTTTTTGAAAACAGAAGAATCCTTACTGATGTATCCAAGGCCTTTCAGCCTGCCTTTACCGTTCGTATAGAAAGCGATATTGTCCTTAAAGCAGGGCTCTATATCCTCCGTCCAGAGATCTTCCCCGACTGTGAAATTCCAGAAAAACGCAGGTTCGTCCTGTAGCGTATCGCCTTTTAACAGGCGAAGCTCTCCCAGCTCCTTATGCTTTTCGATGATGTTCTCTCCGTTGTAAACGCGATAATCGTTTGTTTTTCCCTTCTCAATTACCATGTAATCGTACACCTCATTCATGTAATCTTCCTGTTTCGTTTTTTTGCTCACCTGTATTCCTCCCACTGTACGCGTATATTCAAGCGTATCTTCATTTTTGGTAATCCAGGTTTCAGTCACCGAATCATGCAGGTAGCTTATCCGCTGCTCGTTGTAAGGCGTGTAGCTGATGCTCCTTTTGCTTTGCAGCGTATCCGCGGCATACATAACCTCCTGCAGCAACCTTCCTCTTTCATCATACGAGGCTTCTCTTCCATTGCAGGGGCCGGTTTGATGAAGCTGAAATTTTTCTGTCGGTTTCTGTTTGTGGTAGAACGCTTTTTTAGTATCGAAGGGTTTGATCGAATCAAACAGTTGCTTGTCCCATGTTTCAACGGCGCGCAATGTGCGATTGTCGAGCTGGTACCGCGTTACCACCAGGTAATTTCCATCGGTAACGGTATCGATCCTTGGTACAAATTTCCGGATATGAAAATTAATGAAAGGCATTACCCTGCACCAGCGGGGATTCTCCCTGATCACGTTGATGAGCCCCAGCTGCATGCCCTGCATAAATGTGCAGGTGTTCACCAAGCCAAGCTGAATCCCGCGTGTGCATTGCGATTTGGTTACTAAGGCAGCCATGATCCCGTTCATGGTCTCTGCGCCGGAGAAGATGCCGCCAATTGAAATGCCGTTATGTGTGTCGTCGGCGATACAAACAATCCCGCCGATCCCGATCCCGTTAATGTTGTCGCTTGTAACATCCAGCCCTGCAACCGAAATTCCGTTGATCACATTACCCGAAAGATGCACCAGCCCCGTAAGGCCGATCCCGTTCAGGGTGTCGGTATCGCTGATAAATCCTGTTGCGAAGATGCCGTTCATTTTATTGTCGACGCTGATCCAGAAAGGAGTGATGCCGATGCCATTCAGGACTTTCTGCTCAAGGAACAGGAGGCTGATGTTGATCCCGTTTGTGCTGCAGGGATAGTTGTGGTCGGAAGAAGAGATGCAGGTAAGGTTGATGCCATTGGTGATCGAGTTCTCATTCCGGAAATTGAATTTCAGCCCCGAGTAAATGGGCGGGTTATTTCCCAGCCCGATGCCCCATTTGCGGCCGCCAAGCGAATGCCGGTAGCGCGCTTCGGGGCGAAGGATCTTTGAGGTATCCTGTGCCAGGGAGCTGAATGCTAGCAGAAATAAAAAAAATGGTAAAAAGCGTTTCATGAAAGCATTTGCTTCTTATAACGAGGGGGGATTTAAAAGATACAAGGGATGACGTACTCCGTTAATCACTTTCCCATTTCCTCGTCTTCCGCCCTTCGCGTGAGATCACTTTGTAGTGCTTTTCCTTTGCCTGCCTGAACATCCGCTTGCGGAGTTTCTTCGGGTAAAAGGTGGTGTAAATGTTGGAGAGCCTTCCCCGCGGCTTTACCACCCCGATCTTCCCAAGCACATCCTGGCTTGCTGCCGCGCAGCGCATCCCGAGAAATGCGTAATCATAAGGCACCTTGCTGCAGTAATCGCTTACGAGCTGAAGCAGCTGGTCGTGTTGCTCCGCGGTAACGGGAATGATGAACGTGGTTACTTTCTGGTTGTCGCTATATGGATCATGGTTGTGGGTTGCACGGGTGATAAAGGCGCTGTGGCATGATCCGCGGTGGTTGAAGATGTGAAATTTTCCTTCGGGGACAAATCCGTAGTCCATGCTGTCCACCTCGATGCTTACATGCCCGCCGTGGATGCCGCCGAAATATTTCGCTTCGGTACTTTTGTATTTCTTCAGCGGTTTAGAGCCGTACAGGAAATGCACTTTGATAAAGTAAGCGGAGTCCTGCTGCGCATGAGCAGCTGAAAAGAAGAAGATAAAAAGGCAGGCTTGAAAAAATCTCATGATCCTTTTTTTAATGATCGCCCGTGTACCGGATCCCGGCTTCCACTTTCAGGTCAAGAAAATTCTCTCTCGGCGGGATCGGGCAGGAGTAGCCGGTGGCATACGCGCAGTATGGATTGTAGGCCTTGTTAAAATCAAGGGTGATCGTGTTGCCTTCCGGGATGCGCAGATCGATGTAGCGGCCTCCTCCGTAGCTTGTATGGCCTGTTGTAAGATCGGTGAAAGGCACAAACAGGTAATCCTTATACTTTTCTTGCTTGCGAAGGTCGAGCGACTGGTAAACGTTTAATGTATAATCCCTGCCATCAATGCTGAAATGCAATTCACCGTATTTTACATAATCTCGCTTTGCTTCGGTGGATGTTTTCATTTTAAATTCCTTCTCGTTCCCGGTAACGATGAGCTTTGCCTCAACGCGGAATTTCAGATCCACGGCGAAGAAGTCGTGCCCCTTGAATGCGGCGATCTCCTTTTCCGCTAAGGGCGATTCCCCCGGCGTTTTGTATTCGCGGTCCAGCTCATTCCTGAATGCCTGGATGTCTTTCAGCGCAGCGGAATCCGTTTGTGCGGAAACGATAACTGCTTGTATTAATAAAAGGGTGAGTAGTAATTTTTTCATTGTGTAATTTTTATCCGCCTGCTTTTTTCGCTTTGTAATTCAGGTCCGTCAGCAGCTTTAATACTTTGTCGCGGTGATCGCCCTGCAGCAGTACCTCTTCATTCTTCACGCTGCCGCCCACGCCGCATTTCTGCTTCAGGGTCTTGCCCAGCGTTTCAAGGTCGGCCTCGCTGCCGATAAAGCCATTCACGCGCGTCACCAGCTTTCCGCCTCCCATGCGGTCGAGGAAGATCTTCAGGTTCTGCTGCTGCGGAGGCAATGACTCAGCAGGCTGTTCCTCGTTGTTTTCGAATTGGAAGTCCTTGTTCGTGGAAAACACAAAACCGTCCTTGTTATTTTTTTTACTCATGTTGAATCACAGTTAACCGATCACTACTTTCAAAGATAATGGATTTACCTTTATTCTCAATTCATTCCCCGTTTCGATCGGCTCCCCGTCGATGTGCGCGATAATGCCTGCCTGCTTCACGATCACTTCCTTTGCTTTGATGATCTCGAGATACGATGATTTATGCAGCGTTTTTTTGAACAGCCGGTAACCGATCCCCAGTCCGCCCAGCAATTTGAAATCCCGCAAAATGGCAATGTCCATCAGCCCGTCGGAAATATCGGCTGTCGGTGCTATCCATGCATTGTTCCCCCATTGCGAGCCGTTTGCAAAGCTGATCAGATAGGCGTTCTTCCTGAGTGTTTTGCCGTCGATGGTCAGCTCGAAATCCTGCGCCTTGTATTTTGGGAATTCACGGCAGATCACTTTGATGTAAGAGGAGAAGCCTCGTTTGCCGAAGCGTGCGAATTCCCAGCCGATATGCGCATCAAATCCCACACCTGCTACATTCACAAAAGTTTCTTCATTCATCCGGATGGAATCGATGCGGGTTGTTTTCCCTGCATTGATCAGCTGCATCGCCTTCTTCAGGTCGAGCGGGATGCCCAGGTGCCTTGCCAGTCCGTTCCCCGATCCCGTTGGAATGATCGCCATGGCCGAGTTAGTGCCTACCAAACCTTTCGCGGTCTCATTCACGGAGCCGTCGCCGCCCACGGCAACCACTATATCGGTATTGGCAGCGGCCGCTTCACGCGCAAGCTCAATGGCATGCCGCGCCGCTTTCGTGTAAGCGATCCGGTAATCAAAAAGTGTCCTGTCGAGCTGCTCGTCGATTAGCTTCTCGATCACTTTCTGCCGCCCGATCCCTGAAATAGGATTTACGATAAAACAGATCGTTTTTTTCATAGTATCGCTTAATGCATTTTGTTGTTAATGATGCTTTGCTGGTAGGTCTGGATGATCGCGCGCGATTTCCGTTCCATGTAGATCACCATGTTCTGGTGCAATCCGCGAACATCCGTTTTCAGCGTGCTGTCGTTCTTAAAATAATACAGGTCCGTTTCCCGGTTATCGGCATACTGTGAAATAAAATAATTCTCGATCAGCTCATAGCAGCCGCTGTTGTAGGTAAATGCGTAATGGCTGGCAACGGGATCGAATACGCTGTTCCCGTAAGCAAAGTACGGCTTCGGGTAATCGAGGTAATCCAGCACCGAGGGCAGAATATCGATCTGCTGCGTGAAGGTGCTGTCGGTACCTTTCAGGTCGGATCCGGGAAGATAATAAATGATCGGGATGCTGAAATTGCCCAGGCGTCCTGCAAAGAAAGGGTCATTCGAAATTCCGGTATGGTCGGCAGCCAGCACAAACAGCGTGTTTTTGAACCAGGGCATTTTTTTTGCCGTTTCAAAAAACTGCTGCAGGGCAAAATCGCTGTAGCGGATGGTCTTGTCGATCTCCAGCGCGCCTTCTTTAAATTTACCTTTGTATTTCGGCGGAATCGGGTAGGGATGATGAGAAGTGAGCGTGAACACCGTGCTGAAAAAGGGCTGAGGCTGCCTGTCGGTCATTTTTGCGGTGTACTGGAGGAATTCCTCATCCCAGATGCCCCAGTTGCCGTCGTAATCCTTTTCGTTATTGTATTCTGTCCGCCCGTAATAATGATCATACCCTGCAAGCCCCGCAAATGCATCAAAGCCCATGGTGCCGTTGGTGCCGCCGTGAAAGAAGGAGGTGCTGTAGCCTTCCGCCTTCAGCAGGCTGGCCAGCGAATTAATTTCATTGTTGCCGTAGCGGGAGGTGATAAAGGCTTCATCGGACCAGGAAGGGATGCCCGCAACAATGGCGGGGATGCCTTCGATGGAGCGCTTGCCGTTCGCGAAAGCGTTGGTGAACACAAGGCTTTCGCCGATGAGCGAGTCGAGGAAAGGCGTATCGCCTGTTTTGCGTCCGTTGATGGCGCCGATGTATTCTTTAGAGAAGCTTTCCAGCGCGATCACAAATACGTTCAGCTTTTTGAAGCCACCGCTTTCAGCCTTGTGATGCGGGTTGATGAGCATTTTCATCTCCTTTTCATCCGTATAATAGATCTTCGGCTCAATGCCCTGCACCTCTATGGTCTTTAAAATGGAAAAGGGGCTGTTCAGCAGCAGCGGCACATATTTGCTTTCCACGAACTCGCCCGCATTCACGATCCCGATCGGGCGAAGCTGGAAGCCGCCGCGGTACATAATTACCGCCAGCCCGAGGTTCAGCAGCAGGAGCAGCGATTGCCGGATGTACTGCCTCCTGTTCCATTCAATAGGCTTCACTTCGCCGGTGCGCCTGTAAATTACAAGCAGGAGCCAGGTGAAGGCAGCCCAGATGATGAATACATACCAGTAGTCGGCCATAAACTGCGGCAGCAGCCTGAAGAGGTCGTTGCCGATGCCTCCGTTAAAAAAGTTGAACACATCGGCAGTAGTGCGCTTGAGGGTAAACTGGAAATAAACAAGGTCGGCACAGTTGGCCAGGAGCGCCAGGCTGTTGATGATCACAAAGATCCATTTCAGCAGGCTTTGCCAAACCTTTTTCTCCCGGAAGGAGAAAGGCAGGAGGAAAAGGGCAATGAACAAAAAATTGAGAAGGATAACGGTGGAAGCGTCGAAGTAAACGCCGTAAAAGAAAGCTGGGAACAGGTTTTCGGAAAAGGAGCCGGAGAAATGCACGCTGTTAAAAAGATAGAAGAGCAGCCTGCAGATGGTGTAGAGGCCAAGCAGTGCAACTATCTTTTTTAAAAGGGTGAATTGGTTAGAGCGGTTCATAGGGGCCAGTGCTCAAAAGTACAGAATAAAGAGGCAGCTCCTTGCTTTGGGCAAAAAAAGAAGCCCGGTGACCTGGTCGCCGGGCTTCTTTTTAATTGAAAAACTGGTTAGTTGTGTGTGAAGGTAGCAGTTCCTGTGTTGAATACTACTCCTGCATTATCTGTTTCTTTGATCTGCATTACAAATTTCAACGGATCAGTAGCTGTTCCTGTACCGGTGATTGTTCCCGAACCTTCGATCATGTCACCAGCAGTACCTGTAGCAGATGCCTGGCGTGCAACAGAAATATTGTTTCCGCTGAATATTGCATTTGCAACTACAGCAGAGTACAATCCGAAGTTCTGGATGTCGATGCGGTTAGCAGCCGTTGTTCCTGATGCGGAAACGATTGCAGTTCCTGTTCCGTTTCCTCCCGGATCAGTACAGCCGCTTTGTACAAGCGTGTAGTTACCGTCAAAGTTCACCACATGCACAGTTCTTGTTGCAGTTCCTGTGTTACCTGCTTCATCTTTCGCAGTATAAGTAACAATGTAGGTGCCCACAACAGCAGTGTTTACTGTACCGGAGATGTTAACGTTGATCGACCCGTCAGTATCGTCAGTTGCAGATGCGCTTGGCTCAGAATACGTTTTGTTCTGCTGTGCGTACATAGTGGCAGGGCCATTCATTGTAACAACAGGGTTAGTTGTGTCTTTGTCTTCTTTTTTACATCCTGTAAAAGTTAAAGAAAGTGCCAGGATAAAAAGGCCGGAGGTGTTTAAGATTTGTTTTTTCATAGTTTTTGGGTTATGCTTTATTAATTAGTTAATAATCTTTTTATTAATACAAAGGTAGAAAATCGATTTTAATGAACGGTATAAATTAAAAAAAATTACTTTTGTACCGGTTAACCAAAAAAACATAAAAACAAATGAAAAAATTATCCTTATTACTTGCAGTTACTTCTTTAACTGCATTCGTTGCCTGCGGGCCTTCGGCTGAAGAAAAAGCTGCAAAGGAAAAAGCGACACAAGATTCAATTGCTGCCGTAGAAGCTGCTAAAGCTGCTGAAGATGCTGCAAAAGCTCAGCAGGCAGCTGATTCAACTGCTGCTTACACAGCTGCTGAAGAGGCTAAAGCAAAAGCTACTGCTGACTCGATCGAGGCAAGCGGAAAAAAAGGCGCTAAGTCCAAGCCGGCAGTAAAGCCAGCTGACAAGCCAGCTGCTGATAAGCCAGCTGAACAGCCTAAAAGAAACCGTACCGGCAAAACTGAGTAATCAGCAGTAACGGAAAAAAGTAAAAGAACGGGGCATTTTTGCCCCGTTCTTTTTTTTAGGGTTTTTACAAGAATTATTCCATAAGCCCGACTTTATCAAAATAATTAATAAAAAATTTGCATTGTATTAAAAATAAAATATACATTTGCGCAAATTTTAATTAAAATCACAAACAAAAAAATGAAAAAATTATTTACATTAGTTGCTGTAGCTTCTATCTCTGCGTTAGTAGCTTGCGGTCCTTCAGCTGAAGAAAAAGCTGCTCAGGAAAAAGCAAAACAAGATTCAATTGCTGCTGTAGAAGCTGCTAAAGCTGCTGAAGACGCTGCTAAAGCTCAGCAAGCTGCTGACTCTACTGCTGCTTATGCTGCTGCTGAAGAAGCAAAAGCAAAAGCAACAGCTGATTCAATCGCTGCTGCAGATGCAAACAAAAAAGGTGGCAAAAAGAAATAATTTCTTTTTCCATGACTTAAAAAAGAGTATCGGATAGCGATACTCTTTTTTTTGCCTTAAACTCTCCTTTCATCCTTTTTTCCCTCCGCTCATCCTTTTCGCCCCAAATAACAGGCTGAGGCTGTGTCTTTTTATTCATTTGGAATTATACCTTTGTATTTTAACAGGAATTTATGCGCAAAATCTTTCTTGGACTCATCTGCATGCTTTCACTCGGGGCATCGGGACAGCAAATGTCAATTTCGGGAACAGTACAGGATACTGTTGCCAAAATGCCTGTGCAAAATGCGCTTGCTACAGCCGTCCGCATCAAGGATTCCATCTTAATTGCCTTTTCACGGACCGATGCCAATGGCCGCTTCGAGCTCAAGAACCTGCCCATCGATACCCTGCAGGTTACGGTAAGCAGCCCGAAATTTGGCGACCAGACCTATTATGTATTCGGCAGCAATGCCAACAGGGAGTTCGATTTCGGGAAGATCATCCTCCCGCCGAAAAGCCAGCAGCTCAACGAAGTGGTGATCTACGCCTTTAAGGATCCCGTGTATTACAAAGGAGATACCCTCGTATACACCGCCGATTCATTCAAGGTGAAGCCCAATGCCACCGTGGAGGACCTGCTGCGGAAGCTGCCGGGGATAAAGGTGGATGCCCAGGGAAAGATCACGTCGCAGGGCAAAGAGGTAAGCCAGGTGCTGGTGGACGGGGATGAGTTCTTCGGGGCCGACCCTACCGTAGCCACCAAGAACCTTGCTGCGAATGGAGTGGAGTCGGTGCAGGTATATGAAAAAAAGAATGAGAATGCCACCGAAGGAGGGGAAGAGACCATACAGGTGATGGACCTCAAGATGAAGGAGGATTCTAAAAAAGGGTATTTCGGAAAAGTATCGGGCGCCAGCGACTTCCAGAAATTTTATGAAGGCGAGCTGCTCGCCAACAGGTTCAAGGGCTCACAGAAGGTTTCCGTGTTCGCGCTGGCAAGCAATACGCCGCGTTCGGGCTTCGGCTGGGGCGATATGTATAAATACGGCCTCGATAACGAGATGAACTACAGCTCCGATGAGGACGGGACCACATATTGGTACAATAACGGGAATGACAGCCCGGAAGGCATTCCGCAAACCCTCAAGGCGGGGATCTATTACAATGATAAGATCGCGAAAAAGACCAAGTTAGGGTTTAACTACACGTACAACGACAACCAGCTGAAGGCATCGGGCGCCACAAAATCGCAGTACTTCCTGCAGGATACCAGTTACGTGACCGATAATGTGAACGACAATCTTCAAAAAACCGCTTCGCACAGCCTGAACTTCATCCTTACACAAACCCTCGATTCACTGACCGACCTCGTCATCGAGCCGAAATTCAAGCTCAACAGCAACGATACGAAGAACTACCAGCTTACAAAGTTCCTGACCACCAGCGATACGCTCACGCACCAGACCGATATCACGAATACCAACAAGGCGCAGGGCTACAACATCAATGCAACGGCAAGGCTCACAAGGCACTTTAAGAAGCGCGACCGCCTGCTCCGCCTGAATTACAACTATACCACCAGCGACGACCATTCCGAAGGGCTGCTGAAATCGTACAATACCTTTTACAATTCCACGCTGCCGAACGACAGCATCGACCAGAAGAAAACAAACGCCAGCAACTCGCAAACGCACAACGCAACGCTGATCTATACCGAGCCGCTGACCAAGAAAATGAAGCTGGAGTTCGAGTACAATTACAACAATAACATCGGCATCCAGGATAAGAAAGCCCAGAACTTCATCGGCGGGGAATATTCGGCTTACGACTCCACGCTTACCAACAATTTCAGGAATACCAAGGTTACCAACCGTTTCGGTGCTAAGTTCATTTACGAGGTAAAGAAATGGAATTTCAACGTTGGGGCGAAGGTCCGGAATGTTTCTATTGTAAACTCGAACCTCATTACGCAGCGGGATGTGAAGCAGTCGGTCAACAACGTATTGCCCTACCTCGGCTATATGTACCGCTTCAGCGATAACACCCGCTTTAACCTTCGCTACACCACCAATTCGAGCCAGCCTTCCATTAACCAGCTGCAGCCTATCCCTGACAACAGCAATCCCAACAGGGTCGTGATCGGGAATCCCGGATTGCTGCCTACCTACAGCCATAATTTCAATGTGTCGTTCAACTCGTACAAGCCCATCAGCGGAAAATACATCTGGTGCAACGCAACGTTTATGATCACCGACAACGCCTTCGCAAATTCCATCGCGTATGATTCGCTCGGCCGTACCATCAGCCAGACGGTGAACGTCGATGGCAATTACAACGGGAATGTGTACATCGGCAGCGGGCTTCCTTTCTTTTCGAAGATGCTCCAGCTGAGCCCGAGCCTAAGCGGGAATTATAACAGCTATTCCAGCTTCATCAACGGGCAGAAGAACGTAACGCAAACGATCAATACCAACCTGGGCATGTCGGTTGACATTCAGCTCGACACGCTGCAGTTCAGCTTTGCCTACAGCTATGATTACAACATCCCTAAATCTACACTGAGCACCGCCGGCAACAAGCCTTATTCGGAACAGGAGCTTCGCGGCGACCTTACCCTGCGCCTGCCGTTCAAAATGCTGCTCGAAACAGGCGCGCAGTATACCATCACCAGCCAGCGCGCCGCAGGATACAATCTCAATTACGTATTATGGAATGCCAGTTTGAGCAAGTCCTTCCTGAAGAACGAGAACCTTATCCTCACTGTTTCCGGGCACGATATCCTGAACCAGAACATCAGCACCAAGCGGACCGTACAGGATAATGTGATCACCGATAACAAGACAAATATCATCAGCAGGTATTTCCTTTTAAAGCTCACCTATAAGTTCAACAGTACAAAAACAAAAGACAATGACGACTTTGGCTTCTAAATTCCTTTTCGCCTCCGCTCTTGTGCTGCTGTTCGCTTCAGCTGCATTCGCGCAGGTAAGCAGCGGAAAGATCACCTACGAAAGAAAAACGAACCTTTATAAAAAATTCAAGGGCGACGATGTGAAGGAGTGGCTGCGCGAAGAGGATAAGAACAAAGTAGATGTGTTCGAGCTTTATTTCAACGACAGCATGTCGCTGTTCAAGCCGCAGGAAAGCGAGCTGAGAGAGCGCATGAGCTGGGCAACGGATAAGAACATTGTGTTCCAGGACCTCCTTGCCAATATGCGCCTCACCGTAAAGGACGTATGGGGCGAAAAGATCTATGTGGAGGACAGCCTCTGGAAAAGAAAGTGGAAGATCACCGACAGCAAGCGTAACATTGCAGGATACAACTGCCGCAAGGCTGTGTGGCAGGCCGATGACAGCACCCGCATCTATGCATGGTATGCCGAAGAGCTGATCACCAGCACCGGCCCGGAAAGCTTCTGCGGCTTACCCGGCACTATCCTCGGGCTTGCTACCGAAGATGGCGGCGTGATCTATTTCGCGAAAACGGTGGAGGTGTCGAAGCAGAATGTGATTGCCATGGTGCCTGCGAAAGGAAAGAATAAGATCTATAAAACAGCGGAGATCAAAGCCAAGCTGGAAAAGGATTTTAGTAAAAACCCATGGGGACGGCAGATGATCAAGAATATGTTCGGCTTCTGGTAAGGTACAGATAACAGATCAATACGAATTTGCGAATCTCCGTGTTATTGCGAGGAGGAACGACGAGCAATTTTCCGATCCAACACAAATCATGCAGTATGTCATCCTGAGCGAAGCGAATGGATCTCCGAATTCCGCACTCAGGTCATCTTAAGAAGATTCTTCACTCCGCTGTGCTGCGTTCAGAATGACAAATGTGTCCAACCTCCAACCTCCAACCTCCCACTACTCCCCAACCTTAATATTCACCTGGTCGGTTAAAAACTTATACGAGCGCACCAGCGCCTCAAAGCTCTTGTGATTGTTGATGCAGCCGTTCTTGTTGCGCGACGACATGATGATCATCACCACGCCCTTCTTTTCAGGAATATAAGCCACTTCCTCGTAGATATCTGTTGCCGAATATGAATATACCATCGCCTTTTTCTTTTTGCCGATGGCAATGTCCGTTTGTTTTCTTACCTGCAGCTGCGGCGAATGTGCTTTGTAATCGATGCTGTCGCCTTTGATCACATCCATCACCGTTTCTTTTTTTGTAGTATCGTAATTGGTGAAGGTGGTGTACATCACCGTTTCGCCTTCCGCCCAGGTGGAGCCTTTCGGATAGAACACTGCTGTGAGGCCTTCTTCCTTTCCGTTCTCGTTATCCATCACCCAGCCGAGGGGCGCAGTTAAATAGTAGGCATTGTTGTATCCGTACAAAAGTCCGGTACGCGTGCTATCCTGGGCTTTGACCGCAGAATGTGAAAAGAGTAGAACGGAGAGAAAAAAGAGAATGCGTTTCATGGTTATTGCTTTATGATCCTGGAATAGCAAACTTCATTCCCTGAATTGTACGATTATTTTTTAGCTTCCTTCGCGGCTTTCATCAGCTCGCATTTGCCGCAGGCCTGCTTCTTTTTAATGGAGGAATAGAAGCGGTATCCAACATACCCAAGCGCTCCCGAGAGCAAAATATAGACGGCCGATTGCTGAAACATGATACTGTAAATTTACGAAAAAATATCCCGCTCAAAGTCCTTAAAATTTAATAATTTTACGGTTCATTTCAATACCCCGCTTATGATCACTGCAGAAACTGCCATCCGTTACGACAGAAAGAAATACAAGGACGATACACTCATTGCATTGTACAAAGGCGTGCTTAAGCCGCGCATGATCGAAGAGAAAATGCTCGTGCTCCTGCGGCAGGGAAGAATTGCCAAATGGTTCAGCGGGATCGGGCAGGAGGCAGGCTCTGTTGGCGCTGCAATGGCGCTTGAAAAGGATGAATACATTTTACCGATGCACCGCAATCTCGGTGTGTTCACATCGCGCGGAATTCCCCTCAACCGCCTGTTTTGCCAGTTCCAGGGAAAGCCCAGCGGCTTTACAAAAGGCCGCGACCGCTCATTTCACTTCGGAACGCAGGAATATAAGATCGTGGGGATGATCTCGCATTTAGGCCCCCAGATGGGATTGGCCGATGGCATTGCATTGGGAAACCTCCTCAAGGAAAACAATAAGGTAACGCTTGTGTATAGCGGCGATGGCGGTGCCAGTGAAGGCGACTTCCATGAAGCGCTGAATGTGGCCGCCGTATGGGACCTCCCGGTGATCTTCACCATAGAGAACAACGGCTACGGACTTTCCACGCCAAGCAACGAGCAGTTCCGCTGCAAGCAGTTCATCGATAAGGGCATCGGCTATGGCATGGAAGCCGTGCAGGTGGATGGGAACAATGTGCTGGAAGTGTACGATACCGTAAAGCGCCTTGCCGAATCCATCCGCAAAAATCCGCGCCCTGTGCTGCTCGAGCTCATCACGTTCCGCATGCGCGGGCATGAGGAAGCATCGGGAACAAAATACGTCCCGAAGGAATTGCTGGAGATCTGGGGCAAAAAAGATCCGCTGAACAATTACGAAAGATACCTGATGGAAGAAGGCGTGCTCGATGAGAAAATGATCGGGGACATGCGCGCGGAGATCAAGGAAGAAATAGAGCAGGGCCTGGAGCTGGCCTACGCCGAAACATTGCCGCCGCCCGATACAGAAAAGGAGCTTGCCGATATGTACGCGCCTTTCGATTTCAAAGAAACCGCAGCATCCGGTACCAAAACGAACAAGCGTATGATCGATGCCATCTCCGACGCTTTGCGCCTCGCCATGAGAAAACACGATACTCTTGTGCTCATGGGGCAGGACATTGCCGAATATGGCGGTGTGTTCAAGATCACCGAAGGCTTTGTGGAAGAGTTTGGTAAAAAGCGTGTGCGCAATACACCACTGTGCGAATCGGCCATTGTAGGAAGCGGCTTCGGCTTGTCCATCAATGGAATGAAAGCAATGGTTGAGATGCAGTTCGCCGATTTTGTAACGGAAGGCTTCAACCAGATCGTGAATAACCTTGCAAAATCCCATTACCGCTGGGGACAGAATGCCGACGTGGTGGTGCGCATGCCTACCGGCGCAGCCGTTGCTGCCGGGCCTTTTCACTCGCAAAGCAATGAGGCATGGTTCACGCATACGCCCGGGCTGAAAGTGGTGTATCCTGCATTCCCTTCCGATGCGAAAGGATTGCTCCTCGCTTCATTCGAAGATCCAAACCCTGTGATGTTCTTTGAGCAGAAAGCATTGTACCGCAGCATTACCGAAGATGTGCCGGATGATTATTTCACTGTTCCCATTGGCAAGGCAAAGCTGCTGCGCGAAGGAGATTCGGTAAGCATCATCACCTACGGCATTGGTGTGCATTGGGCAATGGAAGTACTGGACAAGCACCCGGAGATCTCTGCCGACCTTGTGGACCTGCGAACGCTCCTGCCTTATGATAAAGATGCCGTGATGGCTTCCGTGAACAAGACAGGCAGGGCGATCATCCTGCATGAAGATACCCTCATCGGCGGCTTCGGCGGTGAGATCGCAGCCATGATCTCGGAGCATTGCTTTGAAAATCTCGATGCGCCCGTACAGCGCTCCGCAAGCCTCGATACGCCGGTACCGATGAATGCCGGCCTCGAATGGAATTTCCTTCCGAAGGCAAGGTTCGAAAAACAATTGCTGGCCCTTGTAAACTATTGAGAATTTTAAAAATGAATAATTAAAAAACAGTCCTGCAGTTGCGGGACTGTTTTGTTTTATATTTGCTTCAAAGCCATCACAGCGTGAATGAAATAATCAAGCGGCCAAATGTTCTCTGCATCCTTATTGTGCTCCTGTTGGGCGCATGCCGCCAGCAAGTTCCGGAAACGCCGGCACCGGCTGTTAGCGGGCCGGTTGTGATCAGCACCAACGGCTTTGTTGTGCCTGCCGACAGTATTGTGCCTCCTGAAGTATCACCCGCGGGGATGCCTGAGTCTTTGCCTGTGATAGAAACGCATTCTTCTGTAACAACAACCAATACACGCGCTGCAGGCGAGCCTGTGATCGTGCCGCCTGGAAAGGCGTACATTGCAAGGCCGGGAACTGCTATCTTCTCATCTCCCGAAACCGTTGCAGCGCATGCCGACACATTTCCCTGCATCCAGCCTCAGCCGCTGCCCGCTATGCGGCCCCGCTTTAAGGACGATGCCACCTGCAATATTCAATACCTCGATGTTGACCAGGGATTGCCCTCATCTTACATCTATAAAGTATACGAGGATAAGTTCGGGAACCTCTGGCTCAGCTCCAGCACAGGCCTTGTGAAGTACAATGGCAGGTCGTTCAGCATCTATGGCGAAAAGCAGGGATTTGTCAATTCTACCGTAAAGGCCATCCTGCAGGACAGGAACGGAGACATGTGGTTCGGCACCGGCAAAGGTGTTTTTCAATACGATGGCAATTCCTTTATTCACTACCGCGGTAAGGAAGGCAAAGAGTATGAAAGTGTAAGGAGTATTACGGAAGATAAGAACGGTGACCTCTGGTTCGGCACCGGTGCCGGCATTTGCCGGTTCGATAAAAAAACATTTACCTGTTATTCCGAAAATGAAGGCCTGGTCGATAATAGTGTGAATTCCATTTTTCAGGATAGCAAAGGAAGTTTGTGGGTGGCTACGGAAGGCGGTGTAAGCAGGTTTGACGGAAAATGCTTTTTCTCCTATACAAAAGCAGAAGGGCTGAACGCGAACCGGGTGATCTCCATTGCAGAAGATCATTCAGGGAAGATCTGGATGGGAACCGAAGGCGGAGGCGCCTGCGTGTACGATGGAGCTGCTTTCCTCCAGTATACCGATAAGCAGGGGCTCATCAACAATACGGTGAGGAAAGTGCTGGTCGACAGGGAAGGCAACATCTGGCTCACGGCGTATCACGGCGGTGTAAGTAAGTTCGATGGAAAAACATTTACATACTTCACGGAAAAGGAAGGCTTAAGCCTCAACACCGTATGGGGCTTGCTGGAAGACCAATCCGGCAACATCTGGATGGGAACCGACGGTGGCGGGCTTTGTAAATATTCCGCGCGCTCGTTCACACATTTCACCGAAAAGCAAGGGCTGAACAATGTGGTGATCAACCTTTCGGAAGATGCTTCCGGCAACATCTGGATGGGCACCTACGGAAGCGGGCTCTGCAAATACGATGGAAGATCATTCAGCTATTACATCGATAAGGCAGGGAAGGTCGGCGCGCCCTGGTGCAGCCTGAGGGACAAGGATGGGAACATGTGGTTTGGCGGCGATGGCGCCGGCGTGGTAAAATACGACGGACGCACATTTTTTCGCTATACGCAAAAGCAGGGCCTCGCCGGAAATAATATTTCAAACCTGTTCCAGGATAAGAGCGGTGCGATCTGGATCGGCATGGGCGGCTTGGGGCTTGATAAGTTCGACGGACGCTCGTTCACACATTATACGCATGCGCAGGGACTGGCGGGGAATGATGTGAAGGGGATCACGCAGGATGATGCCGGAAATATCTGGATCGCCACAAGCAGAGGTGTAAGCAGGTTGAATGGAAGTACCATAGTGAATTTCACGGAGCGCGAAGGATTAAGCAATAACAATGTCAGGAATATTTTAAAGGACAGTAAAGGAAATATCTGGATCGGGACGCTTGGCGGCGGACTGAATAAGTACGATGGAAAAAGCCTGACGGCATACACGCAGAAAGAAGGGCTCAGCAACAACTTCATCAGGAGCATCGTGGAAGATAAGCCCGAAAATCTTCCGAAGGATATGACCGGCTTATGGCTCAGCACCGACAGCGGGATCGACCACCTGCTGATGGGCAATGTCCGTTTTTCGGATACGGATACCTGCCGGCAGGAGCTGAAGATCGTTATTTATAAGCGCGAAGACGGGTTAAAGGGCGAGGATTTCTGCAGCAACAGCGGCTTTCAGGACAGCAAAGGCAGGCTCTGGTGGGGAAGCGTGAAGGATCTTACCATGCTGGATGCCCGCACCGCCAGCATCCGCAACGAGATCCCGAAGCTGAGCCTCGAAAATATAATCCTGCAGCAGCAGTTTGTAGATTTCAGGAGCCTTGAAGATTCCATCCGGCAGGGGAAAAGCCTGTACGTGGGTGAAAAGAACGATGTGGACCTTGGCAGGATCAGCTTTAGCGATGTGCCTGCGTATTACAATTATCCGACCGGGCTGGAGCTTCCATACGATATCAATAACATCACCTTTAATTTTTCTGCGGCCGACTGGAACTCACCGCACCGAATCATTTTTCAATACATCCTCGAAGGCGCCGACCATGAATGGAACCCGGAGACCGCCGAAGCGAAAGCCGTTTACACCAATCTTCCCCGCGGCAGCTATGTGTTTAAGGTGAAAGTGAAAGGTGCATCCGGCATCTGGAGCGAGCCCATCGAATACAGCTTTGTGATCCATCCGCCCTGGTGGCAAACCATCTGGGCATACCTGCTGTATGCGGCAGCGTTCATTGTGGGAGCATTCCTCTTTTTTAAGTGGCGTACAAAGGCTTTGGTAGCAAGGCAAAGAGAGCTTGAGCAAACTATTGTGGAGCGCACGGCCGATGTGGTGCAGGAAAAAAATAAAGTAACGGAGAAGAACGAGATCATCGGCAGGAAGCAGAAAGAGATCCTCGATTCCATCACCTATGCACAGCGCATCCAGTATTCATTGCTGGCAAATGATCAGCTGCTGCAGGAAAATCTTCCCGAGCATTTTGTGCTGTTCAGGCCGAAGGATATTGTCAGCGGCGATTTTTACTGGGCGACGAAAAAGGACGGACGCTTTTATCTCGCCGTCTGCGATTCAACCGGACATGGCGTTCCGGGCGCTTTTATGAGCCTGCTCAATATTTCATTTTTGAATGAGGCTGTCAATGAAAAGAACATTACAGAGCCCCACAAGGTGCTGAACCACGTGCGCGAACAGCTGATCCGCAGCATGGAAGGCGGACAGGATGGAATGGATGCCACGCTGATCTGCTTCGAAAAAGGAAAGCTGAGCTATGCATCTGCACATAACAAGCCCGTGCTGGTAAGGAATGGAGAAGTGATCGAGCTGCCGGCGGATAAAATGCCGGTTGGAAAGGGTGAACGCATGGAATCATTTGCGCTGCATACCCTCGATGTTCAGAAAAATGATGTGCTGTACCTGTTCACCGATGGCTATGCCGACCAGTTCGGCGGAGCGAAAGGAAAAAAATTCAAGTACAGGCAAATGCACACCGCCTTTATCAGCATTGCAAATGAGCCCATGCAAAAGCAGCATGAATTGCTGGATCATACCTTTCAGCAATGGCGCGGCGAGCTCGAGCAGGTAGACGACATCTGCATCATTGGCGTCCGGTTCTAAGCAATCCCCAATCCAGATGACTTAAATTCGTTAGCAGGATCTGTTCCCCGGTTTATCCTGAGCCAGCCGAAGGAAGAGGGGTTAGGGGTGTGTTTTTAATGGATATTGAAAATATAAAACTGCCTTTTCCTTTTTTAATACAGATTAATTACGGATTTTTATACAGTGTTGCTTACGGGGATAAATAAAATTAAATGCGTTCTTCTGTTCATTGCCCTGCTGTTTATTCAAACAGTGCAGGCCGGTAACCTGTATTCGCTCATCAGCCGCTCAAGGCAGCTTCCCGACGATACTGCGAAAGTAAACACGAACTTAAAGATCATCGACCTCTACATCCTTTATGGCAAATACGACAGCGCAACCACTGTGATCAACAGCACGCTGCAGCTTTCGCGAAAGCTTAACAATGCGCATGGCATCGCTTCGGCGCTTTGCTATAAGGGCATCATCGAATACAACCAGAGCAGGTATGAGAATTCAATTATCTCCCTCGACTCTGCGAACCGTATGTTCGTGTCGGCCGCCGAGGCCGAAGGCGAAATAAAAACGATCAACCACAAGGCAAAGGCATTGGGCGCCCTCGATAAATACCCCGAAGCGCTGGAGCTGCTGGATGCTGCGGAACAGAAAGCCCTGGCGGCGGATGATAAAGCAGGGCTGGCGCATACGTATTACCTGAAAGGCTCTATCTTGAACGATCGCGGACAGTATATGGATGCGGGTTCCTATCTGCAGAAAAGCCTCGACCTGCGGCTGGCGATCAAAGATACCGTTGGATTGGGCGCAACGTATTCCTTTCTCGGGCTGAACTATTCTTACCTCGGCGATTATGCCAAAGCGCTCGACTACATCCAGAAAAGCATCGTGATCCGTGAAAAGGTCAGTGATAAAAGGGGATTGGCCAATTCCTTCCTGAGCCAGTACAAGATCTTTTATGTGATGAAGGAATGGGAGCGCGCACTTGAATCGGAATTTAAAAGCCTTGCGCTTTGCAGCGAAATAAAAGACGAGCAGTGTGTGTCCGGCAGGTATACGAATATCGGCGGACTGTACATGCGCCTCGGAAAATACGATGATGCGCTCAGTTATCACTTCAAGGCGCTCGCTATCAGCAGGCGGATCGGGATCAGGAACCGCGAAGCGCTGGTGCTGAATAACATCGCCCGCACTTATCTCGCCCTTCACCGTGAAAAGGAAGCATTCTCCTACATCGATTCCAGCCTCAGCATCCGCCTGAAATTAAATGATCCGGAAGGGATTGCCGACAGCTACCTCACCAAAGGAAATGCGTATTATCAATCCGGTAGTTATTCTGAAAGCATTACTGCCGCAACGAAATCATTGTCGGTTGCGAGGAAAGCGGGGATCATCTCTGCCGTGATGGATGCCTGCCAGCTGCTCAGCAACGATTATCTCGGCCTCAAGGATTATAAGAACGCCTTTGAGCATTATCACAGGTACATCGCTGTTCGCGACAGTGTGTACAACATCGAGACCTCGAAGGAGCTCACGAAGAAGCAGCTCAATTTTGAATTTTCGCGGCAGCAGCAGGTGCAGCAGCTCATGCAGGAGAAGAAAGATGCAGTGGCGGAAAAAAAGATCCAGGAGCAAAAATACATCCGCAACGGGCTTTTCATCGGCCTTGCGCTGGTGGCGCTCATTCTTTTTCTCGTGTTCCGCGCATTCAGGCAGAAGAAAAGATCGAACACACTGCTCAATAGCATCAACAGTACGCTTACTCAGCAAAAGCAGCAGCTCGAGCAGCAGAACGAGAAGATCGAATACCAGCACAAGCTCATCGAGACCAAGAACAAGGAGATCACCGACAGCATTTTTTATGCGAAGAACATCCAAACCTCGCTGATCCCCACGAAGCAGGATTTTGAAAAATATTTCGACGAGAGCTTCATCCTGTTCAAGCCGAAGGATATTATCAGCGGCGATTTTTACTGGATCTCCGACAAGGAAGGAAAGATCATTTTCGTAACCGCCGATTGTACGGGGCATGGCGTTCCCGGCGGCTTTATGAGCATGCTCGGCATTTCCCTGCTGAACGAGATCATCAATGAGTATGCATTAACGGAGCCTGCATTGGTGATGAGCAAGCTGCGGAAAAAAGTGATCGGATCGCTCCGCCAGAAAGGTGTGAGCGGCGAGCACCAGGACGGGATGGACCTTACCCTGCTGGTGATCGATAAAAAAGAATCGAGCCTCATGTACTCATCCGCAAATCATACATTTTATATTTTGCGGAAGAATGAGCAGGGTGTGTTCCGGCTGATGCAATACAAGGGCGACAAGCAGCCGGTGGGCATTTACGGTGAAAAGCTGAAGCCTTTTTCACAATCGGAGGTTGCTTTACAGAAAGGCGATCTCATCTATACATTTTCCGATGGCTATGCCGATCAGTTTGGCGGCCCGCAAGGCAAGAAATTCAAATACAAGCAGCTCCAGGAAGTGCTGCTGAAGATCGCGCACCTGCCGCTTAACGAGCAGCGTGATCACCTCGACAAGGCGCTTGTCGGCTGGCAGGGTGGGATGGAGCAGGTGGATGATATTGTGATCGTAGGAATAAAAATTTAGAATGCCGCATGACAAAAAAAGAACGCTTCGAAAAAATAATAGAATATTTCAGCACGCATCAGCCCATTGCGGAAACGGAGCTGCAGTATTCCAATCCCTATGAGCTGCTTGTTGCAGTGATCTTATCGGCGCAGTGTACCGACAAGCGCGTGAACATGGTAACGCCGGCATTGTTCAAGGCCTTCCCGGTTCCGGAGGTAATGGCCGTCGCCAGCAGCGATGAGGTGTTTCAATACATCCGGAGCATCAGCTATCCGAATAACAAGGCAAAGCACCTTGTGGGAATGGCGCGGATGCTGATGGATGAGTTCAAGGGCGTGGTGCCTTCCGATGTGGAGGAGCTGCAGAAGCTTCCCGGCGTGGGAAGAAAAACAGCGAATGTGATCGCCTCGGTGGTGTATGAAAAGCCGGCAATGGCAGTGGATACGCATGTGTTCAGGGTTTCCGCGCGGCTCGGGCTTACCACCAATTCAAAAACGCCGCTCGATACGGAAAAGCAACTGATGAAATTCATTCCATTGGATAAGGTCGCGATCGCGCATCACTGGCTCATCCTGCATGGCCGCTACATCTGCGTTGCACGTGCCCCTAAATGCGAGATCTGTCCGCTTACGCAATGGTGCAAATATTTTGAGGCGCTGCGCAAACAGGGAAAGATATAATCCTCACGGAGGGTGATTGAGTACGTCATCCCGTGCCACGACACGGGATCTTTTCAAATGTTTGCAGTATCTCTTCATAGCAATTTTCTTCCTTTTTCTCATCAAATCTCTCCAATTATTTTAATTTTTGCTACGTTATGTAGTATTATGCCCCTTTTGTTAATAAAAAATAGCAATACGTTTTTTTACTAAGATTTTATCTCCTAATTTTGAAATAAGAAAAATGACAAATTACGTAACAAGCTTGCAGAAGGGTGATAAAGCACCTGATTTTAAAGGGATAGACCAGGATGGGAAGCTTGTTTCTTTGAAAGATTTTAAAGGAAAAAAGCTGATCCTGTATTTTTATCCGCAGGACAACACACCGACCTGCACCAACGAAGCATGTAACTTAAGGGATAATTTTTCGGAGCTGAAGAAGAAAGGTTTTGCTATAATTGGTGTAAGCCCGGATAATGAAAAAAAGCACAAAAAGTTCATTGATAAATTCAACCTTCCTTTTCCCCTGATCGCCGACACCAAAATGGAAGTGATCAAAGCATACGATGTTTGGGGAACAAAAAAATTCATGGGAAGGGTTTATGACGGACTGGTGCGCACCACATTCGTGATCAGTGAAAAAGGGATCATTGAGCAGGTGATCACAAAAGTGGATTCGAAGAATCATACAGAACAGATCTTAGAGGAAATGGATCGTAATAAAAGCTAATAAGTATTCAATAATAACAACGAATAAACACAGTGCTTCAACTACAAACTGAAAACTGTAAACCAACCCTGTAACTAATAACTATATATAAGATGAGCAAAGAAACCAAAGAAGCGAAAGGCGCAAAAGATTCGGTGAACAAAGAAAAACTGAAAGCCCTGCAGCTTACCCTTGACAAGCTTGAAAAAACCTATGGAAAAGGCGCGATCATGAGAATGGGCGACTCTCCTGTGGAAAATATTGAAGTGATCCCAACCGGTTCACTCGGGATCGATATCGCATTGGGTATCGGCGGCTTGCCAAAAGGACGTGTGATCGAGATCTACGGGCCTGAATCTTCCGGTAAAACAACACTCACCCTTCATGCCATCGCTGAAGTTCAGAAAGCCGGCGGCATCGCGGCATTCATTGATGCGGAGCATGCATTCGACCGCTCTTATGCCGAAAAGCTGGGCATCGATACGGAGAACCTGCTGATCTCCCAGCCGGATAACGGTGAGCAGGCGCTCGAGATCGCCGAGAACCTGATCCGCTCAGGAGCAATTGATATTATCGTGATCGACTCCGTGGCTGCATTAACGCCAAAAAGCGAGATCGAAGGCGAAATGGGCGATTCCAAAATGGGGTTGCAGGCACGCTTAATGTCACAGGCATTGCGTAAGCTTACCGGAACGATCAACAAAACAGGCTGCTGCTGCATTTTCATCAACCAGCTGCGTGAAAAGATCGGCGTGATGTTCGGGAACCCTGAAACAACAACCGGCGGTAATGCCCTTAAATTCTATGCTTCCGTGCGTATCGACATCCGCCGCATCGGGCAGATCAAGGACGGCGACCAGGTGATCGGTAACCGTACCCGCGTGAAGATCGTGAAGAACAAAGTAGCGCCTCCTTTCCGCCAGGTGGAATTCGACATCCTCTACGGCGAAGGCATCTCCAAAGTTGGTGAGATCATCGACCTTGGCGTTGAGCATAACATCATCAAGAAAAGCGGATCATGGTTCAGCTATGCCGATACCAAATTAGGCCAGGGCCGCGATTCGGTAAAAGCATTGTTCAATGATAATCCCGACCTGATGGAAGAGATCGAGAACAAGATCAGGGAAGCGCTGAGCGGTAACGCTGCCGGAGCTCCTGCTGCAGTTGCAGCGCCTGCTCTTGCTGTAAAATAATTAGTTAAAATACACTGTTCATTTCAGATGAACAAAACATCCCCAACCTGTAATGCATTCCTGCATTGCGTTTGGGGATGTTTGTTTTAGAGATTGCTGACTGTCATGAGGCGCCTGAATTTTTAAATTATGTACGGAATCTCTGATTGAGCAGGATCATTCCCCTCTTGAGAGGGGCAGGGGTGTGTTATGAATCCTGCCCTTGCCCGGAGGGGCAAACAATCAAGGACCTGGCCAGCCGGGAGAGTGCCACACATAAAAACTATTTCTTTACCTTTACAAAATTATGATCAGAACAATCAGCAGCGCCTTTATCATCAGCCTTCTTTTCTTCGCTTCCTGCGGAAATGAAACAGGTAAATCAGGGGAGGCAGCAACCGCCGACTCTGCAGCAGCTTCGGCACCTGCGGAACTAAAGGCCATCAACGCGGAGATCCTTTCCAATCCCAGTGATCCCGGGCTTTATCACAAGCGTGCAAAATATTACCTCGCCAACAGGTCGTTCGATGAAGGCCTTGCCGACATGGGCCGCGTGATGAACCTCGATTCAACAAAATCGGATTATTTCCTCACGCTTTCCGACCTTTATTTTTCCGTGAACCAGTCGGGAAATGCCAAAACAGCGCTTGAAAAGGCCATTACCCTCGACCCGAAGAATACAGACGCGCTCTTAAAGCTGGCAGAGCTGTATCTGTACGTGAACAAAAGCGATAAGTCCATCGAATACATCAACCAGGCGCTGAAGGTCGACCAGTACAATGCAAAGGCCTATTTCATGAAGGGCATGAATTACAAAGACCTGAAGGATACCGCCAGGGCTATTTCCAGCATGCAGACCGCGGTAGAGCAGGACCAGCAGTATTACAATGCGTATATGCAGCTTGGGATCTTATGTGCAGGAAAAAGAGATCCACTCGCGGTGGATTATTACAGGAATGCCTTGCGCATCCAGCCGAAAAGCGTGGAGGCATGGTATGCGCTGGGCAAGTATTACCAGGATGTGCAGGACTGGAACAATGCGATCGGAACTTATACAACGCTCCTGAAATTCGATAACAACAAAAATGCGATGTACAACCTCGGGGTGATCAATCTCCTCGAGCTACAGGCTTACAACAAAGCGTTGGAATATTTCACAGGGGCCATCAACATCGATCCCAAATATGTGGAGGCGTATTATGGCCGCGGGGTTTGCTATCAGCAAATGAAAGATCCGAGAAAAGCAGCGGCTGAATTTGAGACCTGCCTTTCCATCAACCCGGAATATGAGCCTGCAAGGCGTTCGATGGAACGATCAAAATAATTCAAGACAGCCGATTACTGCACAACGATTCTTTTGCTGATAGATAGTTTATCTGCGTTAGTGAATTTCAAAATATAGATTCCTGGCTGGAGTGTTTCTTTTTCGAACAGGTAAGGGGATTTGTTCAAGGATATAACTTGCATCTCCCTGCCCGTAAGATCGCTTATGATCATCGTTATAGGCTGTCCGCTATTTGGGTACCGGATAACAGTTTCTGATAAGAAAGGATTTGGAAAAATTTGAATGTCATCCGCATTACCCGTGTAATTAGTAACAGGGGTAGGCAAGCCCTGTTGATTCAGCTTCATCACAAAAACGTCTCCATAACCATTTGAGGAGAGATGAAATGTATCTGAAGAAGGGTTGAAATCCGTATCATAAAAAAAACCAGTAGAGTAAATACTTCCTGACCTGTCCAGTGCAATAGAGATTGCAAGGCTTGGGGAGGATCCAATTGTACTTGTTGCGCAGCCCGCCCACAAATAATTTCCGTAAGAATCAAGCTTTGAAACAAAGGCATCGCCTGTTGAACTCACCAATTCGATTGTCCCGCTGCCCGGATCAAAATCTGTTGAGTATATAAAGCCTCCTGCTGTATATACATTCCCAAGCTTGTCAAGTGCAATTGCGGATCCCCTGTCCTGCCCTCCGGTTCCGTATATGCTTTTTGCCCAGACAAAGTTTCCTGAAGCATCCAGCTTTGAGATAAAAACATCCAGGGTGCCAGGAGCATTGAGCATATATGTGCCTCCACCCGGATCGAAATCGCAGTTCCCATAGAAGCTTCCGGTTGTGTATATATTATTAGCAGTGTCGGTTGTGATCGAACGACCCATATCGTTAGTTGAATTGCCTCCCATATTCCTTGCCCACATAATGTTACCTGTAGCATTGTATTTGGCAACGAAGATCGCATAGGAACTTGGCGCAGAAGTCAGATTATAGGTACCTGCTCCCGGATCAAAATCTACCGTTTCCTGGAAAAATCCTGTTATGCAAACGTTTCCTGCAGCATCTGCTGCTATGCCATTGCCGGAATTTTCGGTAAAGGGGCTTGATGCTTTTAGCCGTCGGGCCCACCCAAAATTGCCGGAAGAATCAAGTTTTAACAGGAATATTTCAAAAATATTGGTTGTCGCAGAAAGATAGAATGTACCGCTACCCGGGTCAAAGTCTACTGACCCGAAAAACTCCCCGGTCGTATATATATTCCCAAAAGCATCTGAAGCAATTGCATTACTGTAGGTGGTACCATTCGTTATAAAATTTTTAGCCCATAAAAAATTGCCTGAGCTGTCCAGCTTTAAGATAAACATGTTTTGGCATTCCGGAACAGTTCCCATATTATATACACCGGGACCCGGATCAAAGTCTACAGTATCATCAAAAAAAAGACCGGTCGCATAAATGTTGCCCGCGGGGTCAATCGTCATTCCTGCGATCTGTTCATTTGAAATACCTCCGATTCTTTTTGCCCATATAAAATTACCTGTGGAATCCAGTTTTGTGATAAATATATCGTCCCCCCCGACAGAAGAAGGGTTGGCATACGTCATATTAAAAACGCCTGGCCCCGGATCAAAATCCACCGTGCCCGAAAATACACCTCCAATATATACGTTGTTTAATGTGTCAGTGACCATAGTGATCCCCATTTCCATTTCTGTGCCTCCCATGCGTTTTGTCCATTCAAAAACGGGAACCTGGGAACAAATGCTGTGACTAAGCAGGAAACTAAAAATAATAAAAAGGTTTTTCATGAAGATAAGTTGTCCCGGATGAGTTTATTTTAAGTTGATCTTGCGTGAAATGCGTTCCTCGCCATTAGAAACATTCAGCAGGTAGATGCCCTTTGCTAGCAAACCGGCCGGAAAAATTATTTCATGTTCCTCAGATAAATTTTTCCGGGCAGAAAACACTTTTTTGCCGCTAAGCTCGAAAAGGTCAACAGATACAAGACAGTTGTCGCCTGTACAATTGAAGGTGATACTTAATGCATCGTTAATTTCTGTGGTGAACAGAATCCCGAAGCTGCTCATTTCAATATCAATTGCTGTAATGGAGCTGTAAGTAGAATTGCCATTGAAATCCACTTGTTTCAGGCGGTAATAGGAGGTGCCGCTCAATGGCTCTTTATCTACGGTAGCATAAGAAAGCGTTTGCGTGCTGTTGCCTGCGCCCGGTATTTCATTCAGCTCATAAAATGTGCTGCCGTTTGCCGAGCGTTCAACTGTGAAATGATCGTTGTTCAGTTCGCTTGCTGTCGACCACTGTAAGTCAACATCGCTTCCGTTGTAGGCGGCTGAAAAATCCAGCAGCTCAACAGGTAATGGGTTTACGCCGCCGCCAATGGTGGACGCCAGCGTGAAAGGCCCGAATGTGCTTACCAGTGCAGCCGTGCTGATCGTGCCGGTGCTGGTAGTTCCTGTGGTTCCTCCGTTGCCTTCATCTTTCCACATGGTAAGCCCTGCGTCAAATCTTGCAACGCTAAGGTCGGGCAGGGAAGTAACGCCGCAGCTGTAGGTGTCCCAGCTCAGTGTCACGAATGCATCCGCGCTGCCGGCCCTCTCCAGCGTCCAGTATTCGCAGCCGTCGATATGCGTGATCGTCGGGTCCATCAGCGCGATCGGGTAGAGAATAGAAGGATCGGCATGAAAATACTCTGCGGTGAATGTTTCGGAGCCTGTCAGCGAGCTGATCCCGATCGGCCTGTATTCAAGGTCTTTTCCCACGGGGAATGTAAAGTTGGTTGTTCCCGTTTTCGACATCGGTCCGTACACAAAGCTGTTGTTGTTAACGGCAGTCACAGCTGATCCCGCGCTCATGGAAAGTAAGTTGGTTGCGCTCGTATAGAGATAGCCATTGCTCAGGCTGAGGTTGGCGTTAACGGTTGCCGGCATCTGCAGGGTAACGCCACCGGATGAATTATTGATCGTAAGGCTGTTGAACGTTGTGCTGGATGTGCCGGTAATGTTCTGCGCGCTGCTGCCATTGAACGTCACAGTTCGCACACCATTATTGATGAACGTTCCGTTATTGATCCAGTCGCCGCTGAGCGTGATGTTATACGTTTGCGCAAGCGTTCCCCAGCGGTTGTTAAGCGTGGTGAGGTTCCCGATGGTGATGCTGCCCTTCACGGTAAGGTTGGTGGCAAGCACAAGACGCGTTACGCTGTTGCAGGGATAGATCGATAAGGAGGGCAATGCGCTGTAGCTTTCTACATAAAACCCTGCCGCTGTTGCCGTAGTGGTGCTCGCCTCGCCGAATTGAATGAGCCCGCCCGTGATCACGCTGGTAGCCCTGTTCAGGAGGTCGTCGGCAACGCTTGCCTGGCTGTGGAAAATAATTGTTCCGCCCGACATGATGAGGCTGTCCGACGGAAGATCCAGCGTAAATTCAGGCATCGATGTGGCGTTTACGCCGGCTTTCGACACGGTGACAACGCCGCCGCTCTGGTTATAGGTGGTGATCTGCGCAGTGGCGCCGGTCGACTCGTACGCCTGGATGCGGCCGGAAACATTCACTGCTCCGCCCGTCACCGTCATGGATGAGCCGTCGAGCAGGCGGATCGCATTACCAACCGCTGTGCCTGCATTGAAGGTTCCCGCGCTGATCTTTAATTTCCCCGAAACATCATAGGAATCATTCGTTCCGTTGATCGTAACATTCGGGTTATTGATCCAGATCCCCGCAGTGGACACAATATTGTAATTCACCCCCGATTTGAAAAAAGTGCCCGTGAAGCTGAATGTTCCCGATAGTTTCAGTGTGCCGTTAAGCAATCCGTTTGGCGAAGCCGCAGCTGACGGGTGCAGGAAGCTGGTGGCCGCCGCAAAAAAGCTGGGCGATACATCCAGCACATTACTGCTTGATGTTCCCATGTTCAGTGAAATAAAGTTGAACCGCGTGGTTGCGCCTGTTCCCATAATGCTTTGGTTGCCGTTCCTGTTGAAGGTAACATTGCACACAAGCGTTAGTCCTCCCCGCGACATATCAAAAGTGCCGTTGTTAGTAAGGTCGCCGCCAATGCTCATGCTGTGCGTAGCCGTGCCTGCAGCCTGTGTGACGAAGATGCCTGAAGAGGAAACCGTAACATAATCCGTTACCGCTACAGTCCTTGCCGTATTGTCAAAGATGAGAATGCCATCCACCGTAAGGTTCGGGGCTGTCGCGTTTGTATTGATGGTGACCGTGTGGCTGCTCAGGATCGTGATGGCGGCGGCTGCGCTTGTAGGTGCGGAGCAGGCCATCGACCAGCCGGTAATGCCGTTCAGGGAAGCTTCCCAGGTGCTGTAGGTGTTCCAGCTTCCTGTTTGCCTCGACCTGTAATAATAGGTGCTGGTGTTGGTGGTGCAGGAGGAAACAAAAATGTTGTCAAGTGCAAAGCTCGGGCGGGATCCTCCGCCGCTCACCTGGCGGCTTACCCATCTTACCTGCACCACCGCCTGGTTGTCGCAGGCAGTAGGAAGAAGCACGGAAAAGGATTGCAGGTTTTGCGGCGTTGTAACAGCGCCGGTTTGAGTGGTTGTATTGTTCTGATACGTGAAGCCGGTAACATTGGTAAATGCGCCCGCTGTTCCGAGCCGGTATTGCAGCCCCATTTCGTTGATCCTCGTATTTGCGCCGCCGTCATGCGGGTTCCTGATCGTCATCGCATCGAAGCTTACCGTAACGCCGTTCAGCCCCGTGGTGTTAATTGAAAAGCAAAGGGCGGGATCAACGCTGCCGGAAGACAGGAAGCCGATCTTTCCGTTGTAGTTGTAAAAGCCGCCGGCCACAGCGCTCGCATCGCCCGATGCAACAAGGGCAAGGTCGCCGGTTGGAGCGGTTGTTCGGAAGGCTCCGGTAATTCCCGTTGCGGCAAGCTGCCAGCCCTGCAATCCTGTAGGATAAGCAGTGGCGGCCCATGCAAGGCCGCTGAAGTTCTCCGAATAGGTGAGGTTCTGCGGTGCAGGATTGCTCTGCCCGAAGCTGAACATCTGGTTCAGCAGCAGGAGCGTTAAAAGTATATGCAGCGGTTTGGATCTCATTCTGTGCTTCCTGCAAATTTACTTAAAAACGCTGAATTGATCACGGTTTTCTTTAAACAGGCGGGGCGCTTTAAAATGTATGCTTAAGCGATACGCTGTACGCCCCAATTTTGTATCTTTGCGCGCATGCAGGAAACAATATTAATTTTAGATTTCGGATCCCAGTACACACAGCTGATCGCAAGAAGAGTGCGTGAGCTGAATGTATATTGCGAGATCCATCCCTTCAACAAGATCCCGGAAATTACAAGCAGCATAAAAGGTGTGATCCTCTCGGGCTCGCCTTTCTCAGTAAGGGCGAGTGACGCGCCCAACCCCGACCTTTCCGCTTTCAAGAACAAGCTGCCGCTGTTGGGCGTGTGCTACGGCGCACAGCTCATGGCGCATAAGTTCGGTGGCGAAGTGCTGAAATCCGAGCACCGTGAATATGGCCGTGCCAACCTTTCCTTTGTAAAGGCGGACAATGAGCTGTTCAAAGGCGTAAGCAACAATTCACAAGTATGGATGAGCCATGCCGATACCATTACAAAGATCCCCGATAACTACGAGATCATTTCCAGCACCAAGGATGTGAAATTCGCAGGCTACCAGGTGAAGGGTGAGCAAACATACGGGATCCAGTTTCATCCCGAAGTGTATCATTCCACCGAGGGCGCCGTATTGCTGAAAAATTTTGTGGTGAAGATCTGCGGCTGCAAACAGGATTGGACCCCCGATTCATTCGTGGAAACAACCGTGAAAGAATTGCAGCAGAAGATCGGTAATGATAAAGTGGTGCTTGGGTTAAGCGGCGGTGTTGATTCAAGCGTAGCGGCAGTATTGCTGCACAAGGCGATCGGCAAGAACCTCTATTGCATTTTTGTAGATAACGGGCTGTTAAGGAAAAATGAATTTGAATCGGTGCTTGATTCCTATAAGCACATGGGCTTGAATGTAAAAGGCGTGAATGCAAAGGACCGCTTCTATGCAGAGCTGGCCGGTATTTCCGACCCCGAGAAAAAAAGAAAGGCCATCGGCAAAGTGTTCATCGATGTGTTTGATGATGAATCAAAGCGCATCGAGGATGTGAAATGGCTTGGGCAGGGAACCATTTATCCCGATGTGATCGAGTCGGTTTCCGTAAAAGGGCCGTCCGCTACTATCAAGTCGCACCACAACGTTGGCGGCCTTCCCGATTTTATGAAGCTGAAAATTGTTGAGCCCCTCAATACATTGTTTAAGGATGAAGTAAGAAGAGTTGGAAAAACATTGCAGATCGATGATGCCATCCTTGGCCGTCATCCTTTCCCGGGCCCCGGCCTTGCCATCCGCATCCTTGGCGACATTACCGCAGAAAAGGTACGGATCTTGCAGGAAGTGGATTCCATTTTTATTGATAACCTGAAATCAGCGGACCTGTATAAGGATGTGTGGCAGGCCGGTGCTATCTTTTTACCGGTGCAGTCGGTTGGCGTAATGGGCGATGAGCGCACTTACGAAAATGCGGTTGCATTAAGGGCGGTAACAAGCACCGATGGTATGACTGCAGACTGGTGCCACCTGCCGTATGAGTTTTTAGGAAAAGTTTCTAATGAGATCATCAATAAGGTAAAAGGGATCAACAGGGTGGTGTACGATATCAGCTCCAAGCCTCCTGCAACCATCGAATGGGAATAATTATTATTTAAATCTGAAGCCTTGAAATTTTTGCGACTGCGTTCCCTGTATTTTTTCTGCACACTCTTGCTGTGCGGAACAGCTTCGTTCGCGCAGGAAAAAGAATCGGCTGACATTCACAAAACCCGGAGCTCGGCAACAATCGGCGGCGTTAGATATTACCTGCATACCGTTGAAAAAGGACAGACCCTTTTCGCGATCGCTAAATTTTACAGCATTGATGTGAACGATCTTGTGATCGAGAATCCGGATGCCATTGATGGTATAAAGCCCGGACAGGTGCTCAAGATCCCTTTTGAAAAAAAGAAAGTTTCCGCAGCCACTGTAGATACCAGCAATTACACCGTGCATAAAGTGGAACAGGGACAAACCCTGTATTCGATCTCAAAGCAGTATGGGGTTGATTCGGAAAAGCTCAAGCTGCTCAATCCGGAGCTGAAGGATGGGCTCAAGGCTGGCCAGATGCTGAAGATCCCGAATAATAAGCCGAAGGAAGCTCCTGCTGTGAAAACCGTTACCGACAAGCCTCCTGTTTTGCCCGGAACGCCTGTGGTGAAGGAAGAGGCGGCCGACAGGGCAACGGTAGTTCCTCCCGCTATGATTTACAAAGGAGAGAAAAAGAATGAATACAACATCGCCTTCTTTCTCCCTTTTCATGCAAATGAAGCGGGTGCCATGGATGTTGAAAAGCTCGTGAAGGGAGATCAGCAGTTCTCCACCAAAACCACCGTCGCGCTGCAGTTTTATGAAGGCGCATTGCTCGCGATCGACTCACTGAAAAAGCAGCATTTCAATGCGAAGGTGTTTGTGTATGATATTGACGACAGCGATTCGCTTAATCTCCTGAACGTCCTTAAAAAGCCAGAGCTGGCTGAGATGGACCTGATGATCGGGCCGCTGTACGGCTCCAGCTTTATTCCGTTTTCAAAATTTGCGAAAGAGCATGAGATCCCTATTGTTTCTCCCTTCACACAGGTGAACAAGATCCTTTTCAATAATCCTTACGTATGCAAAGTGTCGCCATCAACAACGCTGCAACTGGAGCAGATGGCCGGCTTTGTTGTAGATTCATTCGATACGCAGAACATCATCCTGGTGAATACCGGCAATGTAAAAGAGCTGGCTTTTTACAGCGCATTTAAAACGGCTGCCAATAAGGGGCTTCTTGGCAAAGGCCATGCGCCTGCCGATTCAGTGAAGGAAGTGACCAGGATAGAAGGGGTGCAGAATGCCCTGAGCTCCACGAAAAGGAATATCATTGTGCTGCCTTCCAACAACCAGTCGTACGTTACCGAATTCATCAGCAAGCTCAATGTAATGAAGGAGAAGCACGACATTGTGCTGTTCGGGCTCCAGAACTGGAACAGCTACGATAACCTCGATCTCGAATACCTGAACAACCTCTCGCTTCATACGCCCGCCAATAACTTTGTGGATTACGATAATGTAATTGCAAAGCAGTTCATCAAAACCTATCGCGACAGGTACAAGGCTGAGCCGGAAAATTATGCTTACCAGGGATTCGATGTTACCTATTATTTCCTGGCTGCGCTTCAGAAGGAAGGAAAGGCATTTTTAAATACGCTTCCCGCGAACCGGCAGAATGGCATCGAAACCAATTTCAATTTCGCGCAATTCCCTTCCGACAGCGGCTTTGAGAACCGCTACGTTTACATCCTCAAATACAAAGATTATAAACTGGTGAAAGCAAATTAATATGCCCGGTAAAGAAGAGATCACGGAATGGCTCCGGTCGCTGCAGGATCATATCTGCAATGCGCTGGAGGCGGAAGACGGAAAAGGCAGGTTCATTGAAGATAACTGGCAGCGCGCGGAAGGCGGCGGCGGCCGTACCAGGATCATCCAGCATGGCAGCGTGATCGAAAAGGGCGGTGTGCTGTTCTCTGCGGTGCATGGCCCCGTACCTGATTTTTTAACGAAGGAAAATGCAGTAGGTAACACCTCCGGGATGACCTTTTATGCGACAGGTGTTTCCATCGTCATCCATCCTTCCAACCCGATGGTGCCCATCATTCACATGAATGTGCGCTACTTTGAAATGAGCAACGGCACCTGGTGGTTTGGCGGCGGCATCGACCTTACCCCGCATTATGTGGCAGAAGAGGATGCGCAATTTTTTCACAATGCCCTTAAAGCTTCCTGCGATAAGCACGGCCCTTCATTTTACCCCGATTTCAAAAAATGGGCGGATGATTATTTTTACATCCCTCACCGGAATGAAACAAGGGGAGTGGGAGGCATCTTCTTCGACAAGCTTTCACAATCCGATAAATTTTCGAAAGAGCAGCGCTTTGCTTTCCTGAAAGAGATCGGAAATACATTCGCCCCGGTGTATACGGCCCTGATGCATAAAAATAAATCAAAGCCGTATTCAGAGGCGAACAAGCAATGGCAGCTCCTCCGCCGCGGCCGTTACGTGGAGTTTAACCTCGTTTACGACAAAGGCACAAAGTTCGGCCTCGAAACCAACGGCCGTACAGAGTCCATCCTGATGAGCCTTCCGGAAACCGCCGGCTGGCAATACAATTATATCCCGGAACCGGGCAGCGCCGAAGAAAAAACGCTTTCCCTGCTTAAAAAAGGGATCAGCTGGGCGGAGTAATATCCGACTCTGGTAATCATGTCATGCCGTGCTTTCAATTACCTGTTATTCCTTACTAAATTCACCGTCATGCCGTGCTCCGACACGGCATCTCTCCGCAATCTTAAGGCCTGCAGAGTTCCCTCTCTCCAAAACTCAACAAGACGTATTGTTTATAAATAGTTGCCTCCCAATGCAACCTTTTTCTAAGTTCCTCGCTCTCAGTAATGAAGTGTTGATGAGCCATTTAAAATATTTACTCTTTAAAAAGCTGTGATTCGTCTAACATTTTACAAATAATCGGCATTAAAAAAAGTTGTTGATAATTTTTAGTTTCATTTAACTTGGCTTAAATTCGTTTTAATATATAAACTGTTCTGATCATGATCCACTCATACTTAGTAACCGGCTTCAGGAAAATTGTGCTGGTAATATGCATGTTCATAGCATTTGTCGCAGGGGCGAAAGCCCAGCAGATCGAAAACAGCTATGGCATCCCGAACAAAACATGGGAGTCGTATTACGCAAAAGCGCAGCCTCTTTTGAAAGCTGCCGAGCCGGAAAGCTTTATGAATTATGTGGTCTTTGCCAACGATGGCAACATGGCCGATCTTCCTTATTTCAAGCGTTATGTGAGCGCCGACATTAAAAAAAGCAGGGCTGAGCTCATCTACCGTGTTGGAAAAGGAGAGATCACAACGGTAGAACAGGTAAGGACCTATCTTGCATCATTACAGCCTGCATATATCAGGCTTTTTAAGGAATTCCTGGCAAACAGGGAAAATATCATTGAATCACAGCAGCCTCAAAGGGCGCCAACCGGCGGAACCACACCATTGCCTTTCAATTGCGGCTCTCCATGTACAAATCCCGGCTTCGAATCGGGTACAGGCTTCTGGAACTATTGGACAGCGACAGCCTGTGCCAACTCAACCAGCGATCCATGCAGCCTTGTGGCCGGCTTCAGCGCAACACAGCACCAGCTGCAAACGATTGGTGGCAGCGACCCGGTAGTGGGTGCGGCATTGCCGGTTGTTCCTCCCGGCGGCGGCAACAATTCCATGATGCTGGGCGACGGACCTACTACAGGCGGACTTGCTTCCCGAGCTACCATTTCATTTACCGTTTCTGCGGCCAATGCTAACTTTTCATACAAATACGCAGTTGTATTGCAGGATCCTGTTTCCGGACATACCGATCCGGAGCGCCCGTTCTTCAATGTGCGCCTAAGGGATGCTTCCGGGGCCGTTGTGCCTTGCGGCGATTACGAGGTGCTTGCAAAGCCGCCTATTGTTGGCTTTACCGAAACATCACCGGGAAGCGCCATCTGGTGGAGAAACTGGACTTCCGTATTTGTGCCCTTGAGCTCCTACATCGGGCAGTGTGTCAGCATCCAGTTCACATCCTCTGATTGTGCGCAGGGCGGACACTATGGCTATGCCTACATCGATGCCGATTGTGACCCTTTACAGCTTGTAGCATCCTCTCCTGCCGTGTGCGGCGGGAATTCAGTTACCTTAACGGCTCCTGCCGGCGGTGCAGCTTATGCATGGTCGAACACGGCCGGCGGAACAACCGGAATTGTTGGGTCTACTACGGGCCAGACCTGCGTGGTAAACCAGGGCGGTACCTACCAGGTAGTGATCACCTCCGTTTCGGGCCCTGCCTGTACAACAACTCTTAACATCACAGTAGGCTCAAGCCCTTCCAATCCAACGCCTTCGTTTACCAACACCACCGTTTGCTCCGGCGCGGCCACAGCCTTTACCGATACATCCACACCAACGGGAAGCATCACGGCATGGTCCTGGGATTTCAATGCCGATGGTGTTTCGGATGACGCTACCCAAAACCCTTCTTATACATTTCCTGCGGCCGGAACATACCCGGTAGCGCTTACCATTACCATGGGGCCATGCAACGCCACCATTACGCAAAACATTACGGTAAGTCCGGGCGTAGCGCCAAGCATCACAGCTGCAGGCCCTTTTTGCGTGAACGGCGCGCCGGTTACCCTTTCGGCAGCACCTGCCGGCGGTACATGGGCAGGAACCGGGATCACCAACACGGCAACCGGTGCATTTGATCCGGCTTCCGCAACGGTAGGAAGTAACGCCATTACCTATTCTGTAGGCGGTGCATGCCCGGGAACGGCTAACAGCACCATTATTGTTAATCCATTACCTCCTTCCAACGCAGGCCCTGATGTGGTGATCTGCTCGGGCACTCCTGCAACCATCGGTACGCCTCCGGTTGGTGCAGCTACTTATGGCTGGTCGCCCGCTACAGGGCTGAGCGCTTCCAATATTGCACAACCTTCCGTTACTACAACAAATGCCGGAACTACACCTATCATTACAACATATACGGTTACAGCAACTGAGAACAGCTGCTCAACCACAGACGCCGTCCAGGTAACCGTTAATCCTGTTCCTGTATTAGCCATCACAAATCCTGCGGGCGTTTGCACCCCAAACACTGTTGACATTACTGCTGCTGCTGTAACTGCAGGAAGCACCGGCGGCGGAACTCTAACGTACTGGACCGATGCGGCGGGCACTGTTCCTCTTGCTGCTCCAACAGCGGTTGCAACCAGCGGCACATATTATATCAAATCAACGGCAACCGGGGGCTGTACCGATATCGATCCTGTTGTTGTTACGATCAATCCATTGCCTGTTTCTAACGCAGGCCCGGATGTAACCATCTGCTCGGGAACTCCCGCAAGCATTGGCACTCCTGCCACTGCAGGCGATGGTTATGGCTGGTCGCCGGCTACAGGGCTTAGCGCGGCCAACGTTTCAAATCCATCCATCACAACAGTTAACGCGGGCACAACCCCGATCGTAACCACTTATACGGTGACTACCACCGTAACTGCAACAGGATGCAGCACCACCGATGATGTGGTGGTAACTGTAAATCCGCAGCCGGTTCTTACTATCACTAATCCGGCAGCTGTTTGTTCACCCGGCACTGTCGACATTACAGCTGCAGCCGTAACAGCAGGAAGCACCGGCGGCGGCGTGCTGAGCTATTTCAGCGATGCGGCAGGAACAATTCCTGTAGCTGCTCCAACAGCCATCGCTGCCAGCGGAACCTATTACATTAAAACAACCGCAACCGGTGGCTGTACCGATATCGATCCTGTTGTTGTAACCATCAATCCATTGCCTGTATCTGATGCAGGGCCTGATGTAACGATCTGTACAGGTACGCCTGCAACCATCGGTACGCTGCCCACTCCGGGAAATTCATATTTATGGTCGCCCGGAACCGGCATCAGCGCAACCAACGTTTCAAACCCAAGCAATACCACTGTGAACGGCGGTACTACCCCGATCGTAACAGCGTATACTGTAACTACAACTGTAACTTCCACAGGCTGTACATCAACGGATAATGTGACCATTACGGTAAATCCTTTCCCTGTGCTCGCTACAACAGACCCTGCGCCTGTGTGCTCCCCGGGAACAATTGATATCACCGCGCCGGCCGTTACTGCGGGAACTGTAGGCTCGGGTGTTTACAGCTATTGGACAAATGCCGCTGCTACGGCTGCGCTTGCAAATCCTACGGCAGTTGCCGCAAGCGGAACCTATTACATCCAGCTGGTTTCAGGATCAGGCTGCAGCGATATTGATTCGGTTGTTGTTACCATCAATCCATTGCCAATATCCAATGCGGGTGCCGACCTTACGATCTGTACCGGAAGCTCCGGAACCATCGGTGTTCCATCCACGCCAGGCTTCACGTATGCATGGTCGCCGGGAACAGGCCTGAGCAGCACATCTGCTGCCGATCCTACCGTAACGCTTACAAACATTACGCTGAGCCCGGTGAGCACCACATACGCTGTTACAACTACTAACTCATCAACAGGCTGTACTTCTACGGACTCGGTTGTTGTTACTGTAAACCCTGTGGCGACTGCCAATGCAGGCTCAAGCCAGTCGGTTTGCGCAGGCACCAGCATAACGCTTGCGGGCGCTGTAGGCGGCTCTGCTTCCGGCGGAGTATGGAGCGGCGGCGCAGGTACGTTTTCGCCGAACAACGCTACGCTGAATGCAGTGTATACGCCAAGCGCTGCTGAATATGCTGCAGGCTCCGTAACGCTTACGCTTACAACGGATGATCCTTCGGGCCCTTGTACATTCGCTTCTTCAAGCGTTACCTTCTTCTTCTTCCAGAACCCGGTTGTGAACTTCACCGTGGATGATCCGAACGGATGCCCGGTACATTGCGCTAACTTTACGGATCAGTCGACAGTGGCTGCCGGCGATGTGATCACTGCATGGGACTGGAACTTCGGCGACGGCACTCCTGATTCATTAAGCCAGAATCCATCGCATTGTTACCCGATCACAGGCCTGTACGATGTAACGCTTACTGTTACAAATAACCACGGCTGTTCTTCCACCTACACCCAGATCCATTTGGTACAGGTGTATGCGGTTCCTGTGGCTGAGTTCACACCTGTTCCGAACCCTGCGTCCATCCTCGATCCGGAAGTAACATTAACCAACGGCTCTTCATCGGATGTGATCTCCTGGACCTATTATTTCGGCGACGGCGACAGCATAGCACCGAATGTAGCAAGCCCTGTGCACATGTATCCTACAAGCGGCCCGGCCACCTACATGGCAACACTTACTGTTGTAAATGCAGACGGCTGTGTGAATACAGTTCAACACCCGGTTGAGATCGGCCCTGAGTTCACCTTCTTCATCCCGAATGCATTCACGCCAAACGGTGATGGTGTGAATGACCTGTTCTACGGGCAGGGCATCGGCATCAAGAAATACGACATCTGGATCTTTGACCGCTGGGGCAATATGATCTACCATGGCGACGACATCAATGCATCGATGTGGGACGGACACGCAAACCACGGCGCTGATGTAGCGCAGCAGGATGTGTATGTATGGAAAGTGAAGCTTACCGATGTGTTCGACAAGAAGCACAATTACATCGGAACTGTTACACTTGTAAAATAGAATTAAAAGCTCTCAAATAATAAAGCGCCTTTCCGGATCCGGGAAGGCGCTTTGTTTATAATCCCTGTAAGGATTTCAAGCCCTAACAGTGGTATTCAATTGATCAGAATAAATCTGTGAATCTGTGGCAGCTATATTCCTCACTCAGGATCTTTCTCATTGAATTTCAGCTTCGGTATGTACATGAAATACACCTGCTTCGGATCATTTGTGTAAGCATAGATCGTTCTTGCAATAGCAACAAAATTCCTTTTCTCCGGGTATGCCGGCACTCCGAGCTCCTTCATGCACCAGTATTTGATCGTGATCTGGTTTTGGTTAAGCTCACCGATGGCATAGGGCTTCAGGTAATCGGGCAGCTGCTTTTCCACCGAATCGGAAACATAAACGAGCCCGTTGCTGGTATTGCCCGAATACAGGTTATGTGAAAGGTATGAATCCCAGAGGTTGAAAAAATTGAACAAAGGCATCATTACAAAAAGCAGGATCACGATCTTTAAGGAGTGGTAGCTGAATGCATTACGGATCGCGGTAAAGCCGAAGGGCGCTTCATTGTAAAAGAGCACAAACACAAACGCGACCATGGCAACATTCCATGGCCAAACTACGGGATTGTAATTATGCCCCAGCGGGCTCAGCACAAACAGGATAAAAAGATGCATGATGGTGGAAGCGATCACTGCCGGCTTTTGTAAAGCGGGGATCAGCAGGCAGACTCCTGTGCCGATCTCGAGCAGCGGGAACATGTAGCCGAGAAAGGAAAGCTTGTTGATGCCGCCTTCTGCCATGTGATTGGTGATGGGCTCCATCAGCCAGGGAAATGTATCGGATAAAAAATGAGGGTTGAGCTTTTGCAGTCCGCTCCAGAAATAAACCGCCGCCACCATGAGCTTGAATGTGCTGACGATCGCCTCCTGCCGGCGTGTGTCATCGCAGCGGTAATTAAAAAAGCAGAGAATGAAGAACATCAGCACATACTGGTAGAACCAGGGCTGCCAGCGGTTCATGTCGGTAAGCGCAAGCAAAAGGGCGGCCGTTACAAATCCAATGATCAGCTTTTGCGGGTTCCGGACGATGGCAATGCAGAGCAATAAAATTCCTGCAATGCAGGGAAGGATGTAATCGAGGGGATGATGCAATATTGGTAAATGGAAAAGAGGAACAGCCGGAAAATTACGCTCGCCGAGCCAGAGCTTATAGCAAAGCAGCATGCTTGCAAGGCAGGCGATGGCAGTGATCCGTGTAATGATCCTGATCTGGGCACATGAGTTTTCTTTTGTCATACATTAAATTCTAATTGGCCAGGCGGCCTGCCTTGTAAAAATATTTTTTGTAGTATGCTTCATCCAGGTCATCGATCATTACTCCTTTTTTGGTAGTGGCATGAACGAACTTGTTGTTCTGCAGGTAAACGCCGATATGCGAAACTTCATTCTTTTCAATTTTAAAGAATACGAGGTCGCCTTCGCGCAGCTCTTTTTTTGAGATGGCCTTGCATTGCTTGAAAATAGAGGAGGAGGAGCCGCTGAGGTTTTTATTGTAAATGTCCTTATACAGCGTGGAGGTGAAATTGGAGCAGTCGATGCCGTTTTTATTCTTGCCGCCGTATTTGTAGGGAACGCCGTACCATTCATCGATAAAGGAATACAGCCGTGTGTTGGAGATATCGGATTCGGGAACATTCAGCAGCTCCGCGTATTTTTTTTCGATCTTTCTGGAAGGGACAGGCTTTTCTTTTTCCGGTTTGTTATCTGCTTTGGCGATCTCCTTATTGGAGCGGCAGGAAGTGCTGAGCAGGCAGGAAGAGAGGAGGAGCGTGAAACAAAAAATGGAGATCTTATTTTTGAAAATGCTCATCAATACCGGCTTTTTTCAAAAATAGGATGCAAAAGCCCCGTTTAAACAGGCGAATACAGGATGTTATGAAACGGGGATTGTTAATTGCCTACTTCAGATATACCTCTACCGGGATGTTCATGAGGACATTAACCGGCTCGCCTTTCATTTTTCCGGGGCTCCATTTCGGCATGCTTTTGAATACCCTTAATACTTCTTTGTCAAACGCGGAATCGGTTCCTTTGAAGATCTTCGGATCTTTAATATTTCCTTTTTTATCTACAACGAACTGCACATATACTTTGCCCTTCACGTCCGTCTCTTTTTCCATCTCCGGATATCTTAAATTGTTCCGGATATATTTCAGCATTTCCGCGTCCCCTCCCGGGAACTTTGGCATTTCATCCACTACCGAATAAATCTTATCCGTAGTGCTGTTTGATAATGTCTCCGTTGAATCGGCTGCCGTTTGAAAGGCATTGTCAGGCATTTCCTTTGCAAGCCCTGTATTTGCCGTTGTAGCTGCAGGCTTGTCTTCTGCGTTCTTAGATTCTTCTGTTTTTTTGCGTTCTGTTGATACAGCCCTGTTCTCATCCCTTTTAGCTGCCACCTTCTGCTTGTCTTTTGCAGCTTCTTCGTCCTTGGCCTCTGCATTTACGACATCGGCAACTTCCGTTGTTTTCAACATTTCGTCGGCCGGTTGCTCCTTTGCTGCCGCTTTTTTATCGGCGGTGGTGGCTGGCGCCGGAGCCGACATGGTAGTGGAGTAGCCCGAATTTGCAGTGTTGCCCGAGAGTGTTCCCGAAAATGTAACGGCGTTCTTCGCATCGTCATCGGGGCGGATGGATTTTTCATTTTCTGCAACGCCCAGCGCATCGGCTGCACCGGGAGAAACGGCTCCCGCACCGTTCGCATCCTGTTCCTGTAATGTAAGGTCACCGGATTGCGCCTTGCCGCTGCTCTGCTCTTTTGCCTTGGTTGCGTTTTTATCGACTGCAGGTTCTTCTTCTTTTAAAACAGTTTCGGATTGTACTTTCTGCTGCTGGATAGTGCTGTTAGGCGCTTCCTTCAGTTCCGCCATTTTTTCTTCCTTGTCCGCAAACTGGCGGAAGAAGAACACGCCGCCGGTAAGAAGGAGTAATCCGGCCGCGGCCGACATCACGATCCTGAAATCAATGAGCCTTGTTTTTTTCTCCGGTGCAGCCATCCGTCCGCGCACAGCTTCGTTGATCTCCGCGATCCGGCCCCTGTTCTTCACAAGGCGCAGTCCTTCCAGCGCATCGGAGCAGAGCTCGCAATCGATCATGTGCTTTTCAACCACGTGCTGTTCCTTCGCGCTGAGCCTGCCGTCGATGTAATCAAACATCGTCTGCTCAGGGATGCAATCGCCCGGGTTGTATAAGTTATATTTCAGATCGTTGCTCATTGTTCAGGTACCTTCCTCGATTCAATACAGTTTTTCAGATTCCGCTTTCCGTTCTGGATGTAGCTTTTCACGTTGTTCATGGAAAAGCTCGTCATTTCCGACACTTCATGGTAGCTTTTTTCCTGCAGGTAGAACAGCTCAACGCAGAGGCGCTGCTCATTGTTCAAGCCTTTCATGCATTCTTCCATGTAGGTAAGCTGTAATTCCTTTGTATTTTCCAATGTGAGATGCAGCTCATGGCCGCTTTCCATAAGAGCGCCAAAATCCTTGTGCATCTCCCTGTCGTGCTTCAGCCTTGTTTTGCCGGAGCGCAGCTGCATGAGGCAGTAGTTCTTGCACACCATGTGCAGCCATGCCTTGAATTGCTGGATCTCATGCTTTTTAAGGTCGGTGAGCAGCTTCTCGAACAGCTGCATCGAAGCATCCTGGCTGTCGTCCTCATCCTTCAGGTATTTCATGCACACCCCGAAAATAAGGTGCGTGTACCGCTGGAACAATACCCCAATGCAGTTATTGTCGCCCGTTTGCTTGTAGCGGGCAACCAGCTGAAGATCGTCGAGTGTATCTAACCTTTCGGAGTGCATAGTGTTTAACAAAAATAGGGTTTTTATTTCTTTAAATCCAACAGCGCTGCCGGCGCCCCGAATAAAAGTAGGAGTAAGTAAAAGCAGGGGTTTGAGTTATCTAAATTTGTTTATATTTGTACGCACAAACAAAACTGGCTTGCGATTTGCTTCCGGGCGATCAGAATCGATGAAAAAACTGCTTTTCATATTGTTGCTTCCTCTCGTATTGCTCACACAAAGTGCGGCAGTGCGGCTCGATCAGTCGGAAGAGGCGGGAGCAAGGATCAAAGCCATCTACATCTACAATTTCACAAAATACATCGAATGGCCTGCCGAATACAAAGAAGGCAATTTTGTGATCGGTGTTTACGGCACCAGCATTCCCCTTTTAAATGAGCTGAATAAAATGGCGGCATCCAAAACCGTTGGCTCCCAGAAAATGGAGATCAAGAACCTTACCTCTGCAGCAGAAGCTGCTCAATGCCATATCGTTTACATTTTAGCGGATAATTCTTCCCAGCTGGCCGACGTGGTGGGCAAGATCAAAGGGAAAAGCACGCTGATAGTGACGGATAAGGCCGGAATGGCCAAGCTTGGCGCGGGCATAAATTTTTCCGTGGTAGAGAATAAGCAAAAAATTGAATTGAACAGGGCGAATATAGAGAAGTATAAGCTAAAGGTTGCTTCCACTTTGGTGGAAATGGCAGTACAGGTTAAATAAATTTTATATATTTACATGATTATTAAGATGTTAAACTTAAAAAGAACGGTTTGTCTGGCCATGCTGCTGCTCACGGTAGCACTGGCTGAAGCCCAGCAGAGCAAGGTGTCTGCTGCGTACGCGTTCTTTCAGCAGGATCAGCTGGACAGCGCTAAGGCATGCATTGATGCCGCTGTGAAGCATCCCGAAACATCTGCCGACGCACAAGCCTGGTACCTTCGCGGCTTTATTTACAAATCGATTTACAACAAGCAGGAAAGAGGCAATAAATTATCGCCTTCCCGCCTCGAAGCCCTTACATCCTTCAAAAAATCAACTACGCTCGACACTGCACAGGCAAACGTGCAGGAATGTATCAAGAACGTAAAATACCTCGCCACAACCTTATACAACGACGCTGCCGCCAGCCTCGATTCCATCGATTACAAGATCGCCATCGGGAACTTTGAGAAGTTCAAGGAATATTATCTGATGGTTGACCCTACTCCGGCCAACATCCAGCAGAAGGACATTGCCTTTTCGCTTGCGATAGCAGCCCTTTACACACAGATCTTCGAAACCGACAAGAAAGGAAAGGCTGAATTCCTTAAGATGGCAAAAGATGCTTACAACAGGATCCTCGCAATCGATCCAAACAACATCGGTGCAAACTACAACATGGGAGTTCTGTATTACAACCAGGCCGTAAACCTCATCAACCAATCGGATTATGATCTCGACATTGTTGCCCTGAACGACATCCAGGACAACTCCATCAACCTGTTCAAAGAATCACTTCCATTCATGGAAAAAGCGTATGAGTTAGACCCGAAAAGGAGAGAAACCTTACTGGGACTTTCCGGAATTTATTTCAGCCTGAACGAGTTTGAGAAATCGAACATGTACAAGCAGAAATTAGAGGAATTGGAAAAGCAGAGATAAGCAAACACAGTAAATACGCTACTTACGGCAATTTATGAAATTAAGATTTACAATTGGCAGGAAAATAGGACTGGGCTTCGGCATCATCATTTTTTTGACAACCATTGCGTTTTTACTTACCAACGTCACCCTTAACGAAAGCCGTAAAAAAACCGACCAGGTAACTGAGATCTATAACCCTTCCGTTGCCACCTTAAAGGAGCTCGACAACTTGCTCAACCGATCCAAGCTCCTTATCACCAAATGGTTCTACGTGCAAACAGGCGATGATGCCGCTCATAAAAAAGCGCTCCGCGTGCTGCTCGACCAGGAATATCCTTCCGTAAAAGAAAAGATCAAGAAATATTCGGTGAACTGGAACAAGGACGAGCAGGAAAGCATCGAATCCATCCTTGCCCTGATCGAACGGATGTTCAAAAGCTATAAGGAGGATGTAATGGCCACCCTCAACTCTTTTGATACCTACAACGATTCCAACATCAAGTTTGTGGCGCAGCTCCCGTTCGAGGACCTTGAGCCGCAGTTCCAGGTGATCAACGAGAACCTGAGCAAGCTGATCGACAAGCAGAATTCAAACGCTACCGACAACTCCGACGAGATGCTGAACTCTTTCAGCCTTCTTCAGAAGATCGTGGTGTGGCTCGGGATCATCCTCGTTTTCGGCGGGATCCTGATCGCAATTTATACCGTGCGTTCGATCGTTCGCCCGATCCAGCAGCTGAAAAAGATCCTTCTTTCCATGGGCCGCGGTGTACTGCCAACAGAGCGGATCAAGGACAGGAACGATGAGATCGGGGAGATGTCGCTTGCGCTGAACGACCTTGTTGACGGTATGGCCCGCACCACGCAGTTTGCAAAGCAGGTGGGTTCCGGTAACTTCGATTCGCATTACCGTCCGCTGAGCAAGGACGACACATTAGGCGCGGCATTATTGAAAATGCGCGAGGACCTTCGCGAGAATGAGCGCCTGCTCGAGGCGAAAGTGATCGAGCGTACCGAAGAAGTGGTGCGCCAGAAAGAGGAGATCGAAACCAAGAACCAGGAGCTCGAGGTGCTTTACAAGCATGTGACGGATAGCATCAAATATGCGAAACGCATCCAGGAAGCGATCCTTCCGCCGGATAGCCTTGTGAAGCGCGTGCTGCCGGATTCATTCGTGCTGTACAAGCCGAAGGATATTGTAAGCGGCGACTTTTACTGGATCGATGAGAAGGACGGCAAAACAATGTTTGCAGCTGTTGACTGTACAGGACACGGAGTTCCGGGTGCCTTTATGAGCATCGTGGGCTATAACATCCTGAAGCATTCGGTAAACAACAATAACTTTACTACGCCATCGTTGATCCTCGATGCGCTGAACGAAGGCGTAAGCGAAACGCTGCACCACGGACATGAGGAATCGCAGGCGAAGGACGGAATGGACCTTTCCTTCTGTACCATCGACTATAAGAAGATGGAGCTGCAGTATGCCGGTGCATTCAACCCGCTGTATATTATCCGTGACGGCGAGCTGATGCAGACCAAAGCGGATAAGTTCCCGATCGGGCTGTTCCTTGGCGAAGAGAAAAAGAAATTCACCAATCACACGTTCAAGCTTCATAAGGGCGATGTGATCTATATTTTCTCCGATGGCTATGCCGATCAGTTTGGGGGGCCTAACGGCAAAAAGTTCATGGCCAATCACTTCCGCGACCTGCTGCTGGATGTTCATAAACACCCCATCGACAAGCAGAAGGAGATCCTTAATAAAACGATCGAGGAGTGGCGCGGCCCGCTCGACCAGGTGGATGATATTCTCGTGATCGGCGTTAAGATTTCGTAGATAAAAACTTCTTTTCCATAGACTACCTGTTTTCTGCTCAAAAATGCCTATTTTTATTCCACGAATAAACCGGGCATGATCAAAAAGCTACACCTACTCATCTTGCTTTCCGTTTTTATTGTTTGCCAGGCTGTTAGCTTTGCGCAGCCGCCAAATGATTTTCAGTGCAGCCCCAGCGTGATCGGGATGCTGCCTGCTGCGCCTCCTTGTTCGCCAAGCGCTCCCGGATATACCATCGGCGGCCCTGTAAATGCCAGCGGAACCACCATCGGTGCAACCAACGATTCGCTGAGTGGCGCTATCACCACCTGCTATTCCGGAACGGCGCCCTTAAAAGACGTATGGTACCAGTTCACCGCTTCCGAAGCACATCTTATTTTAACGATCAAAGGCGTGGGCACGAGCCCGTTAAGCAATGCCTATGTAGCACTTTACGAATCGGCCAATAATGAATGCGTGGGGCTTATGCCGCGGGAGTGCCATGTTTCCTCTGGTGTCGCGCTCGATACCTTTGATTTCGGCCCGCTTACCTGGGGCGTGAAGTATTACCTGCAGGTAGCGAGCACAACAAGCGGCGGCGCCGGCAATTTTGCAATGTCGCTCCGCTCAAAAAACACCTGCGCCGATTGCCTCAAAAATTCCATTTTACTTGCTTATCCTTTCCCGGTGCAGGCGGCTTATGCACCTGATACCACGGTGGGCTTCTGCTATTCCGTGATAGGTTATGATGAAAAATTCGGCAACCGCTTCCATGGCATTGTTCCACTGTTCGGCAGCGGATGGGATTCGCCAACGATGAATGTGATCAGCTTGCCTCCTTCTGCCGATGGCGCGGGGCAATGGCAATGGTTCAGCAACATTAACATCAACGGAAGCAATGAAAGCGGGTTCTTTTATGATGTGGGCGCGGATGGTGACCCTACCAATAACGCAGGTGATCACAGCGCAATACCTAACATCTGGACATTCTGCTTTACTGTAAAAACACAAACCAAAAGCTTTTGCGATTCACTTTCAAACGACCTCAGCATCCGCTTCATTAATTATTCGGATGGAGAATCGGGATCGCTGGTAACTCCGCAGGATTGCTCCGGCGATGCGGATTATGTATTTGATGCACACATGAACTGCTGCCAGAAGCCATTGTATGCGTATCCTACATCGGCCAGCTGCAGCGATTCGGGCGACGGAACCGTGGATGCTTATGGCGGAAGCTTTTCTTTTTTCGGATATACCTACGACCTGTATAATAGCTCCGGTGTGCAGATCGATAACTTTACTTCTGTTACCGCTCCTTACGCTAACGACAGCCTTGATCCCGGAAATTACTATCTCTACATCACCGATCACCAGAACAATTGCCGCACGGGTGTGAACCTTACGGTGAGCGGGCCGCTGGTTTACCACCTTTCACAGGCAAGCTTTGCATGCGGCACTGCCTGTACAAACACCGCAACGCTTACTGTTACAAGCGGCACGGCAGCAAGCATTGTATGGAATGGCGGATCGGGCGGCACGGGAACTACGGGCACAAATCTCTGTCCGGGCTGGAATTACATCAGCATGGTAGATACGGGCGTTGTTGCCTGCACCATCACCGATTCTATCTTCATTATTGGCCTGCCTGCCGGAAACCACAACTTTGATTATGCGCAAGCCAGCTATTGCACTTCCGATTCCTTTGCCACGCTCAGCATATTTCCGGCTGCTACCGGAGGAACATTCAGCATTGTGGGCGGAACTACTTCCAATACGATCGACCCATCAACGGGAACAATTACGCTGAATGCGGCGGGGCCGGTTTATATTAAATATACCACTTCCGTTCCCTGTGCGGGCTCCGACTTCGATACCATTTTTGTAAGTGCCAGTCCGCCGCCGGTTTCCCTTGCCGGTTATACCAACAAGGTAATTTGCTCCGGAGATCCCGACCCCGTGTTTTCAAATCCGGCAGGAGGCAATAAGATCATCTGGTACGATGGCTCCGGAACGAACATTGGCGTTCAGCTTGTCGGCTCTTCCTTCGATCCTTTCCTCGGTGTTCCGCCAGCGGCGGGAAATTATATTTTTCATGTGACCCAGGTAAACAGCGGTGGAACACTTTGTGAAAGCGTGCCGTTCAGCATCACGGTGGATGTGTACGAGTCGCCCGTGGTTAATGCCGGCGAGGATGTTACCATTTGTCCGGGCTTCGGTGCAGAGCTGCAGGCTACCGGCGCAAGCAGCTATGTGTGGTCGCCTGCCGCTTCGCTCGACAATGCAACAATTCCGGATCCTACCGCATCGCCCGCACAAACAACGCTGTATATAACACTGGGCACCGATGCATTGTCGGGCTGCAGCGCTTCCGATTCGGTGTTCGTATACATAGATTCCGTAAGCGATTGCGGACTTGTGGTGTACACCGGCTTTACGCCCAACGGCGATAACAACAACGATTTCTGGTATATCGACGGCATCGGGAACGACCCGGAAAATATAGTTTCCATTTTCAACCGCTGGGGAGAAAAAATATGGGAGCGTAAAAAATATGATAACATGCTTATCCGCTGGGAGGGCTACAATTCCAATGGCGAGCCTCTGCCTGACGGAACCTATTATTACCTGATCAATTTTAATAATGAACACATAAAGGGCTGGGTCGAACTTACGCGTTAGCTTTAATTAATTTACAAATATGAAAAAGTACTTATTATTTATTTCGCTTGCATTTTCAGTAGTATCATTTGCACAGGCTCCTCCGCAGGGGATCAATTACCAGGCGGTAGCACGGAGCAGCTCGGGCAGCCCATTGATCAGCGCGTCGCTGGATGTGCAGTTCACAGTTTGGGATGCCCCTTCGGGCGGAAGTGTGCTTTTTACTGAAACGCATACAAGCATTGCCACCAACGTATACGGCCTCTTCACCGCGGTGATCGGCAGCGTGAATACGGGTGCCTTTTCTTCCATTAACTGGGCGGCAGGATCGCGCTATCTGGAAGTATCTGTTGATGACGGAACAGGAATGGTAAGTATGGGACGCCTGCAGATGCAGAGTGTTCCTTATGCTTTGTATGCGGCCAATGCAGGCGGAGGACTCATGGGAGCAACAGGTGCAACCGGAGCTCCTTCAACAGTAGCAGGGCCAACCGGAGCCACCGGCTCACCGGGGCTTGTAGGGCCTACAGGTGCGCCATCAACAGTACCCGGGCCAATGGGTGCGACAGGCGATACAGGTGCAACCGGAACACCCGGTGCCACAGGCGCAACGGGCGCCGGCATCACAAGCATAATCGACAATGGTAACGGAACGCTTGATATCGTTTATGCTTCAGGAACAGTTACAACAGGAGTTTTATATGGCCCAACCGGGGCAACAGGTGCTACTGGAAATAACGGGATCGATGGAGTAACGGGAGCAACTGGAACAAATGGAGTGGATGGCGCAACCGGTGCTACGGGCGCGAATGGAACAGACGGAGCAACAGGCTCAACGGGGATTGCCGGAGCAACGGGTGCAACAGGAAACAATGGAATTAATGGCGTTACAGGTGCCACAGGAGATACTGGCGCCACAGGAAGCACAGGAATTGCGGGAGATACAGGTGCCACGGGAAATACGGGTTTAACAGGAAATACAGGCGCAACAGGGAATACAGGTGCAACGGGCGCAACGGGCATTGGCCTTATTGGTGCTACAGGGGCAACAGGTACAAATGGCACAAACGGAGCTACAGGTGCAACAGGTGCCACGGGCGCTACCGGCTTAAGCGTATTGAACGGTATTATAAATCCGCTTCCTGCAACGGGGAATAACGGCGAATTTTATATTAATACAAGCACCAATACACTCTTCGGCCCTAAAGCGGCGGGCACATGGGGAACAGGTGTTTCACTCGTTGGTCCCACAGGCGCTACCGGCGCAACAGGCACGGGCGTGACCGGTGCTACAGGCGGCACAGGTACAAACGGTACGAATGGCGCAACCGGCCCGACAGGGCCAACGGGTGCGGCCAATATTGCCGGTACAGTTAATACGATCATTAAATTCACCGGAGCTTCCACAGGCGGTAACTCGCAATTGTTTGATAACGGCACAAACGTAGGGATAGGAACAACTACCCCCGGCTTCAGGCTGGATGTTTCCGGAACAGGGCGTTTTACAAGCACACTCGGAGTGGGAGCTTATACGCTGCCGGCAACCGATGGAACAGCCAACCAAGTGTTAAAAACAAATGGTGCAGGGGTTTTAACCTGGTCGGCAGATAATGCCGGAACAGGAACTGTTACCAGCATCACTGCCGGATCAGGCCTTACCGGCGGAACCATTACTACTTCAGGAGTAATCGCAATGCCTAATATTGGAACCCCGGGAACTTACGGATCGCCAACACAGGTGCCCACTATCACAACGGACATCCAGGGAAGGGTTACAAGTGTAACAATGAATACCATTACAGGAACGCTGCCTGTCGGCTCAGCCGGTCAAACCCTTTACAATAACGGATCAACATGGGTAGCTTCGGGTAACCTGTATCATGATGGAACAAATGTAGGTATAGGTGTAGTACCCGGCTTTAAGCTGGATGTAGGCGGTGATGTAAACGTACTCAACACAGGAGCTTACCGCATAGGCGGTACCAAAGTATTAGCCATCGGGTCAACGTCATTGTATGTCGGCGACCTTGCAGGTGCAGTGAATACCGGCGGACAAAACTCTTTTGTAGGATACTGGGCAGGAAAAAATAATACATCGGCTACAGGATCAACGTTCATCGGTTACCAGTCGGGAGAGTTCAATAGCACAGGTAGTAACAATACTTACCTTGGCGGGCAGGCCGGAAATTTAGGTACGATCGGAAGCAGCAATACAAGCGTAGGTTTTAATTCCGGCCAAAGCAATGTAAGCGGAAATAACAATACAACGCTGGGCTACCAGGCAGGCGCTTCAAATACAGGCAGCAGCAATACTTACATTGGAAGCAATGCTTCGGGTACAGCGGCGCTCACAAACGTAACTGCGATCGGGGCAAACGCCAATGTTACCGCTTCGAACAGCCTTGTATTGGGAAATGCGGTAAATGTGGGGATCGGAACAACGGCGCCAACGCAAATGCTGCAGCTTTCAAATCCTTCAGGTGCCACGTTAAGCTTCTTAGCGAATAGCACAGGTTCCAATACAATTGCTATGGGCATTATCGCCGGGAATAACTTTGACGGAATGCTGAGATATTCCAACTCCCCTCACGTGATGGAATTTTATGCGAACAATACACTGCGCATGTCGCTGGATGGCGTTACAGGCGGATTGAAAGTATTGAACCTTGCCCCGAACGGAACAGTGATCACAAATGGTGCAGGAGAACTTGCCACAATTGCAGGATTGCCGGTACTGGGAACAGGAACAACAAATTATACCGCGCGTTGGGTTAACCCCAATACGCTTGGAACAGGTATTTTATATGACAATGGCTTTAAAGTGGGGATCGGGACCACAAGCCCAAGCCAGATGCTGCAGATTGAAAATTCAACAGCTTCACCTTCCATTGCTATCACAACAGGGCCTGCAATGGCATCGTTCCTCACATTTGGAACAACAGCCACCACCCTTAAAGGAGCCATTTATTATTACAACGGATCCAATACAATGGGATTGTGGACAAACGGCGTGTCGCGCATGGAGATCGACGGAAACGGACGAATTGGTTTGGCCGGTACTGCGGATGTTAACCATACAGTGCTTGGTTATGACCTGGGTGGTAATGCCGCTTTGGGCATCAACAACATAGGTGTAAAGATCGGTGATGTGCTGGGTGGCTCTGCAGGGAATTATTTTCTGACAGATTTTGAAGGCGCCGGTAATTTCCAGTTCATGGGCGGAAACGTTGGTATCGGTACTGCAACACCTGCTCAGAAGCTGGATGTTACAGGAAACGTGGTAATTCCCGCAAGCAATGATTATCTCTATGCTACTGCAAAAACGCATTATTACAGTGTTCCGCCGGCTGCATTTACACAGGAAGGCTCAACGTATACTACCTCCATCGGGCCTTACGGGTTGTTTGTACCGGATGGTACTGCAACCACAGTGGGATACGTACAGGCACCGGTAAACCTGCCTGACGGTGCAACGGTAACAAAGCTGGAATGCTTTTTCATAGATAAAGACGGAACATACAATACACAACCAACGCAGCTTTGGAGAAATGATTATGCGGTGGGTACTGCGGCAGGTTCGGCAGTAACGATGGCACAAACCACCGGAAGCACCGGTAGCAATGTCAACATTCAGTCGTTGAGCACCACTACCGTTTCTTCCGCAGTTATAAATAATTCACTGTATACGTATTACCTGCGTTGGGGAACTATGCAGGCAAACAGCAACCTGATCCTTTGCAAGGTGGTAATCACCTATACAGTTACCAAAGCAGATTAATCAAAATAAACATGAAAAAGATCATACTCCTTTTGTCATTCGGGCTGTGCGCCTCCTTCGCATTCAGCCAGGCTCCTCCGCAGGGGATCAATTACCAGGCGGTGGCACGGAACAGTTCCGGCAGCCCTTTGATCAGCGCGTCGCTGGATGTGCAGTTCACTGTTTGGGATGCCCCTTCGGGCGGAAGTGTGCTCTTTACGGAAACGCATGCGGGTATTGCCACCAACGTATACGGGCTCTTCACCACGGTGATCGGCAGCGTAAATACAGCTGCTTTTTCTTCCATTAACTGGGCGGCAGGACCGCGCTATCTGGAAGTATCGGTTGATGACGGAACAGGAATGGTAAGCATGGGACGCCTGCAGATGCAGAGTGTTCCTTATGCCTTGTATGCGGCCAATGCCGGCGGAGGACTGACGGGAGCAACAGGTGCAACCGGCGCTCCTTCAACAGTGGCAGGGCCAACAGGTGCAACCGGCTCACCGGGACTTGCAGGGCCTACAGGCGCGCCATCAACGGTGCCCGGGCCAATGGGTGCGACAGGCGATACAGGTGCAACCGGAACACCCGGTGCCACAGGCGCAACGGGCGCCGGCATCACAAGCATCATCGACAATGGTAACGGAACGCTTGACATCGTTTATGCTTCGGGAACAATTACAACAGGAATTTTATATGGCCCAACCGGGGCGCCCGGAGCAACAGGCGCCACGGGAAATAACGGGATCGATGGGGCAACAGGAGCAACAGGGACGAATGGAACAGATGGCGTAACCGGCTCAACCGGGATTGCAGGCGCAACCGGTGCCACAGGGAATAATGGAATAGATGGCGTTACAGGTGCAACCGGCGCCACAGGCTTAGCAGGTGATACGGGAGCTACAGGTATGACCGGCCCTACCGGCGACCGCTATGCAACATCTACAACGGGTACTTATTCAATAACAGGCGGCGGTTCTATCGGGCCATTTACCGTGGGAACAGGGCTTGCTTATTCTCCCGGGCAAACGGTGATCTTCGCATTTGATGCCAGCAACCTGATGGTGGGTACTGTTACCGCATACAACCCGGCAACGGGAGCTATGACAATTACAGTGAACTCTTCCACAGGCGGAGGCTCGCATGCGGGTACATGGGCTGTGAACCTGAATGGCGCTCCGGGGCCTGCAGGTCCAACCGGCCCTACAGGAGCTCCCGGCGGACCTGGGATTGCCGGTGCAACCGGTACAACCGGCCTGAGCGTGTTGAGCGGCCCGGGAAATCCCGCAGCGGGTATCGGGGTGAACGGCGAATTTTACATCAATACAACAACCAATACGCTCTTCGGCCCTAAAACAGCAGGTTCATGGGGTGCAGGCACATCGCTTGTAGGCCCGGCAGGAAGCCCCGGAACAGCGGGAACACCGGGAAGCGCGGGTCCGGCAGGCCCAACTGGCCCTACAGGTGCAGCCAACATTGCAGGATCGGTCAACCAGCTCGTTAAATTTACAGGGGCATCAACAGGCGGCAATTCAATTGTATTTGACAACGGTACAAACGTAGGAGTAGGAACCACAACACCGGGCTTTAAGCTGGATGTATCGGGAACAGGACGTTTTGCGGGAACGCTTGGTGTCGGGGCATATACGCTTCCTTCAGTTGACGGGGCAGCTAACCAGGTATTGAAAACGAATGGTGCAGGAATTTTAACATGGTCGCCGGATGTTACCGGAACAGGCACAGTTACTTCTGTAGGCGCCCTATCACCGCTTACCAGCACGGGAGGAACAAATCCTGTGATCAGCATCCCACAGGCAAACGGAGGAGCAAACGGATACTTATCCTCGGCCGACTGGAACCTGTTCAACAGCAAGATCGGCGGAAGCGGATCCACGAATACCGTTCCTTTCTGGACCAGCACATCCACACTGGGAACTTCCGCTATCAAGGCAGATGCATCCAACGTGGCCATCGGCACAACGATCAGCACCAATTACATTTTCCAGGTGAGCCAGAGCACTGCATTTCCTGCCGTGTTCGCGCAAAACTCGGGTAATGGCGGAGCAGGCGTTTGGGGCTACAGCTCCAATGCAACCGGCGGCGAAGGTGTGAAAGGCGTTTCCGTAGGAGCGGGAAGAGGTGTGTTCGGAACAAATTCAGGAACAGGCTATGCAGGATTTTTCGACAATACAGGCAGCGGATATGCTGCGGCATTTATGGGTGGAAATGTGGGGATAGGCATCACATCGCCTGTAAGCAGGCTGCATGTGTACCAGAATGCAACAGTATCAACCAACATGAGCTATTTCGAGTACCAGACCTCTTCCAATGCGATCAGCGGTGTTCCTAATACCGCTATTTATTCCAACGTTACCAATGCCGGAAGCGTGAATGCCTACAGCATATATTCCAATGCTTCCGGGAACGCGGCAGGTGGTATTATTTCTGTGGAAGCAGCGGCAACTTCCACCGGCAGCGGCGATGCAAGAGGTGTTGACGCCAGCGCTTCCGCGAACAGCGGCTCAGGCGCGGCGGTCGGGATCTTTGCAAGCGCGTTCGGCGGGTCTACCGGGCAGAAATGGGCAGGTTATTTTGACCAGGGAGATTTGTTTATCCAAAACAGGGTCCGCATCGGGGGATCATCAAACCCGCCGTTCAACTATCCCGTGGAGCTGAACGCAGCCAACTACGGTTATATGCAGATGGACGGAACGGCAACCATGGGAACATTTATCGGTAACGGCGGCGTTTATGGCGGCTCTATCGGAACAGTGTCCAACCATCCCTTCTTCATATTCACCGCATCGGGGGGCGCGAAATTAACCGTGATGCCTTCGGGAAATGTTGGCGTGGGAACAACCGCCCCTGCTTCACTTTTTTCAGTGGGATCGGCCAATGGCTTCCAGGTGAACGGTACGGCAAATGCTGCGCTCAATGGAACTCCCAGCGCTAACTACCATTTGTATGCTTCAAATGATGCAACCCAGTTCGGGCCGGATAAAGCTGCCATCTACGCCCTGAGGCAGGGAGTAGGCACGGCCGCCAGTGGTGGTACAGGCTGGGGCTCCACCGGGGTGGATGCAGCAATAAAAACATTCAACGTATGGGGTAATAACTTTTCCGCTTCCAGCTATGCTGCCGGCTATGTGGATTACGCAAGCAGCACGGTGACTATGGCCTACAACTCGAGCAATAACAACTTTACCGCGGCACAGTATAAAGATGCGGCAAGCACTGTATGGGGCTTGTTTGTACAGGGAAATGTGAACGTGATAGGCTCCGTAGCGAAAGGCTCGGGTACATTCAAGATCGACCACCCGCTGGATCCGGGGAACAAATACCTGTATCACAGCTTCGTGGAGAGCCCTGATATGATGAACGTGTACAACGGCAACATCACTACCGATGCCGGTGGAATTGCAGTGGTGGAGCTGCCTGATTATTTTGAATCGCTCAACAAGGATTTCCGCTACCAGCTTACCGTGATCGGCGATTTTGCACAGGCGATCGTATACGAAAAAGTAAGCGGAAATAAATTCGTGATCAAAACCGATAAGCCGGGGATCGAAGTTAGCTGGCAGGTGACGGGCATCCGGAAGGATCCGTATGCAGAGCAGAACCGCGTGGTTCCTGAAGTGGAGAAAGCGCCGTCAGAGAAAGGAAAATACCTGTATCCGAAAGCATACGGCATGCCTGAATCGATGGGGATCTATTATACAGCACCAACGCAGGGAAACAGGTAGTAAGGATTAAGAAACAAGAATAAAATTATAAAGTTCATGACAGATCAAACGAATAAAATAACCGCCTTTTTCAGCATCGCCTGCCTGTTGCTTTGCAGCGCGCTGCAGGCACAGGTGCAGAGCAGCCCGCCGATGAGGCAGGTGCTAAGCACTACCGGAGGCTCGGGCACATTGCCCTCGGGGATCAGCATCGATTACACCGTTGGCGAATGCATCATTGCTACTGTAGGGCCTTTCAATACGAAGTTCCTGACGCAGGGCTTCCAGCAGTCGGACGTGAACGGCAGCACCCTGAATGAAACGGTGAACACCATCAACTCGAGCTGTACCGGCGCGAACAACGGAAGCGTAATGTTCCAGAACATCAGCGCCACCGGCCCGGTAACCATCAGCTGGAATGGCGGATCGCCAGGCAGCGCAACGCTGTTCTCTAATCTTGCGCCCGGAAATTATCCATACGTGGTCAGCGATGGTAATTTCACCATAACGGATACGGCGGTGATCACGGAGGATGCTGTTGATTGCGGAGAGCAGCTCACCTTCTACCAGGGCTTAACGCCGAATGGCGACGGGCACAATGATGTGTGGGAGATAGACGGCATTACCAATTTCGCGGAAAGCAAAGTGCAGCTGTATAACCGCTGGGGCGACCTGGTGTGGAAAGGCGATAATTATAATAACACCACCGTGGTATGGGAAGGAAGGAACCTGAAAGGAGAAACCCTTCCGGATGCCACTTATTTCTACCTCGTGGAAGCAGGCGGAAAAACATACAAAGGCTGGGTGGAAGTAACGCATTAAGAGATTGAAAAATATTAAACAGGTAAAGATGAAATTACGAGGAAAATTAAGCTGGGCGCTGATCGCATTTGCTGCTTTTGTTACAAAGGCAGATGCACAGCAGGATCCGCAGTACAGCCAGTACATGTTCAACCAGATGGCGATCAATCCCGCGTATGCCGGAAGCAAGGAAGCCCTGAGCACCGCTATACTGCTGCGCAGCCAGTGGACAGGCATCGATGGCGCCCCTAAAACGGAAACATTCACCATTCATGGCCCATTGAAAAAGAAAAAGGTGGGACTCGGGTTTACGGTGATCGGCGACCAGATAGGGCCGAAGAAGAGCATTGGCGCACTGGGCTCGTATGCATACAGGATCCCTATCAAGAACGGAAAGCTTGCCTTCGGCTTAAGGGCGGGGATCTACAATTACACCTATAACTGGGCCGACATTACGTACAAGGATGCGAACGATGTGTACAACACAGGCAACAGCACTTCCATCATTGTTCCTACTGCCGATGCCGGCGTTTATTATTACACGAACACCATGTACATCGGCTTAAGCGCCACGCATCTTTACAATGGCCGCCTCACCAGCGTTTCCAACCAGAACGGAGATAATGCGCAGCTTTCACCGCACTTTTTCTTCACCTTCGGGAAAGCATGGGCGCTGTCCGACAAGCTCATCTTCTCACCTTCAGTTGTGATCAAGGGCGCTAAAAATTCTCCATCCACTGCCGACATCAACCTGTGCTTCCTCATCAAAGAGCGCATCTGGGCCGGGATCTCTATCAGGGGATCGTATGGCTTTGTGGCGCTTACACAGATCCAGGTAACAGACAAATTAAGGCTGGGCTATGCGTATGACTTCGGTTTAAACAAGATCGGAAGGGCGGGAGGCGGAAGCCACGAGGTCATGATCGGTTACGACTTTAACATTTTCAAATCGAAAATGATGTCGCCGCGTTATTTATAATTTAGAAATCCCCTGCAGGAAAAATTTTATGAAAAAAATTAAATGTATCGTGCTGCTGTTGTGTGTTATTCTTGCGAATAGCTTGTTTGCCCAAATGAAGAGGGCAAATAAATATTATGAGAATTATGACTATGCCAAAGCAATTCCCCTTTATAAAAAAGCCGTTAAAAGGAAAGCCACTGTGGAAGCCCTTGAGAAGCTTGCCAATTCGTACCGCCAGGTAAAGGATTACAAGAACGCCGAGCTTGTGTACGCCGAGCTGATGAAGCAGCCTAATTTTGATGTCATCAATCACTTTTATTACGGGCTGGTGCTGAAGAACACCGGCAAGATCGAAGATGCTAAAGAGCAGTTCAAAATTTATACGAATGCAGCACCGAATGATAAGGTGGCGCAGCTTTCCGTAAAATCATGCGACGACATAAAAATGTGGATCACCAAAACACAGCAGTTCGAAGTGTCGCTCATCCCGAATGTGAACAGCGTGCATTCCGATTTTTCGCCGGTGTATTACAAGGACCAGATGGTGTTTGTTTCGGAGCGTACCAAGGACATGGTGAACAATAATAAATTCGAGCGCACCGAGCAGCCTTACCTCAATGTATATGCAAGCACCATGAAAACAGGTGCAGGAGCAACCATCTTTTCCAAAAGCGCAAAGCCCTTTTCCTCAACCATCAATACCAATTATCACGATGGCCCGGTTTGCTTCAATACCGAGCAGAATACGATGTATCTCACGCGGGTGAATTACGTTGTGAACAAGGATAAGGATTTTGTGAACCGTCCCGGCATTTATATCTCCACGCTCAAAGGAAAAAAATGGAGCAAGGCAAAAGCATTTCAATACAACAATGATGCATATTCGGTGGCGCACCCAAGCGTGTCGGCCGACGGGCAATGGCTTTTCTTTTCATCCGATATGCCCGGCGGTCAGGGCGGAATGGACATTTACGTATGCCGGAAGAATGGGGAAGGATGGGACCAGCCTAAAAATCTCGGCAGTGAAGTGAACACTCCCGGGAATGAAGTGTTCCCGTATATCCGCAAGGACGGGGCTTTGTATTTTTCTTCCGACGGGCATCCCGGCTTCGGCGGACTGGATGTTTTTTCGGCAACAAAGCGCGGCGACAGCTATGCAGAGGTGAAAAACCTTGGCGCCCCGCTGAATGCATATACCGATGATTTCGGGATCGTTTTTTCCGATGACATCAACAAAGGTTATTTTTCCTCCGACAGGGCGGGAGGAGTTGGAAGCGACGATATTTACAGCTTTACCGCACTCAACAAGTTCATTACCGTTTCCGGAAAGATCCTGCTGAGCAAGAATGTGAACGACCCGGCAAAGAATACCGAAGTGATGCTGCTTGGCGATGACGGGAAAGTATTGAAAGTGACGAACACCGATAACAGCGGCTTCTTTAAATTCGAGAACCTCGATCCCGACGGAAAATACATGGTGAAGCTGGATGAGACCGATCCGCAGCTTGCTAATAAAAAGAAATATTACCTGGCCGATGAAAACGATCATATTATCCGCGTGACGGTGATCAACGACAAAGGCGGAAAGTTCGTGTTCCAGAACCTGCCGGCGGATCCTAATTCACTGCCGCAGCTGCAAAGCGATGATGATGTGACCATTGCGGGAAACCTGCTCTATGGCGAAAATCCATCGATGCCGCTTGCCAATACAAAAGTGAATTTGGTGAATGACAAAGGCGAAGTGATCCAGACGGTGAACACCAATGCCTTCGGCGCCTTTGTGTTTACAAATCTTCCTTCCGACCAGAACTTTCTCGTAAAGGTGGAAGAGTCGGATACAAAGCTTGCCCCGAACACGAAGATCATCATCACCAATAAAAGCGGTAAGGAGATGCAGACCACCACGGCCGGCAATACAGGCAGCTTCAAATTCTCATTCCTTTCTGCCGATAAAAATACGCTCAAGCTCATGAGCGTGGAGGATAATGAATTGCGCTTCGACCTGAAAGGTAAGCTGATCTCCGATACTAAATCGCCGCTCGCCAACTCGGTGATCAATATTGTGAATGAAAAGGGAGAAGTGCTGCAAAGCGTGAAAACCGATGCCAACGGAGCTTTCCAGTTCACGAACCTTCCTGCCGACCAGAATATTTTATTTGCGCTGGAGGAAAATGATACAAAGCTTAAAACCTTCAATAAATTATATTTAACGGATTCGAAAGGCAATGTGATCAAAGAATTCGTCCGTGTAAACGGCAAATTTAAATTTACGGTTTTGCCAACGGACCAGAACAAGCTTGGTGTGGTGTACGTGGATGACCCATGGCTGAAAGTATTGCAGCTGAAGAACGAGGCGAAGCGCGACAGCTTAACGATCGTAGAGAATGTGTATTACAATTACGGCGAATACAAGATCCTCCCGGAAGCGGAAAAAACGCTCGACAAGGTGATCAACATCATGAAGAACGATGCGCAGCTGGTGATCGAGCTTTCCTCGCATACCGATTCACGCTCTTCCTCCGATTACAATATGAAGCTCTCTCAGCAGCGTGCAAAAGCCGCCGTTGATTACATGCTTGCAAGAGGCGTGTCGAAAGAGCGCATCTCCGGTAAGGGCTACGGTGAAAGCAGGCTGATCAATAAATGCGCGGATGGCGTTGAATGCACCGAGGAAGAGCATTCGAAGAACAGGCGCACCGAGTTCAAAATCCTAAGAAAGCAGAGATAAATTGTATTGAAAAATGTTGTTTTATAGTTTTACACAGCAACTGTGTCACTTCGAGTGCGAAGCGTATCGAGAAGTGGACCAGTTCTCGATACTTTCGCCGGAAATGGCGAAAACTCGAACTGACATCGGGGTACAACATTTTTCTACAATAAAGCTAAGTCATTAACTAATGAGAATAAATAAAAAAGGCCGGATTGTAATTCGGCTTTTTTGGCTCTTTGAATTACGGCATAAAAAATGCAAGAGCCCGAAAAAAATAAAAGTATATGAAACAGATCGTTACCACACTAATCATTTTTATTTTTCTATTGAATGCTGCAACGTCTCAAACGGCGCATCCTTTTGAGCTTGGCTTTAACGGCGGCGCTGCATGGCTGAAGAGCGATGTGAAAAGGGAGAAGCTCGGGCTTGGGCTGGGCCTTACATTCGGACAAACCTATTGCATGAACAATACCAGCCCGCTGCTCTGGGGATGGAGGTTCCGCTACCTGAATGCAAATACATACGGGCAGGATTCGAAAAAGTCGTATGGCATTGCGAACAACCATGTGCTCAACGGCGATTCCGATTCGCTGCTCGATTATTATCACCACGATACGTATGTATACCAGAACTACAAAACACACATCGATGAAGTGTCGGTGGAGGTGCTGCTCGGCAGCAACAGGATCCGCCAGCGCACCAATCTCTATCCTTATATTTTCGGAGGTGCGGGGCTTGTGAAAGCTGTTGCGAGGACCAACCAGCTCGACGACAACAACCAGCGCTACGACTATGCGAACATGATCGACACGAACGGCACGGCAAGCAATTCCGAAGTGCTTTCACAGCTTAAGGGCATCAGGGACGGAAGCTATGAAACACTTGCCGACGGCAACACGAGCCCGCGCTGGAAATTCATGCCGTCACTGGGAGTAGGTTTGGGCTTTGAGGTGGTGAAAGGATTTTCGATAGGGCTGGAGCACAAGATGACCTGGGCCTTTCATGATGTGCTCGACGGGCAGCGCTGGTCGGGCAACAATTCGCCGACGGGTAATAACGACATGTATCATTATACTTCGTTCTACCTGAAGTTCAGCTTCGGCCGCGGTGGCCACGGCTCCGGCAGCACAGGCAATACAACAACAACAAATACAACGGGGAGCAATTATACTGCTCCTGCAGCGGCAGCGCCGGCAATTTCATTTACAAATCCTTCTTCCAGTCCGTTCACTACCTCTTCCGCGATGCAAACAATTTCGGGAACGGTGAGCAATATCAGCTCTGTGAACGATATCAGGATGACCCAGAACGGGCTGCGGGTGAATGGCTTCAGCTATAATTCAGGAACACATGAGTTCAACTATCCGGCAACGCTTGAAAGCGGCGCGAATACATTTGTTGTTACCGCAACAAACGCAGCGGGAAGCGTGAATGCAAACACAACGGTGGTTTACAGCCAGCCTGTGGCAACGCCGGCACCTGAGATGCCGCCTGTTGTAACATTCACGTCGCCGGTGGCAAGTCCGTACACAACAACAGCGCCGGGCGCTACCGTAAGCGGAACCGTTTCGAACATTACGGCAAGAAGCCAGGTGCAGGTGACTGTTAACGGCGCGCCTTTCAGCGGGTTCAGCTACAGCGCATCCTCGCATGTGTTCAACATGAACCTAAGCCTGATCCCCGGAGCGAACACTGTGCTTGTAAGCGCTTCCAACGGTGCCGGAAATGATTCAAAAACGGCCACGCTGATCTACAAGCAGGAAGCAGCACAGTCTGTGCCGGCTCCTGTAGTAACGATCACGAGCCCTTCGGCAAATCCGTTCAGCACCACCATGAGCTCTGCGGGAATTACAGCTAACGTTCAGAACATTACTGCTGCCGGACAGATCCAGGTAACGCTGAACAACGGCCCTGTTCCTGCCAGCAGGCTGCATTACAACACGGCAAGCCACCAGCTTACGTTCAATGTTCCGTTGATCCAGGGAGCCAATACAATTGTTGTTTCCGCTACGAATGTAAGCGGCAGCGATTCAAAAACGGAAACGATCATTTACACCGAGCCTGTTCAGCAAAGCCCTGCACCGGTTGTAAGCATTACGAATCCGGCTGCGAACCCATTTAATACAACCGCATCTTCCGCTACGGTGAATGCTATGGTGATGAACATTACCGCGGCAAGCCAGATCTCCGTGCTGCTCAACGGCGGGCCAATTCCGGCCAGCGCATTGAATTACAACCTGTCGTCACATCAGCTCACATTCAGTGTGAACCTCGTGCAGGGCGCGAACACTGTTGTTGTTTCCGCAACAAATGTGAGCGGCAGCGATTCGAAAACGGAAACCATCATTTATACACAGCCTGCGGTAAGTCCTGCGCCTGTGATCACTATCACCACTCCGAATGCGAGCCCCTTCGCAGCAACATCGGCATCGGCAGCGCTTAACGCAACTGTGATGAACGTAACTGCAGCCAGCCAGATAACGGTAAGCCTCAACGGCGCTGCAACCAGTGCATTCACATTCAATGCAGCCACGCACCAGCTTTCTATGACGGCGAGCCTCATTCCGGGCTCCAATACCATCACGATAACCGCGGCAAATGCAGGCGGAAGCGATTCAAAAACGCAGGTAATTAATTATACGGTGCAGGTGCTGCCTCCTGTGGTAAGTTTTATTACGCCGGCTTCGGGAAGCGCTTCATCCGCTGTGCCCACATTTGCCATCACCGCAAAGGCAACCAATGTGCTTAACGCAAGCCAGCTGAGTGTAAAAGTGAATGGCAGCCCGGTAACAGGGTTTACATTTATGGCGCTCACAAAGAAGATCAGCTTCACGGCCAGCCTGATCCCGGGCAACAACAGCATTATGATCACGGCGACCAATACTGCGGGGACCGACAGCAAGACAGCGACGATCAACTATACAAAGGCTGCGGAGGCGGTGACGAACACCAACCCGGACACAACCATCAGCCTTGGCAGGCCGGGCGGTGCCGGCTCGATCAGCCTTCCCGGAGCGGGAGGAACAACGGGCACGGAAACGGAAGCCCCGGTGATCACGCCTGTGAATCCCGCTTCAACGCCATTTACTACCAGCAGCGCTTCGTTTGCGGTGGTAATGAAGGTAGAGCATGTGGCAGGAGCCAGCGCGATCAATGTGAAGATCAACGGTGCCGACATGACAGGGTTCAGCTTTGATGCAGGAACCAAAATGCTGACCATTCCCCTGACGCTTGTTATGGGATCCAATACCGTGATGGTTACTGCAGTGAACAATGTTGGCGAGAAAAGGCAGAAGGCCACTATTATGAAGCAGTAAAAAGCGGAAGCTATTTTGAAATGCCCTGTGGTTGATCCGCAGGGCATTTTTTATTTAGCGGCGCGGAAATGTTTTACGAGGGCAGCGAGCGACACCAGCGTCCATGCCCCTTCGAGGATCACAAAGGGAATGTAATGGATGAGCACGGATGCTAACCCGGCCAGCCCAGCCCCGATCACATTCATGAGTATATAAGGGAGGTCATTCTGCGAAAGCCTGCCGCGCAGGTTCAGTAAAAAAGCGAGCAATAAGATGGTGACGCCGATAAATCCGATCCAGTCGTTGATGTTCATGGTGTGAATGATTAATGAGGTACATAAAAAAATCCCGCCACGGTAAGGAAGCGGGATCTTTAAAAAATGAATTGGCCTATTTGTCCAGGTCTTCGAAATTCACATCAGAGAATTTGTTGTCTGACGGTGAGGAAGAAATGGAAGAATCGGAGGAATAATCGGAAGAGGATGTGTTCTCAACAACGGGAGAGATCGATTTGATGTGCGCTACGGCTTCGTTGAGGCCTTCGGCAAATTTTTCGAAATCTTCCTTGTACAGGAACAGCTTGTGCTTCTCATAAAAGAATTTACCATCATCGCCGAACCGTTTCTTGCTTTCGGTTATCGTTAAGTAGTAATCATTTCCCTTTGTGCTTTTCACATCAAAGAAATATGTTCTTTTCCCTGCTCTTACAGATTTAGAGAAGATCTCTTCCCTGTCTGAACCATTTTTTTCAAATCCTTCTTCCATCGTGATAATAGTATAGTTAGTCGTTTTAAATATCCTATTGGCAAATGTTTACAAAAAAAATCGCTAAAACAAGGCTTGTTGATAACTTTTTATAGCTTGTATCCCAGCATCAATTCAGGGTTAAGAAGTTTTTTAAGGGTAATTCCGGCTTATTGTTTCAGCATTTTACGGGTTTCAAAAATCCGGCCGTCAACCACGAGGGTATACGTATAGATGCCGTTGCTCAGGTCGCCGGCAAACACATTCAGGCGGCCTTTGCCTTTTTCTTTCAGCTCCACCGACTGGATCAGCTTCCCTTGGGCATTGTAAAACAGCATTTGTGCTTTCACAACGGTTTCGGGCAGGAAATAGCTGATGGTGGTCTGCTCCGCGAAGGGATTAGGCACATTCTGGTCTAACACGATACTCTGGCTGTCCTGCAGCTCCACATCGGTGCCGGAGGTGGGAATGGCGGATTGAGCCTGGTGGTTGTAGCAGCAGGAGTTGATCATACCGGCGAGCGTATTCAGCTGGCTTTGCAGGGAATTGTTGATGGAATCCTGTGCGTTATTGTTGTTTTGCAGGCTGTCGATCGTTGATTGCTGTTCCTGCATGCCTTTCATTAAGATTGCAATGAAGGCGTTGTAGTTAAGGGTTTTGTAGGTTACGGCAGCCTTGACTACATTCCCTGAAGAATCTATCATTGCGGGTTTTGTTGAACTGGCTACTAATTCAGGCATTACTGTTTCAACATCCTGCGCAATGAATCCGTATTGTTTTTGATTGCTGAATTTCAATCCAAAAGCATTCGTTGTATCAAAGAAAAAAGACCTTGGCTTCAGCTGGTTTAGTAGTGCTTTTACATTGTGGATACTGTCAATGTTTGTTTTGAACTGGGCGTCGGAAGCAAGCGGATAGCCTGCACCACCGTTGAGGGGGCCGTTGATAAAAACATTTCCGTCGAAATAGCCGGCATAGCCCGGTAAGGAGCTGGAATTAGGATTCTCTGCGCTGCCATAGATCCCTACAACCACATTCGCCGGTAATAAGCTTCCCGCAGGCAATAAGCCTCCGTTTCCCCTTACGGCTATATTAGCGCCGCTGGCACCGGAAGCAGCTACAGTAACGTTAAAATCACCACCTACATTTACAGTTGAAGAGCTGCCTGCCGTGCCTGTAATGCCTGTGTTTGGCCCCAGTGTATTTGCAGCAGTGCTGATAAACTGCCCGCCCTTGTTACTCCTTGCCCCGCTCACATTTGAAGATACTCCCGTGTTTGTTCCCGTAGAGGTAGTGCCGGTAACAAAGGTGCTTATGCCAACATTCGTGGAGGAACCTGCTGAAATGTTTATTTCCGCTCCTATAGCAGTTGTTGTATTTTGAGCCGAAGGGAGCAGTTCCGCTACAATGCCTCTTGTGTCATCAGAATTAGAAGCCGTGAAATACCCGCCAACGTTCGTGTTCTTTGTAACCGTCTGGATGCCATTGGCTTCGCCTTTCACTCCTGTAAATTTCAGGCTTGTTGTATTGGCAATATCCTGGTTGAGAAAGCTCCCTGCAATTGTGCTTACGCCAACCGGTGAAGGAGCAGCCTGCAGTGTATTAAACTTCGCAGGCATTACAACGCCGCAGGCATAGCCAAGCCCGATCACATTGCTTGTTACAGGGACCGGTGATGCGGATTGTCCCGTAAAATATAAATTGAAATTGTTCATCGGTATTTCCCTGTTGCTTAAAAGCTTTGCATTGGTAAAGCCGCATTTGTTCCCAAGCTCAACGGTAGTGCCATTCACGCTAAGGCCGTTATTGGCATCGGTAAGCGTGCCGCCGGAAGTGATTAACGTATCCAGCACTACATCGCCATTAGCATCTACGGTAAGGTATTTTGTGGCAGCCGGACCGGCTGGTGAGGCAGCTGTCAATTGCCGGAAGCGCAATCCGCTCGCATTCGGTATAGGCGTTACAGAACCAAGAGGGTGCGCCCTGATCTCCAGGCAGTTTTGCGGAGGAAGCAAAGTATCCCCCGACATTCCAATACCAACGAATACGCGGTTATTTCCCAATATCATCCTGTTGGTTCCCGTAACAATAGCCTGGGCACCTATAGCGCAGGCGTTGGTGAAAACTGAATCGCTTACATCGGCGCCGGTGCCAATAATTGTATTGTTACTTCCTGTGGTGTTTTTCTTTCCTGCACTTCGGCCCAGAAAAACATTATTACTCCCTGTTCTGTTATTAGGCCCGCTCTGATCTCCCAAAAAGGTATTGTTTGCGCCTGTTCTGTTCAAGCGGCCGGATGTATTCCCAATGAATGTGTTCATTTCCCCTGTAAAGGGCGTAATGGTTACATTGTTGAAGCCCGCCTGGTAGCCTACAAATGTGTTTTGCCTGCCGGTTGTGTTTGATTGTCCGGCCATGCTGCCAATAAATACGTTGTCGCGGCCGTTACCAGTGTTATTTAAGCCAGTATTAAAGCCTATGAATGTATTATCGGGAGCGCTTGTATTGGCAGCGCCCGAATTGCTTCCCATAAACGTATTGCGAAGGCCGCTCGTATTGGCCGTTCCCGAATTTGCGCCGACAAAAATATTAGTGATATTCCCGGTAGAACCGCGCCACATAGTCATTACATTATTGATCATATAGCCTGTTGTTGCGGTTTGGAGGTTGAGGTTTCCGGCGTTAAGGGTTAATAGCTGGTTGGGGGCGGGAGTGTTTATACCTACGAAACCAGTAGTGTTCTTTATTACCATACGCTGAACAGATGAACCGCTTGTGCCTGTGAGATTGGTGAAGAAGTTAATGTCCTGAGCGGCAAAGTTATTTTTAATGTCAAGAGGTTTGGGTGTTCCACTTCCCCATCCAACAAATTGAGTTCCAAAAGCAGGAGCCACATTAGTCGCGATTGTTACCTGAGCTTCGACAAATGAGGTCATCAGCAAACACGTTGTTACTATCAATAAGAATAGTTTTTTGTTCATTTTGTTATTTTAGAGTTTAATTATTTTTTTACTTGTTGATTTTTTTTCTTTTAGATTGATTATTTTAAGAAAGTATATTCCCGAGGAATAAGAAGTAAGGTCAAGCATTGTAAAGCTTTTGTTGTTAATGTTTTCAGTATAACAGACCTTCCCATACATATCCATCAAGATAATTTCATCGTTCACATTACTGCGTAATGAAATTGTTACCTGATTATTAGCTGGATTTGGAAATACAGAAATTTCATTGTCAGAAGTGACCTCATTCACAGAAGTAGTACAGGATAATGCATCAATACCTCCATTAGCAAGCAATGAATCAGAACTAACACATATATCATCAATAAAATAATAGCTCTCAGAGTTGAAACACCAGCCACAAGAATACTGCATGGTGTCAGTGTTCGCATCATCAAAAAAATTACCCAGAATAACATATTCGTAGGCGGAATCGGCTATGATACTTCCAGATATGCGCTGCCAGTTTATAGAATCGCCTAGTATTGATGATGAATATAAATGTGCAAAATTATCTATTGGAGCAGGTTGACTGGTATTAAATGGCACAGTTGATAATCGCAAACCTATATTATTTGAAGGCAATCCAAACTGATTACCTAAATAATAATCTTCGCCCATAACCGTATAGAAAGAAAGAAAATATTTCTGTCCAATTACTAATGGCATAGTTAATTGAATTCCAATATGCTCTCTGTCATTTCCAGAAGCTCCCCATGTTAAAAGTCCCGCATAAGCAGAGCAATTTCTGTGAGCTGACTGATTTCCTGCAATATTTTTAGGAACACCAAAGCCAGTCGCAGGAGCGCAAGCATTATAATAATCTGGAGTAGATGTCGAAATACTGTACTTACTCCAACCAGTTGCAAATTGTATTTGGTCAATATTGCTCGGACAAGTATCGTTTTGCTCAAAAGAAAAGTTCGGTACAAGATTGATTTGAGCCTTCACAGCAATAGTAAAAATGATAAAGAAGGAAAGATATAGATGTTTCATAGTAAAAGTTAAGCTTACTATAAAGATAAAACAAAAAGTAAGAAAGGCAAGTTGAATCCAATTGAGTTTTGACCGTAAGAGTTTACGTGTTTTCGACTGAACCGTGATACATTCAGCCGCGAAGGAACATGTTGATATGATGGGTGATCTTTAGAAAACGGATCTCAGTCTTTTTCTCCCTGCACACCTTCAAGCAGCTGCATTTTATGCAGGTTAAAGTAAGTGCCCTGCTTTTCAAGCAATTCTCTGTGGTTTCCCCGCTCAATGATCTCCCCCGACTGCAGCACAATGATGGCATCTGCATTCTTCACGGAGGATACGCGGTGGCTGATGATCACGGAGGTTTTGCCTTTCATGACGCGTTTCAGGTTATTCAGGATCTCCTCTTCGGTTTCGGTATCAACCGCAGAAAGACAGTCGTCGAAGATCAGCAACTTCGGCTCCTTGATAATGGCCCTTGCAATGGAAACCCGCTGTTTTTGTCCGCCCGAAAGCGTGATCCCGCGCTCGCCGACAACGGTTTCGAACTTATCGGGAAACTCGATGATATTGGAATAGATGGCCGCATTTTTTGCAGCATTTTCAACGGCAGGCAGATCCTGCGTGCCTGTATGAACGCCGAAGGAAATGTTATTGGCGATGGTGTCGGAGAAAAGGAACACCTCCTGCGGAACGTAGCCCGTTTGCTGTCGCAGGCCGGCAAGGTTCAGCCTGCTGATAGGAGTGCCATCAATGAGGATCTCGCCCGAAGTAACATCGTAGAGGCGGCAGAGCAGGCTGGCGATGGTTGATTTCCCCGAGCCTGTTTTACCGATGATCGCAAGCGATTGCCCGGGCTCCACAGTAAAGGAAACATTCTTCAATCCGGTGATCCCCGAATCGGGGTATACAAAAGAAACGTTCCTGAACTCGATGCGGCCTTTGATCTCCGAATGCACAGGCTCCGTATTTTTGATCTCCGGCTGCGTGTTTAAAAATTCATTGATCCGTGTTTGGGATGCGGCCGCGCGCTGGATGAGTGAAGTGACCCAGCCAAGGGAAGCGATCGGCCAGGTAAGCCTGTTCACAAATACCAAAAACACCGCAATGCTCCCGATCGTGAGCTTGCCCTCTATTACTTCCATGCCGCCGATGTAGATCGTGGAAAGGGTGCTCAGGCCGATAAGGCCGATCATAAAAGGCTGAAAGAGCGATTCCGTTTTTACGAGCCCCAGCGTTCTTTTTTTGTACTCGCCGCTCTGCCTGTCGAATTCATCGAACGACTGCTGTTCGCGTCCGTAGGCCTTCAGCACGCGGATCCCGGAGAACGCTTCCTGCGTCATGGTAGTGATCTCCGAAAGCTTTTCCTGCACCTTCGTGCTTTTTTTATTGATCGTATCGCTAACGAAATAAATGCTGATGGCCAGCACCGGCAGGGGCAGCAGCACATAAATGGTGAGCTTCACATCGGTGTGCAGCATCACGAAGATGGTGAGCATGAAGGTCACAAATGTATTTACGATGTACATGATGGCCGGGCCGATGTACATCCTCACGCGGCCTACATCCTCGCTGATGCGGTTCATAAGGTCGCCCGTGTTGTTTCGCTTGTAAAAGGCAGTGTCGAGCAGCTGGTACTGCGCGTAGATCTCGTTCTTAAGGTCGTATTCGATCATGCGCGACATCACAATGATGGTTTGCCGCGTAAGGAAGAGGAAGAAGCCGCTCACAAGCGCAAAGCCGATGATCATAAGCCCCAGCCTGACCAGCTCCTGGTAAGGGTTGGCCAGTACATCGGGCTTTGTGAGGGAATGGATCACGAAATCGAGCGCAGTTCCGATATAGGTCACCGAGAACACTCCGAAAACGTTGGAAATGGAAACAAAAAGCACCCCCAGCGAAAGCCGCCAGCGGTATTTGTAAAAATATTTATTGATGTGCTTAAGCGATCTCAACGGCGTTTCAGTAATGGGTTTATTGCCTCGGCTTATAATTATAATTGCCCCGCGTATATTTTGGCTACTCGGAAATAACCATTAATTTTGCGCCACAATTAAAACCATGCAAAAGTACTGATTAAATCATCTCTTAAAATCAGTCGTGTTAAAATCATAAACAAATAAGTATGATACAAGTTCAGGATATTAAAAATTCTCCTTTGGCAGAGAATCCGGTTATTGCCCAAATGGGCATTAACAATCATGAGCAGGTTGTTTTCTGCAATGATAATGAAACAGGTCTGAAAGCCATCATCGCCATTCACAATACAATTCTCGGCCCCAGTCTTGGCGGCACCCGCATGTGGGCCTATAACAACGAAATGGAAGCGCTTACCGATGTATTGCGCCTTTCCCGCGGTATGACCTATAAATCATCTGTTGCCGGGCTCAACCTCGGCGGCGGAAAAGCGGTGATCATCGGCGATGCAAAAACGCAGAAGAACGAAGCCCTGATGCGCAGGTTCGGAAAGTTTGTGAACAGCCTTTCCGGAAAATACATTACGGCAGAGGATGTGGGAGTGAACACAAAGGACATGGAGTACATCAAGATGGAGACGGACTTTGTGAGCGGATTGCCTGTGAATATGGGCGGAAGCGGCGACCCGTCACCTGTAACGGCGTATGGCGTTTATTTGTCCATGAAAGCTTCCGCGAAGGAAAAATGGGGGAACGACAGCCTTTCAGGCAAAAAGATAGTGGTGCAGGGGATCGGCCATGTGGGCGAAAGCCTTGTGAAGCACCTTGTGAAGGAAGGCGCTAAAGTGTCGATCTTCGATATCAATGAAGAGCGTTTGAAGGCGATCGCAAAGGAAACAGGTGCGGAAGTGATCACGGATGGCAATAAGATCTACGATATGGACATGGACATTTATGCTCCATGCGCCCTGGGTGCTACCGTGAACTCGGATACGCTGAGCCGCCTGAAATGCGCGATCATCTGCGGCGCTGCCAACAATCAGCTGGCGGATGAGAATGTGCACGGAAAAATGGTGATCGAAAAAGGAATTTTATATGCGCCTGATTTCGTGGTGAATGCCGGCGGGATCATCAATGTGTTCTATGAGCTGGAAGGCTACAACCGTGAGCGCGCGCTTGCCCATGCAGAAAAGATCTACGATACCACATTGAATATTTTTAAGATCTCGAAAGAGCAGAACATCCCGACCTACATGGCTGCGAACCGCATTGCGGAGAAGCGCCTTGCCGATATCGGGAAGATCAAGGTTAGTTTTTAGTTAGTAGTGGGGAGTTTGTAGTTGTTGGTAGACGGGAAAGATGGTGTTGATTGCAACGATTCGTAATTCGTAAATTAGTATAGATAAGTAATTAGTAGAGTGAGATTGCTTCGTCGTACCTCCTCGCAATGACGTTCCGGATAAATTCGTACAGATTCGTTATCCGTACATTCGTAAAGATTCGTAATTCGTAAATTAGTATAGATTAGTAATTAGTAGTATAGATTCGTAATTCGTAGATGTTAAACAGAAGGTATTTAAGGATCAAAGTGATGCAGGCATTGTACGGATTTTTTCAATCCGATACAAGGGACCTTGCAAGGAGTGAGCGTGAGCTGTTTTCGGGGATTGATAAAGTGTATGATCTGTACATTTACCAGCTGGCATTGCTGCTGGAGTTGCAGCATGTGGCAAACGTAGCCCTCGAGGATGCGAAGGAAAAGCACCGCCCTACCAAGGAGGAGCTCGACCCTAACCGCAAGTTCGTGGAAAATAAATTCATTCTCCAGCTGTTTGAGAACATCCACCTGAAGAGGGAGATGAACAACCGCAGGATCAACTGGAACAATGAGTACGAGCTGGTGAGAAAAGTGTTCAACACCATCAAGGCTTCGGAGATCTATGAGAAATACATGAACTCCGGGGAGCAGGATTACAAGACCGATAAGGCTTTTGTAATTGAGATGTTTAAGGAATTCATCGCCGATTTCGAGCTGGTGAACCACTTGTATGAAGAGAAGAGCCTGCATTGGGGAGATGATATTTACCTCGTGAACCCGATGGTGGTGAAAACCATGGAATCGTTCAGCGAGGATGCAACGCCTGATTTTCACCTGATGCCGCTGTATAAGGACAGGGAAGACGATATGGATTTCGTGCGCGACCTTTTCCGCCAGACCGCTATCCGTAACGAGGAGAATGAAAAGCTGATCGGCGACAAGACCAAGAACTGGGAAGTGGAGCGCATCGCTTTGATGGATGTGCTGCTGATGAAAATGGCGATCACCGAAGTGCTTCATTTTTCAAACATCCCGGTAAAAGTTACGCTCAATGAGTTCATCGAGATCTCTAAAATGTACAGCACACCAAAAAGCAAGATCTTCATCAACGGGATCCTCGATAAGCTGATCGCCGATTTTAAGCGCGACAACATGCTTAACAAAATGGGCCGCGGACTGATGGAATAAAAACTGACCTGCAGGTTGTGAATTAAAAACAGAAAAAAATGAAAACAAAAATAATCTCCGGCCTTACCTTTTTAGTGCTTGTGCTTCTTACAGCATGCAACACGGAAACGCCGAAGGATGAAACCGCTCCTTCTGTTTCCACGGATGTGATCAACGTGCCGGCAACAGCGTCCGGCACTCCGGCTGAACCGGGCAGCGCGCCTGTAATGTCATTCTCGGAGGAAAGGCATGATTTCGGGAAGATCACTCAGGGAGAGAAATTATCCTATTCCTTTATGTTCAAAAACACGGGCGGCTCCGACCTCGTGATCTCTTCTGCACAGGGCAGCTGCGGCTGTACGGTTCCCACATACCCGCGTGTGCCTGTAAAAGCAGGCGAAACATCCAAGATAGATGTGGTGTTCGACAGCGAGGGAAAATCGGGGCTGGTGCAAAAAACGGTAACACTGGTCACCAATTGCAACCCGAGCACAAGGATCCTGACGATCAGCTCAACGATCGTGGTGCCGGAAGAAGAGTAAAAACACAAATAACCAACAATAAATAATAAAACAAACAAAAATGACAAACACTCTTTTTTCAATTCTATTGCAGGCCGGCGGCGGATACAGCAGCCTTATTTTCCCGGTATTGATCGTAGTTGTATTTTACTTTTTCATGATCCGTCCGCAGCTTAAAAAGGCAAAGGATCAGAAAAAATTCAGAGAAAATATCAAGGTTGGCGATAAAGTGATCACCATAGGCGGAATCCATGCAACGATCCTATCCATACAGGAAACAACCTTTATGATCAGCGTTGAAGGCGGCGTGAAGCTGAAGATCGAGAAGAATGCTGTTTCTACCGACTCTACCGCACTGATCAGCGCGGAACCGAAATAAGCCTTTTATGATAAACATGAAAATAGCGTTGGACAAGCTTCAGCGCTATTTTTTTTATCTGAAAGGTTGATTAACTTTGCTTTATAAAATGCAGCTGCAGCGATGAGGTCACCATTCATTAAAAATATAGAATCGGGAGGAGGGAAAGAGAAGATCCGCCTCAACAAGCGCGTTGCCACTTTTCTTTGCTGCATTTTCATCTCCGTGCTTTTCTGGTTGCTGATGACCCTTTCGAAAGAATATGTGATCACGGTTGTTTATCCCGTAAATTACGTGAATGCCCCGAAAGATAAGGTGATCGCCAATACGCTGCCTTCATTCATCAACATCGAGATCAGGTCGAAAGGCTTTTTCCTGCTGGCCTACAAGTTCAGGTCGCCGCAGGTGGTGCGCATCGACCTTAACGAAAGCCGCCCGATGGGCCCGAAGAACCATTATTATCTCCTCACCAACTCGCAGATCGGAAAGCTTACGGAACAGTTTTCTTCGCGCATCAAGCTCCAGGGCGTTGTTCCCGATACCATCCTTCTCAATTTCAATAAGAAAATAACAAAGCGCGTACCGGTGCATGCCAACCTTACGCTCACGATGAACAGCAGGTACCAGCAGTCGGATTCGGTGAAGCTCATTCCGGGTTTTGTGGATATATCGGGCGCTGCGGATGTGATCGCCCGGATCGACCATGTGGAGACTGTGCCGGTGAGCCTGAAGGATGTGGACAAGTCGCAAACCATCACGCTCCTCATTGCCAATGATACGGCAAGCGGTGAAATAGAGCTGAGCGCCACAAAGGTGAAGGCGCTGGTGAATGTGAAAAAGTTCACCGAAGCCAGCATCGATCTCCCGATCGAAGCGATCAACCTTCCGCCGGGATATTCCCTGAAATCGTTTCCGGATAAAGTGAATGTGAGGTACAATGTAGCATTCGATAATTATGAAAAGATCAATGCACAGCAATTCCGTGCGGTGATCGATTATAAAAAGGCAGAGCCGGGCAGCAACAAGCTGCGCATCGTGCTGGAGAAATTTCCTGCCGACATCCGCTCTGTCAAGTTAAATCCTGAGAAGGCAGAATACATCATAAAAAAATGATCAGGGTAGGTATCACCGGCGGCATTGGAAGCGGTAAAAGCACTGTGTGCAGGGTGTTTGAAGTGCTCGGCATCCCGGTATATTACGCCGATGCGGAGGCAAAAAAATTGCTCGACGCCCCCCCGATCCTTTCCGCCCTTCTTGAAAATTTCGGGAATGAGCTGCTCGAGGGAGAGCATATCAACCGGAAAAGGCTGGCGAGCCTCGTTTTTAGCGATCCTGCAAAGCTTGCACTTTTAAATTCCATTGTACATCCCGCAGTGAAGAAGCATTTCCTTGACTGGTGCGATGCACACACGCATGCTCCGTATGTACTGAAGGAAGCTGCCATCCTGTTCGAAAGTGAAGCCTACAAACAGGTAGAGAAGGTGATCACGGTAACGGCGCCTTCAGAAATAAGGATGGCAAGGGTTATGAAGCGCGACGGCGCCACAAGGGAAGAAGTGGAAAAGCGGATCGCCAGCCAGCTAAGCGATGAGGAAAAAATAAAGCGCTCCGATTTTGTGCTGCTGAATGATGAGGAGCAATTGCTCATCCCGCAGATCATCAGCATCCACGAGGCACTAAAATAAATTATCATCCGTGCCGATTTCTTTCTTATTTTAGATAAAAATTTAATCAATCATTTATGGAAAATCAGGGTGTTCCTAACCAGGACAATGTAAATCAGCAATTCAACCAGCAGTTTGGCCAGCAGCCGGCGGCGCCGAAATTCGGGCTGCAGGAGCTGCCTAATTCCACTGCGGTGCTTGTGCTTGGGATCATTTCACTCCCGGTTTGCTTTTGCTATTTCCTGTTCGGGATCCCCGGCCTGGTGCTGAGCATCATTTCCCTTGTGCTCTCCAATAAAGCGCAGGTGATCTATGATGAAAATCCAGCGCTGTATACACAGGCTTCCTACAACAATATGAAAGCAGGAAAGATCTGCGCGATCATCGGCCTTTCGATCAACGCCGTTTGCCTTATCGGGATGATCATTTATGTTGTATTTATCGCAACGGTTTTCAGCTCGGCATTCAGCGGCTTCCCATTTCGTTAACAAATAAAATTTACAATAACAGGAAGGGCGAAAGCCCTTTTTTATTTTAAAATGCCGGATCAGCTTGTTAAGTGGATGGAAGAGAATATGCAGCCCTGCGGCTTTAAGCAGCTCACGGGTGCGAACTGCCCCGGCTGCGGTACCCAGCGGGCATTCATCCTGCTGCTGAAAGGCGAAGTATGGGAAAGCATCTGCATGTACCCTGCCCTGATCCCGATCATTATTCTTTTTATCTTTCTCATTGTGCATCTCCTCGTAAAATTTAAAAAAGGCGGGATCTACCTCATGTATAATTTCATTCTCGTGATGACGCTCATCCTTGGCAACTTCTTCTTTAAACTGTTCATCTGATGAAAAGGATCCTGCTTATAATTATACTGTTCCTGCCGCTTCTTTCATCAGCGCAGAAGAATGCCGCTTTCTCCGTTTACCTCATAGGTGATGCAGGAGAAGATACGGTGAGCGGAAAGGCTTTGCTGATGCTGGAATCGCAGCTGCTGAAAGATCCTGCAAGCGCAGTGGTATTCCTGGGCGACAATGTATATCCTTCGGGCTTCAGCTATAGCGATGCGCGGTCGAAGCTGCACCTTGAATCGCAGCTGAACATTTTACGATCGTACCGCGGGCAGGCTTATTTTATTCCCGGCAACCACGACTGGGATGCACAACGCAGGAACGGGTTAAAGAAAGTAGGAGAGCAGCAGCAATATGTGAATGAGTTCCTGCAAAAGCATTCGCAGGTGGCAAACAGGCAAAGCGCTGCATTTTTTCCTGCAAACGGGCTGCCGGGCCCGGCATCGGTAATGCTGAACGACCGGCTGAGGCTGGTGATGATCGATACGCAGTGGTTCCTGCATTTTCACAGGAAGAACACGGCCGGAAGCAAAAGACAGACAACAGCGGCGTTTTACCGTCAGCTCGACAGCCTGCTTGCTTATTCGGCGGCACAGGGCCAGCAGGTGATCGTAACGGCGCATCACCCGATGTTCACAAACGGGGAGCATTCGCGGCGGCTCCAGCCGATCCGCTTTTTAGTGAATTATACGCCGTTTAAAGTGTTTGGATTGCTCGGCCTCGACCGGCTGTTCTCACAGGACCTTTCGCAGCCGCGATACAGGAAGATGCGGAAACGCATGCTGGAGAGCTTCGGAAAATACGATAACATCATATTCGCTTCCGGGCACGACCATAATGTGCAGTATTTCAGGGAAGGAAAAGTGAGCTACATTGTAAGCGGCAATGGCAGCAAGCTTTCGCGGTTAAAAAAGAAAAAGCGCTTTGATGCGGTTTTTGCGGATGATACAAGAACTGGGTTTGTGAAATTAGAATATGGCGCGGATCAGCAGGTGAAGATCGTGGTGTACAGGGTGGGGGAGGATGTGAAAGTGCTGGATACAGAACACACCCCTAACCCCTCTCAAGAGGGGAATTGATCCTGCTCAGTATAGGGATCCTGCTCATCTAAAAGCAACAAAGCTTCCCAATTACTTTCTTCCCTCGTTGCAATACTTCTGGATAAGGTCGTATGCTTTTTCGTTATTGAGGCCGTCGGCTTTTTCGAGGTCCTTGCAGGCGCCTTTTTTATCGCCGGAAGCCAGCTTGATGGCAGCGCGGTTGATGTAGGCTGAAGAGTAATCGAACTTTAGCTTGATGGCCATATCGAGATCGGCAAGCGCGCCACCGAAATCCTTCATCGCTCCCTTTGCAATGCCGCGGTTGGTGTAGGCCACTACGTTTTTAGGGTCGAGCTTGATCACTTCATCAAAATCCTTCACTGCATCCGCATTGTTATTGGTGTTGAGCCGGGCAGCGCCGCGGGTGATGTATGCCTCCACATTGCCGGTCTCATAGTCGATGTAGCGGCTCAGGTCCCTGTCGGCAGCCTTGAAATTACCGCCGCTGAAATTTGTTTTTCCTCTCCACAAATACGCCTCACTATCCTCCGGGTCGATCTCGATCGCCTTGTTGAAATCGGCAAGGGCGAGCACATAATCCTTCTTTACATTATAATAGAGCTTTCCGCGCTGTAGGTATGCTTTTTCAAATCCCGGGCGGATCTCGATGGCGCGGCCGTAGTCATCAAATACGGCCTGGAGGCTGCGCCCTTTTTCCTTCATAAGCGCGCGCTGAAAAAAAGCATCTGCATCATCATAGTTTTTGTCAATAGCCTTGTTGAAATCATTCAGCGCGAGCGTATCTTTTCCGAGCGCGAGCTGTGAAAGCCCGCGTTCGCGGTAAGCTTCGCCTCTTTCAGGATCGAGGGCGAGCGCCTTCTCGAAGCTTGCCACTGCATTCTTATGGTCTTTTAATTTAGCCTGCGCGATCCCGAGGCGATAATTTGCCTGGAACGTGCTGGCTGTTTTCACCGCTTTTTTATAATCCTTTACCGCTTCCTGGTAAAATTTGTTTGCGCCTTTTGTGTCTTTGTTCTTTTCGTGAACGAGGGCTGAATCACACTTGATGTTCCCCGATTTAATAAATGCCGAAGAAGCGTCCGAAGTATCCACTTTTGGAGCTTCGCCTTCCTGCGCTGACAGTATTCCTGAAAAAAGTAAAAATAAAAAGAGAAGAAGAGAGGATGATGTTGATCTGGGCATCGGTTCCGGTTTTAGCTTGTGCATTCAAATATACTCAATAAAAAAATGGTTGAAAAGGGCGGAGAAAATTATTCCGGGTTCTTTCATAGCAACGATCCTGCCGTTTTATGCTAACTTATGTTGCGGCAAGGCCATTACGTTTTGTCATCCTGTTGCACCTGCGGCAAGCCTCCGGCGACCGAAGGAGCGAAGCGAATGGATCTTCGCCGGTAAAAAGATTCTTCACTCCGCTGCGCTGCGTTCAGAATGACAATACCATCATCACTTTCCGGCAAAAGCGATTACTTCTTCGCGTTCTGGTACCAGGCCATCGCAAAGCGGATCTCGGTATAGGAATATTCCTCGCCGAGCGATTGCTTAATGGGGCCGAAAAGTGTTGTATCCAGCTTTTTGGCTACGGTGATGATGTTGCTGCGCTTTTCTTCGCCAACGAACAGGTTGATGTCGATCATGCCAAGCCCTGCATAATGCGCGAGATGCCCTTCAATGGTGGTGATCACCATTCCCCGCTCTTTTGCGATCTCATCAAGGCTTTTGCCTTCCTTATAAAGGTTGAAGGTGATCTCCTTGGTATCCTGCTTGTCTTTTTTAGGGCCTGCTTTTTTGCCGCGCTCACGTTTCTTTGCCGGGATCACCTCTGATTCCGCAAGCACCGCGATCCTTTCCTTGTTTTCAGAATGCGTATTGATGGTATCTTTTGAGAATTCGGTGTTATCGGTAGCGGAGCGCACCATTGCTTCGGCTTTATTAATAAGCTGCAGCTGCTTGAAAAACAGGGCATCCAGCTCCGACAGCTCTTCGAGGTAAGCTTTTACTTTTTTATCATCCTTCACGTAGTCGATGTGCTTCAGGATGCGCTTCGAATATTCCTTGAGCAGGGGCGCAAAATGGTTCTTCGCCGCTGAAATGCGGGTTTGGAGCTGCTGCTTGTAATCTTCCTGCCTCGCTTCAAAGATCTGCTGGAGCTGGTTGAGGAACTTATCGGCGACCAGCTTTGTAGCATCGGCTTCCTTCTTCAGCTCGTATGCCCATTCAAAATGCTTCTGCTTGTTGGAGCGCTGCTCATCCTTCTGGTAGCTTTCCACATGAAGCCTTAATGCATTGCTGAGGGTGGAGAAGTTAAAGCATTCCACCACATAGTTCCTGAAAAAGGAAAAGGACTCCTTTTCAAAAAGCGCTTCCAGTACTTCCGCATTATCCTTCGAATTGGAATAGTTGGTGATGTTCTCATCCACGTTGAGGCTCTGCACATTGATGGGCGAGGAGAGCACCAGCCCATCGAGCGAGGTAAGGCGGGAAAGGGCCACGTATACCTGTCCGGGTGCAAACGCATTCCCGATATCGATCATCGCCTTTGAGAAGGTGAGGCCCTGGCTTTTATGCACCGTGATGGCCCAGGCAAGCTTGACAGGATACTGTGCAAATGTGCCGGCTACCGTTTCCACGATCTCGTTGGTGACTTCGTTGATCGTGTATTTAATATTTTCCCAGGTGTATTTATCGGGGCGGATGGGCTTGGAGGAATCGCCGAAGCTGATCTCGATGCCGCTGCTGCCAATGTCGGAGATCACGCCGATCTTTCCGTTGAAGAAGCGCTGTGCGCCGCTGGGGTCATTCTTGATGAACATGACCTGCGCCCCTTTCTTCAGCTCCATGTTCACTTCCACAGGATAGGCATATTCGCTGAAATCGCCGGTCACCTCGGCTTTAAAGAACCATGATTTTTCCGGCAGGCGCTGCAGCGATTCGCGGTTGAGCGTATCCGCCTTGTTGTTGTGCGTAGTGAGGTGAATATAATTCTCACCTGCTTCCGGCCTGAAATTGGCCTTGTAATAGGAGTTTAGGGTGTCGATGTCCTGCCTGGTGACATGATTTGTGCGCAGGTTGTTCAGGATCCGGATAAAGTTGTCGTCAGCCTGGCGGTAGATCTTATCCAGCTCGAGGTACAGCGGCCTGTTCTGCTGAAGCACCTGCGCATCGAAGAAGTACGCGGTCTTGTAATAGCTTTTCATATACTGCCATTCATCATCCTTTACCACTGGCGGCAGCTGCAGCAGGTCGCCGATGAACAGCACCTGCACACCACCGAATGGCAAATTGCTTTTTCTGCGGATGGTGCGCAATACAAGGTCCATCGCATCCAGCAGGTCGGCGCGAAGCATACTTACCTCATCGATGATCAGCAGCTCGAGCTCCTGCATTAACTTTCTTTTGGTAGCATTGAGCTGCAGCCCCCTGAACAGGGTTGCAGGCGTATTGATGCGTGTATGCTCGCTGAATGCGGCATCCTTCGAAGGGATGAAGGCGCCGAAAGGCAGCTGGAAAAGGGAATGGATGGTAACGCCGCCTGCGTTAATGGCGGCAATGCCTGTTGGTGCAACTATCACCGCATTTTTATAGGTATGCCTGATGATGTGCTTTAAGAAGGTGGTTTTGCCTGTCCCGGCCTTCCCGGTAAGGAATACGTTTTTGCTGGTATTGTTAATGAACCTGGAGGCAATGGAAGCGATTGTGTTTTCGGATGATGTGGTAACCATGAAGTTTATTATGTTACCGCGAATTTATAGAATTTAGATGGGGGAGGCGTTTATAAACGGATAAAGTTTATAACGTTTTATCCATAGTTAATTTGCTTTTTAGGAGCAGGTGTTTTTCGCTTCGTCTGAATCATTGGTCCCGCTCTTCGCTGCAATCTTTGCCAGGAAAACTGGCAAAGGATTTTCGCTGCGATCGGGGCTGTTGAAAATGATCAGTTATTGATTACACCAGTCATTCCGCTTCGAAAGGTTAATCTTTTTCGCAATCCATTTCTCGCTATCACTTGATAAAACAGAAAGAGTCATCTTGTGATAGTGGGAACGATTATAATTATTAGATCATTATGATTTGTTGGTGCGTGATGGATTACGTCAACTTTTTGAAGGCAAAAAGTTGCAAAAACCTTTTCTGTTTTATAAGGTGATTTCTTCCTTTCACTAGCGTTCAGGAAGAACCGCGAATAAATGGATTGCACTACTCATTCCGCTTCGAAAGGTTGATCTTTTTCGCAATCCATTTCTCGCGATCACTTGATAAAACAGAAAGAGTCATCTTGTGATAGCGGGAACGATTATAATTATTGGATCATCATAATTCGTCGGGAAGTGATTATTCCGTATGTCCCATCACTTAATAATGAAGAGTTATTTAACGACTGTTGTTTCGGTTATAACTATTGGTATAATCATAATTTTGTTTTGAGGGTTCTGCAGCTTTCTGCGTGGATATTTTGTTTGATTTGTTTCATAATTCTCCGTGAAACTCTGTGTTCTCCGTTTCTCCGTGGTAAATTTATTCGATCAGCAACTTTCCTTCCTGGAGCACCATGTTTTTATTGTTGGTGATCTTGAAAAAGTAGCTGCCTGCGGCGAGGTTCGTTTTGTCGAAATAAAACTCGTTGTGGATGTTATTCACGCCGGTGATCTTTCTGCCGGCGATGTCGTAAACCGAAAAGCTGAAGGATGTGCCCGGATAGGCGTCGAGCGGGATGTTCAACTTTACCATCCCGTTATCTTTTACCGGGTTGGGTGAAATGCTGCCTGTTGCAGGCTCTTCCGTATTGCCGGCCGGCGTCATGCTGCGCTGTGAGCTTTGCTGCCATTTAGCGATGAAAGGAACAAGGTTGCCGCCTGCAAAGAGAAAGGGCCCGCCTGCGAACAGCTTGCCGCCGTATGTTTCGAGCGAAGTAACCGCGGCGTTCATTCCGCTTCCCAGTGTGCTCCAGCTGGTGCCGTCCCACTTTGCGATATAGCCTGCCGGATTACCGCCTGCTTCGGTGAATGTTCCGCCCACGATCAGGTTGTTGTTATACACCTGTAATGTGCTTACAGTGGTTGCGCCTGTATAATCAACGCCCCCGTTCACATCCGACCAGGAAACGCCGTTCCACTTCGCGATGTTGCTTACCGAAGTGCTGCCTGCAATGCTGAACCTGCCGCCTGCATACAGTTCGCCGTTGAACTCCCGCAGCGTGCTCACGGTGGTGGCGCCGGTATACTCAAGTCCGCCGCCTACATCCGACCAGCTGCTGCCATCCCATTTCGCGATGTTATTTACTATCACCCCGCCGGCATTGGTAAAGCTGCCGGCTACATATAATTCGCCATTGTATACGCACATAGAGGAAACTGTTCCGTTTACGCCGCTTCCCAATGGTTCCCAGGTAATGCCATTCCATTTTGCAATATGATTTACACTTGCAAGCCCTGAAGTGCTGAAAGAACCGCCTGCATACAGGTCGCCTCCATAGCTCATCAGCGTGCTTACCGTGGTTGCGCCGGTATATTCAAATCCGCTGCCGAGCGGCGACCATGAAAGGCCGTTCCATTCTGCAATGTTTTTGGTCAGAATGCCGCCGATACCCGAGAATGTTCCGCCAACGATCAGCTTTCCGTTCCGGATGAGCATGGCGGAAATGCCGAGGCCCGAAATTCCGCCTCCTACCTGCGACCAGGAAGTGCCGTTCCATTTTGCAATGCCTACTGCAGGCAACAGCCCGCTTTGGGTGAACAATCCGCCGGCATACAGGATATCATTGGCTGTATCGGCTGCTAAAGCCTGTACAGGAAGGTTAAGTCCGGAACCAACGCTGCTCCATGAGCCTTGTGCCATGGTAAAACTAATGCTCAGCGCGGAAAATATGAGGGTAAAGATCTTTTTCATGGTATTCAGGATTTTAGTTCTGATACGTGAAGGTTGCGGGGAGGGCTACAGGAAAATAGAATTGTTATACTAATCCCAACGGCGAATAGGATGGTGCTTGTTGTATTAATGTGTTGGTGGTTAGTGTTTTGTCCTGTGGTTGGTGCTGATGCCCATCGATGATTTTAGGTTTTCGAAGAAGAAGATCCTTCCGCTACGGGCGGGATATCATACGTTCAGCCATGAAAAATGTACAACTGGCATTCTTAATTTCCGCTGACCGAAATATGGGCATAAACACCTGTTTGGGGCCGTAACTTTACTAAAAAAACAAATGCCATGAAACGCGCGGAACTATATAAACTGCTACCAATAGAGGATAAGATCGAGCTATTGATGAGGAAGGGAGAATTTGTGATGTCGTATGACGCACTGGACTATGAAACCTGGTTATATGCCCTGGATGGGCAGCTCGTGGAGATCATTTACTCCATCGTATTTAACCGGATCGAAGATATTCGACTGGTGGAAGACAATAAAAGAATTGACCTCTACCTAGAGAATATAGATATAACGGAGCTGGTCGCTTTTGACGAAGAGGATTATATTTGATCCTGTAGAAGCTCCGGTTTTTTATTTGATGATTTTATTAAAAGGGTATTTTATTTGCCGGCTGTTGCCGGCTTTTTTATTTCAGATGGATTGTTGTATTAATGTCATCCTGAGCGGAACGCAGTGCAGCGAAAGATCTTCATTATGAGAGCAGGTAAATTAATGAAGATCCATTCACTTCGTTCAGGATGACACGCCGTTAGCCTCGGATCCTTTCTTATAAAACAAAAAACGGGAGCATCACTGCTCCCGTTTTTATTTAAATATAGAATGCTGTTACTTCGTGAGGTCCATTCTCGTGAGGAGGATCTGTCCGCCTTTAAGCGACTCGCTGAAGAAGAACAGGTAATTGTTCATGACATATCCGCCGGTATTCTCAAACAGGTAGAATGTTCTTTTTTCGTCTTCACCGAATGTTTTGAACTCAGACAGCTCGCCGTTCGTGATCTTGATAGCGCCGTAATCGAATCCGAAGAGCGGCTTGCATACCTGTGTGTTCTGGCTTGCATTTTTTGTTCCTGTGCATTCAACGTTTTTAGCCGTTTTCAATAACCAGTAGAGGTTTTGCTTATCTGCCGACTCATAAATATAGTTGCTGGCGATCACCATATCCGAAGTAAGGTTAGCATCGTTGAAGAAGCCTTTCTTTTTCTTCTGGTCCACAAACACGCCGTAGTTCTTTTTCAAAGTGCCATTCGGCTCGAACTGGAACATGTAGATCCCTTTGAAGATCCGGTCGTTGTCTTTCTTTACGAAATCCTGCCCGCTGATGAAGATGTCGCCGGAAGAAGTGAAGGAGATGCCATTCACAACAAATTTCTTTCCGTCAAACACCACGAATTTTTTCTGGTCAACCGGTTTTGCCTGTTTCTTTTCAAACTCTTCGATGCTTGGTGAGCTGATGAAATCAAATTTTCCGTTGGTCACTTTCCCGATCTGGAAGTTGGTGTATTTCAATTCGTCCAGCGTAAGGTCAAGCTCTTCCTGGGTTTGTCCGAAATCCATTGAGCTCATTCCACCGAAGCCGCCCATTGGCCCGGCAGGCTGTGCCTGTCCGAGCTTCTTTTCCTCCATGGAGGCGGATGTGGTAGGAACCATTAAGCTGTTGTTCATTGCGCTTTCCGCATATTTTCCTTCTTTGTTGATGGCAGAGCCGTACAGGAATACAGAGCCTTCTTTTTCATAAGCACCCTGTACCCTCCACGCCGTTGATGGGGAAGTAAAGTTAAAGCGCTCTTTCAACTCGCCTTTTGGCGAAAGGCGGATGTATGTATAATTGGTAGGATTCGGATCTTTCTCCTTAAATGATCCCATGGGCGCAAAGATGATGATCCAGTCGCGCGGGGAGTCGTCATTGGAAACGGAAGCATTATCGTCCTGCAAAGGAGCCGAGAAAAAAGGCTGTACAGGGAATTCAAAATCAATCTTGCCGATCGTTTTAATGTTCACCTCGTTATCGCAGCTCATGATCTCGAACTTTTTCCAGGCGTTCTGTGTTTTCTTTTCAGGTATGCCGGCTACCACAAGCACGGTGCTGTCGGCCGCAACCTCATACGAGCATTTGTATACGTATTTTGCATCAGTATCGGTGGTTGGCTTTACCTTTTCCAGCTGCTTCACCTTTTTCATGTAAGAGCCGTAATACCAGTTGTAGTTGTAAGTGATCCGCTTTTTGCGGAACACAAGCTTTCCGCCCAGGTCGGTGGAAGCGGTCAACGTGGTGGTTACATAAATATCGCCGCGGTAATTGAACCATTTCCAGCGGGTCTTCACTTTTTCGAGAAACTCTTCTTCCTTCACGGTATTGATCAGGTTCAGGTCTTTGTCGTAAGTATAGATCTCGGTTTTTACCTTGCGGGGCAATAAGGACGGAAGCACATAGATCATGTCGATGGTTTCTTTTTCCTTGTTCATCTCGATGCCGCCGAGATAGCCGTTCTTGGCTTTTCTTGAAACGTCGTGGGTTTTCTCAAGGATGGGCACTTCCTGTGCTTTCAGCCTGATGGATGAAGCAAGGGTAAGTGCGAGCATGCAAAGCAGGGATGTTTTTTTCATGTTCGTTGGGTTAGAGCGGTTTTAATGTTTAAAGTGATCAACACTGCGAACTTAGGTATATAAGGAAGGGTTGAAACAATTTAGTAAGATTTAGGAAAAACTTTACCTGCCGCATTCCATTGCAACACGTTTCATTATCCCGCAATAAAGCAATATCTTTAGTGATGAATTTAAGCCGGAAGATCATGAAAGTCTCTAAGATCAGTGTAACAGCAGTATTTTATTTCATTTGCCTTTTCAGCTTTTCGCAGGGCGAATTTATTATAGAGATCGACCGGGCAACCGGCAGCTATGTGAAAACAGGCCCGGCAATAGGCGGGATCACTTATATTTATCCCGACGACAGGGCATTTGATGAAAGCACAGGAACATTCATTTTTCCCAGCAGCCTGGTCGCGCATCGCCTGTATTCGATAGATGTGACAAACGATTCCACCGTACACAGCCCGCTCATAAATAATATCTTTTATTTCCAGTTTGATAATGCCACGGGAACACTGTATGGGCTCGAACAGGATAATGCAAATAACCAGAAGAATTTTATTTCAATTGATCCTGCCAGCGGTGTTTATACGCCGCTCGGAAGCCCTGTTCCCGGCTCCTCCTTATTTTCTGGCGCATTCTCCGCTTACGATAAGTTGAACCATGTGTATTATTTCCTGGATCCGCCCAACCGGTTATATAGTATCGATGCATTAACCGGAAATGTACTGGCCAATCCGCCGCTTGTACTGGCACCGGGAGAAAACATATATCATTTTGCTTCCAGCTCGGGCACGCTTTACGGTTTGCTCCATGATAATTCAATTGCCACATTCTTTCTTGTTACAATTGATCCGCTTACAGGAACGATCACACGCATTGGCCCCGGAACTATCTCCGGAACGGGAACCGGCAGCTCTGCAATAGATGAGGCCAGCCATCAATACATTTACCTGTATTCGGGCTCGGGATACTACGGAATAATTACGATGGACCTTGTCACCGGCGCTATGATCTACTGTAACACCATTCCCCTCGCCCTCAATGATAATGTGTTCAGCCTGCAATATGACAATGTAAATCAAAAGCTGTATTCGATCCACTGGGATGATGAAATTACAACAGCGGGATTAACGGAAAACGATCATAGAAAAACACTGCGCGCTTATCCCCAGCCGTTTTTCGCGGAAGTAACAATAGCAGCGCCTGTGAATATGCAGAACGCATGCATGGTGATATACAACGCGGAGGGGCAGGTTGTAAGGGAAATAAAAAATATTTCCGGCAGGGAGATCACGCTGAAGCGCGAAGATCTTGCCGCCGGGCTTTATTATTATCTCCTCACAGAAGGCGGCTCTGTGATCGGCAGCGATAAGCTCACTATTACGGATTAGAATGGCTTAAAATTGTGCAATGATCTTTTCAAGGTTGATCCCTTTTCCAAGCACGGGCTTAAAAATATCGCCTTCGCTCCTGATGCGCTGGATCGCGTTGAAGATCGTGAAGTCGGTCATCTTCAGGCCTTTTTTTACTTCATCCCAATGCAGCGGCATCGACACGGTGGCTCCCGGCTTTGGCCGTAAGGAGTAAGGCGCCGACACTGTAGCCTGCGGGCGGTTCTGTAAAAAGTCGATGTACATTTTTCCTTTCCTGTTTTTCACGATCCGCTCTATGCTGCTGAATTCGGGGATCTGCTCATGCACCAGCCTTGCGATCACCCTTGCAAACTCCTTCGACTGCTCGTAGGTATATTTCGCGCCCAGCGGGATGTAAATGTGAATGCCTGTTGAGCCGCTCGTTTTCGGATAGGAGGGAACCTTCATCGCGTCGAGCACATCTTTGGTGATCTGCGCCGCTTTGATCACCTGCTCGAAGCTTGTTTTTTTTGCGGGGTCGAGATCTATGATGCACCAGTCGGGATAATCCTCACGCTCCACTCGGCTATGCCATGGGTTCATTTCAATGCAGCCGAGCGAAGCCATGTAGAGCAGGCTTGCTTCGTCCCTTGCTACGAGGTATTTCCGGTCGCGGTCGTCCGCTTCGCTGTGGTACAGTAAGGTGTCGACCCAGGCCGGCGCTTTTCCGGTAACATCCTTAAAGTAAAAGCTGTGGCCGGTGATGCCGTCGGGATGGCGGTTCATGGATTGGGGCCTGCCTTCGAGGTAGGGAAGGATGTACGGCGCTACCTGGTAATAATAATTCAGGAGGTCGCGCTTCGTCACCTTTTCCTTCGGCCAGTAAACTTTGCTCAGGTTGGTAAATTTCAGCTCGTTGCCGTTGATCTTCCGTACCTGTGTTTCATCGGTTGGGTTCAGCAATGTTTTACGCTCCTTTTTGCCGGCAGCCGGAATGATCTTTTTTACCGAAGGATCGGTCTTGCCCTTTACCAGCTCTTCCACAGGCTTTGCGGTTTCACGCAGCACGTCCTTCGCTTTTTTATCGCTGCGCATGGCTTCGAATGAAGGGTGGCGCATGATGCCGTCAGTGGTCATTTCCGCATAGCTGATCTCGCATACCAGCTCCGGCTTAAGCCATGTGGCTGTTGCATGCGGCGGATCGGGGCGGAAGCGCGAAGGCTTGTTGATGTCGGGAACATAGGAGAACGGCGGAGCATCGGTGATCAATGGCTTGAACTGCTCCATCATTTCGCGCTGTGTTTTATCGTTAAAGCCGGTACCTACTTTTCCGGTGTATACCAGCTTTCCTTTTTCAAACACGCCAACGAGCAGTGCGCTGAACACCTTGCGCGAATCTTCATTCCGCGTGAACCCGCCGATCACCATTTCCTGCCTTTTGTTGGCTTTGATCTTCAGCCAGTCCCTGGTACGTTCGCCCGGACGATAAGCGCTGCCGGCCTTTTTTGCAATAATGCCTTCCAGCCCCAGCTGCTTTGCCGTGTTATAAAAATCGATCCCTGATCCGTCGAAGCTGTCGCTGATGCGGATGCCTTCGGGCGGATCGAGCGTTTTCAGGATCGCCCTTCTTTCTTCCAGCGTAAGCGGTGTAAGGTCTTTGCCTTCATACCACAGCAGGTCGAACACATAATACATCAGCTCGCCATCGGCCTCGCTGCGCCAGTTCTGCAGGGAGCCGAAGCTGGAGATGCCATCGCTTGCAAGCACTACGATCTCTCCGTCAACCACAGCTTTTATATTCCAGTTCTTAACAGCCTGTGTTATGGGGTAAAATTTATCGTTGAACGATTTATGGTTGCGCGATTTTAATTCCACTGTGCCCTTGTTGCAAAATGCCACAGCGCGGTAACCATCCCATTTCACTTCGTAGATCCATCCTGGCTCATCGAATGGTTGATCCACCAGCGTGGCAAGCATAGGAGTGAGCTTTGAAGGGAATGAAGCTCTGCGTGCTTTTTTCAGAATGTCCGCAGAGCCGGCGGAGGCTGATTTCTTTGCCGCCTTTTTCTTGATTGCTTTTTTCTTTACTGCTTTTTTAACTGCTTTTTTTACTGCGGCTTTACTCTTTCCTGTTCTGGGTTTCGAAGCTGCTGTGCTTTTCTTCTTTACCATTGTCGTCGTTTTTCAGTGTAATAAAAAAGCCGCCGGGGTACCCGACGGCTTTTTTTATTCTTTATTATTTCCGGCGGGCTCCTGTTGCTTCGCCATTTTTTCAGCATTCTTTTCATCGGAGCTGAGGTTGCCCATCGCTACCTGTACTTTGTTCTTGATGCCTGATACAACCATGTCCTTGCCCGACATCAGCGCTTCGTAGCCATCCTTCGCCACATCGGCCGGATCGGCCAGCTTGCTTTTATCCTGCACCACCTTCGACGATTCCATATCGGCTTTGCGGAAGAAATCGGTATCGGTTGCGCCCGGCAGCAGTGCCGTAACCGTTACGCCTTTGTCTTTCACTTCGTACCGGATGGCTTCGGTAAACGACTGTACAAAAGCCTTGGTGCCGTGGTATACCGATTGCCATGGCCCCGGCGTTTTTCCGGCGATGGAGGAAGTGTTGAGGATCCTGCCTTCGCCGCGGCTTGTCATTTCTTTTACATACAGCTTGGTGAGGATCACCAGGCTGGAAATATTCAGCTGGATGATGTCGAGCTCCATTTGGAGGTTGGTATCGGTAAACTCACCGTAATGTCCGTGCCCTGCATTGTTCACCAGCACATCCACCTGGATGCCCATCGCTTTCACTTCATCGTAAACACCGAATGCATTTGCCGTGTCGAAAAGGTCTTTGGCAAGCGTGGTAACTTCGATCCCCGGCTTCTTTAATTCGGCGGCGGCATTGTCGAGCTCCGCACGGTCGCGTGCCACGATCACCAGGTTGTAGCCATCTTTCGCGAATAATTTTGCGAGCTCAAAGCCGATACCCGTTGTAGCGCCGGTGATGAGCGCTGTTTTTTTGTTTGTTCCCATGCGTCCAGTTTTGTTAAATTAATAATTCAGGCTAACACTTAGTAAGTAGTGGTGGTAGTTCCGGTAGTGCCTGTAACGCTGGTTGTTCCCGTGCTGCGGGTTGTGCCTGTAGTGCTGCTGGTGCTTGTTGTGCTGGTAGTGCTTGTTGTACCGGTAGTGCCCATTGTAGTTCCTGTGGTGCCGTTGGTTGTGCCGGTAGTGGTGTTGGTAGTGCTGGTGCTGCTTGTAGTGCCGGTAGTACCCATTGTTGTGCCGTTAGTGTTGCTTGTGGAGCTGGTGCTTCCGGTAGTGCCCATGGTAGTTCCTGTGCTTCCGTTGGTAGAGCTTGTGGTCCCATCGGTAGAGCTGGTGCTGCCTGTTGTGCCTTCGGTAGAGCTTGTTGAGCCGGTTGTAGAGCCTGTTGTTTCGCTGGTGGTGGAAGCTTCAGAGCCTGTTGCTTCATTTTCTGTTGAGCATCCTGTTGCTGTAAATACGGCAAAGCAGCCGGCTGCCAATAATTGAAATACGTTGTTTCTTTTCATGTTTTTCAGTTTTTTTAAATTAATAGTTAATGGTTATTGTTAATAGTTTTGGTTGAGCAGATAAGCATTAAATACGTGCCAGCCGCAGAAAGCCCTGAAAACAGCGAATAAAGAAAAATTATCCTCAACCTGTTTGAAAAACTTGCACACGCGGTCAGCATTTTTTATCCGTATAACTCCTGATTCATTATATTTGGAAACACAGGAGAATGAATCACAGTGGAAAGGACAGGCATGAGCCGGAAATAAAAAAAGGAAATGAAAGAACAGGTACTGATACATGAAATTAAAGCGAGCCCGGAATCTCAGCGAAACGCAAAGGCTTTGCTGAGCCCCGACGGTAAAAACTTTTACTGGGGCGATAAGAAATTCAATTATGTAAATATCGGAGACTATGTATTTATAGTGAATCCCGCGGCACGCAGGGCTTATTTTACGAGGATGGCCCAGAAGAATATTCCTGTTACCCATGAGGGCGGAAAGGACATATCGGCTTTTGTGCATAATGAGAACAGGTATGCCGTGGAGGATCCCGACGGGCGGTTTAACGTGTTTGTTTGCTTTGAGGTGATAGAGAGCACGGAGCTGCCGGAGGGCTGGAACTGGGAGAGCCCGCTCCGCAACTCGGAGCAGCTGTACCTCTGGACCTTTGATATAGCAGAGCCGGGAAAAAGATTGTCGAGGCTGCTCGACCTGAAAAAAGTATTCCCGAAGAAAAGATCGGGCGAGCTGCTGCTGAAGATCGAAGGCTTATTAAAAGAGGTATCGGCGGGCAGGCGTGCAATGCAGCTGAACCAGCCTGTGGCCGGGATACTGAAGCATGTGCATGCCTACATGGCTTCATGCGGGTTCCAGTACCGCGAGGAAGAGATCGCGAACTTTTATCTTGCCTTAAAAACAAAGCCCTTTGTGATCCTTGCCGGGATCTCCGGTACAGGCAAAACGCAGCTGCCGCGTAAGTTTGCCGCCGCTGTGGGCATGGACGAATCGCAGGTGATCCAGGTGCCGGTGCGGCCCGACTGGACAGACGGCAGCGACCTGCTCGGCTATACTTCGCTGGATGGAAAATTTATTCCTAAAGACCTGACAATAGCGATCAGGAAGGCAAAAGAGAATCCGAACAAGCCCTACTTTTTTATTTTGGATGAAATGAACCTGGCTCGCGTTGAGCATTACTTCAGCGATTTTTTAAGCGTGATAGAAACCAGGGAATGGGATAAGAACAGGAAAATAAAAACAGATCCGGTTCTGCGGAAAGAAGCGCTTCAAAATGCATCCAATGCGGGTGCGTTCGACAATTACCAGTGGCCACAGAACCTTTACCTGATCGGAACCGTGAATATGGATGAAACCACTCATACGTTTTCAAGGAAGGTGCTCGACCGGGCGAACTCGATAGAGATGAACAGCGTTGACCTGAACTGGGCCTCGGAAAATGCGAACGCGGTGGAAACGCTGAATGGCATCACGAACGAGCTGTTTGTTTCCGAATTCATCGGCTCGAAAGATCTAAATGAAAGTGAAAAATCATCGGTAGCAGAAGAAATGAGGCTGCTGATAGAAGTGAATAAATTACTGGAAACAGCCGGGCTGCATTTCGCATACCGTGTGCGTGATGAGGTTGCGTTTTATCTTGTGCTGAATAAAAAATACAATATTATGAATGATCTTGCCGCCATGGATTTTCAGCTGGTGCAGAAAGTGCTTCCGCGGATCCATGGAAGCTCCGAACGTGTGCAGGTGCTGCTGGTGGAGCTGCTGAACCTTTTGGAGAAGACCAGCTTTAAAAGTGAGGGCTTTGAATACGGGCAGTATAAGGATAAGATGGAAAGCATTGACTTTAAATACACACGTGCTTCCTCCAAGATCGTGTTCATGCTAAAGCGCTTTGACGACGACCGCTTTACTTCCTTCTGGCTGTGACAGATGTATTGAAATATAATTTTTCCCGCAGGGGCTGCGGCTCACTGGAGCTGGAGCTTGATGCCCCGTTCCGCCAGGTGTATTCTTCTTTTGTGCCGGATGCAATTGTTTTCCGTGTGAACGGGCTTGATCCCGATGCGGGGCAGGACAGCAGCATTCACTTCTTTGAGTGGCAGGACATTCATTATTCATACATTAACGAGGAGAACGGCCTGTTCCGGCCCCCGTTCAGGTTAAAGGTAAATGAGCGGGTGCATAAGGTTTCACAGGCCAGGAACAACATTCATCTGCTGAGCGGCAGCTTCTCCTTTAAGGATGAGGTAGGCGAAACGCGGATCGAGATCCGGGATGCCGACAACAGGCTGGCCTTTAGCCTCGATGCCGAGGTCTTCCCTCAGAAAATGGATTACCGTTCGGATTACAGGGCAATGATGGAGGATATTTCATCCATTATCCAGAACCTTGCGCTCGACTCGTTAAAAGATACTTACAGGAAAAGCCGGGCGAAGCTTTCCGGCCACACTACACAGCATGAGTGGTGGAGCATTCTTGAGGCACTGTTCGAACAGATGATCGTTCACCTTGGCGTGATCAGGCGGCAGCCGGTGCACGAGATCAGGAGCCAGGAAAAAGTATTGCCGGTGGAAAAGATCAGGCTGGCTTCGAAGCGCAACACCGACTGGCTGATGAAGAACGGAGCTTATTCCAACAAGGGCGGGAATGGAATAAAGATAGGCGGCCGCTATTTTACGCACGCGCTTTCGGGGAAAAAACATGTTACGTACAATACCTATGAGAACCGCTTTGTGGCATGGGCGGTAAAGAATATAGCGGCACAGCTGGGCAATTATTATGAGCATGTAAGCAACAACTCCGGGAATAAAGATTTCTCCGACCTGCTGCGCAAAATGAAAAAGTACCAAAGCCAGCTGCAGGGCATGCTTCACCAGGATCCTTTCAACGAGGCAGGCGAGTTTGAAAAGCGCTCGCACTTTTCAGCTTCACTTACACGCGGCGCGGGCTACCGCGATTTCATGTATGTGTACCTCATGCTCACGCGCGGGCTGGAAATCACCAACAACGATATTTTTAAGATCGGGCAGAAGAATATATCCACGCTGTACGAGTACTGGTGTTTCCTCGTGCTTGTAAAGCTGCTGAAGGAACAGAACGGAAATGCCGTGGATTTCCAAGACTTGATCAAAATACGCCCGGGAAAATTTAAGGTTGTGCTAAAGAAAGGTCAAGCCTCCAAAGTAAGGTTTAAAAAAGCGGATAGCGATGAAACAACCACCATTTACTTCAACAGGGAATTCAGGTCCGACGGAATTAAAATATTCACATACGATCAGCGGCCTGACTATTCAATAGAGTTCAATAAAAAGGGCTTTGAAAAGCCATTCTGGTATTTGTTCGATGCAAAGTACAGGTTCGGGGAGAGCACAGGCATGAAACCGGGCGGCGATAGTTTTAATGTGCCGCAGGATGCCATCGGGCAGCTTCACAGGTACCGCGATGCCATCCTGCATACAGAGCCTTCGGGCTCCACTTACAGGAGCGCCGTGAAGAACCTGGGCGGGATCATCCTGTACCCGTATCCTTTAGGTGAGGAAACATTTACAAACAACGCTTATTACAAAAGCATCAGCGAGGTGAATATCGGGGCTATGCCTTTTCTGCCGGGCAAAACAACACTGGTGAATGAGTTTTTGAATGAGCTCATCAATAAGAGCCCGGAAGAGCACCATGAGCGGACCATCGACATGGATCACGCCGACTATGAGCACAATCGGGGGCTTTGGAAGAAGTGGGTTACGATCAGCGTGATCCCGAAAGAGCACCAGGAAGAACGGATCAGGTTCATGCAGGAGAAGCAGTTCTTTTACATTCCCTATGTGGCAAACATTCACTCAAAAGCATATATCGCTGAAAATATCCTGGTATGCAGGGCGGGCAGTACGGAAGCATGGCTGTATGATGTGAAGAAATGGGAGATCATGACCGGCGAAGAACTCCATACGCTTGGTACAAGCTGGCAGCACAGGACAGATAAATACATTGTTTTTAGCATTGCCAAGGGGCGGCGGGTGGTTACCCCGCATAAGATCAGCCCTACGCGCTACAGGTACACCACGCTGGAAGGACTGAACAGTTACCTCCAGAATCCGGCGAAGGACAGGAACAGCTTTTACCTCACCAACCCCGATGCGGCAAGGCTGTATAAAGAGCTTGTTAAAAACAAGATCGTGTTTGAGCTCAGCTGGGGGGCGGATGAAGGCGATCCTTCGCTCGTGGAGTTCAAGGCCGGAAAAACGGTGCTGCAATCGTCGGAGCTCTTTTTGGCGCTGCATTACCGGCTCGGGAAAAAACAGATTCCGCTCGAACGGGCGCTGAAGCTTCTTGCAGGAGCGGCATTTTAGCGCATGGCACAAATTTTACAACAAGCCATGTATGAAAAAATTCAAGATCCCGTACAGGTTGTTGCTCTCTGTAGCTGCGGGAATAGCCATAGCTGCCGTACTTTCCGTGCTCGCCCATCTTTTACTGTATGCCTTTGGAATTTTCCCAGCGCCATTAAAGCCGATGTTCGATAAGCGGGAACTTATCATTTCACTTATCTACCACAGCGTGTTCGCCATGGCGGGCGCTTTTGTAACAGCCATGCTCGCGAAGGAGCAGGCCCGCAAAGCTGTTTTTATACTTGGTTCCAAAGAAGCCATTATGTGGCTGGTGGGAATGGTGGTTTTGTGGGATCATTCTCCTCCATGGTTCAATATCACCAAGGCCATATTAGGCCCTCCGCTTGCATGGTTTGGCGGCAAGCTCTACCAGTTTTACAAAAAGAAGCATGATCCCGCAAATGCGCCGGTGGTGTGATTCTCAATTCAGATCTTTTCATCATCCGCCTGCCTGTCGAGCATAAAAGGGATCTCTAGCACGGGACGCTGCGGGGCTTCAGGAGCATAGGCTGTAAAGGCAAGGTCGTATCGTCCGCCGGTAACAGGCTGCTGCGTTTTGAGCCAGCCTGAAATGCCTGCAGCGAGGGAAACGGCAAGGCTTTTCCCTTTATCGTCAATCCTCAGCTCCGTGATCAACAATGCGATCGGAATGCTTACCGGCCTGTTGTTCTCTTCCAGTGTATATGTGTATTCACATTTGATCCTTACATTATAGCTGGCGCCGTTCACATTTTCAGTCAGGGCATCACACATTGCCAATAGGTTTTCACTGAGTGTGCGCTGCGGCTGCACCGGGTAATTTTTTGTGCCGATGGAAGCAATATTTATCGCCTGGCTGCGCAGCAACGGCTGCAGCATGCCGCTGAAGGTAACCTGTGCGGTTTTATAAATAAAGCCCGGGTTGATTGGTTGCCAGCTGCCTGTTGCATCACGAAGCAATTTCGCATTTCTTGTGATCATCACAGCAACCTGTGCAGACTGGCTGTTCAGCACATCCAATCCTTCAAGAATCACTGTGCGCAGAGAATTTTTATTCCGGTCGCTGTACAGGAGATATGTTTTTTCTTCTCCCTCTTCCGCGGAAGCATACAGGTATGTATTTGCAGATCCGTCTACAGGTTCCGCAGTATAGCCTTCAATGATCAAGGAAATGCCGCTGCTCACTGTTTGTGGCCCTTCAGGCTCTATGTTCACCAGCAGATAACCTGTTTCGGGCTGAGCGGTTTCTGTAATGGTATGCGACAGAACCGAAGCCGTTAATGAGGATGCGGAAACATTCAACGGCGTTACGTTTGTGAGGGGGCTCACCTGGTTGGTAAGCGCCCAGGCCTCCGCCACATCCTTTACAATAGCAGTAAAAGCAAGCAGCGCGTAACGGGAATTTGTTACAGCAGCATCAGTGGTGGAAATTGTGTCGGGTGTAAGCACAGCGAGAGCGTTGTCAAAGCTGTTGCAGATCTCGGGGTACACCGCATTGAACTGTACAAGCGCCCTGCAAAGCTCCATCGCCTGCAGGCTGCCGGGAAGAGTGCTTGCGGTTTCCTTCACAGGGTTGATCCGTATCTCTGCGGTGATATAGTCCTGCGCAACCGCGGAATTTCTGTAGCTGTAACAATAATTCCATTTGCGCGCCGCATCAACATCAAGAGCGTGCGTTCCGTTAACCGGATAAGCAACATGTTGTTCATCCAGAACCGGGGAAGCGGGAAACTCACGCAGCGGTACAGGAATGCCGAGCGGTCCCGCATCGCACATCGCCGCAAGCGGGCTTTCTCCGCCTGCGATGGCTCCATCGGCAGGGATAATAAACGAGAGCGTTGTTACGAGGCCCTGCTGCAATTCCTGTTGGAGCTCCGTTGCATTGTAGTGAATATTCGTGAACGTGAAGCTGCTGTTTGCTGAAACCGTTTCTGTACCGAAGAGGTAGTTAAGGCGCGCGCTTCCATCAGTAAGCGGAAGGCCTGCGCCTGTAAGTGTGAATTCATTGCCGGAAGCGCCCATGCCGGTTATGCTGCCATTCAGGCGGTAGCCGGTTGATTGCGGAACTGTTGTAGTTGCTTGTATCGGCAGATGGGATTGAATGACTGCGGCGGCTTGTATTGCCGCAGTGTAGCTGTATGCATAGGAAAGCTTGTCCTGCAACAGCTCTGTCCATTTCAGCTGCGCTTCCGCAATATGAGCTTTATCACCGCTTTCTGTAATCGTATCAATGGTGCCTGTAATGGCATTTACGAGTGTTTGTTTCACAGCAAGTATCTCCTGCAGATAGTCGGGATCGGTGGTAAAGAGCTTGCCGGCACTGAGCAGGAATGCCGGGACAGCAGTGCGCGATCCCGGGAACTGGTCAATGGCCTCCAGCACCTTCCTGCCATACACATCGGCGTCAATGGCTGAAAAGCTGCGGCTTGCTGTTCCGGCAGGATAAGGCTGTCCTTCCACATAAAGGCTGATGTTCGTAGTGAAGGACTGAAGGCTGTTCAGCAGCGGTAAAGGGGCGAAGCAGGAGCTCTGGTCGCCCTGCAGCAGGAACTTAATTCCTTTTGCGCCTGCAGTATCAAAGCGGATGATGGTAGGAGAAGGTGCTTTGCTGTTATCGCTGTTATTCAGCGCAAGCTTGAGCACGATGCCTGCCGACGGCTGGTTTATAAATGCCGCTTCGAACTCCTGTGCAAAATGCAGGAAGGGCGGAATGCCGCTAATTGTGTAGTCCGCTAAGGGAAGGATATTGGTAGTTACAGTGCCCGCTATGGTACCGGATGTTTCTTCGATGCTGAATGTTGTGTTCAGCTCCATGATCTCCGGCAGTGAGGTAATAGATGCTGTGGCCAGGGGGCTGCTGATGGCGTAAGGCTCCACATCAACTGAAGGTGTGCCTTCCGCAACAGCTTTGAGAAAAATGATGATGGGATTGATAAAGGCTTTCACTAATTCCGGAAGGTTTACGGTGTGATTCACAGGAATGAAGCCGCCTGTTGCATCCACTGAACTTTCTACCGATGTGGAGTAGGTGGCTTTGATGGTAGTGCTGCCCAGCTGCGCATATAGCTGCAGGTAAGTAAGGAGGTCTGCCTGGGCATTGGCGGAAGCTTCGGAACCTGTATAACAGGATGGGTCGAATGTAAATGCCAGGTTAAGCACCGGAATTTTTTCAGTCGCGCTGAAAGCATACGTCACTGATACGGAAGGCCACTGGCCGGAGGCAATAATATTGTTGGAATACGTGAGCTGCATAAGGAGATCTTTGTGTGAGAATTGTTGAAGATATAAAAAATCCGGAAGCGGGATAAGAATTAGGTAAAGTCCCCGTTATATTGTGCTGTGATGGTGATAAAAAGCCCGGAGCCGGAAATAAATAGCCGGGAAGCCTGTAAAAATAGCTAAAACACCTGATTTTCACATTTTTTGGCAAATAGAACCGCATAACTGCCCTATGATCGCGTTATATATATGTAAACAGAATAAGTAAGCCGAAAGGCATCTGTGAAAAGCTTAAAAGGCAAATTGAATAGCCGGCAATTAAAACAACATTTAAAACTTAAACAAAATGAAAACTACGATCTTAAATACACTCATAACTAAAGTAAGAAATGCAGTCATGATCATCCGATTACACAGGCGCTTCAGCGTAAAAGCAATACCGGTGAGGGCAGAGAGAAGGATCCGGGTGCCGGATATGGACAGGTATTAAAAAATAATACAATATTAAATTCTAATGAAACGGCCGCTAATGCGGCCGTTTTGTTTGTAAGCGTTTCTTAAGTGTGAGAATTGCACTTTTAAGGATCACGTTAAGCTTGCTGCTGAATAACGCTTCTTCGGCATTTTCCTGGTTTTCCTGCTGCAGTACATACGCTTTTAAAGGGAAAAAGATCGTTACGAACATAAACCTTGTGAGGAAGACCATATACGCCATCGCGCATACGGCCGCAATAACAAGCAATGTGAATGAATTACCAGTGTGCTCCTGGGCATTGAGCGTTTCATCGTGTATTCGCTTCGACATCTTTTTCCGGAACTGAGTGATCGGCATGAGGATCTTCATCTTTTCTGCTTCGTATTTGGTATTGTAAAGGATCTCTCTGGCGGTGTTCACTTTTTTGTTATTCGAAAGGATGTTGTCGTCATTCGTCAACCGGAAGATCCTCAGGCGGGAATCCATCTGATCTTCCGGAACTTCGTAAACTTTCAGGATGAGCTTCATCGCCCTTGTTTCGATATTCACAAGGCCATCGGAATTATCTTTGGCTGTTTTCAGCAGATTTAGCTCATCAGCCGGGATCTTCAGGTCCTGCAGGCGGCTGATCACTTTTTCCCGTGTACATGTAACATTGATCTCTGTCCAGTAATTGCGCAAGTGAGCAGGATTCAGCGTTACTGCGAATTTCCGTACTTCGGAAGTAAGATAATCCGATGCCTCTGCCAATTGCCTGCTTAAGTCAGTAAGGTCTACTTCCTTTGCATTGGCAAGACGTTCGTCATTTATTTTCGTCCATACTGAATAGCAGGTGCTGGACAGAAGCACTATTGTAAAGCCAAGTGCAAGGAACAATGCGGTTTCAAATGTTTTTTGTTTTCTGATCATGGTGGCTTTAAAGGTCGAAAATGAATTTAATGACAAAGGCCGAGCAGCTGATGCCTAACAACCCCACTGAAATAATGTATAGCATGCCGATAAAGCTCGGAAACCGGATCTGGTCGGAGCTGAACTTGATCCCGAATGCACCCCCTACGAGTAAAATAACGGTGTACAGGAAGCCTGTGGGCATGCTTAAAAAGAAGGCGAGGACCGGATGATGCAGTTTATAATATTCATTGATCCTCAACAGGTTCAGGTATTTCATTTCGTAAACCGATCCCAGCAGTGATTTTATCAATAATGTATTGATAAGGGTGAGCAGCAGGACGATCCGGAACAGCCACATGAAAATAGCTTCCTTGTTGTAGCCGTAGTTCCACCAGATCTCCTGGAATTTATTTTTAATGCACTGGTTGTTATGGATGTATTTAAGCTGTTGATATTCTATGTCAAGCTTTTTGTAGCTGGCCTTAAAGCCAAAGCCATCCAACGAAGCAAGGAGCCCTTCATATACCTTGCATTTGGTTTCGAAGCTGGTATGGTCGGGGAACCACAACTCGAAATTTTCATAAAGCATTTTTATTTTGGAGATGTCGGTATCAATAAGGTTGATCCTGCAGCGCTGTTGCTTTTCATTTGATTTTATTTGTGTAAGGTCAATGACAGTACTTATGGATTCGATGCCCGAAAGATCCATCTTTGCAGGCAAAACACAATTGTTGAAGACGATGCTTCCTTTTAGCCTGCAGCAGGAAAAGTCGGCTATGCTATCGAACTTTGCCCCCGAAAAATCGAGTGTTGCATTGATCTCGCAGTTATTGAACAGGCATGCTTTCCCAAATTCGGTATTGGTGAAGCTGCATTCGTTGTTAAAGCTGCTGAAAGAGAAATTGCTTTCATTAAAGAAGCTGCTGTTCCCGAAATTGGAGATGCCATTGAACTGACTTCCATAAAAATCGGCTATGCCGTTAAAATCTGACTGGAAGAAGTCGGTTGCGTTATTGAAAACCGCATGCTGAAAAACTGCATCACCACTGAATTTTGACCTTGAGAAAACGCAGCCGGAATTGAACTGCGACCATAGGAAGAGCGACTTCCCATCTATCTGGCATTGATGAATGCTTATAAATCCAGCGCAGCGGGCAAGGGAAAAATCAAGCCCCGACATGAAATGCACGCTGTTAAACATAATGCTGTCCTTAATCCTCCCTTTATAATAATCCACCAACGAATTAATGGAACAGTTGGAAGAGTCGATCTTCATTTCAAAATTATGGAAGGTGCGGCTGGTTGCTTTACCATACAATTCAAATTCATTGGTGATCGGAGAGCCTCCTATCGAATCGGCGATAGCCCTGCCGCTGCGGGAGAATTTTTCTTCGATCGCCTGCAGCTGATCCTGCGCAAGGGAGCATTGGAAAGAGAAAAGGCCGCTCAGTAATAGCAGAATAGCTTGTAGTGTGTTCACAGCTGTAAAAATGCAGCTTCCCGGCGAGCGGAAGCCCCATTAATTGCTTTTAGCCGTTTATAAGCGTTTAAGTTGGGGCTTGACAATTATGGCGATGATACATTTACTCAAAACAAAACACTGCTTATGAAAAAATTATACATCATTCTGCTGGGCCTGGCCACTGTTCCCGGCTATTCGCAAACAGCAGCTTCGTACTTTGAAAAGATCCGCAGCAATGAAGCGGAGCTTACCGCATTTCTTTCTCAAATGCCGAAAGGAGGCGACCTGCATCATCATTATACAGGCTCGGTGTACGCCGAAACATACATAGCGTATGTGGTAAGCCATAATTATTGGATCAATAAGAAAACACTTGAAGTGGCGGATAAGAAACCGAATGCGGATAATAGCTGGACTACCTTCTCCTCATTGCAAAACGATGGGCAATTATCAATGTATAAGGACAAGCTGTTCCGGAAATGGTCGGTGAAGGATTACAACGAAGTGGATTATCCATCAGATAAGCTTTTCTTTGAAACCTTCGGCAATTTCAGCATTGCGGCCAAAGCCGGTTTGGATAATGGCCTGCTCGAGCTGAAGAAAAGAGCGCTGGCCGAGCACGTCAGCTACATAGAAACAATGTTCGTAACGATCGATTCCCGGAAGATCGACCTTTCGGCATACACATCCATGAATGAAAGCCTCCGTAAAGCCAGCAGCAATGAGAAGAATATAGTGAAAGCGCTGGACAGCCTTTACACGGCCATTCAGTCAAAAGGCGCAGCGGCCTGTGCCAAAGCCTTCAACGATACTATTTTGGCGAAGCACACCCGCTTAAAGATCGACGATGCCGGCTTCACCATGCGCTATATGAATTATGTAACGAGGGTAATGGAGCCCGTGGATGTGTTCAGGGCTATGGTGGTTGCCTTTGAATCTGCCGATGCCAGCAGCCTTGTGGTGGGAGTGAACATTGTGGCGCCCGAGGATAATGAAACAGCCATGAATGATTATATGCTGCACATGCAGATGTTTAATTATTGCCATGCGCATTATCCTGCAGTTAAGATCTCCCTGCATGCCGGTGAGCTTACGCTGGGTGTGGTGAAGCCGGAAGACCTTACCTGGCACATCAATGCGGCGGTTTATACGGGAAATGCCATGCGAATCGGCCACGGCGTGGATATGGCTTATGAGAAAAATTGCTACGATCTGCTCAATTACATGCGTGATCATAACATTGCGGTCGAGATCAATTTATTCAGTAATGAGTTTATCCTGAAGGTGAAGGACGACAGGCATCCTTTTGCGCTCTATAAGGATTTCAAAGTGCCTATCGTGATCTCCACAGATGATGCAGGGGTGCTTCGCAGCAATCTTATTCACCAGTATGTACTGCTTGCAAAGCGTTATAAGAATGTAAGCTACAGCGATATCAAAACCTATGTTTACAACAGCATCGAATACAGCTTTATTGAGGAGCCTGCTGTGAAGGAAGCTTTAAAGGCTTCACTGGACCTGGAATTTAAGCTGTTTGAAGAAAAAATCATTGCGTTGGAGCAGTAGGGCCAGGCAGGCAAATAAACGGACAGAAAAATTTATATTATTTAATTAAAAAAGACCAGGATTATGAACCTTAAGTTAATCAGAAAATACCCCGCTGCCGATTGTGTGATCGGGGAACTGTATGTAGACAATATATTTGAATGCTATACCTGCGAAGATATAGAGCGGCCTGAAAAAATTCACGGTGTTACGGCCATACCGCGCGGTATTTATGAAGTGGTGGTTACGTTTTCAGACAGGTTTAAAAGACAGCTGCCTTTATTGCTGAATGTTCCCGGCTATGAAGGGATCAGGATCCATCCCGGAAACACCGCTGCTGACACCGAAGGCTGCATTCTGCCTGGCAAAGGAAAAACCGAAAGCTCGGTAACACAAAGTGTAGTTGCGTTTAATGCATTGTTCAGCAAGATCGAAAGCGCTGCAAAAATGGGGAAAATTTTTATTGAGGTAAAAGGAGTGTAGGACGTTAGTCCGCTTTTCGCATCTTCTTCCAATAACCGTCGGAACCGTTCGGTGCGATGCCGGAATAACATTCGCATGTGTCACCCTGAGCGGACTCATAGGGTTAGAAAGTGCGAAAAAATATCAGGTTCTTATTGGATCTTAAATTCCGTTACTGGGCCTGCGGATGATGCCAAGGAAGATGAAGAAGATGATGAGGAAGCCGATGTTTTGATGTCTTTGATACCACCAACCCAAACCCAGAGCTTATTTTCTTTCGGTTCATAAAGGCAGGTGCTAAAGTTTCCGGAAATTTTTTTTCCTGCACCGATACCACCAATTCCACCCCGCATATCATAAAGATTAAATTTGTTAAGCTGGCAAAGACTAAAGGATCTGTAAATGATTTTTTCCAATTCCTGGTTATGGAGAGATTCAGCTTCTCTGGATCTGTTTGACATATTTCCCATAAGTACAACAGACACCGTTCCTACTTTTCCCTTACTTTTTAAAGTTTCAACCATTATTTGTAATGATGTCTGGATGCTTTTCAGATATGTATTTTCATCTGTCCGCGCTTCTATATGAGCTAAAATGCCCATCTCTCCCATATTATTATGAATGATAATACCCATGCAGTTGATTAAATTAGTTGTTCCTATTGCAGGGCCATCTGAAAAAATTCCAAATCTCTGGGAAATAAGATGAGCATGTTTTTCGGGGTTTGATTCTTGTATGGATAATGCCATGCGGGTATTTTTTATGTTAGTATTACTGTCTGAAAGAACTCAATTAATACTCCGTTTTTACATCCGGTTCTCCATATAATCTAAAATCACACTGTACCGGTTTTCGCCTGTCTGTTGGGCCATCGTCAGGGTCCCATCTGCAAGGGAAGCCTGTAGATTGCCTGTTACCTGGTAACAATTAATCACACCGGCGTACCTGAGCGCCTCTCTGATGGCCGCAAACAAGGTGCCGCCATTGCCATCGGCAAATAGAAGCTCCTTACGGAAAGCCCTTGGGAGCTTCCAGCTGTTAAGATTGCCAACGATGTATATATCCAGTGGACCCAGGGCTTGTGCAGCAAACAATGCGAGGTCATCCCGAGTATCCTGGTCGGAATTCCCATAATAAAGATGTGCTCCCACAATATGCCTGCCTAACCGGCAGGTTACAGTTATGCAGGTATCAACTCCCGGATAATTGATTTCAGCAGGATCGCTTCCCATCCATTTACCGCGACCTATGCGGCCGTTTGAAGCTAAGTTTATAGGCATGTTGTTTAAGTTATTATTATGATATAAAAATGAAGGCAGTGTTTTCAAAACAGCCTTCACTGTATTTTCTAAAGTGTAATGCAATCTATTAAAAATGACCGATCAGAGTTTTGCCTTCAGTTTAGGTGGGGATGGCGGTGGCGGTGGGGATTTTGTATGTTTTAAAAGATAAGAGGTATATACAGCCCATACTTCAGCTGCTGTATGATACTGTTTTGTGAATTGTTTGATCCAGGAATCTTTCCAATAGTAAATGAGGCTGTTTACTATTGCTTCGATCTCCTGGGGGGCATCTATGCCGAGGCGCTCCAATAAGATTAATACACTGGCGGTGGAAGCTGAAACACCGGATTGGGTTTTGGTTCCTTCAGGCAGATCTTTTGCCCACTGGCTGTTTTTATTTATGACTTGCTGCGGCGTGCGGGATTCTTCCATGACACTGTTCATTAAAAGTGCTCTTTCTTTTCCTGCTTTGGCAAATTTGTTGAAATGGAGGCTTATATCCATAAGAAGGCCTGCACTGTCCTCTAACTTCCAGCTTTCGTCCCATTTGGAAAGCAGGCCCAGCATACCTTCGTGCCACCAGCTTGCAAACGGCGCATACACCATCCAGTCTCTTCCTGATTTTTTTAACAGATCAGCCAGCTCACGTGAAGCTTCTGCACATACACGTACTTTGCTCTGAATTTTTCTCATCGCTTTGTCCACATCTGCTTTTACAGCTTCTTTATTTTTGTCTAATACAGCTTCTTCAATACAATCTACAGGCATAACGTTTCTGGTTAATGGGTTGTTTTATCCGGTATTATTTTAATATATATATTTATTCTTCCCATTCCTGGCGCATATCTTCAGCGCTCTTTAATGACGGAGAAAAATCATTGTAATTTCCCCAGGTCTTCTCCCCGGCAACGATCTTTTCCAGCCATGGGTAAAGCTCGTCTGATAAAGCAGATGAATAGCCCCGCCCTACTTCTGCAAGATGTGTGATGATAGCCAGATCAAGCAGCTGGATCGGCAGGTCCTTTAAAGTGGTCTTGGTATCCGTGGCCCAGTTCAGAAAGAGCTGCGCCAGTTCCCTGCCTTTATTATCCTGCCCGTGCGCCCATTCGGCGATCTGCTTATAAGAGCTCGGCCGTCCTTTTCGCCGGATCACCGGATCATACGTTTGCCAACCGCGTCCAAGCTTGAACCCAATCGGGTTTAAATCCGTATTTACATGTGCGATCAGCTCGTCGCGCTTTTGGATATCATTCTTGATCCATACGTAGCCGTGCCAGTGCCGGCCCCAGATGATAAATGTTTCTGCTTCTTTTTTTGACATCGTTCAGTGTTGTTTTAATTTATTACGAGATCTGCCTTTTCAATATCGCTTCATATCCTTCGATCACCAGCTTCAGGCCGTCCGTTGACTGCTGCGGTGAGAGAACAATTTCCAGCGTCCCGCGGTTTGTTTTGGATCGTTTGAAAAAATTACCGTTCGGACTTTTACTTCCGTTTGTAAAATGTAATTGCAAAACATTATCAATAATTTCCATTTCAAAATCGGCGGTTAATGTTGCTTTCTCTATTTGTGAGGAGGAAATTGGAACAAGTGTGATTAAGGGAACCTGTACATGGGTTGTTTTAACCGAACCATCCGGCTGAAGGCTGGGATAGTCGAGCGTAACGGTTTTCGGGACAAGTGTTCTTTTTCGGATATTGCTCTTTGCGCCGGCTCCTTCAATAATTGTTTCAGTTTCCTCAAAATACTTATCGAGTAACCCTTCATTTTTATCCATTAATGAATCGCTGGCGTTCATTATTGCGTCATGGACGGCATTGACAAATGATTTAAAGCTGATCATAGTTTAGTTAAATTGAAGTGGGTTGTATTGAGTTTTTGCACAGGTCGAGCATCTTGGCCATACCATGTGGTAAAGGCCTTTCCTTTTCACATATATTAAGTGTGAAGCCCGGTAAATTATGCTGGAAATTTGCGGGGACGGAAATGGATGAATTTTTTTTAACAGGAAACTGGGTTTGAAGTTCATAGAGCAGCAATTGTTCACTGTAAAAGACAGTAAGGTCCTGCCGGTTTTTTGCAGGACTTTTCTTTTGCCGCCTGCGGAACTTCTTTAAAAAGACAAATGCTTTCTTTTTAGGCTCAGCATCTTTTCTCCAGGACAGCTGAATTTTTTTAATAAATGAAAGCAAATTTCCCATTTCTGTATTTTTTTAAGGAGTACGAGTACTTACCTGACCTTTTTTGTTTTTAAATCCTCCAGCTTTACCATCGTCTCTTCCACGAGCTTTTTGCTTTCGGTCGAAAGTCCGATAGCAGCGCTGCAATTGGAGCACGAGAACTGAACACCTGTTAATAATTGATGCGTGTCAAACGGAATTTTGGTCTGACATACCGGGCACGGAATACTCTGATCTTTATTTATCATAGCTATTTTTTTTGTTACATACTTATTTTTTTTCAACAGGACTTGGCTGAATGGCTTTGTTGTACATATCCAGTATTGTTAAAATACCTAATGGAAGCGGCAGGGGGCCGGCATTTACATTGACCTTGAGCTTACTGGACGACTGGCTTTTATATTGGTTCTTGCTCGAGTCGGTATTTTCCTGGCTGCTGTTGCTGATCTTTCCATTCAGGATTGCCCGCTTTTCCAGGATGCCGCTTTCCGATTCATAGGAAGTTACGGAGGTGATTTCCATATCAAAATCGATGGTCACCTTATCAACTGCAATGGAGCTCAGCGGGATAATACAAAGGAGCGGTAATGTGAAATTTATTGTTTCCAGGCGGATATAATCTGCATCGCCGGGGTTTTTAGAGCTATTGATGATCCCTTTGGAAAGCGACATGGTAATCATTTTCGGCTCGTGTGTATTCGTTTTTTCATTCTTTTCAAAGCAGTACTCCAGTAAAAAGCGCGCCTGGCCTGTGACCATGGCCACGTTGGCTTTGGAGGCCGCAATAAGCGGAGCGCTTATCAGCGATTCAATATTTAATTCCGAGCTAAAGTTCGGTTTGAAGGCAGAACCTTGCGACTCTGAATTGGTTGTATCAGCCATGGGTTGTTATCTGAGAATTTATAAAAAGAAGCAGGCTCCAGTTGAAGCCTGCTTCTTCACAGGATCAATTAAAAAGCGGAAATATTACATTATTTATTTTTTCCGCCGCCGCCGCTTGCTACCTGCTGGGTAGGCATTTGGATCGGTTGGATAGCGCCTGCAAATGCTTCGATGATTACATTGATACCTCTTGGCAATGGGAGCTGTCCGGCATGAACATTCACTGTGTATTTAGCAGAGTTGCTTTTGTCGTAATGTGTGTTTTTGTCGGATTTGAAAGTGGACGATGAGCTCACATTTCCATGAACAGTTGCTTTGAACGGACCAAAACCAAAAGAAGCTTCAAAGCCGCCTTCCATTTTATTGTTTGTTTCACTTGATGAATTCGCCGATTCTCCGTAGGCCGATTTTACTTCCATTTCGAAAGTGATATCAACAGTTTCAACGGCCAGTGAATTCAATGGAATGATCGTTAATAACGGCAGGTTGAATTTAGTGTCAACCGAACTGATCGATGCTTCTGTTGATTTTCCGGTTGCACTGTCAAACAGTGCTGGAGTCAATACCCCCCGTGTTAATACCATGTTGATCATGATAGGTGCCATTACTTTATCCGCACCTTTACCGCCGTCTGAAGTAAAGCAGGTGTCGAATAAAAATTTTGTCTGAGCGATCGCCATACCCTGATTGGCAGCGGCGGCGGCATTAAGAGGACCTCCGATCAGGGAGTCCATCGGCAGCCCGGAAAAAGCCTGGGCCATTGATACTAGTTCATTCATGTGTTTTTTTTGTTTGTGTTTGATTAATACTGATTCGTTGATGTCTAAAACTAAGCGCGCTGTTTGACGGTGCAATGATGAGGGAAAGAATTTGGAGCAGCCGGGTAATAAACACTTGTACCTGTATATAGTCGTTTGTAAACGCTTGTAATTGACTACAAATGAGTAGGCTTTCAATTTTTTTTATTTTTGGCTGAATGAATAGCCTACTCCGCAATGTTCATTAAGTAATAAAATAATATTTTATTAATTTTTAAACATTAACGCAATGACTAAAAAGTGCTTAGAATGCGAGGAGAAGATTATTGGCAGAACTGATAAGAAGTTTTGTTCAGACATCTGCAGAAACAGTTACAACAACAAAATCAACAGCATCACCAATAACTATGTAAGGGTGGTGAACACTATGCTGAGAAGGAACCGGAAGATCCTCGAAGAGCTGGTGCCGGCGGCATCCATTAAAACTACAAAAGAAAAGCTCCTGCAGCGCGGATTTAATTTCCATTACTTTACCAATATACATAAGAGCCGTAAAGGGGATAATTATTATTTCTGCTACGACTATGGCTACCATCTCATAGGGAAGGATCAGTATATTCTTGTAAAGCGCAGTGAAAAAGACCAGTAAACTTTAAACCTGGCCACCGGCCATATATTTCAGAACCATGAACCAACGCGTATCCGCCACCTTTTCTCCGGAGAAAAAAGGCAAAAAAAAGATCATCTACCATCGCATCAGGCGATTAATTGTTATCGGCCTGGTAAGTAACCTGCTGCTGCTTGTATTGTATTTGTTGCCTTTTATCACACAGGCAATTCAGAAAATGAAGAGCAGGCCCTTCCCTGAAATCCGGGCTCCTGCAGAAGTAGCGCGGAAGGAACCGCTAAAGAAGCCTCTCGGAGAATTGCCGGCTTTTAAGGCGGATCACCTTCCTTATCTATATGCCGGACATTCGTACCCGGAAGATTCTGCAGGGATACCGCGGAACCGGGATAGCCATTATGCCTGGCTCTTAAGCCGGCTTGACCTTGACCCCGGATCGGCCCTGCGTTTCGGCCTGAAGGATGAGTACTACACCGTTGCAAGCGGCGAAACGGTGTACTCTATTGCAAAGCGCTTTGGTATCAGCGTTGCGCAGCTTCGTGTGATCAACGCTCTCGAAAGCGACAAACTACTGCCGCGTAAGAATCTTAAGATCATAAAAGTGAATAAGCAGGCGGGATATTATGGTGTTGATGTATCCTTCCGGCAAAACAGCATAAACTGGAAGGCTGTGCATGCAGATTCCTTTCCGGTTGCGTTCAGGTTCTTCATTATAAAAGCAACGCAGGGAAAAGATCTTTCCGATCCTTATTTTGAGCGCAACTGGCAGGAAGCAAAGAACACGGATATTATTCTTGGGGCATACCATTTATATGTTGCGGGTGAGGATCCTGTGCTGCAGGCTGATAATTACGGAAGCCTTGTGCATCTTGACAGTACCAACTTCAAACCTATAGTAGACCTTGAATATGCCTGCAGCACCTGCGACTCGCTTCCCGTTTCCAGAGAGCAGTTTGTTTCGGGCCTGAAAAAATTTATGGGCCGGATGGAGGCGAGATACGGTATAAAGCCAGTGATCTGCACCACCGCCGGTTTTTATAATAAATATCTAAAAGGTGATTTTGACGATCATGCTTATTGGATGGTTTCCTACCGGAAAGAAGCTCCTGCCGGAATGAATCTTTTTGACGTGCCGGAAGCTGTAAGGCATCATGTGTGCATGTGGCAATTCTCCCAAGGATGTAAGGTGGGAGGCATCCCCGGAAATGCAGCCCTGAGCTTTTTGCCGGCCGCCGACCTCGAAAAGCTGAAGTACTGACCTTCTCTTATTCGTTCGCGCCGGGCTGTTCGGGATCTGTTTTGGAGGCAGCGGGGGATGTTTCCTGGTCTGCCTTCACCAGGTTTTTTGATGTGATCGCCTTTAGCCCGGTATAGGTAGCCGAGCTGATGCCTAAAAGTACAAGTATGGTTTCATTGAGTACCGGCATCTTAAGCTCTGAGATGGTTCTGTAAATAAAAAATGCACCTACAACCACGTTAAAAATAAAGATCTGGTAGCGGTGCATGCAGAATTCTCCCCTGTCGGATAAAATATCATGAAAAAAGCCTTGTGAGCGCCTGGCCCTGACACGTTTCAGCGCCTTATCGTTCCCGTTGATGATGGTTGAAATACCGGCTGTTCCTGCGCTGATGCCCAGCAGCACAAGGTTGCTGTTCTCGATAGAATTCATATCGTCGCACACAAACCAGATCAGCATGTAAGAAAGCAATACGATCTGTGTCCAGAAGAACAAATGAACGCTTGAAAGGCTATAGATGTAATAACCTTCTATTTTATCCTGCAGGAGCTTTTTCTTCCAAACCATAAAAATTGTAAAGCAGCCAAGCGCGAGGCTAAGTAAAATAAAAGGGACCGCCTCGGAAGGAGTTCTCAGTGTAAATTCTATTGGATAGGAGATCGGTGCGATCAGGCTGCCATCTTCCAGGCCAACACCAACGTAAAAGCTTTTGTCAATAAATCCCGAGCGCAGGAGCTTGTTCCAATTTTCATCGTCTTCGTAATACCTCGTTAAAATAAACCTGATATCATTTGGCTTGCCGCCGGCGAGGTGGCCGTTGATGTTAAATGGCAGGCGGTTAAGATAAAGGACAATCGGGTTATTCATACTTCGCTTTTTTTCAATAAGGCTTGCATCGGTAACGCTTATAAAGATTGTATCGCCGAACATAGCCACCTGCGATCCCTTATTCTGCATAATATGATGAGCCGGGTGCACTATAATGGTGTCAATGGCAAAGGTTACTTCAGGTGCATGTTGCCCCGTTGCTTTCTGGGCGGATTGCTTTGCAGGTGTTACAGACGTTTGCGCATCGGAATAGGCGCCGGCGCAGAAAAGTAAGAGGATAAGTTTTGTTTTCATGGGTTGGGAAATTGCCCAAAGATGAGTTTATCTCTTCTTGTTATCCGGTTTTTAAATAAGTATAAACGGTTATAAGCAAGTCATCCCGGAATCTTTATCTTCGTATCTCAGCTTGTAATAAAATGTACTCCCGCTCCGAAGCCTCACAATTAAAGCATGAATTCTGGATCGCCTTCGGGCGGTATCTTTCACTGCATCACAGCAGCGAAGGAATGAAGGTCAACTGGGTGAATTATCACACCGGGCACAAATACATGTATTTCAGGATGGAGGCAGGGAAGGATCGTGCTTCCGTGGGCATAGAGCTGCGGCAACCGGATGAGCTGATGAGGGAATTGTATTTCGACAGGTTCAGCAGCTTCCGCACCATCATTCATACGGCTTTGAATGAGGAATGGCGCTGGGAAAAGGATGCGACTGATGAACACGGAAAAAGCATCTCAAGGATCTATACGGAGACCCGCAATGTGAATGTGTACGATAAAAGCACCTGGCCGGAGATCATCTCCTTCCTGAAGCCCCGCATCATTGCCCTCGATGAGGTATGGAACGATATTAAAGATGCATTTGAAGACCTGAGGTAACCCCTCATACTTTTTTATTGCTTGATGAGCTTTCGTACTGCGCGGCCTTGCTTGCCCAGCAGCTCCATGAAATAAATTCCCGGGGATGTGAAGCCAAGGTCTACCTGGAACGTATTCACGGCATTGATGTTTTTGGAATACACACAGCGGCCTGATATATCATACACATGCAGCTCACAGCTCTCCATTGCATTCCCGTATTCGATATTGTAAATGCCTGCACTTGGATTCGGGTACACGTTAAACGTGATCTGCTGCACCAGCTCCGGCACACTTACGGTATACGGAACAGAGGTGCAAATAGGAACAGCTGAGAACACCAGGGTGTTGCCTGCCACGGTAACGGCATCCGTTTCATTTCCAAGCGAAGAGAACTGCAATGCGGGTACAGTGGTGGCATAAGGCTCATTTGTCAACGTCAGCAGGTTAGCTTCGGTGCAGTTGGTTTCTCCCGATGTGCTGGTATTCACGAGGTAGATCTGGCCATCCGTGTAATACATGGAGGTATCGATGTTGCCGGCAAGGAGAGAGCTGCCATCGTCGAGCTGGATGATGCTTGTAAAATAGGTTCTGTATAAGTTCGCAAATGTATTGCTCCAGAGAAAGTCGCCGTTCATGTCGAGCTTTGTGAGCACATCATTTCCAAATGTATTTGTTTTGCCGGCGATCATAATGCTATTATCTGGTGTTAGCGCAATGCAGGCTGCATAGGGAGTATCCAGTTTTTTCGACCAGAGCATGAGTCCGTTCTCATCGATGCTGCAAACTGCCGTTCCCGAATAATTGCTTACACAAACAATGCTGCTGTTATCCGGCCTTATTTTTATCATTGGCGCGCCCTGGTAGGCGCTGTTGCTTGCAAGCGTGGCCCAGTCAAGGTTTCCCGAAGCATCCGTGCGGATCAGCAATGCTTTGTGCTGTGAGGTAGCGCCGATAAGTATGTTGCCGCCTGTGGCCTCATTCAGTGAAACCATCGCTTCGCCTCCTGCTGCGTCGATGCGTTTATTCCAGAGAATGTTACCGCTGCCGCTGATCTTCAGGAGGCAGAGGTCATTGTTATCCACTATCCAGCCGCCTCCGTCCACGCTAAAGACCTGCGGATTGGTCGTGATCCCGCCCACAATGAAATTACCATCCGCCGTTTGTATGATCGCGGCGCCCTTCTGGTCGTTCCAGTCGCCGTACGCTTTGCCCCACACTACTTGTCCGGTAAGGTCGAGCCGCAGCACGTAAATGTCGCAGGAGCCGCTTCCGAAGCTCGTCGTTGTTCCGGCTATCATATAGCCTCCGCTGATCTTTATAAGAGAAGCAATGTTTTCATTTTCGCTGCCACCGTATTCTTTGCTCCAGGAAACTTCGCCATTACGGTCGGTTTTAACCAGTGTTATTTTCTGCCTGTTATTCACTTGATAATCACTTCCGATGAGGAAGCCCCCATCGTCGGTTTGTATCACGCATTTGGCATAGCCGCCGTAACCTGCGCCAATCAATTTTTGCCACGCCCCTCCCGGCGCAATCGTATCCCTGTTGCATGCGAAATCATCGGAGTAAGCGGAGCAGCCACCTGTTCCGCTCACCTTAACTGAATAGGAGCCGCCTGCAGCGATCGTTATTTTTTGTGAGGCCGCGCCGCTGATCATGCTGCCGTTGAAGAACCACTGGTTGTTAACCGGCGAGCTGGAAAAAAGCGTATCTGCTATCCTGCTTATCCGCGGTTTGGAAGGGTTCAGAAAAACAGTGAAACTTTGTGAATTACCGCATCCCGGGCCATAAATGGAAGTGCCGGAATAAACGGTATACGTGGTAGTGGTCAGCGGCTTTAATATATAGGTAGAATCATTCGGCCGGAGATAGCTTCCTCCCTGGAGGGAATGATAGGCTGAATGGTCGTGCAGGGCAAGGATCACGGAATCGCCGGGACAAATTGTATCGTTGCTGATGGTAAATGACAATGAAGGGATCCTTCCGGGATGTGCGAAGAGCGTATCCATAAAGCTGCCGCAGGTATTTGTTACGGTGAGGTACACGGTAGTATCCATGGTAACAATGTTAGCGGTGGTATCGCCGGTAGACCAGAGCAGGTGAGGGGCACCGTATCCCGAATAATGAAGTGAATCGCCCTGGCAGAAAGAAAAAGAGTAACCATCAGCAATGATGCTTGCCTGTGCGCGGCAGCAGGGATTGTCGGTGCTTACGGTTCTTGGGCCTGAAACAACAGGTATCGCGGTGCTTGTTGTGTATACCGATTGTGGAAATACGGGACTGTTGATCACGCATTGGGTAGGATAGAAAACAGGGGCGGGAGAGTTGATGTAAGGGGCATGCGATGGGTTGCAGCCTGTTCTTCCGTTAGCGTCCGTTCGGATAAGGTATGTTCCCCCGTAGCCGGGATGGCTGGTATTGACGCCTGAGATGATGTATCCTCCGGCCGGGCTGTTGTGGATGCAGAAGGCATCGTCATGCGGTTGCCCTATCTGGATCTGCCATTGTATGCCGGCGGCAGAATCGAGCTTGTACAGGAATACTTCGTCGGGCACTCCCCAATCCTCGCTGGCCACAGCGGCAAAGCCATGATCGGCGGTAAGGCAGAAGTCTTTGATGTAATAACCGTAAGGCGGCCTCTTTAACCAGATAATATCCCCGTTGGTGTCCACTTTCATCAGCATTTTTCCGCCGAGGATGTAGTCGCCCTCCGGCGTACGCTTGATAGCATGGGGTGTGAAATGCTCTGCATACCCATAGGACCTGTTCCACAGCAGGTTCCCGGTTGAATCAAATTTCATGAGATGGCAATCGTAGCCATTTCCCCATATAGCAGCTTCCTCGAAGCCGGCAACCATGAATCCATTGTTCTCTGTGGCTTCTATGCCTGAAGCGTGAAGGCGGTACCCTTCAAATGTTCTGTTCCAGAGAAGGTTTCCATTGTAATCGATCCCCGACACGTACACTCCTCCCATATAGCCGGCAAAGCTTCCCATCAGGACGGTTCCTCCGGCAACGGGCAGCATCATGCTCAGCGCAGCGGCACCCTGGTAAGATCTCGACCATTGTATGTTTCCCGAATAATCGATCTTGCTTACAAAAGAACCCCAGGAAGAAGGGATCATAAGGCTCCCTGAAACGAGATAGCCATTATCGGATTCGATCACCGCCCGTGGGAACATCCCGCAGGTATCGGCCAGGGTAACGCTCCAGGTAATTGTTCCGGCGGCATCTGTTTTAATGATCACACCATCGGATCGGAGTGTTGTGGAGTTATAGGCCTGTCCGGCAAGAATGCAGCCGCCGTCGGAGGTCACCATCATGCGCTGAACATTGGATCCCCAGTAATCGAAATAGGTATCCACACCCTGATATACTTTTTCCCATCCCTGGGAAAAGGAGTAGGACGAGGCGAAAAAACAGATCAGCAGGCTAAAGCAGAATTTTTTCATGCGATAAAGTGTTATGTATCAATACCCGCAATAATAAATAGATGTGCCAGTGAAACTTTGAATCGGCTAAAGCATCCGGAGGCTGCAATTTCGTTGAGAAGTTTTTTTTAATAGCTGAATGTGCGATATGGCAGGCTTTTTTAGTGGTCAGATTAAAAACTAAACCTTTTATATACCATGAAAAAAACTATATTCTTATTGTACTCTTCTTTTATTCTTTCGTCGTCGCTGTCCGCGCAAAGCTTCCAGTGGGCGCAGCGCGAAGGTGATGATTCCAATGGCTACACTATATGCACCGACAATACAGGGAATTCCTATGTATACGGCCGCATCTTTATGAGCACTACTATCGGCGGACAAAGCCTGAACATGGCCAATGGCGATCATTTCATTGCAAAATACGACAATACCGGGAGCAGCATCTGGGTGAAGCAGCTCGATTCAATGGAAGTTTCCGACCTCGATTGTAATAGCACCGACCTCTTTGTTACAGGACGCTTTCATACTGGTGCCTCCTTTGACGGAACAGCCGTAACAGGCAGCGGCACTACGAGCTGGGACGGTTACATTGCCCGTGTAAGTGCAGGAGGCACCCTCAACTGGGTAAAAACCATTACCAACCCAACCACTTATGAAACTGCTAATTCCGTTTCAATAGATAACAGCGGCAATGCATATATTGCCGGCACTTTCAGCGGAAGCAGCGCAATGATCGGGTCGACCACCATTACAGGTTCGGGCGGAGAATCCATGTTCCTGCTGAAGCTTGCGCCGGACGGAAGCATCCTTTGGTCCAAAACATCTTCTGCGAACCCGGGAGGCTCTGTGCAAGGAAACCGCATCGAGGTGAGCACTTTGGGTGATATTTATGTGATGAGCACGGCGGATGGCGACACAGCGCACTATGACGGGATTCCTTATTTTGCAGGCTCCTATCCTGCCGAGCTGCTGCTGCACTATAACGTTGCCGGCACGCTCATGGACATGGCGGAGATCAATCATTCGTACCAGGATAATGTAACTGCGATGACCGTGGACGCCGGCGGAAATGTGTACACGCTTCAAACAAACTATCTTACGAGCTTCACGCTTTCTAAATTCAATGCCGCGCTGGATACTCTCTGGATGACCACTGATGGTACCGGAGGACACCTTAGCGTAACGGATGTGGAAGTAACACCGGCAGGACAGGTGATAGTAGCCGGACATGTTTCCGAAGATGCTACTTTTGGCGGAGTGAATACGGTGTACAATTCCGGCGGTCAGCCAGGATTCCTTGCTTACTATACCAGTGGTGGAAGCTATAGCTCACTTACGGAGATCCCGGGAAGCCTTTATATGGGACAAATCGGCCTTGATGCTTTAGAAAATGTGTATATGACGGGAGCCGTTGCCGACACAGCCAGCTTTGGTACCGTTGACCTTACCACTACGGGTTCGGAAGCGATGTTCCTTGCTAAATACGGTATTTCCACCGGTATTGCTTCCGCAGAAAAAGGCAGCATCTCCGTGTATCCGAATCCTTGCGCGGGCAAACTAAACTGTGCATTGGAGGCGCTTCCGGGCACATCGGCTGTTGCACTTTACAATACACTCGGTGAAAAGGTATATGAAGAAGCTGCCGCAACCGGGCTTCTGCAGATCGACCTTTCCGGTTATGAAAAAGGCATCTACCTGCTGAACGTGAGCAACGGCGGATCGGTACTTACGAAGAAGATCGTTGTGAATTAATAGGACATAGTGTACGTAAAATAAAAACCTCAGCCTGGATGGCTGAGGTTTTTGTTTGTTTCGGATCCACTGGTTGCCGGACAAAACGCTGAAAATCAATAAATTGTTCTGGAGAAACTAAATAGTCGCACAGTTTTTGTAATTTTGGCCAGAGCTACTCCCTCACATAGAATTAATTTCATATACCGTTAAACAAGTTATCCATCATAGGTTGGGAAGGACTTTCCCATTGGTGATTACCGCTGATGAGTGATATTTGGTATATTTACGGAACACAGCATGAACCAGAACCCCGAACAAATTGCCCGCGATCATATCGACTCACAGTTGATTGCCTGCGGCTGGCTTATACAGGATAAAAAAAGGATCAATCTTTCAGCCGGCCTCGGGATCGCCATCAGGGAATATCCCACCGATATAGGCCCTGCGGATTATGTGCTTTTCGTTGATAAAAAAGCGGTAGGGATCATTGAAGCAAAACGCGAGGAAGAAGGCGTGAACCTATCGCGGGTTGAAGATCAGACCGAGGGTTATGCAACGGCCCGGTTACGCCTGCTGAATAATGACCGCCTTCCTTTTGTATACGAAAGCACTGGTGCTGTTACGCGCTTTACAAATTATAACGACCCTAAGCCCCGGGCCAGGAATGTATTCACGTTCCATCGGCCGGAAACAATGCTAGGCTGGCTAAAAGAGCTGAAAACATTACGCGGGAGGTTGCATGATATTCCAGCCTTACCGGAAGAGGGATTACGTGAGTGCCAGGTTATAGCGATCAACAACCTTGAAAAATCGTTCAGGGAGCAGCGTCCTAAAGCGCTGATACAAATGGCTACCGGCTCAGGTAAAACATTTACGGCCATTACATTTATTGACCGCCTTCTTACATTCGCAAAAGCAAAACGCATCCTTTTCCTAGTGGATACCAAAAACCTCGGGGAACAGGCAGAAGGTGAGTTCCGTGCCTATACTTCTGCCGGCACCAACCGTTTGTTTACTGAACTATATGGGGTAACCCGCCTCAGCAGTTCATTTATCCCGAACGACAGCCAGGTATACATCAGCACTATCCAAAGGATGTATTCCATCCTGAAAGAAACGGAGCTCGACGAAAGCGCGGAAGAAAACAATCCGAATGAATTGCGCTCTGAAGTAAAAGAGCCGGTACCAGTCGGATATAATGAAAAAGTACCGATTGAATTTTTTGATTTCGTTGTTATCGATGAATGTCACCGCAGCATCTACAACCTCTGGAAGCAGGTACTCGATTACTTCGATGTATTTCAGGTGGGACTTACAGCAACACCCGACAACAGGACCTTCGGTTATTTTAACCAGAACCTCGTATGCGATTACGGTTATGAAAAAGCCGTGATCGATGGCGTGCTAGTACCTTATAATGTATTTACAGTTGAAACCGAGATCACGAAGGCGGGAGCGACGATCGCGCTGGGTGAAAAAGTAGATACGCGCGAACGGCTTACCCGCAAGCGGTTTTGGCAAACCCTCGACGAAGACCTCGAGTACACCGGGAAGCAACTTAACAGGGACATTGTAAATCCAAGCACCATCCGCACTATTGTGAGGGCGGTGAAGGAGAATTTGCCGGCAATGTTTCCCGACAGGTTTGATGATAAGGGTGTTTTTGAGACCCCGAAGATGCTCATATTCGCCATTAGCGATTCTCATGCCGAGGATATTGTTGAAATTGTACGCGAGGAATTCGCTGAAGAAAATAAGTTCTGTAAAAAAATAACCTACAGGAGCAAGGAAGATCCGAAATCAGTATTACAGGAATTCCGCAATGGTTATTTTCCGCGTATTGCCGTTACGGTGGATATGATCGCTACAGGCACAGACATACGCCCGCTTGAAGTGCTGCTTTTTATGCGCGATGTAAAAAGCCGCAGCTATTATGAGCAGATGAAAGGGCGTGGCACGCGTACCTGTTCTGTTGAAGAGCTGAAAATAAAAGGCTCGCCTTCAGCTAAATTCAGCAAAGATCATTTTGTAATCATTGATGCCATCGGTGTGGAAGCCTCCCGTAAAACAGACAGCCGCCCTCTTGAAAAGGCGCCTGGCCTTTCATTGAAAGATGTATTGGATTACATTGCCATGGGGAACAGATCCGAAGATATGCTCAGCACGCTGGCGAACCGGCTAATCCGTCTCGACCGTCAGATCTCCGAAAAAGATAAAGAACGGTTTACCGAGCAGGCAGGAGGACATACTTTAAACCAGGTGGTGAAGCAATTGCTGTATGCTTATGACCCGGATACAGCCGAAAGTATAAAGCAGCAGCTGAAGGCTGAGTTGCCGGACGCTACTCCGGCAGAAGCAGATGCTGCATTCGCGCAAAGGCATCTGACTATCATTGAAAAGGCCGTGGCTGTTTTTAATGACCCGGACTTACGGCAGTTCATTGTGGATATACGGAAAAAATACGACCAGGTGATTGATGTGGTCAATATAGATACGATCAGGACGATCGGCTGGGTAAAGGATCAGGTGGCGGCGGCACAAGCTGCTATCGGTGACTTTAAAGCATGGATCGAAAGCAACAGGGATGAGATTACGGCCTTGCAAATTTTTTACGGGCAGCCCTACCGGAGGCGGGAGCTTACCTATAAAATGATCAAAGACCTGTATGAATTGCTGCTGCTGCAAAAGCCTGCGCTGAAGCTGAACACTCTCTGGGATGCCTATGTCATCATAGAAGATCAGGAAGCCAAGGGTAAAGAAGTAAAGCGCCTTCCACGGACAGAAAAGCCCAAAAAGGAGCTGGTGATGCTTGTTTCACTTATCCGCAAAACAATAGGAATTGATGAATGGCTCACAGGTTATGATAAAACGGTTGATCTTAATTTCCAGGAATGGATCTTTAAAAAACAGGCGGGAAAGATAAAATTTACAAAGGAGCAAGTGGAATGGCTACGCATGGTTAAAGAGTATATTGCAGGCAGCTTTCACTTTGACAAGGAAGATTTTGAGCTAGACCCCTTTAACAAAAAGGGTGGCTTGAGTAAAATGTGGCAGCTGTTCGGCGATAAAACGGATGAAATTATTAATGAGTTAAATGAAGTGCTGGCAGCGTAGGATATGAGTTTAAATTATTTTACCCTTAATAAAGAAAAACCAAGTCATCGCATTGAGCTTAACCCGGAACGCCCGTTCCTGAAAATTACATATTTGAGCCTGCCCTTTCTTACCAAGGAGAATGAAAATGATTTAGGGGTTATCCTGCGATCCGTCAAGATCAAGGCCAGAAGAATCGGTTGGAATGGAGAATCCAATTATTATATGTTCCAGGGCGGTATGAGGTCGGGTATATTGTCCGTTTCAAAAAATGAGATACTGATAGAGAAGGTTGTTAGTAACAGTGAGTACGATGATGTTTACGAGTGTATTGAATTTGACTATGAGACCACGAATGTTAATGATTTGGAATTGCGGGTGCATTACGAATGCGTAGACAGAAGTGTTAAAATACAGCATCCTCTAAAAGAATTCGGGAAACATATCTCATTTAACGATAATATTAAAATATTTTTTTCGGCCCCATTCGGACAAGGGAAAACTACTTTTTTAGACTATTTCTTCGAATTGAATAGTAACCAGTACGAAGTGTTTAAGGTATTCCCTGTTAACTATTCCATTTCCCATAATGAAGATGTTTTTAAATACATTAAATGCGAAATTTTGTTTCAGCTGCTGGGTAAGGACGTGGAATTTGATGAAACAGATATATCCTTTTTCGAAACACTGCCCGATTTTCTGAAAAAGGACCCTTTGGTCTTATTTGCTCCCTTAGCGCCTATGTTACCTAAAGCTGCTAAAAGCGTTCTGACAATAGCCATGCCGTTGTATAAGCTGGTAAAGAAGTGTTTTGAGTATCATAAGAATAGCCAGAAAAGTGACGAGGCTGAAGCTGAATCATTTATAAAAGAGCTTTATACTGCAGAAGGATCTATTTTTGAAGACAATTTTTATACGCAGCTCATCCGGCAGCTCCTGGCAAGGCTTAAAAAAAAATCAGGAAAACAAAATGTGCTGATTATAGAGGATTTAGACAGGATGGATCCCGATCATATTTTCAGGATCTTAAATGTTTTTGCCGCGCATTTTGATTCCTCTGAATTTAATTATGGATTGTCCAATAAATTTGGCTTCGACAAGATCATTGTTGTGGGAGATTATACTAACATTCGGCACATTTATGAATACCGTTATGGGCCGAAGGTGGCCTTTGTAGGATACATTAATAAATATTATAGCCGCCATCCTTTTAATTATGACAACCGGGAAGCCATCAGCCGGGTCGTAGAGGATATTTTTCCAACAAATGTAAAATATGAATACTTGGTAAGAAGAATTTTCCTGGACATGGCACAGGCAGAAGCGATTACTCTCCGCGAATTGCTTAAGTTTACAAAGTTCGAAGACGGCCCTGCAATTGTGTATGGAGATCATTCCAAGTCAAAAATAAGTAAAGAACATTTGAGAAAGATGCCCTTTATGAACCTGATCTGTTATTTTTCAAGGATAATTGATCCAGACAGCCTGCTGACTAAACTGCGGACAATGAAATCGAAAGTAAGCGAAGCTACAGGCTTTAATTATAATGCATCTACTCAATTAGGATTTGTTTCTTTGGCAAAACCTGTCACTGCACACCACTATTCGTATGTTTATAAAGAGGTGATGTATACATTCTCTGTCCGCTCTTTACCAGGCTCAGAAAATTATGAACCCTTTGAGTTTGAAAAAAGGACGGGCACAAATGAAGTTAAGTTTTCACATGATGATTTTTATGAGATATTATATTTGAATGTTGAAAAGTATAAAGAAGTGGGAGGGTTTGAATGAATCATAATACATTAATAACAGATGATTGGCAAGTTGTGAAAGTCAAAGATATAGCCATAGATATTCAATATGGTTATACAGAGTCATCTTCAAGTACAGAAATAGGACCCAAGTTTCTTAGAATTACCGATATTCAAGACAATAAGGTTAATTGGCATACTGTACCATATTGCAAAATTTCCCCGGAGGATAAGGCTAAAAAGAAACTTGAAGATGGAGATTTGGTCTTTGCAAGAACCGGTGCAACGGTTGGGAAAAGTTTTCTTATAAAAGGAAAAATACCTGATGCTGTATTCGCATCCTATTTAATCAGGCTGCGATTTCCTAAAAGCGTTTCGGATAAATATGTTTATTATTATTTCCAATCACCGTTATATTGGAAACAAATTAGTGAAGGTCAAGTTGGAATTGGACAGCCTAATGTAAATGGCACTAAACTAGGTCAATTAAGTATCCCGATTCCATCTCTCGCCACCCAACAATTAATCGTTTCCAAAATCGAAGAACTCTTTTCAGAATTAGATAAAGGAATAGAGAATTTGAAAACAGCACAGCAGCAATTAAAAGTGTACAGGCAAGCGGTGTTGAAATGGGCTTTTGAAGGAAGGTTGACGAATCAAAATGTAAGGGAGGGCGAGTTGCCGGAGGGGTGGAAATTTGAATGTCTTAATGATGTCTCAAGAATTATTTCAGGATTTGCATTTAAAAGCTCTGATTTTGTAAATAAAGGTATTCCGGTCGTTAAGATTTCTAATGTCGGTTATTCTGAATTTGTTTGGAAAGATCAGGAGTACCTGCCACATACATTTTTAAAATCAAATCACGACTTTATCTTAAAAAGTGGAGATTTATTGATCGCCTTAACTCGACCTATAACAAATGATACGATTAAGATTTGTAAATATCCTCAAAATACCCCCCCTGGTTTGTTAAATCAGCGAGTAGCCTGTATTAAGGACCTTAAAATTAAAAAAGATTATTTATTTCAATACTTCCAAACTACTGCTTTTAGGGAATATATAAGATCAAAATTGTCTGAAACGTTACAGCCTAATCTTTCTCCCAAGACTTTAGGATTAATAACGATTCCCGCATGTTCTTTAGAAGAACAAGGTAGAGTTATTCAGGAAATTGAAAGTCGTTTTAGCGTTGCTGATAAATTGGGAGAAAGCATAAATGATAGTTTACTGCAAGCAGAAGCTTTAAGACAAAGTATTTTGAAAAAAGCATTTGAAGGGAAACTCATCAGCTAATGGATTATACTCAATATACTGTTGTTAAAAACCATTTCATCAAATCACCCAACCTGTGTGATTTGTTTAAATTGCTTTCTATTGAGACCTGGAAGCGGATGGAGTATGCTTATTTGAAGCCGGGGGTGAAAATATATGAAACAACGATTACTCAGAATCTCATATTCTCTATTAATGCTTATAATGATCAATATAACCTGAAAATACAGATCCTTGAAGCTGATGATGAAGCTACCAATGGAAATGATTTTGAGCTGGTGATCAGGTTTCCTGCAGAGGGAGTTGAATTTTATGCCCCTGTCCAGGCAAAAAAAATATATAAAAATGGCAAGTACTCTTCAATGGATCACGGAGATCAAATTGTTTCTTTGCAAAACTATGCAAGGGCAAGAAGAGCCGTTCCCTTCTATTTGCTATATAATTTCGCTCCTTCCCCGCTGCATATCGATCTCACGGACCCGATGGAGCTTACCGGCTGTACTTTGCTCTCTGCAGAGTATTTGCATGAGAACTTTTATAATAAGAGGAAGAAAAGGGGAAGCTCTTCAGAATTAGCATGGACCTTGCCAAGCTTTTTCGACCTAAACCCTTCTCCTTCATTTCCCTGGCATCAGATAGTTTGCCCTGGAAATTCCCAGTCATTATTTGACCATCTTTTTGAGAAAAAGGTATGGAAAGAAAGTGAACTTAAAAAAAGAATAAGCGAAGGTGAAGCAGTTAACGGATTCTTTACTTTAAATACATTCAACCGTGATAAAGGATGGAGCGATGTAAAGGATTTAAAAGTTCCTTTTAGCTATGATAATAAATTAATAAGTAGTAAGGAGGCTGAAATTCCTGAAAAGTATCGCGATATAATTGGGAAGAACATAACCAAGGACTTGATGAACAATGAAATAAGCAAGGATTTAGAATCGGGTGGAAAAAAAAGGGGCTTAAAAAAAATGAGTGAAATAGAAAAAGTATACCCCGATTTTTCTCCTAAATCCAGAATCATCATCTCAAAAGAATAAATATGACAACTAATAATTCTTCAAACGCTTCCAGCATTGTAAGTAAAGTCTGGGCCTTTTGCAACACCCTCCGTGATGATGGCGTGGGTTACGGCGATTACCTGGAGCAGTTAACCTACCTGCTGTTCTTAAAAATGGCAGATGAGTACAGCAAGCCGCCCCATAGCCGGGAGATGCCCATGCCAAAGAAATATGCATGGGCCTCACTGACCAACAAAAGCGGAGTGGAGCTGGAATCACATTACAATGCATTGTTAAGGGCGCTTGCAAAGGAAAAAGGGATCCTCGGGCAGATCTTCACAAAAAGCCAGAACAAGATCCAGGACCCTGCCAAATTGTATAAGCTGATTGCGCTTATCAATGCAGAGAACTGGATTCTGATGGGAGTAAAGGACAAAGGTGATATTTATGAAGGTCTGCTTGAAAAGAACGCCGAAGACACCAAGAGCGGTGCCGGACAGTATTTTACGCCACGCCCTTTGATCAAAGCCATGGTGGAATGCCTGCGCCCTGAGCCTTTGAAAACAATAGCGGATCCGGCCTGCGGAACGGGAGGCTTTTTCCTTGCCGCATACGATTGGATCGTTGACAACCAGGAGCTGGACAAGGAAGCGAAGAAGTTCCTGAAATACAAAACATTCTTCGGTAACGAGATCGTTGCCAGCACACGCCGGCTTGCGCTCATGAACCTGTTCCTGCACAATATTGGTGACATTGATGCCGATAATTTCATTTCACCTGCAGATTCCCTGATCACAGATTCGGGTACCCGCTATGATTATATCCTCGCAAACCCGCCCTTCGGTAAAAAGAGCAGCATGACCTTCACCAATGAGGAAGGGGAGCAGGAGAAGGAAGACCTTACCTATAACAGGCAGGATTTCTGGGTAACTACCAGTAATAAGCAGCTGAATTTTGTTCAGCACATCCGCACCATGATGAAATCAACGGGCAAGGCCGCTGTCGTATTGCCGGATAATGTGCTTTTTGAAGGCGGAGTGGGAGAAACCGTGCGCAAGAAGCTGCTGGAAACTACCGACCTGCATACCATCCTCCGTTTACCAACCGGAATTTTTTATGCGAACGGGGTAAAAGCGAACGTGCTCTTTTTTGACGCCAAACCTTCCAGCAAGAACCCCTGGACAAAAGAAGTATGGGTGTATGATTACAGGACAAATATCCACCACACGCTTAAAAAGAACCCCTTGAAGCTGGAAGATCTGAGCGATTTTATTACACTTTATAACCCGAGGAACAGGAGTAAGCGTAAAGAAACGTATAATGAGAAGAGTAATCCGGAAGGACGCTGGCGGAAGTTCAGGTACGAAGAGATCATTGCAAGGGATAAAACCTCGCTTGACATTAGTTGGCTAAAAGATAAATCACTGGCCGATCTCGACAACCTACCCGATCCGGATGTGTTGGCAAATGACATCGTTGAGAATCTCGAAGCAGGCTTAGCAAGTTTCAGGGCAATTATTGCAAGTTTAAATACTAAATAAGTAAGTATATGGAAATCCAAAATGACACAGGCATTGTTTACCTGCTTACAAACCCGGCGATGCCACGCTTGGTTAAAATCGGTTCAACCTACAGGGAAGATGCCAATACGAGAATGAGCGAATTGTATTCTACGGGGGTACCCCTTCCTTTTAAGTGCGCTTATGCCGCCAAGGTTAAAAACCCCTTAAAAGTGGAAGATGCGCTTCATACCGCTTTTGCTCCAAACCGGATCAACGCCAAGAGAGAATTTTTCGAAATAGATGCAAACCACGCTATTTCTATTTTAAAACTACTTGAAATAGAAGATAAAACCAACCAGATTGAGCTTGAAGTTGAAAATGTGGATGCAGTTTCCCTGGCGGCGCGGAAGGAATATTCCAAGAAACGGCCAAAATTTAATTTTGTCGAAATGAACATTCCGATCGGAAGCGAACTTTTTTGTACAAAGAACGCTGAGCAGGCAGTTGTTAATTCAGAAAATACCGTGCTTTATAAAGGTGACACAACAAGCCTGACCAGCGTTACCCGCACTATACTGGGAATTCCGTACAGCGTTGCTCCGGGTCCTTACTGGACCTATAATGGACGAAAATTACGGGATATTTATGATGAAACATATTTAAGGGAGAGCTAAGCTATGGCAGAACTACTTACCACCAAAGAAACACTAGTTGCTCTTGATAATATTATAAAAAGGGCTGAGAAATACATTTGTATTTTTACGTTCAACATTAAGATAGATGAAAATTACCTGACCCGTTTAAGAAATGCTTCTAAGCGTGGAGTTAAGATCACTATAGTGTTCGGAGTGGATAATGGAGACCCACAGGTTCTGGATGCTGTTTTAAATATTTCTAATTGTACTGTTTACTTTAAACCTCAAATGCACGCAAAATTTTTTTACAATGAAAAAGAGCTGCTGGTAGGAAGTATGAACCTGTCGGAGGCGTCCGCTAAAAATAATTTTGAACTATCTGTTTTATTCAGTGGGGAAGATTATCTAAGTGTGATCTCTAAGGTGAAAGAAGAAGCAAAAGAAATCATCAGTGATTCTACGGATTGGAAAAATCTTTTGCCTACGATCGAACGCAGGAATAAAAAAGAACTGAGCTTCAGGCCTAAATTTACAAATGAAGCCGGAACGTGTATCCGCTGCAATAAAAATATTCCTTTAAATCCGGCTAAGCCTTTTTGTTCTGCATGCTACAACGAGTGGGCTGAATGGGGGAACGAATATTATCTTGAAAAATACTGTCATCAGTGCGGGAAGGGAAAAGAAAGCATTTCTTTTGCAAAACCGGAATGCTATACTTGTTACAAAAATTAAATAATGCTCCTCAACGAAAAACTCAAAGAAAGAAACGCCGGCCTATGCGAGCTCTGCAACGTTGAACCTGCAGCAGACGAATATACAGTCAGCCCGAAAAATGATGATTCAACAGACCACCAAGTAGCGCTTTGTGATACCTGCCTGGCGGCTGTCGATAGCAAAGAGTCTGGCTTTCACTGGCGCTGCCTCGAAGGCAGCATCTGGAGCCCTCAACCTGCTGTGCAGGCATTGAGCTACAGGATCCTGCATAACTATAAAGATGAAGATTGGGCCAGCAACCTCATCAGCTCGGTGGATTGGGACGAGAACATTGTTCAGTGGGCCATGAGCGCGCATGAAGTTCCGGATGTGCATACCGATGCCTTTGGAAATAAGCTGGAGAACGGTGATACCGTAGTGCTTACACAACAGTTGAATGTAAAAGGCACAAGCTTCTCGGCTTCAAAAGGCACCGTGGTGAAGAAGATCAAGCTCGTGCATGATAATGCCGGGCAGATAGAAGGGAAGATCAACGACCAGGTGATCGTGATCCTGACGAAGTATGTGAAAAAATCCTTATAGATGAAAGTATTTCTTCTTGTACTCTGCTTCATGATCCCGGTGCTGTCCTTCGCGCAGGAAGATACGCTCTGGTTCGACAAGGAGTGGAAGCCCTGTAAAAAAACCAAGGGACAGTTTTACAGGATAGCAGAACAACAGCAAGGCGGTTACCTCATCAGGGATTATTACCGGGAAACAAACCGCTTGCAGATGCTCGGGTTCAGTACCACCAGAGAGCCGCTTCACCTCGAAGGTAAATGCACCTATTATTCGCCAAATGGGAAAAAGGAAATGGAAGGGTATTACAGGCACGATGTAAAGGTGGGGGCATGGACCACCTGGACTCCCGGAGGCGATTCCACGATAGTGAATGAAGACAGGATCGAAGCTCCAAAGAAGCCGCGGATCATTAAAAAAGGACCTTTGATATATGCTCCCGGGCATCCTTTTTCCGTTTTGGCAAGGACAAAGGCGGTGGGCTTCTTCATCATTGAAGACACCTATTTTCTTACCTTCAGTCTCGGCCCGGAACTGATGTACGGGAAGCATAGCCTTGGAATTGACGGAAGCTGGTTCAGGTGGCGGAATGAGCAGGATAATTCGGACGACGAGGGAATGTACAGCCAGTACGAGCTGAGAAGCTGGCTGCACCTGGATTATAAATATACCTTCCTTTCTTTTGATCCTTCCATGATCGAGGTCTATTTTAATGCCTATGATAAGATCGGGAACTACCAGATGTGGTACGACCGTTACGAGGAATATGATTTCGGTACGAGGGACATGTCTTTTTTAAATTCTACTGCAAAAGGAACATTTAACGAGCCGGGACTGGGATTCGGCATCCGGAAATATTTGCTCGGCTCGCGGTTTGGGATCGACTGCAGCGCGAACCTCGGCTATCGCTTTTCAGATAACAACGAAAGAACTGTGATCAGCGCAACCGAAACAGCGTTCCGGGATCATGTAAAACAGGAACGCTTTTTATTTTACATGAGGCTGAACCTGTTTTATAATTTCGGGAAGTAAGTGATCAGATCAATTCCTCTGTAGGCTCCAGCGCGATCTTATTGTATTTGTTCCGGTACTCGATCGGGCTCAGGCCGGTGATCTTTCTGAACAGGTCGCGGAATGCCTTGGTGTCGGTATAGCCTACATCGAACATCACTTCCGACACATTCTTCCTGCTTGTCTCCAGGCTTCGTTTGGCCGCTTCTATCTTCACCCGCTGAATGTACTCCAGCACCGAATTGTTTGTCGCATCCTTAAATCTTCTTTCAAAGCTCCGGCGTCCGAGCGACACGATACCTGCCAGCTCATCGATGGTCATTTTCTCTTCGATGTTCTTCTCGATATGGTCCTGCACCTTCTTAACCGCATCGTCCTTGTGGTTACGCTGTCCCTTGAACATCATGTACTTGCTCTGGCTGTCGCGGTCGATATCCACCGCAAAGAACTTGGAGGCAAGAATGGCTGTTTCACGCGAGGTGTACTTCTCCAGCAGGTAGAGTAGGAGGGTCCAGTAGGAATTAGCCCCGCCGCTGGAATAAATACCGTTCTCTTCCGAAATGATGCTGCCATCCACCAGCTCCACTTCCGGGAACATTTCGCGGAAATCTTCTGCTGAAAGCCAGTGAGTGGAACATTTCTTTCCATTGAGCAAACCTGTGGAAGCCAGCAAAAAGGCGCCGATGCACAATGAAGCCACCTCCGAACCTTTCTGATGCTGTTCAATGATCCAGGGTACGTATTTTTTGTTCAGCTCCAGCGCTGTGCGAAGATCGCCGCTTATTGCAGGAATAAAAATGAGGTCGGTTTTCGTTACTTCATCCAGTGTTTTATCCGGGTGCACCGTAACAAGGCCATTCATAAGCTTCACGGATCTTTTATGTCCCACCAGCTGCACATTGAACAAAGGCTCCTGGCCAGCGGCCTTCAGGAATTCATTGGCTGCGGTGAACATATAACGCGGATCGGCAATGGCTTCCATGATCGCAGTTTCAGGAACAAGGATGGAGATGTGTTTCATGCGCCAAAAGTAGGGTATTTGCCTGTCATAATCAACCCCTGAGGTTGTCGCTTTTCCCCCGTGCGGAACTGCGCATCCTGTTGCATCTTTGCATTGTTCCCCGGAACATAAATAAGTCCTGTAAGTGTTTCTTCCGCTTTAAGCGGGATTGCTAAAAGCGGGAAATGATTATTAACTTTAAAAATTCATTAAGATCAAAAACTATGGAAAAAACAGTGATCACGGTAGAAGCAACAGTGAATGCTCCCGTGGAAAAAGTATGGAAGGCCTGGACCGGCCCCGAACACATTACCCAATGGAACAGCGCCTCTCCCGACTGGCATACTCCAAAAGCCACAAACGATCTCAGGGCTGGAGGTAAGTTCTCTTCCCGCATGGAAGCGAAGGATGGAAGCATGGGCTTCGATTTTGAAGGAACCTACGACGATGTGCGCGAGCATGAGTACATCGGATATCACATGCCCGACGGACGGGAGGTGAAGACCACATTTAAAGCTGAGGGTGGAAAAACAAAGATCGTCACCAATTTTGATGCGGAAACAATGAACCCTGTGGAGATGCAGAAAGGCGGCTGGCAGGCGATCATGAACAGCTTTAAAGCTTACGCTGAAAAATTATAATCATTCACGCGGTGTTATTGCATGCGTTATGATTGCGCAGAGATCCCGTGTCGTAGCACGGGATGACCGGGCATTACTGAGCAAATGATGGTAACAAAATAGTAACAAAACAATCTAAAATATCACAACCAATCTAAAACTAAAAAAATGACAGAACAAATTTATCCCTGCTTATGGTTCGATGGAAAAGCGAAAGAAGCGGCAGACTATTATTGCTCTATCTTCAAGAATTCGAAGGTGGTTTCAGAGAACCCGATGGTGGTGATCTTTGAGTTGAACGGTAAAAAGTTCATGGGCTTGAATGGCGGCCCGATGTTCAAGTTCAATGAAGCCGTTTCATTTGTAGTGAGCTGCAAAGACCAGCAGGAGATCGATCATTACTGGAACAGCCTTACGGCGGATGGCGGACAGGAAAGCCAATGCGGCTGGCTGAAGGATAAATTCGGCATGTCGTGGCAGATCGTTCCGGCTGAGCTCGGTCAGCTGATGAGCGATCCTGAAAGAGGGCAGCGTGCGATGGCTGCGCTCATGAAAATGAAAAAGCTGGACATTGAAAAACTAAAGAATGCATAGTGATGCAGGTTCATGCGTATGTGACGTTCAACGGCAATTGCAGGGAAGCCATGCGCTTCTATCAAAAGTGCCTGGGCGGGAAGCTTACACTTCAAACGGTTGGCGAATCCCCGCTTTCGGAGCAGATGCCGGAAAAAATGAAAGATGCGATCCTGCATGCTACGTTAACGAATGATGGATTTGTGCTGATGGGCAGCGACATGTGTGACGAAGCCCTGCAACACGGTAATTCCATTTCGCTGCTTCTGAGCTGTAACAGTAAAAGAAAACTCAATAGCTGTTACAGAAAGCTTTCGGAGGGTGGAATACAGGAGCATCCTCCCGGGTTAAGTCCGGGCAATCAATTGACAGGTGACCTGCGGGATAAGTATGGAAATAAATGGGTATTACATTACTGTGAGGCGCAGGCAAGAATAGTGAAGTAATCATCTGACATAATTAAAAACAAAATAAGGCTTATGCGCCAGGCAATTTACCTGCAGCATAAGCCTTATTATTTTTCTTCCGGTTAATATTGACCGGGATCGCCGTTATCAGGCTCTTCCTGCACACTTTCCTGGTTAGCGGTTGGCGCCAGCTTCGCCTCTGGTTTTATTTCCGAAACAGTAGGTTTCATCGGTTCGATATTTTCAAGCTCGCCTTTTTTGCAGGAACCAAACATCAGTAAGGTTGCAGCTGCTAATGAGATTATAGTTTTCATAGTATGGGTCGTTTTTATGGTTGTTATTGGTGTAAAGTTACGGACAGCGATGCTGTATAGTTAAAGGATTTCGGTGGTGGGAACTTGGCAAATGCCGGAAGAATTAAAATTAGCGGTGGAATGTGAATCTGGAGGGATATTTTGAGATACGGAGTTAATCAAATGTCACAGAAAGGGAAAAGTGTCCATAGAAATTGTTTATTTCTGAAAGAAATTGCATCAAATTATTATCCGGTCATTTATTCGGAATGCCCCTAAATTGACTTGGCGAATTATGAATTCAGTTTAATCGTAAATGTATTTTTCATGAAACGTATCAGACTTATTACTGCGTATGATCTGGTTTCCAATATCGGAAAAGGATTTTGGCGTTATCTTGTGCTGGGTTATAGAATAGGCTGGCAAGACGCATACCATGATTTGTTTTCAGTCGTAAGAAGATTATGGTTTTTTTTCATTTTCCAGGTAGTGGCTGTTTTAGCATTGATATTTCTGCCTCAGGGGCAGGATTTGCTGCAATGTCTGGTGGAAGATGCAGCCATGGATAACTTCCAGCCTGCTTTATGGCTGTTGGTAGGTATGTGGATATGGTCGTTGACCTCCGAATTCGGCGCACGGATGCTCCTTTACCTAACCGACAGTAACTCCGAGATCCCCCATAGAAGGATAATCTTCAGAAGGTTGACACAGATGTTGATGCCGGCTATGCAGGCCTTGTTTCCATTTCTTGTGTATATATCCGGTCTCATAATTACTTTTATTCATCATTATAATGCTAACCTTCCTGATCAACGGATGAAAGTTATTCTTGCATTTTCAGGTATATTACTTTTGTATTTGCTGAATTTCGCGTTGGCCATCCATTTTTATTTCGGTGCTAATAAAGTGCATCAACGGTATTTTGCAATTCAAGGTACATTTCAGAACTGGATGATACGTCATGTGGGGAATATCCTAACTCCATCTAAAAGCGTCCTTTTAAGATTCGGATTGGGCGCCAGCCATAACAGAATACAATTCCGGAAGAATTACCCCGAGCTTTTTAAAAAATGTGTTGCTTATTCTATTCTTACTGTAATCCTTTTTTTGATATTTGGTTGCTTTGCAAGCGAGAAATTTTATTTCATGGTTGGTTCTCCCGCTATACTTGCCCTGGGAATAGCCGCATGGTTAACAACATTTTACCTGATAAAAGTGTTTGAATTAACCAAACCATTTACCGGGGCATTTATAAAGCTGAACCTGCCATACTCGAGCATGCTGTTTTTGTGGATTATTATTGTTTCAATAAATAATGATGATCATCCTATTAATATTAAACCGGAGAGGGGATTTTGTGAGCAGCCTGTTCTAAATCCCAAAGAGTACCTCGCAGAATGGATGAAGGTTCATGAAGAGCTCCCCTGTACCTTCGATTCAGCAATTACACATTGTAATAAGAGAGAAACGTTTTGTAATATTTCTCCGTTATCGTTTTGTGGAGATAAGACGTCTTCTGGAAAAAATTGTAGTTATGACTCTGTTGTAAGTAATTATATCATACAAAAAAAATGTTATAGAAAAGTGCCGGTAATATTTATTTGCGCTGAAGGGGGAGCGTTAAGAACAGGTTGTTTCGCTTCATTATTACTTGGTGGGATCCAGGACATGTATCCCGATTTTCGGAATCACATTCTCGGCTACAGCACGGTTTCAGGTGGAACGTTCGGCACAAGTCTGTTCAATTCAACTGTTTACCAGAAGCACAATGATTCATTATTGAAGCGCTATACTTCCTATTATAAGGAAACTGATTTCTTTGCTCCACTTTCAGCTAAATTAATGTTTGGCGACTTTTTAAATTATTTTATTCCTTTTTATGTAAAAGGACTCGACAGGCAAGTGGCATTGGAAAAAGCGTGGTGCAATAGCTGGAGTGAGTATTTGGGAGACCCGAAGAAGAATATATTTTATGAGAATTTTTATGCAGCCACTCAAACGAATGGTTCCCGGCCTATGGTTCTTGTAAATACTACCATTGTTGAAACAGGTGAACGGGGCGTATTATCGAATGTGAAACTGGATACATCTTATTTTAAGGCTTTGTACGACCTTAATAATGCTATAGAAGATAATTTTTCATATGCAACAGCTATCGGGTTAAGCTCCCGTTTCCCAATCATTTCGCCTGGTGGAGAATTGAACACAGACTATAACCATAAAATTCACATTTTAGATGGTGGGTATTTTGAGAATATGGGAAATACCACATTGAGGCAATTATTAAATAGCTTAACATTTGACCCGGCAAAAGACTCGGTTCAGGTAATTCCAATGGTTTTACAGATAGTTTTTGATTTTGATAAAAAAAAGTCGGACTATGGGATTTCCTCGTTCAATGAAATTACTGAAATAGTAAATGGCATGTATAACACGCGCAGCGGCCATGGTGAGTATGCTAATGTTGAGTTAAGGGCTAAGATCGCGCAGATGGGTGGAAGTTATTTAGAAATACCGGTTTCCAATACAGTGGAAGAAGTGCCTATGAATTGGGTACTGTCTTCTTATGCAGTAGAAAATGCGAAAAAACACGTCGAATCCCTTCTTAATGGTACCGACATAAAAAGTAAGGCGCTTAGCTTATTTTTAAAGAATAGTCAGGTGAAGGATTCGCTGAATAGGAATCGGCGGGTAAATGACTGAAGTAATATAGCAAATTCTTGAACTTACATTGCCACTGCGTATTGTTATTTCATTATTGAATAATCCATTTTAAAATATTCGGTATGGATTTTTATTCTTACTATTTTTAATTTATCGTCAAATATCCTTTTCCTACAGCACTCTCCTTTTTAGAAATCAGAATATTGAATTTATCGCCAATTGATGATGAAATTTCAAAATAGGCATACCAGGACTTAAAACTCAATTCATCAATGAGGATAGATTTTGAACCTGACAATTTGATATCTGTGTAGATAATTATTTCAGATACAAATTTGTTTGTGATTACCAATTTTGAACCCATTGAATAGATGCTGACCTTATCCCTTTTAATGGTGTTTAGCTCAATAATCATTGGAAGTAGGGCATCAATGGCAATATCCACTGTTCTATTGCTACCGTATATGGACTTTACTTTTTCATTGATGAATTTCTTATTTATTTGGCTTTGTACTTTAAAACCTTGCGATAATGCAATCAAAAGATCATAGGTAATTGGATAGGTTAAACTAATTAAACATAAGCACAGGGCTTTTCTGTCATCTAATCTTAATGAACTATAAAGAATATTTGAATTTGTTTTTTTTAGCTGTTCTAACAGTTTACCTTGCCTTGACATGATTTGCACTACATATGATATAGCCTTATTTGCCCTGTTAGTTCCGGAAGTGAATTCATGCATTCGCTGAAAGATATAGTTCTTATCTACCACACCATTTTCCAAATAGAAATGAATGGCCGAATCCAACACTTCAAATGGTATTCGCTGATTTAAGCCTATATATTTTCCTATATTATTCATTGATACTTATAAAAGGGACTATAACCTCCCATAAATGAGAACCGCCATGGGTTATAACCTGGTTGTTTTCGTTTGTAAATGCCTCTTGTTTTTTTAGGTAAAGAGATAGACCTTTTTTGCCAATATCAAGACCGGGATTCTGCTCAATAAAACCCTGCAATAAGATTTCATTTGTAAAATGTAAATGACGTTTTCCACGGCTAAGGGCACCTACCTTGTCCTTTATGGTTAGATTTTTTAAACCAGTTGCTTCAACATTGCCGTGATCTGCTGTTATGTAAACCTGAAAACCTTTTGTTCGCAATGAAGAAATTGATTCGACTATTTTAGATTTTAAAATCCATTGCTCTGTTGACATTTTCAGCTGACTGTTCCCAAGAATGGAACCATGCATAATACCGTCCAGGTCATTGCATACAAGTCCAAGCATTGTGGTATCCGCAGGGATATTATCAACTGACAATGGTTCATTTACACTGAATTTTTTAAAAATTATTTGGTAACCAGGCACTCCATGATTCAACCAATAGGTTTCAAAAAGCTTTGCTTCCTTTGAATTGTCCTCCATCAAATCGGGCTTATCTCCTTTAAAGATAGCCTGTCTTGACCATGCTGTAATGGTAGGTATGTAAGCAAGTGAAGCATTAGTCGAACATCCAATTCCAGCATCTGATAAAGCTTTGCTTAAAATATTCCATTGCCAATAATTCATGCCATCAATTACAAGTAGTGCTTTCTTCTTTGCGGGTTTTGAATTGATATGTTCCAATATTCGTGAAACCACCACTGGTTTTCTGACACCGCTTAGTGAAAACAAGCTGCCGTAAGTATTATCAATAAATCGCTGAAAGCGAATGTTGAAAGCGTTCTCAATTTTTTGATATTCCGCTTTTAGTACTTGATTGCCCGATAACAAATACTTCAACTTACCATTTGCCAGTACTTGTATTATTTGGAACCACTGATCTGCAATATCTTCAATTATTTCGAGCTGTTGTTTCAGGTACTCAATTAATCCTTCCAATTCGTTATCGTTATGGCCTTGTTCATCTACATAGACACCAATTTTTAATGGCTTAGGAAAACCGTCATACTTTTCAGGTGATACCTGTATTGGCAGTATATACTCAAATGCAAAAAGGTAGCCTAAACTTTTATTGAGTAAAGGTTCTTTAAAATCGAGTAATGAATTTTCATCGGCCACATATGATTGCCATTGTTCCTGTATAAACTTTATTAGGTTGGCATTATTCAAACCTTTTGAAACAAGTGCTTGGAAATAAGGCTTTGAAATATTAGTGAGAAATTTTGTGAGTGGTTCGTTAATACCATTTTTTTCAAGAAGCACTATAATGAGTGCATTCAAAATTCTCTCTTTAGCCTTACTATTGGTAAGTGTATCAAAATCTATATTATACAAGTTCTCTAACAAGAATTTCAATGTCTTTTCATGACTTAATTCTTCGTAGGGCTTGATGTTGGAAAGAAGACAAAGTGCATTAAAACTTAACCCTTTAATGGCTTTGGCATCCAAATTTGGAAAAAGTTGTGGTAATCCAATTGCCTGAAAATGCACAAGCATTCCTATATCCGGAAGTGGCGTATAATCAGCTGGAGCAATGATCATGTATTTGTTTTCCGAACCTCGTACTTGCAGTTCAAAAATTAATCGTACAGCTAAGTCCGTTTTACAACTCAATATTTTGTAGCCTTCCCCTTCAAAAGCTTGCATCAATTCGGCATATTCAGAAAGATTGTCCTGGTCAGCTACAATGATGTGCTGTTTGTGACTGGAGATAGCCAACTTTTTATATTTATCTATCCAGTTACTCATTTACAATATTTATCATCAATAAGCAGGTTAAATTGGGCACTATTTGTTTAGCCGTCAGAAAATTGTTTTCCCATTGTTCCTTCTCTTGATGCAGCCTGTTTAATCTTGATTGCTTAATATTTTCAATTCCAATTCTATTCATTTGCTTTTCCTGAAAAGAAAATGACCTTTCTTTATTCGATTTTATTTTATCAGTATTGCCTAATAAGTTGGTTTCAAACTCTTCGTATTTTGTTTGAAGCAGCAACTCAGATTTTTTTGAGATCGCATTAAATATTTTTTTTGATTCGTCAACTGTCAATACACTTATACAATCAAAAAAATCATTTTCCTGAATCAACTTATCCCAAATATTTTGAGCAAAGGCAGAAAAGTTTTCGCCTTCGGATGAAATGAATATGGGTTGAATGATTTGGCTCGTTTCAAATTGATTTTTTACTTCCAAATTCCATAGTGACCATTGGCCCGGTGTTGAATTACCTTGCTTTAGTTTAACAATCGGAATTTGCTGAGATTCAGTAAAAGGAATAGCATCTAGCAGCATACTTTGAATAAATTCATGCTGCAATGAAATTGGCTCCGGAATTGGATTGTTTACACTTTCTTTAATATTAAACGTGTAAACTCCTTCTTTATGTCCGGGGAATTTAAACTTGATACCGTCTAATAAACTTTTATAGGCAATACCTTTTGTTTGCAAATAATTTTTAGTCAGGTTTTCCAACCATTTAGGCAATGGACTATGTTTTATCGCATCTACTTTTTCAGCTTTAATATCTTTGGAATCCATTGTAGGCAAAGCACCTTCTGTACTTTTGTAATCCCTTAATTTGCATTTAATATCCTCCAACCAACTGCTGCTTTCTTGCTCAAACTTTGCAGGATTTAATAAGGAAGTAAGGTATAAACGGTTGATTTGGTCTCTTTCTAAAGTGCTGTCTAAAACATCGGCTGTTTTATCAATGCCCAATTGATTGAGTATTTGATTTAATTTCTCCTCAATAACTTCATATACCCGTTTATCTACTGAATTATCAAGCATCATGTTGAAGGCTTGTACTTCATAGGACTGGCCGATCCGGTCAACACGGCCAATGCGTTGTTCCAGGACCATCGGGTTCCAAGGCATGTCGTAATTGATGACAATATGTGCAAACTGCATGTTCAGCGATTCACCGGCAGCATCGGTACAAATAAGTATCTGAGCATCTTCCTTAAATTGTTTCAAGGCATTTACCCTTTCATCAAAATCCATTGAACCATTTATGGCTTCGCAGATATATCCACCCTTTTGCTCCAAAATTTTCTTCAACATAAATTGAGTACTGGTGAACTCTGTGAAAATTAGGAATTTTGTTTCCGGGTTGTTTTCTTTCCTTTTTATCTCAGCAAGTTTTTCTAACAGGTACTCTACTTTTGCATCGGTTTCCTGATCAAGACAGTCTTTGGCATTGCGAATCAATCCTTGTAGAATACTTAATTCCGTATCGTAGTTTGCCTGCGTTTCTTCCACCATAGAAAAAATCTTCTGCTCAAAGTCCATCTCCATTTGGCCATCAAAGCCAAACTCTTCCATGTTGCTTATGATGTTTTCCTTGTTCACTTCCTGCCGTTCATCCGAAAGCCGGTTTGCTCTTTTTTGCATGGCATCCAGTATAGCCTGAGTAGAACTGCTCATCATGCGTTGGAAAAGGATCATCACAAAGCCATAAGAATTGTTTTTTGTTTGTTGTGCCAGATTAAATCCTTCAACGACATATGTGGTTACTTCTTCATACAATAATTTTTGTTTCTTGTGTTTGACCGTATCCAGAGGAACCTCAACTTTATAGGTATGACGCTGGTTAAATAACTTTTTGCCATTGTAGTCTATGGCCTGCCTTTTTTCTGTTCTCACCACATAAGGTTCCAGCTCGGGTATGGATGGCATTCCTTCACCGGCAAATGCATCCGCATTCAGTAATTGCAGAATACGTCTAAAGTGGTCACTCTTGCCTCTGTGTGGAGTTGCCGAAAGTAATAGCACATTGGGAATGGCATTACATAATACATCGGCCATCTGAAAACGACCAACCTGTGTACTGCTGCCACCCACTTTGTGGCACTCATCAATTACCAACAAATCGAACTCAGCTTCCAACACACTTTGTATGCGATAACGGTTATGTTCGTCAACTTTTTGTCTGCTCCAGCCCTGACGTGTTTCAATGGGCTTTAAGGCATCCATTGAAACAATAATCTGATTGTGCTGAGTGAAGAGGTTTATTTCATTGTCCATCTCGAGCCTTGAAAATGTACGGCTGAGAGTATTAATGTAATCGGTATCGTAAATATGAAAGAGTTCATTAAAATGCCGCTTCATTTCCTGTTGCCATTGACCCATTGCCGATTTTGGAACAACTATCAATGTACGTTTGGCAATGCCTCTTAACTTGAGTTCTTTTAGTATCAAGCCAGTTTCTATTGTTTTACCCATGCCCACTTCATCGGCAATAAGAAAACGCAGAAACTGGCCGGCCATCACTTTTTCAAGGGCTAAAATTTGATGTGGCAATGGCACAATATTGCTTTCCAGTGGAGCAAGCATAGACTGGTTAGCTATTTCGCCTTTTATCTTAGCAGCGATTGCGAGGAAGCTGATTTTGGAATCGGAGTATAACGAAAATTGCTCTTCAAGCTGATCAATTTTGGTGTCGAGTATCTGCCCATTTTTTAGGACTTTGATTCGGGCTTTCTCTATTCCAAATATCTTGCTCAATTCCAAAACTTCTGCATCTTCGTTATTATACAAGACCAAGTCACCAATTTTAAAAGGATGGAGTTGTATTTCGCTAATGATACCTGTTGCCACTTCTTTCAAACCTTCTGTAATACTAAAAGGGTTAGCCGTAGTTATTCCTTCTATTTTTTTAGGATGCAGGATTTTAATTTCAACCTTTCCCTCTTCACCCGGCTTGATGCTATGTCCTTTCAAAATGGTTATTACACAATCAGATACTTTATTTCCTTCGCACCTGAAAGTAGGTCTATACCCTGAGTAAACAGGGTTTTTCCGTCCTCCTTCTGAACTTTGCTTTAGCCGTATTTGTGCAATTATTTTCATTCTTTAGTTCAGATTTACAGCAGTTAGGTGAATGATTGCTCCGTTAAAGTTGTCTAGAAATTTTTTATCAATACTTACTGCATCACAATCATCTAATCTCATTACATCCTTACAGAAATATTGGGTATTCAACACTACCTGCACTAAAATATAATGCACCTTGTCTATTCGCATCACTATCTCCCGACCATAGTAGTGTCCACAATGCTCAGAGGTAGCAAACTGTTTAGCCTCTAGAGATCTTTCAGTACACCTAAAACGATTGCCCTGGGCAATGATATCGTCATATTCCCGCTGTGTAACTGCTCTATATAAAATGCACTCCAATTTTAAACTCTGTCTTTAGCTATATCATAATACATCAGCAACTGCTCATCTTCTAACAAAATATTTTGCGGAATCATATCACCAAGGATTACGATGGTTTTGAAATCTTTTTGTTCCCAACAGTTTTTGAATCCAGCACGAAGTGCTTCTACCCGAACTTCTTTAAGTTTTTTTGCTTTAGGTTGGTTGATTGCTGTAACATATCCAGTGAACTCTTTTAATAATACTTTGATACGCAATGCTTCCCTGTCTTTCGCTTCATTAGGATCCGGAGTTCGCCATTTGCCATCGGCTTCTTGTATAAAGCTTTCACTGAGTATATCCTGTAATTCCGGTAAAGTATCTCCCTTGCGAAGTGACTGGGTTGCAATACGGAAATCAGGCATTATTTCATTGTATCTTTCTTTCTTCTTTCGCAGTCTGTCTTTTAGCCATTCAATAGCATCACTCTCGTTTGTAACAATCAGTGCAAGCTGCACAAAATTTGGCGATTTGGCTTTTTTCTCATCATATTCGGCCGCTTGTTCTGCTGTGAAGTACATTCCATCTCTTTCAATAAATTTTTGCTTTAATCCTTCTTGAAAATCTTTGGCATCTATCGGAACTGGCAAGCCCCGCATCAAGTAAAAAGTAATGAGGCGGTCAAATAAAATTTTGGGACTTCTCTCCAAAATTGAAGTTGTTCTTCTGTCCAATTTGATATGGACCGGCAGATGATTTAAATGTTCAATTAAAAAATCCCATACAGTTATATCTCCACTATTTGAAATGAATGTCTCCTCGAATTTGCTTGAAGGCTTATAACAACTAATTGCTAGATCCTGATTCACTGCGATTATTCCAATAATACCATGTAAGCCACCTCTGCCTTTATTAAGTGCATTAATGGATGCAATTACGAATCCTGCTTTTTGTAAAGCAATATTCAATGCATTCCATATTGCTGCGCTCGTATTGCTAAATTCTACCGTCATCCATTTACCTGGCTTTAAAACTCTATAATATTCCTTAAAGCATTCCTCCATTAAAACTTGATATTCATACTTCCCTTTACTCTGACTTTTATTCTCAATTGCTTCTTCTTTGTTGTTAGTAAATATTTTAATCCATGATTCTAAAGGCGCATTAAGTTCTGAATACATAATGTTAGCACCGAAAGGAGGATCAGTAAAAATGTAATCTATTGAATCACTTGAAAGGTTTCTCAAATCGGTTGCTGAAGATATTTGTTGAACAAAATGTGAATAATCAACCAAATTCAAATTGTTGTCCTTAATTTTTGATTCCACGAAATAGAATGGTGAAATTTCTGTAGGTGTATAACTGATGTACAATGTATTGGCAAGTGGCCCAACATGTCTGTTATGATTTGGTGCGTATCGATTAAAAATTGTCAATCTACTTTGACTTGAATTAAACCAATTCAATAAAAATAATTTTAGCCGTCCATTTATTGGCTTTTTATTTATTTTTTCAAAAATCGAACTTAAAATAATCAGATTTCTTCGTGTATAAAAATGATGCGTATGTGTAAATCCATGCTTATCATTCCTTCTAGTTTCACCGCCTTCGGGTAGTCTTTTTGAAGGTATAAAAGATGTAATTTCAAGGGCATTTATTCTTGCTATAATATCTAAATCAAATTCATCTGGCCGTTTCTCATATCGTTTTTTTCCAATGCTATAATTAATCAATACTGGCATTTGTTTGGTGCGATAAATTGTTTCTTTAATACTATTGTCGTAAATGGTCTCTTGATATTTATCGAGTTTGTCCTTGTGTATTAGATAATTGCATTTAGAACAATGAAATTTTTCATAAACAACATTGTTGTCATAATCAATCCCCTCATCCCAATAGCAAAGAGCGTGATTGCAATTCGGACATTTTATAAAATCGGACCATACAATATAATTTATCTTATACAGGCTTTTACCAACCTTAGTTTGATACATCCATCCAAACTCAGCTTCTACTTCCTTCAATATTTTAGTCGATGCATCAATAAAATCAGAATTATCTACACCCTTATTGTAATTATATCCAATGAATGACGCTATAGGTGATAAGTCTGAAATTATTGCATTTCTTTTGCCCCAAACTGGCTTAGACTCAAATAATTCAGACCATTCTTTTTCGATTTTCAATCTGAACTCAATTTCGGGATTATTAACAGATTTGGCTGCAACTCCACTCATTCCTGTGCCTGAAAAGCCGTCATAAATTATGTCGCCTGGCTGTGTATAGTGCAGGAGATATCGCATTATAACCGCATGCGGAACCTTTGTATGATAGCTATGAGCATTGTACAATGGATGGTTTTTACCTTCTATAACATCTATTGCATAAGGCCCCTCAACATGAAATTCCTTTTTCCTATCCTTATAATTCTCTTTCTCCTTTTCCCATTCAGCTACAAAATCATTCAGCCAAGGATTAGGGCAGGCAGTGTAATATGGCGGGTCGCTCAGGTTGATAATATCCTCATCTTCCCCAATAGGGAAACCCTCTATTTTCTTTAGCTCCGGCAGTTTGCTACGCAGTTTAGTACGGTAGTATTCCCTGCGTTCTTCTTCGGAGTTAAACTCTTTGCCGAGGCATATTATTTTTTCTTGATTGCTCATACTGCTTTACTTGATGATGATACGAACCTTGTTTCTTTCCTTGCCGGCACACAAGCCATCAATGTAGCTGGTCAACGTGTCAATGGCTTCTTGTGGCGTTAATGGCTTGCTCAATTGCTTGCGTATATCTTCCATAGTTATTTCCACTTTATCAATACCCTGTGCAAACTGAGCTATTAAATTCCTAAGCCTTGTTGCATTATCGGCGGTTAGTTCCACCTTGCCAGTTCTGAAATCGTCTACTAATTGCTTGTCACTGGTATTCAGGATATCCATGTTCTCCTGCACGGATGGGTCTTTGAATACTGAACGCATGGCAGTGGTCCATTTTTCCAGAATGCTATCCAACTGCTCTTCCAACTGATGGATATTGAACGTAGCCTTGCCGTAATACTCCCGTGGATTAAAATCATGGTAAGGCTCAAGAAGTACTTTAGGCTTTGTTAGAGATGAATCTGCTTCACGCAATGAAGTGATGCTGTTTACCCAGTTTTGGTATTCTGTAGCAGTTATGAACTCCGAATCTTTGATGATGTCGCAGATGCGTTTTTTCTCACTTCCTAATATTCTCACTTTCGCCAGATCATCCTGCTTTGTTAAACGGCAACGGGTATATTGGTTTAGATAATAATCAGCATACCGGTCAATCTGTGAATTAAGCAGTGATGTGTATTGTGTGGTTTCGGCAGGAACCTGAGACGTTACGATCTGAGGTAACTTGTCAATTGCCGATTTCATTTCATCAAAAAGTGGTTTTTCCGCTTCTACTACATAAGACAATGCCGTGTAGAGATAACTTACCATTCGTTCAAACTTCTCTGCCTTTTCTTTTAGCTTATCTACCAGGTCGCAATATGGGTATGCTTTAAAGGTTTTAGTCAGTTCTTCTTCTGTGAATTTGAAGGCTTTGAGTTTACCATAAGAATTGTAAGACTGGATGCTATCGAGCAGCGTACCTAACGCCTCCAATTCGGTTTTCATTTTGGCACTATCATCATCATTGAGTAAAGGCACATTTCGACATTTTAATCCTTGTACCACTATGGCTTTTGTTTTAACTACCCTTTCAGCTTTTGTTTTTGCTTCCGTAATAATTTTGCTGATTGTTTCTGGCTTATCCAGTTCGGAAGTATAATCAGGTAAACCAAGACATGTGAATAGTGCTTTCAAATGCTTAACCGGAATGCCTTGCGGCTGCTTGATATGCTGGAAAGTGAAATACTCTTCCTCTGAAAGAGAGAGCACCGTTTCAATATTGGTGGCAGAAAGGTTTTTGCTTCCGGACCAAGTAACCTCAATATCCCCTTTGTATGATAATGCAGCCAATACGATAAACTCCAACTGGTAATCGATATTAAATTCTTTTGAGTACCATAAGTTAGCCGCTGCATAATGAGGATAGAGGATATCGGATTTGTTTAATACAGCGCCCTCGCCAGCCTCTTTTAGTTTTTTAAGAATGTTTCCGGCATATTTACTATTATCTGTAACTATGGACTGACCACTCCATAAGCCTAATCCGCTTAGTATAGCTTCCCCATCACGATTTGGTAGAGTGGTTGCAGTAATTTTTTTTAGTGCTGCTTTTATACGGCCGTCAAAATTGTCTTTACTCAAAGGTTGAAGCAAATCTGTAAAGGCGGGGTAATGTGGGTATTTGTCGTTGAAGGTTTTGTTCAGCACTTTAGCAGCCACACTGCGGAAGATCATTTCTTTGGTTGAACCTTCACCGGGAAGAGGGAAGGATTTAAGGGGTTTGCTTTTGCCATTAAAAATTACATTTGTTTTATCGGCATATTCTTTATCAAAAAGTGCAATGGCTTTACGTTGAAAATCCTCAATGTGCTGGCTGAATAATGGTTTTTGCAGCGTTGATGCATTGCCAAATAAGGCTTTTGCTGCTCCATACAAACAAATCACATCTTTAAATTCACCCGATAAACCAGCCACATCAAAATATACCTCATCTTCTGAATCGTTTCTGTTAATGGAATTAAACAGTGGGCAGAAGAAAATATAGTATTGCTGAATAGGTTCTGTTGTACTTCTTTCATTAGGATTACCGAAAAAGATATACCCTAAACGGAAACTTTTTTTATCAATCCATTCTATTGAATGTTCCCATATTTTAAAACCAGAACGATAAGAATCCTGCTGTATTTCTAACACATATTGCAGGAAGTCGAAATAGTACTGGTCGGCTTGGTCAATATCTTTTTTAATAACCTCTTCCGCATAGTTTTTTATCGTTTGAAGAATATTTGGTCCGGTTTCTTCCCGGATATAATAGTTTGAACTTATTTCATCCTGTTCAATGTATTGACCAGATGTAGCTTTTACTAATTGTTTGGCTGAACTATCAATGGCATCCAAAAGAAATTCAGGTGTATCAATTCCTTTTATTGTAACACATAAATCTTCCTTTAAGCTGTTGGCACTTGCACCGTTTCGTTTATTCAAATCATCACAAAGAATGGTGATAGCCAAAGCATTTGCAATACTAATGGCAACATCTTTGCGGTTTGCTCTTGCTCCCGTAAAATGATTATCTATTAAGCCGTAAATGTTTTCCATTTTGTCCCTTACAGAACGAATGTCGGGGATGGTAAGCATAGATGGATTGCTCGCCAAATCAGGCCAATACGTATCATAGGTAATAAGCCCGGGATTGTTAGTTGGCACTTCTTTTTCTAAAATATTCTCAAACTTTACGGATAGTACTTTTAATATTTCCCGTTGGCTTTTTCCATGTCTAATTTTTTCAAAATAGCTAACATAGTTTGGGTGAACCGGGAACAAATCGATAAACTCATTCAGGTTTGTATTGATCCCTTCAAACAAATGCACAAACTTTAATAGATGCTCCCTGATTTTTGCTTTTTGATGGATGTCTTTTTTTAATAATCTTTCTTTTACAACGTATGCCACATCCTCCTTTGTGATGATCAGGTCTGCATACCTGTCTTCAACTCTTTGTAATATACTTGCCTGAAATTGAAATTCAGGGGAACGATAAAGTAACTCCTGAACACCAAACATGAATTTAAATCTTGAGTTATCACATGCTTCACCAAACGCTTGCAACACTTGTAAGTCATTATATAGTTCCTGTGCTTTTCTGCCTTTTAGGTAATTGAGCATCTCATCTATCACAATTAAAAAATGGTGCTTAGGATACTTTTCTTCAAAAGCAGCCATCAGAGCTTTCAGTTGCTCCTTCCATCCAAATTTTGGATTTGGCTCGCATTCGAATGAAACCTTTATGCCCGCGAGGTATCTGTTTATGTATGCCTCCAGGATTTCGTTTAAGGGCAAATTTGCACTCAGGTCAAACCTTAATACTTTATATTTTCCGGCAAATGATTTTAAACTGGTTTTCAAGTCTTCATTTTGAAGTTGTTTTAGTAAGTCTTCATTTTCAGCAATAGCTGAAACTAACGCCATCAAGTGAGATTTACCCGTTCCATAATTACCCACTATCTGAATCCCTTTAGTTTCGGATGAAGGATTAGTTGATAGATTTTTTACTATCATTTCTTTTAAATCCTCTTGCATCTTCTTGGAGAAAACAAAAGTTTTAACCAGGTCCTCAGCTACAGTCTTTTCAGCAGCGTTTATTAATTGAACAACTGTAGTAATAGGTTCAAATTGAATGAGCTCCTTATATTGCATATTGAAGTTTTTTTAATTGTGTATCTGAAAAGTCAAGAAAGAATTTTTGCTTTTGTGTTGGCCAGTCTAATCTATCAGGAATATCTGATTGATTATCCCAGATAATAATTAGAGATGTTGATTTTGAAAATTCCTTAAATAGCTGCACAGCATTTAATTCAAGTGCAGGCTCCATAAGAATCCCCAAATTGTAAATAGCTACCACATCATTACCTTCACCATTGATTTTCGATTTGTGTTTGTCTAACAACTTTTTAGTAAAGTCGTACACATCAATATTTAAGTAGCGAAAATCGTCCAAGCCATCAATGTAAGCTGCGAGTTCTTTACCTATGTTAATGACATTAATATTTTGAGATTTGACAAAAGCGATTTTATCAGCTAATTCATTAGAATTACACATTAGAGTGTAAAGCTTATAGCGTTCAGCAGTTATTGAAAGATCCTTTATTGGGTAGGTGCTCATCGTTCTTACTTCTTGCGTTTTTTTGGTTGATGTTTTTCTCTGCCACCTGCATTGCTTCATTTGCCAGCTTCTCATCTTTCACCACTGCATAAATTTGGTCAGCTAACCAAAGTGTCATTAATTCATCACTACTGGCTTTGAGTATATATGCAATAATGGGAATCTGTTCGCGTTTGAGTTGCCGCAACCCTTTTTCAATTTTACTCAGTTGAGCCGTGTCCATTTCAAGCAATGGTGCAACCTGCCGCAAATACAAATTTTGCTGCTCCCTGAGTGTCCTTACTCTCTCACCAAATTGACTTTTCATCGTTTTAATATTGACTTGTCAAATATTGGCAAATATAAGAAAACAAAAGCAACGATTTACGAAAAAGAATAGCAAGGCTGCAAACCTTGCAAGTCTGCAAATAACACAAAAGCCCCATCCGCTTAGCAGTATGGGAGCAATACTAGAAAGGGAAAAGTTACTGCCATTGTGGATTGGTTAATGTTAGCTAACAAAGCAGGCGATCTCGAAGATACAATTTAGGTACATCTGCATCTAAGTTAAATCTAACTTAATCATGATAAATCAAATAACGGATTTATTTCAATGCTTTAATTGTAATTTGCTGTAAATTTTATGATTCAGAAAGAGAAAGTACGGGTGACAATTCTCAGATTACTATTCAACTGAAATCCGAACGATTTTTTTGGGATTAATTACCACTATACTTTAGCATTCTCAGACATTCTTCGAATCTTAGGTGAATAATTTTCATTTGTCAAGATTACCTAAACAATATTAATCGTTTTTATTTAGAACTAAAATAGTTTGCACGCATAGTTATATTTTTCATGATTTTCTTGAAACTTTGAATTGCTTTGAATGAAGCCATATTCATCGTATACATCCATGTTGCAATAAACCGAATGCTTGTCACAAGCAACAATGATGTTGGGTGTGTTGTTGATATTACTAATTTGAATATTAAAGACAAATAGCTTTATTATTTTGATAAGGATTGTAAGTTGTGAATAGCAAGACTGTTAGATTAACAGCCAGGCAAGAGATAACTTATAGCAATCAAGCAATATTCGGATAAATACTGTGATTGAGTGGGATCGCGCCTACTTCCCGATACAAAACCTGCTAAAGATATTCGCCAACAGATCATCCGAAGAGATCTCCCCCGTAATCGTCCCCAAATAATGCAAAGCCTGCCTTATGTCCATCGCCAGGAAATCCCCTGAAACATTATGGTTTAATCCTTCGAGCACTTTGATGAGCGCGGAGTTGGTGTGGCGTAAGGCTTCAACGTGACGGGCGTTGGTAACGATGGTTTCTGTGACGTTCACCGTGCGGTTGTCGAACAGCTTCACCATGTGTTTTTTGAACTCATCGATGCCGGTGCGCTCTTTTGCGGAGATGAAGAGCATGTCCGGGAAAGAGGAAAATTCCCGTTTGGTATAGTCGAGGTCTTCCTTGTCTATTTTGTTGGCAACCAGCACGAGCTGCGAATTATGCAGGTGAGGGGTGATGTCGTTCACGATCAGCTTCAGCTCGGAAGCGGTGATCTCATGCGCATCAAATAAATAAATGGCGATGGAAGAAAGCTTGATCTGCTCGTATGTTTTTTCCACGCCGATGCTTTCAATAATGTCATTCGTTTCGCGGATTCCCGCCGTATCAATAAAGCGGAACTGAACGCCTTCTATGTTGATCTCATCTTCGATCACATCGCGTGTAGTGCCCGGGATGTCGGAAACAATCGCACGCTCTTCTTCAAGCAAAGCATTCAGCAGCGTTGATTTCCCTGCATTCGGTTTGCCGACAATAGCCACCGGGATCCCGTTCTTGATCACGTTCCCCACTTCGAACGAATCGATCAGCCGCTGCACGATGCGCTGGATCGAGCTCACTAAATTCTTCAGGTCGGTACGGTCCGCAAATTCCACATCCTCCTCCGCAAAATCCAGCTCCAGCTCTATGAGCGATGCAAAGTCGATGAGGTTCTGGCGAAGCAATTTGATCTTATTGGAGAATCCCCCGCGCATCTGTTGCATCGCTACCTGGTGCGACGTGGCGGAGTTCGAAGAGATCAGGTCGGCGACAGCCTCTGCCTGGCTCAGGTCGAGCTTCCCGTTCAAAAAAGCACGTAAGGTGAATTCGCCCTGGTTCGCCATCCGTGCGCCATTACGAATGAATAGCTGGATGATCTGCTGCTGGATGAACGGCGAGCCGTGACAGGAGATCTCGACCGTGTTTTCAGAAGTGTATGAATTCGGGGCCTTGAAAATGCTGGCAAGCACTTCATCGAGCACCACCTCGCCATCATGGATCACGCCGAAATGGATGGTATGTGATGCGGCCTCCGGAAGGTTCTTTTTCTTCAGGCTTTTGGTACCGAACACCGCATTGCAGATCTCGAGGGCCTTTGGCCCCGAAAGCCGGATCACGCCAATGGCGCCAATTCCCTGCGGAGTAGCAAGGGCAACAATGGTATCGGTGTTTACAGAATAGCTCACAGCTTGTGTTTCAATGTTTATAAAAGTAAGTATTTTCTCTGGAAATGCTGTTTTTTACTTTTCCGGGAGGCCGCCGGGTCACTTTTAATTTTTAAACCTGAACTAAAAGCTTAAATTCGCCTTCAGAACAAGAATTCAGCTTTTTGATGTCGTACCGCACCCTTTACGCATTCCTGGTGATCTTCCTTTGCCAGTTCAATTCCTTTGCCCAGCTCAGTGAAGCCGATTCCCTGCGGCTGAAAATAAAGGAGTCTGAAGGTTCGCAACGCATCACGTACCTGCTCGAGCTTGCGGATCTTTCCTTCAGCCATCACGATTATCGGAAAACGGATTCAACGCTCAGCGTGGCGGAAAAGCTTGCCGGGGATGCAAAAGATCAGCGCGGTCTTGCGGGGATCTACGTACGGCAGGGAAACAACATGGAGCACAAAAAATCGGAGATCGGGCTCTGCGGCAGCATGCATGAAAAGGGCCTGCGCATCCTTCGTGAGCTCAACGACAGCCTCGCGCTTGCCAACCTGTATTGTCTTGCCGGCGATCATTATTACTCTTACCATGCAAACGGCAGCATGCGCCTTCGCTGCTATCTCAACGCGCTTAACTATTGCAGTAACCTCGACACACAAACCGGCCGCAGGATCCTCATGACCCTTGTGCTCATTTACAAGCTTTCCGGTAATTTTCCCAAGGCCGTGGAATACAATAACCTGGTGATTGGCATGTATGAAAAGATGACGGACTACCGCGGACTTTCAGCCTGCTACCGCAACCAGTCGGAGCTTTTTTACGACCAGCAGAAATTTGATATAGCCCTTGAATATGCTAAGAAGGCGTATGAAGCGTCGCAGAAAATGCCGGAGAAGCAGCGCAAGAGCAATACGCAGTGCTATACGCTCTTTACGCTTTCGAGGGCGTACATGGGAGCGGGAGACTTTAAAAGCGCGCACCGCTTTGCGGAGGAAGGCATCAGTATTTCAAAGGAGATTGGCGACAAATGGGCAGAAACGGATGCCTGGAATGTGTACGGAATGGTGTATACCTTCGAAGGGAAGCTGGAGGATGCCAAACAATGTTACCTGCGGGCCTATGAAGCGAAACGTTCCGTGAACGATACCATGCCCGGGCTTACTTATGTCTATGGCAACCTTGCGGATCTCAGCCTTCAGATGAAGGAGTACCGCACCGCCATTTTTTATGCCAGGCGCACGGTGGCAATGGCCGAAATGCTGCAGGATAAAGGCCAGGTGCACAACATGTACAGGGTGCTCGCGCAGGCTTATGAAAAGGAGAATGATTACAGGTCGGCATACGCATACCACGTAAAATATAAACAGCTTGCCGATTCCCTGTTCAATGCGGAGAATGTGGCCGTGATCGAAAGTTTGCGCCTCGAGGCTGAATTCGGTAAAAAGGAAGCTGTGCGCAAGGAGCAGGAGGCCAAAACGCAAATGATGGCGGAGCAGGAACGGAAAAAGCAGCGGCTGATCACGTATTCTATTCTTGCCGGACTGGCCATCGTAATGCTTTTCGCGGGTTTCATCCTGCGTTCGCTGCGCATTGCCCGCAGGCAGAAGCAGATCATTGAGATCAAAAGCATTGAAACGGAAAAGCAGAAGCAGATCATCGAGGCGCGCAACAAGGATATTACCGACAGCATCAATTACGCACAGCGCATTCAGCAGGCAACGCTTCCCGATAAAGGCGAGATCTATAAGGCCTTGCCCGATGCCTTTGTGCTGTACAAGCCCAAGGACATCGTGAGCGGCGATTTCTATTTCTTTCACCGTACCGAAAAGCTCATTTTTATTGCGGCTGCCGATTGTACCGGGCATGGCGTTCCGGGCGCTTTCATGAGCATGATCAGCTACAAGCAGCTGCAGGATGCCGTGATGCAAAGCAACGATCCCTCGGAGATCCTTCGCATCGTCAACAAAGGCATCAGGGCTTCATTAAGGCAGAGCGGGAATGATGAATCTACCCGCGATGGAATGGACATTGTGCTTTGCGCGATCGACCCGGCAATCCTCAGGCTCAGCTATTCAGGCGCCAACCGTCCGCTCTGGATCATCCCTAAGAATTCGGAAACACTGCAGGAGATCAAAGCAACCAAGAAAGCGATCGGCGGGCTCACACCGGATGATCAGCTCTTCGAAACCCATCAGCTGCAGCTGGAAAAAGGGGACAGGCTTTACCTCACAACCGATGGCTATGCCGATACATTCAGCGGCAGCAACAGCAAAAAGCTCACGACAAAAAAATTCAAGGCCCTGCTGACGAGCCTGCACGCAATGAATATGCGGGAGCAGGAAGCGAAGCTCGATTCCTTCATCGAAAGCTGGAAAAACGGTACCGAGCAGGTGGACGATATCCTGGTGATCGGGATCAGCATCTGATCAGGCAAATTTTATTAAATTCCTCTTTTTTGCCGAAAACCGTGTTCTGAATAAAAAAACTTGTTAAAACCGCCTTAAAACTTTACTTTAGCACCGCAAAATCTACAAATCAACAATCCTATAAATCAACAATTGAAAAATGAGTGTATTAGTAAATAAACAGTCAAGAATTATTGTACAGGGCTTTACAGGTACGGAAGGCACCTTCCATGCAGGCCAGATGATCGAATACGGATCCAATGTAGTGGGTGGGGTAACTCCCGGGAAAGGCGGATCAACGCATCTCGACAAGCCGGTGTTCAATACCGTAAAGGAAGCGGTTGATAAGGCCGGAGCCGATGTTTCCATCATTTTTGTGCCTCCTGCTTTTGCAGCGGATGCCATCATGGAAGCGGCTGAAGGCGGAATTAAAGTGATCATTTGCATCACCGAAGGCATTCCTGTGAAGGACATGATCCAGGTGAAAGAATATTTAAAAGGACGCGATTGCCGCCTCATAGGGCCTAACTGCCCTGGCGTTATTTCCGCGGAAGAAGCGAAAGTAGGCATCATGCCGGGCTTCGTTTTCAAAAAAGGAAGCGTTGGAATTGTTTCCAAATCAGGTACTTTAACGTATGAAGCATCCGACCAGACAGTGAAAGCCGGCTTAGGCATCACTACCGCCATCGGGATCGGTGGCGACCCGATCATCGGGACTACTACAAAACAAGCGGTTGAGCTGCTGATGAACGATCCGGAAACACACGGGATCATCATGATCGGCGAGATCGGCGGGAACCTTGAGGCAGATGCTGCACGCTGGGTGAAAGCCGATGGTAACCGCAAGCCGGTTGTTGGCTTTATCGCCGGCGAAACTGCTCCGAAAGGACGCACCATGGGCCATGCCGGCGCTATTGTCGGCGGCGCTGACGATACTGCCGAAGCCAAGAAGAAGATCATGCGCGAATGCGGGATCATTGTTGTTGATTCTCCTGCCGATATCGGGAAAGCAATGGCAAAAGCCCTCGCCGACGAAGTTCGCCAGGCAAGCCCTCATCACCATGCAAACAGGGTTGACTAATCAGGCCTTATAATAAAAAGAACGCTCCGCGCTAGTTGCACGGGGCGTTCTTTTTTATAAAGATTCTGCCTGCTTAGTTTCCGCCGAGCCTGTATACCAGCGCCAGCACAATTCCACCCGTGGCAGCGGATGTATTTTCATAATTCTTATAATAAAATGGATCATCAAGTCTCCGTCCAAGAGCATCCACGCCTTTTACATCCGTAAAGCTGTATTGAAGCCGGAGCCCTGCATTCATCGACAGCGGACTGTCTCCGAATTTTATCTTAAAGCCAAAGCCAATCACAGCTGAGATATAAGAAGACGAATAATTAGAGCTTACATTGGTATCCGCGCTCATACCGCCGCTTTTATAGGAATAATTTGCCGAAGAAATAATATTGTATTGCGGCCCAACCTCCAGGTAACCGCCATTATCGGATTTCAATTTGAAGAGAAGCGGTACCTGTATCGTTTTCAGGTTCACATAGGATTTATAATCTGTTTTGCTGATCACCGCTCCGCTTGGATCCTTGAACTCAAATGTGCCGGCGTAGTTTCCCTGGTGATTTCCCATTAAGGCTTCTATCCCAACACCAACATTCCCGAAATATGCGTTAAATGCAAGTCCGTAATTAATTCCAATGCCGTTCGCATAATCCTGTTCATCACCTATATCGGAGATGTTTTTATTGAAGAGCCAGGTGGAATTTCCAAGCCCTTTGGCCTGGATTTCAAATGTGTTTTTCTTTTCCGGCTTCGGTTTGTCCTGCGCAAAGCTCAAGGCTGATAAGAAATAAAATGTTCCTGTTAGTAGCAATTTTTGGTTCATGGGTTCAGATTAAATGGTTGATGTCATTTTACTCGCTTTGTACTGAATTTGTTGCATTTTAAAGCGGGGAGATAACGCTTACGGTTACTAATTGTTTGAACACTACAGACTTAAATTATTCATCTTTTTCTTAATTGGATGGTTATGCCATAAATTGAATGTTTATTGTTTTCGATAGCATTCGATTTTAATTATCTTTGATGCTGTTGTTTCATATAAAAAATAAACATAAAATCTAACAGACACGTATGAAATTATTAGAAGGAAAAGTTGCCCTCATCACAGGCGCTTCACGCGGCATTGGCCGTGGCATCGCTTTGCGCTTTGCCGAGCAGGGTGCAAATGTGGCATTCACCTATTTATCATCCGTTGAAAAAGGCGAAGCACTTGCAAAAGAGCTGGAAGCCTATGGAATAAAAGCAAAAGGCTACCGTTCTGATGCTGCTGATTTTAAAGCTGCCGAAGAACTGGTTAACAATGTGGTTGCCGATTTCGGCACGGTCGATATTCTGGTGAACAATGCCGGCATCACCCGTGATACATTGTTGATGCGCATGAGCGAGCAGCAGTGGGACGAAGTAATGAACGCCAACCTTAAATCGGTGTTCAACCTCACCAAGGCAGTGCAGAAGCCAATGCTGAAACAGCGCAAAGGCTCCATCATCAATATGAGTTCGGTTGTAGGCGTGAAAGGAAATGCCGGGCAGTCCAACTACGCCGCTTCCAAGGCAGGCATCATCGGCTTCACCAAATCGGTGGCGCTCGAGCTGGGTTCCCGCAACATCCGCAGCAATGCGATCGCACCGGGATTCATTGAAACTGAAATGACCGAAGTGCTCGACCCGAAAGTGGTGCAGGGCTGGAGAGATAACATTCCCCTGAAGCGCGGCGGCTCCGTTGATGATATCGCCAACGCGACCATCTTCCTTGCCTCCGACATGAGCGCCTACATCACCGGCCAAACGCTGAACGTCTGCGGCGGGATGCTGACATAGTGATTCTGCGGGTATAGATCATTTTTATACCATCGAATAACGAATATTACGAATAACGAATCTGAATAAACGCATAAAATAATTATAAATAATATAATACGATTTTTGAATAGCGGATTTGTCTATGCATGAATTAAAAAGAAACGATTTATTATATCCCGAGTTAAGTTTTAAAATTGTGGGGTGTGCATTTGAGGTTCATAATGCACTTGGGTTCGGATTTAAAGAAAGTATTTATCAAAAGGCTCTTTCTCTTGCCCTTACAGAGAAAGGGCTTTCTTTTAAAGAACAGGTATGCTTTGAAATCAAGTTTAAAGAACAGGTTCTCGCAAAACGCTTCTTCGATTTTATCATTGAGGATAAAATTATAGTCGAGATAAAGAGAGATGATAAGTTTTCAAAAGCAAATATTGATCAGACTGTAGAATACCTGAGAACTTCTGATTTAAAGCTGGCTATTCTTATTAACTTTGGAAAAGAGGGTGTTGTTTACAAAAGATTGATCAATCCTTCTAATAATTGATCCTGCGCACCAGATTCGTTATTCGTTTAATTCGCTATTCGTTGCATAAGATGTATTATTGGTTGTGTAAAATGTCGTTGGAATGAATGTAGTTTTCGAGTATCCTTCCTGGTTTATCGTATTCTGCCTCCTCGCAGGATTGGCCTACGCATTCATCCTGTACAGGAAGGATAAAAAGTTCAGCGAATCTTCCGTATGGATCATCCGTACTATGGCGGCGTTCCGCTTTCTTGCCGTTACGCTTCTTTCATTCCTGCTTCTTTCACCTTTATTAAAAACGGTAAACCGCGAAGTGGAAAAGCCCGTGATCATTGTGGCGCAGGATAATTCCCAGTCGCTGCTGATGAACAAGGACTCCGCATTTTACCGCACGGAATACAGGCAGAAGCTGCAAAAGCTGATCGATGAGCTGAGCGGAAAATACACCGTGGTCAGTTACTCATTTGCCGACCGGGTAAAAGAGCTTGCTGCTGCAGATTCACTCCGCTTTTCCGAAAAGCAAACCGACATTTCATCGCTCTTCACCGAGATAGAAACGCGCTACAGCAACCGGAATGTGGGAGCCATCATTGTAGCGACCGACGGATTGTACAACAAAGGCGCAAATCCCGTTTATACTTCCTCGAAGCTCAAAGTGCCTGTGTATACCATAGCGCTGGGCGATACAACCATCAAGAAAGACCTCGTGCTTTCCCGCGTCGATCATAACCGCATCGCGTATCTCGGCAACAAGTTTCCGCTGGAAGTGGTGATCGATGCAAAGCAGCTGAAAGGCAAAACGTCCACGCTTACTGTCAGCAAAGGAAATGTGAACCTGTTCAGCCAGGCCATCAACATCAGCACAGATGCGTTCACAACCACCATCCCGGTGCTGCTCGAAGCAAAGGAAGTCGGATTGCAGCATTACAAAGTAAAGCTGAGCGCTGTGGCGGAAGAAACCAGCAGCCTCAACAATGCAAAGGATCTTTTCATCGATGTGCTCGATGCCCGCCAGAAGATCCTCATTCTTGCCGATGCGCCGCATCCCGATGTGGCTGCGCTGAAAGAAGCATTGGAGGAAAACCAGAATTACGAGGTGGAAAGCTATGCCATCGATGGCTTCGACAAGCCCGTTAAGAAATACAATCTCGTGATCCTTCACCAGTTGCCGGGCCTGAGGACAAGCTCCAATAAAGTGCTCACGGAGCTGAATGCATCCGATATCCCCGTTTGGGCATTCTCCGGTGCCGGCGCATTAATGAAGAAAGGCCCGGGCACTGCCGTTGCCGCTTCGCGGACGAATGAATGCGAGCCGGTGATGGATGATAATTTTCCCTTGTTCACTATCAGCGATGAGCTGCGCAGCGCCATAAAAGATTTCCCCGCGGTGGTGTGTCCGTTTGGGACTTTCCAGGCCGAAAATAACAGCGATGTGCTCTTTTACCAGCGTATCGGGGTGGTGGATACAAAAACTCCGATGCTGCTGTTCAGCACGGAAGGTGATAATAAAGTTGCCATATTCACAGGAGAAGGCATCTGGAAATGGCGCCTGCAGGATTTTGCCGCGCATGGCAATCACGCGCTCTTCAATGAGTTGGTCACAAAAACGGTGCAGTACCTTTCTGTAAAAGTTGACAAAAGCTTTTTCCGGATCATCGGGAAAAATAATTTCATGGAGAACGAGCCCGTGGAGATGGAAGCGGAGGTGTACAATCAAAGCTATGAGCTGATCAACGAGCCGGAAGTAAGCATGGTGATCAGCAATGCGGATAATAAGAAATTCACTTTTACATTCGGCAAGACCAGCAATGCATACCGCCTGAATGCCGGAATGTTCCCTCCGGGCGAATACAAATACGAAGCAAAAGTAAAGGTAGGGGATAAGCTGTATGCGCAAAAGGGAGAGTTCAGCGTAAGCGCGCTGCAGGTGGAGTTTACCAACACTGTGGCCGATCACCAGATGCTGTACAGCCTGGCACAAAAGCATGGCGGTGAAATGATCTACCCGGCCGCAATGGAGCAGCTGGCTGAAAAGCTGAATGCCCGTGAAGACATCAAATCTGTTTCCTACTCCGAAAAAAAGCTGAACGACCTTGTGAACCTCAAATGGATCTTTTTTGTGATCCTTGCACTCATCAGCGCCGAATGGTTCATGCGTAAGAGAAACGGAGCTTATTAAATAGGAATTATACCTCCGCGGTAATGAAAAGCAAGCAATACAGCCTCTGGTCCATCGCCTTCATCTTCGCTTTTATCCTGAGCACTTTTTTTTATTTTCAGGTGTGGAAGAAGAACAGGATCATTGTGGACGCCCCGAGCTATTACGCTTATCTCCCCGCTGTTTTTATCCATCATGACCTGAAGATGAATTTCATCGATAAGGACCGCGACTTTTACAAGGACAAGATCTGGTATTACAAAATTGAGAACGGCAATAAGCTGATCAAATGTCCGGCAGGAGTAAGCCTTGCGCTGTTGCCGTTCTTTATGGCGGGACACGTGCTGGTCGGCTGGATGGACATTCCGCAGAACGGTTATACAATGCCTTATCAGAATGCAATGAGCCTGGGCGTGCTGCTGTACCTGCTCCTCGGATTGATCTACCTGCGCAAATTGCTGCTGGCCCATTTTTCGGAAGGGATAAGTGCATTAACGATGATCACACTTGTATTGGGTACCAATCTTCTTTGGTATTCCACCTTCGAGGGATTCATGTCGCACGGGATCTCCTTCTCGCTGTTATGCATCTGCATGTACATGTTCGACCGCTGGCTCCGCGATGCCCGCCTGAAACCGCTGCTGGCCTTTTCCGCCTTGTTCGGAATGCTGGTGCTCATTCGTCCGCTTGCTATCACCATCCTGCTGTATTTCCTGATCGTGGGCATTTATTCAAAAGGGGGCTTTCCTGCTTTTCTCCGCTTCCTGCGCGCTAATTTGAAAAACATCGCAATTGCCCTCGCCGTGTTCCTGCCATTCCTTTGCATCCAGCCGCTTTATTGGAAATACATCAGCGGCCACTGGTATTACGATGTGTACATCGATGAGCATTTTATTTTCAGCAGCCCTGCGATCTTTTTATTTCTCTTCAGCTTTCGCAAAGGAATTTTTATCTATACACCCGTGCTGGTCTTTGCCATCATCGGCCTCGTAGCGCTCTACAGGATGCAGCGGGGAATCGTGGTTGCCACGCTAAGCGTGCTGCTGCTCACCATTTTTATCCTGTCGTCCTGGTGGGCATGGAGCTATGGCATCAGCTGGGGCATCCGCCCGATGGTCGACTATTATTCCCTGCTGGCGATCCCAATGGCTGCCGGGCTTGCATTCTTCATGACAAAGGGCAGGCTGATAAAAGGGATCACTGCTACCGTTCTTTTTTTACTCATTGCGCTGAACCTTTTCCAGACCTGGCAATATAAAAATGGCCTTATTCATTTTGATGATATGACCCGCGAGGCTTATTTCAAAGGGTTCTTCCAGACGCGGCGAAGCATCGAATGGATGGATCTTCTCAAGCCTTACAACTGGGAAAGAAGGATCAAAGGCTTGCCGCAGGTGGAGTATTCAAAAGAATATTTCGAGAACAGCTTCAATAAATATTCCGTTGAATTAAGAGGCTTTAACCTGCAATATGCAGCGATCAACCCCAAGGCTCAGAATGCTGTTGCTGCCTACGCGAAATCATCAACGGGTTATTCTTTGTTTACCGTGAAGCGCCTTAACTCCGGTACAATTGCTCTTGTAGCAGCTAACGGCAGGTTCTTGTCCGTCAGCCCCCAATACGATTACGTGCTGATGGCGAATGCCCTTTCGCCGGGAAGGATGGAGCAGTTTGAGATCAGCTACCTCGAAGAAGGCGATAACAGGATCTCCTTACGCTCGGTAGGCACCGGGAAATATGTTACCGTGAGCCCCGAATTCCCGAACATGTTATTTGCAACCGCCGAAAAGAGCTCACAAAAGGAAATTTTCCGTTTGTTTGTATTGGAAACCGAACAAACTCAGTAAGCTTGGATACGAAGACTTTATATTTCGATCATATCGCCCCCCGCCGCGTTAAGCAGCGAAGGGCTAAAAGATATTACTGGGATGATATCACCAAACATTGCGCATATTTTATCCAGGAAGATAGTTCCGTGCTCGAGATCGGCTGCGGCACAGGAGAGCTGCTGAACGATATTAACGCCCGGCGCAAAGTGGGGATCGATTTCAGCGAAGGCATGATCCGCGAAGCAAGGCAGCAGTTCCCTGATCTGGAATTGCATGTGATGAAGGCGGAAGATCTCCGCTTCGATGAAAAGTTCGATCTTATCATTCTCTCCAACCTCATTGGCTATCTCGACGATATCCAGGAAGTGTTAAAGCAGCTGCACAAGGTTTGTCATTCGCAAACCAAGATCATCATCACCTATTATAGCTTTCTCTGGGAGCCGGTTTTAAAATTCGGGGAGATGATCGGCTACAAAACAAAAACACCGCCGCAGAATTGGCTGAGCCTTGCGGAGATCGCGGCGCTGCTCGAACTGTCAGGCTTCAGCGTGTACCGTAATACGCGCAGGATGATCTTCCCTGTTTACATTCCACTGCTTTCGGAGCTGTTCAATAATATCCTCGCGAAGCTTCCGCTGATCAGGATGCTCTGCATCAATAATTTCACCTTTGCGCGCCCTGCCGCCGTACGAAGCGGAGAAGCGGCGAAGGAATATACGGTGTCTGTGGTGATCCCTGCACGCAATGAAAGCGGCAACATCGAGAATGCGATAACGCGGATTCCTGCAATGGGCAAGCATACGGAGATCATTTTCATTGAAGGCAATTCAACCGATGATACATGGACGCGCATTCTCGATGTGCAAAAAAAATACGCTGCAACACATGATATAAAAGTTGCCCAGGTCCAGCAGCGCGGAAAGAACAACGCCGTGCGTAAAGGCTTCGGTATGGCTACCGGCGACATCCTGATGATCCTCGATGCAGACCTTACCGTGGCACCGGAAGACCTCCCGAAATTTTATGATGTGATCGCCTCCGGGAAAGCAGATTTTGTAAATGGCTCGAGGCTCGTGTACCGGATGGATAAACATGCAATGCGCACCATCAACCTCGCTGGGAACAAATTTTTCAGCATGGCCTTTACGTTTTTGCTCGATCAGCGTTTTAAGGATACGCTCTGCGGCACAAAGGTGATCTTCCGGAAGGATTATCAGCGGCTGGCAGCCAACCGCAGGTTCTTTGGCGATTTTGATCCCTTTGGCGATTTTGATCTCCTTTTCGGGGCACATAAGCTTAATCTCTGCATTGTGGAGCTTCCCATCCATTACAGGCGGCGGCTGTACGGCAGCACTAATATTTCAAGGTTCCGGCATGGGCTCGTCCTGTTCAGGATGTGCATATTTGCTGCGAGAAAAATTAAATTTATCTGATGCGCCTCTCATTGCAGCTTTCATTAAAAGCCGGCGACCTGCTGTACAAACATGCATTCCCCGTTTATAATATGCTGTATCCTGTTTTTAAAAGGCGGCAGGACAAAGCAGAGATCTCCCTCATCAGGAAATATGTGAAGCCCGGGAGCATCGTGCTGGATATTGGCGCCAACATCGGCTTTTATACAAAATTTCTTTCGGCGCAGGCCGGTGCCACAGGGCGGGTGCATGCCTTTGAGCCGGATCCGCTTAATTTCAGCTATCTGCAGAAGAACACAGCGAATCTTCCCAATGTAACTCTTCATAACAAGGCGGTCAGCAATGCAACAGGAATTCTTCCGCTGTACCGCTCAGATATGCTCAATGTGGATCACCGCACTTATCCTGCGGAGGATCACACGGGGATCATTGAAACAGGAGCCGTTGCGGCTGATGATGTGTGCGAGGGACACATTGACTTTATAAAGATCGATATACAGGGATATGAATATTTCGCATTCCTGGGGATGCAGAAGCTGCTGCACAGAAATCCGGATGTAAAGATTCTTTCGGAGTTTTTCCCTTGTGGTATAAAGGCTTCCGGAGCTTCTGTCGCTGAGTTCTTCGATTTTTTTGCAGGGAAGAATTTTAGTGTTTTTATGATTGAAAAAAATGGCAGCATGCGGCGTATGGATAAAGATGCTTTTTGCGCGTATGAGAACGCCGGGCCGGATGAATACCGGAACCTGTTTATTTGCGCCGCACTCTGACCCTGCGGGATGGTTATTTCCCTGTTGGTCTTTGCTCTGGCTCGGTTCGTCTAAATTTAAGCATCCGAAATTATGAATCATAGAATTAATTCCTTAATTTTATAGAATACACAAATTACAGCTATGGTAACAACCGACACCATTTCCATTAAAGTTCAAAAAACGGCTACACCCCGTATCAAAGAGCTTGATTACAATCACATCACCTTTGGAAAATTGTTTTCCGATCACATGTTCCTGGCGGATTATGCCAATGGCGCATGGGGCGATGCACAGATCCTGCCGTATGGCCCGATCCTGATGAGCCCGGCTACGTCGGCGCTGCATTACGGGCAGGCTATCTTTGAAGGAATGAAAGCCTATAAGAACGATAAGGGAGAGGTTTCTCTTTTCCGTCCGCTCGATAATCACAAACGCATTAACATCTCCGCTGAACGTATGGCCATGCCTACTATTCCGGAAGAAGTATTCATGGAAGGCCTGAAGCAATTGGTTGCGCTCGATAAAGACTGGGTGCCTGATACCGATGGCGCTTCGCTGTATATCCGTCCGTTCATTGTAGGAACAGATGAGTTCATCGGCGTAAAGCCTTCCGATAATTACCGTTTTTACATCATCACTTCCCCTGCCGGAAAATATTACAACGAGCCGGTAAAAGTGCTGGTGGAGACCAATTACATCCGTGCCGTTGAAGGCGGAGTAGGCTATGTAAAAGCATCCGGTAACTACGGCCGCTCTTTGTTCCCTACCAAGCTTGCACAGCAGCGCGGGTACCAGCAGATCATCTGGACGGATGCACGCAATCACCGTTACCTCGAAGAGTCGGGAACAATGAACCTGATGATCGTGATCGATGATGTGCTCATCACACCGCCGATCGGCGATACGATCCTTGCAGGGATCACCCGCGACAGCGTATTAACGCTTGCCCGCGACTGGAAAATGAAAGTGCAGGAGCGCAAGATCAGCATCGACGAGGTGATCGATGCGCACAAGCGCGGAACGCTTGAAGAAGCATTCGGAACAGGCACTGCAGCAACCATCGCGCATATCTCCACCATAGGTTTTGAAGGAAAAGATTACGTGTTGCCGCAGGTGAGCGGACGCATCTTCTCGAACCGCGTATCACAGGAGCTGGAAAATATCCGCAAAGGAAAATCCGAAGACAAGCACAACTGGATGTACAAGGTTGGATAACTATAAGAATATTTTTGATTGAGAACGCTTCTGAAAAGGAGCGTTCTTTTTATTTAATGAAACTTGGTTCTCAGTTTTGAGAACTTAGTTTCATTTATCCCGTCGCAGGACGGGATCTGTTTTAATGAAACTTGGTTCTTATTGGGTGCGGGCTGTCATTTCGAGTGCGGAACGATTGAAGCGTATCGAGAAAGCGCGCGGGCCTTATTTCCTGAACATTCTCAGCACCCCGTTGAGAATGCTCCTCTTCCGCATAATGCCTCTCCAGCCTTCGCGAACAAGAATAAAGCCGCATACGCTCATCAGGATAAAAGGCGAGGGCCAGAAATGGTTAAACGTTCCTGTAACGGTAATTACGATAATGATCATTCCGATCACCATACCGCTCGTAAAGAACAGGTTGTAAAAGAAGGGCGACTGCTTGTAATAATCCTCATCCGTCTTTTCTTTATAAGCCGTCTTGAAGCCGTTCCAGTCGTAATTAAAATTGGTGTAGGAATCATTCTTTTTTGAAGATCCGTAATAATGCTTCTTGCGTGTTGCCTCGGTTTTTACCTCGTCGATATGCCCCAGCTGCACATCATGCAGGTAGCGCTTCTGGTCATCGGTAAGCACTGCGTATGCCTGGTTGACCACAGCAAATACTTCGTTGGCCTTGGGAGAATTGTTCACATCAGGATGCACGAGCTTCGCCTTGCTGCGGTAAGCTCTTTTAATATCCTCTGCGCTTGCGCTCCGGGAGATCTCTAATATTTTGTAATAATCGTACAAATACTAATTGGCGGTTTGTGAATAAAAAACTCTGCGAACTTTGCGTCTTCCGATAAATCGGAACAAGTGCTGCGGGAAATTTCCCGCGTGCAACATTCTATGACGAGCCTCTAAAACAAATTTATGGAATTTTTTTCAAAAAAACGTCTATCCTCTAAAAGGAGGTAAAAATGAAATGTTCACTACTGATCACTGCCGCTTTATTCCTGCTCTGCACTGTTCGCCTGCAGGCCCAGAAAAAATACGACCTCGGAGAGGTGATCATTACCGCTGAAAGAAAGGCCGATACCGTTTTTGGTACCTGGAAGTTCAGCGTTGCCGATTATGAGTTCTATGAGGACAAGCTGGTGCTGCTCACCTTCACCAAAAGCCTTTCGAAGCCATCCGTGATGCTGGTGGATGCCGCTCAGAAAGTGCTTTCCGCCTTCGAGCTGCCTTATCCTGCGCAGAAGCTGTACCGGGATTACCTCGGCTACATCAATGTGATCGGGGAGGAGCATGTGTTCAGGGTACAGATCGATAATAACCGCATCAGCCTGGCAGCCCTGCCGGTGGATGAGTTCAATGCGAAGATCACACCCTGCATTGATACGATTGAAAAAGACATTTACTTTTCGAACTACAGCAAGGATTATCCCGAGTTCACGTATTATGCCTTTAATATGGCCGACAGCTCTTTGCATCCTTTTAAAACGGTCACCGATCAGGAGCAGCTGAAGGAATACAACATGGAATATTATTTCCTGAAGCCAAAGGAACGCCTGTATGCACGCAAGGTGGCGGCAGAGTATCATGTGGACAAGCATCGCGTGGCAGCGGTAATGAGCGGACTTACAAGCAGCATTTTTTACACGCCGCTGTATGCTCCGCTGTTCATCATCCACGATACGGTGGTCGTGTTCGACCATTACAGCAACGCGATCTTATCATACAATAAAAAATACGAGCAGATCGATTCGGTAAGCATCGATTACCATCATCCGAAAAGCTGGAGGGAGTGGAAGCACGAGATCATTGTAGACAAGGACAACCAGAAAGTGTATGCGCTGTACCAGAAGAACGGCTTTTATTACCTGAAGCAGATCGACCGTAAGACGGGGAAAGTGATCGGATCCTTCAAGCTGCTCAACCAGTACGTGGAGCATATCAAGGTGAAAAACGATTATGTGTATTATGTTTACCGGCCTTTCGAGTCGCTGCAGGAGCAGTTTATTTACAAAGAATTGATCAGAAATTGAGGTAGTATGGTTTGATTTTTGTAAGTTTATGGAACAAATCTTAAAAGATCAGACAATGAAAAAAATAATGCTGTTTTCTTCCGCTGCAGTGGTGATCGGACTTATTACCACCGGCTTTAAATTAACTGTTAATCCCGAGTTGGAGATCGGCACTGCAATGCCGAACGCGGAGCTGAAAATGATGGATGTGAGCGGAAAGGAAGTTTCCCTGAACGATGCAAAAGCTGAGAACGGCCTGCTGGTGATCTTCTCCTGCAACACCTGCCCGTATGTGAAGCTGAGCGAAAGCCGCATCAAGGAAATGGGCACCTTTACGAAACAGAATAAAGTGGGAATGATCGTGATCAACTCCAACGAAGCACAGCGCTCCGAGGAAGATTCGTATGAGGCGATGAAGAGCTACGCAAAAGCGCAGGGATATGCATGGAGCTACGTGGTGGACAAAAATTCTAACCTTGCAAATGCATTCGGCGCAACCCGCACACCGCATTGCTTCCTGTTCGATAAAGCGGGCAAGCTTGTTTACCGCGGCGCTATCGACGATAACATCAAGGAGCCGAACGACGCAAAAGAGCATTACCTGAAGGATGCGGTAGTAGCCATTGCTACAGGAAAAAGCGTGAAGACCAATTCTACAAAATCGGTAGGCTGCAGCATCAAACGGATCGAGGAATAATAATTTGCGGAATTATAACAGCATCTTTTTACTGCTCCTCATCCCTTTGCTTTTATCGCTTACTGCCGGCCATCCTAAAAAGAATGACCTGGCGGAGATGAACCTGCTTGGAAAGGTAAAGGCGATCAAAGAAGTGCGGTACGAAGCGTTTGTAAAGTCGGGAAAGGCGGAAAAAGGCCGGTACGTGGGCTGGGCGCACTTTTACACTTTCAATGAAAAAGGGAACAGGGAGGAGGAGGTACTTGCAAATCCAGATGGCAGCGAAGGCTCCAAAGCGATCTACACCTACGATAAAAAAGGGAATAAAACAGGGGTGAATACCTTTCAGCCCAATGGCAGCCCCAACTTAAAGATCACTTCCAAATACGATCCCAAAGGCTTTGAAACCGAAAGAACGGTAACCGACCTTAGCGGGAGCGGCGATAACTGGTACACTACCTACAAATACGATAATGAAGGCCGGAAAACGGAAGAGTCCATCCTGCACCTCGATGGCGAGCCTTCAAAGATCCTTTACAAATACGATGAGAAGGGGAATATGATCGAATCCAACCAGCTGAAGCCGGATGGAAGCCCGGTTTTTAAGTACAACTATAAGTACGATGAGAAAGGGAACAAGATCGAAATGATGAATACAGTAGAAGGCATCCTGCGAAATACATTTACGTATACCTATGAATTCGACCCAACCGGGAACTGGATCAAAGAGTTTGATTCGGAGAAAGGAAAGCTGCTGTTTATTGTTGAAAGGGAGATTACGTATTATGAGTGATCGGGATAACAGGCTGCACAACATCGCGTGCATCAACCTGAACTTACAAACCTGAAACCTTTTTATTTCCCTTCCTTATAATGATACTCTTTCAGTAAAAGATCAATATCCTGTATAAGCTGGTTGATATCCGTTGAATCGGTGCCATCGTAATAGCCGCGGATGCGCTTGTCCTTATCAATGAGCGCAAAATTCTGCGTGTGGATGAAATCATCCGGGCCGCCATCGCCCTGCTGTGCATCGAGGAAATAGTCGGTTCGCGCCACATCGTACAATGCTTTTTTATCGCCGGTAACAAACATCCACTGCCTGCTGTCGGCATTGTGCTTCAGTGCGTAAGCCTTCAGCTGCTGAACGGTATCAATTTCCGGGTCTACCGTATGAGACAGGAATTTCACTTCGGGATTTCCCCTGAACTTCGTGTATATGCGCTCCATCTGGCTGCTCATGATGGGGCAGATGCTGTGGCAGGTGGTGAAAAAGAAATCAGTCACATATACGCTTCCTTCGAAATCCTTTTGGCTGATGGCTTTTCCGTCCTGGTCGGTAAAGTGGAAATCGCGGACGGTATGATACACCGTATCCGTTTTGCCGTTCTTCGCTTCGTATTGCTTCGGGCCGAAGATGGCAAGGTAACGGGCTGGCTTCCTGTTATCGTGGATAAAAAAAGCATACATCAGGATTCCTGCTACAAGCAGAATTGCAAAGGTGCTGAACAGTTTTGTTTTATTGCCGGAGCTGGTTTCTGTGGTTAACATGCTGTTATGATTATGATTATTTGCCTGCGCACGTTCTCGACTTCGCTCGAACTGACATCGTCCTAAAAGTCACTTCGAGCGGAGTCGAGAAGTAGACTTCAATATTACCCTCTATGGCGCGAATCAGCTGCCTTTTATTTTTTTGATCTCCCCTTCCAGGAAAAGATAATTCAGCTTCTTCTCATAAAACTCCCGGTAGTTCTTCGCGTTGTTGAGGATCAGCGTGGCAGGGATCGCTCCCGTCCACTTATCGGAGACCCGCGGGATAAAATAATTTCCATTCAGCTCATCCAGCACAAACACTTCGGAATGCAGCTGCTTCCTTTTGCAGAAAGGGATCACTTTCGAGTCCAGGTCTTCCTTAAAATCCATGCTTACCAGCAGCACTTTTACTTTTTCAGAGCCATACACTTTGCTGATGCTGTCGAAATCGGGCAATTCCTTTACGCAGGGCGCACACCAGGTAGCCCAGAAATTTACGATGTACGTAGTGTCGGAAGCGTTGCCGATGCGCTTCTCCAAATCCGTGATCTTGATCACGCTCAGCTTCTGTGAAAAGAGCAGGTTCGCCGAAGCAAGAAAGAAGAGGAGCAGGAGCCTTTTCATGTTACGATTTGCGCTTGATGGTGAATCCGTTCTCTACTTTTTCAAAGCCAAGCTTCGGATAATATTCCATGGCTGGCGCTGCCGACAGCAGCAGCAACATGGTTTGCTCGCCGATGGTTTGCTGTGTGAAATCGATCAATGCCTTTCCGATCCCGGATTTCTGGTGCTCCTTCTTAACGGCAAGGTCGGAAAGGTAGCAGCAGTAATGGTAATCGGTGAGCGAACGTGCAATGCCGATCAGCTCGATGCCGTTCCATGCGGAAACAACCAGGTTGGAGTTCTTCAGCATGGCTTCGATGCGCGGGACATCATCCACAGGCCTGTTGAGCCCGGAGCTTTTGAAAACTTCAATAACATCTTCTGTTTTTAAAGGGGCATTGATCCTGAACTGGATTTTCATATAAGCGGTTTTGGACTGCAAAAATACGAAATAGTATGGCAGGAAAGGCGAAAGCTTTATCGTGAAAAATAGTGTTTTAATTGAAAAAATCCCTAATTTTAACATTCCAAAATTAACTACAGGCTTTTATGGCAGGAGGATTTGTTGATGAGTATAAAATAGTCTGTCCGGCTATCAGTACAGCTGGCGTGTATTATTTTACAACAGATAGCGGCGTAAATTACGAAGTACGCTTTGGCCGCCGGCAGGACAATATCCTGCATGCCACCATCGTATTCGGCGTTACCAACGATGAGTACGAAGGGGAGGAGTACACTGTAACCAATAAGGGCGAGCTTTACCGCGTAATGACCACCATTGTGCATGTTGTGAAAATGTTCATGGCAGAGCATCCCAAAATGATCGCTTATGAATTTACCGGCCTTGCCAAGGATAGTGAGCCGGAAGATAAATTAACATCCCGCATCAATCTCTACAAGCGTTATTTACCGAGGATCTTCGAGAACGACTGGAAATTCGATTATTCGAGGGGGAATACAATTGTTGTGACGCGCACAAGGTAGAAGCTGCGAAATCAATCGTCGAAGACGATAAAATCTGCGAATCTGCGGCTACCTTAACAAACCTCTGCGTTTTTCACAGTACGTCAATCATAATACATCATAAGCGTCGAAGACGATCAACTTTCAGCATAAATCTGCGGAGATCAATGGAATGTCGTGCTGAGCCCAGATTCGCAAATTCGTAAAGATTCGCGATCCGCACTACTTCTTTTCCTTCGCTTTTTCCTTATCCAAAATATCGATCAGGTTTTCCAGCTGTTCGCTTTCAATGCGCTTGGCCCTGATGATCTTGTTTTCATCGAGGAGGTAGATCACCGGTGTGCTGTAAATGTCGTAGATCTTTTTGGTAACGGCGCGCTTGTAATCGTCCAGCTCCTGTACATTGATCCAGTTGAGCTTATAATCTTTAATGAACTTTTTCCAGTCTTCGGGCTTGTCTTCCGTTTCCACTGCATATACCTGCACGCCTTTCGCCTTCAGTGATTTGTTGTAGGCTTCCAGCAGCTTCGGGATCTCTTTTTTACAGTGTCCGCAGCCATGGTCCCAGAAAACAACCACGGTGTATTTGGATTTGATATCATACAGTGATATGTATTTGCCCGTGGAATCCGGCATGTTGATCGCGGGCGCCTTTTTCCCGATGAGCAAAGGCTTCAGCTCGTATGCGCGCTTGGTGATCTTGTATTGCTGTGTGGAGTCGACCCAGAATGCCTGTTTGGTGACATAATATTTATCCACCATGTGCACAAATACGGCATCCATTCCCATGATCTTGGAGCTTTCGTATGTGTAGGTAAGCCAGTAAACAAGGTACTTGAACACTTCTTGGCTGGGCCTTGCCTTTTCCACAAGGTAGTCGGCAGAAACGCTGATAGAATCGGGGATCTGCGGCGTGAGCTTTTCCATGTACTGCTTGATCTTGCTATGGAAGATCGGGCTTCTCAGCAGCCTGTCGTCGGTAAGGTCGAAATTATCGAAATAATGGGTTTTGTAGTAGTGGTAGGCGAATGTCGTATCCTTTTTTCCGTTTGCCAGGATCGGCGCTTCCGGGATCACCGGCTCGTCCATCGCTTTAAAGAGCTTTGCTACGAAAGTGCCCGGATTGTTCTTAACGAAATTCTCCTTGTACTCTTTCACCTCTTTGTCAATGCCCGCCATTTTATCCTGGATGATCTTTGCGGAATCCTTGTTCTTATCCTTTAAGCGCGTGTAGGATGCCCTCAGCGGCTCAATCAGCTTTTGCTTCCCCGACATGAAATTCTGGTAATCGTAAAAGAACTTATTCTCTTCAGAGCCTTTCACCTTCATGGACCTAACGAAATCCGCGGTATCGGTTTCGATGGAGAAGTTTTGTCCTGCATCCATGATAAAGTCGAAGTAACGGCTTTTGCCCGGGGGCACAAAAAGATAAACTCCCTGCGGCCATTTCTCCGTGCCTTTAAAAATAACTTCGCCCTTTTCATTCACTTTGGCGGAATCCATGATGTATTGCTTATCGCCGTAATACCTGGCCAGCTGGCACATGCTTTCGGGCTTTAAGCCTTTTGCAGTGATCCTGATGTTGTAGCCTTCGGGGTTGCCGGCAAAGGCAGGTGCAGAAATAAAAATAAGCGCAAGGGCCAGGGTAAAGAGATGTTTCATAGAATCGATCTTCTTTTTAGTTCTGTTAATTTTTTTTGATTGGAGTGGGTTCGACCGCGTTCCTGTTAATGAATTCCATTTCAGCGGAAACGATGATCTGTTTTTCCGCAATTTTTACGCCACAATTTAAAGGATGGGCGTAAACCGTTTTGGTGGTGTTATCGGGCATCGGGAATACAAACTCGCTCCCGATAGTGAGGGGCCCCTCGAAGGTAAATGGCGTTTCAAAATACTGGGCAAGGTCAACATCCCAGAGGTGCCTGAGCTTACCGAAGAACATGATGTTGAGCGGAAACTTCGCATCCGTGATCTCCACGAAAATAAGGTTGTTTATGGGCTCATAGCAGGTTTCCGCGTTGCCTGTAACATGCATCACATAATTGTACTTTCCTACCGTAACGCGCACGTCGGTAATAAAATCGATGCGGCCGGGATGGATCCTGAACTGCGGATTGATCAGCACCCAGTCGTACGTTCCTTCCATGAACATAAAGGAATAGGCGGCGGTGCCTTTGATCTCGCCGATCGCTTTGAACATCTTGTTGAGCACATTTTCATGAATGGTCACAACGAGGTCCTGGTTCGGGAGCTGCGCTTCCGCAGCATGCAGGTTAAATAAAAGGGCGATAAGAAGAGCTGTGATCCTGTTTTTCATATCAAATGAGCGATCAAAAATAGCATTAAACCTTAAATCCTCTCACTAAAACCGGATAAAAACCGCTTGTAAAGAATTTTTCCTTAATTGCCGTTTTTCGATTAAATTTGTTCTCATTAAAACCTTAAATTTATACAGATGAAAAAAATTTACTTATTGGCCATAGGCTTTGTTGCTTTGTCTGCTTTCAAAGCAAGAGCACAGGATACACTGATCTATGAAAGCTTTAACTTTCAGTCGTTTTACGATAACATGGTAGATGACGTGGTACCGCCTCCGGGATCCGACCCTAACGATCCGTTATGGTACAGTTATGACGAGGATGGCTTTGCCGACGGCTCACCTGCAGGGACACGCCCGGGCGGATGGTTTGCTGCCAGGGCATTTTCTGATGTAGACACTACCAATAATGCTGTAATTGCTGCAAACTCATGGTTTTCAGCTCCCGGCCAGGCGAAAAACTGGCTGATCTCCCCGTCATTGAGCCTCAGGTCAAGCGATACACTTTTCTGGCGAGCGGCGCCAACGCAGACTCCCCGTTACCTTGACGGCTACAAAGTGTATATTTCAACTACAACCAATGATAACCTGTCCTTCCTGGGTCTTGGAAGCGCATTGTTGTTCACTGCGGCTGAAATGACCACTCTTGGTTCCGATACAACCTTCAGCACATTCGGTTTCTCTCCGGGATTCGTTCATGGGCAGGATGGTACGTACATCGACATCGCTACCACAACAGCCCCGATCCTTCACAATGGGCAGCTGCGCTCTTTCTTTGTCCCATTGAACGCGTATGCAGGACAAACAGTGTTCATCGCATTCCTGCACGACTCATTTGACGATAACCTGATCTCTATCGATGATTTCATGGTTCGCGGATCTGCAGTTCCTGCAGAGATCACTGAGAGCACAGATGCACTTGGACTGAATGTATTTCCAAATCCTTCCGCTGACCAGGCACAGGTTAATTACAACCTTACCGAGTCTACGAATGTGACCATCAGTATTTATGATGTAACCGGAAAGCTGATCAGCTCTGATAACAAAGGTGTTCAGGCTGCAGGCCGTCACTTCTCTGCTATCAACACTGCTGCTATGGCAAACGGATTCTACACTGTAAGTGTACAAACCGGATCAAACCGCAGCACTGTAAAGATGATCGTGAAGTAATAGAAGGACTTTAAAAAAAGATCCCCGCTCCGGAAACGAAGCGGGGATCTTTTTTGATGATTTTGGGAAGGGATGTTTTGCCTCTCGGGGGGCCAATGATGATTGTTACTCTTCCTTAAATTCCGAAATAAAATGGAACTTGATATCCGGGTTCTTTTCTTCCGCCATTTGCAGCGCCCAGGCCGATTCGGCAAGGAACACCGGGCGGCCTTCCTTATCGTTTGCCATGTGATGCGCTTTTTCAAAGATGAAATTTTCCAGCTTCTTTTTATCCGGGCAGCTGATCCAGCAGGCTTTGTACAGGGAGATCATCTCGTAGCTGCAGGAAGCTGAATATTCACTTTTCAGGCGGTGCTGGATCACCTCGAACTGGAGCGCCCCAACGGTTCCCAGGATCTTGCGGTTATCGGTGCGCTTGGTGAACAGCTGGGCAACGCCTTCGTCGGTGAGCTGCTCAAGCCCTTTGTTCAGCTGCTTGGTCTTCATCGGGTCGGTATTCACCACGTATTTGAACAGCTCGGGTGAGAACTGCGGAATGCCTTTGAAATTGAGCTTTTCACCTTCGGTAAGCGTATCCGCGATCTTAAAGTTGCCGGAATCGTAAAGGCCGATGATGTCGCCGGGATAGGCTTCATCCACCACGCTTTTATCCTGCGCCATAAATGCTGTTGGATTGGAAAATTTCATATTCCTTCCTTCACGCACATGATAATAATTTTTATTCCGCTCGAACTTGCCGGATACGATCCGTAAAAAGGCGATGCGGTCGCGGTGTTTCGGATCCAGGTTGGCGTGGATCTTGAAAATAAAGCCGCTGAAATTCTTGTCTTCGGGTTTGATCTCTTTTGCATCGGTGATCCTTCCTTTTGGGGAAGGGGCGATCCGGATAAAAGCATCCAGCAATTCACGCACGCCGAAATTATTCACGGCGCTTCCGAAAAATACGGGCGATACCATTGCTTCGAGGTATTCTTCCTCATCGAATGCCGGGTAGCCGGCTTCAAGGAGCTCCACGTCGTTTCTCAGCGTTTTTGCATAGTCTTCACCGATCAGCTTATCCAGCGTTCCATCATTCAGGTCTTTGATCTGGATCGAATTTTCGAGTGTTTGCTTTTCGCCGGGATTAAATACGGTGAGGCTTTTTTCATACAGGTTGTAAACGCCTTTAAATGTTTTTCCCATGCTGATCGGCCAGCTGAGCGGGCGGAGGTCGATGCGGAGCTCTTTTTCAATTTCTTCGAGCAGGTCGAAAGGGTCTTTTCCCTCGCGGTCGAGCTTGTTGATGAACACGATCACAGGCGTGCTGCGCATGCGGCATACTTCGAGGAGCTTGCGGGTTTGCGGCTCCACGCCTTTTGCGCAGTCGATGAGCATGATCACGCTGTCGACAGCGGTAAGCGTACGGTAAGTATCCTCTGCGAAATCCTCGTGGCCGGGCGTATCGAGCAGGTTGATCTTTAGTCCTTTGTATTCAAACCCCATTACGGAAGTGGCGACAGAGATCCCGCGCTGGCGTTCGATCTCCATAAAATCGGAAGTAGTATGCTTCTTGATCTTATTGGATTTAACGGCGCCTGCGGTCTGGATAGCACCTCCGAACAGCAGCAGCTTTTCGGTGAGGGTGGTTTTACCGGCATCGGGGTGTGCAATGATGCCGAAGCTTCTGCGTCTTTTAATTTCTTCCTGTATGGTCATAGTTCAATGCTTTTCCCGGAAAGGGGCAAGGTTCATGTAAATAAAAAACCCTTTCCGTTGTTTACGGAAAGGGCTTTGGAATATTCTGAATGAATTATTGTTTCTTTTCTGCGATACGTGCCGCTTTGCCGGTAAGGCCGCGTAAGTAGAACAAACGGGCCCTGCGGACAACACCCACTTTATTTACTTCTACTTTATCGATATATGGAGAGTTAACAGGGAACACACGCTCCACGCCAATTCCGTTGCTCATTTTACGAACTGTGAAAGACTCTGTGAATCCTGCACCTTTGCGCTGGATCACAACGCCCTGGTATTGCTGAACACGCTCTTTTTCACCTTCTTTGATCTTATAGTGAACGGTAACAGTATCACCTGCCTTGAAAGGTGAATGTTTTGCTTTTGTTCCGAACTGCTCTTCTACGAATTGAATTAAATTGCTCATAACTCTTTGTTTTATAATGTGTTAATCTCTTCTTTGTCTGAAAAGGATTGCAAATATAAGATTTTTTTCAAGATCGAAAACATTTCTCCTGAAATTTTTTATCTGTTTTTGCCCTTAATGCAACCAAAAGTACAATTTAAACGCCTTCCATACACCAAACGATGCTTTTTTCCCGCAAATACAAGATCACCATTCCCGAACCCTGCCATGAAAACTGGGAGGGGATGAGTCCTGCGCCGTAGGGACGCTTTTGCTCGGCCTGCGCCAAAAGCGTGACCGACTTTACCGCGATGACGGAGCAGGAGATCGCTGCTTATTTCAGGAACCGGCAAGGGTCGGTTTGCGGCAGGATGGGTTTAAAGCAGCTGCAGGCAGTATATACCCGTCCAGCGGTTATTAAAATCCCTTTTCATAAACGTTTTTTCAGCTACCTGCTCACCTTTTTCGTTTCAAATGCGGTTATAAGCAAAGCTGCGGCTCAGGCAGATACGTTCAGGCTCTCGCAAACAGACACTCTTCAGGCACTAAGGGATTCCACACATACCGATAGCCTTGAAATCGTATCTGCAGATACCCTTAAAGCAGAAGCTGATACGGCTGAGGCAATTTCTGAAAAGGTTCCAGAAGAGGTTATAAAAATAGGGGAAGGGTTTATAGGAACTGTTATTATTTCCGGTGATATTGTATGTGAACGGGAGGGCCCTACTTTTCTTGAATTGTTAAAGGACCGCTTTCCACGGTCAATGTTTCGTAAGGAGAAAAGCGTTGAACTACCGGTGCCCGGGGTTCCTGCCAAACCTCAAAAAGAGGAAGAAAGTATTTTAACGGCTTTACTGCCGGAAGAGCTCAGGAGAAAAGGAATACGAAAGAGCTGATCAATCCAGCAGATCCGGCCGACGCTGCCTCGTCCGCTCAATGCTCTGCTCATGCCGCCAGTTCTCGATCTTTTCCGCATGGCCGGAAAGCAATATATCCGGTACTCTCCAACCGTTGAACTCTGCAGGGCGTGTATATACAGGCGGTGCAAGCAGGTTATCCTGAAATGAATCGGTAAGGGCGGAAGTTTCATCGGAAATAGCTCCGGGAATGATCCGGATCACGCTGTCGCAGATCACCGCAGCAGCCAGCTCCCCGCCGGAAAGCACATAATCGCCGATGGAGATCTCCTTCGTGATAAAATGGTCGCGCACACGCTGATCGACCCCTTTGTAATGCCCGCAGAGAATGATAATGTTCTTTAAGGTCGACAAGCGGTTGCTGGTCCGCTGGTTCAACGTTTCTCCATCGGGCGAAGTGTAAATGACCTCATCGTAATTCCGTTCCGCTTTCAGCGCATTGATGCAATTGGCGATCGGCTCTATGCTCATCACCATCCCCGCCCCGCCGCCGAAGGCATAATCGTCCACGCTTTTCTGCTTTTGAGTGGAGTAGTCGCGGAGGTTGATGAGGTTTACCTCCACCAGTCCCTTATCAATTGCCCGCTTGAGGATGCTGTGCTGGAAAGGGCTTTCGAGCAGCTGGGGCAATACTGTAATAATATCGATGCGCATGGGGGCAAAGGTAATTAATGTAGCGATGTGCCGGTAGTCGTTGTACCGATTTTTGAATATTCAGGAAATCTGCTAATTTAGGTAAATAGGAACGTTGTCAGTTCGAGTTTTCGCCTTTACCCGGCGAAAGTATCGAGAACTGGTCTACTTCTCGATACGCTTCGCACTCGAAGTGACCCTAGTCCCTGGAGCTATATAACAACATTTTTTTCCTATACCACTACCGGCTTCGCTTTCCGCTTAAGGATCAGCGCGCTGATGAGCGTAATGAGCAGGCCAACAGGGAATACTTCGAGGTAGGTGAAGAGGATCACAAATACGGGGTTCTTATACATTTCCTGGTTTTTTGCCATTTCTGCGGTGATCTGCTGGATTTCCGCCTGTCCGGCCCCCGACGACTGCGCCTGCTGAACCATTTGGGCAGCATACTTATCCATGAAATCGGGCATAAAGCAATAGTATATTACCAGCCAGGTGAGCACATACATGGTGGAAGAGATGAGGGTAATGAGCAGCCCCATTTTGAACGCCTTCCCGAAGCTGATCAGTCCGCCGTTGTATTTGTCGCGGTAATTTTTGATCCCCACGAACACAAAAGAGAATGCCGCGAGCATGGAAGTATAGCCGAGGAGCATGCTCATGTCATAATCGGCGTGGTTATTATTGAAGATCATTAATACGATCATTAAAACGGAAACCACGAGTCCCGAGATCAGTCCGAATACAAGTACATTTTTTTTCATAGGATTTTTTTTTTAAGGTTTAGGCCACAAAAGTGCTTTTTGAGATTCGCTTTTCCTTCATACTTAAGTGTGATTTACGCTAAAAGGGCTGAATTCATTCCAAAGGATGAATTGCTTATGCGATGATTTTCAGTCGCTTAGCTTTTTCGATGGCTTGGGTCCGCCTTTTTACGTCCATTTTTTCGAGGACCTTCGACGAATGGGTTTTAATGGTATGCAGGGAGACAAATAAGCGTTCGGCGATCTCCTGGTTGCTTAAGCCTTCTGCCATCAGCTGTAAAACTTCCAGCTCCCGTTTGCTGAGCCCAAGCTTTTCCAGCTCTTTTTCATCCATTACAAATTCTGCGGGCTCTTTTATATAGATCTCTTTTTCCACTTCCACCTCTATGTAAACCGTTTCCTTTTTCGGCTTGCTGAGCTTCAGCGCGAGCCAGATGCCCAAGCCCATAAAAATGACGGCGATGGATCCTGCATAGATCTCAAAGGCATGGTCCATGATAATGAAGCGCCATTCCAGCCATTTAAGGAGCAGGAGCAGAACGGCGAGGGAAACGCTATAAAGAAATACCTGCCTGTTCCTGGAAATGAAATTGATCATTTGCGAAGTTTTTGCAAAGATAAACGTTTCAGGCCGCTATTTGCGCATTGCGCTTTTTTGCGCCCCCAAACCAAATAATGGTGGTAATAAGCATTGGCAGGATGCCCGCGAAAATGATAATGGAGGTGATGAGCTCATCCACACGTATAGCCCGCGCTTCTCCCCAGGGCGAATACGCGGAGTACAGCGTGAGGAAGATCACGGAAAAGAACTGGGTAAGAAAAAGCAGGAAAAAAATGTTTTTGAATGCGATCTTCCGGCCGTGCATGTTGCGGCGAAGGAGAATAAAAGCGGCTACCTGCGCTGCTATCATAGCGCCGATGATAAGCACGAGGTTGATCACCTGGTACCGGCTGATGGAAACAATAATGATATGCGCCAGCAGGAACGCGATGCTGAGGGCAAGGGAACAGGAAAGTTGTTTTGTGATCTTCATAAAATGCTGAGGTGTGTTAGTTTCCGAACCGGCGGATGGCATTTTTTAATTTTGATTCGATATCGCAATAAATGGCCAGCTCCCTGTTCCGGATCGCCCTGAGTGTGCTGTCGATAGGGTAGAGCTCCATTTCCACGGGGCTGGTGACGCGTACCACGGTTTGGGAGCCTTCCCCGTCCGACTTTATTTGCCATTCCATCCCGTAATTCTCCACCAGGTACTGCCCGAAGTTGTACGAAAGGTAGGCGGTGTGCTGCTCGGCAGTGCTGCCGAGGAACTCACCATAGCCGGTGCTTCCCCAGAGCGTCAGGTATTCATCGAGGTTGGAAGGATGGTTCACCGGCTCCTTATCGAATTTCAGCAATGGCGCCATCTGTCTTTGAAGCATTTCCCTGCTGGCTTCGATATGGCGGTATTCTTTTTCCGAGAGGCCGGTGTATGTGTAGTCGGGCAGCTTCGCCTTATTAAAAAGGTAAGTGCCTTTTTCTGCTTCTATATATGTTTCCTGCTCATCCACAGGCCGCTCGGGGCCTGTCCGGTCAAACAGTTTTTTGAAAAATCTCATTCGGTATTATTTCGCTTTCATCTTATTGTTTTTTCCTTCATGCGTCAGCTCCGCGAGTCCCAGCTCTTCCATCAAAGGCGGAATATATACACCAAACCTGCCGCGAAGCCCTTTTTTTAATCCGTACCAGCCTTTTACCGGGTTTTTCGGAGAGCGTCCCCAGGCTTCAACGGTACCTTCCTTTGCTTCCTTCTGTTCATCCGCGCCGCCAAGTTCCATCCAGTCGTTGTGCTTTTTCAGCATCTGCTGCAGGTCGCTGAGGCATTGAGCATCATACAGCAGTGTTGTTTTTCCGACTACACAAACGATCACATCCTTTCCGTCCTTCACATCTTTGTACACTTCATACTCCGACGTACCGGGAGGCGTCTTTAATTTCCAGGGATTTTCTTTGGTGCCTTTGCTTTCCATGTTCATGTTTTTGTTCATGTAAAGATATGAAAGATCGGCAGCATCTGCTGAAATTTAATGAATGGAGTTGAATCGCTTACTCTACCGTGTTCGCATTCTTTTCCGGCTCGCGGATATATGCTTCTGTATGATAGGCAGCCACAGAAACATCCCCGTTCCCATCGGCATTCGTGCTCAGGCTTACCGAATCAGGGTTCAATACGTTCATCGGGAGGCCCGACATATTCAGAACCGGCGAATACAGGTCGATGCCGGCAAGGGCGGGCATGGAGCCGATGCAGGCCCATGGCAATGCATCAACCGCTTTCCAGAATGCAGAGCTGTTATCGGACCTTGAATTAAAAAGAAATGCCCAGGTATAGCCGCTGCCGGTGCGGCAGATGAAGGAGGCCGTGCCGCTCAGGCTGCCGGTATGCCAGCTGTTGCGGCCGTTCACGGACCAGCCTTTTGCATAGCCGCGGTTTACTTCACCGGGGGTGTTCATCAGCGATACGATGGACGGATCAAGAATGTCGGGGACGGTATTTTCGCCATCGGCAGCAAGCATCAGCCTTGTAAGGTCGGGAGCGGATGCGATCCAGCCGCCGTGCGCATTCATTGCTTCGAGGTTAAATCCACCGTACGGCGCAGGCACCATTGTTCCGTCGCCATAGCACGATTCTATCGGGGCGCCGGAAGCATATTCCGCTTCCCGCTCATATTTTTCAGCAGCTAAGTTTTTGCCCGGGAGGATGTCGTGCAGGCCAAGCGGATCAAGGATCGCGCTTTTCACATAGGCATCATACGCCATCCCGGAAAGTTTTTCGATCACTTTTCCAAGCACGAGGTAACCTACATTGGAATACGAATAGTTCGTTCCGGGCTGATGATGTAAGCCTTTCAGCAGGGAGAACTTGATAAGGGTGGAATCGCCCACAGGGTTTGCTTCTCCCAAAACGGAAGTAACATGCGTTGGGAAAAAGGCCGGGTCGGAATGCGGGTACCCATCGCAGGGAACGGTACGGTCCCAGCCGGATGTGTGCTCCAGCAGCTCCTGTACGGTTACGGAATAAATGCGCTGATCGCTCACCACACCGAGATAATAAGGCTGGTCGAGGATCTTCCCTTCACCGAAAACAGTATCGCTTAAGGATAATTTACCTTCCTGCACCAGCTTCATCACGGCAATGGAGGTAATGGATTTGGAAACGCTGGCGATCCGGTAAAGCGTGTTAGGCTGCGCCGCTTCGGAATGATGAAGGTCGGAGAAGCCAAAGCCGCGGCTGTAGATCAGCTTGCCATCTTTGGTAATTGCAACGGATGCACCCGGGATCCTCCATGTTTCCATGAATTGCTCCACCTGGTTATCCACAAGTCCGAACCCTGCCGATGTAATGCCGGTTTGAGCCTTGATGTTAAAGAGCGATGCAAGCAGCAGCAAGCCGGTCGCCAATATTTTATGTTTCATTTCCTGATGTTGCGGGTGTTCTGAGCCCTTTGTGTAATTGTTCCGATAACGCTGCGGACAAGGCTAAAATTGCGGGTTTGGAATGATTTAACCTTTTACTTTGGCGTTTTTTAGACAAAAGGGCAAAAAACGTCGTTGATCACGGAATTAGCTGGTTTCGCAGCTGTTGAAGAGGCCGGAAAATTTTATCTTTTTTTAAATTTAAATTATTGTTTAAGTTTGTGGAGCACAAAAACAGCAGATCATCTATGACAGCCATCAGACATAACTGGAGCACCGAAGAAATTTCAGAAATATACAATATGCCTTTGCTGGAGCTTGTTTTCCGCGCACAGCAGGTGCACCGCGAATTCAACGAGGCCAATGAAGTGCAGGTAAGCTCGCTGCTTTCCATCAAAACCGGCGGATGTGCCGAAGATTGCAGCTACTGCCCGCAGGCGGCACGTTATAACACAGGAATTGAAGTGCATAAGCTCATGACCGTTTCGCAGGTAAGCGAGGCGGCTGATAAGGCAAAAGCCGGCGGGGCTTCCCGCTTATGCATGGGTGCCGCATGGCGCGAAGTACGCGATAACCGCGATTTCGACCGCGTGCTCGAAATGGTGAAAACCGTGAATGAAAAAGGAATGGAAGTTTGCTGCACGCTGGGCATGCTTACCGAAACTCAGGCGCAAAAGCTGGCGGATGCCGGGCTTTACGCTTACAACCACAATTTAGATACATCCGAAGAAAGCTATAAGAAGATCATTACTACACGCACGTACGATGATCGTCTCGATACCATCAAAAATGTGCGTAAAGCGAAAGTTTCCGTTTGTTCGGGCGGGATCATCGGCCTTGGAGAAACGGTGGAAGACAGGGTAAAAATGCTCCAGACCTTATCGTCGATGGAGGTGCATCCTGAATCGGTGCCGATCAATGCGCTGGTGCCTGTAAAAGGCACGCCGCTGGAAGATCAGCCCCTGGTACCCATCTGGGACATGGTTCGCATGATCGCTACCACACGCATTGTAATTCCTAAAACCGTTGTGCGCCTTTCCGCCGGAAGAACGCAGATGTCGCTCGAAGGGCAGGCATTGTGCTTCCTGGCAGGCGCCAATTCCATTTTTGCCGGCGATAAGCTGCTGACCACGCCAAATCCAGAGTTTTCGGAGGATATGGAGATGTTCAAGATCTTCGGCTTAAGCCCGCGTAAAGCATTCAAGGGAACGGAGCAGCCGGTCTCCAAGCTGCCGGTGGAAGCATAAGGAAATCCCGGAATTTTAAATTTGCATTATGAGCTTTTCTGCCGATCAGTATTTATCGAAATCCCTTGATAAGCGCAGAGAGCACAATGCTTTCCGGCAGCTTGTCAATCATTCGCACCTTATCGACCTTTGCAGTAACGACTATCTTGGGTTTGCCGGCTCGGCGGAGCTGAGGGCTGCCATCGACGAAGAATACAACTCGCTTCCTGTTCAGCTGAACGGTTCCGGCGGCTCACGCCTGCTGTCGGGAAACAGCAAGTATGCTGAAGATCTTGAAAAGAAGATCGCGGCTTTTCATGGTGCGGCATCCGGGCTGATCTATAATTCCGGTTATGATGCCAATGTAGGCTTGTTCTCTGCTATCGGGCAAAAAGATGCTTCCATTATTTATGATGAATTGATCCATGCTTCGGTGCACGATGGGATAAAAATGTCGGCAGCCGCGGCGTTCATGTTCCGCCACAACGACCTTTTTCACCTCGAGGAGCGCCTGAAGATCGCGGAAGGCGCCGTTTACGTGGCGGTGGAAAGCATTTATTCCATGGATGGAGACGAAGCCCTGCTGCCGGAGATCCTTGAACTTTGTAAAAAATACAATGCAAACCTCGTGGTGGACGAGGCCCATGCCACCGGCGTTACCACAAATGGCGGCAAAGGCTTGGTACAGCAGCTGGGCATGGAAAAAGAAGTGTTTGCCCGTGTGCATACCTTTGGAAAGGCCCTTGGCTGCCATGGCTCCATTGTGCTCGGGAGCCCGCTCCTGCGTGATTACCTTGTGAATTTTTCCCGTGCATTCATTTATACCACTGCATTGCCGCTGCACAGCCTTGTGGCGGTGAACCAGGCTTACGAGCTGTTGGCAAAAAGCCAGCCCGGCATCGATTCGCTCCACCGCCTGATCGCGGAGTTTAAAGTAAAGGCCGCTGCAAATCCCGCCATCAGCCTCACGGCCAGTAACAGCCCGATCCAGTGCATCGTGGTACCGGGAAACGATGATGTAAAGAACCTTGCCGCCCTGCTGCAAAAGGATGGCTTCGATGTGCGCCCGATCCTCAGCCCAACCGTGCAGAAAGGAAGGGAGCGCCTCCGCATTTGCCTGCACCTTTTTAACACCGGCGAAGAGCTTGGTCGCTTAATTGCTTCCGTTAATAGCCACTTACCAACAATTAGAAGTTAAAAACTGCCTCTCTTATTTCGTGCTTAAGTAAACAAATTTTCATTAATTTCGTTGAAACACAGACGTAAAATCTATTTATGAGAAAATTATTCGTTACCGGGATCGGGACAGATGTGGGCAAAACCGTTGTTTCGTCGGTGCTGGTGGAAGCTCTCAGAGCCGACTACTGGAAGCCTGTTCAGACAGGAAGCTTCTTCTCGACTGATACTGCAAAGGTTCAGAAATGGGTGTCGAACTCCGAAAGTAAATTTCATCCCGAAGGATATATGCTGAAGCAATACATGTCGCCACACGCCGCTGCGGAATTGGAAGACATCGAGATCAGGCTCAGCGAGCTCACATTGCCTGCTACGGATAATACGCTCATCATTGAAGGCGCCGGCGGATTGATGGTGCCATTGAACCGCACGGAGTTCATGATCGATATGATCAAACAGTTTGATGCGGAGGTGGTGCTGGTGATCCAGAATTACCTGGGCAGCATCAATCATACGCTTTTATCCATCGACGCATTAAAGAACAGGGGCCTTAAAATCCTGGGTGTTGTATTTAACGGCGCGCCTCACCAGCTTTCACAGGACATTATCATGGAATATTGCCAGCTCAAAGTGCTGGGAAGGATCAACAAAGAAAAGGACCTTACACCGGAGATCATTAAGAACTATGCAAATGAGTTCGAGTATTTGCAAACGGTTGCGGTATAGCCTCACAGATAAAAAAACGGAGCGAAGATCATTCTTCGCTTTTTTTATCTATATCCGATTGTTTGTCATGCTGACGAAGGAAGCATCTCCTTTTTGAGATTCTTCTCTCCACTGCGTTGCGATCAGAATAACAAAACTCTGCCAGCAGGGCGTCATGCGGACATAAATAAAAATCCCGATATTTACCCTCCATTGAACATCCTTTATTTATGAACTTACAGGAGAGAGATAAGCATGCGGTGTGGCACCCTTTCACACAATTGAAAACGGCGCCCTTGCCAATTGCGATCGTAAAAGGCGAAGGCGCTTATTTTTATGATGACAGCGGGAAGCGCTACATCGATGGCATTGCCAGCTGGTGGGTGAATATTCACGGGCACAGCCATCCGTATTTAGCTGAAAAGATCTCAGAGCAATTACGTACCCTGGAGCATGCGATCTTCTCCGGCTTTACACATGAGCCTGCCGTTCAGCTGGCAGAGCGGCTTTTGAAGCGGCTGCCGGAAAATCAGTCGAAGATATTTTATTCCGATAACGGCTCCACGGCAGTGGAAGTAGGGCTGAAAATGGCTTTCCAGTACTGGAGCAACCGCGATATCCCGCGTACCAAAGTGATCGCTTTTGAAAATGCCTATCACGGCGACACCTTCGGCGGAATGAGTGTTGGCGCGCGGAATGCATTTAATCTTCCCTTCTCCAAATTGTTGTTTGATGTGATCGCGATCCCCGTTCCGGTAAGCGGTAGGGAAAAGGAATCCATACAGGCGATGAAGGAGGCGCTGGAACATCAGGATGTGTCTTCCTTTATCTTTGAGCCGCTGGTGCAGGGGGCAGGCGGAATGGTGATGTATGCCGCAGAGGCGCTTGATACGCTCATTCAGCTGTGCCGCGACAAGCAGGTGATCACGATCGCCGATGAGGTGATGACGGGCTTCGGTCGCACCGGGAAATTCTTTGCAAGCGATCATTTACAGAACAAGCCCGATATCATCTGCATGAGCAAAGGCATTACCGGGGGCGTGATGCCGCTGGGAGCAACCAGCTGCGCACAATTTATTTACGATGCTTTCCTGAGCGATGATAAAATGAAAACCTTTTTTCACGGGCATTCTTACACAGCCAATGCAACAGCCTGCTCAGCCGCGCTGGCCAGCATGGACCTGTTCGACCGGCCGGAAGCATTTGAAAATATTGAACGCATTACGGAAAAACATGCTGCGTTCCTGGATGAAATCAAATCGCACGCGAGGCTTGCCGATGCAAGGCAATTGGGAACCATCCTGGCATTTGAAATAAAAACGGGAGAGCAAACGCATTACCTGAATTCACTTGCGGAGCATATTTCGGAATTCTTTATTGAAAGAGGGATCATTCTTCGCCCGCTGGGAAATATTGTATATGTGCTGCCGCCGTATTGCATCAGCAATGAGGACCTGGATTATATTTATGGGGCGCTTAAGGAGTTTTTGGATAGTTTGTAATTCGTAGAGATTCGTAATTAGCTGTAAAAACACACCCCTAACCCCTCTCAAGAGGGGAATGCATCCTGCACAGGGATGATGATGGGGAGGATTCGTATTTCGTAAATTCGTAAAAATTCGTATTTCGTAGGAGAGATGGAGAGATTGCTTCGTCGTACCTCCTCGCAATGACGTTCAATTCGTAAATTCGTACAGATTCGCTATCCGTACAATTCGTAAATTCGTAAAATATTCGTTATCTGTATGTTTAAGACAAAGAGAGAACTCGTTTTTATCATCCTTGCCGGCTTGTTTATCACCAACGCGGTAGTGGCTGAATTGATCGGCGGAAAGTTGATCCAGATCGGGCCGGTATTCGGAATGGGGCCATTTATCATGAGCATCGGGATCATTCCATGGCCGGTTGTGTTTTTAACCACCGACTTGATCAATGAATATTATGGCAGGAGTGGTGTGCGCAAATTATCGCTGATCACCGCATCGCTGATCGCGTATGCATTCATTATTCTGTTGTTTGCGATCAATGTGCCGGCAGCGGTGGGAATATCCACGGTTACGGATGCGCAGTTCTTTGCGGTGTTCGGACAAAGCCTCTGGATCATAGTGGCGAGCATCATCGCTTTTCTTGTGTCACAGCTCGTGGATGTTTATATTTTCTGGCTGTTGCGCGATAAAACGGGAGGAAAGATGATCTGGCTCCGGAGCACCGGATCTACTATTGTTTCGCAGCTCATCGATACCTTCATTGTGCTCGGGATCGCCTTCTGGCTGCCGGGAAAAATGACCACCGCGGTATTCCTCAACGCGGCGCTTACAGGCTATACTTTTAAGCTGATCATTGCAGTGGTATTAACTCCGATGATCTATGTGGGGCACCGCGCCATTGAAAAATACCTTGGCGATGAAGCCTCGGATGATGCCATCAAAAAGGTGGCGGAGGAATCACTTCATCACAAAGTAGAGGAGTAGCTCAATCCTTTTTTAAATTATTGTTCAGTCCTTCCAGCGCTGCGATCTGCGCGCTGATCTCCTTTTCCTGTTTCAGGGCCGCGCGTTTGCGCAGGTAAAACCAGTTGAATGCGATCCATCCCAATGTGATGCTGTACACGCTGATCCCGAAAGTAAGGTTACGTGAGGCAAACTCGTACATGTAGAGAATAAGTCCGGTTGTAAGAAGTATAAAGTAAAACGTAATGCCTTTGGTTTGGATCAGTCGCAGGCTGTTCCGGAACGCGATCATCTGCTGCAGGTATTCGCTGTTGCTGAGCGTTGGGTCGTTCTGCTTCAGCAATAGCCTCGCGAGCTTTGTGCTAAAAAGCATCCCGGTTACGATTGCAACCAGCGTGATCACAATGCCAATGCGGGTGCTCTGCAGCTCGAAATCGTAATGGAAGCCGATCCAAGTGATGAAGGCGAATGTAAATGCCAGCATGATGACCAGGAGAATGTTCTTCCGGATCATTTTCTTTCTTACCGCTTCCACCTTTGCAAGCACAGCCGCCGCATCGGGAAGCTCGTTCCCGCTTCCGGCCTGCTGCCACATGTTTTTCAGTTCATCAAAGTTTTGCATGCTCATTGAATTTTTGTGTTAATGTTTGCTTGATGCGGTGGATCTTCACGCGCAGGTTTCCTTCCGAAATCCCCGTGATGCCCGCGATCTCCTTTTGCGGCAGGTCTTCCAGCACCAGCGAGATGATCAGCCTGTCGGTTTCCTCCAGCATGCCGATGCATTTGTACAGCAGCTCCACCTGCTCATTCTTTGTATCATCATTTTTGTCTTCCACCTGGAAAGGCACTTCCGCCTTTGGCATCCGTGAAGAGCGGTCGATCTGGCGAAGGCAGATGTTGGAGGCGATGCGGAAGATCCAGGTGCCGACGGAAGATTCATTCCTGAACTTCGCAAGGTGCTGCCAAACCTGGATGAAGGTTTCCTGCGTGAGATCCTTGGCCCAGTCGCGGTCGTTCACATAGCCGAGACAGAGGCGGAATACCTTCGGGCTGTAAGTGTTATAGATCTCTTCGAATTCCATTTTTAGCGCAGGAAAGAATCAAGCTGTGCAAGATACCAATTTGTATCATCGTACATGATGAAGTGCAGGGCTTTGTCTGAATACTTCAGTTGCGCGGCCTTCATGTTTTTGAACTGCTCTTCGATCACCGGCTTCATGTTTGCAAAAGGCGCTTCCAGCAATACAAGCGAGGGGCATTTAATGTTTGAAATGCTTTCCCGCTGGTCGGTGTTCAGGAACTGGCAATAGATCTCTGCAATGGCTTTGCGGTCCGACTTAACCGACCAGTCGATCGCCTGCTGCAGGTGAGTGGTGTCGGCCATCATCGAAGGCATTGACCTTTTCTGCATCTGGTAATACTGCTTGTCGTCCATTCCCTGGAACTGCTTTACAAGCATGGAGCAATCGGGATCTTTCTGTGCTGCGTAAGCCGCATTCGACAAAGCGCCAAGGCAGGGCAGCGCATCCACCACAACGATCTTCCCGATCAACTGCGGGTAATCGGAAGCAAGCAGCATGGCCATTCCGCCGCCGATGCTGTGCCCGACGATCACCGGCTTTTCAATTTTATTTTCGGTGATGTAACGGGCGATCGAAGCTTCCCAGTTCTTGAAGCTGGTTGTACTGTCGGCCTTAGTTCCTGCAAAGCCGTGGAAGGTGATCGTATAGCATTTGTGATCTTTATTGAAATTCTCCAGTGTTTCGTTCCATACTTCTCCCGAGCAGGAAAGCCCGGGGATGAGGATCATGCTTGATTTGCCTTCGCCGCTGATCTTAACATCGAAGGGAAATGCCGATTGTCCGAATACATTGATAAATGCGCATAAAGCGAGGATGATAATAAGAAGAATAAACTTTTTCATGGTTTTTTTGAGTTTGTTTATTCTTTTGATACGGGAAGGAGGGGAATGTTACAGGATTTTGAAAATTTATTTTTGTCATTCTGAACGTAGCATAGCAGAGTGAAGAATCTCCTGCTTAAAAAAAGCGGCTTATTTCATCAGCCAGCCAGCCTTGATCTGCTTTTTCGATGGGGTGCTGCATTCCCGGGAACACAATGAGACTTGCATTTTTAAGGCTGCGGTATACATCAATGGTTTCCTCGAGTGTTACCATTGTATCCTTATCGCCAATGCCAATAAGCACAGGATGTTCAATGCTATTATAATCAGCCTTGCCCAATACATTTTTATTGCCGAGGGCAGTCATCATCTCTGTCGTTCTTTTTAATACATCCTTCCAGTCGTTCGGCGCATGGCGCTTTTCAAGGGCTTCTGCAAATGCGGGGAGTTTTTCGGCGATCTTCCCGGCATCCAGCATTTTTATTTCCTTCGCGGCAATTTCCGGCGACCAGAGGAACTTAGTGCCAAGCGTAAAGATCTTTTCCATTTTCTCCGGCTGATGCTTTGCAAGGTACAGCGCCACATAGCCGCCCATGCTGTAACCGAAGATATTGGCTTGCTGAATGCTGTTCGCTTTTAAATAAGCAAGCACATCAGCAGCGAATGCTTCAATTGAAAATTCTTCCGGCATTTTTGCACCGCCGTGTCCGCTGAAATTAAGCGTGTGCACAATGAATTTTTCTTTGAGCATCTCGGCTAATGGCTGCAGCTGGTCTTTTGCGCCGATAGCGCCATGAAGTAATAATAGGTGTTTCATTTGAATGTTTGTTTGTACCACCACCCCAGCCCTCCTACGAGGAGGGAGCGGATCCTGCTAATTCTTAAAATTAAATTTTCTATTGTTGATGTGTTTTCGAATTACCATTTCGTGCAGGATCCATTCCCCTCCTGCCAGGAGGGGTTAGGGGTGGTGGCAACCTGTACCACCCCAACCCTCCTACGAGGAGGGAGCCGGCGCTGCAAGTATTTAAATGACAGCGCACGCAATAACCTTTACAGAAGCGAAGCTTCCTCCGTATTCTCTATAACCTCTCCGTGTCTCTCCGTGCTCTCTGTTCCTCCGTGGTAAAAAAACAACTACCTCTTAAAGCTAAACATCAGCACACTCGCATTCCCTTTATCATCTGTTACTTCGATCTCAAAGGTATGCGCCCTTTTTTCCATCGTATCATCAAAGGTATAGAACAGCAGGTCTTTTTTAAATTCATATTCACACAGCACCCAGTTGCCATCGATCTTCGCCCTGTACTTTTTGATCCCGCTTAAGTTATCGCTTGCAATGATCCCGATCGTTTTGGCCTTGCTGAGGTCCACAGTGGTTTTCGGAACATAGTTGAAAGCGGTGCGGATGCGTGGCGGGATGGTATCAACCGCAACGGTGAAATTGCCGAATGATTTAGTCTGCGTGGTTACCCAGCCATCTTTGTAGCTGCCGCCCTCGTATGTTTTGCCGCCTTTCTCATTTACGGAAACAATGCATGCCTTTGGCTGCAGCGTATCGGGAAGGTGATTCGGACGGATGCTTAGCGTATAGGCTTTCTGCAGGGCTGTTTCAGCATCCTGGATGCGGTGAAGCGGGGAGAAGCTGCCTTTTACGGAAGATGGCCTTGAATAGCTGAATTGCGGAATGTCGTCGTATAAAGCATTTGCGGGGATGCTCACCTGAACATCCTCCTTCGAAAAGTTATTTTCTTTGCTGCAGTCGAAGTACAAGGCAGGATTTAAGATGGCTGTGGTTTCCTTTGTTGGTGTGGCCTTCGGCCTGCTTTTTACTTTCAGCATTAGCTCGCTTGTATTGCCTGCATAGTCCTTCACAATGTACCGGATCCAATGCACCGAGTCGTCCGTAAAGCTGATGAGGCCGTTGTTCAGCACATCCTTATAAATGCCGAGCTGGTTGTTCTTCGATAAAAAACATTTCTGGATCTTGTCGTTGTGCTTTTGCTTTTCGGCATAATCGATGTGCGCATTTACATAGCGGGCTTTTTCGAAGCTGAACTTCTCCATCTCATAATAATAAATGCGTTTCCCGCCCGCCTGCAGTTCGATGGAATAAACGCCGTTCTGGTTGGAAGAGCGGTTCTCCGTGTCATAAGTTTCTATCCCAAAGCCGATGCTGCCATTCACCGTGATCGTATCCATTTTATTTAAAAGGGAATGCCGGCCCTTCTGATACGTAATTTTTATTTTTTTTGGTGTATGCCTGCCGTTCACGGAACCTTCTTCAAACGGGTAGATCACAACTGTCGTGATCTTTGGAGGCACATTGTCGGGAACCCTGTAGCCGAACAGGTAGGGGTTCAGTGGCATTTCGGTGGCGGTTTCCCTGATCTCGAAATGGAGGTGAGGGCCCTGCGAGCCGCCGGTGTTGCCCGACAAGCCGATGAGCTGGCCTTTTTTTACGGGGATCTGCTCGGGCTCCATGAGCGTATCGATTTCGTAGGATTCCTTGTAATATTGTGTTTTGCGGGTGAAGTCCGCGATGCCTGTGCCGAAGCTCTGCAGATGCCCGTAAACACTGGTGTATCCGTTCGGGTGCCTGATGTAAAGCGCCTTGCCATAGCCATAGGGCGAGATCTTGATGCGGGAAATATAGCCATCCGCCACAGCGTAAACAGGCATGCCTTCTTTTCCGTTGGTCTTGATGTCGAAGCCTGCATGAAAGTGGTTGGGGCGAATCTCCCCGAAATTCCCCGCCAGCGCTATGGCCGTATCTACCGGTGAGCGGAAATAGCCTGCAGGGTAAGGACCTTGCGCAAACCCGCCCTTGGAAATTAACAAAAGAAGAAGGGCGGGGAGCAGTTTTTTGAGCATGGGTGCAAAGATAGGGGAATTTGAAAAATAGCCCCTGAAATCAGAATATAGTATCCGGATTAAGGAATTATTATATATATTTGTGGCAAATCAGGTAACCAGACATTAATTATTGATTATGAACGAATTAGCTCCGACAATCACTGATCTGAAAGGAAAGATCGAAAAACTGGTAAAGCTTCATCAGCAGCTTAAACAGGAGAACGATTCACTGAACGCGGATAAGCTGAGCCTGCAGAAAACTGTGGAGGAGCAGAGAGCCGCCATTGAAGCTTTGCAGAAGAGCAAGATGGAGCTGGAGCAAAAAAAATCAGAAGAACAGAACACTATAATTACAGATACGAAACTAAAGATTAATGAGCTTGTGCAGGAAATAGATGATTGCATTGCTCTTTTGAAGTAAAAAAAGAAACGTTTCAGGTTAAAGATGCCGGCAGATCCGGTAATACAACCAGAAACCCGGAACCATAGATATGGCTGAAGTATCGTTAAAGATTTTGATCGCGGGTCGCACCTACCCACTTACTGTAAAGCAGGAAGATGAGCAGGCTGTGCTTACCGCCGCCAAAATGATCAACGAGAAGGTGAAGGAGTTTGAGGTCAATTATTCAGTGCGCGACAAGCAGGACTTGCTTGCCATGAGCGCGCTGAACCTGCTGGCTACTCAACAGAGCGCACCGAAGAAAACGCCGGAGCAGGATGAGCTCAACCAGCTCGACCTGTTTGTTTCCAAATACCTTCAAAAAGAGGATGATTCCATCTGAGTTTACGGTTTTTTAACAATCCATTGTAAACAACATTTTCCCGTAACGGTTCGTGCTTGCCCGGCAAATGGCTAATATTGGCCAGAGAACATTGCGGGATTTTTTATGAACGTTTAATTTTTTAAAAATTTATGGACACAATACTGATCATTGCAGCTTTAATAGTAGGCTTAGGCCTTGGAGCAGCGATAGCATTTATGCTAATAAAAAAAGCAAATGAAAAAAAGGCCGACAGCATTATAAAGGAAGCTGAGACAAAAGGAGAAGTGCTGATCAAGGAAAAGAACCTGCTTGCCAAGGAAAAATTCCTGCAGCTGAAAGCGGAGCATGAGAAGCTGATCAACGAAAAGAACAATGCGATCCAGGCTGCCGAGAACAAGATCAAGCAGAAGGAACAAACCATTTCGCAAAAGCAGGAGCAGGTGCAGCGCAAGGATGCTGAGCTGGATACCCTCCGCCAGAACTTAACCCATCAGCTGGAAGTGATCACCGTGAAGCAGCAGGAAGTGGAAAAGTTCCACCGCCGCCAGGTGGAGCAGCTGGAAACATTAAGCGGGCTGTCGGCGGAAGATGCTAAAGCGCAGCTGGTGGAAAGCCTGAAAGCGGAAGCAAGGACAGATGCGATGTCGCACATCAAGGACATTGTTGAGGAAGCCAAGATCAACGCGAACAAGGAAGCGAAGAAGATCGTGATCCAGACCATACAGCGCGTTGCCACAGAACATGCCATTGAAAATTCAGTATCTGTATTCAACATCGAGAACGACGAGATCAAAGGGCGCATCATCGGCCGCGAAGGACGTAACATCCGCGCGCTTGAAGCTGCCACCGGCATCGAGATCATTGTGGATGACACCCCTGAGGCGATCATTCTTTCCGGCTTCGATCCTGTAAGAAGGGAGATCGCACGCTTATCGCTGCACCAATTGGTGACCGACGGCCGCATTCACCCGGCACGTATTGAGGAAGTTGTGGAAAAGGTGAAGAAGCAGATCGAGGAGGAGATCATCGAGATCGGAAAACGTACCACTATTGATTTGGGAATTCATGGATTGCATCCGGAGCTGATCCGCATGGTCGGCAGGATGAAATACCGTTCCTCATACGGACAGAACTTATTACAGCACTCCCGCGAGGTGGCAAACCTTTGCGCGACCATGGCTGCGGAATTAGGATTGAATGTGAAGATGGCAAAACGTGCGGGACTGCTGCATGATATTGGTAAAGTGCCGGATGACCAGCCGGAAGTGCCGCACGCGATCCTCGGGATGCAGCTGGCAGAAAAATTCAAGGAAAAGCCTGAAGTGTGCAACGCTATCGGTGCCCACCACGATGAAATTGAAATGAACACGCTCATCGCACCGATCGTGCAGGTTTGTGATGCCATCAGCGGCGCACGTCCCGGCGCAAGGCGCGAGGTGGTGGAGCAGTATATCAAGCGTTTGAAAGACCTTGAGGCGCTTGCATTATCATACCCCGGCGTTGAAAAAACCTATGCTATCCAGGCAGGCCGCGAACTGCGCGTGATCGTATCCAGCGATAAGGTGACCGATAAGGATTCGGAAACATTGTCCTTCGATATTTCCCAGCGGATCCAGACAGAAATGACGTATCCCGGACAGGTGAAAGTGACTGTGATCCGTGAAACAAGAGCGGTGAATTACGCTAAATAAGGATCCTTCTGTATCCCGCTTCTATTAGCCTCTGTTCAATTAAACAGGAATGAGAAACAGCATCTTTTTGTCTAAGAATTATGTTCTTACCTACATTACGGAATTTGCTGTACTGATTAGCGGGGTGTTGGTTTACAAGCTGGCTGCTGGCTCATTCGGGAAAGATGGCTTCAATGAATATTCCATCTGCAGGCGAACACTTTCCTTTATCCAGCCCCTGCTCATCATGGGATTTGGCGTAGGATTGCCAAGGTATATTGCCATTGCTTCCGCGAACAACCTTACCAAAAAGATCTCTTCCTATTTCTATTCCGCATTCCTCATTCTTGCAGTGGTGATGCTGCTTGTTTCCGTGGCGTTCATGCTCTTTGATCACCAGCTCTCCTATCTCTTTTTCGGGAACGAATCGTATTATACGCTTATTTTTCCCTTGCTGATCATGCTGGGAGGCATGGTGCTGCATTCGCTCTGCTATTCCTTTTTCCGCGGGGAGATCAGGATGAACAGCGCCAACATCCTGCAGCTGCTCAATATGGGCCTGGTGCCGATGACGATCTTCGCCTTTGGAAAGAACATTTACCATGTATTGCTGCTTACCGGATTTGCATGGATGTTCGTATCGCTCATCTTTTTTATTTACATCGTGCTGAAGCTGAAGCCTGTAAAAGAACATTTGTTCGAGTCAGGGAAAGAGCTGCTGAAATACGGCCTGCAGCGGGTGCCCGGCGATGTTGCCTTAGGCGCTTTTTTCGCATTGCCCACTTATTTTATGGCGCATCTCGTGAACGATAATCTCGACTCTGCCGGCAATGCCGCTTTCGCGATCTCGCTGCTGAACATGATCGGCGCGGCATTCGGCCCCATCTGCCTGCTGCTGCTGCCGCAAGCCAGCAAGGCCATCGCCGCAAGGGATTATACCTCGCTGAAAAAATATTCGAAGGAGATCTTAATCCTCACATTGGTTGTTTCGGGGCTTGGATTACTGATCGTGGAAGTATTCGCATCACCGCTGATCAGCCTTTACATGAATGGCGATTATCCCGCGCTTGTTACTGTTGTAAGGATCGTGATGCCGGCCTGCGTGGGCTATGCCGTTTACATTTCGCTGCGGAGCATCCTCGATGCCTATCATGTGAAAGCGGTGAACACGCGTAATATCTTTGTATGCTTCGTGCTTTTTACGGGCCTGGCCTATCTCACCGAAGTGCTCGGGTTCAATTATTATTATATACTGATCGCATTCGGATTTTCCCTTTCCCTGCTGGGAGTGCTGACGTACCTGGAAACGGGTAAAATATTTAAAACAAATCAATCGCACTGATATGATGCACTACGCGCTTTTGTCAGTACTAAGCCTCCTCATTTTCTTCCTTACCTGGAAGATCTGGAAAAAAACGAACGAGCCGGCTTTTGTGCTTGGGATCGCCCTCATCTATTACTGGACGCTTGCCGGTGCATGGATCATTATTTTTGACCTGCTCACCAACGATATGGGGAAAGATTTCGGCGTGCATTATTATCATTACCGTGAAGCGCTGTTTTTTATCCATCTTGATAACAGTTACCTGCTTAGCATTTTGTATTACGGACTTTTTATGATCAGTCTCCAGGCGGTTGTGCTTTATGTTGCTAAAAAAGCGAATGTCCTCGAACCTGTTCCGGATCCGGTTTACATCAACCACAAGATCCTCATTGCAGCCTGTATCGGCGGCGCTATTGTGAGCTGCATGCTGGTCTGGAACGAAGTGCTTGTAGCAGCTAAGTTTAACCAGTCCATTTACGTGGTTACGCGCCTTCAGCCGGGGCGGTTCTCCACGCTGCACCAGCTCATCAATTTCTGCATTGTGATCTCCCTGTACATTGGGCTCATCGCTTATATCAGCGGGAAGAACGGGAAATACATCACGGGCGACAACTCAAAAGCAAATCTTTGGTTTTACATCTTCTGCGTGTTCTTCGTTGAAGGGTACCTGCTTCTTTTAGGCAACAAGCGGGAGATCCTGTTTGCCGGAATATTCGGCGCATTGTTTTATGTCAGCAACGTATCCGGCAAAATAAAATGGCAGCCCATTGTAATGCTTATTGCCATCATATTTACACCCATGCTTTTTAACGATGGGTTGCGCGCCTATTCACCCCAATGGCTTACGCGTTACTTTGATACAACCGGGCTGGAGCTTCACATCGACCAGGTTATTGAATACACTGAATTCTCCGTTAAAAGCTCTACGCTGGCCTTCCTGTTCAGCAATGAAATGTTCAGTGCGCATTTTTCCATGTACGGCTTGGTTTCCCAGGATGTGCCCTTTACTTATGGCTCAAGCATCTGGAGCTTTATATATTCATTGGTGCCAAGGGTAGTGCTTCCAAACAGGCCGCAGGATTCTTATGAATATTATGTTCAGAGCGTTCATGCCCTGAAGGGCCAGGGCTATACCATTCACCACGCAAGCGGTTGGTATGCTAACTTTGGCCTGCCTGGCGTGCTGGCAGGCGGTGCTTTGCTTGGCTTCCTCTGGTCATGGTTCTTCAACAAGATGCATGAGCTGAAAAAGATCCGCAATAAATTCATGAAACTGCTCTTTATCATAGGGATGCTTGTATTTACAGCCCAGCTGCCAACATTAATGCGCAGCGGCCCGGAAGCATACAAGGCATTGATCTTTGAAGCGCTCATCATCCCCACCGTCATCATTTATTTTTCATCACTGTTTGTAAAAAAGGAGAAGAAAGATGCTTAACGTGCTGATCACAGGAGCGAGCGGATTTGTCGGGCAGCATTTGCTGGATGGCATCGATCCATCGCGTTTTCAGGTCAGCGTGATCACAAGGGACCTTACTAAAAAGATCCCGCTGCCGGCAGGGGTAAAAATAATGCAGGCCGACCTGAATGAGGAGGCTTCGCTGGTAAAAGCACTCGCCGGGATCGACGTATTGATCAACACCGCTGCCGAGGTAAGGAACACTGCCCGGCTGGCGGAAACAAATATAGAAGGCACCAAAAAGCTGATCGCTGCTATGGTGCGGAACAAGGTTCCGAAGCTGATCCACCTGAGCAGCGTTGGAGTGGTAGGCATGCAGTACAGAAGCAGGCCCGTTGCCGTGGATGAGCAGTCTGCCTGCGATCCGAAGAATGAATACGAGCGCACCAAGCTGGAATCGGAGCGCCTGCTGAAAGAGGCGAGTGTAAAGCATGGCTTCCGGCTCGTGATCCTCCGGCCTACCAATGTATTCGGGGAATTGCATCCCTTCAATGCACTGCTGAATATGATGCAGCACATAGCATCCGGAAAACCGCTGCTGCAAAGCCCCGGCGCGATGGTGAACTATGTGTATGTGAAAGACCTCACTGCCGCCATCCTCGCATTTACCGATCCATCGGCCCGCCCGGGAACATACAATGTGGGAGAATCCATGAGCCTTGATGACTTTACAGCCCTTATTGCGGCTGGGCTTCATAAAAAGAAAAACACCGTCACAGTGCCGCAGTTTTTAATTAATTTTATGGGCATGATCGGCCTCAGGAAATTCAACGCGGTATCCAACAAAGTGGAGTATGATGACTCGGCGCTGAAAAGTGTGTTCCGCTATCCTTACGGAATAAAAAACGGCCTGGAAAATACTATTGCATATTATAAGCAGAAAGGGCTGCTGAAATGAGGATCTGCTATTTTGCCGACGGGGAAAGCATTCACGTAGTGCGCTGGTGCAGGCATTTCGCTTCGCTCGGGCATGAAGTCCACCTGATCTCATTTAAAAAAGCGGAGATCGAAAATGTGCAGACGCATTTTATCAGCTCCGGCAACATTGCCGTTTCGGGCGGCAACTGGAAAGTGCTGCTGAAATTCCGCGAGGTGAAGAAGCTGCTGAAAAAGATCCGTCCCGACATCCTTCATGCCCATTACGCCACCAGCTACGGCATCACCGGCGCGCTCTGCGGTTTTCATCCGTATGTGATCACCGCCCTCGGCTCCGATGTGCTCATCAGCCCGAAGCAATCGTTGATCTATAAGCTGCTGCTGAAATTCGCTTTTTCGCGTGCCGACTGGATCACAGCCATGGCCGACCACATGAAAAAAGCGATGGTGGAAATGGGAGTGCCTGCCGCGAAAACAGATACCGTTCCGTTCGGGATCGACCCGGAAGTGTTCAACGACCGCGGAAGAAACCTGCCGGCAGATAAGTTCGTGATCACCAGCACCCGCAATTTTGAGCCGGTGTACAACATTCCGCATCTCATCAATGCGGTAGCGATAGCGAAAGAAAAGATCCCCAATTTGCAGCTTAACATGATCGGCGCAGGCTCCTTAAAGCCGGAGATCGAAGCGCTGATCAGCCAGAAGGGCCTGGATGCGCAGGTGAGATTTTTCGGAAAGGTGCCTCAGCCTGTGATCGCGGAAACGCTCAGGGCTTCGCAGCTCTTTATTTCCGTTTCCCTTTCGGACGGCAATAACATTTCCCTGAATGAAGCGATGGCCTGCGGTACCTTCTGCATTGCCACCGAGATCCCTGCAAATACGCAGTGGATAGAGAACGGGAAGAATGGGTTCCTTGTGCAGATAAATGATGTAAAGGGATTAGCGGAGAAAATCGTAAATTCATACCTGCATTATGAAGAGCTGCAGCAGAGAGCTTTGCCTTTGAATAAAAGGATCATTGCGGAGCGCGGCATCTGGTCGGCAAACATGCTGGCCGTGGAGAAGAAATATAAATCGTTAACAGGGAAAAAATGAATCCTAAACTTGTAATTATCGGTGCGGGCGGCCATGCGAAGGTTGTTTGTGATGCGGTTGAAAGCAGCGGCGATTACCGCATTGCAGGGTTCGTGGATGCGAACGTGCCTGTGGGAACGGTGGTAACACCCGGCTACAAGGTGATCCTTCACCAGGATAACCTCGATAAGTTAAAATCCTATGCCGATTATTTTATCGTCGCTATCGGAAATAATAAAGTGCGCGAAGAGCTGTTCAACAGGCTCTCCAACATACTGAAGCCGGCAACGGTGATCCATTCTTCGGCAGCTGTTGCAGGCACTGCGGAGCTGAAGCCCGGTTCTGTGATCCTTGCAAATGCCGTTGTGAGCGCGTTCAGCACCATCGGTGAGAATACGATCGTAAATGCAGGCGTGGTGGTTGACCATGAAAGCGTGATCGGCAATAACGTTCACTTATCGATCGGCACCATGGTCGGGAGCAATTCAACTGTAGCGGACCATACGGTGACGGCCATCGGACAGCACATTAATGCTTTTTCTAAATTATGAATAAGAAAGTAGCGATCGTGATCCCCTGCCGCAACGAGGAAAAGTACATTGGGCTTTGCCTTGATTCTATCCTTGCGCAGGATTATCCGCAGGAGCTGCTGGAAGTGTTTGTATGCGACGGGAAAAGCACCGACAAAACAATTGAGATCGTTAACGGCTATGCCGCACTGCATAAAAATATCCATTACCTGCTGAATGAAAAGCAGACCACGCCTTTTGCGCTTAACCTCGGGATCAGGAAGTCGGATGCCGACGTAAAGGTCATCCTCGGCGCGCATTCCGAGCTGTATCCCGATTACGTGAGCAATTGCATCCGGGCCTTCGATATGGAGGAGAACATCGGCTGCACCGGGGGCATCATTGAAAATGTGTATGAGAATGAAGCTTCGGAGATCATCGGTAAGGCAATGTCGTCGGGATTTGGCGTGGGCAATGCGCATTTCAGGACAGGAGCGAAGGACGGGCTTGTGGATACCGTTGCTTTCGGAGCTTATAAGAAAGAAGTGTTTGAAAAGATCGGGTATTTTGATGAAGAGCTGGTGAGGAACCAGGATGATGAATTCAATTATCGCCTGCTGAAGAGCGGGTTCCGCATTTACCTGTTCCGCGCGATCCGCTGTAAATACTATGTGCGCGCTTCCTTTCAAAAGCTCTTCAAACAGTATTTTCAATATGGCTACTGGAAAGTGTATGTGGGAAAAAAGCATAAGGCTGTGACCACCACAAGGCAGATGATCCCCTTGTTCTTTGTGCTGTACTTATTTTTGGGTGCGGTTTGTGCCGTGTTCAACAGGTATTTGTGCATTGCCTATCTGGCGGGATTGCTGGTGTACCTGCTGGCGGCATGCTATTCCGCGGTGAGGATCAGCTCGGGCTTTGTGCAGGCGCTGCAGGTGATGCGCTGCTTTTTTATCCTGCATTTCAGCTACGGCTGGGGCTATTTGAAAGGCATCATTCATTTTCTTTTGCTCGGCAGATCGGTTGCAACAGATGAATTAATAACACGCTAATGCTAAATAAGGACATACATACAAAGGCGTATCATTACCTTTCCATGTGCATCGCATTCTGCCTGCCCTTCGGAAGGCTTACGCCCGTTTTTATCGGGCTGCTTGTCCTTAACTGGCTGCTGGAAGGCGATTTGAAGAATAAATTCGGGCAGATCCTGCGTAACAAATGGTGCTGGCTTTTTACTTCTCTTTACCTGATCCATATCGCCGGCATGGCATTCACGCATTATATCGATCAGGGTTTGTTTGACCTCGAGGTGAAGCTTTCCATCCTCCTGTTTCCATGGATCTTTTCAACACGGCCATTAACGGCGGAAAAAATAAATGGCGTATTCAAGGCATTTGTGGCCGGTGGCGTTGCTTCCTCCCTTTTCCTCCTGGGGCGTGCCGCTTATTTTTTCTTCTCGGCCGGGGAAAATAAATTCTTTTATGAGGCATTTTCCGTGCTGGCCCACACCAGCTACGTTTCCATGTATTTTAATTTCCTGATGGCATGGATCATCCTTGGCCTGCTCAGGAAGGGCATAGTACGCGCTTCCTACAGTGTGTCTGTCAGCTGGGCACTGATCTTATTCTTTAGCTGCATCAACATCCTGCTGTCCTCTAAAATGGGAGTGATCCTGATGGTGCTGATGTTCCTCTGCTTTGGCTCCTATTATGTATGGAGATCGGGAAGATACATTGCGGGGATTGTTGCTGTGCTTTGCATGGCTGGCGGACTGTTCTTAGTAGCCAGAAATGTGCCTGTGATCCATAGCCGAGTTCAGTATGCCATTGCCGCCTTTACAAAGCCCAGCATCGATGTTACCAGCAATGAGAGCTCGGAAGTGCGCATGCTCGTTTGGGGCGTGGCCAATGAGCTCATCGCCGATAATTTCTTCACCGGCGTAGGCACCGGCGATGCAAAGCCGATGCTGCTGAGGGCTTATGCGAGAAAGGGAATGCTTGGGGCATTCGAGCACCGGCTGAATGCGCATAATGAGTTTTACCAGGTATTTGTAGCTGTGGGCGTGTTCGGGTTCCTGATCCTTTTAGGATGCCTTCTTCTCCCGCTGATCCCCGCATTCAGGGAACGCTGCATCATTTACCTGGTCTTTTTGTTCCTGGTCATTCTTAATTTTATTCCCGAGTCGATGCTCGAAACGCAGGCTGGCGTAATGTTTTATGCCTTTATGAACGCAATGTTGTTTTTTAGCCTTGTCGGGAAAAAGGATTCCGGAACTTTAACGGTATGAACAACATGGAAAAATATAAAGATCATAACATCGTTTTTTTCGACGGTGTCTGCAATTTCTGCAACTCAACGGTTGATAAGATCTGGGCGAACAATAAAAAGAGAAATATTTATTATTCATCCCTTCAGTCGGAATTTGCCAAAGCATTTCTCAAAAGGAATGGGATCGACGCCACCGACCTTGATACTGTGATATTTTATACGAAGGGGAAATTTTACATGCGCTCATCCGCCATCCTGCAGATAGCGAAAGAGCTGAACGGGCCCTACCGGCTGATGCCTGCTTTCCTGGTGGTGCCTGCGTTTTTACGCGATGGGGTTTACAGGTGGTTTGCAAAGAACAGGTACAGGTTCTTCGGTAAAAAGGAAACCTGCCGCATCCCCACGCCGGAAGAAAAAAGTTATTTTATTGAACAAATCTAATCATACAACCATGATCCCATTTTCACCACCGCGCATCGACCAGAAGATCATCGACGAAGTAACAAAAGTGCTTCAGTCGGGCTGGATCACTACAGGCCCGCGCACCAAGCAATTTGAAAAGGAGCTTACAGCTTATTGCGGCAATGCATCCACCCTCTGCCTCAACAGCGCCACAGCAGGGCTCGAGATCATGCTGCGCTGGTTCGGCGTAAGCGAAGGCGATGAAGTGATCCTGCCTGCATATACGTATTCGGCAACCGCCAACGTGGTGATGCATTGCGGGGCAACGCCTGTGTTCGTGGATGTGAACGCGGATGATTTTAATATCTCCGTCGGCAACATCGAAAAGGCGATCACCGCAAAAACAAAAGTGGTAATGCCGGTTGATTTCGGCGGCTATCCCTGCGATTACGATGCCATCAACGCGCTGGTGAAAAAGCATGCGGGAACTTTCAGCGCGGCAACCGAAGAGCAGAAAATGCTCGGGCGCATCCTGGTACTTTCCGATTCGGCGCATTCATTCGGCGCATGGTACAAGGGAAAGAGGGCAGGCTCCTTAACCGACATCTCGGTGTTCTCCTTCCACGCGGTGAAGAACCTCACGACTGCGGAAGGCGGCGCCGTTGCATTGAACCTGCCCGCACCTTTTGATAACGAAGCTGTATACAAAGCCTTGTGCGTAAAAACGCTGCACGGCCAGGATAAGGACGCGCTCGCAAAAACACAAAAGGGAAACTGGCGCTACGATATTGTGGAAGCGGGCTATAAATGCAACATGACCGATATTATGGCGGTGATCGGGCAGATAGAGCTGGAGCGTTACGACAGCGATACATTGCCGAGAAGAAAAGTGATCTGCGAACAGTATTCGGCTGCATTAGCCGATTACAGCTGGGCGCAGCTGCCGGTGCTGAGCAAGGGAGATACGGAAGGCTGCTATCACCTGTACCCCTTGCGGATCAAAGGCATCAGCGAGGCGCAGCGGGATGCCATCATCAAGGAGATCTTCGATTGTGATGTTTCCGTGAACGTGCATTTTATTCCCGTGCCCATGATGAGCTTTTATGCAAAGCTTGGGTACGATGTAAAGAATTATCCCGTAACATTTGATAACTACTCCCGCGAAATCTCCCTCCCGATCTTTTATAACCTGGATGATGAAATGGTGAAGAAAGTGGTGGATGCGGTGGTAAGCTCGGTGAAGAAGGTGGTTGGGTAGTTATAGCTAACTGCTAATAGCGTCAGTTCGAGTAGCGAGGAACGAGCATATCGAGAACAAGCTTACGCACTTTCTCGATACTCTCCCTTCGGTCGAACTCGAAATGACGGCGCACAGATTCGTAAATTAGTACAGATTAGTAATTAGTAGAGGAGATTGCTTCGTCGTACCTCCTCGCAATGACGCTCGATTCGTAAATTAGTAACAATTCGTAATTAGTAGTTTGAAACGACTTTTCGATATATTTTTTTCCCTCCTTGGCTTAGCGCTCCTGCTGATCCCTTTCCTGGTGATATCCCTCATCATCGTACTTGATTCGCGTGGCGGGATTTTTTATAGGCAGGTAAGGGTCGGGAAAAACGGGAAGGACTTTAAATTATTCAAGTTCCGCTCCATGCGCACAAATGCGGATAAGGCCGGCCTACTCACGGTGGGCGGCCGCGACAACCGCATTACGCGGGTGGGGTATTATATCCGCAAATACAAAGTGGACGAGCTGCCGCAGCTGATCAATGTGCTGACCGGCGATATGAGCCTTGTGGGCCCGCGTCCCGAAGTAAGAAAGTATGTGGACCTGTACAGCGCGGAACAATTGAAAGTGCTGGAAGCAAAGCCCGGGATCACCGATTATGCAAGCATCGAGTACAGCAATGAGAATGAGATCCTCGGGAAGGCAAGCGACCCGGAACGAGTATACATTGAAGAGATCATGCCCGCAAAGCTCCGGCTCAACTTAAAATACATACACGAGCAGGGACTGCTCACCGACCTTAAAATAATTTTTAAAACGATAGCAAAGATACTGAGGTAAGAAATGAAGATCAGGAGCATAGGATTGCATTACGCCGAAAATGTGCTGAACTGGCTTCATTCAAAACTGACCGAGAAGCAATTTCTGCTGCTTTCGAGCGCGCTTGTTGGCGTAACAGCCGGTATCGCCGCAGTGCTGCTGAAGTCCTTTGTATTCTTTATCCGCCATTATGTGGTGGAGCAGAATATCTTCACAACAGGCTTCAAATACCTTTACCTGCTGCTTCCCCTGTTCGGGATCGCACTCACGGTGGTGATCATCCGGAGGTTTTTCAAAGGCCGGCTCGAGCGCGGAAGCTCTGCCATTCTTTTCGCGATCGCCAAAAAAGCAAGCTTTATTCCTTTTTCGCAGATGTATTCGCATCTCGTTACAAGCGCCATTACCGTTGGCTTTGGCGGCTCTGCCGGGTTGGAGTCGCCGATCGTAAGCACAGGCTCTGCCATAGGCTCCAATTACGCAGGCACCTACAAGCTGAATTACAAAGACCGTACGCTGCTCCTTGCATGCGGCGCTGCGGGCGGTATTGCCGGCGCTTTCAATTCGCCCATCGCGGGCGTTCTATTCGCGCTGGAAGTATTGCTGGTGGGCATCAACATCACTGCGTTTATTCCTTTGCTCATCGCTTCCGCTTCCGGCGCGCTGATCTCGAAGATCATCCTGCGCGAAAATATATTATTATCGTTCAGCTTAAAGCAGCCTTTCGATTATCACAATGTGCCTTTCTATGTTCTGCTGGGTGTGCTTTCCGGCTTCCTTTCACTGTATTATGTAAATTGTTTTGATAAAACGGAATTCATATTTTCAAAACGGATCAGGCTGCCGATTGTGAGGGTGCTCATCGGCTGCAGCCTGCTGGGCCTGCTGATCGCAATGTTCCCTTCGCTCTTCGGCGAAGGCTACGAGAGCATCAAGGACCTTTCAAACAACAGCATCACCTTGCTTTTTAAGGACAGCATTTTCGAGAAGTTCATCAGCTCCAAATGGGAGATGTTCTTTTTCATTACGGCCGCGATGCTGCTTAAAGCCATCGCTACGGGCTTAACGCTGGGAAGCGGGGGGAATGGCGGTAATTTTGCGCCCACCTTATTCGTAGGCGCTTATCTCGGATTCGCATTCTCCTACCTGCTCAAGCTAATGGGCTTTACGGATATTCCCGTCAGCAATTTCACCATCGTTGCAATGTCGGGAGTGCTGGCAGGAGTGTTCCATGCGCCGCTCACCGGCATTTTCCTTATCGCGGAGATCACCGGCGGCTATGAGCTGATGATCCCGCTTATGCTTGTTTCTGCGAGCAGCTATGCCCTCGTGAAATCATTCCACCCCGATTCGCTCGATGTAAAGCGCCTGAAAAAAATGGGGGCGTACATCTCGGAGGACAAGGATAAATCCATCCTTGGAAAAATTGAGGTCACCGGGATGATCGAAACTAATTTCACTACCGTGGAGCTGGATGCAAAGCTGAGAACGATCGTGGAGACCATCAAGCATTCGCCCCGCAATGTGTTCCCTGTGGTCAACAAGCACAACCGGCTGCTTGGGATCATCCAGCTCGACAGCATCCGGGAGGAGATGTTCAACCAGGAGCTGTACGACAAGGTGATCGCAAAAGAGCTGATGAGGAAAATAGAGGCGAAGATCGACATCCGCAAAGACGATATTTTTTCGATCATGAAAAAGTTTGATGAGTCGGGACAATGGAATTTGCCGGTGGTTGACGATGAGAAGTATGTGGGCTTCCTATCGAAGTCGACCATCCTTACAAAGTACAGGGCTGAGCTGCTGAATTCGTATTGATATAAACTTGTGGGAAATATTGATTTGTAATCGCAATCAACGGGTCACTTCGAGTGCGAAGCGTATCGAGAAGTAGGCCCGGTTCTCGATACTTTCGCCGGAAGGGGCGAAAACTCGAACTGACATGCATCTTCAATCGTTTCTTTAACAAAAAACATCACATAACCTTTTATCCTATTTATGAATTACAATCACATCATTGCTTCACAGCGGGCGTTCTTCGATACCAATGCTACGAAGGATCACCGTTTCAGAAAGATTCAGCTGAAGAAGCTGCGCTCGCTCCTCGTCGCGAATGAGCGCCGTTTGTATGATGCGATCTATGCCGATTTTAAAAAGTCGGAATTTGAAACGGCGGCAACCGAGCTGCTGCTGATCTATCATGAGATCGACCTTGCCCTGGAGAACATGGAGAGCTGGAGCAGGCAGAAGGGCGTGCCCACCAATCTTGTGAACTTCCCATCCCGCAGCTACATCATTCCCGAGCCTTTGGGCGTTACGCTGGTGATCGGGGCATGGAATTATCCCTTCCAGCTTTCGCTTGCTCCCGCAGTGGCAGCACTCGCCGCAGGCAATACCGTGGTACTGAAGCCCAGCGAGATCCCTGCAAACACGGCTGCTGTGATGACTTCAATCATCAATGAGAATTTTCCTGCGGGCTATTTTCATGTCGTGGAAGGCGGCGTGGAAACAAGCACCGCTTTGCTGGAATGTAAATTCGATAAGATCTTTTTTACAGGCAGCACTGCTGTCGGGAAAATAGTGTACGAGGCCGCTGCAAAGCACCTCACACCGGTTACACTGGAGCTGGGAGGAAAGAGCCCGGCGATAGTAATGGCAGACTGCAACATGGAAGTAACGGTGAAGCGCCTGGCCTGGGCGAAGTTCCTGAACGCCGGACAAACATGCATCGCGCCTGATTATGTGCTGGTGGAAGCTTCCGCTGAAAAGAAATTTATGGATGCGCTCAGGAAATACATTGAACAGAATTATACTGCCGGGGCCACTGAGAATTATGTGCAGATCATCAACGATAAGAATCTGGAGCGCCTGCTGAAATTATTGGATCCCTCCAAAATTGTTATTGGCGGTAACTACAGCAGGGAAAGCCGCTACCTCGCGCCAACGGTGATGCAGCAGGTAAGCTTTTCCGATCCTGTGATGCAGGAGGAGATCTTCGGCCCGATCCTGCCGGTGATCGCCTTTACAGATTTGAACGAGGCCATTCAGAAAGTGAAAGGGCTTCCAAAACCATTGTCGTGCTTTGTGTTTTCAACAAGCGGCAAAAAAATAAAACAGGTGCTGGCTGAATTGTCTTTTGGCGGCGGAGCGGTTAACGATGCCGTGATGCATATCTCGAACAGCGCGCTTCCCTTTGGCGGAGTAGGGAACAGCGGCATGGGAAATTATCATGGCGAAGCGGGATTCCGCTCATTCTCACATTACAAAAGTATTTTACACAAATCTTCCTGGCTGGAAACGAATATTAAATATCCGCCTTATGCAGGATGGAAGCAGCGGCTGATCAGGTGGATGATGAAATAGCTCTTACAGTTCTTTCTCAAAATAGATCTTGTAATATTTCCTTCCGTCCTTTTCCACGCCCTGCTCGATCATGTTCTTATTGCCATGAATATAAATGTGGAAGTTCTTGTCGAGCTTCAATACGCTCTTGAATACCCGTGCCTGTTTCTTTACTGCTTCCGGCGAGATCTCGAATGAGTCTTCCAGCTCTATAGCATGATCTTCGCGGTACACGTTATCAAACTTCTGGAAGGATTTGATCACCCCCGGGTCCTGGAACACTTCCTCCTCGAACTCTTCCTTTACAAAGTTCTCATGCTTTTTAAAATACTGCATGGAGCGGTTCAGCATTTCGATCTGCTCGCTTTTGTTCACCTCGAAGTCCTCTGCAAGCTGCTTTGTTACATAGTTCTTCGTGATGTTCAGGAAATCCTTGGTGTGGTGGTAATTGTCGCTCACCGGCGTTAATTTCAGGAAATCATTTTTCCAGTATTGCGTTTCAGCAGATTTTGTATCGACCACGTACACCTTGTAGCCGTTCTCCTCATTGGTCTCATAAATGAGGCAGCCTTTGTCGAGCTTTTTGATGTTGATGCCTTCTTCACCATAAATGGAAAAGCTATCTGCTGCCTGCTCCACCTTCATAAATGTGTCCTTCGATTCCGATTTGAAGATCCCCACAGCTTTCAGCACTTGTCCGTCGAGCATCATTTCTTCAAACAGGGCAACATACAGCTCGCCGCCTTTGATCTTCGGGTGATCGGAGCATTGATACAAATGCTTCGCAAGGTTCCTGCTCTGTTCAAAAAGATTTTCCTTGTCGGCGAAGATCTTGCTGACGAACGAATAGGTCTCATTCAGCTCCAGCTCGCTTTCATGAAAAAAGCAGAACGCTTCGGTCAATGAGAACGGTGTGAGAAAATATTTCAGTAACAGCTGAACCGTGCTTTCATCTTCCAGCTCTATGGTGCTTTCCGAGAAGAGGATGTCCTCCTCCAGCGATTTATTCCCCGTTTTATGCACAGCAAGCTGCTGCAGCCTTACATTCTGATTGTATTCCATAGTTTTACTTTCTCAACACCGCTTTTACTTACAGCCGTTGTTATTAAAATCCTTCTTCACCAGCGGGTTATCCAGCACCTGGAATGTCAGGTAAGGTTGTCCGAACAGTTTGCAGTAGCGTTCATGATTGGCTTTTTCCGCCTTTTCAAGCGCCGTTACAAACATTCTTGAATTCACGAGCTCCTGCTCCTGTGCGCAGAAGGATGCATAGGCGAAAAGCAGGTTCTCATCCGGCTTCTCCTCCTTTACAAACGGCGCAAGGATCGTAGTTGCGAATTTATAATCTTTGAAGCGTGCAAAAATGTAGGAGAGCTTGAGCGCATTCTGCCAGGAGCCGTCCTTGAAATTGTAAAACGACTTGATCCTATTGATGCAGGCTTCCACAACAGGTGCGCCGTTTTCCAGCGTGTCGTATGCTTCGATGATACGGAACTGCCATTCGGTATTCAGCGCATCCACAAATTTTTTCGGCACTTCGGTTTTATACATTCCGTCGATCTTCGCCTGCATCTCGTCCTGCGCTTTTTTATCGCCGATCGTGCTGTCGAGCTTCACCGCGCAGAACAGGTTATTGAATTTGATGTAATTGTTTGCCGGGTCGAGTGCCGCCAGCTTCTTCATTTCCGCATAATCCTCATCATCCGGAACGCTGTTGTTCAGCAGGTAATGGTTCACCACCTGGTTGTTCAGCAGTCCCGAATATTTTGCCTCGGTTGGGATCACCAGCTTTACCGCGGCTTCCGGCGTGTATTTCTGCTCACGCATCTGCTTGGCAATGTAATACTGGATCTTGTAAGCCTGCTTGATGTCGTTCTTCTTAACGGCCTGGTTGAACTTGCTCACGGAAAATTTTTCTTCCTTCGGGCCTGTGATGTCATACGTTACATCCATGACGATCTGTGCGAAGCGCTCCTTGCTCAGGATCGGTTCCAGCTCCGTTGCAAGTCCCTTCGAATTGATCTCCTTAATGGCTTTTTCTTTCGGCATCTTCGCGAGGTAATCATACTTGCCGTCTTCCGTCTCCATCTGGAAAAGGCTCCAGGAATCGCTCGTTTTTACATTAGTAACAACGCCGGCTTTCTGCATCTTCGACAAGGCTTTGATAATGCTCTCGGCGCGCTTCTTCTGCAGTGTTGCATTGGAATTGGCATCGCCCTCGATAGATGAATAAGCGGTGATGTACAAGCCTTCAATGAAGAAATCCGGCTCCTGCAAGGCATTCAGGAAAGGGGCGAGGTCTTCCTCCTTGTAATCGGATTTGTTCTTTTCGAATGGGATGGAAAAGTTGAGCAGGGTGGATTCCGATTTAGGCTCGAACGGGGGCTTTGTATAGGCGCCATCCTCCGGCATCAGCAGCATCGAGAGCGGGGAGTTGGATTCCAGGTCGCCCTGCTCGATATACGATTTGCGGATCGTTTTGCAGAGCTTGCCATCCTGGATCACCAGCAGGTTGATCTCGTAATCGCCCTTGAGGTTTTTAGGAATGGTGCCGATCTGCACATCCAGCTTGCTTACCTTCTTGCCTTTCTTTTCAGGCTTTACAAGGTTCTTGCTGAAAAGCTTGTCCTTCGACACCGTTTTCTGCAGCACGCCTTTGCTCAGTAAATTATTATCGTAGATATTGTATTTCGGGTTCTCGTACTGCGCTTTCTGCACAAAGTCGATCGCGAGGCCATCCTTCGGCTTTTTGATGAGCCTGCTGAATGCTTTCAGGTTATCGTATTTCAGGTACACTTTGTTGTCCTTTACATAGATGCCTTTCTGCAGGCCATCGTAATCCTTGAACTTCTCGCAGTTCTTGCAGGTGCGCGCATCCGGCGCCTTGATCTTTTTATTTTTGGAAGTGTAAGGCGCTTTCAGCTCCTTCTTCATTTTTGCGCCATCGTTCACAATGCTGAACCCGCCGTAAACCACCGAAACGTATGCTTTCTTGCCGCCCTCGTCGATCTTCACGCTCGGACTGGCAAACACATAATTCCCGTTCTTAATGATCAGCAGTTCCTTTTTTCCGAGCTTCCATTTTGCCATCACCGCATCCGCTATATCTTTCGGCGTGGCTGCTGCTTTTCCTTTCATGGCGGAGACGGCCAGCACGGTTTCTTCCGCGTTCTTCGTCCCGCCCGCAGCGATCACGCGCTTTGCAGTGGTCTTCAGCTTGCCTTTGCTGTTCTCCAGCTGCGCCTTGTTGTTCTTTGCCATGTCCTCCGCCTGTATGGCGCTGGCACGGGAAAGGATCTCGTTGGCTTCAAGCGTATCAAGGTTGGCGGCGATCCGGATCTTGTTCAGCTCCTGCAGGATCAGCTTTTCGGCTTCGGCAGTCTCAATGGTCTTTGTTCCGGCCTCACTGTCCTTCTTTGATTTCTTCTGTGCAAAACTAAACGTGCAGGAGGTAATGAGAAAAGCAAAAAGCGTAATTTTTTTGATCATTGTGCAAATGTTAGGGATGTTAAAAAAAGTGTTTTCTGCTGTTTATAATTGATTTAAAAAATGGCATCGTCGGACACTTTTTTTCTTTAGGTTTGTACAAGCCCGGATGAAATACTCTGTATCACAAATATATTTTTTGAGGCTATTAAAGAAGAATTTATTAATCAACATTTTATGAACAAGATATTAGTTGCCAACAGGGGAGAGATCGCGCTACGGGTAATGCGTTCCTGCCGCGAAATGGGTATAAAAACAGTAGCGGTTTATTCCGAAGCCGACCGCAACGCGCCATTTGTAAAATATGCCGATGAGGCTGTCTGCATTGGGCCGCCGCCTTCCAACCAATCCTACCTGCTTGGCGACAAGATCATTGAAGTGTGCAAAAAGCTGAATGTGGACGGGATCCATCCCGGCTACGGCTTCTTATCTGAAAATGCCGAATTTGCGGCTGCGGTAAAAAAGGCCGGGCTCATCTTCATCGGGCCTTCCCCGGAAGCGATGGATATGATGGGCGATAAGCTGTCGGCAAAGGCTGCGGCTAAAAAATACAAGATCCCGATGGTGCCGGGCTCCGAAGGTGCGATCGACAGCGTGGAGGAAGGCAAAAAGGTAGCGCTGGCAACCGGCTTCCCTTTGCTGATCAAGGCAAGCGCGGGCGGCGGCGGAAAAGGAATGCGCATCGTGGAGAAGATCGAAGAGTTCGAGGAGCAGATGAAGTTGGCCGTAAGCGAGGCCACATCGGCATTTGGCGACGGCTCCGTATTTATTGAGCGGTATGTTGCAGGCCCGCGCCACATCGAGATCCAGATCCTCGGCGACAGCCACGGCAACATTGTGTACCTGTTTGAGCGCGAATGCTCCATCCAGCGCCGCCACCAGAAGGTGATCGAGGAAGCGCCTTCATCGGTGCTTACGCCGGAGATCCGCAAGGCCATGGGCGAATGCGCGGTGAATGTAGGGAAGGCATGTGATTATACCGGCGCCGGAACCGTGGAGTTCCTGCTCGATGAAAATAAGAACTTTTATTTCCTCGAAATGAACACCCGCCTGCAGGTGGAGCATCCCGTAACGGAGATGATCACGGGGATCGACCTGGTGAAGGAGCAGATCAAGGTTGCCCGCGGCGAAAAACTATCCTTTAAGCAGGAAGACCTGAAAATTCACGGGCACAGCGTGGAAGTGCGCGTATATGCGGAGGATCCGGTGAATAATTTCCTCCCCGATATCGGAAAACTGGTGACCTACCAGCGCCCGCAGGGGCTCGGTGTTCGTGTGGATGACGGCTTTGAGGAAGGCATGGACATTCCCATTTATTACGACCCGATGATCTCCAAGCTCATTTCCTTCGGGAAGGACAGGGAAGAGGCCATCAACCGGATGATCCGCGCTATCGACGATTACAAGATCACCGGCGTGGAAACCACCCTGCCGTTCTGTAAATTTGTACTGAAGCACGAGGCATTCACCTCCGGAAACTTTGATACGCATTTTATCAAGCATTATTTCAAGCCGGAAATGCTGGCGCAGGAAAACGAGGATGAAGCGGAGATAGCAGCGCTTTTCGGGGCGAAGCTGATGGTCGCTAAAAAAGCGGCATCGGCCCAAACAGCCGAAAATACGGAAAGCGCGTCGAAATGGAAGCTGAACAGGTTGAATAGTTAGCGGAGGCTGGGCATTATTATAACGTCGTCATCCCGTGCTCCGACACGGGATCTGTTTAATTTGAAACTGCTAACATCTATGAGATCCCGTGTCGGAGCACGGGATGACAGTCTCCGATGATAGTTTTTACAATTTTAACGCATCTCCGCATAACTTTTAGCACATTAGCCCGTTATAGATACACTTGGGTATCGTTTTTGTTACTCAACAGCCAAATGGCAAAAAAAATTCTGATATTCCTTTTACTTATTCCGCTGCTGGGCAATGCCCAGGTGGCTGCCACAAGCCCTGTGGTGCCCGCTGGTGTGAAAGTGAGGACCACCGTTTACCAGGGAGATACCATTCCGTATGTGGTGCTGCCCGCTGTGAGTTGCTATACCGAAAAGGTATTCAGGAACCAGCGCCAGCAGGTAGCCTGGAGCCGCGTCAAATACAATGTAAAAAAAGTTTACCCATACGCTATTCTTGCCGCTGCCAAGCTGAAGGAATACGACCGCGTGCTTGCGGGGATGTCGGAATCGGAGCGGAGCCGTTACACGAAGGTGGCTGAAAAGGAGCTGAAAGACGAATTCAGCGAGCAGCTGAAGCAGCTCACCGTAAACCAGGGCCGCATTCTGATCAAGCTCATCGACCGGGAAACCGGTAAAACAACTTATGATGTTGTAAAGGATATGCGCGGCTCATTCTCCGCATTTATGTGGCAGGGCGTTGCCCTGATGTTCAATTCCAGCCTTAAGGCAGATTATGATCCTGAGGGCGATGATAAAGCCATCGAGGAAGCTATTAAATTAGTGGAGAACGGGGATTTTTAATTCCACAGTCAATTTCACCACAGATTTCACGGATTTCACAGAGATTGTTTGATTATTACCGTGCGTTTTCTTTCTTCTGGAGATGGTTTTACGCTTTCTTACACCCCGACCCTCCTGGGAGGAGGGAGCTGATCCTGCAATAATTATCATTATTATTTACGAATTATTTTCTCGCGTGCAGAATGCGTTCCCCTCCTCCCAGGAGGGGTTAGGGGTGGTTCACGTTGCTTAAAGAAAAAACGCAGATCCAAATGAATCTGCGTTTTTTTATAATCAAAGAATAAGTGAACCTGAAACTTATCTACGCCAGCTCCTTTTTCCTGAACATATCCGCCACTACCAGCTCCTTCGATCCCGGCGTGTACGCATAAAACCCTTTTCCTGATTTGGCCCCAAGATGTCCGGCAGTAACCATGTTCACCAGCAGCGGGCATGGTGCATATTTCGGGTTTCCGTAGCCATCCTGCAATACTTTCAGGATCGAAAGGCAAACATCCAGCCCGATAAAATCGGCAAGCTGCAAAGGCCCCATCGGGTGCGCCATTCCAAGCTTCATCACCGTGTCGATCTCCTCAACGCCAGCAGTTCCTTCATGTAAGGTAATGATGGCCTCGTTGATCATCGGCATTAAGATCTTGTTCGCCACAAAGCCCGGATAGTCATTCACTTCAACCGGGATCTTTCCTAATTTCTTCGATAATTCCATGATCAGCGCTGTAACGGCATCCGATGTGGAATAGCCGCGGATCACTTCCACAAGCTTCATTACGGGAACAGGGTTCATGAAGTGCATGCCGATCACTTTGTCGGCGCGTTTTGTGACCGAAGCGATCTTTGTAATGGAGATGGAGGAAGTATTGGTGGCGAGGATCGTTTCTGCGCTGCAGGCTGCATCCAGTTCGCGGAAGATGTTTAGTTTCAGCTCAACATTCTCTGTTGCCGCTTCCACCACCAGGTCGGCATTTTTCACGCCTTCTTTAATGGATGTATAGGTTGTGATGTTCTTTAAGGTTTGTGCCTTGTCGGCTTCCGTGATCGTGCCTTTTGCAACGATCCTGTCGAGGTTTTTAGAGATGGTGCCCATGGCCTTGTCGAGCGCTTCCTGCTTGATGTCGATCATTGCCACGTTGTAGCCCGACTGCGCAAATGTATGGGCAATGCCGTTGCCCATTGTACCTGATCCGATAACTGCTATGTTTTTCATTTTAATGCTATTTTAAATGATTGATTAGAGAGTTTAAATATAGCAATAATTTGAAAAAGCAGGAGCAATTGCTTTTCAAACAGGAGAAGCGCAGAAACCTCAGGCCGGTTTATTTTCAGCCACTTTTTGATACACGCCCACCAGCGATCCGGCGGCAAGAATATGATTTTCCATGGCATGTACCAGCGTCCTCTTGTCGGAATCTTCAAGGATATCGAGGCTGATATCGAGGGCATATACCCTGAAGTGATAGCAGTGCCGGCTGGAGCCTGTAGGGCAGGGGCCCGAATACCTGTGCTGGTTATAGCTGTTCATTCCCTGGATCCCCTGTTTGCTGTTCTCTTCGATAAAGTCCGTTACTTCTATGTTCCACATCAGCCAGTGGTCAAACACGCCTTTGGGCGCATCGGGATCATCCATAATTACGGCAAGGCTTTTTGTCCTTTCAGGGAGGCCGCTGATCTTTAAGGCTGGGTTAATGTTTTCCCCTTCGCAGGTGTATTTGGATGGGATCGGCCCTTCCGCTTTAAAGCCCGGGCTGGTGATGGTTAATGTTGACATATCTCTATAACATTAGGTTATTGAGCCTCCGTTAAAATAATATGCCGGGGAGAAATAAAAAGGGCAGCGTGTTATTTTCCGCGCCCCTGCACCACGATGAGCGCGGTGTAAATAAGGATCTTCAGGTCGATGCCGAGCGACATGTTCTCGATATAGATAATATCATACTTGAGGCGTGCGATCATTTCATCCACGTTCTCCGCATAGCCGTATTTAACCTGTCCCCAGGAGGTGATGCCCGGCCGTACCTTGTGCAGGTGCTTGTAATGCGGCGCCTTCTGCACGATCTGGTCGATGAAGAACTGGCGTTCGGGGCGCGGGCCCACGATCGACATTTCGCCGATCAGCACGTTATAGAACTGCGGGATCTCATCCAGCCTTACTTTGCGCAGAAATCTTCCCAGCGGTGTGATCCGGGGATCGTGCTTGCTCGAGAGCGCAGGGCCCATTTTTTCCGCATCGGTATACATGGAGCGGAACTTGTGGATCATAAAAGGCTTGCCGTGCCAGCCGATGCGCTCGTGGCTGTAAAAGATAGGGCCTCTCGAGTTCAGCTTCACCGCAATGGCTACCAGGATATACACCCAGCTGAATGCCGTAAGAACGAAAACGGAAATAAGGATGTCGAAAATGCGCTTTACCGATTGTTCCCATGCAGGCATGATCTCGCGGGAGATCTCGATGAGCGCCGCACCGAAAATGGAGGTCATCTTTACGGAGCCGGAAAGGATGTCGTACATATCCGGGATCACCTTAATGATAAGGTCGCCGTTATCAAGCTCATTCACGATCTTTCCGATGTTCTCATGCTCGAAGGATTCGATCGCGATGATCACTTCCTCCACCTTATACTGGTCGATCAGCCGCTTGAGGTCGTTCAGCTCGCCAAGGTGCGGAATGTTCTTGATCAGCTCCTGCGAATAGCCGTTCTTGTTGTCGACATGCACAAAGCCTACAAATTTATTTCCCGACGATTTCACCTGGCCCTGCATCTCGTTGTACAGGTTCAGCGCGTTCTGGTTGCTGCCTACAAGAATGGTGTTAAAGCCCATGATCCGGTTATGGATCTTGTAATTGGTAAAGCTCGATAAAATAAAGCGGAGTGTGGCGGTGAACCCGAAATGAAGGATGAACAGGGTAAAAATGCTTTGGTAATAATTCCGGTACGACTGGATCTCATCGTCGAGCAGCAGGATAAAGAACAGGATGATCACGCCGATGATGGTGATCAGGAGCGTTTGCCCCACTTCGCGAAGGCGTGATTTACGGTAAATGTTTTTATACGTGCCGGTAAGTATGTAAAGGAACAGCCAGAAGATGGAAATGATGAGGAGGCCCCTGAAAAACTGGTTGTCGAAGATCACCGGGATGGCCGTTCCGAATTTTTCAGATTCGATGTAAAGCTTGCGGAACGAATAGAACAGGGTCCAGGCCGCAACTGCGGAGAACATATCGGCAAAAATATACTTAAGGACCTGTAGTTTTTTATTCATACCTCAGCGGTGTGCCTAATAATGGATGAGCTTTATGTTGTCGATGTTCAGGTACAGGCCATCGGCACCCGAGTTGTTCAGCATCCCGAAAAATATGCTGTAATCGCTGGCGCCTGCTGTGGCGGCAATTGTGGGCGATAAATAAATGTAGATCTTGTTCCAGCTGTAGGAGGGATGGATGTTCAGCACCCTGGTTTTAACGGTGCCCGCGCTGCTGTGAGCATACACGCCCACTACAAAGTCGAAATTGCTGCGGTAGTTCAGCTCGAGGAATACCGGCGCATCCCCGCGAGGCAGCACAAACGGCGGCTTTGAGCTCCAGTATTCGAAAAATGTATTCTTATGATCGATGTAAACTACCCCGGAGCCCTCGCCTTCAAATACTTCCGCATCTATCGATCCCGCAGTTCTAATGTGGTGATACATATTGGTGTCGGTGCCGGATGCGCTCGTATCAAGTGTAATGCCTGAAGGATTCTCAAAATCCTCTTTCCAGATATTAACACCTTCCCAGTCGAGCCCCGAAACGTATTGCACAGCGGGGCTTACCGTGGTAACGGCGCCGCGTGTTAAGGTAATGCTCTGCTTAAAATTATTATAGAACGGATACGGCGCCCTTGTTGCTGAAATGCCGTTTACTTTGATGCCGGCTTTTACAAGGATCTCGTGCGTGCCTTCTTCCAGCACAGGAAAGGTAACCGGCAATTCATACGCTCCGAGCAGGTGCCCGTCGATATATACCCATGCATCGGTGATCTTGCTCGAGCTGCTGCCTTCGAGCGCAGGATCGGTGCTGAGGTCGATCTTCTGAATGTGGATGTAGGAAGGCACAGGCTCTGCCGGGTTGTACAGGTTGCAGGAGCCGAGAAGGCCTGTTAAAAGAATGATCCCGGAAATAAAAAGCAGGTAATTGTGTTTCATCATAAAAATGTTTATGCCCCCTGGTCCTCAAAGCCTGCGGTCGCCTTCATTTTTTCAATGATCTTGTAGGCTACGTCGAGTGCTTTATATCCGTCATCAATGCTCACCAGCGGAGTCGTATTGCTGATTATAGAATCAGCAAACGTTTCAAGTTCCATTTTTATTGCGTTGGTTGGTAAAATTCCCGGGTTCTCAAAATAGATCTGCTTGGTGCCCTTGTTGCCAAGGTCGATGGTAACTGCCAGCGGATCAGGCTCTCCGGTGATGTTTTTCAGGCGGATCACATCCACTTTTTTATCCAGGAAATCGATGGAAATGTACGCATCCTTCTGGAAAAAGCGGGATTTCCGCATGTTTTTCATGGAAATGCGGCTGGCCGTAAGGTTGGCCACGCAGCCATTGTCGAATTCGATGCGCGCATTGCAGATGTCGGGGCTCTCGCTCACTACAGCTACGCCGCTTGCGCTGATGCGCTTGATATTGGAGCGTACCACGCTTAAAATAATGTCGATATCGTGGATCATCAGGTCCAGCACCACCGACACATCGGTGCCCCGCGGGTTGAACTGCGCCAAACGGTGCGTTTCAATGAACATGGGCCCGGAGCAATAGGATTTTCCCGCAATAAAAGCCGGGTTGAATCGCTCCACATGTCCCACCTGCACCTTTACATTCGCTTCCTTTGAAAGCCCGATCAGGCTTTTCGCTTCCTCTATGGTATTGGTTACCGGCTTTTCAATGAATACATGCTTCGATTTTTTGATCGCGCGGGAAGCGCAGTCGTAATGCGTGATGGTAGGCGTTACAATGTCGATGGCATCCACCTCGTCGAGCAGGGCGTCCATGCTCTTAAAACAGGTTACCCCGAATTCCTTCGCCACAAGTTCCGCGCTCTCCGCATTGGGGTCGTAAAAACCAACAAGCTCATACTTTTCAATTTCCTTCAACAGGCGGATGTGTATTTTGCCCAGGTGTCCGGCGCCAAGAACTCCGATCTTTATCATAATCGCATTTTGATTTGGGACAAAAATACTTTTTTCCACAATAGGCTCTTGAAAAATAACACTGAATTATTAAGGATACTTGTGTTAATTTTGCGGAACGAGATGATGGTAAATGATACATACAGGCACAAAGGACTGCGCAGGCAACTGGCAGCCTTGTTAAGAGAGAAGGGCATAGTAAGCGCGGAAGTGTTAAAAGCGATAGAAGCGGTGCCGAGGCATTTGTTCCTGAACAGCTCCTTTATTGAAAGGGCATACGAGGATATCGCCTTCCCGATCGGCTCGGGCCAGACCATCTCCCGGCCGCATACCGTGGCATTCCAGACCGAGCTGCTGCAGCTCAAAAGGGGGGAGAAGGTGCTGGAGATCGGCACGGGATCGGGCTACCAAACCAGCGTGCTCATAGAAATGGGCGTAAAGGTATTTACCATCGAGCGCCAAAAAGCGCTGTTCGACACCACTAAGAAATTCCTGCCGGAGATCGGCTACGGCTCCGCCAAATTCTTTTACGGCGATGGCTACAAAGGCCTTCCCGTATTCGCACCTTTTGATAAGATCATCATTACAGCCGGCGCTCCCTCAATTCCGAACGACCTGCTCGACCAGCTGAAAGTGGGCGGCATCATGGTGATCCCGCTCGGCGATACCGTGCAAACCATGACCCTGCTGAAAAAAACAGCAGAACGGAAATTTGAAAAAATAGAGTACGGCGAATTTAAATTTGTGCCGCTGCTGGAAGACAAGGAATGGGGCGCGTAGTTATTAACAGGCGGAGGTTTGTAATTGAAGCCGCCTGAACATCACCCCGGCCTTTAAACGGATTTATCTTGCAATGCGATATCTCGTCCCAAAATAACCGACCATGAAAAAATACCTTCTTTCCCTTTCCTTCTTATTAGGCGCAGGCGCACTGTTTGCCCAGGACCTCACCTCAAAAAAAGGCGAGCCCATCCTGCCCGAAGCCGATGACTGGGCCATCAGCATGAATGCCGACCCTATCTTCGAGTTCATCGGGAATGCCTTCAACGCCAATACAAAGAACAATGCTGCCAACACCGGCTGGCTCAGCTCATCACATACGATTATCGGAAAAAGGTTCATTAATGAAAAAACGGCGTACCGCGTAATGCTGAGGATCGGGTTTGTGAATCAAACGTTCAGGAATATGGTGACGAATGATGCCGAATTCGGGACCGTTTTTAATTTCCCTGAAAAGCAGGGACAGGTAGAGGATAAGTACAGGCACAGCAATATGAACCTCTGCATTGGCGCCGGCAAAGAGTGGAGAAAAGGAAAAACGCGCCTGCAGGGATATTACGGCGCCGACATCATGCTCTGGATGGGAAGCTCCAAAGATAAATTCACGTACGGCAACCAGATGTCGAACACCAGCAATGCTTCCGCAGGCGGCGGATCAACCACCACAACGCCTACCACAACGGTATGGTATACAAATCCCGACAGCGCAAATTTCGGGATGGCGGATAGTGTAGGGGCGCGCACAAGCAGGATCGTGCAGAACAAATCAGGAAAAACTTTCGGGATAGGCCTGAGGGGATTTATTGGCGTGGAGTATTTTATTTTTCCAAAGATCGCCATCGGTGCGGAATACGGGTTAGGGCTCGGCTACCAGGTAGCAGGCAAGGGAAGAATGGAAGTGCAGGAACAGGGCGGCTCTCCGCTGCAGGTTGCAAACCTTGATTACGAAGTGGCGGGCTCATCAAGCTTCGGCTTCGATACCGACATGAACCAGGGAAAGATCTTTGGCTTCAACAATGCAGGAACAGCATCATTAAAGATCACCTTTCATTTTTGAGAAACCTCCCGGTTTTAAAGCGAAGCAAGCATTAATTATTAACAGCCCGCTGTTACTATTTTAGTAAGAATTAAGAAAAAAAAGCAGTGCTGTTCTGGAAAAAATATTGACTTTTGTACCCTAAACCAACCAAACAAAATTATTATGAAAAAAAAATTTGTCTCAGCTTCATTGCTGATCCTTTCATTCACTGCTGCTATTGCACAGGAGCCTGCAAATGATCTAAAACCAGTTAAAGGAGCCAACAATTTAGAATTAAATTTTGTTCCTTTGAATGGAAAGCCAATTCAACTAACATACATTCGCTACAGGAGGTTTTTAACTGATATGACCGCATTCCGTTTAGGTATCGGCATCAGCTATGCTTCTTCCAAAGCAGATTCTGTTTTCAACTCTAATGTAACCCCGGGCAAAACTGTTTCTTCCGATTATAAAATGAGCAAAATGGGATGGAACATCAAGCCGGGATATGAAAAACACTTCGCCGGAACTAACCGCCTGAGCCCGTATATTGGTGCAGAGCTTGATCTTGCCGGACAAACTTCCAAAGAAGTTACTCCATACGCAACCAACGCAACAGATGAGTTCTTTATCAGAACAGAGAAAAACAAGAGCAATGGCGGATTCTTCCGTGTTGGTGTGAATGCGCTTGCAGGTTTCGACTGCTACATCACAAAGCACCTGTACCTTGGAACAGAGCTTGGCTTTGGTTTCCAGATGGTGAAATACAGCGACTACAAAATGTCAACAGTATATCCGTCAGGCTTCACTCCAGCTCCTGGTGTTCCTGATCCGGGCAATCCAGAAGATACAAACCAGGGCTCTGAAATAAATGTTGGTCCGAATTTCAACAGCGCGATCCGTTTAGGGTTCATTTTTTAAGAAAATTTCATCCAAATTATGAGAGAGCAGATCGCTCTCTCATATTAATTTAACGAGCCATGAAAAAGATCTCATTAACATCAAAAAAAACGGCGGGAATACTTCTTGTTCCTGCTTTAGCGGCAGTATTCAGCCTGGGTTCCTGTCAGAAAAAAGAAGGCATGGGAAAACCTTCCTGCCAGCATGCTGAATCGGAAAGGTCTGTAAAAATGCATAAGTCGGTAGCTAAAGTGCTGCGTGATTTTGCTGTTGGAACTGCCGGAGGTTCTTCGGTTAGCACCACTTCAGGCGGTGGAAGCAGTGTTTTTTCTGATCCTGCCGCAAACTTCACCACGTATACCACTTCGGGCGGAACAGTTTACAGCTGGAGCGACCCTTCTACGGGAACAACATTTACCCTGTCTGAATCAAGCGGCGGAAGCGGCTTCGGACAGCTTGCCTACAATGGCAAAAGCTTCAATTACAATTATGTGCTCTCTATCAAAGCTTCCGAAAATGATCCGGCATGGACCGGCTTTTTCAATGGCCGCGACCTGAGAGGCGTTGTTGCGATCGACGGTGAGCTGACCGACAGTGATTTTACACTCAAGAACATTGCTTTCTTTTTTGTTGCCACCACAGGTGGTTCAGGAACGTATAAGCTGATCGATTTCGGAAGCAATTCTCCTTCGCTTTCCGATGGCCTTGGCGAAATTGTTGACCTGAGCAGCGCCCCTGACGGCACTACATTGTCGGGAATGGGAACGAGCGGAACTATTTATGTGACCGCAGGCGGACACATTGATGTTTCTGATTCGGAATTCTCACTTCAGAGCGATGCAAAGATCATGGATGTGACCACAAGCGCAGAATATTCTGTTGACGGCTCTATCATGACAGAATAAAAATAAATTTTTAAAATTCAGAACGCCCCGGCAACGGGGCGTTTTTTTTGCCATCACTCACATGCATTCGGCGAACAGGCGCTCCAGCTCATCGTTGCTCAGTTCCCGCCATGCGCTTTCTTTCAGGTTTCCCAGCCGTATATGCATGATCCGCACCCGCTGAAGCCTGATCACCTGGTAGCCGTACACCGCGCACATTCTCCTGATCTGCCTGTTGAGCCCCTGCGTGAGCACAATGCGAAACACCCGGCGTGTGCCCGGCTCCGCGCTGATCCTGCAGGGCTTTGTAACAGCTTCGCCAAGGTCTACGCCGCTTGCCATGTCCTTTAAGAACTGGTTCCGCAAAGGCAGGTTCAGTGTTACGAGATATTCCTTTTCATGCCTGAAATCGGGATGGATGATCCGGTTGATGATGGAGGCATTGTCGGTGAGCAGGATCAGCCCTTCCGAATCCTTATCGAGCCGCCCCACCGGCAGCAGCTTCTTTTCGGAGCCCACCGCGTCAATAATATTACCGGGGATCTTTTCCGTGGTGCAGATCACCCCTTTTGGCTTGTTGAATGCAATGTATGTATGCGTGTCGAACTGGTTCATTCCGTAAAGATAATTTGTTTTCGCTCTGCCGGATTTATTATTAATTTGCACGCAATGAAAGCCAAAGCCATTTTTTGCTGGAGCGGCGGGAAGGACTCCTCGCTCGCGCTCTACAGGGCGCTGCAGGATCCGGAGCTCGAGATCGTTGCGCTGCTTACCACGCTGAACCAAACCTTCAGGCGCATCTCCATGCATGGCGTAAGGGAAGAGCTGCTCGACAGGCAGGCGCAATCCATCGGGCTGCCGCTCATAAAAATGTTTGTGGCTGAAGGAAGCAACGCCGAGTATGAAAAAAATATGGAAGCCCTGCTGAGTGAATACAAGGAGAAGGGTGTTTCAAAGGTCATCTTCGGGGATATTTTCCTGGAAGACCTGCGCGCTTACCGTGAGCAGAACTTAAGTAAAGTGGGGATTACTGCGGAATTCCCTTTGTGGAAAGAGGACACGGCCCAACTGATCGGCGAGTTCTTTTCGCTGGGCTTTCGTACCGTCATCTGCTGTGTGAACGATGCATATTTAGGAGAAGAAAGTGCAGGAGCGGAGCTGAGCCAGGAGTTTATAAAAGCGCTTCCTGCCAATGTAGATCCCTGCGGCGAGAATGGCGAGTACCATACTTTTTGCTTTGCAGGGCCGGTGTTTAAAGCGCCTGTGGATTTTACCATTGGAGAGAAAGTGTACCGTCCGCTGGAGCTGAAAACTGCTGATGGTGACGCAGGAGAAACGAAAGGGTTCTGGTTTTGTGAACTCTTATAATCTTCTTACATCATCTCGTACGAACACACCCCTGGCCCCTCTCAAGAGGGGAATGGATAGTGCTGAAATAAAGGTATGAGTAGTTAATGCAGAAACAGTAATGAAAAATGATCTTTTTAAATGATTGCAGGATCAAATCCCCTCTTGAGGGCACTTATCACCAATTAAGCCCTAAACACCTTCAAGCATATTGCACAGAAGTTCAATTTAGATATAATACACGCAATCTCTCAAATCAAGAGAGATTTGATAAGCTGCTGAAGCAGTGTGAATGTAGGCTAAAGTACAAAGATTTGATTAAGGACAAATCCTTGACATTATTTTAAAAAAATGAGAGTGGGATTTGAACCCACACCTGACCTTTCGCAAAAAGGCCGCTCTATCCAATTAAGCTACCCCAAGATTTTAATAATACAAAGGTAGTGAAATTGGATAGAGTTTTATTGATACTTTCTTAAGAATACTAATTTATCATCTTTATCAATCTCATAGTAAACATCCTGAGAATAGTCCTTCCAAAGCAAATTACCTTCTTTTACATATTTCTCATTCATTAGCTGAATAAGGGTATTTATAGATGATATAGGATAGGCAAATACAACGAGATAACAAATGTTGTCACTATAATCAAAGTAGTAATATACAGCTCCTAAACTACTGTTTAAAGGCTGTATAGACATAATACAATAGTTGCTATCATTTTTAATTGTTTCATGATGGCTATTAGTTGATTCTAAGTCTTTTAAGACATAGTTATAGCTATTACCTAATTGTGCTTTGGAAAATAGGGGAAGAAGCAAGAATAATACAATATATCTCATGGGCTTAGAGTTTATATCTCCAAACCCACAGAGATGTATATTAAATTAATAGCGTGGGTTTCAGCAGTTCCATTGGTCAAGGTACTTGGATACCCACGTCAGAATAGAAAAGCCTACATACCCACGCTAATCGTGAGCATTAGTCTATAATCTATCTCTGACGTGTGTTTATGAAAGTTCCAAGTTTCTGACCACACAGAGAATAGCTAACGCTATAATGTCATTGCAAATATAATGCTTTTAAAACTGATTTAAAAACCAGTTTAATTGTGTTGCTTGCCAATGAGGAATAAAGAGATTAAAATACAAAACCCCTCACTGTTGTCAGTAGGGGTCTTGGTTCTTGTTGAAGATTTACTTCTTGATAGCGTTCACCAGTTTAGTCAAAGCCTCAACAAGACAAACTAATGACATGATTATTGACAGTACAGTCATTTCTCAAAGTTATTAGGTTAAACTTAGATGGTTAGGGTCAGCACTCAGAGCTCCCTAACCATTTTACAAATGTACTGATTTTAACCTTATATTTGGGTCAGGATTAGTAGTGATTGCCCTCTTGAGAGGGGTAAGGGGTGTGTAACCACTGATTGAAACTACAAACTCTCCCCAACCATTCCCGCCACTTCTTCCCCCACAAGGCTCCCGATCGCAACACCCATTCCGCCCATGCGTACCGCGCAGAATACATTTTTGCTGACTGCTTTCACAATGCTTTTTTTGGCGGGGCCAACACCCATGATCCCGCTCCAGCGCATCTCTATCTCATAACGCTGCTTCGGCAGGATCACATCCCGCAGCAGGCCTTCCAGCCTGTTCTGCACAAGCTGTGTAAGGCCGAATTGAGAGGTGGCCTCTGTTTTAAAATCGAGGTTGCGCCCGCCGCCCAGGAGAATCCGGTCGCCGATGTTCCTGAAATAATAATAGCCGCTGTCGTAATGAAATGTGCCTTTCGGCTTCAGGCCTTTTATTGGAGTGGTGATCAGCACCTGCGCCCTTGCAGGCTGAACATCGTAGTCGGGAAGCAGCTGCTGCGCAAAGCCGTTGGTGGCCACGATGGCCTTTCTACTGTAAAAGTAAATGCCGCTGTCGGAAACAATGCGCACTTGTTTTCCTTCGTCCTCCAGCTTCTGTACGCCGAAACCATTGAGGATCTCAATGCCTTCCGCCCGCACTTTCGCGATCAGCGCGCCGATCATTTTGCCCGTATCCAGCTGTCCTTCGGCGGTGTTGGCAATAATATGCCTTACATTCTTAAACCCGAATGCATTGATCTTTTCATCCGCTTTTTTGTAGGTTGTTTTTTTACCTGTGATGCCCGAAAGCGATCTGTTGAGATGAGCCAGCTGCCCTTCACATCTCCGGAAAGCATCTTCCGTATCAAAAATTTCGTAGCCGCCCCAGTTGTGAAAATCGATGGCTTTATCGCCGAGGTTTTTGCGTAAGCGCTCCAATCCCTTCCATCGTTTTTCTACAGTGGTAATTACTTCATTGTCAGAATATTTATCGAGGTCATCTAAAAGTTCGCTTGCGCTTCCGAAGCAGGCGAATCCTGCATTTTTGGAGCTGGCGCCGCTGGGCAGGCTTCCTCTTTCCAGCACAACGATGCGCAGCTTCCTGTTCTTTTTTTTTAGTGAAAGCGCCGCATTCAGCCCCACGATCCCGCTTCCCACCACAGCTACGTCCACATTCTTAAAGAATGTTTCCTGTTCCCAAAAACTTAAGTTCATCATTTGTTCTGTAAGCTCCAAAAGTATCGAAAATAAAGAAGAAAACAAATGCAGCGTTTCCGGCTGCTGCCATAGGCCCGGAGGCCTCCAAAGTAATTGTCAACAATAGCGCGGAATATGCTTTTTTTCACGATATTTGCTACATACGGGATAAAACTATTAATAAGTAACTGATAATCAAGTAATGCGTATGATTTTTTGGAGCAAGGATCCGGGCTGTAACAGGCCTGCGAAATTTCTGTCGGGCTTGCTGATGGCAATGCTGTTCATTGCCCTGTCTGCGGGCACTGCAATCGCGCAGAACATCTACGATGTGAACGGGACGGTGAAAAAAAACAAGAAAAAAGTGGAAGGCGCTGTTGTAAGCCTCTACCGCGGCTCCACGCAGGTGCAGCAGGTGGTCACCACTTCCAACGGCCGCTTCAATGTTAAGATGGACCTCAATGCCGAGTACACGCTCACCATTTCCAAGCCGGGACACATCACTAAAAAGTTCTATTTCAATACAAAAGGCATCCCTGATGAGCGCGCCAAGGAAGAGTTTGGCGGGCAGGACATAGAGGTGAGCATTTTTGAAATGCCGAAAGATCCCGGCGTTGTATCGCAGATCAACAGCATCCTCAGCCAGCCAATGGCGAAATTCTATTACGATGACAAGATCAAGGAGATCGATTTCGACAAAGCCTACTCACAGTCGATGCTGGATGCGCTTGCAAAGCTGAACCAGATTGAGAAAGAGGCGAACCAGAAGGCGGAGGAAGAGGTCAAGCAAAAGCAGGAGCTGGAAAGCGCGGCAGCGGGCAAATATGATGCAGCCATTGCAAAAGGCGATGCGGCATTCGGAAAAAAAGATTACACAACGGCGAGGGCCGCATACGAAGAGGCGCTGAGCATCAAGGTTGGAGAAGCTTATCCGAAAGGAAAGATCGTGGAGATCGAGAAGCTGCTGGCGGATGCGCAGAAGAATGCTCAGCTGGAGAATGATTACAAAGCCGCTATCGCAAAAGCGGATGCAGCATTCACTTCCAAAGATTATACGAATGCAAAAACAAGCTATAACGATGCCTTGAAGCTGAAGCCGGCAGAAGCCTACCCGAAGACAAGGCTTGGAGAGATAGATGCCGCGCTGGCAAAGCTTGCCGGTGAAAAAGAGCTGAATGCAAAGTATGAAGCAGCCATCGCGAAAGCGGACAAGGCGCTTGCGGCAAAGGCCTACGATGCCGCAAAAGCAGGGTATACCGAAGCGCTTGGCTTAAAGGCCGCTGAAAAATATCCGAAGGACAAGATCGCGGAGATCGACAAAGCCCTCGCGGAGCTTGCGAATAAAGAAAAATCAGAAAAGGAGCTTGCCGCGAAATACGATGCAGCCATCGCAAAAGGCGATAAGGCGCTCGCAGCAAAAGATTATCCCACAGCAAAGGCAGGCTATACAGAAGCTTCCGGGTTAAAGCCGGCGGAAGCCTATCCGAAAACCAAGCTTGCGGAGATCGATAAGCTGATGGGCGACATGGCCGCAAAGGAAAAAGCGGAAAAAGAGCTGAACGAAAAATATACCGCCGCTATTGCAAAAGGCGACAAGGCATTAGCTGCAAAAGATTATCCTGCAGCCAAAGCCGGTTACAGCGAAGCATCGGGATTAAAATCGGCGGAGCAGTACCCGAAGGATAAGATCGCTGAGATCGAGAAGATCCTTGGAGAGCTTGCCGCGAAGGACAAAGCTGAAAAAGACAGGCTGGCAAAGGAAAAAGAGCTGGATGCAAAATACCAGGCAGCCATTGCCAAAGGAGATGCTGCGCTGGCGAAGAAGGATTATGCCGTTGCCAAGGCCGGCTACACCGAAGCAAATACGCTGAAATCGGCCGAGCAATACCCGAAGGATAAATTAGCAGAGATCGACAAAGCGATGGCGGATGCTTCCAAAACCGCAGAGCAGGAGACAAAGTACAAAGCTGCAATTGCAAAAGCGGATGCCGCTATGAAGGCGAAAACGTATGATGCCGCAAAAGCGGGCTACAACGAAGCGTTGACTGTGAAATCGTCGGAGCAGTACCCGAAGGACAAGCTTGCCGAGATCGATGGCCTGCTGGCGAAAGATGCTGCGGCCAAGGAGTTGAACGATAAGTACAATGCCGCTGTTGCCAGGGCAGATAAAGCGCTTGCGGCAAAAACGTATAATGAGGCAAAGGCCGGCTACAATGAGGCATTGGGCGTGAAGCCTGCCGAAGCCTACCCGAAAACAAAGCTGGCGGAGATCGACAAGACCCTTGCGGACATCGCTGCAAAGGATGCCGCGGAAAAGGACAAGCTGGCGAAAGCAAAAGAGCTGGAGGAAAAATACAAAGCGGCTATTGCCAAAGCTGACGGCGCATTCGGCTCTAAGGATTATACCGCTTCCAAAACCGCATACACCGAAGCGCTTGCCCTGAAAGCCACTGAGCAATATCCGAAAGACCGGATCAAGGAGATCGATGCGATCGTTGCCAAAGAAATGGGAGCCAAAGCGCTCGAGGAAAAATATGCCGCTGCCCTTGCAAAAGGCGATGCCGCGCTTGGCAAAAAAGATTACACCGCCGCAAAAACAGGCTATTCCGATGCGCTTGCCCTGAAGCCCGGCGAGCAATACCCGAAAGATAAACTGGCGGAAGTTGACAAGGCGCTGGCCGATGCCGGCGCTGAAAAAGACCGCCAGGCAAAGCTTGCAGAGCTGGATGCCAAATACAAAGCTGCAATTGCCAAAGGCGATGCCGCATTGAAGGCAAAAACATATCCCGCTGCCAAAACCGCATACAACGATGCCCTTGCGCTGAAAGAAACAGAGCAGTATCCGAAAGACAAGATCGCAGAGATCGATGCGCTGATCGCGAAGGAAATGGGTGCAAAGGAGCTGGATGATAAATACAAGTCCGCTGTGGCGAAAGGCGATGCCGCATTAAAGGCAAAAAGCTACGAGGAAGCAAAATCGGGCTACAACGAAGCGCTGGGCTTTAAGCCTGCGGAGGCATATCCGAAGACAAAGCTGGCGGAGATCGACAAAGCGCTGGCCGACCTTGCCGCGAAGGATAAGGCAGAGCAGGATCGCTTAGCGAAAGAAAAAGAAACTGCTGAAAAGTATGCTGCCGCTATTGCAAAAGCGGATGCTGCGCTCGGGCAGAAGGAATATGACGGCGCGAAAGCATCGTATAACGAAGCTGCCGGTTTGAAGCCTTCCGAAAAATACCCGAAGGACAAGATCGCCGAGATCAATGCGATCCTTGCAAAAGAAATGGGCGCGAAGGAGCTGGAGAAAAAATATGCCGAAGCAATTGCGAAAGGCGATGGTGCTTTAGGCACAAAAGATTTTTCTGCCGCAAAAACACAATATACCGCAGCGCTTGCATTGAAGCCGGCAGAGCAGTATCCGAAGGATAAGCTGGCGGAAGTGGAGAAGGAGCTTGCTGCGATCGCGGCTGCCAAAGACAAGGATGCAGCTCAAAAAGCGCTCGAAGCAAAGTATGCCGCAGCCGTTGTGAAAGGCGACAAGGCATTTGCCGCGAAGACCTATGATGCTGCAAAAGGCGCGTACAACGAAGCATTGGGAGTGAAACCTGCGGAACAGTATCCGAAGGACAAGCTTTCCGAGATCGAAAAATTAATTGCGGATGCATCTTCCGAAAAGGAGAAGGCGGCGCTCGAGGCAAAATACAAAGCTGCAATAGCGAAAGGCGACAAGGCATTTGCCGCGAAGACCTATGACGCTGCAAAAGGCGCATACAACGAGGCGTTGGGAGTGAAGTCGGCAGAGCAGTACCCGAAGGATAAGATCGCCGAGATCGACCGGATCATGGACGAGCTGGCAAACAAGGATGCCGCCGGCAAAGCCCTCGCGGAAAAATACAATGCCGCCATCACCAAAGCCGACGCTGCGCTTGCAGCGAAGGATTACGATGGCGCCAAAGCGGGCTACAACGAAGCGCTGGGCTTCAAGCCTGCCGAAAAATATCCGAAGGATAAGCTTGCCGCGATCGATGCGCTGATCGCGAAAGATGCGGGTGCAAAAGAAACGGAAGAGAAATACAAAGCCGCGATCGCGAAGGCTGATGAAGCATTTACCGCAAAGGATTATCCTTCCGCAAAAACTTCTTATGCGGAAGCGTCCGGCTTAAAGCCTTCGGAGCAGTATCCGAAAGACCAGCTGGCAAAGGTGAACGCATTCATCTCCGACCTTGCAAAGAACAGGGCTGTGCAGGAAAAATACGATGCTGCCGCTAAAAAGGCCGACGACCTGCTTGCCGCCCAGAAATACAATGAGGCGATCGCTGCATACAAGGAAGCGCAGGCCATCAAGGCAAATGAGCCTTACCCGGCGAACAAGATCTCGGAGATCAATAAATTGATCGATGCACAATCGCGCGCAAAGGAAAAAGACAAGCAGTACACCGACCTGATCGCCAAAGCTGATAAGCTGTTTGGCACCAAGGATTACAAGCTTGCAAGAAGCACCTACCAGGATGCATTGCTGATCAGGGCCACTGAGAAATATCCGAAGGATAAGATCGCTGAGATCGACAAGCTGGCGAAAAATAAGAACGGCGCAACCACAACCGTTGCCGCCGTGAACAATAAAGATGAGTTCAAGAGCGAGCTAGCCAAGAAATACCCGGAAGGCATCACGGAAGAGCTTGCACGCGAGAACAACGCAAAAGTAACGCGCAGGATCGTGGTAAAAGGACAGGAAGGCCACATGTATGTGAAGAAGGAAACCAGCTTCGGCCCGGTGTATTACTTCAAGGACGATGTGCCTATTACGGAGCAGGAATTTTCAAGGGATACTGAGGTTGCTCAACAATAAACCATTGTTATGAAGAACATTCTTTTTTCGGCCGCTTTTTGCTTCGCCGCGCTCTGCGGGATTGCACAGGGCAATGATGTTGAATTGAAGCTTACGCTGCGCGATGGCAATGTGGTAAGCGGCACTTCCCGCATCAGCAACATTGTGCTCGTTACCGATTACGGAAAGCTCGAGATCCCTTTAAAGAATGTGACTTCGCTCGACCTCGGCCTTTCTTCCGATAAGCCGGGCGCTGCAAAGATCGCCAGCCTCGTGAAGCAGCTCTCCAACTCCGATGAAAAGCTCCGCAAAAGCGCTTATGATGAGCTGGTACAGTCGGACATCAGAGCCATTGTCACCATCTCCGACCTCATCAGCTCAGCCGGCTACGAACCTTCCACATTTACAGATTATACCGCAGATGCGGCATTGTCGGAGCTGGAATCCAAATACGGCGTCGACAGCGGCTTCTCCTCAAAGGATGTGATCTCCATCGATTATGAATACACGATCGGCGGGGTGTATGATTTTACAAAGATAGAACTGAAAACAGAGTACGGCACGCTGAGCATCCCTAAGGAAAAGATCAGGCACATCGATGTGCTGTATTCAGGCGGAAGCGGTAACGGCGAGCTTACGTTCAAGCTCATGGGCTCAAAGCACATCAGCGCCAATCCCAACGGCGGATGGCTGAAAACGGGCATCATGGTAAAGGCCGGACAGAAGCTGAACATCAGCGCAAGCGGCGAGATCACCTTTGCAAGCCTTTCGGGCAGCGCCTACAAGCCGGATGGCAGCATTGCAGGCTCAACGGCAGCGGTGGAAGCCGGTATGTACGACAGCTATGGCAGCGGCGCCACCTATCCAACGTATGGAAATGTAGTTTACAAGATAGGGGAGAACTCCGCGCAGGCACTGAAGGCCGGCGCTAAGTTCAGCGGTACTGCCGCAGCCAACGGCATGCTTTATATCTCGGTTTATGAAACCGTTTACAATGCCGCCAACAGCGGAAGCTACACCGTAAAGATCGCCCTGAAGTAATTAAACATTATGCAGATTCCTTTTAAAACAGCATTGATCGGCCTTTTTCTCTTATTGCCTGGCCGCGCCACACTTTCCGCACAAACCTATTCGAATAAAGAATCTTCCATCCTTTCCTTTACGGCGGGTGTCACCAGCTCCAACCTGCTGAACGATTCCATTCATTTTAAGCCGGGCATCCTGTTCCATGGCGGACTTGCCTACGCGCTGATGCTGAACGAAAAGCTGAATGCGGGGATCGAGCTGCAATACACCGGCAAGGCTTTTAAAAATGAATCGCCGATCATCAAGTACCGTTACTACTTTGTCGACATTCCGCTGTACCTCCAGCTGAAGCTCGGGGGCAGCATCCGCGTGAATGCCGGTGTCCAGTATTCAATCGCAACCAACTCACAAATGGTAACGATCGATCCTTCAAAGGCCAGCGGTGTGAATGCGATCAATATCAATGCGCTGAAGCAGACGGACTACGGCTTCCTTGGCGGATTGGAATTTGATATTTCGAAGGAGATCGCAGTGAGCGCGCGGTACTCCATCTCGGCATCCACATTCTTTCAGAAGAATGAGCCGAATTTCGGGGTATTCCAGCTTTCACTTAAATATTCGCCCATCAGGACTTACCAGGTATTCTTTCACAGGAAAGAAGCTCAGCAATAATCAAGTCTTACCGCCCTTTCGGAAAATGAAAAAAGTATTTCTCCTCCTTCTTCTTTTTCCCTGCCTGCATTATTCCTGCAGTGATACGCACGCAGAGAGAATTATTACGCAGTCTCCCGTCAATACCTACAATTTTGTTAGCAGCTATGATCCGAAGCAGTGCATCGCCGAAAGGATCGCGGTACCTGCCGGATTTAAAAGAGTGGAAGTGGCCAAAGGCTCTTTCGCCGACTGGCTGCGGCATTTGCCCTTAAAGCCCGGCCGGCCGCAGGTGCATTTGTACAACGGGAAATTAAAAGCCGATCAGCAGGTGCATTATGCCGTGGTGGATATTGATGTGGGCAGCACCGACCTGCAGCAGTGCGCGGATGCTGTGATGCGGATGAGAGCGGAATATCTTTATTCGGTAAAAGATGATGAGCACCTTCATTTTAATTTCACCAACGGAACTTCCGTGGGATTTAAGAAATGGTCGGAAGGATACCGCACGATGATAAAAGGAAATAAAGTAAGCTGGGTGAAGAGCGCTGCTCCCGGCGGCGATTATAAAACCTTCAAAAGCTATTGTAATACGGTATTCACGTATGCAGGCACTTCTTCATTGAGCAAGGAAATGAAGCCGGTAGCGAATGTGAAAGATGTACAGATTGGCGATGTATTTATTATGGGAGCTTTCCCCGGACATGCGGTGCTGGTGGTGGATGTGTGCGAGAACAAGGCTACGGGTGAAAAATTATTTATGATCCAGCAAAGCTACATGCCTGCGCAGGAGATCCACATCCTGAAGAATTACATGAATGCCGGGCTTTCTCCATGGTACAGCGTTAATTTCAACGGAGATCTTGAAACGCCGCAGTGGACATTCAAACAAAACCAGCTGATGCGGTTTTAATGCAATCAACAATACAATTTGGCTGTGTAATAACAGGCCGCTCCTACGGAGCTTGAAAAATGACGGTGCGCTTGTGTTATAAACAGGTCGCTCCTCCGGAGCTCGAGAAAAGGTTGTATCGGCTTGTTACAAAAAAGGACACTTCTATGGAGCTTGAGAATGTATGTTACTTATATTAAATTTCCTCGAGGGCATATAGGCTCTACAGGTTGTATATCAGCCCCAGCGGGGCGTCCTTGTTTGTAGAATGTTCAGATAACATACCATTCAAGCTCCGTAGGAGCGGCCTGTACAGGATTTGAGATGTTTAATAAAAGCAAATTATAGAAAACAAAAAATCCTTCAGTAACGAAGGATTTTTTTGATTTAAGCGGTTGATTATTTTTTGATCCTGATCAGGGCAGGATACCTGCGCTGCACCATGTAGAAGGTACCGAAGAGGAATGCGTTGAAGAAAAGGTCGCCCAGCAGTGTTGGTGCGAAATAAGGAATTCCCATTACATACGTGAGGTTCAGTCCGCTGATGCCGCCTGTAAATCCGCAGGCAGCCCATACGCCAAAGTTGGTGATGATGAAGAAAAGCACGGAAGAAGCAACCGAGCCCATCGCGATGGTTTGAATGGTGGTGTTGCGCTTTACCCATAAGCCGATGAGCGAGGTAAGCACAAAGCTTGCATACACGTAAATGATGGTGTTGTGAAAGCCCCAGCCGGTGAGAAGCTCCAGCGCCACATCGCTCAGGATCATGGTAAGAAGCGGTACGAAGATCGCTGTAGCCTTGTTCTCAAAGTACACTGCGCCGAACAATGCCATTGCAGCAATGGGAGTGAAGTTCGGAATGTGCGGAAATAAGCGGCTGATCGCAGCTACAAAGATGGCTGTAGCGATAAATATAAAACGTGGTGTGAATAATTTGTTTGTCATAACGTGCAATAATTGGTGGTACAAAAGTACGGCTTTTTAATCAAAAAGTGAATTTGTTTTTATAGACCCCTGTCAGGGTTTGAAACCCTGACAGGGGTATGATTTATGTCTGAAGAATTCCAACGTTATATGGCCTTGTGATAGGCGCATGGTTAGCGGCTTCAATTCCCATGGAGATCCATTTGCGGGTATCCAGCGGGTTGATGATCGCATCCAGCCACAGGCGCGATGCTGCGTAATATGGCGTTGTCTGCACGTCGTAGCGGTCCTTGATCTTATTGAACAGTTCCGATTCGCGCTCCGGCGTGATCTCTTCCCCTTTGGCTTTCAGGGAAGCCACTTCTATCTGCACCAGCACTTTCGCCGCCTGCGCGCCGCCCATTACGGCAACCTGTGCGGTTGGCCATCCCACGATCAGGCGCGGGTCGTATGCCTTTCCGCACATGGCGTAGTTGGCTGCGCCATAAGAGTTCCCGATAATGATCGTGAACTTCGGCACCACCGAATTGCTCATCGCATTCACCAGCTTGGCGCCGTCCTTAATGATTCCGCCATGTTCGGAGCGGGAGCCTACCATAAAGCCGGTTGCATCCTGCAGGAACACTAATGGAATTTTCTTTTGATTACAGTTCATGATGAAGCGTGCGGCCTTATCGGCGCTGTCGCTGTAGATCACGCCGCCAAACTGCATTTCACCTTTTTTGCTTTTCACCACCTTGCGCTGGTTGGCAACAATTCCTACGCTCCAGCCTTCGATGCGCGCAAGTCCGCAGATGATCGATTGTCCGTAGCCTTCCTTGTATTCCTCAAAATCGGAGTCATCCACCAGGCGGTCGATCACCTCGTACATATCATATTGCTTGTCGCGTGCATCGGGGATGATCCCAACGATCTCCTTCGGGTCTTTCTTCGGCGCTTTGGCTTCGGCGCGGTTGAACCCGGCCTTGTCGAAATCGCCCACCTTGCTCATGATGTTGCGGATGCGGGTAAGGCAGTCCTTATCATCTTTGCATTTATAATCGGTAACCCCCGAGATCTCGCAATGAGTAGTTGCGCCCCCGAGTGTTTCATTGTCGATGTTCTCGCCGATCGCGGCTTTTACAAGATACGATCCTGCAAGGAAGATGCTTCCCGTTTTATCAACGATCATGGCCTCGTCGCTCATGATCGGGAGGTACGCTCCACCGGCAACACAGCTGCCCATTACGGCGGCGATCTGTAAAATTCCCATGCTGCTCATCACGGCATTGTTGCGGAAGATCCTTCCGAAATGCTCTTTGTCAGGAAAGATCTCGTCCTGCAAAGGAAGGTACACTCCTGCGCTGTCGACAAGGTAAATGATCGGCAAACGGTTCTCCATCGCGATCTCCTGTGCACGCAGGTTCTTTTTCCCGGTGATCGGGAACCATGCGCCTGCTTTTACGGTAGCGTCATTTGCCACAACGATGCATTGCTTTCCGCTTACATAGCCGATCACAACCACAACGCCGCCCGCAGGGCAGCCGCCATGCTCCTTGTACATATCCTCGCCTACAAATGCGCCGATCTCAATAGTTTTGGAATCTTTGTCGAGCAGGTATTCGATGCGCTCGCGGGCGGTAAGCTTGCCCTGCTCGTGCTGCTTATCGATCCTGCTTTTTCCGCCGCCGAGGTATATTTTGGCAAGCTTCTGCTCCATAGCGGAGATCAGCAGGTTCATTTTGTCTTCGTTCTTGTTAAATTCTAAATCCATAATTTACATCAAAAGGGTTAGGTCAAAAATGGTATTCCGACATGCTTTGCCGGGCTCAAATATAACAACAAAATGGTTATGAGGTTCAATTCCATCAGATGTAATCTGCCGCCCGGGAGCCCTGGTTGAACAGGAGGTCGGTAATGCTCAGGTTGGGCAGAAAGCCATGCCGGGGCTCAAACACCTGAGAATAGGGTTTGGCTTCGAAGGCCGGATCGGCAGCAGGTGCTTCCTTCGGGGAGATCAGCTGCCGGAAATCATCCGCATTTTCGTAATTGCTCTTGTATTCCGTGCTGAAGGTATAGCCTGGCTTAGCCTTGAGCAGGCCCAGTACTTCCTGCTGGATGGCCTCATTGAAATCGACCAGGAAATCATATTTTTTATCTTCAAAAAAAGGCCAGAGGTCGTCTTCATAGTATTCGAAGAAAGGCGAGCGCCTGTAGCTGGATTCGAGTGAGCGCCAGTGAAGGATCTGCCAGTTGTATTCGTAGGAGATGCGTGCATCTTTTACCGCCTGCCGCTTGTTGCGCTTCTCCAGCGGGATGCTCAGGGTAAGCACGCCGTTTGGCGAATAGATCTCGCAGCGGCTGCGGAAGGTCTGCTTGATGAAATGCTCGTGATGCTCGATGATGCATGCCGGGTAGGTAAGCAGCTTCTGGTAATACTGGATCGGGCCGAGGTATGCAGTGGGGAGTATGGCGGTTTGGTTCATGGTTTTCTTGCAATTTTACCGCAAAGACGCAAAGTCGCGGAGCAGCGGTATTGCAAAGGTCGCAAAATTTCGGCGAATTGAAAGTTTAATGCTCAGTGGCTATAATGAAAGGTAAGAGCACTTTAGTGAGTAACGACATATAAAATGCCCCACAAAGTTATTCCTGCTATTAAACCTGCGGATCCCAAATAAATTTTTACGTTATCGAACTCATTTATTTTCAGATTGTTTTTCCGTCGGCTTTGGCCTATAAAATAGTGAACAGTCAGTATTATTATTGAGAAAGGAAATAATGTAAAACAAAATAGCGGCCAAAAGAAAGCGTTGACAGGGATTAGAATCAGAAGCAAGGTTGGGATAATAAGTAGAATTGTCGTAAGAAGTCGTGCGTTCTTTATTTTTGTTTCTTTAGGTGTCTCGTTTTCGGTCATCTGCTGAGTTAATTATAGTGAAGCCCTAATTAATTAACTAAAATTGTCTTGCGAAGCGAAATGCCCAAATGACGCCAGACCGCTGTTAGTGGTAGTGCTTATTAGTATAATGGCTCTGTCGAAAGTCGTGATAATTCAAACTTGAAATCATATGCATAAGCCCTTGTCAATGCAATAATTTTGTCTTTAGTTGTTTTGTCCGAAGTAGGATGAAACACAACACTGTCGATTAAAGTATTTATGTCAATATTTATTAATTCACCAATTTGGTTGGATTGACTTTCCCAATACCCTTCTTTCTCGCGATTGCTGTCGTGGTGATATAACCTGAGTTCTTTTTCGTGAGCGAACTCAACTCTTTTGTGAATTAAAGGAGTAAGAAAATTATAACCGTCAATTGGGAAGTCTTGAGGATTATACCAAATGTCCGATTCATAATTTATATATCTCACCTTTGAAACACTTATGTCTTCTTTTGCTCCTTGAATTGCAACAAATAATTTTTCCTTGCTTGTTTTCACGGCAACACCTTCGTTGTCCTTTAAGTATAATTGCCACATTGCATCTGATTCATTATTGTTAATATGCCAACAATTCACTGTGGTCGCAGTCCTAACTTTCTTATGAGTAAAAGCAACACCTTCTGCCTTTTTCTTTGCCAGGCCGACATCAAATTTACTGTCAAACCTGCCGAACCCTGCTTCTTCTTTCGCAAACTTAGCTTCAGATATCCTGTAGTCGAATTCCTTTTGGGGAATTGAGCATTCATAGGGATCTGCAAATTTGTCCGCGCGACAAAAAAATAATGCTTTGTCTGCCAATAACGATTTATATTTTTCGAACGACATGTATCTCCAGAGAATTGCATTGTCTTCGATTTTAATGTGATAAGGATGGTCGTATATTGGCATTTATTTGTGTTTTTGGTTACGTAAGGTGATGTTAGTGGTATTTGTTACTTATTCATGAATTGTTCAACTGTCTCATGAGTTAGTTAAGCGATAATAAAGTCTTTTCGTTTAAGTATACTTGACAAATAAACGACTACTGCACTTAAGGCGGTTGGAGACAGTATATTCTCTCTATCGATTTCCAGGTATAGAGTCGGGTCGTTTTCGTCCTGAGTGTCTAAACCGTCAAAAAGTCTGCATGCAGCGTGTCGTACAATAAGGTCGTAGCCGATTCCATAATTCGCGCTGTCAAATTCACGAATAATTTCTATATCAGTCTGGTCTAAAAAAATCGTGGCAAAGTCGAATACACTTTTGTTAGTTTTAATTTCAATAATGTTTGCCATTCGATTATTCGTTTATGTCGTTCTGAGCATTACCACTAACGTTTTCCGGCTAGGCATCAGTTGCGGATTTGAAAAGCAAAGCTGTCTATACCGATAAAGTTGATTAAAAGTACAAAAGGAAATGCGCAAATGCCAGAAATTTCGCGAAGCAACCAAATTTGAATTTGAGAACTTGCAGAAGGCCGCAATTGTGCTTATTGTTTCATATACGAAATTTGTCCGCATGGAATTATTAATGTGTCGTTTATTTTAAGCTTTAAAGATATTGTGGATAAGCTTTCATGTGAAGTAAGAAGTTCAGTTCCAAAAGGAGTTGTCGGATCTAAATATTTTGTGTGGGTCAGAACACCAAAGGTCAAAACGCATTTTTCTCTCGGTTTTAATACTTTGCTCAAGTGCACAGGGTGGTCAATTTCAAAACCAAGAAACCTTTTTAATTCCTTTAATTCTTTTAGATTCTGCGACATTTCTCCTGTGTAAAAGTCTTTCTCGTTAGGTGTCAAGTGTCTTGGTAATAAAATAATTTTAGACCTAATACTATCTTTCAAATTCATCCCACCTCTGAAAAACCGATTTCTAGTTGAATTGCAACTGTCGAGTCGTTCGAAATTGTTATGGTATTATTTCTATAATTATATTCTCCCAAAGAATCAAAGTATTGGATTCCTTGTCTTGGACCATTTTCAATGAAAAGCCCAAATTTGAAGTACCTTGATGTATGGGAAACAAAAAAGTCATTGTATCCTCCTGCACTGATTGGTGGGTAGTGATATTGAAATCCTTGTCTTGGATCATTTTCAGAATTAAGCCTAAATCGCTTTTGGTCTGCTATATATACATGGTTGTCTGAATTGTCTGAACAACTATAAAGACAAATTAAAAATAGAAGTCGAAATAAATGTTTAACAGTCATGTGTTGTTGTTGCATTGCTGCTAACGGTTTGCGGCTATCGAAGGGTGGGACTTTTAAAACTTGATTTGAAAAACATGTTTGATTAACCACAAAATTGTCTTTGGAAATCGAACTCCCGCCTTTTGGGTAGGTGCGTTATGGCTGGGCTTCGTTGCTTGCCGTTTTTATTAGTCCGCATGTGCTGATGTTTTTGATGTTTCTAAAAAGTCTTTACGCAAACTGTCTAGCTTAGCTTTTGTCGCCATGTCTTGGGGGTTACTTGCAACATGTGCTTCCAAATATTTAATAGTCATATGCTCAATTACAATTCTGATTTTATTTAGATGATTCGGAAACCCCATTTTAAATATTTCCCAGTATTTATCTTGGTCTTGTTTGTCTATTACCGCAATTAATTTGTCAATAGCATCAAGTGTTTCATTTACTTCATCACTTAATTCATTGTAGTTTGCTCTCGTATTGATGGAAACTTTTAAGTCAGGAAATTCATGCTCGTTATTATTAGCATTTTCAACTTTTTGCCAATATTCCTCTGCTTCTTTTTTTAAAGCGTAGATATGAGACATGTCAATATTGAAGGGGTTTTCAATGTGTTTCGACTCATGCTCATATTTCATTTTTCTTAGAACGTCAGCAGTATAAACGTTTTCATCATTTGTTTCCACATGATGCTTTAAGCACATGAACATTAAGTTGTCGTAGTCATTTACCTGTTCCTGCGTTAACTTAGGGTTGTAGCGTTGTTTCTTGTGGGATACCGATTCGATATGGCAAAGCTGTGCTTCGTAAATATTTTTGGTATTTACTATCGGTCGAGGACAACCGGGATACGCACATTTATTTCCAGACCGAGCAAGTAAAGCTCTGTATATATGGTCGGGAATTGTTCTACCAATTTTACCAGCCATTTTTTATAACTTTTTCAATATATTCTCTGAATTCATCCGAAGTCATTTTATTGTGTCTTGCATCATAAGTGCTAGAATTTCTGTTGTAATATGATGACTTTGCGAAAATTACAAATGCTCCTTTAAGATGTCTTGTTAATACTCGTGCCGACTTTGGAAGTTTTTGTCCTTGGTATTTTCCTTCGTCCCAGTAACTTCTATTGATGTATTTACCAGTTTCTATTTCAGTTAATTCCTCGCTTGGGTAATCTTTTTCTTTGTAAACTCCTGATGGCTCAAGTTCTGAAGTCTCAATTCTAAAGTAGTTCCAAATTGGGTCAGCGAATGATTCGAATGTCAACCGTTTTGGTTTGAGAATGTCTGTTAATCCAGTGAAGATTTCAATACAGTTATTCTCGACAGATAACTTAGATGATTCCACGTCTAAACCACCACCAGTCGGATAGAACATGTGATTAGAGTTATCAACTGAACCGATGGTATTTAGAACCGATATAATGTCTTTTAATTTTGTCCATTCGCAATGCTTGGGAATTCCTGTCGGAAATATTTTGTTTTGAATATCAATCCAAGCTTGTCGATTTTTTTCGTAAAAGTCCATGTCTCATTTTTTTATATTTGATATCATCTTAGCCTTGCCCATAACTTGTTTATACTCCTGACAATATCAGGCTAAGCTATTGATTTTCGTTTGTATTAGCCTGATAGTTGGAGGCTAAAATGCGTCATCCCGGGCAAGAGCTTGATCTTCTTTAATCGAAATTTCAATCTCCTTAAGAGATTCTTCACTTCGCTGCGCTGCGTTCAGAATGACAAGCCGCGTCCGACCCTCCATTCTGCAGCCTCCCAACTCCAACCTCCCAACTCCAACCTCCAACCTCCAATCTACCTTACCGACTTAAACCACCTGTCGCTCCGAATCTGGCTTCCGCCATCGCTTTTGTCGATCGACATGAGCACCAGCACCGTTTTCCCCACCACGTGATCTTCCGGCAAAAAACCCCAGAAGCGTGAATCGGCTGAGTTGTGACGGTTATCACCCATCATGAAAAAGTAATTCATTTTAAAGGTGTAATGCGTGCTCAGTTTCCCATTGATGAAGATGGAATCGTGGCTGGTCTTTAATTCGTTCTTTTCATATACGCTGATGATCCTTTCGTAGAGTGGGAGAGAGTCGATGCTGAGCTTTACCGAATCGCCGGCCTTCGGAATATAGAGGGGCCCGAAGAAATCAACATTCCACAGGAAGTGTTCGTTCTCGGGAAACATGTAATCGCTGTAGCTTCCTTTCTTGTCAATGAGGGGAGACACATTCACCACGTGTTGCACTTTTTTGATCTTCTCCACATTTTCCATATCCAGGGTGAACCAGTATTCACCCTTGTTCCTCATTTTGCCGCCTTCGGTGATGCCGAGGCTGCTGATGCTGTCGGAGTTGAGCGTATCGGCATCGGCCTGAACGCGGTAGTTGAACTGCAGCTTTTCGGGCTCATCGGAATATTTTCCGTTGATGTACACCTGTCCGTCGCGCACTTCCAGCGTATCACCCGGAATGCCCACGCAGCGCTTGATGTAATAGGTTTGCTGGTCAACCGGCCGGTCGTCTTCCATCGGGTAGTTGAACACCACCACATCGTTGTGATCAATATCCGGCGCACCGAACAGGCGCATGTAGGGCAGGCTGATCCAGTCGAGATACGAGTTGGTGCTTTCGGTGAAAGGCAGGCGCTGGTGCGCAAAGGGGAACGACAGCAGCGTATTCGGGATGCGCGGGCCGTAGCTGAGCTTGCTTACGATGATGTAATCGCCGGTGAGCAGCGATTTCTCCATGGATGCCGAAGGGATGGTGAATGCCTCGAAGCAGAAGATGCGGAACAGAACGATGGTGACAAAAGCAAAAGCAATTGCTTTGATCCATTCTTTTATGGTCGATTTTTTTTTCACGTTTTGCCGGCCGCGCTCATCCGGTGATGCGGCTGTTCCTGCTAACAAAGTCCTGCGTTTATTTCTTTACGTTCTTTTCCCTGCGTTTGTTACGGAAATATACAAAGCCGCTAATGCCGGCCACGATGACAATGAAGTGCACGAGGTAAGAGCGCGACAGGCCATTATCACCCACAAACGTGAAGAAGCGTGCACGGCGCGCCGGATCATCAAACAATGAGCGCTTCAGCTTTTTCAGGAAGCCGCTCGGGTTCCGTGATCCTCCTATGTTCGGGTTGTCTTCCTTGATGCTCATCCATACGAACACAGGCTTCCCTACAATGTGGTCCTCCGGAACAAAGCCCCATGCGCGTGAATCGGCAGAGTTGTGGCGGTTATCGCCCATCATGAAATAATAATCGAGCTTCGGTGTGTAGGAAGTAGCTTCCTGTCCGTTGATAAAGATCTTATCACCTTTCACCTCCATGGTATTGCCCTCATAATTAATGATCAGGCGGGAATAGAGAGAAATGTTCTTTGTGCTGACCGGGATAGCGACACCTGCTTTGGGAATATACAAAGGCCCGAAGTTGTCGTTGTTCCATTTGATCTGCGGATCATGCGGGAAAATGGTCGGTTCAAATTTTCCGGCAGAAGCAATATCCGGTTCCACCGATTTTACAAAGCTCATCTTCCTCACAACGTCCACTTTGTTGAAAGGCAGATTCATAGTATATACGGCATTGTGCAGCGAATCGTAGCCGAGAAGCTTTATGCCTTCAGGCGTATCGGTAATGTCAAGCTTTTCTACCAGGCCGGGAGAGAATGAGGTGCCGTCTGTGATTACAGTGTAATGATACTGCATGGTAGGCGCGACGAACGACTCTTTACCGTTGATGTATAATTTCCTGTTAACAATTTTTAATGTGTCGCCCGGGATGGCAACACATCGCTTCACGTAATTCTCACGCTTATCGGGCGGGCGGTATGTCACTTCGCCGAAGCGGTGATCGGTGTATTGATTGATCGCATCGGGCGTGTTTACGAGTTTCCATCCGAATGAGCGGCAGAGCTGGTAATAGCTGATGCCCTGGTCTTCCTGCGTTTCGCCCAGCGCAACGGTGTCGCCGTCGGGATAGTTGAACACCACGATGTCGTTATTTTTTACGGAGCCTAATCCCGGAAGGCGGAAATAAGGCAGCTTGAACCATTCGAGGTATGATTTGCTGTTGGTGCCCGGGAGGGTATGATGTGCAAATGGAAATGAAAGCGGTGTATTCGGGATCTTCGCGCCGAAGCTTACTTTGCTTACAAAGAGGTAATCGCCCACGAGCATCGATTTTTCAAGGGAAGAAGTAGGAATGGTGAATGCTTCGAGGAAGAATGTCCGGATCACTGTGGCCGCGATCACCGCGAACACGATCGCATCGGTCCACTCGCGCACATACGAGGGCTTCTTTTTGCTCATGTCTTCCGGGCCAACGTACACTGTATCTTCCCTGAAAGCGATGTAGGGAAGATAGATGTAGCCGGCAAGGAATGCAAGCGCCTGCTCCTGGAAGCTGCGCTTGTTGAAGGATTTCGCCAGCAGCAGGCTCATGATGCCGTACATCAGGAAGTTCACGCCCGGGGTAATGATCAGGAAGATCCACCACCATGGCTTTTTGATGATCTTCAGCCATACGATAAAATTGTAAACGGGCACAAGGGCTTTCCAGTTTGCTTCGCCGGCAAGCGGAAATAATTTCCAGAGCGCGATGATGGTGGTGACCGAGAAGAGGATGAGCAGAATGTAGGAAGTATCCATATTTTAAATTAAAGAATTAAGTCAAAAATCAAAAGTCAAAAAGGCTTTGGTGAACGAATATCGGATTTTAAATTGTTTGGCGCTTGTTAATTATTGTGAAGACTGATAAACGCAGATTCGTAATTTTATTGGCGTCAGTTCGAGTGCGAGGTACGAGCGCGCTTTCTCGATACTCTCCCTTCGGTCGATCCCGATAGCTATCGGGACGAAATGACTTCACACGGATATTTACACTTTAATAATTATTCATTAAATCACCCATCCCGAACACGCCTTTTTTCCCTTTTACCCATTCGGCGGCGATCACTGCGCCAAGCGCAAATCCCTTCCGGCTGTGTGCAATGTGCGTAATGCTGATCTCATCCACTTCCGAGCCGTAGGTAACGGTATGTGTTCCGGGAACTTCATCGATGCGCTTTGAAATGATGCCCAGCTCGGCTTTGTTCTCTGTGGCGGCATTCACCCATTTTTCCTTGCCTTCCATATTCGCGATCACTTGGTTGGCCAGCGAAATGGCTGTACCGCTTGGCGAATCGAGCTTGTGCACGTGGTGGATCTCTTCCATGGAAACATTGTAAGCAGCCTGTCCGTTCATGAGCTTCGCAAGGTACTCGTTGAGCTTAAAGAAAAGGTTAACGCCGATACTGTAATTGGATGCATAGAACAGGGCCTGCTTTTTATCGGTGCAGGCCTTCTTTACTTCATCCAGCCGGTGCAGCCAGCCTGTGGTGCCCACCACTACGGGAACATCCGCCTCAAAGCATTTGTAAATATTATTGATGGCCGATTCGGGGGTGCTGAATTCGATAGCGACATCCGCTTTTTTCAGCTCTTCGATGGTATAGCTGGAAGCATTGGTAACATCCACCTTTAAAGTGATGCTGTGCCCGCGTGAAATGGCGATCTGCTCGATCTCTTTTCCCATTTTCCCGTAACCGATAAGTGCAATATTCATTTAGGGATCTGTTTGATGCGCGTAAAATTAGAATTTAATATTGAACCCGATGCCTGTGGTGTACGGATTTCTGCCTGCCGTATTGATGAGGGCAGGATGAATGTTGAGTGAAAGGTCGTCACTCACGTTGAAGGTGAACAAATGCGCATCCACTGCGGCATCCACAACGTTCAGGAGGTAAAGCGCCACTCCGCCGATCACGGTGAGGTCGCGGTAACGGCGGTATCCTTCGAAAAGCCTGGTCAGATCATCGTTATCATAAATGTCGGTATAGGCATCAACGGTTGATGCATCCTCGTCGAGGCGGTATTTAAGCGCATCGCGGTATTTTACGTAGCGCGACTGGTTGAACTGGAAAGAGTAGGCAAGGCCTGCAAATCCGCCGTAGATGATCGGGAGCTTCCAGTATTTCTTATTGTAGATTTGTCCGGCGCCGGGAACAACTGCCGAGAAGGCTGCCGCTTTTTTAGGCGAATGGTATTTTCCCGGTGCTTTTTTTACAGCCGCTTTCGTGGTATCGCTAAAGACAGTGCCCGTTGTACGGACAGTATCGTTCTTCGCCTGGGCCCGGCATTCGGCGGATGCCAAAAGCAAAAAGGTTACTCCAACAATGCATTGGAATAACCTGTTTGAAACAGCGGTGTATGTAGGAAATATATTATGCATCCAGCAGGTCGAGGATACGTTTCAGGTCATTGTCGGACCGGAATGGGATCACGATCTTTCCTTTGCCTTTTTCATCCCGGTTGATCACAACTTTCGTATTGAAAACGGCGCGGAGGTCTTCCATTACCTGCTTCTGCTCAAAGGTCAGTTCAGCTTTGTCGCTTTCCTTTTTTGCTTTCCCGGAAGCCGGCTTTGAGATCTCGGTCTTTACGCCGCGCACAAGGTCTTCCACATCGCGTACCGAAAGGTCGTTCAGCACGATCTGGTTATAAATGTCAAGCTGCCTGTCTTCGTTCTCGATGTTGATCAGGGCACGTGCATGGCCCATGGTAAGGTCGCCGTTGCGGAGCGCCAGCTGGATCTCCACCGGAAGCTTCAGCAGCCGTAAATAATTGGTGATGGTAGAGCGCTGCTTGCTAACCTTTTGGGAAAGCTGCTCCTGGGTTAAGTTACACTCGTCGATCAGGCGCTTGTAGGAGATGGCTACTTCGATGGCGTCGAGCTGCTCGCGCTGGATGTTCTCCACGAGCGCCATTTCAAGCATGGCCTGGTCGTTGGCGATGCGGATGTATGCAGGAACGCTGGTAAGGCCGGCGATCTGTGATGCGCGGAAGCGCCTTTCGCCGGAGATCAGCTGAAACTTATCGTAACCAAGCTTGCGCACGGTGATCGGCTGGATGATGCCATGCTCTTTGATGGAGCCTGCGAGCTCGTTCAGCGCATCCTCGTCGAACTGTGTGCGGGGCTGAAAAGGGTTGGTTTCGATCTGTGCGATCTCGATGTTGGCAATGGCGCCTACTACTTTTCCTTCACCTTCCAGCTTGGTTTTGTTGCTGGTTATATCTGTATTTGCATTTTCCAGCAATGCGCTTAATCCTTTTCCTAATGCGTTTCTTTTGACTGACATCTTAATTTTTATTTATTTACACACCCCTAACCCTCAAGGGGAATGGATACTGCTTGTTTGATATGATTCGTAATTCGTAAATTCGTATAGATTCGTAATTCGCTGATTAATTTTCTTCTTCCACGTTAATAAATTTCTCCGAATCATTCAGGCGGGTGAGGCCGTTCTTCTGGAGGATCTCGCGGGCGAGGTTGAGGTAGTTGATCGCCGCTTTACCGCTTGCATCGTGCATGATGATGCTTTGCCCGAAGCTTGGCGCTTCCCCTAATTTGGTGTTCCGCTGGATGATGGTATCGAATACCATTTGCTGGAAATGTGTTTTTACTTCTTCCACCACCTGGTTGCTGAGGCGGAGGCGCATGTCGTACATGGTGAGCAGGATGCCTTCGATGGCCAGCTCGGGGTTCATGCGCGTTTGCACGATCTTGATCGTGTTGAGCAGCTTTCCGAGCCCTTCGAGCGCGAAATATTCGCACTGAACAGGGATCAGAACCGAATCGGCAGCGGTTAATGCGTTTACGGTCACAAGCCCCAGTGAAGGCGAGCAGTCGATGATGATGAAATCGTATTCGCTTTTGATCTTGTCGAGCGCGAGCTTCATCATCTTTTCACGGTTCGGGAGGTTGATCATCTCGATCTCGGCGCCCACAAGGTCGATGTGTGCGGGTAATAAGAATAAGTTCGGCGTTTCGGTCTGGAGGATGATATCCTTCGGCTCCACACCGTCGATGATGCATTCGTAGATCCCGGTTTTGATGTTGCGCGGATCGAATCCGACGCCGGATGTAGAGTTTGCCTGCGGATCCGCATCGATCAGTAAGGTTTTAAATTCCAGTACTGCCAGGCAGGCGGCCAGGTTGATCGCTGTTGTTGTTTTTCCAACTCCACCTTTCTGATTTGCAATTGCGATTATTTTTCCCATCCCTGTTTATTGTTGATTTTGTTGTGCCCTGCGTTAGCCACAGGTTCACGGATTTATTTATAAATTAAATTACTCAAATTTGTATTCATATTGCGGTTACGGTTCTCTTTGAGAGATTGCTTCGGTCATACTTCCCTCGCAATGACGTTCCGCGATTTGTCTCTACTTACAATTGCCTGTTGCCTACTATAAAAAGATTGCTTCGGTCATACTTCCCTCGCAATGACGTTCCCTCGCAATGACCTTAGCTTCCGAACTCTTTTGTTTCGCCGATCTCGAACAGTGTGAGGGTGTTGCCAGCATTGTCGAACTTCCGTTTTGCCAGCGCCCTGTCAATTTTGATCGCCTCGAAGGTATCGTAGTGCATGCCGATGATGTTGCGGCAGCGGATGAACTCGCTTGCAATGATGGCATTGTCGACCCCCATGGTGAAATTATCGCCGATCGGTAAAAAGGCGAAATCCACGTTCCTGTAATCGCCGATCAGCTTCATATCGTAAGTGAGGGCCGTATCGCCGGCATAGTAAAAGTTGCCGCCGCTGGTCTCCACTACAAATCCCATCGGGTTACCGCCATAAGTGCCGTCCGGCATGGCACTGGAGTGGATGGCCACTACGCATTTCACATTGCCGAAGTCGAACTTTATCTTTCCGCCGATGTTCATGCCCTGTGTGTTTGTAACTCCTTGTTTTTTAAGCCATTCGCAGATCTCAAAGCTGCTGATGACCTTGGCGCCTGTGCGGGCTGCGATGCTTACAGCGTCTGCAATATGGTCCTCATGCCCGTGGGTAATGAGAATATAGTCTGCCTTCACTGAATTTACATCAATATCCTTCGCGAGGGAATTGGGTGTAATGAAGGGGTCGAATAAAATATGCTTTCCATTCACCTCAACTCCAAAACAAGAATGCCCGTAATATGTTATATTCATAGATTGATCGAAAATGCTTTACTTTGTGCCCCTGTGATGAGGCCTGTATAAAAAAATAAAAGCTCCTTTTTGTTCAGAGCTTATGGGTATAAAATTACGATTTTTGGCCAGTTTGAGCCCTAAAACTTATTACGGATTTTTAAACACTTTTTTGTTAATAATAATTTGCATGATCACAGTTATTTCCTGCACCAACCGCGCAAACAGCAATACCCTGAAGATAGCAGAACACTATGTGCAAGTGCTGGAAAAACAAGGAGTTAAGGCGCTACTCTTTTCTTTCGGGGATTTACCGCACGATCTCGCATTTAATGAAGTTTTCAACAAAAGATCAGAAAATTTTCAACAATTGCTCAACCAATTCATCATTCCGGCCCAAAAGTTTGTGCTGGTGGTACCGGAATATAACGGCAGCTTTCCGGGAATTCTCAAAGTATTCCTGGATGCCGTGCAGCCGGAGGTAAACCGCGGCAAAAAAACAATGCTTTTAGGAGTTTCCAGCGGCCGGGCCGGGAACCTGAGGGGAATGGAGCACCTCACCGGCATTCTCAATTACCTTGGCATGCATGTTCACCCGAACAAGCTGCCTGTTTCAAGCGTGCTGACATTGCTGGATGCTGAAGGAAAAATAAAGGATGAAGGTACGCTAAAGGCTATAGAAAAACATGCAATGGACGCGGTAAGTTATTGATAGCAAATTAATTGTCAATAGTGGGATTTATTTCCATCTCATCAATTATCCTTGCATTGAAAAGCTGGTTGTAACTATTAAAATCCAGCCCGCTTGATTCACAAAGCCTTTTGAAATCCTCATACCTGCAATACGCTTTTTTCTTCCCTGCTACAATTCCTACCGCCGAGATCTTCCGTGTGATCACCAATCCTCCTGTGATATCAGAGGTGTGTTTTCCGGGAATCGTTCCAGCGATGCTTATTTCCCATGTAGTTACCACTTCAAATGCGCGCGGCTCTATATGATCTGTCAGAATTGCGTAAACTCCCGGACTGTCACTTTTAACGGTATCGGTGGAAACGATCAGCGCATCTATTTCAGCCCTGTTTAAGGGATCCGATAAGAGCGGTGTTCCGTAAAAACGCATGTCACGGTAAAGAAAATTTTTGGCTATGGCTGTAAGAAGAACAGTATTGTATTGGCTTAGAGGATCCCGGAGGCTGATGACAGCCGTGGAAATGTAGCTTTGCCCGGCAGGCTGTAATTTTAGCTTTTGAATGAGGTCCGTTCGCATGGTGCGGAACAGCGCTATGTATTCCTTCTCAGTAACAAACTTCCTATAATCTCCCAGGGCTATTGTGCGAAGGGGATAGGCCATTGTTTCCTTTTTGCCTTCGGGAGTTTGTGCTTCCCAACGGTAGATCTTTGAATAGCCCGTAACAAAACCGGAATCAATATTCTGATCCTGCCATTGCATGGAAAGGCTATAATCATTCGTAGCCTCTGCATTGCCATTCAGGCTGATCTCACTTAGCGTAAGCTCCATGCGCCAGCCGGGATAATAACTGTAAACTCTAAAAGGCGGGTATTTGTTTGATTTCTTTGCCGCTTCAAGGCTCTGCACCAGCTTTTTTTCAATGAGCTTCAGCGTATCATCTGTTTTGTTATGAATCGTGAAGTTGGAATAAAAGCCGCTGCGGAGCTGTGCGCAGCAAGTGGCGGAAATAAAAAGTAACAGGATAAAAGCAATCTTTTGCATTATAAACAGCCTTCTATAAGTAACCTCACTTTGTTATAAAAGCCTTCCTGCCTGCCGGCCTCCGGATTTTCCTCTATCCAAGCTTCCAGCACTTTTCCATCCTTATCGAGCACCAGGTTCATCGGGTAACCGCTGAGGAGACAAAATTCAGCTTCGATGGCTTTCTGATCCAGAGACGTTTGGATCGACCCGAAGCTGCCTCTCTTTTTGAAAAAGGCCTGCAATGTTTTTGGATCGTTGAAGGAAATGGCCAGGAATTTCACCGGCTGGTTCTTATATTCCTGCGAGAGCTTTGTGATGGAAGGCATTTCCGCAATGCAGGTTGCGCAGGTGGTAAACCAGAAATGCACAAACACCACATTGCCCTTTAATTCGCCGATCTTAAATTTCCCGCCTTCGTATTTATCGAGTGTGATCCCGGGGAATGCACAGCCTTTCAGATCGCGGATTATCTTATTGTCGCATTCGAGCGCCGAATCGGTGGCGGTGATGCCGCGCGCTTTCAGGCTTTCCCAGCATGCGGTGGAGCGTTCCCGGCAGCTTTTGAAGCAATCCTGGGCGGAAGCAGGGTGATTGATGAGGAATAAAAGGAAGAGGAGCTTTTTCATGTATTTATAAAAAAATCGCCTGTTCGGTGAGCCGGACAGGCGATTAATGTGTGAGTATAGTATTAAGATCTAACGTTAGAAATCTGCTAACCTTGACATTGCGTAGAGATGCCGTGTCGGAGCACGGCATGACGAACACTGCGGTCGGAAGTATTGGCTATGCGAATTTCTTTTCAAAAGCCTGCATCACTTCCACGAGCGCATGCACGCTTTCGAGCGGCAGTGCATTGTAGAGGGAAGCACGATAGCCGCCAACATCGCGGTGTCCGCGAAGCCCGCTTAAATTGGCTTCCTTCCAGAGCTTATCGAATTCAGGCTCCAGCTCGGGCTTTTCCATTACGAACGTGACATTCATATTGGAGCGGTCTTCCACTGCCGTTGTGCCTTTGAACAGGCTGTTACGGTCGATCTCCCCGTAAATGGCATCCGCTTTCTGCTGGTTCAGCTTTTCGATCCATGGAATGCCGCCATTGTCCTTCAGCCATCTCATGGTAAGCATGCTTACGTAGATCGGGAACACCGGCGGTGTGTTATACATGCTGTCGCCTTTGATGTGTACCTGGTAATCCAGCATCGAAAGCATCTTGCGGCCTGTTTTTCCTAATCTGGTTTCATCCACCGCTACCATCGTTGCTCCTGCAGGGCCCATGTTCTTTTGTGCGCCGGCATAGATCAGTGTGAAATCATTGCCGTTCACCTTCCTGCTGAAAATATCGCTGCTCATATCGCATACGAGCGGAACCGATGTTTTCGGGAACTGCTTCATCTGCGTACCGTAAATGGTATTGTTGGAGGTGATGTGAAGATAGTCGAGGCTGGAGGAGATCTCGTAGCCTTTCGGGATGTAAGTGAATTTTTTATCTTCGGAAGAGGCGAGCACTTCGGTATTGCCGATGAGCTTCGCTTCCTTAATTGCCTTGCTTGCCCACACGCCGGTATTTACATAGCCTGCGGTTCCTTCGGTGCGCAGCAGGTTGTACGGCACCATGGCAAACTGGAGGCTTGCGCCGCCGCCAAGGAACAATACTTTGTAGTTGTCGCTGAGGCCGAGCAGCTCTTTTACCAGGCTGCGGGCTTCGTCCATTACCTTTTCGTAGTTCTTGCTGCGGTGGGAGATCTCCAGCAGGGAAAGGTTAAGGCCGTCGAAATTAATGCAGGCCTCTGCCGCCTGCTGTAAAACCTCCGCAGGCAATATGCCCGGGCCGGCACTGAAATTGTGCACTTTGATCATTTCTTTGGTTAGCATATATGTAATTTTTTAGTGTCCGGAAGATAGTGATGCGGGACTGGGATATGATTCAGCAATTGCATATACGAAATTAGCAATTATTTAAACGGCAGAATAAAGAAAGGCAGAATATTTTTTCAGGAAGGCTCCTGCTACTGTGCTTTTTTCTTCTTTTTCTTCCGGTCAACCACCTTATTGCTTTGGTTATTGGTGGTGGTACGGTCGTGCGGGTCGCGGTAAAACTTGTCATTTTCATCCCTTTCGTTCACCGCATTCACATCCATACCATAGTTCCATTTGCCTTTCTTAAAGCCAAAGCCATCGAAGCTCATGTCGCTGCAATAATACTGGTACTGGCCTTCCAGCTTGGGCTGGATAGGGGCAAGGTGCCCGAAAACGATCGAGTCCTTTTTGCTGCTGTAGCGGAGCGACATGTTGCAGGTGGCCGAATATTCAAAGATAATGCGCTTCGGGTATTTTTTCTGGTAGCTGAAAATGTCGGCGCCGAAATGCGGAACGCCTTTGTTATCAAAGGTTAGCACATCGATCACCTTTTTCTGGGAGAACTTATCATTGCCGTCCCAGCCGAGCAGCGTGTAATAGGTTTTTGATTTTACTTTTTTGATGATGATCCGGTTGTAAAGCAGCCCGAACCATTTTTTGTTATCGGTAATGGCATTCTCCGGATTTTTTATTTCCGCCGACTTATCTATAAGTGGATAGAGCTGCATGCTGTCGATCCGGGACCTTTTGAAAAAGCCGTGTTTTATAGTTTCGGAGAAATGTTCCTGGAGAAAGCCGAAGTATTCCTGGCTGCCATCCTCTGCGGGAACATTCCAGTGAATGATCCTGAACTTGCCGTCGGGCGAGGTGAGGATGCCGATGTCGTTCTTCAGCGAATCAAACTGGTAGTTTTCAAAGGAGCCCGGCTCACTGAGCACTGCCTCGAATTTTTTCAGCAGCTCGCGGTTGAAGGCCTGCTTTTCGGCATCTTTCTTCCCTTCATGAAATAATTTATGGCAAAGAACCTTCAGCTCAAGCTCATTGGAGGTAATGGAAAGCTTTTCCAGGAGCTGCTCTACTTTTTGCGAACCGCATTTAGATGGCTTTTCTACGGAGGTTTGCGCAAAAATGCCCAGGGTGCAAAACAGGATCAATAAGGCCAGGGGCTTTTTCATTACTCAAAAGTAAGGATTATTAAACGGAAAGGAAAATGGATTATTGTTCCGCCCCCGGAACCTGATTATTTGAATTCCACTTTGATCTGCACGCGCTCTGCATCCGGATCCGTGGCGGGAGTAACCGTTACAGTGTCGCTTTCATTGTAATACCATGCAATTCCCTTGATAATGCCTACTGCGAGGCAACCCATTTTCCGGTGTGAAAAGTAATCGATCATCAGGAGCTTATCATTCACTTTGGTAACATTGAGGATGGGCGGGTTGGCCGTGCTGTTGAGCCTGCGTACGGCGCCATGCATCACCAGCTCGGTGTTTTCCAGCACCTCGAAGGTTTTCCAGTGCGGCTGAAGGTAGCTGGAATACAGCAGGAAGAGGTCGGGCACCAGGTACTCGCCGAACTTTTCTTTCAGCACATTCACGGGAGTGCCGGTGAGTTTGGAGGCTTCGTCCACAATGGCATTAATATCCCTTACAGGGTAGTTTTTGGTCATTTCAAAGGATTCGGGCGAAGTGCCTGCCCCTTCGTTGAGCCTCGCCCAGGTACCTGCCGGTAAATTCTGGTCGACAAATTTTTTCAGTAAAAAAAAGATAGAGCCGTGTACGCGAGGTGAAGTAGATTCCATATCCCTGATCTATTAAAAGAGCTTTATTGAATTGTTTTTTTTAATTATTGTTTTAAAGGTAAGAAAACAGTAAACACGGCGCCGTTTGCGCTGCTGCCGTTTGCATTAATGTTGCCTTTATGATTCAATGCTATTTTTTTGCACATGGCAAGGCCAATTCCCGTGCCTTCAAATTCCGATTTGCGGTGAAGCCTCTGGAAGATGTTAAAGATCTGTTCCGCATGCTCCGGCTTAAACCCGATGCCGTTATCGCTTACTTTAATTCCGTAATAATCAAGCCCGGCTGCCAGGCCCAGGCTTTTTATTTCTTCTTCGCTTACTTTTTCAGCTGTTATTCTGATCAGGGGATTTACATCCGCTCTTGTAAATTTAAGCGCATTTCCCACGAGGTTGCCAAACAGCTGCGCCATCTGCATTGGCACCGCTTCTATAACAGGCAGGCCGTTAAATTCAATGGTAGCTTTTTTCTGTTCGATCAGCAGGTCATAATCGGTTATAATGCTTTCAATAACCGTATTCAGGTTCACAGGCTCAAACAGCTCATTTTCCTTTACCAGCTGCGAATAGGTCAGCACATCGCGGATAAGCGTGTTCATCCGGTTGGAAGCGGTTATTATTTTGTGAACATAATTTTTTGTGTGCTCATCAATTTTATCGCCAATGCTGTTCTCCAGCATTTGTGTAAAGGTGCTTATTTTGCGGAGGGGCTCCTGCAGATCGTGTGAAGCGATATAGGCAAACTGCGCCAGCTCTTCATTTGATTTCTGAAGCTTCTGATTTGCCGTGGCAAGCTGGCTGGTACGCTCCGCCACCATTTGCTCTATTTTTTTTGTGGCGTTCGTTTGTTCGGTCACATCCACGGCCACGGCAATTACGCCCGAAACGGTACCGTCGGTTTCATGATAAGGCTCGTATAAAAAGTTAATATAGATCTGCTTTATCTCCCCGGCGCGTGGTAAATTAATGGGAACTTCATTGGCAAAGAACGGAACGGCGGTAGTGTAAACATCGTGAAGCAGTTTCTCAAAGCCCTGGTCTTTCGCTTCCGGCAAGCCTACAAAGATCGGCTTGTTGCTTAATTCCGCCGCCGGCTTGCCCCACAGCTCATACATGCGGTCATTGGCCAGCTCCACCACATGGTCGGGGCCCCTTAAAATACACATGGCTACCGGAGCCTGCAGAATGGTCTGGCGGAGGTTCCGCTCGCTTTCTTCGGCCTGCTTCTGTGCCAGCACATAGCTGGTAACATCCTGTATTACACCCAGCAGCTTTTCCGGCTGCTTATTGTCATTGTAACTTATTTTACCTGTTACCCTTACCCAGTGAACGGAATGGTCTTTCCAGATCACCCGCGCCTGGTAATATAGATTGCCTGTTTTGAGCGAGTCATCGTGGGCCTTCCGGCGCACAGGCAGGTCATCGGGATGAATCACCGCAGCGTACTCATGCCTTTTTACCGTAGGGCCTACACCCCAGATCTCCTTAAAGCGCCTGTCGGTAAACATCTCATCGGTGGCGTAAATAATTTCATATACGCCCAGCTGCGCGGAGTCGATTGCGAGCTGCGCTTTATCCTGGGCCTCTTCCAGCTTGATTTTGGCAAGGTTAAGGTCGGTAACGTCGGCTCCTGTATTTATTACGCCATACACTTTGCCTGAAGCATCAAACAGGGGCGTAAAACTGTAATTAAAATAATAGGATTGCAATTTATTATTTACAACGAGGTCTACTCTCCGGTTTTTTGCATGAAAGGCTATTCCTGTTTTTATAACATCGCTCAGCTGTTTGAAGATCTCCTGGTTATCAAGCTCCGGTAAAATTTCTTTATAAGACCGCCCGATCACATCATTGCCCTTGCCCCAGGTTTCAATGATACTCGGGTTGGCGAGCTCGATGATCAGATCTTCGCCTTTGTAAACGCCTATCGGAAAAGGGGCGCTTTGAACAATGCTCCGGATCTTTTCCTCGCTTTCCTTTAACAGCGCTTCCGTTTCATTTTGGAGGCTGATGTCTGTATTGGTGCCAAACCATTGGTAAATATTGCCTTCCGCATCTTTCACGGGCAAAACGCGCGTTAAGAACTGCCGGAATTTCCCATCGGCGCCCTTCATAGGAAACACCATTTCAAAAGGATTACCTGTTTGAAGGGATGCCTTCCAGCGTTCCATCACGAAAGGGAGCGCTGCCGGATCATGTACCGACTGCCAGCCCCAGCCTTCCATCTGCTGTGGCGTAGTGCCTGTATACTCGTACCATTTTTTATTGTACCAGAAGATCCATCCTTCCGAATCAGCCATCCATGCCAGGTTCGGGATGTTATCGGCCATCGTGCGAAAGCGCTCTTCACTCTTTTTCAGCTCATCTTCCGTTTTTCTTCTTTGGGTGGTCTCGATCACCGTAACCAATACGCCGCCTACTTCACCGTCTTCCTTACGGAGAGGGCTATAGGAAAAATCAAAATAACATTTCTCAACAAAGCCTTCGCGGTTCAGGGGAAGCATAAAATCCGGAAAGCCTACCGCTTTGCCTTTCATTACATCCTCGAACATGGGCCCGATGATGTGCCAGATCTCAATGAATGTTTCACGGGAGCTGATGCCCAATGCCTGCGGATGCTTGGTGGAGCCAAGGATAGGGCGGTATGCATCGTTGTACAATTGTATAAAATCCTGTCCCCAGGCGATGTACATGCCTACTTTGTTTTCGAGCATCATCGACACGGCCGTTTGCAGGCTTTGCGGCCATTCTTCCGGCTCGCCCAGGCCTGTTTTTATCCAGTCGGTATGCCGCATAAGCGCGCCCATTTCTCCGCCGCCCTGCAAAAAATAATGTGTACTCTGTGGTTTTGTTCTCACAATCGAAATGTTTATGGTCAGGCAATGATCTGTTTAAGAATCTCTTTTAAGGCATCAAAGCTGGCCGGCTTGGTTATAAAATCACTGGCGCCCAGATCTTTTGTTGCCTGGATGGTAGGCGCATGGGAGGATGTTGAAAAAATAATTACCGGGATCGCCTTCAGCTTGTCGATCTTTTTTATTTCGATCAGGAACTGCTGTCCGTTCATTACGGGCATGTTAAGGTCAAGGAAAATAACTTCCGGTTCCTCCCTGCCTGAGATGAGCTGTTTTAAGGCCTCCTCCGCGTTAAAGAAAGATGAGCAGGTGGCTTTATCTGATACTGCTTTCACAGCTGTAAGAAAAATTTCCTGGTCATCATCGTCATCATCGATCAGCATTAAATTTTTATACAACATAGAAAGTATTAAGCTATTGCTATGGGTAAATGATTCGGGTTGCAGCAAAATTATTAAAAAAGGAAACCACGGGGAGGTATTGTTAATATGTAAGCGTGTTGGGCAAAATTATCTACACTGCCTGCTGCGTATAAAAAAGAAAAGGCCGTCAAAGACAGCCTTTTTTTTAGAAAATGAAATGAATCTTATACGTGCAAACTTGCTTTCTTGGCGAGCAGCTCTTCTTTGCTTTCTCTCCAGTTCTCATCATCCACGCAGCAGTCAACAGGGCAAACCGCCGCACATTGTGGCTCATCATGAAAGCCAACGCATTCGGTGCATTTATCGGAGACAATATAGTAAAGGTCCATCGCTACTGGTGCATGAGGCGCTTCAGCATCGGCAGTAATGCCGCTTTTAGAGGTGAAAGTGCCTTTTAAGGTAGTTCCATCCGCAAAACGCCATTCGTTTCCTCCCTCATAGATTGCATTGTTAGGGCATTCCGGTTCACAGGCGCCGCAATTAATGCACTCTTCCGTAATTTTAATTGCCATAATAGTATTTTGTTTTTGTTAGTTTTGTAAAAAATCGATGCAAATATAACACAAAGCCGTTAAATAGCGGTTTAGAATAATTATAAATTAATGACAACGGACGAGCGTATAGGTGCATTGGCAGAGCTGGGGAGCTTCCTCGGGCAGTTTTCTGAAGCGGGAGGAGAGCGGGAGGAGAGCCCCTGGAATGCGCAGTATTACGACGACCTGCAGCAGCTCATCGAAACGGTCAATATTTACAATCCCTGGTTCAGTCCCGAAAATGTGAGGACCGCAATGGCCGCCGTGGCTAAAAATCTTGAGAAGCAGAAGCTGGAGGAGTGGATAGCGCCCTACAGGAAGCAGCTGGCTGTGAAAAAGCCATTGAGAGTAGCGGTGATCATGGCAGGGAACATCCCGATGGTAGGCTTTCACGATATGCTCTGCGTGCTGGTCTCGGGCAATAAGTTCTGCGGAAAACTATCATCCGATGATAAGCTGCTGCTGCCTTTCATTTCAAAAGTGCTGATCAGCATACAGCCTGCTTTTGCCGGTTATATTGAATTTACGGAAGAGAGGCTGAAAGGCATAGATGCCGTGATCGCTACCGGGAGCAATAATTCGGCCCGGTACTTCGACTATTATTTCGGGAAATACCCGCATATCATTCGCAAGAACAGGAATTCCGTTGCCGTGCTTACCGGTAAGGAAAGCGTTGCAGAGCTGAGAGGCCTTGGCAACGATGTGTTTCAATACTTCGGGCTGGGATGCAGGAATGTATCCAAGATCTTCGTGCCCGCGGGTTATGATTTCGATGTGTTTTACAGCTCCATTGTGGACTTTGGCAGTGTGGTGCAAAATAACAAGTACATGAACAACTACGAGTACAACCGCACCGTATACCTGATGAGCAGCGACCCCACGCTGCTCGATAATAATTTTTTATTGCTGAAAGAGGATGCTTCGTATGCATCACCGGTAGGAATGCTGTTCTATGAATATTATGATGATGTGAATGTGCTGAACACGCGCCTGCAGAATGAACGCGCGCAGATCCAATGCATTGTTTCGGGCAGCAGCGCCATAACCGGCGCGATCCCGTTCGGCACCGCGCAATGCCCGGCGCTGGCGGATTATGCCGATGGCGTTGACACGATGAAATTCCTAACCGAATTATAATTTTAAAAGTAATTGGGAAAAATGTTACTGCAATTTTTATAACTGAGTCACTTCGAGTGCGCAGCGTATCGAGAAGTAGACCAGTTCTCGATACTTTCGCCTAAAAAGGCGAAAACTCGAACTGACATAACAACTGCATTTTTCTTAGCAACATTCATAATTTTCCAGATGGAACAGTTACCGACTCCTTCAAAATTATTTCCTTACCCCAACAGCTGGTATGTGATCGAAAGTTCAGCGGCGCTAAAGCCATTGCAGCTGCTGAATAAGCGCATCGCCGGGAAGGAGCTCGTATTGTTCCGCACGGCAGCCGGCGAAGCATGCCTTGCGGATGCTTATTGTCCGCACCTTGGCGGACATTTTGCCCATGGAGGCCATGTGGAAGGTGAAACGATCGTTTGTCCGTTCCATTACTTTTGCTTCGACACAAAAGGAACCTGCACAAAAACAGGGTACGGAACCAAGCCGCCGCCCAAAGCCATATTAAAGACCTACCCGCTGAAGGAAGTGAACGGCTTTATCCTTTACTGGCATCACAAGGATGGAGCAGCGCCAACCTGGGAAGTGCCCGTGGCGGACCATGATGGCTGGACCGAGATCATGACGGCAGATTACGTGCTCAATTCCCATCCGCAGGAAACCACCGAGAACAGCGTGGATGTAGGACATTTTTCCGTAGTGCACAAATACACCAATATTACAGACCTCAAAGAGCTGAGTACGAACGGCGCGTATTTAAATGCATCGTACGGCTTCAACCGGGCGCCGGAAGGGCTCATTGGCGCCGGAACAAAAGGCATCAAGGCGGAGATCGACATTCATGTGCATGGGCTCGGGTACTCGTTTGTGGAGGTGGACCTTCCCGAAATGCAATTGAAAACGCGGCAGTATGTTTTTCCAACCCCGATCGACGAAAACAGGATCAACCTGAAGATCGGGATGAGCGTGAACAAGAATTACAAAGCATCGAAGATCCACCCGGTGCTGAGCGTTGTGCCACGAAGATTCCTCACCCGCTTTTTGCTGAATAAGGCATTCAGCGGCTACGCGCATGATGTGAGCCAGGATTTTAAGATCTGGGAGAATAAGGTGTACATGGATCATCCCGCGCTGGCAAAAGGCGATGGGCCGATAGGGAAGTACAGGCAGTGGGCGAAGCAGTTTTATTGATGTGAAGCGTGATAATAAGTATGTCATGCTGAGGCACGAAGCATCTCATTTTATGATAACAAGATTATTCATCATATTATTTCTGTGCGCTGCTTTCCAGCCGGATGAGCTGCAAACCGGCATCCGCTATTTCAATGCGCGGGCTGCCGCTGTAAAGGGCCTGCAGTCGGACGGCGGCAATATCGACAAAGCGTTAAAGATCTTTGAAGGCGAGCTGGCGCTGAACAGGAATACGGAAACGGCCGGATTCTATTACCTCGAAGCACTTAATTACAAAGGGCGCTTCGTGGTGATCAGCATTGCCGATAAGAAAGCGATCTTCAGCACCGCTATCAAAAAAGGCAATGAGCTCATCAGGCGTTATCCGTCCAGCGCAGCCATCCGTTTTTCGCTTATCACTTCCATCGGCTTGCTGGCCGAGATCAACGGCGTGCTGAAAAGTGCGGAGAATGGTGTATTACAACAGATGCTGATGCATTCGCAGGCGCTGATCAAAACCGATTCTATGTACCATTACTGCGCCGGCTGGAAAGTGCTCGGCATCCTGAATTATAAAACGCCTTCCATCCCGCTGGTGCTGAGCTGGCCGGATAAAGAGGAAGCGAAGCGGCTGCTTCGCAAATCGCTGAAATACTTTCCGGCCGACCTTTCCAATAATTTTTATTACGCGGAAGCATTGATGGAGAATGGTGAAAAGGCGGAAGCGAGGATCTATTTTCAGCTGGTGCTGAAGTTTCCTTCACGAAAGGAGCTGCTGCTGGAGGATGAGTATTTAAAGGCCGAAGCGAAGAAACACCTTGAGCAGCTCAATTAATTTTTGTCGGTTCCGGGAAGGAATACGGTGAAACGTGTGCCCACGCCTTTGGTGCTTTTGAAGCGGATGTTCCCTTTTAATTTTTCTATGCCGGTCTTTACAATGTACAGGCCGAGCCCTGTTCCGCTGATGGCTGAGGTGCCCCTGAAATACATGTCGAAGATCTTTTCCTGCAGGTGCTCATCTATTCCGATCCCGTTATCGTCAAAAACAATTTCAACACCACCATTTTTACGGCTGATCAGGATCTTCAGGTAAGACTGCCCGCTATGGTAATCCTGGTATTTAATGGCATTCTGGACCAGGTTCTGAAATACCGAAGTGAGGATCAGCTTGTTCGATTTAAACACGTCCTTCACGGTGTTCTTTACGCTGATCTCCACATTGGAAAAGCCCTCATGATATTTCAGCTGTGCAAGTGTTTCCTTCACAAGCTCATCAAAGTCGACGTCTTCAAGGTTCACTGCCATGTCGCGCATGGTCATGCTTTGCACCAGCGAGATCAGCGTGCAATCCAGCTTTTGGGCGGAGGCTTCCACCATCTGGAAATATTTCTTTGAGGCTTCATCTTTTATCTCCGACTTGCTCACATTGGTGAGGCCGATGATGGAGCTCAGGGGCCCGCGCAGGTCATGGGAAGCACGGTATATAAATGTTTCAAGCTCTTTGTTCAGCACCTTCAGCTCTTCTTCCATTCTTTTTGTTTCGGTTACATCCTGCAGGATCCCGATCTGGCGCAGCGCCTTGCCTTTGGCATTGAACACATGCTTGCCGTGCGAATACACATAGCGTATGTCGCCATTTTGCTGGAGGATGCGGGTGGAGTAGCTGAAAGGCTTTTGCTCCTTTTCCGCCCCGTCGAGGATCGCCCTTACTTCATTGCGCTGCTCCGGATGCACCATGTGAAGGAAATTCTCCTTCGATGGCTTTATGCCGCCCGGCTTGAGGCCGAGGATCGAGTAGATCTCATCCGACCAGTATTCATTGCCCGTATCGAGCTCCACTTCCCAGTTGCCGATGTGCGCAATGGATTGAGCTTCGGCAAGCCGCTTCTCGATCTCCCTTAATTCTTTTTCGGTCATCTTTTTTTCACGGCCCGATCTCACCTCCTTCAATGCCCTGCTGATCTTTCCGGGGAGGGTGAAGATCTTATCCTTGATCACATAATCGGTGATGCCCAGCTTAATAAGCTCTACAGCCTTTTCCTCACCCACAGCGCCCGAAACAATGATGAAGGGCACTTCCGGGCAGATCGTGCTTTTCCATTCAAAGGCATCCATTGCATTGAAGGTGGGGAAGGAGTAATCGGAGAGCACAATATCGGGGTAAAACTCTGCCAGGCCTTTTTCAAACTCAGCCCTGTTCGCCGCTGTGCTGTGCACAAAGCTCAGCTCGCGCTTTTTCAGCTCATGAAGGATGAACTCGATGTCGTCGGCATCGTGTTCGAGGATGAGTATTTTTATACGTTGGTTCATTGCGTTATTACTGTGGTGGATTGTTCAGAAGAAGCCAATACATGCCAAGCTCGGCGATCGCCTTTGTGAAATTCTCAAATCCAACAGGCTTCACGATATAGCTGTTAACGCCCAGCTCATAGCAGGTGCGGATGTCGGGATCCTCCGCCGAAGCGGTGAGCACCACCACGGGAATTGTCCTGCTGCGCTCATCCGACTTCAGCGTTTTTAATACCTCTATGCCGCTTACGCGGGGCATCCTGAGGTCGAGCAGGATCATTTTCGGCTTGTGGCCCCGGTTCCGGTTCTCATAAATGCCCGTCCCGAACACAAAGTCAATGGCATCGGCGCCATCTTTCAGGTGGACGATGTGGTTGCCGATGCGGTGCCGTTGCAATTCGCGGATGGTCATTTCGGCATCGCCGGCATTGTCTTCAACAAGTAGTATTTCAACTTCTGTATCCATAGCTTTTAATTTACTATTGGTAATGAAAAATAAAAGGCGGCGCCTTCATCTACTTTCCCCTCTGCCCATGTACGGCCGCCGTGTTTGTTAATAATGCGCTGAACAATGGCGAGGCCTACGCCCGTGCCTTCAAACTCATCGTGGCTGTGCAGGCGCTGGAACACTCCGAAAAGTTTATGCCCGTATTTCATATCGAAACCCGCCCCGTTGTCACGGATGCAATAGATCACTTCATTGTTTTTTATTTCGGAGCTGATCTCCACCACCGGCTTTTCTTTTTTGCCCGAATATTTAATGGCATTGGAGATCAGGTTGATGAACACCTGGTTAATGAGGGCGTAATCGGCCTGCAGGCTATGCAGCGTGCCTGTTTTAATTTCTGCATGGTGCTGCATGGATTTGCCGAGCTCATACAGGGCGCCGTCGATCAGCTCCTTTGGGTCGATGGCGGATTTGAGGATCTCTTTTTTGCCCAGCCTTGAAAAGGCAAGGAGGTCATCGATAAGGATGCCCATGCGCTGCGCATTGTACTGCACCACGTTTAGCAGGCGTTTGCCTTCATCATCCAGCAGCGGCGCGTAATCTTCCTCCACTATTTTGGCATAGCCGTTGATCGCGCGAAGCGGTGCGCGCAGGTCGTGCGAGATGGAATAGCTGAACGATTCCAGCTCCTTGTTCACTGCGGTAAGCTGCGCCGTACGTTCAGTCACGCGCTCTTCCAGCTCTTCATTCAGCTTGCGGATGGCCGCTTCTGCCGCTTTCCGCCGGGTAATGTCGATGGAAAGGATGAAGATCCCTTCGGGCACGGGCTGGATGCTGAGCTCGAACCATCCTTTGCTGTCGTCGTTGTACAGGAATTCGTTCTCGATGAATTGGCTTACGCCTTCGTTCATGCAGCGCTGCAGTACTTTAAAAAGCGGGGAGTTTTCGATGCCCGGGTATTTTTCCATCATGGTATGCCCGATGAGCTCCTCCTTTGTATATTTTCCCTGCCGGGCCACGGCTTCGTTCACATACAGGTATTTCCAGCCGGAACCGATGATCTGGATGCCTTCCATCATTTTATCCAGCGTATTCCAGATCCGCAGCTCGCTTTCGCTGGCCTTTTCTTCGGCTTCCTTCTGTTCTGTTACATCACGGTAATTGGAAACGATCGCACGGATGTTCTCATCGTGCAGCATGTTCCTCACCGTTCCTTCCAGCCAGATCTCCTTTCCGTTCTTGTGAATAATGCGGAGGGAGGCGGGGATAGGCTTGCCCGGATTGTTCAGCGCCAGCCGGAAATTGCTTTTCACAGCTTCCCTGTCTTCCGGCTTTAAAACCGCATGGCGCTCCAGGTCTTTCAGCTCTCCGGCGCTGTAGCCGCTGATGTTATTGATCGCCGGGTTGATATAAAGGATGTTGTTGTGCTCATCGATGAGCGAAATAATATCGGCGGCATTCTCGATCATGGCACGGAAGCGTTTTTCCGTATCGAGCACCTGCCGTGTGCGCTCTTCCACCTTTCTTTCCAGCTCCGCATTCAGGGCCCTGATATTATCTTCCGCTTCCTTCCGCAATGCATCTTTTTTATTGAGCGATGCGGCGTTGTACCAGATGAAGATGAGGAACATGATAATGATGCTCAGCATAAGGATGGCTACCCCGAATTCCTTTGAGTACAGGCCGCTCCAATCGCCCAGCAGGCGGAAATAGCCCAGTATGGCGGGAATGATGATGGCCGCAGGCACAAGGAAGCGGGCGGAGCTGCTGCCGGAATAGGTGCTGGTAAAATTGCGCATGATGCCTTTGTCGGGCTCCAGGAAAAGCATGGAAAGGGAAAGTATGATGAATGTAAGGGCCGAATGAATGGCCATGGGAATGTGCCAGCTGAAGCTGTAAAAAGTATCCACCTGGTAAATGTACCCGAGCAGGCAGAGGAGCCCGAGGAAGAGCGTGACGAGTATAAGCAGCTGTGCGGCCACCTGCCCTTTTTCTTTCCTGTAATTGATCAGCAGGAGGCTGAGGCCGGTAAGCAGGAAGTTAAGGGCGGTGTTCGGGGCCATCCTGTTGGGTGTGTTGGCAATAATGTCCTGCTCTACCTTTGAACGGAACAGGAGCGTATCCAGGTGCAGGTTGAAGCCGGCAAGCAGCCCGGATACTACGGCCAGCCCTGCAAAAAGAACCAGCAATGCGAGCAGCATTGCAGTAGCTGAGCGCCGCTCCTTATCTTTTGCCATGAGCAGCAGGCTGCTGCCCGAAGCCATAAAGAGCAGGGCGGTAAGCGGGTTCATGGCAATGAGCTTTGCCACCGGGCGCTTGAGCAGGTCGATATCGAATTGCCATCCCAGCAATACCAGACAGCCGATAACAATAACGGAAATAGCCAGGCACCTGCTCCAGTAGCTTAATTTATGATGTAATTGAATATTCTGATAAGGCATCCGCTTTTGTTTTTCGCTTTGTTCAAATATAGAGGAATCGGCGAAAAAACAAAATGCAATTTTGGGTAAAACCTTACATCTGAATAAGTTTTTATAACTCATTTAACTGCCTGCAAAAGAAAATGCCGCTCCCTTTTTGGGGAACGGCATTAAAAAGAACAGTTTAAAAATATTAACGCATTTCAACCCGGTACGATTGCAGGAAGCGGATCACGTTATCTATATTGAGCTCCTGCTGCTTGAACTCGCCGATGTTGAGGCTGCATACAAAGCTCCAGATCTCGAGGATATTGTCCGTTTTAACGGTATAGGGAGAGTAGGAAGGGTTATCGGAATGGAACTCGAAAATATTCTGCGCCCTTTTCTTTTCGCGGTAAAGGCGCTTGTACACAAGGCCGTCGTTCTTGGTGAGCACAATATAGGTTTGCCCGTCCTTTACCTCGTCGAGCGATTCTACGTACCTGCCTACTACAATGGTCCCGTTCTTCAGCGGGGGCATGGAATCCCCCTTGATCGGGAAAGCGCGGTGCTTGCCAACGATCTTGAAGGGAAGGTTCATTACGGGAAGCTCTTCAATGAACTCCGGGTCGGCATACCCGTTTAGATAGCCGGCCATGGCTTTTACGCCCACCACTTCCACGAGGTCGTTGTTCTCATGGTCGACCTGTATGGGCAGCAGCATCCTGTTCTTCCCGATCTTCATCAGGGAGTTGGGGTTGGTACGCTGCAGGTCGGCCCGGATGAGGGCATCCACTGAAATTTTGAAATAGTCGGCGAGGAGGATCAGGATCTCGATGGGAGGCTGGTTCCTGCTTTCTTCATAAGCTCCAAGGCGTGCACGGGTAATGCCCAGCGCTTCGGCAAGCTGTTCCTGTGAAAAGCCTTTTTCTTCTCTCAGGATGCGAATGTTTTTGGCTACTTTCATGATTACTACGATTTGTAGTACAAAGATACTACTTTTTATAGTATGTTTGCAAGCAAATAAGAAATTATTTTTTGAAGGGGAGAAAAGCAGGGTGCCCGGGCAGGTAAAATTAACATAAAAACTAACGCCATGGTTTCCTATATAATTGACCGCCGCACCGGCCCTGCTGAGGAGTTTTTTGTTTGTGAATGAAAAATGCCGCATGGTGGAAGCCAGCGGCATTTTTCTTTTGTCAGTTCGAGTGTTCTGCAACCAACACTTCTCGATACTCTCCCTGCGGTCGAACTCGAAGTGACATCCTGCGTCAGTTCGAGTGTTTTTCTTCTTCAGAAAAACGTATCGAGAACATGCGCAGTGATTATTCCCCGGTAACCGGAGCAGTACCTTTCAGATCCTTCGCGATCTTCATCAGGTCGATCAGCCCGGCAACATAGCCTTCCTCATCATTTGCCTTTGCGGCCGAGGCAAGCGTAATAGCCTCCTCATAGGATGCATCGCCTTTTTCATTGCTGTCGCGCAGCAGCATCCCGAATTCCGATACTGCGGCAGCCAGCTTCATATTGGAAGAGCTTTTTTCCTTCAGGGCAGCCAGAGGATATACCACCTTTTGCAGGCAAAAGGAGGTGGTATCATTCTTTTTCGCGCCCTTGTACCTGAACTTTACGGTGGCAAGGTCAGGCGATCCGGAAGAGCCCGGCTGCCCGGAATATTTCAGGTCGTCGACATTGGCTTTGCTGTCGGAGCTGCCGGCCGGCACAATTTCATAAAGGGCAGTTACGCAATGCCCCGCTCCAAGCTCTCCCGCATCTTTTTTGTCGTCATTGAAATCTTCTGCCGCCAGCATCCTGTTCTCGTAGCCGATCAGCCTGTATTCCTTTACCCTGGCCGGATTGAACTCCACCTGGATCTTCACATCCTTTGCAATGGTGCTGAGCGTGCCGCCAAACTGCGATACCAGCACTTTGCGCGCCTCGAGAATATTGTCGATGAAATAATAATTTCCATTGCCTTTATCGGCAAGCGTTTCCATGGTATTGTCCTTGAGGTTGCCCTGGCCAAAGCCGAGTACAGACAAATAAATACCTTCTTCACGCTTCGCTGCGATCAGCTTTTCCAGCTCCGGCACGGAAGAGATGCCGACATTGAAATCGCCGTCGGTGCTGAGGATGATCCGGTTATTGCCATTCTTCAGGTAATGCTCCTTTGCGGTTGCATAAGCAAGGTTGATGCCTTCGCCGCCCGCCGTTGAGCCTCCGGCTTCGAGCTTATCGAGCGCGTCTATGATCTTCTCCTGCTGGTCGCCACGGGCCCCATCGAGGATCAGCCCTGCATTGCCTGCATACACAACAATGGATACGCGGTCTTCCGCGCGCAGCTTCGGGATCATGAGCCTGAATGCACGCTTGAGCAGGGGCAGCTTGTCGGGCTCATCCATGGAGCCGCTCACATCCAGGAGGAACACAAGGTTGTTGGGAGCGGCATGCATGGCATCGATCTCTTTTCCTTTCAGGCCGATCTGCAGCAGCGTATGTTTGCTGTTCCAGGGGCATTCGGCATATTCGGTATAAATGGCAAAAGGCTCTTTGCCTGCGGGCTTTGGATAACTGTAGCTGAAATAATTAATGAACTCTTCTATGCGCACGGCATCTGCCGGCGGAAGAACTCCATCCATCAGCTTTTTGCGCACATTGCTGTAGGAGGCGGCATCCACATCAATGGAGAAGGTGGAGAGCGGGTCGGACTTGGAATTGTGGAACTTGTTTTCGGTGATGGCCGAATAGGCTTCGTCGGTTTCATCTTGCGGCAACGGTGCACAGAGCTCAAGGCATGGGGCAGGTAACGTTACATCGTAGCACACAGGTGTATTGTCGGCTTTTTCTTCCGTAGAAGAATTGTTGCAGGCAGCAGCAATGAGGGCAAGGGAAGCCATCACCAATAAGGTTGAAGATTTCATGGTTGGGTTGTTGAGTTTAGGGGATGAGAGTTTCGGTACCGGCAGAATAACGGAGCCTCTTTTTTAAAATTGTGGAGGAAGGAAAAAAATAAAAACGGGATGACATGCTTCAGCCTCCGCGCTTTCTCGATACTCTCCCTTCGGTCGAACTCGAAATGACGGCGCGCGGTAATCCATCGCGCAAGCGATAATCTGTAGGAATCAAGAAGAAAATCTGTGAATCTGCGGCAAAGTCTTTCAGTAATTATGAAGAGATCCCGGTTCCCGGATCAGGTCCGGGACAGGCGTAGCACGGGATGACGCCCTGGAAATGTGTGAATCTACGGCAAAAAAGAAAATGCCCGATTTAAAAATTATAGAAGATCCTTACTCCGATAGCGTGCTGGAGCTTGAACTTTGGGTCGGGGCCGATGTTCACGCCTTCATAGGAAGGATTGTAAACCAGCTGCAGCTTGCAGAGCTCGTTCACGTTTGCATTGAGCCCGAGCCCCGCAAATGCGCCGAATCCCACGCCGACAGGTTTTTTAACGGCATACGCAGGATAGCCCGGCTGGTAGTAATAGCTGGTAAGGTCGATCAGGAGGTTATCCCCGATGAGGATCTCGTTCTTGTCGAACTTAGCGAGAGTAACATGCAGCCCGCCTTCTGCAAGGAAATTGATCCGCTCGTTATCACCGAACAATCGCTGGTAGCCGAGCTGAAAAGCAAGCCGCTGCTCTGAGCCTTTGATCGCGCAGGTTTTGATCGCCTTGTTGATCTGCGTGGAGCTGCTGGGCGGCATGGTCATGATCGTGAAATTGCCGGTAACATTCAGCTTACAGAGGTTAAGGTTGAGCAGGATCGCATTGTGCTTATCGACCGAATAACGCCCGTTCAGCCCAAACATAAAGGATGGTGCGTATCTCATGTTGATGGGCATGTCGCTTTCATCGAAGGTCCATTCGCCATGCTGCACGCCCAGCGCTTCGGCGATAAGGTCGGGCTGGCCGTAGCCGCCGCCGTATTCCATCACTATCTTCTGGTACATGAAGCTGTTCTCGAAAGTGTTCCGCTTGCCGTCCACATCGAAGCCATAGCCATCGTACAGAGTTGCGGTGTATTTGTTTGCGAAATAGCAGCCCATGTAGAGGCCGAGATTAAGGCCTTTGGTCTTTAAAGGAGTGCGGGTATCGCCTTCTTCGGAGTCCTGCGCAAAAGCAGGAGCGGAGAGGAATATGAAAAGCAGGCTGAGTTTGAAGATTTTGTGCATTGTGTATGAAAGCGCTAAGGAGCGGTTTCTCAAAGATAAAACTATTTTTTCTTAAGTGGAAGAAGAAGATAATCCAATCCGTTCATTTTGATCTCCAGCATGAGCTGCAGAAGGCTGCCCAGCTTGCCGGCGGGAAAACCCTTGCGGCTGAACCATTCGAGATAAGACACGGGCAGGTCGCAGAGGAGGCGGTCCTTGTATTTGCCGTAAGGCATTTTAACCTTGACGAGAGAAAGCAGCTGCTGGGGATCCATGCTCAAAAGTAAAAACTTTAAGCAAGAAAGAAGGATCTGTATAAAATAAAAACAGCATACAATCATTCGTAAATGATGTATGCTGATCTTATAATTGGGATCCGGTGTGCCCCTTGTGGGAATGCCGGATACAAATGTAGGTGGTTAAGCTCCCTTCGGGATGCTATACATCTGCCGCCTTACGGGGCTGCTGATCAGTAGTTTTATACACACCGGGTCCTTACGGGGACGGGGCTCGTGTTAATGTGCAGCCTTACGGGGCTGCTGTAATTTCTTTAAGCGTCAACGCCTTTAAGGATCTTGTGCAGCAACACCTGGCGTGCAAAACGGATGTTATCCGCTTTTTCTTTGGCGATCTCGCTTGGCTTGAACGTGATCAGCTTCATATCGAGCTTTTGAACAAAACGCATGATGAGGTGATTGATGTAGCCTTTTTGCTTCAGTTCAGTAATTTCCTTGTTGATGAATGATTCCACCGATTTTGGATCTTCACACTTGATGATCTCTTCTACGATCTCTTCTTTGAAAAATTGGAACATGGCGTTTTAGATTTTGAGTGTTTATATTTTGTTTGTTTATATCCTTGTTGTTTGTGAAGCAAAAGTAACTGCCGTTTACCTCTTTCATCCGTACTTTCGACAAGAGGGCATTTTTAATAGCCAGCCGCCGGGTTCCGTTTTTTTACCAGCCGTAACCGTGCAGGTCGATCATGTCGGGATTGTATGCCGGCCTGATGCTGAGCACCGGGATCGGGGAATGGTTCACCATCTGCTGCGCGAAAGGCCCCATGAAAAATTCCGAGATCTGCATCTTGTCGAGATCGGCCATCACCACCACGAGGTCGGCGTTCTTCTTCTTTGCATACTTCAATACCTTGTCGGCGAGGTAAGGCGATGATTTTACCTTTACATTGCAGGCAATTCCGTGCTTCTCAATAATTCGCTTGATCTGCGCCGCTTCCAGCTCTATCTTTTTGAAATGGTCTTTATCGTCGTCGGTATCGATGCCCAGCACATGGATCTTTGCGCCGTAGAGCTCTGCCATCTTGATCGCGTAATCTACTTTTTCGCGTGAATGTGGCCTGTCCCTGAAGGGCATGAGAATGTTTTTGAATCCCGGCTCCTTGCTTTGCTTGCGTACCGATAATACAGGACATTTTGCTTCATTCACTATGCGGAATGTATTGCTTCCGGTAATGAACTCGCGAAATCCTTTCACGCCGTGCGTGCCCATGATGATGATATCGGCCCTTGTGCTTTCGGCTGCTTCGAGGATCTCCTCCTTTACCCAGCCGGTGCTCACAATGCCAACGATGTTCACGCCATCCTTCTTCTTGATCCGCTGCGTAAGCTTCAGCAAATGCTCTTTCGATTGCTTCAGGACGGATTTCTCATAGCTTTCGAGATTGGTGAACGTAAGTGCTGTGTAATCGGTTGACGGCGCATAGGAATACGTGCTTTCCATTACATTGATCAGCGTGATGTCGGCGGTGTTCAGCTTTGCGATGTACACGGCGTGGTCGAGCGCTGTTAATGATGTTTCAGAAAAATCGATGGGAACAAGGATTCTCTTAATGTTGAACGTTTCCATGGGTGGCTGTTTTTTTATGTTGTTTTCCATAAAATATGCCAGTCCGGGAAAGCCTTTATTAACAAGGGATGGTTAATTGGGTAGGGTAAATAATTCCACAAAAGGAGCGTTTTTGGGAGGTGGGAGGTTGGAGGTTGGAGGTGGGAGGTGGGAGGTTGGAGGTGGGAGTTCGTCGTGCCTCCTCGCAATGAGGTTTAGATTCGTAAATTCGTACAGATTCGCGATCCGTACTAATTCGCAACTACCTTTTCCCCCAGCTCCTTAAAGTCGATCCCGTCAAAGTTCCCGGAGCTCATCATCAGGAGGTTTTTATTTTTGAAATCCATGCTGAGCAGATCGGCGAGAAGCTTTTTGGAATCGGTGTACACGCGGATGTTGCTGCCGCCAAATGCCTGCTGTACCTGCTCTCCGGAGATAGGCTTTAATTTTTTGTGCTCGATGGTATGCGGATTGAAGTAAACGATCGCTTCATCGGCAAGCGCCATCGATCCTTCATACTCTTTCAGGAAATTTTCATTGAGGCTGCTGAACGTATGCAGCTCCATGCAGGCGATGAGCTTGCGGTCAGGGAACTGCTTCTTCACAGCCTGCGTGGTCGCCTTGAGCTTGGAAGGAGAGTGTGCAAAATCCTTGTACACTGCGGTGGATGCATTTTTTGACACCAGCTCCAGGCGTTTTGAAGCGCCTTTGAAGCTGCTGATGGCTTCGTAAAAATGCAGGTCGCTTATGCCAAGCTGGTTGCACACGATGCGTGCGCCGTTCACGTTCATCAGGTTGTGGTCGCCGAAGATCTCCAGCTCGTAGCTGTCCTTTGCCGCTCCCGTTACCGAGAGGTGCGTTACGCCGTTCACCACCGTATGCGCGGGAATGCCGTACGGAAATTTTTGAATATCGGCCCTTGCCGCTTCGCCTACTTTTTTTACCTCGGGATCAAGCTCGCAGTATACAAGGCTTCCGTTGGCGCTGATCTGGTTTACGAAGATGCTGAACTGCTCCACGTAATTTTCGAACGTGGGAAATACATTGATGTGGTCCCAGGCAATTCCGCTCAGGATGGCAATATCCGGCTTGTACAAATGGAATTTCGGACGCCTGTCGATCGGCGATGATAAATATTCATCGCCTTCGATCACCGCAATTTTTGCTTCTTTGCTCAACTTCACCATGGTGTCGAAGCCGGCCAGCTGCGCGCCTACCATGTAATCGCAATCTATTTTGTTATGAGCCAGCACATGCAGGATCATGGCGGTAATAGTGGTTTTGCCGTGGCTTCCGCCGATCACCACGCGGGTCTTGTCTTTCGTTTGCTCGTAGATGTATTCGGGATAGGAGTAGATCTTCAATCCCAGCTCCTGTGCTTTCAGCAGCTCGGGATTATCGGCGCGTGCGTGCATGCCGAGAATGATCGCGTCGAGTCCTGCATGAATGTTATTCACATCCCAGCCTTCCTTTGCGGGAAGCAATCCTGCATTGGCAAGCCGTGTTTTGGAGGGTTCAAAGATCTCATCGTCGGAGCCTGTTACCTTGTATCCTTTTTTATGCATCGCGAGGGCCATGTTATGCATGGCGCTTCCGCCGATGGCTATTAAATGTACGTTCATTATTTAATTTTAGAATTTTAAAATTTTTGATTTTTAGAATTGGGGATTTTTGAATCCTGTATAAACTTAGGAAATGATATAAGCTGAATGAATGCCGGGAAGCGAAGTTTTAAACATGAGGGAGTTAATTGAGCGGAGGTTGTTTTGTCATGCTGAGGGACGAAGCATCTTACACATTATAAACGGGTACGGTTTAATTAAAAAGATCCTTCGACTACAAGCGTTCCGCTCAGGATGACACCCTGCAAAGAAGATGACATTCTCCAAGAAATTAAATCTGTGCTATCCGTGTAATCTGTGGTGAGCCTACCGTTTCAACCTTGGATCGAGCGCATCGCGTAAGCCTTCGCCCAGCAGGTTGTAAATGGTAACCGTAATGAAAATGGCAAGGCCCGGGAACACCACCAGCCACCATGCGCTGAACTGCTCGCGGCCGCCGTTAAGCAATGAGCCCCAGGTAACGGTGGAAGGAGGAACGCCAATGCCGAGAAAGGAGAGCGATGATTCGATGAGGATCGCGGAAGCGACACCAAAAGCGATCGCCACCAGGGCAGGGGCAATGGCATTGGGGAGCGCATGTTTGAAGATGATCCTGAACTCTTTGAATCCCATTGATTTTGCCGCCTGAATGTATTCGAGGCTGGAAACGCGGAGGAACTCGGCGCGTGTAAGGCGTGCAATGGGCGTCCAGCCCGTAAGGCCGATAATCACCATGATGTTGATGATCGATTTTTCCTTCGCGATGGCAGCTATGGAAATAATAAGGATCAGGATCGGCATCGACATGAGAATTTCGATGGAGCGGGATACAATGGAGTCTACAGGAATAAAAACACGCTGGCTTAAGAAAGGAATTTTTCCTGCCAGCTTACCAAGGTAAAAGAAGAGCAACGCTACCAGCGCGAAAATAAAAACGCTGAGGAGCAGCTGCCCGAGCATGGCCATGCTTGACGTTGCAAAGCCGTCTGCAATAGCATAGGAGCGTACTGAAAAGCCATAATACCATGCAAAGATGATCCCGAGCAGGAAGGTCCAGAATGCGCCCCGCGTGGTCTGTAGTTTCTTATCGCCGAAATAACCCGCCATGGCGCCAAGCAACAACCCCAGCACCGATGCTATTCCCATGGAGAGGATGCCGATGCTGAGCGAAACGCGGGTGCCGTTGATGAGCCCCGATAAAACATCCTCGCCGCCTTTATTTGTTCCGAGCCAGTGGCGGAAGCGGGTGGGAAGCTCTGCCTGTTCGCCGTTCTTTGTTGTGAAAAATTGCTTGTCGCCGGGAGCAACATAGCCCGAATTATCAATGTCGGTCTTTTGCGGTGTGTATGGAACCGGGGCAAACACAATGCTTTCGGCATCCATTCTTTTCCAGTCGGCAATATCGTACTGGATGTTTTCCACTTCGCCTGTTTGCGGATCTTTTACTTCACAATTATTGGAAGGCGAAAAGGCAGGGAACATGTGTACACCTTTGTATTTGCAGTACAGCGGCTGGTCGGTGGCGATGAAAGGCGCAACAAGGGCAAGTGCCGCGAGAAAAATGAGAATGCGGTACGAATAAAATGCAGGCTTGTTCTTCCGGAATTGCGCCCATGCATATTTCCGGAAGCTGAAGTGGTTCTTCGTTCCGGTTAAATCCTTTTCTGTATGTGCTTCGCTTTCCTTCATCATTTATAGGAGATCCGTGGGTCAACAAGCGCATACAATACATCCGACACCAGGTAGCCCAGCAGCGTTAGAAAGCCGGTGATGGTGAACACGGCAATGATCATCGGATAATTATTGTTCTGGATGCCGAGGAAGGTTTCATAGCCCATCCCGGGAATGGTGAAGATGCTTTCAATGATCACCGAGCCGCCGATGGCAGCCGGAAAAATATTTGCGAACACGGTAATGATCGGCAGCAGCGAATTGCGGAAGGCATGCTTCCAGATCACTTTGTCATCCGGCAGCCCTTTTGCGCGCGCCGTGCGGATGTAATCCTGCCCGATGGTATCGATCATAGATACGCGCATGGTGCGCGATAAAAATGCAAATGAGCTGTACGTATAGCAAATGGCAGGAAGGATGAGATACGGCAACGAAAGCTTTACCTTATCGAAGAAGCCTGCGGCATCGGGGTAACCCATTGGCGGCTTAACGCCCGAAGCGGGAAACCAGTGGAGCACATCGGTATTGGCAAATGTCATAAGCAGCAGCGTCGCCAGCCAGAAGGAAGGCATGGAATAGAGCATAAAAAGAAGGAGCGAGGAATATTTATCGAAGCGGGAGCCCCTGCGCGCTGCGGCCTTCACGCCAAGCGGGATGCTGATGAGATACGCGAGAAGTACGGAAAGCATCGCAAAGAACATCGACCAGCCGATCCGGGAAAAGATCACATCGGAGACAGGCTGCTTTGTGGTATAGGAAGTGCCGAAGTCGAGACGAACGAGGCCCTGTGAGAACTCGCCGTCGCCAAACAGCCAGCGGTGATACTGGTTCTGTGTTTTGTAGAAGGCAAGGCGCGGAATGTAATTCTTCCAGGCGGAAGCGTTTGCCTTAATGCTTTCATAATCGTTCTTTATCCGGCTGAAAGCTGGCCGGAACGAAGCCAGGAAAGGATATTGGGAAAGAATGCCGCTGATCTTGCCGAGCTTGGCTGCGATAATATTTTCCTCGTAAGAGGAGCGGAGAGCAAGGGATTCGGACTTGAGCCAGTTCATGTGCTCCCTGATCGTGTTTTTGTTGTATTGCTGCAGCTGGCTGCTGTCGGGGGTGAACGCGATGAGCGAGCTGTAAAACGATACCAGGCCTTGCTCATATTGCTGGATCTGCTCCCAGTTGCCGTACCGGCTGATGAGCCTGTCGAGGGCCTCACGTTCGCTGCGGTCGTAGATCCTGTAAAGTGTATCGGGACGTGAAAGCGAGGTGAGTGAAAAGTAAAACACCGGGAGGTCGAGGCCGAGCTTTTTGCGCCAGAAGATCTTGTCCTGCACCTGGCTGACGCTTTGCGTGCCGATCTCGCCGCCCGACTGGGCAGAGGATACCATACGTTCAACAGGGTCGCCCGGTGCATTGATGCTTATAATAAAACCCAGCAGGGTGATGATTATAAGCGTTGGAATGAAAAGGAAAATTCGTTTAAGAATGTATCTCAGCATTTTTTTTCAATCCGGTGAAGACGTTGACTTTTAATTGGCAGTGGCAACCGGCTTCATCATAGTGCCTGAATTCAGCAGCTTCAGGTTGGGCAGCCAGTTGCCCGGGCTTTCAAAATACATTTCCTGGTTTCCGAAGCGCTTATGCATCACATTCCTTCTCAGGGAAGAGAACATGAATACGTAAGGCTGCTCGTCGTACACCATTACCTGGAACCGTTTGATCATTGCAATGCGTTTTGCATCATCGAGCTCATACTTGATGGAGTCGATAAGCGCATCCGATTCGGCATTCCCGAAGCCGCCGTAGTTGGAGCCTTTGGAAGCCCATGCGGAGGTATGCCAGATCTGTGTATAATCTTCCGGCGCAAATGTTCCGCCCCAGGAAGCGATCATCATATCAAAGTCGTGGCTTTTTGCATTCTCGAACAGCGGCCCGAAATCGAGCGGGTTCATGTTCACTTTAATGCCTGCTTTGTACATCGCTTCGGAGGTCATTTGTGCAATGTCCTTCCAGGCAACGTCCGAGGTGGAATAGTTGAGGGTAAATTCGAATTTCACCTTTTCCCCGTCGATCATCCTGTCGCGGATGTTGTCGCCGTCGGAATCTTTCCATCCCGCCTCATCCAGCAGTTTTTTTGCACCTTCAATATCGAAAGGGATCAGCTTCAGGTCGGAGTTATATTCCGGCTTCAGCGGCGATACCGGCCCTACCACGCGCTTGTTCTTTCCGCGGTTGATCACTTTGTTGATGTCGTCGAGCGGCACCAGCATCGCAACAGCGCGCCTTACCTTTTTATCGGTGAATACGGGCTTGTGCTTAATGCCATCGGGCTTTTCGTTCATCACCATATAGCCGTAATTGTAGGTATCGGTAAAGCGGGAATTGTAATTTTTATCGAATTCAGCATCCTTCTGCAGCTCGATGAGTGTTTTGGTAGAGATGGAAGTGGAGGCATCGAGCGCCTGCGATTTGAATTCGAGGATCTGTGAGTTCTGGTCCTTGTTCAGCTTAAAAATGATCTTATCGGGATAGGAGCTTTCATACATATTGTTGGAGCCAAAGCTCCAGTGCTTCTTTTTGCGGGTGAGGATCATGCTTTGTCCGGCATCCCATTTTTCCACGTAATAAGGGCCTGCACCCACAAGGTATTTCGGGTCGCGGCCGTATTTGGCGCTGTTGAACTCCGCAGCCCAGGCTACGAGGTCTTTTTCCTTGTCAGCCTTAAAGTTAGGGTCGTCAAATTGCTGGAACGTGTATTTCGCCATTACATTTCCCTTATCGAAGAAGGTACGCTGCATGATCGGGTAATCGGCGAGGAACACAATGTTCTGGATGTATTTGCGGCCGAGCTTCATGGTGAACTTTCTCGGGTTCGATTTATCCGGGATGATGTCCGTGAGGATCTCTAAGTAAGGCTTTGCATGCGGATTGTTGGTAAGCGGGCACTTGCAGGCTTTGAAGGTATAGATGATGTCTTCCACGGTGATCGGGGAGCCGTCATCGAAGGTGATATCATCCCTCAGCTCATACGTGTAATCCAGTCCGTTAGCCGAAATTTCGGGCAGCGACTTTACGCAGATAGGGCGGGGCTGCAGGTTCTGGTAGTCGATCCCGATGATGTATACCTGCGTATAGCGCATGCGTTCGCTGCGTGAAACGCTGAGCCCGTTGCAGGGATGCATGTCATCGGGGTCTATAATGTCATGACAGATGAGCACATTTTCTTTTGACCATGAGGGAAGAAATTCCTTTGCATCATCCAGCTTTATGTATTTAACATCGGTAACATTTACCTTTTTGTTGAGAGAATCGTTGTTTTGTGAAGTGGAGGAGGAGTTGCCGCTTCCGCAGGCAGCTAATACTGAAAGTGATAGAACTGGAAAAAAGATCCGGGCTGTCTTTACTATGCTCATGGGCTAAAAACCTGTTATTTAGTGATGTTCCTGTATTCATCACAAATATAGTATTCACCGGCGATTTAAACTATAAAAGTTAATAAATGTTGGGAATGCGGGCTTTGCAACCCGCAGCCGATTTTATGTTTTTTTGTTTTGGATTAAAGAATCTTTTTCTACATTTGCAGTCCTTTAAAACAAAAGGTAAAGGTGAGGTGCCTGAGAGGCCGAAAGGACCAGTTTGCTAAACTGGCGTACGGGTAACTGTACCGAGGGTTCGAATCCCTCCCTCACCGCAAGTAAGTGAAATAAGTCCTATTCACTATTAAAATCAAATAGAAGCCCGTTGATAAAACAACGGGCTTTTTTGTGTCTGCAAGGTTCGAAGAATTATCACCAATTTATATATGCAGGAAATAATGTAGTAATTCCTGCCGTACCTTTGTGGTCCTTAATTGTACGGCCTCATGCATAATAAACATAGAATAAAAACACTTGAAGAGCTTGAAGTTCTTGATAGCCTCCCGGAGAAAGAATTTAATGATATTGTCGATATCGCATCAGAGATATGTGGAACTCCCATCTCCCTTATAACTTTGCTGGATTCCAAGCGCCAGTGGTTTAAGGCCAGGAAAGGGGTTGAAGAAGATGAGACTCCGATCGAACACGCTTTTTGCGCTCATGCGATCCAGCATCCCGATGAAGTAATGGTTGTTCCCGATGCGCTTAATGATGAAAGGTTTGCTAATAATCCATTAGTAACAGGAGATCAACACATACGATTTTATGCAGGCGCACCTTTGATCAGTGCAGAAGGCCATGCTTTGGGAACATTGTGCGTGCTTGACAGCAAGCCCAGGACATTTACTTCAGAGCAAGCCCGGATCCTTAAGATCCTTGCGGGTAAAGTGATCAAACTGCTTGAATCGCGTAAAGAAGGTATTATAGCGAAAAAGCAGATCGCCTTATCAGAGAACGAGCTGAGGACAACATTGGCGAGGCTGCTGGAAGCACAGCATATTGCACATATTGGAAGCTGGGAATGGGATGTGGAAAAGAACGAGTATTTCAGCTCGCCCGAAATGTATAATCTTTTCGGTCTTCCCCGGTACGAAAAGATCATTATGGACTCATGGGAAAAATTAGTTCACCCGGAAGATCTTGCGGGAACTAAAGACAATATTGCAAGGGCCCTTAAAACAGGCAAGCTTGATCCGCATGAATTCAGGTTAATAAAACCCAATGGCGAAATGGTCTGGCTTCTTGGAATGGGTACGGTGGCCGCTAATGCCAAAGGGGAAAATACGATCCTTAAAGGGACTATGCTGGATATCACAGAAAGAAAGGCGGCTGAAGAAAACAGGGAGCAATACATTCATGCGCTTGAAGAAATGCTTTTTGCCCTCTCACACAAGGTTCGGAGGCCGGTTGCAACCATCCTCGGCCTGAGCAGCGTATTCGAGCATGAGCAGTCTGTTACGGAAAAAGTGATTGCAGAATACCTCCTTCGTTTTAAAACAGCCACTGAAGAGCTTGATATTTACGTCCGTGAATTAACAGACTTTCTGCATAAGAAGAAAACAGGAATTGATACTTCCACTCATTAGAGGGACTTTTCGTTCCCGGAATTCAAAGAATTAGTACGGGATTTTTGGTGGTTTGTTTTTTTACAATACAAACGTATGGAAACCAAATTACAACTATTAAAAAAGCCAAAGGGCGTGTTCGTTTTTATTGATGATGATAAAGGCGAGCACGAATTATTAACGCTCACGGTTAAAGCCATGGGTTTAAATAACAAGATCGTTTCCTGTTTTGACGGTCTGGAAGCATTAGAGTATTTGAAAAGTACACATGACAGGATCTTTATGATCCTCTGCGACATGAATATGCCGCGGATGGACGGCCTCGCCTTGAAGAGGATAATGGATATCACACCCGAGATCAAATTAAAGGCGATCCCTTTCTTTTATCATACAAGCAGTGCCAGTGAGACTGAGATCAGCGCTGCTTATTCATTGAACGTTCAGGGCTATTTTCAAAAAGCAAGCTCCATCGTGGGAACCGAATTAAGCTTAACGTGCATCTTTAACCTTTGGACGAATTGTATCCATCCGAAAAGCATTTAGATCTGAACTATAATAAAGCGGGGAATCCCTTTCGGCTATTAAAATTGCCTTTTGGGCTAAAATCTCCGGGTAACCCCCTCCATTGGCATAATTTTGAGTGTTTGTAAAGCAATGGAAGCGATCAATACCAACAATAACGAAGAGAAATCAGGCAAAACTTGTCACCATCCCGATCTAAAAGAAGTGGAAGGCAGGGGCAAGATCTGCGCATCCTGTGGATGTACGGTTTATTCAAGCTCCCTGTATTCGGGTGGTAATGAAAAGAGCTCCAATGATCAAGCTTCTTTTTCCGGTAATAATTCCAATAACTGATCTACTGTTTGCCTTACAACATACTTATCCCTGCTTGCGGGCATTTGTTTAATGTTTGGCTAAATCCTGTATGGTGATCCGTCTTTTCTTTTTTAATTTTTTAAAATGTGAGGGGGATAAGCCGGTTACTTTTTTAAATTGATTGGACATGTGGGCAATGCTGCTGTAATGAAGCTTATCTGCAATTTGCGAAAGCGAGCATTCTTCAAGAATAATTAATTCCTTGATCCTTTCGATCTTTAAGGCGATCAGGTATTGCTCTATTGTTGTCGCTTCTACCTCAGAGAAAAAATTAGCCAGGTAAGCATAGGTGTGGCCAAGCTTTTTGCTTAACCAGGCAGAAAATTTGCCCGCCGGTTTTGGCGCCGGGCTGTAAACATATTCGATCATATTCTTCTTGATCTTTTCGATCAGGATCCCTTGTCTTCTTTCAAGCAATTCTAATCCCGCTTTTTTGATCAGGTCATTTAATTTTTTCTTTTGATCATCTGTTATATCTTCTTTTGTTACAATTTCACCCAATTCCACTTTCACTGCAGGCAGGTTGAGCTTTTCCAAAGCACTTCTGACTACAACTTTACAGCTTTCACAAGCCATGTTCCTTACATAAATTCTCATAGGAATTTTTTTTAATTGTACCCGGATGCCTGATTACCGGGAAAGTTTCTCAATTTGCGGTTTAGATGCCTGATCCAGGCTGTAAATATGTGAATTATGTAATTAAATTCCAAAATCATGTAACAGTCCCCCTGCAGTATTTATATAATTTTAAGGCTGACTGAACCCGATCCGTTCATATTTACAACAGTATAATTCAATAAAATGGAGAAAATAATAGCACAGGAAACTCAATATGCAAGAAGCCTGATAGAAGCCAGTCCCGACCCTCTTTTTACTATCAGCCTTGCCGGAAAGATCACTGACCTGAATAATGCATCGGTTATTATAACAGGCCTGTCGCGTGAAAATCTGGTCGGTTCCGATCTTTTCGATTATTTCACCGAGCCGCAAAAGGCGCGGGAAGTTTGCCTTGACGTTTTTGAGAAAACTTCTGTAGTTAACCGGCTGCTCACGATCCGCCACAAGCAGGGGAAACTCACCGATGTGTCGTTCAATGCTTCTGTTTATAAGGATCATTCGGGGGAAGTGCTCGGGGCTGTAATGGTAGCAAGGGATGTTACGGATCAGAAAATAATTGCTGCAGAATTAACTGAAGCAAAAGTGTTTGCCGAGCTGGCAAGCGAAATCGCGGAAGCAGCAAAGAATAAAGCGGAAGAAGCGACGAAGGCAGCCGAGGACGCAACACGTATTGCAGAAGTTGCAATGAATGCCAAGCAGCAATTTCTGTCAAACATGAGCCACGAGATCCGCACACCTATGAATGCGATCATCGGGTTTACAAAAGTGCTCCTGAAAACGGAGATGACCGACAAACAAATGGAATATTTGTCCGCTATAAAAGATAGCGGCGAGGCTTTAACCGTGCTGATCAACGATATTCTTGATTTGGCAAAGGTGGATTCGGGCAAAATGACATTTGAGCAAATTCCATTTAAAATGGAAACCTCGCTGGCAGCGATGCTTCATTTGTTTGAAATAAAGATCCTGGAAAAGAATTTAGAGCTTATACGGATATATGACAAGAATATTCCTGAAGTATTGATCGGTGACCCTGTACGGCTTCATCAGATCGTTTTAAACCTTGTGAGCAATGCGGTGAAATTTACGTCTGCAGGAAAGATCACAGTAGGTGTTAAGATCCTGGATGAGGATCACGAACATGTAAACATTGAATTTGCAATCAGCGACACGGGGATCGGCATAAGCGAAGATAAAATTGAAACGGTTTTCGAGGTATTCCAGCAGGCCTCAAGCGGCACCTCCAGGTTGTACGGCGGAACAGGATTAGGGCTTGCCATTGTGAAGCAGCTGGTGGAGCCGCAGGGCGGTACTGTCAGCGTTAGAAGCAAAGTTAACGAAGGCACTACTTTCAGCGTTGTTCTTCCTTTTAAGAAAACGCTGGAAAAAGCTATAGCAGATGATAACGTAAAAGAAGCATGTGCCGAAACTGAAAATATAAGAGTATTGGTAGTGGAGGATATTCCTCTCAACCAATTATTGATGAAAACCATTTTGAATGAGTATGGATTTGAAAATGATGTAGCTTCTAATGGTAGGATCGCGATTGAGAAGCTTAAGGGCAATGTGTACGATATAATCCTGATGGACTTGCAAATGCCGGAGATGAATGGATTTGAAACGACGGAATATATCCGTAACAAGCTGAATTCCAAAATTCCTATCATCGCATTAACTGCGGATGTTACTACGGTTGACCTGGCAAAATGCAGGTCGGTGGGCATGAATGACTATCTTTCAAAGCCTGTTGACGACAAGCTGCTGTACAGTAAAATAATTGAATTCGTAAAGCGGCCGGCAGTTGAAAAAGATAAAGAGCCAGGCGAAAATGTTTACACCCAGGGCGGCACCTTAAAATTCGTTGACCTAAGTAATTTGTCGCGAAGAACAAAATCAGATCCTAAGCTGATGATGGAAATGATCACCCTTTATTTAAACCAGACTCCCTCGCTGATCGCTGCCATGAAAGAAGGCTTGCAGGATAAGGATTATTCAAAGCTCCAATCCGCCGTTCATAAGATGGTTCCTTCGTTTTCAATGATGGGGATCAGTAAGGATTTTGAGAACATCGCTAAAAAAGTCCAGGAGGATGTGGATAATATACAGCGGCATAAGCATGGAATGCCTGAATTGGTTTCACAGCTTGAGAAAGTGTGTACGGAAGCCTGTAAGGAATTAGAAGCAGCATTTAAAGCAATTAAAGAGGCGAATGCGTAATTAATTTTTGAATTTATCACTTCATATCCTGGCCACGCATTCTATGTTATTATGAATGGGAAAATGCATAAGAATCTTGACAACTATGAAATTCCGTAGCTGGCACGTTAATAGTATCTTATGTTAATACCGTTTATATATGAAACCTGAATCCCGACACCAGTGCCTGATCTACGAGGGCTCGCCCTCTCAAAAGCTTCCTTTCCTGGCTGCTATCATACAGCGCAAGCTCGCCGAAGGATACAGATGTCTGTATCTCAACAGCGCCCCAATGGTAGCAGGAATGGGTTCTACACTTGCATCTATAGGTGTTGATGTTACATCCGAGATAGCAAAAGCGAGCCTGATCCTGTCTTCGGATCCGGTAACAGCTGATGGTGATTTCGACAGCAAGCTGATGTTGAGCCAGCTGGAAAATGCCCTGGATGAGGCTGTAAAAGATGGCTTTAAAGGATTGTGGGCCTCTGGTGACATGACATGGGAATTCGGGCCGGGAAAGGATTTTTCCAAATTGCTTGAATACGAATTAGGGCTTGAAGAAATGTTTCGCAGGAGGAAGGAGCTGTGCGGTGTTTGCCAGTATCACCAGGATACATTACCGCAGGATGTAATGCGGCAAAGTTTGCTGGTGCATCGCAGCATTGTGATCAGCGAAACCCTTTCACGCATAAACCCGCATTATTTTAGGTCGCCCTGGCCTGCCGACCTAAATACAACTCATAAGCTGGATGAAATGATCGCCTCCCTGTGTAAGGGATAAGAAGGGCGGTTATACCTTAAAATTCTCAATTCCCGAATTGGTTATGGTCTCTTTTGACAGGTTGTTAACGTTGTCAATTATAAACTGTAAGACCACCTTCAACTGCTTAAGATCATCGGGCTTCGTACAAAATCCAACCGCTCCAAACTCAGCCGCCAGCTCTACATCCCTTTTATAGGAAGATGTTGTGTACATAATTACAGGGATTGTTTTTAACAGCGGATCTTTTTTGATCCGGATAAGAACATCCCAGCCATTTAAATTGGGCATGTTTATATCCAGGAAAAGGAGCACGGGCAATGGCTTCTCCCTGTTCAGTACATCGAGCACCTCCTGTCCGCTCTTTGCCGTGCGGCAGCTTATCGCGGGGTCGATCGACTGTAAGGTAAGACTGAAAAAATTTCGGTCATCAGGATCATCATCCGCTAATAAAAAGCATTTACCCACACCCATACAAGTTCCAATGAATATTAGTTTGTAAAAGTACATCATAAAATAATACCAGCGCAGGGATCACTGCGAAAAGGCAGGAACAGGCGGAAATAATTACAAGCTTTTTTGCAGTGCGGAAAATCATCCACAGGTATAGCAGAATAAGGGCGGCATGCTTTTTTTACATCACCCTGAATTCCAAATTTTATAGTGCAAGATCTAAATTATCCTTAACAGATAAAACACAGTATTAAACAGAGAGAAAACATGAAAACAAGTGCTGCACTAATGATTATTGATGACGATTCGGATGACAGGAACATCTTTGCCGAAAGCGTAAATAAAGTAAACTCCGCTTTTCGCTGCCTGCAGGCCAGCAACGCGATGGATGGATATGAAAGATTGCTTAAGGCTGCAGATCTTCCCGATTATGTTTTTGTAGATGTAAACATGCCGAATATGACCGGCTTTGAGCTTCTGTCGAAGATCCGCGCCACCGAAAAGCTGAAGGACCTGAAGGTGATCATCTACACCACTTCTAATCAGAAAAGCGCAATTGAAACGGCAAAAAACCTTGGGGCAAACGGATTTTTTACCAAGCCGGAAGAGATCAGCGCCCTTGTAAATTATATTTCGGGGCTTGTGAACGAAAGAAGCACCGCAGCATTTATTGAGGTGGGGATGTTAGCGGTTTTAGCGTCCCTGATCGCTTCATTGAACTAATTAAGCCCTTTAAATCCAGTTTCAGATCTAAACAAAAAAAATTATGGAGCAAATTGCAACATCCACCGGTAAGATTCTTGGTAAAAGTGAAATGGCCGGCCTTATCCGCAACTTCAATTGGGAGACTACGGATGCCGGCGCAATCGCAAGCTGGCCATCCAGCCTGATCACTTCTGTTAATACGATCCTGCAGTCGCCCGTACCCATTGTAATGTTATGGGGGCCCGAAGGAATAATGATCTACAACGATGCGTATTCGCATTTTGCCGGGGCAAGGCATCCCTTCCTGTTAGGCTCAAAAGTGGAAGAGGGATGGCCTGAGGTTGCCGCGTTCAACAGGAATGTGCTCGAGGTTTGTTTAGGCGGAAACACCTTGTCCTACAAGGATATGGGCCTCACGTTGTACCGTAATAACAAGCCCGAGGAAGTGTGGATGGACCTGAATTACAGTCCGATCATTGACGAAGCGGGAAGCCCCACCGGCGTGCTGGCTATTGTAACTGAAACTACCTCCAAGGTATACGCAGAAAGAAAAAGAGCGGAAGCAGAGGAGGAGTTGAAGCGCGAACAGGATCATTTGCGCGACCTTTTTACCCATGCGCCTTCTTTTATAGCGGCGACCAAAGGCCCTGACCACGTTTTCGAGATGGCCAACAGCATGTACCTCAAGTTAATCGGCCCAGAAAGAAAAGTAATTGGTAAAACCGTGGAAGAAGCCCTTCCGGAGGTAAAGGAGCAGGGATTCATAGGCCTGCTCGATAATGTTTATAAAACAGGTACACCGTTTATCAGTGATGAAACATTGGTGCGCATCGACAGGAAAGGAAAAGGAGAACTGGAAGATGTGTATGTAAATTTCGTTTACCAGCCTGTGAAGGGGCCGGATGGCACAATAAAAGGCATTTTCGTTCAGGGAAATGATATTACAGAAGTGGTCCGCGCAAAGAAATTATCACAGGACCAGAGCAGCGTCCTGGAGATGATCACCGGTGGTGCGCCCCTTCGTGATGCGCTGGATAGCCTCGTAACTGCAATTGAAAAGCATTCAGCCAAAGGCATGAAAGCGTCCATACTGCTTCTCGACAGTGAAGGCAAGCGCCTTCGTCATGGAGCGGCGCCGAGCCTGCCTGCCGCTTACAACGATAAAATTGACGGGATAGAAATAGGCCCGGAAGTAGGCTCCTGCGGTACCGCAGCGTATACTCAAAAATCTGTAGTGGTAACCGACATCGCGACTGACCCTTTATGGAAGAATTTTAAAGACCTGGCCATGTCATTCGGATTGCGCTCCTGCTGGTCCTCACCTATATTTTCGGTGTCCGACCAGAAGCTCCTCGGAACCTTTGCGCTTTATTATGATAAGCCGCATGACCCTACGGAAGAGGATAAAGCGATAATTAATTTTGCAACACGAACTGCTGCTTTAGTGATCGACAGGAAAAAAGCGGATGAAGCATTAAAAGAGCGGGAAGAGCATTTCAGAATTATTGCAGACAATATGCAAAACCTCGCCTGGATGATGAACAGCGATGGCACACGCACATGGTTCAACAAGCAGTGGTATAATTACACCGGCTTAACCGAGCAGGAATCAAAAGGCAAGGGCTGGAAGTCGGCGCACCACCCGAACTTCCACGCGAAGGTAATTGCCAGCCTCGAAGAAGGGCTGGAAGGCAACAAGCCTTTTGAGCTTACATTTCCGATCAGGAATAAAAAAGGGGAGTACCGCCGTTTTCTCACAAGGGTACACCCGATCAAGGATTCCGAGCAAAATGTTTTAAGCTGGATCGGCACCAATACCGATATTGAAGAGCAGGAGAATCTTACCGAAAAGCTGGAAAGCCTTGTGAACATCAGGACCCAGGAGCTGATGCGCTCCAATGAAGACCTTCAGCAGTTTGCGCATGTGGCGAGCCATGACCTGAAAGAGCCGGTGCGTAAAATAAAAACGTTCCTGAACATCCTCCGCGACGAATACGTTTCCACTATGGATCCGAAGGGAAAGGATTATGTAACGAAGCTTCATACGTCCGTAGACAGGATCAAGGCAATGATAGAAGGGGTTCTTCGCTATTCCACGATCGATTCCATAGAGGAAACTATTGAGAATGTAGACCTGAACATCATCTTTGAGAACGTTCAAAAAGACCTTGAACTACTGATAGAAGCTAAGAAAGCAAAAATTGAGGTGTGTGAGCTTCCACAGATAGAAGGCATCCAGATCCTGCTTCACCAGCTCTTTTACAACTTAATAAACAACTCACTTAAGTTTTCCAGATCAACTGTTGATCCTGTAGTTGAGGTCTCCTCGGAAGTTGTTCTGAAGGATGAGGCGAAGCACCTGCGCATCACCTTGCGTGACAATGGAATTGGCTTCGACAACAACAAGAAAGAGGATATTTTCGGAACCTTTAAGCGCCTGCATTCAAAAGAGGATTATGAAGGAACCGGCTTAGGGCTGGCGCTTTGCAAGAAGATCGTTGCAAGGCATGGTGGTGAGATCTCAGCTGCCGGTAAACCCGGGGAAGGCGCTCAATTTATAATAGAGCTTCCTTTTGTATCCGCTAAGGCAGTGGATCTGCTCACAGGCCAGGAAGCTTCATTAAAGGTGGCTGATCTGTAAAGCTGGTGCAGGAGACAAATACAAATATAAAAGACGATAACGAAAAAGGCCGCGCAAGCGGCTTTTTTGTGATCCCGGCGCGATTCGAACGCGCGACCTTCCCGACTGAAAAGTCGGGATGCTCTATCCTTGAATAAGCTTTTCAATCATTCGACGGCTCTTCCATGCTTTAATTTCCCGCTCACGCTTATAAGCCGATTCCTTACCTGGATACTCCTCAGAGTATTTTAGTTCCCAATCTCCTATTCCACCTGTAAAACCCTTGTGATTCGAATTATGCTTCCTTAAACGTTCTTTTAGATCATCGCCGGTATAGCCGATATAATAACGATTCTTTGTCGCTGAATAGAGAATATAAACGTAATAGATCATAAAAAGAAAAAGCCGCGCAAGCGGCTTTTTTGTGATCCCGGCGCGATTCGAACGCGCGACCTACTGCTTAGAAGGCAGTTGCTCTATCCAACTGAGCTACGGAATCAGTTTTTGCCATAAAAAAAATGGTTAATGATAAATATGTTATTAGTAAGACTGATAACAAATAACCATTAACCATTAATTTAAGTCGGGGCGGCAAGACTCGAACTTGCGACCTCCTGGTCCCAAACCAGGCGCGATAACCAACTACGCTACGCCCCGAACTATTACTTTAAAGAACTTATTAAAGCGGCTGCAAATGTAGTATTATTTTTAATTCTCTAACAACTATTTCGTAAAAAAATATCTTTTTTTGCCCCCAACTCCTTTTAGGAGCATTTTTATGGCCTCACAGGCTTGCTTAACTACCTTATTTTCAGATAAAATACACTGTATTGTTTTGTGTCAATCCATTATTCCATTCGTTATACGTTTTGTGACAATTTTGGCGTTTATCCTCTCCATGTCACAAAATAAGAAAAGTGTCCAAGGAATTTTTTCAGGGATCACTGACTTTTGTTAAACAATTATTGTTTATGAAAAGAATTACAGTTGCCATTGCCGGGGATTGTATTTTTTGCCATTAAGCACTTGCTGGATTTTCAGATGCAGGGGCGGGTACTAAACTGAAAACGCTAAAATCAATATAACATGGACTATAAACTTGAGGAGCTGCTGCAAAAGGAAAAGGCTGAGCTCGACAAAATGAAAGTTGCACTTGAGATTTGCCAGTCGGAAGACCGGCTTGCTTTTGAAAAAAGACGTTATCGGACAGAGAACCTTCGCTTTTTCGGTATTGCGGTGCTAACCTCCGTCATCTCTCTTGGTTCAGCTTATTTTATTGAATCGTTCAAACAGGGACATGCAGCAATAGCAGATGTTAAAAAGGAGTTCTCCGATCTGCACAAAAGTTATCTTCTCGAAAAGGAGGAAGCAAAGAAATCGGAGCTGGCATGTGCTCTTGCTCATTTTGATCCGGCCATATCCAGTGATGTGATACGATATAAACTTATTTGCGAAGCCAGCTCTAATGTACAGGCGCAGGCAAATATGATCGCGAATGTAGATACTACTTCAGTGCAGGTAAAAAGCGCGGTTCAGAAACTCGATAATTATGAGAAGCGGTTGTTGGATCTGAACAGGGAAAAACTCGCCGCATCACCCACAGAATATATACATCTTAACAAGCAGATAGCTGATGTGAAAAGCAATATAGACAAGGTAGTGAACGAGGTGCCGGAAATACGTTCAGCTGCAGCCTCTTCTCAAAGTATAGAAAAGAATATACAGCAGATCCAGTCGGCGGACGAAAGCATTCAACAAACAAAAGATATAGGCAGTGGCACCGGTACAAAAAGCAATGTCACATGGTTTAAGGAGGGATATTTCCTCGAATTCGGCAATTACAGGGTTTTGCTTCAATACCTGGATAAAAAGCTGGGGATACAGGTTTCTGTGTGTAAGCCGGATGACAAAGGCGCCTGCGGAAGCACACTTTATACAAAGCAATGGATAAAGTTCGACGCGCCCTTTCAATTCTCTGATGCAGGCAAGTCGTACAGGATCAATCTGGAAGCAATAGATCATGCCGGCAATAATCCTTTTACATTGGCTGCATATATTACCTTTGAATCGTTGGATGCTAAGTGAATGTTTAACGCAAAGCTTACGACAGCTTTGGCCGTGAAGTATATTCAAAAGAGCTGAATGGCTTGGAAAAGGAAATGCTCCAGCCGGGCCTTTCAGAAGGGATCTATTTTTACCGTATAAGCCTCTCCGATGGAAAAAGCTGGGGAGGAAAGCTGGTTTGCGATCACTGACACGACATCCGCCTCCGAAAACTTTATTAAATTTACCGGTAGTTGATCATCCGGCCCTGGCATTGCCGTGGCCGGTTTGGTTTGCCTTATGTCAAAAATATGAACCGGAAGCATTTTGTTGCTTGTCTTTTTCTGATCATGAACATCTGCCTTTACGGGCAGAAGTTTTACCTGACCAATATCAGCACCGATGATGGGCTGCCTTCTTCCGAAACGTATGAAACGCTGCAGGACAGCAAAGGCTATATCTGGATCACCACCGACGCCGGGCTTTGCCGGTTCGATGGTAAGAACATAACCACCTTTACCACGAAGGACGGCATCAGTGAAAATGTGGTGTTCCGCATCCGCGAGGATTCAAAAGGAAGGGTTTGGTTCTCCACCCTTTCAGGATATTTTTTTTATTACGATTATTCCGATGCCTCTTTTCACCGCATTGCTGCCAATCCTGAATTAAAAAAGATCTGCGGAAGATACCTCGTATACTCTTTTTTTGTCGGGAATAACGATACATTATTTTGTTATACGCCTTCCAATTACGGACTGCTGAAGATCCCACCGCAGGACAATTACGGGCAGGTGATCGTTACACCGGCGCCAACGAAGGGGCAGCGGTACATTGTTCAGAATGATAAAAACAGGAATGAGTTTATAACCTGCCTCGATCCCGGTGGAAAGATCACGGAAGCGTTGCAGGTTTATTTTAAAAACAGGGTTTTTACCATTCCGCGGGCCGAACGGATAGTTCCGCTTACAAGCGCAAATAACCAGGTGTTTACCTACCTTGATAAGCAGGAAGATCTCTACGTGTTCGATTATGCGGATCTGGATATCATCAACCTGAAAAGCGGCCGGATAAAAAAGTATACGTTTCCCGCTACGCTTAATACAATGCTTATCGATAAGGATGGCGATCTCTGGATAAGCATGGGCAGGGAAGGTGGGCGCTGCTACAGGAATGGCGATCTTAATTCCACGCCCATCACCTTTTTGCCAGGTTGCCAGATCGCACATTTTATGATGGACCGTGAAGGCACCATGTGGATCAGCACTGTTGAGAAAGGCATTTACATGATCCTGAACAAGAACATTTTCAATGTGCCGGTGCCCGATAAAGTGGTGGATTTCTGCAAGTATGGGGATGAACTGTATGCGGGGCTTACATCAAAGGATAAAATTAAGGTCTCAGGAAATAGCCCCGACTTCAGGATCGTCCCCCAGGAAACTGCGATCGGAAATTCCAGTACGCTGAGAGCTTTTTATATTTCTTCGAAGCTGAACTTTTATTCGACACAGAACGGCCTGTATGTAACAAAGGATCATCGCTCATTTTCAGCAGTATCTGACGCGACAATGCTCATGAGCCTTATTGTGTCCAAACAGCTGCTTCCGCTCGACGGCGATACCGTGCTTGCCCTTAACTCCGGCGGCGTTTGTCTTTTGTATCAGGATCATATTATTGAAAGTTGGCCGCAGAAGCTGGATATAAACGTGTTCACCCGCTTAGCCGATGGCAGGGTAATAGCAGGCAGCCGGAATGATGAAGGGATCTTTGAATTTAAGAATGGCGGTCTGATCCCTTTCCTTCCTTCGTTCGGACAACTGAAGGCGCGGATCAATTGCATGCAGGAAGACAGGCAGGGCGATCTCTGGATCGGCACCAATGAAAAAGGGATCTTCTGCTACAGTAAAAACAAATTATATGGCTTTAACCAGAAAAGCGGGCTTGAAACAGATAAGGTGAACACGATTGCTTTTGATGCCGCCGGCAGGCTGTGGCTCGGAACCGCAAGAGGCATCTCGCTGATAGATTACAGCAAAGGAATTGAAAAGCCTCTTATTGCCAATTTTGATAAGAGCAACGGCTTGCCCGACCTCGAAGTGCAGAAGATCACAGAGTATCACGGCGCCATGTGGTGCGCTTCCAAGAATGATCTTTTTTACTTTGAAAGCGGCCGGTTGCAGCCTGATGTGGTTCCTCCGCTGATCTATATCAAATCAGTGACAGTAAATAACCATTTTGTAGAGCTGTTCAGCTCACCGGTATTGCAGCACGATCAGAATAATTTCAACATCAGCTTCGACGGGCTTACATATAAAAATACCGAGACCAAAGGATACCTCTACCGGCTGGAAGGCTATAATCCCGAATGGATGCTCACCAATTCCGGGCAGATCCAGTTTACCAACCTTCCTGCAGGAGAGTATACATTTATGGTATGCGCACTGAACAACAACAATGTTAGAAGCAAAACGCCCGCAGCTTTCCACTTCACTATTTTAAAGCCGTTCTGGCTTACCTGGTGGTTTATCACGCTCATGATCCTGCTCGGCATAAGCCTCGTGATCGCTTTTATTTACTGGAGAATAACCAAGATCAGGATCCGGGAAGACCAAAAGACCCTCTTCAACAAAAAGATCGCGGAGTTTCACCTCACCGCCGTGCGTGCGCAGATGAACCCGCATTTTTTATTCAATGCCATCAGCTCCATACAGCATTATATCCTCTCGAACGATGTGTATAAATCCTATGATTATCTCGCTAAATTCTCCCTGCTGATCAGGAATGTGCTGGATAATTCGCAGGAAGAATTCATCCTGCTTTCAAAAGAAATAGATACGCTCAAGCTGTATATCGAGCTGGAGCAGATCCGCTTTAACGAGCCGTTTTCGTATGTGATCAACGTGGAAGGCGATCTCAGCACCGACAGTACTTTCATTCCCACCATGCTCATTCAACCGTATATTGAGAACGCGATCTGGCATGGGCTGATGCCAAAACAAAACGATTGCTCGCTTGAGCTCACATTCAAAAAAGCGGATCACAAGCTTCATGTGCTCATAAAGGATAATGGGGTGGGCCGGAATAAAAGGAACAAAACACAGGCGGAAAAGCAGCATAAGTCGAAAGGGCTCGACCTTACCGCGCAGCGGCTTCATGCCCTCGGAGTAAAGACCGACCGTGATTTCCAGGTGGAGATCACCGACCTTACCGACGGGGCAGGAAATGGCATCGGAACGGAAGTAAGGCTGCTGATCCCGCTGATCAGCGATCACGAGGATGATTAAATTAAAGCTTATATATGGAAATAACAGCAGTTGTCATTGAAGATGAGTTTAAGGTACGGAGTGTTTTTATTCAGCTCCTTGGAAAATTTTGCAACGAGATCAAGGTCATTGGCGAAACCGATAATGTAAAGGATGGCTACGATATGATCCTCTTAAAAAAGCCGGATGTTGTATTCCTGGATATTGAAATGCCCCGGGGCAATGGATTTGAGCTGCTGGCGAGGTTTAAGGAGATCCCGTTCGAGGTGATCTTCGTAACATCATACGGACATTACGCCATCAAGGCTATCAGGTTCAGCGCGCTTGATTACCTGCTGAAGCCTGTTTTGGTAAGTGATCTTCAGGAGCTGCCGGAGCGGATCAGGAAAAAGATTGAAATGAAAACACAGGCAGGGCAATACCGGGTGCTGTTAGAGAACCTCGACCGCGCTGAGCAGAAAACCCTTGTGGTGAACACCAAAACGAGAACGGATTATATTCCCGTAAGCGAGATTCTCTACCTGAAGGCAGATGGGAATTATACGCTCATTCATACAGTCTCCGCCAAGTTTCATGTTGCCAAAACGCTGAAGGAATATGATGAGCTGCTGTGCAGCGCCGATTCGCAATTTCTCCGGATCCATAAAGCCTGCATCATTAATACAAATTATATCAAGCAGCTGAACCGCGGGGAGAGCAGCACGGTGATCATGTCGAATGGCGTATCGCTGGAGATCTCGAGGCGAAAGAAGCAGGAGCTCTCCGAAAGGCTGAATAATAAATCCGGCACTGCATAAGGCAGGGAGATCACTATTAAGCATAAAAAAACCGGCAATGAATGCCGGTTTTTTTTATTTATGAGCCATGCTTAGTTCATGGTCAGCTTAGGCACTAAGAGGTTTTTCAGGTCTCCGAGTGATGTTTTAAGGTCTTCAATTGATTTAATGTTAAAATATTTAACGGCCTGCTGCACCAGTGCAGCACCAACCAGCAATAAAACTAACTTTTTCATGATTTCTAAATTTTACAGTTAATATTAAATTCTGAAACAAAGTTATATCAGGATCCGTGGGGGAGGGGCGCATAATCGTTCAGCGGACACAAGAAAAGGCTGAATGCTGTAAATGCGCCAGTGTGCAACTGAACTCTTTTAGACGATTGCAAGCTCAGCTGAAGCTCCGTATATAAGGAAAATACATGCTGCTTATGCTCTTCTCCCGGACTACTGGTTCCTTTAGCTATGCAGAATTTCCTCCTGGCGAAATGATGGCTCATAACACAATTTATGACAGTAACTTTGAATATGAAAAGTATTACTAATTCTGAAAGACCATGAAAACACTAAACACCTTATTGATAAGTATATTCTCAATAATTACTTTTCAAGCCGCCGCACAGGAGTTCATCGGATCCAATGTCCGCTTGTCCAAGGAGATTGAAACCGGCGGTTCATACAGTTCAAGTGAGATCGGCCTTATAAAGCTGAACGACCAGAATGATGAGTTCGTTTTTGACATCCGTCTTTTCCCCATCCTTACCACACCGAAGGATAATGATTCGATCACCACTATGAATAAGAGCGTGGTGCTGCACTTTAAAACGCAGTTTCCCGTAAGCGATCTCGACTTCCTCTCCAACGACGGGTCCGAGCAAACATTTACAGTGCCTGCGGAGCTTACCATTAATAATATAACCCGGGCGGTGAATATCAGGTTCGGCCTTCACAGCGCTATGGCGCAAACGGATGAGGCAAGGGGAATTCAAAGCTTTCCTGCCATGGTAAGCTTTGTGATCGAGATCAACCCGGCCGAATATAACCTCGATTTTGAGACGATCAATTTCGTGAGGACCATGTATGTGGAGGTAAGGAACGGCACCATTAACCGTACAACAAACACTTCCGTAACGCAGTAAAGAAAAGCACTGTGGGGAAAAACATCAACAGCTTCCGTTGTTTCCTGATGGCAATTCCCCAACTCTCTTTTCTTTTGCCATTATGTGCCCCGGCTCTCACCTTCTGGTGAAACGCTTTGTCAGCAATGGTTTTGGGGCTCCTCTTTTCAGAACTGCCGGATGGCCGGCGCCGTGAAGCTCAAATAATCACCGATTCAGGGCTGGTACATGTTTTGTAAATACCTTATGAAACAAAAAAATCCCACAGATGAACTGTTTAATCGTTGATGACAACAAGATGGCCCGTACCGCCCTTAAGAAATTAACTGACCAGGTTGACTTTCTTTCCGTTAAGGAAGAGTGCTCTAGCCCGGTTGATGCGTACAATTATTTAAAGAAGGAGTCGGTAGACCTCGTGTTTCTTGATGTTGAAATGCCGGGCATGACCGGTATCGAGCTTATCAAGAACCTGGAAAAGCGCCCCATCGTGATCCTCATCTCTGCTAAAAAAGATTATGCCGTTGAGGCATTCGAGCTGAATGTGGCAGATTACATGACCAAGCCGGTAACGCTTCCACGCTTAATGCTTGCGGTCGACCGTGCTAAAAAGCTGTATGAAAACATAGCGCTGAAGCCGGATCTCCGCACACGCGACAAGGATTATATTTTTGTTCGCTCCAATTCTGTGCTTACCAAGATCAAAGTAAACGACATTAACTACATTCAGGCACTGGGCGATTATGTGAATATTTTCACCCGTGAGAAAAGATATACAGCCCACATCACTTTAAAAGGAATAGAGGAAAAGCTGCCGGTTGATAAATTCTACCGCCTGCACCGCTCATTTTTAATTTCACTCGATTCGGTGGATGGAGTTGAGGAAGGCACCGCGTATGTGGGCACTCACCCGATCCCAATCGGCAAGCAGTTCAAAAAGGAATTACTTACTAAGCTTAACCTGATTTAAAAAACATTAATACGGAGGAAAAGGTCTATGGACATTTTAATTATTGAAGACGATAAGATGACACTTAACCTGCTTCAATATTGCATCGAGAATTTAGGCCACAAAGCCCACCTGGCTGCAGACGGCGATGAGGCGATCAATATGCTGATCAACGGGAATTTCGACCTGTTGATCTGCGATGTGATGATGCCGGGGATCTCCGGCTTGTCGCTTGTAAGCGCCCTGAGGACCGGCCGCCATTATACGATCCCGATCATTATGATGTCGACCCTCAATAACAAGCCATTGCTGGATGCAGCCACTGCAGCCGGAGCTGACGACTTTCTGCCAAAGCCATTTTCGGTGGAAGACCTTACCGCGAAGCTTAAAAAATATGAAAAGGCAGCTTAACTTTATGAAAAATGAAAACCTTTTCTGCATTGATCACCCTTACATTTCTCCTGTGCGCTTCTGTACGCTCACAGCCTGAAATAACAGAAAAGGATGCCGCTGAGACCCTGTTCTCCCAGCAAAAGTTCGCCGATGCCCTTCCTACATTTTTAAAAATAGTACAAGCCGATAGCAGCGACATCCTCGCGAACTATCGTGCCGCCCTTTGCTACCTCCATTCCCGTTCCCAAAAAACGAAAGCGATCCCTTTCCTAGAAAGGGCAATTGCGCTGCACGAGAAAGCAGGCTCCTCAACAGCGCTGCCCCGGGCTGCGTTTAAATTGCTGGCGGATGCTTATCACCAGGCGTATGAGTTTGATAAAGCCATCACCGGATATGAGAAATATAAAAAGCTGCTCAACCCTTCCCTTGCTGAAGAAAAAAAGGAAATAGAGGAAACCGAATGGAAGCAGGATATGTGCCGTGTAGGCAAAACGCTGGATGGCCTTGCAGCGCCAATGGTGCTGAAAAGATCAAATAAGGAAAAAACACAGGTGAAGCCTGTGCAGCCGGAAAGCTACTCTTCGTTCCTGTCTGCCGACCAGTCCAAAATGACCATCACCTTTAAGCGCGAAGGCAAGGCCGGGATGAACGATGAAGATTCCCGTTATTATGATGCGCTGGCTGTAAAGCCCGACAGCGCTCCCAAAGCCAGCCCGGAAATAAAATTTGAGAAGAAGAATAAGAACGAAACTACTATCGCCACATCGGTTGACGGGCAGATCGTGCTGAACTACCGTGATGAGAATGGCATGGCCGCTCTTTACACCACCTCGCTGAATGGCAATTCATGGACCTTTCCCGAGAAGCTGGATAAGCCGGTGAACTCCGCCGGCTGGGAACAGGATGAATATGTTTCTGCCGACGGCACTGTAATGTATTTTACAAGCGACAGAAAAGGAGGCTACGGCGGCAAGGATCTTTATATGTGTAAAAAGCAGGAAGACGGCGAATGGGGCAGGGCAGAGAATCTTGGCCCGGCGATCAACACGCCGTATGATGAGGAAGCCCCTTTTATCCATCCTGACGGGATCACCCTTTATTTCAGCTCGAATGGAAGGCAAATGATCGGGCACTATGATATTTTTTCCAGCACCCTGCGCGGCGGGAGCTGGAGCATGCCTGTGAATGTTGGTTTTCCGATCGACACCACGCATGATATAATGCCAGTGATTGCCGAAGCGCCTGTTGTAAAGGAAAAAGTGCAGCAAAAAAAGAAAAGCAAAGCGCAGGAAGAGCCGCCTGCCGATAAAAAAGACAACTATCTCATCGCTTTCAGCAATCTGAATGGCGCTCCCTTAACGTTGCTGAAAGGCGGCCTTGTGGTTCCGGAAGGCAATATGCCAGGGCCTGTTCAGATCGTTATCAGGAACAATGAGAACAAGCAGACGAATGCGGTGTATTATACCGACAGTGCATCCGGCAAGTTTGCAATGATCCTTCCGCCCGCGGCCAACAACAATATCACTTACGCAAGGCCGGGCTATCTTATTTTTTCGGAAAATATAAACCTCCGGGAGAGAAAGGATGCTTTTGAGAAAAGAACAGCGATGCAGCTGCTGGCTGTTGAGAAGAACAATAAAATGGTGCTGAACAATATTTTTTATGAACCGGATAAAGCTATTCTGCATCCGAACTCTTCCATAGCGCTCAACGACCTTCTTGTGTTCCTGAAGAAAAATCCCTCGCTCATTGTGGAGTTTGACAACACTATTGCAGCTAAGGAAAATATGAAGATGAATGCGCGCTTATCGCAGGAAAGGGCGGAGGCGGTTACAGCGTACCTGAAAGCCAACGGCATCACCGAAGACCGGCTGATCGCAAAGGGAAGCACGGTGAAGCTGAAAGGTGCAAGGAACAAAGAGCCTTCCCAGTCGCTCGAATTAAAGATCGTAGAGAACCCTGATAAGACAATGCTCACAACTCAATAAACATATAAACTAATAAACACAAAATAAATATGACAGCAATTAAATTCGGAACCGACGGTTGGCGTGCGATCATCGCCAAAGATTTCACAGTTGATAATGTAGCGCGAGTGGCAGAAGCGACAGCACTCTGGCTTTTAAAAAATTCAAAAAAACCATCCGTGGTGATCGGCCACGATTGCCGTTTTGCCGGTGAGCTTTTTGCGGAAACTACCTGCAAGGTGCTTGCACATCATGGCGTGAAGGTTTTTATTTCCAAAGGATTTGTATCCACGCCAATGGTTTCATTGGGAACCCTGAGGCAGGGTGCCGACCTGGGTGTGGTGATCACAGCAAGCCATAATCCGCCGGCTTATAACGGTTATAAGCTGAAAGGCTCATACGGCGGGCCATTGCTTCCGGAGAAGATCGAGGAGATCGAAAATATGATCCCTGAAAAATGTTCTGTTGACCCTGAAAAGCTCAGCATGAAAGAATTCCAGGATAAGGGACTGGTGGAATACATCGACCTTGAAACCATGTACTGCGATCACGTAGTGGAAAACTTTGACCTTGATGCGATCCGTAACTCCGGGCTGCGCTTCGCATACGATGCGATGTTCGGTGCAGGACAAAATGTGATCAGGCGCCTGCTGCCTGAAACGGTGATGCTGCATTGCGACGATAATCCTTCTTTCCTCGGACAGGCTCCTGAGCCGATCCATAAGAACCTGAAGGAATTTTCCGACCTGATCAAAGGTGCAGGAAACATTGCAAGCGGCCTGGCGACTGACGGCGATGCCGACAGGATCGGGCTGTACGACAGCGAAGGAAATTTTATCGACTCACACCACATCATTCTGCTGCTGATCAAATACCTCGTGGAGCAAAAACAAATGACAGGTAAAGTGGTTACTGCTTTTTCAGTGAGCCCTAAGATCGGGAAGATGTGTCAGCATTTCAACCTTGAGCAGCAGGTGACAAAGATCGGGTTCAAGCACATTGCAGGGATCATGGTTGCGGAAGACGTGCTGCTTGGAGGAGAAGAGTCCGGCGGTATTGCGATCAAAGGACATATTCCTGAGCGCGATGGCATCTGGATGGGGCTTACCATCTGGGAATACATGGCGAAATCAGGCAAATCACTGCAGGAGCTGATCGCTGAAGTGTACGAGATCGTAGGGACATTTGCATTCGAGCGCTGGGATATGCATTTGAATGAGGAGGTTAAAAACGAGATCGTGAAGAACTGCGAAAAGAATTTTTATGAGAGCTTCGGCGATTACAAAATTCTGCGGATCGAGAATACCGACGGATATAAATATTTTTTCAGCAACGATGAATGGCTGATGATCCGTGCTTCGGGAACCGAGCCTGTATTAAGGAATTATGCAGAGTCGAGCTCGCTCCAGAATGCAGCGCTGATCCTCAAAGCAGCTGAAAAAACATTGTTAAAAGGTTGAAAAATAAATGCAAAGCCTGTCCGGTTTGGACAGGTTTTTGCATCTGTTGGGTATAACGTTCAAACATTAATATCATGAAAGATAAAATCAACGCCTATCACAAGATCAGGAGAACGATCCAGGGCTCGAGGAACGAACTCCACTTACAAACATGCACCATAATGATAGGGATCTTCACTGTAAGATATAAGGATGAAAGCATGCGCGTATTGCTGAAGAATGAAGTCGAGAATAAAAGGAATGAGATTCTTACCCTTCGTACAAAATATAAGAACGTAGCCTACTAACAAGTTATAGCATTTCTTTAAAAAGGATCCCGCAAAGAGCAATCTTTGCGGGATCTTTTTTTTTTGAACGCACAAAAAAAGCTGCCCATTGCTGAGCAGCTTTTAATGATCTGAAATCAAATGAATTCCTTCGTTTAATTCAGGATCAATTTCTTAGTGATGCTGTGAGTGGCCGACTGAAGCGTTACGAAATAAATTCCACGCTCGTTGTCTTTCAGGTCGATGCGCATCGTTTGCATCTGGTTGCCGCGCAGTGCATCCAGGTTCTCGGAATAAACGGTCTGTCCCAGCGTATTTGTGATCGTGAATGTTGAGTACTCTGTGCCTTCGCTCAGGTCAACATTGATAATGCCGTTGCTTGGGTTCGGGTACACTGCAAGCTTTGAATCGGCTGCAAATTCTTTGATCCCCACAAGCCCTGCCGCATCCATTTTTATAAGGTAAATTTCCCATGAGCTTGAATAGCTTCTCGCATGGCCCACCGCAATGTAACCGCCGTCGCTTGTCTGGCGCGCAGAATAGCAGTGTTCGTGGCCGGTTCCGCCGAAATGCTGTGTCCAGCTCTGGTCGCCGTTCGCATCCAGTTTAATGATCCACATATCAGGATTGATCCAGCCGAAGCTTCTCGAGATCGCACCTACAATGTATCCGCCGTCAGTAGTCGAACGGATCGTTTTACAGATATCCTTATCGGGGCCGCCGTACATCTTATTCCAGACCTGGCCTCCTGCCGCATCCAGCTTCATGATCCGTACATCCGAATCGCTTGTGGCAGAGCTGTCGTCAATGGCTATCGTATAGGTTCCGTCGGAATTCGCAAGGATGGACTTTCCTTCATAGGAGTTAGAACCGCCCGAGATCATCTTTGTCCAGGTGGTATCGCCGGCCGCATCTGTTTTAACAAGCATGATGCTGGCAATAGTGCCTGGATTGGCAGATGATTTCCCTGAAATAATGAATCCGCCATCGGGGCATAATTTTACGGAACGTGCCGATTCGTACTGCGGCGTTCCATAGTATTTGGTCCAGAGCACCGCACCATTCAGGTCGATCTTCATCAGTGTCATATCATTATTGCTGAAAGAAATACTGTTGGATGCGCCTACAATAGCGTAATTGCCGTCGGCAGTTGCAATGATCTCTTTTCCTTCCTCATTTCCATAGCCGCCATACACGCGTGTAAAAATCGTATCACCGGCCTGGTTCACTTTCAGCAGGTATATATTCTGGTCACCCGAGCCGTAGCTGTTGCTGTAACCTACTATGAAAAAATTTCCATCACTGGTCGGGATCATGCTGTTCGGGTACTCCACGCGGTTGCCGCCATACGTTTTGGTAGAGAGAATATCGCCAACGCTATTGGTCTTGACAAGGATAATATCCAGGTCGTTTACAATTGTGTTTTCAGTAGTGGCAGCAATAAGATAACCGCCATCGGCAGTAGGATAAACATCTTTTCCGCTCTCATCATAGGTTGTAGGATAATGCTTCTGGAATGTTATCATCTGTGCACTTGCCGCAAGTGAGGAAACCGCCAGTAAAATTCCGCTCAACAGCTTCTTTCCGTTAATGTAATTTCTTTTCATCGTTAAGGTTTTAAAATTCTATAAACTCATAGTAAAAAAAAGCACCAGCCGGTTTAATTCAAACCAGCCGGTGCTTTATATTATTGAAGTACAACTTTTTCCCTGTAGATCTTTTTCGCTGTTTTGATCTCAACAAAATAGATCCCTTTTTTCTGAGTAGAAATATCCACATTCAGAGAAGCGCTTGCAGGGTTTGTGGTCCTTTCAACAGCTGCTCCCAGGTAATTGTATACAGTCACTTCCGTTTTTTCATCCTTGAGATCGCTCATGTCGATCGTGAAAACGCCTGCTGAGGGGTTCGGATACACATTCAGTGAATTAAGCCCTTCCATTTCCTCAACTCCCACAAGCATGTTCAGCTTTGCAACAAACATATCTGTACGGCTGTAATCATTGAAAGAGAAAATCCCGAAGTTTCCGCCGTTCAGCAATGCGCCTGTAACGTAAATGTTGTTAGGCCCGTCGGCGCAAACTGCATTTCCGGATTCATATCCCAGGTATTCTGTTGAATCGGCAGGGCCGCCAACTGTTTTTGACCATAAGAAATTTCCGCTGTTATTAAGTCCCGCAATAAAAATGTCGGAGCTGTCAACCGCAGTTTGAGTTGTGGTTCCAAAAAGAGCTGTGTTTCCAAACTGTCCGGTGATAAAAAGGTTGGTTCCATCGGTTCCGATCCCTCTTGCACGATCAGGTAAAGCTCCGCCTGCACCCACTGCCCATGTTGCATTTCCTGCAGGGTCATAGCACGCAACAAAAATATCGGCGCTTCCTGTTGTAGTAAGGGCATGTGTATCAAATAATGCGTATGCATTGAATTCCCCTGTAACATATACTTTACCTGTATTGTCAAGTGTTAATGACCATGCAACATCATCATAATCCCCTCCTGCTGATTTTACCCAGATCAAAGAGCCGTCCCCTGCATATTTAGCCAGGAAAGTATTCATATAATGTCCTGTAGGTGTAACAGGCGTGGTAAGTATTGTACCGCTGAAATTAGCGCCATCGGAATGCATACCGCATACATATATTTCACCGGCAGCATTGCATTGAATTGATAATGCTTCATCCCTTCCGGTGCTGCCTGCAGTTTTTACCCATAAGAAATTACCATTGGAATCATATTTTGCGATAAAAATATCGCGCTCGCCAGCTGCCATCGGGTAAAGGGTAGTTCCGCCCCATGTAAGGGTGTCTTTATAATTTCCGCAGATATACACATTTCCTGCGTTGTCGTAAGTAACACCAAGCGCTTTTTCTCCGCCATAGCCACCTGCGCTTCTTGCCCATAACAGGGTACCGCTCATGTCGTACTTCGCAACAAAAATATCATTATCGCCAACAGCTGTTAACGTTTGCGTGGAGCCTGGGAATGTGATAACATCTCCTGCTCCTTCAATTTCTCCCGCTACATAAATATAGTTATTGTGGTCGGAGGTCATTGAATGTGCGTAGTCGCCAAGAATACCGCCTGCGGTCCGGATCCAGACAAGCGCGCCGCTTGAGTTGTATTTCACAAGGTACATGTCGTGGTTTCCTGCGCAGGGAACCGTAGTTCCGCTGAACATTGCTCCGTCTTCTTCATACTTTCCGGCAACATACACATTGCCGCTGATGTCGGTGGAGATGCCATAACCGTAGTCGTAGGCATATTTCCCCTCTCTTTTTGCCCAGTCGAAGTTCTGGGCGTCCAGGTTAGTAAATAAGGAACTTAATAACGCTGTTGCCAGGTAAATCTTTTTCATATTGTTTTTTTTAAATTGTTAGAACTGCAAGTACCATTACAAAATTATGTGCCAGCTCCGTAACAATGAATAACAAAGGTGATCCCGGCCCTGAGGCCGGGAACCGGAAATTATATTTTGAGGAAAAGTTTACATACTTCCGCGCCCGGCGCAATTGTTTATAGGAGTGTTCCGGCTATTTATTTGTCCCTGTCAGCGAATAAATGGAAATAGTGCAAGGGCGGCATATAATTTTGTATGATAGAACTAATAAATACAGGAAACTATGGAAAACGAGATCTTACATACCGCAGCAGGAAACGAGCCTGCAATCAACGAGGCTGCCGCACAGGCCAGCCCTGAGAAAGCGCTCAGGAAAGCAGATAACACCCTTAAGAGCATTCACCTTGCCGGTGATCAGTTTGTCATTAAGGAGGAGGCTCCTATCCGGTCTTATGAGGCCTTTCGCTTAAAAGAATCCGATTCCGACCTTCCCGGTGTATTTTTCCAGGGAACGCAATACTACGACCTTAAAAATATTTATTTCATCAATAACACCGGAATGGCCAACCTGATAGAGCTTTTAGGCTCCCTGCTTGAAAAAGATGTGGATGTGCAGTTTGTAAATGTGTGTGATAAAATAAAAAATAAGATCAAAGCGCTCGGGCTTGATCAGATCTTAATCTGCAGTTAAAAGAGTATATGAAGCAATTCTATTTTAGCAAATTCGATAACAGAAAACCCTACAAGGCGATCCCCGATAATAAATACCGCACCCTGGTGTTCCAGTTTGCCGGTGTGGTTACCATTGCCCTGGGATTTTCCTATATTTGGTGGAGATGGGCACATTCCCTGAACCCGGATGCGCTCTGGTTTGCGATTCCCCTGGTAACAGCAGAAACCCTCAGTTACCTCAGCACCATTCTTATTGTTATTAATTTCTGGTCGTACAAGGATGCGAAAAAAACACCGCCTATCCATTACCTTTCCGAGATAGAAGACTTGCAGGAGAGGACGGACAGGCCGGTGAGGATCGATGTGTTCATTGCTACCTATAACGAGGATGTGGAGCTTGTGAGGCTCAGCATCATTGATGCGAAGAAAATGAATTATCCCTATCCGGATGTTCCCATTAAGATCTATGTGCTGGATGACGGCAGGAGGGACGGGCGTGATCCTAACAAGCAAAACATGAAGATAGTGGCGGAAGAGGAGGGAGTAGGCTATCTCATCAGGGAGCACAATGAAGGCTACAAAGCCGGAAACCTGAAGAACGGGCTGCAGCATACCAACGGGGATATTTTTGTGATCCTCGATGCCGATACGCGGCCTTTGCCTGATTTTCTTGTAAACACAAGCGGCTACTTTAGGAACAGGAAGCTGGCCTGGGTGCAAACCCCGCAATGGTTCTATGATACCACCGAGCCGGAGCCTCTCAGCTCGGTGATAAAATCAAAATTAAAAGTGTCCAATAAATTCATCACAAAGCCGATCGACCTTTTATTCGGGAAGATCGAGGTGAATGAGGATATTTTCGGGAACGATCCGCGCCTGTTCTATGATGTGATCCTGCGCAAGCGGAATTATTACAATGCCGCCTTCTGCTGCGGCGCCGGCTCTTTTCACCGCCGGGAGGCCGTGATGAGCCTTGCGCTGAGGGATTTTGCCGAAGGGCTTAAGAAAAGGCATGCGGAGCTTGTGCACGAGGATGCCGGCAGCTCAGGCGCCATCCGCCAGAAAAAAGAGCTGCTGTCGCATCAGCAGATCATCCCCTTCAAGTTCCATGCTTCTGAAGATATCTACACTTCCATTATGCTGCACGCCGATCACGAGAACCGCTGGGAAAGCCTGCAGCATCCCGATATAGAGTGCAAGATGCTTTCCACGCAGGACCTCGACAGCTGGATAAAGCAGCACCAGCGCTATGCCGAAGGCTCGCTGGATATAGCGTTCAAGGATAATCCCGTTTTTAAAAAGGGGCTTACGTTCTGGCAGAAGGTATGCTACTTTAACACCATCTGGTCATATTTTGCCCCACTCTGGATCCTGGTCTTCCTGCTCAGTCCTATTGTATTTTTCTTCACGCTGCAGCTGCCGGTACAGGCATACAGCTTCGAATTCTTCAAGTATTTCCTGCCTTTCCAGATCATGAATACGATCACCATTACGATCGGCGCATGGGGAATCGCCACCAAGCGCGGCGATCAGTATTACATCTCCAGCTTCTGGTTCATGCTCATGTCGCTCATCTCGGTGGTCCGCGGAAAAAAGGTGCAGTTCAATGTTACGCCGAAGGATAAGGCCAATGCCAAGAACACGCAGCACATTATGCCGCATATTGTTATTATTGCGCTGAGCCTTACAGGAATTGCATACAATGTTGTGCTGCTGCTGCTGGGCTATCATCCCACACCATCAGGCTTTGCGGCCAATACGTTCTGGACGATCTTTAACATCATCGACCTGAGCGTAATGATCCGGGCAGCTAAATGGAAATCAAGCGACGAATAATTTTAAAACATAGATCAATGAAAGATTATAAATTTTTACTGAAGCCTGCTTTTTTTATTTTTAACCTGTTGTTCGCTACCTGGCTGGTGCTGAAGATCGAGAAGGTTGCGCCATCCGATTTCGGCCGCTACGAAAAGATGTTCCACCCCGGCGATATAAGGCCGGAAAATGTTCCGCAATATGATAAATACTACCTGAAAAAGCTGGCGGATGATTATAAATCCGGGGTATTGGACAGCGCCATGTTCGAGCTGCAGCTGGAAAAATTCATTGATGCCGCCAGGCACAAGCAGTCAGCGGTAAAGAAGTAAAGAGATGATTGAAAGAGTAAATTGGCCTTTGGCAAAGGCCGCCGGATGATAGATAAGCGAATGCTGTGTTAGCTAAGCCGGGAAAGATCCAGCTGTGCGAGGTGATAATTGCTGAGCTCTGAGATAGGGGTTTCAATGATCTTGCCTATTTTCACTCCTTTACGCGCGGCCACTTCACGCAGTGTATCGCTGTAATGATGCGCCACAGAGCCCACGCACGACATGCTTACTTCCTTATGGTTGGTATATTTGCAGATGTGCCTGTTGAAGAACTGCTCAAAATTATAATCCACCAGCTTCACAAAATACGGCTCATTGCGGTGCTGGTTAATGAACTTGCTGAAGGAAGCCAGGAAGCGGCTCGGCATGGCCTGCTTGTAAACGGCATCGAGGATCTCCTCTTCGCTGAGCTTGTAGGTTTCCTTAAAGCTTGCTGCAATATTCTCCGGCACTTCCTTGTTCAGGTAATCGCGGATAAAATGCTTGCCGATGTATGCGCCGCTGCCTTCGTCGCCAAGGATAAACCCCAGCGAGGCCACATTGCATACGATCTTATTTCCATCGTAATAGCAGGAGTTGGAGCCTGTGCCCATAATGGCTGCAATTCCCTGCTCGTTGCCGCATAAGGCGCGGGCAGCGGCCAGGAGATCATGCTCCACTTCAATAATAGCATCGGGAAATGTATGGCGGATAGCGGTTTTTACGATGTCGCATTTCTCTTCCGTAGAGCATCCTGCGCCGTAAAAATAAATGCTGAGGCTGTCATCCTTTGAAAGATGAGGGCTGATCGCAGGCAGGAGTTTTGATTGCAGTTCGGCCGCGATCATGGTTGAATCCTGGAAGAAGGGATTAAAGCCCTGCGTCTGAAACTGGTGTGTATTCTTCTTTTCGTCAATTAAACGCCAGTCTGTTTTGGTTGAGCCGCTGTCTGCAATTAAAAGCATCTGCATATAAAAATGTATGAGTAGTTACGATTGCAAAACCTGTTTTCTTACAATTTTTGCTTCAATTCGTTCTGCCCGGGGCACAGAATCCTTCAATTGTTTGACGAGGTCCCGTCTCGCTTTTTTTTTAAAAGCTTTGATGCGGCATTCCAGGTCGCTGTAGATGTTCATGAAATAAAGATATGCATCGTAAGGCGAGTCGAAAGGGCTGAAATATTTGTGCACATCACCGTCATTCCAGAATTTGGTGCACATGTAGTAGTAGTGGTCGGAAGTCTGCAAACGCTCCCATACATTCAGTATTTCGGGGTTGTTGCACTCCTTCACGTCCTTTTCGATCGAATAGATCTGCTTCATCGCTTCCTGCTGCATGGAGTTGCTCAGCCATGCCGAAAGGTCCCTTTCCATATCCGCCCATGAAGTAAAATCGTGCGCATCATACACATCCCTTGCAGGATATGCGGCCACTACTTCCGACGGTGTTTTAAAATCGAAGTCGGGATGCTCCATGATAGCGGCAGGCAGGTGGTCGAGGAAGCTGAAGATCCCTGTTGATTCCCACTGGTGCTCGCCGAATGTTTCATAATCCATGAACAGGTTCACACATTCGCCGTTGCCGGCAATGGAGTGCACCCACTGCTTGTATTTATCCACTGTGAGCGGGAATTCTTTCCAGCCGCGGTCGGAGAAGCGGAACGCGATGTCATCCGACAGGCGGTAGTTCTTCAGCAGTAATTTTATCTCTTTTGTATTCGGGGAGCGGTATAAGAAGTTCGGCGACCTTGTCCCGAGGATGCGGTCAACGCCTTCACACACGATCCCTTTGAAGCCCATGTCCTCGATGTATGCCGCCAGCTCATTGTTGAAGATCAGCTCGGTGTTACGGAAAACAGTAGGTGTTTGATTAAAATATTTTTTGATCACTTCCGCATGCTTCTGCACCTGGCGCCTGAATTCCTCCTTGGAGTAAATAAAGCTCAGTGAGTGGGAATAGGTTTCGGAAAGAAACTCCACACATCCGGTGTTTGCCAGCTCAATAAACGACTGCAGCACATCCGGGCGGTATTTTTCAAACTGCTCGATAGCCGTTCCGCTGATGGAATAGCTGATCCTGAATTTTCCCTGGTGGCGCTGGATCAGCTCCAGCATCTTCCTGTTGGTTTTCAGGTAGCATTTCTCCGCAACCTTATCCATGATCTCGCGGTTCTTCTGCTCATCCTCGTAAATGTGGGAAGTGCCGATGTCGAAAAAAGAATAGTTACGGATCCTAAAGGGCTGGTGCACCTGGAAATAAAAGCAGATTGAAGGCATACGATATAGTTTAAAAATATAATTCTGTTTAGATAAATTGCTTTGCAGCATACGCGTCAATTATTTTGCGCGCGGAAATGTCCCATGTAATGTTGTTCAGGTTCTTTGAAGCATCCTCAACCACCTTTTTTCTCAGCACAGGGTCGCTCAACAGGTTCAGAATGCTTCCTGCAGCCTTGTTCACGTCCCAGAAATCGAATTTCAGGGAGCCGCTCAGCACTTCCGCCACGCCCGACTGCTTGGAGATCACGCATGGGATCCCGAACTGTGCCGCTTCTACAGCCGAAAGGCCGAAGGGCTCGGAAATAGAAGGCATGCAGTATACATCGCTTATGGAGAACAGGTAGCGGAGCTTTTCCTGGTTCAGGAAGCCTGTAAGGTGAAAGCGGTTGCCGATGTGCTGGTATGAGCTTTTCTCAAGCATTGATTTGAAGTAATCGCCAACGCCTGCCATTACAAAACGTACGTCAGGATTGCTTTCCAGCACTTTTGCTGCAATGTCGAGGAATTTTTCAGGGCCTTTCTGGCGGGTTAAGCGGCCAACGAAAAGCACTGTTTTTTCCTTGAACTTTCTTTTGCTGCGGAATGATTTAACGATATTGCTTCCGTTATGCACCACCGAGATCTTGCTGCGGCTGATGCCATAATGGTTGCAGATATTATCTGCGGTAAAGTTGCTGACAGGGATCAGGAGGTCGGCGTATTCCATGCCTTTTTTCTCCAGGTCGTACACCCAGCCCCTGCTGCCTACGCCACTGCGGTCAACTTCCAGTGAATGGATGTGCATTACAAGCGGTTTCCCGCTTTGCTGCTTGATCTTGATCCCGGCGAGCATGGTCATCCAGTCGTGCGCGTGGATCACGTCAAAATCCATTTTAGAAGCAAGGGAAGCGGTAATATCGGCATACTGCATCACTTTATTGATCACATCACCGCCATAAAGGTGGTCGATGTCAAATGTTTTTGGAGTGTTCCTGTCGCCGCTAAAGATCCCCGAAGAGGCGTTAAATGAGGCGCTTTCTCCACTTTTTTCGCTGTAGTAAGGGTTGAGGTCGGCAGGAATGGTTTTTAGCTCAAATGGTAATTTGGATTCGGAATAGTTTTCAATAGAGCTCAGGTCGATCGTGTTGATCCCTACCAGGTTCATGTTCTTCATCTTGAAATCCGGGCTGGATTTCGGGATGATCATAGTAATATCAGCCAGTTCCGACATTGCGCTTGACAGGTCATGGCAAGCGACTCCTAATCCTCCGTTGATTATCGGCGGAAATTCCCATCCTAACATTAAAATTTTTGGCTGACTACTTCTCATTGATGACTAAAAACTGCGTGATGTGTGAATATTTATGCAAACCTATCAGTAAAGAGTAAAGATTTGTGCCAGTTTTCGGTAAAGCCCTGTTTTCAATAGCCAGAAGGGGAAAAAAGCAGACCGGGGATTTTGTTTTTTTTTAAGATGCTGGTAAACAGGCTGAAAGCGCCGATGGGGAGAGAAGACCACAGGGTGAAGGGATTGGGGAATTTCTAAAGCAGGGCTTTCCCATGCAGCTCATACCGCAACTCTGAAATAAAAGTTCCCGGCTATACTTTCTTCCCTCTGGGCGAAAGAGTGAGGATAAAGGTATGTGAAGGCCTTAACTTTGTATCAGTGTATTTGAAAACAACAACTATTAACCTATAAATTATACATTATGAAAAAGATACTTTTACTCTCTCTGCTTTTTATCATTGCCCGGGCTGCGGTGGCCCAGCAAAATTACAATGATTTTGAAGGTGCAAAAGTTTCGTGGTTCGGGTTTTATACCGGCATGCTGGATTCCATGTCATTAAACCCGATGGTAGGCGGGAACGACACCAGCGCACATTGCGCCAAATATATAAGGGATACTACCTTATATGATAACATCCAGGTGCGGCCGAACAATAAGCTGGTGGATGTTACACCTTACGCAAACGGCGGGCTGATGGCTTCCAAGATCACAATGAAGCTTTATTCGACAGCGCCGGTGGGCACACAGATCCAGCTTCAGTTAGGGAACAGCAGCATCCCGGCATACCCTTCAGGAGTTCACAGCGAATATGCAGCAGTAACAACAATGCAGAACGCATGGCAGAATGTGACCTTCAATTTTGTACAGCTTACACCGGGCGGGACTGTTGCCGCGAACAATGTGGATAAGATCGTGATGCTATTCCATCCGAACTCCACTGCAAGGGATACGATTTATTTCGACGACCTCACCGGCCCGGCGATCGCACCGGTAGGAGTTCAGGCAATGGAGAGCATGCCGCCGTTCAAGCTGTACCAAAATAATCCGAACCCGGCAAAGGACCTCACACATATCAACTTCCAGCTGAATGTTTCCGGCCAGGTTTCCCTGAAATTGTATGACATGCTGGGCAATCCGGTGGCATCGCTGGTGGAGCAGAACATGAAGGCAGGAACATACGCTATCCCGGTTGAGACCGCGGAACTGCCAAACGGAATTTATTTTTATGTGCTGAAGAAAGACGGCGCTTCACGTTCCATGAGGCTCATCGTTTCAAAATAATTTTAACATATATGTAAAATCAAAGCCCCCCTGCAATTTGCAGGGGGGCTTTGATGTTTTTATTGATTTTCTGTTATTTTCGCTCAAGAACAATTTTCTTGATCACTACTTTATCATCTGCACTCTTCACTCTCACAATATACACTCCGTTGGCAATACCTTCCTGCATATCGATCATCTCTTTACCATCTTTGAATTCAAGTGTTTTGTGATATACTAACTGTCCAACAAGATTAACAATCTCCACTTCAACCGATTTCTGATCTTCATTTGCTGAATTCATCGCTACAGTTAATTTACCGGCTGTAGGGTTCGGATAAACATTAATGTCAAAATTCGGAGTTCCTACGTTAACCGCTGTTTCTTCAACTCCTGTAGTACCGTAATTGGTTACAACCGGTGGCTGGTTTGCGATCGCCTGTCCAGTAAGTGAATATTCGGTTTTTTTGATCAGTGTTCCTGCTGTGTTAAAAGTAAGGACAACACTTCCCTGTGCCGGGATCATATCAGAATATTCAACTGTAACACCTGCATTTACCGCAATTTTCAAAGGATTGGTTCCGGATACTGTTCCGTTGTTCAAACGAACGGTGTAGTTATAGTTAGATCCGAGCTCCTGGTTCATGATCATTACATTGATCTGTGATCCGTTTTTGCTTGCAAAGGTTTTAACGTTGTTCTGGTTATCAGTTACATCAGCGTAATTACCTTTGAAATTATCCGCCATCATTTTAAAGTGGTAGTAAAGCGGTTTTTTAATTCCTGTCTGAGCATCAATATAACCAATGTTCAACGCTGTATTATTACCTTCAACCACGCTCCAGATATTCACGAAATCAACTCCGTTCTTCATGCTTATTCCAAGCATCTCAGCAAGAAACTGTCCGCCGATGAAGCTATTGGCACCTACACCGTTCAGGTTATCGGCACCATTGTTCTGCCAGTTGATGTTCAGCTCTGTGATCGCTGTTTTAAGCGAAGCAACGCCTGTTCTTCCATGTGCAGCATTACAATTTGCGATCCTTGCGTTCAGTGCGATCAGGTTATCCTGTAAAGAACCTGCAGAAGTAAGCTTGCTGATCACATCTGCTCTTGTTTGTGAACCATTGAAAGGGTAGCTGTGAAAAGAGATCACGTCAATATAATACCTTCCTGCAGCATCTTTACCTGTAATATCATCCGGCCCGCCTGGTGTGGTAAGTCCGTTGATCACACCCTGGTCATACCATGCTGTTTCCGGCCCTACGATCATAATGCTTGGATCCACAGCCTTCATTGCTGAAGCAAACGGCCTGATATAATTAGCTACCTGGGCTGCTGTTGTAAAGTGGTAACCAAGATCCGGCTCATTACCAATGATCCAGTATTTAATATGCTTACCTTTTGTTACGTTAATAAAACGAACGATTTCAGCAGCCTGCAATTCCGTGTAACGGTAGTTTGCGAATGGCACCTGGATCACAGGTTCCATACCTTTTGCGCGGATCGAGTCGATCATTTTAATATACTGGTAATTGGTAGGCATGTTCTTATCTGCAGCAATACCACCGAAACGGATCAGGGATGCACCGCTGTTTTTGATGTTTTCCCAGTTTTGGTGCAGCTTACCGTACAATAAGCAAGGTGGCTCTGTACATGCATTTGCATTACCAATTGTATCCGGCATCCATGCGTTCTCACCGAAAAAGTGGTTTGAAATAGTTTGAGCAGTAGTTGTTTTCGCTGCACCAACCATACCTAACGCTAACATACCGATTTGAAATATTTTTCTTATACTTTTCATGATGTTTTGTTTTAATTAATAATTGTGTTTCCGGGGGCGCTTTCTTCTATAATTACCGGCTATTTTTTTCCGGCTTTCGGCTATTCTAATTCCCCTCTTAACGTTTCACTCTATGGTAAACGGGATACAGATATTAAAGTTGTTAAACGAGCCTGTATTTAACAGTTTTTGGCTATCAAAATCAGGCTTTCGGCTATGGTTTTTTGGATTGGTGTTGAGGCTCAATGACTTACGGGGGTAAGGAGATAGGGGAGGCGACAATAAAAATCCACCGGCTGCATCCGCAACCGGTTGAATTTTTATAATGATCCTTATTTAGTGATGAAGCGGATGCTTATTTTCTTTCCAGTATGAGCTTTTTGATGATTATCTTATTGTCTGCATTCTTCACTCTTACGATATAAATTCCGTTTGCAATACCTTCCTGGAGGTCGATCATTTCCTTACCATCTTTAAAACCAAGTTCTTTTTGATACACGAGCTGTCCTACCAGGTTGATGATCTCCACATTTACACTTCTCTGATCCTCATTCGGGGTGTTCATTGCAAGGGTAAGCTGTCCTGCGGTCGGGTTCGGATACACATTGATATCGAACTCCGGTTCTGCAGAGATCACAGGATTTTCTGCTATCTCCTCAGAACGGTACATCGTAGTAACAGGTTCCTGGTTTGCAAGCGCATTGGTAAGTGAATAAGCTATTTTCCTGATCAGCCTTCCTGTTGATGAGTTAAACGTAAGCAAAACGGTTCCCTGCGCAGGGATAACATCCGTGTATGCACCGGTGATCCCGGCATTTACAGTGATCTTCAGCGTGCTTGGGCCTGTTACTGCCGCGCTGTTCAGGCTAACGGTATAGCTGTAATTTGCCGCAACGTCCTCATTCATCACCATCACATTGACCTGTTGCCCGCTTTTGCTTGCAAAGGTTTTTACATTCGCCTGGTTATCGGTGGTACCTGTATATGAGCCTTTGAAATTATCAGCCATCATTTTGAAATGATAATAGGTTGGCTTTTTAATTCCTGTCTGCGCATCAACATAACCAATGTTCAGGGCTGTATTGTTGCCTTCGACCACGCTCCACAGGTTTACAAAATCAACCCCGTTTTTCATGCTTATTCCAAGCATTTCGGCAAGAAACTGTCCGCCGATAAAACTGTTCGCACCTAAACCATTAAGGTTATCGGTAGCGCTGTTCTGCCAGTTTACGTTCGCTTCAGTGATCGCTGTTTTAAGCGCAGCAGTTCCGGTTCTTGCATGAACAGCATTGCAATTTGCAATTCTTGCGTTCAGGCTTACAAGATTGTCCTGCAGGGATCCCGGTGCTGTAAGTTTGTTGATCATATCCGCCCTGGTTTGTGTACCGTTGAAGGGGTAGTAGTGAAAAGAGATCACATCAATATAATATCTTCCAGCAGCATCTTTGCCTGTGATATCATCGGGGCCGCCTGGTGTGGTCAGGCCATTGATGATCCCCTGGTCGTACCATGCTGTTTCAGGCCCGATAATGAGAATGCTCGGATCCGCGTTTTTCATAGCCGAAGCAAATGGCCTGATATAATTAGCTACCTGGCCTGCTGCAGTAAAATGGTATGCAAGATCAGGCTCATTGCCGATGATCCAGTATTTAATATTTTTTCCTTTAACAACATTAATGTAATGAACAATGGCAGCAGCCTGCAAAGCAGTATAACGGTAGTTTGCAAATGGCACCTGTATTACCGGCTCCATTCCTTTTGCGCGGATAGAATCGATCATTCTAATGTACTGGTAGTTTGTCGGCATGTTCTTATCTGCTGCAATACCGCCAAAACGTATAATGGAAGCTCCGCTGTTTTTTATATTATCCCAGTTTTTATGAAGTTTGCCGTATAATATGCAGGGAGGCTCTGTACATGCGTTCGCATTACCGATAGTATCCGGCATCCAGGAATTTTCGCCGAAAAAGTGAGTGGAAATAGTTTGAGCGTTAATGCTTTGCGATACACCTGAAAGACCTAAAACAAGGATGCTTATGCGGATTAATTTTATGAGGTTTTTCATGTCTGTCGCGATTTTATGATTCAAATTTGGGTTCCAGTTACCGGCGATTTCTTTTCCGCTTTCAGCTATCTTTTCTCCCTTTTCAGCTATTCACTTCAGGGCTTAACGAAATACAACCATTTAAAGTTGCTATCACCCGCTGGAATTAACAGATATTGGCTATTATCCCAGGGCTCATCGATTCATTCAGAATTGTGGAGAATGTTCCTCAGATAACAGGCGGAAAAAATCATTGGCATTCTTCTGTTGAAACGCAAAGCCGGCTTTTTAGCCGGGGAATACCGCGACTGGCTATTAAAAATACGCTCTTGGCGAATTTGAGTTGTTATGCGGTGCGTTCTGCGTAAACTCGCATGAATTTTATTAAGGAACTAAGCAAAAACTTATTTATGGAAAAGAAAAACAATGAAACAGGAAAAGCTCAGGGTGCGGGCGAAGAAAAAATGCGTTATTCCGATGAGGAACTGAAAGAATTTAAGGAACTGATCCTTTCAAAGCTGCAGGAAGCGCAGTCGGATTATGAGCTTTTGAGAAGCTCGCTTACGTTACAGGACGACCACGGCACGAATGATACTTCCCCAACCTTCAAGCTGCTGGAAGATGCTGCCGATGTATTATCGAAGGAGGAAACCGCCCAGCTGGCAGCACGCCAGGAAAAATTCATTGAGCATTTACAGAATGCATTGATCCGCGTGGAGAACAAGTCGTACGGCATTTGCCGCATCACCGGCAAGCTGATCCCCAAAGAGCGCCTGAGAAGCGTTCCGCATGCAACAATGACCATCGACGCAAAACGCGATAAGCCAGCTTCTTAAAGCAGGCACATATTTGGTATTTGAACCGTAAAATACATACACATGAAAAGAAAACTACTCGTATCTGCTTTTATTTGCCTGGTATCACAAATAAGCACAACGCTCTGTGCGCAGACGTTTACATCCTCCAACCTGCCGATAGTTGTCATCAATACCTACGGGCAGAGCATCTCAGCTTATCAGAAGTATTATGTTGGAATGGGGATCATCGACAACGGCCCCGGTGTAAGGAACAACATGACCGATCCCTTCAACGGCTTTAACGGCGAAGTGGAGCTCGACCTTCACGGGCAGAGCACACTGTATCTTCCGAAGCAATCCTACGGGATCACCCCGGTGGATGGCGCGCATCAAAGCCTGAACGTTCCATTATTGGGACTGCCTGCCGGTAAGGACTGGGTTTTTAAAGGGCTGTACCAGGACAAAACCTTTTTACGCGATGAGCTGGGGTTCATGATCCACAACAGGATGGGGCATTACAGCAGCCGCACAAGGTTCTTTGAGCTGGTGGTCGACGGTGATTACCGCGGGGTTTACCAGATCGAAGAAAAGGTAAAACGTGATAACGACCGCGTGAATATCTCGAAGCTCAAGTATACGGATACCACCGGCGATGAGCTTACCGGGGGATACATCATCCGCCTCGATAAGTTTTATGGCCCTACGCCGGGCTGGTACAGCTTCTTCAATTCCAACATCAGCCACGATTCAGCCAACTATTTCCTGTTTCACTATCCGAAGCCCGACAGCATGCCGCAGGTGCAGAAGGATTATATCGAAGGCTATTTTCATGCTTTCGAAAATGTGTTGGTAAGCCCCACCTTCAACGATCCTGTGAACGGCTACCGCAGGTACATTGACGTACCTTCCTTTATTGATAATTTTATCCTCAATGAGCTGAGCAAGAATACCGACGGCTATCGCAGCAGTACGTATTTCTACAAAGACAGGGATTCCAAAGGCGGTAAATTGTTTTCGGGCCCGATGTGGGATTTTAACATTGCGTTCGACAACTGTAATTTTAATGGCGGCGACAATCCTGCCGGATGGCAATACCAGGTGTTCGCCACTGAGAACTTTGTTCCGTTCTGGTGGTGGCAATTCATGTCCGACGACTCTTTCAAGGATGAGTTGAAATGCCGTTACCAGTACCTGAGAACAAATGTGCTGAACATTACAACACTTTACCAGCATATCGATTCCATGGCTGCCTTCCTTGATGAATCGCAGGCCCGCAACTTTGCAAAATGGCCGATCATGGGGCAATATGTGGCGCCGCAGCCAAGCCCGATCCCTCCGGATTATGCAGGCGAGATCGGCAGGCTGAAATATTTTATACAGCAGCGCCTCAACTGGATGGATGCAAACATGCCGGGATTATGCCAGGTAGGCGTACATGAGAATGAGCTCGCCGATAACATGCTGAATGTATATCCGAACCCGTTTTCAAATAACATGACGGTTGCTTATTACCTGCCCGAAGGCGGCAAATTAAAAATTGAATTGCTTAACCTTGTGGGTGAGCGGATCCAGCTGATCACGGAAGGGGAGAAGTCGTACGGGGAATATGAGAATGTGATCTCCACCGAAACACTGGCAAGCGGCATTTACCTTGTGAAGATGAGCCTGAACGATCATGTGGCCTATAAGAAGGTTGTGAAAATGTAAGTGTGATTATAAGATCATAAACATAAGGACCAGGTGAAAGCCTGGTCCTTTTTTGTTAGTGAATGGAATGCTGAAAGAAGAACACACCCCTAACCCCTCTCAAGAGGGGAATAAACAGTGCTCGCATAAGAATTATAGTTTTAAAAGGATATAAACAGTCAAATTTCTAATGCGTCAGGCCGGGTAGTGAGGTATTATCGTATTGGGAATAGCGTCGGTTCGAGTAGCGAGGTACGAGCGTATCGGGAACAAGAGCAGGATCAGTTCCCCTCTTGAGAGGGGCTAGGGGTGTGTAATTTAAAAACCCCGCAGCGATCAGCTGCGGGGTTTGTTTGTTCTATTTTATTTTATTTTCTTACTTCCCTACGATCTTTTGAAGATCTGCAGGGCCGGATCTGAAATAATCATTCTGCAATATATTGATGAGAAAGGAGTGCTGTGCAGGTTCGCTGGAAGTGATCTTAAAAGTGCCTTTCTCGTTGAACCAAACCAGCAGCTTCACTCTCGACATATCGGTGCTGAGCGCCTGCGACATCTGGCGGATCCATTCCGCTTTGTTCTGCGCGGTCTTCGGCTCATAAGGCTCCCGTTCCCTCGAGGCTGCTTCGCAGATGAGCAAGGGCTTGTGCGCGAGGCGCTGGCTCAGGATAAAATAATTTTCTATTCCTTCTTTCCGGAAGGAGCGCCACACCGGAATGCCTTTTCCTGCGCCGTTGTAAATATCCAATGCAACATAATCCACGTATTCATCGCCGGGATAGGCATCCATTATAAAATTCCATTTTTCCTGCGGGAGCGACATGGAGTTGGGGCACCAGATAAATTTAACATTGTTCACCTGCTGCGCTTTGAAAATATCGTGGATGTGCCGGTATGCCCTGACTACCAGCTCCGGGTTCTTGTCATTATTGATCGTGCACCATGGATACCAGTCGCCGTTGAACTCATGAAGGATGCGCAGCAGCACCGTGCCATTCACCTGCTTGATCTCTTTTGCCCAGTCCTTAAAAAAAGAATCAAAATGGCCTTCCACAATGCTGTAAAGGTTTGGCTGCTTTACATTTGGCTTTGAATTCACGAAGTGGTCTTCCAGCGTGATCAGCGGAATGTATCCCTCTTTGATCACTTTATTGATGCGCTCGATGGAGGGATAGGAATTTTGTGTGCTGCCGCCGTCGAATGCAAAAGGCTGAAAGAAATGGATCACACCCAGCTTTTTATCGGTGCCGTATCTGAAGCTGTTCTCGAAGTTGATGGCAATATCGGTGAAATTGGCCGAGTTCCCTTCCTTCGACCAGATGCCGAGGCTGCAGAAATCGGAAGGCTGTGCCGGCGGCGGCGCGAAGAGAGCAGGGCCTGTTGGAAGAGCGCCCTGCGAAAGGCAGATGAAATCAAAGGACCAGGCCAGCTTGGGTGATTTATTTTCATCAAAGCTGAAGATAAGCGAGAGCAGCTTTCCGTTCTTATAGCTTACATTGAAGCCATCATCGCCGCCTTCATTGTTATCCTTGAATTTGCTGAGCGGGATCGAGACCAGCTGCCATGAATCTTTCGGATCTATTTTTTGCGTGAGGATCCACGAATCATCCACGTTTTTATCATACGTGCCATCACCGCTGTCATCCTCCTGCAGCTCTATCTTAACGCTGCTGCTGCCGTTCGATACAGGCGAATACACATAAAAATTAAGATAGTCCGTTTGTACGTCCAGCTCCACGTTCATGCTTACGCCTTTGCCCCAGCCGCCGAAGATCTGCGGGCCTTCCTTGTTTACCCAGAGTGATCGTTCGCCTGAATATGCCTGCTGAACTGACCTTGTGCCATCCACATTTATTTTGATATTGCCATAGCAGAACAGGCCATTGGGCTTGAGGTCGTTTGGCCCGTAGTCGATCCCTTCAAAATCTTCAATGATAAATTTCAGCTGTGCCTTTACGCTGCTGTGAAAACATACCAGGAAGAAAGAAAAGATCAGGATGCAGTGCAGCTTGTTTTTCTTTACCATATCCAGTTGGCTGTGATCCTGAAGTTCCCGTCGAGGAACCCGTACCGTTTGTATTCCATTTTATTCCATGGGAAGCGGTTCACGGCCCAGTTGCCGTAGGTGAACGAAAGCCGGAACGACCGCCAGTCGAAGTAGCCGAAGCCATAGCTGTAATCGGGGTCCCAGGGCTGCTTCTTGAATTTTTCAGGATAGTAATACAAGGCGCCTTCTATGTAGATCTTTTTCACAATGGTATAGCGCGTGCCTACCCCGAGGATCATTTTTCCATCCACAATGCCGCCGTGGATCTGGTTGAACTTATCCACGTACTTGATCGAATACCTTGCAAAATAGGTCATTTTAAAGGTGGAGCTTTCATCAAAGCGCAGGAAGCCCGGCATTGTGTCGAACAGCGGATGCCCGAACGAAAGAAAATAATATCCCTGCAAAAATTTCTCGCCCACCTGCTTGATGTTATCCTTGTAACGGTTGTTCAGGTAGTTCTCATAGCCATAGTTGAAGCGGTAAGGCTTCCAGTTATAGCGGCCGATGGAGTAGGTGTAGTTGGAGGTCCAGAAAGCGGCAGCCTTCGGGTTGAAGTCATAATAAAAAGTGGTGTTGAAGCTGAACTGCTCAAAGAAGCGGATGCGGGTGAAGAAACCCAATGCGCTCCTCATTTCATTGTGCAGCTCTTTTCCATCGTCGATCACGATGCGTTGCGAATTATAGGTGATGTTTCCCGAGATCCGGTTCTTGCCCATGAGCAGGCGGTCCTTGTGTGTTACATCCCGCATATCCTTCATGTCCCAGAAATTATCAACTCTTCTCAGCCTTTCATAATAAAGGCGTTTGGGTTCTTCCTCCACTTCAATTTGTGCGTTCGAGAGATGTGCACAGGAAAAAAATAACAGGAAAGCAAAGAAGGCTTTAAGGACAGGATATTTTTTACTCATCGTTTAATGCATTTTTTTTTAGGATTATTTACAATACTCAAGGAGGCTGTTGTACGCTTCGTCGCTTCCGAGCTTCACCGCCTGGTTCAGGTCGTTGCAGCCGCCGCTCTTATCGCCCGTTTCATATTTTGCCATGCCTCTTTCAATATAGGCGTTCTCATAGTCGGGCTTGTATTCTATGGCTTTGGTATAATCTTCGATCTCGCCTTTCAGGTCGTTCATTTTTCCTTTCGCCTGGCCGCGGTTGTAATAGGCGAGGGCATAATCAGGCTTTATTTTAATCGCCATGTTGTAATCCTCGATGGCCGATTTGTAATCTTTCAGGTCGTATTTGAGATAGCCGCGGTTCAGGAATGCGACATAATTATTTGTATCGGCTTTTATCGAATTATTATAATCTTCGAATGCGCCCCTGAAATCCTTCAGCCTGCATTTTGTGTTGGCCCTGCGGTTAAAGCTTTCCGCATCGGGGTTCAGCTGTATGGCGGCGTTCAGGTCGTTAAGCGCTTCCAGGTATTTCCCCATTTCATAAAGCACGATCGCCCGGTTGAAAAATGCGTTCGAATTCTTTTTGTTCAGCTCCACCGCTTTTGCATAATCCTTTACGGCGCCGTCGTAATCGCCCATCATCGACTTTACGATCCCGCGGCTGTTAAAGGCGTTATCATCGGTGGGCTTCAGCGCGATCACCTTGTTAATATCATCCAGCTCTCCCGGGTAATCGCCGATGCGGCCCTTCAGTACGCTCCTGTTATAATAGGCATCTGCATACTCGGGGTTCAGCTTGATCGCATAATTAAAATCCGACATGGCATCACGCAGGTTGCGGAGCGCAGTCAGTGTAATGCCTTTGTTGAAATGCACCTCGTATGATTCCTCCCAGGTAAGGTTCAGCTTCAGCGCCGCCGAATAATCAACCAGCGCGCCTTTATAGTCCATGAGCTGCTGCTTTGCAAAAGCCCTGTTAATATATGCTGCGCCAATGGTTGGGTCGAATTCGATCGCCTTGTTGAACAGCTGAATAGCCTGTCCGTAATCCTTCGACTCGTTCTTGCTGATGCCTTTCGCGATGTAGGACTTTGCCGAATCAGGCTCGTTTACAATAAATGCCGGGCTGCTGAGATCTGTGAAAACAATATTTTTTTCAGCGGAAAGCAGCGTTACCGCGATCTTATTTTCTTTGGCCGATGCTGTGGCAATGCACAGGGCAGGCAGAATAATAAATAATGTTTTCATAACAGGGGTTCTCCTTTTCTAAGGCCGCTCGTAGATCAGTGTATGATCAATTTTATCGCGCGATTTATTCTTTGCGATCTGGGTGATAAAGATTCCGAGTGCAAGCAATGTTGCGATCAGCACGAAGTACATCGTTTTGGCAAGCGGTTTCTTTTTTAAGATGATATTGCGGGCTTGTTCCTCGTCGCGGCTCAGGATATCCTCGATCTTTTCAATGATCTGGTTCTCGCCATGTCCCTGCTTCAGCACATAATCATCCGCACCCGACATCAGCAGCTTTTTCATCAGCTTCCGGTCGTCGTTATTGCTGAGCATTACAACATGGATCTTCGGGTTCTTCTTTTTGATCTCCAGCAGGGTCTCATACCCGTTCATGCCGGGAAGGCCGTAGTCAAGGATAATTACATCGGGATTTAAATAAAGGTTCTCAATACACTCTTCCCCCGATTTAAAGCTAACGAACTGATAGATGCTGTCCTTTGAGAGGATGTAATCCAGCATCATGGAGTAAATTTCGTTGTCTTCTACTATAAAAATATGCTTAGGTCTTTTTGCTATCATGCCTGGTATCTCCTTTTTATTTTATGCCGCTGGTACCCGAAATTCCGGGGTAATAATGTTGTAACAGAATGCAGCCGGTTATAATTAACAGGATCAGTACAACCACTGTCCTCACTATTGATTTAAAGCTTTTTAACTCTTTTGAAACGGTGATCGCGTCTACCGCATTGATGATCGAAAGCCGGGTCCGGAGAAATACATTGTCGTTTTTAACAATGTAATCGTAGGCACCATGCTTGATCGTATCCACTGCCACCTCCATTTTATCCTGCGAAGAAAGAATGATCACCTTGGTCTCAGGGTTCACCTTCATTATTCTCTTCAGCACTTCAAGGCCGTTCATCGCATCCTTATAGCTGCTGTTGAGATAATAATCAAGTATGATCACACAAGGCTCATTTTTCAGGTGCTTGAGGAATTCCTCTCCCGTGTAATAAGCCTGGATACTTTTCTCCGGGCTGAACATTCCTTTCAGCTGATGCGATAAGGATGTAATGAACATCTTATCATCATCAACTAAAATAAGCGGCGTGTCAGCGGAAGACTTCATCATTTTCAAGAACAATTAACATTCAAAATTAGATCGTATTTAAAAGGCTCTTCTTCGTTTTTCGTTCACCGGATATTTTCAGTCGCCCAAAAGGTAAATTCTTTATCCGGCTGCTTATGAAGGAAGAAAAACCTTGATCCTGTCGCGCTCCTGGATCAGCTTCGCCTCATCTTTTTTCGCTTTCAGGTCAGGATCCTGCTCAATAACAATAGAGTAGTTCTTTTCCTCAGCCTTGTTAGCATCCACCCAGAAGAACGTAAAGCTGATCTCTTGTCCGTGATCCATTTTGGAGCTTGGGATGTCGGCAAAATGATTGCCCAGCCCCGAGTCGAGCGTTTTAATTTCATTGCTGGTTGCCCAGTCGTCGGTGCTCCATTTTACGATCGCGCCGGTTAAGCATTCGATGCGCAGGTTCTTTGCTTTTGGCATTCTTTTGCACTGCGTTTTGAAGCTCCAGATGAAAATATCAGACTCTTTTTTCTCCACCACATAACGCTGGTAAGTTTGCTGCGGCATGTCGAAGATCTGCTTCGTTTTCAGGGAGCGGCAAAGCTTGATGTATTCCGAGTGCGCCCAAACCAAAGGCATTGCGCCTCCTGTTGCTTTCCCGGTGTACAGCTCGTATTCAGGAACGTCTTCCGAATCCCAGATCTGCTCAGGGAACAGGCCGGTTTCATTCGCGTAGTTTTCCATGGTGCGCATCAGTTTTTTTGCCCCGGCGTAATTACCCGCTGCAATCTCATAATGTGCGCGTTCGCCGGTAAGCAAAGGCCATGGGCGGCCGATGCCGATCCCGTCAAATGCCTTCCCGTCGGCATGCTCGCCATATCCGTCGCGGTTATAGCGGTACCATACCGGGCCCAGCGGATTCTCATATTTTAAGGTGGCATCGATCACTTTAATGGTGTTCAGGATCCGCGGATCGTTCGCCGCGCGTAATCCGAAGCGTACCAATGCGAGCGCATCCGGGCTCACCATTTCATTTGCCGGGCAAATATTTTCTCCCTGCGGACGGTTTGAGATCGTCAGCAGGTCGTTGCCTGAATTATCCGAATCAAATGATTCCTTTGAATTGATCCTTACATAATATCCTTCCACACCCACGAATCTCGAAAGGTCGGAGCCGGTCACATACGTCCAGCGCTCGATGTTCGAGTTCCATGCATCGGCAGTCTGCTTCAAATATTTAGCAACCAGCGGCTCGTTATTCATCTCCGCGTAATCGGCGGCGATCAGCAATGCGGAAACCTCAACGGCAAGGGTAAATGTAGAGTAGCCCGCATTTTCTTCCCAGCGGTCCTGGTTCGTCACCGGCCCGTGCTGAACAAGGTAGCTTGCAGCTTTGCGGATCATCGGCCAGAAGTGTTTGATCTCCTCTTCCGATAATCCCACTTCACGTTTTACAAGGTCGACCAGCATGATCGGCAATGCGCATTGGTCCATCTGGATCCCTTTCCAGTACGGCGATCCGTCGAGCCACATGTTTTGTGTCCAGTGTCCGTCGCCTTCCTGTGTTACCATCAGGTAGTTCAATACCCTTCTTGCATCTTCAAATGCCTGTGCGGCAAGCAGCCCGCCAGCAGTCTGCACCATATCGCGCGGCCATACAAGGTGGTAACCTCCTAAATCCTCATCCCCGCGGTTATATCCCCACGGTATGGAAAGGCTGGCGATCAGTCCGCCCGGGTGGCGCTTCGATTCATGCGTACGCAGCATCGATGCACTGATGTGGAAATATTTAGGGTCAACACTGTCTTTCCCGCTTTCGATCGGGTATAATTTCTTGTGCCATTTCTGCCACTCTGCAATAAATTTCTGTTTTGCGAACTCAAAGCTCTCCAGGATGCTCGCCCTTGCACGCTGGCCTGCTTCCTCGGCATTTCTTCCGAAGCCCAGCGCCACCACAAACGGTTGCCCGTTGCACTCCTCGAGGTCGATCTCTCCCGTTAAGGAAACATTTCCGTTCTCGGCCCTTTCAAACTCCCACATCATATCCTTGTGCATGTTCAGGTCCTGCCAGCCGTCGGATGTGCCTACAAATCCTGCAGAGCATTTTTTCCATGGAATGGAGCAGGCGAGTGCAAGCGATGTTTCGCCGCGCTGTGCGAACATCATCGGCAGGCCTTTGTAATCTCCCACCCATGCGGTATTCGCGTTCCCGTTATTTCCCAGGTGAGGGGCGAGGATCATGAATAGCTTAAAGTCTTTTCTTTTTTTATTGGTTGGAAAAAATTGGATCCTTTGAAGCACAGTGTCGCGCGAAGGGTCAGAAATGATCTCCTTCTCGATCCTGTACGAATGGAGGTTGCAGCTGTTGGTGATGTGGTATCCCGGAACACCCTTTGCAATGTGCTTGATGGCATGGGAAGTATGCCTCTTCTCCTCGGAAAAGAAATCATTTCCATCCGTCACGATCATGCTCAGGTCGCGTGTGCAGGCCTGGTCAACCTGTGGATAATAAATCTCATTCAGTATTCCATGATTGATGGAATACCATACTTTGCTTCTTGCATTAAGTGAGGTTCCTACACCGCTTTTTGCGCTTGAGGTCCAACGTGCCTCAATTCCGGGCCAGCCAAATGCATGCTTTTCATTTCTCTTCATTAGGATTTTCTTTTTTTGTTTGAAAATGTTTATGCTGTAGTTCTTAGTTTTTCTTTTTCTGATTTTTATCCTGCGGCTTGTCAGGAGTAACTACCGGCTCCTGTTTATCGGAAACCACGGCGGGGCCGGTGATGTCGTCAAAATAATAAGTGTCGGAGCTCGATGAGTTGGGGTTGAACAGCAGGGTTACCTGGTTCACGCCGTCGGTAGGTGTTTCGCTGCCTTCAGGGATCTGCGCAAATTTGAATTCCAGCTCTTCCCATGCGCCGCTTACGGTTGTATGTGCCTGGTACTGGCTGTTGGTGCCGCCCGGATAAGTGTTGTTTTTTGATTTGTCGCCCAAAAGGATCTCGATGAGCGTGCCCACAGGGGCAGTGGTGTATACCTTCATTTTGATCTTCGGCGGAACACCGAGGTAAGTGGCGTAAGGGCTTACATCGGCAAGCTTGCCGTTGAGGGGCATTTTTATATTATCGAATTTCTGAGTACGGTTTCTGACGTACATCGCGCATTTTGGCGATTTGTTGATATCGTTGGGTGCAGGGTTCTTCACCGCCGTATCCAGCACGCCGTTCTTCGTTCCGTAATGCAGCAGCTTGTTGCCTTCAAAATCATCATACACGGTTTGGGATACTGCCGGTGCAGCGAGCAGGAGCGCTGAAATAAAGGCCATGCATTTTTTAATACGTGTCACTGAGTGTTCAGTACATTTCGTTTTCATATATTCCTTTTTTAGATTTCCTTGCAAATGTATTTTGAGAATGAGGCCTGCTCCCTTGTTTTCGTTCAGCTGTTGGATTGTATCGCCAAAAGGATAAAAACTGAGCCCGGCTTATTCCATTTCAAATTCCCATATCATCTCCGGATATTCAACCGGATGAATTAAAACTTTGTGCCAATACGCTGCCGGGGAGTAAAGAGCTGGAATACAGCGGCGATAATTTTTCTCCTCCGGGCTATAAATCTTCCGTATTTATCGAAAACAGGCTGGCATAGCTTTTTACTGCGATAATTTTGTGGAAATTTTAAAAAGAATTCAAATGGAAGCAGGAAACGGACTCCGATTATCGCTCGGAAAATATGAAAGAAGGCTTGCCGTAAGGCTAAAGCTGATGGATAACAGCAATTTTGTGCAGCGTTTGTGGCAAAAGGATGAAAGCCTTTATAAAAAAGGCACAAACAGCTCAGACCTGTTAATGGGATGGCTGGAGCTGCCCGATAAAATGCTGCAGGCGCTTCCTGCGATCAACGATTTCTGCAAGGAGGTCCGCACCGCCGGCTTTACCCACGTGGTGCTGCTCGGGATGGGCGGCAGCAGCCTTGCACCGCTGGTATTCCAGAAAACATTCGGCGATTCCTTAAACGGGATCAGGCTTACCGTGCTGGATACAACCGAGCCGGAAACCATCAAGCAAATAGAGAACAGCCTCGATCTGCCTTCCACACTCTTCATCGTTTCCAGCAAATCGGGCTCAACAGCCGAAGTCATGGCTTTTTATGAATATTTTTATTACAGGGTGGCAGCAGGCAAAAGAGAGCGGGCCGGCGAGAACTTTATTGCCATTACCGACCCGGGATCGCCATTGCTGCAGCTTGCCGCGAGAAAAAAATTCCGTAAAACATTTGTCAACTTTACCGATGTGGGCGGCCGCTTTTCTGCCTTGTCGTATTTCGGGATAGTGCCTGCAGCCCTTATGGGCATTAATGTGAAGGAAGTGCTGCTGCGTGCAAAGGCAATGGCCGTTTCCTGCGGGCCGCTGGTTCCGGCGCTTGAAAATACAGGTGTAATGCTTGGCGCGGCGATGGCCGAAATGTCGGCAAAGGGCTGCGACAAGCTCAGCTATCTTATGCCGGAAGAGCTCGATTCGTTCGGGCTCTGGCTGGAGCAGCTGGTTGCTGAAAGCACCGGCAAGGAAGGCAAGGGAATTCTGCCTTTCAACGGGTTGCCGCTGTGCAGTACAAAAGCGTATGGCAAAGACCGCTTTTTTGTGAAGTATGGCTTTTGTGGGGAAGAAAACGATCAGCAGTCCATGATGCCTTCCGACCTTATAGCAATGAAATACCCGCTGATCAATATCCTGATGAAGGATGCCCTCGACCTGGGCAGGGAATTTTTCAGGTGGGAGATCGCAACGGCAGTGGCAGGCGCCCTGCTGGATATCAATCCCTTTGACCAGCCGAATGTGCAGGAAAGTAAAAAATATACCGATAGCCTGCTGAAGCAGGTGGAGAGGGATGGAGAGCTTCCGAAAATGGAGCCTTCGCTGAGCTCCGATGGCATCAGCTATTATGGCGGGCCTAAAAAAGAGAATGGCAAGCTCACCCTCGAAGAGCTGCTGGCCAAGGCAAAGCCCGGCGATTATGTTGCTTTCCAGGCTTACCTGCCGGAAGACCCGGAAGTGGAGCAGCTGCTCAACAATATGAAAAAAACAGTGCAGAATAACCTGGAGCTGCCGGTTTCCGTGCAGTTCGGGCCAAGGTACCTCCATTCCACCGGCCAGTTTCACAAAGGCGGGCCGAATACAGGCTATTTTATCCAGTTCATCTGCAATTCAACCGTCGATATTCACATCCCCGAGCATAACTACACCTTTGGAATGCTGAAAAGGGCGCAGGCCATCGGCGATATGCAGGCCTTAACGAAGCACAACCGTAAAGTGGTGCTGGTAGACCTTGGCGAAGATTTTATCCAGGGGCTGGAAACATTTAAAAGAGTGGTGGATACGCTGCAGCCGCCGGCAAAGATCGCGGGGAAGAGAACGGCGGCGGGCAGAAAGAAGCAGCCTGCCACGGTGCTGGCCGAGCGCAACAGCAAAAAGGTGCAGGAGGCGTTGGTATTTCTCCAGGAGCCTTCGGTAAGCAGCTCTGAAGCTCAAAACCAAAAAAAATAAACACATTGATCATGTAATGGAGGCCATCCGTACCATCGGGATGGCCTTTTTATTTGAAAAGCGTGATAAACACCCCGATTTTTAAAAGAAAAAGTTTGCGGAACAGAAAAACTTTTTATCTTTGCATCCCGATTTAGAAATAAGAGGGCGAAAAAAAGAAATATTAATTTGTCTTTCCACTGGGAAAGGCGCAAAACATAGATAAAATGTTACGTACATTCCAACCATCGCAAAAGAAAAGAAGAAACAAGCACGGTTTCCGTGAAAGAATGGCGTCTGCCAATGGCCGCAGAGTTTTAAAATCCCGCAGGGCTAAAGGAAGAAGGAAATTAACCGTTTCTGACGAAAAAACACATAAATAGACTTGGATCACAATTCATTATATAAAAGCCTTTCCGTTTCCGGGAAGGCTTTTTTTATGCTTTTTTTGTAAGCGCGCAATTTTGAAAACTTGTTAATACATTTTTTGAGTCAGGCCCGCTATTCTGAGTATTTTCGTGGGCAGTAAAACAATCCGTAAGTTCTTCGATTCTTCATTTTTTCAACAATTACTATATGCCAAGAGATAATTCCATAAAGTCAGTGCTCATCATCGGAAGCGGCCCCATCGTCATCGGCCAGGCCTGCGAATTTGATTATTCCGGATCCCAGGCTGCCCGCTCCTTAAAGGAAGAAGGCATCCGGGTTACCCTCATCAATTCCAACCCGGCCACCATCATGACCGATAAGGTGACTGCTGAAAACATATACCTGCTGCCCCTGGAAGTGAAATCCATCGTTAAGATCCTTGAAGAGAATAAGGACATTGATGCCGTGTTACCGACCATGGGCGGACAAACTGCGCTCAACCTCGCTATGAAATGCGATGAGATGGGCATTTGGAAAAAGTACGGCATCCGCATGATCGGTGTTGATATTGATGCCATTGAAGTGACCGAAGACCGAGATAAGTTCCGTGCACGCATGGAGTCCATCGGTGTGGGAATGGCGCCTTCAAAGATCTGCCGCTCCTTCCTCGAAGGGAAAGAGATTGCCCAGGATTTCGGCTTCCCGCTGGTGATCCGTCCTTCGTTCACACTGGGCGGCAGCGGCGGCAGCGTGGTGTATGATAAAAAAGATTTCGATAAGCTGCTCGACCGCGGGCTGCATACGTCTCCTATCCATGAAGTATTGATCGATAAGGCCGTTCTTGGCTGGAAGGAATACGAGCTGGAGCTCCTGCGCGACAATAACGACAATGTTACCATCATCTGCTCCATTGAGAATTTCGACCCGATGGGCGTGCATACCGGCGACAGCATCACCGTTGCGCCGGCAATGACATTATCCGATTCCACCTTCCAGAAAATGCGCACCATGGCCATCATGATGATGCGCAGCATCGGTAATTTTGCAGGAGGCTGCAACGTGCAGTTTGCCGTAAACCCCGATGATTCGGAAGAGATCATTGCCATCGAGATCAACCCGCGCGTATCCCGCTCTTCCGCGCTGGCGAGCAAAGCCACCGGCTACCCGATCGCGAAGATCGCATCCAAGCTGGCCATCGGCTATAACCTCGATGAGCTCGAGAACCAGATCACCAAATCGACTTCCGCATTTTTTGAGCCTACGCTGGATTATGTAATAGTTAAGATCCCGCGCTGGAACTTCGATAAGTTCAAAGGTGCGAACCGCGAGCTGGGCTTCCAGATGAAATCGGTGGGCGAAGTAATGGGTATCGGCCGCTGTTTCCAGGAAGCGTTGCAGAAAGCCTGCCAGTCGCTGGAGATAAAGCGCAACGGGCTTGGCGCCGACGGAAGGGAAGTAACCAACCAGGATGAATTATTGAAAAGCCTTGAGCGCCCGAGCTGGAACAGGCTGTTCCATATTTACGACGCGATCAAATTAGGGATCTCCATCAAAACCATCCAGAAGCTCACCCGCATCGATCCATGGTTCCTGAACCAGATCGAGGAAATGATCCTCCTGGAAAATGAGATCTCAAAATATACATTGAAGGACCTGCCGCGCGACCTCTTCTACGAAGCGAAGCAAAAGGGCTATGCCGACCGCCAGATCGCGCATTTGCTGCGCTGCCTCGAAAGCGAAGTGTTCAACCGCAGGAACGAGCTGAACATTAAGCGCGTTTACAAGCTGGTGGATACCTGCGCCGCGGAGTTCGAAGCGAAAACACCTTATTACTACAGCACCTTCGAAGATGAGAATGAATCCATAGCATCGGATAAAAAGAAGATCGTAGTGCTCGGAAGCGGCCCCAACCGCATCGGCCAGGGGATCGAGTTCGATTACAGCTGCGTGCACGGCGTGCTTGCCGCGAAGGAATGCGGCTACGAGACCATCATGATCAACTGTAACCCTGAAACCGTTTCCACGGATTTCAATGTGGCCGATAAATTATATTTCGAGCCCGTGTTCTGGGAACATATTTACGACATCATCCTGAATGAAAAGCCGGAAGGCGTGATCGTGCAGCTCGGCGGACAAACAGCCTTAAAGCTGGCGGAGAAGCTGGAGCGCTACGGAATTAAGATCATCGGTACCGATTATAAATCGCTGGACCTTGCCGAAGATCGCGGAAGCTTTTCAAACCTGTTGAAAGAGAACAAAATTCCTTACCCGGAGTTTGGCGTGATCGAAGATGCGGAGCAGGCTGTGGAATTGTCAAAACGATTAGGTTTCCCGCTGCTGGTGCGTCCTTCGTATGTGCTCGGCGGACAAAGCATGAAGATCGTGATCAATGAGCAGGAGTTGGAGCAGCATGTGGTGAACCTGCTGAAGGATCACCCGGGCAACCAGGTATTGCTGGATCATTTCCTGGAAGGTGCGATAGAAGCGGAGTCGGATTCCATTTGCGACGGAACCGATAATTACATCATCGGGATCATGGAGCACATCGAGCCTGCAGGCATTCACTCCGGCGATTCTTACGCGGTGTTGCCTCCGTTCGACCTTAGCGAAAATGTAATGAAGCAGATCGAAGAGCATACAAAAACGATCGCAATTGCTTTGAAAACTGTCGGACTGCTGAACATCCAGTTCGCCATCAAGAATGAAGTGGTATATATCATCGAGGCCAACCCGCGTGCATCCCGCACCGTGCCGTTCATCGCGAAAGCATACGATGAGCCTTACGTGAATTATGCAACCAAGGTAATGCTCGGTGAAAAGAAAGTGAAGGATTTCAATTTCAATCCGCGTAAAAAGGGATATGCGATCAAAATTCCCGTATTCTCTTATGAGAAGTTCCCAGAAGTGACCAAGGAGCTTGGCCCTGAGATGAAATCAACCGGCGAGGCGATCTACTTCATCGACGACCTTACCGATGAGTTCTTCCATACTATATACTCCGAAAGGAATTTGTATCTGAGTAAGTAGCGGTCATTTTACGAATAAATTTAACGCCGCTCCGAATATGGAGCGGCGTTTTTATTTCCGGATTTTCATTCCGCTGCTTGAATTTGTTATCGCCGGATCCGTCATCCCGTACCATCCCCCGCACGTTCTCGATACATCCTTCCCGAAAGGGAAGGATACTCGAACTGACAACCGCACAGCATGTCAATCCTAATCAATCATAAGCGTCGCAGACGATCATAATTTTTAATCATAAACATCCTAAATAATCAGCGTACCATTACACACAAATGGTAACAACCCACACGCGTTCTCGCCCTTTGGCCCCGCTCAGGGTGACAGTTCGAACCGACAACCCGCATAGCACTCTGCGTTCTCTGCGAGAAACCTTTGCGTGCTTCGCGTCTTTGCGAGAAAAAGTAAGCCTTTACAACTCACCTTCAAACACAAAGCAGCCTTGAAATGAATCTTTCAGGGCTGTTTTGTTTTTAAAGATCCCGTACAGCGTTGATCCGCTGCCGCTCATGGCTGCATACACAGCGCCTTCAGCGTACAGCATTTCCTTGATCGCTTTTATTTCCGGGAACTGCGGAAAGATCGAATCTTCAAAATCATTATGGATGAATTCCTTCCATTGCTCAATGGGCAGGTTCTGGATATCATCTTCCAGAGAGCGCAGAGGCATTTTCGGTTTCACGCCGCTGTATGCCTTTGCCGTGTTGATATGGATCTCCGGGTAGATCAGCGCCAGGTGATAACCGGCAAGGCTGATATTCATTGATTCGTACTGGTCGCCCCGGCCTTCCGCAAAAGCAGGCTTGTTGCTGATGAAGAATGAGCAGTCGCTCCCCAGCTGCCGTGCATAATGATGCATTTCACCCCAGCTGATCCCGAGCTCGAACTTGTCGTTCAGCAGGCGGATAAAAAAAGCCGCGTCGGAGGATCCGCCGCCCAGCCCGGCACCGATCGGGATGTGCTTGTGAAGATGGACCTTTACATTCGGCAGCGGGTAATCGGCCGCCACAAGGTGATAGGCATAGTAGCAAAGATTGTCGGTGGCATCGCCCGGAATGCTGATCCCGGAAGAGCTGAAGGTGATCCGCTGAGCGCCCGCATCGGTATTCCCGGTAAGTTCAAGCGCATCGCAAAGCTTCACCGGGTACATCACGCTTTGGATGTTATGAAAGCCGTCATCCCTTTTTTCAATGATGTTGAGGCCGATATTTATTTTCGCGTTGGGGAAGGTGATCATGCTGCAAAGTTGAAAATAAAAATTAAATTGCAGTTGATTTCTTTTTCTTTAGCAGCAACAATTATGATAACATTCAAGAACCCGCTTTCCGCAACTCTCCTCTTCTTATCAGTTCAATGTTCCGTGTATTCCCAAAAGATCTCCGATGTAGTGGTACAGGGTGAGATCAAAGAGCTGTCGGTAAGCCCCGACGGCTCCGTGTGGCTTGCCGATAACGGAGGATTGGTATATCGCCTCGCATCCGGGCAAACCGATGTGGAAGTAAAGCTGAAGCTGCCTGAGCCAAAGCCGGATTACTTCGGCGCAAAGCACATCGACATTGAAAGGCTCAGCTTCTTCAATGAAAAAACATTCTTTATTTCCGGCTATACCGGGAAAGAGTTGCTTGGAAAGGAAAGTGACGATCCGAATATGATCTACCTCACGGAAGACGGCGGCAGTACCTGGTCGGCAGTTGAGTTCTGCAAAAAAGGGATCTGGGTGTACGACTGCATTGCAAAAAGCAGCGGCGAGGCATGGCTGGGCGGCTCCGACGGAAATATTTATTATTCCGGTGATTTCGCAAAGCACTGGAAAAAGCTGTCGGCGCCGTATAATAATTCATCGCGCATGGCGCATTTGGCGCTCGGGCAGTCGGTGGGAATGGCTGCTTCACTCGGCAATAAGCTGAAGCTGAGCACCGATAATTTCAAAACGTTCAGTATCCTGGAAACTCCGCTTGAACAGGGAAAGTATGAAGATCCTAACAGGCAGAAACCGGAGATCAGATCGGACAACCAGTTTGGAAATCTCGCAGTGATGAACAACATGCTTATAGTTACGCAGGAAGGTTACAGCTTTTACAGCCCGGTAACTAAAATAGAGTGGACGCGCTTTAAGCCGGGAGCAGGGCTTTTTGCGGTGGATGAAAAAGAGCAGAAGGTGATCGGCATTTCGGATCAGAACAGGATCAATATTTATTCACAGGACATGGCATTTGAACGCGAGCTGGGGCTCATTCCCGCTGCAGAGCATATCCGTGATATAAAAGTGCTGAACGGGACAGTGTTTGTTTTAACAGAGGATTACCTCGAGTCCAAGCCGGGAGATGATGTAGTTGGACGGGTGGGCAATATGGAAGTGAAGCGCGTTGGATATAAAAAAGTGAGGGCGTATAAGGTGTATACATTTTCGGGTACCGGGAAAAGCTCGCTTGAATTGCAGGTAAAGCAATAGCGGTTTAGAGGCTGGAGATAAAAATGAGCGGATTTTACGCTTTTTTCGTATTTTAGCGCTTCAATCAAATCAACGTTTAGCACAATGAACTATTTAGATTTTGAAAAGCCGATCGCGGAGCTGATGGAACAGCTGGAAAAAGTGCAGCAGGTAGCGGAAAAGAGCGGTGTGGATGTGTCCAAAACCGCGGAAGATATTGAGAAAAAGATCAGGGAGGCACGCGCGGATATTTACAGTAAATTAACGCCATGGCAGCGGGTGCAGGTATCGCGCCACCCCGACAGGCCCTATACCCTTGCTTATATTGATTACATTACAAACGGTACATTTATGGAGCTGCATGGCGACCGTACCGTGAAGGACGATAAGGCAATGGTGGGCGGCTTCGGAAGCATTGACGGTAAAACGGTAATGTTCATCGGGCAGCAGAAAGGAATTAACACCAAGATGCGCCAGATCCGTAATTTCGGGATGCCGAACCCTGAAGGCTACCGCAAGGCATTGCGCCTGATGAAGCTGGCGGAAAAATTCAACAAGCCTGTTGTTACCTTAATTGATACCCCGGGTGCATATCCGGGGCTGGAAGCCGAAGAGCGCGGGCAGGGCGAGGCCATTGCACGTAACCTGCTCGAGATGGCGCAGCTGAAAGTGCCTGTGATCTGTATCGTGATCGGTGAAGGCGCATCCGGCGGTGCGCTGGGGATCGGGATCGGCGACAAGGTGCTGATGCTCGAGAACACATGGTATTCCGTAATTTCCCCTGAATCCTGCTCATCCATCCTCTGGAGAAACTGGAATAATAAGGAAAGGGCGGCTGAAGCGCTGAAGCTTACCGCTACCGACATGCTCGGCAACAAGCTGATCGATGGCATTATTCCCGAGCCATTGGGAGGCGCGCATAACAATCACCAGGAAATTTTCGCGACCGTAAAGGAAGAGATCAAAAAGCACATTGCCGAGCTCGAAAAGCTCGATCCTAAAAAGCGGGTCGACCTGCGCATCGAGAAATTCTGCGCAATGGGTGTGGTAGAAGAAGCGTAATTATAATATAGCCCTGTCAGGGTTTGAAACCCTGACAGGGCTCAAAAACTAAAATGCCCCCGCATCGTCTGCAGGGGCATTTGTTATAGAATAATCTGTGCTATCTGTGAAATCTGTGGTGAATTCTAAAAATCAAACTCCGTCATCTTCTCCGGGTTCACCAGCTTTGCGCTTTTTTCCACATCATCCCAGTAGCAATTGATCATGTTCGACTGTTCCGGGAGATAGTCATATAACAAGGTATTCAGAATGCTCACTTTCCCTTTTGAGATAAAAGGCGCCGACTCGAGGTAGCACCATGTGGCGTCAGCCTCGGTCTCAAAGCCAACAAAGGCAAGCGTTTGCAGCTTTCCGCCAACGTTCACCTTAAAGTTCTCATTGATGTACCTGTTCACAAGGGCCTGCACTTCTTTGTTCTTCGATGAGGTAGAGAGGTCGGCCTTTTTGCCGTATTTTTTCAGGAGCGCATCTTCAAGGTCATCCGTGAACAGCTTGCAGCTCACGTCCAGCGTTTGCTTTTTACTGTCGATGCGCACTTCCGTAAGGCTCAGGTAAAAGCGGTGTGCCGGGCTAAAAGCCGTAACAGCTATAAAAAGGCAGCTGATGATGAGCAGTTTTGAAGGAAATTGGCTGATCTTGAATTTCATTGTATCAAATATAAGGAAAATGAATGATGTTTTATACCACTCCCCTGTATAAGGCAATATTAATGCCGCATTGGCCGGAACAGCTTCCGGCGCAATTTATCCCCGTTATTTGCCATTAATCCTGCGCATACAGCCGGTCAGCTAATTATTATTCCCCGTACTATTATTTTTCAGTAGCTTTAACTGGTGCTTTCAGAATAAAGCGCTCTCTAAACATAAAGATCAGGAATTACGAATGAAAAAGATCATCACTCTTTGTGCCTTGCTTACTGCAGGTTTTACCTTTGCACAAAATATCAGGAACAATCCCAAATCAAATCACGGCAATAAGTTCGAGCAGCTGGGCACCATACTGCCTACGCCCAACAGCTACCGCGCAGCCTCCGGCGCTCCCGGCAACGATTACTGGCAGCAGCGCGCCGATTACGACATCGACGCTTTTCTTAACGAAAAAGAGCTGCGCCTCGAAGGAAGCGGGCAGATCACGTATTATAACAATTCCCCGGATGTGCTAAGCTATCTCTGGCTGCAGCTGGATGAGAATCAGCACAACCCTAACAACGAATCCAATTATTTCGACGGCAGTAAAGTAACCCAGCCGCTCAGCGATGTGCAGCTCGAAGGGCTCGACCCGAAAAAGCAATTGAAGGATGGCGGCGTGAATATCCTCAGCCTTACGGATGCAACCGGCAAAGGCCTGTCGTACACCGTGAATTACACCATGATGCGTGTCGACCTTCCCGCTCCTTTAAGGCCGGGACAGCAATTTATTTTTAAAGTTAAGTGGAATTATAAGATCCCGGAGCGCATGAAAGTTGGCGGCCGCGGCGGCTATGAATATTTTGAAGGCGATGGGAACAGCCTGTTCACCATTGCGCAATGGTACCCGAGAATGTGTGTGTATAACGATTATGGCGGATGGAACAACAAGCAGTTCACGGGGAGAGGAGAGTTTGCTTTGGCATTCGGGAATTTTAAGGTAAGGATGAAAGTCCCGGCCGACCACGTGGTTGCTGCCACAGGAGTATGCTCCAACTATGCGGAAGTGTTAAATCCTGCGCAGCTTGCAAAATGGACCGCTTCCCAAACGAGCGATAAGCCGGTGGAGATCGTTACGCTGGAAGAAGCGAAAGCAAAAGAGAAAGCGCCGGACCATGCCAATTTTAAAACCTGGAGCTATACCGCGGAGAATGTACGCGATTTCGCGTGGGGCAGCTCGCGTAAGTTCGTATGGGATGCAATGGGAATAAAGCAGGCGGGTAAAACCGTGATGTGCATGAGCTATTATCCGAAGGAAGCATACGGGCTGTACAGTAAATATTCCACCAAAACAGTCGCGCATACCATTCGTACCTATTCAAAATACACCATTAATTATCCTTATCCAACCGCTATCAGCGTGGAAGCCGCGAACGGGATGGAATACCCGATGATCTGCTTCAACTACGGAAGGACGGAAGCCGATGGCACCTACACAGAAAAGACAAAATACGGGATGATCGGGGTGATCATCCACGAGGTGGGACATAACTTCTTCCCGATGATCGTGAACAGCGATGAGCGCCAGTGGAGCTGGATGGATGAAGGGCTCAACACCTTCGTGCAGTTTTTAACGGAGCAGGAATTTGATAACAATTATCCTTCCGCACGCGGCCCGGCATACAAGATCGTGGATTATATGAAAATGTCGAAAGACCAGCTGGAGCCCATCATGACCAACAGCGAGAACATCAATAATTTCGGTGCAAACGCTTATGGCAAGCCCGCAACAGCGCTCAACATCCTGCGCGAAACGGTAATGGGCAGGGAGCTGTTCGATTTTGCCTTCAAGCAGTATGCACAGCGCTGGGAGTTTAAGCATCCAACGCCCGCGGATTTCTTCCGCACCATGGAAGACGCGTCGGGAGTGGATCTCGACTGGTTCTGGAGAGCCTGGTTCTATGATACCGATCCTGTGGATATTTCCCTCGACAGCGTAAAAGCATTCACGCTTACGAAAGGAACTAAAGTGGAGGAGAAGATAGAGCCGGTGAAGGTGAACCGTCCCGATGCATTCGATCACATTTCCAAAATGAGGAACCGTGAAAGCGGGATGAAATTCCTGGTAGACATCGATACCTCACTGCGCGATTATTATTATTACAACAAGCCTACAGAAGATGATTACAAGGCAAAGCTTACCCGCGATGAAAATGCGAAGCTGAGCACAATGACGGATGAGGAGTTTAAGAAGTACGAGAATAATTATTATTACGAGCTTGTATTCTCGAACAAGGGAGGCGCTGTAATGCCGCTCATCATCCAGTGGAACTATGCCGATGGCACAAGCGAGGTGGAGCGGATCAGCGCATACATCTGGAGAAAAGATGAGGACAAAGTGACAAAAACATTCGTGAAATACAAGGAAGTAAAATCCATTCAGCTGGATCCCTACAGGGAAACAGCCGATATCAACGAGTCGAACAACTCATGGCCGAAAGCGGAGGTGAAGACGCGCATGGAGATCTTTAAATCGAAGCGCAGCGCCCGCTTTGATAATAACGATGTTAATTTTATGCAGAAGGCGAAGGAGAAAAGATAATCTATGCACTACCTCATTACCATTTTCATCATTATTGTTGCTGTAGAGCACCTGTATTTCCTCTGGCTCGAAATGTTCGCCTGGACTACCACCGCAAAGAAAGTATTCAGGCAGTTCCCTGAAGAATTATTCGAGCCCACAAAAGCATTGGCTGCCAACCAGGGATTGTATAACGGCTTTTTAGCTGCCGGGCTCATCTGGTCGCTGTTTATACAAAACGCCGAATGGCATGTGAATGTCGCTTTGTTCTTCCTTTGCTGTGTTTCTGTTGCGGGAATTTACGGGGCATTCACCGCATCAAGGAAGATCTTCGTGGTGCAGGCGCTCCCCGCCCTGATCACCATCGGGCTGTTTGTAGTTGAAGCTGCGCTGCGTAAAGGTTAACAAACCATTTTGGCTGGAACAGACTTTGAATAAATTCTGTGATGGATAAAAGCAGAAAAACCTACAAGGCTTTAATAATGAACAACTATGCCGGCGCGCCTTATGCCGATTGGATCAAGACCGGCGAAAAAACAATTGAAACAAGGCACAGGGCTTTCAGCTACCGCGGCGATGTGGTGATCTGCTGCGGGAAAACAAACTCCGTGGGCAGCAGTGCCGGCAAGGCGCTTTGCATTGTAGAGCTTTGGAAGATCAGGCCGATGCGAAAGGGTGATGAAGAAGCTGCCGGCGTAAGCTACGATCCCGGGATCAGATCTTTTCTGCTTCGCAACTGGAGGCACTTCAGCCGCGAGTTTGAATTTTCTCCGCAGCGGGTCTCCGGCGCCTGGCAAAGCCTGTTCGACATCACCATACCGGAAGATGTGAAGATCATTCCAAGGCCCGACATACAGCCGTTCGAGGAGAAAGAAAGCGAATAGGATGCAGTAATAAGCTATCCGCCGATCTGTATCGTCACATTCTCGCCATTTTCCGGAACCTCTTTATCACCGCCCTTCAGCGATCTTGTATTATTGTCCGGCGTGCGGTCGATCAGCTTGTTGTACGGATCGATCCCCACTTTCACAGGCTCTTCATCCACGGTGATCTCAAATACCATTTTCTCCTTGTCGATCTTGCGCTTCTGCAGGTACAGCTCCGTTTCGGTCTTCTTTCCGCCTTTCTCCTCCTTCAGCCCGAAAACACCAATGTCGATCCAGTCGGCAGCCGGCACTGTTTTCATTTTCCCGATGCTGTCCGATTTCATTTTTTTGCACTCCACGGTAATCTTCACGAGGTATTTTCCCTCTTTCGTTTTCGTGTAGGAGCATTGCGTGGTTTTGTTCTCATAGATCGTGATCGTCTCGAACATATCGTTGATGATGTATTTCAGGCTGTCGGGAGTTGCCGCTCTCAGGTAGCCGATGAACTCGGTGGAGGTGGTGTACGGCGGCTCCTGGTAAGCCACTTTTTTAATATACTTCGCCAGCGCCGCATTCAGCGAATCCTCGCCGATGTAGTCCTTCAGCGCGTACATCACCACGCTTCCCTTGTTGTAGTGAATGTATTGCTGGTTCTCGCACAGCATCAGCGGCCGCTCTTTCTTGCCTTCCAGCGTCCTGCCTTTTAAGTATTGGTTCATCTCGTATTTCAGGAACTTTTTCATGGCCTGCTTTCCGAATTCTTTTTCCATTACCATCAATGCGGAGTATTGCGACATGGTTTCCGACATCAGCGTGGCGCCCTGCACATTTCCGCCGATCACCTGGTGTGCCCACCATTGATGCGCCACTTCGTGCGCCGTGACATAGAACGGGTAGTCGATCGATTCGGGATCGTTGTCATCCACCTTCGCAATAAAGCCGATGCCTTCCGAGAACGGGATCGTATTCGGGAACGATTGCGCGAATGTGGCATAACGCGGGAATTCAATGATCCTTACCTGCCTGTGCTGGTAAGGGCTGAAGTTCTTGGTATAATAGGCAAGCCCTTTTTTAATTCCGTTGATCATACGCTCGAGGTTGTACTCATGCCCTTTGTGATAATAGATCTCAATGGGAATTCCGTTCCAGCTGTCGCGCTTTATTTCATAGCGTGCCGACATGAACGAATAGAAATTCAGGATCTTGCAATCCATCTTGTAATGGAAATATCTTCTGCCATCCTGTTCCCATTCCTTCAGCAGGTAGCCCGGCGCTATCGCGATCTGGTCAGGTACCGTGCTCAGCGTGCATTCAAAATCTATCCAGTCCGCATCGCTGCTGATGTATGTGTTCATCCGTGCAAGGCTGTCGTTCACATCTGCCATGCGCTCTTTTTTAGGCAACCCGTATTTCTTTCTTGCGCTGTCTTCCGAAAGCTCGCCATCGGCAATGTATCCCAATGACGGGAGGTACTGGCTGTTGAAGAAAGTGCCATTGTAAACGATGGCGCTGCCTGCATCCGAACCGCTGAACCCTTTCGGGAAATAGGAGAGGTCAATGTCGAGCCTCACCGAATCGCCCGGCTTTAAAGGAGAAGCAAGCTTATAAATATAAAACCCATTGTCCTTGTCTTCCAGCACGCGTGTTGCAGGGCTTGCAAATTTGAATTCATTGACGGTGATCGTTGAGAACATGTTAAGTATGATGCTGTCCACATTCCTGTTGCTTTTGTTTTTCAGCATGTAATAGCCTTTCATATTGGCGCCGCGCTCCTGCGGGAAAATATCCACGTTCCAGTTCGCCGCAACGATCCGCGGCTGCTGCGTTTTTGAGTAGCGCTTGTATTTCTTCTCAAACTCGGCCTGCGCTTTTTCCTGCTCCGTGGAGGAAAGGCCTTTGTTAAGAATGTGCGTATTGTAGTAAATGAATCCGCCGCATACAAGGAAAACAAGCAGCGACAGGCTGATGGCGACCTTTGCTTTGCGGTTGAAAAGTGTTCTTGCAATGCGGAAGCGGTTTCTCAGGCCTTTTTCCTTTCCCCTTACCCAGAGCAGGTTGGAAAGGATAACCAGCGCAATGCAGAAGGAAGCCCAGTAGGTTTTAAAAACAAGGAAGGAAAAGAGTGAATGCCCGTAGCCGTTCATATCGGAATAGGGCAGCCTCGGCCCGCTGCTGTTGAAAAGGAACAGCGGTGCGTTCCATTCAAGGAGCCCGAATGCAAACGGAATAAGCATGAGGATCAGCACGGCTACAAAATAGCCCACGTATTTGTTGTTCACGATCACCTGCACGGCCATTGACATGATGCAGATCAGGATCAGCCCGATCAGCTTGAAGCCGAACAGCTCCTTGAGATACTGAACAGGCTCCACGTTGTAATAACCGTTGTACATCTGGATCAGCATGCCGGTGATCATGATCACGACCAGCAGCACGATCTGCACCAGCACCAATGCGATCAGCTTTGATGTAAAGCCTACGTATGGCTTTAATGGCGCCGTTCCCACGAGCTCTTCCACCTTGGAATCGCGCTCGCGCCATACAACAATACCTGCGTAGAACACGATGAGGATCAGCATGAAGAACTGGAAGGTAGCCCCGCCGATCTGCAGGATCTGGTAGGTTACGGGATAAGTGGAGGTTCCGTAGATCAGCCCGAGCTGGGTAGTGACAAGCACCAGCGTAAGAATGCTGAGCGCGACAATGATGAGGAAGAAAATGCTTTTAACGATCTTGTAAAATTCGAATTTCGCGAGGAACCAGGTCTGGTACCAGCTGTATTCGATCGTGAAGGTTTGTGTAGGTTTCGGGATGTCGGACAAAGCCTGCACCGGCGCCGATGCCAGCGAAAGCATCTCTTTTTTCTTGCTCCTGAAGAACGAGATCGGCTCGTTGAACTGGCTGAAACGGAAGCGGAGGTAGGTAAGCGCTGTAATTCCCAATCCTATTCCAAACCAGAGCAGGCGGTTGTAAAGCAATACGCCTTCGAACGGCAGGGGAAGCGTATTTTGTTCGGCCGGCGACCAGTATTGCGTCACTTTGTTCAGTGCCTGGTCGCCGAAAGGCTCCAGCACAGCGGCCAGCGACTGGTTATCGAGATCCTGCAGCAATGCCGAGGAAATTCCCTTTACGAGGATCAGCGCCACGCAGCCAACGTAGCCTGCGATCATGTTGCGGGAAAAGGTGACGAATGAAAAGAAGATGGCACCAATGAGCAGCGTGTTCGGAATAACAAAATAAAGAAAAGGTTGCAGGTAGTTCATGATGCTGAACGGCCCAAGCTTCTCCGGCTCAATGCCCGGAAAGGTGCAGGTGATCATGTGCCCGAATGCATTTGCCGACAATACGAACAGCGCGACTAAAAATGCCGCCGAGAAGCGCCCGAACATATACCCGAATTTGCTGATCGGCTTGGTGAAGAGCAGGGGATGCATGTTGTACTGGAAATCCTTGTACACTGCCGGGGCTATGATCGTGATCAGGATGATCGATCCGATCAGGTCGGTATTGAGCCCGTTCAGGACCCCGGCGATAGCAGTGGCAGAATTAATGATGATGTTGCTGTCCTCGCTTGCCCCGCCCAGCAGCCCTGCGATCGCAGAGGTGTAAAGGATGGAAAGCAGCATGAAGATGAGAAAGAAAATATAGGTGGCCGGCTTTTTAAGCCAGAGCTTTAATTCGAAAAGAAAGATCTGTAGAAACATATTGTTTTGTTAATGTGTGTATTCGTAATCCCGATAGCTATCGGGACGTAATGATCCGCGATCCGTTCTAATTTGTGATGGTTGCAAAATAAACATCCTCGAGGTCGGGGTTCATGCTCATAAAAGCGGTATCCGGCTGGTTATCGCTGTACACATGCACCTGGATCTTGCCTTCCACCACTTTCGTGGAGATCACCTTGAAAGCGGTCTTATGCTCTGCCAGCTCTGCCTTATCGATCATTTTCATCCAGATCTTTCCTTTCATCTGTTCGATGGTTTGTGCCGGCTGCCCGGAAAGCAGGATGGTGCCCTGGTTCATGATCACCATTTTGGAGCAGAGGTTCCTTACATCGTCCACAATGTGCGTGGAAAGGATCACGATCACATTCTCACCGATCTCGCTCAGCAGGTTATGGAAGCGGTTGCGCTCCATCGGGTCGAGCCCCGCGGTAGGCTCATCCACGATCACCAGCTTTGGGTTGCCTAAAAGCGCCTGTGCAATGCCGAAGCGCTGGCGCATTCCCCCGGAATAGTCGCCGATGTTACGCTTGCGGGCTTCAAACAGGTTGGTCTGGTTCAGCAGCGCCTCGCAGATCTCCTTGCGCTCCTTCGGGTTGGAAATGCCTTTCAGGATCGCGAAATGATTGATCATGTCCCAGGCCGATACTTTCGGGTAAAAGCCAAAATCCTGCGGCAGGTAGCCCAGCACTTTTCTCACTTCATCCTTCTGCTTTACCACATCAATGTCGCCCAGCGTGATCGTACCGCTGTCGGCTTCCTGCAAGGTGGCAATGGTGCGCATCAGTGAGGATTTTCCCGCTCCGTTGGGCCCCAGCAGCCCAAACATGCCGCTGCCGATCTCCAGGTTGATATTGTTCAATGCTTTTAGCCCGTTTGAATAGGTTTTTGAAAGGTTGCTGATCTTTAAATCCATGAGGTTCAGTGTTATATTTAGTTGTTGGTCCGGCGTATGACGGCAGGGTGTTCATTTAGTTACAAACCGGGCTTTCCCGGCCATTTTAATTTTTTTTTCTGTGGATGCAACCAATATTACAAAATTATCATCTACTAAGGGAGTGGGATTCCCGGAAAGATATGAGCATGTTTTTAACCTCTCCCGGAATTCCGCAATTATAGGTGATCTTAGGTTTTTTGCCTAATTTTGTACCCGTAAAAACTAAAGGTAAAAATGAAAAGAATCATATTGGCAATTTCAGCTGTAATGGCTTTCATTGCTGTAAATGCTCAGAATACAGTAACAACGAACTGGCCTAACGGGAATAAAAAGTCGGAAGGCATGGTGATCGGGGATGCAAAAATAAGCAGCTCAGACACAAAGGAGGAGCAGGCCCGCAAAATGGGTGCTGAAGTGAAGGATGGCAAATGGACCACTTGGTTTGAGAATGGCAGCCTGAGGTCGGAAGAATATTACAGCAACGGAACAATGGTTGGCACCTGGAAATCGGTGTACGAGAACGGACAAACCGAAGCGATCCTTGATTTTACAAGCGGCAAAGCCGTTTATTACAATAAGAATGGCGTGATCAGCAGCGAGGGTACAATTGCCAGCGGAATGATTTACAAAGGCGAATGGACCGGCTACTATGAGAACGGAACAAAGAATTACAAGGGTTCCTATGATAATGAAGGGAGAAAAGATGGCGTTTGGACATGGTGGGATGAAAAAGGGAATGTGGTGAATGAGCAGGTATTCAAGAATGGAACACTTTTAAGCACAAAATCTAAGTAAGTAATAATAATTAGATTGTTTAGAGAGAGCGAAAATGCCCGGGCCGTATACCCGGGTGTTTTTGTTTTTGGCCGGTGGGCTGTCAGTTCGAGTGTTTTTCCTTTTCGGAAAAATGTATCGAGAACGCGGGCGGGTTGTTGTTTTCTCGTCTTCGACGCTTATGATGGATTATGATTGACGTACTGTGTTGTCAGTTCGAGTGTTTTTCCTTTTCGGAAAAATGTATCGAGAACGCGGGCGCGCTGTATTTTTCTCGCAAAGACGCAAAGAATTGGCTGGGTGTAATGGTACGCTGATCATTTAAGATGTTTATGATCAAAAATGATCCATCGTCTTCGACGCTTTGATGGATTATGATTGACGTACTGTGCGGGTGTCAGTTCGAGTGTTTTTCCTTTTCGGAAAAATGTATCGAGAACGCGGGTAGAGTTCGTCACTGTTTGTTTTCTCACAGAATAAGATCCCTCGGGCAGGCTCGGAATGACAAAACAAAAATGCCCCTCCAACGGAGAGGCATTTTAATTATAACCTTTAAGCTTCAGTCTCCAACCTTCAACCTCCAACCTACTTCATCTCATTGATGATCGATACAGTCTCATTCAGGTAAATATCTTTTTTCAGCGCTTTGTAAAAATCTTTTTTCTTGGCAACAGTTACCGAATCGGCAGAGGCGGCAGTTTCATCTGCTTTCAGCGTGCTGATCTCCATGGAAAGGATCTCCTTGTCGAGCTCATCCATTTTCTTCGCTTCCTCTTTGTTCTTCTTTTGCTCGGCAACATATTTGTCGAAGTTCAGGGAAACGATGGTGTTGTCCTTTTGCTTTTTCAAACGCTTTGCAGCATCGTTGAGGATACCGAAGCCCGCGCTGCTTTTCACACGGCCTTCGCTGTTTGATTTCAGCTTGTCGACAGAGTAGGCTGGCTTCCATGCAGTGTATTTTGCCGGAGCGATCTCATCCCATGCCATCGGGTAATCCTGTTCCTTTTCGCCCTGGTCGAGCAGGTAATACGGGTCAGGAAGAACAATATCGGGGATCACACCTTTCAGCTGTGTGGCTCCGCCATTGATGCGATAGAACTTCTGGGTGGTGATCTTCACCTGCCCGAGTGGCTTAATCGTATTGTATTGTGCAGGCAGGTAATCATCCAGGTCGTAAAAGCGCTGAACGGTCCCTTTTCCAAAGCTTGCCGGGGACGTTCCAACGATCACACCGCGCTTGTAGTCCTGGATCGCTGCAGCCATAATCTCGGATGCTGAAGCGGAGTTGGAATTCACCATCACCACCAGTGGCCCGTCATATATTGTTGAAGGATCTTTATCCTCCAGCACCTGCGGCACACCTGTTTTCTGCTTCACCTGTACGATCGGGCCTTTGTCGATGAACAGTCCGGCCATATCCACAACATCCGGCAATGAGCCGCCGCCATTGTAGCGAAGGTCGAGGATCACGCCATCCACGTGCTCTGCTTTCAGTTTCTCGAGCTCTTTCTTAATGTCTTTTGAGCAGCTTCTGCCCCCGTTGCCGTTAAAATCGGCATAGAAGGAAGGCAGCTTGATGTAGCCGATGTTCTTTTTGCCTTTGAGGATCACCGATTGTGCATAGCTTTCCTCGATCACCACGATGTCGCGGATCAGCGGGATCACCGTTGTGCTGCCATCCGGCTTTCTTACCGTAAGGCGCACTTCCGTGCCTTTTTTACCGCGGATCAATGGAAGCACATCATCCATGCGCATGTCTGTAAGGTCAACCGGCTCATTCGAACCCTGCGCTACCTTTAAGATCAGGTCGCCGGGCTTTAATTGCCCCTGTTTCCAGGAAGCGCTGCCGGGAACAATGCTCGATACTTTTATGTAGCCGTCTTTCTCCTGTAGCTGCGCACCAATGCCTTCGAGCTGTCCGCTCATGCTGATGTCGAAATTAGCTTTGTCCTTCGGAGGAAAGAATTCGGTATGCGGATCGTAGATCCCGGTAATGGAATTAAAGTAAACGGCAAGACGGTCGTTGCGGTCAAACTCTTTGATGCGCTTAAAATAATCGTCGTTGCTTTTCAATACTTTTTTGCGTGCATCAGCCTCCAGCGTTTCTTTCGATTTCATCGTCACCGTGTCGCTTTTCGCTTTGGCCTTGTCCTGGTTATCCGACATTTCCACCATGCGTGCAAGCACCTGGTATTTCAGGGATTTCCTCCATGCTTCCTTCAGCTCTGCGGTGTTTTTCGCGAAGCTCAGCTTTTCCTCATCGAGCTCGATCTCCTCGTCCTTTGAAAAGTCGAAAGGCTGTGACAGGATCTCCTTGTAATACGCCTGTGCTTCATCAACACGTTTTGTAATAATGCCGTAGGACTTATCGAAGAAGCCGAAGTGCCCGGTGCTGATGTCCTCATCTATGGAATGGTTCAGCTTTTTGAGCTCATCCACATCCGACTGCAGTAAGAATTTTTTATTGTAATCGAGGCGCTGCATGTACAGCTTGAACACCTTTTCCGAAAAATCATCATTCAGCGTAAGCGGCGAATAATGAACATTGTTAAGGCTCTGCATCAGGATCTGATCGATCGCCTCATCCTTGTCGGCCTGCGCCTTGTACGTATACGAGAAGGCCGCAAGCGCGGCAACCGGGAGCAGGAACAGTACTTTTTTATTGATTTTCATATTTACGAATTACGAATGTTTACTAATCTACGAATTACGAATCTGTACTAATCTACGAATTACGATGCGTGCGCGGGTCATTTCGAGTTCGACCGAAGGGAGAGTATCGAGAAAGCGGGTGGCTTGTTCTCGATATGCTCGTACCTCGCTACTCGAACTGACGCTATTAACATCTAACTGTACATTACTCTTACTAACACACACAATTCCGAATTTTCACGAATTTACGAATCTCTCCATTATTGAACGCAGATTTAAATGCTTTTTAAAATAAATGTGATGAACGGCGCTTTTGTCGATCTGATAACGAACCTATGACGTATAAAGTTCATTCAAAATACGTTCCAGAAATATTATTTAACAATTTATAACAGATTGCTTTTTTGCCCTACATTTGAAAGACCAAACCACACCCTATCAATAACCCTATAAACTTCCAAGGCAAATGTCGAAACGACTTTTATTGCTCATCGCGGGCTTAGTTGCAGCCGCGCTGATCGGTCTTACCCTATTCACAAAAATGCATTCCCCTTCCGGCGATACGCATGAAGACCCTGCATTCAGCGCCTATATCAGCGCTTATACCTCGGGGATCATCTCCAATGAATCCACGATCCGCATCCTGCTGACCAATGAAACGGAGGCGCCGATCGAGATCGGGAAGCCTGTGGATAAAAAGCTGTTCAGCTTTTCGCCTTCCATTAAAGGAACAGCGGTGTGGGTCGACAGCCGTACCATCGAGTTCAGGCCGGAACACACGCTGCCAAGCAATACGGAATATAAGGCTGAATTTTACCTTTCGGAGATCCTTGATGTGCCGGATGAATTCGAAACCTTTGAGTTCGATTTCCAGACCATGCAGCAATCGTATGAAGTGTTTGTGGACGGGATGACCACCACCGACAAAAGAACGCTGCGCACACAACGGCTGGATGGGACGCTGGCCACGGCCGATGTTGCCGATCCGGCACAGGTGGAAAAGATCGTGAAGCTGGTGCAGGACGGGAAAGAGCTTGCCATCAGCTGGGTGCATGAGCCTAACCGCACTACGCATCACTTTTCAGTAGATGGCATTCAGCGCACAGAGAAAGCAGGAAAAGTAGAGCTGAGCTGGGATGGCGCTTCTATCGGAACAGAGATCAAAGGAAGCAAGGTCATCGAGATTCCTGCCCTGGGCGATTTTAAAGTAGTGGATGTAAAGGTGGTCCAGTCGCCGGAACAATACGCCGTGCTGCAGTTCTCCGACCCTATCCTCGAAGGACAAAACCTCGAAGGATTGGTAACATTAACAGGCGGAAGCACATTGAAATATGTGATCGAAGGAAATGAGATCCGCGTGTATCCGCAGGCGAGGCAGATCGGGGCACGAACGATCACCGCCGAGCTGGGCGTGAAAAATGTGCTGGGGATGCCACTGAAAGAGCGTTACCTGATGGAGATCATGTTCGAAGAGATGAAGCCGGAGGTGCAGCTCATCGGTAAAGGAGTGATCCTGCCGAACTCCAACGGATTGATCTTCCCCTTCAAAGCCGTAAGCTTAAAGGCGATCGACCTGAAGATCCTGAAGATCTACGAGAAGAATATTCCACAGTTCCTGCAGGTGAACAGCCTTGAAGGCGAGCGGGAGCTACGGCGTGTAGGGAAAGTTGTATTAAAAAAGACCATCCAGCTCACGCAGAAAAGCGCCATGGACCTCGGCAAATGGAACACCTATTCCTTCGACCTGGCAGAGCTCATCAAGACGGAGCCGGGCGCGATCTACAAAGTGATCATCAGCTTTAAAAAAGAATATTCAACATACACCTGCACCGACGGAGCAGCTACGGATGAAGGCAATGAAGAGCTGCAGGCGGTGACAGACGGCACCGATGATGACGACGAGCACGAATGGGATTATTACGGCGATTACTATTATGATAATTATGAATACTACGAGGAGTACGATTACCAGGAGCGCGGCAATCCCTGCTCGGCTTCCTATTACAGCCACAAAGAGGTAAGCAGGAATGTGCTTGCTTCCGACCTTGGCCTCATCGCTAAGCGCGGTACCGACGGCTCGATGAATTTCCTGGTCACCAGCCTCATCACCACCAAACCGGTTTCCAATGCAACGGTTGAGCTGTACGATTACCAGCTGCAGGTGATCAAAACGCTGAAAACGGATGCAGAAGGAATGTGTGAAGCGACATTCAAGAAAAAACCTTTCCTGATGATGGTGAAGAGCGGTGCACAGCGCGGCTACCTAAAGCTCGACGATGGCTCATCACTGTCGGTAAGCGCATTTGAAGTAGGAGGCGAGGAAGTGCAGAAAGGGCTCAAAGGCTTTATTTACGGCGAACGCGGCGTTTGGCGCCCCGGCGATACATTGTTCCTCTCGTTCATCCTCGAAGACAAGCTGAACACATTGCCGAAGAACCACCCGGTGCAGTTCGAGCTGCTCAATCCGCAGGGACAAGTGTTTCGCAAGATGACAAAAACGGGAGGGCTGAACGGCTTCTACAATTTCACAACAACAACTGAAAAGTCATCGCCGACAGGCAACTGGACGGCACGCGTAAAAGTTGGCGGGGCCTGGTTCACAAAGAATATCAAGATAGAGACCATTATGCCGAACAGGCTGAAGATAGATCTTGATTTCAATGCTGATAAATTATCGGTGGCAAAAAAAGATGCTGCCGGAACGCTTACCGTAAAGTGGCTGCATGGCGCCGTGGCAAAGAACCTCAACGCAAAGGTGGAGGTAACGCTGAGCGAAACGCAGACACAATTCAAGAAATATGAAGATTATGTATTCGATGATATTGCGCGTGATTTCACTTCGGAAGCACAAACGATCTTCGACGATAACCTGAATGAGCAGGGCATTGCCATGGTGAAGCCGAACATCAATGTGAACGATGCAGCGCCCGGCATGCTCCGCGCCAGCTTTAAGGTGCGCGTATTTGAGCAGGGCGGTGCATTCAGCGTCGACCAGTTCTCGATGCCGTATTCGCCCTACAGTTCCTATGTAGGGATGAAAGTGCCGGAGGGCAACAAGTTCAGCGGGATGCTCGTGACCGATACCAATCACATCGTAAAAATTGCAACGCTCGATCCTGACGGAAAACCTGTATCGCGCAAGCTGAAAGTGCAGATCTTTAAAGTATCGTGGAAATGGTGGTGGGACAGCTACGATGGCGACCTCGCGAATTATGTGGGAAATAATTACAAGGAAGCGTACCAGCAGATGGAGATCACGACCTCCAACGGTAAAGGCCAATTCCCGCTGCGTGTGAACCGTCCCGATTGGGGAAGATTCTACGTGCGCGTAACCGATGAGGAAAGCGGGCATACAACAGGGCAAACGGTTTACATCGACTGGCCATCCTGGGCAGGCCCTTCACCGAAAGGAAATGAAGGCGCAACACTGCTTTCCTTCAGCAGCGATAAAAAGCAATACAATGTTGGCGAGGAAGTGAAGCTGATCATTCCATCGAGCGGTGAAGGCCGTGCGCTCATCAGCATCGAGAGCGGATCAAAAGTACTGAAAGCTTATTGGGCGGATACAAAGAAAGGAGAAACAAATTATTCGTTCAAGGTAACGCCCGACATGACACCGAACGTGTATGTGAATGTAACGCTGGTGCAGCCGCATGCGCAAACCATTAACGACCTCCCGATCCGCCTGTACGGCGTGATCCCGATCACCGTGGAAGATCCATCCACGCACCTGAACCCCGTTGTAACAACGCCTGAAGTATGGAAGCCCGAGTCGAAATGCAGCTTTACCGTATCCGAAAAAGAAGGCAAGGAAATGACCTATACGGTAGCCATCGTGGATGAAGGATTGCTCGATCTCACGCGCTTTAAAACACCCGATCCATGGGCTGCGTTCTATGCCCGTGAAGCGCTGGGTGTAAAAACCTGGGATATGTACGATATGGTGATGGGCGCATTCGGAGCGGAATTGTCACGCATCCTCGCGATAGGCGGCGATGGCGACCTCGACGCGAAAGGCGGAAACAAAGCCAACCGCTTCAAGCCGATGGTGAAATTCTTCGGCCCTTTCCAGCTTGGCAAAGGCGAAAAGAAAACGATCGAGTTCATGATGCCGCAGTATGTAGGATCGGTGCGGACAATGATCATCGCCGGGAACAAAGGCGCTTACGGCTCCTCCGATAAAACAACACCTGTCCGCACGCCGCTGATGATCCTCGGCACACTGCCCCGCGTAGTTGGGCCGGGTGAGGAAGTGGACTTGCCCGTCACCGTTTTCGCGATGGAAAAACAGGTGAAGAATGTGAAGGTGGAGATCCAGGCCAATAATATGTTCAGCGCTGTGGACGGTACTTCGAAATCCATTTCTTTCAAAGAGGAGGGAGATGATGTAGTGAACTTCAAGCTGAAGGTGAATTCGATGCTGGGAGTTGGAAAAGTGAAGATCATTGCAACCAGCGGCTCCGAAAAAGCAACATACGACATAGAGATAGATGTGCGCAATCCGAACCCGAAAGTAGTGAACGTGGTGGAAGGCATTGTGGAAGCGGGCAAGACCTGGAGCACGCCGTATACGCCGGCAGGGATGACCGGCACCAACAAAGGAACGGTGGAGCTTTCATCCATCCCGCCGATCAATCTCGGCGAGCGTTTGAAGTATCTTCTCGAATACCCGCATGGCTGCGTGGAGCAAACCACATCTGCGGTTTTCCCGCAATTGTACCTTGCAGATATCATGGAGCTGAACAGCGATTATAAGATCGCGATCGATAAGAACATCAGGGCCGGGATCGAGCGCCTGAAGCAATTCCAGGTGGCCGGCGGCGGCATGAGCTACTGGCCGGGGCAATACGATGCAAGCGATTGGGGAACGAGCTATTCGGGCCATTTCATGATTGAAGCGGAAATGAAAGGCTACAGCCTTCCGCCGGGATTCCTCGACAACTGGAAGCGCTACCAGCGCAACAAGGCCAATGCATGGTCGCCAAACAAAAAGGTGGAGAACTATTGGTGGTACAACAATGACCTCGACCAGGCATACCGCCTTTACACGCTTGCCCTTGCAAAAGCACCGGAGCTGGGCGCAATGAACAGGCTGAAGGAATATCCGGAACTGTCGCTTGCCGCGAAATGGAGGCTGGCAGCAGCTTATGTAAAAGCAGGCCAGCCGGAAACCGCACGCAAGCTGATCACGAGCCTTGCCACCTCCGTGCCCGAGTACCGCGAGCTGGCCTACAGCTATGGCTCCGATGAACGTGATGAAGCAATGATCCTTGAAACACTGACGCTGCTCGACATGAAAGCAAAAGCAGGAACAGTGCTGAAAGAGGTTGCAAGATCGCTGAGCTCGAATTACTGGATGAGCACGCAGACCACAGCGTATTGCCTTATTGCCGTATCCAAATTTGCGGGTGCGAACGGGGCAGGCGGAGAGATGCGCTACAACGTACAAATAGACAACAAAACACCTGTGGCACTTAACACTAAGCTGCCGTTGAAGCAGATCGACATGCAGCTGAAAGGCGCTTCAGCAGGAACTGTTTCGGTGACCAACAGCGGAACCGGGATCTTATTTGCCCGCCTCATCCTGGAAGGAATTCCGGAAACAGGCGACCAGAGCGCTGCATCGAACGACCTGGAAATGCAGGTGAATTATACCGGCATGGGCGGTGGTGCCATCGATGTAAGCAGGCTGGAGCAGGGAACGGATTTCATTGCGGAAGTAACAATTACCAATCCGGGAGCACGCGGAGAATACCTGCAGATGGCATTGTCGCAGATCTTCCCGAGCGGATGGGAAATTCATAATGTGCGAATGGATGAAGCGGAAAGCGTGATCAAGAGCGATTACCCGACCTACCAGGATATCCGCGATGACAGGGTGTACACTTATTTTGATGTGTCGCCGGCGAAATCAAAAACGTTCCGCATTGTGCTGAATGCTGCGTATGTAGGGCGCTATTACCTGCCTACGGTGTATTGCGAGGCGATGTATGATAATACGATCAATTCGAGGAAGCCGGGGAAATGGGTGGAGGTTGTGAAGCCGGGGAGTTAGGGAGAAGGTGGAAGTTAGGAGGTTGGAGCGTGGAGAAGTTTACCACGGAGAAGCGGAGGACACGGAGAGGCACGGAGTGTTTGTGGCGTCATTCGGTGTTTCTCTTTTTCGAAGCCCGTCATCCCGTGCCACGACACGGGATCTCATAAATGCTTGCAGTTTTGGCGTCATTCGAGTGTTTTTCCTTTTGGGAAAATGTATCGAGAAAGGGCGCAGGCTGTGTGTGATGGTACGCTGATCTTCACGGATCTTTATGATAAAAAATGATGATCGTCTTCGACGCTTATGATTGTTTATGATTGACGTACTGTGTGTTGTCAGTTCGAGCTGTCACCCTGAGCGGAGCCGAAGGGCGAGAACGTGGGTGGCTATGGATTAAACTTAAACTCAATGCAACTAACAAAAACCGCCTGGTGGACAAATAAACGGCTGCATCTTAACAAAGGATTGCTGGTTGCAGGATTGCTTGCGATCCTGTTCACATGCGTCCTGTTTTATGTGCTCGACCGTTCCGTGATGCTGGGTGTAATGATCTTTCCCATTGGTGTGGTCATCTTGCTTATTTACATATCGGTAATGAATTTTGTTTTTGTTTTGCTAGAGGCGATCGACCGGCAGTTTATTAAAAGCGCTGATACGGGAAGACGGGAGATCTTATTCCGCTGCCTGTTTTGGCTTGCTATGATTTTGCCCTTTCTGTACCCGGTATTTATTCTTTATGCTATTAATTCCGGAAGCGAATGATGCAGGCACGTTAAAATAAATTTTCTAAAACCTATCTTTGATGGCTTAATGCCAGCAGTTCTTAATGACCAATGACACCAAAGAAAAACATCCTCGCCATCTCCGGCAGCACGCGCAGGAATTCCATCAATGAATCGATCCTTAAGTTTATAAAGGAAAAGTATTCAGCAGAAGTGAACGTGGAGCTCTTCACGGGAATCGACAGTCTTCCGCATTTTAATCCCGATCTTGATAATGAGCAGGCGCCGGCTTCCGTAAAAGCCTTTCGCCAGCTGGTACGAAAAGCGGACGGCGTGATCATCTGCACACCTGAGTATGTGTTCAGCCTGCCGGGCTCGCTCAAGAACGCGCTTGAATGGATGGTGTCCACCATTATTTTTGCGAAGAAGCCAACCGCCCTGATCGTTGCATCCGGAATGGGAGAGAAGGCATTTGAATCGCTGCAGCTGATCATGAGAACGCTGGAAGCGAACTTTACCGGCGACACCGCTTTGCTGATCAGCGGCGCAAGAAGCAGGTTCGATGCTGCTGGAATGCCGAAGGATGAACCAACCGCGCAGGAGCTGGATCGTGCGGTGAGCTCGCTGTTAAAGGTAATAGAGAAAATAAAATGATTATCTTTGAAAGAGTACATTATACATTCCGAAAAATGAAAAAACTATTCTTTATCACAGCATGGCTGCTGCTTTCGGCGGCCTCGTTCTCACAGGAAATCCAAAAAAGCCACCCGGAGGAAGCAAAGGCCTGTATTGAAAAAGGAAATGCAATGGCCGACAACGGCGACTGGAAAAGTGCGCTGAATGAATATAACAATGCCGTGGGCTTTGACCCGAAAAATGCGGAGGCGTATTACCGCCGCGCGCTGGCATCGCAAAACCTGAAGGATTACCGTTCTGCGATCAATGATTATTCGAGGGCGATCTATTTTAATGACTCGGATGGCAACGCGTATTACGGCAGAGGGATCTGCTTTTATGAGCTGGGCAGGAAAAAAGACTGCTGCATAGACCTTAGCAAAGCCAGCGGCCTTGGGAACAGTGATGCAGCAACAGCCATGATGAACTACTGCAATTAAGATCCCGCTATACTGAAATGAAAAATCCCCGCAGGCATATTGTCCGCGGGGATTTTTTTATTTGTTGAATCAATTAAGGCCTGGCCTGCTCAACGTTAGGTTCTTTTTCGATCTCGAACTTGTATTTGGCTGCGAAAACGCTTTGTTCGGTCTGGATCTTTGCAAGGGCCTTTTCGGATTTGTCCTGCACGGAAGCCAGGAGGTCTTCGTATTTTTTGGAATCGTCATCTGTTATTTCTTCGGGGTTTTTTGCTGCCAGCTCCAGGATGGATTTATATTCATTGGTAGCGATGGACCTGAAGGTTGCAAAATATTCCTTTGCAGCATCACGGAACGCGGTGCTGTTATCAAATGCCTCTACTTTTTCGATCCCGGCCATTGCCTCATCACTTTGCTTCACCAGGTCATCGTAAGCCTTTTTCATTTCTTCCGGCGATTTGTCGTCGGAAAGCATGTCGATAAATGCGGTTTCTTTTTCAGCCAGGGGATTTTCCAGGCCAATAATTTCATCGTTATAGACCCGTGCCTCTTCCGGGCTCGGGGTGCAGGAATTCAGCAGGAGCGCAGCTGAAAATGCCATCAGGCTAAGTTTTAATGTTTTCATGGTAGCTTATATTTTCTGCAATTTAACAAAAAAATATTTTCCCGGCTACATTGCCGCTTGTTTTTTTTCCTTGCCGGATGACAGCCAGCAGGGAGCGCATCAGCAACAGCTGACTGTGAACCATAAAATTGTAACTTGAAATAATTGGTTATATTCGTAATATCAATACGAAAGCATAAATGAGCAAAAGCCCATTTTTTATTCTTCTGTTTTCTCTTTTACTGAACACCGCTTTTTCACAGGCAGTGTGGAATAATTCATCCTTCGTTCACCGCAATAACCGGCAGATCCTCGACGGGCAGAACAACCCTGTGCAGCTGGAGGGCGTTAACCTCGGCGGGTGGCTGATGTGGGAGGGCTGGATCTGGGGCGGAGGCTATACGCAGGAAAAGACCATTTACAACAAGATCGAAAGCGTGGTGGGAACGCCTGCGGCAGATGCATTCCGCGATTCTGTCCATAAGAACTTTATTACCCGCCGCGACATCCAGCTGATCTCAGAAGAATGCTTCAACGTGGTACGCATCCCTTTTAACAGCTCACTGCTCGAAGAGGACTTTACCCCGTATACATATAAGCCTGAAGGCTGGGCTGTTCTCGACAGTGTGCTGAAATGGTGCGAGGATTACAATGTGTATGCGATCCTGGATATGCATTCGGCTCCGGGCGGACAATCAAATTCATTTACTGCCGATCCCGACCTGTTCATCAATCTCTGGAACGGCACAGTGAACCAGAACCGCACGCGGAGAATGTGGAAAGAGATCGCGCTGCGGTATAAGGATCGTGGCATTATTGCCGGCTACGATCTGCTGAACGAGCCGAATGTGTCAGCCGATGCCGACCTTGTGGCTATGTATGAGGGGATCATCGACAGCATCCGGGCTGTGGATCAGAACCACATGCTCTTTATTGAAGGAAATAATTTTGCGCTCGATTTCTCGATGTTCAGCTCGCTGCCCGATCCGAACGTGGCTTTCCAGTTCCACTTTTATACCTGGTTCTTCAGCAGCAGCATTGCCGCTCACCTCGATGATTATAGGGTTTTATCAGCCAACATGAATGTCCCGGTATGGTGCGGCGAATGGGGCGAGAACGATTATGCGGAGCTCGGCACCACGCTTGCGCTGCTGCGTGATCCGTATTACGGCATGAGCGGCTCGGCTTTCTGGACCTGGAAAAAAATGAGCAGCGGTAACACCTACCCGTATTATATGGGAACAGATACCACTTCCGAATGGTTCAACACGATCAAATGGGTTTCGAACAGCAGCCTGCCTCAGCCGACTGCTGCAGAAATGCAAACCGGCATCAATGATTTTATCATGAATATGAAAGCGGATAATTGCCGTTTCAACGATACGTTGTCGGATGTATTGAAAGCTTGTTCATTCTCGGGGATGGATGAGCCGCTTGCTGATGATGGTTTATCTCTCTACCCGAATCCCGCTTCCTCGAAACTAACGATCGATGTAAGCGGTATGAAGACCGGAAAGAAGCAGATCCGTTTGTACGATGCTTACGGCCGAATGATCTTTTCCGTACATTGTGATGAAATAAAAACCGAGATCGACCTTTCTGCGCTTCCCGGGGGAATTTATTTTATCAGTGTACAGGGCGTAAATGAAAGCAGCGTAAGTAAAAAAATAATTAAAGCAGCATCCTGGTAATTATGGAGATAAGCGAAATACAATTATTAGGCGTATTATTGATCATTATTGTTTTCGCTTTTATATTCAAGGTCATTGAAGGCAACTGGGCGCTCAAAGCGGAACAGCATGCGCTTCAGGAAGAAGAGCATGAAATAATGCCCGCAACAGCCCGGCTGAAAGCGAAAGCGCTCACAAGACAGGCTTCCCCTGCCGGCAAAGAGATCCGCCTGGTGCCATTGAAGCCCCTGAAGGAAAGTCCGGCAGCAGTTTTTTCAATACAACAATCCCGGTCGATCACCTTTTCCGCCGCGAAGGAAAAAGAGGAAATGCTGAAACTGGTAAAAGCGCGCTGATCTTTCTTTATTCCCCTATCTTACTCTTCTGAACCTGTCGGAGCCCAGCATGATGATGCCGCCTGCCGTGAGCAGCGCTCCAACTGTTGGAAGCCATGGGAAAGGCACGCTGCGGTCCTGCACCTGCTCTTCGCTTCCTCTTTTTCGCTGTTCAATAAATTTGTAAGCTGTAATGCCCATTATCACGACACCCGCGATAAGTACGATAATTCCGAATTTTTTCATAGCTCTAAATGTTGATCAGTAAACGTGTTTAAAAAAACATGCCTTCAATAAAAAGGAAGGCTCCTTCCGGATGCCTTCCTTTTTGATCTTTTTAGCAGGTTCCCTTTGGTCCGAAGAGCTTTTGGAACCTGCAAGATTGATTCTGCTTTTATACATTATAAATTTGTGCCAGCGTTTTAAAGGCTTGCTTGCTTGCGGAAGAACATCCCGGCCGATGCGATCTTTTTTGCAGCCTGTGGACCTTCACAGCTGCCGGAATTTTAAAAATCTTACTAAAGCATCCGCTCAATAAGATCGCTTTTTATTTTTGGGCACTTAAAATTCACAGCTATGAAAAAAACCGCCGCACTTTATCTTTTCTGCTCTCTGAGCTTTGTCCTGCATGCGCAGACCATTAAGTATGAAACAGTTTTTTTTGAAGACCTTACGGTGGAAAGCCCGAATGCGCGATTTATGATCACCGGCGGCATAAGTGAAAAGGAATTCATAAAGGCAAAGGTGAAGGTCACCAACTACACGGATAAAACGCTGGTGATAAAGCCGGAAGAATGTTATTATACAACGCCGAATGGTGAGTTGCCCTCGAAGGACCGCTGGATCATTATTGCGCCGCGGCAGCAGGAAGCGAAGGTGATCGATGTGAAAGGGGAAGGCCTGAAGGTGGAAGCAAGCACGCTCAAAATAAAAGGGCTCTACATCTGCAACACCGTGGAGCCTGTTACGGCGCCGCCAATGCCGCTGCCTCCTGCCGAGGAGATCGTTATCGGCAACTTTAAGCTGGTGCTCGATGGCTGGGACAGGGATGGCAAGGAGATCATGCTTCGCTATAAGATCCGCTATGTGGGAGATAAAATAGGAATGTTCACTCCGGCGAAAGTAACCCTGAGATCGCCGGACGGGCAGGAGTATAAGAACATGAAGGAAAAGGACAGGGTGTTCTCCTTTAAGAAGAACGAGGATTTTATTGTGGGCTTCCTTTACCTGAGCGACAGTAAGAAGGACAATGTGCTTTACTGGAATGACGCCTTTACCGAATCGGTGCCGGAAAAAGTGGAGGATGTGAACATCGAGCTGAAAATAGACCTCGTAAAAACGAAGGACAAAAATTAAGTGCGCTGATTATTTCTGTGCGATCCTTAAGAGGTACCATGCCAGGATGCTGAAGATGATATTCGGGATCCAGACAGCGATCAAAGGAGAAACAAGTCCGCTGGCAGCGAAGGTAGTGGTGATCTGCATGAACATGATGAAGGTAAAGCTGATCCCGATCCCCAGCCCGATGTGCATCCCGATCCCGCCGCGCACCTTGCGGCTGGCAATGGAAACGCCGATGAGCGTAAGGATGAAGGTTGCAAAAGGAAATGCGATCCTGCGCTGCTTTTCCAATTCGATCAGCTCTATGTTATCGCTTCCTTTCAGGCGCTCGCTCTCGATGTAGGCATTCAGCTCATTATAATCCATTGCTTCAATGGTATTGTCCTTCCGCCCGAATTCCTCGGGTGTAAAGGCAAGCATGGTATCGATCGTTTTTCCTTTTTTGATGAACTCGTTCATGTCATTGATATAGCGGATGTAATAATCATTGATCGCCCATTCCTTCTTCACGCTGTCCCACTTTATCGTTTCCGCCATCAGCTTATAATACAGCTTGCCCTTGTCGAATTTCTCGATCGAGAACTTATAGCCGGTGTTCTCTTCCACATTGTAATTCTGCAGGTAAATGTAGTTTCCCGGGGAGATCTGCTTATGGATGTTCCGGTCGGTATTGTAATATTCATTGCGGATGTATTTGTTCTCAAACTCGATGCGATTTTTGGTGGCATGCGGGATCACAAAATTATTCAGCGTAAGCGACAATGCCGCGATCACCGTTGCGGAAAGCATGTAAGGGAACAGCAGCCTCCTGTAGCTCACCCCGCTGCTCAGGATCGCCACAATTTCGGTGCGGCTTGCCATGCGGGAAGTGAAGAAGATCACGGCTATAAAAGTGAACAGCGGGCTGAACAGGTTGATGATCCAGGGAATGAAGTTGAAGTAGTAATCCACAACGATCGCTTTAAACGGCGCCGCCTTGCCGATAAAATCCTCGATCTTTTCGGAAATATCGAATACCACCACGATCAGGATAATAAGCAGCAGGGAGAAGAAGAACGTCCCCAGGAACTTGCCGATAATGTATCTGTCGATTAACTTCATTGTGTATTTATCACGGATTTACTACAACCTCACACTCATTTGCTTCACCATTTTATTCTTCCATTCATAGAAGGTGCCTGCGATGATCTGCTCGCGTGCGGCGCCCACCAACCACAAATAGAACGCCAAATTATGGATGCTGGCTATCTGCGCGGCAAGCAGCTCCTGTGAATGCACAAGATGGCGGAGGTATGCCTTTGTATAGGCTTTGTCGACATACGATGTTCCGTTCTCATCCAGCACCGAAAAATCATCCTTCCAGCGCTCGTTCTTCATGTTCATGATGCCGTTCTGCGTGTACAGTAGTCCGTGCCTCGCGTTGCGCGTAGGCATTACGCAATCGAACATGTCGATCCCGAGCGCGATGCTTTCGAGTATATTCATTGGCGTGCCTACTCCCATCAGGTAGCGCGGCTTATCGGCAGGCAGGATCCTGCAAACCACTTCCGTCATTGCGTACATATCTTCCGCCGGCTCGCCAACGGATAATCCGCCGATGGCATTTCCTTCCCTGTTCTGTGAAGCGATGAATTCTGCCGAGCGTTCCCTCAGGTCGGGATACACGCTGCCCTGCACGATCGGGAAAAGCGTTTGCGAATAGCCGTATTTTCCTTCGGTTGCATCAAAGCGGCTGCAGCAGCGCTTCAGCCAGCGGTGGGTCATCTCCATCGATCTTTTTGCATAATCATACTCGCAGGGATAAGGTGTGCATTCATCGAATGCCATGATAATGTCGGCCCCGATGGTCCGCTGGATGTCCATTACATTTTCAGGCGTAAAGGTATGCTTGCTGCCGTCGATGTGCGAAGTGAAGCGCGCCCCTTCTTCGGTGAGCTTGCGCTGGTTGGCAAGCGAATACACCTGGTAGCCGCCGCTGTCGGTAAGCAATGGCCTGTCCCAGCCGTTGAATTTATGCAATCCGCCGGCCTTTTCAATGATATCGAGGCCTGGGCGCAGGTACAGGTGATAGGTATTGCCTAAAATGATCTGGGCTTTAATGTCGTCCTTTAATTCCCGCTGATGCACGGCTTTCACCGTTCCGGCGGTGCCTACAGGCATAAAAATAGGGGTCTGGATGGTTCCGTGATCGGTGATGATCTCTCCTGCGCGTGCCTTGCTTCCCTTATCGGTGTTTGAAATGCTGAACTTCATAAGTTCAATTGTTAATTACTTTGTTTAAATCCTGCCAAAGATAACACATTAGAGTTGATCTGTTCAAGGTATTTTTGTTGGAGGGATAGTTCGGATATGTCTTTTGTTTTTTATCGTCATCCCGTGCCACGACACGGGATCTCATAAATGGTAGCAGGTTTTTTATAAACAGATCCCGTGTCGGAGCACGGGATGACGGTCGGGAACAATTCGTAATTCGTAAATTAGTATAGATTCGTAATTGGTAGATTAGTAAATATTCGTAATTCGTAGATATGGTGTGGTCAGTTTTTACAGTGTTTTCAGCAGGTTTGGTAGTATTCGGGGCGTTTGTTCTTGCATTGCTGATCCAGCTATCGTTTTACCTCGGCACGTTCCGGCGCCTTGCCTTTTATAAAAAAACAGAGATGCCGCCGCATACGCCGCCGGCATCCATCGTGATCTGCGCGCGCAATGAAGATGATAACCTCGTGGAGTTCCTGCCGCGCATTTTTGAGCAGGATTACCCGGAGTTTGAAGTGGTGGTGGTGAACGACTGCTCGTTCGATAACTCGGCCGATATCCTCAAGGAATTCGCAAACCGGCACAGCAACCTCAAGATCGTGACCATTAAGGAAGATGAGACATATTCCCATGGCAAGAAAGTAGCGCTGATGATGGGGATCAAAGGGGCAAGCAATGAGCACCTGCTGCTTACGGATGCCGACTGCAGGCCGACTGGCAGGGACTGGCTGAAGAACATGATGCAGCATTTCACGGGGGAAACGGAGATCGTGCTGGGATACGGCGCGTATGAAAAGCAGAAAGGCTTCCTGAACAAGATGATCCGCTACGACACATTTTTTATCGCGCTGCAGTTCCTTTCTTTTGCGCTTGCCCGCAAAACATATATGGGAACGGGCAGGAACCTCGCGTATAAAAAATCGCTTTTCTTTAAGATGAAAGGCTTTGCATCGCATTATCATATCGAGTCGGGCGACGACGACCTCTTTGTGAACGAAGCCGCCAACAAGCGTAATTCGCAGGTGGAGGTAAGCATCGACAGCCACACGATCTCCCGCCCGAAAAAAACGTTCCGCGACTGGTTCCGCCAGAAACGAAGGCATGTAACCACCTACAAGCATTACAATGGCGCCAGCAAATTCAGGCTGGCCCTGCTCAGCATCAGCCTGTACCTGTTTTACGGGACCTTTATTGCGGCCCTCATTCTACAGTTCGCACCCATTCTGGTTGTATCGCTTTTTGCTTTGCGATTATTAATTCAAATGCTTATCTTTAACAAATCGATGAAGCTATTAGGAGAAAAAGACCTCCTGCTGCTTTCACCGCTGATCGAATTACTTTTATTGACAGTGTACCCATTCGTTACATTCGCCAACATGTTCGTCAGAAAAAACAAATGGAAATAACCGGCTTACCAGATGGACGACTTAGATTTTGAAAATAACCTTTCGGAAAAAGCAGTTTACGATTATAACCTGATCCGTTCCGCCCTCGATAAGGCCGACCAGAAAGCCTATGCAGAGCTGATGGGACGCTACCGCGATTCCGTTTATTTCATGCTGCTCAAGATGGTGAACAACAAGGACGATGCCGATGACCTTACCATCGAAGCGTTCGGAAAAGCATTCAAGAGGCTTCACCAATACACTCCGAATTATGCATTCAGCACCTGGCTGTTCAAAATAGCATCCAACAACTGTATCGACTTTATCCGCAGAAAAAAGATGGTCACCTTCTCGATCGATAAAACATTCGAGAATGAGGAAGGCTCAGAAATGGCAATGGACATCCGCTCGGAAGGCCTTACCCCGGAAGAGAACTTCATGAAGAAGCAAAAGGTGAAGCACATGCACGATGTGGTGGAAAAATTAAAGCCCCGCTACCGCGTACTGGTGGAAATGCGTTACTTCGATGAGCTTTCCTATGAGGAGATCGCCGAAAAGCTGGAGCTGCCGCTTGGTACAGTGAAAGCACAATTGTTCCGCGCCCGTGAGTTCCTTGCGAATATTCTCAAAAACACTGAGGGTAAAATATAAGGTGTAACATAAGGGATTTCGAATTATACTATTTTATGCCTGTTAACATCATTCAACATTATTTTCCCGACCTTACTGCTGAGCAGCAGCAGCAGTTCACTCAGCTGCAACCTCTTTACGAACACTGGAATGCACAGATCAACGTGATCTCCCGCAAGGACATCGACCTGCTGTATGAGCGGCATGTGCTGCATTCGCTGGGCATTGCAAAGGCGATGGCCTTCCGCCCGAAAACGCGCATCATGGATGTTGGCTGCGGCGGCGGCTTTCCCGGGATCCCGCTCGCGATCCTTTTTCCCGAATGTAATTTTTACCTTGTGGATTCCGTCGGTAAAAAAATTAAGGTGGTGAATGAGGTGGCACAGGCGCTCGGCTTAAAAAATGTAAGGGCCGAGCACAAGAGGGCAGAGGAGGTAAAGGACAGGTTCGAGTTCATCATCTCCCGCGCCGTTACCGAATTCCCGGTGTTTTACAGGTGGGTGCAGAACAAGGTCTCCAAAAACCAGTTCAACACATTGCCTAACGGAATTCTTTACCTGAAAGGCGGCGATCTTTCCGAAGAGCTGAAGGATTTTCAGAAACGCGTAGTGCTGTACGATCTCAAAGATCATTTTAAGGAAGAGTTCTTCGAAACCAAGAAGGTGCTTTACATGCCGGTGAGCGCTTAGCTTAGCTCCAGCTGCATATTCGAAAGGCTCCTGTACAATCCGTTCTCGAGGTTCATGAGCTCGTAATGAGTGCCGCTTTCACGTACTTCCCCTTTTTCTATCACTACGATCTTGTCTGCTTTACGGATGGTCGACAGCCTGTGGGCGATCACAAATGAGGTCCTTCCCACCATCAGCTGGTCGAGGGCTTCCTGCACCACGCGTTCCGATTCCGAATCGAGGGAGCTGGTGGCTTCATCGAGGATCAGGATGCTTGGATCTTTCAGCACGGCACGGGCAATGGCAATGCGCTGGCGCTGTCCGCCCGAGAGCTTCACACCGCGCTCACCAACAATCGTTTCGAGCTTTTCAGGAAAAGTATTGATGAACTCGAGTGCATTTGCCTTGCGGGCCGCTTCCACGATCTCCGCAGCGGTTGCACCGGGCTTGCCGTAAGCAATGTTTTCATGGATGGTTCCGCCAAACAGCAGTACATCCTGCGGCACAATGGCCATGTTGTTCCGCAATTGTGTAAGCGGGTATTCACGGGCGTCTTTTCCATCGATGAGGATGGCGCCGCTTTCCGGATCGTAAAAACGCAGCAGCAGGCTTACAATGGTTGATTTTCCCGAGCCGCTTGGCCCGACGATCGCGATGGTTTCGCCTTTTTTCACGGAAAGGTTAATGCTTTTCAATACTCTGATCTCCTTGCGGGAAGGATAGGTGAAGGCAAGGTTCTCGAACACCACATCGCCGTTGATCCGGTCTGTTAAAGCATGATGCGCGGTAATGTCGAGGATCTCCGGCTTTTCATCGAGGATCTCGAATACGCGCTCCAGCGAGCCGATCGCTTTCTGGATCTGCGCATACAATTCAGCGATGCCGCCGAAGGAAGCGCCAACGAAGGCGGAGTAAAGGATAAATGCAATGAGCTCGCTGATCTGCAGCTGATTTTTAGAGGCAAGGTACACGCCGTACCAGATCACGGCTACAATGGAGCCGAACAGGCAGAAAATGATAAAGGAAGCGAAGCCTCCGCGGTATTTTCCGCCTTTGATCGCGTTCTTCACGATCTCTTCCGTGCTTTTCTTATAACGTACATTCTCAAAGAACTCGTTGGCGAATGCTTTCACATTGCTGATCCCCTGCAGGGTTTCCTCAATTACAGTATTCGATTCCGCGATCTTCTCCTGCACTTCTTTTGATGTTTTACGGATGAAGCGCCCGAAGATCACCGCTGCGATAGCTACAACCGGAACGATCGTGAGCATCAGAAGGGTAAGCTGCGGGGAGATCACCAAAAGGAAAATGATGCCGCCGATCACTAAAATGAACTGCCTTAAAAATTCGGCAATGGTAGTGGTAAGCGTATCCTGGATCTGGGAAATGTCGGCCGACATGCGGCTGTTCAGATCGCCGACACGCTGCTGCACAAAGTAGCTCATAGGCAGCGTGATCAGGTGTGCGTAAACGGCCCGGCGCAAGGCGGCAAGCGTGTTTTCGGTATAATTCACAAACAGATAAATGCGGAAATAAGAGAAGAAGGACTGTAAGGTAAGCACGAGGATCAGGATCAGGCCGATCTCGTTGATGCGTGAGAAATCTTTCTGCTCCACGGTCTGAACAAGGTCCTTGAGCATCCATGGAAACAGCAGGGCCGTTCCGCCGGTGAGCAGGAGAAACACCATCCCGAGGTACAGCTTCCATTTGTGATTACCGATGTAATCAAACAGGCGCATCGATCTTTTTAGCGTGGTCTTGTTGATCTTTGCCTTCGGAAGGTCGTCGGTTTCTTTTACTTTGCGTGCCATGTGTGTGAATTGGGGTGTAAAGTTAGCTGTTTTTCTGTGTCGCTGCTACCTGCATGGAAAACAAAAAAGCACTCCTGTTGTTTGGGAGTGCTTCTGTTAATTAATGAGCGCGACTAATTTGCACTAAAAGCATGAGGGTCTTTCTTCTGGAAGATAAGTCCGGCGATCAGGGAAACAATAAGCCCCCAGAACAGGATAGGGGGGATCGCGGCGAATGAGCCGAACCGGCTTCTTTCCGCATCGAGGAACTTTGTAAGGTCATCCCCTTTGATGTTTCCCATGCCTTCTGCGTATTTCTTCGCTTCAGCCACAAAATAATCGATCGTGTCGGGTGTGATGTACGTGTAATAGATGTAATTGAAGATCGCTGCGATCACCGCAAACACGAGGCAGTAGAGCATGCCGGTCTGCAAAGCCGTTTTAAATTCAAGGAAGCCATTGTTCCTCCGCTTCACCAGGTACACGGAAATAAATACTCCCGCGATAATAAGGCAGAGCTTCAGGATATACACATTGATAAACACCTGCACCGAATAAAATCCGATGGACTTTCCCATGGCATACCAACCGATGGAGAGAATGAGTCCGGCTAAAAGGCCTAATGCTACGCTGATTGGAAATCTCATAAAATGTAAGATACTGTAATTTACTTCTATCACTAACACACCCCCGGCCCCTCTCAAGAGGGGAGCTGATCCTGCTGATTTCAGGATCATCGTTTTTAACAAAGAGATGAATTAATAACTGTATTTATTTTACTTTGCAGGATGCCTTCCCCTCTTGAGAGGGGGCAGGGGCGTGTTTTTTAACACTTCCTGAATTATCAACTCCCTTATCCGTTCATCGACATCAAAAACTCCTCGTTGGTCTGGGTGTTCTTGATCCTGTCCCTCAGGAAGTCCATCGCCTCTACCGGGTTCATATCCGATAAGTGCTTGCGGAGGATCCACATTCTCTGCTGTGTTTCCTTGTCAACAAGAAGATCATCTCTCCTGGTGCTGGAAGCAACGATATCAATAGCAGGGTAAATACGTTTGTTTGCAATTTTCCTGTCGAGCTGGATCTCGGAGTTACCGGTTCCCTTGAACTCTTCAAAGATCACCTCGTCCATCTTGGATCCTGTTTCTGTAAGGGCTGTTGCAACGATCGTAAGCGATCCGCCATTCTCGATCTTACGTGCGGAACCGAAGAAACGCTTTGGCTTGTGCAGTGCATTCGCATCCACACCACCGCTCAATACCTTACCGGAGGCAGGCTGTACGGTGTTGTACGCGCGCGCTAAACGGGTGATGGAATCGAGGAGGATACACACATCATGTCCGCACTCCACCATACGCTTTGCTTTTTCAAGCACGATGTTCGCGATCTTCACGTGGCGGTCGGCAGGCTCATCAAAGGTAGAAGCGATCACTTCCGCCTTTACGCTGCGTGCCATATCGGTAACCTCTTCCGGGCGCTCATCAATAAGAAGGATGATGAGGTATGTTTCCGGGTGGTTCGCCGCAATTGCATTCGCGATGTCTTTTAATAATACGGTCTTACCGGTTTTCGGCTGTGCTACAATAAGCGCACGCTGCCCTTTACCGATAGGCGTTACAAGGTCGAAGATCCTTGCGCTCAGGTTGGATTGCGCATGTCCTGTAAGCTTGAATTTTTCAGAAGGAAAAAGTGGAGTGAGGTATTCGAAAGGAACGCGGTCGCGCACATAGCTTGGGTCGCGGCCATTGATCTTTTCCACTTTAATGAGCGGGAAATATTTTTCGCCTTCCTTCGGCGGACGGATGCTTCCGCGAACGGTATCACCGGTCTTTAAGCCGAATAATTTTATCTGCGACTGTGATACATAAATATCATCAGGGGAGTTCAGGTAATTGTAATCGGAGGAACGGAGAAATCCGTATCCGTCAGGCATTGTTTCCAGTACGCCTTCGCTCACCACAATGCCGTCGAAGTTATAAAGGTCTTCTTTCTGCTGCTGCTTTACGCTGTTGTTGTTGGTCCGCTGGTTGCTGTTCTGGCGGTTCATCTGGTCTTTGCGTTCAATGGAAGAGCTGTCGTTGCCGTCGCTCATGTTGCCATCGGTGGCAGACTGGATATGGTGTGAAGTGTTTTCGTTCGGGTGGATCTCCTGTGGCTGAGCCTCTTTGTGCTCATTCACATGCTCTGAATGAGGAGCGCTTTCTGTTTTCTGGCCTTTAAAATCTTCATCGTGAAAGAAGCTGCTCTGCTCCTGTTTTATTTTAGGGCGCTCTGTATCGCTCTCCGGCCTTGGCTTACGCGGGCGCAGGATGCGGTTCTCGTGGGGCTTGTGATCAGCCCTGTTCTCACGGCTTTCCCTGTTCTCGGTTCGGTGTTCGGATTTATTTTCAGGCTTGTTCTCGGATTTATTTTCGGGCTTGTTGTCGTTGGCAGCGGGAGGAGGGTTGATTGCCTGGTGGTCGAGGATCTTGTAAATGAGCTCCTGTTTTTTCAACGCTTCATACTTCGGCACGTTCAGGTTTTTTGCAATTTCTTTCAGCTCACCAACAAGCTTGTTGTTTAAGTCAATAATGTCGTACATAAATTTTTTATTTGGTTAAGAGGATCAATTTTGAAATTGATTGAAAAGGATGGAAGTAATAATAAGATTTGATTTAATTTTCTTTGGATAAAATAATCGGATTGTGATTTGTTATACAGATAATATAACAGTGGAATCGAATCGCATTGCAATAATACGAAGTTTTTTTTACATACAAACAAAAATTCTTTTCACATTATGCCCTCGGCCCGAGCTCGATCACTTCCAGGTCTTTTATCTTATCGGCATCGATTGTGAAGCGCACCATGGTTTTTACCTTGTGGAACCCGTGCACGCCTGCAGCGCCCGGATTGATGTGGAGCAGCTTATAGGTTTGGTCGAACATCACCTTTAAGATATGCGAATGCCCGCAGATGAATAATTTCGGGGCCTTGCGCTTTATTTCGGCAAGCGCTTCCAGCGAATAACGGTTGGGATATCCGCCGATGTGGGTCATGAACACATCCACTTCCTCGCACATGAAGCGCTGGTTGAGCGGGTGCACCCGGCGCACGTCGCTGCCGTCGATATTGCCATATACCGCCACCAGCGGCTTTATCTTCGCCAGCTCATCCGCAATGGCAATGGTGCCGATATCGCCCGCATGCCAGATCTGGTCGCAGGCCTCGAAGTACTTGAAGATCTTCGGATCAAGGTAATTGTGGGTGTCGGATAAAAGGGCAATGCGTTGCATGGGCGCAATAGTATAAAAAAAACCTCAAAAGAAATACATCTTTTGAGGTTTCGGGTAAGGAGTATTCTTTATTTTACAATGGTTACATGGCCAATGTACTGGTGGCGTTCGCCCACTTTGTCTTTCAGGTTAATGATGTATACATACACATCTTCCTGGGCAATCTCGCTTCCGCCTTTTACGGTGCCTTTCCAGTGCTCGTTAATGTTCTCGGTCCTGAAAAGCAGATTGCCCCAGCGGTCGTAGATCATCATCTCGAACTTGTCCACATTCTCGCCTTTTACGAAGAACTCATCGTTCAGGCCGCTTCCGTTAGGGGAGAAGGCATTCGGAATGTAAATGGTGAAATCGGGATTAATAGTAACGCAATCCATCGCCGTATCAACACAGGCCGGTGTATTGGTCACGATCAGCTCCACGCAATAAGTTCCCACATCGCCATACGTATGCTGCGGATTGAGCATGTTGCTGGTATTGTCGAACGGACTGTTCAGCGAATCTGCAAAATTCCAGTACCATGCGCTGGCGTTGAGCGACTGATCGCTGAACTGCACTGTAGGGTAATTGATGGAAGCAGGGTTCGGGTTGTAAGTGAAGTTTGCAACCGGCATCGCATTTACAGTGATCATGTTATTAACAGTAACCGAGTTCACACATCCGAAGTTGGAGGTGTCGGACAGGGTAACCGAGTAAACGCCTGCATTGGTAAAGCAATGGCTTGGATTCTGCACATCGTAGGTGCTGTCATTAACCGTCCAGTGCCAGCCTGTAATGCTTCCGCCGCTACCAATAGTAGTGAGGTCGCTCAGCGTCACACAAAGCGGCGCACAACCCGAAACGGCAGAGGACGAGATATTCACCACCGGCAGTGGCCTCACGGTGATCGTTACCATATCTGTAGCAGATAAGCTTGTACAGCCATCGGTCAGCGTAACCGTGTAGGTGGTTGTGGTGGAAGGTGAAACGTTAAAGTTCGGTGAAGTGGAGGCTGTTCCTCCCGGCGCCCAGGTATAGGTATAAGTACCATCGCCGCCTGTTGCCGCAGCCGATACAACAGCGCCTGTGCCATCGCAGATGTTCTCATCATTGCTTGCCACTACCGTTAACGGCGGCCTTACGGTAACGGTAACTGTTTGTGTGTTCACGGAAGCGCATCCGTTGCCATCCACAGCGCTCACCGTATAGCTGGTGGTTGTGCCCGGAGAAACAATGTTAGGGTTCCCGGTAAATGCAGGGGCTGTCCAGTTAAATACATATCCCGATCCTACAGTCCCGCCGGTTGCTGTCGCAGTAAGCGTTGCGCTCTGCCCGATACAGATCGGCGGCACAGGAGGAAGGGCATCTACAAAAACAGGGCTTGGCTGTGTGAGCGTAATGGTAAGGGTATTGGTACAGCCGGTTGAATCGGTAACTGTGCAGGTGTATGATCCCGCGCATAAAGCCGTTGCCGTAGCGGTTGTTTGTCCGTTGCTCCATAAATACGTGTAAGGCGTGATGCCTGCCGAAGCAGTTACGGTAGCAGTTCCGTTGCAGCCGCCGTTGCAGGTGATCGGCGTGGAGCTTACAGTAGCCGTTACGCCCGGTGTGTTGGCCACGGTTACGTTTGCATTCATCTGGCAGTTATGCGCATCTGAAACAACAACCGTGTACGCGCCCGGGGTCAGGTTAATGGCAGTGTCGTTGGTCTGGCTTCCCGGTGTCCACATGTACGTGTAGCCCGGTACCCCGCCTGTTGCGCTCACAGAAGCGGAGCCGTCAGGCAAGCCGCAATGGGAGGTAAGGGAAGCTGTTGTTAATGAAATAAGTGTAGGCTGCTGGATCTGTACGGTATCCTGCACCGAGCATCCGATCACATCGGTAACCGTAATAGTGTTGGTTCCCGCGCACAGCCCGGTAATACCGGGTGTTGTTGCGCCGGTCGACCAGTTGTAGCTGTACGGTGGAAAGCTGCCCGAGGCCATAACTCCCGCGCTTCCGTCGCATGCGCCAAAGCAATTGGCAGGTAAGCCGCCGGCAGTGATCGTTAATGGGCTGCCCACAGAAATGGTCACCACATCCGATCCGGTACATCCGGAAGGGTCAGCCACGGTTACGGTATAGGTTGTTGTTGCTGCCGGTGTTACAGTTGGTGATGCGCTTGTGGAGAAAGCTGTCGCTGCCGGCGCATCCCATGAATAGGTGTAGGTTCCGGCCGGACTAACCACCCCGATGGTGGTTGATGTTCCCGAACAAATGCTGTCATCCGCGGTGGAAACAACGGTGAAGCTCGGCGATACGGTTACGGTAACGGCCGTTCTTGGACCTACGCAGCCGCTGATGGTGCTTTGCACATAATACGTGGTTGTAGTTGTAAGCACAGGTGTAGTGTATGTGGAGCCAGATCCCAGCAAGGTTCCGCCGGTTGCCGCATTGTACCAGTCGTAAGTGCCTCCCGGTGCGGTAGCGGTAAGTGTGGCCGTTGCGCCGGAGCAGATCGTAACACCCGGAGCGGTAGGGGCTGCAGGGATCGCATTAACGGTGATACTTACGGTTGCAGGGTTGCTTGTACAGCCTCCAACAGTTACGGTAAGCGAATAAGTTCCTCCCATGGCAGGCGTTGCCCCCAGGATCGGTGGCGGGTTCCTTACGCCTGCAGCATAAGTGTTAGGGCCTGTCCAGCTGTAGGTGGCTCCCGCAATGTTATTGGATGTAAGCGTAAGTGTTCCGCCGGCGCAGATCGGGGCAGGTGAGATGCTTCCGTTGATGCTCGGGATCGGTGGATTCGGTGTGTTGTTAACAATAGCGGAAGTGGTTCCGGCCGGACTTGTACATCCGTTCACGGTAACGGTAACAGAATACGTTCCTGTTGCAGCGTTGGTAACAGGTGAAATACTTGGGTTCTGGGAGCTGTTGGTAAATGAACCCGGGCCTGTCCAGCTGTAAGTGCCGCCCGCAACTGTGGAAGCGGTGAGGTTAAGCGTGGAGCCCGAGCATACCGGCCCGCTGTTACCGGCTGTTGGAGCAGCAGGGATTGGATTAACAACAACCGTGGTGGTGCTTGTACAGAAGGAGCCGTTGTTTTCGGTTACTGTCAGAGAATAAGTTCCTGCCATCGCTAAGGTTGCGGATGGGATCACGGGGTTCTGCACATTCGAGGTGTAGCCGCCCGGCCCGGTCCATGAATAGGAAGCAACTCCTGAAATGGAAGTGGTGGCGGATGATAAGTTGATGGTTGATCCTACACACACCGGCCCGCCATTGCTTGCTGTAGTGGTGCAGGGAGCGCAGTTGGTCTGGATCACAACAACGGTATCCGTTCCGAAGCCCGACACGCAGGTTCCGGTGCTGGTCACCTGTGCATAGTACAATGTGCTCGGCTGCCCAACAGGAGGAGTAACGGTAATGGATGTTCCTGTACCAACGAGTGTGTTGGAAGGCAGGATGTACCAGTTAATGGTGCTTGTGGCCGGCCCGCTTGGCGTGAAGCGCTTGCCTTCGTTCGATGCGGTCCATTGTGTGTTGTTCCTTCCGGGAACTACAACGGCTACTGTTCCTGTGGAATTGTGAAGTCCGTGTACGGCGTTACCGCTGTTCCATGAGGTACAGAGCGATTTGTTCGCAATATGCGTTTCAATGATGTTGGTGCTTTCGTAAATGATGATCTGGCTGGAATACAGCTGGCCTGTGCAGGAGAACATCGGTACATTGTTCCAGGATACCGACAGCCTTCTGAAAGGGGCGGTTCCGTAAACGGCATATTTCACTGTTCCGCCGGCGCCGGGATTAATGTCCTGCCATGCGCCCATAATAGTGTTCATTGGAGCAGTGGTACCGCCTGCCACAGGGATCGGGGCAGTTACCCATGTGGATGTTTGCCCGCCGCTGAAGCCGATCCAGTTGTTTGAACCGATGATGAACTGCGAATAGGTATTTCCGAAATAGCAGAAGTTGAAGCCGATGGGTAAAAAACCTGTTTGCGAATCATCCGATAACGTTACGGATGTTCCGGCTGTCATCGGATCAGGAGCGTAAGGAATGTTGCTGACCGTATAATTGGTGGTGGCTGTAACAACCGGCCCCGAATAGGTGGCTGTTAAGGTTGCGGTTGCGCCAAAGCAGATATTGGAAATTTCCGGGCTGGCATCAACTGTCTGTGCCTTTAAAGCAGATGAAATATTAAGTAAAAAAATAGAACAACCGGCAATAAGTATGTTTCTATACAAGTTCATTTTTTATAAGAGCGTTTGAGAAAAGATGATTAATAACAATGGAAGTTTCCTTCTTGTTGTATCAAGATGCAAAGTTCGTCTAAATAGTTGCACGCCCGTCTTATTTTTGAATAAAAATGAGGACTAATTAGACCAATGGAAAATCCGCTTTGATAAAAAGGGCTGAACCACCTATAAAATCAATTAATACAAGCTTCTGGACGATCCGCGGAATGTACCTACTGAAAGGCTTTTGATGAGCTGGTGGAGCTGGCCGAATATGCTGCTGAGCGCTGTTCCTTTTTGGATGGTTTTGCAAGGATGGCAATGGCATAAAATGCAATAGCGATCGCCAAAAGTAAAAGCTTCTTCACGGGAGTAGGTTTTTGTATTTTACTGCACGGGGGCCGGGCCTTAAAATAACGTGTTCTGTACTCTGAAGATGCCTGTTTTAATGCAAAGGTTGCATCTGAATTTATCTTTAAAGAAAAATAAAGATGCCCTGTTTAAGCAGTTGTATAGCAGTTTGTTATATTTTTTCGGCGCTGCCCGACCTTATCCAGCCTACGTTGCCGTTCGCGATCTTTATTTCTGTCCATTCGCCATCCTCCTGGGTGACCTGAACCTTGGTGCCTTCATGCAGGAGGAACAGGCGGGTGCCTTTTTCAGAAGGTGATCCCGTAACGGTTACAGTAGGGGAGGTGATGATGGCGGAATTACTGTTAAGGGACGAATCATATTTGCTGCGGGCCATGAAAAATGTGAGCACGGCAAACAGCATCAGCCCTGTTCCGGTATAGAATCCCAGCCGTTTCCAGCCTTTGCCGGCTGAAAGCACGTAGAGCACATAAAATGCAAGCGCGGCAGCGGTAAGGCAAATGAGGAGCAGGCTCCATTCCCGCTCATCCAGGAGGCCGGTGATGCTGTTCTCCCATTGGGAAAGGAAAAGCTCGGGCGCGGCTTCTATCTTGTCTTCCGTTTTCTGGTTGGCGATCTTTAAATTCATCTCAATATCCTCGTCATCCGGGTCGAGCTTCTTTGCCCGCTCATAATTAAGAATGGCTTCGCTGAGGTGATCGGTTTTAAAGTAGGCATTGCCGAGGTTGAAGTAGAGTGCAGCCGATTCCTTATCGCTTTTCAGCACCTGCTCATACAGCTGTATGGCCTGCTCGTACCGGCCGGCAGCGTAGGCGGAATTAGCGGAATCGAAAACAATGCCGGGCTCATCCGCTTTGGCGAAGGCAGAGCAGAAGAGGAAGGCCAGCGCAATCAGCTTATTTAATTTCATTTTCAATTTTTGTGATCAGTTCAACGGTGCTTGTATAGATCAGATTCAGGTCGCCGGAAACCGCGCTTGGCGCATACCGGGCAAATTCGCAATTGTCGAGCGTGGAGATCAGCTGCGCAATGGTTGTTCCGGAAACCGATCTGGCTGCAAGCATTTCCGCGATCGTTCCTTTATTGAGGCTGGAGCCGGAAATATTCAGCTTATCGCTGAGATAGCCGTACAGCGCCTGCGAAATCTCAAGGTAGAACAGCTCCCTGTTCAGCGAGCGGAGGTGCTCCTCGGCTGCGGAAAGCCTCTTTTTTGCCATTTTGGTGGCCTGCCTGCTTTTTACAGCAACAGCATCCTTGTTCTGCTCGATCGATCTTCTCCTGTAGAACAGGAAGATGAAGAACAGCAGGAAGGGAGAGATCAGTCCTGTCCAGAATGCTCCCGAGCCAAAGAAATAATCATTCTTATCCCTCAGCTCCGGGCCTTGTGTTTTGATGTAGCGGATGTCGGTGCCCAGCTCGCGCACTTCGGTCTTGTTTGCAGGCGAATAAACGTTCGCTGAGGTGTTGCTGTTCCCCTCGCCCTTATCCACATGGATGTTCAGCTCCGGTGCCGGAATGGTCACATACTCATTTTTTGAAGGGTTGAAAAAGCTGAAATCGAGATTGTTGATCTTGTAATCGCCTTCATGCCGCGGGATCACGAGGTAATCAAATGTTTTGCTGCCGCTCATGCCGGCCCCTACTGAAATGTTCTCCTTCACCTTCGGGTCGTAAGCTTCAAAATCTTCCGGGAACCCTATTTTAGGTGCTTCCACCAGCTTCAGGTTTCCTTTTCCTGAGATCGTGATCAGGAGGTTGAGCGCTTCATTAGCCTTTACCTTGTCGCCCGATAGTTCCACCTTATAATTGTAATCGCCTACAGCTCCCGCAAATCCGGGGGGCTTGCCGGCTTCAGGCAATGGAAGCACCTCGATGCTCAGCGGGTTGGATTTTATTTTAACAGCAGCTGTTCCATAAGTGGAGCGGCGCACGATGCATTCCACTTCAAGCGGATCGATGCTGAGCCTGCCTGTACGCTGCGGAATGGCAAAGGTGCGCTTGAGCTCGGTAACGTCATAAGGAACACCATTTACTGTTTCCGTTACCCGGTTCGGGTTGTTCTTTGCTTCCTGCAGGAAGAAGCCATCGAAGGAAGGCATGGAGATCGCGTTCATGCCGAGTATGTCGACCCGGAAATAGAGCTTGAATGTAACGGCAACCTCTTCGCCGATGTAGGCTTTCGATTTGTTCACAATGGCCCTCACCATTAAATCGGCGCTGCTGGCTGCCGCAGTTCCGGCGCCTTTCGACACTTCAATGATAATGGCATTGGATTGAACCGTGGCTCCGTTCACATTTACGCTTGCAGGCCCGATAACGAATTTCCCCTCTTTTTTTGCCCCGATCACATAGGCGATGGAAGCGGATTGGGTATAAACGCCACTGCTGCTCAGGGTGGCGCTTGATGACTGGAAAGGCCCCTGGTACACCTCGAAATCATTGAGGTTGGGCAGCTTCATGTCCGATCCGGGCCCGCTCAGCGTGAACTGGATCTGGAATGGTTCGCCCACGGCCACTTTGTTCTTGCTTACCGCAACCGTGAATTTCTGGGCAAGTGAAAGGCCTGTGAGCGCTGAAATAAAAAATAATATGGCGGCTATTCTTTTCATTATATAGTGCTGTTTACCAATCCTTCTCTATCTGGACCTTCATTCCCCGCTGGCCCTTCTTCACCTTGTTCTGAAGGTTCTTCTCATCGTTCTGCAAGGCATCGAGGAGCCGCTGCGCATCTTCCTTTGAGATATTGTTCTTGTTCTCCTCGGGCTTCTTCTGGTCCTTTTTATCCTTGTTCTCTCTATCCTTCTGCTCTTTGTCTTTTTGCTCCTGATCTTTTTTATCCTTGTCTTTCTTGTCCTGGTCTTTCTTATTATCCTTATCCTTCTTATCGTCTTTCTGGTCCTTATCCTTATCCTTGTTTTTTTGCTGCTGCTGTTGCTGCTGTTTTAAATACTGCTGCGCCATCGCAAGGTTGTACCGGGTTTCCTCATCGTTCGGATTGTTTCTCAGCGCATTTTTATAAGCATCCACACTTTCCTGGTATTTTTTCAGCCTGAGCAAGGAGTTCCCAAGGTTATGATAAGCCTTTGCAAGCGTATCTTTTGAAGAGGCACGGTGTGTAAGCAGCTGGAACTGCTCTGCCGCCTCCTCATATTTTTCCTGTTTATAATAGGCATCGCCGAGGTTGAAGCTGCTGCTGTATGAATTTTTATTCTTGTTCAGTCCTGCCTTGAAGTTCTTCTCCGCCTCCGGGAATTTTTTGTCCTTGTAATTCTTATTTCCCTCAACAACGTATTTTTTTTCCTGCTGGGAATAGGACAGCAGCGGCAACAATGCCGTAAGCAGCACTATTGCTGTTTTTCCGAATGCTCTTTCTATGATGGTATATACAATGCTCATTTTTTCTTTTCTCCAAAAAGGTCTAAGCGCTGGTATAATTTACTTTTACGCTCGCTCAGCAGCGTTTCGGCCAGGAGCAGCAGCAGCGCCGCTGCAATGAACCACTGGAAGCGGTCTTCATAATCGCTGTACATCTTGCTGTCGAACTGCTTTTTTTCCAGCTTGTCGAGCGCGCTCAACACATGGTTCAGCCCTGCATCCGAATTGGTCGCCCTTACATAGACCCCGTTCCCGGCTGCCGCTATCTCCTGCAGCACTTCCGCGTTCAGCTTTGTGATGATGGTTGTGCCATTTTTGTCCTTACGAAAGCCCTCCTGTACATTTCCCCTGTATTCCGGGATAGGTGCGCCGTTCTCGGAGCCCATACCGATGGTGTGAATGCTGATGCCTTTGCCTGCAGCCGATTCGGCGGCCCGGATCGCATCGTCTTCATGGTTCTCGCCATCGGTGATCACCACAATGGCTTTGTTCTTTCCCTCATCCTTGCCAAAGGACTCCACAGCCAGGTCGATAGCCTTGCCGATGTCGGTTCCCTGTGTCGGGATCATGTCGGTGCTGATGCTTTCAAGAAACAATTTAGCCGCCGCATAATCGGTGGTGATCGGGAGCTGCACATAAGCCTCTCCTCCGAATACAATGATCCCGATGCGGTCGCCTTCGAGCTTATTCAGCAGCTTCGAAATGGCCTGCTTCGATTTTTCGAGACGGTTAGGCGAAAGGTCCTCCGCCTTCATGCTGTTCGAAACATCGAGGCAGAGCATGATATCGGCGCCCTTGCGCTTTACCTCCTCCAGCTTTGTCCCGATCTGCGGGTTGATCATCCCGATCACCAGCAACACAAAAGCAATGTTCAGGAGAATGAATTTCCAGAGCTGCTTTGTGCGCGATAAGCCCGGGAACAATTGCTCCACCACTGCCGGATCCCCGTAATTTCTCAATGCTTTTTTCTTCCAGCGCCGGGTCATCCAATAGATGAGGATGAGCACCGGGACGATGGCAAAAGCATAAATGAAATAGAAGTTCTCGAATTGCATGATCTTATAATATACTTCTGAAAACGGTATTCTTCAATATAAATTCCAGCAGCAGCAGCACCGCTGCCGCTATTGCAAAAGGCAGGAACCATTCCGCCTTGTTGGTAAAATTCTTTTCCTCAAATATTGTTTTTTCCAAACGGTCGATCTCCTTGTAAATGTCTTTCAGCTTCCTGTTATCTGTTGCCCTGAAGTATTTTCCGCCCGTGAGGCCGGCGATCTCCGTGAGCGATTTCTCGTCGATGTTCACATCCAGGTAGCCGTATTCATATTGTCCGTTCGGGTACATGCCGATAGGAGAAAGTGCTTTCCCCATAGTACCTACCCCGATGGTGTATACCCGTACATTGAATGCTTTGGCAATTTCGGCAGCGGTCATCGGCGCTACGGAGCCCTGGTTGTTCACGCCATCGGTGAGCAGGATCACCACCTTGCTTTTTGCCTTGCTGTCCTTTACCCTTGCAATGGCTGTTGCCAGGCCGTTTCCTATGGCTGTGCCATCCGTCACCATTCCCGTATGGATGCCTGCAAACAGGTTTTTGATCACGGCATGGTCGCTTGTAAGCGGGCACTGCGTAAAGCTTTCGGCGGCGAAGATCACGAGCCCGATCCGGTCGTTCGGCCTGCTGTCGATAAAATCCTGCGCCACATCTTTGGCCGCTTCAAGGCGGTCGGGCTTAAAATCCCTTGCCAGCATGCTGCTGGAAATATCGAGCGACATTACAATGTCGATGCCTTCCGTTTTTACATCCTTCCAGCTGGAGCGCGATTGCGGTCGCATCAGCACAAGGATCAGCAGGGAGATCGCGGCAAGCCGCAGCGCAAAAAGCCCATGCCTCGAATACTGCCTGAACGATGGCTGTATGCCTTCGAAGCCGCCAACAGAAGATACCTTCAATTCGGGATTATAGCTGCGGTTCTTCCAGATGTACCATCCTAAAAGCAGCGGCAGCAGCAGGAAGAGCCATCTCAGGTCCTTATCGGCAAATGTGATATCGTTGAAAAAGCTCAGCACTATTTTTTAGGGTCTATTGAATATTCTTCTTCTCGTTTTGTTCCGTTGATGAAATCGGAAACGTTGCTCATGCTTGCTTCATTCTCATCTGCCAGCGGCTGCTCTTTTGCAAACTTCACAAGGTCGGCAAGCATCAGCACCTGCTTGAGCTTGCGCTTGCTTTCCTCATCCACGGCGGCATTCCTGAAGCCGTAAATGATCTCGTCGGTGGTTTGCTCCATCGCGGAGATCTTAAACCTGTTCTCGATGTATTCACGCAGGATGTCGGTAAGCGAGCTGTGATACGCTTTCAGCTTTCCTTCCTGCCACAGCTTCTGCTGCCTCAGCTTTTCGAGCTTCTCCAGCGCAATGATGTGTGCCGGGATCTTCGGAACTTCCACCACAATTTCCGGCGGCTTCACGTTGCGCATCTTCCGTATGAGGATAATGATAATGATGATCACGAGGATCGCGGCAAGGCCCGTATATACCACATACATGTTATCTTTCAGCCAGTCGACCCAGCTGTAGGCTTCCTCATACGGCGCTTTGATGTCCTTAAGCGCTTGTGTGGTATCAACGGCAACAGTGCTTACCTGCAGGAGCAGCGGCTCGGTGAGAACGCCGGCAGTATCGGTGTTCACATCGAATTTAAACGGCGGCATCGCCCAGTAGCCCGAGTCGAAGGAGGTGATGTAAAGTGTTTTTACCTGTGTGAACAGGAAGGGATCATTTTTATCGATGATGGTATCCACCTTCGACTGGCTTACAACTTCTATTTCCTTGCGGATGGTATCTGTGATCTGCGGAAATGTTACCTGCACGTGCTTTCCTTTGTCGGCGCGGTACTGTATGCTCAGCTCCAGCTTCACCTGCTGGCCGATCACGATCGAATTGCTGTCGAGCTTCGCAGTGGCCTTAATTTCCTGCGCTGTGGAGCTCAGTGAAATAAAAAGCAATGCCGACAGCAGCGCTGTTCTACAAAACCATTTTTTTAATGCCGGTTGTCCGTTCATAGTATCGCTGCTGCGCAGCATTATCTTCTTTTAAACAAATTGGTGAGCGGCACTATATAGGATTCGGATGTGCTGATGTTGGCCGTATCCACGCCGCTTTTGTTAAATATATCTTTGAGGAGGTCTTCCCGCTTTTTTGCATTCACTGCAAATTGCGTCCGTACTTTTTTATCGGAAGTATTCACCCATTTCACCGCCCCGGTTTCCGCATCCGCCAGCTTGATCAGCCCAACGTCGGGAAGTTCCTGCTCGCGCTTATCATAGATGCGCAGCGCGATGAGGTCGTGCTTTTTATTCGCGATCTTCAGCGCCTCCCTGAAATTATTATCCATAAAATCGGAGATCACAAATGCGATGCTTCTTTTTTTGATGACGCTGCTCAGGTACTTCAGCGCCAGCTGAATATCTGTTTTTTTCTGTGCCGGCCTGAAATCCACGAGGTCGCGGATAATGCGCAGCACATGCATTTTTCCTTTTTTCGGCGGAATGAACTTTTCGATCTTATCGCTGAAAAAGATCACGCCGACCTTATCATTGTTCTGTAGCGATGAGAAGGAAAGCACGGCGCATAATTCGGTGATCACATCCTGCTTCAGCTGCTTCTGTGTTCCGAACTCGCCGGATGCGCTTACGTCCACGAGCAGCATCACAGTCATTTCCCGCTCTTCCTCGAACACCTTCACGTAAGGATGGTTGAAGCGTGCCGTTACATTCCAGTCGATAGTGCGGATGTCGTCTCCCGGCTGGTATTCGCGCACCTCGCTGAAGATCATGCCGCGGCCCTTGAAAGCACTGTGGTACTCTCCCGAAAACACCTGGTTGGAGAGCCCGCGTGTTTTAATTTCAATCTTCCTGACTTTCTTTAACAGCTCGGATGTTTCCATTTGCGAATTACGAATCTATGCTAATCTGCGAATTACAAAATTACACACCCCCGGCCCCTCTTCCTTCGGCGTTGCTCAGGATAAACCGGGGAGTTCATCCTGCTTAATTTTGAAATTATATTTTTATTGAAGATTATTTTAATCAAAATGATTTTGAATATGTGCACTGTCTATTCCCCTCTTGAGAGGGGTTAGGGGTGTGTTTCTTCTAAGGTACTTCAACAGTATTTAAAATCTCATTAATGATCATCTCTGAAGTGATGTTCTCGGCTTCCGCTTCGTATGTAAGCCCGATGCGGTGGCGAAGCACGTCTGTGCAGATCGCGCGCACATCTTCCGGGATCACGTAGCCGCGGCGCTTGATGAATGCATAAGCTTTCGCAGCCATTGCGAGGTTGATGCTGGCACGCGGCGAGCCTCCGAAATTGATCATGCCCTTGAATTTATCAAGCTTATAATCGGCAGGGAAGCGCGTTGCAAAAACGATATCCACAATGTATTTTTCAATTTTCTCATCCATGTAAACATCCTTCACCACTTTGCGTGCATTCAGGATGTCTTCGGTATTCAATACCGCATTAACTGTAGGATATTCGCTGGCGAGGTTCTGGCGGATGATCTTGCGCTCATCTTCCTTCGAAGGATAGCCGATCACAAGCTTCATCATGAAACGATCCACCTGCGCTTCCGGCAGCGGGTATGTTCCTTCCTGCTCCACTGGGTTTTGCGTTGCCAGCACGAGGAAAGGGTTTGGCAGCTTGAACGTGCTTTCACCGATGGTCACCTGCTTTTCCTGCATGGCTTCCAGCAGCGCGCTCTGCACCTTTGCAGGGGCACGGTTGATCTCATCGGCAAGAATGAAGTTGGCGAAGATCGGGCCCTGCTTTACGCTGAACTCTTCCTTCTTCTGGTTGTAGATCATGGTACCGATCAAATCGGCGGGAAGCAGGTCGGGAGTGAACTGGATACGGCTGAAATTAGCATGAATGGTGTTTGCCAGCGATTTGATGGCAAGCGTTTTTGCAAGCCCGGGAACACCTTCCAGCAGGATATGCCCGTTGGAGAGCAGCCCGATCAGCAAACGTTCAACCATGTATTTTTGGCCGACGATCACTTTGTCCATTTCCAGGGTAAGCAGGTCAACGAATGCGCTGTCGCGCTGAATGCGGGCATTCAATTCTTGAATATCAGTCATGATGTGAAGTTTTTAGAGCGGACTCCGTTAGCATTTTTAGTGAGGCAAAATTAACTACAAAGCAGGCAGCGCAAGCCATTGGGGCTGTTAAAAATTGTTAAAGCCGGAGTCTCCCGAGCGCCTCAAAAAAGGCGTGGAATGAGGGCTGAAATATACGGAAACCAAACGTGTTTATTTTTATCTTTGAGCACCTAACTGAAGACATGCCGCGTTATTTCATCCAGCTTTCATACAATGGAACAGCCTATCATGGCTGGCAGGTGCAGGAGAACACAAAGCTTACCGTGCAGGAAACGCTGAACGAAATGCTTTCGCGGCTGCTCAACCAGGCTGTTTCCGTTACCGGCTGCGGCCGCACCGATACGGGAGTGCATGCGAAGGATTTTTACGCGCATTTTGACGCTGATGCCGACCTGCTCAGCACGAAAGAGAAGTGGATCTTCCGCTTCAACCAGGCTTTGCCTGCCGATATTGCGATCTCCGCGGTTTACAGGGTAAAGGATGATGCAAACTCGAGGTTCGATGCTGTTTCACGAACGTATGAATACAGGATCAGCAGGAAGAAGGACCCTTTCGGAATCGATGCTGCCTGGTTCCTTTACGGGCATCTGGATATGGATGCCATGAACAAAGCCGCAGCGCTTTTGTTTGATCATACGGACTTCAGTTCCTTCGCGAAAAGCAATACGCAAAGCTTTACCAATAACTGCAGGATCTATAAGGCTGAATGGAATGAAGAAGGAGATCTGCTGGTGTTCACCATTTCTGCCGACCGCTTCCTGCGAAACATGGTGCGGGCAATTGTGGGAACGCTTGCAGAAGTAGGAAAAGGAAAGATGAGCACGGAAGAATTTACAGCGGTAATAGAGAGCAGGAACCGCTCGAATGCAGGATTTTCGGTGCCCGCCTGCGGCCTTTACCTGGCCCGTGTTGCGTACCCGGAAGGTTATTTTAAAGAATACGATCAGCAATGACAGAAAAGAAAAAATCAGTGATCGGGAAGGCGGTTGATATTGCCATCCTGAAGCGGATCTTCAAATACGTAAAGCCTTACCGCACCAATTTCGGGATGGCGGTGTTCACCACCATTTCGCTGGCTGCGCTCGCGATCGTGCGGCCGCTTCTTGTCAAATACACTTTCGATCATTATGTGGCCATTCCCAATGCGGAGATGCTGCTGAACATGGTATTGCTGATGCTTGGCATTCTTATGCTGGAAGCGGTGTTCCAGTTCTCCGACGCTTTTTTAACGAACACGCTGGGGCAGAAGATCATAAAAGACCTCCGCTCTGAAGTGTACAAAAAGATCATCGGCTTCCGCCTGAAATACTATGACAATACGCCCATCGGCACGCTGGTGACGAGGTCTGTGTCGGACATTGAAGTGATCGCCGATATTTTTTCGGAAGGGCTGATCGTGATCATCGGCGATATTCTGAAAGTGCTGGTGATCGTGGGCTTTATGCTTTGGGAGGATGTAAGGCTTACGGTTATCGTGCTGCTGCCGATCCCGGTGCTGCTGATCTCCACCTACATTTTTAAAAAGAAGGTGGCCAACTCCTTCCACGATGTGCGCACGCAGGTGGCGCGCCTCAACGCTTTCCTGCAGGAGCATATTACGGGGATGCGGATCGTGCAGATCTTCAACCGGGAAAAGGCGGAGCTGAAAGCTTTTGAAGAGATCAACGGCAAGCACCGCGATGCCAACATCCGCGGCATCATGGCGTATTCGGTCTTTTTTCCCGTTGTCGAGATCCTTTCTTCCGTATCGCTTGCGCTGCTTGTGTGGTGGGGCGGAAACGGCATCCTCGGAAATACGATCAGCCTTGGTGTCGTGATCGAATTCATCATGTTCATTAACATGATGTTCCGCCCGATCCGCCAGCTGGCCGACCGTTTCAACACGCTGCAGATGGGAATGATCTCTTCGGAGCGCGTGTTCAAAGTGCTGGATACCGAGGATTCTATAGAAAACAAAGGAAAGCAGAACGCGAATCTCATTAAAGGAAACGTAGTGCTGGAGAATGTATGGTTTGCTTATAATAACGAGGACTGGATCCTGAAGAATGTATCCTTCGAAGTGAAGACCGGGCAGACCATGGCTCTGGTGGGCGCAACAGGCGCCGGGAAATCATCCATCATCAATCTGCTGAGCAGGTTCTATGAATACAATAAGGGCGCTATTAAGATAGATGATGTTAACATCCGCGATTACGAGCTTTCATCACTACAAAGAAATATTGGCGTAGTGCTGCAGGATGTTTTTCTTTTTTCGGATACGATCCTCAATAATATTTCCCTGAACAACCCCGACATTACGCGGGAAAAAGTGATCGAAGCGGCGAAGGCGGTGGGTGCGCATGATTTTATCAGCAAGCTTCCCGGCGGTTATGATTATGATGTGATGGAGCGGGGGGCAATGCTCTCGGTAGGGCAGCGGCAGCTCATCTCTTTTATCCGCGCGTATGTTTACAATGCAAAGATTTTGGTGCTGGATGAAGCAACTTCTTCCATCGATACGGAATCGGAAAAGCTGATCCAGTATGCAACCGAAAAGCTTACGCAGGGCAGAACCTCTATTGTAATTGCACACCGGCTTGCCACCATTCAGAAGGCAGACAAGATCATTGTGCTGGATAAGGGCGAAGTGATAGAAATGGGAAGCCACCAGGAGCTGCTCAGGAACAACGGCCCGTACAAAAGGCTGTTCGAGCTGCAGTTCAAGGAAGAAATAAAGATGGAAGGGTAGCTACAATTTCCCTTTCAGGTATTCGCCTGTATACGAGCCTTTGCAGTTCACGAGATCCTCGGGTACGCCTTCAAACACAATTTTCCCGCCCTGGCTTCCGCCTTCCGGCCCAAGGTCGATCACCCAGTCGGCACACTTGATCACTTCCACATTATGCTCGATGATGATGATCGAATGTCCCTGCCTGATCAGCGCATTGAATGCGAACAGCAATTTGGAGATGTCATGAAAATGCAATCCCGTGGTAGGCTCATCAAAAATGAAAAGGGTAGGAGTGGTGTTGTTCTGGCCGATGCCGAGGAACGATGCCAGCTTGATCCGCTGCGCCTCTCCGCCGCTCAGCGTGCTGGATGCCTGTCCGAGGTGCACATATCCTAATCCAACTTCGGATAAAGGAAGGATCTTTTGTACGATCTTTTTCTCGGTATTGGTCGGACGGTCGGAGCTGTTGAAAAAATCGATCGCATCATCAACGGTCATTTCCAACACTTCCGAAATGGTTTTTTCATTGTATTTGATCTCGAGGATCTCCTGCTTGAAGCGCTTGCCGTTGCAGGCTTCGCAAAGCAAATGAATATCCGCCATGAACTGCATTTCCACCGTTACGATCCCTTCTCCTTCGCATACTTCGCACCTTCCGCCATCCACGTTGAATGAAAAATGAGAAGGCTTATAGCCTCTTGCTTTCGCGAGCGCCTGTTCTGCAAACAAGGCGCGGATCTCATCATAGGCCTTTACATAGGTCACCGGGTTGGAGCGGGACGATTTCCCGATCGGGTTCTGATCGATCATCTCCACTGCGGAAACGCTGTTAATGGAGCCGCTGATCTTTTCAAAGCTGCCGGTTTGTTCGCCCATGCCGCCGTGAATTTTCTTTAATGCCGGGTATAAAATGCGCTTCACGAGCGATGTTTTTCCCGAGCCGCTTACGCCGGTAACCACCGTCATCACGTTCAGCGGAAATTTTACATCCACGCCTTTCAGGTTATTTTCCCTTGCGCCTTTCAGCTCGATGAAATTGTTCCATTTTCTGCGCTTATCGGGCGTTTCAATTTTTTCTTTTCCTGTTAAATAAAGCGCGGTAAGGCTGCGTGTTTCTTTGGCGAGGTCTTCGTGCTTGCCCTGGAAAACAAGCTCTCCGCCATGTGTTCCGGCCAGCGGGCCAATGTCGATGAGCATATCAGCAGCGCGCATGATCTCTTCATCATGCTCCACCACCACCACTGTATTTCCAATGTTACGGAGCGAGGTCAGCACTTTGATAAGCCGCTGTGTATCGCGTGAGTGCAGGCCAATGCTTGGCTCATCGAGGATGTACATGGATCCCACGAGGCTGCTTCCGAGCGAAGTGGCCAGGTTGATCCGCTGCGATTCGCCGCCGGATAAGGTATTCGACAAGCGGTTGAGCGTTAAATATCCCAGGCCTACATCGCAAAGGAATTGCAGGCGGTTGATGATCTCGACGAGGATGCGCTTGGAAACTTCGGTATCGTAATCGGATAATTTGAGCTCCTGGAAGAATACCACTGCTTCGTCCACCGGCATGAGCACCACATCGGTGATGGAGAGGCCGCCTACTTTTACGTACGATGCATCCTTGCGAAGGCGGGTGCCGTTGCATTCCGGGCAAACCGTTTTTCCCCTGTAGCGGGAAAGCATAACCCGGTACTGGATCTTATAAACCTGCGTTTCAAGGTATTTGAAGAAGGTATCCAGCCCGTCGAAATATTTATTTCCTGTCCAGAGCAGCCTCCGTTCTTTCTCGCTAAGGTCGTAATAGGAGCGGTGTACCGGGAAATCGAATTTATGGGCGTTCCTTACCAGCACATTCTTCCATTCGCTCATCTTTTCGCCCTTCCAGGCTACGATCGCATCTTCATACACCGATAAGTTCTTGTTCGGGATCACGAGGTCCGCATCAATGCCGATCACGCTTCCGAAGCCTTCGCAATGCTTGCAGGCGCCAACGGGATTATTAAAGCTGAAAAAATGCAGGCTCGGCTCTTCGAAGGTCATTCCGTCGAGCTCAAAGCGATTGGAGAAATTGCGAATACCAGCGCTCTCCAAAGGAGCAGCTTCCGCCTTTTTTGACTTTTGACTTTTAACTTTTGGTTTCTCTTCCTTCACAACTTCCATCTTCCCTTTTCCATCACCCATGATCTCCACCCTGCATTCGCCTTCGCCTTCATAAAATGCGGTCTGCACCGAATCCGAGATCCTGTTCTCATTGTCCTCATCCTCGGGCCTCACCGTGATCCGGTCGATCACCAGGTAGATCGAATCGTTTTCAGAAATTTTTCCCAGGACAAAATCCTCGATCTTCTGCACTTCGCCATTCGCCTGTACACGGGTAAAGCCTTGCTGCGCCAGCAGCTGAAGCTGATCCTTGAATGTTTTCCCGGCCTGTTTCTTTACAGGCGAAAGCAGCAGCAGCTTTGTTTCAGGCGGCAGCGCCATGATGTATTTTGCCACGTCGGTCACCGTGTCGCGCTTCACCTGGTTCCCGGAAATGGGGGAGAAGGTTTTCCCGATGCGGGCAAATAATAATTTGAGATAATCGTAAATTTCGGTGGAAGTGCCCACTGTTGAGCGCGGGTTGCGGGTATTCACCTTTTGCTCTATCGCCACGGCAGGAGAGATGCCTTTGATGTAATCCACCTCCGGCTTGTTGATCCGGCCCATGAACTGGCGGGCGTAGGCGGAAAGGCTTTCTACATAGCGGCGCTGTCCTTCGGCATATAACGTATCAAATGCAAGGGATGATTTTCCCGATCCGGAAAGCCCGGTGATCACCACCAGCTTGTTCCGTGGAATGGCCACATCAATGTTTTTGAGATTGTGGACACGGGCTCCTTTAATAAGGATGTATTCTTTTGAGCTTAATTTATCTATATTATTGTTCGGCTTCGCCATTTAAATTTCCTTCTTTCTTATCATTAGCCTTTCTTTCTCCGCTTTGGGCGATCTTTTCGGAAAGGCCTGCAAAATTACTCAATTTTGACTTGCAAATCGTGCATAAATGCTGTATATTTGTATAGGTAATAAATATTTTTTTCGTTTAATGCAACATTTATAAGATACCATCGTTAAACAAACTAAAGACAACCAATAGTATTCACCAGGGCATTCTTTAACAAAAATTAAGAAAAGCCATTTAAAACCGGAAAAGCATAGGAAAACATCTACTTTTTTAATTTGTATTTTAACTAAAAAAGGAGGTAACTATGTCTATTCAGCAGATTGTTGACGATCAAGAGCTCGTTAACCGGTACATAAAAGGTGAAGAATCCGCCCTCGCTACACTGATCCAAAGACACAAACGCAGAATTTTCAGCTATATTATGCTGACTGTGAAGGACAGAGCCGTAGCCCAGGACATTTTCCAGGATACTTTCTTTAAAGTGATCAACACCCTGAAAAAAGGGCAGTACAACGAGGAAGGTAAATTCCTTCCATGGGTATTGCGTATTTCCCATAACTTAATCATTGACAGCTTCAGGCGCGATAAGCGTATGCCGACCATCAGCGGGGGCAAGAACGATGAAGGTGACGATTTCGACATCTTCAGCGTGATCCCGATGGAGGATAAGAACGCCGAGCAGGCAATTGTTCAGGGCCAGATCAGGAAAGATATCCGCAAGCTGGTGGAGATGCTGCCGGCAGAGCAACGCGAAGTATTAATGATGCGTCATTATTATGATATGAGCTTCAAGGAGATCTCGGAGCAAACAAATGTGAGCATTAACACGGCTTTGGGCCGGATGAGATATGCGCTGATCAACCTGCGCAAGATGATCGAAGAAAAAGAAATTGCGGTTAGCTTTTAAAATGATGATCCCCGGTAACAACATTACCGGGGATTTTTTTTTAATAAAATTGCAATAATGTAAAATATGTCCCGTTATCCCTCTATAAACTTTAAAACAGCTGAATGAATAAAATCTCTACTACTAAAAAAAGCATTACATCCCCAAACAACATGAAAGAACAAGCTGATACCATGAATGAATTTCCTTATGAACCTGGAAACACTGTTATCAGCAACATCCTGAACTACTCAAAAGCCTTGAGTATCAGGAAATCAAAGAACCTCGAACATTTCGAAATGGTTTTAAACTAAAGGGATTAATTATTTTTTGATCAGCGCCCCGCAAGATATTGCGGGGCGCTTTTGTTCAATGAACACTGATTGAAGTGATCCCGCAGAAATGCGGGATCTCTTTAAGAGGACTTAGTTTTGTTCAACCCCTATTTCAGCAGCTCCATCAATCGTTTGATCGCCGCCTGGTTTTCCTCGAGGTAAAGCGATGCCGATACCTTTTTCTTCTCCTTGTTGGTAAGGTGCCAGCTCAGGGAAATGCGGTCGTTCAGCTCATTCCTCAATTCAAAATCAATGATGTCGATCGGGGATTTGCACCAGAGGTCGGCCACCTGGATCTGCTGGTTCTGGTTAAAATCCTGCACCTGGAACAGGTTTCCGTAAAAGCTGCCCAAGGGCCTGCTCAATGCCTGTGCAAGCGTTTGGGAAGGGTTTTCATCGATCGGGATGTTCTTATGCTTGTCGCGGATCTGGATAATGATGATCCCGCTGGTATTCTCCGCGATCCAGTCGTTAAAGGTCTTGATGAACCTGAACGTGGTCTCCAGCCCGTAATTATCGCGCAATCCGGCATCCATGATCTCGATCCGCGGCTCGCTTGGGAGCGAAACAACGGGTGAAATATAAGGAAAGGTGGCGCTCATCCGAAGCACGCTGGTGAACAAGGTGTTTTTTGCATTTTGCTCTTTAAAGAAGCGGGAATATTCCAGCGCATCGAACAATTTATTGTAAGTGGTTTTGTCGGCCTTGGCATTTTGTGTAATGTAGGAAATGCCCTGCGGCGAGATCAGCATTTTTCTTCCGTCGTTTACAATGGAAGGCGAAAAGATCATCATCGGGATGTAAGAATTGGCTTCCGGCAGCCTGTAATCATCGAGCCGCTTGTCGAATACATTTCCCGTATTTTCTTCCAGGCGCTGCTCGAAGGCATAGCCTCGGTCCTGTGAATATTTGTGGTCATCCACCATAAAGCTTTTCAGGGGGAACAGCCATTCGCTGGTGGCAACGGTGAATGCGATCGGGTTTAAAACATCCTTGGCAATGTTGCTGCGGTATTCGGGCGAATAATAGCTGGGGATCTTTCCCTGCTTTTTCAGCAGGTAGAGCTCACGAATGTATGCTGCACCCACCATTCCGCCGGATGATCCCGTCATTAGCTGCGTGCGGTTCATCAGCTTTCCGTGTGAAAGGCTGTCGGTATACTGAAGCGTGTACAATGTCCACAGTGCAGAGCGCGAGCCGCCGCCGCTTACATTCACAAATACCATTTTGGGCTTGCGTTCAGGGTCGGAAGAGTCTGTGTTCTTTACTTTCCATTTATTGAGGATGTCGAGTGTGGCATTGCGGTCGGTATTCAGGTTTTCATAATTAAGATCGATCTGCTTGAAATGATCGTAATCATAAATTGCCTTTGTTGTGTGGTAGTTCAGCCCGTATGCCCTGTTCTGGTTAGAGAGAAAATCCGCCTTGTGAAGGTAATTGAAGGCGATGAGGAAGCTGAAGAAGATAACGGTGGACCAGCCGCGGAACCATGTATAGAACGAGCTGAACAGCATCAGGAACATGGTGAACAGCAGGAAAATGCTTGCGCTTGCCGGGATCTCGAATGCGGAGAAGCTGGAGCAGAGCCCAAGCGAGATGAGGCTGACAATGGTGAGCAGCTGGAACAGGAATGCGGCCTTGTGATTTTGTCTTAAAACAGCCTTCAGCATTTCTTTTTTATAATGGCGGACGGACCTTACGAGCCGCAGCTTAAAAGGAGTGATGAGGTAGGTTTCCACATACCAGTCGCGCGATTCTTTGATCAGGTGTGGATTGCGCTCGCCGTTGCTGTTGTGCATCGCACGTTCCCTGCCGGATGTGATCTCCGAGCTCTGAATGCCGTAGAGCTTTGTGATATTTTTATTGGTACGGAAAAAATACGTGAAGGCGAGGAAGAGAAAAAAGAGGTTTCCCGCAACAAAGCTGATGATCAGCAGCATGATCTCCCATGTAGCAAAATTTCCTTCATCCTGCAGGAAGGAAAAGATCTTCGAGCAATAGAGCAGGGTGAAGGTGAGCGGAAAAAAGAAGTTGTTGAGGCAGTATTTCATGAAGGGATTACGCAGCGTGGCCAGGAAAGGGAAGCGGTAGCCGTTCTTGATGTAGCTCGCAATGTTGTACGACATGATGAATCCCCCGCATGCAAATCCGGTGATAAAATAAGCGATGTAGCTGATATGGTCGAAATACTCGGGCCCCCAGAAAAGGTACGCAACACCGTATCTCGGCGCAACCTTGTTGGTAATGATCCCGAAGAACACCAGCCAGAAAATGATGAGCAGCTGGTTCTTTTTGAAGTCGAGCAGGATGAGCCTGAAATAGAACGAATAAAAGATCCTCCTGAAAATAGGATGCTTCTGAAGGGCCTTTTTAAATTGTCGGGGGAAGCTCATTCGTTCTTGATTTATTCTATAATTAGTTATCGTAATTGCTTACACACTTTCTCGACTTCGCTCGAAATGACAGCGCTTAAAGTCACTTCGAGCGGAGTCGAGAAGCAGACTTCAACTCAGATCTTGCTGTTCACCAGCTTCAGGATCTCGTTTTCCAGCTGCTGCGTTTTTTCTTCTATTACGTTTCCTTCTGCAATTAGTTTCCCTGCAAAGTCTTTATCGGTAAGTCCGGCAGCGTTTATTTTTACATTCAGGAAAGCGCCCATCACGGCCGAACGTGCACAGAGCGCGCCAACGCCGGCATCGGTAACCGAATTCGGATTGCCGGTTTCCGCCATGGCTTTGATCACCTCCATTGAATCGTAGCACAGCTTCATCACTTTGAAAGGCACTTCGGTTGCATATTTTGTGGCATCCTGTATGGCTGCGGTACGCGCTTTTTTTTCATCATCCGTAGCTTTGGGAAGCCCGAATGCCGTCATGATCCTGTTGAATGCGTTTGTATCCTCATCTACCATTTTCAGCAATTCATTCTTAAAGTGCTGGCCTTTTTCAGCCCAGCCGGAAAACTCCTTCCAGCGCTCGTCCCAGCCCGGCTTGTGCGAGGAGAGGTTGGCGACCATGGTGCCCAGTGAAATCCCCAGCGCGCCGATGTAAGCGGAAATGGATCCTCCGCCCGGTGCAGGGCTTTCACTTGCTGTTTCATTTGCAAAATCAACAAGGTCCATGCGGATCAGCCTCGCCTGGCTCACATCCTTCAGCAGGTATTCGATGATGCGCTCTTCCGGCTTGAAAGGCGCCAGTTCATCCAGCCCCAGCGACTTTACCGCTATTTTGATCAGCTCTTTTTCGGAGATCCCGGTAGAGCGGTTCTGCTTTTCAAGGAAGTATTTTCCTGCGTCCAGCAATGCTTTCAGCGGGATCAGTCCTACCAGCTCCGAGCCCGTAACGCGGATGCCGCGCTCCGCCGCTTTTTTACAAACCTCGTCAAAGGCAATGTGTACGGGCGTTACGGAAATATTCGTAAGGTTCATGGAGATTTGCGCAATGCCGTATTCCTCGATGTACCAGCCGATGGCTTTTACCGATTTCAGCGATCCCGGGATGTTCACCGGATTTCCTTTTTCATCCGTTACAATTTTTCCTGTAACGGGATTTCCTTCACGCTTCACGCGTCCGGCCTCCCGCACATCAAATGCGATCGCGTTGGCCCTGCGCGTGGATGTTGTATTTAAATTGATGTTGTAGGCCACGAGGAAATCGCGCGCGCCGATCACGGTAGAGCCCGAGCGTACCGAATGTTCTGCAGGGCCGAAATCAGGCTTCCATTCCGGCAGCTTTATCTTTTTGAAAAATCCTTCATATTCCCCTGCGCGGATCACCGAAAGGTTGTTGCGCTGCTTGTTCGCCTGTGCCGCTTCGTAGAGGTAAACGGGAATCTGCAGCTCGCTGCCCACGCGCTCGCCCAGCTTCTTTGCGTATTCCGCTGTTTCTTCCATAGTGATGCCTGCAATTGGGATCAGCGGGCAAACATCGGTTGCGCCCATCCGCGGATGCTCGCCTTTGTGCTTGCTCATATCGATAAGCTCGCCTGCTTTTTTGATCGCGAGGAATGCTGCGGTGATCACGGCCTGCGGCTCGCCTACAAATGTTACCACCGTCCTGTTGGTGGCTTTGCCCGGGTCAACATTCAGTAGCTTAACGCCGTCCACCGATTCGATCTCGTTCGTGATCTGCTTAATGATGTTCATGTCGTTCCCTTCGCTGAAATTCGGAACGCACTCGATTAGCTGGTTCATTGTTTTTGAATAATTATATTGAGTTAAATCCTTTTATAAAATCCGTTACCAAATATGCGATTAATTTCCCGGTTTTGTTATCGGTTTTTATGTGCGATAATACGGGTGCCGCTTCCGCGATGTGCAGGTAGGCGGCTTTGGTGTTTTTCGCGCACCAGGAAACATATTGCCTTGCCTGGTTGGCGCTGATCCCGCTCGAGGTCTTTGCGCTCGACGGAATGTTCTGCACGGTATCCATATCGAGCTCTATGCCGCAGAAGCCTTCCTTTGTAAATCCGGTTGCGTAACGCACCGCTTCCTTAAAGCTTAATTCCTCGCGCACAAAAATATCTTCAAAGAAGGAGAACCTGATCTGTTTCGGGTGCTTCATTAATTCTTCCAGCACATTCTGTGAATTGTAATTTTCGTGAAGTCCTACCACGGCATATTTATCCAGGAAGCCTTCATGAAAAGCATAGCTGAATCCATTCCCGCTGTGGCGGCCTTCCATCGCGCGGAAATCGGTATGCGCGTCGGAGTTAATGACGTTGATCTTTGCCGCGCCGGTTTTTCCGCAATCGAGCAATCCCTGCGCTGTTCCTTTGATATTGCCGTAGGAGTTATTATGCCCGCCGCCGATCACGATCGGGATCTTCCCGGCTGCAACAATTGTGCGGATGGTTCCGGAAACCCGTTCGTCCACTTCGGCGGTAAGTTCACGCAGTCCTTTAACATCGGCCTGTTCGGACCTTTTCATCAGGTCGTCGAAGCTTAGGTGCCCCAATACAAGCAGCTCATCACCCTTAAAAAAAGCATTGCTCTGCATGTTGAGGATATTGCCCAGGGCCGGCTGCCAGGCTGTGTGCGCACCGCCGCGGCCAAGGTTGGCGCGTACGCCGATGTCTTCCGGGAGCCCGATCAAAACAAATTTTGCGGATGAATCTTTTAATTCTGAGCTCTCGGGAAGTGTTTGCACGCATTCGCCCAGCTTGGTTTCGCCGGAACGTTTGCGGGTGAGGCTCGTGATGTATTCTTTGGAGTAATGTTTTAAATGCTTCATAAATTTTCAACACAGGGAAACGGAGTAAGCGTTTCACAGCGTGTTATGCGATCACTTTCCCATTAATAATAACCGTTTCAATTAAATTGCTTCCAAACGAATAAGGTATAAAGGCATACGAAGGAATCTCCTTTGTGATGAACACATTCGCCTGCTTCCCGATCGCGATGCTGCCATGTGTCCGGCTCAGGTCCATCGCATACGCCGAGTTGATAGTTGCCGCATTGATGGCTTCTTCCGGCGTCATCTTGTATTGCACGCAGCACAGGGAAAGCATAAAGTTCATGTTCCCGCTCGGACTGCTTCCGGGGTTGTAATCGGAAGCAATGGCTACCGGCAGCCCTGCATCCATCATCTTCCGGGCAGGAGGCAGGGGAAGGCTGAGGAAGAATGCTGCACCGGGCAATACGGTAGGCATCGTCACCGAGCCTTTTAATGCTTCGATTTCAGCATCGCCAACGTATTCGAGATGATCCACGCTGATGGCGCCAACCTCCACGCCCGCCAGCACACCGCCGGAGTTGCTGAGCTGCTCTGCATGCACTTTCGGGGTCATTCCGTATTTTTTTCCTGCGGTAAGGATCTCTATCGTTTCTTCTTTTGTAAAATAATTCTGCTCGCAGAACACATCGCAATAATCGGCAAGTTTCTCCTGGCCTATCTGCGGCATCATTTCATGGATGATGATATCGATGTATTTCCGCTTGTCGCTTTTTAATTCTGCCGGAACAGCATGCGCGCCGAGGAAGGTAGCCTTGATCGTTAAGGGGCTGCGCTCTTTCAGCTTGCGGATCACGCGCAGCATTTTTAATTCTGCTTCCGTGCTTAAGCCGTAGCCGCTTTTGATCTCCACGGCTCCGGTTCCTTGCCGCATGATCTCGTCGAGGCGTTTCAGCGCACTTTCAATTAGCTCTTCTTCAGTGGCATCCTGCAATTTTTTCGCAGAGTTCAGGATCCCGCCTCCGCGTTCAAAGATCTGCTCGTATGTTAATCCGTTGATCCTGTCTACAAATTCGCCTTCGCGGCTGCCGGCATATACAATGTGCGTGTGGCTGTCGCAATAGCAGGGCATCACAATTTTATCCGATGCATCGATCACGGTTAAGCCCGTCCAGTCGGTGATCCCTTCCCAATCGTTCATTTTTCCGAATCCCACGATCTTATCATCTTCTATCGCCAGCCATGCCTGCTCAATGCATTCCAGCTTTTTCATCTCCGCACCGCATACTTTCAGGCGCGGCTCCTCTTCAATTCCAACCAGCTGCTTTATGTTCTTTACAAGGATTTTCATTCATTAATAATTTGCCACCTAAAGTAGAAAGAATTACTTTTATAGGGTCAAAAAAACGGGCTTAATGAAAAAAATTATAGGGTTGTTTATCGCTTGCTGTTTGTTTAATATTCATTTTATACAGGCTCAGGACAGCTGCATGTCGGCGCTTCCGTTTTGCACCGGCACTACCTATACCTATACCATGACGCCGGGAACCCCCGCGCCATCAGGGCCTGATTACGGCTGCCTCGGCGCGCAGCTTAGCCCTTATTGGTTCTCCGTGCATGTGACCACTTCCGGCAGCATCGTTATCACCGGAGCCGGCACCGATCCTGCGGATGATCCCATCGACATCGACTATATTTACTGGGGGCCGTTCTCCAGCCTTTCGGGAGTATGCTATTCTCAGCTGGATGCTGCGCACATCCTCGGCTGCGACTATTCCACCAATAACCTGATCAATATTAACATTCCCTCCGCAATTGCAGGCTCGTATTATATGGTAATGGTGTCGGATTACTCGGGCATGCCGGCCACGCTCTCGTATGAGCAAACCGCCGGAACAGGCGCAGCATCCTGTGTGCTGCCATGTACGTTCAGCTCCATAACAGCAACACCGGGCGCATGCAACCCTGCAACCAATACTTACAGTGTAACGGGAACAATGAATTTTTCAAACCCGCCCAGCACCGGCACGCTCACTGTTTTTGGCAGCTGTGGCGGAAGCCAGACCTTCAGTACGCCCTTCAGCAGCCCGGCAAATTATACGCTCAGCGGTTTGGGCGCAAACGGCTCCAGCTGCTTTGTCACCGCTATTTTTTCCGCAAGCTCCTCCTGCAATGCCAACCAGGTGTACACGGCACCGGCGCTTTGCAATCCGGCTCTGGCAGTGCCTGAAACGGCGAGCGGCATTATGGAACTCAAGGTGGAGCCCAATCCATCGGATGGCCGCTTCCGGCTCAGCTTTAGCGCTCCTGCTTCAAACGATGTGATGATCAGCATCAACGATATTTCCGGCCGCTGCGTTTATAAAGAAACGCTGACAAAGTATGCCGGGAATTATGCCAAAGAGCTCGATCTCACGGCCTTCGACAAAGGCATGTATTTTGTGCGCATCACCACTGAAAGAGGCCGCTTCACGCAAAAAATTATTTATAATTAAGCCCTCGCATTCCTTCGTTTAATTGACTAAATTTGCTTGTTTTGTAAAAGATCGTATGGCGGGCAATTTATTCGGAAAACTCTTTATTCTCAGCACTTTTGGCGAGTCGCACGGCGAAGCGATGGGAGGAATGATCGACGGATGTCCGGCCGGGCTGGCCATTGATATGGATTTTATCCAGTCGGAGCTCGACAGGCGCAGGCCCGGACAATCACACATCGTTACACAGCGCAGCGAAAGCGACCATGTCGAATTCCTTTCAGGCATCTTCGAAGGCAAAACCACCGGAACCCCGATCGGGTTCATCATCAGGAATGAGGACGGGAAATCAAAAGATTACGAGCACAACAAGGATGTATATCGTCCCTCGCATGCGGATTACACCTACGATGCAAAATACGGCATGCGCGACCATCGCGGCGGCGGGCGCTCATCGGCACGGGAAACCGTGAGCAGGGTAGTGGCCGGCGCTGTTGCAAAGCTGCTGCTGAAACAGCATGGCATCTCTATAAACGCATATACGTCTCAGGTCGGCGATATTAAATTACTGAAAGATTATCATGAGCTTGACCTGGGAGCAACCGATTCCAATATCGTACGCTGCCCCGATGCGCTGATCGCTGAAGCAATGATCAGCAAAATAGAGCAGGTGCGAAAAGCAGGCGATACGGTGGGCGGAACAATTTCCTGCGTGATCAGGGGAACACCCTCAGGGCTTGGCGAGCCGGTGTTCGATAAGCTGCATGCCGACCTTGGCAAGGCGATGCTGAGCATCAATGCCGTAAAAGGATTTGAGTACGGCAGCGGCTTCGAAGGCGTGAAAATGAACGGCTCGCAGCACAATGATCTTTTTGTTGCTGAAAACAATTCGGTACATACCGCAACAAATCATTCAGGCGGCATCCAGGGCGGGATCAGCAACGGAGAGGATATTTATTTTAAGGTCGCGTTCAAGCCCGTGGCCACCATTATGCAAAAGCAGAGCACTGTGAATTCGGCAGGGGAAGCAGCCGAAATAATGGGGAAAGGCAGGCATGATCCTTGTGTGCTGCCCCGCGCGGTGCCCATCGTGGAAGCAATGGCAGCGCTGGTTATGGCGGATCATCTATTGAGAAACAGGAGTTCGAGAATTAATAATTAAACATCATCCATTTAAACATCATCCATCTAACATAATCCTACTATGGCATCAGAAACACCTAAAAAGAAAAAGAGCTTACTGCGCAGGATCCTTAAATGGACCGGCATCACATTTTTGGTTTTGATCATCCTGATCATTTCCGCACCATTCCTGTTCAAGAAACAAATTGTGCAGCTTGTGAAGGACACTGCAAACAAGCAGCTGAATGCAAAAGTGAATTTCGGCGATTTCGACCTTTCACTTTTTCGCTCTTTTCCCGATTTCAGCCTGTCGGTCGACAGCGTAAGCATTGCCAACATCGGGGAATTTGAAGGCGACACTCTCCTGTATGCTAAAAATTTATCACTCTCACTCGACCTGATGAGTGTGATCAAAGGCGATAAGTATGAGATCCACTCGATTTCCCTCGACCAGCCCCGCATCCACGCGATCGTGCTGAAGAACGGAAAGGCGAACTGGGATATCGCAAAGCCATCTGCGGATACAGCGGCTGTATCTGATACATCCCAGTCGGCCCCCTTCAAAATGGGGCTCGAAAAATTCGAGATCAACAATGGCTATATCGTTTATGATGATGCTTCACTCGGCTTCTACACTGAGCTGTACAACATGAACCACACGCTGAAAGGCGATTTTACCTCCGATAATTTCCTGCTGGAAACGCTTACCGAAATAGAGCGCTTCACCGTGAACTATGGCGGTGTAGCTTACATGAACAAAGTGAAGACCCGCATCAAGGCCGACCTCGATGCCGACATGCCGAACTTTAAATTTACGTTCAAGGACAATGAATTCTCCTTCAATGAGCTCACGCTCGGCCTCGACGGATTCTTTGCCATGCCAAAGGATGATATGGACATGGATCTTAAATTAAAAGCGAACCAAACCGAATTTAAAAATATCCTGTCGCTTGTACCGGGCATTTACACTTCCAGCTTCAAGGATGTGAAAACAGCCGGCTCCCTGTCGCTCGACGCCTTTGCAAAAGGAATTTACAACGATAAAAGAATGCCTGCATTCGGCTGCAAGCTGCTGATCAAGGATGCTATGTTCCAGTATCCTTCGCTTCCGAAATCTGCAACAAACATCCAGGTGGATCTTTTAGTGGATAATAAAACCGGTGAGCCGGATGCGACCGTCATCGACCTGAACAAATTCCATGTAGACCTGGGCGGCAACCCGATAGATGCCGTAATGCATGTATCCACGCCGGTTTCCGATGCCAACATCAATGCGAAGGTGATGGCGAAGATCAACCTCGCTACCATGAAGGACATTGTGCCGATTGAAAAAGGCGATAACCTGAATGGGATGATCACTGCGGACGTTAAAATGAAAGGCCGCATGAGCAGCATTGAAAACGGGCGTTATGATGAGTTTGATGCGCAGGGAAAACTCGCGGTGCTCGATATGAACTACCAGAGCAGCACCCTGAGCTATCCGGTAAAGATCAGCGCGTTGTACCTCGATTTCAATCCAAGGACCGTCGATCTTACCAAGCTGGACGCAAAGCTTGGAAAGAGCGATGTGCAGATGGAAGGAAAGATCGAGAACTTCCTGCAGTATGCCCTGAAGGATTCATTGCTGAAAGGTAGCTTCAGCCTGCACTCATCGCTGCTCGACCTTAATGAACTGATGAGCAGCACGGATACAGCGAAGCCGGCAGCACCCGCAGCTCCCGACACCGCTGTTGCAAGCGTTGTGGAAGTGCCTTCCAACCTTGATGTGCGCCTGAATGCCGACGTTAAAAAAATGCTGTACGATAACCTGACGATCTCCAATGTAACCGGCGGCGTTGCGATCAAAGACAGCAAAATGACACTGGATAACCTGAAGCTGGCCATCGACGAGCTCGAAGGCACCATGGCGCTTACAGGCGTTTACAATACGCAGAACATTAAAAAACCGAGTGTCGACTTTGATGTGGACATCGCGAACTTCGATATCCCGAAAACATTTGCCGCATTTAACTCTGTTCAGAAATTAGCCCCGATCGGGAAATATGCAAAAGGAAAATTCTCCACCGACCTTAAATTCAAGACCCAGCTCGACGAGCACATGGATCCTTTATACAATACATTAACAGGAGGCGGACATTTAAAAACAAACGCTGTGAGCGTTGAAGGCTTTGAGCCCATCAACAAGCTGGCGGATGCCCTCCACCAGGAAAAATACAAAAAGATCACCTTTGAGAATGTGAATGCTACCTATGAGTTCAAGGACGGCAGGGTGGAAGTGAAAGAGATGCCGATCAAAACCGGCAACATTACCGCGAAGGTAAAAGGCTCGACCGGATTCGACCAAACGATCGATTATACCTGGAACATGGAGATCCCGCGTGCAGAGTTCGGCTCACAGGCCAATGCTGCGGCAGGAAGCGTGCTCGACCAGATCAACAAGGCAGCAGGTACCAATGTGAAAATGGGCGATAAGATCAAGATCAAGGCATTGTTTGGCGGAACCATCACCAAGCCTGTATTGAAAACCGACCTGTTCGGATCGGGCGGCGACTCGCCGAAGGAAACAGTGAAGGAAGTGATCGGGCAGGGAGTGGATATGGCGAAGGCAAAAGCCCGCGAAGAAGCAGAAAAGATCATGAAGGATGCACAGGCGGAAGCGGATAAGATCAAAGCGGATGCAAAAGCCCTGGCCGACAAAACAAAAACAGAAGGTTATGCTGCTATCGACAAGAACATAGAGGATATTAAAAACCCGATCGCGAAAGCAACAGCCAAAGCAGCTGCGCCGAGCGCTAAAAAGGAAGTGGACAAGCAGGCGCAGAAGATCCTGGATGAAGCTAACAAAAAAGCGGACGACGTCCTGATCAAAGCGAAAGCCGAGTCAGATAAAAAACTGCAGTAGTGTATCTTATTGCTTCGGCCACGTTATAAAAGCACCTTATTCTGTACGGTAACAATTATGAGATCAATTTTTTTAACTACGGTATCGGCCCTGTTCTTATCACTTTCTTCATCCGGCCAGGATGAAGCGAAGTGCCAGGAGATCGATAATAAGAAAGCCGTGAAGGCTTATGAGCAGGGCATTGATAAGAAGAACAAAAAAGAGGAGCGCCTTGCGTATTTAAAGCAGGCGCTGGAGCTGGAGCCCGATTACGTGGATGCCAACTATGCTTATGCCATGGAGCGCATTAAAACGCTGATCTACGCCGACCAGTCGTTCAAGCCTACGGAGCCGTATTTCAAAAAGGTGATCGAGATCTGCCCGAAATACCATTCCAATCCGTACTATTTCCTCGGCTTCATTTATTATGAAGAGGAGAAATGGGAGGAGAGCGCCAAATACCTGAAGGAGTTCCTGAACTTTAAATCGGACAACGACAAGGCTTTTGACGAGGAATATACCGCTTACCTGAAGCAGGGAAAGGAAATGCTGAAATATGCGAAGCTGTACGGCGAGATCCTGCTGCATCCTGTTCCCTTTGAGCCTTACCCCGTGGAGAACATAAGCACCGAGCGTTCCGAGTACTTAGGGATGATCGCGGCAGATGATGAAACCATGTACTTTATCCGCCGGATGCCTTATGTAAGCAAGGACCAGCTCGGCGAAAGCGACAAGGAGGTTGAATTGTTCAGCTACAGCAAGCGCGACAAGGCCAGCGGGAAATTCAACAAGGGCAGCCGCATGCCTTATCCCTTCAACAAATCGCTCAACCAGGGCAGCGCCACCTTATCGATCGACAACAAGCACATGTACTTTGCGAGCGGCAATAATGAAGGCGGCGACCAGATCAACATCGATATTTATTATTCCGATCTCGTGAACGGCGAATGGACCGAGCCGCAAAAGGTTCCCGGCATCAATGACCCTGTGTACTGGGATTCGCAGCCTACACTGGCATCCGACGGGGTGACGCTTTATTTTGCAAGCGACCGCCCGGGCGGAATGGGCGGCACCGATATTTACAAAACAATAAAAGATCCGAAAACAGGGGCCTGGAGCAAACCTCAGAATCTGGGCAGGACGATCAATACGCCGTATGCGGAGCGCACTCCCTTTATGCACTCCGATTTTGAAACGATGTATTTTGCATCCGACGGGCAGCCCGGAGTTGGCGGACTGGATATTTTTTATTCCCGCCTCGATTCGGCAGGCAAATGGACAGAGCCTAAAAATATTGGCGTGCCTATTAATACCAAAGGCGATGACTTTGGCTTGTTCGTTAGCACCGACGGGCATCTCGCTTATTTCGCATCCAATGAGCCTTCGCGCACAAAAGGACGCTCTGTGGGAAAAGACGATCTCTTTTATTTCGAGCTGTACAAGGAAGCACGTCCGCAGGGAGTTTCCCTGTTCACCACCAAAATAGAGGATAAGTCGAATGCGGAGAAGAAGAATTTTACCGTTGAAGTGACCGATGCCGTTACAAAAAAGGTAACTGCCGGTATGGTGGATTCACTCACAGGAGATGTGGTTGTGGCTGTGAACACGAAATCGAAGAACGACCTGATCGTGACCGCGAAAAAGGACGGCTATGCATTCAGCTCGCAGCTGATCTCCAAAGATTCACTAAACAGCTCCAAGCCGAAAAAGCTTGCGCCAATTGTGGTGGATACCATCGCTATTGGAAAGACATACGCATTGAACGACATTTATTACAAGACAAATTCCGCAACGCTGGATCCTCGCTCCTCTATCGTGATCGAAGAGTTCGTGAAATTTTTGAAGGCCAATCCTACGATCAAAATAGAGATCCACGGGCATACGGATAATGTAGGAAAGCCTGAGGCAAATCTTGCTTTGTCCACCGACCGTGCATTCACCGTGCGCGATATTCTGGTAGAAAATGGCATTGACGAGAAGCGGCTGCTGAACTTCAAAGGCTTCGGCTCCAGCAAGCCGATCGCCGATAACTCAACAGAGGCCGGCAGGGCAAAGAACAGGCGGACGGAGTTCGTGATCGTAGGGAAGTAATAGAAGCTGTTAGTGCGTTGTCAGTTCGAGCGAAGTCGAGAACGTGCGATCCCGCCAACTACCCCGCATACGTATACGCACATCCATTCTCCTGCGCGCGTCCCGCAGCCCACACCCCCGCAGGCACAAGATGTATATCCGGAAGAATATTGGCAAGCAGGTCCAGGTGCACCTCCTCCGCTTTCAATCCGTGCTTTTCAGCGATGTGCGCGCTGTTGCCTTTCAGGGCTTTTTGGCACACGCAAACGATCACGCCGCGCTTCTGGAGCACATCGATCGCCATGGAAGGCTCGAGCAGCTCTTCCGTTTTAATATTCGAAAATAAATTCCGGGCCGCCGGGGCTTTCGCAGTAGGGTCCTCAATTTTGTAAAGCTCTCCCAGCTTGTATTTTTCCCACATTTTATCGTTTAGCGAAATGCCTATTGCAACAGAACGGAGGACGACCACTACACTCAGCTCCGCATCAGGGCTGCCGGTTTCATTGTTGCTGTTGAGATAGGCGGATGCCCATGCGAGCGCAGCGCCGTTCCTGTATCCGGGGGCATCAAAGATCATTCTGTGCTTTCCTTTCATATTCTTAAAGAGCCGCTCCGCAGGCACTGTTTCTTTCGAAAGCTGCTCTGCGGCTTCCGATTTAAACGGCGCCGCAATGGCGCTGAGGCCGAATGCCGCAGCCCCGCTCAATAGTGTTCCTAAAAATCCCCTGCGGTGTGTGTTGTCGTGTTGTTGCATGTTTTCGTTCATCTTTTCAAAATTAGGATATTAAACGCTGTGGTTTAATAATTCAGCTTTATTTATACGGCTTTATTTCACATGTCCATAAACAAGCCATAGCGGTTCTTTGCAGCCTCTATGGCTTTTTTGTGTGCGGGACCGAGAGGGGCAAAGGGCTTTATGTCAAATTCCACGGTGTTCTTTGTGATCGTCCTTTTCCAGGTACCCGCTACTTTTCCATCGAGAATGAGCACGGGGCTGAAGCCATTGCCGGGCGTTACCTCATTCGCATATTCATCATCCAGCACAATGCTCCTGTCTTTATAACCTACAAAATATTCATCGTAGCCGGAGATCAGGAATGCCTGTTCAGCTGAAGCTTTGTGCATTTCCTTTTTCATGTAGTGATCCTGCGAATTAAATGCTTCCGTGTGAAGATCCTTCTTCGCGGCAGCTAATCCGGATTTGGCATCAGCAGCAGGCAATCCCGACCACCAGGTAAAATCCTGCAGCGTTGCTGGGCCATGACTTTGAAAGTAACGCAGGGCCAGCTCAGCCAATGATACTTCCCTGCTAAGCTTTGCCGAAGGCCTGACCCACTCGTCCAGCAAGGTGTATGTTTCCTGCTTTCCTTTAAGTGAACCGAGGCAGATCATCCCCTTTAATGCAGCCATATACAGAATGTGTGAGCCCCGCTGACCGCCTGTAGGGATCTTATGCTGTTCAAAAATGCTGAAAAGCTCTTTGCGGGTCAGCTGCCTGCCGCCTTTCAAAGCTGCTGCGAGCACTGTTGAGATCTTTTCAAAAGTATGTTCGTCCAGATCCTGCTTGCGGTATGCCGATGCATTGCGCTGCAGCACCACAGGCCCGATGAGCCGGAGCATCCAGTGAATATCGGCAGCGGCAACAAAATGCAACGTGTTGCGCAGCAGCCATGTGCGCACGATCTTCCTGTCATCAACAGCTTTTAAGACCGCCTTTCCGGAAGGGCTGGCCATGCGCTGTGCAACAGACCACCTTGCAGCTGCGGGATCCTGCGCCTGCATAGCGCCAAACCATGCAACAGCCTCTGCAGGCGTTTTAAATAACGGCTTTTCAAGATGATGGCTTTGTAATCGCTGAAGGATGATCCCGCGGTTGTTCATGCTCAAAAATAAATATAAAATGATGAATGCGGAGCTCCTGCTGGCATTGTTTTTTCGTGATTTGCAGGGAATCAAAATCAAGCAGCAGGATGAAAAATAATATTACAGGAAGGGCCGGGATCCGCATCAATGCGCCGGTGGAAAAAGTATGGCAAGCCTTGACGAAGCCGGAGCTTATCAAAAAATATTTCTTCGGAACAAATACAACAACCGATTGGCAGCCCGGCAGCCCGATCACCTTTTCGGGAGAATGGCAGGGGAAAAAATATGAAGACAAAGGAACCATCATCGACATGCAGGAAAATAGCCTCATCCGCTACAGCTACTGGAGCGAGATGTCGGGAATCCCTGACAAGCCCGAGAATTATGTAACCATCACCTACGAATTATCGGAGGAGAATGGTAAAACCATGCTGATGATCACCCAGGAAAATATTCCCACAGAAGAAATGAAAAATCATTCCGAGGAGAACTGGAAAAAAGTGCTCAACAACTTAAAGGAAATGCTGGAAACAAAAGAGCTGAGCCCATTGTAGGCTTCTTACTTGTTTTTCGGCAGCGACCAGTAACGGAGGTACAGGGCTTTCAGGTAACAGTTCCAGATGAACACATAGCTGAGGATCCCAAAGCTGAACGTACAGAACCAGATGGTTTTCACCAGCCGGTAGTATTCCGCATTGTAAACCACGCGCTGGTAACCGGAAGGCTCGCCCAGAATTTCCTTGTAGCGATCGAAGAAAGAACATTCCAGTATGTTGAAATAGCGATTAAGATAATACAGGATAATGACCGGATAAAAAGGAAGAAAGCCCGACAGCAGGATGTTAGCCTGGCTGAGCACCCAGCTGAAGCTCCGGATCGAAAAGCCTTTTATGGATAAGAAGAGGAGCACCAGGGGCAGGAACATGCCCGTGTTTAAAAAGATGTTTCCGTAGGTACGGAATGCATCTTCAAAAATAGCAATGATCGAAAGTCCGCCAATGATAATAGCAACTGCGATCAGGAGCTGCTGCCAGTGCACATTTTTGTACACCCTGTAAACGATGGTGAAGCAGAAAATAAAAAGCGCAAGGAACATCCATACTTCTGTTTGCCAGGCCGCGCCATTCCGGCATTTGGCATCTTCTATCGCATAAATATTCGCCGTGCAATTGTTCAGGGTCGTTTCAAGAAGCTCGCCGCCAACATTATCCGGCTTGTACTCGTGATTCATAAAGCGCTTCAGCACCAGCTGCCTGTCGACCGTTATGCCTTCGCTGTATTTATTCAGCAGCAGGTCCATTCCGGCAATCGCAGGAATAATAATAGCCGGATCGCGGGCAATGTTGATCTTGCGGAGATAAGCCGTGTAGGCAGAATCCCTGTTAAAATAAGACAGGACGTGCGGCCGGTAACGGTAATTGTAGCTGCTGCGGCCAAACGTCCGGGCTTCGGTATAATACAGGTACGGCCTTGCGTCCCTGAATACGCCCCTGTGCCAGAAAATGGAATCACGCATCCGGCTCCAGTGCTGCCTGTAATCGTTCAATTCGTCGTTGGTATAATCTACGGTTTCAAGCAGGTAGGTGCTGTCGGAGGGGAAATACTGGTAATTGTAAGGTGACGAAGGAAAGAAAGGCATGCCTTCATTGAATGCCGTTTCATCTGCCAGGAACTGCTTGTCTTCTTCAAGACCGGCGATCCTTTCATTAAGGATAAATGCTGCGGAAAAAGGGATCAGCAGCGGAAGGCAAAAGCTGAAGAAGGTAACAAGGAACAGCAGCACCTCCTGGTAGCGGAAGCGATAGCCCTGGCTTTTGTCGCTGTTGAAAAGCGACATGTTATAGATCATGAAGAAGCCGAGGATCACCGCAGGAATAAAGAGAAGCACAAGGAACATGTCCTGCTGGTGCACACCCGGAGCCTCCGTAATGTCGATCCGGTAAAGCATTCCAATTAAGGAAAAGAAAAGGCAGCCAAGCACGGAAAGATAAATATGCAGGTGGATCCTGGTTGTCCAGATCCATGTATGATTGATCCTTAAATGATCATCCAGCTTACGGAGAAACGGCGGAGAGATTTTTAGTATGAAGTTCATCGGATCAGTATTTGTCGCTGAATAATTTTTTGGTGGAGCCGGAAATATTCCTGAAATATTCGATGCTGTAATTGTTGCCGAGCAGCAGCCTGAACAGCTCTTCCTTGCTGTGCGCAGCGGAGCAGCTGATCGTAAAGGAGGAGGCGGATTGCTCGATCCTTACATCGCTCCAGCCTTCAAGCAGCTTTTGCAATTCCTGGTAAGTGAAGCTGCCGTTGATCTCGAATGTGCGGGAGGTTTCCTGCTGCCTGAACTCATGCAGGCTGCCGTTGAAAATGGCATTTCCATTTTTAAGAAAGATGATCCTGTCGGCAACGGTTTCCACTTCATGCAGCTGCTGCGAGCTGAGGATGATGCTTACGGGATTTCGCAATGAGTCGGCAAGGTTGCGCAGGTCCTGCAGCAGCAGCTCCTGTGCCTGTATGTCGAGGTTCGCCAGCGGCTCGTCGAGGATCAGCACTGCCGGATCCCATACCAGCGCCATCGCGATCTCGAAGCGGAGCTTGTAGCCGCCCGACAGCTGGTTCCAGCTCAGCTCCCTGAAATTGGTCAGGCCCATGCGGTGAATGATGAAATCCACCTTCTCCGTGTTCAGCTCGCCCCGGTAACCCTTTATGGCTGCGTTAAACGACAGCTTATCCTGGATAGTGCCGTACCATCTTTCCTGGCGCTGCGGAATAAATGCGATCTTTTTTTTGATGAGCTGCCAGTCGTTCGTGCTCAGGCCGTCAATGTAATATTCAATGCTTCCTTCGTCTTCAGCAAGGTCGCCGCAGATCATCCGCAGCAGCGTGGTTTTCCCGTTGCCGTTCTCACCTACGAGCCCGATGATCGTTCCCTGTACAAGCTCTATCGAGATGGGACGGAAATGAAAATTATGAAGCCTGGAGCGGAATTGCTTGCCGATGCCGCTGATGCTTGCCAATACTTTCAGAGGCGGTAAGGCGGGAAGCGATTGCGGCTTTACCTGTACGATGGAATCGAAAAGCGAGCGATACTCTGCGGATAGGCTTTCGTTGGCATGTTTCGCACGCCCCAGCTCTTTTCCTTCATTGTATTTTTTGCGGAGCTCCAGCGAAGACTCCCTGTAGGCCTGTCCGAATTCATAATCATACGTAAGGTCGAGCAGCCGCTGCCCGGCCCGGTTAAGATCTTCGTTCAGCAGGCAGAGGTCGATCTCCCCGATACGTTTTTCCAGTTCAGTTTGCATGTGGGATCTATTTATTCATCATGTCAAAGGCTTCCTCGCGCTTGGCTTTCAGGCCTTTTGCTATTCCAACAGCCGATTCGTAAACATCGCCTGCAATGTATTCCATCGCTTCTTTCAAAAATTCTTCAACGGAAATGCCTCCGTGCGATTGCGCTTTGTCTTGCCTTGTATCATGCCCCAGCTCGGTATCTACCGCCGGCGGCGCTATCTCGAACACTTTAATGGATGTGGCCTTCAATTGGTGGCGTAGCGAAAGGGTAATGGAATGCAGCGCCGCTTTGGTGGCGCAGTACACCGGCATAAAAGCAAGGGGCACAAATGCGAGGCCTGATGTGATGTTGATGATCGCCGATCCTTTGTCCTCGAGCAATTCAATAAACAGTGAAGACAGGTGAATAGGTGCGATCAGGTTTGTATCCACTTCCGCCCGGATCTTCCCCAAGTCTGCATTTTTGTTGATATTGGCATGCAGCTGAACGCCGGCATTGTTGATAAGGACATTGATCTCCGGGTGATTCTTTTTCGTCCAGGCAGCCAGCTCTTCGCGATCGGCAGCGTTGGCTACATCGCAGGCTTTGATAATGATGCCGGGGTGCTTTTGCTGCACTTCCTTTAAGCGCTCTTCACGGCGTCCGCAGATGATCACTTTGTTCCCGAGCTTTAAAAATTCTGCGGCAAAGCCCAGTCCGATGCCGGATGAGCCGCCTGTAATAAGTATGGTGTTTCCTGTGGTTTTCATTTTTGAGATTATGGTATGCTCAAATTTATCCTTATTTATCGAGATTGAAAATAAAAACGCCCCACATTGCTGTGAGGCGTGCCTGCCGGGTTGTCTGTGTTTAGTAGAGTACTGAACGCCCGCGGAAAATTCCGTTTGTAAGTGTTTTTACATTCCCGTTGTCATCGTAAAGCTTGCAGGAAAAAGTAGCCTTGGAGATCCTGTGTGAATAGCCATCTGTATTTGCGATGTGCTCGGTGATGCTGAAGGTGCTGCCTGTCTGGTCATGAGTTCCGAAATCGGTCCTCCATTCAACGCCGCTTGCATCAATGAAGCCGATGCCTGCACCATTAACGCCGGAAGGAAATCCGGGAGTGTCTGCATTGATCCCGTAAGGATAGGTATGTACGCCGAACATTGATTCATAATCGGAGCCGGATGCCGTTCCCGGGAAAGCTTTTAAAATAAAGAAATAAGCCCCTGAGTAGGTAGGGTAAGTGACCATGAGCGCCGACTGCTCCTCCTGGTTAACAGTTGAGCCATAGTTGCCGCCGGCTGTACCGCTTGTAAATCCGCCGATCCCATCCTGGTAAGTTACCCATGCGCCATCGATCTTTGCCTGGAAATAATATGTTGAAGTGATGGACGGAGCTCCGCTGCTGCTTCCGCCGCCACCTGAAGGTGCTGCTGCTGTTGCGGGTTCCGGCTCGCTTTCTTTTTTACATGAATTGAAAATAGTGCTTGTTGCGATCAGTAACAGGACCGGGAATAATTTTTTGCGCATGGTAAAATGATTTATGTGGCGGCTAAATTACCATTAATCCCTGCGGCCGGACTGAGGTGGTCGTCTTATTTATTCAGCGGTAAGCTTAAAAAAAAACGCTTCAGCAATGCTGAAGCGTTTTCTGTGAATCCAGACTACTGTAGTGATTTTAGTCCGCCTGCAGGAACGGGTATTTATAATCTGTAGGAGGAACGAATGTTTCCTTGATGGTACGCGGGGAAACCCAGCGCAGCAGGTTGATCATAGAGCCCGCCTTGTCGTTGGTTCCGGAGCCTCTTGCGCCGCCGAATGGCTGCTGTCCTACAACTGCGCCTGTCGGCTTATCGTTGATGTAGAAGTTCCCTGCGGCATTGCGCAAGGCCTTCGCTGCATATTCGATGGCGTAGCGGTCCTGCGAGATCACAGCGCCGGTAAGCGCATAAATGGAAGTGGAGTCAACGATCTTCAGTGTTTCTTCCCATTTGTTCTCATCATATACATATAGCGTCAGCACCGGGCCGAACAGCTCGTCGCACATGGTCACGTATTTTGGGTCGTCCACGCGGATGATGGTTGGCTCGATGAACCAGCCTTTTGATTTGTCATAATTTCCGCCGGCAATGATCTCCACGCCTTTGTCAGCTTTCGCAGCATCAATGTATTTTGCCAGCTTGTCGAAGGATTTTTCATCGATCACTGCATTGATGAAATTAGTGAAGTCTTCGGTCGGGCCCATTTTGAAGGATCTCAGGTCGGATACCACCTGCGCTTTTACATCTTCCCAGATGTTGGAAGGAATGTAAGCGCGGGATGCTGCCGAGCATTTCTGTCCCTGGAACTCAAAGGCGCCGCGGCTGATAGCGGTTGCTACCACTTTCGGATCGGCGGAGCGGTGCGCTACGATAAAATCTTTTCCGCCTGTTTCACCAACAATGCGCGGATAGGTTTTGAATTTATGGATGTTGTTCCCGATGGTTTTCCAGATGTTCTGGAACACTTCGGTAGAGCCTGTAAAGTGGATGCCTGCAAAGTCGGGATGCGAGAAGATCACATCTGCGGCATCGGGGCCGGAAGGGTAGATGAGGTTGATCACGCCTGCAGGAACGCCTGCCTGTGTAAAGATCTCCATCAGCACGTTTGCCGAATATACCTGCGTGTTGGATGGTTTCCATACTACCACATTGCCCATCATGGCGCAGGCTGTAGGCAGGTTACCAGCAATAGCAGTAAAGTTGAATGGGGTGAGCGCATAAATGAATCCTTCAAGAGGGCGCTGCTCAACGCGGTTCCAGATGCCAACGCCTGTTACAGGTGGCTGCTGCTTGTAGATCTCCGTCATGTACATCACGTTGAAGCGCAGGAAGTCGATGATCTCGCAGGCCGAATCGATCTCCGCCTGGAATGCATTTTTGGATTGTCCGAGCATGGTGGCTGCATTAAGCTTTGCGCGGTATGGGCCTGCGATGAGCTCAGCGGCTTTCAGAAAAATGCTTGCGCGGTGCTCCCATGCAAGTGCTTCCCACTGCGGTTTTGCAGCGAGCGCAGCATCAATGGCCTGCGTTACATGCTCTTTCGAGGACTTGTGAAAATGACCGAGCGTATGCTTGTGATCGTGCGGCGGCGCAATGCGCACCTTGTCGTTGCTGCGCACTTCTTTTCCGCCAATGTACATCGGCACATCTGTTTCCTTTGAGCGGAGCTCCTTTAACATGGCCTGGAGCTCTTTGCGCTCAGGGCTTCCGGGTGCATAACTTTTAACGGGTTCGTTCCAGGGTTGCGGAACATTATAAATTCCTTTTGGCATAAAAGAGAGATTATAGATTTGAAGAATGATAATTCAGAGGCACAAATATAAGAAAATAGCCGGACAGGAAATTAATGGGTGTAAGCAAATAATAGTACTTTTGCGCCTTCAATTTTAAAAAATGATATACAGATATTTCTTCTTCGCCCTGCTTTTCCTGTCTTTTAATAACCTCCGGTCGCAATCGGATACATTGCCGCATCCCGGAAAGGTGACATTCGACAGCATCCGGTTTGTAAATGGCAGCAGGCAGGCTGCAAAAATCATCGAGATCTCCGATAAGTATGTGAAATATAAAAATCCGTTGAATCTGGATGGCCCCGTGTTCTCAGTCAGAAAAAAGGATGTGGCGGGATTTATTTTAAAGGACGGCTGTATGGATCTGAAGCAGCAGGGCTTTGAAAACTGTGTAAAGGATCCGACCTATGGGATTATAGAAGAAAAAAAATTCAAAAGGGCGATCATAAGTATTGACCTGCTTCAGCTAATGGGAAAGCATCTGCAGATAAATGCGGATTATATTTTCAAAAACCGGAAGAACGGGATCGGCGTTTCCGGGAACCTGGGCTTTCTTGATCCTTATGACAGATATACATTCGATGTATTGGAAACGAGAATGCTGTTCAGCGGGGGAAGCTATAAAAAGAAATATATTGGTTTCGATTTTAAGATATTTCCGTCTCCTCACAAAACGATCACCTATTATTGCTCATTCGGTATTGATTTCGGCCAGGCCTACCTTCAAAAAGTTATAATAACTCCGAGCGGATGGCAAGCCACTTCCGGAGGTTATTTTTATTTAAACAGAACTGAAAAGACAGTAACGGATGAAACAACTTATATTGGTTACCGTTTTAACAATGGCTTTATCTGGAGAATTACTCCCCATATTATTTGCCAGGGGCTTATTACGATCGGCGCTAACCAGTTTAGTTATTATGTGGCGGGAGAAGAGAAAAGAGTGAATACCATTCATCCGAAAATAACGGGCGGGCTTACCATCGGATATGCTTTTTGATAAAGCCCGGATGCTCATAAAATAAAAAGCCCTCCCGGATAGCAGGAGAGCTTTTTACAATCACAAACAAACAAACAAATAAAAATTATTGTGCTTTGGCCTGGAGGTCGAATTCGATATTCACTTTCTCAGAGATGAATTTATCTCCCAGGGTCTTGTCATTTCCGTAATTCATTTTCCACTGTGTGCGGTCGATGTCGAAGTCAGCCTTTGCTTTCAGCGTGGTAGCATCCAGGTCGACATGTGCAGGGAACGTTACATTTTTGGTAACATCCTTAATCGTAAGGTTTCCGCTGATGTTAAAGTTAGCGCCTTTTACGATGGAAGTGTCGTTGTCATTAGCTTTGTATGGCTCCACGTGCGTGATCTCGAATTTCGCCGACTGGAATTTCTCCGCATCAAAGAAATCGCCGCTCAGTAAGTGCGGACGCAGCTTGTTTTCGAACATATCGCCTTTTTCCTCCATTTCGAGGGAACGTACATTGATGGTAAAATCACCGCCTGTGATCTCATTTCCTTTGATCGCCACAGTACCGGATGTTACTTTAAATTTTCCGGGGTGTTTTTTCCCCACTCCGTAGCCGGTGAAACGGATCACAGAGTTTGCCGTATCCACCGTAAAGGTTTGGCCGGTGATCTCGGTTGCTTTTTGTTCATCAGTAATAGTGGCATTGTCGCCCTTTGGGGCATTGTCGCAGGCAGCAATTGTGATGCAGGCAGCGATCGAATAAAGAATAATGTGTACAGGTTTGTTCCTTTTCATTTTTGGTGATTTTTATGGTTTGTACCTGTGATTTAAAAAATTGTGCCTGTTGATAAAATGCCGGTTTGTACCATACTTTATAAGATCCATGGATGGCAACGCCCATTACCCCGCAATTCCCTTCTGTGAAAGGCGGAAGCAATTTTCAATTCTTATTAACACAGCATGAACATCCCCTGTTTTATTCGTAAATTTACAATCCCATAAAAAATCACCCCTGAACATGAATTTTTCTCATTTACACGTACATACACAATTTTCATTACTGGATGGCGCCGCCGATGTAGGGGCGCTGTACAAAAAAGCGGTGAACGACAATATGCCCGGGCTGGCGATCACCGACCACGGCAACATGTTCGGGGTCTTTAAGTTCGTCGCGGAAGCGGGAAAATACAACACGCCTGAAAACCCGAACAAGATCAAGCCCATTGTAGGATGCGAGTTTTACCTGGTGAACGACCGCCACAAGCGCCAGTTTACCAAGGAAGACAAGGATGTGCGCTACCACCAGCTGTTCCTTGCAAAAAATGCCGAAGGATATGCCAACCTCGTAAAGCTCTGCTCGCTTGGCTACATCGACGGCCTGTACGGTAAATATCCGCGCATCGATAAGGAATTGGTGCTGAAATATCATAAGGGGCTGATCGCCACCACCTGCTGCCTTGGCGCTTCGGTGCCGCGAACCATCCTGAAAAAAGGCGAGGACGAAGGCGAGAAGGAATTTAAATGGTGGCTGGATATATTCGGCGAGGATTATTATGTGGAGCTTCAGCGCCACGACATTCCGGAACAGAACAAGGTGAATGAAGTACTTCTGAAATTTGCGCAGAAGCACAATGTGAAGATCATTGCCTCCAACGATTCGCATTACGTTGACCAGGCAGATTCGAACGCCCACGATATTTTACTTTGTATCAATACCGGTGAAAAGCAGAGCACCCCGACATTAAAAGACTTTGACGACGACGCTTCCATGAAAGGGAAGCGCTTCGCATTTTATAACGACCAGTTCTATTTCAAGACCACCAATGAGATGTCGCAGCTGTTCAGCGACATTCCGCAGGCGATCGACAATACCAACGAAATTGTAAGCAAGATCAGTCCGCTGAAGCTGAAGCAGGACATCATGCTCCCGAATTACCAGATCCCGCCGGGGTTTGCCACGCAGGATGAGTACCTGCACCACATCACCTACATGGGCGCAAAGGAGCGCTACAAGGAAATTACGCCGGATGTGGAGGAGCGATTGAACTTTGAGCTGTTCACCGTTAAAACAATGGGATTTGCCGGCTACTTCCTTATTGTAGCGGATTTCATTAAGGCGGGCCGCGACCTCGGCGTGCTGATCGGCCCCGGCCGCGGATCGGCAGCAGGCTCCGCTGTTGCGTATTGCATCGGGATCACCAACATCGACCCTATCAAGTACAACCTCCTGTTTGAGCGTTTCCTGAATCCCGACCGTAAGTCGATGCCCGATATCGATACCGACTTTGATGATGAAGGCCGCCAGAAGGTGATCGATTACGTGGTTGAAAAATACGGGAAGAACCAGGTGGCGCAGATCGTTACCTATGGCACCATGGCCGCGAAGATGAGCATCAAGGACGTTGCGCGCGTGCTTGATCTTCCTTTGCAGGAATCGAACATCCTCGCGAAAATGGTTCCGGAGCGACCGGGAATTTCCCTGAAGCGTGTGCTTACTGCGCCGATGAGCGGTGACGACAGCCTTGAAGACAAAGAAGGCCTCGGTAAAGACGAGCTGGAAGAGATCAAAAAATTACGCGCGATCATGGCCGGCGATGATATGTCGGCACGCGTGCTCAAAGAAGCGCTGATCCTTGAAGGCTCTGTGCGCGGAACGGGAATTCACGCTGCAGGGATCATCATTGCGCCGAAAGACCTTACGGACATTATCCCTGTTTCAACATCCAAGGAATCGGACCTCCTCATCACCCAGTACGATGGAAAAGTGATCGAGGATGCGGGCGTGATCAAGATGGACTTCCTCGGCCTGAAAACGCTCACGATCATTCGTGATGCGCTGAAAATGATCAAGCAGAACCATGGAGTTGATATTGTGATCGACGATGTTCCGCTCGATGACCAGAAAACATTTGAGCTTTACCAGCGCGGCGATACGAACGGAACATTCCAGTTTGAAAGCGCCGGCATGCAGAAATATTTAAAGGAGTTAAAGCCCGACAAGTTCGCCGATCTCATTGCGATGAACGCATTGTACCGCCCGGGCCCGATCGAATACATCCCGAACTTCATCAAGCGTAAGCACGGCCTCGAGCCGGTGACCTACGATCTGGAGGACATGAAGGAATACCTCGATGACACTTACGGGATCACGGTGTACCAGGAGCAGGTGATGCTGCTTTCCCAGAAGCTGGCTAACTTTACAAAAGGTGATGCCGATGTTCTGCGGAAGGCGATGGGGAAGAAAGATAAAAAAACACTCGATAAGCTGAAGCCGCAGTTCATTGAGAATGCCAGCAAGAATGGCCACAAGGCGGCCACGCTTGAAAAGGTGTGGACCGACTGGGAAAAGTTCGCGCAGTATGCCTTCAACAAATCGCACTCTACCTGCTATGCGCTTGTGGCATTCCAGACCGCTTACCTGAAAGCGCATTACCCGGGCGAATACATGGCGTCGGTGCTCACGCACAACTTAAGCAACATCGACAAGATCACCTTCTTCATGGATGAGTGCAAGCGCAGCGGTGTGCCTGTATTAGGCCCCGATGTGAATGAAAGCTCTTACCAGTTCTCGGTGAACAGGAAAGGCGAGATCCGCTTCGGGATGGGCGCAGTGAAGGGAGTAGGAGAGGCCGCTGTTCATGCTATTGTGGAAGAGCGTGAAAAGAACGGGCCCTTCAGAAGTATTTTTGACCTTGTAAAACGCATCGACCTGCGCGCAGCCAATAAAAAAACATTTGAGAGCCTTGCATTTGCAGGCGGCTTCGATTCGTTCGGAATTCCGCGTGCCACCTATTTCTTCACCGAAGGAAATGAGAACATGACCTTCCTTGAAAAAGCCATCCGCTACGGCGTTGGGCACCAGGCCGGCGCAAGCTCGGCACAGGCTTCACTGTTCGGTGAGGACAGCGCTGTTGATATGCCGGAGCCGAAAGTGCCTTTGTGTGAAGCATGGGGAAACATCGAGCAGCTGAAATATGAGAAGGATGTGGTAGGCTTTTATATTTCAGGCCATCCGCTGGATACGTATAAGCTGGAGATGGATAATTTCTGCATCCATCACATTGCCGATTCCAAAAAGATCGAAGAGAACAAGAACAAAGACCTTGTGTTTGGCGGCGTAGTAACGGGCGTTCACAACGGGATCACCAAAACAGGAAACCCCTGGGGGAAGATCATCATCGAGGATTATAACGAATCATCCGAGATCGCTTTCTTCGGCGAGGATTATGTGAAGTTCAAGCAATACATGGTGGCAGGCTTGTTCCTGTTCATCCGCGGCAAGGTTTCCGAGCGTTTCCGCGGTTCGGGGAACTTCGAGTTCAAGGTAAGCAACATCCAGCTGCTTTCCGAATTGCGCGATAAGCTGGCAAGAAGCATCACCATCCAGGTGCCGCTGCGTGCGCTGAATGAAGAGTTCATCAGTCAGTTCAATACCATCATCACGGAAAATTCAAAAGTGGAATCAAGAAATTGTGTGCTGCGGTTTAAAGTAGTAGACAATGAAGAGAACATTGCGGTCGACCTGCCTTCCAAGCGGATCAAGGTAAGCCCGAACAATGAATTTATTGAAATGCTGAAAAGTAAGCAGCTGGATTTTAAGCTGAATTAATAAGGTGTGTTTTCGATATGCCGGAAGCCCTGTGTTATAACAACACAGGGTTTTTTCTTATATTTGCGCCACACAAACACTACTCCTTATGTTCCAGCTTTTCAGTTTCTTCGGTGAATACTATTATCTCGTGCTCATCCTCCAGGCGATATGTGTTTTTCATTGCGTGCGGAAAGGAAATCAGAACAAATGGATCTGGCTGATCGTTTTTCTGCCTGCTATCGGCTGTCTCATCTATCTTTTTTCAGAGATCATTACAAAGCGCGACCTGAATGTGGTTCAGTCGAATATCAGCACCATCATTAACCCGGTTGGGCGGATCAAGGATCTGGAGCGCAAGCTCGAATTCTCCAATACATTTGATAACAAGGTTGCCCTGGCTGATGCATACCTTGCTGGAGGGAGGACGGAGGAAGCCATTGATCTGTACGAGTCATGCCTTGTAGGTGTGTTCGACGATAATTTATATGTGGTTACCAAGCTCATCGAAGCGTATTTTGATTCGGAGCGCTATGACGATGTGATAAAGATCGCGCAGAAAGTGCTAAGGAATTCAGAGTTCCCGAAATCGCATGCGCATGTAGTGTATGCGCTTGCATTGGAAAGGACAGGAAAAACGGCGCAGGCAGAAGCTGAATTGAAATCGATGCGCGGAAAGTATTCCAATTTCGAAGGCCGCTTCAACTACGGGCAGTTCCTTGTGCGCGCCAACCGTGACAATGAAGCGAGGCTGATCTTCGATGAGATCCTCGAGGAGGCATCACACATGAGCTCGGGCGAATCGCGCAACAGCAGGGAGTGGTTCAGGAAGGCGAAAGAAGAGAGGGGTAAAATTCAGTAAGATCTATATTTGTATTAGTGCGCCCGTCAGTTCGAGTGTTTTTCTTTTTCAGAAAAACGTATCGAGAACAAGCATACTAAATCATTCTGCTTTCAACACTTCTCGATACTCTCCTGCGGTCGAACTCGAAGTGACAGTGTCGTATGTTTTAAGTTTAGAATCCTATTAGCGTCAGTTCGTTGCGAGAATCCTAATTAGCGTCAGTTCGAGTGTTTTTCTTTTTCAGAAAAACGTATCGAGAACAAGCATACTAAATCATTCTGCTTTCAACACTTCTCGATACTCTCCCTACGGTCGAACTCGAAGTGACAATAGCGCGCCGTCAGTTCGAGTGTTTTTCTTTTTCAGAAAAACGTATCGAGAACGTGCGTAGGCAGAAAGTAATATATTTGCCCGATGAAAACGATGTATGTATATATATTACGTTGTTCAGACGGAAGTTATTACACCGGTGTTACAAACGACCTCGAAGAACGTTTCGAACAGCATTCACAAGGTATCCATCCTGATTCATATACATTCAGCAGAAGGCCCCTGGAATTGGTATTCTATGAGATGTTCAATTCTCCTTTAGCAGCCATTGCATTTGAAAAGAAGTTGAAAAAATGGAGCAGGCAAAAGAAAGAAGCATTGATCCGGGAGCGGTTTGATCTACTGCCGGAAATGGCTAAGAAGAAATTTAGTAAGCGTTAGGTCGAGTAGAAGAGTTGAGTGCGTCAGTTCGAGTGTTTTTCTTTTTCAGAAAAACGTATCGAGAACGTGCGTGGGCATTCTGCAACCAACACTTCTCGATACTCTCCCTGCGGTCGAACTCGAAGTGACGATGTCGTCAGTTTATGTTTAGAATTCCTAATAGCGTCAGTTCGTTGCGAGAATCCTAATTAGCGTCAGTTCGAGTGTTTTTCTTTTTCAGAAAAACGTATCGAGAACAAGCGTACTAATCATCCTGCTTTCAACACTTCTCGATACTCTCCCTGCGGTCGATCCCGATAGCTATCGGGACGAAGTGACAATGTCGTCAGTTTATGTTTAGAATTCCTAATAGCGTCAGTTCGAGTGCGAGGTACGAGCGTATCGAGAACAAGCGTACTAATCATTCTGCTTTCAACACTTCTCGATACTCTCCCTACGGTCTATCCCGATAGCTATCGGGACGAAGTGACAGTGTCGTATGTTTTAAGTTTAGATTCCTAATAGCGTCAGTTCGAGTGTTTTTCTTTTTCAGAAAAAAGTATCGAGAACAAGCGTACTAAATCATCCTGCATTCAACACTTCTCGATACTCTCCCTGCGGTCGAACTCGAAGTGACAATGTCGTCAGTTTATGTTTAGAATTCCTAATAGCGTCAGTTCGAGTGTTTTTCTTTCAGAAAAACGTATCGAGAACACGCGGGCTTAATCATCCTGCTTTCAACACTTCTCGATACTCTCCCTGCGGTCGAACTCGAAGTGACATCGTACTTATTTGATGTGTACAATTCCTAATAATAATTCTACTTGATCACCGTCTCCTTATTCCATTCCTGCTCCGTAATAGGGGAGCCATCCTTGAAATAATACACCGTTCCGAAATTCGTTTCCTTCTTTGTATATAAAACGCCTTTGTTGCCGATCACCACGATCCTGCGGGTGATGTTGTTGCTGCCTTCCTTCACCTTTTCTTCGGTAACGCCCAGCGGATATTTTTTAGCAAGGTCGTTCTTGAACAGCTCCGCATTCGCGATCTCCTTGTCGATCTCCACAAGCTTCGCCTTTGGATATTCATCAGCCGGCTTCATGCCCAGCGCCTCAGTGTATGCTGTTTTGGCAACCGGGTAGTTTTTCGCCATGAAAGCGGAATCGCCCCTGGTGATAAAGCCTTTGTATTTCTTTTCAAACACGCGTTTCTCTTCCTCTTTTGCAAGGCGTTCTTTTTCGGCCGCATCGGCAATTGCCTTTTCCTTATCTGCTTTTTCCTTCGCGATCCTTGCTTTTTCAGCTGCCTCTGCATCGGCCTTTTCTTTCTCCGCTTTTGCCTTCGCAGCTAATTCGGCAGCGGCTTTATCCTTCTCGGCTTTTTCTTTTGCCGCTTTCTCATCGGCAAGCGCTTTTTCTTTTGCTATGCGGTCCTTCTCGGCTGCATCTTTATCCGCTTTTTCTTTCGCTATCCTGTCTCTCTCAGCAGCATCTGCAGCGGCTTTCTCTTTCGCCAGCTTGTCCTTTTCTGCAGCGTCGGCAGCAGCTTTCTCTTTTGCGATCCGTGCTTTTTCCGCAACATCGGCGGCAGCTTTGTCCTTTTCAGCTTTCTCCTTTGCTGCGGCATCTGCAAGCGCTTTGTCCTTCTCTGCTTTTTCCTGCGAGGCTTTCGCATCAGCGGCAGCTTTCTCTTTTGCCAATCTTTCTTTTTCTGCAGCATCAGCCGCAGCTTTTTCCTTCTCTGCCTTCTCACGCGCTGCCCCATCCGCCATCATCTTGTCGATCTCCGCCAGCTTCGCTTTCGGGTATTGCTCCGATGATTTTAATGCCAGCGCTTCATTGTAGCCTTCTTTGGCCTGTGAGTAATTTTTGGCAGCGAGCGCTTTGTCGCCTTTGGAAATGGCGGCCGTATAATTTGCTTCCAGCTCGGCAGCTTCTTTGGCGGCGGCTTTTGGGCCGTCCGATAGCTTCTGCAGCTTTGCCATATCCTGCTGCATGGCCTGGTTCAGCGTTTCATCGCCGATCATGGCATTGTCGTCGGCGCTGTAATAATAGCTCAGGTAAGGCTTGTTGAGGGTTTCGGTAAGCTTCGCAACCAGCTTGGCATCGGCCGGCAGCTGGAAAAGCTCCACCTGCGGATTGGAGGTGCCTTTAAACTTTTTAGCATCGGCAGGTGCGATCCCGATGGTGGAATACATGATCTTTACATTGATATAGCCGGGCTTGGTGATAAAGATGTTGTATTCCTCATCCGGCTTGAGGCTATAGCTCCAGGTGCCTGCTGCGGTGGTCACAATATCCTTTACCTTTACATTCTCAAAATCGAAAATGCTGACAACTGCGCCGGCCAGCGGTTTGCCGTCTTCCTTTACAATGCCTTCCACCTTATAATTGAACTGCGCAAGCAGTGTTGCATTAAATGCGATCAGCAATAAGCCTGCAAGGAGGATGGGAACAATCTTTTTTTTGCCCGGAGTAGTGTTGAGGATCATAAAAATCGTATGAAATTATGCTTAAAGATCAGCATTTTATTTGAAAAGCATGCTGTCTGCCTGAACAAAACGCGGGTTGGCCTGTTTTTATTCTGTGTCCCTGAAAAGAAAGGAATTTCACTGTAAAGATGCCGTTCTGTCACGAAAACTATTTGGCAAATCATTTGTCTATATAAGAACTCAATCTTACCTTTATGGTTCTATTGAAAACTAAAACTATCTATTCATTCATAATTTAAAAAAAATTAAAATGGCATTAGAAATCACAGATGCTAACTTCGAGGAGTTAGTGGCAAAATCAGACAAACCGGTATTACTTGACTTTTGGGCAGAATGGTGCGGGCCATGCCGCATGGTAGGGCCAGTAGTAGAAGAGCTGTCGAAAGACTACGCAGATAGAGCAGTGGTTGGAAAAGTGGATGTGGACGCTAACTCGAATATTTCAAGCATGTTCGGCATCCGCAACATTCCTACTATCCTTTTCTTTAAGAACGGAGAAGTAGTTGACAAGCAGGTTGGCGCAGTTCCGAAAGCGGTGCTGGATGCGAAGCTGAAAGCATTGCTCTAAGCTCAAGTTAAAAGATCTTAAGTCAAAATTCAAAAGCCTGATCGTTCAGCTTTTGGATTTTGACTTTATTTTTGAATTCAATTTCTTCCTGTGAACCAGATCAATCAGCAGCCTTTACAGCCTTTTACACACCTCGAGCTTATCGCGAAGCAGGTGGTGGAAGGATTCATCACCGGGCTTCACAAGAGCCCCTTTCATGGCTTCAGCGTGGAGTTTGCAGAGCACCGCCTGTATAACAAGGGCGAATCCACAAAGCACATCGACTGGAAGCTGTATGGCCGTACCGATAAGTTGTTCATCAAGCGCTACGAGGAGGAGACCAACCTCCGCTGCCAGATCATCATCGACAATTCCTCTTCCATGTACTTCCCGGTTCCGGAAGGTAAAAATGCGAAAGACAACAAGATCACCTTTTCCGTTTATTGCGCCGCCGCGCTTATCGGGTTGCTGAAGCGGCAGCGGGATGCGGTAGGGCTAAGCGTTTTCTCCGACCACATCGAAGTGCAGACCGCTGCAAAGTCGAGCTCGCTGCATCACAAAATGCTTTACCACGAGCTCGAAAAAATGATCCAGCCCCACAGGCCGGATGAGCACAAAAGAACCTCCGCTGTAAAAGCCCTGCACCAGATCGCGGAAGCCGTGCACAAGCGCTCGCTGGTGATCATCTTCAGCGATATGATGGATTCGCAGGCGGATGCTGAAGAATTGTTTTCCGCGCTTCAGCACCTGAAGCACAACAAGCATGAGGTGATCCTGTTCCACGTAAACGATAAGCAGAAGGAGCTCGATTTTGATTTCGAGAACCGCCCGTACCGCTTTATTGACATGGAAACAGGGGAGGAAGTGAAATTGCACCCTAACGAGATCAAGGAAAGCTACCTGAAGGAAATGGCGGAGCACAAAAAAGAGCTGATGCTCAAATGCGGACAGTACAAGATCGATTTTGTGGAGGCCGATATTAACCTCGGCTTCGACCAGGTGCTAATGCCTTACCTCGTGAAGCGCACCAAAATGCTTTAAGGCGATCATCCGATCATTCCAATTCCAGGTCTTCCCGGGCATCCGTTTTGAATAGCTAAAAAAATAATAGCCGTTCAATATGGATATAAAACATACAAAAAGCTCGAAGCCTGAAAAGGCGACCACTAAGAACATTCGTCATAAGAACATCTGGTTTGGCACCTGGCTTGGCTTTGCGCTGATCTTCATCACCGTATACTTCCTGTTAAAATTACGTGTATTCCATTTTTTCGGAGAGTACCTCGGGCTTGTGCAGAAATGCCTGCTGGGTGCATTTTTCTCCTCACTTATCTTAGCGGCCTCCAAGGTCCTTGAAAAGATCATCCTTAAAAAAGCGCACAAGCGGCATGTCAGCTATAACCTGATCAAGCTGCTGCGGCTTATGAGCATCCTGCTGATCTGCTTTGTGATCATCTCCTTCCTGTTCAAGAACTGGTACACGGCGGCAGTATCGCTGGGGCTGATCTCGCTGATCCTCGGCTTTGCGCTGCAAACGCCCATCAGCTCCTTCATCGGCTGGATCAACATTCTTATCCGGGCGCCGTATCATGTGGGCGACCGCATCCAGATCGAAGAGTTCAAAGGCGATGTGGTGGAGATCAATTACCTCGATACCACGCTCTGGGAGTTTGGCGGCGATTACCTCACGAACGATGTTCCGAGCGGCCGGCTGATCCGCTTCCCGAACAGCATGGTGTTCGAATCGGCGATCTATAATTATTCCTGGCAGAAATTTCCTTACATCTGGAATGAGATCCCTTTTCATGTGGCGTATGAAAGCGATCTAACCTTTATCACGGATAAGATCAAGACCGTGGCGCGAAAAGAGCTGGGAAAGGAAATGGAGGCTAACATAGAAGAGTTCAAGGAGCTGGTGAAGCAAACGCCGGTGGATGAGCTCGACATCAAGGAATATCCTTTTGTATCCTACCGCATCAATACAAATACCTGGGTGGAGCTTACGCTGACCTACCTTGTGGAGCCAAAAATGGCATCCGGTATCCGGAGCAACCTCATTAAAAAGATCCTTGAAGAGCTGGTGAAATATCCCGATAAGGCGATGTTCCCGAAAAGCAATGCGCGCTGATCAGTCTTTTGGCGCACGCGCCTTGCCGAACAAGTGTTTCCGGTTCCTGCGCATCTGCTTTTTATAGGCTTTGTTGCCTTTGCGGATGATCTTTTTATCCTTCGCCATTTCGCGCTCGCTCACACGCACCTTCGCTTCACGGTACTCGTTATGCGGCCCGCGCGATTTGCAGGAGTGCAGCAGCAGCGCAGAAACGCTGAAAAGAAAGATGAATGTGATTTTTGTAAAACCGCTCATACGTACAAAGATAAGGCCGGCTGTTTGCTTTTGCCTTCGCGGCGGAATGAATTTGTCAACGGTGTTTTGAACAATGCTATTTGCACAGTTCCACGCGGTAGGAGCGTAAAAAGCGGATCACATTTTCAATGTTGTGCTTTTCCGGGTCAAAGCTATCCATGTTAACGCTGCATACGAAATTCCAGATCTCCGCAATGTTCTCAGCCTGCACGGTGTAGGGCGCGTAAACCGGGTTGTCGGAATGGAACTCGAACACGTTGTTCAGCTTGTTCTTGTCCCTGTAAAGCCGCTTGTACACAACTTCCCCATCGGTGGTGACCACGATGTACGTTTCCCCGTCCTTTACGTCCGCAAATGATTTCATGCGGCTTCCAATAATAAGCGCTCCGTCTTTCAGCGGCGGCATTGAATCGCCTGCAACACGAAAGGAACGATGCTTCCCGATAATCTTAAAAGGTAGATCCATGGCCAATAGAATTAAGTTTCACCCGCAGTGTTAACTAAAATATCCTGCCACAGGTTTGCAGGAATTACTTCCACATTGGGTTAAATGGTTTTGTTTTGTAATTTTACAGCTCCAAGGGAAAATGAATGTTCGATCTGTTTATATAACTCACATGCAAGGCAAAAGATACATTTCCATTCCCGGCCTTCTCCTGCTTGTGTTTTACATGGTATCGTGTGGAAACGGTGAAGCACCCCAAAAAATTACATTTTCGGAGCACATAGCGCCGATTATTTATAAAAACTGCTCTTCCTGCCACCGGAAAGGCGAGGCCGGGCCTTTCGAGCTGTTCAGTTATGAGGATGTTTCTTCCCGCCGCAAGCTCATCAAATTTGTAACGGCCAGCCGCTTTATGCCGCCCTGGCCAGCAGATGCAACCTACACACACTTTATAGATGAAAAAGTGCTTACGCCGGAAGAGATCAGCCTCATCGGGAAATGGGTGGATGAAGGATGCGCGCCCGGCGACCCTTCTAAAATGCCGCCAGCGCCGGTTTTCCCGGAAGGATCGCAATTGGGCAAGCCCGACCTTGTGATAAAGCTGCGTGATGTTTATAAGATCAAAGGCGATGGGAAGGACCGCTTCCTGCTCATGCGCGTGCCCTACGAATTGCCCGCAGACCAATACATCAGCACTATCGAGGTGGTGCCCGGCAACCGCAAGCTGGTGCATCATGTGAATGCGCAGCTGCTGAGCTACCTGCCCGGAAAGCGTAAGGATGTGATGAAAGGAAATGTAGCGGTAGACATCAACGATTATCCCAATACGCTGGAAGCCTACAAGGCATTGGACCTTCCGAACGATGACGGAACTTTTCCCATGCTCACGCAGTCGGTCACCAACTACCTTCCCGGTGTTACTCCGCCCATTTATCCCGCAGGCATCGGCGGATTCAAGCTTGCACAAAAAGGTGCGATCTTCCTTAAAGACATGCATTACGGCCCTTCACGGGTGGATACAAGCGACCAGACCGCTTTCAATGTTTTCTTCGCGGATGCGCCGCCGAAGCGACCTACGCAGGAATTTCAGATGGGAACCTACGGCGTATCGCCCATTGTGCCGCCGCTGGTGGTCCCGCCGGATACGGTCATGACATTCACATCCGATTATACGCTCCCGTTCGATATCTCCGTGCTCACCGTTAACCCGCACATGCACCTGCTCGGGAAGAGCTTTCTTGCATACGCAGTAACGCAGCAGGGCGATACCATCCCGATGATCCGCATTAATAAATGGGATTTCCGCTGGCAATATTTTTACACGTACAGGAAGATGCTGAAAATTCCGCGGGGCGCAAGAATTCACGTGGAAGCCGTTTATGATAATACGCGGAAAAATCCGAACAATCCTTTTTCTCCGCCGCGCCTCGTGGCAGAGCGGGAGGGAAGCATGCGCACATCGGATGAGATGATGCAGTTCATTGTGACCTACCTGCCCTATCAGCCGGGCGATGAGAACATCAGCCTGGAGAGAAAAGCGAAATAGTTTTTGCAGTATGCCTTATTTCTTTTCTTTCGGAGGGTTTAAAGCCTCCAATCCTTTATACGCGGCGTTGTGAAGGATAGTCAGGTGATCCTCCTCCGGTAAGGTAAGAAGCGTTGCTTTCATCTCTTTGTCACCCGAAGCATTCAGCAATTCAAGCAGCTTTGCAGCATCGCCCTGCATGATCTTTCCCTCACTGCCAACGGAAATAAATACATTGGCCTTTTTGCCGGGATGCTCTTTCAGCAAGCCGGGAGCCAGTGCCAGCAGCGACTCATTATCCCACCATAAGCTCGGGCTCACGATCAGGTAATCGGTGAACAGCTCCGGTTTTCTCAATAATATTTCCACGGCAAGCAGTCCGCCCAGCGATTGCCCGATGATCGTCTTGCGGCTTGTTGTGCGGTAATTTTTCTGAATATAAGGCTGCAGCTCTTTTTCAATGAAGAGCATAAATTTATCGGAATGCCCGGTAGTGGGAAAATCTTTCAGGTCCTGCGGTATGGTGGTTGGGAAAGTGAAATCCCTTCGCCTGTCAACATTTGCGATCCCGACAATGATGGAAGGCGGCATTTTTCCGATCATCACAAGGAACTGTACTACACCTGTAATGTGCACAAAATCTTCATTCGCGGATCCGTCGAGCAGGTAGATCACCGGGTAGCTTGCTGCTGAATCGTTGTAGCCATCGGGTAAGTATATGTTCAGTGTACGGCTTTCGGAAAGCTGTGCCGACTGGATCTTATCGACCACTCCCAATGCAAAAGGCGTTTTGGGCGCAGGCTTTGATTTTGTGTTTTGGGCAGTAAGGGAATAAGAGAGAAGTGTGATGAATAAAGCGAGGAATGCGTTTGATCTTGTCATAATGCAAAGTTATTGATTGAATCGAAAGGTGGATTTGTAAAAATTAAAGTTCTGTTAATTTTAGCATAAAATCAAATGGAAACTTTGTGATCGAAAAAAGTTTCCGTAGTTTTGCACGAATTAATTATCACCGTATGTCGATCGCTTTCCGCATTTTAATCATTGGCGCTCTTTTAGTGCTCATTGACGTTTATTTTTACCAGGCTATCCGCACGATCATGATCGGGAGCAGCGCCACCCGGAAGAACCTTGTGTTTTATATTTACTGGGGATTTACGGCTTTTGCTTTTCTCTTGTTCTTAACACCAACTTTCATCCCTATCCAGGAATGGCCCAAAGTGGTCCGCATTTACCTTTTTGCATTTGTGATCATGGTGCTCATCTCTAAAATTATCGGTTCCGTTTTTATTGCGGTGGACGATATCATCCGTCTTTTCCGCTGGATCGGCAGCTATCTTGTTAAAGCCCCGCAGCCTGTTGCCGGCGAAATTGCTCCCAGCCCACACGCCATTTCACGCCTTAAATTCCTGAACTATGTTGCCCTCGGCATGGCAGCGCTGCCTTTTGCAAGCTTCCTTTACGGGATGGTGAAAGGCGCCTTCGATTATAAGGTGCATCGCCAGAAAGTCATTCTGCCAAATCTTCCGGCTTCCTTTAACGGTTTAAAGATCGTGCAGATCTCCGACATTCATTCCGGCAGCTTTGTCTCCACCGGTCCGCTCGAAGAAGCGGTCCGCATTGTAAATGAGCAAAAGGCCGACATCGTTTTCTTTACCGGCGACCTCGTGAACGACCGCTCCGAGGAAGTGGAGCCCTTCATGGAAGTGCTGAAAAAGATCACCGCGCCAATGGGTGTGTACAGCACGCTCGGCAATCACGATTACGGCGATTACGTAAGCTGGGAAAGCCCGGAAGCAAAGATCGCCAACCTGGAAGAGCTGAAAAGAAAGCATGCGCAGCTGGGCTGGAAGCTGATGATGAACGAGCACGTAGCCCTGCGCAAAGGCGATGATGCCATTGCGCTTATCGGCATCGAGAACTGGGGCGGCAACCTGAATTTCCCGAAGTACGGCGATATGAAGAAAGCGCATGCGGGAACCGAAAATTACCCGGTGAAATTGCTGCTCTCGCATGACCCTTCGCATTGGGAAAAGCAGGTGAGAAAGGAATACAAGGATGTCGACATTACCTTCAGCGGCCATACGCACGGCTTCCAGTTCGGCATCGAGATCCCGGGATTTAAATGGAGCCCTTCACAGTATGTGTATAAGGAATGGGCCGGCTTGTATACCGAGGAAAACCAGCACATTTACGTGAACCGCGGGCTTGGCTTCCTTGGCTATCCCGGACGGGTAGGGATCTTACCGGAGATCACAGTAATGGAGCTGTATAATGCGTAGTAACGGAATGTCACTTCGAGTGCGTAACGTAGTGAAGCGTATCGAGAAGTGTCGGTTGCAGTATGATTAAGTATGCTTGTTCTCGATACGCTCGTACCTCGCTACTCGAACTGACGCTATTATAATTCTAAACTTTATATTGATTTGGAATGTCACTTCGAGTTCGACCGAAGGGAGAGTATCGAGAAGTATTGGTTGCAGTTACCTCGCCACTCGAACTGACGCTAAAATCATTAAATTAGCAGGATCAACAATTCAACAATTCAAAAATTCTCCAATTGCACCATGGCCGAGGCATTAAAAGACATGTTCAATAAAAAATTCTATGAGCGCTTAGCGATAGGATTTACCAAAGCAGATAAAAATTTTCATGCGGAAAAGTTTCAGAAAGATGTGCTGAAGGGCCTCGAAGAGATGTCGCTCAACCAGCGCTTGCGCCATACCACGGTAACCATGAAAAAGTACCTGCCTGCGGATTACAGCCGCTCACTGGATATTATTTACAACGTGATCCCCGAATTCAAATCGCATTATACCTGCTTCATCTTTCCCGATTTTGTGGGACAATACGGACATGATCAGGTGAGCTTATCGCTGGATGCATTAAAGGAGCTTACCAAGTTCGGCACTTCCGAATTTGCCATCCGCGAGTATTTAAAGCGCGATCTGAAAGGAACCCTTAAGGTGATGAACAAATGGGCAGATGATGAAAATGTGCATGTAAGAAGGCTCGCAAGCGAAGGCTGCAGGCCGCGATTGCCATGGTCGTTCAACATCCCGGAGATCATGGCCACCCCGGAGCTTACAAAGCCGATCCTCGAAAAGCTCAAAGCCGATGCTGAGCTGTATGTGAAAAAGTCAGTGGCGAACCATCTCAATGATTTTTCACGTACGCATACCGACTGGATGCTCAGCCTTGTGAACAGTTGGGATAAAAAAAATGAGCATACGGCATGGATCATCAAGCATGCCAGCAGAACGCTTATTAAAAAAGGGCATCCCGGATCCCTTGCTGTGTTTGATTTTGAGAAGAACGTAAAAGTGGGGCTGAAGAACTTAAAATTGAAAAGCCCGAAAATAAAGCTGGGTGACGATCTCGGTTTCAGCTTCAGCATTGTTTCTGAAAAAAGCAAAGCGCAAAAGCTGGTGATCGATTATGCCGTTTATTACGCAAAAAAATCGGGCACACCCGGAAGAAAAGTGTTCAAGCTGAAAGAGCTCCGCCTGGAGCCCGGCGCCAACGTAACGATCAGCAAAATGCAATCCTTCAAAGATTTCTCTACGCGGAAGCATTACGCCGGAAAGCACGCTCTGGAGATCATGGTGAACGGGAAGAGCTACGGGAAGAAGGAGTTTTTGCTGAGCGTGTAGGATGTCACTTCGTCCCGATTGCTATCGGGATCGACCGAAGGGAGAGTATCGAGAAGTGTTGGTTGCAAGGTGTACCGTCTCTCACATCCTAATTAATTTTATCTTTGTCCGAAACACATTCTATGGAAGAACAGATCATTTCAGAACCCGCGATCGCGGAAACAAGCTATCCTCCAAAGCCCGAAATGAACGAAAAGGGACAGGCGATCGCTAAGTCGCTGCTGAGCTTCGGATTGTATATCCTCGTGTTTTACCTGTTCTTCAGCTGGGACCTTAAAAGTATCTTTCTCTTAACCCTTGCGCTCATCATCCACGAAATGGGGCATCTCATTGCAATGAAAGCCTTCGGCTACAAGGATGTGAATATATTCTTCGTGCCGCTGCTCGGCGCGTATGTTACGGGCAGCAAAAGCCGCATTTCGCAGCGGCAGAATGTGATCATGCTGCTTGCCGGCCCGGTACCGGGCGTTTTCATCGGCTTCGGACTGGCCATCGCCGGCTACATGCAGCAGAACGCGGCCTTGTTCGGCGCTGCAAATATTTTTGTGATCCTCAACCTGTTCAACATGCTTCCCATAATGCCGCTCGATGGAGGAAAAGTATTGAAGTCGATGTTCTTCGAAAATAACGAGATCATCAATACCGTTTTTATTTCCATCTCTATCATTATCCTCATCGTGCTTTGTGTGGTGCTGGAATCCTATTACCTGCTGCTTGTTCCGTACCTTTTGATCATGCAGCTGGTGAATCAGTCGCAGGTGAAAAAGGCAAGGCAGGAGATCAGGGAGCTCGGCATCGACCTTTCCAAAACCTATGAAGAGCTTACCGACCGTGAATACTGGACGATCAGGGATGTGCTTGCCGAACATATTAAATATTATTCAAGGATCATCCGCCGGGCTGAGCATGTGCCTGCAGAGAATGAAGACAAGGTCATCAGCGGGGTGAACGACATCCTGCAAACACCGCCAATAAAAGATCTTGGCGTAGGCGGAAAAGTGCTCGTCATCTTTATCGGCATCGCCTGCTTTCTTGTTGCTGTGGTTACAGCATTCCTTTACAGCTATTATCTTTCGGCGCTCAGCCAGCAGCAGTTCCAGTTCTGATGAAGCAGAAAGCCCTACAATCCGTTCAATACATCGTGCTGCTGGCCCTCGGGATCACGCTCTCATGGCTGTTTTTCAGGACCCTCGATCTTAATGAGATGAGGGCGACGATCAGCACCGGGAATTTTTCCTGGTTCTACATGGTGATGCTCGTTTCCGTGATGGTGTATATTTTTCGCACGCTGCGCTGGCAGATGCTCATCAGGGCCGTGGGTTACGAGGCTTCCTTTGCGAATGCCTTTTCCGCTTTATCGATCAGCTATTTCGTGAATTTTGCAGTGCCCCGCTTAGGTGAAGTAACAAGATGCCTCTCGCTGAAAAAGCAGCACAACATTCCCTTCATGCAATTGCTCGGCACCGTGATCATCGAGCGCGTGGTGGACGTGGTCAGCCTCTTGCTGGTGTTGCTGCTTACCTTGCTGCTGCAGTTCAGCGTGATCATTGAGTTTGTAAAAGAAAATGTGGTAACGCCATTTTACGAAGGCGTCATCCTCAAAATTCAGAACGGCAATCAAACTATTCTTATCGGCGCAATCACGGTGATGGGGCTTGCGGCTCTCCTCTTCTTTTATTTTCGCAGATACATCCGGGAGCGCTCCCCGAGGCTTGTGCTGCAGTTTGTGCAGGGATTAAAGGATGGGCTGACAAGTATCGGGAAGCTGGAAAGAAAAGGGCTTTTCATCGGATACACCGCGCTCATCTGGATCTGTTATTTTCTTATGACCTATTTCTGGTTCTTCGTGTTCAAAGAAACCTCCGTGCTTGGCTGGGGTGCCTGCCTTACGATCCTGAGCATCGGCAGCATTGGGCGCTCAGTGCCCATCCAGGGCGGCGGAATGGGAGCCTATCATTTCCTGGTGCAGCAGGTTTGCCTGCTGTATGGCCTCGGCGGCTTAATGGGAAAAACACTCGCCACGCTGATCCATGCAGGGCAAACCTTTTTCACGTTCGCGATGGGATTGGTGGGGCTGATCATATTTTTTGTGGGGTATTGGCGGAAGAAGGAAGTTGTTATTTCAAAACACACCCCTAACCCCTCTCAAGAGGGGAATTGATACTGCTGAAATTCAACTACAGAATCTTATTAATGATTTCAGTTAAATTATTAATACGGAAAAATGCACTCGATGGCAGCAGCGCCTATTCCCCTCTTGAGAGGGGCAAGGGGTGTGTAAACCACGAACTACGAACCACGAACTCCCAACTACGAACCCAACTTCTTCAAAACCTTCCTTCCCTTCGAATGAAAAGCCATCGTTGTTTTCGGCAGCTGGTCTTCGATCGCAGCCGTCAGCTCATTTTTTAATTCCGGGTAATCCTTTATGAACTTCGCGAGGATGTCGAGCGAAAGCACTTTAACGGCAACCGTTTCGGAAGGGGAAAGGATGAAGTCGAAGCAGATGCTTACCAGCTTTCCCTGCAGGCGTTTCGGAATGTTCTGTGTGCACAGGGCGCTCATCATGTTACGCTTAATGCCATCGATAGTGAACCCTGAAACAGAGTTGATGAATTGCGGTACGTACGGCGTGATCAGCTCCGGGTGGTTCCTGCTGACCACTGCAAGCAGCCAGGAAGCGCGCTGCGGCAATGGTGCTTTTGCAGTGTAAAGAATGTTGATGATCTTTTTGAATTCCGCCGGATCGCTGCCGATCGCTCCTGCAATGGCATCGGTATTGGATCGCGAATGTTCCTGCGTTAAACGTTCAGTGTAATCCATGGATCATTTACTGAAATTCATAAGCGCCGAGATCGGGGTTGAATCCGCTTCTGAAATTCCCGTTCAGGTCGATAAGCACGCTCGGTGTGGTGCCTTTGTCAAAGCTATTTACAGCAGTGCTTTCCAGTTGATAATCTCCTGCGCTGGCATTTACAAACCCCGGGTTCAGGTTTTTATAGCAGCTGATGTAATGACTGTTTGTAATGCTCTTGGTGGTTTTCAGCAGGCAGTGGTCGAACTGGTAATTGATATAGCTTGGAGGATAAGGCGCGAGGGTTGTGGAGTCGAGCCCGATCTCATCAGGCAGGTCGCCATACAGGATACAGTTCTTGAATAAGCAGCTGTCGATCGGGCGCAGGATCACGAAGCTGCCGCTGGTGTAATAGTTATTGATCACCAGCAAAGGCGTGGTGCGCGTAGTGGTTCCGCTCCAGAAATTGGCAAATGTACAATGCTCAAACGTGTATTTTCCGCCAATGGTAAGCGCTGCAACATATTGTCCTGAATTTGCAAACACACAGTTGTAGCTCCTGATATGTGCGCCAAGGCCGTACACCGCCGCGGCCGTCATGTTTTTAATGATGGTGTTGCTGAGCCTCAGTGTTGGAACTCCCGGCGTTACAACCGTATCCACCCTTATCCCGATGCCGGCATTCTTAATGATGGCGTAATTGATCACATTGTTCTTGCTTCCGGCATACAGCCAGATCTGCCCCCATTGTCCCGGGATATCTTTATAATCCGGCTCCAGCCTTGTTCCCTGGAAGGTCACTTCGTTGTTCTTTGTTCCGTTCACGATCAGCGTTCCGTCCTTAAATACCAGCAGGCCGGCATTCTTGTACAGGTGCACGCGCGTGCCCGGCTGCATGGTAAGCGTACAGCCCGAATCCACCACCGCGTAGCCGAAGATCAGGTGCGGCTTGTCGTTGGTCCATACATCGTTGCAATTGATGATCGAGTAAGCGGGAAAGCCTGTAAGCGGGAAATGATCGGGCTTGTGCAGGTACACATCCTGCCCCACAGCCGTAAGCTTTACATCCTGGATGTTATTGTTGGTTTCAAAAATGATCGAATCTTTTATGAGCAATGGATTGGAAACGCCCGTCGGATCAACGGTTACCTGTACGAACACAAAAAGGCTGTCGCCCCCCGCGATCTCCACATCCGGGATATTCTTTCCGGAAATACCGTCAACATTCAGCTTGAAAGGGGAGGTGCTTCCGCCGGCGAGGTAGATCCTCGAAATATTCATGGCCTGGCTGTGTGTATTGTAGATGCGGAAGGTTTTTGTGGTGGACCCCAGCGTGGTGAACACCGTGTCGAACAGCACCGAATCGGTTGAGAATTCAAGCTTTGCGGAGGAGTCGGTAAGGAATTCGTCCTTTTTACAAGCGGAAAAGAACAGTGCGGAAATGAGAATAAAACAGGAGAGGTAATTGCTGTACTTCATAATGGCAAATATAACGATGATGCGCAGATCAAACGGTGAAGTCATCCATTTATTTTCCCCTGTTCTTCATTTTATGGAAAATGAGAAAGAATGGCATCAATACAATAAAAATCTTAAATTTGTATGTTAAGGCAATACATAGACATAAAGGGTGATTTTGGTAGGGAAAGAGCCTTATTCCGGAGTTTAATTTTACCGAATACATCCCCAGGGCGCCTGGGCTTTTATATGAATAAGCATTTACGGTTTATTATCCTGCTTCTGCTTGTAAGTTTGCCCGGACTGCGCTCTGCGTATGGCCAGGCCGCATTTGCATCGGAAGAGGAGCTGAAGCAGCAGGCCCTGAAGCTTTTCGAAGACGATGAGTTTGAGGAAGCTTATCCCTTATATTCCCAGCTTGCCAGCCTTTACCCGAAAGATCCTAATTACAATTACCGCCTTGGCGTATGTATGCTGTATGCGAGCGACGACAAGGAAAAAGCCATTCCATTTCTTGAGTACGCAGCCAAAAAGCCCGATGTTGAAAAAGAGGTGCTGTTCTATCTTGCCAAAGCCTATCATCTCAATTACCGCTTCGACGATGCCATCGCCCAATATTTAGCCTACCTGAAAGTCGCTTCCGAAGCGAAGGCTGAAAAATTGCAGGTGGACCGGCAGATCGAAATGTGCAAGAACGGGAAGAAGCTGCTGCGTAACATCACCGACCTCGTGGTGATCGAAAAAAAAGAGCTTAGCCGCGCCGATTTTTACCGGGCATACGATATTTCCGACCTCGGCGGAAAGCTGCTCACTAAGCCCGATGAAGCAGCCTTCCGCACTTCGCTCGACAAAAAGAAAAAGGAAAGATCGATCATCTATCTTGCCTCCAACAACAACCAGGTTTATTTTTCAAGCTATGGCGACGACCTCGAGCATGGAAAAGACATCTACATTATCCGCAAGCTGCCGAACGGCGAATGGAGCAAGCCGCAAACGCTCGGCTATCCTGTAAATACAGAGTATGATGAAGATTATCCTTTCCTCCATCCGAATGGGAAAGTGCTGTATTTCTGCTCGAAAGGCCACAATTCAATGGGCGGGTACGATATCTTCAAGACCACGCTGAACGAAGAGACCAATACCTGGAACAAGCCTGTAAACCTTGATTTTCCTATCAATACGCCCGATGACGACATCCTGTATGTGACCAACGAGGATGAAAAGGAAGCGTATTTTTCTTCCGCGCGCTCCAGCAAAACCGGTAAAACCGCAGTGTTTCACATCAATGTGGAGCGCCGGCCGATCGATGTGGCTATTGTCAAGGGCATGGTGATCAAGACCAAGGATAACCAGGCGCTCGATGTGAAGATCACCGTGAAAGACCTTGGCGATAATACTATCCTCGGAATTTACAATGCAAAGGAATCGGGAAGCTACCTCGTGAACCTGCCGAACGGCGGGCGCTTTATGTATACGGTGGAAGCGGCCGGCTTCAATACGCAGTCGGAAGTGGTTGTATTGCCAACACAGTACGAGTTCAAGCCATTGAAGCAGGAGATCAGCTATGAGCCGGGAACCGATAAGCTGATCGTGAAGAACCTCTTTGATGAGCCCGTGGATGACCAGAGCTATCTGCTTGCGCTGAATTTCATCAAGGAGAAATCGAAGCTCGAAGCTGGCGTAGATGCAGCGAATGCGGCGGCAGCAGCGAAGAATAACGGCGGCAGCACAGCCGAGGATGCTTCCGCGCAGAACAGTGCCGCAAAAAATACGGACAATGGAAAGGCTGCCGATAACTCTGCGAAGAATGAAAACGCGGGCAATAACGCCAATTCGAAAGCAAGCTCAAATCCTGCCAGCCTCAGCAACGATGCCATTGTGAAGATCGCTTACGATGATGCGAAGGAGGCGGAGAAGGAAGCAAAAGACCTGCAGGAGCAGGCGGATATTGCGCTCAACATTGCCAACCAGAAAAATGAGCTCGCACAGAATAAAACAAGGGAAGCCACGCAGCTGATGTCGGATGCGAACAGCATGAGCGACAATGTGAAGAAGCAGGCTGTGGTCGATGAGGCCAACATGGCACGCATAGAATCGGAAGAGCTGAACCAGGAAACCGTTGCCGCCTTCAACATTGCGAAGAAGCTCCAGCAGAAAGCCGCTGCAAAGGATGAGGAAGCCGATCTTTCACTGAAATATGCGAAGGACCTTGAAGCTGCCGTGAAATCGAAGAACCCAGCGGATGCCCTGGCGAAGCTGGAAGAGCAGGAAAAGCTGCTTGAAGCGCTGAGCGAGAAGAACGGAACTGCAGAGCCTGATAATATTTACGCGGGGCTGAAAATGGATGCCGATGTGAAGAAGCGTGAGCTCGACAAGGCAACCCAAGCCTCCGCAGATATTAAGCAGGAGATCGCCGACAACCTCGCGCTGATGGAAACCCTGAAAACCGATGCGGAGAAGACGAAGAAAGAGGACCTGAAACAGGGATTGCTCGACCAGATCGCAGGACTGCGGGCTGATAACGAACAGAGCAGGAAAGACCTCGAGGCGACTGACCAGAAAGTGGCGAAGCTCACAAAAGAATACAATGGCATTAAGAACGAGATGGACCTCGTGAGCAATGTGGTTGACAAAGCGAAAACAGGCACGAATGAAGATGCCGCTGCGAGTGTGGCAGCCATCGATAAATCAAAGCTGGAGCAGCAGGTGAATGAGATCAAAAGCAGCACACCTGATAATTCAACGCTTGCTGTAAGGCCAACAGACAAAGCTTCGGCGGATAATTCGAAATCAAATCCGGCCGCTGAAAACAAAGCAACCGATGTGGCTGCAGGCGGGAATACAACAGGAAATAAATCCGCTGACAACACTGGCAGTACTTCAGAGAATAAAGCAGCTGATAATAGTTCAGGCACTGCAGACAATGCTTCTACTGCCGGTAACACGAACGGTAACACCGGCAACAGCACTGATAACACCACCGCGGAAACGAAAGCTGATTACGCAAAGCAATACAATGATCAGCTTGCCACCGCTGAAGCTATTTCCAATCCGCTTGAAAAGGAAAACAAGAAGGCTGAGCTGTATAAAGACTGGACGGCTGCCATCAGCACCGACATAGCAAATAAAAAAGAAGAAGTAAAAGCAGAGAAGGACAAAGCAAAAAAGAAAGAGCTGAATGCAGAGATCGCTGCGCTGGAGAAAGAGCTGAAATCGAAGCAGTCGGATGAAAAGGCCGCAATTACAAGCGCAGAGAAGCTCAAGTCGCAGGAAGGTACGCTTGCGGACAACAGCTCACCCGCAACAAATTCAAACGGCAGCACCACGGGGAACGATAATGTTTCCGGCAGCAGCAATTCCGCTACCGCCGGCAATCCGGGGAATACTAATTCAGGGACCGTTGACAACAGCAATAGCGCTGCCGCCGCTAATAACGGCAACAACGGCAGCACAGAAAATGCATCTTCGTATGCAGGCTCCAGCATCGGCAGCATCAATTCAACCTTTTCGGATAAGCTTGCAGAGGCTGAAAAGATCGGCAATGCCGGCGACCGCGAAGCTGCAAAAGCGGGAGTGCTGAAGGAATGGTCGGCAGCGATCACCGCAAGCGCTGAAAGGCAGAAGCAGGATATGAATGCCAGCACCGATCCTGAAATGAAAGCCCTGCTTGCTAAAAAGATCAGCGATGCGGAAGCGCTTGCAAAAGAAAAACAAACGCTGGCAGCTGCAAGCACGGATAAGGCCAATGCGCTGAAAGGGCAGGATGTAGCTGTTAATTCAGGGAACAAGTCTGCCGCATCATCTGATGGCACGGCAACCTCTAATGGTAACACCTCATCGGATCAATCAAAAACGAATGATGTGGTTACCGGCACTACCGGCGATCAGGCGAAAGCAAACGATGCAGCTGCAGGAAATGTAGCAGCCAATTCTAAATCTTCGGATGCGGCCGTTGATCCCGGAAACAAGAACTCATCTGAAAATAATTCAGCGGATAATACCAACACCACTGCAAATGCAGGTAATGTTAGTCCTGCCGAAAAGCTTGACAAAGCGATAGCATTTGCAGATAAGTCGGGAACAGAGCTGCAAAAGGAAACCAAAAAGAAAGAAGCGTACCTGTATTACATTGCCGACATGAATGATCAGCTGACGGCAAAAGAAACAGAGCTGAAAGGCACAAAGGACAAAGCAAAAAAGAAAGAGCTGAATACGGAGATCGCGGCGATCCGGTCGGACATCAAAGACAAGCAAAAGACTGCGGACGATGTGGATGTGAAGATCAAGGAGCTGCAAAGCCAGCCTGCAATAGCTTCCTCCTCTGATAATACAGGCGCGGCAGATAATGCAGCTCGGGGCAACACGAACAATTCGGGCAATAGCAATGCTGACAATCCGAATGGTTCAAATACCGGCACTGCGAATACTTCCGTTACAGGAAATACAAGCACTGCAAATGATAATGGCAGCAGCGCAGGCAACACAAGCAATTCAGGTGAGGGTAACGACAATGCAGATAATACTGGCAATACCGGCAACAGCTCAACTGCAAAAAATAATCAGTATGCTGTTGTGAATTATACCGATGCAGCGGCGATCGGGAAATCGAAAAGCGCAGCAGCCGCCGATAAGGAAGCAGAAGGCCTTATCGCGCAGGCGAACGAATTAAAATCGCAGGCCGCTGAAAAGAGCAGCCAGCAGGAAAAGGATGCGCTGTATGTAAAAGCGAATGAGCTGATGGAACAGGCCGATGCTAAAAAGATCGATGCAGCCCAGCTCTCGAGTGATGCAAATAAATCGGAGTTCATTGCAAACAAGGATGTGCTGAACCAGATCGCAGCTGCAACGCCTTCCGGAAAATCGGATCAGGTGGTAATGGCGGAAATGATGAAGGACGAATCGAATCTCTATTTCGATAAGGCGCAGCAATCGCGTACGCTGGCTGCTTCGGTTTCATCGCCAAGCGATAAGCTGGCAGCCCTTGAAGATGCCGCTGTGAACGAAAAGCTGGCGCTGGATAAGCAACGGAAAGCGACAGACATTTACAAAAAAGCGAACCCGGGATTTGTTGCAGTAGTGAATGCTCCGGACAATACTGGCACAGTATCTTCGGTTCAGTCGAATACTAACACGGGCGCAGCGAATACGACAAAGGCAGGCGATGTTGCTGCCAATTCGGGCAATACCTCTTCGGATAATGCAGCAAAAAATAACGGGGCTGGTAAGTCAAGCACTGCTGCTGGAAATTCAACAGGTACAACGGACATTGCTTCAGATAACTCTAATACGGCTTCAGATAATGGCACAAGCCCAAACAGCGCAGGTAAATCTTCCGATGCTGTAAAAGGGAATGATGCCGCTGCAAATGAGACTTCAACAAACGGCACTCTTAATTCCGGCAACACTGCTTCAACTGACGTAGCGAAAAATACGGATGCTGCCAAAACAAATGATATTGCCTCAAACCAGGCAGGAACAAATACAAATACAGATAACACAACACCAGGCAGCACATCGGGCTCTTCAATTGAGGCAGCAAATACCGATGCCGGCAAGGCAACCGATGTTGCAGCGAATGAAACAAAAGCCAACCCCGATAATAATAAATCTACCGATCCTGCGAACTCCGGCGATGCAGGAAAAGCAGCCGCAGATGCAAGTACATCCGGCAAGGCTTCGGCAAACACCACTTCTTCCGGTAACAGTTCAAAAGTAGTGCTGGCGCCAACGGAGAAATTTGTGCGCAGCACCCAGCCGGTTTATTCCGCGGCTAAGCCGATCCCGGTGAATGAAACGCTGCCCGACGGATTGATCTATAAAGTGCAGATCGGCGCATTCCGCAACCCAATCTCACCGGAACAGTTCAAAGGCATGAGCCCGATCACGGCAGAAACAACTCCGCAGGGCTTTACACGTTATACCGCCGGATTGTTTACAAGGTTCTCAACGGCCGACCAGGTAAAGAACGAGATCAGGGAGCTTGGTTACAAGGATGCATTTGTAGTGGTGTTCCTCAACGGCAAGCGTATCTCCGTTGCAGAAGCGCTAAAGCTGCAGGGTGAAGATCCTGCGCTTGCAGCAAATAACACATCATCCACTCCTGCAGCACAAAATCCGGCGGCTGATAATACCGGCGCAACAACTACAAACACAAATCCTTCAGCTGCGAATTCATCTACCAATGCAGGCAGCCAGGATTCCGGTAAACAGCCGGCAGCCCGCAGTCAGGGTACTGCCGCCGCAGAAAATGTTGCAGCGGTGGGCGGCTTGTTTTACACCGTGCAGGTTGGCGTTTATTCACAGCCGGTAAGCGCTGCGAAATTATATAACATCCAGCCGCTGTATGCCGAGAATACTGCGAATGGAAATATCCGCTACAACACGGGCATCTATAACAGCGTTGCAAGAGCCTCCGAAGCGAAGAACGTTGCAGTTAATGCAGGCGTGAAGGATGCATTTGTAACAGCGTATTACCAGGGTAAGCGCATTTCACTCGCGGAAGCGGCGAAGCTGGAAGCACAGGGCGGCAGTGTGTTTTCAACAGCAGGCAACATTAACCAGCTTCCATCCACTTCTGGCAGGCCGAATACTGCCGTGATCAGCAACACGCCCGAGCCGGTGCGTACTGCACCTGAAAGAACAAGCCCGGAGCCTGTGCGTACAGAAACGGTAAGCCCTGTAAATACAACTCCTGCAGCAAGCACCGAATTGAAGAATACCGTAGCGCAGAATAACACCATGCCGGTGGATACCGGGATCGTTTTTAAAGTGCAGATCGGCGCCTTCAAGGATGAAGTGCCGCTGGAGATCGCGAACCAGTTCCTGAAGATCGCGAACAGGGGCATTAAAAATTATAAGGATGCAAACGGGCTCACCATCTATACTGTCGGTAATTTCAAAACGTATGATGCAGCGCTGAGCCTGAAAAATGAGATCATCGCGATCGTGAAGGATGCGTTCATTGTGGCTTACAATAACGGGAACAAGATCAGCGTTGAAGAGGCAAAAACATTAGAAACAAAATAAAGAAAATGAGCATTTGGGATTTTGACAAGGAACATGAGCTGGATGTGGAATCGGATGTGCTGCTGGCACCCGATGAAGTAAGCGTTGACCAGCAACAGATCATTCTCTACAATGATGAGTTCAATACCTTCGATTTCGTGATCGAATCGCTGATAAAAGTCTGCAAGCACGATCCGGTGCAGGCCGAACAATGCACTTTCCTTGTGCATTATAAAGGGAAATGCTCGGTGAAGCGCGGCTCTTACGAAGAGCTGGAGCCTATGTGCACAGCCTTGCTGGAACGCGGGCTTACCGCCGAGATCGAATAGGCAGGAAATTCCTCTCCGGGCTGGTACATTTTTTTATCCTGATCTTTTAAAAAAGTAAATTATGAAGATCAAAAATTACATTATCGGCTTAGTGCTTGCCGCCAGCATTACTTCCTGCGGGGAAAAAGTGCCTATCACCGGCCGCAAGCAGGTGAGCCTTGTAGAGGAATCTGAGCTCGTGAACATGAGCCTTACGGAATACCAGAAATTTTTATCGGAGCATCCTCCCTTGCCAATGTCGGATCCGCGCCAGCAGATGGTGAAGCGGGTGGGAGAGAGGATCCAGCAGGCCGTTACCGACTTTATGGGCGATAAAGGCATGAAGGACAGGATCAAAGGCTACCAGTGGGAGTTCAATACAGTTGACGACCCAACAGTGAACGCTTGGTGCATGCCGGGCGGAAAAGTGGTGGTATACGCCGGTTTGCTGCCTGTTACGCAGGATGAGGCAAGCCTTGCAATAGTCATGGGGCATGAGGTGGCACATGCTATCGCGCGCCACGGAAATGAGCGGATGAGCCAGGCAATGCTGGTGCAGCTGGGCGGAGTGGCATTATCGGTTGCCCTTTCGCAAAAGCCGGAAGCTACGCAGAATCTTTTCCTCCAGTCGTATGGAATTACTTCCCAGCTGGGGATGCTGAAATATTCCCGCACGCAGGAAAGCGAAGCTGATAAAATGGGGCTTGTGTTTGCAGCCATGGCGGGCTATGACCCGAATGTGGCGGTGAGCTTCTGGCAGCGGATGGCGGCGCAGGGCGGTGAAAAGCCGATCGAGCTTCTGAGCACCCACCCGAGCGATGAAACAAGGATCGCTGATATAAAGGCATTTTTGCCTGAAGCGATGAAGTACTATAAGAAGAAGTAAAAAATAAAGCATAAAAAAAGCGGAAAGGACCTATCGTTCTTTCCGCTTTTTTATTTGTAGTTCTGTTATTCCTTGTCCTTTTGGAGTAATCCTTCCAGCGTTACCACCAGGTCGTTATACAATACAACCCGTTCCGAGCTGATCGTTTTCTGCTTTTCCTTTATTTTGATGATGCCTTCCTTGAGGTGCTTCTCTTCAAAAGGGCCTTCCATTGTTGAGATCACTGTAATAGCTTCAAGTGATACCAGGTAATCGTCGTTTAACGCGAGAAGAATAAAGAACGGCAGGTATTTGCTGAAGTTGATCTCCGATTCCCAGCAGGCTGCAACAAGCAAATGCTGCTTGCCGGCCGATTCAGGGCTTGCGATCGCAGCAAGCAGCAGGTCACCGCTTTTTTCCTTCTTTAAGGTGATCAGCGCTTCTTCCCTGATCTCTTTGTTGGCAGGATCGGTAAGCAGGGAGATCAGCGCCGATACTTTTCCTTCGTTGAGAACGGGGGCCGCCGGCTCATCGCCGCCTGTTCCGATAATGGCAGTGCTGTATTCTTTTGAATTAAAATATTTTTTCAGGTCTTCGTTGTTTTCCTCGTTAGGTTCCATTCGCGTATTTATTTCTGCAAATATCCGAAATTTTACTGCATGGAAGCGCCGAAAAAAAATCCCCGCTGTTTTTTAGCAGCGGGGATCTTTGTTTAGGCGTTCTGTTTTATTCTGTCCTATTCGATGATCAGCTTGCCTGTGCTGATCTCTTTGGAATCATTGATCAACCGGTAGAAATACATTCCGTCACGAAGATCTTTGCGGCCGATCGTTACCTGGTAAGAATGGATCTCAGAGATCACCATCACTTCTTTTCCAAGCATATCGAATACGCGGATCTCTGTTCCTTTCAGCTCTATCGCTTCCCCGATGTACAGCACCGTGTGGTCGCTGAACGGATTCGGGTATACTTTCACATCATCCATATTGCCCGACGCTGCAACACCTGTGCACAGATCCACCTGGATGCTGTCGCTTGCGCTGTTGGAGCAGGAGTTCGCATCTGTGTACACATAGCTAAGGTTGAACATACCCGCACCCGAAACAGAAGGGTCGAATGTTGTTCCGCCTGTTACACCTGTTCCGGAATAAATTCCGCCTGCAGGTGCTCCGCCGGTTAATGCAAACGGTGCATCGTTATCGCAGACAATTCCGAAGGATGAAACTGTTACAGTTGGCAGAGGGTTCACCACTGTGTTGATGCTGAGCGATGTACTTGTGCCGCAGCTGTTGTTCTCCGTTACGGTGATCACTCCGCCGCTTCCGGCTGCAATGGCGCTCATGTTCGCTGTTGCCGATGAGCCGGTCCAGCTTGCAGGAAGCGTCCATGTATAGGAGCTTGCCTGGGGGTCGTTCACAAGGCTGATGTTTGCCATTGAGCCGTCGCACACTACGCTGTCGGCAGAAACAAGCACCGGCTGTGATGGCGCCGACTGCACGGTAATGCTGAGCTGCTCATCCGGGCCGTTTCCGCAGGCGTTGCTGCCATGCACCATGATAGTGCCTGAGCTTGCATCGGTGTTCAGCGTGATGGTTTCAGTAGCTGAGCTGCCTGTCCACCCGCCCGGGATGCTCCATGTATAGGAAGCTGCACCCGCCACAGGGGCAATGCTGTACGTTTGTGAAGAAGCTGCGCAAACAGTGTTGTTTCCTGCGATCACAGAAGGCATTGCCGGCAGCGGGTCAACAGTTACTGCAATGGATTGTGCAGGGCTGCTTCCGCATGCATTGTCGGCAGTAACCGTGATCATTCCGCCCGATGCTCCGGCTGTTGCCGTGATGCTGTTGGTTACAGATGTTCCCGACCAGCCCGCAGGCATTGTCCAGGTATAGCCTGTAGCCGAAGCGTCATTTGTAACATCGTACAGCTGGGTTGTTCCTTCACACATGCTGGCCGTTCCGGAAATTGCTGCCGGTTGTGCAGGGATCGTGCTGATGCCTACTGCCAGTGTTTGAGAAGGCCCGATTCCGCAGGCGTTGCTTGGGGTCACGGTGATGGTGCCCGCAGTAGCATCGGCTGTTGCGATGATGCTGTTGCTTGTTGAGCTGCCCGACCATCCGCCAGGCAATGACCAGATGTAGTTGGTCACATTCGGATCTGCAGTTACATCGAATGTATTTGTTGATCCGCTGCAAACCGTTGTGCTGCCTGATATTGCAGAAGGCTGCAGAGGCGCGCTGTTGATATTAACTGTCATCGACTGCGCTGCGCTGCTTCCGCATCCGTTGTTTGCAGTCACGGAGATCACTCCGCCTGTTGAGGATGCCGTTGCAATGATCAGGTTGGTTGTTGATGATCCTGACCATCCTACAGGAAGTGTCCATGTATAGGCTGTTGCAGCCGGGTCATTGGTTACGCTGTATACTGCTGCAGAGCCCGGGCAGATGCTGTTGGTGCCTGACATCGAAGCCGGCTGGGCAGGAGCAGAGCTTACAGCTACCGCAATTGTTTGTGCTGTGCTGCTTCCGCATGCATTGTTCGCTGTAACGGTGATGTTACCGCTTGTTGTGCCTGCAGTTGCATTCATTGTTTCAGTAGTTGAACTGCCTGTCCATCCGCCCGGCATTGTCCAGGTGTAGGAAGTAGCGCCGCTTACGGTTGCAATGCTGTATGCCTGTGCCGTGCCCGAGCAAACAGCTGCTGCGCCGCTAATGGCTGCAGGCTGTGCAGGTACCGCGTTCACGCCCACGGCAAGTGTTTGCGCCGCGCTTGTTCCACAAGTGTTATTGGCAGTAACGGTGATGTTTCCGCCTGTAGCTCCTGCAGTAGCATTTATTGTATTGGTAGTTGATGTTCCTGACCAACCGCCCGGCAATGTCCATGTATAGCCGGTTGCAGCAGGATCCGCAGCAACGCTGTACGTCGTTGCCGTTCCCTGGCAAACAGTGGTGCTGCCGGTGATGGCAACAGGCTGTGAAGTAGCAGGGGTAACAGTTACACTCAGTGTCTGAGGAATTCCTGTTCCGCAGGAGTTATTGGCAGTTACGCTAATGGTGCCTCCTGTGGCTGCTGCTGTGGCACTGATCGTGTTGGTAGTGGATGTTCCTGACCAGCTGCCCGGTAATGTCCATGTGTAGGAAGTGGCGCCGCTTACCATAGCTGCAGTATATGTATTTCCGGAAGTTCCCGGGCATACGCTTGTGCTGCCTGTGATGGATGCAGACTGGGCAGGAATGGAATTCACCGCTACCGCAACAGTTTGTGCTGTGCTGCTTCCGCATGCATTGTTCGCTGTAACAGTGATGTTGCCGCTTGTTGTGCCTGCAGTAGCATTCATTGTTTCAGTAGTTGAAGTGCCTGTCCATCCGCCCGGCATTGTCCAGGTGTAGGAAGTGGCGCCGCTTACGGTTGCAATGCTGTATGTCTGTGCCGTGCCCGAGCAAACAGTTGCCGCTCCGGTAATGGCAGCAGGCTGCGCAGGTACTGGATTCACGCCCACTGCAAGTGTTTGTGCTGTGCTTGTTCCGCAAGAGTTATTAGCAGTCACAGTGATGTTTCCGCCTGTCGCTCCCGCAGTGGCATTTATGGTATTGGTCGTTGATGTTCCTGACCATCCGCCCGGCAGTGTCCATGTATAAGACGCAGCGCCGGCTACCGGAACAACACTGTATGTATTGGCTGTTCCCTGGCACACGGTTGCATTACCGGTAATTGTGCCCGGTGTTGCAGGCGTGCTTGTAATGGTAATGGCAAGTGTTTGAGCGGTACCCGATCCGCAGGCATTGTTAGCCAGCACCGAAATGGTGCCTCCGGTCGCAGAGGCTGTGGCATTGATGCTTGTTGTTGTGGATGTGCCCGTCCATCCGCCCGGTAAGGTCCAGGTGTAGGAAGTAGCGCCCGCAACAGGGCTGATGCTGTACGTATTTGTGCTGCCCGAGCAGATGCTTGCGCTTCCCGCAATTGTACCCGGCTGTGCAGGAAGCGGGTTAACGCTCACCTGTACCACATCCGTAAAGCTGCAGGTTCCGTTCGATACGGTTACCGTGTAGTTGGTTGTGCTTGCAGGGCTTGCAACAGGGTTTGCGATGTTGGTTGCGCTTAATCCCGCTGCAGGAGCCCAGGAATAAGTTCCTCCTCCGCTTGCATTCAGGGTTGTATTTCCGCCTGCGCAAATGGTTGCGTCGGTACCGGCATTTACAGCAGCAGCGCTGATCACAGTAACGGTTACAGGATCAACTGCCGTGCACGATCCGCTTGTAGCGGTGAGTGTGTACGTGGTTGTAGTGGTAGGATTTGCCACCGGGTTCGCGATGTTGGTTGCGCTCAAGCCTGTAGGAGGCGACCATGAATAGGTGGTTGTTACCGTAGGAATGCTCCATGTGAACGTTGTTCCGTTTGCAGGAACAGTTCCCGGAGCTGCGCTGTTATAATAGCAGGAGCTTACATTGCTTGTACCTGCAGTGGAGTTCACCCACGGCCCTGTAGAAGCAATTACGGTCCTGTTGTTCACGTTCGTCGCAAATGTATTGTTTGCGCCTCTTAAGCCAACTTCAGGATAGGCTGTGCTTGCAGCTAATAAGGATGTAGCTGCATATACAATATTCATCTGGTTGGTCACCGTGTTCAGGCGGACCTGGAAGCTCAGCCTGTCGATCGCGCTTCCGCTTGTATAACGGCCCATGTCTTTCCACTGGATGATGAACTCGTTACCTACCTGCTGGTACCTGATCTCAGGTGTTCCTGCCGCATATTTGTTCAGGTCTACAGAGAATGCCGCTACAGCTCCCGCATACGTTTCCGTAGAGGAGATCGCGTTGTAATTTGTAGTGGTAGGCGCTGTTGCACCAAACGTGATGAACCCGTTGGTTGAAATATAAATATTCGTGTAATTGATGTTATTGAATTTGAATGAAGGGATCGTCACTGATCCTGAAATTACATCATCCATGCTTGTACTTGCAGCATTCAGCCACACGGTACCTCCGGTGATAGGGGTATAGGTTGCTACCGCCTGCGTGTAATTATAGCTGGATGCAAGGTTCACCCATGCCGGGGTTCCGCCGCCTGTGGATGTTCCGTTCAGCGGTGTGCTGTTGCCCGAGCAGATGGTCACATCCGGCCCTGCATTGGCGGTAAGGCTGCCTGCCGTAACTGTAACAGCATCGGTAGAAGAGCATGATCCTGTTGTAACAGTCACCGTGTACGTTATTGAGAACGGCGGTGTACATACAGGGTTTGCAATGTTCGGATTGGTCAGCCCCGTTGCCGGCGACCATGAATAGGTTGTTCCGCCGGAAGCGCTTAAAGTTGTTGAAGCACCACAGGCTACCGTTACATCTGCACCGGCATTTGCAATAGGCGAAGGTGTTACGGTAACTGTTACGGTTGATGTGGACGTACATGTTCCACCGTTACCAACTGTTACCGTATAGGTAGTTGTTGTTGCCGGTGTCGCTACCGGGTTTGCAACAGAAGCGCTGCTTAAGCCCGTTGCCGGCAGCCAGCTGTATGTTGTTCCGCCTGTGGCGTTCAGCGTTGTGCTTGTGCCTGAACAGATCGTTACAGGAGAGCCTGCATTGGCTACAGGAGCAGGAGCAACCGTTACGGTTACCGTATCTGAAGAAGAGCAGGAGCCGCTGCTTACCGTAAATACATAATTAGTTGTACTTGCCGGTGTTGCCGTAGGGCTTGCCACGCTTGTCGAGCTTAAGCCTGTTGCCGGTGACCATGAATAAGTAAGCGGGTTGGTGACCGACAGCTTCGCGATAAACGCATCGCTGCTTCCCAGGCTTGTAATTGTGGTAGAGCCGAATGTTGCAGTAGTTCCGCCGCTGGCACTGAACGTACCTGTGATATATGCATTTCCTGCACCATCCGCGCTGATTGCGTTGGCGATATCCCCACCGGGAGATACGCTGTTGGATTTAATTCCGAACAATCCTGTTCCGCTGCTGTTGAACACGCCAACTATAACCTGCCCGGATGCTCCGAAGGAAGTAAGGACTGATGACCCGATGGTTACGGATGCGCTCATGCTGAACCCGGTAGCGTAAATGTTTCCGGATAAGGGATCCGTGCAGATGCCGTAAAATGCATCCTGGCCTGATCCTCCGATGGCTCTTGCCCATACTTCAACTCCCGCTGAATTGTATTTTGTAATGAATGCATCGCTGCCGGCTGTAGTGATGGATAAAGCACCGAATGTTCCTGTAGTGCCGCCAACGCTTCCTGTTACATAGGAATTTCCTGCGCCATCGGTAACAATAGCCCTTCCATAGTCAGCCGCGCCTACCGATCCGCCGAATTTTGCCCACTGGCATACTCCTGTAGAATTGTATTTTGCAACAACAATGTCGCCATCGGCATTTACAGGTAATGAAATGCTTCCGAATGTTGTTGTTCCTCTTGAATAACCTGTCATGTATGCGTTACCAGCAGCATCTATCGATACGCCGGTTCCGGCTTCCACGTTGTTAACGCTTCCTGCAGCCTGTGCCCAGAGGCATGTTCCTGCTGTGTTGTATTTGGCAATGAACAGGTCTTCATCGGTAGCGGTGTGAGCGCTGATCGTTACGCTGCCAAACGGCACTGAGAATCCTGCAAACGTTCCGGTGATCCATACGCCGCTGGCATCTGCTGCAATTCCATACGCTATATCAGAGGCGGGTGCACCGGCTCTCTGCGCCCAGAGGCATGTTCCCGTACTGCTGTATTTAGCAAGAAATACTTCATTGGAGCCTGCGCTTGTAAGCGTAAATGATCCGAATGTTGTGGTGCCCGATCCTGAATACCCTGCAATGTATACGTTCCCCGATGGGTCAACCGCAATAGCATTGCCAAGATCGCTGCTGGCTCCGCCGCCTTTTTGGGCCCACAATACTGTTCCGGCAGGACTGATCTTAGCGATATAAACATCATATCCACCTGCTGAAGTAAGGGTAAAGCTGCCGAATGTGGCTGTTCCGTTAAATGTACCTGTGATGTACTGGTTGCCTGCTGCATCAGATGCTGTTGCAAGCCCCCTGTCGATGCTGCTGTTTCCGAACCGCTGTGCACTTGTCCATGCATAGGTGCTGGAAACACCAACAGCCGATCCGCTCAACGTAGTGCTGCTTCCTGTGCAGATAGTTGCGTCAGGGCCGGCATCCGCAGTAAGAAGGCTAACCGTAACAACCACTACATCAGTTCCGGAACATCCGCCGGTAGTTCCTGTAACCGTATAGGAGGTTGTAACAGCCGGTGTGGCAACAGGGTTGGCTATGTTCGGATTGCTTAATCCTGCAGCCGGGCTCCAGCTGTAGCTTGTTGCGCCGGATGCGCTTAATGTTGCGCTTCCGCTGCAGCTGATGGATACATCAGCGCTGGCAACCACAGATGGTATTGAGCCAACGCTCACTGTTACTGTTGATGTTGAAGAGCATGTACCGTTTCCTACAGTTACTGTATATGTTGTAGTAGAAGCAGGTGAGGCAACCGGGTTTGCAATATTCGGATTGCTTAATCCTGTTAACGGCAGCCAGCTGTAGAGCGTTCCGCCCGAAGCGTTCAATGTGGTGCTTCCGCCTGAGCAAAGCGATGCAGGAGAGCCAGCATTTGCTACCGGCGTTGGGTTCACAGTGATTGTAACCGTTGCGGTAGCCGAACAGCCTGAAGATGTTCCTGTTACTGTATAGGTAGTGGTTGCAGTCGGAGAAGCTGTTGGATTCGCGGCAGTGGCGCTGCTTAACCCGGTAGCCGGGCTCCACGAGTATGTTGTTCCTCCTGTTGCGCTGAGCGGTGTTGATGCTCCTGAGCAGATAGTTGCAGCTCCTGATGCAGAAACAGATGGAATAGGATTCACTGTAACGGTCACCGTTGTTGTTCCCGTACATGTTCCTGTTGTACCTGATACCGTATAGGTAGTGGTTACAGAAGGATTGGCAGTAGGGTTTGCAACTGAAGCGCTGCTTAATCCTGTTGCCGGCGACCATGCATAAGAAGCTGCGCCGCTTGCGGTTAATACCGTGCTGCTTCCGTTACAGATCGTGGTTGTTCCTGAAACGCTTACCGCAGGGGAAGTAATAACGTTCACCTGGATATGCGCAGTATCACTGCATGTTCCCGAGGAGCCTGTGACTACATACGTTGTGCTGGTTGCAGGTGAGGCCGTAGGGTTTGCAATGTTGGTTGCGCTTAATCCCGTTGCCGGCGACCATGTATAGGTGGTTGCACCGCTTGCATTTAAAGGGGTTGAAGTTCCCGAACAGATCGTTGCCGATCCTGTGGCAGCGACAACCGGCACCGGTGCAACATTCAGCGTGAATGTTGTGGTACCTGTACAGGAGCCGGATGTTCCACTTATGGTATAAGTAGTGGTTGAAGGCGGGTTAGCCGTAGGATTAGCAACCGTTGTGCTGCTCAGACCAGTGCCCGGCGACCATACATACGATGTGGCGCCGCTTGCTGTAAGCACGGTTCCTGTTCCGATGCAAATGGTTGTAGCGCCTGAAATGTTAATTACAGGCAATGGTGTAACAGTAACTGTTACAGTTGCCGTATTCGAGCAGCTGCCCGATGTTCCTGTTACTGTATAAGTTGTTGTTGCTGCCGGTGTTGCCGTTGGGTTAGGAGCAGTGGTGCTGCTCAGGCCTGTGGCCGGCGACCAGCTGTAGGTGGCTGCCGTACCGCTTGCCGTGATCACAGTGCTTCCTCCGAAGCAGATCGTGGCAGCACCGCTTGCCGTAACAGTTGGCAATGGCGTAACAGTTACGGTCACTGATGCTGTGTTCGAGCAGCCCAGCGCAGTTCCTGTAACGGTATATGTCCTGGTGGTGGTTGGTGTTGCCACCGGGCTTGCCGCAGTAGTGCTGCTTAGTCCGGTTGCAGGCGACCACAGGTAAGTAGTAGCGCCTGATGCCGTTAATGTAGTGGATGTTCCGTTACAAATGGTCACATCAGGTGAAGCCGTTACATTCGGGATCGGGTTTACGGTGATCGTTACAGTAGTTGTGCTGCTGCAAGGGCCGGTAGTTCCGGTAACGGTATAAGTGGTAGTAACCGACGGAGAAGCTACAGGGTTTGAAACTGTTGTGCTGCTTAATCCTGCTGCCGGCGACCAGCTGTATGAGCTTGCGCCGCTTGCGGTAAGATTAGTGCTGAAACCATCACAGATAGTTGTGGTGCCGCTTACGCTTACGGTTGGAATAGGTACAATGGTAACTGTTACTGTGGCAGTAGCGGAGCATCCGCCGGCAGTTCCTGTAACGGTATAAGTAGTGGTTGAAGAAGGTGTTGCAACCGGGTTGGCAATGGTCGTGCTGCTTAGGCCTGTTGCAGGTAACCAGCTGTAGGTTGCGGCACCGGTTGCATTCAGGCTGGCAGAGCTTCCTGTGCAGAAGCTTCCTCCACCGCTTGCTGCAACTGAAGGCGCTGTATTAATAGTGATGGTAACAGTTCCTGTACCCGAGCATCCGCTGGATGTTCCGGTAACGGTGTACGTAGTGGTAGCGGAAGGGTACGCATTCGGATTTGCGATCACCGTGCTGCTTAACCCTGTTGCAGGGAGCCAGCTGTACGAAGTTGCCCCCGAAGCGGTAAGCGCCGTGCTTGTTCCGCCGCAGATGGATGTGGTTCCGCTAACGGTGATAACAGGTGCCGGGATCACCGATACGGTTACCGTGTTGGTAGACGAGCAGCTTCCTGTTGTACCTGTTACAGTGTAGGTTGTTGTTACGGATGGGCTCGCAACAGGGTTGGAGATCGAAGGATTGCTCAGCCCTGCAGCCGGTGACCAGCTGTAAGAAGTAGCGCCGCTTGCCGTGATGGTGGTTGAGCCGCCTTCACAGATATTTCCTGAACCTGTTACTGAAACAGTCGGTGCAGGAAGCACATTCACAGTGAATGGTGCGGTGCCCGAGCATCCGCTCGTGGTTCCGGTAACTGTGTAGGTGATAGTTCCTGCCGGGCTTGCAACCGGGTTAGGAATGTTCGTAGCGCTTAATGCCGTAGCAGGTGACCATGTGTAGGTGGCCGCGCCGCTTGCATTCAGAGGGCTACTTGTACCTGCGCAGATCGGCGAGGTGCCTGTAACGGTAACTGTAGGGATCGGGTTAACGGTAATGGTTGTTGCAGCGGTATTGCTGCAGCCTGCAGTTGTTCCGGTTACAGTATATGTTGTTGTTGCGGCAGGTGTTGCTACCGGGTTGTAGATCGATGGGTTGCTCAGGCCTGTTGCAGGCGACCAGCTATAAGTGGTGGCGCCGTTGGCAATGAGCGGGGTGGACGCTCCCGCGCAGATCGAAACTGCGGATGGAGTGGATGTAACATTCGGAACAGGGTTCACTGTGATTGTCACAGTGGCCGTGTTAGAGCATGAGCCTGTAGTTCCGGTCACAGTATAAGTAGTTGTGGCCGATGGTGAAGCTACCGGGTTGGCAATGGATGTGCTGCTAAGCCCTGTTGCAGGTAACCAGCTGTAAGTTGTTGCTCCCGAAGCGCTTAAGCCTGCGGTTGCGCCATTGCAGATAGTTGCTGTTCCCGTGGCGGTAACCACCACGCTTGGAGAGATCGTAAAGGCAGCGTTGCTCTGATCCACGCGGGTGGTCACGGAAGCATCCGTTACTTTTACAATGCAGTTGGAAGAGATCGTATTCGGAACAGTCCAGCTGTACGAGCAGGAAGCTCCTCCGGCAGCATATCCTGTTGCAATAGAGGTCCAGGTGCTTCCGCCGTTGGTGGAATAATCAAGGTTGTAGGTTCCCGAGGTGCCGGTCGCATTCCAAGTAATGTTTTGCGTAGAGCAGGTCTGCCAGTTCTCGCCGCCGTTTGGTGCGGTAACAGTAATTGCAGGAGTGGTTGTTGAAATGGTGAACACCATATCGCTTTGATCGCGCTTACAGCTGTTCACATTGTCGATCACCCTTACAAGGCAGTTGGTGCTTGGATTGTTCGGAACGGTCCATGCGTATGTGTTTGTTGCAATGTTAGAGTTGAAAACGATACTGATCCAGGTTGCCCCGTTATCGATGGAATAATCAATATTGTAAAAGTTGGAAACCCCTGTGGCTGTCCAGGTAATGTTAAGTACAGAGCCCACGGTGAAGATCCCGCCCACATTCGGCTGGGTGATGGTGATGGCCGGAGCAATGGTAAATGTTGCATTGCTCTGGTCGGTTTTAGTGGCAGCGCCTGCATCCGTAACCCTTACGATACAGTTTGAAGACGGCGCATTCGGAATGCTCCATGTGTACGAGCATGCACCTGTTCCTGCTGCAGCATAGGAAGCAACAATGGTAGTCCAGGTGGAGCCGGAGTTAATGGAATATTCCAGCTTGTAGCTTCCGGTGCATCCGCCGGCTGTCCAGTTGATGCTCGACGAGGTACAGCTGTTCAGCGTTTCGCCGCCGTTAGGTGCGGTTACAATGAGTGCCGGGGAGATCGTGAAATTCACGTTGCTCACATCGAATGTGGAAGCATTGCCGTAATCCGTCACTTTCACAAGACAGGTTGTGGAAGGCGTATTCGGGGTGAGCCAGGAATAAGAGCCTGTATTGTTCACTGCAGGAGTGATCACGATCCAGGTAGCGCCGTTATCTGTTGAATATTCGATCTTCACAAATGTGGAGCTCAGGAAGCCGGAGTTCCAAGTTATAGTATAGGTGCTTCCCACGTAATACGTGAGGGCGGTGTTTGGTGCGGTAACCGTGATGAACGGACTTGCAGGCGAGATCGTAAATACGGCATTGCTCTGGTCGGTTTTGCAGGTATTCGACGCATCAAAGATCTTAACGAGGCAGTTGGTGGACGGTGTGTTCGGGATCGTCCAGGCATAGGTACCGCTCGCTGCGCTTGCAGTAGTAGTGATGTTGGTCCAGGTAGCGCCGTTATCGGTTGAATACTGGATGGTGAGGGTTGAGGAAGTTCCGCTTGCCGCCCATGTGATGTTCTGCACAGGGCCGCCAACCTGCCACACTTCTCCGCCATTCGGAGTGGTGACCACGATGCTTGTGTTTGGCGTGATCGTAAACTGGGCATTGCTCACATCGGTTGCCGTAGGGATAGAAATATCTGTTACCCTCACAAGGCAGTTGGTGCTGGCCGTGTTGGGAACCACGTTCCACGAGTAGGAGCAGCTTGTTCCTGCACCTGCATTATACGAGGCAACAATTGTGTTCCAGGTTGTGCCGCCGTTCAATGAGTATTCGATCCTTGCATTGTTGGTTGTTCCCGCGCGGGTCCAGGTAATATTCTGAACCGAGCATCCGTTCCAGCTTTCCGCCCCATTCGGAGAGGTAAGCGTGATGGTTGGAGTTGCAATGGTGAAGTTCACGTTGCTGATGTCAAACACGGCAGGATTACCGTACTCGCTCACTTTTACAAGACATTGTGTGGAAGGTGTATTCGGAACGTTCCATGAGTAGCTGCCGGTGTTGCTTGTGGATGCGATCACGCTGATCCATGTTAATCCGTTATCGGTAGAATACTGGATCGCAACGAAAGGCGAGCTCAGGTATGCGCTGGTCCAGGAAATTGAATATGTATTTGCTACATAATACGTAAGTGCTGTGTTTGGAGCCGTTACGGTAATTACAGGAGTCGGCGAGGAGATGGTAAATACGGCATTGCTGATGTCGAACTTACAAGGGTTAGCCGCATCAAAGATCTTTACGAGGCAGTTTGCCGAAGGGGTGTTCGGGATGGCCCATGTATAAGTACCGCTTGCAGCGCTTGCCGTTGTGGTAATGTTGGTCCATGTAACGCCATTGTCGGTGGAATACTGTATGGTAAGGTTTGCTGAGGTGCCGCTTGCTGCCCAGGTGATAGCCTGTGCGGGCCCGCCCACCTGCCAGTTTTCACCGCCGTTGGGAGTGTTCACAATAATGGCTGTGTTCTGGGAAATAGTGAATGGGGCATTGCTTAGATCGGTAGCTGTAGGGATGGAAACATCCGTTACGCGCACCAGGCAGTTGGTCGAAGGTGTGTTCGGGATGGTGGTCCAGCTATAGCTGCAGCTTGTTCCGGCGCCGGCATTATAGGAAGCCGCTAACGTGATCCATGTTGAACCTCCGTCGAGTGAATATTCAATGCGGGCATTGTTTGTGGTGCCTGCACGGGTCCATGTAATGGTTTGGGAAGAGCATCCCTGCCAGTTCTCAGCGCCGTTTGGCGAGGTTACTATCAGGAACGGCGATGCGATGGTAAAGTTTACGTTGCTTACATCAAAGGTTCCCGGTGCAAGCGCATCGCTCACTTTAACAAGGCAAGTCGTAGAAGGCGCGTTCGGCACTGTCCAGCTGTAGGAGCCTGTATTGCTAAGGGCAGCAACAATGGTGATCCATGTGGCCCCGTTGTCGGTTGAATATTCCAGCTTCACATTGGGCCCGCTGAGCGTGGTGTTGCTCCAGCTGATGGTGTTGGCATTGCCGACATACCAGGTTACAGCCGTATTCGGAGATGTAACGGTGATCACCGGTGAGGAGATCGTAAAGTTAACGTTGCTGACATCGTTCACAGCAGGTGTTCCAACTTCGCTCACCCTTACAAGGCACTGGTTGGAAGGAGTGTTCGGAACTGTCCATGTGTAAGCCCCGCTATTGGAAGTAGAGGCGATCACTGTTGACCATGTAGTACCGTTGTTGATCGAATACTCGATCATTACATTGGCGGTAACATAAGCGCTGGTCCAGGTAATGTTGTAGCTCTGGTACGCATACCATGTAACAGCGGTATTCGGGGCTGTTACTGTAATTACATGCGTAGGAGGCGCGATGGTGAAGGTGGCATCGCTGATGTCGAACTTACAGATGTTGGACGCATCGTAGATCTTGATCAGGCATTGTGTGGACGGGGTGTTAGGGATAGTCCAGGAATATGTTCCGCTTGCTGCGTTTGCAGTAGTAGTGATGGTGCTCCAGGAAGCGCCGTTATCAATTGAATACTGGATGGTAAGGCTCGAGGATGTACCGCTGGCCGCCCATGTGATATTCTGTGCCGGCCCGCCTACCTGCCACGATTCCCCTCCGTTCGGAGCGGTCACAATAATGGCTGTGTTCGGACTGATGGTGAAGGTGCTGTTGCTTACGTCGGTAGTTGCTGTTGTAACAATATCAGTGATCCTGATGAGGCAGTTCGTGGAAGGAGTGTTCGGAATTCCCGACCATGTGTATGCGCCGGTGTTGGCCGTGGAGTTTACAATGGTATTCCAGGTTGTTCCGCCATTCAGTGAATATTCGATCTTCACGTTATTGGTGGTTCCGCCTCTTGTCCAGGTAATATTCTGTGACGAGCAGCCGTTCCAGTTCTCGCCGCCATTTGGCGTAAGCACTGTAATGAACGGAGGCGCAATGGTAAAGTTAACATTGCTGATGTCCAATACGGAAGGTGTGCCGTATTCGCTCACCTTCACAAGGCATTGCGTGGAAGGCGTGTTCGGAACTGTCCAGGAATAAGAGCCTGCAGCATTGTTGGTAGAGGTGGTGATGCTGATCCAGGTTGCGCCATTATCGGTTGAATAGTCGATGGCTACAAAAGGCGATGTAAGGTACGCGCTGGTCCATGTGATATTATAGGTATTTGCAACATAATACGTAAGCGCAGTATTCGGCGCGGTTACCGTGATCACATGCGTTGGCGGAGTGATCGTGAATGTTGCGTTGCTGATATCAAACTTACAGGTGTTAGCCGGATCAAAGATCTTGACAAGGCATTGCGTGGATGGTGTATTCGGAATGGCCCAGCTGTATGTTCCGCTGGAGGCGACCGCAGTTGTAGTGATGTTGGTCCAGGTTGCGCCATTGTCAATAGAATACTGTATAGTAAGGTTGCCCGATGTTCCGCTGGCCGCCCATGTGATGTTCTGTGCCGGGCCGCCTACCTGCCATGTTTCGCCGCCGTTTGGCGTGTTCACGATAATAGCAAGGTTCTGGCTGATGGTGAACGGGGTATTGCTTACATCCGTAGCTGTTGGGATCGATACGTCCGTAACGCGGATGAGGCAGTTGGTGGATGGCGTATTCGGAATACCGGCCCATGAATAAGAGCAGCTTGTTCCGGCGCCGGCATTATAAGATGCCACGATGGTCGACCAGGTAGCGCCGCCATCGAGTGAATATTCGATCCGCGCATTGTTGGTTGTACCGCCGCGTGTCCAGGTAATTGTTTGCGAGGAGCAGCCGTTCCAAACTTCCGCGCCGGTATTCGGCGAAGTCACCGTGATGAATGCTGGTGCGATGGTAAAGTTCACGTTGCTGATGTCAAACACCGAAGGCGTTCCGTATTCGCTTACCCTCACAAGGCATTGTGTTGAAGGCGTGTTCGGCACAAGCCATGAATAGGCGCCGCTGTTGGTTGTGGAAGGTGTAACGCTGATCCAGGATGCGCCGTTATCCGTTGAATAGTCGATGCTTACAAAAGAGGAAGCAAGGTAGGCGCTGCTCCATGTGATATTGTAAGTATTGGCAACATAATAGGTAAGGGCTGTGTTCGGTGCAGTTACAGTGATCACGTGTGTTGGAGGTGTGATGGAGAACACTGCGTTGCTGATGTCGAACTTACAGGTGTTGGATGCATCGAAGATCTTGATGAGGCATTGTGTGGACGGAGTGTTCGGGATGGTCCAGAAATAAGTTCCGCTGGCTGCATTCGCCGTTGTGGTAATGTTGGTCCAGGTAGCGCCGTTATCAATGGAGTACTGGATAGTTAAGTTCGTGGAAGTACCGCTGGCCGCCCATGTAATGTTTTGTCCCGGGCCGCCTACCTGCCATGTTTCGCCGCCGTTTGGCGTATTCACGATAATGGATGTATTGAGGGAAATGGTAAAAGGAGAATTGCTTATGTCGGTTACCGTTGGAAGCGACACATCCGTAATGCGGATGAGGCAGTTGGTGGAAGGCGTGTTTGGTACAGGCGGCCCCCAGGTATAGGAGCAGGAGGTTCCGGCGCCTGCGTTATACGACGCAACAATGGTGGTCCAGGTGGCGCCGCCATCGAGTGAATATTCGATCCTTGCATTGTTTGTTGTTCCGGCGCGTGTCCAGGTGATCACCTGCGAAGAGCAGCCGTTCCAGACCTCGGTTCCTGTAGTTGGGGAAGTAACTGTAAGGAAAGGATAGGCAATGGTGAAATTCACATTACTGATGTCGGACGTGGAAGGGGATGCCGCATCGCTCACCCGTACAAGACAGGTTGTGGAAGGCGTATTCGGCACGTTCCAGCTGTAGCTTCCCGTATTGGCTGTTGAAGCAATGATGGTGATCCAGGTAGCGCCGTTATCGGTTGAGTATTCGAGCTTTACATTTGGCCCGCTCAGGGCGGTGTTGCTCCAGCTGATCGTATTTGCATTTCCGACATACCATGTTACAGCCGTATTCGGGGAGCTTACGGTAATAACAGGCGAAGAGATGGTGAAGTTAACGTTGCTGATATCGTTGGTTGCAGGAAGGCCGGCTTCGCTTACCCGCACAAGGCACTGGTTGGAAGGATTGTTTGGAACGTTCCATGTATATGTTCCGGAATTCGGCGTGGATCCGATAATAGTGATCCAGGTGGCGCCGTTATCGATCGAATATTCGATCATGACGTTAGAGCTCGTCAGGTACGCGCTTGTCCAGGTAATGTTATAATTCTGGTATGCATAATAGTTGAGGGCGGTATTCGGTGATGTAACTGTAATAACATGAGTAGGAGGGGCAATGGTAAAAAGGTTATCGCTCACATCCGTCATACAGCTGTTCACATTGTCCTTGATCCGTACCAGGCAGTTGGTGGAAGGGGTGTTGGGAATGGTCCATGTGTATGTACCGCTTGCTGCATTGGCTGTTGTGGTGATATTGGTCCAGGTAGCCCCGAAATCGATGGAATATTCAAGCGTGAGGTTACTTCCAGTTCCGCTTGCCGCCCAGGTAATGGCATGCGTTGAGCCGCCTACCTGCCAGGATTCACCGCCGTTGGGCGATGTAAGGATCAGCGGTGCCGTAATGGTGAACACGGTATTGCTCTGATCCACGGTGGAAGGCGTGTTGAAGTCCATTACCCTTACCAGGCAATTGCTGGAAGAGGTGTTAGGGATCGTCCACGAGTACGAGCTGGCGTTCAGGTTCGTTGCCAGGGAAGTCCATGTGCTTCCGCCGTTCGTTGAATAATCAACGGAGAAAAAGCCGGAAGTGCCGGAGGAGGTCCAGGTAATGTTGTGCACTGTACATCCTGCCCAGATCTCTGAGCCATTCGGCGATGTAACGTTAATTGTCTGCGCGTTTACAAGCGCTGTCGAAAACAGCGCAGTAAGGAGGAGGAGTAATTTTTTCATGTTCGTGTTAAAAATTAGGGATGCAATGATAGTTCATTTCGTATAATAAACAACTGATTGTTAATAAGTTGCTTGTCTGGTTGTGGCGCTTGACCTTTCCATAAGTATTTTTGAGCCTGGGAAATAGTGTTGTACCTTGTTGTTGAAGCGGATCTTACAACCTTTCCAGCTCATTGAATAAAAACTCTTTTTTTCTTACCGCCACAGGCAGCTTGCTTCCATCCGTCAGCACAATATATCCTCCCTCGCTTTTTACATATTTTTCAATATAGCTGATATTGATGAGGTGGCTTTTGTGGATCCGGAGGAACTTGTATTTATGCAGCAGGCCCTCAAATTCCATTAATGTTTTCGACACGATGATCTTCTTCTTATTCGCCATGTATAAATAGGTGTAGTTCCGGTTGCTTTCGCAGCGGATAATGTCCGAAACATTCAACATGGTAATGCTTTCTGTGGTGTTGATCACGATCTTGCGCTGTGTTCCGTTCTGGTTGCCAAGGCTGCTGAGCAGCTCATTTGTTTTCCCGATCAGCTCAGCCGTATTGGCCAGGATCCTTACAGCATTCTTTTGCTTTTTTATGAATATGGCCAGTTCTTTTTTGCAGGTTGCATCATCAATCAGCAAGAGCTTTAGCATAAAATCTATAATTTATGCTAATATATTGCGAAGGAACTGATCGTGCAGGGTTAAATGAGCCACAGGGGGCTTTCAATTATCAAACGGGAACGATTGGTTAGTAATCGTTTTTCGGGGGATCAGATCTTTTCAAGAAGGCTGAGCAGCGTTTCTTTTTTGCGGACAGATACGGGAACCATGGATTTGTCCTTCATGATCAGGTAGCCGCCTTCTTTCTTCTCATAGCTGGAAATGTGATTGATGTTCACGAGGTGCGACTGGTGGGCCCGGAAGAACTGGTAGGAGCCAAGCAGCTCGTCATATTCCTTCAGCGTATTGGAAACAAGGATGCGTTTGCCGGAAGTAAGGATGAACACTGTGTAGTTACGGTCGGCTTCGCAGCGCACGATCTCGTTTACGCTGATCACATGGATGCTGTCGCTCGTCTTTAATACGATCTTCTTTATTTCCCGGGTGATATTTTCCATGTTGGAAATGAATGCTTCGAACTTCAGGCCGAGCGCATCCTTCTGTTGAACGCCTTTCGCTTTTTCCACGGCTGCCATCAGCTCATCGGGATTTACCGGCTTGAGAATGTAATCGAGCGCGCTGAATTTAAAGGCTTTTACCGCATGGGCTTCGTAAGCGGTAATAAAAATGGTTTTGAAGCTGAGCGCGCCCGTTTGCTTCAGGAGGTCGAAGCCGGTACCGTCATTGAGCTGGATATCCAGGAAAACAAGCTCCGGCTTTTCCTTCGCGATCAGCTCCAGGGCGGAGGCTACGCTGTCGGCTTCACCGGCTACGATAACTTCGGGGCAATACAGCGCAAGGATACTCTGAATGGTTTCCCTCGCTTTCTTCTCATCGTCAATGATCAATGCCCGCATGGTTTCTTATTTTAGGTAAAAGTATAAAAGCGCAGCTATGTTTTGTTGTGACTGGCCGATCTGTTTATCTAAAGCAGCCGGGTAGTTATCCGGCGTTATATTTCCTTGAACGGGATGGCAAATGATACCTGCGTTCCCAGCACATTGTCCACCGAATCTTTCAGGTCGGCGATCAGCAGCCTGATCTTTTTCCGCTTTCTCCTGTTCAAAACAGAAAGCCTTTCCATGGTGATGGCGGTGGCCATCGACTGGTGTGTTTTATTCTGCTCCCTGATCGCGAGCGACCTTTCGAGGCCGATCCCGTTATCTTTCACCTCGAACACCAGCTGCCGATCCTCCAGCTTAAAGTAAATGCGGATCTCGCCGGGCTTGTCTGTATTTTTCAGTCCGTGCTCTATCGAGTTTTCGATAAACGGCTGTGCGAGCATGGGCGGGATGGCGATCGATTCGGGATCGAGCCCCTCGGCCAGCTCGATGCTGTATTCAAAGCTGTTGTCGAAGCGGTTCTTCTGGAGCTGCAGGTAATATTCAAGCGTCTGGATCTCTTTTGAAAGAGGAATATATTCTTCCCTCGAATTTTCGAGGATCAGCCTCATCAGCCTTGCAAAGCCCGAAAGGTAACGGCCGGCTTCCTTTGCTTCATTCTTATAGATATAGCTTTCAATGGCAATGAGCGAGTTGAAAATAAAATGAGGGTTCATCTGCGAGCGCAGCAGCTGCTGCTCAAGCTGCACCGTACGCTGCCGTGCATTCAGCTTTCCCTGCCTGATAAATAAAAATGCAATGGCGATCACCAGTAGGAGCACGAGCGAAATGCCGGCCACAAGGTAATGGCTCCTGCTGAGCTGCAGCTGCTGGATCTGGTTTTGCTGCAGCAGTAATTTATTGTCGTTTTCTTTTTTCTCGCTCTCGTACTTGGTCTGCATGTCGATGATCTGCTGCGATTTCTCCTTATTATACAGCGAGTCGTTCAATGCAATGTATTTCTGAAGGTATTTGTTTGCATTTTTATAATCGTTCAGGCCTTCGTAAGCATCAACAATATTCCCGTAGGCATTCACACGCCAGTTATTGTTCCCCGAAAGCATGGCGTAATGCTCGCCTTCTGCAAGGTACGGAAGGGCAAGCTCGAAGCGCTTCATGAGGTTATACGCCCTGCCCATATTGATGGATGCGCTGGCGATGCCCGAAAGGTCGTTGATCGGTTTCCTGATGCGGAGCGCTTCCGTATAGGACGCAATGGCCTTATCGTATTGCTTCATTTCCATGTAGGTAGCGCCGATATTATTGTAGGAGCCTGCGATCGGCTTGGCTTCACCCGCCAGCTTTCGTGCCTCCAGGCCTTTCATGTGATATTCAATTGCTTTCGCATATTGCTTTTTGTTCTTATAAATTATCCCGATATTGTTATAGATATTTCCTTCGGTGGACCTGGAATTGAGCTCATCCTTGTGTTCGAGCACCTTGAAAAAATATTCGAGCGCTTTGTCATTATCACCCTGGCTAACATAGATGTTTGCAATGTTATTATACTGATGGATCACGAGCATCCTGTCGCCCATCTCTTCCTTTAACCGGAGGCTTTTCATGTAATATTCGAGCGCTTTCAGGAAATCGCCTTTGTCTTCATTCGCCATGCCCATCGCATTATACGCGGAAGCTTCGCCGAGCTTATAGTTGAGTTTTTTCGACAGGCTTAATTCCTGCTGTGCATAATACACAGCGCTGTCAAATGAATTGCCGCTGTATTCATAGCTGAGATCATCGAACAGCCGTACCTTGGTTGTATCTTCCGCTGAGGTGTTCAATACCTTCAGCAAGCTGTCGATCGCTCCCTGGTCCTGCGAGGGGCAAAGGCTGTAAATGCAGCATAGCGCTGTTGTGAGCAGCCATGCATGTGTAAAGATTTTCATCTGTGTGTTTTGAAAAGCTGGGTAAAGTTAGAAAAAGATGTCAGAACAGCTGCGTGATCTCATCGCGCCAGATCAGCACCACAACTCCCGTAATGGCGATAAGCGCTCCCAGCAAGGCTTTTAGTGTAATCTTCTCCCTGTAAAACACCCATGCAAGCGGCAGGGCTACGATGGGCACAAGCGAGAAGATCGTTTGTGCAACGGAAGGCTTGTTGTGAAGCAATGAAACAGCGAGCATGGAAAGGCTTACGCCGATCACAGGCCCGAAAACAGTTCCCGCAACGGCATAAGGAACTCCCTTGTTCTTATTCTGAATCACAGGCAGCGCATACTCTTTTATTTTTCCGCGGAAAGCGCTGAGCAGAAAGATCGTTGCCGTTGCTACGGTCATGCGCAGCCATGTGGCCTGGAAAAAAGGCAGATCAGCGTCCTGAAGCCTGTAAGTAAATCCTTTGTTGGCAAGCACCACGCCAACGCCCTGGCAAACTGCGGCGAGCATGCCATACAAAATTCCTTTTTCCTTATTGCCCTGCTCATGGTCCTGCATTTTCGCCTTCGCGCTTTTGCTCAGCGTAAGCCAGATCACACCTGCTATTGTAATGAGAATACCGGTAATGCCGATAAGGTTGATCCGTTCGCCGATCACGAAATAACCCGTGAACAACGCTGCGGCAGGAGCAAGCGTATTAAAGATGCTGCTGATGCGCGGCCCGAGAATAGCGAAGGAAGTGAAGCTGAAATAATCGCCGAGCGCGAGCCCGATCACGCCCGAAAGTCCGAACCACAGCCAGTGCTCCGGGAGCGGGCTTGTGAACAAACCCATGAAGGAGAGCGGCAGGAAGATGAGTGAAAGCATGCTCAGAAAAACTACGGCGAGCAGCAGGCGGAAATGATTAAGGCTGTTGGGCCCCAGCCTGCGCGCCGCTGCCGTAAAGGGAAAGATGCCGATGCTCCAGGAAATGGTGGTGGCAAAGGCAACAAGCTCTCCTGCATACGGCGTGGCAAATGGCATGTGCTTCTTTTTATACTACGGTAAAAATACTTCTTTCTGCAATCGCCGGTGGTAATTAATGTTGGTTAGCGGCTTGCGGATATTGGTCGGTAAAATACTGCTGTTCATAGAAAAATGTGAATAAGCATGCACAACCCGCTGTTAATAAGTAGGCTGCCCTTATTTTGCTTTTGTAAGTTTAATGAACTCTATTTGTTAGATAAACGTTAACCGAATTAATTATGAAGTTATTACAAAAGCTTTCAGTTTCATCTTTGGTTATTTGCTGCACTTTATTCGCATCATCTGTAAATGCACAGTCGGGCTCTGTGCTGCTCGACGAAGAGCCGGTGTTCAAAGTTTTTCCAAACCCAAACCTGTCAGAATCGGAAACATTCGTGAGCCTCGATGGCTTTAAGGCGCAGGACCTGCTGGTGGTGGTGTATGACATGCTGGGGCAGGAGATCTACTCGAAGGTGGAAGTGCGTGAAAGCGACGGTTTCCTGTTTACTATTTCCAGCGATGGGAATAAGCTTCCTACCGGAATTTACCTGATCACCGCTTCCGCGAATGATAAGGTGTTCCGCCAGAAGATGATCGTTAAATAAATATTTTCTCTGAATAAAACCGGGTGCAGCTCCATCGTTATTTCGATGGGGCTGCTTTTTTTTGCACGAGGCAGCCGAGCTTGTTCCTCAATCCCGAATACTTAAAAAGATGAACTTTGATGGTGCCTACAATGATAGGTGTTTCCACGTACACAGGCATCCTGTTCAGGTCGTCGGTCACCCATACGGTCATTCCTTCGCCGCCTTTGAACAGTGTGCCTTCAATGAGCTTCGGGCGGAACTTGATGCAGCGCACATCGCCCAGCAGCTCCGAATGGATCACTTCCGTGCCGAGGTAACGCACATAGGAGGGGAACACTTCGCCATCGAGCACAAAGGTTACGGGAATAGTGTCTTTGATCTTATAGCTTGAAAAGTCGATGCAGCGCACATAATAGATCGCAGTGAGCACATCGTTGGTGCAGGCGGTGATGGCAAGGGAATCGAACTTCGCCGGCTTGCTGTCCCTTTTCGCTGACGTATACACTTTCTTTTTGCGGTGATTGAACACATAATCGTCGTACGTATAATTCCCGCCTTCATGCGCATCCCGCTTAAATCGCAGGGGCTTTAAGGTAAGCGTGTCTGCAAAGGATTCGTAGCGGTCGTTCACTTTATAGAACCAATCGTACTTCGGGTAGGTGTTTCCAAGCCCGGTGAAATGATAAACAGGCTGTCCGTTCAGCTCCGTTTTTACCGCGCTGAAGCTGGCTTCCCCGGCGGCCATCCAGATGGCGCCCCAGCTGTAATAGATCTTATAGCTGAAGATCTCGCCGTGGCTGAAGCTGTGATTGTTTACAGGGCAGGATGTTTGCGCGCCTGCAAAAAGCACGGAAAATAAAAGGATGCAGGTGAGTTTTCTTTTCATGCATTCGGGATGGAAAAATTTCAGGCAAGGGCATTTCCTGTTCCTTTTGCTTCCACTTCGCTGATCACTTCCTCAATGCTTTTTACGGAAGGATAAAAGGAAAGGATCTTCTGCAGCACGGCATCCACAACCGAATCGGGACAGGATGCGCCGCTTGTAAGGATGATATCTGTTTTTTCCTTTTCAGGAAGGAACGTATCCGATTCCAGCAGCTCGTGGTTCAGGTAATCGAAATGCCGGATGCTGTGTTTCGAGCGGATCTCGGAAGCGGAGGAAATAAAAAATGTAGGCAGCTTTTCTTCACAAAGCTCCACGATGTGCGAAGTATTGGAACTGTTGTAGCCGCCTACCACAATGGCCACATCGGCATCCTGGCGGAGCAGCCCGTACGTGGCCTCCTGGTTCTCGTTGGTGGCATAGCAGAGCGTATCGCGGGTATCGGCAAAATGCTCTTTCAGGTCTTCCTCTCCGTATTTCTTCAGCATGATGTTTTTAAAGTACTCGGCGATCTCCTGTGTTTCCGTTGCCAGCATGGTGGTTTGGTTGATCACGCCTACGCGGAAAAGATCCTTCTCCGGGTTGAAATTCGCAGAATGCTTTCCGTTGAACACGTTTCTCAGCTCTGCGAGCGGCAGGTTCCCGAGAATGTATTCGCCCAGCACGCGCGATTCATTGATATCTTTAACAACAATGGAAGGAGCATTTTTTTCGCTTCTTGAAAATGTTGCTTTTGTTTCTTCATGATTTGATTTTCCGTGGATGATGATGGTGTAGTTGTCTTCACCGAGCTTCTCCGATTTTTTCCATACACGCTCCACGAAAGGGCAGGTGGTGTCGTATTTGCGCACCTCGATGCCGAATGCTTTGAGCTGCTCTTCAATAGCAAGGGTGGTTCCGAAAGCGGGAATGATCACAATGTCATCGGGAGTAAGCTCGGAAAAAGGAATGATCTGGTTGCCGGAGGTATCCATGAGGAAACGCACTCCGCGCTTCTGCAGGTCGTCATTCACATCGGGGTTGTGGATCATCTGGCTCAGTAAAAAAATACGTTTTCCGCTGTTCTCTTCGATGGCCTTGTAAGCGGTTTCAATGGCATGCTCCACGCCGTAGCAGAAGCCGAAATGACGGGCGATAAAAAAACGCACAGGGCCGAAATCGAGCACGGTGGGACTGAAATCCTTTTTACGCGGATCGCTGACCTTGCGGATCTCCTTCACTTTGGAAATGAGCTGACTTTTATAAAAATCGGGAATATTAAAGCTTTTCATGCGGTTGCGGCTGTACACTGCAAAATTAAGAATTTAATCGATGCTGCCGATGATTTGCGCCGCCACATTTTCAGCATTCACCCTGAGGTCGGGAACGGCCGTGGTTTCCCACATGAGCCCGCGCAGGAGCGAGCCAACCGCATACAGCCGGGGCACAGGCTCAGCTTTGGAGTTAAGCGCATTGCCCGAAGGCAGCGCCCTGATGCCCATTTTGAGCTCGTCGGCAGCGATGAGGTCCTGCCGGAGCAGGCTTTTTACAAGGGGCTCATTCAGCTCGTTAAAGTTGATCTGCGGGCCGGTGCAGTTTACAATTTTAGAAACCTTTATAGTACGCACATCCTGTACTTTGCGAAGCTTAATGGATGCTTCAAGGGAATCGTTCATGCCGGCGAGCGCCTGCAGCCTTCCGCCGATCACTTCCAGCTGCCCGGCCTGCATCAGCTCCCTGATCTTCTTATGTGCATCCACCGGCAGTCGGTGCCTTGCAACACCCCAGATATGGCGCACATGAGAGATGAACTGCTGTTTGTCCTTCCGTGAAAATCCCATCCAAACCGTTTTTGCATGCGGCCTTACGCTGTCGATCACTGCCTGCCATGGAATGTTTTGCTCCATTGCTTTTTGTACATGCGCAATAATGGAGGAGAACACAAGCTGCAGGCTTTTGCCCCTGAGCTCTCCGAGGAAATCGGGGTAAGCTGCAACCTGCTCCGAATGGCCTTCCGGCAGATAGCCGCGTGGCGAAACCGAATAGATCTTTCCTTTGAAGCCGGCAGCTGTCATGCTCAGCACATAATCCACCATGGTGAGGCCGCTGCCGATGAGCAGCACGCTCTCATCCGGCTGAAGCCTTTCGATAAAATCATTTGTCCAGGGGTTGGAAAAATAATTGATGCTGCTTAAGGCGGAAGGGTTCTGCAGCTTTGGAGGCGCAGGCTGAAAATTTCCGGTGGCGAGCACCAGGAAATCGCTTTCGGTGGTATGGCTTTCGGTATTGACGGTATATTTTCCATTGCTGAATTTTACATCCACAGCTTTGGAAGGGATGATCTCCAGGCGTTCATTTTTGAGATGCAGCGCAGAAAGCTCATCGAGGTATTTTCCGTAGATCATCCTTGGTAAAAAAGCATGCGCGATAGACGGCGAATGAAACTCACTATACTCCGGCTTTGCCATTACCCAGTTAGTGAAGTGTGCAGGATCGGCTGCAAAGGCGCTCATTTTTCCTGCAGGCACATTGAGCAGGTGCTCCCTGCGCAGGGTGCTGTAGGCTACGCCCTTTACGAGAGGATAGGTATGGTTGATGAGCTTAACGGTAACGACGCTGCTTTTCTGAAGCAAATGAATTGCTGTGATGGTTCCGCTGAAGCCGCCGCCGATGATGCAGATTGTTTTCATTTTCTAATACGTAAAAATAACTGATCCGGCCATGTAGAGTTCGGACAATTGCTGTTTTTATCAACAATTTAATGTGGATGTTATGTTGCCTGTATAAAGCGCGGCAGCGGCAATTGTGGTTATTTTTGTACAGATGAAAAAGAAAAAGCCGCTGATCCTCGTTACAAACGATGATGGCATAACCGCTCCGGGAATGGCCGCACTTATTGAAGTGATGCGCACACTCGGCGATGTGGTGGTTGTGGCTCCCGATAAGCCGCAGTCGGGAATGGGCCACGCGATCACGATCAATTCCACCTTACGGATCAACAAAGTGAACATTTACGGCGTGCAGGAAGAATACAGCTGCACGGGAACTCCTGTTGACTGTGTGAAGATAGCCGTGAATAAGATCCTGAAGCGCAAGCCCGACCTTTGTGTTTCCGGCATTAATCACGGCTCCAACATGTCGATCAACGTAATTTATTCCGGCACTATGTCGGCCGCCGTTGAAGGCGCGATCGAGAGCATTCCTTCGATCGGATTTTCATTGTGCGATCATTCCATCGATGCTGATTTCGGCCCCTGCAAGAAAATTGTGAAGGCCATTGCTAAAGGTGTCCTGGAGAAAGGGCTTCCGAAGGATGTATGCCTGAATGTGAACATCCCGCTGCTGAAGCAGGATGAGATCAAGGGAATAAAAGTATGCCGGCAGGCCCGCGCCAACTGGATAGAAGAGCTGGATGAGCGCTTCGATCCACTGGGAAAGCCTTATTTCTGGCTCACCGGCAAGTTTGAGAATTACGATAAAGGAAAAAAAGATACGGATGTGTGGGCGCTTGATAATAATTATGTTTCAATTGTTCCAACGCATTTCGACATGACGGCGCATACGGCGATCAAACAGATTAAGAAAATAAAGTTTTAATAGTTTAAAGTTTCTGGTTGACGCACTGGGGTTTATTTGTTTCAGGTTGATGTGCTGGGTTTAGTTGTTTGATAATTAAATGTTGTTTGTATAATAAAAGGGACATAGGTTAGCAGGATCAGCTCCCCTCTTGAGAGGGGCCGGGGGTGTGTTACAAAGTATGTAAAAAATAATTTCCAAATGAAAAACATCGACTGGGATAAAACATGGATCGGATTGCTGCTCGGCCTTATCGGGCCTTCGATCGCATTTACCATTTATTACCTGATCAACTACAGCTATATGAAGCTCCCGGAATTCATCGACTACATGAAGCTGGGAAATACTTATACGCCACTGGTGAGCTTATGCGTGCTTACCAACCTGCTTCCTTTTTACCTGCTCATCAACAAGGAAAAATATGCAGGCACAAAAGGAGTGCTGGGAGCAACATTCATCTGGGCCGGGTTGATCATCTTCTTAAAGTTTTTTACATAGTGAAGTATTATATCATAGCAGGCGAAGCATCCGGCGACCTTCATGCCTCCAACCTCATGAGAGAGCTGAAGCTGCGCGACCCAAAGGCGGAATTCCGCTGCTGGGGCGGCGACCTGATGAAGGCGCAGGGAGCAGAGCTGGTGAAGCATTACCGCGATCTTGCTTTCATGGGCTTTACGGAAGTGCTGATGAACCTGCGGACCATCCTCGGGAATATTGAATTCTGTAAAAAGGATATTGCCGCTCACAAGCCGGATGTGCTTATCCTCGTTGATTATCCCGGCTTTAACCTCCGCATCGCCGAATTCGCAAAAGAGCGGCAGATAAAAGTGTTCTATTATATCTCACCACAGATCTGGGCATGGAAGCAATCACGCGTTCACAAGATCAAGCGGCTCGTGGATAAAATGTTCGTGATCCTTCCTTTTGAAGCAGACTTCTATAAAAAGTTCGATTACAAGGTCGACTTTGTCGGACATCCTTTGCTGGATGCCGTTGCAGGGCATGCGGTGCAGTCTTCGGTATTGAACCTTCCCCCCGGAAAGCCAGTGATCGCATTGCTTCCGGGAAGCAGGAAGCAGGAGATCGCTACCATGCTCCCGATGATGCTGAGCGTTAAAAAGTATTATCCGGGATATCGCTTTGTAATCGCAGGTGCGCCTTCGCAAACAAAAGAATATTACAAAGCTTTTATTAAGGATGCCGATGTGGAGATCGTTTACAATCAAACCTATCAGCTGCTGCAGGAATCCACAGCAGCGCTTGTAACATCCGGAACGGCAACACTGGAAACAGCTTTGTTCGGTGTGCCCGAAGTGGTTTGCTACAAAGGCGGAGCGGTATCCTACCTGATCGCCCGGCAGCTGATAAAAGTAAAATACATTTCACTTGTGAACCTGATCATGGACCGCGAAATTGTGAAGGAGCTGATCCAGAACGAGCTCAACGAGGAGAACCTGAAGGCCGAGCTGGATAAGCTGCTCGATGGCGCTTCGCGTGAGCGCCTGCTGAATGATTATGCAGCGCTAAAGGAAAAGCTGGGTGGGGCAGGAGCATCGGCCAAAGCTGCAGAATTAATGACCGCTTATTTAAAGAAGTATGACGCGTAAGAAAATTTGTTTTGTCCTGTTGTTTTTATTTTCCGGGATCAGCTTTTCGGAAGCAGGTGTTGTCACTGTCCGCATCCTCACCAGCCGGGTGATCAACACGTTTATATTTTCTCCTTTGTCGGGCTCCTACAAGCTCGTAGGCGATGGCCGCATTGTTTCCGATTCGGCAGATGGCTCGGGCATATTCCAGATGAGCATTGCAGGCGATTCCATCCTGCTCAAAACATTCGAGCGGACGATCGGTAAATTTGCCTCGATAAAAATTTACGGGAAAGATCCCGGCTCCGCATTTAAGATCAAAGCGGTGATCCCGGAAAGCAAAGTGAGGACCTACGACGATGATCTTGAAGTAAGCCTTTCAACGGATAGGAAGCAGTTTTTGCTGGTGAACAAGGTGGACCTTGAAAAATACATTGCCGGCGTTGTTGAATCGGAATCGGGCACAAAAACAAGCCTTGAATATTACAAGCTGCAGGCGATCTTATGCCGCACTTACCTGCTTGCAAACCTCAACCGCCACATTGCTGACGGCTACCAGGTGTGCGACGATGTGCACTGCCAGGCTTACCTGAGCAAGAGCAGGGAAGAGGACATCAGGATCGCAGTAATGGATACGAAGGGTTTGGTTGTGGTCGACAATGACCTTAACCTGATCACAGCCGCATTTCATTCCAACTGCGGCGGACAGACTGTGAACTCGCAGGATGTATGGAGCATTTCCACCAGCTATTTAAAATCGGTGAAGGATACATTCTGCCTGAAGCAGCCGCATGCGAAATGGCAGCGGAGCATTCCGCAGGAAGACTGGAAAGCTTACCTCCAGCTGAAGCACAAATACCCGGTTGATGATACGGTGAAGATGAACACCGCAAGCAGTTTTTCACAGAATAACGGCCGTGCGATCTATTTTGTGGACAAGGACCTGAAGATCCCGCTGAAGGTGATCCGCGCCGATTTTCAATTGAAATCCACTTATTTCTCGGTGGAGCAGCAGGGCGATAATATTATTTTCAACGGCCGCGGTTACGGCCATGGTGTTGGCCTTTGCCAGGAAGGCGCCATGCGCATGGCGAAGCTGAAGTATTCCTATAAAAGCATCCTCAGTTTCTACTACAAAGATGTACATCTCGTGGATCTTTCGGCATTGAGCTATTTCAGGCAGGAGTAATTCTGAATAAAGCTTTGAAATGCGGGCAGGAATATTTAGTTTTGAGTAAAGCCATTACATCCCCGCTTATTTTATTCAAACTTTATGAAAGCTCAGCGCTTATCTCTGATTGTGTTTTTTTTCCTGAACATCGGTTTTGCATTTTCTCAGTGGAACCTTGTACCTTCCGGTACCTCCGAAAATCTCGTTGACATTTGTTTTCCCACGGACTCGATCGGATATGCTGTGAGCGACAGCGGAACGGTTTTAAAAACGACAGATCAGGGAACTACCTGGAATACTGTTGCAAATCTTGGCGGAGTGATCACCTCTGTTTGCAGCGTTGGCACTGATACGGTTTTTGCAGGGGGAAATAAAATTTACCGCAGCGATGATGGCGGAAGCACCTGGAGCATTGTAAGCACACTGGCCCTGGCAGCTACTGATCTGCAGTTCTTTAATGCAAAGGAAGGGCTCTATATTGAGCACTATACTTATTCCTGCGGTACTATACCGATTACAAATTGTCGCATTTATGCCACTTCTGACTATGGCTTAACCTGGCAGTATAAAGGTGATTACATGGACGCGCTTAGCCAGTTTCAAATAATCAACGATAGTAGTGCTTACGTATTCGGCACTGTACATCTCCCAATGGGAGGCTGCGCTCCGGCACCTTATACAAGAGGATTCAAAACCACTAACCGTGGTCAGGTATGGTACAATGTGGCTGTTCCGGGTTATAATGCCAGGTTCTCATTTGTAAATGATACATTAAGTTACCTGATGACAGACGCAGGCCGATTCTATAAAATGAATGGGGCATCAACAGTCTTGGCTGCAAATGTCGGAATTGTTCCAAGCGATATTTCATTTATCAATCGAATTGATGGGTACCTGTTGAGCGGAAACAATATTTATACAACTTCAACAGAGGGTGTTTTATGGGATCCGGACCTCACTCATCCTTCATTATTAAACAGGATCCTGAACGATCATAAAAAAGAAATGTTTGCCATTGGGGTAAATGGGGTCATTCTCAAAAAACATATTATTGAGAACCTTTATCCCGATAGTGTATATAGGATTGTTGTACTACCTGACTCTGTCAATTTCAATGAAGTTACAGCCGGGGCATATAAAGTGAGGAGAGTAAAAATCAGTAACAAAGGCAATATGAATTTAAATGTTAGTGTAAGCTCTTCTTCCACTTTTCAGGTAAGCATGGCCGATTCGGTGTACTCACCGTCTGCTTCATTTTTACTTTTGCCCCAAAAAGATACCTTCCTCGCTGTTCGCTTTCTACCGTCGGATACCCTGTGGCATTCCGATTCTCTGGTGATCAGTTCAACAAATACATCGGATGTGATAGTAAGCCTGAAAGGTAAAGGCACGGACAATATCGCCGGTGTGCTATCCGGAACCCATACTTATTGCGGAGGTATAATAAAAGTAACGGGTGAGGTTGTAATTCTTCCGGGTGCAAAAATAATTATTTGCCCGGGTACTACTGTGCTTTTCATGGGACATTATGGAATGCAGGTCTATGGCATTTTAGAAGCAATCGGGTTGAGGAACGACTCCATCGTTTTTACTCCTTATGACAAGGTCAATGCACGGTGGAATGGGATCCAGTTTTATAATAATACTTCGCCTGATACTTCCGTCCTTCGGTTTTGTAGCGTTGAATACTGCAAAACGTATAATTTGCCCAGTGCTCCCTATGTTTCAGGGGGATTAATGTTTACGAATTATTCCAATGCAGTTGTCGACAGCAGTTCAGTTTGTTATAGCACCGGAGGAGCCTATTACTGGGGACAAGGCATTTTTATTGCCGGCAGCTCACCTGTTATACGCAACAACAAGATATATAATAACTCGGGGAGAGGGATAGATATATATTCCGGCGGCCCCTTGATCTTAAATAATGAGATTTATAATAACCGGAATTCGGGTATTTTTTGTTCGATGAATGATGATATGCCTTATCCACGGATCATTCAGAATGTGATCTTTAATAATATGTCCGAATCGTATGGAGGAGGGATCTATTGCTTTTTCGGACATCCTTCTATAATTAACAATACTATCTGTAACAATTATGCTTTTCTTGAAGGTGGAGGCATATATAGCGCATCCAGCAGCAGCACCCATGCTTTCATATTAAATGATATTGTATACAATAATACAGGAGGAGAGGTCAGTTATGCTTCCCCGGCATGGGGTTCGGAAGATATTTCATTTTGTAATGTCCAGGGCGGTTATACCGGAATTGCGGTCATTGACGTTCCACCTCAGTTTGTTGATCCAACCGATTCCATAGGGTTCATGTACAATATAGGCTCTTATAACTGGGCAATAAAGCAAAGCTCACTTTGCATTGATGCTGGTGATACACTTATCAACAGCCTTGTTCCTATGGTTGATTTTGCCGGTGCTGACAGGTATTGGAATGGCCGCATCGATATTGGCGCTTATGAATATCCGGGTGCTTACGTACCTTCAGTTAATGAAATAGAAGGACCTCCAGGAGTTGGGATCTATCCGAATCCTTTCGACAATGTTGTGAATATTGAAGGGAATGACGCGAGCTCATTTATCATAGTTATTTATGATCTCACTTCAAGAAAATTGATGGAGCAGTGGTTTACCGGCTCCCTGAAACTGAATATGGAAGGCTTTACAAACGGTGTATACATCTATTCGATCGAGGGTACTGACGGATCTGTAAGCAAGGGGAAATTAGTAAAGCAAAGCCATTAAAGGATATGCTTTTCCTTTAATTTAGTACCTTTAACAGTGCTTTCCTCAAAAAAATACCTGTTGTTCTGCTTGTGCTTTGTTATGAGCACATGCTTTTCCCAGCAGGATTCGCTGGAAAAGAAAGTGTTCAGAAAAGACCGCCTTGCACTTGTCGTTTCTTCCGAAGCCGTGTTATATACCGGTTCCCTCATAGGCCTGAATGAACTGTGGTACAAAGATTATCCGCGCTCTTCCTTTCATTTTTTTGATGACAGCAACGAATGGCTGCAGATGGACAAGGCAGGTCATTTCACCACTTCCTATTATATCGGAAGGATCGGGACCGGCTTTATGAGCTGGACAGGCGTATCATCTAAAAAAGCAGCATGGTATGGCGGAATGCTCGGTTCTGTTTATCAAACAACGATTGAAATACTGGATGGCTATTCTTCCGGCTGGGGATTTTCGATCGGCGATCTTGCAGCGAACACGGCAGGCTCTTTATTCTGTGTCGGGCAGCAGCTTGCATGGAATGAGCAGCGGATCGTGCTCAAGTATTCTTTCCGGCAAAGCGAATATTCGAAATACCGCCCCAACCTGCTGGGCAGTAATTTACAGGAGAACCTTCTGAAGGATTACAACGGGCAGACCTACTGGCTGTCGGTGAACCCCGCTTCCTTTATGAGTAAGCAAACACGGTTTCCGAAATGGCTGAATGTTGCAGTTGGCTATGGAGCGGATGGTATGACGGGCGGTGATTTCAACCCGCCGTATATTGATGCAAATGGCAACCAGCTGTATTTCGACCGCTACCGGCAATTCTACCTTTCGCTGGATGTTGATCTTACCCGCATAAAAACAAGATCAAAATTTCTGAAAGCCGTTGTCTATTCGGTGGGCTTCATTAAATTTCCTGCGCCTGCGCTGGAGTTTAATAAGAACGGAGTGAAGGGAAGCTGGCTGGGGTTTTAAGTTTGTTATATCAGTCCCGCTTTTTCCCGCTTATCATAATCATGGATAAGAATGATGTACCACACCACGCCGATGCTGTACAGCGCTGCAGTGATCAAAAAAATATTCACATAGTCCACATCAAGGTGGCGGAGGATCCCGAAAATAATGGCGGAGAAAAAGGTGGAGCCCGACCAGATCGCAGAGGTAAGGCCGCTGGTCATTTCCCGGTTACGGGCACCCACATATTTCATGGTAATGTCGGAGGTCATTGGCGCAGCAATGTTCATGAGCGGCTGGCGGACCAGGTAAAATACGATGGCGATCACCACGGCTGTGCTCACATCGCTGTAATACTGCGTGGTGGCCATTACCACGAGGGCCATGATCGCGAGCGATTGCGTAAGCGGCACCGCACGCCTGTAGCCGATGCCCTGCTTGATCTTCGGCACCCACAAGGCCGCGTAGGCAACGATGAACGACGCGGCGAACGACATGTATGAAAATTCCGCGGTCGTCATGCCATGCACATTTGAAAAGAACAGGCTGATGAATGGAATGGTGAATCCGGCTCCGAGTGCAATGATGGAAGTTGGAATGAGCGCTTTGAAAATTATTTTCCAGTCGTAGCCTTTCATGCTGCTTCTTTTTTCCTCCAGCGCCGGCACATGCTCCTGCCTGCTTACCTTCATAATAAAATAAATGCCGCTGAAGCTCAGGGTCACAATGCCGAAAAGCAGGTGCTTCTCATTGAAGAGCTCAGGGTTGATGGTGTTAAAAACGCCGATGAATAAAAAGCTGAGGATGCTGGCGATGCTCCATGTGGCGAAGTTCAGCGTAATGGCGGAAGTATGCTGGTGCACCGGCACATTGCGAAGGATGTAGGGAAGTATCGGGATCTGGATAAATGTATAGGCGGTGCCCCAGAGCAGGTGCGAAACCATGAGCAATGAAGTGGAGTGGATATGCACACCGATGAGGATCAGCAAGCCGAACAGGGGAACGCCAACGGCGGCAATGTAGAACATCGGAAGGATCTTCCGGCCTTTGATATACATTCCTAAAGCGAGCGCCAGCGCCAGCATGCCGAGATAACGGTAAGAAGTGAAATGCGCGTATTCCGAATCGCTGTAGCCTTCCACCTTCATGTACAAGGGAAGGATCGACATAAAGGAAACGTTGATCATCTGCACAAAGAATTCCACCACAATGATATTGAGGATAGAGCGGTCGAGCTTTGTATATTCTTTAATGATGGAGGTCATAGTATGTACCCCTCCTTGCCTCCCCTGGAAGGGGAGGAACGATCCGGTTCCCCTCCTTCCAGGAGGGGTTAGGGGTGGTCGATCGTTGCTTTTATATATTCAATTATTTTTTCCGTTTCATCCGGCTCAAACCATTTTATTCCTGCGTCGCGGCGGAACCAGGTAAGCTGCCGCTTCGCAAACCTTCGCGTGTTCTGCTTTATCAGCTCGATGGCTGCCTGCAGGCTGCTCTTTCCTTCAAGGTGATCGAACAGCTCTTTGTATCCAACGGTTTGCAGGGCGTTGGCAGCTTTGAACGGGACCAGCGATCTTACTTCTTCCAGCAAGCCTTCGTGCATCATTTTATCAACGCGGTTGTTGATGCGTTCGTATAGCAGCTCACGGCTGGTGTCGAGGCCGATCTTTATGCAATTGAAATCCCTTGTCTTTATTTTTCCTTCACGCAGGCTGGAGTACGGCATTCCGCTGCTGATGCATACTTCCAGCGCCCTGCCCAGCCGCTGCGGGTTCTTCAGGTCGACCTGCGCGTAGTAAACGGGATCGAGCTGCTTCAGCTTTTCCTGCAGCGCCCCAATGCCTTCATGTTCGAGGAGATCATCGATCTGCTTCCGGATCAAGTCATCAGCTTCCGGAAGCTCATCAAAGCCTTTGCAAACGGCATCGATGTACAGCCCGGAGCCGCCGGCCATGACCACCACATCGTGCCCTGAAAATAATTTTTCGAGCAGCGCGATCGCTTCGGCTTCATACTTTCCTACGTTGTAGGGCTCAGCCACCGAATGCGAATCGATAAAATAATGGGGGATGCCCTGCATTTCTTCTGCAGAAGGCTTGGCCGTGCCGATGCTCATTTCCCTGAAGAATTGCCGGGAATCGGCGGAGAGCACCACTGTGCCGAATGTTTTTGCAAGCCGCACGCCAAGGGCTGTTTTACCTATGGCGGTAGGGCCTGCAACTACAATAAGATACTTGTTTGTTTTCACCAGGGAGTAACTGTCAAATTAAAAAATGCAGATGACGTTCGTTACACGCAAATAATTATCATGTTAACCGTCTACAAACTACGAACTCCAGACTACCAACTAAAAATCATCGCCTTCGTGTTCAGCGCCCGCTTCAAAATCCGCAGCCTCATCATCATGCACTTCTTCTTCCTCTGTTTCTTCCACTTCACCTTCTTCACCTTCAAGTAAGGCCGTTTCATCTTCGCTGTGGGCATGCGTATAGGCCTCATCATCGCTGTGCGGCTCTTCGTCAAATTCTTCCTCCTCGCCAACAGGCGGCACAACAGCGCTTGCCTTGTGCTGCTTCGGCGCTTCACCTACTGATTTTGCGCATTTCGGGTACGTCGCTTTTGCATCATCCGGAACGATCTTCAGCAGCTCGATCAGGAATGTCCAGACGGCTTTGGGATCGTAGGTATAAACAAATTTCTGGTGCGGATCATCGATCAGCAGCGCCATCTTGCACTTGTTCATCTGCCTTTTGCCTTCTGCCGGCTTCAGCCTGATCTCTTCGCCTTTTCTCCAGTAATCATCGCTGATGAAAAATGAAGCGTCGTGCATGTTATCAAACCCGATGGATTGCATGATCACATTGTGAAAATCTTCAAAATTCTGGGTGGATTTTATTTCGATCTCACGATATACGTCCTCGTTGTCCTCAAAAGTTACTTTAAAACGGTAAACCATCGGTAATGTATTAAGAGTAAGAATTTAAATTGTTGTACGAAAATACGAATTATTGAATTAAAATACTGTGAAAAGGGAGATGACCAGGCTAAATATTCATTTCCAGCCCATTATTCTTTTATTTTCAATCCGAGCTTTTCCGCTTCCTTTATCATAAAGCCGAATGCTTCATTAAAATCGTTTTGAATGACGCCATCGAGTATGGCTTCCCGGATGGCATTTTTGAGGATGCCCACTTCGCGGCCGGCAGGAATGGAGAAGGCTTTCATAATGTCTTCGCCGCTAATGGGAGGCTGCCAGTTCCGTACCTTGTCTTTCTCTTCGATGTCCTTCAGCTTTTGCCGCACCAGCTCAAAATTTTTCAGGTACTTCTGCACCTTGTATTCATTTTTGGAAGTAATATCGGCCTCGCATAATTTCATGAGGTCATCGATGTCGTCGCCGGCCTCAAACAGCAGGCGCCTCACAGCGCTGTCGCTCACTTCGCTTTTTGCAAGAACGATAGGTCGCAGGTGCAGGAGCACGAGCTTCTGCACATATTTCATTTTCTCATTCAGCGGCAGCTTCAGGTCTGCAAAGATCTTCGGCACCATGCGTGAGCCTTTGTCCTCATGTCCGTGGAAGGTCCAGCCATGCTCCGGCTCGAAGCGCTTTGTAGGCGGCTTGGCAATATCGTGCAGGATGGCCGCCCAGCGCAGCCAGAGGTCGTCGGTTGTACGGCAAATGTTATCAAGCACCTCGAGCGTATGATAAAAATTATCCTTGTGCGATTTCCCGTTCCGCACTTCCACGCCATGCAGCGCTACCATCTCAGGAAAAATAAAATGCAGCAGGCCTGTATCGAACAGGAGCTTAAAGCCGATGGACGGCTGCTTTGCGAGGATGATCTTGTTCAGCTCGGTGGTGATCCGCTCTTTGGAAATTATTTTGATCCGTTCTTTGTTCTTTGAAATGCTTTCGATAGAAGCGGGGTCTATCGTATAGTTCAGCTGAGTTGCAAATCGGATGGCGCGCATCATCCGGAGCGGGTCGTCGGAATAGGTAATGTCGGGGTTCAGCGGCGTGCGGATGATCTTCGCTTCCATATCCTTCAGCCCGTTGAACGGATCGAGGAGCTCGCCGTAGCTGCCGGCATTGAGTGATATAGCAAGCGCATTGATCGTAAAGTCGCGGCGGTTCTGATCATCTTCCAGCGTGCCGTTCTCCACGGACGGATTCCGGCTTTCTGCGCGGTACGATTCTTTTCTTGCGCCTACAAATTCAATGTCATAATCTTCGTATACGATCTGTGCGGTGCCAAAATTTTTGAAGGTATTTACATTGTACTGTCCGCCCAGCTTTTTTGCAACCCGCTCCGCGAGCTCGATGCCGCTGCCGATTGCAACTATGTCGATGTCCTTGCAGGGACGCTCAAGAAGAAGGTCGCGCACCCATCCGCCGATCACAAATGCTTTCACATTCATTTCCTCTGCGCATGCGGATACAATTGAAAATACGGGGTGAGTAAGTTTTGTTTTCACGCTTTATGCCCCAAACTGCCTTAAATGATGATCGAGGTGTTTCCACTGCAGCACATCCCATTCATGGCCGGTAAGCTTACCGAAAAAAGGGTGTGGATCTTTCGTCAGCCCGCTCTCGCCTGTTTCGCGGAAGCGCTTAATAAGTCCGATGAGGATATCTCTTTCTTTATCAAGCTCGCGCTGGTCCACCACGATAAATGATTTGTCGGTAGGCAGGTTGCGGTCGAAGGGCTTTTCATCCTTCATCAGCTTGTTCTTGATCATTTTGCCAAACAGGATGGAGATCAGTCCGCGCTTCAGCTTATGCTCTCCGAAGGCCACTGCCAAAGGAGCCTGGCAATGCGCAAGCATTTGGGATACGTTCATTTTTCCCCATTGTGCCTGTGAGGAGGCGCTGAGGGAATTGATCCGGTCAATTAATTTCTGGCTGTCGTTCAGGTTGAATAGGCTCTCCATGGTACGGATACGAATTTATATGAATTACTAATCTATCTTCGAAATACGAATTGTTACGAATATACGAATTACGAACTGCACTCTCATCCTGGGCGAAATGCTAATCGGTGTGCTGGTCATTTCGAGTTCGACCGAAGGGAGAGTATCGAGAAAGTGTGTGAGCTTGTTCTCGATACGCTCGTGCCTCGCTACTCGAACTGACGCTATGAAAACTCCCAACTCCTAACTCCCCAACTACTTCCTGATGATCTTGAATTCCCCGTTCATCGCTACTTTGATGATCGTAGATGGCTGAATGCTGCTGTTATCATTCCTGCGTAAATTTACAATGTAATCCACGTTATTCAAAATGTCGATCTTGATCTCGTTGAAGGAGGAAGGCGCTTCCTCGCCGCTGATATTTGCGGAAGTTGAAACGATGGGCTTCCCGAACTTATGGATCAGGTTTTTGCAAAACTCATCCTGTACCATCCGTATACCAACACTTCCGTCAGCTGCGATCACGTTCTCGGCAAGCATGCGCGCACCGGGATAAATAATTGTGAGGGGCCTGTCGGCAGCTTCTATCAGGTCCCAGGCCACTTCCGGGACTTCCTTCACATGGCGGTTCAGCATGGTGTTATCGCAAACGAGCGTGACCATGCTTTTGTATTCGGCCCGCTGCTTGATCTTAAATACTTTCGCTACTGCATCCTTGTTCCGCGCATCACAGCCAATGCCCCAAACCGTATCGGTAGGGTAGAGGATGGTGCCTCCTTTGCGAAGCACTTCAAGCGCATTTTTTATTTCTTCCTCCATAGTAGCTACGAATTACGAATCTATACTAATTTACGAAATACGAATTTTTTACGAATCTACGAATTACGAATTGAACGTCATTGCGAGGAGGTACGACGAAGCAATCCCTGCTAATTACGAATCTTTACGAATGTACGAATTACGAATAGTTGTAATAATCATCACGTTAACCGTCTGCCAACTCCCAACTCCCAACTCCTACCTCCCAACTCCCAACTCCTACCTCCCAACTACAAGCTCCCTTTATAAACCTCCATCATTTGCGAAGTCACCACTTTCGGGTGAAAGCGTTTTGCATATTCAATCCCTTTTTCCGCGATCTCCTTCCGGAGCTGTTCCGAGCCCAGCAGCAGGTTGATCTTTTCAGCCAGCTCATTTTCATTCAGCGGATCGATGTACAGTGAACCGGGGCCGCCGGCTTCGGGGAAGCAGCCGCCCTTCGATGTGATCACCGGCGTTCTGCTTACCAGCGCTTCGATGATCGGAATGCCGAAGCCTTCAAAAAGAGAAGGGAAAATAAAGACCGATGCCATGCGGTAGATCACCGGCAAATGGTTGTTGTCTACATTCTCCAGAAAAATGACCCGCTCCGTCAGCTGGTTTTTTTCAATGAAGTCCTTTACCTTTTCAAAATAGCTTTTCTTTTTCCCGATCACTACGAGCGGAATGTCCTTCACCTGCTTCAGGGCCTTTACAATCGACAATAAATTTTTGCGCTCCTCGATGGTGCCCACGTACAATAAAAAATTGGCCGGCAGCTGGTATGATTCCGCAATGCTTTTTGATTCCCCGGCGGAATAGTCTTTGTAAAAAGCTTCATCACAGCTCTGGTAGATCACTTTTATTTTATTCTCAGGGACGAAATAATATTTTTCAATGTCGCGCTTGGTCTCCTCGCTGATGGCGATGATGGTATCAGCCACATCGCAGGCATGACGGAATTTCTTATTGTAGATCTTCCGGTCGAGGTAAGGATATAATTTCGGGTAACGGACGAAGATGAGATCATGAATAGTAACGATCTTTTTCCCTTTGAATTCATCGATATTAAAAGGCAGCTCATTGCTCAGTCCGTGATACACATTAACGGACTGTTCCTTTAAAACGTTGGTGATCCCGTATGAGCGCCAGCGGGAGCGCAGCTTTTTATCGATAAAGCTTTGCGGCTCATACACATGTATATTGCTGAAGGCTGCGGCCTGCTTCTGAAAATCATTGTCGGTAAGCCTTGTGGTGAAAAGCGAGTAGGTATTCTCAGGGTAATATTCATTCAATGATTTGATCAGCGTCCTCGCATAATTGCCAAGCCCGCTGGTATTCAAATAAGCTCTTTTTGCGTCAAATCCTATATTCATTACTAATTTACGATCTACTAATTACGAATCTATACTAATTTGCGAATTACGAATCTTTACCAATCTACGAATTGAACGTCATTGCGAGGAGGTACGACAAAGCAATCTCACTCTACTAATTACGAATTTATACTAATTACGAATTACGAATTTTTACGAATCTGCGAATTGGATCAGTGTGCCGTCATTTCGAGTTCGACCGAAGGGAGAGTATCGAGAAAGTGCGTGCGCTTGTTCTCGATATGCTCGTGCCTTGCTTCCCGATAGTATCGGGACGAACTGACGCTATGCAGCCCAACTACGAATTATACCGCCACATCATACTCCCTCAATGCATTGTTCAACGAAGTTTTAAGGTCGGTGCTTTCCTTCCGCTGCCCGATGATCAGCGCGCAGGGCACCTGGAACTCGCCGGCAGGGAACTTCTTCGTGTAAGAACCGGGGATCACTACGGATCTCGGCGGCACAATGCCTTTGTATTCCTTCGGCTCATTGCCGGTAACATCAATGATCTTTGTAGATTTGGTGAGCACCACGTTTGCGCCGAGCACCGCTTCCTTCTGAACCCTTACGCCTTCCACCACAATGCAGCGGGAGCCGATAAAGCATCCGTCTTCGATGATCACCGGTGCAGCCTGCACAGGCTCGAGCACGCCGCCAATGCCAACGCCGCCACTTAAATGCACGTCTTTCCCGATCTGTGCGCAGGAGCCAACCGTTGCCCAGGTATCCACCATGGTACCGCTGTCTACATACGCGCCGATGTTCACATAGCTCGGCATCATAATCACGCCTTTTGCGAGGAATGCGCCATAGCGTGCAACGGCATTCGGCACTACGCGAACGCCAAGCGCAGCATAGCCCGTTTTCAGTTTCATTTTATCGTGGTACTCGAAAATGCCCGCTTCAATGGTTTCCATTTTCTGGATCGGGAAATATAGGATCACTGCCTTTTTTACCCATTCGTTTACCTGCCAGTCGTTACCCTTCGGCTCAGCCACGCGCAGTGCGCCTTTGTCGAGCTGTTCGATCACCTCACGGATGGTGGAAAGTGTTTTTTCGTCCTTCAGCAGCTCGCGGTTCTCCCACGCTGCTTCAATGATTTCCTGCATATAGATTTAAATTTTAATATACGTTCATTATAAATGTTGAACCTCTAAGTCAGTTCGAGTTTTCGCCTTTTCTGGCGAAAGTATCGAGAACTGCTCTACTTCTCGAGAAGTTTATCCTGAGCGGAGTCGAAGGGCTTCAAGCGTTACGCACTCGAAGTGACTTATTGCTGAAAATAGAATTCAACATTTTCGACAATTGCCCGCCTTAAACTGAGTGAGCAAAGATATTCAAATTTTAGGTTGCAGAAGCAGGTTTTTTCTGTTGACAGACAAGGAATTTGCGGGCTTTTTTACTACTTTTGCAGCATGGCAAGGATCATGGCAATTGATTATGGAAGCAAACGTGTTGGCATTGCCGTTACGGATGCTTTGCAGATCATCGCCAGGGGGCTGGCCACCGTTCATTCAAAGGACCTGATCGTTTTTCTGAAGGATTACATCGCGAAGGAAGAGGTAGAATGCATTGTGGTGGGTGAGCCGAAACGCATGAACAACGAGCCTTCCGATTCGGCGCGGTTCATCGAGCCCTTTGTGCTGCACCTCAAGCGCAGCTTCCCGGGGATCAAAGTGGAGCGGATGGACGAGCGCTTTACATCGAAGATGGCTTTTCAAACCATGATCGACAGCGGGCTGAAGAAAAAGGACCGGCAGAACAAGGAGCTTGTGGATGAGATCAGCGCGACGATCATCCTGCAAAGCTTTATGGAAAAGAAAAAGAATAATTTTTAATTCACATTATTATTTTATGATATTACCAATTGTAGCATACGGCGATCCTGTGTTGAGAAAAACAGGAGCGGAGATCGATAAGGAGTATCCCGGCCTCAGCAAGCTGATCGACGATATGTACGAAACCATGTACAATTCTTCCGGCGTAGGCCTCGCAGCACCGCAGGTCGGAAAAGCGATCCGCCTGTTCATCGTGGATGCCAAGCCTTTTTCCGATGTGCCGGATGATGAGGAAAGCGAATACACGAAAGATGAGCTGGCCATGATGGAGAACTTTAAAAAGACTTTCATCAACGCGCAGATCATAGAAGAGGAAGGCGAGGAATGGGCATTCAACGAAGGTTGCCTCAGCATCCCGAAGATCCGTGAGGATGTGTACCGCAAGCCGAAAGTGCACATCCAGTATTACGATGAGGATTTTAAATTTCATGATGAGACCTACGAAGGCATTGTTGCCCGCGTGATCCAGCATGAGTACGACCATATTGAAGGAAAGCTTTTTGTGGACCATATCAACCCGTTGCGGAGAAGGCTGCTGAAGGGCAAGCTTACGGATATTTCCAAAGGCAACATCAAGGTGGATTACAAAATGCGCTTCCCGAACAAGAAATAATTTTCGGTTAAAATCATCCCCGGTTCAAATCAAGATCACATTATGAAAACTGTAAAAGGTGTTTTTTTTGCTGCGCTGCTGTGTGGCGCCATGTCGTGCGGAAATAATGAAGAAAAGCCGGCTGCGGTTGTCAGGCCCAAAGAAACGCCCCGCGAGCTGTACCTGAAGCAGATCAGCCGTTACGAAAAGGAAATGCACCAGTCGCAAACGCTCGATCCCAATACAGCGACCATAGCCGTGAAAGCTTATGATGATTTTGTAAAGGCATTCCCCGATGATTCCCTGAGCCCTGATTTCATTTTCAAAGCCGCAGAAATTTCAACGGCCAATCAACAGTATACCCAGGCGCTGATGTATTACGAAATGATCACCTCAAAATATCCGGCCTTTAAGCTCGTTCCGGAAAGCCTGTACCTGCAGGGTTATCTCCTCGACAATTTCCTGAATGATGATGCGAAAGCAAAGCTCGTTTATGAGCAGGTGATCGAAAAATATCCGAAGCTTCCGTATGCTGCCGATGCAAAGGCTGCGATCCGGAACCTTGGCAAGTCGGATGAGGAGCTGATCAGGGAGTTTGAGAAGAAGAACAAAAGGAAGAAGTAGGACTTGCTCACCCACTTTCTCGATACTCTCCCTTCGGTCGAACTCGAAATGACAACGCGCAGATTACAATATTGTTATCCGTACTACGCAAACTCTTTTTCAAGCATTTCGCGCAGGCGTTCCGGCGTAGCGCCATGCTTCAGCTCTCCTTCTTTGGAAAAGGAAATTTCCCCCGTTTGTTCGGAAACCACCACGGCGATCGCATCCGAATTTTCAGTGATCCCTACCGCAGCCCGGTGCCGCATGCCCAGGTGTGCCGGAAACTCATTGTTCTCGGTAACAGGCAGCACACAGCGGGCAGCCACGATCTCGTTACCGGAGATGATCAATGCACCGTCGTGCAGCGGGGAGTTCTTATAAAAAATGCTTTCGATCATCCGCACCGATACTTTTGCTTCAATGGCATCTCCCGTATTTGCGTAGAATTTCAGCTCGTTGTTCCTGGTAATGATAATGATCGCGCCGGTTTTGCTTTCGCTCATGTTCTTGCAGGCCTTCACAATGGCGTTGATGTCCATTTTATGCGTGGGGTTCATGTTCCATTTGAAATCGAAGATCTTCCCTTTGGTGAAAATATCGGAAGTGCCGATGAAAAGCAGGAAGCGCCGCAGCTCCTGCTGGAAAACGATGAGCAGGGCAATGAAGCCCACATCGATGAACTTCCCGAGGATGCTGCCGAAAAGCTGCATGTTCAGGGCTTTTACAAGGATCCATAAAAGGTAGAAGAGGAGGATGCCGATAAAGATATTGATGGCTGCAGTTCCTTTGATCAGGTAGTAAAGCTGGTAAATGAGCAGCGCCACCAATAGCACGTCCACCACATCGATCAGGTGGACTGTTATAAAGGTATAAATGGCCAGGTTTACCATACCACAAGTATAAGGTTTTTCTGCCGGATTTAATAATCGCCCACAGCGCCTCCCTGAGTTTCAGAAGGATAAATTTGAACATCATTGCGATCCTTAAATAAGAGCAGTTTTTCCGACAGTCATAAAAATAATTTCATTTTCTTTTGGCGCTTACAATAATTTACCATTACTTTGCGTTACAAAGTACTTTTAATAGCTCCTTAACTATGGCAGATCAAAAAGAACATTTACAGGCACTGTCCGACATCCGCTCCATGATGGAGCGCTCTTCCCGTTTTATTTCCCTGAGCGGCCTTTCCGGTGTTTTTGCCGGTGTGTTTGCACTGATAGGAGCGTACCTCGCGTATGTGAAGATCGGCTCTTATACCGAAAACTACCGCTCGATGCTTCAGATGGATATCCACGGCAGGGTGGAAGTAGCGAACGAGCTGATCATTTACCTGTTCTCTGTTGCGGCTGGCGTGCTGATCGCTTCCCTGCTGGTAGGCACTCTTTTAACAATGCGCAATTCGAGAAAAAAAGGGCTCAGGATCTGGGACAGCACCGGGCAGCGGCTGCTGATCAACCTCGCGATCCCGCTTGGCACCGGCGGATTGTTCTGCCTTATTATGCTGTATCACGGCGATATCGGGCTCGTCGCTCCGGCGACGCTCATCTTTTATGGTTTGTCGCTGATCAACGCAAGTAAATATACATTCAATGATATTCGCTATCTTGGGATCTGCGAGATCATTCTTGGCTTAACGGCTTCGCTGTACATTGGCTACGGACTGTATTTCTGGGCAGTCGGATTCGGTATTCTGCACATTATATATGGCGCAGTGATGTATTTTAAATATGAGAGAGGGTAGCTGTTAGATAGGAGGGAGACGTTAGGAGTTCGGGGAGGTTGTTTGGAAAGATCCATTCGCTTCGCTCAGGATGACATCCAGTGAGAATGATAATTAGTACAATTCGTAAATTCGTATAGATTCGTAATTAGCAGCTTGAAAAATTATATTCAACATTTAAACAAGGCATTTGAAAACCGCATCCGGTTGGGCATCATGAGCATCCTCATGGTGAACGACAAGGTGGAATTCAGCTCCATGAAGGAAATGCTCGACATTACCGATGGTAATCTCGCTTCGCATATTTCCGCTCTGGAGAAGCTGGAATACATTGAAGTGCAGAAACAGTTCATCGGCAAAAAGCCGAACACAACATACTCGGTAACAAAGGCAGGGAAGAAGGCATTCAACGAGCACCTGGATGCATTAGAGAAGCTGCTGAAGCAAAGGGATTAATGATGATGCACCTTTTTTTTGTGCTTTAACTTTGAAACACAAAGTACTTTTAATTAAAAAAATAAAAATATGATCTTCTTTTTTTTGCTCCTTCTCGGCATCCCTTACATTTTGTACATCCTGTATGTGATCGTCACAGCCATCCGTACAATGAAGAGGAACGATAATCAGTTAAGCGGGTACGGCCAGGCTTCCATGCTCACCGCCGATTTTGTTTTTACGCTCATAGCGCCTGCGATCGGGTTTTGCCGCTTCGATGCGTACGGGTTTGACATGCCATTCTCAAAGCGCCATGTGATCAGCATTATCCTGCTCGTGATGGTTTCATCTGCTTCCTTCTGGTGCGCCCGCTTAACTTCCGGAACACGCAATCCTTTTTTGCGCATTCTTTTCTCCGTAGGCATGCTGCAGGGCATCATCCTCTGCTTTGCCTGCAGCATTCATTTCCTGAACTACTTCGTGCTTGGGATCGTTTTTCCTTTTCAAGGCTTCGAGCTGCTTTGCCCGCTGGTCGCTTTTTTCCTGCTGCTCCGCGAATTTTATTTCTACAATCAAACGGCCGCTGTTCCGGCTGAGCTGCTTCCATACCGCGAAGAGCTCGGCTTTATTCCTTTGCCATTACAGGTGGTCCAGCTGCCCCTGCTGCCAAGGCTCGCGGTTTATTCCGCGCTGCTTGCGATCGCAGTTGCGCTGCAGGTTGCTTTGTTATACAGCCTTGGACAGGATGCCGACAGCATCATCAAAGCTTTCAGGGAATCTTCCGGATTTATTTTTTCAAAGCCTTATTCATCATTCGACCTATGATCAGCATACTGAAAAATAAAAGATCACAATTGCTGGAGCTGCTCACGCACAAAATAGCATTGCCTTTAATGCTTCGCGTAAGGCACAGCCGGCCCTTTCCATACACCATGGAACAGCTGCTTGCACTGCCGGAGCATACGCTTGGCAACGAGCTCGCAAACTATCTTCAGAAGAAGGGCTTCCGGCTGGCTCCTGGCTATGTGCGGCACGACTGCAAGCACATCCTGCTCGGCTACGAAATGGATGAACAGGGCGAAGCCTGCATGCAGTTCTGGTTCCTCGGCAACCGCCATTATACATTTCCCGTGTTCATGACGGTAGTGCTTTGCATTTTCCTCATGCCCGATCACTGGAAAGATTTTTACAACGCGTTCAGGAAAGGAAAAAGATCGGGGGAATTTGCAGAGATGGATTACAGCAGCGCGGTGCTGCATAACACAGCATGGCTCCGGGAAGCCTATTGCATTGCAAAACAAACATTATAAAAAATAAAGTATATGAAAACCCTCAGCGAACAACAGCTTAAAAGGCGGATCCGCAACTGGATCATCCTCTTCATTGTATTTCTCATTCTCAGCGGCATCACTGCTTTCCCCATCGAAGCGGAGCTGGCATTCCTTACCGCTCACTCTTCGGCATTGCCGCATGTGATCCAGAACTGGCTGCAGACCATTTATCTTTCCGTGCGGAGCACCAATTACACTTATCCGTATTTATCGTATGGCACCGACTGGCTGGCCTTTGCGCATCTTGTGATCGCGGTCGTGTTCATCGGCCCGCTCCGTGATCCCGTAAGGAACATCTGGTGCATCCAGTTCGGGATGATCGCCTGTGTAATGATCTTTCCATTGGCTATGATCGCCGGCCCTATCCGCCACATTCCCGTTTACTGGCAGCTGATCGATTGCTCTTTCGGCGTCATTGGCTTCTTCCCGCTGTATTTCTGCTACAGGCATATCAAACAATTGGAACTCTTAAACTTAAATACATCATCACTATGAAAAAGAATGATTGGATCTTGCTGTCATCGGTATTCGCATACAGCTTTTTATTTTACAGGCAGGGAACAGGGATCAATTTCCTTATTTTCTCCGCGTTGCTGGTTTTCCTGCTGCTGCTGAAAGACAGGACACTCCAAAGGAACAAGCCCTGGCTCATTGCAGCGGCAGGTGCCCTTGCATCGTCATTCTGCGTATTCTACATCGGCAATGGCTTGTCGCTCACGGCAAACATTATCTCCTTAATGCTTCTGTCGGCATTCAGCGTGGGGCCGGGAACTTCGGTGATCACTTCACTTTTCTTCTCCGCTTATTCCACCTGCGCATCTTTTGTGTTCATGATCCTCGATGCCGTGGAGCGCGCGGGAAAAAGAGTGGCTGCGGCTTCCGGCAATTCTTCTTTTCTACGCTTCATGATCTATATTGTGCCGTTCACTGTTGTGCTGGTGTTTTTCTTTTTATACAAAGGCTCCAATCCGCTGTTCGACGAATTCACCAAGAACATCAACCTCGATTTTATTTCCGCAGGCTGGGTCTTCTTTACGCTTGGAGGAACCTTCCTCATGTACGGATTCATGTACCACAAAACCATTCCGGCAATGGCCGCAAAAGACAGGTCGATCCCGAATGACCTTTCCCCGGGCATGCTCCGCACCGATTCCTGGTTTGCGCGCAATCTCGGGATCGAGAACGAAGTGCGCTCCGGCGTTATTCTGCTGATATTGCTGAACGGACTGCTGTTGCTGGTGAATATGCTCGACCTGAATTATCTCTGGGGCGATGGTACGCTTCCCAAAGGCATGAGCTATTCTGTTTTTGTGCACCAGGGCACAGGCCTGCTGATCCTGTCCATCATCATTGCCATTCTCATCATCATGTTTTACTTCCGCGGAAGGGTGAATTTTTATGAGAAAAATAAAACCATCAAGATGCTTGCGTATGCCTGGATCATCCAGAACGCTTTTATGATCATCTCCACAGCGTTCCGCAACAGCCTGTATGTGAATGAATACAGCCTTACCTATAAGCGCATCGGCGTGTACGTGTGGCTGCTGCTGGCGCTCATCGGGCTTGTTACAACCTTTGTGAAGATCATGCGCTCAAAAACGAACTGGTTCCTTTTCCGTTCAAACAGCTGGCTGTTCTACGGCCTGCTGGTGATCAGCTGTTTCGTGAACTGGGATCTGCTGGTTACCAATTTCAATATCAACAGGTCGCTGAGCAGGGATAAGGCGCTTGATAAATTTTACCTGCTGTCGCTCTCCGATGTTAATCTCCCGCAATTGCTGTCTTTGGACGATTCCATAAAGCATGAAACAATGAATGATACTGATTATAATTACCGCAATATAAGCGGTGGAACGCTGTATGACGAACGTGATTTCCAGGCAGAATTATCGTCGAAGCTGTCAGGCTTTATGGATAGAATGCATAACAAAGACTGGCGTTCCATGAATATTTCGGATTCTGAAACATACCGGAAGCTCCTTGAAATGAATGAGCAGCACAAGGTAAAGAGCCTTAAATTCTTAGGAACGGATTTTTCAGGGCTCAGCCTCCGTGATCTTTCCAACCTCGATTCGCTGGAGCTGAATGGTGCTGCTTTCGCCGATTGTTATGAGCTGCACTATTTTCCAAAACTAAGAAGCCTTGTGTTGATCAATGGCTCGGCCAGGGACATCACCCGCTTACCGGCAATGGAAGAATTGCGAAGCCTCGATATTTCCAATAACGACCTCGTAAATATTTTCTCCCTGCGCAAGCTTCCTAACCTTGAAGAGCTTAACATGGAAGGCAACAACAGGATCAGGAGCTTTGCCGTTATTTCGGATCTTAAAAAGCTCAGGCATTTGAAAATCGGACTGATCACTCAAAAAGGGCTTAACCTGCTTCGCGATACTTATCCGCAGGTCAAAATAGAAGGCAACGTACTTAACTAAACTGCTTATGAAACCGATCCTCAAAACAATTCTCTGGCTCACTATCTTCAGCATCGCTATGGGCTACCTCGAAACCTCCGTGGTTGTTTACCTGCGCAAGCTGTACTATCCCGGCGGATTTAAATTCCCGCTCATTCCCGTTACCCGCGATATTGCCGTTACCGAGTTCTGGCGCGAAGCGGCCACCATCATCATGCTGATAGGAGCAGGAGTGATGTGCGGAAAAAATCCGTTGCAGCGCTTCGTTTTCTTTTTGTATTCCTTCGCCATCTGGGATCTCTTTTATTATGTGTTCCTGAAAGTGCTGCTCTGCTGGCCGGAATCACTTTTCACATGGGATATTCTCTTTTTGATCCCCGTGCCCTGGGTTGGCCCGGTGATAGCGCCATGCCTCGTTTCCCTTTCCATGATCCTCCTTACGTTCGTGGTGGTGTACTTCCAGGAGCAGGGAAAGAAGGTGTTCATCAGCTTTCACGAATGGCTTTTACTGATCTTCGGAAGCATCACCGCCATTGTTTCCTTCATGTGGGATTACATCATTTATGTTTCCAATTATGGCGACGATATTGGCGTATGGACCTTATCGAGCAACAAGAACATGTTCGATGAAGTGCGGCAGTATGTGCCGGTCCACTTCAACTGGGGCTTGTTCTGGGCCGGGCAGGGCCTGATCCTCATCTCCGTCTTTTCAATTTACAGAAGGTATAAAAAACAAAAATAAAAAAGCAAATATGATAAACCGCCTCGTTAAAACAATGGCAATCTCCTCTGCCTTATGTATTCTTTTACTGATCCTGCGCATGCAATGGAGCGGACATCTCTTCTACGTGTTCCTTGTATGGAACCTCTTTCTTGCATGGATCCCATTTCTCTGCTCCGTGCTTCTCGCAGAAGCGAAGGAGAACAAGAGGCCGAAATACTTAATGCTGCTGCTGTTCGGAGGCTGGCTGCTGTTCTTTCCCAACTCGCCGTACATCGTCACCGACCTGTTCCATCTGCGTGCAAAGGAAGGCATCCCGCTGTGGTTCGACCTCGTGCTGATCCTGTCATTCGCCTGGAATGGACTGCTGCTGGGCTTTGCGTCGCTCTTCGAGGTCAGGCGTTTTCTTAGCTCTTATTTAAATTCCGTGATCGTAAACGCATTTACCGTTTTCCTCATGATCCTCTGCAGCTTCGGGATCTACCTGGGCCGCTATCCCCGCTGGAACAGCTGGGACATCATCAGCAATCCGGTCGCGCTGTTCGCCGATATTTTCAATATGCTGCTGCATCCCACTCAAAATACAAGGATGGTTGGCGTAACGTTTTTCTTTTCCTTATTTTTAATAGCGGCATATTGTACATTAGCTGCGCTTATCAGGAATTTTAATACAGAAAGCCATGGACAAAAAAAGATTTAGCATCGCAGAACGCATAAAGAGCTTTGGCTTCGCGCTCGAAGGGCTCCGTACCTTCTTTTCAACACAGCACAATGCCTGGCTGCATTTGACCGCCGCGCTGACTGCGCTTTGCCTGGGCTGGTACACCGGGCTTTCTTCGGGCGAATGGTGCTGGATCGTTTCCGCGATCGTGCTGGTGTTCATGGCGGAGATGTTCAATACGGCTATCGAATTTCTCTCGGATATTGTTTCACCCAATATTCATCCGCAGGTTAAAAAGGTGAAGGATGTTTCCGCTGCCGCTGTGCTTATTGCCGCTGCAGGCGCCGCGCTGATCGGCATTTTTATTTTTTATCCCAAATTTTTCTGATAATGGAAATAACCATTTGGCTGATCACCAGCTGCTTTTGGATCCCCGGCCTTATGATCACAATTGACTTTATATACTTTCTCTTTAAAGGAAAAAGGTTTTACAACAAAAAAATGCAGGCCTTCCTGGATTTTGCTGCCGTTATTGTTTATCCTTCTCTCTGCCTGCTCTTTCTCGATGAAGCCAGCAACGACTGCTGCAGCGAAAGCGCAGTGTTTTCGCCAGAGCACCGCCTCACTATTTATGTGCTCATCTTCCTGTGTGTGGTCTTTTACTTTTATTCCGGCTTTAAGAAAAGTGTAGGCAGCCCTGTGCTCGAAGTGCTCTGCAATTGCTTCCTGCTGATCGCTCTTCCGCTCAACGCTCTGATCTGTTACCAAGTGGGATTTCCTGTTGCCACGGTATGGAACATGCCCATTATTTTCCTTTTTACCATCCGGCTTGTTGAGAATCACAGGCAGTTTATGCTCTACAGCAGGGATATGGATCCTGCTTCCGGCGGCATGATCGTAAGGCTCGCCTGGAAATTGTTAAAGCTCCATCCTTTCCTGAAGGTGCCGGTACTGCTGGTGCTCTGCCTGCCGTTAATGGTGATTGTTACAGCTGTGCTGCTGCTGTTCGGACAAAAGCCCGATTCCATTGTTCGGGCATTTACAGATACCTACAAGCATGGATTTTCACAGCTGGATTATATGTGCGATAACGTGGAATGCGGCGGACATTTCTTATGCTCGGTTGCTGCCAACGGCCATAAAGGATTTGTAAAGCCCGAACGTTACGGTGAAAGGGGTGGAGGGAAGATCATCTGCAACAGGCAGCTGCTTGTTTCCAATGCATTCGAGGAGCTGATGGAGCAGAAGATCCCGAAGATTCATAAAGTGGTCCGGCATAATTATAACAAGGTAGGCAACCTTGTACACCGTCACTACGTCTTATTTAATAACAAGCTGGTTGCGGATGCTGTTTACGTATTAATGAAGCCCCTGGAGTGGTTTTTTCTGCTGGTGCTTTACACCTTCGATCGCAGGCCGGAGAACAGGATCGCGAGACAGTATCTCTCAGCTGAGGATAGAAAATTATTGAGCGCGAAGAGAGAGCCTGGACAATAACAATTAAAAAAAAATTCAGTCATGAAACAAATCGGGATAGTGCTTTTTACTTTTGTTCTGTTTTCAGCCTGCAAAAAAGATCCTGTGTTAAAAACAGGGACAAGTACGGGAACCCCTGGATGGCCGCAGGGATGCTGGAATGTAAAATACGAGGTGTCGGGCACCACCGTCCCCGATTCGGTGCATCTTAATATTAACATGATAGATTATATTCACAATTTCATTTCTCCCTCACTTACACTTACCGACAGCACAAACTTTTGCGGGGATGTGAATTCGGATGTAAATATTTTTCTGTTTGATCATGATACTTCGCATGTGTATACCTGTAAGATCTGGATCAACAATGTATTGAAAGCGAATGTCACAGGCAAGTCGGATCTTCCGCCTTACTGGCTTTCTGCAGGCGCCCAGTGCCAGTAATACCGCTCAGCTCTTCATATTCACGAACTGCAGCGGCAGGTCATAGCTGCCTTGTCTCATGAGTGAGATCACCGCCTGCAGGTCGTCGATCTTTTTGGCTGTAACCCGTACCTGGTCCTCCATGATGGAAGCCTGTACCTTCAGCTTTGAATCTTTTATATCCTTCACGATCTTCTTCGCAACCTCCTTGTCGATCCCTTCACGCACTTTTATCTCTTTCCGGATCATATTTCCCGATGCTGCGGTTTCCTTGCCCATATCGAGGCAAAGCGGGTTCAGGTGCTGCTTGATCATCCTCGAGCGGATCGCATCGGTGATCGCCTCCAGCCGCATCTCATTTTCCGTGAGGATCTGCAGGCTCAGGTTTTTCTTGTCATAATTGATCTCGCTTTTGGAGCCGTGAAAGTCAAACCTGTTCAGGATCTCCTTGCGCGCCACATTGATGGCATTGTCCAGCAATTGCGCATCTACTTTGTTTACAATATCGAATGAAGCCATAACTACGAATACTAATTTTTACGAATATACGAATTGTTCTAATTGCCATTCCGGGAACGTCATTGCGAGGAGGTACGACGAAGCAATCTCATTCTTCGAATTTACGAATTTGTGTACGGATCGCGAATCTGTACGAATTTACGAATCTGTGTGGCTGCGCTTGTCGAGCGATTCCGATAGACACACCCCTAACCCCTCTCAAGAGGGGAATTGTTACTGCACTGTTTTATAATTCCAATCTTGATTTTAAACTTCTATCATCAGGTTAACCATCTCCGATCTCCGAACTACCAGCTACTAACTCCCCATTACAAAAAAACATCACTCACAAACTCAAATACATCATCAATAAATCCCGCCGGCTGCCACCTCACATCCGCTATCATGCACCTTGCGCTGCCGCCGCCATGCTTTTCAATGGTATAAAGCGGTGAATGCAGGATGCTGCCGTATTTTTCAAGCCGGGTAACCTGCTCTTTTGTTAATGCTTTATAAGCCTGTTCACTCATCACAATGATGCTTTCCTTTTTATCATTGAACAGCTCATACATATTTCCTGCAAAGGAATTCATCTGCGCATAGCTGATGAAAATGATCTCCCTGCCGGTTCTTTCAATCTCGCTGATCAGCAGTTTACGCTCTTCCGCATCCGGGATGCATTCGCTGCAAAGCACTGCAAATTTTTTCCCGATGCACATCAGCACATTGGTATGATAAATATCGGCGCCTGCAAGGTCTACCGCCTTAAAGGCCACAGGCCTGTAATTAAGACGGAAGCAGAGCTCCGATAATAATGTTTTATTTGTACGCGCTGAGAGATTAGCAAAGGCAATGCGGTTCTCATAATCGAAAACAATGCTGCCGGTACCTTCTAAATAAATGTTCTTTCTTTCGTTTTCCGAAAGGTCGATCATTGTTGTTACGCTGTCGCTGAAGCGGGAAATGATGTCCTGACGCCTTTCAAAGCGCCTGTTCTCCGCCAGCATCGGGTAAAGCACGATCGTATTGCTGTGAAAGGAGATCCAGTTGTTGGGAAATATGGAATCGGGAGTATAGGGCAGAGGCGTATCGCTAAAGAGCTCAACATCTATTCCGGCATCCCGGAGCTTCTGCGCAAAGGCATCAAACTCTTCTAAGGCATTCTGCTGGATCTGCTCAGCTGCTTCCGCCGCCTTGTTCTGAAACGAATTGCTTCCGGCGGTTTCCTCGTTGAAGCCGAACTGTACCGGGCGGATCATGAGTATTTTGGAAGCATGTGCGTTCATCTCACAAAAGTATTAATTATCCGTAACTTTGCCGCTTCACATGGGGAAGAACTTTTTATCCATATTGTTTTTAGCAGCGCTGCTTGCTGCCTGCAAGGAGAAGGCAAAGGAGCGTACAGATGTTCCCCTGGCTGTTGCCGATTCTGCCGCTGCAAAGCCAGCCGAAGTCAGTACCGGGAACAAGATCGTTCCTGACACCGCAGCCATCGAGCAGCAGCTCATTGCCGCAGGGCTGGTGGAGATTGCCTCTGCAGACAGCAGCATCTCCGTTGACCTGAAATATTCCAGCTGCGATAATTTCCTGTTCGCTGATATGTATGGCGACCTTGAAAAATGTTACCTGCAGCCGGATGTGGCATTAAAGCTGAAAAAGGCGCAGGAGCTGCTGAAGGAGAAATACCCGTATTATTCGCTGATCGTTTTCGACGGTGTGAGGCCGCGCAGCATCCAGGCGAGGATGTGGGACACCATTGCGGTTCCTGCCTACGAACGCTCCAAGTATGTTTCCAATCCGCAGAATGGCTCCCTGCATAATTTCGGCGCTGCTGTCGACCTCAGCATCATTGACGAGAACGGGATCCTGCTCGATATGGGAACACCCTATGATTTTTTCGGGGAGCTTGCATATCCGCGTGAGGAGCAGCGCATGATCCGCGAGGGAAGGCTTACACACAAGCAGCTTTTTAACAGGGAGATCTTACGGGAGGCCATGCAGGCCGCCGGATTTACAGGCATCACCACGGAATGGTGGCATTTCAATTCCTGCTCAAGGAATGAAGCGGTGCTGAAATATAAAATTGTGGAATAGCTTTAGAACATATAGCCGTAGCGCTGGTGCAGGAACTTGTCGTTCGCCCTTCCGCGCTTCTGCTTGAAGATGCTGCTGCTGAACGCGATCATGATCTCATGCGAGCCGCTGCTGTAGTTCTTCATCTTGCCGATCAGCAGGTCGTACGAATAGCTCACCTGGTATTCTTCCATGAACGTGGCGCCTACATGCAATGCTACCGCATCCCGCAGGCGTACTGAAAATCCCGCGAAGATCATCTGCTTGTAATGTACGCGCAGCGTGTAATCAAGATTGAACGGGGTGCCCGCAACGTAGATCCCGTACAGGGTGCTTTCCAGAACATAATCAGGGTTCTGGGAATAATTGTAGCCCAGCGTAAAATTTACGTGGTCGGCATATTTCAGGAATCCCTTTTTTGTAGTGTCCTTCTTGTAAAATTCAGCAGTGGTTTCCATCATGTGCAGGGCGCTGAGCCCAACATGAAAGCGGTCGTTGTACAGGTAGATCCCCGCGTGTGCATCCGAAGCCCAGGTGCTGTTGGTCACATACTGGTTGATGGAAGGGTCCTGCGAATTGTGAAGGTAAATTTTATCGCCGATGAGGGTCTGTTTTGAAAAATTCCCGGCTACACCTGCGGAAAGCTCCACATCGGGAAAGCGAATGTGATAGGCATAGCTCAGCCCGAGGTTCATTTGCTTGAACGGCCCTACCTTATCCTGCATCAGGTAAAGCCCGGCGCCCATCTTCCCTTTCAGGAAGCGGCTGTGAAGGCTCATGTTCGCCGTGCGCGGCGCATCTTCATAACCCATCCACTGGGCGCGGTAATTAAGGCGCGCATCCACCAGCTTTTTAGTTCCTGTAACCGCCGGGTTGATCATGTAAAGATTGCTCCGGAACTGTGAATAGTATGGCATTTGCTGCGCAGGCGAAGCGCCCGCGAACACAATAAGCAAATAGCAGCATGCCAGTATCTTTTTCATTTCTTACCTGAGTATGGTGAGTGTGCCGTGATGCTTTGGAAGCCCCGGCGCGAGATTAAGGTCATAAAAATAAGTCCCTGCCGGAAGCTCATCCCCCGAAACCCGTCCGTCCCAGGTATTCGCATAGCCGCTCGTTTTATAAACCAGCTTGCCGTAGCGGTTGTATACTTCCAGTTGATTGTCGGGGTACTTCTGAATATTACCGATGTACCAGGTATCGTTGTTGCCGTCGTTGTTCGGCGTAAATGTATTATAGATCACTACTTCATCATTCGCTTCAACAAATACGGTAACATTGTCGTAGCCCGGGCATTTCCCCGTGGGATCGGTTCCGTAAAGGTAATACGTGGTGGTTACCACCGGCTCCACATCGCAGCTGGAAGAATAAATGTACATGATCTCCGGGGTGTTTCCCCAGGCGTATGCTGCACCTCCCGAACCGTGGAGGATGGCTACGGCGCCTTCCTGTATGACTGTGTCCGGGCCTGCATTAATAGGAGGTGTCGGGATCACGGTAACTGTCACCTGGTCGGTTTTCGGCGGACACCCAGCCGTTGTTGCCGTTAATGTATACGTAACGCTCGATAAGCCCGGTGATGATACCGGCGCCCCGCTGGTGGAATCGTCGAGCGTGCTTCCCGGTGACCATGAATAAGTGATGCCCGGATAATTATTTCCGCCCGAACCGATGCCTGCAAAGCTGTTCACGCAGATGCTTGTATCCCTTCCGGCGGTGATGTAGGTAATGTCATTGATGAAAACAGTGGCTACATCCGTCCTTACCGCCCCGGTATCATCGGTAACGGTAACAGTATAGCTGATGTTGGAACCTGGAGTGGCTGTAGGATTTGATGTATTGGTTGCGCTTAATCCGGTGGTCGGCTGCCAGGAATAGGTGTATGGCGCGAGGCCTCCCGATGCGGTAGGCGAGCCGCCGATCACAATGCCGAATCCGGGGCAGATCACTTTATCATTCCCTGCGCTTGCATTCAATTGCGCAAAGCAGGAGCTGCCGGCGGAAATACAAATCAGAAACACAAGGCACCTTTTGATCAGCATTTTTTTAGGGTGTTTTGTAAAAACGTTACGAATGTAAAGATTTATTTTCAAAATGCTCCATTCAAAAGAAGGCGGAAACTTAGTTTTCGGAACCGTTTAAAAGCAAAGAGGCTTCACATTCAGTGAAGCCCCTGCCATTGATCTGCTCTTAATATTTTACCACTTTCGTGATCGATTTAAATCCGCCTTCGCTGAATTCAACCTTCAGGGCATACACGCCTTTTGCAAGCTCGCCCATCTGTGTGTTGAGGCTCGATTTTCCTTCTTCAACCGTCTGCACCTTATCAGCCACTATCCTGCCCGTATAATCCATGATCATGATCCTTACGGTGCCCTTCACCGGCGAATAGAAATCAAAGTTCAGGTCGTCCGTGGTAGGGTTCGGATGCACATTGCTCACAGCCACCATGTCAAGCTTGTTCTCGATCGAAATGATGGAGGAGTAGCTGTATTTTCCGTTGTAATCCGTTTGCTTCAGCCTGTAATACGTGGTGCCGTTGTATGGCGAATAGTCATAGGCATCGTAGTTGATCCTTACGGAGCTGTTGCCTGCGCCTTCCTTCGTAACAAATGTTTCAAACGAGCTGCCGTCGGCCGAATGCTCGAGCGAGAAATAATCATTGTTCACTTCTGAAGCAGTAGTCCATTCCAGCTTATTCTTTGCGCCTTCATTTTTGCCCGTGAACGAGATCAGCTCGATCGGCAGCGGATTGTCCGACTGCGCTGTTCCAAACCTCGAGAAGCCTTTCATGTTGTTTCGTACAACTGCGGTCACAGCGCCTGCAACGCAGGTTCCCATGCTTCCGTCGCCGTTCACAATGTCCCATGTGGCGCTTCCGTTATGGCGTGCCATCACCGTCCAGCCGCTTGCCGCATTGGTGTAGGAGCGGTTGTACAGGGTCATGTTGTACACGCCGGTATTGTTGTTAGGAGTGTTTGCATCAATGTTCCAGAAGCCGTTGTCCAGCGCATTCATGTTGTACGTCGATCCGCATTCGCTGGAGCCGAGAGGGCCCGGAACGGTTCCGTACACCTGGAAATCGGCAGTAAGGTATGTGATGGTAGGTGCGGTCGTGAAATTCACATTCGCACGCTGGTAAGCGCTCGATGTTCCCACAGGGAAATCGAATGAGCCGGTGGAGTTATTGATATACCTTCTCAGAAATCCGTTCACATAGCTGCTCGTATTCCCGGCAGTTACACAGGTGGTGGAAGCGTTGCTCACCACTACTTTGAATGCGCCCGTTGTGATCTTGCCAAGTGTCAGCGTGAGCGTTCCGGTGCTTGCCTTGATGTTCATATCGGTAAGCAGGGTAACCCCCGTGCTGGTATGGTTCATGAGCACGTTGTTCAGGTCGAGCTGGCTGCTTCCCTGCGTAAAGGTTTGGGCGGAAGTACCGTTAAATTCCAGCGTTCCGGTTGTGCCGGTATTGCTGAAGGTGGTGTTTCCTGCTGCATTCACGAAGTTCCCTGCCACCTTGATGTATTTGCCATTGCTGTCGAATGTGCTGGTGCTGTTCGACGTTGTAAAGCTGCCGCTCATGCTCACATCGTCGGACGTGAACAGCGAGCTGCCTGTTTTAGTAACGGTAAGGTTTCCGAGTGTGCTTGTGCCTGTAAAGTTACCCGTCATGGTCTGCGCCGAAGCTGCATTGTCGAAAATGATCGTGGAGGTAGGAGAAGCGATAATGGTCCCGTTGTTCAGCAGGTTTCCGCAGATGTGCAGGATGCTTCCCGCGCCCAGCGTTAGGGTGGCGCCCAGGTTGATCGTAAGGTTCTTCACGTATTGCGCGCCCATTGCGGCAGTAATGTTTGGCTGCGTGGTGAAAGGATTTACAACCGCATCGATGCCGCATACAGGAACGGCGCATCCGCCCCAGTTGCTGGCAAGGTTCCAGGCAGTGTTTGTTCCGCCCGACCACGTAATGGAAGTAGGCGAAGGTGTATAGTTGATAGGTGCTCCGCCCGCGCCTGTGGCAAAGTTGATCGTAAAGCCCTGTGTGCTGGTGCTGTGGTTGTTGATCAGCAATATCCAGGTGTCGCCGCTCGCGCAGGCTACCTGCGGCTCGTAGGAGGCGTTGAAGCCCGGGTATGCAGCGGGTGAATTGCCGGTAGGGCTGAGGCCGGTTACGCCAAGCCCGCTGTAGTTACATGCTACAGGCGTAGATGTTCCTGCAAGGATGGTGGCGCAGGAAACCCCGCCGGATACTTTCCATAATGCAAAGTCATAATCGGTGCTGGTAGTGCTTGGTGATCCCGGCCAGTCGTTCGGCACAATATCAAAGTTAATGTTACCCGCCGCATTGGTGGTCCAGGTATACCATGCCGATCCTCGTTCAGCCGATAAGAGGCAGTAGCTGGAAGGAATATCGCAGGTGGAGCCGATGCCCTGGTAGCCGGGATTGCTCACCGACATGGTGGAATTACATACAGGATTTCCGAGGCTGCAATCCTGCCCCGCAACAGGAGGGAAGCTGGAAGCACCGTCGATCGCAACAATGCCGAATGTCCCCGTAAGGTTGGTATAGCCGTCTACGCGGATGTAATAGGTGCTTCCGGCAGTTAAGCCGGTGAGCGATAAGGTGGAGGCATAATCGGTGGTAGATCCGCAGTTAGGGCCATTGTCGTTACAGGCGGAAGCAACCATTGTCAGCGTTGGCCCGCAGGTGCCGCTGTACACGGCGATCTGTGTATTGCTTAGTGTTCCGAGGCTGGTCCTTATTTTAAGGGTGGTACCTGCAGGCACTATGCTGTACCATACGGAATTGTTGTTTCCAACTGTCCAGCAGGCCGGTGCCGCCGGCTCGCCCGAGCTTCCGCTGCAGGTATTGTCGCCGGTTTCAGTAACGCCAAGCGTCATTGGAGTGGCGCTGCAGGGCAGGTCGTTTGCAGGGCCCGAGCCGAAGGAAGAAACGGAAAGATCATAATTTGCATTCAGCGGGGTCGACCAGGTATCCACTACGAGGTAATAGGTACCTGCAGCCGGTAACGTAACATTCCCGGTGAGGGTCGACGAAGTTGCGCCTCCTGCCGAGCCGATGCAGCTTGCTCCCGCAGATCCCGGGCAGCCGCTGTACACCTGGTAGCCGATGGAGTTGGTGCTGGTGTTTGAAAGGGTGATGCCGATACATTCGGCGCCGCTGGCTGTGTACGCATACACATGGTCTTCTCCTGATTCATACAGGGTGGCGCAGGAGCCGGTGCTGGCATTTGTATAATCATTTCCGTAGCAGGCGGTGGTTTGCGAAGTGGCGCTGTAGGGAAGCGTGATCGAAAGCGCATTGGCGCAGGTGCTTCCGGCCAGGGGCCCCGGAGGTGTGGAAACGCAGCTGATGAGCGCATTCCATCCTGCATAGCGTGTGGATCCGTCGGATACAAAGCGGAAGGTAAGGCATCCGCCTGCGTCGGTGGATGTGTAGGTGCAGGGGATAATGTTTCCAGAAAGCGTTCCAAGCACGGGAGAAGCAGTGGTAGGCCCGTTATACACGGTAAGGATGTCGAGGCCGCTTTCGGTTACAAAGGAGCTGAAGTTCACCTGAACGAACTGGCCGGCAACGCTCGGGCAGAATGTAATGGTGCTGTTCTCGTTATTTGCATAGTTGCCCGTAGGGTTTGAATCGTAATAATTTCCTCCGCAGGCGCTGAATGTTCCGGTTTGCTGTGTATAGCATCCGGCGCTGGTGGTAAATGAATAGATAGGGCAGCCTGTTGCGCTTCCCACCGAATTTACCGGCACAGCCCTCCAGTAATAGGTGGTGCTCGCTGAAAGTATGCCCGGATTATAGGTAAGCACATTCCCGATGTTGGTGCCGTTGATAATGTTTGTTGCAGCCGGATCAGTTCCGAAGTACAATAGATACCCCGTAACAACGCCGCATCCCGAAGGTGCGGTCCAGTTGAGGCTCATGCTGGTATTGCAAACTCCTGTAAGGCCGTCCACCGGGGCTGTAAGTGTTGCACAGCCCGGCAGTGGTGCGGAGGCCACACAGCTGATGCTGGCATCCCAGCCGGAGTAGGTAGCAGAACCATCGGAAACAAAGCGGAAGGTAAGGCATCCGCCGGCATTGGTGGAAATATACGGACAGCTTGGAACACTGCTTCCTGAAAGGGTTGCAAGCACAGGCGAGGCCGTGGTTGGCCCATCGTATACAGTTAAAATATCGAAGCCGCTTTCTGTATTGAAGGTATTAAAGAGCACCTGCACTTTTTGTCCTGCCGTAGAGGGACAAAAAGTAATGGTGCTGTTCTCGCTGTTCCCGTAGTTGCCGGTAGGGCTGGAATCGTAATAACTTCCGCTGCAGGAGCTGAACGATCCGGTTTGCTGTGTAAAGCAGCCGGCCGATGTGGTAAAGGAATTGATCGCACAGCCGCTGGCGCTGCCTGCCGAGCTGGTAGGCACTATTTTCCAGTAATAAGTGGTGCTCGACGAAAGTGCTCCGGGGTTGTAGGTAAGCACATTCCCGATGTTGGTGCCGTTCACAATGTTGGTAGCCGCCGCATCCGTTCCGAAGTAAAGCAGGTATCCCGTGGGAATGCCGCAACCCGTTGGTGCCGACCAGTTGAGCGATGCGCTGGTACTGCAGATCCCGGTTGCGCCTGCCGAGGGGGATGTAATAGCAGAGCAGTTAGGCACCGGCGCCGATGCCACACAGCTGATGGCTGCAGTCCAGCCCGAATAGTTAAATGATCCGTCGGAAACAAAGCGGAAAGTTAAGCAGCCGCCTGCATCTGTGGACGTGTATGCGCAGGAAGGCACCGTGGTTCCGGATAAGCTCGCCAGCACAGGAGATGCGGTGCTTGGCCCGTTGTACACCGTGAGGATATCATAAGTAGCTTCGGTATTGAAAGCGCTGAACAGCACAGATACTTTTTGCCCGGCAACGCTGGGGCAGAAGGTGATGGTGCTGTTTTCACTGCTTGCATAATTCCCTGAAATATTTGAATCGTAGTATGTGCCGCCGCAGGCCGTGTAGGAAGCCGTTGCCTGGGGATAGCATCCGGCGTTTGTTGTAAACGAATAGATCGTACAGCCGCTGGCGGAACCGCCGCCGTTGGTAGGCACTATTTTCCAGTAATAGGTGGTGCTTGCAGTGAGTGCTCCCGGATTGTACGTGAGCACGTTTCCAATGTTGGTACCGTTCACAATATTAGTGGCGGCCGCATCCGTACCGAAATACAGCAAATAGCCTGTTGGCGTGCCTCCGGTGGCAGGCGCGGTCCAGTTAAGCGAAGCGCTTGTATTGCAGATCCCGGTTGCGCCGTTTGCAGGCGATGTGTACGTGGCGCAGTTAGGCGCAGGTGGTATGGCGCTCGTGAGCACTACATTGTCGAATGTTGCCGCAGGCGTTGTTCCGCTGAGGTTATCATTCTGCCATGAAAAGACGATGCGCCTTGTGCTTGCAGCAGCTGAGTTGCCGGCCTGTGCAGCCGTAATGGTAATGCTTGCCGAGCCGCATGCTGCCTGCAGGTTATACCATGTGCTGCCGATCTGCGATGCGGTTGCATCGGTTGTTGTAAATGCCGTGTTGGCTACGGGCGTGGCGCTTGCCGAGCCGATGAAGACTTTTAACCCGTCGTATGTGCTTTCTCCCTGGCCTTTCCAGTCGAACGTAAGCGTGATCTGCGTTTCACCTGCGGGAAAGGTAACATCGCGGTATATATGCGCGATCCTGTTTGTTCCCGTATTGTAATTGTTATTGCCCACGGCAGTGCCAATATAAGCTCCGTTGGTTCCGGCACATTTGGAAGTGGTGCCGCAGAACCATAGCGAGTTGGTTCCTGGGTTAACGATGGTCCAGTTGGTGCCCGGTGTTGCATTCTCAAAATTGCCATTGTTGGCAGCTCCTATGAGCGTAGTTTGTGCATCCGAGGCAAACGCCGACGTAATGAGGGAAAGAAAGAGTAGTGACTTTTTCATAAATAGCTGAATGTGAGTTTTACCTTACGCCGAATGCGGTGCAGCCGGAAGTGAGCTGGGCGATGCTTGCGCCTGTTTTTACTTCGGTAGCATACGAAGGATTGGCTGCCTGCACAGCGTAGGCAATGGCTTCCCCGTTCTTTATCTTGGAAGGGTCATAATAGATCAGGAAACATTTGTACTGCTCGCAGTAGCCGCTGAGCGTAACGCCTTCAATCCCTGCCAGGATCAGCCTTACATCGTCATACGTTTTATCGGTGATGGAAGGCACGCTTAAAATAAGTTCGGAGAGTGCAGGCGCTGCGGTTTGTGAGTGGATCCGGCCAATGCTGCAAAAATAAAATGAACAGCAGAGGATAAATAGGAGGAACTGTTTTTTCATAGTTAGCTAAAGCTAATAATTTCGGATAACAATATATAAAATTAAGACGTAGGATGTTTAAATTAAGTTGCAATTGTGGATGAACTCTTTGCCGGAAACACTGTGAAACACGACTTTTATCGTTTTGTGGTTGTTTTTTCCAGACAAACCAGCGCATTTTAAAGATTAAAATTATTAACAGCCGGCAGCCCGTAAAATTCGTAATTTTGCAGCCTTATCTTACACGGTTTTGGAAAAGCATATTCTTAGTAAATCAACCTTCCTGCGCGGGCTCCAGTGCGCCAAATCCCTGTACCTGTACAAGAATTTCATCCAATTGCGGGATGCGCCTTCGGCCGAGCAGCAATCCATCTTTAACCGCGGAAGCAATGTAGGCGTGGTTGCGCAGCAGCTGTTTCCCGGCGGTACCGATGCTACTCCCGCAAAGCGCTCCGATAATCCCGCTGCAGTGGAACGCACGCAGGAGCTGATCGCATCCGGCGCAGAGATCATTTATGAAGCTGCTTTCCAGTTCGAGCAGGTGCTCGCCATTCTCGACATTCTTGTGAAAAAGGAAGGCCTCTGGTATGCCTATGAAGTAAAAAGCTCGACCAAGATCTCGCAAACCTACCTGCTCGATGCTTCCCTCCAGTATTGGGTGATCACCAATTCCGGCCTCCGGCTCGAGGATATTTCGCTCATCACCATCAACAACCAGTACGTGAGGCATGGCGATGTAGACCCCCATGGGCTGTTCGCTTTCCGTTCGGTAAAAAAAGAAGCGCTTTCCAACCAGGCCATGATCTCGGAAAAGATAGCACAGTCGAAGCTGGTGGCTGCCGATGCGAGAATGCCGGAGATGAAGATCGGTGAGCATTGCTTCAGCCCTTACAACTGCGATTTTATGAATACCTGCTGGAAGCATGTTCCCGCCAATTCGGTGTTCGAGATCACGGGCATTTCCAAAGCCGACCAGTTTGCGCTCTATGATGCCGGTTACCGCACCATCCCCGAGATCCCGGAGGAGAACGTGCTGAATAAAAATGCGAACCTCCACATCAATGCCGTTAAAACGGGCCAGCCGCTGATCGATAAGCCGGCGCTGAAGCGGTTCATGCAAAAGATCTCGTATCCTGTTTATTTTATGGATTTTGAGACCTTCATGCCGGCTATCCCCATTTACAACGGTACCCGTCCATACCAGCACCTGCCTTTCCAGTTCTCACTGCATTTTAAAACAAGCGCGGAAGCAGAGGCACAGCATATCGAATTCCTTGCGGAGCAGGGTTTCGATCCGAGAAAGGCATTCATTGAAAGCCTGCTGAAGCATACGGAAGGCGAAGGCACCATCCTCGTGTTCGATGCGCTGATGGAAAGGAATGTGCTCAACGGCTTAAAGAAAGATTTTCCTCAACACGGCGCTGCCATTGATGAGCGGCTGGGCCGGATCGTCGACCTGATGCAGCCTTTCCAGGAAAAGAGCTTCTATCACCCCGCCATGAAGAATTCCTTCTCCATCAAGAACCTGCTGCCGGCTATTGCTCCTGAGCTGAGCTACGCAGATCTGAAGATCTCCAGCGGAAGCATTGCCATGATCACCTTTGAAAAGCTGCAGCGTGAAACCGATATGTTCAAAATACTTGAGGTACGCGAGCAGCTGCTTGAATACTGCAAAATGGATACGCTTGCGATGGTGAAGGTGTTTGAAGTGCTGGAAGCAGGTTCCAGGGACTGATCATTCTTCCGGCGGGTGGTTGCTGTTCTTCATGAGGTTCAGCCCGTACGTGTAATTGGTGGAGAGGATCACATCGTTGCAGTCGAAATGCTTGATCACACCGTTTTTTTGCAGCGCCACTATCCAGCAGGTATTCTGGTGCATCCCGTAATCGATGATGAAAAGGGCATAGCCTGTACCCAGCGGGGTTTCAACCAGGATGCCCGGGTTTAGCTGCAGGATCATTTTTTGAATGGCCTTTTTCGTTTCTTCGGATCCGGCTCCGGCGCTTTTTTCTTTTCCTCCTCCGTCTTCTTTACATCTTCCGGCGGCTTCACCTTGTATACTTTCAACAGGTCGTGCCCGATCGGCGGCATGGTATCGCCAATGAGGAAGCCAAGCGGCTTCAGCGGCTGGATCTTGTCGAACACCACCTTGCAGATCGCCGTAAGCGGAATGGAAAGGAACATGCCCGCAATGCCCCAGAGCGCTCCTCCGATCAGCACCACCACGATCGAGATCAGCGCATTCACCTTTACCTTGGAAGCTACTATTTTCGGGATCAGGAAATTGTTGTCGATCAGCTGCACCACGCAATACGCCACAAGCACCAGCAGCGCCTTCATAGGTGTTCCCGTGATAAAGGCCATGGTCATTGGCAGCGCGATAGCCACCACGCCCCCGATGTATGGAATGAGGTTAAGGATAGCGCCGATGATCCCGAACAGGATGGCATAATCAACGCCGATGATCAGCAATGCTACGGAGTTCATGGTGGCGATGATCAGCATTTCGATCAGAAGCCCCACGAGATAGCTCTGGATGAGTGATTTTGTGTTTGCCAGCACTTCCGCAACAGCGCTGTGGCTGTCCTTTTTAAAGATCTGCGATACAAAATCGAGCAGCAGCGGCTTGTAAAAAAGGAACATGAAAATGTAAACGGGAATCAGGAATACAAGGATAAAGAACCCGCTGATCGTGGTAAGCGCACCGCCGATCATGCTTCCGGCATTGTTCATGGTCTCGCCTTTTTTATCGGTGATCCAGGAATTAAGCTTCGGCTTGCTGATCTTGAATGTTTGCGAGCACCAGTTCAGCGCCTCTGCGGTAAGCGAGTTGAATTTTTCCTTCAGCTGCGGCAGGGCGTCGCTGAAAAGGGTAAGCTGGGATCCTATAAAAAAGAGGATCCCGCCTACCACAACGATCAGCAGCGTAATGCTGAAAAGAATAGCGATCACTCTGTTAATGCCGATCCGGAGCAGGAAATTAACAACCGGGTTCAGCAGGATGGAGATGATCAGCGCAAAAACAAGCGGGATAAGAATATCCTGGCCGATGTAAATGATGTAGAAAAATGCCAGGATGCCTATCGTAATCTGCGAAAATGCAATGTAGGCAGGTAATTTGGTTGCCCGTTGTTCAGTAAGTAACATAAGTTGAGTTTAAACTATTTTCTTCCGCCGCGTGTAAAGAGATAGATCAGTCCGAATACCACCAGCAGCACAAGGATGATTCCCCAGACCATGCCGGCTTTAAAAATTCCGCCAACCACTTCACAGCCTGTAAGGCTCATTGCAAGCAGTCCGAGTGTCGATAATAATAAATATTGCTTTTTCATACGTTTTGGTTTTTTATGGTTTCAAAACGTAAATAAAACTTTGTTCCCTGTTGTGCGGAGACTAAAAATGCCTGTTGGCGCGCGTTTCAGGAAGAGGTAGGGTGAAGGGAATGAGGAATTGATTCCCCGCGAAGATAAAAAAAGCAGCCCTTCTTTGCTATAAAGAAGGGCTGCCATTGTTTTTCTTTTTTAGAAACGCTCGAGTCCGGAGAAGTAAAAGTTTCCTTCGATCTCTGCATTCTCATCGCTGTCGGATCCGTGAACAGCATTTGCTGCGATGGATTTAGCGTAGATCTTGCGGATCGTTCCTTCTTCTGCTTTTGTAGGGTCGGTTGCGCCGATCAGCTTCCTGAAATCAGCCACGGCGTTCTCTTTTTCAAGGATCGCTGCAACGATAGGGCCCGATGACATATAATCAACCAGCTCTCCGTAGAACGGGCGCTCTTTGTGAACTTCATAAAAGCTGCCTGCAGCCTCAGCCGAAAGCTTTGTGTATTTCATTGCCACGATACGGAATCCCGCTTCGTTGATCATTTTTAAAATTCCTCCGATAGAACCGTTTGCCACTGCATCAGGTTTGATCATTGTAAATGTTCTGTTTGTTGCCATTCTTTGTGTGTAATTAATTGATTTAAGATTCGTTGAAATCGGGTGCGAAATTAGAAAAAATAGGCTTTGAACTGTGAGAATAATGCTAAATAATTTCGATGCCGCGCAAATCCTGTTTTCCACCATCTGCAAATATGAATTCCGGAACAGCGGAAATAATTGTAAATTCGCCTTTCTAAAAAAATAAATTTTGAATCCGACCGAGGTAAAAAAAGTAAAGGCGCTGCTCAGCAAGCCAAAGAATATTGTGATCGTAACGCATTGGTCGCCGGACGGCGATGCCATCGGCTCTTCACTCGGCCTGTACAATTACCTGCTGAAGAAGGGGCACAGCATCACCGTGATCACGCCCAACGATTATCCCACTTTCCTCAGCTGGATGAAAGGCGAGAAGAAGATCCTCAATTTTCAGAAAAAGCACAGCGCTGCTAAAAAGCTGGTAGCAAAGGCGGATCTTATTTTCTGCCTCGATTTTAATTCCCTGAAGCGGATCGATAAGCTCGGCGAGGAAGTATCGGCTGCTCCGGCCATCAAGCTCATTATCGATCATCACCTGCAGCCTGAAGACTTTGCAGATTACATGCTTCACAGCGTGGAAGCATGTTCCACCTGCGAGCTGATCTACGATTTCATGGGCCTTATGGGCGATAAAAAGCTCCTCGATAAAGACATCGCAAATTGCCTCTACACGGGGATCATGACCGATACCGGCTCATTCCGTTTTCCGTCCACCACGGCAAAAACGCACCTGATCCTTTCCGATCTTATTAAGGCCGGAGCGGAAAACGCAGCGATCCACAACCGCATTTACGATGACAATACCGAAAGCAGGTTAAAGCTGCTCGGCTTTTGCCTGAACGAAAAGCTGAGGGTGCTGCCGGAATATAAAATGGCGTTCTTTTCATTGAGCGCGGAAGAATTAACGCGTTTCAATTATAGAAAAGGCGATACCGAAGGCGTTGTGAATTATGCGCTTTCTATTGCCGGGATCCGCTTTGCCGCGTTTCTCGCGGAGCGCGACGGCATCATCAAAATATCCTTCCGCTCAAAAGGCAGCTTTGATGTGAACAAGTTTGCCAGGGCGCATTTTGGCGGCGGCGGACATGCAAATGCAGCCGGCGGAATGAGCGAGCTGTCACTGCCCAAGACCATTGATAAGCTGTTATCCCTGCTTCCCCAATACAAAAAGCAACTCAATGCTAAAAAATAAGCTATATATGATCAAGACCTGTTTAATAGTGCTGGTGGCATTGGGAGTAGTGGAATCATGCGGCAACGGCAACAAGCAGAACTCGCATCCGCAAACGAAGAACCTCGACAGCAGCCTCGTGGAGGCGAATAAAATGTACGTGAAACGGGAAAGCGACGAAATCGACCAGTACGTGGCGCACCACGGCTGGAAAATGAACACAACCGGCACCGGGCTTCGGTACATGATCACGAAAAAAGGCACGGGAACGGCCACAGCGCAGCCCGAGCAGCGGGTAAAAGTGGATTACAGGATCAGCCTGCTGGATGGCACCCTTTGCTATTCCTCCGAAAAGGAAGGGCCGAAGGAATTTATTGTAGGAAAGGATAATATTGAATCGGGGCTGCATGAAGGGATTCAATACCTGCATGCCGGCGATGAAGCTACTTTTATACTTCCTTCACACCTGGCGCATGGCCTCCTCGGGGATGGGAACAAGATCCCTGCAAAGGCTTCCGTTATCTATGAGATAAAACTTATTTCAATTCAGTAGTAAGTTGAAAGTAAGGATACTATATATATTATTTGCAGTGTTTGTTTATTCCTGCACCGATCCCGTTTACAAAGGGTATACGGAAACCGACACCGGGCTTTATTATAAATTGCGCGTGATCGGCGACGGCAAAAAAAAGCCCTCGATCGGCGATTATCTCCAGCTCCGGATTACCTACAAAACCGGCAAGGATTCCATCTTTCTCGATTCCTATTCCAGCAACGAAACCGGCATGGTCATTCTTCCCTTCAATCATTCTTCCTTTAAAGGCAGCTTTGAGGAAGGGCTGACATCTATGAACGAGGGCGACAGCGTTTCCTTTATAGTGGATGCGGCAGAGCTGTTCAAAAATTTTTTCCGTTCCGAGCTGCCCATCTTCCTGAAGAACGGCGATGTGGTAAAGATGGAAGTAAAGCTCAACCGCATCATGGACCAGGCGGAATATGCAAATGCGGTGAAAGAATTCCAGGACATGATTGCTGACCGTGATATTGAAGAGCAGCGGAAGCTGCAGACCTTTCTCGATACCAGCCAGGCGCATTTCTCTTTTTTCTCTGCCGGGATGTATTACATGCCGCTGGTGCAGGGTGCCGGCAACAATGCGGAAGCAGGTGATCTGGTGAAGGTGAATTACAAGGGGAGCTTCCTCGATGGCAGGCCTTTCGAATCCACTTATGAGCGCGGACAGCCTCTCGAGTTCAGGCTCGGGGAGCAGGGGCAGGTGCTCAAAGGCGTTGAATTGGGAATAAGTTTATTGAACGAAGGCGCTAAAGCAAAATTTATTATACCTTCGCAGCTCGCTTTTGGGGAGGCAGGTTCTTCAACGGGAATTGTCCCTCCTTACAGCACTGTTATCTATGAAATAGAACTCTTAAGTATCAATAAAAAATAAAAATCAAACATGACAAATTCATTTTCTAAAAAACTTGCACTTGCTGCCGTAGGAACTGTAGTTGCCTTCACTGCCTGTGAAAAATCCGATCACCCCGGTTATGATAAATCTGAAACCGGCTTATACTCCAAATTTTACACGCACGACGAAAAAGGCGTGATCCCGAAAGAAGGAGATGTGATGCAGGTAATGCTTGCCGTGAAAACGGATAAGGATTCCGTCCTGTTTGATTCAAAAGATCCGAAGGTGAACCGCCAGGGAGCGCCTTACGTGGAATTCCCGTTGATGAAATCGGAATTCGGCGGAAGCTTTGAAGAAGCTCTTTCCACAATGGCCGTTGGCGACAGCGCCAGCTTTATGGTAAGCATCGACTCGATGTACAAAGGCAAAGAGATCCCTCCGTTCCTGAAAAAGGGCTCTATGCTGGTTTACGATGTGAAGCTGCAGAAGATCACTACGAAAGAAGTAGTGGAGAAAGAGCGCCAGAAGCAGATGGAAGAGCAGCAGATCATGATGGAAACACGCAAGAATGAAGAAGGAAAAGTGCTTGCAAAATACCTCGAAGATAACAAGATCACTGTAAAGCCTACAGAAAGCGGGCTTTACTTCATTGAAAAAACAAAAGGAAAAGGCCAGCACCCGAAAGACGGCGAAAAAGTAATGGTAAATTATACCGGCCGCCTGCTCGACGGAACTGTTTTTGATACCAACAGCAAAGAAGAAGCGCAAAAAGCCAACATCTTCGACGAAAGAAGGCCATACGAGCCGGTTGAATTCACTGTCGGCGGATTGGTACCGGGAATGAATGAAGCATTGAAAATGATGAGCCCCGGCAGCAAAGCAACTATTGTGCTGCCTTCGTCGCTTGCATACGGAGAAAGAGGCGGCGGGCCGATCCCACCGTATTCCCCGATGGTTTTTGAGGTGGAGGTCCTGAGCATTGTACCATCTAAATAAAATTAAAAATGAAAAGAATAGTAACCGCGCTTTTAGTGATACTGGCCTTCGGAGCGAACGCCCAGGAAAAAATAAAAAGCGTACCAGTAAAAAAGCCTAAAACAGTGAAAACAGCTTCAGGATTAGAATACACCATTACCTCCAAAGGAAATGGTAAAAAAGCGCAGGCCGGCGATAAAGTAAAAGTGCATTATACCGGCAAATTGTTGAACGATACCATATTCGACAGCTCTGTACAGAGAGGCCAGCCCTTCGAGTTCAAAGTTGGGGCAGGCCAGGTGATCAAAGGCTGGGATGAAGCATTCCAGCTGCTGCAGGAAGGCGATAAAGCCACCATCAAGTTTGGCCCCGAGCTGGGTTACGGAGAGCGCGCAATGGGCAAGATCCCCGCCAACTCCCCGCTGATCTTCGATGTGGAGCTGATAGAAGTGATAGAAGGCGTAAGGCCTTTCGATACTAAAGGAAAAGATACCGTGAAAACGGCAAGCGGCCTTCAGTACATTCTTGTGAAAGCAAACAAGTCGGGAGAGCAGGCAGTAAGCGGTACTAAGGTAGTTGCGAACTACAGCGCTTTCCTGCTCGATGGAAAAATGTTTGATTCATCCATCGAACGCGGACAGCCCCTGAAAGCGAACATCGGCAAAGGGCAGTTGTTTGCAGGCCTTGAAGAAGGCCTCGCGCTCATGCATAAAGGTGAAAAAGCCCGCATCATTATTCCTTCGAAGCTTGCTTTCGGTGAAAAAGGCAGCGGCCCGATCCCGCCGAATGCCGACATTATTTTCGATGTGGAGATGGTGGATGTGCAAAAGGTGATCCCGCCGGTGGCGTATGACATCAAAGGCCTGGAAGCGAAGAAAACAGCATCCGGAATTACCTATTACGAAGTAAAAAGAAGCGGAAGCACCGTGAAAGCCGAAGCCGGTAAAACGGTAAAGGTGCATTATTCCGGTTACCTTGCCGATGGAACTATGTTCGATTCATCGGTTGAGCGCGGTGAGCCGATCGAATTCCCTTTGGGCCAGGCATACGTGATCCAGGGCTGGGAAGAAGGCATTGCGCTGATGAACGTTGGTGACAAGCTTAGGCTCGTGATCCCTTATCTGCTTGCGTATGGTGAAGCAGGCCGCCCGCCGATGATCCCCGCAAAAGCCGACCTTACATTTGATGTGGAGCTGGTGGATGTGAAGGACGGAGCGCCAAAGCACTAATAATAAATAACACAAATAATAGAGAACGTCCTCCGGAACCGGGGGACGTTTTTTTATGGGTCATTGCGAGGAGGTACGGCGAAGCAATCTCAGGTTTGGTAAAGGGTTGTTTTGAACAGATCCCGTGTCGGAGCACGGGATGACAGTTTAATTTATGAATAGTTCTGACATCATTGCGAGGCTGAGGTAATTGATTTTTATTTATTGTATCACCAGCTGCATCCGCGCTGTCAAAACACTATCTTTGCAGCGCTTTTCCAGCCTCTATGAACGACAATACAAACAGGCATTCCCAACCTTTTATAATGGTACTTGCAGTTACCATTGTATTGCTCGTTCTTTCACAATTCAGCACCGAGTTCAATCTCTTTGGCCATAAGACAAAAAAAGTGGATCCGCTCGGCGATATCATCCTCAAGGGAAAAGCGAAGAACTTTCCGTTGTCGGTTATAGTGGTGAATGATTCTGTGATCGCGAAAGACAGCACCGCCGTTGCGGTCCGCACAACCGATCCTGCAAACATCATTGATTTCCCGAATGACAGCACTTCCGCGCTCGCACACTTCTTCGGCGCGCTCAATGAAATTAAGAAAAAGAAAAAAGTACGCATTGCCTATTTCGGCGATTCCATGATCGAGGGCGACCTCATCACCCAGGACCTGCGCAATGAAATGCAGGATGTGTTCGGCGGAGCGGGCGTAGGGTTTGTGCCCATTACTTCCATTGTGGCAGGCTTCCGCACCAGTATAATGCACCAGTTTGGCGGCTGGACCACCCACACGCTCCTCGAGAATATGCCAGCGAACCATGTGCTCGGGATCTCCGGCTACAGCTTTGTGCCGCAGGTTTCAGGCAAAGCCGATACCAGCAATACCGCGAATGAAAGTTGGGTGAAATATATTGCCGTGAAGCAAAAGCATCTCGACCGCTTCTATAAAACACGCATCCTTTACGGCAAAAGCGAAGGCGCAAATTCGGTGACCGTAAACAATAATAATTACAAGCTCGATGGAAAAGAGCCTGTGAACGAAGTGCTGATCGATAACGGAAAAGGCGTGCAGTCGCTGAGCGCGAAATTTCAATGCACAAGCTCTATGGATATTTTCGGCTTAAGCATGGAAAGCGACAGCGGCGCCTTTGTCGATAATTTTTCATTCCGTGGAAATTCCGGATTTCCGCTGGTGAAAGTGCCGCAGAGCATTTATTCGGGTACAAACCAATACCTCGGTTACGACTTAATAGTACTCGAATATGGCCTCAATGCCGTAAGCCCGGATGTTACCGATTTTTCCTGGTATGAGCGCGGCATGCTCAATGTGATCAGGCACATCAGGGCAAGCTTTCCCAATGCCAGCATCCTGCTCATCAGCGTAGGCGATAAAGGTTACCGCAAGGATGGCGTTTACCAGACCGATCCAAGCGTTCCGCTGATGGTGAACGTGCAGAGGAAAATGGCGGAGCAAACCGGCTGCGCGTACTGGAGCCTCTACGATGCCATGGGCGGTGAAGGTTCCATGGTTAAATGGGTGGAAGGCGATACAGTGCTTGCAAATAAGGACTACACGCATTTCAATTTCAGGGGCGCCCACAAGGTTGGAAAATTATTGTACACTAAATTAATGAGCGAATACGGTGATTATAACAAAAAGCATAATTAGAAGGTCAGCCCCGCGTATGGCTCAGCCTGCTTCGTACTGGAAGCAGTGTGTGGTAGCTATTGCCGCCCTCATTGCTTTTGCTTTTCATTCAAAGGCGCAAACAGTCGACAGCGCTTCCTACAAGCTGTACAAGTTCATCCGCACCGACCTCAATAAAATTGAGAACGACAGCAGCTCGCTCGCTTTTGTGTATGAGAAGTTGTACCAGCTCGAAACAACGAAGCAGGGACGCGTGAACATTGTGCACATTGGCGATTCGCATATTCAGGCGGATATTCTTTCAGGCAGCGTGCGGCAGAAGATGCAGCTGAAATTCGGGAATGCAGGCCGCGGATTGATCTTTCCGTACCGTGTTGCAAAAAGCAATGAGCCCAGCAGCTATAAAACCGTAACCAATGTTGCCTGGGATGCCAAGCGGAATGTATTCTATGACAAGCCGCTGCCCATCGGTATTTCAGGCTTTACCGTAGAAACAAAGGATTCGGTGGCGGAGATCAGCATCATGGTGAAGGACCAGCCAAAGCTCGGATACAGCTTTACGAAGTTTACGCTCTTCCATGAAAAAGGCCCTTCCAATTACGAGCTCACCGTATGCGACGACCTTAACTGCGAGATCGGCACCATCCGCCCGATCGATAAATCGGCAAATCCATTTGTTTCCGAATTGAAGTTCAGCAAGCCTATGCGCCAGATCTACCTGCGGAACAAGGCTGCCGACACTGCCATGCAGCACTCCACCCGCATTTACGGGATGATGCTCGAGAACGATTCCGCCGGCGTGCTCTACGATATGATCGGCGTGAATGGCGCTGAATACAGGCATTACAACATGTCGAAATACTTTTTGCAGCAGTTCTCGTATTTGAATGCCGACCTCGTGATCATCTCGATGGGCACGAATGAAGCATTTTACGGGGGATTCGACAAGGAGCTTTTTTACCGCAATATCGATACCCTTATCACCAGCCTTAAGAATGCCAATCCCAACACTGCGATCTTACTCACCACTCCCGGCGATTCGTTCAGGAAGAGCAAGAAGGGCAGGGTGAAAAATCCCGACATGAAGCTGGCCCGCGAGGCGATCATCAAATATTCCCTCGATCATAATCTCGCATACTGGGACCTGTATGAGGTGATGGGCGGCTACGGCTCCATGGCGAAGTGGTACGCCGCAAAATTATCGGCCAAGGACAAGGTGCATTTCAGCGGCAAAGGCTACCAGATCCAGGGAGACCTGCTGTACCAGGCTTTTTTGAAAGGATATGAAGGGTATAAGGGGAAGAAGGAAAAGTAAGGAATGTATTTATAACACACCCCCGGCCCCTCTCAAGAAGGGAGTGGATCGCGCTAAATGAATTTGAGGAGTTCTTAATCGAACAGAAATTTTAAAATAGAAATTGATTTAAAATGTTTGCAGGATCGGAATTCCCCTATAGAAAGGAGAAGTATCTTTTCTAAATGAATTTATGCGAGTTTTTAATCGAACAGGAATTTTAAAATAGAAATTGATTTAACATGCTTGCAGGGTCGATTCCCCTCTCGAGAGGGGCAAGGGGTGTGTAACAACAACAATTATAAAGAATAGTCGCAGGCAGTAAAAAATAATGTTCAACAACATCGACATACAAAAACTCCTCGGCCAGCTGGCCTATAATTCAAAAGATCCGCTTTTGTTCAACAGCGGGTTTTTCCTGTTTTTCTTTCTCGTGTTTTTGCTCGGCTATCAATTCCTGTACAAGCGCAAGGTCTCGAGGGTAGCTTATTTTACGCTCTTTTCATTGTACTTTTTTTACAAGGCCTGCGGGTTTTATTTTTTGTTCATCCTGCTTTCCGCGGTGGTCGACTTTAACCTCTCCAACCTCATGTACCGCGTGAAGGGAAAAGGGAACAAGAAGATCATTCTTGTGATCAGCATTCTTATTAATCTGAGCCTGCTGTTCTATTTTAAATACACCAACTTCTTTATCGAGATCATCAACGACCTGCAGCTGGGGCACATCCAGCCCTTGAAGCTCATCCTGCCGATCGGGATCTCCTTTTACACCTTTGAGAACCTTAGCTATACCATTGATGTGTACCGCGGCAAATTCAAGCCGGTGACCAGTTTCCTCGATTACTGCTTTTTCCTCACCTTTTTTCCGAAGCTTGTAATGGGGCCGATCGTGAGGGCTTCCGACTTTATCCCGCAGATCAGGAAAGATATTTTTGTGACCGAGCACGACATTGCAAGAGGCATGTACCTGATCCTGGGCGGGCTTTTCAAGAAAGTGGTGATCTCCGATTTTATTTATGTGAACTATGTGCAGTACATTTTTGACGACCCATCCCGGCATTCGGGCATCGAGTGCCTGCTGGGAGTTTACGGCTATGCGATGGTGATCTACTGCGATTTTTCGGGCTATTCCGACATGGCCATCGGGATGGCGAAATGGATGGGCTTCACCATCAATGAGAATTTCGATTCGCCCTATCAGTCGAGCAGCATTACCGAATTCTGGCGCAGGTGGCACATGTCGCTCTCCTCCTGGCTCAAGGATTATTTATACATTTCACTGGGAGGCAACAGGGTAGGGAAGTTCCGGCAATACTTCAATTTAATGCTTACCATGCTCATCGGCGGACTCTGGCACGGTGCATCCTTCAATTTCATTGTCTGGGGCGGAATGCACGGCGCAGCGCTCGCGCTTGATAAGGTCAGAATGACAATTGCTTCCAAACTTCCGAAATCGAAATTCCGCATTCCAAAACTGACAAAAATAGCAGGAGTGATCATCACCTTTCATTTCGTCTGTTTCTGCTGGATTTTCTTCAAAGCCTCTTCTTTTCACGATGCCGGGGTGATCATCAGCCAGATCTTCACCAATTTTAACGGGGCGGCATGGCGGCCGATGCTGGAAGCCTACGGGACGGTGTTTGCCGTAATGCTGCTGGGCTACATCATCCATTTCATCCCGGGAGCCTACCAGCGCTTTTCGGAGATGGTGCTGGCAAAGATCACGCTGGCCGGCCGGATCGCGGTGATCCTCGTGTTTATCTGGATCATCATCCAGGTGAAGCAGGCCGACCAGGTAATGCCGATCTATTTGCAGTTTTAATGAAAACAATATTTTTATTGCAGATAAAATTATAGTTTCATTTATTCCGCTGAAAAGCGGAATCTTTCAGAAAAGCCAATTTTTTTTCAATCTATTTGGCGGATTCAATAAAATTTACGTTATTTGCAGTCCGAAATTTTTTAAAAGACCAATTAATACAACATACAATGTCAAGAGTTTGCGAAATCACAGGAAAGAAAGCAATTGTGGGTAACAAAGTATCTCACTCGAATGCAAAGACCAAACGTAAGTTCAATGTGAACCTGCAGGTTAAAAAATTCTTCCTTCCGGAAGAAGATAAGTGGATCACCCTCAAGATCTCCACTTCAGCGCTGAAAACCATCAACAAGAATGGTATTTCTGCTGTGGTAAAAGAAGCAAGGGCTCTGGGCTTTTTGAAAAAGAAATAATTTTTCATTAACATACTTTTATTGGAAAACGTTGCTGCATTCGTAGTGACGTTTTCTGCTTTTAATGAAACTTAGCTTTTGTTTTTCAAAAGCTAAGTTTTCATTATCCCGCTGACAGCAGATCATTGTTGTCATGCTGAGCGGAGCCGAAGCATCTTCTCCCGGTGCCCCGATTTTAAAAATGAACCAAGAATGATACGTAACATCCTCTGTTTGCTCTTTCTTTTACCTGTAAGCGCTGCCCTTTCCCAAAGCTACGATACCGACCTGCTTACAAAGGAGTTTCATAAAAGCAGGCGTGAAGCGCTTCGTCAGGGGCTTCCCGACAGCGCCTGCGCCGTGTTCTTTTCCAACCCGGAGCGCGCAAGGGCGAATGATACAAAGTTCATTTATCACCAGGATCCCAATTTTTATTACCTCACAGGGCTGGATGAGCCCAATTCCATGCTCATCATTTTCAAGGAGCCCCAAACGTTTTACGACAGCATCACCACCAACGAGCTGATCTTTGTGCAAAATCGCAACCCGATGCAGGAATCATGGACCGGCAAGATCATGGGCAGGGAAGGGGTGAAGCAGCAGCTTGGCTTCGGCAGTGTGCTGCTGAATGAGCAATTCGCCGATTTTAAGATCGATTTTTCTAAATTCTACAAGGTATATCACCTCGGGCTGTTTGATGATGCCCATGACGATAAGGATGATAAAGGCGATCTGGCCAGCCTGATCAGTCATTTTAAAGATAAAACAACCTACAAGCGCAAGAATACCGACGGTTTTAACCTGTACGGGCTCATGGCCAGCCTGCGCGAGATCAAACAACCGGAAGAGCTGGTATTGATGCGCAAGGCCATCGACATGACCTGCCTGGCGCACATGGAAGTAATGCGTTCGCTGGTTCCGGGCATGAAGGAATACCAGGCCCAGGCTGTAGTGGAGTACATGTTCAGGAAAGAAGGCTCGGAATATGTGGGTTACCCATCCATTGTTGGCGGGGGCGAAAACTCCTGCATCCTGCATTATGAAACCAACCGCAAAATGCTGGTGGGCGGCGACCTGCTGGTGATCGATGCCGGGGCGGAATACCATGGCTATACCGCCGATGTGACCCGTACGCTGCCCGTAGATGGCGTATTTTCCCCCGAAGAGAAAGCGATCTACAACATAGTGCTGGAGGCGCAGGAGGCCGGGATTAAAGCCTGTAGGGCGGGAGCGGAGTTCAGGGCCACGCACAAAGCGGCGGTGGCAGTGGTGCAGAAGCGCCTGATGGAGCTTGGGATCATTAAGGAAGCGAACGATTTTATGAAATATTTTTTTCACGGCACCTCCCATTATTTAGGCCTCGATGTGCATGATGCCGGAAATTACGGGAAGCTTGCCGCCGGCCAGATCATTACGGTGGAGCCCGGCATCTATATTCCTGCCGGCTCTCCCTGCGACCCGAAGTGGTGGAACATCGGCATCCGCATAGAGGACGATGTGCTGATCACCACCGGCGAGCCCGACGTGCTTTCAGGGAAATTACCCAAAAAGACAGCGGAAATTGAAGCGCTGATGAAGGAGGAAAGCCTCTTCAATAAATAAAATAAGCCATGAGCAGCCGCGGCAGGCGAAATTTCATGAATTATATTCTTAAAATATTGTGCGTTTCAATTAAAAATTATTACATTTGCATCCCAATTTAGTAAAAAGAAAACAACGATGGCAACAAAAGGAAACAGAATTCAGGTAATCATGGAGTGCACCGAACATAAAGACAGCGGTAAGCCGGGAACATCCCGTTACATCACTACCAAGAACAAAAAGAACACTACTGAGCGTTTAGAGTTGAAGAAATACAACCCTATCCTGAAAAAAGTAACAGTTCACAAAGAAATTAAATAATTAGTCAATGTTCCGGCCTGTTTTCAGGCTTTAACCTGACCTTAAAACTTATATACAATGGCAAAGAAAGTAGTTGCAACGCTGAAATCCGGTAAAGGAAAAGACTTTACTAAAGTTATTAAAATGGTAAAATCGCCTAAAACAGGTGCTTACACATTTAAAGAAGAGATCGTTCACAACGATCACATCAAAGATTTTTTATCTTCTAAATAATTTCAGGCTAATACCCTATTCTAAAGGCTCCTCAACAAAAGGGGCTTTTATTATTTAAGCAAGCTTGTCCTGCACCGGAAGCTTCAATTTCCGGTTTGTCATTCACCTACCACCAATCTTCAATTCCCTTATGGGCATTTTCAGTTTCTTCAGCAAGGAAAAAAAAGAAAGTTTAAACAAAGGGCTTTTCGTTACCAAGCAAAGCTTCTTCAGCAAGCTGGCCAGCGCCATTATGGGCAAGGCTACGGTCGACGATGAAGTGCTGGAAAACCTGGAAGAGATCCTTCTTACTTCCGATGTTGGGGTGGATACTTCACTCCGCATCATCGAGCGCATCAAAAAGCGCGTTGCCAAAGAACGCTCCGTTGAAACATCCAAATTGAATGAGATCCTCCGCCTCGAAATAGCCGAGCTGCTCGTTTCCAATGGCATGGAAGACAAAGCCGATTTCTCGATTCCTACAGGTAAAAAGCCGTATGTGATCATGGTAGTGGGAGTGAACGGCGTTGGCAAAACAACCACCATCGGCAAGCTCGCATACCAGTTCAAAAAAACAGGAAAGAACGTGATCATCGGCGCTGCAGATACATTCCGCGCTGCCGCTGTCGACCAGATCAAAGTATGGGGAGAGCGTACCGGCGTGCCCGTGGTTTCACAGGGCATGAACGCCGATCCGGCTTCCGTTGCATTTGACACGCTGAGTTCCGCTGTGGCAAAAGGCGCAGATATTGTGATCATCGATACCGCAGGCCGCCTTCACAACAAGGTGAACCTGATGGCCGAGCTTACCAAGATCAAAAACGTAATGCGCAAGATCGTTCCTGATGCGCCGCATGAGATCCTGCTGGTGCTGGATGCATCTACCGGGCAGAACGCGATCGAGCAGTGCAAGCAGTTCACCGCGGCTACTGATGTAAATGCGCTTGCCCTCACAAAGCTCGATGGCACTGCCAAAGGCGGCGTTGCGATCGGCATCTCCGATTCATTTAAGATCCCCGTGAAATACATTGGCGTTGGCGAGCAGATGGAAGACCTGCAGGTGTTCAACAAGCACGAGTTTGTGGACAGCCTGTTTAAGCAGTAACAGCTAAGGGAATTTCAATGGTTACGGTAGTTCCCCTGCCGGCAGCCGAATCAAAATCAACTTTCCCTTTCAGGAATTCAACCCGGGAAACAATGTTCTTCAGCCCGATCCCGTTGAAATCATTCAGCTTCGCGGTATCAAACCCGATCCCGTTATCCTCGATCATCACCGTAAGCTCATCCTCATGCTTGATGATCTGGATCGTTACCTGGTTAGCTCCTGCATGTTTAATAATATTGCTCACGATCTCCTGCATCACCCTAAATAATACCGTTTCCGTAGCCTGCTCCAAACGTTCGTGCAAGCCGGTGATCTCCAGGTCGATCTTCAGCTGCCCTGCGGAGGAAAGCTTTTGAATGAATTCCCTCACTGCCGCCACCAGCCCTGATTTCAGCAGTGCATTCGGCATCATGTTGTGGGAAACGGCACGCACTTCCTTCACCGAATCATCCACCAGGTCGATCGCATTTTTTAATGCTGTTTGTGTTTCTGGTTCCGTAATGTGCAGCTTGCTTTCGAGGTTGCTTAAGTTCAGCTTGGCTGCCGATAAAGTTTGTCCCACGCCGTCGTGCAGGTCGCGGGCAATGCGCATGCGCTCTTTCTCTTCTGCTTCAATGATGGACCTGGCGCGGAGCTCCTGCTGATGAAGAAGCTCTGTGTGCATCAGGGCTTCCTGCTTCAGCTTGTAGCGGTTGTAAAGCAGGTAGGAGAACACAAGTACAAGAAGGATGGAGATCACCAGCATAATGGTGATGATGTTCTTGCGCTCCACTTCCGCTTTCGTGATCCTGATCTCATCATTCTGCTTGGCTATTTCAAGGTCTTTCTTCTCTGTTTCGAACCTCGTCTGCATTTCCGCCAGTTTATCGGCATTGTCTTTTGTATATACCGAATCCTTGTACTGCGCATACAGCTGGAAATATTTGATCGCCGCTTTGTAATCCTGCTTCGCCTGGTAGGCCTGTGCCAGCAAGCCATACGATTGCTTAAGGTTGATGAATGAGCTCGTCGCTGAAAATGTTTCTATTGCTTTTTCAAGATACCCGATGCTTTTATCCAGCTCGTTCGTTGCCATGTAAAGCTCGCCAAGGTTCATGTTTGAAAGGCCTATGCCGAATTTGTCGTTCAGCTCTTCGCGGTTCTTTAGCGCTTTTTCGTAATACGATGCAGCTTTTGCATATTCTTTTTTCTCGTGGTAGATCTTCCCGATATTGTTATACACCGCAGCCAGGTTGTAGGGCAGGTGGTTCTCTTCCATGATCTTGCCGGCTTCCCTGAAATAATACAATGCCGAATCGAGGTCGAGCTTATCGAATTTAAGGCTGCCAAGGTTCACGAGAATATTTCCCATGATCACGGGCTTATGCACGGCATTCGCAAGCTGCAGGCCTCTTCTCAGGAATTGCTCCGCGGGCTTCGACTGCTCCAGCTCATAATAAATGTTACCGATGTTGCTCAGCACATTGGCCTGCTTGGCAGTGTCCTTCACATTTTCAAAGATCTTCAGCGATTTAAAGTTAATATCGAGCGCTTCCTTGAAACGGTTCTGACGCATATACACCGTGGCGATGTTGGTATAAATGCCGGCCATCTTCTCTTCCTGCTTCAGCTTTTTGCGCAGGCCGAGCCCGCCGAAATAATGGCTGAGCGCCGAATCATACAGTCCCATGCGGTTGTAAACATTCCCGAGGTCGCTTTCCGACTGCGCCTCATCGGCACTGCGCTTTGTGGATTTAGAGAGCTCCAGTTCCTTTTTTGCATACTCGAGCGAGCGGTTAATGTCAACACCCATCAGCTCCCAGCTGATATCGCCGTACGCCTTGATCTTCAGCGAATCGGCAGGCTGCTGTGTATTCACATAGCTGATCAGGCTGTCAGCAAGCGATTGCTGCCCTTTCAAAGAATAAAACAAGCTGTTCAATAAAAGAAATAAAATGATTGTTTTGCCCGTTCTCATAATAGTTTCGCCTTATTTTCGTTACCTTTGCGGAAGAAACAAATATAGAATAAAATCTTGTTTTAAAGCCTGTTGCAGGCATTTTCAAATGAACAGGATACTTGCGAAATGAAGACAAAAACCTTAAAGAAGAACAAAGTAAATGTAGTGACCCTTGGTTGTTCCAAAAATATTGTGGACAGTGAAGTGCTGATGGGACAGCTCAAAGCGAATAATTTCCTGGTGGAGCATGAAAGCACGGATGAGGATGCAAGCATTGTGATCATCAATACCTGCGGGTTTATCGACAATGCAAAACAGGAAAGCATTGATACCATTATACGTTACGCCGATGCCAAAACCGCCGGCCTGGTTGATAAAGTATACGTTACCGGCTGCCTCAGCGAGCGCTACAGGCCCGAGCTGGAAAAAGAGATCCCGAATGTGGACGGCTATTTCGGAACACGCGAGCTGCCCCGTTTGCTAAAGACATTAAAAGCCAATTACAAGCATGAGCTCGTGGGCGAGCGTTTGCTCACCACCCCGCATCATTATTCCTATTTCAAGATCGCCGAAGGCTGCGACCGTCCCTGCTCGTTCTGCGCCATTCCGCTGATGCGCGGGAACCACATCTCCAAATCCATTGAAGAGCTGGTGAAAGAGGCAAAGCATCTTGCGAAGAACGGTACCAAGGAGCTGATGATGATCGCGCAGGACCTTACCTATTACGGCCTCGACCTTTATAAAAAACGCAATCTTGCAGAGCTGCTCCGGAATCTTTCCGATGTGGAAGGGATCGAGTGGATCCGCCTGCATTATGCATTCCCTGCCGGTTTCCCGATGGATGTGCTGGATGTGATGAACGAGCGGAAGAATATCTGCAATTACCTCGATATGCCTTTGCAGCACATCACCGATAACATGCTGAAAAGCATGCGCCGCGGCACCACAAAGCAAAAAACGATCGACCTTGTGAACCAGATCCGCGATAAGGTTCCCGGCATCGCTATCCGCACCACGCTGATAGCGGGCTACCCGGGTGAAACACAGCGTGACCACGAAGAAATGCTGGAATGGGTGGAACAAACCCGCTTTGAGCGCCTTGGCATTTTTGCCTATTCGCATGAAGAAAATACGCATGCATACAGCCTGAAGGACGATGTTCCCGCAAAGGTGAAGCAGGCCCGCACGGAGGCAGTAATGGAGCTTCAGCAGGGAATTTCATTCGACCTCAACCAGAAGAAGGTGGGAAAAACATTCAAAGTGCTGTTCGATAAAAAAGAAGGCGAGTATTTTATCGGCCGCACCGAGTTCGATTCACCCGAAGTGGACAATGAAGTGCTGGTGAAAGCCGATAAGGATTTTGTCCGCGTTGGCGATTTCGCAAATGTGAAGATCACTTCCGCGGAAGATTATGACCTGTATGGTGAAGTGGTTAACGGCTTTGTGAGTTAGCATTTGTCATCCCGACCGCAGTCATCGTCATTCCGTGCCATGCCTGTCCCGGACCTGATCCGGGAACACGGAATCTCTACGCAATGTTACGGCTCGCAGATTTCACAATTTTCCCTCTATCATCATAAGCTTCACTTTCAGCACGGCGGCCACAGTTAAGCTGTCGGTCACTTCGCCGTTCTCCACTATTTTATACAATTCATCGAAGTGCAGCTTCCGCACTTCCAGCTTCTCATCGTCTTCCGGCTCCGATTCCCCAAAGCTCAGGTCCTGCGCCAGATAAAGGATGCAGAACTCATCGCTGGCCGAGTTGCTCAGGTGCATCTCCTGGATCTTTGTCCATTTGCCCGCTGAGATCCCTGTTTCCTCATGCAATTCACGCTTTGCCGAATCGAGGGGCGGAACATCCAGCTTTCCGCCGCCTTCCGGGATCTCCCATGAATATTGATTGATCGGGTAGCGGTATTGCCCTACGATATACGTGTTATTGTCCTTATCGAGCGGCAATATGCCAATGGCAATATTTTTAAAATGCACCACGGAATAAGTGCCGGGATTCCCGTTTGGGTTGAGCACATCATGCTTCGTAAGGCTCACCCAGGGCGAATCATAAATATGCTCTGATGTTAAGGTGGTCCAGGGGTTTTTATGCAGTTCATCGCTCATAGCTCAGCTCGTTTTTTTCAAAGTTAATTAATTGCATTCATACTTTTTATCCTAAACAAAATGCCTTCAAAATTGTTATCTTTACATAATATTTATGCCATACAAAAAGACCAACATACCTCTTTCCGATACAGGTCAATTTCCACAGCTGCTCCTCGATTACATAGAAGGCAAAGTGGATCAGTTTTATGCCTATGCGCCACATGCCGGTTCGTTTAAGGAGGCCATGGCCCATCGCGCTTCCCGGCCTCTCAACCGCCTTTTGCTGCAGGAAGTGATCCTTGAGCAATACAATTCGAAGATCAAATCACCGCTTGCGGATTTCCAGGCAACAAATACAAACATCGAATTACTTTCCGATAATAAAACCTTTACGGTTTGCACCGGTCACCAGCTTTGCCTGTTCACAGGGCCGCTGTATTTTATTTACAAGATCATCACCACCATTAACCTTGCAGAGGAGCTGAAAGCAAAATACCCGGAGAATAACTTTGTGCCGGTATACTGGATGGCTTCCGAGGATCACGATTTTGAAGAGATCCGCTCCATCCACCTGTTCGGAAAAAAACTTTCATGGGATAACCCGGAAGCGAAAGGCGCCGTGGGAAGATTAAGCACTTCCTCCTTAAATGCAATGCTGGAAGAGCTGAGCACTATCCTTGGCGATTCGGCAAATGCAAAAGAGCTGATCACACTTTTCGATAATGCTTATTTGAAGCATCCGAACCTTGCCGATGCAACGCGCTATCTTGTTCATGCGCTTTTTGGCGCATACGGGCTGGTGATCATCGACCCGGATGATGCGCGCCTTAAGCAGGAGTTCATCGAAATTATAAAGGACGATATTTCCAATAACACGAATTTTAAAATTGTAAATACAACTATAACCGGGCTGGAAAAGGCCGGTTATAAGGCGCAGGTTAATCCGAGGGAGATCAATGTATTCCGGCTGGGCAGCGACCGTGTGCGCATCGAGCAGGCCTCTGCCGAAGTGTTGAGCCTTAAGCCGGAAGAGTATAGTCCGAACGTTGTATTGCGCCCATTATACCAGCAGCGCATTCTTCCGAACATCGCCTACGTGGGCGGGCCGGGAGAGTTTGCATACTGGTTCGAATACAAGGCAATGTTCGATCATCACGGCATCACATTCCCTGTGCTCATACCGCGTAATTTCGCGATGCTCACGGATGAAAAAACAAACCAGCAGCTTCAGAAATTCGGTTTTGCGGTGAACGACCCTTTTAAGGATCTTGAAGCGCTGATCAAAGAATTCATAAGCAGGGCTGCCGGAAGCGGGATCTCGTTAAAGGAGCAGGAGGATAAGATCGCGTTATTGTATGCGGGCATTTCTGAAAAAGCAGCACTGGTGGACCCTACGTTGAAAGGAACAGTGGAAGCAGAGCTGCAGAAAACCCTGAACGGAATTAAAAATATTGAAAGCAGGCTGCTGCGCTCCGAAAAGCAAAAGCAGGAAACAAGCATCAATCAGCTGCGCAAGCTCAAGGAAAAATTTTTCCCGGAAGGCAATCTCCAGGAGCGTTACGATAATTTTATACCTTATTATTTAAAATACGGAAAAGAGATGATCCCGGCATTGAAGGCTGCCTTTAAGCCCTTTGAATACGAAATGCTGATCATAGAAATGAATTAAGAGATTTGGAAACAGGAGAAAAAAATAAAACGTTACTGGAGCTCGGAATGGAGCTGCCGCTGATGGAAGAGTTTTATACTATCCAGGGAGAAGGCTTCCATTCAGGCAAGCCTGCCTACTTTATCCGCGTGGGCGGCTGTGATGTAGGTTGCCATTGGTGTGATGTGAAGGAAAGCTGGGATGCCTCGCTGCATCCTTTAACAAAGACCGACCTGGTTGTTGAAAACGCATCGCGCTTTCCGGGCAAAGCGGTAGTAGTAACGGGAGGGGAGCCGAGCATGTACAACATGGAGTACATCACGCAGCAGCTGAAAGGAAAAGGTATTCAAACCTTTATTGAAACTTCGGGCGCTTACAGGCTTACCGGCGAATGGGACTGGGTATGTCTCTCGCCGAAAAAAACAAGTCCGCCCATGCCGGAAAATTATCCGCTGGCAAGCGAACTTAAGATCATTGTCCATAATAAGCATGACTTTGAATGGGCGGAGAAGCATGCCGCGCTGGTTGGTCCTGAATGCAAGCTGTTCCTGCAGCCGGAATGGAGCAAGGCAAAAGAAATGATGCCTCTCATAGTTGATTATGTAATGGCGAACCCTAAGTGGAATGTTTCCCTGCAAACGCATAAATACATGAATATTCCGTAATGGAATGATAATTGGAACCAAAGACCTGATATGAAAAACACACTCATTCTCATCGCCTTACTTCTCGCTTTATTTTCCTGTAAGGCACAGCTGCCCCCGGGCGAATACACTTCCAAAAATAAAAAGGCTGTTGCCCTTTTTGAACAGGCGATGAAGCTGTACAACCAGCAAAAGGATGATGAATGCATGGCAACGCTTACCAAAGCCATTGAAAAAGACAGCAACTTTATTGAGCCGCATTTGCTCATGGCTGAGCTGTACCAGATCAAAGGGAATAATACTGCGGCGATCAAAGAATATGAAAAGGCGATCACCATCAGCCCCGGATTCAGCAGCAGCAATTTTTATAACATTGCCCGCCTGGAAATGAAAGTGGGCGATTATAAAAATGCGAAAAGTGATTTTGAGCGCTTTCTTAAAAATCCGAATATCAATCCCGATTCCAGGGAAAGCGCAGAGCGCAATGTAGAGAATTGCACGTTTGCGATCGAGGCAACCAAAAACCCCAAGCCATTCAAGCCGGTCAATCTCGGCGAAGGCATCAATTCCAATCTCGATGAATATTTTCCGGCCATCACTGCCGATGATCAGACCTTTCTGTTCACGCGCAACAACAGGACCGAGCGGACTGCTACGCAGGAGGATTTCATGGTGAGTAAAAAAGTAGGCGGCGTATGGCAGAAAGCTATGCTGATCCCCGGCACAGGAATTAACACGCAGGGAAATGAAGGTGCGCCAAGCCTTTCGGTTGACGGACAGGTGTTGTTTTTCACTGTATGCCAGGATCAGACCGGGAGCTTCGGCCCTGGAAGAAAGGGATTGGGAGGATGTGATATTTTTTACGCGGAGAAAGTTGGGGATGCATGGTCGAAGCCATACAACCTCGGAAACTCCGTAAACACGCAATACCGTGAAACACAGCCTTCCTTCTCGGCCGATGGAAAGAGCCTGTACTTTGTAAGCAACCGTCCGGGCGGAATGGGCGAGCATGATATTTATGTGTCGGAGCTGGATGCCGATGGAAGCTGGAAACACCCTGTAAACCTTGGCAAGAAGGTGAACTCGAAAGGGGATGAGCAATCGGTGTTCATTCACCCGGATGGCCGGACCTTGTATTTCAGCTCGAATGGAAGGATCGGCATGGGCGGATTTGATATTTATGTAGTGCGTAAAGATGCGAAAGGCGTATGGGGAGAGCCTGTGAACCTTGGCTACCCGATCAATACGTATGGGGATGAAAATAGCCTGCTGGTGGGTGCCTCGGGAGAGATCGCGTATTTTGCCTCCAACCGTGACGGCGGACTGGGCGGCCTCGACATGTATAAGTTTGACCTGTACAAGGAAGCGCGTCCCGACCTTGTGACCTATGTAAAAGGAAAAGTGTATGATGTAAAATCGCGTGAGCCGCTTGGCGCTCACTTTGTGCTGATCGACCTTGCGACCGGGAAGCCGGTGATCGAATCGGACGCCAACAGCGGGAATGGCGAGTTTCTCGTGACATTGCCGGTGGATAAGGATTATTTATTGAACGTGTCACAGCCGGGTTATTTATTCTATTCGGAAAATTTTGCATTGAAGGAGCTGGCGGATAAAACGAAGCCTTTTATCATGGATGTGCCGATGCAGCCGATCGACACGGGAATTATCGAGCTGAAGAATGTGTTTTTTGAAACCGCGAAATTCAACCTCAAGCCCGAATCAAATGCCGAGCTCGACATCCTTGTGAAGTTCCTCAATGTGAACAAGACCATCCGTGGCGAATTAAGCGGACATACGGATAATGTGGGCGATAAAAAATCGAACATGACGCTTTCCCAGAATCGTGCAAAAACCGTTTATGATTATCTTGTTGCTCACGGCATCGATCCGAAGCGCCTTACTTATAAGGGTTACGGCGATACCAGGCCAAAGGTGAAGAATGATTCGGATGCGAACCGCGCCATAAACAGGCGTACGGAATTCAAGGTGATCGGGAAGTAATTACTGCTGCAGGTCGCGGATGATAAACTCCATCTCCTTGTCCTTCTTCAGCAGCCGCTCTTCAATCGTATAGCTGATCACATGGTCGGGAATAAGCCCGCCCGGCTTTTCCTTATTGCTGCTGTATTGCTTCAGCTCGAGCAGCTCCATGCCGAATGAGAATTTTGTTTTTAATTCGGGAAGCGTGATCTGGCAATGCGAGCTTGCCCAGAAGTAGTTGATGGCGCCGATGGGCTCTGATCCCACGAAGCTCACATTCGGCTGTCCCTGCAGGTATTTGCACATCATGGTGGCCGACGATTGCGTGATGGATCCGGTAATGATGTAGATCTTCCCTTTAAAGCGTTCGGGCGAAGGCTGAATAATATTCAGGCCTTTTTCAAGCCTCACCACTTCACGCAGATCGCCCATTTCGTTTGATTTTAAATGCCGCACGCGGTAAGTGGAATGGTTGCTCATGTACCGCATGTAAAATGGAACACCCGTTTCAGTAATAAGGATCCGTTCAAACAGTCGGAAAGGATGATCCGATAATAAGGCCGTCATTCTTCCCATCACATAGGGATCGCCGCCGTTATTGCTGCGCAGGTCGATCACGATCGCTTTCAGCTGCTTTTCATTTGCTTCCCTGATGAATGCTTCGTATTCCTGCTCGATCTCGAAGTCCTTGTAGCTGTGGGCAAAGCCGATAAAACGAAAGTAACCGTAATCCGGGTGGATCTCTTTTTTCAGGAAGCGGTCGGCGCCGAAATACATTTCAGCCCTTTTCAGGATCACTTCTTCGAATATTTTATCGCCTCTTACGGCTGCCGCCATCTTCATCGGGCCTTTCTCCGTATTAAGCAGGAAGGTATCCTTCTCGCTGCAGAAAAAGCCGTACAGGTTATTGAACAGTGGCTGCAGATTGCAGCTGATCACCGGAATATTTCCATCGGTAGGAAAAAATATTTTAAGGCTGTCGATCAGCTTTGCAGCGCTGGTATTTTCAATCGCATTGATCTTGGTCCCGTTCAGCATTGTGTCGCGCGGATAGTTCTTAATGTAAAGATCATGATCGATGATGTACACGCTGAAAGGAAGCGCTTTGGTAACGCCGAGGTCTTCAAATACCGAAACATTTCCCGCATGACTGTTCCCTAATTTGTAGAACAGCTCCTGCATCATGTAAATGGCTTTGGAGCGTGACGAGTTGATAAGGAGGCGCTGGCTGATATTGGCCACATCCGTATCAAATTCATCTTTCGTAATGTTGGTGTACAGCTTGGGATGCAGCTCGAACAGGCTTCCTACAAGAATGTTAAAGTCGTCGAGATAATTTCCCTTTTCCTGGTCCTGTGCCTTCAGTCCGCCCAGGGCGAAAATCACAAGAAAAAAACTGTATATGAATTTCATCGGGTAAGGGTGCTTTTTTCAACTGAATAAAGTTACTCATACTTTCGGTATAAAAATTGCTGTTGCCGCCGAAAAATATTCCCATGAAAAAGATCCTCTTCATCCTTATTCCGTCTGCTTTCTTATTCTTCGCATTTATGCAGCAGGAAGCGATCAAAAAAGAAAACCTGATGGACCCGAAAGAGCTTGCTGCCAGGCTGAACGACCCGAAAGCTGTAAAGCCCGTGGTTTATAATGTTGGCACTGTGGACCAGATCAAAACCGCCATCAAGGCCGGCCCTGTGAGCACGGATGAAGGCTTTAAAAAATTCCGTTACGAAGTTTCCAAAATCTCAAAGGACCGCGAAGTGGTGGTGTATTGCGGCTGCTGCACTTCCTCCAATTGTCCGAACATTCGTCCCGCGCACAAATACCTCGTGGAGCAGGGCTTTAAAAAGGCGAAGATCCTTGATATTCCTACAGGTATAAAAGAAGATTGGGTGCAGAAAGATTATCCGGTAGAAGCGGCAGCTGAATAAACCGGACGAATTATAAAAACTCTTCAAGAACACCGAGTCCCTGGCGAATGATCGTGAAGCCGCCGGCGCTGCAGTCAACCACGGTGGAAGGCTCATTATTTCCGAAGCCGCCCGCAATTACAATGTCAACAAGGTTCTTGTATTTCTCATAAATAAGGACGGGATCGGTGGTATATTCAATGATCTCATCATCGTCATGTACGGAAGTGCTCATCACCGGGTTGCCCAGCTGCTTTACCATTTCGAGGCAGATCTGGTTATCCGGGATACGGATCCCCACCGTTTTTTTATTGCTTCTGAACAGCTTCGGAACACTGTTGCTGGCTTCAAGGATGAAGGTAAATGGCCCTGGCAGCGCCTTCTTCATCAGCTTGAACGTGGTGGTATCGATAGGCTTGGTATAATCGGAAAGGTGGCTCAGGTCGCTGCAGATGAAGGAGAAGTTCGCTTTCTCCGGCTGAATGCCCTTGAGCTTGCATACGCGCTCAACCGCCCGCTGCCGCGTAATATCACAGCCGATGCCGTAAACAGTATCGGTGGGGTAGATCACAACGCCGCCGTCGCGAAGGCAGGCCACCACCTGTGCGATCTCATCGTAATTCGGTTTTGTCGGATTGATTCGTAGCAGCATAATTTTATAACAACAAATTTTATTCCTGTGAGTGCTGTGAAATAAAATGATCAGCAATTAAAAAGCCCCTCTGTCGGAGGGGCTTTTTCTTTATTTTTTTGCGTCAGCTAAGAACTGTGCCAGTCCGCTGTCGGTCAAAGGGTGCTTTAACAATGCGGTGATCGCGCTCAACGGGCAGGTTACCACATCGGCACCGATCTGTGCGCAATTGATAATGTGCATCGGGTGACGCACAGATGCGGCAAGGATCTCCGTTTCATACGCATAATTATCATAGATCAGGCGGATGTCTTCGATCAACCTGATCCCGTCTGTGGAAACATCATCAAGACGCCCGATAAAAGGAGAAACATACGATGCGCCTGCTTTTGCTGCAAGCAATGCCTGTCCGGCAGAAAACACCAGCGTGCAGTTGGTGCGGATGCCTTTCGAGGAAAAATATTTAATGGCTTTGATGCCATCTTTGATCATCGGAACTTTCACAACGATCTGCTTGTGAAGCTTAGCAAGCGCTTCGCCTTCTTTTACGATGCCGTCAAAATCGGTAGAGATTACTTCCGCACTTACATCGCCGGTAACAATGTTGCAGATGTCAACATAGTGCTTCAGGATATTTTCCTGGCCCTTGATGCCTTCTTTCGCCATCAGGGAAGGGTTGGTGGTAACGCCGTCGAGCACACCAAGGTCCTGCGCTTCTTTTATTTGTTCAAGGTTTGCGGTATCGATAAAAAATTTCATAATGTATATTGATTTAGTTAATGGCTGATTATCCGGCAAAATTAGGAAGATCTGCCGATTAAAAAGTGAATGTGGAAAAGTATGGAAAACTCCTGTGAAAAGGAAAAAAGAAGGGGTAAGCTACTTACAGCACACCGCTACGACCTGTTACCTTTGCTTGCTTCCGCACCTGGAGGGTTAAAGGGAGCTGGTTGTATAAGACTTACCCCGCACAAAAGTAGGAATAATTCGTGAAGTTCCTAATTGAAACCGCCGGTTTTTTGAAAAAGTTAAATTTCCCTAATTCTGCCCGCTTTCATTCCATATTCGGAGAATTTCGTAATTCGTAATTGGTTTGTATATATATTTGTCCTGATGAATATTTCAGTGGTTATACCGCTTTTTAACGAAGAAGAATCATTGCCGGAGCTGCACGACTGGATCGTGAGGGTGATGGAGGAAAACAGGTTCAGCTACGAGATCCTGTTCGTGGATGATGGCAGTAAAGACAAGTCCTGGCAGGTGATAGAAGCGCTTGCCCTGAAAAATCCGAATGTTCACGGCATTAAGTTCAGGAGGAATTACGGCAAATCGGCGGCGCTGAATGTAGGTTTTGAAGCTACGCAGGGCGATGTGATCATTACCATGGATGCCGACCTCCAGGATTCACCCGATGAAATTCCGGGCCTTTACCAGATGATCGTTACCGATGGCAACGACCTTGTTTCGGGCTGGAAAAAGAAACGCTACGACCCGCTCACCAAAACAATTCCCACCAAATTATTCAACTGGGCTACCCGCAAAATGAGCGGCATCAATAACCTGCACGATTTTAACTGCGGACTGAAGGCTTACCGCAAGGATGTGGTGAAAAGCATTGAAGTATACGGCGAAATGCACCGCTATATCCCGGTAATTGCCAAATGGGCCGGCTTCACAAAAATTGAGGAAAAGGAAGTGGCGCACCGCGAACGCAAATACGGGATCACTAAGTTTGGCCTGGAGCGCTTTATAAATGGCTTTCTCGATCTGTTGTCGATCTCTTTTATGTCGAAGTTCGGGAAGCGCCCGATGCACTTTTTCGGATTGTACGGAACATTGAGCTTCATGGCAGGCGGCATGATCACCCTGTGGCTCACTTGTGAAAAGCTTATCAAGTCTGCCAGGCACATTCCAACGCGGGATGTGACCGACAAGCCTCATTTTTACATCGCACTCATTGCCATGGTGATCGGAACACAGCTTTTCCTCGCCGGCTTTTTAGGCGAGCTCATCTCCCGTAACTCTTCCGACCGCAATAAGTACCTGGTCGAGAAAAAGCTTTAATTCCCAACCCTTATTTTACCGTCAAAGGCTTCTCCGGAAGGTTGATCTGGAATGCATCCCATTTGGAAGTGCTGCCGTTCCAGTAATACTGGATAGACTTTCCGCCATTGGTATCATACACAATGTAATATACTTTGCTGTCATTTGAATCGAAATAGCTTTTGATCATGATCTCGCCGGTAGCACCCGGTAAAGGGCTTGCAGGCAGGTTGATCTCAAACGGGCTCCATTTGCTGTTTGTTCCATCCCAGAAGTACTGGATCGATTTTCCTGTTTTTGTATCCCAGGCAATATAATAGGCTTTGCCATCGGTATGGTCGTAATACACATCAAACATAATGTTCCCGGTTGCTCCCGGTACCGGCTGCGCAGGAAGATTGATCTGGAAGGAAAGCCATTTGCTGGTACTGCCATCCCAGTAATACTGAAGGGATTTTCCGGTTTTAATATCCCATACAAGGTAATAGCTTTTTTTATCGCCGATATCAAAATAGGAGGTCATGCGTACGTTGTTCTGTGATTTCAGAATGCTTGTGCTGATGAGAAGAACAAACACTGCAAGTTTGAATGATTTCATGTTTTATGATTTTATAATGTGTGATCAAATATAGATGATTTAATTGATGTGATATGATAAGTGAAGAGCCTGTATGAATAATTCGCTCCTCCGGAGCTCTTAGATCAAGGTGGAATCTGCCTGTTATTAATAATATGCTCCTCCGGAGCATTCTGTATGTTGCTGACTTATCTGGCCGCTCCTCCGGAGCTTGAAAAACTTGTCTATGCTATATGCTATAAACAGGCAGCTCCTATGGAGCTAAAAGAAGAACGGTGTGCTCTGAAATTAAAGGTATGTTTTAGGAATGTCTGTCATCCTACCGGCTCCGTAGGAGCCATCTGTTTATAGCGTTGAATGTTAGCGGCAATTCAAGCTCCGTAGGAGTGGCCTGTCGTCGACACAATGATGAATTTTATAATGCTCCGGAGGAGCAGATTATTAATAGATAAATGTTAACGGAATAATATGAGAGCTCCGGAGGAGCGAATTATAGTGACCTTACGCATCAATATAAATTAAACACGATCATTGCTTAATTTATTGTGATGTGAATTAGTTGAGGAGAAGTTCGTATGAATAATTCGCTCCTCCGGAGCTCTGAGATCGAGGTGGATCTGTCTGTTATTAATAATATGCTCCTCCGGAGCATTCTGTATGTTGCTGTCTCATCAGGCCGCTCCTCCGGAGCTTGAAAAACATGTCTATACCAAATGCTATAAACAGGAAGCTCCTATGGAGCTAAAAGAAGAACGGTGCTCTGAAATTAAAGGTATGTTTTAGGAAGGTCTATTATTTTACCAGCTCCGTAGAAGTCACCTGTTTATAGCGTTTTAATCAAGCTCCGTAGGAGCCACCTGTTTATAGCATTGAATGTTAGCGGCAATCAAGCTCCGGAGGAGCGGCCTGTCGTCAACACAATGAATGCATTTAATAATGCTCCGGAGGAGCAAATTATTAATAGATAAATGTTAACGGAATAATATAAGAGCTCCGGAGGAGCGAATTATAGTGACCTTACACATCAATGTAAATTAAACACGATCATCGTCCGATCAAAAAGATCGTTGGCCTTTTGTTCAGCTCCGGCAATTGTTTTTTCCAGTCGCTGATGGTTTTCGTTTTGATGAGCTCTGTTGCTAATGTTACATCACAGGCAATGCAGAGCTTTGTCTGCCTGTCGCAATTAGCGATAAGGTCTTCAAGCAAATGCATATTGCGGTAAGGCGTTTCAATAAACAGCTGTGCCTGGTTCCTTTTGATGGCAAGGTTTTCCAGCTCTTTGATCTTTTTTATCCGTTCGCCGCGTTCCTTTGGAAGGTATCCGTTGAATGCAAAATTCTGTCCGTTGAATCCCGATGCCATCAGCGAAAGCAAAATAGAGGAGGGCCCAACAAGCGGTACTACAGTGATGTTCTTTTCATGTGCAAGCTTCACCACTTCGGCGCCGGGGTCGGCAACGCCCGGACAACCGGCTTCTGAAATGATGCCGATGTTCTTTCCTGCAGAGATAGAATTAAGGTAGCCGGAGATCTCGCCTGCTTCGGTATGCTGGTTCAGCGGATGAAGTATGATCTCCTGCAATGGTTTTTTAATGCCCATTTTCTTCAGGTAGTGGCGCGCCGATTTTTCATTCTCCACAATGTATTCATCGATCATGTTGATCACCTGGTTCACTTTTACGGGAAGCACATCCATTGTTTCCGCGGTATCGCCCAGCGTGGTGGGGATCAGGTAGAGGATTCCGTTGCTCATGATTTGTGGAGGGAGCTTACGATCACATCACATGCCTTGTCGAGCAGGATGAATACATTTTCAAATCCCTGTTCGCCGCCGAAGTACGGATCGGGCACCGACATATCGGAACCAGGGTACACGCGGTTCAGGATCATTTCCACTTTTCGCCTGTCATTATCATTCCGGGCAAGTGAAAGCACATCGGCATAGTTGGAGCTGTCCATTACAAAGATGTGATCGAACTCATCAAAATCATTCACGGAGAACTGCCGCGCTTTTAGTTTGGCAACATCCACAGCATGCTTGGCTGCATTCGAAATGGTGCGCTTATCAGGGTGTTCGCCAATGTGATAGTTGGATGTTCCTGCAGAATCGATCTCCACATCCAGCCCCGCCTTTTCCGCTTTTACTCTTAAGATCCCTTCGGCGAGGGGCGACCTGCAAATATTGCCGAGGCAAACCATTAATACTTTCGTCATAAATCAATTCAATCTTTCAAAGGTTTAAATTCAAGCCTGTAATAGGTGCCTTTTTGTTTCAGCTTTTCCACTTTTCCATTCAGCTGGTCGGCAAGGATCCTTACCAGCTCAAGCCCCAGTGTAATGCTTTCGCCGCTGAAAGGGTCACTGTCATAGCCTTTCCCGTTGTCGCCGATGATCAGCACAAAATTATCAGGACCCGACCTTTCGAGTGTGATCTCGATGATGCCGTCGTTTGTTTCATTAAAGGCATACTTGAAGGAATTGGAAATTACTTCATTCAGTAATAAGCCGAGCGGGATAATGGTGTTCAGGTTAAAGTATTCCACCTGCAGGTTTACTTTCAGGTCGATGTGCTTATCGAAGCTGTAGGTGTCGATCAGGTTTTCCACCAGCATGTTGATGTATTCCTTTACATTGATGTTAGCGTAGTCCTGCGACTTGTACAACTTTTCATGCACAAGAGAGATCGTGCGGATGCGGTTCCTGATCTCTTTGAACAGCTCCAGCGAAACGGTATCGCTTACGTAATCCGACTGGATATTGATCAGGCTGTTGATGATCTGTAAATTATTTTTTACGCGGTGATGAACCTCCTTTAAAAGGATCTCCTTTTCATCGCGCTGCTTGATGATCTCCGAAGTGCGCTCGCGGATGATCTTCTCCAGCCGCTCCTTGTGAAGCTCGTGCTTCTTCTTCCGGTAAATGTTATAGAAATAAATGAGGCATGCAATTCCGGCAAGCACAAGCAGTATGAACCACCACGATTTCCAGAAAGGCGTCATGATGCTGAACGTGAATGTTTCTTCGTTCTCGCTCCATGTCCCGCTTTTGTTTTGTGACTTTACCCTGAATGTGTATGTGCCCGGCTGCAGGTTGGAGTAGGAGGCGGAGTGGTTGTCGTCCGCCGGGCTCCAGGCCTTATCAAAGCCTTCCAGCATAAAGCTGTAATGGATGTTCTCAGGGAATGTTTTGCAGATCGCGGAAAAATCAAATGTGATCTGGTCGTGGTCGTAGGGGAGCCGTGCATTCAGCGGAACACCGAACCAGGTGGAAACCGAATCGGAATATTTGCTCCAGTCCACATCCTCGTAAAAAAGCTTAATGCTTGTAATGTGTGTGATCGGAGTTTCCTTGGCTGCATTTATATCTTCGTGCGGATTGAATTTTATTGCGCCTTTGATCGTTCCAAACCAGAGGTTGCCGTTCCAGTCGGTGCAGGTGGCCCTTGAATTGCACTCTATTCCTTTGAAGCCTTCAGCCTTTCCATAGTTGCGGATGCTTTCAATTTCGCCTTTGCTGTTCAGCACAATTTTATCGAGGCCTTTATTCGTGCCTACCCATACATTCCCGAGACTGTCGGCATTGATCAGGTAAACTGTTCCGGAGGTAAGACCTTCTTCCACACCATAGCTTTTGAATCTGCTGCCGTCAAATTTAGCAACACAATTATCCGTACCTACCCAGATGTTGCCGTATTTGTCCTTCACCATGCTGCCTGCATAAGAGTTGCAGATGCCATCGGCAGTGGAGTAATGCTTTACTTGTTTCCTGTTACTGTACACATAAATACCGGCGCCTGTTCCTATCCACACATTGCCTTTGGCATCTTCCACAAATGAATAGGCGTTGTCATGCGCATCCCCTAATTTTTCCAGCTTCTTATCTTCATAAATGTAAACGCCTTTTCCTTTTGTGCCGATCCAGATATTGCCTTTGCTGTCCTCAAAAATTCCGCGGATGTTCTTTAAGCCTGCAGCGGGTTCAAATGCTTTGAATGTTTTGCCGTCGTACAAGCGGATGCCTTCCGTGCTTCCGAACCATGTAATACCTTTGCTGTCGGTATAAATGCAGCGTACTTCAGAGTCGCCGAATACAGGAACCTTTGTGGTTTTTTTGCCATCGAACTTATAGATGCCGTGCAGCTGTGTGCCGATCCAGATGGAGTTGTCCCTGTCGGCATCGATCGCAAAAATATCAGGAGAGTTAAATCCTTCGAGGTTATCGAAATAAGCGAAGGCCTGGTTGCTGAAGCGGATCAGTCCGCCGCCGCTTGTTCCGAACCAGAGATTGCCCGATGCATCTTCATAGATGTTTTTGATATTCTCCACCGAAAGCCCGCTGTGCTGATCGAATTGTGCATAGCTGTTGCCGGATATTTTCACAATGCCTTTGTTGTCGCTTGCGATCCAGAGCTGGTTACGCTTATCGAAATGCATTGCAGTAATGTTGATGCCGGCAGGAGTCGGAATGGAATCTACCTTGAGGATCTTCACCTGGTAATGCGAGGGGCCCACTATCTTGATGATGTAGAATTCCTTGTGATCTTTCACCACCCACAGGTTCCCGAAAATATCTTCGGTGATGGAAGTGATGTTCATGTAGCCATTGAAGTCGGGATCGGAGATATGGAGCAGCGAATGGTTCTTCAGCACAAGCATTCCTTTCGAGGTTCCTATCCAGCTGATGTTCCTGCTGTCTTTTTTAAAGCAGCTGATGCTGTAATCTTTTACGGTATCGGCGGTGATGGTCAGCTGCTCAACGCGCTTTTCGCTATACATATACAGCGCCTCATCCGCTCCGATGATCACATTGTTGTTATCATCCACCGAAATGAAATCGATGCGGCCTTTCGAAGCGAATTCCTTTGTGCCGTCGAGCACCTTTGTAAATGTTTTGCCGTCGAAGATGCAAAGCGTTCCCTGCTGGCTGCCGATCCAGAGATTGCCTTTGGTGTCTTCCGTGATCGCTGTGATGATCTGGCTGCACAATCCGTCCTTCTGCTCGTACACTTTAAAGGAAATGCCATCAAAGCGGTTGAGGCCTCCGCCTGAAGTTCCCATCCAGAGATAGCCGCGGCTGTCTTCGTAAATGCAGTTGATCTCCGATTGCGATAATCCGTCGTCGAGCGAATAGTTTTTGAAATTGAAATTCTGGGCAGGCAGGTGAATGCAGATCGTACAGCAAACGATCAGTAATAGGTGAAGGGGGAGGAGCTTTTGTATTCTCAAAGTTTTAAAACCGGTGTATATAAAAATAGGAACCGGGGTAGCCTGGTTCCTATTCTTAAATTCAGAGAGATTTATCTTTAGTGTTATTGAATGCTGATTTTTTTGTTAAGTTCATCGATATAGTTTTTAAAACGTTTATCAGTGTCCATCAGGTTGTTTACCGTGCGGCAGGCATGAAGAACAGTTGCGTGATCTTTTCCGCCGCAGTGAAGGCCAATGGTTGCCAATGATGATTTGGTCATGCTTTTTGCAAAATACATTGCGATCTGGCGCGCTTGTACAACTTCACGTTTACGTGTTTTGGATTTCAAAAGCTCGATCGGAAGATCGAAATAATCGCAAACCACTTTTTGTATATAATCGATCGAAACTTCGCGTGCTGTGTTTTTTACGAATTTATCGATCATTTGTTTCGCTAATTCGAGCGTGATCGCTTTTTTATTCATTGATGACTGTGCCAGCAATGAGATCAGGGCGCCTTCGAGCTCACGCACATTGGTGGTGATGCTGTATGCGAGGTATTCGATCACTTCCTTCGGCAGGTCGATGCCATCGGCATATACTTTTTTCTCAAGGATAGCGATGCGTGTTTCGAGGCCCGGAGTTTGAAGGTCGGCAGCAAGGCCCCATTTGAAGCGTGATAACAAACGCTGCTCAAAACCCTGCAATTCAACAGGAGGCTTATCGGCTGTTAAAACCAATTGTTTACCTGTTTGGTGTAAGTGATTGAAGATGTGGAAGAATACATCCTGTGTTTTTTCTTTTCCTGCGAAGTACTGCACATCGTCGATGATCAGCACATCGATCATCTGGTAGAAGTGAATGAAATCATTCTGGTTGTTGTTCCTTACCGAGTCAATGTATTGCTGTGTGAATTTTTCAGATGAAACATACAGCACGGTTTTGTTTGGAAATTCATTTTTGATCTGGATGCCGATCGCATGCGCCAAATGTGTTTTTCCAAGGCCAACGCCTCCGTAAATAAGAAGCGGGTTGAAAGCGGTGCCGCCCGGCTTGTTGGCAACAGCAAAGCCTGCAGAGCGTGCAAGACGGTTGCAATCGCCTTCCACTAAATTTTCGAAGGAGTAATTTTGGTTCAGTTGTGATTCAACATTTACCTTTTTTAATCCCGGGATGATGAATGGATTGCGGATCGTATTCTGGTTAAGATCGATCGGCATTGATACCGATGGATTCTTTAATTCTTTCTTGCTTGTAGTTGGAACTTTAACGGTGTACGGTTTGGATGTATTATGGGAGTTCTCCATAATAATGCTGTATTCAAGTCTTCCTTCTGTTCCTAATTCTTTTTTGATTGTTTTTTTTAGTAAGGTGATGTAGTGCTCTTCGAGCCATTCATAGAAAAATTGACTGGGAACTTGAATCGTTAAAACATTACTGCTTAATTTGACAGGCTTAATTGGTTCGAACCATGTTTTGAAACTTTGTGAACTAACATTGTCCTTTATTATCTCCAGACAACTCTCCCAGACTTTTACGTATGCTTTCTCCATTCGCTTTCAGAAATTTTTACTGTTTAACTTGATGCTTGTTTATGCTTGGCTTGTGTATGTGCGGTGTTTCGGCTTATTCTGCTGTAAATATATACAACTTTACTTTAGCGGCAACAAATAACCTTGAAAAAAAAATTAAAAAAAGTTTAAATAGCTATTGACTTTTTGGAAATTTTTATACTATGACCTTCTGCGGCCTTTTTGCCTGACCTGCGCTCGAAAACGTAGTCGATACGGCCTATCCGGATGCCTGCCCAGCCGACCTGTGCGACTAATATTTTTTTTCCTTCACCATTCACGTATTCTGCCGGCTTGTCGAGAAAGGTATGTGTGTGTGCACCAATTATAACATCAATGTTTCTTGATTGTTTAGCGAGCTCCACATCATTGATCTGTTTTCCCTTCGAGCTATAGCCAAGGTGTGACAAGCAGATCACGAGATCGCACTTCTCATCCATCTTCAGGTGGTGTGATGCCTCCGCAGCTTTCACAACGGGATCGAGATATTTTGTGTTGCCGTACATTCTTTTATCAACCAATCCTTCGAGTGCAATTCCAACACCGAACACGCCGATCTTAATTCCATCCTTCATAAATATTTTATGCGGGATCGTTTTGCCTGCCATTGGCGTATCGGAAAAATCATAATTGTTATTGATGAACGGGAAGCTTGCATTCGGCAGCTGCTTCACGAGGCCATCCAATCCGTTGTCGAAATCGTGATTGCCGATCGTTGATGCATCATACTGCATCATGCTCATGAGCTTGAACTCCAGCTCGCCTCCATACATGTTGAAGTACGGTGTTCCCTGGAAAACATCACCCGCATCGAGCAGCAGCACATTCTTTTCCTCTGTGCGGATTTTTCTGATCAATGCTGCACGGTTCACCGCGCCGCCAAGCCCCGGATATTTAGGGTCGTTATCAGGAAAAGGATCGATGTGGCTGTGAACATCATTCGTATGCAGGATCGTGATCTTCACGAGGTCGCTCTTTGCGAACACGTCGGTCGGGATGCTGCTGAACGCTAAAACACCGGCACCTGCAAATGCAGTCTTTTTAAGGAATGCACGCCTGCTATTCATATTTAATTCGTCCATCTTTCCTGCTTTTGATCGTGTTGCCTTTTCTATTTTCTTCTGTCATGCAATCAATGATCGCATCGCGGAGCTTGTAATTCAGCGTATCAACAGCGACCGGGTTTTTAAAGAAATCATATTTGTCGCCGCCCGCTGCAAGATAATCCGATGTTACAACCTTGTAAGTTTTTGCGGGATCAAGATCAGCATCGCCGATCTTCAGTGAGGTGATCTTCTTCGCTTTTGATATTACTGTGGCACCTGCGAAAGGCGCGCCGTTATTATCAACGAGGAATTGAAACAATTGTTGCATGCGTTCGCCGCTAATCGTAAGTATTACGATGCTGTTCTCGAAAGGCATCAGCTCATAAACATTTCCGCGTGTGATGTTTCCTTTTGGCAGTTGTGCACGAAGTCCGCCGTTGTTCAGCAGGCACACATCCGCTTTTTTATTATCGGCAGGATGATATGCATCGTTCGTTTTTTTCAACACGGCATCGGCAACAAAATTTCCGAGCGAGCCTTCGGGAAGCTCTTTTGTAAGTGCTGCATCGGAAACGGCAAGCACTTCGCTCATGATCGCATCCATCTCTTTTTTATAGGGAGCAATGAGCTTATAAGCGGATGAATCAACAGCTGTATTCTGCGGGCTGAACTCAATGGAGGCCGTATCTACCGATTTGATCTTCGGCGGGCCGGAGCATGCGTGAAATGTGGCAATAGCAATAAATACAATGAAGTATTGCAGGGGATGTTGTTTCATTAAAGGTATTGGTATTTACTTTCCTAGAGCCATACAATTATAGAGAATAAATGCGAGATGCCGAAACAAAAAAAGAGAAAAAAATAAAATATTTTTTTGCTCCGCAGCTCCATAAAAAAATGTATTTTCAGAGCAATCAATTCAACAGCAGCTATGTATATTTCTGAGACCACTGTACGTGTGCGGTATGCCGAAACCGATAAGATGGGGTACGTATATTATGGTAATTACACACAGTATTATGAAGTGGGAAGGGTGGAGGCCATGCGGGCGCTCGGCACCAGCTATAAGGAGATGGAAGACAATGGCGTGATGCTTCCCGTATACACCTGCAGCCTGAAATACATGAAGCCGGCGCTGTACGACGACCTGCTGCTCATCAAAACAATTATTAAAGAGCTGCCCACCCTGAAGATCACATTTGATTATGAGATCTATAATGAGAAGAACGAGCTGCTGAATACCGGCAATACTACCCTTGTGTTCATCAACATGGAAACCAACAAGCCCTGCCGCGCTCCCGAATCATTTATTGAACGGATAAAGAACTATTTTTAAAACGCGTCAGTTTCGTTGCCTTTCCTTGTCCTCACTCACTTCCCGATACTCTCCCTTCGGTCGGACCCGAAGTGACCTTAAAAATAATTCACAAAAAATTTGCTTTTGTATTTTGTTTAATCGTATATTTGCGATATAAAATATAATAACAATGGCATATTCAAAAAAGCAGGAGTTCAGCAAATCGGAGATCAGGGCAAGCGAGCTGGCGAAAGCATTGTCGCACCCGGCGCGCGTCGCCATCCTCAAATTCCTCTCCGAACAAAAGTCCTGCATCTGCAACGACATCGTGGAGCATCTGCCTTTGTCGCAGTCGACAGTCTCCCAGCACCTCAAGGAATTAAAGAACGCCGGTTTGATCCAGGGCGAGATCGACGGGCCAAGGGTTTGCTATTGCATCCACAAGGAGAACTGGAAGAATGCGAAAGCGATCTTTTCGGAGCTGTTCAACATGAAATTTGAAGCAATGAAGAAGTGCTGCTGATCCGGATCTTAAAAAACTACTATAAATTTTAAATCATCAATTCTAAATCCTTAATCAAATGAAACTATCTGAATTTAAAAACCAGCTTAACACGCTCAGCGGCGTAAGCTTCACACAGCCTGATGGCAATCCCGTTCCCGCGCACTTTCACATCACGGAAGTCGGCCTCACAACAAAGAACTTTATCGATTGCGGCGGCACTGTACGCGAAGAGAAAGTAGTGAACTTCCAGCTTTGGGAAGCGAACGACCTCGGTCACCGCTTAACCGCCGAAAAGCTGTCGAAGATCATCTCACTTTCTGAAAAGGCGTTGGGCATCGGCGATCATGAAGTGGAAGTGGAGTACCAGACGAATACCATCGGAAGGTATGGTGTTGAGATTAAAAATGAAGGCTTTGTGCTTGTGCCGAAGAACACCGCCTGCCTCGCAAGCGATAGCTGCGGAGCTCCGAAAGAAAAGCAAAAGCTGAACCTTGTAGAGCTGGGAAGCACTTCAAACGCTTGCTGCACGCCTGGTGGCGGCTGCTGCTAAAAAACAGCCGTATGAAAAAAAGCATAGCCGAATTCATTTCTACTTTTTTCCTTGTGTTCATCGGAACAGGGTCTGTGATCGTGGATCATGTGAGCAATGGGAAAGTAACGCTTGCCGGGATCTCCTTAATAACGGGATTGATCGTTTCACTAATGATCATCTTTTTAGGCAAATGGAGCGGAGCCCACATGAATCCCGCCGTTACGCTTTCACTTGCGGCGGGTGGCAAGTTCTTCCGGAAAGACATTATCCCTTACCTGCTGGCGCAGGCTGCGGGCGCGCTTCTTGCGAGCTTCCTGCTGAGAAGGATCTTTCCCGACAGCAGCACGCTTGGAGAAACATTACCATCGATCAGCTCCTACTGGGCCTTCTCGTTCGAGTTCGTGATCACTTTTTTTCTGATGACGGTGATCCTCATCTGCGCGCGTATGAAGCTGAAGTATGATGCATGGATCATCGGCGCGTATGTTGCGTTCGGAATTTATGTCGGAGGGCCATACTGCGGGGGATCAATGAACCCGGTGCGTTCCTTTGCGCCTGCGGTGATGAACAGCAACACGGAGCTGCTGTGGATCTATCTTACCGGCCCATTCATCGGGGCGCTGGCGGCAGTCTTTATATTTAATTACGTCTATAAAAAGGAAGCATGAAAAAAATCCTCTTTGTTTGCGTGGAGAATTCCAACCGGAGCCAGATGGCCGAAGCTTTCGCACGCATCCACGGAAAAGATAAAGTAGAAGTGTACAGCTCCGGCTCGCGCCCTTCCGGGAAGATCAACCCGAAAGCGATTGCTGCAATGAAGGAGCTGGGTTATGACCTGGGCACACACCACTCAAAATCGCTGGATGAGATCCCTGCTGTAAAATATGATTACGCAATTACAATGGGCTGCGGGGATGAATGCCCGTTCATAATGGCTGAGCACCGCGACGACTGGAAGCTGGATGACCCGAAGAACATGGAGCCTTCTGAATTCAATAAGGTTAGGGATGAGATTGAAAGAAGAGTGAAGGAATTGTTGGAAGCAATCTGCCTGTAACGTTACACAATATTCCCGTCCTTCATCACTAATTTCCTGTCCGCCATATCTGCAAGCTCTTCATTGTGCGTTACGATCACAAAGGTCTGGTTGAACTTTTCACGCAGCGTAAAAAATAACTGATGAAGCTCTTTCGCAGTTGCCGAATCAAGGTTGCCCGAAGGCTCATCCGCAAGGATCACCGCAGGGTTATTGACCAAAGCCCTTGCCACTGCAACCCGCTGCTGTTCTCCGCCGGAAAGCTGATTCGGCTTGTGGTGCATGCGTTGCGACAATCCAAGGAATGTTAACAGCTCAGCCGCTTTCTTTTCTGCTTCAGAAGTGGAAGTGCCTGCAATGAAAGCAGGGATGCATACATTTTCCAATGCAGTGAATTCCGGAAGCAGGTGATGGAACTGGAAAACAAAGCCGATGTTCTTATTCCTGAAATCGGCCAGCTTCTTGTCGCTGAGTGAAGAAATGTTCACGCCGTTGATCTCGAGAGTGCCTGTATCGGGCCTGTCGAGTGTGCCGAGAATATGCAGCATGGTGGTTTTGCCTGCGCCGGATGCGCCAACGATGGAGATCACCTCTCCTTTATTGATGTGGATGGAAACGCCTTTTAATACATGTAAGCTTCCGTATGATTTATGAATGGATGATGCCCTGATCATTATTTATCTGTCCTTTTTTTTCTCAGGTAAAGATAATCGAAATAATACAATATCTTGAGTGAAACAGTATTCAGCTGTTTCGCCGAAAAGGTATTATCCAGGTTGCTCGAATAGCTGTTGATCACTTCCTGCCCTTCGTTGTAAATTGAATTCTTCCACACAAGGTTCACGGAGCTTCCCGGTGCAAACTGCCACTGGAATACCATATCGAGGTTGAACGCATTGAAGTTGAAATCGTGGTTCTGGTCATAGCTGATGTTATCGATCAGCCGCCCTTCCTCTGTTAAAGTATAAAAGCTCCTGTAATCGCCGCGTGCCCAGTAATGCCTTGCCCTTAGCGCTAACGAGAGGTTGTTGCGGAACAGGTAGCGGCCTTCTATGGTGTTGGTCACATTTGTAAGGAAGCGCAGCCCGAAAATGATGCTCCCGTATTCATCCGTATTCACATAGCCGCGGTCGCCCATGTCTCTTGAATAATTGCTGTTAATGCTCAGCGTAAACCGGTCGGAGAATCTCATTGTTGGCGCCAGCGTCACTCCAAAATAAGGGTTGCGGCCGATGATAGGAGTAATGATCTCTGTGGATCCCGCATATACATTTAAGCTCGCGCTTAATTTTTTCCGGGCATCCGAATTAATGCCGCCGTACAAAGTAGCGGCTCTCGGCCTGATCAGGATCCTGCCGGGAGTCCGCGCTTCATAATAGTCAATTTGCTCCGTTACCTGGGCATTTCCTCCTAAATAAATATTGTCAAACGATTTGAATGTTGCATTGGCGTTCAGTTCCATATTTACAGCATTAAGCCTGTGCGTGGTGAAATTTTCAGCTTCGTTGATATGAAAGAAAATGTTCCCGTTCAAAAATCTTCCGAACGGCTCGAACTTGAACAAATTCAGGTTAAGTCCGTTGTTGATATAATTCACCACCTGGTTATAGCCCATGTCATTTTTCTGAAATGTGGGATCAGCGCCTTCCCTATACACATTGAACTGAAAATTGCCGCTTACCTTATTGAAGGCGACATCATAAGAATAACCGAACAGGTCAGAATAGGTGTTCTGAGCGGTATCGGGTGTGAATACATTTGAAAACGCTGCATTCCCGTTAATGCTATACGTGTTTTTCTTATTGTTGAGATAGCTGCCGATGCCTGTTACATTCGAATTGTTATATCCATGCTGCCTGTTCACATTTGTATTGATGAGATAAACATTTGAGCTGTTCTTCATCTGCTGATCGAACACCACGATGTTGTAATTGGAAAAAGGCTCGGTGAGGATCTTGCGCTCATTACCCATACTGTCGCGCGCTACCGCATACGTATCATCAAGCACCGCATTCAGTATGCCGACACCAAGGCCGTTGGTGGTCCTGCCGGAAATTTTGGTCGCATTCAGCAGCTTTGCCTGGTCGGGATTTTTAATGATCACTTCCTTTGTGGTTTCATCAGTAAGTGAATAAGCATTGTAATAACCTCCCGGCTGCCTGCCAATGCGTCTTGAATAGAACAAATTACCTTTCTGAAAAAGATCTGTTCCTTCCTGGAAGAAAGGGCGCTGCTCATCGTACTGCACCTCGAAGGCGCTCAGGTTTTTCACCACGTTATCACTTTGCACCTGCGAGAAATCGGGGAGCAGCGTAACATCCACCGTAAAGCTTTCGTTGATCCCGTATTTCAGGTCGAGCCCGCCGGTAACGTTCGTTGTATAATTGCTTTCACCTTCCACATTGGTCGGGTAATGCGATGTATAGGCTGTGATGTAAGGCGTAAGCGAAAGCCTCACCGGCTCCTTCACATCATTCAGGCCTTTCATGAGCCCCCAGTAAAACAGCCCGTTTGCCGCTCCGCGCGGTGTAAGCGCCCATTGGTCGAACTCATTGTTCCTTGCAATGCTGCGTGTGATCTGCAGCCCCCACACCTGTTTTCCCGAATTCGGAAAACGCAGTGCGGAATAAGGGATCCTGATCTCTACGTTCCATCCATCCTTATCGATCTTTACAGCGCTTTCCCAAACTGCATTGTATCGTCCGTCCGAAAATTTTGAATCCAGCTGAACACCCGAAGCTGTAACGGAGAAATCAAAAGCATCCTGCTGTGTATTGTAAGTGTCAAAAACGATCCTGAACACATCCGCGTTCAGGTTATCATCGCGGTTCCCGAGCTGCCTGCGGATGCTGTCGGGAGCGGTATCGTATAATTTTGCCGAAACATAAATTGCGGTATTGTCATACACCAGCTTCGTTTCTGTTTGCTGCGTAACGGGTGCCTTTTCATGCGGATAGTTCTGCAGGAATGTATTGGCGGCATTTGCGTTCTTCCAGGCTTCATCATCCAGCACGCCGTCGATCTTCGGGGTCTGCGTTGCGCGTACGATCTCGTAATCTTTTCTTTTGATGGTATCGTTTTGTGCCGACAGCCCCTGCAGCAGAAAGATGGAAAGTGCGAGCGCGATATGTTTTTTCATACAGGATAAATATAGAATATATAAAGCGGGGCTAAAAATATATTTAAATAAGCGGTTGTTCTCGTGTTTTAACGGTATTTAACGTTTATAAATAAAATTTTGTTCTGAATGTGCGGATTTAGATCTCGTAAGCTTTTTTGCGGGGCTCTGACCTGTATAGAATAACAAAAAACGGTAAGGGCTGGATGCCTTTAATATAAAGGTTTGTAGGGGCTTTAAGAAATCCGGGCTGCGGACAGACCCGTATAGAATTGAAACATTTTGTAAAACAAGCCGTTTAAAACCACCGTATACTTGCCCAGAACAATTTCCCCAATGCCATTTGTTTTATCCTAAAAACAAGTGTTATGAAATCAAAAAAGTTCATTGCATTGGTTGCAACAATGGCAGTTGCAGTTAATCTCAGCGCGGAAAAGATCCGCAATTCACAGCCTCCTCTTTCTTCAGGACAATCGCCCAGCAGGGCTATGATGGGCGATTGCGCACCGGCTACAGCGCAAACCGACCTCGACATCAACAATGTGCGCGCTACTATTTTAAATGGCGGCGACATGTGGTGGGACCTCATGCACGGGCAGTACGAAATTCCAAAGGGCGGCGGCGTCACTTCCTTGTTTGCCGGATCTTTATGGATCGGCGGAGTTGATGCGGGCAATAACCTCAAGGTGGCGGCCATGACGTACCGCCAGCACGGGAATGATTTCTGGCCGGGGCCGCTCGATAATTTCGGTGCGGTAAGCAGCTCCACTTGTTTGCAATGGGATAAGATCTTTACCGTGAGCCGCCAGGAAGTGGAAACCTTCCAGGCAACGGGGATCCCGACACCCAATATCCTGAATTGGCCGACGTATAGCGGAAGCGGACAGCCGCTTGCACCTTACTACGACGCAGATGGAAGCGGCGATTACAATCCGCTTGCCGGCGATTATCCCGATTACGACATGACCGGGACACGGGCCTGTAATGCGCAGCTGAAAGGCGATAAAACATTGTGGTGGGTATTTAACGACATGGGAAATGTGCATACCGAAAGCAGCGGTGCATCCATTGGCCTCGAGATCCAGGCGCAGGCCTTTGCCTTTAACACCAACGATGAGATCAATAACATGACCTTTTACAAATACAAGATCATCAACAAATCCACCTACGATGTAACAAAAACGTATTTCGGAGTGTGGGCCGATCCCGATCTTGGCGGCGGCGGCGATGACTATGTAGGCTGTGATGTAACGCGCGGGCTTGGCTATTGCTACAACGGCGACCTCGTGGATGATGGCGTGCTTGGCGGCGAAAGCACGTATGGCGCCAACCCTCCCGCTATCGGCATCGATTTTTTTGAAGGCCCTATTGCCGATGCTAATTTTATGGCAGATCCTGTAGACAGCTCTGCCAACGGCATTGGGTACAATGATAACATTGTGGACAATGAGCGTTTGGGCATGTCGAAATTCGTGTACTATACCAACGGTGCGCCGTCCGGACAAGGCGATCCGGGCACGGCAGTGGAATTTTATAATTACCTGAGCGGCTTCTGGAAAGACGGAACTCCTTTCATGTATGGAGGAACAGGACACCTTTCCGGCGGGCCTGTGTGTGATTACATGTTCCCGGGTGATTCCGACCCGACAGGTTACGGGACTGGCGGCTCACAGCTGCCATGGGACGAGGCAAGCGTGGGCAACCAGCCGAACGACAGGAGGTTCTTACAATCATCGGGGCCATTCACGCTGAAAGCAGGCTCGGTGAATTATGTAACGACGGGAGTGGTGTGGGCGAGGGCAACACAAGGCGGAAACCTTGCTTCCCTGGCATTGCTGAAAGCTGCGGATACCAAGGCGCAGGCTTTGTTCCAGAGCTGCTTCAAAATACTCGACGGGCCAACAGCGCCCGAGCTGGGCATCCAGGAGCTGAACAACCAGCTGATCTTCTCACTCGCGCAAACAACAACTTCCAACAACATCGGCGAAAATTACCAGGAGAAAGATCCCTATGTGCTTACCGGTTCCGACACGCTGTACAGGTTCGAAGGCTACCAGGTGTTCCAGCTAAAAGATCCTTCCGTAAGCGTGAACGACCTGCACAATGTGGATAAAGCAAGGCTCGTAATGCAGTGTGATGTTCAGAACTCCGCAGGACAGATTATCAACCAGGTAAACGATCCTTTGCTCAGCTCCTGGGTACCTGTTGCAGAAGTGAACGGCGCCAACAAAGGCATCATCCATTCCTTCAGCATCGACAAGGATAAATTTGCAACAGGTGTAAATACGCTGGTGAATCACAAGCAATACTATTACATGGTGATCGCGTATGCGTACAATCCGGGTGAGCTTTCCGCCGATCCGTATGTCAGCAACACGGCAAACACGCCATATTTATCCGGAAGAAAAAATGTAAAAGTGTACACAGCTATTCCGCATATTCCATCGGTGGAAGAAATGGGAACAGTGCAGAATGCCGGTTACGGTGCTGGCCCCGAGATCACGAGGATCGAAGGACAGGGCAACGGGGGAACCGTGCTCGACCTTACTGCGGCTTCGGAAAATGAATTGCTGGCGAGCGCCGATGGCAGGATCCTGCATCCGCGCTACCAGGCAGGGAGAGGCCCGCTGAACGTAAAAGTGGTGGATCCGCTGAATGTGCCTGTGGGCGATTTTACTGTAAAATTCAGCTCCGCTTCGGCAAGCGCGGTATGGACAATTAAAAACAATACAACGGGCGAAATTGTGAATTCGGAGCGCTCCATTGCCGTGATGAATGAACAGCTGCTGCCGCAGTGGGGGCTTTCGCTGAGCATTAAGCAGGTGGAGAATGTGGGCACATCAACACTTGAAACAGGCGGCTTTACCGAAGCTACGATGACCTTTGCCGATCCTACACAACAGTGGCTTACAGGGCTGCGTGATGAAGAAGGCGAAGTACCCGGCAACTGGATCCGTGCAGGAAATCTGCATTCAACAACAAATCCGGCATTCGACGACAGGCTGAAGCCCGGAACACCAATACAATTCATCGATCCGCAGGCTAAGTTTGAAAAGATCCTTGGCGGAACCTGGGCGCCTTATGCCTTGTGCGCATACTCCGATTTCGGCGGACTGAGCACCTGCGGCCCTGCTGCTACCAATGGAAGCGGGATCAACATCCTGCAGGACAGCCTTTCATTTCTCCCGAGCGTGGATGTGGTGATCACCAACGACATGACCAAGTGGACGCGCTGCCCTGTGCTTGAAATGAGCGAAGAGCCGGAGCTGGCGGAAGGTGCGGCAACGAAGCTCAGCCTGAGAAGGCACAAATCGGTCGACAAAACAGGAAGTGATGCCACAGGGCCTGATAACAACGATTTTCCTACCGGCATGGGCTGGTTCCCGGGATACGCCATCAATCTTGAAACAGGTGAAAGGCTGAACATGGCATTCGGCGAAGATTCCTGGTTTGCAGACGAGCATGGCGCGAACATGCGCTGGGACCCTACATCCACAATGTATACTTCCAGTGGCACACCCGTGTACGGAGGCAAGCATTACATCTATGTGTTCGGGCACAACGGCGAAGCGCGCTGGGGAAGCACGGATCCTTTACTGCCGGACGAATTAAAAGATGTTCCGCGCTACGATAAAGGTGCTGCCATGTATAAAATGCTGAAGGCTTCCGAACAAGGCATCGGAACTGCTTTTAATCTCAAGAAAAATGCGGTGTTCACAAGCGCCATGTGGGTAAACATACCATTGCTCGCTAACAACCACACGCTGCGTGAAACCGATGTGAGAGTGCGGATCCGTGTAGCGAAGCCGTATGCGAGGGCATATTCATCACGCTGGGCGGCAAGCGCCATTATCCCTTCGGCGGATACTGCGGCGGTGCAGGAAAACCACAATTACCCGATGTATACATTCAACACATCAGGTCTGCAAACGGTGCTGAATGACAATGCAACGGCGAAGGATGGCCTGCAGCTGATCAACATTGTTCCCAATCCGTATTATGCGTATTCGGAGTATGAAAAAACTGCGCTCGATAATGTAGTGAAGATCACGAACCTGCCGGTGAAATGCACAGTGAGCATCTACACGCTTAACGGCTCGCTGGTGCGGAGGATCGAAAAGGACAATGATGTTACTTCCGTTGACTGGGACCTGAAGAACGGGGAGCGGATCCCGATCGCAAGCGGCATGTACATCATCCATGTGAAAGCGGATGGAATAGGGGAGCGGACGCTGAAATGGTTTGGCGTGCTTCGTCCCATCGATCTGGATGGGTATTAATACTGAAGGCCCGGGTTATTCCCGGGCCTTTCGTTTTAGTTGCCCGTGATGCTCGTCATGCCGTGCCCCGCCTGCCCCGGACCTGATCCGGGGACACGGCATCTCTACGCAATGATCAGGTGAGCAGAATTCCCTCGTGTTAGGATGACGGATTACCCATCGACGGAAAATCATGAGTATCAAAACTTATTTATAGCGCGCATTTTAAAAAACCTTTTATCTTTACGATTCAAAAATTTTGAAACGAATCCCCATGAGCAAAAGCAGTAAATTCAGAGGTACGGGTGTTGCGATTGTAACGCCATTCACAAAAGATGGAAATGTAGATTTCAAAGGGCTCGAAAAGCTTGTGAACTATATCATCAAAGGCGGAGTGGAATATGTGGTGGTGATGGGTACCACCGGCGAATCGGTAACACTCTCGAAGGAAGAAAAACAATCCGTTGTGCAGCATGTGATCGAAACGGTCGACAAGCGCGTTCCGGTAGTGCTTGGCCTTGGCGGAAACAACACGCAGGAAATCCTTACCGCATTAAAAAAAGAAAGCTTTGCGCATATTGATGCCTTGCTTTCTGTTTCTCCATATTACAACAAGCCCAACCAGCGCGGGATCTACCAGCATTACAAAGCCATTTCGGAAGCATCGCCGCTCCCGGTCATCCTGTATAATGTACCGGGGCGCACCGCTTCGAATATCACTGCCGACACTACTTTAAAGCTGGCAGAAGAATTTAAGAATATCATTGCGATCAAGGAAGCATCAGGAAGCCTCGAGCAGTGCATGAAGATCATCAAGTACAAGCCGAAGGATTTCCTTGTGATCTCCGGCGATGACGCGCTTACACTGCCGATCATTGCCTGCGGCGGAGAAGGTGTGATCTCTGTTGTGGCCAATGCATTCCCGAAAGATTTTTCCGAGATGACCCGCCAGATCATGGCTGGAAATGTAAAGGAAGCACAGAAGCTGCATTATAAATTAACCGACATCATCGAGCAGCTGTTTGCAGATGGCAATCCGGCAGGAATTAAAACAGTGCTCGAAATGATGAAGATCTGCTCGTCGAACGTAAGATTGCCGCTTGTAAAAGTGAACAAGGCTACACAAAACGCGCTGACCGAATTAATGGAAGTGTATAAATAATTTTTTTTAATGAAAATTAAAAACGCTGCAGGCAACTGGAGCGTTTTTTTGTTGTCTTAATCAAATAAGAACACAAGTGGCCGGATGTAAAGATCACCTGTAAGCTGGAATTAAGCCGCTTGAAATAAAGGTTAACTGATGCCGTTCTATGAATGAAGAACTACTTATGAATACAATAAAGGACACTACTTCCGACAACTATAAGCTCGAGCTTTTTTATGAGCTGTCGCCCGACCTGTTATGCATAGCAGGCTATGATGGCTTTTTCAAAAGGATCAATCCCGCCGTATCCAACCTGCTCGGCTATACCAGCGAAGAGCTTTATTCACGGCCGATCAATGATTTTGTATACAGCGGCGATAAGGATCTCACTTCACGAATGCGGCAGGAGCTCACAAAGAACAAGCCCCTTTATAATTTCGAGAACAGGTATGTAACAAAAAGCGGGGAGATCGTATGGCTTTCCTGGACATCCTTTCCCGTGCCTGAAGACCAGGTGATCTTCGCTATTGCAAAAAACGTCACTCATAAAAAAAGGCAGGAAGAAGACCGTAACGCGCTTCTTGCTAACCTGACGCAGATCAATAAAGACCTTACGCAGTTATCCTACACCACCTCGCACGATCTCAGGTCGCCGGTAAACAATATGCTTTCGCTTTTTGCGCTGATGGATACCTCGAAGATCAACGATGCGGAAACGCTGAAATTCCTGGAGATGCTGAAGCTCACAGGCGAGAAGCTGAGAAGCACCCTGAACGGGTATGTGGATGTGCTGAGCAGGCAAAACCGGCTGAACGTTGACATGGAAGAACTGGACATCCGCGAAGTGCTGGAGGGAGTGCTGAGCTCGGTAAACCTGTTGGTGCAAACATCGCAGGCGGTAGTCAATATCGATCTTTCCGAGCTTGAAAGCGTGCATTTCAACAGGGCATGCCTCGAAAGCATCTTTCTTAATTTAATCACCAACTCGATCAAGTATGCCCGGCCCGGCCATGCGCCTGTGATCGCTGTACGCTCGGAAAAAGGCGAAGGCGTTGTACGGCTGATCATCGCCGATAACGGCCTCGGCTTCGACATGGAAAAGGTGAAGGATAAGATCTTCGGGCTGCACCAGAAATTCCATAATCACATCGACAGCAAAGGCATCGGGTTGTATATTGTGCAGAACCAGGTGACAAGCCTGGGCGGAAGCATTGCTGTTACAAGCAAGGTGAACGAAGGGACGGAGTTTGTGATCACCTTAAAAAGATAAAAGCTAAGCTTATTTCAAGCGGCGGCTCATCTCCCTGTCGATGTCTTTTTTCTTAATATCCTGGCGCTTGTCGAACAGCTTCTTTCCTTTTGCCAGCGCAATTTCCAGCTTTGCATATCCTTTTTCATTGATGAACAGGCGTAGCGGAATGATGGTTAATCCCTGGTCCTTCAGCTTGTTCTGCAGCTTGTTTAATTCATTGCGGTTCAGCAGCAGCTTGCGGTCGCGCTTTTCCTCCACATTGTTATAGGTGCCCTCAAAGTAATGTGCAATGTGCATGTTGCGTACGAACAGCTCTTCGCGGTTGAACACACAAAACCCTTCATTGATATTGGCTTTTCCTTCACGAATGGATTTGATCTCCGTGCCCGTCAGCTGCAGGCCGGCAACGTATTTATCGAGAAACGCATATTCAAATGACGCTTTCCTGTTCTTTATATCTATCCTGTTCTCGGTGCTCATGCTGCAAATTTACGAAATAATCTGTGTGGAGGTCATCCTGAACTTGTTTCAGGATCTGAGCGCAGGCATTGAAGGTCGAATTTACGGAGGTGTGTAGGTTCAATGTGTGCCGTATGTCATCCTGAGCGAAGCGAATGGGTCCCTTTCTCATCTATTGAAAGATTCTTCATTCCGCTGCGCTGCATTCAGAATGACAAGCTCCGTAACAGTCTACCAACTACAAACTCCTTCCTCCTGACTACTTCACGATCAGCACCGGCACCCTCACATTATGCCGCACCGTATCCAGCGTAGTGCCAAGGATCATGTCTTTGAATGCCCTGTGCCCGTGAGCGCCCATTACCAGCAGATCGCAGTCGGTCGCATTCACAATTTCCGGGATGCTTTTTTTCGGATTGCCGAATCCCAGCTTTGTATAGATCTTATATCCCTTTGATGCGAGCTCCACCCTGTATTTTTCAAGGTTCACCTTGTCGGAAACCGTTTCAAGGTCATCGATCTCCTGGTCCATCATCCGTGCGCCTGCGGTTTCAACAATGTGGATGAGAATGTATTCCGCGCTTTTGCCGCCCTGTGAAAATGCATTACTGATCGCTTTGCTGTCGCTGCGGCTGAAATCAACCGTGATCGCGATCTTGTTGTATTTTAATAAGGGTGTAATATCAAGCTCTTCGGGCGTGCCATCCGGAACCCTGTTGCTGAGATCCTTCGATTTTTTTAGGATCGGGCTGAACGTGATGTACAGTAATAAAAGGCCGGCGGCGGCGATCAGCGGCACAACGGTGATATAAAGGATCCATGGATTGTCGGCGCCGGCGATCCAGTCCGCAACCGTCCCCACCACCAGCTTTGCGTTGAGGCTTACAATGATCACCGCTATTGCCCAGGCGCAAACTTTCACCCATGTTTTATTCGCGAAGATGCCCATTTGCCTTCTGTCGCTTGTAAGGTGGATCAGCGGGATGATGGCGAAGCCAAGCTGCATGCTCAGGATCACCTGGCTCAGGATCAGCAGCTCGCCGGTTGCATCCTCCCCGAAGAAATAGATCACGAGGAATGCCGGTACGATCGCGATCATGCGGGTGATCAGCCTCCTCAGCCATGGCTGGATGCGCAGGTTCAGGTAGCCTTCCATCACGATCTGCCCTGAAAGCGTTCCTGTAAGCGTGGAGCTTTGTCCGGCCGCTATAAGCGCCACTGCAAATAAAATAGGAGCGAGCTGTGTGCCGAGAATGTTTTCCAGCAGCTTAAAAGCATCCTGGATCTCCGCAACGCCGAAGCGGCCGGTGGTGTAAAATGCGCTGGCCGCAAGAATAAGGATGGCGGCGTTCACAAAGAGCGCCATGTTGAGCGCAATGCCGGTATCTATGAAATTAAATTTTATCGCATCTTTGATGCCTTGCGGTGTTCTGTCGAATTTCCGCGTTTGCACCAGCGATGAATGCAGGTACAGGTTATGCGGCATTACGGTGGCGCCGATGATCCCGATGGCAATATATAATGCTGCATCGTTCGGAATGGAAGGGATGAAGCCTTTTACCAGCTCGATGCCGTCGGGCTTTGCAAAATAAAGCTCTGCAATAAATGCCACGCCTATTGTTGCAACAAGCGCAAGGATGAAAGCTTCCATTTTCCGGATGCCATGCTTTTGAAGAAAGAGGATCAGCAGGGTGTCCAGCACCGTGATCGATACGCCGGCAAGAAGCGGAATGTGGAATAAGAGCTGCAGCCCTATCGCCATCCCGATCACTTCCGCAAGGTCGCAGGCAGCGATCGCGATCTCGGCAAGCACCCAGTTGAAAAAATTAATGGCAGGAGGAAAGGCCGCACGTGATGCCTGTGCAAGGTCGAGCCCGCGCACGAGTCCAAGCCGCGCGCTTAAGCTTTGCAGCAGCAGCGCCATGAGGTTGCTCATAAGCAGCACCCAGAGCAGCTGGTAGCCGAACTGGCTGCCGCCTGCAATATCCGTTGCCCAGTTGCCCGGATCCATATAGCCTACGCTAACAAGGTAGGCGGGGCCCATGAATGCGAAGAGCTTTTTCCAGAAGGTCTTCTTTCCGGTGTCTACGCTTGAATGTACTTCTTCCAGTGATTTTCCTGAACGCTTTTCCATATTATTTTAAGATCACCAATATATTTTTTGCAACATCAGAGCTGATGAAGAATGTTTTTTTGTTTACCACGATCTGCAGCGATTTATCGAATTCTACAACCTCCCTGATCTTAATTTCGTTGCCAAGTCCGAAGCCGGTTTTATCAAGGTATTGCAGGAATGCCGGGGAGTGGTCCACCACGCCGGTCATGATGCACACATCGTTGACGCTGAACTGTGAAAGCGATTTCGATTTTCGTGCCAGCAGCTTGCCTTTCGCATCCGGGATCGGGTCGCCGTGCGGATCGGCTTTCGGGTAGTTCAGGAATTTATCCAGCTCCTCGATGAGCTTGTCGGACTGGATATGCTCCAGCTGCTCGGCCACATCATGCACTTCATCCCATTTAAAATTGAATTTTTCCACGAGGAACATTTCCCAGAGGCGGTGCTTGCGGATGATGCTGAGCGCAATTTTTTCCCCTTTTCCTGTGAGGCTCACGCCTTGGTATCTCTGGTAGTTGATCAGCTTTTTCAGGGCCAGCTTTTTCAGCATATCGGTTACGGAAGCCGCTCTCGTGTGCATCCTTTCCGCGATGGCATTCGTGCTCACGGTTTCATCACCGCTTTCCAGCAGCTTGTAAATTGCCTTGATGTAGTTTTCCTCGGTGAACGAATTCATGCCCGGATTTTTTTTATGCAAATATATGCAATGTTTTTAATATCATTTAAAAAATAATTTAGGCTAATCTAAAATTTGATATATTCGCAGCATGAAAATTTATCTCCTTGCCTGTGCTGTTATATTGGTAAGCCCTGTATTTGCACAGGAACCTATGGAAACCGACCGTCCCGACCAAACGGAATGCTCCTCCATTGTTCCCCTCCATAACCTTCAGATAGAAACAGGGATCGTGTATACAAGGAATGGCAAAGTGCAGGAGCGTTACAATTATCCAACGACTCTATTTCGCCTGGGGTTGTTGCCATCGGCAGAGCTGCGGATCATTGGGGGGGAATGGCAGGCAGAGAATCAGCGCTTAAAAGATTCAACAAGCACAAAGGGATTTCAACCGGTTGAAATAGGCACCAAGATCGCTGTTTGCCAGGAGAAAGGGATTCGCCCGCAAACCGCTTTTATCGGGCATCTTGCATTTGTGCCCGGCGACAAGCAAACAAAGAACCGGCAGGCAATTGTACCCAATTTCCGTTTTTCTATGTCGCACAGCCTTACAGAAATATTTTCGCTGGGGTATAATCTGGGGATGGAATGGGAGCCTTTTAGTGCTTACCCTGTATATGTGTATACTGCAACGTTCGGAGCATCGCTGAATGAAAAGGTGTATGCCTATGCGGAAGTGTTTGGCGATCTTGCCTATGCCTCCTATCCGGGATGCCAGGCCGACGGCGGGCTCAGCTACCAGCCGCTCAGGAATCTCCAGTTCGATGTTTCTGCGGGACTTGGCCTGAACGATCATTCAGATGACCTGTACCTGAGCTTTGGCATCTCATGGAGGCTGCCCCGTTAAGCATTATAAAGTATAAAAAGTATACGTCCGCTTCGTGCTTTTTTTAGAGCTTTTATCCTTCAGGTCAAAGTCGATCTTATTTCCGTTGATGGTGCCTTCGTATTCCTGCTCGCCGGTCATGCCGCTTACGCTGAAGCGGATGCCGCATTTTTTGATCCTGTACGTCCCTTTCAGCACCATGTCCTTATTCTCCTTGTTGAACCAGCTCATCACATCCATGTAATCGTTCACGGAAGAGGAGGCGAGCACGGTTCCATCCTCATAAAAGCGCAGCACGGCGGAATGCTCCTCGTCGAGCTTTATCGCATAGATCCCTTTGTAGTTCACGGTACAATCGGCAGGGGCAAATGAAAAAATAGCCAGTAGGATCAATAGTGCTGAAAAGGCTGTTGCCGTTTTTTTCATTTTGTCTGATTTTTAGAAATTTAGGGTATTGGATTTCTTGCAAATTTACTATACCTTCATCAAAAATTATTATAAAACATGCAAAAATCCTTACTAAAAATTTCTGCAGCTTTAGGCTTTGCTTTCGTGTTCCAGGGAAATCCTGGCATGGCGCAAACTGATCTTCCTGTCGGGTTTTCAGCCGCTGAGCTGATCCAGATGCAGAGCCCCGGCTTTGCAGAGCCGGAGTACAACCGGAGCAGCATCACCACACCGCCTCCGGGCCCCTTAAGAACGATGGGCCAGTGGGAAGAAGTGCAGGCGCTGACTGTGACCTGGAGAAGCTACGAATCGGTATTGCGCGAGATCGTGCGTGCTGCGCGCCAGCAAACGGTAGTGATCATTAACTGTAACACTACTTCGGGAAGCTCTTCCTATAAAGATTCCACCGCTATTAAAACATATCTTACCGCAGGCGGCGTTCCCCTGTCAAACATCCGCTTCAACCCGGTAGCTTCCAATTCGGTATGGATGCGCGATTACGGCCCGAACTCTGTTTACATGAATGATGTGGATTCGCTTGTTCTTGTCGATTGGAAATACAACCGTCCTACACGTCCGCAGGATGATGCTATTTCAAGCTCACTCGGCACCATGCTGAATATTCCCGTGTATGAAACTACAGTAGGCTCCAACAAGCTCATCAATACAGGCGGAAACTGGATCTGCGACGGGCTCGGCACTTCGTTCCACTCCAACCTGATCATGCTGGAAAATCCTTCGTATTCAATTGCACAGGTGAACAGCATCCTGAGCAATTTTATGGGGATCACAAGGTCGATCAAAATGGATACGCTGCCTTACGACGGCATTCATCACCTCGATATGCACATGAAGCTGCTCAACGAAGAGACCCTGCTCATCGGGCAATACCCTGCCGGTGTGTCCGACGGGCCGCAGATAGAAGCGAACCTGGCCTACATCCTTGCCAATTACAATTCGGCATTCGGCACGCCGTACAAGGTGATCCGCATCCCGCAGCCTCCCGATATTACAGGGCCCTGGACCGGTTACCCGGATGCCGGCGGCGATTATTTAACATACACCAATGCCACGATCATCAACAAAACGATCATCGTTCCGCAATTTTATACAACCTATGATACCACTGCATTGAGGATCTGGAGGGATGCAATGCCGGGCTATACCGTGGTAGGCATCAATTCCAACACCACCATTTCTGCAAGCGGGTCGCTGCACTGCATCACGCATTCCATTGGTGCTACAAATCCATTGCTGATCGTTCACCAGAACCTTCCGAATACAACCAATACTACAACGCCTTACCAGGTGGATGCGCGCATCCAACACAAGAGCGGGATCCAGTTCGCAACCCTGTATTACACCACCGACACGGTTGCTGTTCCTTACACTGCCGTGAACATGACCATGACAAGCGCGGTGAACAATACCTGGACAGGATTCATTCCTGCGCAGCCTGCAGGAACTCATGTGTATTATTACATCAAGGGACATGCGAACTCAGGAAAAGAGCAGCTCCGCCCGATGCCTGCGCCTGCCGGAAATTTCGAATTCGATGTGCTGGGAGCAACAGGTGTGAACGATCCTGCGAAAAGCAATCTCAGCATGAAGCCTGCTTATCCGAACCCTTCACACGGCATTACCTGCATCCCGGTGGCATTCGATAAAAACACAAAAGGCACGATCAAACTCTACGATATGCTTGGCAACGTGGTAACCACTATTTACGAAGGCGAGATAATGGCTGGTGAAAAAAATTATTTCATCAACAGCCTTTCATTGAACATTACAGCCGGCGCTTACTTGATTTGCATTGAAACAACCGAAGGCCGCATCACACAGAAACTGATGGTCAGATAAATTAACACGGCTCCCGTTTTTCATGCGGGAGCCTTTATTTTTTTCAGCATTTAAATGAAACTCAAAAGTATCTTTTCCGCCCTTTTATTTTTCTCTGTTATTCCTGCATTTGCACAGGACCTGCCAACCATTATAAAGAACGGGGAGGCCAAGCTCGCAGCCTCCAACTTCCAGGGCGCAGCCGATGATTTTTCCACCGCCATCCGCCTGAATGATGCGGTTACGGCGACTTACCTCGACAAGATGAGCAAGTATGGAAGCCTGAATGAATTTCAGCGCACCAGTTCCGATATGCCGGATGGATTTATCTACAACCACGAGTTGGCAGTGCCGTATTATGGCCGCGGCAGGGCACTCGAAGGACTTGGTAAGCAGGATGAAGCGCTTGCCGACCTGGAAAAGGCCGTGACCATTGATCCGAAATTTGCGGATGCCGTTTGTGAAAGAGGCATTGTGCTGGTAGCGAAAGGCGTGAAGGAGAAAGGCTGCATGGACCTGCGGAAAGCAAAATCATTAGGAAATGCAAAAGCGAAGGAGCTGTTTGAACAAAATGCATGCTCGGGCATGAGCGCTGCGTTCATAGCATCGGGCGATAAAAAATTCGAGAGCAAGGATTATGCGGGAGCAATGGCGGACTATACCGCAGCGATCCAGCTGAACACCGACTCGGCAACGGCTTATATCAAAAGAGGGCAATGCAATGTGCAGCTGAAAAAATACGATAAGGCCATCAGCGATTATAATAAGGCTATCAAGCTGAGGCCCGATACGGTCCGCATTTTTTACCTCCGCGGTTTGGCATACAATGCAGCCTCCAACTTCAAGCTGGGCTTTGAGGATTTTTCAAAGGTCGTTCGCCTCGATCCGAACAATTATGATGCTTACATCCAGCGGGGGCTTGCCTGCGAAGGCATGGAAAATTTCCGCTCGGCCTGCTACGATTATTCGGAAGCCATCCGCTTAAAGCCGACAGATGGATATGCATACTACAAAAGGGGAATGGCCAACCAGGATGCGAAGGATAACAGCGCCTGCAAGGATTTTAAAATGGCTGCTGCTTACGGATATGAGGATGCGAAATCGCTGGCCGATGGCTGCGGAACGCCGGCTCCTGTTAAAAAATAAAGCTTAAAACCTGGCGGAAGTGAATTGCCTGCCCGATTCTGTGCGGTATAAAAAGCCTCCCAGCCACTCAAGGGCTTTCTCCTCGGAAGAGAAGATCTTAGTAGGGATCTCCGGCTTGTTCACATTAATATAGAAATTTCCGATCAGCTTATTGGCCGTTGATGTAATGATCATAGCAGTGGCAATGCTTCCCTGATGCTCTTTGGATGCCGCATAAGTGCGGGCTTCCCTTGAAACGGAAAGATTCACCCTTCCATCCACCAGCACGAGGTGACGTTCATTTTTTGTCAGGATCTTGGTAGCCTCGTGGTTCTGGAGTGCATCTGCCAGCTCAATGTCGGAACCTTCAAGGATCCTGATCCTGAGAATGCGGGAAGTGGTGTCGTAGGAAAGCTCGGCTGTACGGGTAGTGATCTTGTTCATTTATCCGATTAAGAGTAGAATTAATTAGATTAATACTGTAAATATATAGATTAAAACCATTGAAAACAAGATTAATAATTAACAATTACTGCCTAATTATTAACGATCCTTGCGAATCCTGATTTCCTTGCGAACTTTGTCCTTGTATGTATAAGCTGCTGATAAAACCCATTTTTTTCCTGTTCGAGCCCGAAAGGATCCACCACATTGTTTTTAAGGCCATCAAATTTCTTTGCAGCATTCCCGGTGTTGCCGGCTTGCTAAAAAGCATTTACGTGGTGAATGACAAGCGCCTGGAGCGTAAGTTGTTCGGGCTCACGTTCCCGAACCCTGTAGGGCTTGCGGCGGGCTTCGATAAGGATGCAAAGCTGTTTGATGAGCTTGGCTATTATGGCTTCGGCTTTATTGAAATAGGCACGCTCACACCCAAAGCACAGCCCGGAAACGAGCAGCCGCGGATGTTCCGGTTGCCGGAAGACGAAGCCCTGATCAACCGCATGGGCTTTAATAATGGCGGTGTAGACGCCGCAGTGGAGCGTTTGAAGAAGAGAAAAACAAAGATCATCATCGGCGGAAATATCGGGAAGAACAAAGTAACGGCCAATGAAGATGCCGTGAGCGATTATGAAAAATGCTTCGAAGCGTTGTTCGATCATGTTGATTATTTCGTAGTGAATGTAAGCTCCCCCAATACACCCAACCTGCGGGCACTGCAGGACAAAGAGCCACTTACAAAACTGCTGCTGCGGATGAAAGAGCTGAATGCACAGAAGAAGAACCCGAAGCCGATCCTCCTGAAAATAGCGCCCGATCTTACCAACGAGCAGCTCGACGATATTATCGGAATTGTTGCTTCAACGAAGATCGACGGTGTAGTTGCTACCAACACGACCATTTCGAGGGAACATCTGCGCACGCCGAAGGAACGGCTGGATGCATGCGGTGCGGGCGGGTTGAGTGGCAAGCCTGTTGCACAACGCGCGACGGAAGTGGTAAAATACCTCAGCGAGAGATCCGGCAGGTCGTTCCCGATCATCGCGGTAGGAGGGATCCACACGGCGGAGGATGCCATTGAAAAGCTGGATGCCGGGGCAAGCCTTGTGCAGGTATACACAGGCTTCATCTACGAAGGCCCGGGTATTGTAAAGCGGATCAACAAAGGGCTTTTAAAAAGCATGTAAGCGAACAAGCCGCCTTCTTAACTGTTTTATCATTAAATTTACTCTAAATACGCATTTATGAAACTGATCGAATGTCCGAGGGACGCCATGCAGGGCATCCATGAATTTATATCCACCGAAAAAAAAGCGGCTTACATCAATTCCATTTTAAAAGCAGGCTTCCACACTGTTGATTTCGGAAGCTTTGTATCGCCAAAAGCCATTCCGCAAATGCGTGATACGGCGCAGGTGCTCGAAATGCTGGACCTCAGCGGCAGCAGCTCAAAGCTGCTCGCGATCGTTGCGAATGTGCGCGGCGCGCAGGATGCGATAGAATTTGAAGAGATCAGCTACCTTGGATTTCCATTCTCAATTTCGGAAACATTCCAGCAGCGCAATGCCAATTCAGGCATCGCCGAATCGCTCACGAGGGTGGAGGAGATCCAGGACCTTTGCACCCGTAATAAAAAAGAGCTGGTGGTGTATGTTTCCATGGCCTTTGGCAATCCTTACGGAGATGAATGGAGCAGCGATGTGGCCATCGGCTGGACAAAGCGCCTTGCCGACATGGGAATAAAGACCATTGCTTTATCCGATACCATCGGCGTTTCCAACCCGGAGAACATCTCCTATCTTTTTTCAAAGCTCATTCCCGAGTTTCCCGGCGTGGAGATCGGTGCGCACCTGCATACAACCCCGAGTACCTGGGAAGAAAAAGTGCATGCCGCGTATACAAGCGGCTGCAGGCGGTTCGACAGCGCCATTAAAGGCTACGGCGGCTGCCCGATGGCAACCGATAAGCTTACCGGCAATATGCCAACAGAGAACCTGCTGGATTATTTCGATAAGCATAAAATTGCAACTGGCATCGATAAAAATGCCTTCGCGGAAGCAATGACGCTTGCCGCGCAAACATTCCCTCTCTGATGAGCATTTCCAAATTTCAAAAGCAGGTCAATAACCGCTTCCTGATGCGCTTATTTCTTCTAAAAAGCCTTCCTATGGCATTTTTTGCCGGGATCAGGGTAAAGCACCTCAATGATAAGGAAGCTGTAACGCTTGTAAGATACGGCTGGCTCACACAGAATCCCTTCCGCTCCATGTATTTCGCCTGCCAGGCGATGGCAGCGGAAATGTCGACCGGGCTGCTTGTCATGAACGGCATTTACGGCTCTAAGCCGGGCATCTCCATGCTGATCATTAAAAATGAAGCGGGCTATTTCAAAAAAGCAACCGGGCTGATCACATTTACATGTAACGATGGGGAGCAAATCCTGGCAGCAATTTTTAGGGCAAAAGAAACGGGGGAAGGAGTCACGATCCCGCTACGGGCAGTAGGGAAGGATGAAAGCGGGGAAGTGGTTTCAGAATTCATTTTTACATGGTCGCTGAAGGCGAAGATCAAATAGTTTTTAACAGGTTCTTTTGGATAATTTTAACACTATTTTTACGTTTTAATAAGTACCTTCGTATTAATCAAACTTTATAAGAATGCAACGAGTAAGCTTTAACAACAAGAACAGCGTATTTTTTAATGCTCTTAAAGAAAAAGTAGATACCTACTTCAAATCCAACAACATAAAAGAAACCGGGAATTATAAATTATACATAAAGACCATTCTTTTATCACTTTCCGCGATCAGCTTTTACACCATTTTAGTGTTTTTTACCCCGGCAAATGTATGGCTGTCATTAGGCTTATGCGTATTGATGGGGATCAACCTGGCCGGTATCGGCTTTAACGTAATGCACGATGGCGCGCATGGAAGCTTTTCCACAAAAACGTGGGTGAACGACCTCATGGGCTATTCCCTCAATTTTATGGGCGGAAGCGTTTATCTGTGGAAATACAAGCACAATGTGAACCACCATTCCTTTACCAATATTGAAGGTATGGATGACGATATCGACATTAAGCCCTGGATCCGCGTTCATGCCGACCAGAAAAAATTCTGGTATCACCGCTTTCAGCATATTTACTGGGTGATCCTTTACGGAGTTACTTACCTGCTATGGGTATATGTGCAGGATTTCAAAAAATACTTTACAGGCAAGATCGGTGAAACCCCTTTCCGCAAAATGGATGTGAAAGAGCACATCATTTTCTGGGTGGGCAAGCTGTTGTATGTTGCTGCATTCATCGTATTGCCTATCTTTACCGTTGGCGTGCTTGATACCATCATCGGTTACCTCGTGATCGCTTTTGTATGCGGGTTCGTGATCGCTGTTGTGTTCCAGCTGGCGCACATCGTGGAGGATGCAGCATTTGAAACCCCAGATTCGCAAAACTATAAAGTAGAATCCGAATGGGCCGTTCACCAGATCCAGACCACTGCCAATTTCGCTACAAAAAGCAAAATTGTTTCCTGGTTCACCGGCGGATTGAACTACCAGGTGGAACATCACTTATTTCCACGTATTTCCCACGTTCACTATCCGAAGATCTCCGAGCTGGTGCGTGAAACCTGCAAGCAGTTCAATATCCCGTACCTCGAATTTCCTACGGTAATGAGCGCAGTAAAATCGCACGTAGTGCATTTGAAGCAGGTTGGAAGGGTATAAGAAGTTAAAGAAAATAAAGTCAAAAATAAAAAGGAGCTTCGTGCTCCTTTTTTTTATTCCTCTTCTTCTTCAGATGCTTTCTTCGGAGCGGGAGCCACCGTTCCGGGCTTTGCGGGAATGTAATACTTTCTAAGAATAGTAATATAAACCCGCCGGTTCCTGTCGCTTTTCCTATCGATGGATATTACTTTTCCATTCTCATCTTTCTCTTCCCGCGGCCGCGTATCACCATACGATTTAGCCACCAGGCGTTCGGGCTCTATGCCTTGTTTTATCAATGCATTCCTGATCTCATCAGCACGGGCCTGTGCCAGCTTAACGGGATCTTTCTCATTGGGATTGGCATTGCCTCCCAGCTCTACAACATAGGTTGGGTTATCCATGAGCGTGTAATAAAGCTGGGAAATACCATTGAGTGTGTCTTCTTCATAGTAATCCCCCGAGCTGTTCTTTTTGAAAAGGAAGGTTGGCAGGTAATGCATGGTGCAGCCTTTCGTGAGGCAAAAGTCTGCAATGCCATTGTTGGTTTTGCAGCTGTCATAAAACATGAATTTTTGCACTGACGTAGAAAATGAAAAATAGCTGTACTGCCCATACGTTTTGATGATGCATGCGAAAGGGCTTTTTTTAGCGGAAGAGTTAAGAATGTATTCTCCTTTTTCATTTGTTTTTACTTCCACCCACTGCCCGTCGCTGCCCACTAATTTAACCGTTACACCTTCCAGCGGCGATTTGCTGCTGCAGTCGGTCACAAGCCCTGAAACCGAGAAAAGAAAGGGTGTTTGAGCATACGATGAACATCCAAAAGCGGATGCAAATGCAACTAAAAAGATCAATTGTTTTATCATCTGAATAGTGTTAAAATTGAAGGTGTTAATAATTCGCTCCTCCGGAGCTCCGCTTTAACGTCCATGTTTATGCTATGAATAAGATACTCCTCCGGAGTATTTCCTGCGTACGGAACAGGCCGCTCCTACGGAGCTTGAAAAAACACACATACGTATTGCTACAAACAGTTTGCTCCTATGGAGCTTTATCTTCCCGCCGTTTCACGCTGCTCCGGAGGAGCATATTAATAACACACACAAGCAGAAAAGATACAAAGCTCCGGAGGAGCGACCTGTTATACCACGCTGCTCCGGAGGAGCGTATTATTAATAACATACGAAAACAAAAAAGATACAGAGCTCCCGAGGAGCGAATTATTAGACTTTCAAATAACCAAAACCAAAAGCCGCAACTACAGTTACCTGTACAGTTGCGGCCTTTTGACTTATAAACTTATGCCTTTTAACTTATTATTCTACTCCCAGCTTCGTCATTACCTCCATGCTCACGCCGGTAGTGGAATATCCGCCATCGTGGAACAGGTTCTGCATGGTCACCATGCGTGTAAGGTCCGAAAAGAGGGTGATGCAATAATTAGCGCAGTCTTCCGCAGTGGCATTTCCCAAAGGAGCTATTGCATTGGCATAATCGTAAAAATCGCCAAAGCCTTTGATCCCTGTGCCTGCGGTAGTTTTGGTCGGAGATTGTGATACCGTGTTGATGCGCACTTTTTTCTCCAGTCCGTAATGGTACCCGAAGCTGCGTGCGATCGATTCAAGCATCGCTTTGATGTCGGCCATATCGGTATAGAAAGGATAGGTGCGCTGTGCTGCCATGTACGTAAGCGCTACAACGCTTCCCCATTCGCTGATCGCATCCATTTTTTTAGCTACTGCCAGCATTTTGTGAAACGAAAGAGCAGAAACGTCGATGCCTTTCATGAAATAATCGTAATTGGATTCGGTATACGGGATGTTCTTGCGGATATTCACGCTCATGCCGATGGAATGCAGCACAAAATCGATCTTGCCGCCCAATACTTCCTGCGATTGTGTGAAAAGGTTGGTGAGCTCCTCAACGCTGGTGGCATCTGCCGGGATGATCTGGGAATTGGTCTTTTCAGCCAGCTTTTTGATCTCGCCCATGCGCATTGCGATCGGCGCATTGGTAAGCACAAATGTAGCGCCCTGTTCGTGGGCTTTTTCAGCTACTTTCCATGCAATTGAATTTTCATCCAATGCCCCGGTGATGATCCCTCTTTTTCCTTTTAATAAGTTGTACGACATATTCTGAGATTTTAATTAGTATTAGCGTGGTTAATGTGTTTACAAATATAACAAACAGTTCTTATTATCCTCAATTCTTCCATTTCACTATTTTGCCCTTGCCATCGTTGTTGCCGTCGTTGCAGAGGTAAATGCTCCCATCGGCTGCAATGGCAATGCCTTCGGGATGGCGGATGACCTTGCGGGCGATGTCCGTCAGTTTTTCCAGCCTGCCTTCCCGCGAGATCTCCATAAGATGCCCGTTGATGGCATCGATCATGAAGATCCTGCCGCTTGCCGGATCTACTGTAAGATCGGCGGGCTGCCAGAGCTTTTTATACTTGTCGCGGTCCTTTTTGCGCAGCGCCGGGCTCCTGAAATTTACCTGCAGAATAGCTGTATCGCTAACTGTTTTTGTTTTAAGGTCGAAAGCGAACACGCCCGGATTGATCTCATCCTTTTCGTGGTTCTTAAATGCAAGCAGCAGTTTGCCGGAGATGCTGTCGTAGCAGATGGCTTCGCTTTCCGCTTCGTTTGGCAGGCTGAGGGAATAGAGGCTTACTTCCGGTTCCCCGCTGAGAAAATTATGCACCTCATACAATACGCCGTCGCCGGTTACGATGTATGCATCCTTTCCTTTCAGTGCAATGCCTTCAAAATCACCTTTCCCTGCAAATGAGATGCGCTGCGTAATTTCACTTTTCTGCAGGTCGTACAGGAAAATGATCCCGTTCTCGTCCTGCACACAGGCAAGCGTATGATCGTTTACGAAAGCGATACCAGAGATTTCGTTCAATTCCTTCGGCATGATCCATTCTCTTTTTTCTCCCTGGAAAAGGTACAGGCCAACGATCAGCGCAGCGGAAATAATGCAGGCAAGAATGAATTTCATCGGCCGGTAAGCATTATTGGTTGAGAAGCTCCTTCGCATTGTTGATCGCAGCGGCAGTGGGCGTTCCGGTGCTCAGCATCTTTGCCACTTCCTGGATGCGCTCATCGGCATCCAGCTTTTTAATGTTGCTGTATGTTTTGTTGTTCTTGTCTTCCTTGTAAACAAACAAATGCGATTGTCCTTTGCTGGCGATCTGCGGCAGGTGTGTGATGGTGATCACCTGCATTTTAGCAGCCATTGCGTTCATGATGGTTCCCACCTTATCGGCCACATCGCCCGAAACTCCCGTGTCGATCTCATCAAAGATGATCGTAGGCAAGGCTGTAAGCTGTGCGATGAGCGATTTGATGCTCAGCATTAGCCTTGAGAGCTCACCGCCGGAAGCCACTTTGTTCAGTTCTTTGAAATCGCTGCCCTTGTTGGCGGAGAAGAGGAAATTTATTTTGTCGGATCCGCTCAGCGAGAATGTTTCCAGCGCCGACTGGCTGATCTTCAGCTGCGCATTGGGCATGGATAAAGAGGCGAGGAGGGAGGCGATCTCTTTCTCGATCTTCGGGATCACCTTCTTGCGGTTCTCCGAAATTGTTTTTGCTTTCGCGGATAATGTTTTGTGCAGCTTGTCGAGCGCCGCTCTTGTTTTTTCGATCTCGTTCTCCAGCGAACTGAAATCGAGCAGCTTGTTGCTGATCTCCTCCTTGATGGTGATGAGCTCTTCCACCGTTTTCACCTGGTGCTTCTGCTGCAGCCTGTAAATGGCGTCCAGCCTGTCGTTCAGGATCTCGATCTGCTTCGGGTCATAAACCACTTCCTGCTCGATCGATTCTATTTCATTGGCGATGTCCTTCAGTTCAATATACGTGCTGTTCACGCGGCTGCTTAGCTCCGCGATCTCCGGCTTGAATTTCGCCATCGAGTTGAGCAGGGCCTTTATTTCGCCCAGGGAAGAAAGCAGGTTGAGCTCTCCGCCATTCAGGCTGTGTGCAGCTTTCGAAAGGCTCGATTTTATTTCTTCGGCATTGTTCAGCGTTTCCAGTTCCTGCTCCATGCCGGTTTGTTCGCCTGCTTTTAAGCCTGCATCCTCCAGCTCGTTGAACTGGAATTGAAAATAATCGAGGTCTTTTTTGGCCTGCGCTTCTTTCTCGATCAGCTCTGCCAGCTGCTTCTCCAGGCTTTTGAAAGAGCGGAAATCCTGTTTGTATTCTTCGAGGAGCGTATCGTGCTTTGCGAATGCATCCACCACGGAAAGCTGGAAATCGGTGCCGTTGAGCGATAAGGTCTGGTGCTGCGAATGAATATCGATCAGCCGTTCCCCAAGCTCTTTCAATTGATTGAGTGTAACCGGCGTATCGTTGATGAACGCGCGTGATTTGCCTTCCGGGTTGATCTCTCTCCTGATGGTGGTTACCGCTTCATAATCGAGCTCATGCTCTTTGAAAAAATCTTCAAGTGCATATTCTTTGATCCCGAATGCCGCTTCAATGATGCATTTTTTTGTTTTGTCCTGCAGCGATTGTGTATCCGCACGCGAGCCGGCAATAAGCCCAAGCGCGCCCAGCAATATTGATTTCCCGGCGCCGGTTTCCCCGGTAATGATCGTCAGGCCATCGGTAAGGCCAACATCCAGTTTGTCGATCAGCGCGTAATTCTGTACGGATAAGTGTTTAAGCATGATATATAGTTGTAGATGCTAAAATTAATTCTTTCAGAAGCATTCCGGAAATGGAATGATCAAAAGTAATCAACAGGTAAGGGTTAGAAGAAGTTTGTCGTTTGTAGTTCGGAGGGCACCGTCATTCCGCGCCACGACACGGAATCTCTACGGAATGTTAAGGCTGGCAGATTCCTCTTTTTACATTGTCATTCTGAGTGAAATGAAATGGAACGAAGAATCTCATCTATAGGAACAAGGTGCTTAAAATTAAAAAGATCCTTCGCTGCACTGCGTTTCGCTCAGGATGACAACCCGATGAGCTAACCGTCTACGAACTCAGCCCTACGCTCTCCGGACTAATCCTAATTCGTATTCGTGATCTTCGCGTATTTATTAGCGTTGGTAGGATCGATCTCGTTAAGCGTATTTACGATCTTGGCCTTTTCATCGGTAAATGCGCCGGAATAAATGTTAATGATCTCATCCGATTTGGCATTGAAAAATACCTGCATGTTGAAGGAGAGGGGTTTTGCAGCATGTACTTTTTTAAGCGTCTCAATGCTTTCCGAGATCACGGCGCGTCCTGCTTCCTTGTTATCGGTCATGGCATCAAGGCCTTTGCGGTGATAGTTGTAATAGCATTCGCGCAACGGCACAAAGGATGCATCCATGAGGTTATTGATGAGCCAGTAGCGGTTCTTGTTGTTCTCGAATGCTTTCCAGCCCGGCTCTGAAACATCCTGCGTAAAGTTCACGATGCCCAGCGCCTTTTGAAGATAAGGTGTTCCGCCGTTCAGCGCAAATGAATCATAGTCGAGGCCGATGATCAGGTAAGCGTAATAGCCGAGAACAGAGGCGAGGTTGCTTGTAAATGCATTGTCGTTGTATTCTATCGGCTGGTTCTCGATGTATTTGAACTGGAAATCCTGGTCATTGAAGTTGAGCAATACGGAATTGTAGGATGCTTTGTAAACCGGCCGGCGCGACTGCACCTGGAAGGTTCCCTTGTATTCGTCGGTTCCAACGCGGTCGGTTAAGTTGATAAGAATGCTGCAGTCGATGCGCTCTTCCAGCTTGAATGTTTCATTCGTCCATTTACGGTTATTCATAAATTCATAAATGGCGGTCTGCAATGCTTCGAAGGCACGCTTATCGGTTCCCGAGATCTGCTGCGAAAGCACCTGCACCTGGCAATTCAGCTCCTGGGCGTTTATTCTGAGGGAAGCGAGTAAGGCGAATATGAGGATGAGTTTGCGCACGGTTTTAATTTTTGAATTGTAGAATTTTTTAATTTTTGAATTGAGGCGCTGCGTGGGCTATTTTTTCAGGCGTTTGGTGATCACATCCACAATATCCTTCGCCACTTCAGCTTTGCTCTTTAACTCAAATTTAATGCTTTTATTATTGCTGTCAATAATTGTGATCTTATTTGTTTCACTTTTAAATCCCGCACCTTTGTCGTTCAATGAATTCAGCACGATCAGGTCAAGGTTCTTCTTCTTTATTTTTGATTTCGCATTCTCGGTCTCATTGTTTGTTTCCAACGCAAATCCGACCAGCAGCTGCTTTGCTTTTTTCATTTTCCCAAGCTCTGCAAGCGTGTCGCGGGTAGGAGTAAGCTCGATGCTCCGGGAGCCTTCCGTTTTCTTGATCTTCTGTTTTGCCGTAACGGCCGGTTTGTAATCGGCTACCGCTGCCGAAAGCACGGCAATGTCGGCGGTTTTGAATGCTGCTGTTGATGCGTTGTATAGCTCTTCGGCGGATGTAATGTCGATCCGCTTGATGCTCTTATTTCCCAATGAAAGGCTGTTCGGGCCGCATACCAGCGTTACTTCCGCACCTCTCGCGGCAAGCTCTTCGGCAATGGCAAAGCCCATTTTTCCGGAGGAGTGATTGCCGATGAAGCGTACCGGGTCGATGGCTTCATACGTTGGGCCTGCGGTTACAAGGGCTTTTTTTCCTGCTAAAGGAAGGCCTTTTGAAAATTCTTTTTCAAGGAACGCGATGATCTCTTCCGGCTCAGCCATCCGTCCTTCGCCGTAAAGCCCGCTTGCCAGCTCGCCGTTGCCGGGCTGGATAATGCCATTCCCGAACGATTGAAGACGCTTTAAGTTATCGAGGGTTGCCTGGTGCCTGTACATGTCGAGATCCATGGCCGGCGCTACATACACCTTGCAGCGCGCCGAAAGATAAGTGGCAAGCAGCAGGTTATCGCAGATGCCGTTCGCCATTTTAGCAAGCGTGTTGGCGCTGGCCGGTGCAATCACAAATGCATCTGCCCAAAGGCCAAGCTCCACATGGTTGTTCCATTCGCCTTCTTTGTTTTTTGTGAAGTCGATAAGCACCGGGTTTTTGGAAAGGGTGGAAAGGGTGAGGGGAGTGATGAAGCCGGTGGCGGCTTCCGTCATAATTACCTGTACGTTTGCGCCGGCCTTAATGAGCAGGCGGATGAGCAGTGCAGACTTGTAGGCGGCAATGCTGCCGGAAACACCTACAATCACCTTCTTGTTTTTTAGCATCATTCCTTCTAAAAAAAATTGGCAGCTTACAATTTTTTCAGCGGCCAATGCCGGCTGTTAAACTGCGAACTGCCAATCTGTTTAATTGAACAATTACTTCTGAGTCTGATCTGCAGAAGGATTGCGGTAATAGATTTTGTTCTCCAAAAACTCATTGATAGCGATCAGTGAAGGCTTTGGCAAACGCTCGTAATATTTAGAGATCTCGATCTGTTCACGGTTCTCAAAAATTTCTTCCAGGTTATCGGTGTGGGAAGCGAATTCAGCCAGCTTGTTGGTCAGCTCTTCCTTCATCTCAGCACTGATCTGGTTTGCACGTTTTGAAACGATGGCAATGCTTTCGTACAGGTTTCCTGTTTTTGAATCCATTTCACGCAAATCGCGTGTTGTCGTTGTCAGATCGGCATTTGTTTTTTTGTAGTCCATTTGTCTTATGATGTTGATTTGTTATACTTTTCTAAACTCTTTAAGGCACTTCGCTGGTACACTTCGGCATCCTGCAGGTACCTGCTTTTCGGGAATGCTTCTGCAAATTTAGCATAAGAATCGACAGCAGCCTTAAAACGCTCCTGTTTTTTTGACTCAATGCTGTTCAAAGCCAGCAGGTAATAGGATTTTACAATAAGGTAATTGGCTTCCTCCTCATGCGGGTTGCCCGGGAAATCCTTGTTATGATTGATAAAGGAGGTGATCCCTGCCTTGTAATCGCTCATGTTGTAGTACAACAGGGCATTTTCGTAGGATTTTTTCTCCAGCTTGGCCCTTAATTCATCGATCAGCTCGTTGCATTTCGGGATGCGCTCGCTTTTCGGGTAACGGTTCACAAAGCTCTGAAACTCTTTAATGGCAAGCTTTGTATCGATCTGGTCGAGGCTGTAGCCCGGCGAGTTCAGGTAAAAGCAATAAGCGTTCATATACGCGCATTCCTCGGCATGCTTGCCTCCCGGGAACACCCGGGCATAATTCCTGAACTGGTAGCCTGCCACGAGATAATCCTCCACGTTGTAATTGCAGTAAGCGTAATAATAATGCACTTCCTCGCCCCTTGCCGTGCCGCGGTACACGCTCATCAGCTCCTCGAACAGGGTAAGCGCTTTGGTATAGTCTTCCTTCTCAAAATATTTAATGGCTGCAGCGTACTTTTCATCAAGGGTACCGTTCTTCACGATCTTGTTATACCGCCCGAGAGTAAGCCCAAAGCGCTTTTCCTTGTTCTCATCCTTATGAAAAACGCGGCCGATCTTACGGAAAGCGAGGCGGAACTTGCTGATGCTGTCGTCGCTTTCACGCACCTTAGAGCTGCCTCCATCGGAATAATAGATCTTCTTTTCGCTGTTGCAGGAGAATAATGCGATCAGCGCAAGCGTGAAAAATGATATAAAAAGATGCTTTTTTGTCATAAATGAGCTGCAAATATAGTTAATTTTAAGCAGATGGCAGATACAGGGGCTTTTTTAACTTTTCGGCAAAGCCCTGTTAATTAAAAAGGCTTTGAAAATCATTGATAAAGCATTAATTTCGCATCTCCAACTATTAAAAACAAAGACAACAACGGAACTATGAAAGATTTATTTGAAAAGATAAAAGCAAATCGCGGGCCGATCGGAATGCACGCAAAGGAATCCCATGGCTATTTTACTTTCCCGAAGCTGGAAGGCGATATTGGCCCAAGAATGAACTTCAGGGGGAAAGAGCGCTTGAACTGGAGCCTGAACAATTACCTCGGGCTTGCCAATCATCCGGAAGTGAGAAAAGCGGATGCCGAAGCTGCCGCTGAGTTCGGATTTGCAATGCCGATGGGAGCCCGTATGATGAGCGGAAATTCAAATAATCACGAGAAGCTGGAAGCAGGCCTGTCGGCGCTGGTTCAGAAGCAGGATACCATACTTTGTAATTTCGGGTACCAGGCAATGGTTTCGGCTATCGACTGCCTTGTTGACCGCCACGATGTTATTGTTTACGATGCCGAGTCGCATGCCTGCATCCTCGACGGTGTTCGCCTGCACATGGGCAAGCGCTACGTGTTCAAGCACAACGATATCGCCGATTGCGAAAAGCAATTAGAGCGCGCCACCAAGCTGGCTGAAGCGCAGAACGGCTCTATCCTCGTGATCACGGAAGGTGTTTTCGGGATGCGCGGCGACCAGGGCAAGCTGAAAGAGATCGTTGAGCTGAAGAAAAAATTTAAATTCCGCCTTTTTGTGGATGATGCGCATGGCATCGGCACGCTTGGTAAAACAGGCGCCGGAACAGGCGAGGAGCAGGGCTGCCAGGACGGGATCGACGTATATTTCGGAACCTTTGCAAAATCATTTGCGCTTATCGGCGGATTTATTTCCAGCGAAGAGCAGATCGTAGAATACTTAAGATACAACATGCGCTCGCAGATCTTCGCGAAAGCGCTGCCAATGCCATTGGTTGTTGGTTTGTTAAAACGCCTCGAGCTCATCAATTCCAAGCCTGAGCTGAAGGATAAATTGTGGGAGATCACCCGTGCATTGCAGTCGGGCTTGAAAAATGCCGGCTTCGAGATCGGTGAAACAAACTCCTGCGTAACGCCGGTTTACATGAACGGCTCTATTCCTGAAGCAACCAACCTGATCCTCGACCTGCGCGAAAATTATAATATTTTCTGCTCCATGGTGGTGTACCCGGTTGTGCCGAAAGGCATGATCATTCTCCGTTTGATCCCAACTGCGGTTCATACGCTGGAAGATGTGAACTACACGATCGAATGCTTTTCCAAGATCGTGGGCAAGCTGAAATCAGGCCAGTATATGTCTGACCGCATTGCGGCACATTCTTAATACTAAGTTGTAGCTTCTTCCGTTGTTTAATTAAAAATAAGAAAACATGAAAAGAAACATCCTGATCCTGGGCATTCTCGTAAGTGTATTAACATTCAGCTCCTGCGCGCACCGCGATTGCCAGGGACATAAAAAAACTGCTAAAACCGACATGGGCGGCTGGCTCTAATTTTAAAAAAACGATACGATGAAAAAAACGATTGTAGTTGCTTTGGCAATGCTGGCAGGGATCAGCGGGTTCTCGCAGGCGAAAAAAGTGAAAAGTCCGCTCGACGGGCGCATTTACACCATGACCCTTACGCCTGAGGGCGAGAAAAAAGCGGAGCCGGTAAAAGATGAAGGCAGCTTTGCTTTAGGAAAATTCAAATCTACTTTCCTGATGCAGGCAGGATTTACGCAAAGCGATTATGAGTATGAAGTGGATTCTACTTCCGGCGTACAGGTGATCAAGTTCACCGTGGAAGCCAAGAATGAGAACCAGGAGCGTTTTTCATGGGATGCAAGCATAGAAGGTGATAAGATCACGGGGACGGCGATCATCCGCAAGAAAGGAAAGATCCAGCATACTTACAACATCAGCGGCATCTGGAAGAACAAGAAGAAGCCAAAGCCTCAGCCTAAAACACCGGTAGCACCTGCTACGCCGCCGGACTCCACAAAAACAGAACAATAAGGATAAGCAGAAAATAAAAAATCCCTCACGATTCGTGAGGGATTTTTTATGAGTAAATAAAATAAAGGACTAAGTATTAAGCTTTTCTTACATTGACTGCATTCAAGCCTTTTTTGCCTTCAGCAACTTCGAAAGTCACTGTGTCGTTTTCCTTAATTTTGTCGGTCAAACCTGTTGCGTGAACAAAAATTTCCTGACCTGCTTCATCTTTAATAAAACCGAATCCTTTTGTTTCATTAAAAAACTTTACTGTACCTGTTTTCATTTTAATTGTATTGATTAATTAATAAGTTAGCAAGGCAAATTTATATCATTTATATAAAAAATCCAAATTTTTAATAAATCTTATCGTTTTTTTATAAAACAATATCGACCAATAGCTGCTATTAAGCGAAAGAATGTTGATTAAATGGCTGTTTTCAGGCTTTCGGAGCGCCTGCAGAATAATTCCTGTTCCCGAAAATAGAGCTGCCCACCCGCACCATAGTGCTGCCCTCTTCAATGGCAAGGAGGTAATCGGAGCTCATACCCATGGAAATGTGGCGGAGAGAGGGGTGTGAAGGCTTAAGCCGGTCGAAAAACGATCTCAGGGAGCGGAATTCGCTCCGGATCTTCTCCTGGTCGTCAGTATTGGTCGCCATGCCCATCAGGCCGGTGATCCGGATATTCCGGAGCTGCTGAAAGGCTTCGGAAGAAAGGAGCTCTTCCGCCTCTTCAAACGACAATCCGAACTTGGTTTCTTCATCCGCAATGTAGATCTGCAGCAGGCAATCGATCACGCGGCTGTTCTTTAAGGCCTGTTTGTCGATCTCCTGCAGGAGCTTCAGGCTGTCGGCCGAATGGATCAGCGACACAAAGGGCGCAATATATTTTACCTTGTTGCTCTGCAGGTGCCCGATCAGGTGCCATTGGATGTCTTTCGGAAGAACTTCGTACTTATCGCACATCTCCTGCACTTTGTTCTCACCGAAGATCCGGTGCCCCGCATTATACACTTCCATCAACTTTTCAGGGGGATGTGTTTTAGTGACAGCGATCAGCGTAACCCCCGGAGGAAGGCTTGATTTTATATGATGCAGGTTTTCTTTGATCGACATAGAGATTATTCACTCAGGCTATATATCACAAGCCCGCTGCGCATTTTGGGCTCCACCCAGGTGGTTTTGGGCGGCATGATGTTGTTTGTATCGGCAATGTGCTTCAGCTGCTCCATTTCAACAGGATATAATCCGAAAGCTACCATAAAGTTCCATTTATCCACCTGGTTCTTCAGCTCCTTCATCCCCTTGATCCCCGAAACGAAGCCGATGCGCTTATCGGTCTTCAGGTCATGTATGTTCAGCACAGGCGCGAGGATCTGCTCCGTGAGGATGGAGGCATCGAGGCTTCCCACAGGCTCCTCATTGTGAATGATCTCTTTTTTCGCATCCAGCGAATACCATTGTCCTTCAAGGTACATGCTGAAATTATGCTTGCGTGCCGGCTTGTACTCCCCTTCACCTTTCGGCTCCACAATGAACTTTTCCTGCAGCCGATCTAAAAAAGCTTCTGCATTCATCCCGTTCAGGTCCTTTACCACACGGTTAAAATCAAAGATCTTTAATTGTGTTTCCGGGAAAAACACACCGAGATAAAAATTATAAGGCTCTTCGCCGGTATAGCTTGGGTTCTTTTCCCTCCGCGAAGCCCCCAGCAGGGCGGAAGAGGCGGAACGGTGATGCCCGTCGGCAATGTACACGGCCGGGATCTTTTCAAAGCGCTCTTCGATCCGTTTCACTTCCGCAGGGTCGCTCAGCACCCAAAGCTTATGGCGCACGCGGTCGGTGGTGGTAAAATCGTAAGCAGGCTCGGCGCCCAATGTGGTCTTTGCAGTGATCTCGTCTATCGTTGCATCGTTCGGGTAGCTGAACAGCACGGGCTCCGCATTAAAATCGCATACTTCGAGGTAGTCCTTCAGCTTCTGCTCGCGCTCGGTAAGCGTTTGCTCGTGGATCTTGATCACGCCGTTGAAATAATCATCGATGCTGCTGCAGCCGATGATCCCGGTATATGCATTTCCTTCCTTGAACTGCTGGTAAATGTAATAGGAGGGCTTCTCATCGCTGATGAATACATCCTCCCGGATAAACTCAAGGTATTGCGCTTTCACTTTCTGAAGCCTTGCAGGTGAGCCGGGCTTTGTGCGTTTCCCGTCCTTAAAGTCGGGACTGATCACATGCAGAAAAGAAAAGGGATTGCTCGCCAGCTTCTCATGCAGCTCTTTTTTATCGTAGCCATCCACGGAGCGGGATGCAACAAGGTGTACCTTATCTTTTGCCGGGCGGATGCCTTTGAACGGGATTATTTTTGCCATGGTTTTTAGTTCGGAGTCGGGAGTTGGTAGTTAGTAGACGGCTTCCGAAGGTCAACGTAATCTGTCGATGATCAATTCTGCGAGCTCGATCCCGATCCGCTCCTGCGCTTCTTCCGTGGCAGCGCCAATATGCGGCGTCAGGGAAATCTTAGGATGAGAGAGTAGCGCTTTGTTTGGCGTTGGCTCGTTCTCAAACACGTCGAGACAGGCATGTGCCACTTTGCCGGAATTAAGCGTCTCGATCAGGTCTGCTTCATCGATCACGCCGCCGCGTGCGGCATTCGCGAGGATCACCCCATCCTTCATTTTCGCCATCTCATTTTTGGTGATCACTTTTCCGCCCGGAACATGCAGCGTGATAAAATCACTTTCCGCCAATAATTTTTCCAGTGGAACGGTGGCCTGCCTTATCCGGATCTTTTCGGGAGCGCCCTCTATATCCAGCTCGAGTAGCGCTTCCACGATGTAAGGATCGTATGCCAGCACTTTCATTCCGCAGCCAAGGGCTATTTTTGCAACGTTCTGCCCGATGCGGCCAAAACCGACAATGCCGATCGTTTTCCCTTTAAGCTCAATTCCTTTCGCGTATTTCTTTTTCAGCGCATCAAATTGTGTATCGCCGTTTGCAGGCATCTGGCGGTTGCTGTCGTACAGGAAACGGACGGCATTGAACAAATGCGCAAACACCAGCTCGGCAACAGAGTGGGAGGATGCGGCTGGTGTGTTCACCACAGCAAGGCCCTTGCTCTTTGCATAGTCAACGTCAATATTATCCATTCCAACGCCGCCACGGCCGATCAGCTTCAGCCCCGGGCAGGCATCGATCACATCCTTGCGGACCTTGGTCGCGCTGCGAACGGTTAGCCCAACATAGTTTTGCTCATTGATCGCTGCTGCAAGGTTTTCCTGCGCTACTTTTTCGGTGATCACTGTAAATCCTGCCTTTTCAAGCAATGCTTTGCCCTGTGCGTCGATGCCGTCGTTGGCCAATATTTTTTTGCTCATAATGTGTTTTTAAATCAGCGTAAAAATAAGAAAAAATGTACGCTAAACGAATCTATGTGCGCGGTCATTTTGTCCCGATAGCTATCGGGATCGACCGAAGGGTGAGTATCGAGAAAGTGTGAGGGCTTGTTCTCGATATGCTCGTGCCTCGCTACTCGAACTGACGCCAGTAACATCCAATTACCTCCAACCTCCAACCTCCAACCTCCAACCTTTACTCCCTAACCGCTACATGAAATTTAAGCTCGAAGCCCATTCGCAGCTCACGATTGGTAAAGTGGTTGGTGTCGGCCTGGATCTCTGCCGAATAAAGCATCCCGCTGGATGGCAAGTGCGGCAGCAGGATCAGCGTATCGGAGCTGATCGTTCTATTGAGCTTTTGGATGTACTGTATGCGTGCATCATTCGCCTCTGTATAGTCGCTGCAAATGCGAAACTGATTAATAATATTGTAGCCGAGGATCAGCAGCGCAAGCACGATGCTCCCGTATTTCAGCACGCCGATCCTTGCTTCGCTGATCACACCGGAAAAGCCCGCGTAGAAAGAAAGTGCAGAACAATAGAGTGCCGACAGGAAAGCAACCATGAACCACAGGCGCGGCGGGCCGGTCTCCACCATCACAAACGCTACCAGCAGGAAAAAGAGCAGGAGCAGGGCGAGATAAGCGAATGTCAGCCGTTTGAAGAACAAGCTGAAAGAAGTTCCAGAAACAGTTTGTTCCCCCGCGTCAGCGCCGATCACTGCAAACGGTACGGCAAAGGCAAGCACATACACGAGCCGGAAGGGAACGTAAAGCACCCCGAATTTTACAATCGATTTTCCTGTAATGAACAATGTTCTCAGCAGCTGGTGCTCGGGAAACAGCTTATCGCGCAGGTAATTTCCCGGTGCTGCGATCAGGATAATGAACGCGATGCCGAGGAATGCATAAGCGACAATGATCCTTTTGTTGAGAGGCTGGCTGACAAACGATTTTAAATTTTCAGCTCTTTTGTAGCGGAAGATCAGGAAAGCGAGGATCATTACACCGTAGATCACGGAATACACTTCGGAAGCGCCACCCACATAAATGAAGCAGAGAACGGCCGGGATAAGCGAAATATTCTTTTTCTGCTCCCGGAGCAGGAAGTAGCATCCCCAGGTGAATGCGATCACGCTCCAGAGATAGGAGCTCAGGCTGCAGTACCAGAGCCAGGTTTCGCCGATATCCACGCTCAGGAAAAAGAGCAGGCAGGTAAAGGAAAGAGCGCAGAGCAGCAGTGTTGGCTTTTTTAGCGCGGAACCGGATTGCCTGGCAAGCGCCGTGAAGAACTTATAAACGCCGGTGATCAGCGCGATGAACGACGTTAAGGGCCAGAGAAAGTACCAGGTCTGGTCGGTATCCCATAATTTATACAGCACGTCGGTAACAAAGGTGGCGGCATAGCGTCCGCACCAATAAAGATATTGTGATACCACGCCTTCAGTCACGCCGTTGTTCCGCACATCCCAGATGAAATAGTAATCGTCGGTGGCGAGGCGGGAATAGAAGGAAAGCATTGCGGAGAGCAGCACAAACAACAAAGCAACGAAAGAGAGTAGGAGAGTGTAGCGTTTGCTCATGAAACCAAATGTAAGCAAAATCAGAAAGCCGGCCCGCACTATATAATAAGTGCAATGGCACAAATTTGTTGTAGCTGTTTCTTAAACAGGAACATGAAAACAGCTTACCTGAACTTTTTATTTTTATTATGCTGGCATTCAGGACATGCACAGAACTGGCAATGGGCAACAAGCGCGAATGAAACACCATCCATTGAGGCGATTGGCAAATCCGTTTGCACGGATGTATATGGTAATGTTATTGTAACCGGGTACTTCAGCACATCAATTACGTTCGACTCTATTGTTTTAACGGGCGGAGGCGGATGTTGCTTTCATTTTTTCGTGGCAAAATACAATTCCGCCGGGCGGGTATTATGGGCAAAAAAGTCGTCCGGAAGCTGGGTGCTGGGGAATTCGGTATGTACCGACAAAGAGGGAAATATTTATATCACAGGAGAGTGCCTGGATAGCTCAGTGAGCTTTGATACTGTCAGCGCCGGATCAACAGGCTCTGACAATGTTTTAGTTGTTAAATACGATCCGGCCGGAAACGCCTTGTGGGCGAGAGTTTCCGGCATCCCCAGCGGATCAGGTTATGATGTGGGAAGAACGATCACTTGCGACATTTCAGGGAACGTGATCATTACGGGCTGGTTTGAAGGGCCTTCCATTAAGTTCGGTGCGTATACCCTTTATACACCTCCCGGATACAGCTACAACGGCTTTGTTGTTAAGTACGATCCGGATGGTAACGTATTATGGGCGAAGAATACCGGGACCTCACAAATGGCTTTTGGATTTTCCCTAAGCACGGATGCAGCACAGAATATTTATGTGGCGGGGATGTATAATAACACCATAAGCTTTGGCAGCACTGTCCTTATAAATCACGACACTGCCGCGGTCAGCGATGATATCTTCCTTGTTAAATACGATGCGGCAGGAAATTTCCTTTGGGTCAGGAATATTGGAGGCACTGCCCAGGAGGCGGGCTACAGTATTGCAACTGATGTGGCCAACAATGTGTACATGACAGGCAGTTTTGAATCAGATTCCATTGCCTTCGGATCCTCCGTTTTCCACAACGTCGGCTTCTCCGATGTTTTTATTGTAAAGTACGATCCTTTGGGAAATGTGATCTGGGCTAAAACTGCAGGTGGTGCAGGTCGGGATGAAGGGTATTCTATATGCACCAACAGTCATGAAAATGTGTATGTATCCGGCTGGTTCAATGAGGCAACCAATATTTTTGACACTACTTTAGCTGCCACTCCCGGCCTCAGCGTATTTACAGCTAAATTTGATCCGGCAGGCGACCTCCTTTGCACTTCGTCCCTTGCGTGTAACGGCTATCATCAAACAGGATCAATAGCAACGGATTATCTTGACAATGCTTACCTCACGGGTGCCTATAATACCACTTTTGCCGTCGGCAGCGATTCGCTCTACGGACGGGGACTGTACCTGATCAAGTATGATTGCAGTGATACGCTTAACATCGGGATCGCAAACAGCACGGTACCGGAAACCAGGATTTTCCCGAATCCTTCCTCCGGGAGGATCACCATTGAGCCGGGTGCCGGAATTGAAAGCATCCGCATTTATGATACCCTCGGAAACAGTTTGCTCAGTAGTAAAACAAACAATGAGAGGCAGGAGATCGATCTCGGTACTTATTCCCGGGGGATCTATTTTATTGAATTATCGGGAGCAAACGACCGGAGGGTAAAAAAGATCATACTCCAGTGACCTAAACAAAAAAGCCTCTCATTTCTGAGAGGCTTCTTTGTCGTAGCATTAATATTCAATTCTATTTTACTGATTCAACCACCGCTTTGAAAGCTTCCGGGTTGTTCATTGCTAAATCAGCAAGCACCTTGCGGTTCAAGTTTACATTCTTAGCGTGGATCTTGCCCATGAACTGGGAGTAAGATAATCCGTAAGGACGAACACCTGCGTTGATACGCTGGATCCAGATCCCGCGGAAATTGCGTTTCTTTTGTTTTCTGTCGCGGTAAGCGTACGTTAAACCTTTTTCTAAAACGTTCTTGGCAATTGAAAGGACGTTCTTACGAGCTCCCCAATAACCTTTTGTTTGTTTTAATACTTTTTTTCTTCTGGCTCTTGAGGCCACCGAGTTAACCGATCTAGGCATTTCTTTTTGTTTTTTGGCTGCAGTGTCCGACAGTTAACGGATCTTAAAACTGGTTGCCTGGTTTATAATTTTGTGAACTGTATTTACTCTTTGTTGGTACTTAAGTTTCGCTTATTTCTCGATACGTTTTTCGAAAAGAAAAACACTCGAAATGACGCGGGAACTTATTTACCGATAGTCAACATTGCTTTTACGCGAGGCATATCTGATTTATCAACAAGGCCTGCGTGAGTTAAAGCACGTTTAGCTTTGGTTGATTTTTTGGTCAGGATGTGACTTTTGAAAGCATGTTTTCTTTTTACTTTCCCTGTTCCGGTCAAAGAGAATCTCTTTTTTGCGCCGGACATTGTTTTCATTTTTGGCATCTTACCTATTTATTGATTATTAATTAAACTTACACTTTATCGTTTTAATCTTTCCGCTTTCTCGATTCTCCACACTTCGCTCTCCCGGCTATTTTGTTTTCTTAGGTGCGATGACCATGATCATCTTCTTTCCTTCGAGCAATGGCAGCTGTTCTGCTTTGCCATAATCTTCCAGCTCGTTTACAAAGCGAAGCAGCAGAATTTCTCCCTGCTCCTTAAATAAGATCGAACGGCCTTTGAAAAATACGAATGCCTTTACTTTAGAGCCTTCCTGCAAAAACTTGATGGCGTGATTCTTCTTAAAGTTAAAATCATGCTCATCGGTCTGCGGGCCGAAACGGATCTCTTTGATCACTGTTTTCGCAGCTTTCGCTTTCAGCTCCTTTTGTTTCTTTTTCTGATCGTACAGGAACTTCTTATAGTCAACTACCTTACAAACAGGCGGCTCTGCATTCGGAGAGATCTCCACCAGGTCCAAACCAACTTCACGTGCTATCTCGAGGGCTCTTGCGATAGGGTAAACACCCTGTTCGATGCCTTCGCCGACCACACGCACTTCACGTGCCCTGATCCGCTCGTTAATGTTGTGCAGGTCTTCTCTTCTTCTTGGGCCGCCTCTTCCGAAACGGCTGTCAGGACGTGGCCCGGTTGATGCCGGCTTAACAAAATTTCCGCCCGGCTTATGAAATGGCGGTTTGTTATTGCTGTTGCTGTTGTTAAATGGCGCTGCTATAGCTTGTTCCTCCTAATTTATTTATAATTCAGTTAATTCGGCTGATTGATTTCAACTAATCAGCCTTCAGTTTCTTGTCAATTTCGGTGCTGATGATCTTTGCAAAGTCTTCAATGGAGAAGCTTCCTAAATCACCCTCGCCCTGCTTACGTACTGCCACCTGGTTTTCCGCCTCTTCCTTCTCTCCAACGATCAGCATATACGGTACTTTTTGCAATTCAGTATCACGTATTTTTTTACCGATCTTCTCATTCCGGTCGTCAACGAGCCCGCGAATATCGTAATTTTTTAGCAATTCTAAAACTTTTTTTGCGTAATCATTATATTTTTCGCTGATCGGGAGGATGCAAACCTGCTCCGGTGTGAGCCAAAGCGGAAATTTTCCGGCGCAATGCTCGATTAAAACGGCTACGAACCGCTCCAGCGAGCCGAATGGCGCCCTGTGGATCATTACCGGGCGGTGCTTCATGTTATCGGAGCCGGTGTATTCCAGCTCAAAGCGCTCCGGCAGGTTGTAATCCACCTGGATGGTGCCCAGCTGCCATTTGCGGCCAAGCGCATCCTTCACCATAAAATCGAGCTTGGGGCCGTAAAAAGCCGCTTCACCCAGCTCAACCACTGTTTTTAAGCCTTTTTCGGCCGACGATTCAATGATCGCCGCCTCCGCCAATGCCCAGTTCTCGTCCGTACCGATGTATTTTTCCTTGTTTTCGGGATCACGCAGGGAGATCTGTGCTGTAAAATCATGGAAATCCAATGCCTTGAACACATACAGCACCAGGTCGATCACCTTGCAGAACTCTTCCTTCACCTGGTCGGGACGGCAGAACAAATGCGCATCATCCTGTGTAAAGCCGCGCACGCGGGTCAAGCCGTGCAATTCACCAGCCATCTCGTAACGGTAAACGGTACCGAATTCCGCAAAACGGATCGGCAGGTCCTTGTAGGAGCGGGGAGAGGTTTTATAGATCTCGCAATGGTGCGGACAGTTCATTGGCTTGAGGAAAAATTCCTCGCCTTCATGCGGCGTTAAAATGGGCTGGAATGAATCCTTCCCGTATTTTTCATAATGCCCCGAAGTAACATATAATTTTTTATTCCCGATGTGCGGTGTGATCACAGGCAGGTAGCCTGCTTTCATTTGCGCTTTCTGCAGGAACTGCACCAAACGCTCGCGCAGCATAGCGCCCTTCGGCAGCCATAACGGCAATCCCATTCCTACATTCTCAGAAAATGCGAACAACTCCAGCTCTTTTCCAAGCTTGCGGTGATCGCGTTTTTTTGCTTCCTCGAGCAGCAGCAGGTAATCGGTAAGGTCTTTTTGCTTTGGAAAAGTAACCGCATAAACACGCGTGAGCTGCTTGTTCTTTTCATCGCCGCGCCAGTAGGCACCTGCTACGTTCATCAGCTTTACTGCCTTGATGAACCCTGTATTAGGGATGTGAGGTCCACGACAGAGGTCGGTGAAATTTCCCTGTGAGTAAAAAGTGATCTGCCCGTCTTCCAGGCCTTCCAGCAGGTCTAACTTATATTCATCGCCTTTTTCCTTAAAATAAGAAACGGCATCAGCTTTTGATATTTCCTTGCGCACATAAGCATTTCCCTGGCGCGCCAGCTCCAGCATCTTGTCTTCCACCTTCTTGAAATCTTCCTGGGAGAACGCTTTTCCGCCAAGGTCAATGTCGTAGTAAAAACCGTTCTCGATGGCAGGCCCGATCCCGAATTTTGTTCCGGGATACAATGCTTCCAGCGCTTCCGCCATTAAGTGCGCCGATGAGTGCCACATAGTGGATTTTCCTTCGGTATCGTTCCATGTAAGAAGCACAAGCTTTGCGTCGCTGTTAATGGGGCGCGTGGCATCCCAAACTTCGCCGTTTACTTTTGCCGCTAAAACATTTCTTGCTAAACCTTCGGAGATGGAGAGTGCAACCTGGTGCGCAGTAGTTCCTTTTTCGTATTCACGGATGGAACCGTCGGGTAGTGTAATTTTGATCATCTTCTTTTTTTTGTCCAAACACCCAAACAAACGGGCGCAGGTAATTAATAAATAAGGCTGCAAATATAGATTTATTAGGGGAGAATGCAACAATTGCACTGTGATTAATTTTGCCGCAATAACGCCACAACGCGCCATAGTTAAACTCTGTACCATTTGCTACTGTTGTTTCTCCACCCGGCTTTCCGGCTATCCTAATTCCGGATTCAGCTATAATGTTGCCGTTACCGGCTCATTTCTTTTTTTAGCCAGTGTTTACGGGCATTTCTGGAATATCATTTTCTTCTATTGAGTAAAACCAATACTGAAACTCAATGAAAAGAACATACATGATCCTGGTATTACTGATCACAGCAATCACGGGAAATTACGCACAGGGGCCGGTTGTGCCCGATAACGCCTCAACTACAGGGATCACTATCCAGCAGGATGCAGAAAAGAAAATACTGAAGGTTATTTATTCCTCTGATCTCCGCTCTGACCTCAGCATTAAAATTAAAGATGCGTCAGGAAAAGTAGTGTATTCCGAAAAGCTGCTGGATGAGAAGTTCAAGCACATCAGGTCGCTCGACATCAGCAAATACAAAGGAACTTACATTGTTGAAGTGGATACGCAAAGAGCGCAGGATGTGGAAAGAATGGAGTTTAACTGATCCGCGTTATTTCTGACTGTAAGAGATCAGCATCACCATGCATTCATTTTTCGTCATGCCGTATTCTGCATTCTCACAGGGTGGAACAGTGTATTCAATGGTATAGCTGCCGGCTTTGGAAAGGGCAAATTCAAAGAACTGGTCCTTTGCGGTAGTCGCTCCCAGCAGGTCATTGCTGAGCTTGCCGTCCTTTTCCTCCTTGAATATGGAGATCTTCACTTCTTCGGTAAAGCCCGAATTGCAGAAGTATAGCTTATAGTGCTGGCCTTTGAGGGCGGTGAACCGGATCTGCATCCGCTTCTGCTTCTCATCCATGGTGAAGCTGCTGAGCGTAAATCCATCGTAGAGGTAGCTCGAATCGATCTCGGATTTTCCCTGCTCAACAATTTTTGAGGCCTTGCATTGTGCGCTTGCAGCTGCCGGGATGAGCAATAAGAAAAGGGGAAGGAGAAAGGCAAGGTACTGTTTCATCAGGCTAATCGGCTGCGCCCGGCTCGGTTTCCACGTAGCTGATCAGCATAATGATGCAGCCCTGCTTCGTAACTCCCGGGGTTGAGCTCACCGGAACGGTGTATTCAATGAAATAATTACCGGCTTTGGTAGGCTCGAACGACCAGAAATTATTGTCGATGCCCTGCGCATTGTCGTATACTTTGTTGCGGTTCTTTTTGATCTTGTTGCTTTTATCCCAGATATTCACCTGCACAGGCTCTTCAAAACCGGAAGAGATGAACACGATCTTGTATTTCATCCCGCGGAAAGCGGTAAACTGCACTTCCTGCGTGGTTTGCTTATCGCCGAAGATGAATTCATTCACCGTATAGCTGTCGAACTTAAAAGGCCTGGTGATATTGGCCTTTGAAGATTTCATGATCTGCTTGGCCTTGCATTGCGCAAAAGAATAATGACCGGTGCAAACCAATGCACCGATCATTACTAAAAGGATATAGCTTAATTTTCTGTACATGCTTATTTGTATCCTACCATGAATACTATGCATCCGCTCAATTTCTGGTTGGTGCTGTCGGCCGGAACATCGTAATCAACATACAGCTTGCGTACGCGGGGCGCATCGAAAACGATCTCGTTCTCTCCGGGCTTGCTGCTGTAAATAGCTTCACGCTTTTTTGATTCCTTGTCCTTGGTGTACACATTCACCTGCACTGGTTTTGGCAATGAGGAAGTATTGAACACCAGGCGGTATTTTTCGCCGATAAATACGGGAACTTCAATTTCCAGCTGCTGTGTTTTTTTCTGGAACATGATCTTGGTGAACTTCTGGCTGTCGTATTTGTAAGGCTCCATTTTTTTCTTGCAGCTTGCAGTCAGCGTTTTTTTATCGCAGTTGTCGGTGGTCTGGATGGTTGTAAATCCATAAACGAAAAACAAACCAAGTAAACCTGTATAAAATAGTTTTTTCATAATCTAACGTTTTTATTGTTTAGCAGGGTTTAATTATCCGTTAATGATTTTAGTTCTGATTGCTTCTATCTTAGTAGTAAGCGTGCTTACTTCATCATCCGTGAGCGACATTTCCTTTTCGGTATCGTCATTTGCTTCCGGGTGGTCTTTCACCGATGGCAATCCGTCGTAAATATCCTTTACGCCCTGCAGATCGGCGATCAGCCCGCCAATGGCAGCATCTTTTTTCTCCTGTACCTTCAATGCATTCACAATGCTTCCGAGGATGGTCATCTGCTCTGCAAGCTTACTGTTGAGCGATTTGTCCTTTCCTTTTTCATATACCTTAGATCCTACATACATGCTTTCCACCCATGCGCCTGCAAATACGATGGAAGTAACTTCCTGCTGGTCGTTCTCATCCAGGTACATGTCGGTTACCATTTGCAGCTCTGCAATAATGTATGCAAGCGAATCTTCGTTGCCGATATTTTTTTCGAAACGCTTGGAGAGGTTGCCCTGATCGAACACGGAGCCCATTCCTAAATTATCAGCCATCTGGCGGCAGAGTTTCATGTAGTTCATCGCTTCCTGGTTCTGCTTGTTCAAAACAGTGTAGGAGAGGTCGGCGCTGTAAACACCGAGGTTCAATGCTTTGCTCACGTTGGTGGTGTATTTTGACGGATCCTTGAGTGTGCTGGTGATCCCCTCTTTATATTTCAATCCCGATTTTTTGAAGATCGAAGCGATCTGCAGCGGGGAAGGAAGCGAGTAGGAAACATCTTCTACTTCTACCGAAGCTTCTGCTGCTGTTGTGTCAGTGCCGGTGGAAAGATTGTCCTCTTTTGGAGTTTCGCTGCCACATGATGCCAATAGCATCCCGGTAGCAATAAGCATTGCGCTTTTAAGCACAAATGATTTTTTGTTTACGAGCATTTGTTTCGATTAATAGAAGGTTAATAAAGATTGGTTTGAAAATTCAAGGGCTAAACTACAAAAAATTATTAAAGTACAAAATTTCAATTTTTGCGATCCCTTACTTATTTGTTCAGCGAAAGAAGCTTTTTATTGATCACGCCGATCACTTTTCCTTTGAACCTGCTTCCTGTAAAGGGCGTGTTGGAGGATTTCGACTGGATGTGCTTTTTTTCGAATGTCCATTCCCTGTCAGGATCGAACAGGGTGATGTTTGCCTGCTCGCCTTCGCGGATGGAAGGCTGCTTCAGTCCAAGCACTTTGCGCGGGTTTGTGCTGATCGCCGTGATGATGGTTTCCAGCCTCAGCCTTCCCTTGTTGGTGTTCAGCAGTGCAAAAGCGCTTTCCAGCCCGATCATTCCGTTGGAGGCATGGTCAAACTCCACATCTTTTGATTCGATGTCCTGCGGGCGGTGATCGCTCGTGATAGCATCGATAGTGCCATCCGATACTCCTTTGCGGAGCGCTTCAATATCATTCTTTGTGCGCAGCGGCGGATTTAATTTATAGTTGCTGTCGAACCCCGAAAGCAATGCATCATCCAGCGCAAGGTTGTATGCATTTGCCGAAGCGGTTATTTTAAGGCCTTTTGCCTTTGCATCGCGGATCAGCTCAACGCCGCCCTGTGTGGATACATTGCTGATGTGCAGCGGAGCATCCGTGTATTCGGCGAGGAAGATGTTGCGGCCGATCATGAGCTCTTCGGCAAGCGACGGAATTCCTTTGAGGCCAAGCTTCGTGGAGCTTTCCCCTTCATTCATCTGCCCGTCCTGCGAAATGCTTTTGTCATCGCAGTGCGTCATCACCAGGCCGTCGAAGTTCTTCGAGTAGAGCAGCGCGCGCATCAGGATGCCTGCGTTGGAGACCGGGTTTTTATCATCGGAGAAGGCAATGGCGCCTGCCTGCTGCATGTCGTACATCTCGGAAAGCTCCTTGCCTTCGCGGTTAACGGTTGTTGCAGCTATCGGATAAACATCCACCAGGCTGTTATTGGTGTTGTTCTTAATGTATTGCACCTGCGCTTTTGAGTGGATGGGAGGATCGGTGGCGGAAGTGATCGCTACTGCCGTAAATCCGCCGGCTGCAGCAGCCCTCATCCCGGTTTCGAGGTCTTCCTTGTGCTCATATCCCGGGTCGCAGAAGTTGGCCTGCATGTCCATCCAGCCTGCAGAAATATGAAGGTTCTCCGCTTCGATCACCTTTACGTGCTTGTCTGTTGTGATCTTTGAGCGGATGGAAGTGATGATCCCGCCCTCGATGAGCACATCCACGGTTTTTCCGTTGTGGGAAGAGCTGCTGTCGATGATGCGGGCTTGTTTGATGAGTATGTGCATGATATGTTGTTTTACCACAGATTACACGGATTTTCACAGATCCAGCTGCCTTGCGGCAGGCTGATTAAACGAATTAGAACAGATTACATTGCCAAACGCTGTATCCCTTCCTTTAGATCAGTGGTGTTAAAGTTTATTAATAAGCCAATTTTTAGTTTTGATAATTTAAGATATGTGAGTACTTGTGCTTTGTGGATAGGGGCAAGCTCTTCTACTGCCTTGATCTCGACAATTACTGTGTCATTCACCAGCAAATCCATCCTGTACCCGGTATCCATCTTTACTTCGTTATAAATTAGGGGTAATTCTTTTTGCCTTTCTACTTTCAGTCCCGCTTCGGTAAGCTCATAAAACAGGCATGCTTCATAAGAGGATTTCAAAAGTCCGGGACCAAGGGCGTTGTGTACTTTAAATGCAGAGCCGATGATTAAATAGGTTAAATCGTTTATCGCGATACTTTTTTTGGACTTAGTTATTTCCATGTCAGTCAATCGAAATCTTTTTAGTCTGTCTGCCGAAAGCAGTTTATTTTTTATCTGTGTCGATCCGTGTAATCTGTGGTTAATTAACCCTTCATAAACCGCAGCAAAATCACTTCCGCCGCTAAAAAAAGCAGCGCCAGGATAAGGCAGAGCTTCCATAATTTTTTACCTTGGTCGAGCTCGGCAAGCGAATGCGTTAAGCTTTGTTCTGAATTATTTAAAACATTGAAGTTAAATAGATTGCTTTTGTTTACCTGATCTGTTAGTTCGGCTTGTGTATAGCAGTTCAGGTCCGATTCCTTCCTGTTGAAATTGAAGGAGATCCCGGCCACCGGATCCTTATCTGCAAAGAGATTATAATTTCCTGCATTGGTGATCTGTCCATGCGCCATGATCTCCGTTCCCGACTCGATCACCCTGTGCTCGGGGATGATGTCGAAAGTGCCTGTTGTGCTTTTAATATGATATACATTTTCGCCGCTGAGCGGTTTGTCCGTCTCAATCGATTCATCATTCCCGATAGTGTAGAAGAGGGGCCCTGACTTCAGGCTGTACATCGCGATCTTGTAAAGTGTAGGGACGAAGATGGCATGCTTGGCAAAATTGCTGAAATTGCTGCCGAGCCCGCCGGAGCAGAGGTAGAGCTTTCCTTTGCCTACCGGGTATTTTGCAAGGAACACATCGCCGTTCTGCAGCCTGAGCAGGTACTCTTCGGCGCTGCGTGTTGTTTTTGAAAGCGCATAGTGGGAGCTTACTTTCGGCAGGTCGAGGTTGGTGGCGCTGAACGTTTTCTTTTCAAATACATCCCTGTAAATTTCGTGGTCGAGATTGATCTTGTCCACCTTTGTGCCGGCAGTATCATAGCGCTCAAAATAATTTGCCCTTGCGAGCAGGGAGAATTCCTTGTAGCCTGCCAGGTCGGCATCCTTTGCAGGGAACACCAGCACGCTGCCGCCATTGTCCATAAAGCGTTTCAGCTCCTGCGCCAATCCCGATGAAATGGTCTTTAATTCGTTCAGCACGATGAGGCTGTTCGCAGAAAGCGTGGAATAATCGATCTGGTTATCGGATACATTCTTTTGTACAAAGAGCGAATCGGCCCCGAAAAGCTTATCAAGGTAAGCGCTCTCCGGTGTGGCGCCGGCTGCATTGATGCAAAGCACCGGGATGGTTTTTGCCACCTCGAAGCTGAAATAAAATTTATCGTCGAAGGTCACAGGATAATCGCTCAGCTCGATGCGGCAATGCTGCACGCCTGCTTCGCGGGAAGCGAAAGAGAGTACAACCTCTGTTTCACCGTTCTTCTCTGCATTGAAGCTGGCGGGTGTTTTCTGGATGTTGTTAATGAACAGCTTGATGGAATTATTCTCCAGCTCCTTTTCCGAAACATTCCTGATCCTAACATGCAGCTTCTCCACCTGGTTGAACTGCCGCACCGGCGTTTCAAACCAGCAGGTATCAATGTATACGTTGCTTTTTTCGATGGCAGATAAAGGCAGCAGGTTCACTGTAATTCCCGTATCGTTCTTCAGCTCGTCAAGGTTGCTCAGGCTTTTCTGAAAATCGGAAAGGATAAATGCCGTTTTGCTTTTGCTTCCGCTTTGCTGCAGCACATCAAAGGCTCGGGAAGTGATCTCTGAAAGGCTTTTTGTTGCAGGGGAGATCTTTACTTCATCCAGCAATTCTGCAAACTCTTCCTTATTCACCAGCCGCTGGTGCCTGCCTTCAAAATCGTTGGTAAGCAGCTGGAAGCGGTCGCTCGGCTTGTATGCGGCCACAATTTCCATTGCGCGCCGTTTGGCATCATCCAGCAGGGTCCCATTCTTGTTCACGGCATCCATACTAAAGGAATTGTCGATGAAGATGCTTACGGCTTTGTCGCCCGGGATCACCTTGCTGTTTTCCACGGGAATAAAAGGCTGGGCAAATGCAAGCACAAGAAAGGTGATGAAAAGGATGCGGGCAGCTAAAACGAGCAGGTGCTTGAGCTTTGATTTGGCCTGTGTTTCCTGCTTTACTTCTTTTAAAAAGCGGACATTGCTGAAGTAAACAGTCTTGAATTTCCGAAAATTAAAAAGGTGAATGATGACAGGAATGGCGATTGCCGAAAGTGCAAAAAGAAATGCAGGGTAGGTAAAGCTCATCAAAGGACAAATATACTATTTTTTTGAAAGGTTGGCCTTTAAATTATTTGACCGGAGGTAATCTGTTTTTAATCCCGCCGGGATTGGCATATATATTTCTGTGCTACGTCAATGTTCTGAAAACAAGCATTCAGGAAAATAAATAAAATATACAACTACTCTAAAACACACAAATGATCACTGCCGAAAAAGAACTCGCCCGCATTAAAGCGCTGAACCGTTATGAAATACTTGATACTCCTGAGGATGGGAACTTTGATAAAGTAACGGCCCTTGCTTCCAAAATCTTCAGCGTACCCATTGCCATCATCAGCCTGGTGGATGTTGACAGGATCTGGTTCAAATCACATTATGGCTTGGAAGCCAGGCAAATAGGGAAAGATCCGGGGCTTTGCGCTTCGGCTATCCTTTCAGATGAGATCTACCTGGTGGAGGATGCTAAAAACGACCCCCGCTGCCTTGCAAATCCATTAGTAGCAGGCGATTTCGGATTGCAATTCTATGCTGCCGCGCCTTTGAAGACATCCGACGGACATAACATCGGGACATTCTGTATCCTTGATAAGCGTCAGCGCTATATCAATTCCGATCAGCAGGATATGCTGAAAAGCATGGCAGAAATTATCATGGACGAGATCGAGCTCCGCCTTGCAGCGCGTAATGTGATGAAAGACGCGCTTGTGCGCATCAATGAGCTGGAAATGGAGAACAACAGGCTAAGGGGAAATAATGAGGCGCATCTTTCCCATACTGTCCCGGCGCTGTAAAAGATCAGAATTTTTCGAACACGCCTAACCCAAACAGCGCAAAGTCATATTTCACCGGGTCTGCCGGATCCATTTTCCGCAGGGCGGCAGTAAGCTCTTCCACGGCTTTCCAGTCGTTCTGCGTACGTTTCAGCAGCCCGAGCTTCCTGGCTACGTTGCCGGAATGCACGTCGAGCGGGCACATCAGCTCCGAAGCAGGCAGCTTCCAGATCCCGAAATCAACGCCGCGCTTGTCTTTACGCGCCATCCAGCGAAGGTACATGCATAATCTTTTAGCGGAGGAATTGTCCATAGGATTGGAAACATGCTTCCTTGTGCGTGTTTCATGCGGAATGGAAAAGAACAGTTCGCGGAACTTAGTGATGGCATGCAGCAGCACATCTGTTTTTGCACCGGTATGAAATGCCGCTTCCAGGCCGCCGTGCTTTTTATAGATATTTTGAAGGGAGCGCAGGAAGAACACCATATCGGTGCCGTTGAACGTGCGGTGCACAAAGCCTTCAAACCTTTCGAGGTCTTTCTTTTTCGCATGCATGATGAACTCGTAAGGGCTCTGGTCCATGAGCCGCATCATCTTATTCGCATTATTGATAATGGTAACGCGCTGTCCCCAAGCAATGGTCGCGGCGAGGAAGCCTGCGATCTCGATGTCTTCTTTCTTTGTGAACAGGTGCGGGATGGAAACAGGGTCAGGCCCGATAAAGTGCGGGCGGTTGAATTGGTCCACCTTCTCATCCAGGAACTTTTTCAGCTCGGCTTTCTTCATGCCCTTAGTCATTCTCGATCTTTGTGATCAGCTGCTTCAGCACATCATCGGCACGCTTAAAATAGCGGTAACGCTGCTTTTCCGCCACGCCGCTGATGAGGTTCGATTTGCGGATCAGGTTCTTCAGCCAAAGCTCGGTTTCGTTGCAGAAATTTACATTGGTGGTGAGCATTACATTAAAAGTGTGGTAAGAAATGTAGGCGCCTTTTATTCCGCCGGTAGTGGAGAGCACACAGTTATTCCCTATCATCACATCGCTGTGGTACAGTGCATAGTTCGGCTCCGTGGATGTAGGCTTGTTGTCCGCCCCCAGCTTGATGTTTAGCTCTGCCTGCTTCCTAATCCTGTTCAGCATCAGGCTCACTTCTTCGCATACCCTGAGCGCTTCCTGCCGGTTGTTGAATGCGCCTGCATCCCAGTAAAATTCGATCTGCTTGAGGGTGCTGTTCACGGTGTCGTCCGACCAAACCTCGATGGAATTGATCTTCGAATACCCTTCATAAATATCGGCTGCAAGCTGCAGTAGTTCTTCATCTATATGCGCCGGTTCAAATTTTTTGTCCTCGAAGCCTTTGGCGTTCAGGATGGATTTATTCCAGTAAAATATTTTAAATGCCGTAAGGTACGGATGCGCGAAATGCTGGAACACGGGAATGTCTTCCGCCGCAAAAATGATCTGGCGGTCGTTTTCCGCAAATTTCAGCATTTGCCCGATGTCGTTCCGGATGCCCTGCAGGTATTCCCTGAACGTGCTTACATGGCTGCTGAGCTGGTGATAGGTGAAGCTTACGAAATTATCGCTGCCGCTGTTGATAAAGGAATCAAACGAGATCCGGAAATGCTTGCAGATCAGGGCGATCTCCTCGATGCTCAGCTGTGTTTCCCCGCGCATGCGGCGGTAAGCGCTGTCGTTGCTCAGGCCCAGCAGCTCCGCGAGCTCATCCACCAGCGAGAGGTTGGCGGGCAAAGCGCTTTTTATCCGTTGCATCAGCAGGGTTTGTGCGGATTCCCCGACATTTTTAGCCATCAAAATTTCGTATTAAATGAGTATCGCTGCGAGAATTAATTGCAATTTATAATAATTCTCCCGGATAAGTTGCAAAAAATGCAAATTTCTGTTCCTGCCGGTTTTCCTGCCCTTTAAATTTTGCAGCTATTGCCTCGGATCCATTGCAGGGCGCGGATTGCCGTTTCGCTGCCTGCTCACACCGGCGTAGTTTTGCTTCAGATATAAAAACAAATCCTAATGAAAAACATTCTTATCCTGTTGCTGTTCATCCTTCCTGCTCTCTCTTTAAAAGCCCAAAATGGTTCAGGAAGAAAAGCGCTGTTTTCCTTAAAGAATGAACGGAAAGAACATGTAATAAAGATCGGCAGGGTCAAAAGCAGCTGCCAAAAAGAAAGTCCAGCCATTTTCCGCTTGCTGAGCCATGGTCTTCGCCCGAAAGCTTCTGTCGATCTGCTGGACGGCTCAGGGATCCCTCTCTTTACTATTTCAGATCTCGGCACGCTGCCTACGTTGCATGTCGGAGCAAGGTTCAATGCAGGCATCGTCATTACTATTTAATAAACTTAAAACAAGAAATCATGAAAACCCAAACACAACAGCAGGTTGTTACCTTTTCGAAAACAGCTGCCATTCTAAAATGCTGCGCCATTGCATTCATCATTGCCTGCGCGATCAGCCTCGCTGGAAAGATCAGCCTTCACGACTTTATCAATAACATCCTTGAATGGGATTCAATTTAAGCCTTTACAATTATGATCGATACACTTAAACGCATCCTCGGGTTCATTATCCTGCTGCTTTTTATTCTCTGGAACATCAACTGCCTGGGACAGGATTCGCTGAAGCCTCCGGGCCATACCCACAACATTGTAGGTATTGTTACGGAAGAGATGGATCAGATCAACGGCCTTGCGCTCGGCATCTGGAACCAGCCTGACATGCATCATGAGCAGCGGATCAACGGGGTTCAGCTGGAACTGGTTGGCGCAGGCTGGGTAACGCCATTCCTTTTCCTGGACGATGAAGGATATATCCCGAAATCGCGTAACCACCTTCAAAATAACGGCCTGATCTTCGGAACTACGTTGCTTGCCGGAAAGATCAATGGAGTCGGTGTTTCACCTTTTGTGATCACGCATCACGACCTCAACGGGCTGATCGTGGCGCCGGTAACAGTTACACTCTACAATGCCAATGGCGTTACGATAGGAGTGATCAATTATGTTTCAAGCCTGAGCGGCCTGCAGGTAGGCGTTTACAACAACACACAGCAGGTAAGCGGACTGGAGGCCGGAATTTACAACAAGTGTGATGATCGCTCAAGAGGGTTGCAGATTGGGCTGATCAACCGCAGCAAAGAACATAAAGGCATCCAGATCGGACTGGTGAATATCATCGGGAAGCGGATCACGCCGCTGGTCAACTGGAGCTTCAGGCCGTTCAGTGATGCAGGCTAACGCCCCGGTTTGTTTTACACGGAAAGGCGTAAAAAAGCGCTTGCTTTTTTGGCCCCGGCATGCATGTGCCCGGGGCTTTTTTAGTGCAGGTTTGTTTCGCGCCAGCGAAACATTACCTGCACTTATCCCGTGCCCCGACATGGGATCGGTTGATAGCCTGCGCGCGTTCTCGACTCCGCTCGAACTGACAACGCACAATGCTCCGTCATCCCGTGCCCGACACGGGATCTGTTAATAGCCTGCGCGCGTTCTCGACTCCGCTCGAACTGACTGAATCGAAGCGGCATTTTGCGCGTTGTCATGTTGAGCCTGTCGAAACATCTGCGTCGGCCTTCGCACACTCTTCGACAAGCTCCGAGTGACCAACCCACTTCGACATTTTAACCCTGCGCCTGACAACGCCCAATGCTTTGCGTTCTTTGCGGCTTTGCGAGAAATAGTTACCTGCCCGGCGCCTTTCTCGATACATTTTTCCGAAAAGGAAAAATACTCGAAATGACGCTATACACACTCAGCGTCTCTGCACCTTTGCAGCAAAATAAAATCCTATTGAATCTTTCTCAGATCGAGCTTCCTCAGCTTCGGCGCGAGCCGCGCAGTAGCGCCCACGATCAGCACCGTCATTGCACCGCCAAACACTACGGAAGCTTTCAGCCCCATCAGTTCGGCCGCGAGCCCCGATTCAAACCCGCCGATCTCGTTGGAAGAGCCGATAAAGATGCTGTTCACCGCCGACACTCTTCCACGCATGTGATCGGGAGTGGAGAGCTGGAGAACGGTATGCCGGATCACTACGCTTACATTATCGAATGCGCCGGTAAGGAAGAGCAGGAACAGCGATAAATAATAATTGCCGGAGATCGCAAAGAAGATGGTAGCCACACCGAACAATGCAACATGAATGAAGAGCTGCCGGCCGGCCGTTTTAGTGATCGGCTTATAGGCAAGGATGATGGCGGTGACAATTGCGCCCACCGCAGGGGCAGCCCTTAAAAACCCGAGCTCAGCAGGGCCTGTGAATAAGATCTCTTTCGCGAACGCGGGAAGCATGGCCACCGCGCCGCCGAAAAGCACGGCAAACAGGTCGAGCGACAGTGCGCCAAGGATCAGCTGGTTGCTGAACACGAACCTGATCCCCGCCGAGAGGCTCTGGCTCATAGTTTCCTTTTTCTCCCTTGCAGGAACAGGCTTGGCGGCTATAAAGATAAAGGAGATGATAGCAAGGAATATAAACACAAGGTTTACGGTATAAGCTGCTGAATAGCTCACTGCGCAGATAAATCCCGCCATCACAGGGCCGATCACCGCGCCGGTATGCCATACGCTGCTGTTCCATGTGGCGGAGTTGGCATACATTTCCCGCGGCACGATCTGCGACATGAACGCCGGGAATGCGGCGGAGATGAACCCCCTCACAATTCCAATGAACCCGAATACAATATAGATAGGGAAGGTGCCGTAATTTTTAATGACCATGGAGCCTTCCTGCGAAAACCAGAGCAGGGCGGCAGTGGAGAATGTTAAGAGGCACATGGAAATTAAAATGATGCGCTTGCGGCTTACCACATCCGCCACATGGCCTGAGAATAATGATACGAGAATAAAAGGAAGCGCTTCCGCGAGACAGATCATGCCCAGTGAAAGCTTATCGTTGGTGATGTTATACACCTGCCAGCCAACGATCACGCTTTGCATCTGGATGCCCATGGTGAGGAAAAAGCGCGTGTTCAGAAAGAAAAGGAATTCTTTTATCCGCAGGGCTGCAAATGGGTCGTGTTTAATGTTTTTGGAAGTCGTCATCAGCGCTGCAAATTTACATTTTATCCAGCAATAACATCTCCTGCATTCATGAATTCGGCAGGTGGTTTTGCTGTTATATCAATAAATAGTTTATTTTTGATTTAACACAAACCAAATCCACCATGAAAAAGATCCTTGTTTTTGCACTGAGCGTATTCGCATTCAGCACAGCTACTGTTGCGCAAACCATTGAAAAATCTGCCGTGCCGGCGGCGATCATGAATGTGTTTAACACGGCCTACATGAGCCCCGAAGATGTGAAATGGGAAATGGACTACGATAATTATGTGGCACACTTCCAAAAGAATAAAACAGAAGTGATCGTAACGTATAATAAGGACGGCAAATGGGTAATGACCGAAACACCTGTTACCCATAAATCATTGCCGGCGGCTGTAAAGTCGTGCCTCACCCGGCAATTCGACATTTATAAAGAAAATGACATAGAGAAGGTTGATAAGCCCGATGGCGTTTGCTACGAGATCGACGTTGAGTACAACCAGATGAACTACGAAGTGGTGATCGCGGAGAATGGCGAGCTGATCCGTAAAGACCAGGTGAAGGAATATAAGAAGGACTGATCATAAAAAAATCCCCGTGAAAAAATATTCACGGGGATTTTTATTAAAGTACAATGATATTAATAGTATACAAGCCTTCTTACTTCCGCAATGTATTTCGATAAGCGGATCACCTGGCGGGTATAGCCATATTCGTTATCATACCATACATATAGTACAATGTTCTTTTTGTCGGGCCCAACAATTGTTGCCTGGCTGTCGAACACGGAAGGGCAGGGGTTGCCGATCACATCGGTGGATACGAACTCATTGGAGTTCATATACTGGATCTGCTCCACGAGCGCGCCATTCAATGCCGCATCCTTCAAAATATTGTTCACATCCTCTTTCGTCACTTCCTTCTCAATGGTCATGCTCAGGATCGCAAGCGATACGTTAGGGGTTGGGACACGCACAGAGTTCGCGGTGAATTTTCCTGAGAGCTGCGGCAATACTTTTTTCAGCGCGCTTTCCGCGCCTGTTTCCGTAATTACCATGTTCAGCGCTGCAGAGCGTCCGCGCCTGTATTTCTTATGATAGTTGTCGAGTAAGTTCTGGTCGTTGGTGTAGGAGTGAACGGTTTCGATGTGTCCGCGTACAATTCCTAATTTATTATGCGTTACCTCAAGGATCGGCATAATGGCATTCGTGGTGCAGCTTGCGGCAGAAAAGATGGTTTCCGCTTTGATATCGATCGCTTTGTGGTTCACGCCATGCACAATGTTAGGAATGTCCTTGGCAGGAGCCGTAAGCAATACTTTGGAAATCCCTTTTGCCTGCATGTGACGGCTTAATTCAGCCCTGTCGCGGAACACGCCGGTGTTGTCGATCAGCAATGCGTTCTCAATTCCGTAAGCAGTGTAATCCACATCCTCCGGGTTTTTCGCATCGATCATGTACACGGTGTGCCCGTTGATGATAAGCGCTTTTTTCTCGAGGTCCTCGATGATGGTTCCCGGGAATTGTCCGTGTACGGAATCGGTACGCAGCAAATCGGCGCGCTTGATGATCTCTTCGTTGCTGTTTCCGCGTGTAACAATTGCCTTTAAGCGCAACTGCTCGCCTTTACCTGCCTGTGCGATGAGCTCTCTTGCAGCGAGGCGGCCGATACGGCCAAAGCCGAACAGCACCACATCCTTCGGAGTGATGGTATGTTTGGCGCCTACAAATTCCACCAGCTTGTTCTTTAAGAAGTCGCCGGCAGTTTTAAAATCGTTCTGCTCCTGCAGCCATTCGAATGCAAGCTTTCCGATATCGATCCGGGAAGGGCAGAGGTCGAGCTTGCCGATCTCGGTAGCGATCATTAAAGTAGCTTCAACGGTAATGATCTTACCAACCACATTTTTTGCATAATGATGAAGGTTGATGATCTCGCTCGCGCTGCGGTCAACCAGCTGGTTCCTGAAAAGGATCAGCTCGATCGACTTTTCAAACCAAAGCTTCCCGATCGCGTTGATCAGGTCGAGCGCCGCTTTTTCATGGTCGATCCATTCATTCAGTTCTGCTTCATAAGAGCCTTTTGCTTTACCTTTTGTAGGTTCCATCGTTTCAAGAGTCATATTTTATATAAGTTAAATTAGAAAATTATTAAATAAGGCCGATTAAAAATAAAAAAAATTAACCGCACAAACAGCTTCCTTTTTCATTTTTGTTAAGAAGTTGTTTATGCGGTTAACTGACATTCCGTAAGGCTTTACCTGATTATCCCAAATAGGTTTTTAGTAATTTGCTGCGGGAATTATGACGTAATCTGCGGATCGCTTTTTCCTTGATCTGGCGAACACGCTCGCGGGTAAGGTCGAATTTTGCACCGATCTCTTCCAGCGTTAAGCCGTGGTTGATGCCGATCCCGAAGAATAATTTTACCACATCGCGTTCTCTCTCGGTCAATGTTGAAAGGGAGCGTTCGATCTCGCGCTGTAAGGATTCGTTCAGCAGCCCGTTATCGGCACGCGGTGAATCGTGGTTCACGAGCACGTCCAACAGGCTGTTCTCTTCACCGTTCACAAAAGGGGCATCCATTGATACGTGGCGTCCGGAAACGCGCATCGTGTCTGCCACTTTATCCTGCGGTAATTCGAGGAGCTCGGATAATTCTTCGGCGCTTGGCTCACGCTCAAATTCCTGCTCCAGCTTGGAAAATGCTTTATTGATCTTGTTCAGTGAACCAACCTGGTTCAACGGTAAACGTACGATACGCGACTGTTCAGCTAAAGCCTGGAGGATCGACTGGCGGATCCACCATACTGCGTAGGAAATGAATTTAAAGCCGCGGGTCTCATCGAAACGCTTGGCGGCTTTGATAAGGCCTAAATTCCCTTCGTTGATCAGATCGGGAAGGCTTAAGCCCTGGTTTTGATATTGTTTGGCAACAGATACAACGAAACGAAGATTTGACTTCGTCAGTTTTTCCAAAGCAGCCTGGTCACCTTCTCTGATCTTCTTCGCTAAAATTACTTCTTCATCTGCATTGATCAATTCCTCCCGCCCTATCTCCTGAAGGTATTTATCAAGGGATGCACTTTCGCGGTTGGTGATTGATTTGGTTATTTTGAGTTGTCTCATTTTTTGTTGGAGTGTTTAATTTGATTTAAAAATCGGTACAAAGATACTTTAAAACGCTGGATCACGGCATTTATTTTACATAAAAAAATCTTTATAAGCAATTGATTTTCAGTGAATTATAATATATTAGACCAAGCACAAAAAAGCCTCTGTAAAGAGGCTCTTTTTGTCGATCAACGGCCCATTTGCCATTGGCATAAATCTTTACATCCCGAATCCGTAGTATGCGCGCATGCCATTCGGGTAAACTCCTTCGATGAGCACACCGCCTTTTTTCGTCTCCAGCGCCGCTTTAATATCCTCTACGGAAGTGATCTTTTTCTTGTCGACATTGGTGATGATAAAGCCTTCACGAATGCCTGCGCTCAGCAATTTACCGGCGGAAAGCTTATTTACACGAAGTCCGTTCTCGATCCCCAGCTTTTTCATATCGCCTGAATTAATATTTTCGAATGTTGCCCCCAGCGCACTTACAACTTCCACCTTGGGCTTTTCAACCACATCGGTATTGCCGTTCTTGTTTTTCAGCACCAGCGGGATGATCTTTTCCTGGTTATTGCGCTTAAGCGTAATGGTGATCTTGTTTCCCGGACGGAAGCGGCTGATCTGCTCCTGGAGCTCAGGCACATTGTTCACATCCACTTCGCCCACTTTCGTGATCACGTCGCCTTCCTTAATGCCGGCTTCCTCACCGGAACCGCCTGCAGAAAGGCCTTCAACATACACACCCTTGATCTCGTTAATGCTTTTTTCCTGCGCCAGCTTCGCATCCAGGTCGCGGATGCTTACGCCGATGAAGGCACGCTGCACGGCACCGAACTCAAGCAGGTCGGCAACCACTTTACGCGCCATGTTTACAGGGATCGCAAAGGAATAACCGGTATAGGAACCTGTGTTGGAAGCAATGGCAGAGTTGATCCCCACCAGCTCGCCTTTTGTATTCACAAGGGCGCCGCCGCTGTTACCCGGGTTTACGGCAGCATCCGTCTGGATAAATGATTCAACCGGGAACTGCCCTTTTGCAGGGTCATTGTCGAGGATGTTGATGCTTCGTCCTTTCGCGCTCACAATTCCGGCCGTAACCGTGGATGTGAGATTGAACGGGTTACCCACTGCCAATACCCATTCTCCGACTTTTACATTATCGGAATTTCCGTAGCTCATGTACGGAAGGTTGGTTTCCTTGATCTTCAGCAGTGCAAGGTCGGTTGTAGGGTCTTTTCCGATCACGTCAGCAACATAGGTTCTTTTATCGTTGAGCGTGATCTCAATCTTATCGGCGCCGTCCACCACGTGATTATTAGTGATGATGTAGCCGTCCTGCGACACAATTACGCCCGAGCCTGTGGCCATCGGTGCTTCCTGGTGCTGCGGTGCGCGCTGCCCGAAGAAATCACGGAAAGGGTCGTATACATAGGGGCTCTGGCTTGTCTGTAGCGGGTAGGTGGTTTTTACGTTCACCACCGAATGAACCGATTGCTCTGCAGCAGCAGTAAAATCGATGGTAGCTTCAGGGCCGGCCGGTATGTTCACATAGCTAACGGGTGCTTTATAACCAAGCAGGGATGCCTGTGTGGAAGAGTCATCCTGCAATAAATGGCTGACACCAAGCGACGTTAAGCCGCCGATGCCCGCAATCGCAAATACACTCAATATCTTTTTCATATTATAGTTTGATTTTAGGTTTTAAGAATAAATTATTTTGGATGCTGAAACAACACAAATTTTATTCCCATATTGCTGTTAATACTTATTTTTAACAATAATTAACGCGGTCTTAAAAGGTTGTTTAACTTTGTGTCCGCTTGCATAAAAGTACTAAAAAAGCGCGGAAAAATCAATGAGTAATTTCAGGGAAAAAGCACAGGTGTTTATCATCGGACTGTCGATCGGTTTGCTGGTGGCGGGAGCTTTTTTTATCCTGAAGCTGGATGATTATTTCAAGGAGCTGAACCTTGTTAAGAAGGTGTCCCAGGGCTTTTCATCGCCTGCGCCACCGCCTGAAAACACTGAAAAGGCCGACAGCCCGGAAAAGCAGGAGAAAAAGCAAACGCCGAAGCCTTCTGCGAACAAAGCCGAAGGTGCCGGCGATTCGGTTGCCGCACCGGAAAAAACCGACCTTGTGCTGGATGCCGACACGTTGAATATGAGAGGCGATTCTGTAAATGCAATAATGGCAGCGGAAGATGACATCGTTGTCAGGAAGGATGAGCTGCTGCTAACCCGCACCCTCGAGGTAAACAACCTTAATCTTATGGCAAGCAAGCCCGGCAGCAAGGATTCGCTGTTGCAGAAAGTGAGCGGCATCAAGGATGATAAGCCCGGCAGCAGGCAGATGTTCAACATCGAGCTTTGGGCATCTCCGCTGAACTACAAGGGATACAAGATGAGCAAATACAAGATCGTGCTGTATGGCATTCAATCGCTCGATAATGCAAAGCTGTACAGGCTCGACGATGTGATCTACCTGAAAAGCGCCGCAATGGTATACCGCCTTGATTATGCCAGTGATTTCAAGCAGTATGAGCGCATCACCGACGAACAGATCACCAATAAACTGAAATAATTTGTTACTCAACTTTTTCAAATACCAGGGCACCGGCAATGATTTTATCATCATCGACAACCGTGCATCCGTATTCAACCGGGCTGATCATGCGCTTGTTGCGAAGCTTTGCGACAGGCGCTTCGGGATCGGCGCCGACGGACTGATGCTGCTGCAGAATGTGCAGGGCTACGATTTTGAAATGGTGTATTACAATTCCGACGGAAGGGAAAGCAGCATGTGCGGGAACGGCGGAAGGTGCATTGTTGAATTTGCACGCCTCATCGGGCTTGTAAAGGATAAAGCCCTTTTCCTTGCTACCGACGGTGAGCATGAAGCGCTGCTGAGGACCAACGCCATCAGCCTCCGGATGAACAATGTGAGCAAAGTGGAGATGAACGCCGCTTATTGCTTCTTAAATACGGGCTCTCCGCATTATGTTGCTTTTGTGAATGATGTGGAGAATTACAATGTGTTTGAAAAAGGGAAAGAGATCCGCTATAACGACCGCTTTAAGGCGGAAGGCACGAATGTGAATTTCGTGGAGAAAAAATACAACGAGCTTTTCGTGAGGACATACGAGCGCGGCGTGGAAGGGGAAACCTATTCCTGCGGCACCGGAGTTACAGCGGCTGCACTGGTGGCTTCGCTGAAAAATGTGGCTACTGCCGATACCTATTGCGACATCATTACGCTGGGCGGAAAGCTGAAAGTCAACTTCCTGAAGCATTCCGATCATTCCTTTACCGACATCTGGCTGGAAGGGCCTGCCACTTTTGTATTTAAAGGCGAAATAAACATTTCCTGAAACCGGCATGCATACGCTAAATCCCTATACGTTAAACATCAGCAAGGCTTTTCAGGAGGATGAATTGCTGAAGGGGCTTCATCTCGTAGTGCTGCATGCCTCGCGCATTCCGCCTCACATCGGCCTGATCGCCGGAAAAAGCTATCATTCACTTACGATCAAAGGGCATGAGACGGATCATTCCATTGAGGCGCTGCTGAAGAATATCCGGATGCGGAAGATCCCTTCCCTGTTCATTAAAATAAAACCGCATCCCACATTCAGCGAAGATTTTCTGAAGGAACATTTTATCCAGGATGTGCAGCAGTTTCCGAAAGTATCAGTTGGCGGCGCCACCTGCCTGAGCCCCGTGAAGCTATTCTTTGAGAAGACATACGGCGTTCCGGTGGATGACGTGAATTATCTTTTCGAATTGCTTCCGGTGCTGGAACAAAATAATATGATTGAACAGGCTTCTGCTTTAAATATTAAGGAAGGAGCTTTTGATCTTCCTGTGTACGACCTGAAGCAGATCCATTCGGAGATCAGGCTGGCAGAACAGGAAGCGAAGCACATAAAGCAATCCACATTAAAACAACAGGCATGAAACTAAAAGGGCAGCTCGTTACACTGAGGGCACTGGAGCCGGAAGATATTGATGTGCTTTACAGCTGGGAAAATGACCCGGAGCATTGGGCCGTAAGCAATACGCAAACGCCTTTTTCACGCTTTGTGCTTGAACAATACATTACCACAGCCCATGTTGATATTTATTCCGCCAAGCAATTGAGGCTGATGATCTGCGAGAAGGAAGGCAAGCCGGTGGGCAGCATCGACCTGTTCGATTTTGATCCGAATAACCTGCGTGCCGGAGTGGGCATTCTTATTGCCGATAAAACCGACAGGGGGAAAGGCTATGCCTCTGAAGCGCTCGGGCTGCTGAAGAATTACTGCTTCGAGATCCTGAACCTTCAGCAGATCTATTGCAATATTACGACCGACAACGAACCGAGCATCCTGCTCTTTCAAAAGCATGGCTTCCAGATCACAGGGATCAAAAAGCACTGGATCCGCAGCGGAAGCGGTTATAAGGATGAGTTGCTTTTGCAGCTGATCCGCTAATTCTGCACCATGAGACCGGGTTTAAAAAAAGCGATGTTGTTCCTGCTGTTGTCTGCACTTGTGCTGGCAATGACCTTTTGCGGGAATGATCATCCCCCGGCTGCGTCCACATCCGCGGAAGCGCCCGACCCTTACCTCAACCATTCCGATTCCGCGCATTATGTGGGCATGGGCCAGTGCAGGCTTTGCCACCAGGGCATTTACGACTCCTTTATACAAACAGGCATGGGACAAAGCTTTGACCATGCAAGTAAACAGAAGAGCTCCGCCAGGTTTGATGCGCACACGGTGATCTACGATAAGTATTCCGATTTTTATTATCACCCGTTCTGGGATGGTGACAGCCTGAAAATCATGGAGTTCAGGCGGCAGGGAAAGGACACGATTTACAAGCGCATTGAAAAGGTGGATTACATTGTAGGGTCGGGACAGCATACCAATTCACACATTCAAAGTGTGAACGGCTACCTGAACCAGATGCCGATGACCTTTTATACCCAGAAAGGGCAGTGGGATCTTCCGCCGGGATTTGAAGGCGGGTTCAATACGCGCTTCTCACGCAAGATCGGGCTGGAGTGCATGAGCTGCCACAATACATTGCCGGGGGTTGTTGAAGGATCCGAAAATAAATTCTCGAGCGTTCCGGAAGGTGTTAATTGTGAACGCTGCCACGGCCCGGGCAGCATCCATATTGAACAGCGCTCTGCGGGAAGCCGGATAGATACGTCGAAGTACATCGACTATTCAATTGTTAATCCCGGTAAGCTCAGCATTGAAAGGCAGTTCGACGTGTGCCAGCGCTGCCACCTGCAGGGAAATGCCGTGCTCAAGGAAGGAAAATCGTTCTTCGATTTTAAGCCGGGCATGAAGCTGTCGGATTACATGACGGTGTTTTTGCCGCGCTATACGGGCGCCGATAAGCAGTTCATTATGGCATCGCATGCCGACAGGCTGAAGCAAAGCAAATGCTTTATAAAATCGCTGGAAGCCAAAGTGGATACTACGGCCTTGCGCCCTTACAAGAATGCGCTTACCTGCGTTACGTGCCACAACCCGCATGTAAGCGTGAAAGTAACGGGCAAGGAAGTATTTAACAATGCCTGCAAAAATTGCCACAATACGAGCACGCATAACGGATTGTGCACTGAAAAAGAGGAGGAGCGAAATAAGATACAGGACAATTGCGTTGCCTGTCACATGCCGCGCTCCGGTTCCATCGATATTCCGCACGTTAGTGTTCACGATCATTTCATTCGCAAGCCAATGAAGGAGGAAGAAGTGGAGCAGGTGAAAAAATTCATAGGGCTGTATGCCGTGAACGAAAAAGATCCGTCGCCGCTCACCAAGGCAAAAGCATACATTCAGCAGTACGACAAGTTTGAATACAATCCCGTTTTTCTTGATTCGGCTGAAGCGCTGCTGAACAGCAAGGCCATTACGGATAAGAAGCAAAGCTTTGAGCTGCGTGTGCATTTGTATTTCATGAAAAAGAATTACGCGGGGATCATTGCTGCGCTGAAAGAAATGGGTGAAGGCTATGCAGGCCGCACGTTTACCCGAAAGAGCTGGGACAACAGCGATGCATGGACGCTTTACAGGATCGGTGAAGCATATTACAATACTTCAGATCTTCAGAATGCGTATACGTTCTACAAAAAGGCGGATGAGCTGGCGCCGTACAATCCCGAGTTCGGGAACAAGTTGGGAGCTGCATTGATGGCGCTGAACAGGATCCCTGAAGCTGTGAATGTATTTGAGTCGATCCTGAAAGAGAATCCTAAATTTGTACCCGCGCTTACCAACCTCGGGTATGCCAACCTCGTGGCCGGCAAGCCCGACCGGGCAGAAGCGTTTTACAAAAAGGCGCTGGCGCTGGATCCCGATTATGAGCCGCTGCTGATGAATGTGGCAGGGCTGAGGATCTACCGGCAAGACTATAAGGAAGCCGTGAAAGTACTGGAGCAGGTGCTGAAGAAAAACCCCCGGAATGAACAGGCGAAGGGCGTATTGCTGAAATTAAAATCTGTGAACTAAACTGAGCGAAGCTTCGGAGTATGGCAAAGAAAAAACCAACATCATCCTTTTTTAAAAAGATCATCATCGCATCGTTGCTCATACTTTTGATCGTGGGCGGCATTGGCGGGTATTGGGCTTACATCAACCTGTACCAGCCGAATGTGAACCTTGGCGATAAAAAATCGACGATCATTTACATACCTACCGGTTCCGGTTTTGAGGATGTGGTAAGGATCCTGAACGAGAACAATGTGCTGAAGAACCGCACATCGTTTGAATGGCTGGCCGAAAAGAAAAAATACAAGAATGCCGTGAAGCCCGGCAAATACCGGATCCTTGCGAAGATGAGCAACAATGCGCTCGTGAACCTGCTGCGGGCGGGCATCCAGGAGCCGGTAACGATCAACTTCAACGGCCTGCATACTGTTGACCAATTGATGCTGAGGGTGGGAAGAAGGATCGAAGCGGATTCAACCGAACTGCTGGCGGCCGTTCATGACAATGCCTATCTTAACAAGTACGGGTTCAACGAGGACAATGTACAGGCGCTGTTCATTCCCAATACGTACGAGTTTTACTGGAACACTTCGCTGGATGAGTTCTTCGACCGCATGGCGAAGGAGTATAAAAAATTCTGGACGGATGAGCGGAAGAAGAAAGCGAACAAGATCGGCTATTCTCAAACGGAGATCGCTACGCTGGCTTCCATTGTGCAGTCGGAACAGTGCTGCGACAACGAGGAGAAAAAGGTCATTGCGGGATTGTACATCAACCGGCTGAAGGCGGATATGGCTTTGCAGTCGGACCCGACAGTGATCTATGCCGTTGGTGATTTTACGATCCAGCGCGTATCCACCGAGCAAACACGCATCGATTCACCTTACAACACGTATATGAACAAAGGCCTGCCGCCGGGCCCGATCGCATTTGCGCAGCAATCATCCATTGATGCCGTGCTGGATTACGACAACAATGATTACATCTATATGTGCGCGAAGGAGGATCTTTCTGGGAAACATTATTTCGCGAAGACGTACGACCAGCATTGTGTATATGCAAAGAAATACCGCGATGCGCTAAACGCGAGGAACATTCATTGAGTCGCCGTCGGCCCCCGGAATTGTGACGTTTACAGGTTCAACCGGGGTGTTGACGAAGGCCCAGAGATTTTTTTCAAGGGCGACTATTTTATTAAGCATCACCAGTGTAACAACCTTTGCAATGATCAATACGATATTTGAGCATATTGATGCAAAGGTCAGGTTCAGCAAGCCATCCAGGGAGGTTTTGTCCGTAAAGATGAACGCTACAAAATAGGAAGAAAAAACGCTGAGGAGAGAACATGTCCACCAAAGCCCTACAATCCCGCCGCCGCTTGTATCCCACTTTTCGTTTTTATCCATTGGATAAGTTTTCGTTTCATCCCAGATCTCTTTCATTATAAGGTAAGGCTTGAAAAGGCTTAATACCGGTACAAACCAATATCCTACAGCCCATCCCGGCGTTGTGCTCATTTCATCCTTTTTCAGGATATATAAATTATCATACGCCCTGTAAGTCCATACCAGAAATAAGATAGTTGATGCAAGCAGCAGCAGAATATTGATAGCGGAGATGATCACCTGCCTCAGATCGTTTGCTGCTGCAGCTTCATGGGAAACCGCGATGCCGTTTTTTACATCGCTCAGCAATTGGTATTGCAGGATATTGGAAAATAGCAGGATGATGGACATGCCTGTGAGCAGGTAAAAAATTATTCGTGCTGCATTTGCACGGGGGAGGTTGTTTTTTATTGGAGCCATATCTGTGTTGCAGGCCGCAAAATAAGTATAAAATCATAAAAAGACTATATTTGCAGCCTAATTAAATGTGATATGACAAAGATCAAATTTGGAACAGACGGCTGGAGAGCCATCATCGCGAAGGATTTTACAGTTGATAATGTTGCGCGTGTTACGATCGCAACAGCAGAATGGGTGAAAAAGAATTTTGAAAAGCCCTCTGTGGTAGTAGGCCACGATTGCCGCTTTGCCGGTGAACTGTTTGCCGAAACCACTGCAAAGGTACTGGCGAACGCGGGCATTAAAGTGTTCCTCGCCAAAGATTTTGTCTCCACACCAATGGTCTCCCTCGGCACCAAGAACCTGGGCGCCTCGCTCGGCGTGATCATTACGGCTTCACACAATCCGCCTTCGTATAACGGCTATAAATTAAAAGGGCATTTCGGAGGGCCATTGCTGCCTGCCGATATTCAGAAAATAGAAGATATTATCCCCGGCACAAACAGCATCGATGTGGAACAGCTTTCTATCAGCGAGCTTGAGAAAAAAGGGCTGATCGAGTACGTTGACCTTGAAACAATGTACGTGGAGCATGTGGAGAAAAATTTCGACATGGAAGCGATCCGCAATACCAATATGAATTTCGCGTATGATGCGATGTTCGGCGCCGGACAAAATGTGATGCGGAGGCTGTTGCCGGACATCACCTTTATGCATTGCGAGCATAACCCCGGCTTTGAAGGACAGGCGCCGGAGCCCATTCATAAGAACTTACAGCCATTTTCCTCGCTCATCAGTGAAAGCGGTGATATCGACTGCGGGCTTGCTACAGACGGCGATGCCGACAGGATCGGGCTTTACAACGGCAAAGGTGAATTTGTGGACTCACATCACATCATCCTGTTGCTGATCAATTACCTGGTGAGCCAGAAAAAATTCACGGGCAAAGTGGTGAATGCATTTTCAGTTACACCGCGTGTGAAAAAGATGTGCGAGCATTACGGGCTGGATTACCAGGTGGTGCAGATCGGATTCAAGCACATTGCAGGGATCATGATCTCAGAGGATGTATTGCTGGGCGGAGAAGAGAGCGGAGGCATCGCGATCAAAGGGCATATTCCTGAGCGGGACGGCATCTGGATGGGATTGACCATCTGGGAATACATGGTGAAGTCGGGCAAAACGCTTGACCAGCTGATCGCGGAAGTGTATAAGATCGTGGGTGAGTTCAAATTCGAGCGCAGCGACATGCACCTGAAAGAGGAAGTGAAGAATGCGATCGTTGAGAATTGTAAAAACAATAAATATAAAGCATTCGGGCCATATAAGATCGACCGTATCGAAACCATCGATGGCTGGAAATATTTCTTCAGCAATGGCGACTGGCTGATGATCCGCGCTTCGGGTACCGAGCCTGTACTGCGTAATTATGCGGAATCGGAAACTACGGAGAAAGCTTTTGCAATATTGAAAGCTGCGGAGAAGGAGTTGCTTGGATAGTTCGGAGTGTTTTGAGGATTTGGCCAACGCACGTTCTCGACTTCGCTCGAACTGACATCGCTCTAAAGTCACTTCGAGCGGAGTCGAAAAGTAGACTTCGACAATTTGACCCTCGGCCTGACAACGCTACACAAATTCGTAATTCGTACATTCGTAATGATTAGCGATCTGTACCAGGAGATTGCTTCGTCGTACCTCCTCGCAATGACGTACAGATTCGCGATCCGTACTAAGAATCGTGCCTTCTCGTCCTGATCTTCGCATTCTTGCCTTTCAGCTTTTCACGCTGCGCAGGCCCGCCAAGGTTCACTTTCTGGTTCTTCAGTTTTTTCTCATGGAATGCAGGCCCGGCTTCCGCCTTTTGCTTCTGCGCTTTGAGGTAGGCCTTGTCAAATTTCGGCTTGGCTTCTTCCTCTTCGATCAGCATTGTTGAGATCTTCACGCCTTCCGGCAACGGCTCGTAATCCATTCCCTTGTTCATCATCTTCTCGATCACATCCTGGTACTCCTGTTCCCTTTCATTTACGAACGAGATGGCGATCCCATCCTTGTTGGCGCGTCCTGTACGGCCGATCCTGTGAATATAATCTTCCGGCACTTCCGGCATCTCAAAATTGATAACGTGCGTTACATCGGAAATGTCGAGTCCGCGCGCCGCCACATCCGAAGCGATAAGCACACGTACGGCGCCTTCCTTGAATTCCTTCAGGATCCTGATCCTGTGCGCCTGTGATTTGGCGGAGTGGATGATCCCGAACGTATTCGGGATTTTGGAGTTCATGTGATCGAGCAGCCTGTCGGCGATCTTGATCGTATTTGTAAAGATCAGCACCTTGCTCAGGTCGGCATCAGTTGAGATGAGATGCTCGAGCAGGGCAGCCTTGGAATAGAAATTCGGAACATGGTATACCTTCTGAACGATCTTCTCCAGCGGCGTTCCGTGCGCTGCGATCTCGATCTTTTCGGGTCCGTTAAAATATTTTACAAGCAGCTTTTCGATCTCCTCGTTCATCGTTGCCGAGAAAAGGATGTTCTGCCGTTTGGCGGGCAGCGTTTCAAGAAATGTATTCAGCTGCTGCTGGAAGCCCAGCCCGAGGAGCTGATCTACTTCATCAAGCACCAGCTTCTGGATGGACTTTAAGCGAAGGATGCCGGTAAGCACAAGATCCACGAGCCTGCCGGGTGTGGCGACAAGAATATCGATCCCGTCATATACAAGCTGTTTCTGGGTGGTAATGTTCGTGCCTCCGTAAATGCCTTCATAACGAATTCTGGAGTAGCCCGTCAGCTTTTTGATCTCCGCAACGATCTGCAATACAAGCTCACGCGTTGGCACTACAATGAGCACCCGCGGATGCTTTTGCTCCGAATAGCTCAGCTGGCGGAGGATCGGCAGGAGGTAAGCAAAGGTTTTACCTGTACCTGTTTGCGCGATGCCTACCATGTCGCGGCCCGACATGATCACGGGGAATGCTTTTTCCTGGATGGGAGTAGGATTGATGTACTGGAGGTCGTCCAGCGCATTCATTAAAGGCCGGTTCAGGTTGAGTTCTTCGAAGGTCATTTTCTCTTGTATATCCTGCAAAGATAGCTTAATTCCCCGGTTTTTCAACAAACACGCCACTTTTAGCCGTTTAACGTCCAACCAGCGATCAAAAGCGCCCACTCAACGAATATAAAACAAAGAGGAGATGCAGGCAGGTACATTTACTCCGAATTAAAACCATAAGAAAAATGAAAAAGTCTGTATTGATCGGTTTGTTGGTGGCCATTGGCTCAACTACTATTATGTCCTGTAAAAAGGATTACTATTGCCAGTGCACGAAAGTATATACATACAGCAATGGCTCCACGAGCACCTCTGAGGATGATGTATATACGTTCCGCGATACAAGGGCGCGTGCAGAAAGCAAGTGCAACGACCAGGAAAGCACAGGTACCAGCATTACAGGCGGGAGCTATTCCAGGGAATGCGAAATTAAATAGTTAGGATTAATAGGTATGATATGCAAAGCCCTCAGGAATGCCTGGGCTTTGCATATTTGTATCCGGCAAACGCATCGCTGATGCCGTAAGCCGGAAAGCCAAGCTCCCCGCAGGCTTTGTCGCCATACAGAAAGTTAAAGATGATGTCGTAACGGTCCGAGTCCTTATGTTCCTTGTAAAACAATTCAAGCGCTTCAATGTCGCATTCCTGTGCTTCCCCTTTAACGTTTTTCCCCGCAACAAATTTTTCCTGTGCGATATGTTCCGCAAGCGTTTCCGGCTTTGGCGCTGTCAGCCAGTGCAGCGTTCTGTAGCAGTATTCCCGTGTTCGTGATCTAATAAGCTCCCCGCTGAATGCTTCGCTTGTCCAAAATAAAGGCGTGCAGAAATTCCTCGTAACGAGCGCATTCAGCCTGAACTTACTGTCGTAATCTGTTGTGTAACGGTTTGTCCATGCGCCATGGAGATCGTCCGCCACAGCAATGGAAACCCTGAATCCGGAAGAAGGTTGCCCGCCGGTTTCGCTGTTTATTTCTGCAATGGCGTCATTCATGAGCTTTTCCGCATCCAGCTTTTTTAATTCTTCCAGCTTTTGGAGCACATGCTCTTTTCCCATCGGGTTGAAATTGCCGACAGGAACCAACATATCATCTTTGGAATTGCCCTGGAGTATTTTCAGGTACTCATGGAAACGCTCCATCGAACGCGGCTTTCCGTAAAGGCCGATCATGGTATCGAGCAGGGGAGAGAGGAGAAAAGGCATGTATTACTTAATTGGCGGCAGGCAGGAAAGACAGATCCACCGCATAGTTTTTTATGTTACCGGGATCATAGTACACGCTTACTGTGTTCGTTTTATCAACAAAAGGCGCAGGGTCGGTCCAGATGTTCCTGCTTTTAAAAATACGGGTTTCCGAAGTCAAAGGATCTCTCCACTCGCAAACGATCACATAAGGATTTTTCGAGTTGACATTTATCATTGTATTCTTATCGATGGAAATGATCTTCGCGCGAATGGATTGTCCGTTCTCCATCAGCCATTTTTCCTTCTTCGCTTTGGAAGCGGAGATCACAGACCATACTGTAACGATCAGTACATCCATCAGGCCGATGGCCATGAAAACAAGAGGCAGTATATAATCCTTGTCGGTTTTTCCTGTGGCCGGGCCAAACCATGCCTGGTAGCCCATTACAGCGCCTATGCAAAAGAAGATGGCGCCGAATCCGAAGATGGCGATGCGTACAATTTTTAATTGCTTTTCCATAGAATTGGTTTTAACCGATCTGCTTTTTTATTTCGGCTGCGATCCTATCGAGCTCCGTTCGTTCGGTGGGCGCATAATACTTTTCGCTGAAACGGAAGCCGAATCCGTCGGCTTTGAAGCGCGGGAATACATGCAGGTGCACATGGAACACTTCCTGTCCGGCCGCTTCGCCATCTGCCAGCAGGTAATTTACACCTTCACAGGGAATGCCGCTTTTCTTTATTGCTTCATTGATCTTAATTCCGATCTTGAACATGTACGCTCCTAAATCATCGTGTGCATGGTCGATATACGGGAGGTGCGTTTTCGGGATCACCAGCACATGGCCCGGGTTCACCGGCTGAAGATCCATGATCGCAATAACCGTATCATCTTCGTAAACGGTGCTCGATTCAAGCCTGCCTTCGATAATGCTGCAAAAAACACAATCTGTATGTTCCTCTTTCATGTTATAAGCTTTTATTCAATATGAACCACGAGGCCTTTCAGGTATTCGCCTTCGGGATGAAAAATATTTACGCAATGGTCGGGGGGCTGTGAAAGATGATGGAGCACGCGCACATTACGGCCTGCTTCAATGGCGGCAGCCATCACGGTGGAGTTGAATGTGTTCTTATCCACCACCTGGGAGCAGGAAAAGGTGAACAGCAGCCCGCCCGGCTTGATCTGTTTTATCGCCTCATAATTCAGGCGCTTGTATCCCATCACCGCATTGTGCTTCACGTTTTGATGCTTTGCAAATGCAGGCGGATCGAGCACAATGATGTCGTAGGTATTCTCCCGGTGCTTCAGGAACTCGAATGTATCCATAGCAAAGGAGGAATGATTTTTAATCCCGTTCAGCTCAATGTTACGGTCTGTTAATTCGATCGCCTTTTTGGAGATGTCGGTAGAGTGCACTTCCTTTGCGCCTTCGGCAGCGGCATAAACGGAGAAGCCGCCGGAATAGCAAAAGGTGTTCAGCACCACTTTGTCTTTCGAGTAGCTGCCCAGCAGCTCACGGTTCTCGCGCTGATCGAGGAAGAAGCCGGTTTTTTGCCCGCCTTCAAAATCAATGTAAAATTTGTTGTTGTTCTCAAGAGCGATGGTTTCAACGGTAGCCTGATCGTTCTTCCAGAGATAGCCGTTTGGCGCTTTAACAGGAGCCTGTTTCGGCATGGTGTCCTCGCTTTTGTCGTACACCGCGATAAGGGTGTCGCCATAGATCTCCCGCAGGCAGTCGACCAGCAGCGGCTTGATCAGGTGCATCCCGATGGAATGGCTCTGGAATACCGCCGTGCCGTTGTAATAGTCGATCACCAGCCCCGGCAGCCCGTCGCCTTCGCCAAAGAAAAGGCGGTAACAGTTGGTGGCGGGATTGTTTACAAGGTGCAGCTGTTTTCTGAAATCGTAAGCTCTCTGCAATTTGCTTTTCCAGAACTCACGGTCGGGATTTACTTCGGTATACGAAAACATCCTGATGGCAATAGAACCTATCTGATAATGTCCCATGCCCAGCAATTCATTCTGTGAATTATACACTTCCACCACATCGCCTTCCTTCAGGTCATCGCCCTCATAATCGGGCGGCAGGCTGATCTTTTTGATCGCGCCGGAAAACACCCAGGGATGAAAACGTTTTAAGCTGTGGTCTTTTCCGCTGTGGAGCGTAACTTTGATGTGTTCGGGCATAATTGATCTACTAATAACGAATTTGTGTGTGGGTCATTTCGAGTTCGACCGAAGGGAGAGTATCGAGAAAGCGGGTGGCTTGTTCTCGATATGCTCGTTCCTCGCTACTCGAACTGACGCTATTGACATTTAACTATACATTCTATTAATTATCACTCTATACTAATTTACAAATTACGAATTATTGATACTAATTTGCAAAGCTTTGTTCGAATGGCGAATTTACAATTATTATTCTACGGGGCAATTCCCCTCCTCGCAGGAGGGGACAGGGGTGGTGAACGAATATTAAGTCTCAGATCTTAATAATAAACCTGTACGGCCATTGCGCATGGTCGCCGGCATAATCAACGCCCACACGGGGGCCGGCTATGATGTCCTTTTTATTCACCTTCAGTCCGCGGTCCTCTATCCAGATCACTTTCCCCGTAAGGTCGAGCCCGGTATGCTTTGTTTTGATCCCCAATGCCTGCGATACTGTTCCCGGGCCTCCGGCAATTTTATTTTTTTTATCCTTTTGAAGAAGGTCGGCAGGCTTTCCTTTATCAGCCATATTGCGGCGCTCAAGGATCGTCTGCAGCCCGTCGGCCGGCTTTATTGCGCGGATGAGCACGGCATGCGGCGTATCCTTAAAATTGGTCACCACGTTGAACAGGTGATGAATGCCATAGCACAGGTATACATAGCTTACGCCGCCATCGGCAAACATGATCTCTGTGCGGCTGGTGCGCCGGTTGCCGAATGCGTGTGAAGCCTTGTCGATATCGCCGGCATAGGCCTCCGTTTCGGTAATGATGCCACTGGTAAGCTTTCCGTCGATCTTTGTGCAGAGGTATTTTCCAAGCAGGTCCTTTGCGATCTGCACCACATCTTCACGGAGATAAAATTCTTTTTCGAGCTTCATGGGAATTTCAAAAGATAAAGAGTTGTGCCAGATCAGCTCAGTGAAAGACGGTTTTCCTCATCGTGCTTTAGCTCGCCATTGTCCGTCATCAGCTGAACCGTATGAATGATCTTGTTCTCATTGCTGCCCGTGACCGAATCCACAAGGTGTTTCAGGTCGAGCGGATGCACGGCAAGCAATTGCTTTATCTGCCCGCTGATGTTTTCATATTCATCGGTATGAAGTACTGTTTTGTTTTCTTCGAGGCATACATCACAATGGTTGCAGCGGTATGCGCCGCTTTCACCGAAATAGGAAAGGAGGAGCTGGCTGCGGCAGCGGTGTGTGCTCTCCGCGTAATGCAGCACCGATTCCATTCGTTCGGTCGCGCGTTTTTTCAGCATGGAGAAACTTTCTTTCGACAGGCTCAGCACCTTGGCATCCACGCGGGGCTGGAGGAAGGTAAGCTGCGGAAGATCTGTTTGCGGCGCATAGGTGAGGAGCTTTATCTGCTGCAGGTAGTTCAGGCGCTTCACGATTTCGTCCTTATTTACAGATGCTTTTTTTGCAAGATCGTATTCGCTGATCTTTACAAAATTATCGAAGAGCCCCGAGTAGGAGCGGAGCAGGAGCTTGATGAACAGGTCCTGCTTCGGGTTGGAGATCTGGAATTTATAAAGGTCTTCGCGGTTCATGTCGAGCTTGATCCGTGATGGCTGGAATACGGCATCTGTAAGGGAAATATAGCCTTCACGCTCAATGAACTTCAGGCTGTTGAACACGGTGATCGCCTGGAGCTTGTATGTGTCGCAGAGGTCTGCGATGTTAAAATCGTACGTGCTGCCCGCCCCCGAGCCGGTCGGCACCTGGTAGTAATTTGCAAGCGCCTGGTAGGTTTGGCGGATCTCGTCCAGCTCCGGAAAGCTCGTTTCTACATTGCGCTTTAGCTCGATCTTATCACCGGGATTATAAAGAAGGATCGCATACGCTTTCTGCTCGTCCCTTCCTGCACGTCCGGCTTCCTGGAAATACGCCTCCAGCGAATCGGGCAGGTCGATATGCACTACGAAGCGCACATCGGGCTTGTCGATCCCCATCCCGAATGCATTGGTGCAAACTATAATTCTTGTTTTATTCTGGATCCAGTTGCTTTGCTTCTGGTCACGCATTTTTCCATCGAGGCCTGCATGATAAAAATCCGCGGAGATCTTATGGCTGATGAGATACGAAGCGATCTCCTGCGTTTTCTTCCGGTTCCGCACATACACGATGCCTGTTCCTTTCACGCTGTTGGCGATCTTTACAAGCCTTGCCAGCTTGTCCTCTTCCGGCAATACCACGTATGCAAGGTTCTTTCTTTCAAAGCTTTTCTGTAAGGCATTTTCTTTTTTGAACAGCAGCTTTTGCTGGATGTCCTTCACCACTTCCGGTGTGGCGGTGGCTGTTAAGGCAAGCACGGGGATTCCAGGGAGCAGCTCACGAAGCTCCGCGATCTTCAGGTAGCTGGGACGAAAATCATACCCCCACTGGGAGATGCAATGCGATTCATCGATCGCGATGAGGTTCACCTTCATTTTCAGCAGGCGCACCTTCACGATCTCTGTTTCCAGCCTTTCCGGCGATAAGTAAAGGAATTTGATCTTGCCATGCACGCAGTTGTCGAGCGCTATGTCGATCTCCCGCTTATGCATGCCTGATGTGATCGCAATGGCTTTGATGTCCCTGCGCACAAGGTTTTCCACCTGGTCTTTCATGAGTGCGATGAGCGGCGACACCACAATGCAAATGCCTTCCATTGCAAGGGCAGGCACCTGGAAGCAGATCGATTTTCCGCCGCCGGTAGGCAGCAGCGCAAGCGTATCCTTTCCGGCCAGCACGGAAGTGATGATCTCTTCCTGCAGGGGGCGGAAGGTTTTGAAGCCCCAGTATTTTTCTAATATGTCGTGGATCGCTGCCATGTTGATGTAGGCGAATTTACGAAAATTATAGGAGGATACAGAGAGATGCTGCCTTGTCAATATGATAAGCAGTACGTAAACTTAGTATGTCATCCTGAGCGAAACGCTTGAAGTCGAAGGATCTTGTTAGTCGTATGCAAAATTCCGGTAACATTGAGAAGATGCTTCCTTCGTCAGCATGACAAGCTACAAGGATGTGAGTGATGCAATTCAAAAGCTCAGAAACGGCAGCTTCAATCCCTTCGGCGGCTTCACCCTGCCTTCGTTCACAGCCTTGTGGTATTCAAGCAGCCATTCCACCGCCTTCTCATCCGACTTCACCACTTTGTAGGCAACCTGAGGTTTGTAGAATTTGAAATAAAAATCCGCCAGGAGCTGGTAAGCGAGATTGTCTGCGATCACCGCAACCGCCATAAAAGGCTGGAGCGGCTCCACGCGGATGGAATATACTTTTGCTTCTTTTGTGAAATTAACGTTGTTCTGAGCTTTGAAGATGAAAAGCGTTTTTACATCATTCGTAAGCTCCTGGTAGGCATTGTAGAGGTCTTTCTTTTCGGGGACATCGATCATAGAGCCGCTTAAGTAGCTGACCCTGATGATCCCGGAGGTATCCAATGTAAGCTCGGCAAACGGCAGGTTAAGCGTTTTAACAATTGTAACAGGCATAAGTGGAGTAGCTAATGTTGTTTCGGGAACGAACATAGCAGAATTATCCGAGCCGGACAAACGTTGTAACGGTATTTTATCCGATTATTTTTCGGCGAACAGCTTTTCGAGTGCGAACATCTCATCGCGAAGGCGTGCCGCTTCCGCAAAGTTGAATTCCTTTGCAGCCACTTCCATCGCCTTGCGTGTTTTTGTGATGGCCTTCTGCAGCTCTTCCTTGCTCATGTACTGAACCACAGGATCGGCAGCGTAATTGATCTGCTCGTTCTCAACGTATGGCCTTGCGAGTTCGCCTTTGGCATCCACCACCACGGTGGTTTGTCCAAGGATGGAAGCTTTTGTTTTATTGAGTGAGGTAGGTACGAGGTTATGCTCGAGGTTATACGCGATCTGTTTTTTTCTCCTGCGCTCGGTCTCGTCGATCGTGCGCCTCATGGAATCAGTGATCTTGTCTGCATACATGATCACCCTTCCGTTAATGTTACGCGCTGCGCGGCCTGCTGTTTGCGTCAGCGCGCGGTCGGAGCGGAGGAAGCCTTCCTTGTCGGCATCGAGGATCGCAACCAGTGAAACCTCCGGAAGGTCAAGTCCTTCGCGTAAGAGATTGATCCCGATCAGCACGTCGAATTTCCCTAACCGAAGGTCGCGCAGGATCTCCACGCGCTCCAGCGTATCCACATCGGAGTGAATGTAGCGGCAGCGGATCCCGATGTTCAGCATGTATTTGTTCAGCTCTTCGGCCATGCGCTTTGTCAGCGTGGTCACCAGGATGCGCTCGTCACGCTTGGCAACTTTCTCCACTTCCTCCAGCAGGTCATCGATCTGGTTGATGCTCGGCCGCACTTCAATGATCGGGTCCAGCAGCCCCGTCGGGCGGATCAGCTGCTCGGCCACAATTCCTTCGGAACGCTGCAATTCATATTCGGCGGGTGTCGCGCTCACATAGATCACCTGGTGGATCAGCGTTTCAAATTCGTCATATTTCAAGGGGCGGTTGTCCATCGCTGCCGGAAGCCTGAACCCGTACTCCACAAGGTTTTCCTTGCGGGAGCGGTCGCCGCCGTACATGGCGCGGATCTGCGGGATGGTCACATGGCTCTCATCGATCACCATTAAAAAGTCATCCGGAAAATAATCAAGCAGGCAGAATGGCCTTGAGCCGGGCAGCCTGCCGTCGAAGTAGCGTGAATAATTCTCGATCCCCGAGCAATAGCCAAGCTCGCGCATCATCTCGAGGTCGTATGTAACGCGGTCTTCCAAGCGCTTCGCCTCGAGGTGCTTTCCAAGCTCCTTGAAATAATCCACCTGCTTCACCAGGTCTTCCTGGATCTGCCAGATCGCGCCTTTCATTGTTTCCGGGCTGGTCACGAAAATGTTCGCGGGATAAATATTAACAGCATCAAGGCTGTCGATCTTCTTGCCCGTGGCCGTCTCAAAATACTCGATCTCTTCGATCTCATCGTCAAAGAAGGTCACCCGCAGTGAATGATCCGCGTAAGCAAGGTTAATATCCACCACATCGCCTTTTACGCGGAAGTTACCGCGGAGAAAATCGGCGGTGGTCCTTGAATACAAACCTTCCACAAGCCGGTGCAGGAATTTGTTCCTGCTGATGATCTCGCCTTTACTGATGTGCAACACATTGCTCCTGAATGAGGTAGGATTTCCGATACCGTAGATGCAGGATACGGAAGACACTACGATCACATCGCGCCTGCCGGAAAGCAGGGCGGAAGTGGTGCTGAGGCGCAGCTTCTCGATCTCGTCATTGATCGCGAGATCCTTTTCAATGTATGTATTGGAGCTCGGAATGAAAGCTTCCGGCTGGTAATAATCGTAATAGCTGACAAAATATTCCACGGAATTTTGCGGGAAGAATTGCTTGAACTCTCCGTACAGCTGGGCAGCCAGCGTTTTGTTGTGGCTGAGGATCAGTGTCGGCTTGCCCGTTTGCTGGATCACATTGGCAATGGAAAACGTTTTCCCCGAGCCTGTTACACCTAATAGGGTCTGGGCAGGCAGATTCTGGTTAACACCTTCCACCAGCTGCTTGATGGCTGAAGGCTGGTCGCCGGTGGGCTGAAAGTCGGATATGATCTTGAATTCCATACTGCAAAATTACGGAATTAAAACCAGAATTGCCCGTGTTCAGGAAGGATTATTCCAGGTCCGCCAGGCTTCTTCCGCCTGTTGTTTCAGCATCGACAGCCCGTTTACCACGGAGGCGCCCTGCGCTTTTCCGCGCTTCATGAATTCGGTCTCCGCAGGATTGTAAACAAGGTCGTACAGCAAATGCGAGGGAGAAACGTACTGGTATGGAATTTCCGGTGCTGCATTTACTTCCGGGAACATGCCCACAGATGTTGTGTTTACAATGAGTTTAAAGGCATTGATAATGTATTCGTTCAGCTCCTCATACGAAAATACCCTTTCGCTTTTTGCGGAAGATTTATCCCTCGTTACAAAATAACAATCGATGCCGATCTCTTTCAGCACATGATGAACCGCTTTGGAAGCCCCGCCGGTGCCGAGGATCAGCGCCCGCTCATGCTGCGTTTCGAGAAAGGGCTTGATGGACTGACGAAAGCCGAACACATCCGTATTGTACCCTTTTAAGCGGGGAGGCCCGAGGTTGGAAGCCGGAGAAATTTTGATACAGTTGACGGCTCCGACAGCTTTTGCCGTTTCATCGAGCTCGTCGAGGTAAGCGATCACACTTTCCTTGTACGGGATCGTTACATTGAGCCCGCAGAGCTCCGGGTTGTCCTTTATAAGCTGTGGAAGCTGCGCGATCCCGTCAATGGGATATAATTCATATTCGCAATCGGCCCTGTTCTCCCTTTCAAATTTTTCGGTGAAGTAAGCTTTGGAAAAGGAGTGGAAGAGGGGAAAGCCGATGAGCCCGTATTTTTTCTGCATGTTTATTTGCTGTAAGGTTTGTTAAAGAACTGCTTTTTAAACCATAATTCAAAAGCGGGATCAAGGAATTCGTATTCGCCGTTCATCTCGTGGATGAGGTCGCTGTTGGTGAGGATCAGCCTGTTCTTGCTTACATTCCGGGGCGTTCCTAATTGGTAATCCTGCATCACCGCAGTGCTGGTGAATTTCGTTTCCCCTTTGGCCACCGCCTTCAGGAGGTTGATCTGCGTGTTGCTAAGGTTCTCCACTTCGTTCTGGTACAAAGGCGTGTTTGCCTGGATCAGCTCTTTCAGCGCGGCTTCTATTTCGGCATTGCCAGCCTTGCGCTGTGTGAGGTTCCAGGTGTAATGCGCCAGCTGCTGCACATACCAGGAGTGATTCTTCATCAGCTGCGGGATCCGCGCTGCCACCTCTTCCGGGATCTGCTTACCGGAGCCGGTAAAGCTTTTGCAGATGAAGCTGATCCATTTCGTGGTGTCGATCTTCTGCAGTAACAGGATGTCGCCAAAGCGGTAAAAAGGCTTGGATACATTGTTAAAGATATCCGTCATCATATGCCGCTTGCTGCCATAGAGGCAATAGGTAACGGAATGATGGCGCTGCCAGCAGGCACGCATTTTCTTTTCAAAGGCAGTGTAAGTGGAGAAGTTGGAGATGTTCTGGAATTCGTCGAGGCAGATAATGAAGCGGATTCCTTTCTTTTTTGCGATGGATTCAGGCAGGTTGAGCACTTCCTGGCTGTGCTTCTTTAATTCCTTCCAGTCGAAGCTCAGGCTGAAATCGGTTTCTTCAAAGCCCATGCTGAATTTCGGCACCAGCTGTTTAAAGAATTCCTTTCCCATGTTGATCCATTCCTGCCATTTGGTGGAGGAGGCTTTGAGCACTTCGCGGGCAAACAATTCGAGGAATTCCTCTTCGCTGCTCACTGAAAAAAGGTCGATGATCACGGTTTTGGTCTTCTTTTCCTTTCTGCCGATCTCGCGGATCACTTTTTCCACGAGCGATGATTTGCCCCAGCGCCGCGGGGAAATGATCATGGTGTTGATGCCGTTGAGCAGGTTGCTCTTCAGCTTTTCGGTTTCCTTTTCCCTGTTGGTGAAGGAATGAGTGCTTACGGTGGTGCCGTAAATAAATGGAGAGTCCTTCATGTTTAATAATTTTATACTAAATGGTATTATACCACATGGTATAATACCCAAAGGTATAAAATATTTAATTCGGAAAAAAAATATTTTTTATGCTTCCCGCAACAGCCGCCGGATCAGCTCAATTTTGAAGTGGCGGTTAATGGAATAGTTCGGCTCGGTTTCGGTCACAGCCTCGTAGATCCGCAGGGCGCGGGTGTATTTTGAAACAGCAGCGGGATCATTCTCCGCGCTTTCGAACAGCAGGTCTGCGATCAGCTCCATCTGAACATTGCTGAGCTTTTTCTCAGCTGCAAGAAAGGGAAGGAGCTCATTTTGAGGAAGGGCGCACAGCGCTTCAAGGTCGATGCCCAACTCCGTGCGCAGGGTTTGATCGGTCACATTCAGGGCATCGCTCAGCTGGCCTTTTGATTTGAGCCGGACCAGGTCGGCCAGCGCCTTTGCAAGCAGCTTGCCCAGTTTGTCGATCTCTTTCTTTATGTAATCTTCCTGGGGCATGTGCAAAAATAATTGAAGAAGGATCAGGCCTTAGCCTTCCTCGACCTCCACACGCCAATGATGATCGGCAGCACGGAAATGAAGATGATAAGCAGGCACACAAGGTCGATATGCTCACGGATAAGATCAACCTCACCCAGTAAATATCCCGCGGTGGTAAGGCTGAAGATCCAGAGGAGCCCGCCGAAAATATCGTAGGGCAGGAATTTTTTATAGCTCATTTCACCAACTCCGGCGGCAAAAGGTGTGAACGTGCGTACAAAAGGAACAAAGCGGGCCATTATGATCGCCTTTGTGCCATGCTTTGCATAAAATTCGTGAGTCTTGTCGAGGTATTCTTTCTTTACCAATGGCTTTCCGCGGAAGCGCAGGTTGAAGATCCGGAGCCCCACCTTTCTGCCGATCCAGTAGTTGCAATTGTCGCCCACGATCGCCGCGATGCTGAGGAGGATAAAAAGATACCAGATATTCAGGTGCCCGATGTCGGAATGAATGAGCTTATTGCCTGGGTTGGCGATCAGCCCTGCAGTGAACAGCAGGGAGTCGCCGGGGAGGAAGGGCATGGCTACCAGGCCGGTTTCTATGAAAATAACAATGAACAGAACAATGTAAATGGCAGTGCCGTAAGTGGCGATAAGCCATTCGAAATCCCTTTCGAAAATATGCCTGAAAAGTTCTACCATAAATTGGTAAATTAAAAATTAAGTGATTGGTAACTGCAGCGGTTTAGTACTTCGTAAGTGATGGGTCGATCTCGTTCGCCCATGCAATGATCCCGCCTTTCAGGTTATAAACATTGTTATAGCCCTGTGTTTCCAGCGCCTGGCAGATAGCGCCCGAACGTGCGCCGCTGCGGCAGTGGATCACCACCTGCTTGTCTTTGGAGATCTTGCCCAGGTTGTCCATCACATCGCCCATTGGGATATGCTCACCGCCGATTTCACAGATCTCGAGCTCGTGCTCCTCGCGGACATCGATCAATTGAAAATCTGCCTTTTCATCTCTCATTTTTTTTAATTCCGATACGGTTACCTCTTTCATGTTATATGCGAATTACGAATTTGTACTAAATCTACGAATTACGAATCTGTGTGTTGTCATTCCGAGCTTGCCCGAGGGATCTTATTCCGACTTGGAAATTAGGAATTTTACACACCCCTAACCCCTCTCGAGAGGGGAACTGATCCTGCACGGCTTTTTGAATTTCAATTTTTGAATTGAAATTCAATTCTCCGGCTCACTGTCTACGAACCACGAACTATAAACTACTCCTGCTTCAGCTCTGCCGGCAGATAGCTGAAGAATGTATCTCCGCGAAGCCCTAAGCGCAATGTTTCCAGCGGGATCACATCATCATGTGCAATGTTCCCGAGGTTTGCATTTGCCCCCAGTAATTTAAGGAACCATACCTGCTGCGATTTCTGCGGCGCTTCCCAGAGGATATCATCCTTCTTCACTTTTGCAAGGATCTTGTTGATCAGCAAGGTATGCGCATTGCCGTTTGCACGGTAAATACCCACATTCCCGCTTTCGCGCGCTTCCGCGATCACCTTCCAGGAGCCGGCCTGCAGCTCCTTGTTCATCATGGAAACCCACATGGCAGGGTGAATGATCAGTCCTGCCTCCTTGGAGCCCACTTCGGAAAGCACGGTAAAATTTTTAGAAAGCTTGTGGATGTATTCGCACTTCTTATCATGCGGCATTACAATGGAACCGTCCGAAACCTCTGCGCAATCGAGCTTCAGGCGGTCGATCAGCTTCATGTAATCATCGAACATGTTGCGCACGATGAACGCTTCGAACAACGTACCTCCAAGGTAGATCTTCATTCCTGCTTCCTTGTACAGCTTTATTTTTTCTTCCAGCCCTTTCGTAAGGTAGGAGGTTCCGAACCCCAGCTTGATGATATCCGTGTAATCGCTGCTGGCTGCAATAAAATCCTCCGCCTGGCGAATGCTTAATCCTTTATCCATCATCATGGTAAGCCCACTGTTGCGTGGCTTTGCCGGGCGCTCAGGAATATGAGGTAATGTATAATTCATACTATTTTTTATAGGATTCAATTAAGTCTGTGATACTTGCGTTCCCTTTGAGGTCGGGAAGATACTCAAATAATTCATTGTGCTTTTCATAATCCAGCGTAAGCGCTCCCTGCAAAAAGCTGAGGGCTTCCTGCTTTTGCCCGATGCTCATCAGGCAGGCGGCTATGCGGTATTGCAGCGCTGCGTTCTGCGGATGGTGCTTGATGCCTTCCGCCAGCACTTCCAGCGAGCCGTTCTTGTTTTCCTGTTCGAATAATAAATTAGCATAATCCAGCCAGATCTCCGCATTGGTGGGGTCGAGCTCGATCACTTTTTTAAATGACTCTTCCGCATCCTCGTAAAACTGCATTTTTTGCTGCAGCTCGCCGTAAATGTACCAGAACTCGGCATTTTCCTTTTCCAGATCCAGCGCTTTCTTCACATAATGCATCCCTTCGTGGGTCTTTTCCTGCGCATCCAGCACAATGCCGATGCCCAGCCATGCATCCGACAATTGCGGATTCAGCTTGATGGCCTTGTTATAATAGATCAGGGCATGGTCGTAATCTTCCTTTTTTTCATAGCATTCGCCGATGTAGTAAAAAGTGATCGCATCCGGCTCTTCCACCTTCAGCGTTTCCTTGTACACTTCAATGGCTTCATCGAGGCGGTTCAGGTTGGCGAGGGAATTTGCCTTGTTAAAATAGGCCGAAGCGAAATCCTCCTGGATGGCAATGGCATAATCATAGGCGTCGATCGCTTTTTCAAACAGCCCGAGGCGGTTGTAGGCCACACCAAGGTTAAACCAGGCGGTAGCGGTATAGGGGTGCCTATCGGTGAAATCGTTATAGTATTTCACGCTTTCTTCCGATTGGCCGTTCAGCTCATAGCAGAACGCCAGCTCATAAAGCGCGGCTTCATTCTCCGGGTTTTCCTCGATGGCTTTTTTCAGGTAGTAGATGGCATCGTCGAACTTGGCGGTATTCTCAAACTCGAAGGCCATGGCGAGGTAGATCTCATCCAGCTCTTCCGCATTATCCGCAGCTTTCTTATAATTCTCGATCGCCTGCTCGGTAAGCCCCATCTGGCTGTAAATGCTGCCTTTGGTCATGTACAGCTCGGGATTGGAGGGTTCCATGCTTTCCACAAAGGAAAGGATCTCAAGGGCTTTCTGGCTTTGATTGGACGCCGCCAGGATCTGTGCCTTGCGCAGGAAGAATACGGTGGAGAAAGGGTATTGCCCGATCGCGTATTCAATTACCTGCAGTGATTTTTTTGGATTGTTCTTGTCGATATAATAATCAATAATGTCTTCAAATTCTTCCGAATCAAAAAAATACTGCTTGTTATTCTGGATCATCTCCTCAAAACGGTCAACAAGCAATAGAATATGCTGTGCTCCCTTGTGTTCATTTTCCCCGAATTCTTCGCTCATCTCTCTTGGATTTAGTTACAACAAAACAACAATCAAGGTGATAAATTGTTGCTTTTTTCAAATTTTAGCGAAAGTAGTAAAAATTGGCCTATAAATCCCATATTATTTTTAACAGTATTTGGTTGATTGTTTCATGCCTATTTTTACGTAATCAGCGGCGAAAACCGTATCTTTGTAACCTTAAAATTGGAAACTTAAATACAGGAGGAAAGAACGAAGTATGGCCTTAATCAAATCAATATCAGGCATCAGGGGAACGATCGGCGGGAAACCAGGGGAAGGCTTGAGCCCTTTGGATGTTGTTAAATTCACATCTGCTTATGCAGCATGGCTTTTGGCAAGAAAAGGCCCGGGCCAGAAGCTGAAAGTAGTGGTAGGCAGGGATGCCCGTATTTCAGGAGAAATGGTCAATAACCTGGTAATGGGAACGTTACAGGGGATGGGAGTGAATATTGTGGACATTGGATTGTCTACCACGCCAACCGTGGAAATAGCTGTTCCCGAGGAGCAGGCCGATGGCGGCATCATTCTTACCGCAAGCCACAACCCGAAGCAGTGGAATGCCTTAAAGCTCCTTAACGAAAAAGGGGAATTCATCAGTGAAAAAGACGGTGAGGACCTGCTGAAGATCGCGGAAAGTGAAGGATACACCTTTGCGGATGTGAATTCGCTCGGAAAGATCACGAAGAACGATACTTATATTCAAAAGCACATCGACAAGATCCTTGCGCTGAAGCTGGTGGATATACCTGCCATTAAAGCTGCAAAGTTCAGAGTGGTGATCGACTGCGTGAACTCTACCGGCGGCATTGTGCTTCCGCAGCTGCTCGAAGCGCTCGGCGTAGCCAGCGTAGTGAAATTATATTGTGAGCCTACCGGCGAATTTCCTCATAACCCCGAGCCCTTGCCGGAAAACCTGCGCGACATCTCGAAGGCGGTTGTAAAGGAAAAAGCGCATGTTGGAATTGTGGTGGATCCCGATGTGGACCGCCTCGCGCTTGTGTGCGAGGATGGGGAAATGTTCGGGGAGGAGTACACGCTGGTTGCCGTTGCAGAATACGTTTTAAACAAGCGGACACCGGCAGAAAAAGCAGCCGGCAAAAAAGGCGCTACCGTTTCTAACCTCTCGTCAACCCGTGCTTTGCGCGACGTGACCGAGAAGCATGGCGGAACTTACCATGCGTCGGCAGTGGGTGAAGTGAACGTGGTGAAGATGATGAAGGAAACAAAGGCGATCATCGGCGGTGAAGGCAACGGAGGGATCATTCTCCCGGAATTGCATTACGGCCGCGATGCGCTCGTTGGCATCGCGATATTTTTATCGCACCTCGCCAAATACGGAAAAACCTGCTCGATGCTGCGTTCCACATATCCCGACTATCACATTTCAAAGAACAAGATCGAGCTTACGCCGGAGATCAGCGTAGACAGGATCCTGGAAGGCGTTCAGCAGAAATACAAGAAGCAGCCGATCAACCTTGTGGATGGCGTGAAGATCGAATTCGACAAGGAATGGGTGCATTTGCGCAAATCCAATACAGAGCCGATCATCCGCATTTATTCGGAAAGCGAAAGTGAAACCACCGCGGATAACCTGGCCAAAAAGATCATGGCCGATATCCGTGAATTGATAAAAATGCAGCAAATTGCAGTATAAGATCCGGACACGGGTTAGTAAATTAGTACAAATTAGTAATTAGTAGATGAAAGTTTATTTAGACAACGCAGCAACCACCGCCCTCGACAAAGAAGTATTAGAGGCTATGCTGCCATACATGACCGAGCATTTCGGCAATCCATCCTCCACACATGGCTTCGGGCGTAAAACCCGTGCGGCCATTGAAGGCGCCCGTAAGTCGGTAGCCAAATCGCTGAACGTTTCCCCATCCGAAATATTCTTTACTTCCGGCGGTACCGAAGCCGACAACCAGGCTATCCGCTGCAGCGTGCAGGATATGGGCATCAGGCATGCCATCACCACCCGCATCGAGCACCATGCCGTGCTGCATACGCTGGAAGCGCTTGCAGAGGCAGGCACCATAAAGCTCAGCTTTGTGAACCTCACGCCGAACGGACATGTGGACCTGAAACACCTCGATCAATTGCTAAGCGAGAACGGCCGTACGCTGGTATCGCTCATGCATGCGAACAACGAGATCGGGAACCTGCTGCCTTTGAAGGAAGTTGGAGAGATCTGCGAAAAATACAATGCGGTGTTCCATTCGGATACAGTGCAGACCATGGGCCATTACCAGATGGACCTGCAGAAGGTGAAAGTACATTTCATTACCTGCGCTGCCCATAAATTTCACGGGCCGAAAGGCGTTGGCTTTTTATATGTGAACGGGAAGGTGACCATCAACCCGCTGATCTACGGCGGCTCGCAGGAGCGCAACATGCGCGGCGGCACCGAAAACCTATACGGCATCATCGGGCTTGCAAAAGCGCTGGAGATCGCCAACCGCGACATGGAGCATCACCAGCAACACATCATGGAGCTGAAGAGATACATGGTGGAGCAGCTGAAGGAAGCCATTCCCGGCGTTGAGTTCAACGGCTCCTGCCTCGATAACTGCCTGTACACTGTGTTAAGCGTTCGTTTTCCAAAGACCAGCAATGCTGAAATGCTGCTGTTCAACCTCGATATTGCAGGAATTGCGGCTTCCGGCGGCAGCGCCTGCACCAGCGGCAGCGAGCAGGGATCGCATGTGCTGAGAGGCATCGGCTCGGATGTGACCTGTCCCTCGGTGCGTTTTTCTTTCTGCAAGCACAATACCAAAGAGGAGATCGATTATACGGTTTCGAAGCTGAAGGAGCTGTTTGCTGTGAAGGAGATGGTGAGCAAGTAGCTTATTTACGCCGGCAGCACCTGCTCAAATTTCAGTTCGAACTTTGTTCCATTGTTCACGCTGAATTTAAAATCGCCGTCCAGCTGCTCCGAGAGCGACTGGATCACCACCATGCCCAGCGATTCACTATCCCTGTAACCGGTTTTCAAGCCCACGCCGTTATCTTTTACAATTAAGCGCAGCATGTTCCCGATGCTCGTGAACTCGATGTCGATCACGCCGTCGGTCCGCCCTTCAAAAGCATATTTGTAGCAATTGGTCAGCAGCTCGTTCAGGATCAGCCCGCAGGGAATGGCCGTATTCACATTCAGCTGGATGTTGCTGATGTGCGTGTTCACGATCACCGCGTTGGAAACGGTAGGATAGGAGTATTGGATCTCGTCGATCAGCTCCTTGGTGTATTTTGCAAAATCCACATCCGTCATGTTATCGCTTTTGTAAAGCCGGTCGTGGATCAGCGCCATCGACTTTACCCTGTTCTTGCTTTCAAGCAGGATGTTCCTTGCGTCCTCATTTTCCACCGTGCTGATCTGCAGGTTGAACAGGCTCGCAATGATCGCGAGGTTGTTCTTCACCCGGTGATGGATCTCCGCCAGTAAAATGTCTTTTTCCGACAGGGCATGCTTGATAGCTTGTTCCGTTGCTTTTCGCTCGTTGAGCCGCTGCTCGAACACTTTGCTTTCGCGGATGTTGTTGGCAATGGTGAGGTACATGAAAAAGCCGATCGCAGCGGCGCTGCACATCAGGTTGAAAAAGAACATCCGGTAACGCGATTCATCTGTAAGCGTGGGAGAAGCGAACAGGCTGTAATGCGTGCATAGGTTGATCATGAGGTAGGCCATTGGCAGCGCAAGGTGAAAGGCGAGCAGCTTCTTCTCCCTGAAGTCGTGCATAAAGGCAATGGCAAGGATCAGCGGAAAGTGATACAGGAAAGTGCCGGAGAGCCGGCCGGAATAGGAGTCGAAAAAAAAGATGATCGTGGAGATGGCGATCAGCAGGAACGACGTAGCCACCCGGTGATAACCCACACCGTTGATCCAGAAGACCATCAGGCACAGAAAGGCGTAGAACTCGATGATGACCGCCGAATACGGATCCCCGAGAAGATAATTGTTGAGGCCGCTGAAAATACAGATGAACAGCGTAATGAAGCAGAACTGGTTAGTGAGCGCAATGCGCCTGACCAGCTTGTCGTCATACGCCGGCCTCACCCCAATAAAAGATAATGAGTTCCAGAAACGCCTGAACATAAATGTCTGTTAGAAAGTTTAAACTTAATGATTTTTTCAGAAGGCTGTCATTTTTTTTCCAAAACAATTAGCTATTGAGGCCGATGAGATTTATATTTACCCTATCAATAAATCATTGCGAACCATGCAGGTCACATTCTTAGGTACAGGAACATCCCAGGGCATTCCCATCATTGCCTGTCCCTGCGAAGTGTGCACCTCCCAAAACCCGAAAGACAACCGCCTGCGCAGCTCTGTTTTGATCGAGGAGCAGGGCAAAAATTTCGTGATCGACACAGGCCCCGATTTCCGGCAGCAGATGCTCCGCGAAAATGTGAAGACGATGGAGGCGGTGCTGTTCACACATGAGCACAAGGACCATACTGCAGGCTTTGACGACATCCGCGCTTTTAACTTTATCCTGAAAAAGAAAATGGATGTGTTTGCCTCGCAGCGTGTGCAGGATGCTATCCGCAGGGAATTTGCCTATATCTTCAGCGACTTTAAATATCCCGGGATCCCGGAAGTGGAAATGCACCTCATTGGCAATGATCCGTTCCGTGTTGCAGGCGTTGAGTTCATCCCGGTAGATGTGATGCATTACAAGCTGCCCGTAACAGGTTTCCGCTGCGGCGATTTTACTTACATTACTGATGCGAATTACATTTCAGAGAAGGAAAAGGAAAAGATAAAGAACTCGAAAGTGCTTGTGCTGAATGCGCTCAGGAGGGAAGAGCATATTTCCCATTTCACATTGCAGCAGGCCATCGATCTTGTGAAGGAGCTGAAGCCGGGAATGGCGTACTTTACGCACATCAGCCACCAGCTTGGGCTGCATGCCGAAGTGGAGAAGGAGCTGCCCGATAACATCCGGCTTGCTTACGATGGATTGAAGATACAAATCTGATGACGACACAAATCCCGATACACGACCTTGTTGAAACGGATGATACCTCCTGCAGGATCATTGCGCTGAATGCGCCTTCCGACTATTCCACCAACGAGGCGCACCGTCACAGTTATTATGAGCTGCTGCTCTTTACTGCCGGCGGCGGAAAGCACATGATCGATTTCGATGTGCATGAAATAGGCCCGCAGAGCATTCATTTTGTAGCCGCCGGACAAGTGCACGCGCTCAAGCGAAGCCCGGATACCAAAGGTTATGTGATCGCCTTTTCCAAGGAGTTCATGTTTCTGAACTCTACCGATACCGCTGTGCTGAACGATTTTCCGGCTTTTAACAAAACCGCGCATCCGGTGCTTTCCTTACCGGGAAGCGTATTTTCGGAAGTTGAAGCGCTGGTGAAAAGCATGGAAGCCGAATTCACCAGCAGCAGTCCCTTCCGCGATAAGCTGCTGGGCGCCTTTATTTCCATCCTGCTTATGAAATGCCGGAGCCACATGCAAAGCAGCGCGGGCGGAAAGGCCGATGCCAATGCGCAGCAATTGCTGCTGAGGTTCAATGCGCTGCTCGAGGAGAAATTCATTACACTGCACAAAGTGAACGAGTATGCCGAGATGATGAATGTGTCGCCGAACCACCTGAGCGAAAGCATCAAGAAGCTTACCGGTAAAACGGCAGGGGAGCAGATCCAGGACAGGCTTGTGCTTGAAGCGAAGCGCCTGTTGCTGCATTCGGCCGGCACTGCAAAGGAAATTGCCTACCAGCTTCATTTCAGCGACCCTTCTTATTTCAGCCGCTTTTTTAAAACAAACACCGGCATGGCACCCGAGGAATTCAGGAGGCAGAGCCGCGAAAAGTACCAGCAATGACGCAATTTGTGATTTGCAGTGCAGGAATTAAACTGTACTTTTGTCGGCATAAATCACTGAGAATGAAAAAAACTACCAAATTTGTAATCTCTGTTTTTGCCCTTACGGCAGGATTAATAGCAAGCAACGCACTTACAACGGATGTAACGGGCAATGTTACCGGCGCACCTGTTTCACGCACAGGCTCGCCGGCCGACGGCGCTAATTGCACCGCCTGTCATACGGGAACGGCCGCAACCACGGTCGCAGGCCTCATCACCTCCACCATCCCGGCTACGGGCTATGTTCCGGGGCAAACATACACCGTAACTGCGAGCATCACGCAGGCGGGAAAAACCAAGTTCGGATTTGAAATTTCACCGCAAACTACGGCCGGCGTAAAAAAAGGGACGATAGTTGTCACCAGCTCCACTACCACACAGGTTATCGGCAGCGGAAAGTACATTACACACAAATCGGCAGGCGCCTCGTTCCCATCAGGCACCGCCACGTGGACCTTCAACTGGACGGCCCCTGCTGCAGGCAGCGGCGATTTTACGTTCTACGGTGCGTTCAATGTAACCAACGCCAGCACAACAGTGAGCGGCGATATCATCAAGCTTTCCACTTTAGCGGTAACGGAAGACCTTTCCACGGGCATTGCGGATCAGCTTTCGCTTGATAACCAGATCAGCATTTTCCCGAACCCGGTGGAAGACAGGCTGAATATCAGCACCTCATCGGCAGAGCTTACAGAGGCAACGGTGAGCATCATCAATGTGCAGGGACAGCTTGTAAGAATGGTGGAGCATTTCCAGCTCAATTCCTATATCGGTGTGGAGGAGCTGCCAAAAGGCTTTTACATTCTGAAGATTGAATCGAAGCAGGGTATAGCTGTGAAGAAGATTATGAAACAGTAGTACGGTCAGTTCGAGTTTTCACCCTTTCCGGCGAAAGTATCGAGAACTGGTCTACTTCTCGATACTCTCCCTTTGGTCGAACTCGAAGTGACTATAATGATTTCAATAAAAATGCGGATCAATGATCCGCATTTTTTATTTTCTGAACCAGCGTCACCACTTCCTTTGCTTCCTTTACATCGTGAACGCGAATGATCGTTGCGCCTTTCTGCAGCGCGATCGTATTTAAAACAGTTGTTCCGTTAAGCGCATCCTTTGATTTGATATTCAACACTTTATTTACGATTGATTTCCGGGAAATACCCACCAGGAGGGGAGCATTTAAATCCCCGAATTTTTCCAGGTTGCGGAACAGCTCCAGGTTGTGCTCCGTTGTTTTCCCGAAGCCGAATCCGGGATCGAGGATCACTTTTTTCAGCCCCAGTTCGTTCAGCCGGTTCAGCCTTGTTTCAAGGAATTCATATACTTCCTTCACCACATCCTTGTAAACCGGCTGCTCCTGCATGTTCTGGGGCGTACCCTGTATGTGCATAAGTACATACGGAACATCGAGCCGGGCAACGGTTTCAAACATCCTGTCATCCAGCGTGCCGCCCGAAATATCGTTGATCATGCCAGCGCCGCAATCCACCGCCTTTTCCGCGATCGCCGCCCGGAAAGTATCAACAGAAATCAGGGTTCCGGGATAATGCTTCCGGAGCGATGCCACCACTTTGAGCAGCCTCGCCGATTCGGCCTCTTCGCTGATGTGCGCTGCGCCCGGACGGGTAGAGCAGGCGCCCACATCAATAATGCCGGCCCCTTCCTCCAGCATTTTCCCCGCATGTTCCAGCCATTGCGCCTCTTCCGTGTATTTTCCGCCGTCGAAAAAAGAATCGGGCGTTACATTTAAAATACCCATTATCACCGGATTAGGCTTTTGGTCAAAAATCCGCTCTGTTTTCAGAGAAAAAAATGTATCTTGTGCGCTCATTAATGGATTTGTTGATTTATTGAAAAAGAGAATTGTTGAATTAAATGGCTAAATCCCAGATTCTCCAGATCTCCACTTCTCTGATTTTTTATTATGAATAAGACATCTACGCAATACGATACAGCAATCAATTCCTGCAAAGATATTTTTATTAAAAAAATGAAAGATTACGGGACTGCATGGCGTGTGCTGCGCACCAGCTCCATTACCGATCAGATCTTTATCAAAGCACAGCGCATCCGGAACATCGAGGATAAAGGTACTCAAAAAATCATCGACGATATCCGTTCCGAATACATCGGCATCATCAATTACTCCATCATTGGCCTTATCCAGCTTGCATTAAAGAACGACAGCCGCATGGAGCTTCCTGCGGATGAAGTGAGCAAGCTGTACGACAAGCATTCCGGCGAAGCGAAAGGCCTGATGGAAAATAAGAACCACGATTACGGCGAGGCATGGCGCGATATGAGGGTTAGCTCGCTCACCGACCTTATCCTCATGAAGATCCTGCGCATCAAGCAGATCGAGGATAATAAAGGCGAAACGATCATTTCCGAAGGGATCGATGCCAACTTTCACGACATGATCAATTATTCCGTGTTTGCACTGATAAAATTAAGCGAATAGACATGAAGATCATAACTACCATTTGCCGTATCGTAGTCGGATTGCTGTTCATCTTTTCCGGCCTTATCAAAGCCAATGATACAATGGGCTTTTCATACAAGCTCACAGAATATTTCGAAGTGTTCGGCACGCATTTCCTGGTGCCTGCCGCTGTTCCGCTTGCCATGTTCATCTGCATCTTTGAAGTGGTGCTTGGCGTTATGCTGCTGATGGGTGCACGGATAAAGCTTACGCTCTGGCTGCTGCTGCTCATGATCGTGTTCTTCACGTTCCTCACATTCTACTCGGCTTATTTCAACAAAGTGAACAGCTGCGGCTGCTTCGGCGATGCGATCCCGCTTACGCCATGGCAATCCTTCGGCAAGGATGTGTTCCTGCTGGTGCTCATCATCGTGCTTTTCGCAGGCAGGCAGTACATCAACCCGCTGTTCAATAACACCCGCCTTGAAAATGCTGCGCTTGTTATCGTTCTCCTTGCAAGCACCGCTTTCCCGATCTACACTTATAACTACATGCCTGTAAAGGATTTCAGGGCCTACAAAATAGGCACCGATATGTACAAGGCCATGCACCCGAATGTGAAATTCTATTACACGCTGAAAAATAAGAAAACAGGCGAGCAGAAGGAGTTTGACAGATGGCCGGAGAACTGGGATAAGGATTGGGATTATGTAAGCAACCGCACCGAGAACATGGATAAGGATGTGAAGGAGATCATAGGCTTTGTAATGACCAATGAATACGGCGAAAATTACACCGATGAGTTCCTGCAGAAGGAAGGCTATAAATTCATGCTGGTGGAATACGACCTGAATAAGGCCGACAAGGGCGTGCAGGGCGCAATCAATGATTTTGCCGCCGTATGTGCGCTGAACAAGATCGAATTTGTAGGGCTTACTTCATCCGACAGCCTTACGCAGCTTGCATTTAAAAAAGAGAATAACGTCCAGTACCCGTTTTATACCAATCCGGATGACGTGCCGCTCAAAACAATGATCCGCTCAAATCCCGGCCTGGTATTGTTCAAAGGGCCGGTGGTGATCGATATGTGGCATTATCATTCCTTTCCCTCTTTCAGCGATGTGAAGGAAAAACATTTTAAGAAGTAAGCTGTGGTAAAATTTATAATTAAGCGATTGATATACGGATTCCTGGTCTTGCTGGGAGTGATCACGGTTGTTTTCCTGCTGTTCAACGTGCTTCCCGGCGATCCGGCAAGGATGATGCTCGGGCAGCGTGCCGACCAGGCTTCCATCGATGCCATCAACAAAGACCTTGGCCGCGACAAATCCCTCACCACGCAGTTCATCATGTACCTGAATGACCTTTCGCCGGTCTCGGTGCATGATCCCGTTGACAAGGAGCATTACCTGTACCTCAATCCTGATAAATATTCATCTTACACAAAGCTGTTTTCAATCTCATCCACGAAGGTGCTGATCCTGAAATACCCGTACCTGCGAAGGTCGTACATTACGAAGCGGAAAGTATCCGACATCATTAAGGACACCATGCCGGCCACGGTGGTGCTTGCCTTTTCCGCGATCACCTTCGGCGCATTTTTCGGGATCCTGCTCGGGATCTGGGCTGCCATCAAGAAAAATTCATTTTTCGACAAAGGCTCCCTCGTGTTTGCCATCTTCGGAATGGCGCTGCCCTCGTTCTTCATCGGGCTTATCATCTCCTGGTTCTTCGGTTACATCCTTCGTGATTATACAGGCCTTAACCACCAGGGCTCGCTGTATTACATCGACGATTTCGGCGACCAGAAGCTGGTGCTGAAGAACTTACTGCTGCCAACGCTTACGCTCGGGCTGCGCCCGCTCGCCATCATCATCCAGCTTACCCGCGGATCGCTGCTCGATGTGCTTTCGCAGGATTACATCCGCACCGCCACCGCCAAAGGCCTCAGCTTCTACAAGGTGGTGTTCAAGCATGCGCTCAAAAATGCCCTTAACCCGGTGATCACAGCCGTGTCCGGCTGGTTTGCAGGCCTTATGGCTGGCGCCGTTTTTGTAGAAAGGGTATTTAACTGGCGCGGGATCGGGAATGAAGTGGTGGATGCCCTCGAGAAAAACGACCTTCCGGTTGTAATGGGCGCCACGCTTGTGTTTGCCGTAGTGTTCGTATTCATCAACATCACTGTTGATATTGTGTACGGCATCCTGGATCCGCGCGTAAGGGTGCAATAATTTATTCCTTTTATTATTCTTCAATGAAAAAGTTATATAGTTCGGTCATCGTGTTGTTAACTGTGGTGTGCAGCGCTTTTGCGCAAAGCTCCGCAAAATATACAGAGCTTACCAGGGAGGCAAAAGGCCTGTTCGATAATAAGCAATACAAGCGCTCCGCTGAAACATACACCAAAGCATTCCGTGCAAACGGCTGGAAAGCCTACCGTGCCGACAGGTACAATGCGGCATGCGCATGGACGCTGGCGGGTAACAAGGATTCGGCATTCTACCAGCTGTTCAAGGTGGCGGATGCCTTTAAGTACGATAATTACGACCGCATCTCCACCGATTCGGTGCTGATATCACTCAACAAGGATGCCCGCTGGGATCAGCTGCTCAACATCGTGAAGCAGAACATCGGCAAGGATGAGGCAAAGCTGAACAAGGCGCTGCTGAAGCTCATGGACAGCGTTTACCACGATGACCAGGCGTACCGTTTCCAGCAGATCAGCGTGGATAAGGAATTCGGCGCTTCATCGCCTGAAGGAAAGAATATCAGGAAGGTCATCCATGAAAAAGATTCAATCAACGAGATCATTGTAAGCGGCCTCCTGGATAAATACGGCTGGATAGGAAAAGAAGTGGTTGGCAGCAATGGCAATACAACACTCGGCCTTGTGCTGCAGCATTCGTCGCTTGCCACCCAGCTGAAATACCTTCCGGTGATGCGGGAAGCCGTTAAAACGGGAAAGGCCGACCCTTACGACCTGGCCATGCTGGAAGACCTTGTGCTGGTAAGGCAGGGGGAAAAACAACTGTACGGAAGCTCCATTGTAAGCGTGGAGGGCAAATATTATGTTTCGCCGATGGAAGATCCGGCGAATGTTGACAAGCGCAGGGCTAAGCTGGGGCTGGGCACGCTGGATGAATACCTCCGGAACTGGGGAATCCGCTGGGATTTGAAAAAATACGAGGAAGACCTGAAGCTTTACGGAAAATGATCCATTATTAATTTAAAACATCAAACATGAGAAGAAAGATCGTTGCAGGCAACTGGAAAATGAACAAGAACCTTCAGCAGGGCATGAGCCTGATCGATGAGGTACTTTCACTTTCATCTCCGGAAGATGTGCTCAAGATCTTTGCAGCGCCTTTCATCCACCTCACATCAGCGATCGAAAAGCTGAATGGCAAAAGCGATTATGCCGTTGCGGCACAAAACTGCCACCAGCTCGAATGCGGCGCCTATACAGGCGAAGTGTCGGCGGAAATGATCAGCTCGGCAGGGGCCGGTTACGTGATCATCGGGCATTCCGAACGCAGGAATTATTTCAATGAAACAACTTCTATCCTTACCCAGAAAGTAAACATCGCGCTTGCTAATAACTTAATTCCCATTTTTTGCGTGGGCGAAAACCTCGAGCACCGCAATTCCAACCAGCACCTCGAGATCGTAAGGCAGCAGCTGAAGGAAGCGTTGTACCATTTGCCGGCATCCGATTTCAGCAGGCTCATCATCGCCTACGAACCGGTATGGGCTATTGGGACCGGCGTAACGGCCAGCAGCCACCAGGCGCAGGGCATGCATCATTTCATCCGTTCCGAGATCAATAAAAAGTACGGCAAGGAAATTTCCGAGAACATTTCCATCCTTTACGGCGGAAGCTGCAATGCGGAAAATGCAAAGGAACTCTTCGGCTGCCTGGATGTGGATGGCGGACTTGTTGGAGGCGCATCACTCAAGGCTGCGGATTTTGTGGCGATCGCCAACTCATTTTAGTGCGGATCGCGGATCTTTACGAATAATACGAATTGTGTGCCTGTCAGTTCGAGCGAAGTCGAGAACGTGTGTAGCCTAAGCGAATGGATCTCTTTTAAGTCCCTCAACCTCCCAAACGAACAAATTAAAAAATGAATTACATAGAACTCAGTGTAACAGTAGAACCCAAAGACCAAGGCAGCGATGTGCTCATAGCGCAGCTTTCCGAGCTGGACTATGAAAGCTTCGTGGAGAATGAAAAAGGATTCTGCGCGTATATCCAGGAGCAGCATTACGATGAGAACAGGCTGAACCTTGCCTTGTCGCTTTACGCCGACTTTTTCAAAATAAGCCATACTTCAAAAATAATTCCCCAGCAGAACTGGAACAAAGAGTGGGAGAGCAGCTTTCAGCCGATAGAGGTGGATGGCAAATGCTACATCCGCGCGCCGTTCCATCCAGCAAAAGAAGGCTTTATTTACGATGTGATCATAGAGCCGAAAATGTCGTTCGGCACCGGGCATCACCATACCACGCAGCTGATGATCCGCAAATTAATGTTATTAAATGTTAAAAGCAGGCCGCTGCTCGATATGGGCTGCGGCACAGGCGTGCTTGCCATCGTCGCCTCCATGATGGGCGCTAACCCCATAATGGCGGTGGACATCGATGAATGGAGCTATGAGAACACCATTGAGAATTTAGAGAAAAATAATATCAACAATACGCTTGTTCATAAAGGCAATGCGGAAATTTTGCAGAAAAAAATATTTCATACTATATTAGCGAATATCAATAAAAATGTACTGCTGGCCGATCTGCCCGTGTATGTTCAGTCGCTCGAAAAAGGAGGTAACCTGGTTTTAAGCGGCTTTTTTGAGACTGACATCACAGAACTAAGTCTTAAAGCAACTGAACTTGGATTAAAATTTGAAGACAAGGCTGTTAGCGAGCAATGGACCATGCTGCATTTTATCAAACCCGCTTAATATCACTATGAAAAAGATAACGTTTGCTTTTTTACTTTTTGTAAGCCTTCTGCCCACACAAAAAGCCGCAGCTCAATTAAACCCGATCAAGCAGTTCTCCGAAGACCCTATTAAGTTCCTGGATGATGTAAAAACCATGTTCGAGGCTACCAACATGGACAAGAAAGAAGTGAAGGAATACATGGAAGCCTTTACGCTCATCTGGAACAGCCCCGACTATACCGGCAACCTGAAAAAAGCCACTTACGACTGCTTTAACCTCATGGTGAAAAGGAAGATCCGCATTCTTCCCGAATATAAAAGCTACCTGAATTCGGTAATGAACTTCGCCACTTCCAAGCAAAGCGAAGATCACTTCCTCAGCTGGCAGGAATGCGTGAACAAGATCCTGAATGCAAAGATCCTGAAAAATTATTCCGATTACCTGCAGATGAGCGAGAACCTTTTCGCCTCCAACACCTTCTACAAATCGGCGGTAGTGGAGTATTCCTCCAACAACAACAAATACATCTTCGAGTACGACAGCGTTCCGAAAGTGATCTTCCCGAGCCTGAACCTGCGCTGCTATAACAACCAGCGCGACAGCGGGATCGTGTATAATACGCGCGGCGTGTATTATCCGTACAAAGGAGTGTTCATCGGTGAAACCGGAAAAGTGAACTGGAAGCGCGCCGGCCTCGATGAGAATACCGTGTGGGCCGAGCTGAAAAAATACCAGATCACATTGAAAACAAGCGGTTTTACAGCCGATTCCGTTACCTTTTACAATAAAAATTATTTCCAGAAGCCATTGGTCGGACAGCTTACGGAAAAAGTGGTTTCCGAAAAAGAGGGCAATATTTCTTATCCCCGCTTCGATTCGTACAGCAAGCGGATGCAGATCCCCAACATTGCAAAGGATGTGGATTACGATGGCGGATTTCTCCAGCGTGGCCCGAAATTCCTCGGGTCCGGTAACAAGGAGGAAGATGCGAAGCTGATCTTCAAGCGCGAAGGGAAAGTGGTGCTGATCGTGGGCGCAAAGCTCATTGGGGTTACCAAGGAAAAGCTGACGGCGGAAACCGCCAACATAAAAATTTATTTCGACAAGGATTCCGTTACGCACCCGAGCGTGAACATGAAATTTATGGTACAGGAGCGCACCCTGTCGCTCATCCGCACCAACGATGGTGTTTCAAGATCACCGTTCCTCAACACTTTTCACATGGTGGACATGTATTTCGAAGAGCTTGCCTGGAAGATCGATGATCCGAAGATCGACCTGCGCATGCTTGTAGGGAACTCGCAGGAAGATGCCATGTTCGAGTCGGCAAACTATTTCCGCGGCGACAGGTATGAGGCCGTGCAGGGTATCGATGCGATCAACCCGCTGTTCCAGATGCGCGAGTACGTAATGAAAAAGAACGGGGAGAACAGGAAGTTCTATGGCTCGGAGTATGCCAGGTATATAAAGTTCGCGCTGAAGGATGTGCAGCCGATGCTCGTTCGTCTTTCCGCAATGGGCTTTATCACTTACGACATAGAGGATGATGAAGTGAACGTGAATGAAAAGCTGTTCACTTATATTTCTGCGAAAGCGGGGCATGTGGACAATGATGTGATCCAGTTTCCTTCCGTAGTGAGGAATGCAAGCAATGCAAGCATCAACCTGCTGAATTACGACATGACCATTTTCGGCGTAAAGCAGGTATATATGAGCGATTCGCAAAGTGTGGTGATCTACCCGAAAGAGCAGAAGATCGTGCTGAAGAAGAACCGGGATTTTTCTTTTGCAGGCGTGGTGCATGCAGGCCGCTTCGATTTCTTCGGAAAGGAATTCTCGTTCGATTACAACAAATTCATCATCAACCTGAAGAATGTGGATTCGCTAAGGCTGATGGTAAAATCCCGTGAGCCCGATGCCTACGGCGAATACCCGCTGGTGAAAGTGAGAACGGTGGTGGAGCATATTGATGGCGACCTTGAGATCGATAATCCCGCGAATAAGTCGGGCCGAAAGCAATTCCCGCAATACCCGATCTTCAACAGCTTCAAGGATTCGTATGCGTACTACGACAAAAAGTACATCCAGAACGGTAAATACCCGAAGGATAAATTCTATTTCCACCTCGAGCCTTTTACGATCGACAGCTTGGACAACTTTTCAAACGAGGGTTTGAACTTTAAGGGAGAGTTCGTTTCGGCAGGGATCTTCCCGACCATCAAGGAATCATTAACGCTGCAGAACGATTATTCCTTAGGGTTTATAACGCAGTCGCCCGCAGCCGGCTACCCTGTTTATGGCGGCAAAGGAAGCTTTAACAGCGCCGTGAAGCTCAGCAACCAGGGATTGCGCGGGGATGGAAGCATTAATTTTGTAACCTCCGTTACCAAGTCGAAGGACTTCATCTTCTTCCCCGATTCCACCAATGCGGTAGCGGAAACATTTGATGTGAAGGAGCAGAAGACCAAGCCTGAATTCCCACAGGTTCACGGCGATAGTGTAAAAATGCACTGGATGCCGCAAAAGGATATCATGGTGGTATATAATAACAAGGTGAAAAAATTCCAGGCGTTCAACGGGCAGGCGCAATTCGACGGGCATCTGTCGCTAACTCCAAAACAACTATTAGGTAGCGGGGGCGCTGATTTTAGTGGCGCTAAATTAAATGCTAAACTGGTTAAATTCACTGCTGATATTTTGCAGTCTGACAGCGCCAGCTTCAGCTTAAAAGCAATGGATGCGGCCGGCGTAGCTCTTGCAACTAATAATGTAAATGCAAAGATCGATTTTTCCAAGCGCTTCGGCGAATTCAAAGCCAATGGCAAAGCTTCGCCTGTACTATTTCCTGTAAACCAGTACATGTGCTATATGGATAATTTCAAGTGGTTCATGGATGAGAACAGCATCGAGCTGGGAGCCAGCAAAGCATCTCAGAAGACGGCAAACGATGACGTGGATCTGACGGGGCCACAATGGATCTCAACGCATCCCAAGCAGGATTCGTTAGCCTTCTATTCGCCTGCTGCCAAAGTAGACCTGAAAAAAAATATCATTTCAGCCAAAGAGGTAAAATATATTAACGTAGCCGACGCCCGCATTTATCCTGATAAAGGCGATGTGACCATTGAGAAGGATGCTGTGATCCACACACTCACAAATTCCAAGATCATAGCCAATGCCATCACCAAGTATCACAACCTTTACAATTGCACGGTGAATGTGTTTGCAAGAAAGAATTATGCAGGCTCCGGCTATTATGATTACGTGGATGAGATCAAAACAAAGCAAACCTTCTACTTCAGCAATGTAAGCGTGGATACAACCTTCCAGACCTACGCTGAAACCAACATTGCGGATTCGAGCAAATTCCGCCTGAGCCCTAATTTTGAATACAAGGGAAAAGTGAAGCTGAAGGCTACCAACCAGTTCCTTGTGTTCGACGGAACGGCGCGCATCTCGCACGATTGTGCAGGTATTCCTAAAGTATGGTTCAAATTTGAATCGGAGATCAACCCGAACAGCATTTACATTCCGGTCGACAGCCTTCCGAAAGACGGCGCAGGCAAGCCGCTTGCAGCGTCGTTGATGGTGACCACCGATTCCACGCATTTCTATTCGGCATTCCTTTCACCGAAGGAGTCAACGAATGATCCCTACGTGTTGCCGGCAACAGGCTTCCTGTTCTTCGACAAGGCAACGCGCGAGTACCGCATCTCCAACAAGGAGAAGCTGGTGGAACGCTCGCTGCCGGGCAATTACCTGAGCCTGAATACGGCGCAGTGCAAAGTGTACGGTGAAGGAAAGATCGACCTGGGCGGCGATTTCGGGCAGGTGAAGGTGCAATCCTTTGGAAGCGCCATTCATTACCTGATCCCCGATTCGGTTTCATTCGACATGCTGATGACCACCGATTTCTTCTTCGATGAGGGAGCGCTGGATAAAATGTCGGATGCGATCGTAAACTTTGCAGACCTGAAGCCGACCGATTTTTCGCGCCCTGTATTTGAAAAAGGAATGCGCGAGATGCTTGGCAAGGACCAGGCAGACAAGCTGATCTCCCAGCTGAATCTTTACGGCTCCTACAAGAAATTCCCTGACGAGCTGAAGAAGACCATCTTCTTCACCGACCTGAAAATGAAATGGAACAAGGATACGCGCTCCTACACTTCCAACGGTAAGATCGGGATCGGAAGCATGGGCAAGACCCAGATCAATAAGTATGTGGACGGCAGGGTAGAGCTGGTGAAAAAACGCGGCGGCGACATTCTCAACATTTACATCCAGCTGGATGAGAACAACTGGTATTACTTCAATTACACAAGAGGAACCATGCTGGCTGTTTCATCGAACGAAGCATTCAACACTGCCTTGAAGGAGCTGAAGCAGGAGAAGCGTGAAAAGGCAGGCGACAAGGATAAGAAGGAGCCGAATTACTATTTCAATATTTGTCCGCCGAGCAAAAAAGTGCAGTTCTTACGTAAAACGCAAAGCGCAGAAGAATAGAAATTGATAACTTCATTACATATCATGCTGCTGATCGGAGCCTATTTATTAGGCTCCATTCCAACGGCCGTGTGGATAGGAAAGTATTTCTATAAGATCGATGTACGTGAATACGGCAGCGGAAATGCGGGCGCCACCAACACATTCCGCGTGCTCGGCAAAAGGGCCGGCATTCCCGTATTGCTGATCGATGTGCTGAAAGGCTTTGCTGCTGTGAACCTTGCGTACATAAGCAATTATACGCCGCACAGTAACCAGTTCACCAACCTGCAATTAGTGCTGGGAATCGCATCGCTCATCGGCCATATTTTCCCGATCTTCGCTTCGTTCAGGGGCGGGAAAGGCATTGCAACGCTGCTGGGGATCGTACTCGCCGTGCACCTTTTCGGGGCGCTGAGCGCCATGTGTATTTTCATTATTGTGCTGCTGGTGTCCAGCTATGTTTCCCTCAGCTCCATGATCGCCGCGGTTTTATTCCCGGTGATGGTGATCCTGGTGTTCAAGGAACGGGTGCCTTCCCTTGTCATCTTTTCCATTCTCATTGCCATCATGGTGCTCATCACGCACCAGAAGAATATTGAGCGCTTGCTGCGGAGGGAAGAATCAAAGGCGAAGATCATCAAGAAAAAGAAAAAAGCGGAAAAGCCTGCGCCGGCAGAATAATCAGCTCGGGCGTACGTTCATGGCAAAGCGCATTTATTTATTGGGAATTATCCCGTCATTCATTTTATACATGCAATACCGTACTAAAAGCTTCTTTCCTTTTTCCCGGTTCAGCCGGATAGCTTTGATTGCGCTCCTGTTGCTCAGCCCGTTTTTTTTGAAGGCACAAACGCCGGTCACCATTTCAGGCCAGGCCTTTGATAAGGACAATGCTTTTTTACCGCTTACGCGAATGATGGTCGTTAACAAACGCACCAGCCAGGGCGTATTTGCCGGCACCGATGGCAAGTTCTCCATCAGCGCATTTCAGTCCGATACGCTGCTCTTTTCCGTGATCGGCTACAACACCAAGAAAGTTTGCCTGAAGGATTCGGTGATGAAGCAGCAATATTACATAGAGGTGGAAATGCAAAAGCTGCAATACACATTAAAAGAGGTGAGCGTGTTCGGGACAAGGAGCCTGAGCGACATTGATAAGGACATCGCGAAGCTTGACTCGACAAGAAGATCGCGTTATTACCAGGACATCAACGGGCTTGAAAGTCCGATCACTTACCTATACGAGCGTTTCAGCAAGTTCGGAAAATCGAAGCAGAAGGTAGCGGAGTGGGAGAACGAAGACCTGAAGCGGGATATTCTTAAAGACCTGTTCCGCCTGTATGTGAAGAACGAGATCATCGACCTGAGCGAAGAGGAGTTTGATGCTTTTATCGCGTATTGCAACCTGAGCGAAGAGTTTATTAAAACAGCATCCCAGTTTGAGCTTGTAATGGCGATCAAGGGGAAATACGAAGCATTTTCGGAAGGGAAAGATTATTATAAGCCTCATGAAAAGAGATGGTAATGAGCAGACATGTTAGATTAGTATTTCTATTAAGATGTTTGCAGGATCGGCTCCCTCCTTGTAGGAGGGTCGGGGTGGTATTTGCATTCGTATGACCACCCCTAACCCCTCCTGGGAGGAGGGGAATGCTCCGTTGGCGGCATTGAGCAGAATGAACAAAAAAAATCCCGGGCTTAACCCCGGGATTTTTTTATTATCCTCTTCCTCCAACTACAACACCATATTTCACTTTCAATTTATCATCATACTCATCGGCGTACCAGCCCACGCGGTTGATGGTGGCGGCAGCTTCCTTCTGCTCGAGCCCCTCCACCTCGCGGATCAGCTTCACATACACCCAGTCCTTGAATTTTACAAACGCCACACCGTACAACGTGTAGTTAAGCTCCAGCAGCTCCTGGTAAAAAGCTTCCGTATTTGCGGCAGGCACCTGCATTACCGGCGACAGCACCTGGAAATAGGCGCGGCCTTCACTTTCAATGTTCCATACATCGATCCAAACGGATGCAGATCCTTTTTTCAGGCTCCATTGTCCGGCCTGTTCCCCGCGGCAAATGGCAGGATCCACGCCAAGGTCCCTGATACAGTTCTCCACCATATCAAAATAATACTGTAAATTTTCCATGATACATGTTTTAAGGGTTAAACTAAATCGTTCTAACAAATATAAAATATTTTTCCTTTTTCCCACTTATTCCCCGAAACCTTAGATCGACTGCATTTTTGAAAAAATACATTTGCGCACATCTTTTATTTTAGCGCAGTTTTTTATGAAGATCTGGAGCCAGGCCCCCCTTGTACGATTGATCCTTCCCTTTATTGCCGGGATCATCGCCGCTGTTTATTTTCCGCTTACCGCAGGCAATTTCGGCTGGATCATGGCGCCGTATTTTGTTTTTATCGTTGCCGTTACCTTCATTCCTTCCCTGAAGATCAGCTACAAGCGCTCCTGGGTTTTCGGGCTTGTGATCAACATTTTATTACTTGCATTGGGATACAGGCTTACGGTCAGCAATACCGAAAAATTCTCCGCTTCACATGTTTCGAAGCTGGCCAACGGAAAGTCTGTGGTTCTTGCAAGGCTGCTGCAATCGCCGCTGGAAAAAGATCGCTCCTATAAAATGGTGGTGGAGCTTGCCTTGCTTAAGGATGGTGCTGAATGGAAGGAGCTGAGCGGGAAGGTAATGCTTTACCTTGAGAAGGATCAGCGGGCTGCGGCATTAAAGTATGGCGATGAGATCCTTGTGCAGGGAACGTTCAATGAGATCGCCGGGCCGCAGAACCCGGGAGAATTCAATTACAGGCAGTTTCTTGCCCTTCATAATGTGTATGAGCAGTGCAGCGCTGATAAGCAGCACTGGCTGCCTGCCGGCCGTAATTCAGGGAACTGCATCCTGCGCAGCTCGTATGCGCTCCGCGACCGCCTGCTGAACATTCTGAAAACAGACAATATCGAAGGCGATGAATTTGCGGTAGGCGCTGCGCTCATGCTTGGCTATGCCGACAAGCTGGATGCGGAGATCCTTTCTGCATACTCCGGCACCGGCGCCCTGCATGTACTTTCCGTTTCCGGGCTGCATGTGGCCATTGTGTACGTGGTGTTCAACTGGCTGCTGTTCTTTCTCGATAAGGTAAAACGCGGGAACATCTTAAAGGCTGTGATCCTCATCCTGCTGCTATGGTTCTATTCTGCGCTTACCGGGCTTTCGCCATCGGTGTTGCGTGCGGCCACCATGTTCAGCTTTATCATCATAGCAAAGGCCTTTAACCGCTACACCAATATTTACAATACACTTGCGGCTTCTGCTTTTGTGCTGCTTGCTATCGACCCTTTCCTGGTCATGGAAGTGGGTTTCCAGCTTTCCTACATTGCGGTGATCGGCATTGTGTACCTGCAGCCGAAGATCTCTGCCTTGTCCGAGCCGGAGAATAAGCTCATTGAGCAGGCATGGAGCATCACTGCCGTTTCCATCGCCGCGCAGATAGCAACCTTCCCGCTCGGACTGTATTATTTTCACCAGTTCCCCAACTATTTTCTTTTATCGAATTTTATCGTGATCCCGGTTTCCACTCTGATCATTTACCTCGGGATCGCCTTGTTTGCATTAACGGGTGTTCCCGTGGTTTCCACGTACCTGGCCGCAGGCTTTGGCAAATGCGTGTGGCTGCTCAATGCTTCCGTTAAAATGATCGGGGGCTGGCCGTATGCTTTGCAGGAAGGTATTTCTATTTCGGCAACAGAAACGTGGATGCTTTATGCAATCATCCTGTTCCTTGTGGCTTATCTGGTACGCCCGAAAGTTATGTACCTTTTCGCCGGGTTGTCTGCCATACTGCTGTTCCTGTGTATGCAGGCGATGGAGCAGCAGCATGAATACTCGCAGCACAGGATGGTGGTTTACAATATCGCCAAAACAAGCGCGGTTGATCTTATCGATGCGAAAAGCAATGTGCTGCTCACGGAGCCTTCACTGGCGCAGAACGAAAAGGCATTGTCATTTCACATTAAGCAGAACTGGTGGAAGCTTGGGATTAATGCTCCTGTGATCGTTACGAAGGATTTCAGCTCGGAGCAGATCTGTATTCAGAACAACTGGATCCTGTTCAATAACAGGAAGATTGTGATCGTAAGCGGGGCAGCGCCGGTAAAAAAATGGAGGCAGCCTGTAAAGGTTGATTTCCTTATTGTTTCGAAGAACGCGGAAACGGGTATCGCAGAGCTGTTGAAAAGCTATGATCCGGAGCAGATCATTTTTGATTCCTCGAATTCAAACTACCGGCTTGAAAAATGGAAGAAGGAATGTGAAGCATTGGCGCGCACTTATTATTCCGTTAAGGATTCGGGCGCATTTGAAACCGAGCTTTGAAAAGTTATTTGAACACGTCCCAGATCACCTTTCCGTTCGAGGACGGTATTTTAAATCTCATCAGCTCCGCTACGGTATTCGTAATGTCGATCTGATCGTACGGCTTCGTGCTTACGTAATTGTTTTTAAAATCCGGCCCGATGGCAAAGAATTCGATGTGCTTGCAGCCTTCGCAGGTATCGGTATGAGAAACAAAGCCATCAAGATGTCCTGCCGTATGGCGTCCATGGTCGTTCGTCACGATCAGCGTTGTCTGGTCCTTGTAAAAGGGATCGCTCTGCAGCTGCTGCCAGAGGCGGTAAATGTAATTATCGGTATCGAGGATTCCCTGCAGGTAAGCAGCCGAATCAGCGGCATGCCCGGAAGCATCCGGCTGCTTGAAATTAATAAGCATCATCCGCGGATGGCTATTTGAAAAGATCGCTTTCGCTTTGATGAATGTAGTCGAATCTTCACGGTAGCCTGTCCCCAGGCCCGCAGTGCCGCAATCCGTCATCGGGCGGTATTGTCCCTGCCATGCAGGATCAACGCAATCGGAAAGGATCGCCAGCTTGTCTTTCGTGGTCACCACCCAGGCCTCCGAAGCGGGGCGCTGAAAGGTTTTCAGCCAGTATTGAAAGATAGATGGATGCTGCGGATATTCCAGTCCGCTGTTATTGATATTCTGGTACACGCCGGTTGTTATTGCGGAATGCCCCGCGTTGGTGAAGCAATAGCCGTTATTATAGAAGTTTGAGCAGAACACGCCGCCTTCCTGCAGCATCTGGTAACGGTGCGGAATGTATTCCTTCGATTCAAGCCCCCAGGTTTCGGTATACCTTGCGCCATCCACCACAATGATGACCACATTTTTAGTTTTGTAAAAAGGGCCGGTGGGAATTGCAGGATCTTTGCTGCAGCCGAAATAAATGGAGGCAAAGCCTGTAAAGAGTAATAATAGCGCTGTTTTCATTTGGAACTTCATTCTAACAAAGTTAAGAAATTAGATTTAAATTTGCAGCATGAAATTCAAGATAGGTGATAAAGTAAGGTTCCTGAATGAAAAAGGGGAGGGCACGGTCACAAAGATCATTAATAAGACCACGGTTGGCGTCACCATCGAGGAAGGCTTTGAGATCCCGGTGGTGATCTCGGAGCTTGTTACTGTTTTTAACGAGGCGGATCTAAAGCCCGTATATATAAAAGAGCCGGCTGAAGTGCCTGCACCAAGCTATACGAGCATTTCCGAAACGAGGAAGGAGACGGCAAGGGGGATTTACCTGGCATTATCTCCCGAACGAATAAACGACATCAGCCATTCCGATTTCAATCTCTGGCTGATCAACCATACGGCATTTCATGCGATGTATGTTACTTCCTTCCTGAAAAGCAAAGGATACGAGCTGCTGGACAAAGGCGAGCTGAAGCCATTCGAATCGAAGCTGATCGAGACCATCGACAGGAAGAGCACCGACCTGCTTTCAACCGTGAAGGTGGATGCGCTGCTGTTTGATGAAACAAAGCCTTTCGAGCATCAGCAGCCGGTTTCCGAGATCATTAAGATCAAAGCGGTGAAGCTGTACAAGGAAAATGCATTTACGGAGAACGATTTTATTCCTGAAAAATGCCTGCTGGTGAACGTCACCGATTTTCAGCAGGATCTTTATTTTCAAAAGCCGGGAGCCTCGGAGGCCGACCTTTCCAAGCTGCTTTTTCAGAAAAGAAGCACAGGCAGTCCGGGCAAAACTTCCAAGCCGCACCGCATCAACAACGCATCGTACGAAATGGAGATCGACCTGCACATCGAGGAGCTGATCGACAATTACGGCGGCATGAGCAATGCGGAGATCGTGATCGTACAGCTGCGGCATTTCCAGCAGGCGCTTGATAAAGCCATCAATGAGCATTACCGGAGCCTTACGGTGATCCATGGTGTGGGCAACGGGCGGCTGAAACAGGAGGTACGGGCTATTCTTACGTCGATGAAGCTGCGCTTTCACGATGCATCCTATTCCAAATACGGCTTTGGCGCAACGGAGATACTGATCGGGTAGTCTGCCGGCTAACACACCCCTAACCCCTCTCAAGAGGGGAATGGACGCAGCTAGCCTCGTGAACATACTTCTTATTTATGTGATGAGGTATACTATGATTTTAATGTGAGCACTTGCCATTCCCTCTCGAGAGGGAACGCACGCAGCTAGCCTCGTGAACATACTTCTTATGTATGTGATGAGGTAATACTATAATTTTCGTGTGAGCCCTTGCAATTCCCCTCTCGAGAGGGGTTAGGGGTGTGTTATAAAACTTCAGTAAAACCGCATTTCATAAAAACCACCTGAAATTTCATTACCTTTACACCGCAAGTTGTTCTATCGCTGCCATTCCCGCAAGGGAAGGGGAGAGGAAAGTCCGGGCAACACAGAGCATCCCACTTCTTAACTGGAAGGCTTTTCCGCAAGGAAGGGACAGAATAGTGCCACAGAAAATAACCACCGGGAAGCGAACTTGTTCTGCTTCCGGGAAAGGGTGAAAACGTGAGGTAAGAGCTCACGGTAGCAGCTGGCAACAGTTGTTAGGGGTAAACCTTGGGAGTTGAAAGATCAAATAAGTCACGCTTTTGAAGCTGCTCGCTTTAATTTCACTCAGGTGGATGGCGTGACGGGTAGATTGCTAAAGCCATCCGGTGACGGCCGGCTTAGATAAATGATAGAAGCCTTTTCGCTTGCGGGAAGGAACAGAACCCGGCTTACAAACTTGCTTTTTATTTCCTCCCTTGGGTGAAAATACCCATTTTTTCAAAATCCGTTTTTATACCCATTTTTTCCTGTTTTTTTTATTCTTAATTAGTGGTGCTTTATGAGCGGATTCATTCAGCTGGAGGAATTCGAAAATCCATTAACAGAGTAGAATTTTAGATAAAAACATCTACTATGAAAAAACTACTGACAGTTGCTTTTCTTTTCTGCATGCTGCTTACCACAAAGGTAACCAATGCACAATCCCAAAATGAGAATGCCCTTATCGGCAGGGCACGCGGTGCGGCGCACGAGTGCCTGCAGGCTGCGCGCGAACCGGGTTATGAGTTTGTGGGCCAAAGCGAAACCACCAGCATTTGCTTCGCAGGCGGCTTCCTTACCACCGTTACATTCTACAAAGTTCCGGTTTGCCACGATGAGCCATGCCCAAGGCCAATCGCTGTTCCGGTAGCGGAGGTAACTTTCGGCTGCGAGGGACAGATCCTCAGCGTAACGTGTAAATAGAAGATTCTTTAGAATGGAAAATCCCGCTCCGGCGGGATTTTTTGTTTTAATAATTATATTTATCGCCCCATCTCTTTTTGAGAAAATCCCGCAGTTCCTTTTCCCTTGCATTATTGCCGGGCTCGTAGAATTTCATTCCCTTTACCGCATCCGGCAGATATTCCTGCGAGGAGAAATTATTCTCATAGCCATGGCTGTACTGGTATTCTTTTCCATAGCCAATGTCTTTCATGAGCTTGGTAGGCGCGTTGCGCAGGTGCAGGGGAACAGGCTGGTCGCCCTTCTGCTGCACCGCCTGCATGGCTTCATTGATAGCCATATAGGAAGCATTGCTTTTTGCAGACGTTGCAAGATAGATCACCGTTTGCGATAAAATGATCCTCGATTCGGGGAAGCCGATCACGTTCACCGCCTGGAAGCAGTTGTTCGCGATCACGAGCGCGGTAGGATTGGCATTGCCAATATCTTCCGAAGCAAGGATCAGCAGCCTTCTTGCAATAAAGGAAGGGTCTTCGCCGCCTTCGATCATCCGGGCAAGCCAGTAAACGGCGGCATTCGGGTCGCTTCCGCGGATGGATTTAATGAATGCAGAGATAATATCGTAATGATTTTCTCCGGCTTTATCATAAAGGGCAATGTTCTGCTGCACAATGCCTGTTACTTTTTCATTCGTGATCTCGATCTCATCGCCTCCGAGGGTATTCACCACCAGCTCAAACACATTGAGCAGCTTCCTGCCATCGCCGCCTGAAAGCCTTAGCAAGGCTTCATTTTCGGTGATCGTGATCTTTTTTGTTTTTAATACGCTGTCGGTTTTAATGGCAAGCTCGAGCATGGAAAGCAGGTCGTCCTTATCGAGATGCTTAAGTATGTATACCTGGCAGCGCGACAGTAAAGCGGAGATCACTTCGAAAGAAGGATTTTCGGTGGTTGCGCCGATCAGCGTTACAGTGCCTTTTTCAACGGCGCCTAATAAGGAATCCTGCTGCGATTTGCTGAAACGGTGGATCTCATCAATGAAGAGGATCGGGTTGGCTTGAGCAAACATCCCGGTGCCTTTGGCTTTGTCGATCACATCGCGGATATCCTTTACACCCGAGTTGATCGCGCTTAGGGCATAGAACGGGCGCTTCAACTGGTGCGCGATGATGTTGGCCAGCGTGGTTTTGCCAACTCCCGGAGGGCCCCAGAGAATGATGGAGGGCAGGATGTTGGACGCGATGGCATTGCGCAGAATAGCACCTTCACCCACAATGTGCTTCTGCCCAATGTAGTTGTCCAGGCTGGTCGGACGCATTCTCTCTGCTAAAGGTGCTAAGCTCATGTTTTATTTCATGCCGGTATTGATCCAGCATTCTATCTTGTTAATGGTCGGCTGATCCAGCGGCCATCCATTAGGAGGCATCTGGTCGTATCCCGACTGGTGCTTTATGGTTCCCAGTAAATAACCGTTTACGGCAGCTTTCTTCACAGAACCTATATCATAAAAATTATACCCGGCTTTCATATTCTCATTATGGCAGCCTGTGCAATTTTGTTCCATGATCGGGCGGATGTCCTTCTCGTACGTGTAAGCCGTTGCTGCGCAATCAAGCGGGGCAGGAGCAGGGGGTGCAGCTGTTGGAGCCTTTGTGGTTTTGCAGGCCAGCAGCACTGTTGCAAATGCTACCGATATTAATACGATCTTTTTCATAATTATTTGATTTGTAATTCTTTTGCTTTTGTTTCCCTGTTCCATCCGGCCGGCTTTTTATGCTTCCACCTCCTGTGGCTCCAGAGCCAATACTGGGGCTGATTGCGGATGTCCTGCTCGAGCATTTTTGTGGCCTTTTCGGTGATCTCCCCATAAGCGGTTTCAAGCGGCTTGTCCGTCACCTCAAAAAACTCGAAGCTGTAATGTCCTCTTTTTTCCTTATTGATGCGGCCGTATACCACCGGGTAGTTGTATTCCTTCGCATATTTTTCCGCACCAAAAAGCACGCCTGTTTCCTGGTGTAGAAATTCCATCCAATAGCAGTTGTCGGGGTTGGAGGGCGACTGATCGATCGCGAAAATGGTAGCCGTTAAGTTATTCAGCTCTTCATCAAACACCTTTTTTACATCGCGCGTGGAGATCATGTACAAGCCGTATTTGCTGCGGGTGTTGCGCATTTTTTCATCGAAATACTTATTGGAAAGCGGCTTGTAGATACCGACCGCCTTGTGCTTTATCAGTGCATCCACGGCAACGGCAAAGATCTCCCAGTTGTTGTAATGTCCGCCGGCAATGATCACGCTGCGGCCCTGCTCATAGTATTTATTGATGAGCTCCGGGTTTTTGAAGATCACGCGCCTGGCCACCTGCTTTTCTGAAATGGTGAATGTTTTCAGGCTCTCGAGGATCAGGTCACAAAAGTGGTGATAGAATTTTTTGCAGATCTCCACCTGCTCCTCTGTTGTTTTCTCCGGGAAGGAGCGCTGGATATTGCCGAAGATCACCTTCTTCCGGTAACCCGTAACGTAATAAAAGATCACATACAGGAGATCCGACAGCGCATACAGCACCGGGAACGGAAGCGAGGAGATGGGCAGGATAACAAGATAATACAGCAGGCGGTTCACAATGTTCATAGGATCTGTGTTGCGGAAGGCCGGCGGAACAGAATGAAATTCCCGCCATTGTTAAGTTTTCCGTAAATTATTTTCAAAAAACAAAGATAAAGTATAGTTTTACAAAGTCATTTCTATTTGTGGCAAAAAAGTTGCTTAGTTTACATCCAAAAAAATAACATGAAAAATATCACTACCATTAAAGCATTCGTTTTCGCAGCAGCACTGCTGATCGTATCTTCCGTTTCGGCACAAAAGAACAAATTCCTGGAAGGGAAAAAATACAATGTTCAGTTCTATGAAATGAAACCAACCGGCAGGGGCAAGGCGGTTCCGAGCAATTTCCTGATCAAAAGCGGAAAAGTGGAAAGCGACCTGATGTTCGAAAAAATGACCCTTGGGCCTGCAGCTTATAAAGTAACGCTTGATACCACCTATACCGAGGATGAAACAGAGATCCACATGGTGAAGCTGGAAGCGGAGCTGAAGGATGACAAGAATGAATACAAATGGGAAGTGACGGTAAGCAATTATGATATTGAAGGAACTTGTGTGCAAACAAAGAGCGGAGTGGAGAAGAAGAGGTTTGAGTTTGCGGGAAGCGAAAAGACTAAGAAATAAGCATTATTGAAAATAATAAAGAGAGTGCCGTATAATGCGGTACTCTCTTTTTTTATGATCGAATGTGGCATCGTGCTACAGGCCGCTCCTACGGAGCTTGGATTCGCTTTTTTGCTTAGAATCCATAAACAGGCCACCCCGCTGGGGCTAACAAATCATTGGCAAGTGTAGTAAACAGGCTTATTGGATGCGCGATCTTCAATAGCTTCTGTTATAAAGTTCAGCAAACAGGTTGTGATAGCTCCATAGGAGCTGCCTGTTTGTAATAAAGGCTAACACCCACCTCTAAGCTCCGTAGGAGCGGCCTTCCCAAGTATTGCTTGTATAAAAAGAAAAACCCCGCTCTTTTTCAAAGGCGGGGTCTTCATTTTTATTCTATCGATTACAAATCTTCCTTCTTGGATTTCTTTGCTTTCGGTTCTTTCGGCTTGCTGATCTTGATCAGGATCTCCTGCTTCTCTTTATCAAAGTTCACTTCGATCACATCTCCTTCGGTAAGGCTTGATTTGATGATCTCCTCAGCCAATGGATCCTCCAGGTATTTCTGGATGGCACGCTTCAGCGGACGGGCACCGAACTGTACATCGTATCCTTTCTCCGAGATGAAATCTTTTGCTTCGTCCGATACCTTGATCTGGTAGCCAAGGCCATTGATGCGGCCATAGAGGCTGTTCAGTTCAATGTCAATGATCTTGTGAATGTCTTCACGCGAAAGTGAGTTGAACATTACAACATCATCGATCCTGTTGAGGAACTCAGGGGCGAATGCTTTTTTCAACGCGCCTTCGATCACACCTTTTGCATGGTCTTCCTCCGTATCTTTTTTCGCAGTAGTGGTAAAACCAACTCCCTGCCCGAAATCCTTCAGCTGGCGTGCGCCAATGTTGGAGGTCATAATGATGATCGTGTTCTTGAAGTCGATCTTACGGCCGAGGCTGTCTGTCATTTGTCCATCATCAAGGGCCTGCAGCAGCAGGTTGAATACATCCGGGTGCGCTTTCTCGATCTCATCGAGCAGCACTACGGCGTATGGACGGCGGCGTACTTTTTCAGTAAGCTGTCCGCCTTCCTCATAGCCAACATATCCCGGAGGCGCTCCCACGAGGCGGGAAACCGCAAATTTCTCCATGTATTCGCTCATGTCGATGCGGATCAGCGCATCATCATTGTCGAACAGGTATTTCGATAATATTTTAGCCAGCTGTGTTTTACCAACACCGGTAGGCCCAAGGAAAATGAACGAGCCGATCGGCTTGTTCGGGTCCTTTAACCCTGCGCGGTTACGCTGGATGGCTTTCACCACTTTTTTAACGGCATCATCCTGTCCGATCACTTTGCCTTTCAGCTCATCAGCCATCTTCATCAGCTTATCGCCTTCATTTTGCGCGATCCGCTGAACAGGTACGCCTGTCATCATCGCAACCACTTCGGCAACATTATCCTCGCTTACCGTTTCACGGTGCGTTTTGCTTTCTTCTTCCCATGCCTTCTTCGCTATTTCCAGCTGCTCTAACAAGGTACGCTCGGTATCGCGCAGGCGTGCCGCTTCTTCGTATTTCTGGGAACGAACCACTTTGTTCTTTTCCTCTTTGATCTCCTCGAGCTTTTTCTCAATGTCAACGATCGTTTTAGGAACGTTGATATTGGTGATGTGCACGCGTGACCCCGATTCATCCAGCGCATCAATTGCCTTATCCGGCAGGTGACGGTCGGTGATATAGCGTGAAGTGAGGGCAACACATGCCTTGATCGCCTCATCGGTATAGGTTACGTTGTGGTGATCTTCGTATTTCGATTTGATGTTGTTCAGGATCTGCAATGTTTCTTCCTGTGTTGCAGGCTCAACAATTACTTTCTGGAAACGTCTTTCGAGCGCTCCGTCCTTTTCAATGTACTGGCGGTACTCATCCAGCGTAGTAGCACCGATGCACTGGATCTCTCCGCGTGCAAGCGCAGGCTTGAACATATTGGAAGCATCCAGGGAACCGGAAGCTCCGCCGGCGCCGATAATAGTGTGGATCTCATCAATGAAGAGGATCACATCCGGTGATTTTTCGAGCTCGTTCATCACGGCTTTCATACGCTCCTCGAACTGTCCGCGGTATTTTGTACCTGCAACGAGTGAAGCAAGGTCAAGCGTTACCACGCGTTTGTTGAACAATACGCGGGACACTTTGCGCTGAACGATACGGAGCGCAAGTCCTTCAGCAATAGCTGATTTACCAACACCCGGCTCACCGATAAGGATCGGGTTGTTCTTTTTACGGCGGGAAAGGATTTGTGAAACGCGCTCAATTTCTTTTTCGCGTCCAACGATCGGGTCAAGCTTACCGTCTTCGGCAGCTTTTGTAAGGTCGCGGCCGAAATTATCCAGCACAGGCGTTTTTGATTTGCTGTCGACCGGTTTTTTAGTGCTGCTTGCGCTGAAGCTGTCATCATCGGCATCATCATCCGGCGGTGTTCCGGGGAATTCCGCTTTAGGGTCCGATTTGGTCATTTCCAGCTCGCGCTTGATCACATCGTAATCAATTTTAAACTTGTGCAGCGATTTTGTCGCCACATTGTCTTCGTCTTTTAATATAGAGAGGATCAGGTGTTCTGTTCCGATCACAGGGCTTTTGAAAAGCTTTGCCTCCAGGTAAGTGATTTTGAGGGCGCGCTCAGCCTGTTTCATCAGGGGGATGTTCGCAAGATTGCTCACCTTGTGATTTCCTGTTCCGATAGCATCTTCAACAGTTTTGCGAAGTTCCATAAGGTCAACGCCGATCGTTTTTAACAAGCGGATCGCTGTTCCTTCGCCTTCGCGGATAATACCTAAGAGCAAATGCTCGGTGCCGATATAATCGTGGCCAAGGCGTAAAGCCTCCTCACGACTGTACGTGATCACATCTTTTACTCTCGGTGAAAATTTTGCTTCCATAATGGGCTTTGTGTTTTTAATATAATATAACGTTTGCGTTATTCAAGGGTTACAATCCTAACAAAAATAAGGTTTTTAAGTCAAAATCAAAAGTACTTAGCGATTTTGATGCCTTGGGATAACCTGCTTTCTTTTTATCAACAAAAAAACTGTTAATATGTTGATAATTTAAGGTTTAAAACAAGCCCCGGCTTCAACCGAATGAGTATTTTCGAACTCCTGAATTTATACAGTGAACAACAACTATTGTGCTAAATTATATTTATGACAATTGTGCGGGAAATCGCACCAATATTCAATTAAAATAAAACGAAATAGAAATTATGGCAGACGGAGAAAAAATTATTCTGATCAACATTGAAGAGGAAATGAAATCGGCTTATATCGACTATTCCATGTCGGTTATCGTATCCCGCGCGCTTCCCGACGTGCGTGACGGATTGAAGCCAGTGCACCGCCGCGTGCTTTACGGGATGCTTGATCTGGGTGTAATGTCAAATCGTCCGCATAAAAAGTCCGCCCGTATCGTAGGTGAGGTATTGGGTAAATATCACCCCCATGGCGATTCATCCGTTTACGATACAATGGTGCGTATGGCCCAGGACTGGAGCCTTCGTTATCCGCTGGTTGACGGGCAGGGTAACTTTGGTTCCGTGGATGGCGACAGCCCCGCAGCGATGCGCTACACCGAGGCGCGGTTAAAGAAGATCGCCGAGGAAATGCTCGCCGATATTGAAAAAGACACAGTTGATTTCCGTCCGAACTTTGACGACAGCTTAACCGAGCCAACCGTTTTACCGACAAGGATCCCGAATTTGCTCGTGAACGGAGCTTCCGGGATCGCAGTAGGGATGGCAACCAATATGCCTCCGCATAACCTTACCGAGATCGTAAACGCTACTATCGCGTACATCGAGAACAGGGAAATTGATATCAACGGGCTGATGCAGTATGTAAAAGCGCCCGATTTCCCTACAGGAGGAATAATTTACGGTTATGACGGCGTAAGGGATGCTTTCCATACAGGACGCGGACGGATTGTTATGCGCGCAACCACCAACGTGGAAATTGCAGATAACGGGAAAGAGCGCATCATTGTAAATGCTATTCCTTACCAGATCAATAAAGCGGAAATGATCCGCAAAACTGCCGACCTGATCAACGAAAAGAAGATCGAGGGGATCTCCGATATCCGGGATGAGTCTGACCGTGATGGAATGCGCATTGTTTATGAAATTAAAAGGGATGCGATCACCAATGTGGTGCTGAACAACCTGTTCAAATATACCGAGCTTCAAACCTCTTTCAGCGTGAACAACATTGCGCTGGTAGGTGGCCGCCCGATGATGCTGAACCTGAAGGACATGATCGTGCATTTTGTGGAGCACCGCCACGAAGTGGTGATCCGCCGTACACGCTACGAGCTGGCACAGGCGGAAAAGCGCGCACATATCCTCGAAGGTTACCTGATCGCGCTGGATCACCTGGATGAAGTTATCAAGCTCATCCGCGAATCGGCAACGCCGCAGGAAGCGCAGGACGGACTGATGAAAAACTTCGGATTAAGTGAGCTTCAGTCTAAAGCGATACTTGAAATGAGGTTACGTGTACTTACTGGCCTTGAGAGAGATAAGATCAAAGAAGAATACGATGAATTAATGAAACTGATCACGCATTTAAGGGCGGTTTTAGATGATGAAGGATTGAGGATGCAGATCATTAAAGACGAGCTGAACGAGATAAAAGACAAATACGGCGACGAGCGTAAATCGGAGATCGTATATGCCGCCGGCGATTTCAGGGTGGAAGATATGATCGCCGATGAGGAAGTGGTGATCACCATTTCCCACATGGGCTACATTAAGCGCACCATGCTGAGCGAATACCGTACACAGGCTCGCGGAGGCAAGGGAGCGAAAGGAAGCAACACGCGCGATGAGGATTTCATCGAGCATTTATTCGTGGCCTCCACGCACAATTACCTGCTGCTCTTCACCGAGCAGGGCCGCTGCTTCTGGATGCGCGCATTTGAAGTTCCGGAAGGAAACCGCCAGTCGAAAGGCCGCGCGATCCAGAACCTGATCAACATCCCGAGCGATGACAAGGTAAAAGCATTCATTAACGTGAAGAACCTTGCTGATGAAGAATACATCAACAACAACTTCATCATCATGTGCACCAAGAACGGGATCATTAAGAAAACCACGCTGGAAGCATACTCACGTCCGCGCCAGAACGGAATCAACGCCATCACGGTACGCGACGGGGATACATTATTAGAGGTATTGCTGACCAACGGCACCAACGAGATCATGCTCGCTTCCAAAGCGGGGAAAGTGGTCCGCTTCAACGAATCGGCTGTACGCCCGATGGGCCGTAACGCTTCCGGCGTACGCGGGATCAACCTGGGTGATGAAAAGAACAACGAGGTGATCGGGATGATCGCAATGCCTGATAAGGAAAGCAACGTAATGGTGGTTTCCGAGAAAGGGTACGGAAAGCGTTCCGACATCGAGGAATACCGCGTTACCAACCGTGGCGGAAAAGGTGTGAAAACCATCAACATTACGGACAAAACCGGCGACCTGATCGCGATCAAGGATGTAACCGACAAGAACGACCTGATGATCATCAATAAGTCGGGCATCATCATCCGATTATCGGTGGCCGACCTGCGCGTGATCGGACGTGCAACACAAGGTGTGCGGCTGATCAACCTGAAGGAGACCGATGCGATCGCAGCGGTGACCAAGGTGGATATTGACGAAACGGTAGAAAACATCGAAAATGCGGAAGGAACGGAAAACCCGGCAGTGGAATATGGAAACGATGAAGCTGCTGCGTCTGATACCACAGGCAATACAGATGCCGGCGACAGCACAGAAGACAATGCTGGCAAGGATGTTGATATTGACGGACCGGAAAATTAAAAACAACCAAAATCAAACGTTACGTATGAAAAGAATCATTTTAATGATCGCTGCATCAGTTACGATCATCACTGCGAATGCACAATCGGCGAAAGTTGTGTCAGCCTGGAAATACCTGAAGGATTATACAGAATCGCAGGATCCCGATTACATTATGAAAGCTAAGGAAGCGATCGACCTGGCTTCGGAGAACGCCGATACCAAGGAGCAGCCAAAAACACAGGTGTACAGGGGGCAGATCTACCTGGCGCTGTTCAACAAAGGCCGCCGCGACGGGGAAACCAAGAGCAAGGAAACCGATCCGGGTAAAAAGGAAGCGGCCGGCTACGCCGCAGCTGCACCGGGAGATCTTTACACGGCGTATGATGCTTTCGCGAAAGCAAAAGCGCTTGACGCAAAGGGAAACTATAAAACCGAGATCAGCAATGGATTGGCTGAAATAGGCGCCCTTATAGCCAACAAAGCCGTGCATGATTATAATGCAAAAAATTACACGGCAGCCTTAACTTCATTTGAAAAGGCGTTCGAGATCAGCGGCTCCAAGGATACCCTGACACTCACCAATATCGCAATTGCAGCAGAGCGCGCGGAGAACTTTGATAAAGCAAAGCAGTATTACCAGAAAATGGCGGATATGAAGGTAGGCCGCGGCGGCACCTACATCCAGATGATGAATGTGTACATGAACCTGAAAGATACTACCGGCGCAATGGAAGTATTGAAAAAAGGCCGTGCGGCGTTCCCGAACGACATCAACCTGCTGCTGAACGAAACGGATTTTTACATTAAATCCAACAAAAGCGCTGAAGCGCTCGCTAACCTCAACCAGGCCATTGCTGCAAAACCGGGTGATTACATCCTGTATTTTGCCCGCGGGAACATGTATGATAACCTGTCGAACCCAAAGGATGCCAAAGGAAAAGAGCTTGAGAAGCCGAAGGATTCAGAGGAAAAAATGAAGCTGGCGGAAGCGGATTATAAAAAAACGCTGGAGCTGAAACCCGATTATTTTGATGCTTTGTACAATTTAGGGGCATTATATTACAACAGCGGGGTTGCTTTGGCAAACAAGGCAAATACGATCACCGACCAGAAAAAATATGAGTCAGAGATCGTTCGCGCAAATGATGAGTTCAACAAGGCTATTCCGATCCTGGAAAAAGCCCTGAGCATTAACGGAAAAGATAAAGGCACCATGGTGGCTTTAAAGAACTGCTATTACCGCATGCAGATGAAGGAAAAAGGCGATGCAATGAAGGAAAAGCTGAAGAATTAATTAATTCACAGAATTACAAAAAACGGAGGACAGGAATGTCCTCCGTTTTTTTGTGGCTTTAAGTTCACAGGGGCTGGAATGTACAGGATTCAGAGTGTTAAGTGTTCGGCTATGGAATTTTGTGCTTTAACCAAAATAGCACTAACGGGAGGTTTTATTGGTATATTTTTGTACAGGTATTGATATGCTGGTAATTAATACCTTATTGAAGGATTAAACTTGAATTATATGAAGAAGCTATCCGGAAAAATAGTCCTCGTGGACGATCATCCTTTTGAGAAGGATTTCCTGGTAATGGCGCTGGAGGAGCTGGATATTAAAGCGGAACTGGAATTCTTTACCAGCGCGGAAACTGCGCTGGAATACCTTAAACATACAAAGGATCCGATCTTCCTGATCATTTCTGATATGAACATGCCGGGACTGAATGGGCTGGACCTTAAAAAGATCATCGACGGGGATAAAGAGTTGAGAACCAAATCGGTTCCGTTTATATTTTCGAGTTCGGGAGCTACAAAGCGTAAACTGGAAGAAGCGTACGACTACAGGCTGCAGGGTTATTTTATAAAGCCCCAGGATGTAAAGGATATGGCAAAGCAGCTGGAGCTGATCATTAATTACTGGATCGTGAGCATCCGGCCGGATAGTGATGAGTTGGGAAAGCAGTCGAGTGTTTTTAAGCTATAATCTTGGTAATTATATCTTTTACTTTTGCAACGACTTGTAAAAAGTATTGATCACCTGAATATTCTGGTTCAACTCATTTACCCAATTAGATTTTACAGCCATCTCATAGAATTGCGGAGTATTTATATGTTTTGCCAGTTCAAGTTCATATATCTTTGCATTGTCATTGTATTGATATACTCCTTTTGTTGCAGGAACATTCTTCTTGCAATAGGATGCAAATTCTTGAAGTAATTCACTGTTATTACATACGTTATATAGTAGCTGACTGCCAAAAAAAGTAAAATCCTCATCCTTACCCGTCAATACTTTTATTAAAGATCCTAATACTTCATCTCCACCGCTGCCCTCGGCTTCTTCAGCGTCAGTAATCATTCCCCTATATTGCTTAAATGAAAAACTAAAGCCCCATCCAGTGTTGACGATAAATGATGTTGCCAGGGTCTCTTCGTTTGTAAAATTTAGTTTTTGGAAAGTAGATTCAATCAGTGGTTTTAACAGAAGCCAGCACACTCTTTCTTTATCGATTTCGAGAAGGTATCCCAGAACTTCAGAATCATGTTTATGAATAATATATTCTTTAACGAGTTTAGGATAATTACCATCGTCCACATCTTCCTTTACATAGAGAGCTGTTAAATATTCCGCATATTTACTGTACTTAAAGCTAAACCATTTTTCTTGCTGCACTAGTACGGGAGAAAAGTCGATTGCAACAGTCTTATCAACATCTGAGAAAAAGATTTTTCTAAACGAGTTTTCAGTATACCACTTTGATCTCCCTAAGTAAAAATGCAATGCGAGAGCTTTCAGAGCAGATGTTATCTTTTTCACCGACAAATGGCAGTTCAGGTCAACCAATTGTGCAACAATTTGTTCATGAAATCGTGATGCAGACCCTTCGAAGGCGGAGTAAGAATAAATTTCATGCTCTGGCTTTGCATATTGTCTAATCACCTTCCAGTAACCTTTCTTTATGGAATCTAATCTGTGACGTTTAAGCCTTCGATTAAAATTTTTCTTGACCGGTTTAGCAGTAAGGTTTTTTTTTGAGGAAGCCCGTGCTCTAAGATATACTTCATAATTTTCAAATATGTAGTTCTGAAATGTCGTCGAATGACGCAGGTTTAGGCCTTTAAGTGTTTCTTCGTAGTACAAGTCGATCAAATCAATTTTCGAATCTTCGTCATCATCGCTTTCATATTCTGCATTATCAAATTCATCTATCAATACGTGTTCAAAATACTCTCTTACCTTAACGCGGTTTTTCCCGACAAACAATTTATATTCCTCAGGATAGACGCTTGAAAAACTTATAAAATCTTCAAAATCCTCAAGGTACTCTATAGAGAAAAACAACAATGACAAAAATTCGCTTTTGTCAAAGTTGAGATAGGGGGTCATTACCATAAGCAAGGTTGATAGGTTACTAAGATTTTGCCTTTCGAAAGGAAAACAGTCTTGTTCCTTCTGAAGCTTAATTATTCGACTTGTTTTGTCTATTAAGAAAGTTCTTATCTCAATATCTTTGGTAATATCAAATAGTTCTGTCAGCTTGAGCAGGCGTGAAATCACTTCGTTTTGTGCAAAAAACTTTTCGCTCTGTAAGTCGGCAAGTTTGTTTGGTAAGTCCCAAAGGCTTTCCAATAATTTCGTCCTATATTCTTTCCAAGCGGAGGAAGGCAAAAGCACTTTTCTATCGTGCGTATTACTTTCTTTTGTGGAAAAAACGTTAACAAACTGGTCATAAAAGACCAATCCATTAATTAATATTGGAAACCAAAGCAAGATGTGTTCTTGCAAATACGAACGCAAATGGTCTCCTATAGAACCATTCTTAAAGCGTAGAGTAAAAGAGTCGTCTTCGTGGGGCGATAACTGAATAAAATTATCTTCAAGTGTAGTAATTGCATTTTTAAAATCCGTAACCTTCACATCCATTCCATGCTGCCTGGCATGTGGAATACACTTTTGGAAGGTAACAAGTAATGACACTTTGTTTACATGGCCAGCCGACACCGTTAATAGGACCAATAAAAGTCTTCCTGTGTCGGTTTGAATATTTAATAGATGCCGCCAGTAGTCATCAGGATTATTTAAATACTCTATTAAACGGTGATAAAATGTATAACAATTTTTATCAGCATTATCTGAAGCCGGGAATACTTCATATATAAACTGATTAATTAATCTTGGATTGAAATTGCTATGTGATACGATGCTTTCCAAAGTATCTAAGTAATATAGCTTGGTGATATATTCTCGATCGAAATCAGAACCGTATATCTGCCTCAATAAGATGTCCGCACTTTCTTCTTTTGATAGTTCAGGAAGTTTTATTATTGAAATATGCGATTCTATAGTTTGTCTTAATTTAGACTGCTTTTGAATGTCTTCGTGTTTAATAATATAGTCCCGTGATGTAATAATGGCATAATGATTTTCATGCCTTTTGATTTGCTCTAAAAAGGAAATTAATTTTTCGCTCTTCTTTACATCAGGTTCTTGAAGCGCCTCTATAAAGCTACCCCAAAAATCATCAAGTAAAAAAATCTGCCTTCTTTCTGGGTCAAAGCATTTCCATGCCTCTTGAACAGATGTCACTTTATAGAATTCCGTCGATGGGTCCAGATCATTCAATAAATTATTCACTATTAATCGAGCTGTAGTCGTTTTTCCGCTCCCAGCTACGCCCGATATAATAATTACCTGCTCATCAATAAGTTTCGCTAATGCTTCAGCGATAAATCGAGTTTTAACGTAGTACTTTATTTCGTCGCTTATTGTCTTCACCTCAGCTAAAGAGAATTGCGTAACATCATTGTTAACGGTCTTACGAATAGAATCCTCGAGAACTGTTAAATCAGTGAGAAATAATCTAAGGTGATTTTTGAGAACGCCTTTAAATTCGGGGAAGGTTAAGAGATGATTCAATCTTTCTCTGTCCCATACGTCTTCTTCTTGAAGCTTAATTTCATTAAAAAGATCTAGTATTTCGGCTATGTTTTGATTAGTAAGAGAGCATGAGGTTGCAATTATATATCTATCAGGCTTGATCCGCTTTACCTTTTTTAATTCATCCTTCAGTGCTCTACGGAGAATAGGGTAGTTATTTTGATATAGTTTAGCTTGGCAAAGAATCTTTTGGCTTCCCGAAATACTTTTGATATCAATACCACTGTCCTTTCCGGATTTATATGTTCGAAACTCGAATCCTTTGAATTTCTCCCGCAGCATATCTCTAATCAATCTTTCAAATTCAATTGAGGAAAGATTACTATGGAAGTCGAAATTGGGCATGGAGAAGGATTAGGCCTAAATGATCTCTAAATTACAGAAAAATCATAACGTGTTAATAATTTGGGGAATTTTCAAGCCGTTCGTATCAAAATTTAACTCAAATTTGTTTCACTTACACAGAGTTATCGCAATTAGTGGGTTAAGTTACGTTCTTTAATTTATTGGAGACCAAAGGTCTAGGTTGTAAAAAAATAGTTGTTTTGTTGTGCAGGTATTTAGTTAAGGTTTTGATAGTCAAAGCGTTATATTCTATAATAGTCTTATAATTAATATTATGTTAAATAGTATATTCTTGTATATGAATAAATTACAGAATGCCCAGCTATAAGACTTTCATCTTCCCTTAATTCCAAACTAAATTCCATTAGTACAAGCACCACCTTTATCAATCTATTTGCTACGGTGTTTCTTTTCGCCTGCGAGAAAAGAATTTACGCTAAATCCACCGTTTCAAACCAATACTTAATAAAGCTCAGGATCTTCTTATTGGTTTCCGCTTCGGTGTCCGGCTTCTGAATAAATGAGCTTGCACCGAGCGTATAGCATTCGCGGATCATTTTCGGATCTTTGGTTCCGCTCAGGATCACCACCGGAATATGGCACAGATCAGCATCCGCCTTCAGCGATTTAAGAATCGCGGCAGCATTCAGGGGAACCGCATGCATGTTCAGCAGGATCAGGTCGGGAGTGCCTGCTCCTGCCGCCTTGCTATTTTCGAGGAAAGAGAAGAACTCGCTGCTGCTGGCTGTAAAATGCAGGTCGGCTTCAAACTGATGCTCTTCAAAAAAGACCTTCGTGATAAAACGGTCGGCATCGTCCGGCTCGAGCATTAATATGGATGGGAGGTTCATTTTTTTTGAGTTTGAAATTCTTCGTTAAAGATATAAAATTTAATGCCCTCAACAAAGGCTCCGCTTAAAAGCTGGGCGCTCTTCTTCCGCCGGTATTTTGTATATTTACCTACAGAACACATCAAAGCCCTGCTATGAATTCATTTAAATGCTACCTGCTTTCCATTTGCCTGCTTTGCAGCGCGTACGCTGCCGATGCGCAGCAGTTCCTCAAGAAAAACAGCAGCCGCAAGCGCCTTGGCTTCGTGGAAATGCAAAAGAAATTTGATGAATGGTCACATTCCGTTGACCTTAAAACCACCAGGCACTGGAAGTACTACAAGCGTTGGGAAAACGACATGCAGTTCAAGGCCAACGGCCATGGCGAGCTTGCCGATCCTTCCGTTTACATTGATGAAGCGGTGAAGGCTGCAGCCCAAAAGCAACAGGAGCCTTCTGCCCGCTTTTCCTCCGCGGCATGGTCGCCGGTAGGTCCTTTCGCATTGCCCGGCAATCTGACCGGCTATATGCAGAACGGCATCGGGCGCATTAACTGCATGGCCTTTCATCCTACCGATCCCGATACCTATTTTGTTGGCGTAGCACAGGGCGGCGTATGGAAAACAACGAACAATGGCGGCAGCTGGACTCCACTTACCGATAATCTCCCGATCATGCGGATCAGCGACATTACCATCGACCCGAACAACACCAATGTTATGTACATTTCGGTATGCGACTTTGAATACATTGATGTAGCGCTCAACATCGATGGAAGAAAGCGCAACACGCATTACGGGCTTGGCGTTTATAAAACGGTGGATGGGGGACTCAACTGGACGCCAACCGGATTGAGCTTTCAGCTGACCGACGGCGATGCTTCGCTCATCCGCAAGGTAGTGATCAACCCGGCTAACAGCAATCAGCTGGTGGCTTGCGGCGTAAGCGGCATGTACACTTCGGCAAACGGCGGCAGCAGCTGGACGCATACGCTCGATACACTCTTCTGGGACCTTGTGCAGGATAAAGCCAATCCGAATGTGCTGTATGCGGCATCGGGCTGGCTGGCAGCTTCCAACTACGGCTATGCTGCTATTTACAAATCAACCAATTTCGGCGCCAGCTGGACCATGCTGAGCACCGGCATCCCGGCCACAGGATCGGTGCAGCGCATCAAGCTCGCGATCGCGCCTTCCGACCCTAATTATGTATATGCCTTTGCGGTTGATGCCGTTGACGGAATGTACGGGATCTACAAATCGATCAATGCCGGAACAAGCTGGCAATTCCTGAATCCCGGCGTAAATGTGCTCGAAGGCAATGACGGTTCTAACCCCGGCGGACAAGGCACGTACGACCTCGGCTTTAATGTTAGTCCGGCCGACAAAAACATTGTATACACCGGCGGCGTAAACATCTGGGCATCCACCGATGGGGCGGTAACGTTCAATCCCGCAAGCCACTGGACACTCAGCTATGGTGCAACGCTTCACGGCGATATTCATTTCATTGAACCACATCCTATAACGGGAGAATTGTTTGTCTGCAGCGACGGCGGCATTTACCGCACGGATAATTTCTCAACGCAAACATGGTCGGCTGCCAACAGCGGAAGCCCCTGGCCAACCACCTGGACCGACATCAGCGACGGGCTGGCCATCACATCCTTCTACAGGCTTTCCAGCTCGCGAAATGCCACAGGAAGGCTTGTTGCCGGTGCGCAGGACAACGCCACGTTTTATTACGATGGCTCCTCCTGGAACACGATCTTCGGCGGCGATGGTATGGATAATTACCTCGACCCGGTGGATGACGATGTGGTGATAGGCTCCAGCCAGTACGGCAATTTTTATCTCTCGCCCGACGGCGGGATCTCCGCGTTTGACCCGGGTGTGAATGTGAACTTTGAACGCGGGGAATGGACATCTCCCATTGTTGCGGATTACAATATTTACGGTACCCTGTATGCAGGACTTACCAATGTAAACGCCTCCAACGACGGCGGCAACAGCTGGTATGCGCTTTCACCTTTGCCATCCAACGGAATTTATGACAATGAGCTGTCGGCGCTTGCTGTTGCCAATTCTAATTCGAATGTGATCTATGCGGCAAGAAGGATCCGTTTTGAGTTCGGCTCGCCTTCCGGCGCTTACCGCACTACGGATGGCGGCGGCAGCTGGTCCGACATCACCTCCAACCTGCCGGATTCCATCTATTACACTGCCATGGATGTAAGCCAAACCGATGCAAATACCGCATACATTTCTTTGGCCGGCCTTGTTGCGGGGGAAAAGGTATACAGGACAACCGACGGCGGCGCTTCCTGGCAGAACATTTCGTATAACCTTCCGAATGTGCCGGTGAATTCCGTGAAGACCGTACCTGTTAGCGGGGAGCTGATGGTTGCGACGGACCTCGGCGTTTACATTTTCAATGCCGCAGCCAACAATTGGGTGGCGCGCAATACGGGATTGCCGAATGTGATCGTTTCCGATATTGAATTCAACCCGGCGCTGAACAAAATTTATGTATCCACCTTCGGAAGAGGCATCTGGGAAAGCGACCTTAGCTCAATGGTAAATGTGAAGGACATACCTGAAACAAACATAAATATTGAGCTGTATCCTTCACCGAACAACGGATCGTTCAGCATCAGCCTGTCAGGCAAAGGCATGACGGATAAAGCGCTGCAGCTGGAAGTGGTTGATGTAATGGGAAGAAGGGTGTATGCAAAAACGCTGGAAGGCGAGCTCAGCTATTCCTTTTCACTCGGGCTTGCTCCGGGCTTGTACTTTGCGAAGATCAGCGGGGAAAAGCTGAATGGCGTGAAGAGCTTTGTGGTGAAGTAGATACATCCGAAATGACATTTATTCACATCCCTATGTGAATACCATTCGTCCTTTTCCTGTATATATGGCTTCCAATGTTCTATATTTGAACGAACCAAAACCACAAACTATGTTAAAAATCAACTTTTTAGTAATTGCATTAGCCGCCTTTATTCCTATGGTGATCGGCGCCATCTGGTACAGTAAGAGCGTGTTTGGTATGGCCTGGATGAAAGTATCCGGCGTATCCGAGCCCGAAACAAGAAGCGCCCACATGTGGGTTACCTTTTTGCTGACGTACGTATTCAGCCTGTTCTTAGGGCTTGCGCTTACATTTATCACCATCCACCAGTTCGGAGTATCCTCTACGCTTATGAATGAGCCGGGATTTATGACACCGGGGTCGGATATGAACAATTATTTCAATGATTTCATGTCAAAATACGGAACTAACTTCCGTACCTTCAAGCATGGCGCATTGCATGGCTTCATGACCGGACTCTTCATCGCATTGCCGGTGCTTGGCGTAAATGCCATGTTTGAGAAAAAAGGCTTCAAATACATTGCGATCAATGTTGGGTTCTGGATCGTTTGCATGACCCTGATGGGTGGTGTGATCTGCCAGTTCAACTAAATTAACTTTGTGAAGAGATCCGCCTTCCCTGTTTGGGAGGGCGGATCTTTATTTTGATGTGATACCACCCCGGCCCTCCTACAAGGAGGGAGCTGATCCTGCTATACTATACCATTATGCTTTCCCAATATGTTCTCGCTTGCACAATGCATTCCCCTCCTCTCAGGAGGGGTTAGGGGTGGTCAAACGAATGCTTCCATATAATGCTTTTTATAAGTAATTTTACATAGTAAATTCCCCCTATGAAAGCTGTAATCATTCCACCCTCCGCCATCGAATTCCTGAAACTTGTTAAAAAGAACAACAATCGCGACTGGTTCAATGCCAATAAAGACAGGTATTTAAAAGAGCTTGAAGCGGTGGCTGCTTTCGCGGATGCATTGCTGTTCGAGATGAACAGGCATGATACCATTGAAACCGCATCGGGCAAAAAAAGCCTGCACCGCATTTACCGCGACACGCGCTTCTCCAAAGAGAAAACACCTTACAAAACAAACTGGAGCGGCAGCTTCAGCAGGGCCACGAAAAAGCTGAGAGGCGGATATTATTTTCACATTGAGCCGGGAAACAGCTTTGTTGCCGGCGGTTTCTGGGGCCCGGAAGCGGGTGACCTGAAGCGGATCCGCGAAGAGATCGCGTATGATGCAACCGAATTTAGGAAGGTCTTTAAAAGCAAAAGCTTTAATGAAACGTTCGGAAGCCTGCAGGGCGAGCAGCTGAAAAGCGCTCCGCAAGGCTATCCCAACGACCATGAGAACATTGACCTGCTGCGATTTAAGCAATTTTTGCTTGTAAAAAAGTTCAGCGACAAGGAGGTGCTGAGCCCGCAGTTTATGAAACAGGTGAACGATACCTTCAAAAAGATGCGGCCTTTCTTTAACCTGATGAGCGAAGTGCTGACCACCGATAAAAACGGGATCTCCCTTGTATAAATGATCCGCCAGCTCCTCACCTGCCTGTTTGTGATCTCCGGGGTTTTCTTCTTTATGCTGATGCTGAAGATCACTGTCCCTTATTTCTCATTTGACTATGATGTGGATTTTCTGCTGACGAAGCAAAGCGTGCTTCACAGCAACGTGTGGAGGATCGCTTTTTACACGCATATCAGCAGCAGCCTGTTCGTTCTCCTCATTGGCATTTTCCAGTTTGTAAAGCAATTTATACTTCGGTATGCGCGGCTGCATCGCGTGCTGGGGAAAATATACGTAGCGCTTATTTTGTTTGTAAGCGCGCCTTCGGGCTTCGTAATGGCCATTTATGCGAATGGTGGAGTTGCGGCAAAGGTTTCTTTCGGAACGATCTCGGTATTGTGGTGGTATTTTACATTCATGGCTTACCGGGAGATCAGGAAGGGCAAGCTCCGCTCCCATCTCGCCTTTATGTACAGGAGCTATGCGCTTACGCTGTCAGCGATCACGCTCCGTACCTACGTGCTGCTCCTGCCTTTCTTCATTCATCTGCATGCAAAGGAAATGTACACGCTTGTTTCTTATTTAAGCTGGGTGCCCAACCTTGTGATCGCGGAGCTGCTGATCCGGTATTCTTCCCGCTACAATGATATTATAAGGCCGAAGCAACAGCCTCCGAATCCCTGATCCTTCCGTCGGGCAGGATCATGTACGAGCTTTCCTTCAGCTTTTCGGTACCGGTGATGTAATTATCAAAATCCCTTTTGTCATACGGCTTCTTCCAGTCGCGCTTGTACTCCGTTACCGTGAATTTATTCATGTTGTAGCTTAGGGTTGTCAGTTTTTCCCCGGATTGCAGCGCTACGATCTGTGAGCTGATGATCTCCGCTTTCCGATTGTACGTCACCAGCCGGTGGTAAATGTGGCGCATCTCCACCGGACAGGCATTTTCCGAAGAGTCGATCGCATAGATAACCGCCTTTACGGAATCGCTGATGTCGATCACATGGTTGAAATTATAGCGGTACCATTCGTCCGGGTGCTCCCTTTTCTCTTTCAGGTAATTCACCAGGAGGTAAGATGTAGTGGGCCCGTCCATCTCCTCCGATTCATCCATTCCGTTGAATTCGTTGTAGCGGAACTCATGCACATTGTCCTTGTCGATCTCAAATACAGGGCTTACATCTTTAATTGAGGAAAGCATATCTTTAAAGCTGCTTTCCAGCTTGTTATACGCTGCAAGTTTTTCATCGCTGAGAAAGAGCAACATCATGTTCTTCGCTTCCGGCGTGCTCATGTCGATCTTCATGCGCTTATCGGAAAAGAAGCGTTCTTTCAACCTGTTCACATTGAGCCCCAGCTCCCTTGCCTCATAAACGGTTTCGCTGTAAAGGCGTCCATAAGCCAGCATGCATGCTACCATGTATTCGTGATAGGCATCTTCATCCGGATTTCCGAAAACGTATACATATTCTCCCTCCGGGTGCGCAGAATCTTTTATGTATCTTTTCTCAACAAGCGGAACCCAGCTCCGGTACATCTCATCATAATTTCCTGTCTTTTCCAGCAGCGCTGAAAGGTTCTTATAATATTCCGCAACAGGGTTGAGCGTGATCGCACGTTTGCAATAATACACGGCCATTTCAAGGTCGTTGTCTTCCGCTGCCTTTGAGCGTTTCAGGTACGACTGCGCCAGCTCCTTGTTGTTATCGCCGTATTTTTGAGAATAAAAATAAATGGAATCGGCTTGGTAAATGGAGCTTGCATGCAGCACTGGCACATCGCGGTAAACGGTTTCCTGCTTTACCTCGCAGGCCAAAAGGGAAACTGAAAGTATACTAAAAAGAAGTGTTTTTTTCATGAGCTTATTTTTTTGCGAACACTACTGAATCGGAGTAATTGGCCGGCACGGATACTTCAACGATCTGCCCCGCATCGCTGAGCTTAAAGGTGGCGGTGGCTACCAGCTCGTATTTCAGCACCTCGTTATCCGCGAAGGAAACCTCGTCGATCGGTGATTTCCAAATGCGCCTGTAATCCTGCAGCACGATCTCGTTGTTGCTGATCCTGCCTGTTTTCACTTTTTCGGCGGAGAACTGCCCGGCAAATAATTTCGAAGCGATGATCTTCCCATTCTTATCATACGTTACCAGCTTTGTGTTCACGGGCTGCATGTCCTGCTCCCAGAAGCTGATCGAGGAATAGATCACCGCGGTATATTCAGGTGTTTCTGCAATTTTACCGACATAGAAAAAATCGTGTGATACATCCCTGCCGAAGCTTACATTCTGCATTTCGGGCACAAACTGCGCAAAGTCGTAGCTGATCGACTGGCGTTTATTTTTATCAAGGTCATCAAAGGTGATCGCGAAAGGCTGCTTGTACTCCTGGAAGGAATTTTTGAAGAGGGCGAACAGGCTTCCTTCATCCTGCTTCACTTCTTTCGTTTTCAGGTTGAGCATCATCTCCCCGAACTCGGGCGTATGGATCACATTACTGAATGCTTCATCCTTCATTAGTGCTGCCGTATCGGAGAACCCTGACTGAAAAGCATCCGAGAGCTTGTTGACCACGGAATACACACCCATATCGGGATCCGAGCGCATGAGCAGGCTTTTCACCACCGCCGTTTTATAATACAGCATCGACGCCGGCTTAAAGTTGAGGTATAGCGCAACATCGAAAGCCTGGTCGGCTTCCTTCAGCGATTCCCTGCCGCCTTTTATATCAAGCAGCGCATTGCCCAGTTCATAATAGGTCTTTGCGTCGGGGAACAGCAGGATCGACTGCTTGAAGAGCTTCACGGCACCGGCCGCATCCTTCTTGTTCTTATACAGGTCGATGCCTTTCAGGAACAGCTGTCGGCTCTGGTTCCTCAGCGAATCGGCCTTCAGCTCCTGCGCATCAAAGATCACATCGTACACCATTTCGGAGTTGTACAGGTCGGCTTCACTGAGCTTCTGCAGCTTTACACGTGCCACGTACTGCTTTTCAGTTTGTGAGCAGCCTGCTGCAAGCAATGCAATGGCTAAATAAAAATATGCTTTCATGTTGTGTCATTTACATTGTGTTACTTTCCTCCAACCCTCCAACCCTCCAACCTCCCATCTCCTACCTGTACGGCGGCCCCGCGATCCAGCCCACAATTGATTTGCGGCTTCCTTTTGTCACAGGTGTTACACGGTGCAATGCGAATGAAGGAAAAATAATTGCTGTGCCTTTTTCCCTCGGCGCATTCACTATGTTCTGGTTGATCATGAACTGGAGATCACCGCCTTCGTATTCATCACTGCCGGAAAGCTGCACGGTAATGCTGAGCTTGCGGTTGGAAATATCGCCTGCGCCGAAGTCCATGTGCCAGTCGAAAAAATCGCCGTTGCTGTAATTGGCAAGCTGGAGCTCGGTCTGGAAGCCGGTGATCTCAAACTTATAGCGGTTGGTGTTGGTCTGGATGCAGGCCTGCGACAAGCGCTCGTAGATCCAGTCGGTAGCACTTCCGGGCTTCAGGAACATGATCTGCGATTTGCGCAGCTCATCCCTTGTTTCTTCTTTTCCGGCATTGTTCACCGCGGCATTCTTTGCAAGCTCGTCGCTCCAGGCAGCGCAGATCTGTTCAGCTTCCTCCTCACTGAAAAGATCCCGGAACCAGGTATGATCTGCAAAGTCGGGGTTCAGGTCTTTCCTTTTGATTCCGGGCAGGAAGCGGAAAGGTTTAATAATAGCCATTCGTTTGTGTTAAGGTAAAACAAAGTAATTGCTTTTATTCGGAATTTCCCAATGTTGCTACGTTAATGTCACTTCGAGTGGACTTCCTTTTTCAGGAAGGCCGTATCGAGAAGTGTTGATTGCAGTGCGCTTGTTCTCGATACGCTCGTACCTCGCAACGAACTGACGCCAACTACATAGGAACGCTTCGATGACTCTAATGTCACTTCGAGTTCGACCGCAGGGAGAGTATCGAGAAGTGTTAAAAGCAGAATGATATTAGTGCGCTTGTTCTCGATACGCTCGTACCTCGCTACTCGAACTGACGCCAACTACATAGGAACGCTTCGATGACTCTAATGTCACTTCGAGTTCGACCGCAGGGAGAGTATCGAGAAGTGATTGCAACAATATTATTATTCACAATCGAAAAAGGAAAATATGTAATTTCACGAAAATTTTTTTTATGTCCGACAAACAGAATAACAAGGCGCTTACCTTTCTTTTTATCACCGTACTTATTGATGTGATCGGGCTGGGTGTGATCATACCCGTGCTGCCGAAACTTATCGAAGAGCTGATCGGCGGCAGCCTGAGCGATGCATCGCGTTACAGCGCATGGCTCGGGGTAGCGTATGGCCTTATGCAGTTTGTGTTCTCGCCTGTTCTGGGCGCACTGAGCGACCGTTACGGAAGAAGGCCGGTGCTGCTCATTTCGCTTTTCGGGCTCGGGCTCGACTATGTGTTCATGGCGCTTGCGCCGGGAATTGCATGGCTGTTTGTAGGCCGTACCATTGCCGGCATCTGCGGGGCGAGCTTCAGCACGGCGGGAGCTTATATTGCTGATGTAAGCCCGCCTGAAAAGCGTGCGCAGAACTTCGGCCTCTTAGGCGTGGCTTTCGGTGTGGGATTCATCATCGGGCCGATGATCGGCGGCATCTGCGGCTCCTGGGGCTCAAGAGTGCCTTTCTTTGTCGCGGCTTCCTTTTCACTGCTGAATTTTATTTATGGTTACTTTGTACTGCCCGAATCATTAGCTGTTGCCAACCGCCGGAAGTTCGACTGGAAACGCGCCAACCCGGTGGGTGCGCTGCTCACCCTGAAAAGATACCCCGTGATCTCCGGGCTGGTGGTCACCTTCCTCCTGCTCTTTATGGCAGGAAAGTCGGTTGAGTCTACCTGGACATTTTACACCATGCTGAAATTCGACTGGAATACATTCTGGGTGGGGCTTTCACTCAGCGTTGTCGGCATCCTGGTAGCGGGTGTGCAGGGCGGGCTGATCCGCATCGTGATCCCGAAGCTTGGCCAGAAGAAGACCGTATTTATCGGGCTTTCGCTTTATGTATTGGGCCTCGTGCTGTTTGCGTTCGCAACAAAGGGATGGATGATGTTCGCATTCCTGGTTCCATACTGCCTTGGCGGAATTGCCGGCCCTGCGCTGCAAGGCATTATGTCGAGCCAGGTGCCTGTAAATGCACAGGGAGAGCTGCAGGGTGCGCTTACCAGCCTGATGAGCCTTACCACGATCCTTGGCCCGCTGATGATGAACAACCTGTTCTATTATTTCACCAGGGAGAACACACCTTACTATTTCCCCGGTGCCGCATTTATTGCCGGCGCCATCATGCTGTTCATCGGGATCCTGTTTGCGGTGCGGTCACTGAAACATTACCAGCAGCCTCCGCCCGCAGAAAAGCCGGTTCCTTAACCGGTATCGCCTTAACTGGTATCTTTTTTTAGCGGAAAGCTGTATGAAGGCTACGCTGAAAAACATGGTGGTCAGGCATTTTTTCCTGAAGGACGACGGCACATTTCCCAACAATGTGAACCTGCCGGTATTGCTCTATAGATCGGCATGGGAGCTGCCGCTCTTCAAAGCCACATACATTAAAAGCGAGCTCATGCGCAATTCCTGGGGCAATTCCTGGAAAGACGGCATTAACGATTACCACCACTATCACAGCACGGCGCATGAGGTGCTCTGCGCCTACCGGGGCCGCACGTCGGTGTTGCTGGGCGGCGAGCACGGCCTCATTACAAGCTTTGAAGCCGGCGACGTGCTGATCATCCCTGCCGGTGTGGCGCACAAGAACATCAGCCCCGAAAGCACGTTTAAATGTGTGGGAGCCTACCCGTTCGGGCAGAATTATGATATGAATTATGGAAAGCCCGGTGAAAGGCCTGCAGCCGATGAAAATATCCGGAAGCTGCCTTTGCCGGAAGAAGACCCTGTATTTGGAAAGTTCGGGCCGCTGAAAGAATACTGGAAGATCTAACCTGAATAGCGCATCAGCTCCTGCCCTACCTTCATCCCGGCTTTTTCGATCGCCACCTTATCAACCATGTACCTTACTTTATCCTGGTCGAGCATGAACGAAATGTGTGTTCCCGGCGCGGCATCGTCGGTCACCAGCAAGGCCTTTGTTTTTTTGACCGCATTTTTCACCACAGAGAAGGAGCCCATTTCCGAGGTCGGCACATACACCACATTGTAGCGTGCCCCTTTCTTGTATTTTTCCACGATGATCTTTTTACCCGAAACTTTTTTCTGCGCCATAAAGCCCTGCAGCTGCTTGATCCATTGCTCATCGCCTACCACGCCGATCACGAATTCGGTGCCGTTGTATTCGATAGGCCATTCTATCAGCTTTGTGAAATTATAGAGGAACAGCGATTTTTTTTCATATTCCTGCTCTTTGCTCAGCGTGCTTTTTTTAGCCACCACCGTAGTTCTGCCTTTATCCTTATCTTTTTTTACACTGGCTTCATTCAGCTTAAAGCTGAGGGAATCGATCATCGAATCCTTTAATACAAGCGACCTTTTCAGGGAGTCGTTCAGCATCTGCAGCTGCAGCTTTTCTCTTGAAAGGGTAGCTACGGTATCCACCGAGCTTTTTTCAAGGCGGATGTATTTCTTTTTGCTCACGCAGGAAACAAGCGATGCGGCAACTAAAATAAAAATAGAATATGTGAGTAAACGTGATTTCATATCGATGGCAAAAATAAGCAAATAGAGGTATCTCCTCCTGTCAGCACACTTTTTTTATTCTGTAAGATTGTCCGTTAAAATTAAATGCCCGCTGATCCTTCAGCTGGCCCAGCACAGCCCCGATCGGCGATGCCGGTGAAACTGCGAAATACACTTCGCCGTCAATCAGCAGCTTTCCGGCGCTGATGGAAAGGAAATAATTTCCTTTGTCGGTGCAGATGAGGCTTCCATGGCTGATGGCTGAGGCGGTTTTGCCCCGTTCGATGTGGTTTAGCGCCTGCAGCAGCTTTTCCGCTTCCAGCAGCTGCCCGGAGAGCTTTTCCTGCTCCAGCTGCGCCATGGAGCGGCCGGTTTCATGCTTGTCGCCGGCGCTGCTTTTACTGTCGTCGTTAGCCGATTCACGCGCGGTTTCCATGGCCGAGCGGATCGACTGCAGCCGTCCGGAAGCATATTCCAGGCAATGGTCGTACAGCTTTGCTTTCAGGGATTCATCCGGGTTCATTTAATAGCCGGATTTTTTAGGTGTGTTTTTTCTCCAGAGGCTGTAATAAAACCCGAAGCCGAAGCTCATATACTGGGTGCTGCCGCTGTTGTTCTTGCTGAACTGCGTCCAGTCGTTCAACGCGAGCTCGTAGGGGTCGAAATTCTTTTTGAACACGCTGTAGCTGAGGGTGGCGCCGATCCCGAAATTGGATTCGATCAGGAAGAAAATATTCATCTCCGGCTCGTAATACGTAGTGGTGTAGCTGTCGGGGATCACTTTGTTCGGATCCTTCGCCACCAGGCCGGAATACCTGGTCCAGTTGCGACCAACTGTAAGCGATGCGGAATAGATCACCCTGTTCTTTTCGCCGATGTACACATCCGTACCTACCTTCCCTCCTATATTGTTGATGCTCATGCTGGCATTGTAATCCGCGATCTTGTTCTCGGTGATCTTCAGCAGTCCGTTCTTGTACATGCCGCCAATAAAGATGCCTTTATACAGGTAGAGGTTGAGCCCCGCGCTTGCTTCATAAATGCCGACAAAGGATTTCTTAAAAGAAGGGTTCGCCATCGGATGCGGCACTGTAACGGAAACACGCGGACTAAAGACGTAATATCTTTTAGGCGCCGGGGGAGCATCTTCCGAAGCGGCCGGTGCGGGCGTTTCATCTTCCTGCGCGGTTGAAAGCAGAGGCAGGCAGAACAGTAAGAGGATAAAAGCGTATTTATACAGCGGGCCCAATGGAGATCTTTTTAAGACAGACAAAATTAGAATGTTTATTCGATAAACAGCTAATTATGTGCCTGCATTCAGTTAGGATTCAGCTACCGCAACACTTTTTTCCGCCATCGGGGCCGAATCGGTGGTATCGCGGGCAACACCCCTGATAAATACAGGCCTTTCATTTTCTGAAACGATATAGCCTTTTGCCCAGATGCGCTTCTCCTTTGTTTTCCTGTAGCGGTATTCCACTTCGTAGCTTCCGCCGTGCTTATATGCTGATGCGATGCCTTCTGCCAGCGATTGCCGGTCTTCCGGAACCACCCATTCCAGGAACTGGTCAAAGGAAGTGATGTTCTCCATTTCAAAGATCTTTTTATACTCCGGCGTGAATACGCTTTTCGATTGATCCTTAAAGTTTATGGAGAATGATCCCATTCCGCCCATTTCCTGCGCCTCCAGCAGCAGCTCCTGCTGAAAGGCCAGCTCCCTGTTCATTTGCGCCAGCTTTTCCTGCTGCATCTTCAGGTAAATGTTGTAGGAGATCAGCTCTTCCTGGGTGGTGTATACATCCAGCTCCGCAATGATGAACTTTTGCAGCACTACATTTTTTGTATAGGCATCCAGGAAATAAGCGAAGAGCTTTCTTCTCAGGTAGAACACAAGCGTGAGGTCTTCCGCCGCCACATCGTCCTTGTCGATCACCTGCAGCGTATTGCTGATCCATTTCCTGGAACTCTCCTCGATATGGTCAGCGATCCTGTTTTTCGCCAGCGCTTCAAGCAACAGCCGGTTCGATTCAAGGCTCAGGTCTACCAGCTCCTTCTCTGAGAATTTGCTGAGCAGTTTTAGTAAAGGCAGGTCTGCTTCTCTTGAAAAGCGGATCCCCACTGTTACAAATTCATCGAACCTGTTCTCCAGCAGGTATTTTGCATAATCATGGAGGTAATTGAAGTTAAATAGCTCTTTCTTAACTGTAAAATTTATCATGCGGCTGGTTTAAACGGGTAAAAAGCTATTAGCGTGATTCTGTTTTGAATTTATCAGGCATTTCCCTGAGCTTGCCTAAAACCATTATAAAATTTTTGACTTCGGCTATGTCAAGACCGGAAGTAAGTTTATGAAATACCCCGTCATCGGCTATTGTTTTTAGTGTCTTTTTCCCCTTCGGTGTGATCCTGATGGCCACCTTTCTCCGGTTCTCCTTATCGGTTACCTTTTCGGCGAAGCCTTTTTCTGCCAGCCTTGTCACAGTGCGGGATACATCCGAATTGGGCTCGAGCACCATTTCCTTGATCTGCTCGAGTGATGCGGAGCCCGGTGCGTAAAAATCAATGATCCCCAGGATGTTGGCCTGTGTTGATGTAAGGCCGTACGCTACAAGCAGCTTTTTGTACCTGTCCATTAAAAAAAAGTGCGTATAGTGAAGGTTCGCGAGGATCTTGTCATAATCTCTTTGCGGATCCTCTATTTTTTGAATATGTTCAAAAATCTCACTCCTTTTCATGGGCCTAAAGTTAGATATATCATTTTAAAATTACTACATTTGTTGCACCAACAGTCATACAAATTATGGACATTTTCTGGGGATTGAATTTGTTTTACAAGCGCTTGCACGACGCTTCCTCCGGCTTTTCCGGCGAAAATTACAGGGGATGGCTGGCAGGCACTATTGATGATCCTGAGAAGCTGAAGCTGAAAAACATCCGCTCGGTTGACTGCAGCAGCACTACCAACGCCGCCGTAGTGCTGAAGATGCTGCTGGATAAAGGAGTGCGGAAGGATAAGGCCTCGTTGGAAGGCAAACATGTTTATATATACGAGGATCAGCAATGACACCACCAGCATCAGCACAGGTTTTTGAAACGGCAAACAATAGCCATTGGTATGAAGGCGAGTTGTTGTGCATTGTTACCAGGAAGGCGCCCGCCATTGCTTTTGACGAGCACAGGAAAAGGTCGGAAGCTTTTAAAAGCGCGCTGAATGGTAAAAAGATCTGCGCGGTGATCGACATTACCAATTCATCCATCACATCTGCCGAAAACAGGGAATACAACCAGCAGGTGCTTCCCGAAATATTCAAAGCCATTGCATTTGTTTCGCAAACGGCATTGGGAAAAATGCTTGTTAACCTTTACCTTGGCATGCAGCCCCCACCCTTTCCTACAAAGGTGTTCTCCAACGACAAGGATGCCAAAGCCTGGATCGCGCAATACCTCTAAATCTATTTTTTATTGAAGAACTCCTCAAATTCATCGGAGCGTCCAGCATCGGCGGCAACTTTCCGTGCAAGGGATCTCCAGTGGTCTGCCCTTTTGTTGTTTCCTTTAAGGCGGTAATGTTCAGCCAGCGTAAAAAGAGATTCAAGATAATTGCCGTTGAACTGATGCATATTTCCTTCGGATATGTCGTGCGGCAGGTACACTCTTAAATAATCAAGCATATAAACTTCTTCGTAATTCTTTTCGAGGGTCGCCATTGCATCTTTTTTTGAAGGGTTATACAAATAAGCCAGGCCGGTGATGCTGAGCCTATCCCTGATCTTTTCCGTATACGGCAGGCTTACCGTGGCTGCCACGTAAACCGGGCGCTGCTGTTTGTTCTTTGCAAAATGCTCGATGAGCGACTGCCTAAACTTTTCAAAATTTTCGTTGCTTGAGTTTGGATCAAATTCAGGTGCCGGAACATCCAGTTCTTTCAGGATCCGTTCTCTATAGGCTGGCATCAGCAGGAGATTCACGTTGAGCAAACGCACATCGGTGCGGATCCCTTTTGCTTTCTGCAGCAGGAAAGTTGCATCGGTATCCTTATCGCCTTCGGTAAAAATGATCGCATCCTTTTCGAGCCCTGCCAGCTGGTTATAGCCGTAATTCAGCAGTCCCGGCGAATACTGCCCGGAATTATAATACGTTACGATGTTCTCATCGCGCTTTGTGTAATCGCCGGTGATCTCGTAATAATAAACAAGGCTTATCACCGGCTCCATCTCTTCAGGTGCAAGCTGATGCGCTTTTTCAAGATAAGGGAAAAGGCTGAGGTCGTTGTTCCCGTTCAGCCATTTTACGAAATTATACTGGTACGATTCCGGCACCTGCTTCTCCATGTCGAGCACAACTTTCTGCAGGCGCTCAAAACGGTTAATGCCTTTTGACCTCAGCGAATCTTTTTCTTCGCCTACGATGTATGCATTCCTGTCGGCGCGGTAATAATTGTACCAAGCCTCTGCATTTTTCGGATCCTTCTCCAGCTCTTTTTTCCAAAGCTCCATCTGCTGCAGGTAATACTCATTGGTCCTGAGCGCCCTGTTCTTGCCGTAGACCTTTTCAGGTTTCTGGGCTGCTGCGTTTTTAATACAAACCAGTAAGGAAAACACTATTAAAAAAGTGGTGTACCGTTTCATTGCCTTGAGAATTGAGATAACAAAAGAAAGGTAAGGTGATATTTTGAAGGGTGGTTTTATTTAGGAAAAATTAACAGGAAGATTAAATTAAAGCCGAAATAAGGTACTTATTTATTTGACAATTATTATTTTATCGCTTGCTTTTACTTCATTATCCACGATCACTTTGTAAAAATATACCCCATTGTTCAATTGCTTGTCCTGAATGAGCAGCTGGTTATTTTTACCCGCCTGTAAATTATATTTAACAATCAGCTTGCCGGTGAGATCATAAAGCACAATCTCTCCTTTGGATGCTCCGTCCAATGAATAAATAAGATTCATTGTGCCGTCGTTCGGATTGGGATAAATGGCAATATCTTGTAATAAGGGAGTTTCATTTATATTTACTGTACTTATTGTGCTACAATTATACTTTGCTATAAAAAATGTTTCTTGACCATAAAGGGTTAAGGTGTCTATTCCTATTTCAAATGTTGGAATACCAAAAAAATCGCCAGCAATATATACATTGCCAAAACCATCGGGAATAATGGAAGCCTGATCATCACCACCACTATATAATGTAGATAAGCATATTTTATTTCCATTAAAATCATATTTTACAAGAACTATTGGATCGGAAAGATTGCCTGGAAAAGGTAAAGTATCTATACCAAGAGTTATAAGATTAGAAGGGGATTCTAAAAATCCACCAATAAAATAAACACCGGAGGCGTCTGTTGCGACTCCTTCGCCATAATCATCTGAATGACCGCCGGCTCGTTTTGCCCACTTTGCATTTCCATTCGAATCATATTTTGCAAAAAACACATCACTTCTAAAACCAGTATAGTCCTCATTTGTTAAAGTAATGGTATCAAAAGTAATAGTTGGAGATGTAAATGATCCCGCAAGATATATTTCGTCATATAAATCGATTGCGCAGTTAAGTCTTGTAAAATAAAACGCCGTTGTGTTAACGGTTCCAGGCCTTTTTGCCCAGAGGAGGTTTATATTATTATCATATTTTACAATAAACGTATTGTACTTACTACTGGTCGGATTGATCAATGTAATGCCTCCAAAGTCAATGCTTGAACTATTGAACATCCCTGTTAAAATCAAATTCCCGGAGGCATCAAGAACCACATTGGTTGCTTCGTCATTTAAGTCACCACCAATATCCTTTGCCCAAATAATACCTCCACTTGGATCATATTTGATTAAAATAATATCAAAAGTAGCAGTTGGGCCTGAATTTGTTATCGTTGTAGAGCCGATCGTAAGTGTTGCGCTTGACCAACGGCCCGCTAAATAAATATTTCCAAAGGCATCTTTGGTTACACAAAATCCATTTTCATCATAATATCCTCCTACACTTTCAGCCCACAGAACATTTCCTGAAATATCATATTTTGCAATAAATAGATCATTCGTACCAGCATGAGTATTGGTTAAGCTGAAACTTCCTAAAGCAATAGTATTGCTATTGAAATAACCAGTTATGTATAAATTCCCTGACGCATCTATTGAAATAGAGTTTCCAATATCGTCTTCTGATCCTCCTGCATTTTTTGCCCACATAACATTTCCATTGGGGTCATATTTCACAATAAATATATCGAAATAAGCAGGGCTTGTATTTACTAATGTAATAGACCCGAACTTGATATTGTTGCCTGAAAAGCGGCCTACTACATAAACATTTCCATATGCGTCGGCAACAGCTTCCGTGCCTTCCTGACCGTCGCTTGCAGTGATACTCCCGGTGGCTTGTTTTGCCCAGAGCCAGTTTGATACTTGTGCAAACAAAGGGAACTTAAATGAATTGAGGATTAAGAGAAGGAGGATAATTTTCTTCATTGTTATTTTATCAATTTCAAGGAAGTATAAATAAAATGAGAATGGATTTTTGAAGTATTATCCTGCCAACTTTTGAAAGCAACTTTTTTTTCCAATTTTGTAAAAAACAAAAAGGGCTGGTCAAATGACAAACCCTTTTTAATCAATCGTGGTCTTGTAGGGATTCGAACCCCAAACCTTCTCATCCGTAGTGAGATGCTCTATCCAGTTGAGCTACAAAACCAGTCCGCTTTTAAAAAGCGTTGCAAAGATAAGCAAAACATTAATACTTCAAAGAACTTCCCAAAAAATAGTAAAAAAAAGGAAGTCGCTGGGAACGCTCCTTTCCTCGAAATTATGATACATTTGTACAGAACCAATAAACTCTCAACTTATGGCCCCAGTATTTACCACACTTTTAATAGTGTTTATCGTCCTTTTCTTTTTTCTCTCCTTTGTTACCGTGCAGCAGGGAACCATCGCGGTGGTGACTGTTTTCGGAAAGTACCGGAGGATCATGATGCCGGGGCTGAACCTGAAAATCCCTTTCATCGAGCGGATCTACAGGCGCGTTTCCATCCAGAACCGCTCCGTGGAGCTGGAATTCCAGGCGATCACCATCGACCAGGCGAACGTTTATTTCAAAGCCATGCTGCTGTATGCCGTGGTGAATAACAACGAGGAAAGCATCAAGAATGTGGCTTTCAAATTCATTGATGACCGCAGCCTGATGCAGGCGCTTGTCCGCACTATTGAAGGCTCGATCCGCGGCTTTGTAGCTACAAAGAAGCAATCGGAAGTATTATCCTTAAGAAAGGAGATCGTGAACGACGTAAAGGAGCAGATCGACCAAACCCTTGAAACATGGGGCTATCACCTGCTCGATCTTCAGCTGAACGACATTACATTTGATGAGGCGATCATTAAATCGATGGCGCAGGTAGTTGCATCCAGCAACTTAAAAGCTGCCGCAGAGAACGAAGGACAGGCATTGCTGATCACAAAAACAAAGGCTGCCGAGGCGGAAGGTAATGCGATCAAGATTGCCGCGGAAGCTGAACGTTTGGCTGCGCAGCTGCGCGGACAGGGTGTTGCTTTGTTCCGTGAAGAGGTGGCCAAGGGTATGGGACAGGCTGCCAAAGAAATGCAGCAGGCCAACCTCGATACTTCCGTGATCCTGTTCAGCATGTGGACGGAAGCGATCAAGAACTTTGCGGAATATGGCAAGGGCAATGTGATTTTCCTTGATGGCTCCAGCGACAATATGCAGCGCACCATGCAGGAAATGATGGCTATGAACAACCTCATGAAGCCGAAGGATAACACTCCTGTCAGGAAATAACTTTCGATACTATATAATAAAAAGGCGGGCCGTTTGGCCCGCCTTTTTATTATTTGATCAGCTCCTTCGGGCCGCTTCGCGTTTGCAGAATGTGGATTCCCGCTAACAGTCCTTCTCACCTGCCCGTAATAAAAAAAGCCGCAGGTTCATTGAACCTGCGGCTTTAGTTTTGCTAACTAATTATTAAAGCTGTTTGCGCGGACGCTTCTCTCTCGAAAAATTGCTTTTTCTTTCTCCACCGCCGGTCGATTCGCTTCTTGAAGAAGAACGTTCACGGTCGCTGAATGAAGGCTTGCGGTCGCTGAAGCTCTTTTCAAAGCTTCTTTCCTTGCGCTCTCCGCCTCTTTCGCTGCCGTAGCTTTTTCTTTCTCCAAAGCTCTTGCGTTCTCCGCTGTAACCACCGCGGTTACCGCCTCCGCCGCCATAAGTGCGCTTTTCGCCGTATGATCCTGAACCTCGGCTGTTGCTGCGCTCGCGTGAAAAGCCTTCGCCTCCGCCTGCTGCACCGCGCGATTCGATCCGCACACTACGGTTGTTGTAGCGCGCATTCTTGAACGTGCCCTGGATGATCTCTGCTGCTTCGGTCTTCACTTCAACAAAAGAGAAGCTTGATTTCACATCGATGTTCGTGATCATATTCTTATCCACTCCTGATACTTCAGCAATGTATTCTTTCATTGTAGCTGCGTCCAGCTGGTCCATTTCACCGATGTTGATGAACAACTTGGTAATGCCCGGTGTGGAAGCAAACTGACGGTCGTCGCGATCCCTTGGCGCACCCGTTTTTGCATTCAGGTCAGGCGCATTTTTGTAATAATCAAGGAAGCGGTTGAATTCCGTTGAAACGAAACGCTTGATGATATCCTCTTTGCTCAGGTCTTTCAGCTCATCATAGATCTTTGGCATGTATGCTTCGATCGCCGATTCTTTCACTTCCACGTTGTGGATCTTCTTCACTAAGCTGAACAATTGCTTCTCACAAGCTTCAAAGCCTGTAGGAAGTACTCCTGCAACGAATTTTTTCTTGATGATGCGCTCGATGATGCGGATCTTTCCAACCTCTTTCATGTTAATGATTGCGATGGAGATCCCCAGCTTACCTGCACGTGCCGTACGTCCGGAACGGTGCGTGTAATTTTCGATCTCATCGGGAAGGTTGTAATTGATCACGTGAGTTACATCGTTCACATCGATACCGCGCGCTGCAACATCGGTTGCAACAAGCATCTGGAGCGAGCGTGAACGGTAGCGCTTCATAACGTGGTCGCGCTGCGACTGGGAAAGGTCGCCATGCAGTGCATCTGCACCATAGCCATCCTTGATCAGGGAATCAGCGATCTCCTGTGTTTCAATACGTGTGCGGCAGAAAACGATAGCGAAGATATCAGGATTTGAATCCGCGATGCGTTTCAATGCTGCGTATTTGTCGCGTGCATGCACACAATAGTAAATATGCTCGATATTATCATTACCGGAATTTTTTGTTCCCGCAGTGATCTCCACCGGGTTTTCCATGTAATTTTTAGAGATGCGCAATACTTCATCCGGCATTGTTGCAGAAAACAACCATGTGTTCTTTTCTTCCGGTGTTTGCGATAAAATAGTGTCAAGGTCTTCTTTAAAGCCCATGTTCAGCATTTCATCCGCCTCATCAAGCACGGCAAAACGTACGTTCGTTAAATTAACGCGCCTGCGGTCGATCATGTCGTTCAGGCGGCCCGGAGTTGCAACAACGATCTGCGCTCCTCTTTTGATCTCGCGTGTTTGCGTGTCGATACTTGCTCCACCGTAGATAGCTACAATGTTTGCGTCCTTAATGTACTTCGTGTAACTTTGTAAGTCACGTGTGATCTGCATACACAATTCGCGTGTAGGGCAAATGATCACTGCCTGTGTATCACGCGAGGTGAAATCGATCAGGGATGTTAACGGCAACCCGAAAGCTGCTGTTTTTCCGGTACCTGTTTGTGCTAATGCAACAAGGTCGGTATTACCGGCTAATAATGCAGGAATAACTTTTTCCTGGATAGGTGTAGGAGCCTCAAACCCCAATTCTGTTACGGCTCTAACGATAGCATCGTTAAGCCCTAACGCTTCAAATTTGTTCATTGAAATGTTAATTAAGTGAATATTACAGTTGTCAACTTACGAGGAAGTATATGTGAGTTGAATCCGACAACTGTAGTTTAAGAGGCCCGCCATCAGTGGATCGGGCAATATCGGCAAGTAATGTCCAGTTGTATAATTCGTCTCAGCAAAAATCCTATTTTGACTAAAACCGTTGCAAAGATAGTAAAATTAACTGAACCCGCAATGCATTGCACTTAATAATAATTAAAACCCCTGTTAAATAAGGTTAAATGGGGTGGTGTTATTTTTTGAAAGCCTGAAGGCCTGTATAATTCGCTCCTCCGGAGCTCTTATGTTTTGAAGAGATTGAATGTTATGAATAATGCAGCTCCGAAAGCGCTATATTATACTAAACCTATAATGACAAGCCCGCTCCTGTGAAGATTGAAGTGCCTTGTAATTCAGAATTGGCAAAGCCCCAGCGGGGCGACCTGTTTGTAACAAGGTAAACTGACCTCCCGAGCCAAGCTCTGTAGGAGCGGCCTGACCCAGGAGCATATACACAACTTGGCTTGCTCCGGAGGAGCAACCTATTAATAGCCTGGAAATAAACGAAATATAAAAGGAGCTCCGGAGGAGCGGATTATAGAAGACACAGCCTTTTTAGCAAGCTTGTTGGTTTACTCTTCGAAATGCGCAGTCGGATCAAACACAAAAAAGTGCGTGAGCCCTACCACTACTCCACCGATCATTTGCTCGATGGTTTGCCAGGTGACATCCAGCAGCATGTTTTCCAGCTTCGAGCCGGTGCTGAAGGAAACGCCCACCACGGTTGCGATCAGGAAGAAAGCAACACCGCAGATAGCTCCTGAAATAGCGCCTCTCAGTATGGGCTTGCGCTTGAATTTTTTTTCAAGGATCTTAAAATCGATGGATTTTGAAACCACAAAGCCGATCATTAAATAAACCAGGGCTGCAAAGAAAAGGAACAGGTGCTTTGAATAGGAAAGCCTTGAAAAGTCGGTAAGCACCATCCCATGCCATACATACGAAAGTACAAACATCACAATGGATGATGCCAGGCAGGAAATAAAAAAACGCTTTGTGATCATGATTCTTTAATGCTATTCGGGTTGCAAAGGTACGGTATAATTGGTTAAGCCCGGCACGTTATACGATATTTTCCTGCAAAGGTTGCCCCTCTAAACGTCTTTTTTTTACAAACTGAATTATTTTACTACCTTTAAACCTGATTCGATCCACCGCTTGTAAAAGGCATTTGCCATGAAAAAAACAACTTTGTTCTTGTGCTGTTCCGCATTGCTTGCATTGTATGCCTGCAGAAAGGAAATGGAACGCCCCTCCTGGGATACGGAGGTGCTGGCCCCGCTGGTAAATGCTTCCCTCAGCATTGATAACATCCTGCCCGATTCCATCCTGCAGTCGAATGCCGACAGCTCCATGAAGATCGTTTATGAAGGCGATATTTACAAGATCTCGATGGATACTCTTTTTAATATCCAGGATACCACCATCCACAATTCCTTCAACATTCCCATCAGCTACCAGTTTGGCCCGGGCGATGAAGTGATCAGCAACAATATTTCGGAAACCACTTACGATCTGGGCGGCCCTCAGCTTCGCACCGTGATCGTGAAAAGAGGGTTTGTGAACTTTAAGGTGAACAGCCTCATTCATGAAAAAGTGGATTTCATCTATAAGATCCCCTGTGCAACCATCGGCGGCGTTCCTTTCACTGTAAATGTGACCGTTCCTGCAGCCGTTGGCAGTACGCCCGGCGTTTACAATCAAACATTTGACCTTGCCGGCTATACCATCGACCTTACCGGCGTGGCGCACAACAGGGTGAACACGATATACACCTCCCTCACGGCGGGCGTTAACCCCGGCGGCGATTCGGTGCTGGTGAACCCGAGCGATGTGCTTACCATTGATAATACATTTTCGGATATGTTCCCGCATTATGCAAAAGGATACTTCGGCACGAACACTATTAATGTAGGCCCCGACCAAACCCCTTTCAGCATGTTCAGCAGGATCACCGACGGCACCCTGCAGCTGGAGGATGTTGACTTTAAGCTGAAGCTCGAGAATCCGATCGGTCTGGATGCACGTGTGTACATCAACAACCTTACCTCCATGAACACGCGCACAGGCAATTCCATCAGCCTTGTGAACGCGATCGTGGGAAGCCCGATCAACATTAACCGCGCCGCAGAAAGCGGGACCACCGTATACCCTACCTATGCAAATTTCCCTCTGACCACAAGCAATTCCAACATCAAGCCGATGATCGAGAACCTGCCCGACCATTTTGGATATGCTTTGCAGATCATCACAAACCCGATGGGGAATGTGTCGGGCTCCAACGATTTTATTTATTCCGACCAGCTGCTGAAAGCGAAGATGAGCATGGAGATCCCGCTGTCGCTCATCGCTACTAACTTAACGCTGGTGGATACATTCGATATTCACCTCGGAAGCACCGGCGGCACGCAAAACCTGCACAGCGGAACGATCACGCTGCTGGCCAACAACGGATTCCCGTTCGACGCCTCCATCCAGATCTATATGCTGGACGAGAACAACAACATCAGCGATTCGCTGTACACTTATGCCAATACCATTGACCAGGCAATGGTCAACTCCAGCCTCCGGGTGGTAGGAAAGAAAGCTACGAAGCTGGTTGCACAGGTGAGCGAAAGCAGGATGAACCTGCTGTACAATGCAAAAAAGATCAAGCTGAAAGTGAAGTTCAACACAGCCAGCCAGTCGCAATACGTAAAGATCTACAGCGACTACAGCATCGACATCAAGCTGATAGGAGATGTTAATTATACCATCCAGTTAAAATAAGCAAGCGGCCTTTATGCTGAGAACAACGATCATATCCCTTTTCTTACTTGTATCTTCCTTTCGTTCCGGTGCGCAGATCGCATCCATTTTTGCGGATCAGTTCCCCGATTCCGCCACAACCCGGATCGGCGTAAACGTTGATTATGCGATCGGATCCAACTGCCTTACCAATGAATTTTTGGGCAAATTCTACAAAGGCGGCTTCATTGATGGGAGGCTAAAGAATGAAGTGCTGAGCCGTACGCGAAATAAGAACCGCCTCGGGGCCGATGTGAATACCGGCATTTACGCAGCATTCAAGCTCGACTCACTGCTTCACAAGAAAGACATCAGCCTTTTCTTTACAGTGAAGGACCGGCAACATTTTGATGCGGCATTCTCCAAAGACCTGTATAAGGTGGGTTTTTACGGCAATGCAGCCTACGCGGGAAAAACGGCCTCCTTCGACGGATTTAACATGACCCTGCTCCGCTACCAGCAGGTGCAGGTGGGGATCTTCTCTTCCAAGTTCGACAGCGCAGCGCGTTGGGGCATCGGAGTATCGTTCCTGAAAGGAGAGCAGTATGCATCTGTTTATGCAAAAACAGCAGACCTGTACACCAGTGAAGACGGCCAATACATCAACTTTAACACTTCGATGGAAATGGCAAAGTCCGACACCGCCAAAAAAGGACTTGGCGCAGTAAACGGCTTCGGCGCAAGTGTCGACATCTACTTTGAGGCGCCTTTCAAAACAAAGTTCGGCGATTCAAAAATGCGTGTCTCCGTTTCCGATATCGGGCTGATCAATTTTAACAAGAACACGCTGTACATGAAGCAGGATTCGGTTTTCCAGTATAACGGCTTTACGATCAACAGCATTTACGACCTGCAGGATTCAACGCTATCCGATAAAACCTCTCCCGACAGCATCCTGAATTCGATAGCGCCATTCAAGAAGCAAAGCGTTTCGGTAACGCTCCCGGCCATCCTTAATTTATCGTTCGAGACACGGTTCAGCAAAAACTTTGAGCTCGTTGAAGGCATCCGTTATGTGTTCAATGCGAATTACAACCTGCTTGCCTATGTGAAGGGTAATTTTTATTTCAATCCGCGTCTTATGCTCTCCGCAACATTAAGCTATGGCGGCTACAGCACGTTCAACTGCGGCATTGGGGTATTCGCCAATTTAGGAAAAGGATTTATGCTGTACGCAGGCAGCCAGAACATTGAAGGGTATATTGTTCCGAAAAAAACAACGGCACAGGGGGCGTATTTTTCGCTGGTGAAGAACTTTAAATAGTTTGTAGTTGGTTGTTTGTAAATGGTGCAGGATCAATTCCCCGGTTTATCCTGAGCACAGCCGAAGGAAGAGGGGTTAGGGGTGTGTAATAAATTTTCAATTCATTGAATTAGATCTCCCGGCTACGCTCGGAATGAGAATATAGAGATTAGTAATTCGTAAATTAGTATAAATTCGTAATTAGTAGATTAGTATAGATTCGTAATTAGTAGATATGTTAAGCAACATTCCAAACATAAAACATTTAGACAAGAATAATTTTTTCCTGCTGGCGGGCCCCTGCGTGGTGGAGAGTGAAGAAATCTGCTTCGAGATCGCGGAGAAGGTAAAAGCTGTGACCGATAAGCTGGGCATTCCCTATATTTTCAAAGCGTCTTACCGCAAGGCCAACCGCTCCCGCCTCGATTCGTTTACCGGCATCGGCGATGAAAAAGGGCTTGAGATCATTGCGAAAGTGGGCAAACATTTTAACATTCCAACGGTTACCGATATTCACGCACATGAAGAAGCGGCACTGGCGGCGCAGTATGTGGATGTGCTGCAGATCCCTGCTTTCCTTTGCAGGCAGACCGACCTGCTGGTTGCGGCAGCGCTTACGGGCAAGCATGTGAACATTAAAAAAGGACAATTTTTATCTGCAGGCTCCATGAAATTTGCCGTGGATAAAGTACGCGAATCGGGCAATAACAATGTAATGCTTACGGAACGGGGAACCTTCCTCGGCTACCAGGACCTCGTGGTGGATTACCGCGGGATCCCTGAAATGCAGCAGAACAATGTGCCGGTGATCATGGACATCACCCACTCGCTTCAGCAGCCAAATCAAACCAGCGGAGTTACAGGCGGCAGGCCGGAGCTGATCGGCACCATCGCGAAAGCGGCAATTGCAGTAGGCGCCGACGGGATCTTTTTAGAAACGCATCCCAATCCTGCAAAAGCAAAATCGGATGGAGCCAACATGCTTCACCTCGATCATTTTGAGAAATTAATGACCGACCTGGTTAGGATCAGGAAGGCTGTTCAATAAAAAACACCATGAAGATCAAAAAAATAATTCCGTTAGCGGCAGTCCTGCTTTCCATGTTTTCCATGAATGCGCAGGTGGTGAAATTCGAGGTGGTGATCGGCGGATCGGGCTACGATTACGGCTATTCGGTGGCGCAGACCTACGACAAAGGCTACATAGTGGCAGGCGCAACGAGCAGCTTCGGGAACGGCAGCATGGATGCCTACATGGTAAAAGTGGATTCGAACGGTGTGCCGCAGCTGCACAGGACCTACGGCGGGATCAATATCGAGCAGGCTTATTCAATAAAAGAAACAAGCGATTCGGGAATGGTGATCGCCGGCTATACCAACAGCTTCGGGCATGGCGGCTACGATATGTACCTTATTAAGACAAATATTTACGGCGACACCGTTTGGACAAAAACTTACGGCGGCACAAATTGGGATTTCGGCTATTCGGCGCAGCAGACCACGGATGGCGGCTACATCCTCGCAGGAAGCACCTATTCGTTCGGGAACGGCAATTCCGATATGTACCTTATCAAAACCAACGCTACGGGCGATACCACCTGGACAAAAACATTCGGCGGCAGCAACGATGATGAGGCGCGCTGCGTAAAGCAGACCAGCGACGGCGGCTACATCCTCACCGGCTGGACCAAAAGCTTCGGGGATGCCTCAGGCGATATCTATACTGTAAAAACAGACAGCAACGGCGATACGCTCTGGACCTACCGTTACCCGGGAACACAGGAAGATGCATCGTACGACGTGGTGGAATACCCGACGAAATACCTGATCGGCGGCAAGTCGAAAAGCGTTGTTCCCGGCAATATGCAGGGTGTTGCGCTGGAAATCTCCCTCACCGGTGCTTTTCAGTACATCGGCGATTACGGCGGTGCCGCAGAAGACGGAACCAACGCAGTGGCTTATTCGCCCGGCGGCCGCTTTGCTGTAATGGGTTATACTTACAGCTTCGGCGGCGGACTCGGCACCAGCGATTACCTGCTGTATATAGAGAACCCTGTAACGGGGCTGCATTCCGGAACTTATGGCGCCAGCAAAATGGAGCAGGCTTACAGCATCCAGAACACTACCGACGGCGGATATATCATTTGCGGAAACTCCTCCTCCTACTCTATCCTCGATCATATTTACATCATCAAAACTGACAGTAACGGCGTGTCTTCGGGCACGGTCATCAACGTTGTGGCGGGCATTAACTCTGTATCCGCTGCCGGAAAGAATTTCAAGATCTATCCGAATCCTGCCGCAGATCTTATAACCATTGAGCTGGAAGATGCGGAAGAAAATGTGATCAGCATCAGGGACCTGCCTGGAAAAGAAATTTACCGTGAGAAAGCGATGAACGAAAAAACGGAGATCAATACATCCGCTTTTGCCAATGGCGTTTATTTCATCAGCATTGAAAGCAAAGGATCTGTATCCGTTAAGCGATTGATCATCCAGCACTAATTTTCCGGAATGCGATCCATACAGCCGAAATTGTTCCTGTTCCTTTTACTGCCACTTTGCATCTTTCTTACATTCAACAAGCACAGCAAGGATAAAGCGCACTCCTACCATGGCGTGATCTGGGCCGATGCGGCGGGTTACTACGTGCATCTGCCAATATGGTTCATTTACGGAAACAATGCCGATGCATTTCCCGCGAATGCATCGGAACAATGCGGCAACGGCTTTCATGCCGATAGCTTAAGCAACCGGATCATCACAAAATATTACTGCGGCTCGGCTCTGCTGATGTCGCCCTTCTTTCTTGCATGCCACGCGCTGGCTGCGCCACTTGGTTTTGCCGCCGACGGCTTTTCGAAGATCTATTCCTATGGATTGTATTTTGCGGGAATTGTTTATTGCAGCCTCGGCCTGTTCTTTCTTTCGCTGTTCCTAAAAAAGCATTTTTCCCCGGAAGTATCAGTAAGCACCGCCTTCCTTTTATTTGTCAGCACCAACCTTTTTTATTACGCGATCGATTCACCGGGAATGTCGCACATCTATTCCTTTTTCCTGTTCGCGACTTTTCTCTATTCTACGCAACAATTGCTTAGCTCTGAAAAGCGGCTGTGGTACATTCTATTCGTGCTTTCCTTTGTGCTGGCGGCTTTAACCCGCCCCACCAACGCCGTCATCATTCTCTTTCCTCTGTTCTACGAGAACGGGAAATTCGTTACAAGGATCAGCGTGTTATTGAAAGAGAAGCTCAGCATCGGCATTGCGCTTGCTGCCGGCTTGCTTTGCATTGTTCCGCAGCTGCTCTATTTCAAAAAAACATCGGGCAGCTATTTCGCGTATTCCTATGGGAACGAAACCTTTAGCAACCTCGGCCATCCCTTCCTGCTCGAAACATGGTTCAGCCCGAACAACGGCCTCTTCATTTATGCGCCTGTGCTGCTGCTTTCCATCATTGGAATGATCCTGATGATCCGTAACAAAGAGCGGATGGGCTGGTATCTCTTAGCCATGTTCTTGTTCATCAGCTATTTGTTCGCCAGCTGGTGGAACTGGTGGTTTGGCTGCGCGCTTGGCGCAAGAAGCTTCGTGGAATTTTATACCTTGCTGAGCATCCCGATGGCATTTGCAATACAAGCCGCATGGAAAAAGGCCGGCACCCGTTATCTCCTGCTTGTCTTTGCGCTCTGCTGCTGCACCATGTATTTCAGCCTCGAGTATTATTACGACGGCTGCTTTTATGGGGATACCTGGGATTGGGCCCGCTGGCTGAAGCAGTTCTGAGTGTAAAATTTTATTAAATTTGCGACACTGATTTTATTTAGCATTTAGAAAAATTAATATCTGTACCATGGGACGTGTATTTGAAAAACGGAAGTATAAAATGTTTGCGCGCTACGATAAAATGGCGAAAGGTTTTACGCGCGCAGGAAAAGAGATCGCAATCGCCGTTAAATTAGGCGGTGCCGATCCGCAGGGAAATTCACGCTTGCGTGTGGCGATCCAGAATGCAAAAGGGATCAACATGCCGAAGGACCGCATCGACGCGGCTGTAAACCGTGCCGCCTCCAAGGATGCGAAAGGGCTGGAAGAAGTTGTTTACGAAGGGAAAGGCCCTTACGGCGTGGGCATCCTCATCGAATGCGCAACCGATAATCCTACACGCACCGTTGCAAACGTGCGCATGAACTTTAACCGCAATGGCGGCGAGCTGGGAAAAACAGGTTCGCTGGATTATCTCTTCGAGCGCAAAAGCGTTTTTACGATCAAAAATGAAGGGCTGAACATTGAAGAGCTGGAGCTGGAGCTGATCGATTTCGGCGCCGATGAAATTGAAGGCGATGAAGAGCAGATCGTTGTTTATGCAGCGTTTACCGACTTTGGTAACATGCAGAAAGCCCTGGAGGCAAAAAAATTAAACATCATCAGCTCGGAGCTCGAGCGCGTGCCTACTTCTACCCTAGAGCTTACCGAAGAGCAGGTGGCGGAAGTGATGGTGCTGATCGAGAAGCTGGAGGAAGATGATGATGTTCAGAATGTTTATCACAACATGAAGTAATTTATTGTTACCCCTGTCAGGGTTCCAAACCCTGACAGGGGTTTAACTTTCCAAATGATACAGCGTCAATCCCGCGATCGGCGTTTCCACTACCGTATCAATATTTACCCCTTTGTTTTCCGCTACAGCGCGAAGAATGTTGCTGTAATAAAATGCTACCGACCCGGCGCAGCTTAGCTTCAGTTCCCTGTGCTGCGGATATTTACAAATGTGCTTCTCAAAGAATCCGGAAAAGCATCCGCTTACCAGGTCGATCATGTACTGCTCTTTCAGGTTCTGGTAGATGAATTTGCTGAAGCCCGCCAGGTAGCGGTTCGGCATCGGCTTTTTATAAACGCTGTTGATGATCTCATCCTTGGTTAATTTGAACCGCTCTTTGAAGCGCTCCGACAAAGCTGCCGGAAGCTCATCATTAAGGAAGTCGGTGATAAATGTTTTGCCAAGATGTGCACCGCTTCCTTCATCGCCGAGGATATAGCCAAGCGAGGTGCGGTTTTCCGTGATCTGCTTTCCATCGTACACGCAGGTGTTCATGCCTGTGCCCAGGATAGCGGCAATCCCCGGGTTGTGCCCGCATACCGAGCGCGCAGCTCCGAGCATATCGGTTTCAACGCTGATCTTCGCATCTGGAAATACTTCCGACAGCGCATTCTTCACCAATTCGTTTTTATCTGCCGCACGGCAGCCTGCTCCGTAAAAAAAGAGCTCAGGCCCTTTTTCTGTTCCCGGTGGAAGCCCGGGGAGCAGCTCATTCCTTATAATGGAAGCGATCTCCTCGTTCGTTTGAAAATACGGATTAATGCCCTGGCTGGAAAACTGCCGGATCTTTTGTTCATCATCTATCAACCGCCAGTCGGTTTTCGTAGAGCCACTATCTGCTATCAGGATCATGCGGCTAATTTAAGTATTAATTCCAGCACCCCCGCTCAGTACCTTCTTTTAGGTATTTTCTCACATATTCCCCAAATACCATGAATTAGGTATTGTAGGAAACACTTCAATCATTCACTTTTGTGCCGTTATTTATAATCGATCTTAATAGATTTATGAAACACCTTTTCCCCGGACTAAAACTTCCTGCTTTTATTTTATTCGTGCTGGTGCAAGCCATCGCTATTGGCCAGAACGGCTCCATTAAAGGAAAGATCAGCACTTCCGAAGGCAAGGCCGCAGAATATGTGAATGTGGGCCTCGTAGGTACTAAAAAGTGGGCTGCTACCGATCAGGGCGGGCAATACACGATCACGGATGTACCGGCAGGAAAATATACTTTAAAGGTAAGCACAGTAGGATTGCAGGGACAGGCGAAAGACATCGAAGTGATCGCCGGAGAAAGCCTTACCGTAGATTTTTTATTACCGGAGAATACACAGCAGCTCCAGGAAATAGTGATCGAAGCGGCGAAAAGCAATAATGAGCGCCCGGTAGCGATCGGAAAAATTGCCATCCGCTCCCTCGACCTTCCGCAAAGCATTGCCGTGATCGACAAAGCAACACTTGAGCAGCAGCAAAGCACCGGCCTTACCGATGTGCTGAAGAACGTGAACGGCGTGTACCTGATGGGAAATACCGGCGGCACACAGGAAGAGATCGCCGGGCGCGGCTTTGCTTTTACCAGCAGCAACACCTTTAAGAACGGCGTACGTTATAACAACACCACCATGCCGGAGATCACTGCGCTGGAAAGCGTGGAGATCATGAAAGGCAGCTCCGCCATCCTCTTCGGGAACGTTGCAGCAGGCGGGATCATTAACCTTGTAACAAAAAAGCCGCTCTTTAAGAATGGCGGTGAAGTGAGCATGAGAACCGGCAGCTTCGATTTTTACAAGCCTTCCATTGATGTGTACGGCGTTCTGAACCCTGCAAAAACAGCGGCATACCGTGTGAACACCGTATACGAGCGCTCACACAGCTTCCGCGATGTGGTGAATGCCGAGCGCTTTTACATCAATCCTTCCGTGGCCCTTAAGCTTACGCCAAAGCTGGATGTGCTTGTGGAAGGCGATTATCTCCGCGATAACAGGACCAACGATTACGGTGTGGGCGCTATCGATTATCAGCTGATCGATGTGCCGAGAAGCACTTTCCTTGGCGCAAAATGGTCGTACAATAAAACGGAGCAGAAAAGCATTTCTTCCGCCATTACTTATCATTTCAGCGACCGCTGGGAGATCAGGAATGTAACGGCATTCCAGGATTACGACAACGACCTGTTCGGCACAACCCGCCCGAATGCATCCAGCCAGTTCATCCGCAGCAACGGCAACTGGAAGCGCGGAGTGCAGCGCACCGCCATCAGCGAAGAGTACCTGATTAGCCAGCTCGACCTTACCGGGCGTTTCTCCACAGGGTTCCTGAAACACAATTTACTTGTTGGCGTGGATGCCGATAAGTACTATACCAAAACTATTGCCTACAAAGGAATTGCAACGTATGATTCCATCAATGTGTTTGACCTTGAAAAGTACAGGCAACGGAATGATATTCCGGACCTCACCATCAACACAACAACGGTAAGCCCTGTGAAGCGCGCCGGTGCGTACATCCAGGACCTCGTCAGCATCACGAAAAAGATCAAATTGCTGGCGGGTGTGCGGATCACATACATTGAATCGTTCAGCGATGTGAATACGTATGCTACGAACACCACTACCAAAAGCAGGCTGTTCGACCACGCCATCACTCCCCGCTTCGGGATTGTGTACCAGCCGCTGAGCACTACTTCCATCTTTGCAAGCTACTCCAATTCCTTTGCGCTCAATACCGGCGTGGATATAAACGGCGATGCGCTTGCCCCTTCGTACATCAACCAGTACGAGGCCGGCATTAAAAACGACCTTTTCAAAGGCTTCATCTCCACCAACCTTACCGTGTACCAGATCGTGAACAGCGGGCTTGCGCAGATGAGCCTCGAGAATGGCAATACCAATGCGAACGTGAAAGAGCTGGCGGGTGAAGTTACGAGCCAGGGCCTCGAGCTTGACCTCAGCAGCCGTCCCATCAAAGGCATTTCCTTTATTGCCGGCTACAGCTACAACGATACGCGCTATACAAAAAGCAATACCTTCATAGTTGGCAGCAAGCTGCGCTACAATCCATCACATACTGCCAATGCAAGCATTTATTATGCAGTGAATGAAAGGTCGGCACTCCGGGGGCTTAACTTCGGGTTTGGCGCCTTTTACGTTGGCGACAGGGTTGCAGGCCGCTCCACTCGTGTAACAGTTCTGAATGACTCCTACAAGCTTATGACGCTTCCCGATTACTGCCTGCTGGATGCAAGCATCGGCTACAGCCGGAACCGCTTCTCCCTGAGGGTGAAGGTATCGAACCTGCTGGATGTGCTGAGCTACAACGTACATGATGATAACAGCGTGAACCCGATCGCACCGAGATCGGTGATGTCGACCATCAGCTATAAATTTTAATCGCGCGTTTTCTTCTCCTTCACTATGAAATTAAAAAGTGTATTCCGCCTGCTTCATCTCTGGTTAGGCCTCAGCAGCGGACTGGTGGTGTTCATCGTAGCCAGCACAGGCTGCATCTATGCCTTTGAGGAAGAGATCCGCTCCGTGGTCCACAGCGATGTGCTGGAAGTGCAGCCCGGCAGCAGCAGGCAATCGCTGGAGCAGATGATCGGCGCGGTGAAGGAAAGCAATCCGAAGCAGAAGATAAAAAACATCCGCGTGTACAGCGATGCCGCACGCAGCGTGGAGATCAACCTGAAAAACAACACGGGTGTTTATGTTGACCCCTACACGGGAAAGGTGCTGGGCAGCATCGACCGTGAAAGCGAATTTTTAGCCGTGGTGCTGAAGATTCACCGCAGCCTTTACCTTGGCGAACCGGGAAAGATCATCACCGGCGTTTCCGCTTTCATTTTCCTCTTCATGCTCATCAGCGGGATCGTTCTCTGGTGGCCGGGGCGCAGGCAGAAGCTGAAGCAGAAATTTACGCTGGCACGCAATGCCGGCTGGAAACGGCTGAACTACGACCTGCACAGCGTGCTCGGCTTCTATGCATCCTGGATCATCATCTTTACGGTGCTTACCGGACTGGTATGGTCATTCAAATGGATGGAAAGCGGCATGTACAGCCTTACGGGATCGGTAAAGGAGAGCCCGGTGAAGGCCAAATCGACAATGCCTGCCGGAGGAAAAACAATATCTATGGATGAGCTTCTGCAGGCAGGGCTTGCACAGGCAACAGGGACAACTAAAGAGCAGCTGATCTTTCTGCCGGAAGATTCCACAGGCGCCGTGCGGATGAACATCCGTTATGTGAAGGAAGGCTTCTACACAAAGCAGGACCAGTTCTTCTTTGACCAGTACACGGGAACGCTGCTGAAGGAACAGCTGTTTACGCACAGCTCTGCAGGCGATAAATTAAAAGCTACGAATTATAATATCCATACAGGTAAAGTGCTGGGGCTTCCCGGACAGCTGATGGTGTTCTTCGCGGCGCTTATCAGCGCCAGCCTCCCTGTTACGGGATTCATGTTGTGGTTGAGAAAAAGAAGGGACAGGATTAATTTCCGGCGAAGAGAAAATGGTTCGGTGAAATAAGGTTCTCCCGAACGGCAAACAGCACAAGGCCTGCAGTGTTGTTCACACCCAGCTTGTTCATGATGTTCTTGCGGTGCGTTGTAACAGTATGCGTACTCAGGAACAGCTTATCGGCCACTTCCTTGTTCGAGTAGCCTTCCGCGATCAAACGGATGATCTCCATTTCACGCTCGCTGATGTTCAGCCCTTCGCAGGTGTATTCAATTGCATTGGCAGGCTTTTCTTCAAGCACCGCCGTAACGATTTTTCCGCACATGAACTGCTCTCCCTGCGCCGTTTTATAGATCGCTTCCACGATCTCGTCCTGGTCGCAGTCTTTCAGCAAATGGCTGGTAACGCCTGTTTTAAGTGCCTTGGAGATCACGGCATTGCTTTGAATGTCGGTAATGGCAAGAAAACGGGTATTCGGATATTTCTTCACGATCTGCTCCAGGCCCTGGAGGCTGAAATTCGCGGAAGTATAATCGATAATGATCAGGTCGGGGTGATAGAATTTCGCCTGGTTAACGAGGTCGGAAGTGCTCAGCGCCTCTGCAAGCAGTGTAAAATCGGCATTTTCCTTCAATACCACAGCCAGCCCTTTACGGCTTAAAAAATGACTGTCAGCAATAGTGATCCGGATCTGTGTCAATTGTTTATTTAGATTGAATTTAAATAACGCTCAAAAGTAACGATTGGAATGGGTTTCTCAAACTATTTTTCCAACTATTTTTCAAATGGCTTGTGAACAAAATACCGGGAAATGCAATGCTGGTTTATTGAACAGATGGTTTTCAGCCCACAGGAATGGCTTCCACAACGGTGCTCTGCCCTTCTATGGCCGGCACGGTGTTCGCGAACGTTTTTTTCGCTTCTTCCACAAGCGGCTCCACGTCCTTGTAGCGCGCCGAATAATGCCCGATCATCAGCTTTTTCACATTGGCCTTCTGCGCGATCATGCCTGCCTGTAAAGCGGTGGTATGGTGCGTGGCCACCGCCCGCTCCAGCATCTCGTGCAGGAAGGTAGCTTCGTGGTAAAGCAGGTCGATATCCTTCAGGTAAGGCACGAGGCTTTCGAGGTAAATGGTGTCGGAGCAGAACGCATAGCTGCGCGGGAGTGTTTTGTTGGAAACGATCTCCCTGTTCGGGATCACGGTACCGTTCTCAAGCGTAAGGTCGGAGCCTTTTTTCAGGTACAGGATCTCTTCTACCGTGAGTCTGTACCTGCCGATGATCTCCTTCGAAACATTGCCGGTAACCGGCTTTTCCCTGAAGATAAAGCCGCAGCATGGAATGCGGTGATTCATTACAAGGGCACGTACTTCCACCTTCTCATCTTCAAAAAGGAGGTCTTCATTTATGTACTTGTGATGATGGTAAATGATGGTATAATTGAGCCTCGTTTGCGAGTGCTTGTTCTGCACTTCGAGGATCTCCTGGAGCTCGGCCGGACAATACAAATGGAGGTCGGTGGTGCGCCCCAGCAGGTGCATGCTGGAGAGCAGGCCCATGAGCCCGAGGAAATGATCGCCGTGAAGGTGGCTGATGAAGATGTGGTTGATGCGCTGGAACTTTACCTTGTATTTACGCAGCTGCATCTGCGTGCCTTCGCCGCAGTCAATTAAAAAAAACCGCTCAGCTATGTTAAGGAGCTGAGCGGTAGGGTTTCTTGTAGAAGTTGGGGTTGCACTGCTGCAGCCCAATATTGTCAATTCAAAATTTTGCATCTATTTACCGGATACGATCATTCGTTTGGTGATCGTTTTATCTCCGCTTTTCATAGAATAAACATATATGCCAGCTGAAAAAGAAGAGGCATCCAGTTCGTATGAATTCATTCCTTTTTCTGCTTTGATGGTTTTAGAAAAAACTACAGAGCCGAGCATGTTGAATACTTTGAACTCAACATCAGCCGGAGTTGCCGAGCTGAAGCTGATCTTCGATACCGAGCTGAATGGGTTCGGGTTATTCTGCATCACTTCAAATTTAGCTGCGCTCATCGATTCAACACCTGCAGGCCCGAGAACGGTCATGCGGTAATCCGTGTTGTCCGGTGCCGGGATCCAAACGCCGGAACCGAATACAAGTGTGCGGATCTGTGATTTGATGCGGATCGGGAAAGTTCCCTGCTTGGTTGGTGTTCCGCTAACAACAACGCATGCGCTGCCGGGTGCCGCCCAGTAGCAGTGCTGTGTCATGGTTACGCCGCTCACGCCTGATGCGCCGCCCGATGGCGAATTTCCGCCGCTTCCAAGGTAAGTAAGGCCGATGGCCGATAATGGAACGTAGCTCCCGGTACTGCCGGCAGTAGTATCCACATCAACATTGGTGATCACGAAATGAGTAAGGTTGTAGGTAGTTCCCATGTAGGTGTACACAGCCGGGATCTTTACGCTTACGGTGGTGTTGTAGGCTGCGCCGATGTTTGCCGTAGGGATGCCTGTAGCGCTGTCGGGGCAAATACCTTCCGTAGCAGTGCCGAGGCAGCTCAGGTCGGGAGTGCAGGAAGCCTGTGCAAAAGTTTCAGTTGTTCCGAACGTTGAAGCCAGGAAAAATGCGAAGAGTAATTTTTTCATCATGGGGAGTTATTTGGTTGTGTGTGTTTCTTCTTATGCTTTAACAGCGAACAGCTCGGTCGCTTCCGGCAGTGTGGCCGTAATGTTTAAAATAGTGTCAAGCTGGGAAATGGAGATCAGCTTTTTAACCGGCTCCTGCAGGCCTGTAAGCACAAACTGCCCGTTGCTGTTCTTGCAGAGGCGGTTGGCCACGAGTATGGCGCTTAGGCCGGATGAATCGCAGTAGCGCGTGCTCGTAAGGTCAATAATAATGCTTTTAACACCATCGGTATTCAATACCACCAGCTCCGATTTTAGGGCAGGCGCAAGATTGCTGTCCAGCTTTTCAGCCTGGAGCCTGATCACGGTGTATTTATCTGTCTTTTCTATCTGGAAACTCATAACCTTAAATGTTTTAACAAATGTAGAAATTTTTGCCTTATAAAGCAATACTGTACGATATGATTTTTTCGGTGAAGATCCCTGTTGCCGGAGCTGCGGTTATCCTCTTCCCGCAAGCAGGAACAGCACGGCCATTCTTACGGCAACGCCATTTTCCACCTGTTCGAGGATAATGCTCTGCTCGCTGTCGGCCACATCGCTGGTGATCTCCACGCCGCGGTTGATCGGCCCCGGGTGCATGATCACGATCTCTTTGGAAAGTGAATCGAGGATCTCTTTGTTGAGCCCGAACAGCATGGTGTATTCGCGCAGTGAAGGGAAATATTTAATGTCCTGCCGCTCCAGCTGGATGCGCAGCATATTTGCCACATCGCACCATTCAAGCGCCTTGCGCAGGTTATGCTCCACCCTTACGCCGAGGCTTGCAATGTATTTCGGCATGAGCGTGGTCGGGCCGCAAACCATCACTTCGGCTCCCAGCTTCTGAAGGCAGAAAATATTGGAAAGCGCCACCCTCGAATGCAGGATGTCGCCAATGATCGCGATCTTTTTTCCCTTGACGCTGCCCAGCTTTTCGCGGATGGAAAAAGCATCCAGCAGCGCCTGCGTGGGATGCTCATGCGCGCCGTCGCCGGCATTCACGATCTTCGCATCAATGTGCTTCGACAGGAACACCGCCGCTCCGGGGTTCGGATGGCGCATTACCACCATATCAACCTTCATGGCAAGGATATTATTCACCGTATCGATCAGCGTTTCGCCTTTTTTTACGGAAGAGGATGATGCGGCAAAATTGATCACATCGGCGCTCAGGCGCTTTTCGGCGAGCTCGAAGGAAAGCTTGGTGCGGGTGGAATTTTCGAAAAATAAATTGGCAATGGTAATGTCCCTGAGGGAAGGCACTTTTTTGATCGGCCGGTTGATCACTTCCTTAAAGCTTTCAGCAGTATCCAGTATGAGATGGATGTCGTCAGGAGTAAGGTCCTTTATTCCAAGTAAGTGCTTCGTGCTTAATGCCGTCATTTCTTATTTGTAGAGTTGGAGAATTTTAGAATTACAGAGTTGTGATTTGTTTGGCAGCTTCAATGTGTTTATCGTTATTTATTATCAGCAAATCTAAAATTCAGGAATTCAAAAAATCTAAAATTTAATTGGAGATCAGCGTTACCTTATCCCCTTTATCGGTTTCCTTCCACTCCACCACCACTTTTTCGGAAATGATGGAGTCGATCGTTTTTCCTACATATTTCGCCTGGATCGGCAAATGGCGGCTCAGCCTCCTGTCGATCAGCACCAGCAGCTCCACATCATTCGGGCGGCCGAAAGCCAGCATAGCATCGAGCCCTGCGCGGATGGTGCGGCCGGTGAACAGCACATCGTCCACCATCACCACATTCTTTTCTTCTATAATGAAATCGATCTCCGTGCGGTTGGGAACCAATCCTTTTTTGCGGAAATCATCGCGGTAAAAAGTAATATCAAGGCTTCCGCATTTGATGTCCTTTTTCTTTAAAATTTCCTGGAGTTTTGCCTGGATGCGTTTTGCGAGGTAGATCCCGCGGGGCTGGAGCCCGATGATCACAGTGTTCGAAAAATCGTTGTGAACCTCAATTAACTGGTAACAAAGCCGGGTAACGGTAATTTCGAAGTGCTTACTGTCTAAAATAATACGTGGCTTCATCATTTCAGAGGTCAAATATAAACAAAAAATTCACATTGCCATCCTGAGCGAAATGAAATGAAGCCGAAGGATCTTTTATTCGATACAAGGTTTTTCCATTCACCCCTCGCACGTTCTCGAATCGCCCGAACTGACAGCGAAGGCATGCACGACAAAATAAATCCTTTGATTCTTCCCCGATCTTCTTATTTTTATGAAAAATTATAACATGAAAAAGCTTTTACTCCCATTCCTTCTTATAATCTCCCTCATCTCCCGGGCACAGGAGCCGCTTCACTGCGGCGCCGACGAGCTGCGCATTGCCACGCTCAAAGCCAACCCGAAGATCGCGGAAGCCGTGATCAAACGCGATTCGCTGCTGGAAGCCTTCACAAAAAATTACGTAGAGCAGTTTTATCAGCAGCGCACACCATCCGCTACGTACATTATCCCTGTTGTATTTCACGTGATCCACGACTACGGCACCGAAAACATTTCGGATGCGCAGCTGCGCGACGGGATCACGGTGATCAATAAAACATTCCGCAAACAGGCTGCCGACACCGGCTCTATTGTAGCCGCGTTCAAGCCGCTGCATGCCGATTGCGATATCGAATTCCGCCTTGCAACAATAGATCCGAACGGCAACTGCACGAACGGGATCACACGGACAGCTTCCACCCTTACCTACACCGGCGACCATGCTGTGAAAGCCCTGATCCAATGGCCGCCTGATAAATACCTGAATGTATATGTCGTGAAAAATGCAGCCGGCCTCGCCGGGCACGCGGTATGGCCTGCCGATGCCGATTCGATCCCGGCCTGGGATGGGATCGTTCTTTCGCATAATTATGTGGGAAGCATCGGCACCTCCAATCCTACCCAATCGGTAGCTTTCGCACATGAATGCGGACATTACCTGAATCTGCAGCACATCTGGGGCGGCAACAATGTGCCGAACTTTTATTATTATCCCTGTGCGGATACGGCGAAGGACTGCGCCATAGACGACCTCGTGGCAGATACGCCTCCAACCATCGGCTGGCAAACCTGCAACCTTAGCGGCGCCTCCTGCGGCAACGCGGTGGATAATGTGCAGAATGCAATGGACTACTCCTATTGCAACAAGATGTTCACCTACGGACAAAAGGCAAGGATGCATGCCTGCCTTAACGATACCATCGCGCACCGCAATAACCTCTGGCAGGTTGCCAATCTTATCGCTACGGGAACGTACACGCAGCCGGGGGCGCTTTGCAATGCCGACTTCACAAGCAACAAAACGGTGGTATGTGAAGTAGGCAGCAATACTGTTTTCTTTACCAACACCTCGTACAACGGAAGCTTTACCTCGCTGGCATGGAGCTTCCCGGGAGGCTTGCCATCAACATCTGCCGCAGCTTCGCCAACAATTACATACTCGGTTCCGGGAACTTACCCGGTAACGCTGAAAGTATACAACGGCACCGATTCGGCTTCCATCACCAAAACAGATTACATTTCGGTACTGCCGAACACGGGCCTTCCCTACCCCTTTACGGAAGGCTATGAAAGCACCACTTCCCTCACCGGGCTGCAGTGGTTCTCCAACAGCTTCGATACGCTGAACAGGTGGCAGCTTACCACGACGGCCGCCTGCAGCGGAACGCATTCGGTGATGCTTGATAATTTCGGCAATACCATGAATACAAAGGATGAGCTCATCAGTCCGATCATCAACCTCACGGGAGGCAGCTCCATCGCTTTTAAATTCAAGTACGCTTTCGCAAGAAAAGATACAACAAGCCAGGACCAGCTGCAGGTATATGTTACGAAGGATTGCAACAATACCTGGATCCAGCGGCTGAGCCTTGTGGGATCGGCCTTGCAAACCGTTGTACCGCAAAGCACCCCGTATGTTCCTGTCGCAGCCGGCGACTGGATGCAGGCTTCGGTGAACATTCCTGTTTCCTACTACACTGCCAATTTCCGCTTCAAATTTGTATTCAGCTCAAAGGGAGGAAACAATATTTACATCGACGACATTAACATTGATGTGGCATCAGGAATTGATGAGATCACGCAGCAGCTGAGCAACCTTGCTGTTTATCCAAACCCGGCCAGCGATGTGCTGCACTTATCTTTTGATCTGTCGGCCCCTAAACAGCTGGATTTTGTTGTAACCGATATCCTTGGCAAGGAAGTGTATAATTCCGGGAAGACCATCTGCACGCAGGGAGCAAATGAATTCGCGCTGGACCTGAAGCAGCTGAAAAGCGGGTTTTATTTTGTAAAGCTCAGTGACGGGAAGCAGGAGATCACGAGAAAATTTGTGGTAAGCAGGTAAAAAACCCGCCTTTTATTCCAGCAGCGTGATCTCGCCTTTGTAGGCGGTGTCGGCTATTTTCAAAAGATAAAAATAGGTTCCGGGGCTTACTTTTTCACCGGCGCTGGTCCTTCCATCCCATTTCATGCCTTTCTGCTCTGAACTGAAGATCTCGAGGCCCCAGCGGTCGAAGATCTTCATGCTGAAGCAGCCTGCAAGGCCGGCATCGCTGATCACCGAATAGGTATCATTAGATCCATCATTATTCGGTGTGAACACATTGGGGACAGAGATGTGGAACAGATCCATCACAGAGCCGTAATTTTCAGAAAGCGTCATCGTATCGCTGCAGGCATTTGCATTGGTGGCGATAAGGGAAACGTTAAAGGCGCCGGTAAGCCCGAGTGCATGGCTTACATCCGCTTCATTGCTGGAGAAGCCATCGCTGAAATTCCAGGTGTATTGCGTGGCATTGCTGCTCTGATTGTGCAGATCGGCTTTCAATCCTTCGCAGTTCACCATATAATCCGCTGTGAATGCAGCAACCGGCCTCGGCAGATCATACAATACAACCGGCACGCAGGCTGTAGTATCACAACCTTTGACGTTAAGAAAATAGGTTTGCGTAGCTCCCGGGCCAACGATTACGGAGGTTCCGGTGCCAACAAGGTCGGCACCGCAGTTGGCAGTGTACCAGCTCCACTCAACCTCCTGTCCGGCAGGCGCCGAAACAGATAAGGTAGTTGCCTGGCCTTCACAGATGGTATCCGGCGGAATGACGCTAAAAACGATCGGCTCATAATGTGAGCACACATTCACTTCTAAGGGATCAAAATCCACGGCGGTAACGCTCAGCGATGTTGTTACAAAACTCTTTGGAGAAGGCGCATAAGCGGTATCGTGGATGTTAAGCAAAGGCGCTGCTGCAGTATCCACCCGTACCAATGCACTGTCGGCACATCCCGCGTGGAGCCCGGCATTGACCTTTTGATTAAAAATAACACCGCCTCCCTGGTAGCCGGCCATAATAAAAGCATTATTGCTGAGGCGGTTGATATCGGTGATGTGCACGTTTGAAATTCCCAGGGAAGGCGACAGATAATTTGTATGATGCAGATAGTTGCCCGTAGCCTTATCGTATTCAGTTGCGGCAGAGAGTCCCACCACCACAGGGTTTCCTGAGGCGGAAACGGCAAGCTGCTGCACAGCGCTGGTGGAACCGTACTGGCTGCTGACCCACATAAGGTTGCCATTGAAGTCGAGCTTGCAAAGGTATTTCCGGCCGGTATATCCGGGGATCACATAGCCGTCGGCCAGCTCCACAGACTCGTCGGTTGAATAAAAACCGCGTTTAGCCCAGAGCACATTTCCGGCCGCATCCACTTTGTAAATGTCGGAATGGCCGCCGCTGCGGAGCACGCCTCCGTCGCTGCAAACATGAGCACGTGCCCACATGCCGCCCCAGCCATACAGGTTGCTCCAGAGAATGGTTCCGAGAGAATCGGTCTTAATGATGAAATTGCCGCCCGGATCCAATGAGCCTGACACCACCGAGTTTCCGTTGATATACAGGTTGCCGGAACTGTCCTCCCCCAGGGAATATGTATCCTCCCTTGTCGCCGCCTGGTATTCCTTGCAGAAAACCACGTTTCCGCTGTGGTCCAGCTTCAGCAGGTAAACATCGGGATGCGCAGGGTCGCTGCCCGAATAGCCCGTGATGCAGAAGCCGCCGCTGGCATTTGCAACAATATCCACACAATCAACAATGTTACCGCCGCTGTAATGCTTGCTCCACTCGATATTACCGCATTTGTCGTATTTCACAAGCTTTATTCCGTCGGAAGTGCCGCCGGTGACCCATCCCCCATCGGGCGACGCAACCGATTTTACTTCAAGGCTGGTGTTGAAGCCGGTAAGCTGCTTATAAAAGGTCGACTGGGCAACCGATGTGGCACTCAGCACGATGCCGGTAAGAAAAAGCAGGAAGTATGATTTTCTCATTTTAAGGTCTTTATGGACAAGCCTGCCGGTAAATACCGGCGACTGGCATTGATGATCCATAAAAAAAATGAGCCAGAAGGAAAAATAAAAAGCCCCACATTTCTGTGGGGCTTTCCCTAAAAACCATGGCGTGATCTTTAGATTCTGCCTTTCCCTTGCGGGAAGGACAAAATGGGATTATTCAGATTTTTTAGATTTTTTCTCTGTTTCTTCCATATCTGCTTTCAGATTGGAAAGAACATCAAGGTCACCTAAAGTTGATTTCTCAACGCTGCTCTTCATTTTCTTAACAGCTTTATCTGTTTCATCTCTCTCAGCTTTCTTAGCGTCGGAAACTGCTGCTCTTTCGTGAGCTGCCACTTCTTCGTTCACCTTGCTGTGAGATACGATGATCTTTTTGTTTTCTTTGTTGAACTCGATCACTTTGAAATCCAGTACTTCCTCCACTTTCGCAGAAGTGCCATCAGGCTTCATTAAGTGACGTGTAGGGGCAAATGCTTCAACACCGTATGGCATGGAGATGATCGCACCTTTGTCCATGATGTTGATGATCGTTCCCTGGTGGATAGAATCCAGTGTGAACACTGTTTCAAACACATCCCATGGATTTTCTTCCAGCTGTTTGTGTCCGAGGCTCAACCTGCGGTTCTCACCGTCGATCTCCAGAACAACTACATCGATCTTGTCACCGATCTTGGTGAATTCTGATGGATGCTTGATCTTTTTAGACCAGGAAAGGTCAGAGATGTGGATCAGTCCGTCAACACCTTCTTCTAATTCTACGAAAATACCGAAGTTAGTGAAGTTGCGTACGGTTGCAGAGTGGCGTGTTCCTTTTGCGTATTTCTCAATAACGCCGTTCCAAGGATCAGGCATCAGTTGTTTGATACCTAATGACATTTTACGCTCTTCGCGGTCAAGTGTCAATACAACAGCTTCCACTTCATCACCTACTTTTAAGAAGTCGTGTGCAGTGCGTAAATGCTGGCTCCAGCTCATTTCTGAAACGTGGATCAGGCCTTCAACGCCCGGTGCGATCTCTACGAACGCGCCGTAATCAGCGATCACAACCACTTTACCTTTTACTTTATCACCTACGGCAAGGTCAGATTTCAATGCATCCCAAGGGTGCGCGGAAAGCTGTTTCAAGCCCAGTGCAATACGTTTTTTCTCGTTGTCGAAATCAAGGATAACCACGTTGATCTTCTGGTCAAGCTTAACGATCTCTTCCGGGTGGTTGATACGGCCCCAGGAAAGGTCGGTGATGTGGATAAGTCCGTCAACACCGCCAAGATCGATAAACACACCGTAAGAAGTGATGTTTTTAACAGTTCCTTCAAGAACCTGTCCTTTTTCAAGTTTGGAGATGATCTCTTTCTTCTGCTGCTCAAGCTCAGCTTCGATAAGAGCTTTGTGGGAAACAACAACGTTTTTGAACTCATTGTTGATCTTCACAACTTTGAACTCCATTGTTTTACCTACATAAATATCGTAATCGCGGATCGGCTTAACATCGATCTGTGATCCCGGTAAGAATGCCTCAATACCAAATACATCGGCGATAAGGCCACCTTTTGTACGGCATTTAACATATCCTTTGATGATCTCGTCATTTTCAAGCGCCTGGTTAACACGCTCCCATGATTTCATTGCACGGGCAGTTTTGTGGGAAAGGATCAGCTGACCGCTTTTATCTTCCTGGCTCTCTACATACACTTCCACTTTGTCTCCAACCTTAAGATCCGGGTTGTAACGGAATTCAGTCAACTGAACTACACCGTCAGACTTGTAACCGATGTTAACTACAACTTCCTTGTTGTTCTTTGCAACAACAGTTCCGTCAATAATTTCATTCTGTGCTACTGATTTTAAGGTTTTTTCATAGATAGAGTCAAGCTGTTCGCGCTCTTCTTTTGTATAACCTTCACCTTTTTTTCCGACTGCGTTCCAGTCAAATGCTTCAAGCTCTACAGGAGCTGTTACTGTTTCTGCCATTTAATTTTTCCTGCTGAGTGCAGGAAGGCTTTTTTTGTATTCAAGAGGCTGATCTCCAGCTCAATTGAAGGGGTTAGTACTGAATTGATTGATCCTTATTATTTTTAAGGGACACAAAGATACGAATTTTCCCTTTCGCTAAAGCAAAACACTTTATTTTTTTGTAAAGGCCAGCCCGGACCCGGAATTCATTTTAGATAAGCATAAATAAGATGCTGAAAAACAGTTAATTATATAAAATTAAGCATTTATTAACACTTCCTTTTGCCTTCGCAGGAATAAAAAGGGCAATTTCGTATTTGTAAAATCAAATCCCGGTCTTTATGGAACGTTTCGCAGCCGCATTTATTATTCTTCTTTTATTATCGGCAAGCCCGGCATGCACCGGCAGTTCCCATAAGCCGGAAGCGCCTGCACTCGAGGATTCCTTCCTGTACAGTCAGCCGGCCGACAGCCTCAGGCTGGCACCTGCATCCGCGCTTCACTGCTTTTACTCTGCAAAGCTCGATACGCTCCTGGCAGAACATGCAGGGAAAGATGGCAAAACTTCGGAACTGACGGATAAAGAGCTTGCGGCGCTTGATGTAACCGGGATCATCGTTTTTGCACACCAGCATCCCGAACAGTACCTGCAATCCTGCAGCATCTACTTTAAGGAGCTCAGCTACAATACAAAGATCCATTCTTCACTGCCGCGTAAGGGTGAAGGGTTTTACATGAGCGACAGGCAATATCAATTGCTGAAGGATCACCGCGATTCTGTTCTGCTGCTTTTTAACCGCTGCTTCGAAAATGCTTCCGCCATTCCGGATGATTATAAAACCACTGTCTGCCTACTTTCCGGCTATGAATGCATTCCATCCCTGAAGAAAATGATCGCCAGACAGCAAACGAAGGATACGTATATACTTACCTTATTCATGATCCTCATGAACCAGGATAAATATGCGCCCTTTGCAGCTTCGGACCTTCATAAAAAGCTGTATGATGAAACCCGGGAGGATTATCAATACGACATGACGGTGCCGGTAAATAAAAAAAATTACGATGAGATCATGGCTTTTGCAAGCGCATATTATGAATTCAAAAAAGCGGGATAAGAAACTCTTCACCAATCATTTTATTATCTTTAGGTCAAATCCCGAACTATGAGGCCCTTTACTTTCTTAGGTATCCTTGCCGTATTCTTCTGCTTTGCATTTAAAGGCAATCCGGGCGAAAGCCCTCTCCCCTGCTTTTCCTCCCCGAGGCTGAACGCGCTCATGAATAAAACGCCCAAGCCGAAAGAGGAATGGGAAGCAAAGAAATTAAGCGAGGCCGACCTTGCTTCACTCGATGTGATGGCGCTTGTGATATACGCGCATCATTTTCCCGAGCAGTATTACCAGTCGTGCTCCCGGTACAGCAGGGCTGCGGATGAAAGCGAAAAGATCCATTCCATCCTTCCGCGCAAGGGAGAAGGGCTAACTATGAGCTTCCGGCAATGGGAATCGCTCAAAAAGAACAGGGATTCGGTGATGTACATTATCAGCCACTGTTTTGAAAACGAAGCGGGCATTTCCGATGATTATAAGCAGACCATTGTTAATCTTGCCGGATACGAAGCCATTCCAACGCTGAAGAAGATCCTGGAACGACAGCCGCAAAAATTAAAAGACACCTACATCCTTACCGTTCTCATGCTTTTAATGAAGAACGATCAGTACGCGCCTTTTATCGCGACGGAACTATACAAGGCCTTGTATAACGAGGAAAACAAGGATTTCAGAAAAGAGATGACCGTGGCGCTGACGAATAAGCGCCGTGATGAGATCCTCGCGCTGGCAGGCGCCTATTATGAATTAAAAAAGGCCGGCAAGTGAGCGCAAAGATCATCACTGTATTTGCAGCTCTGCTCCTGCTCTTTTCCTGCAGCGGCAGAAAGAATGCAGGTATTGCCTTTGCGGAGATCCCGGCGGGATATTACTGCCTCGGCCAATACATGCATTATGAAAACCCGCTGCGGATCGTGAAAGCGAATGCGTATTCCATTTCCACTACAGAGATCACCAACAGGCAGTTCTCAGCCTTCGTAACAGCAACACATTACATAACCGATGCGGAAAAAGCAAAGAACGCGATGACCTTTCATGTTGGCCTCGATGAGTTTGAATGGGTGGAAGATACAACCGCAAACTGGAGGTTTCCCTTCGGAAAAAAGAACGGCGGCATCGAACAGAAAATGGAGCATCCCGTTACCTGCATCAGCTTTACGGATGCGAACGCATATTGCAGCTGGGCGGAAGTGAGGCTGCCCTCGCTCGACGAATGGGAGATCGCCAGCCGGGCCGGGTCGACTGCCATTTATTTCTGGGGAGCTGATCCAGGAAGGATCGATGAATTTGCGAACATCTGGAAAGGAAAAAATCACATGGCTGCGGGTGAAAATGAAGACCACCTGTACACCTCGCCGGCAGCATCGTACAAGCCGAATGCGTTTGAGTTGTATGATGTGTATGGAAATGTGTTTGAGTTTTGTTCGGGGCTTACAGAGAATGCAAAGCAATACAAAAACATAGCATCCTCGCGTGGAGGCTCCTGGTGGTGCTCAAAGCGCTCCTGCAACTTCTTCAACTCTGCCGACATCGGGCACGTGAATATCCATGCTTCTTTTTCGAACCAGGGGTTCAGGGTTGTGAAAAGAAATTGAGATTTCAGAGTCTTACAGCTCTTCCCTGAACTTCAGCAGCCAGCGTTTGGCCGACTCTTCATTGCCGAACAATTTAAAAGGGACTGTTTTTGTTTTATAGAACAGGTTAAAGAAATTCACGATCAGCCGGATGGATAAATTGGTGCTGATGATCGCGGAAGCAATAAAAAAATCATTCCCATGCTGTGCCGCGTACTCCCTTCCCTCCCTGTCCATCGTTACATCCTTCTGCGCATCTATCACCTGCAACACTTTATTGTTTGGGCCGATGCCCATTTCACGGTAAGTATCAAAGCAGGCTGTAACCTCATCAAGGCCGAGATCGGAATTTGCATCGGGCCGCAGCCAGAGTATACCATCCTCATCCAACGATATTTCAGTATGCAGGGTCCTGCATACCTTCTGTTTTAACTGCATAGGGGGCTGAAAGTGTTTCGAAACAAATCTAAAAAAAATCCCTGATCTTCAAGGGAACTAAATTATTTTATCTTTGAAGCCTTAATCAAACCTAATGGAAATCCAGTCGGCACAGCGCCTGCAAAAATACATCCAAGCCATTGTGCTCCTGCTGTGCATGGCGGGCACGCAGGCGTTTTCGCAGGACAAGCGAAGGGTCGACTCGCTGGAAACACTCATCAGCACCGGCGTAGATGATTCAAACAAAGTGTACTCGCTGAATGCACTGTGCTGGGAATACATTGATGGCGCCAATTATCCGAAGGCGACCCTCATTGCAAAGCAATCGCAGGAGCTCGCAAAAAGGATCGGCTTTAAAAAAGGCGAAGCCCGCGCATATAACAACGCAGGCGTGATCTATTATTACCAGAGCGATTATCCCAACACGCTCGACAATTATTACAAAGCGCTGAAGCTGTTTGAAGAGATCGGCGAGCAAACAGGCATAGCCGTACAAACGGGGAACATTGGGATGGTGTATGCCGACCAGGGCAATTATGCGCATGCATTGGAAACGCTTCAAAAGGCGCTGATGATGAACAAAAAGCTGAAAAGGGAATATGGCGTAGCGAAGAACTATGCCCACATCGGCCTGGTTTACCACTCTCAGCATCTCGATGAAAAGGCGCTGGAAAATTACCGCATCGCGCTCGACATGTACAGGGAACAGGGGCAGGAAAAGGAGTATGCGGTGATGATCAATAACATCGCCAACATTTATTATGAAAAAAAAGACTTTGCAAGATCGCTTGAATATTATAAAAGCGCGATCGCCACTTTCGAAAAAATGAACTCCGTGCAGGATGTTGTGCTCAACCTCGGGAACATCGGCGCGATCTATCTCGATATGAAAAATTACGGAGAAGCCGAGCGCTACCTGCAGAAAGCCATTGCAATGTCGGACAGCCTGGGGCTTGTGTTTTCGTCGCAGGACAATAACTTCAACCTGAGCAAGCTGTACGAGCTGAAGCATGAGCCTGTGAAGGCGCTCAGCTATTACAAAGCCTACATTGCCAACCGCGACAGTATTTTCAATGAAGAGAATACAAAAAAGCTGGTGCGCAGCGAAATGAACTTTGAGTTTGAGAAAAAGCAGGCCGTTGAAAAAGCGGAGCAGGAAAAAAAGGACCAGATGGTGAAAGAAGAGCAGCATCACCAGGCGGTAGTGCGCAATGTGCTTCTTACCGGCTTCGCGCTGGTGCTTTTACTTGCTTTTGCGATCTTCAAAGGATACAGGAACAAGCAGAAGGCAAACATCATCATCACGCAGCAGAAGGAGGAAACGGAACGGCAGAAAGCTGTTATAGAAGAAAAGCAGAAAGAGATCCTCGACAGCATTCACTATGCAAAAAAGATCCAGCAATCGCTCCTGCCTCCGGAGACATACATACAGAAAAGCATGGATAAGCTGAAACGAAAGGATCGGCTGTAAGCAGAACGATCTCCATTTTAATTAATTCGGATAAAAAGCGCTTCAATCAAAGCTTTTGCTAAATTTGCCTCCCTAATGTAATTTCTATGTACGAAGATTTAACAGTAAAAAAATCGACACTTCCCGGAGCGGGCAAAGGCCTGTTCACCAAAAGAGATATTAAAAAAGGCGAGCGCTTTGTGGAATACCATGGCGAGATCATCACGGAAGCCGAGCTCGATAAAAGGGCGGAAAAGGACATTTACGGCTATGCTTTTTATGTGAGCAAGAACAAATGCATAGATGCGTACTACACTCCCGAGCACCTTGCACGCTATGCAAATGATGCAAAAGGAATTGTAAAGATCAAAGGCATAAAAAACAATTGCTGTTATACCATCTACAAGCGCAGCGGCTGGATCGAAGCTGAAAGAGACATCAAAGCAGGCGAAGAGATCTTCGTAAGCTATGGCGCAGAATACTGGAAGGACATCCGCTACAACATCAAGCTCGACGAAAAAAAGAAAGCGAAGAAAGCAGCGAAGAAAGTGAAGAAGGCTAAAAAATAGTTTTTCGGACCTGCCTTTTACCTGTAAAGCACTATTATTCCCATGCATAAAAAAGCCTTTTCCCGCCTCCTGCTTTTATGCTCGGGCTGCTTACTGATCGCCGGCTGCGGCAGCGAAAGCAATTCACCCGGCGATGCCCCGGCGAAAGACAGCGTTTCCATGCTTATCCCCGCCCGCTCACAATTCCGTTTTTACAATAAGAAAGAGTTCCGCATCAGCGATAACGGATTTATAGAAGCCGTTGCAAACAAAGCACCCGACACACTTTCGGAAGCGCAGCAAAAAGCATGGGATTATGAGAGCCCGGGCTTCGGCCATCCGCTCACGGCGCCTTACTGCGACATCACTTTTTATTCGATGCAGGCGCCTGTGCACTCGCTGTTTCCCATTGTTCTTGAAGCCTTTGCCGATGATTACCTCGCTTATACCCTGCTGGTGGTCGACAGGCAGGGAAAGCTGCTCTCGAATACCGACCTTGCAGGCGGAGTAAGCGGCGGGCCCGATTCCACCTTCGATGGGAACGGCAAAGATTCATCCGGTTATTTTACGCACGACAAGTACAGCTCCTTCACAAGTGATTCAACATTTAACACCTCCTGCATTAATTACGTTTATACGAACGGCGCAAACCACACGATCGATTCGGTGGTATCTCATTATGTGATCGGGAATGATGGAAGGATCCGCCTGCTGACGAAAGACAGCGTACGGGTATTAAAGAAATAAATTCAGGATTAGCGGTACACTTCCTTTTTGCTGGCCTTAAGTGTATTCATCAGTAACGAGGCAATCGTCATCGGGCCAACGCCGCCGGGAACAGGCGTAATAAAAGAAGCCTTGGCGGCCACTTCATCATACTTTACATCACCGAATAATTTATAGCCGCTTTTTGTTTTGTCGGAAGGCAAGCGTGTGATGCCCACATCGATCACCACTACTCCATCCTTTACCATATCGGCAGTTAAAAATTCCGCTTTGCCCAATGCAACGATCAGAATGTCGGCCTTCAGCGTGAACTCTTTGAGGTTTTTCGTGCGGCTGTGCGTAAGCGTTACCGTGCAGTTGCCGGGAGCGGCATTCCGCGCCATAAGGATGCTCATGGGCGAGCCCACAATGTTGCTGCGGCCGATCACCACACAATGCTTGCCGGATGTTTCAATATTATAGCGCTCCAGCAGCTGGATGATGCCGTAGGGAGTTGCAGGAAGATAAGTAGGTAAGTTCAGTGCCATGCGGCCAACGCTCTGCGGATGAAAGCCATCAACATCCTTTTTCGGGTCAACCGCTTCAATTATTTTTTGTTCGTTGATGTGCTTGGGCAAAGGCAATTGTACAATGTAGCCATCGATGCCGGGATCATTGTTCAGCTCTCCTATTTTACGGATCAGATCCTCTTCTGTTGTGCTTTCCGGGAGGCGGATAAGTGTGGACTCGAAGCCGATCTTCTCGCAGGCTTTCACCTTTGCACCCACGTATGTTTCGCTTGCGCCGTCGCTTCCCACCAGTATGGCAGCGAGGTGAGGGATCTTGCCGCCCTGCTCCGCAATAGATTGTACTTCTATTGCGATCTCGTTCTGGATCTGCTCGGAGATCAATTTACCGTCGATTATTGTTGCCATATTTACATTTTCCCCATTCCGGGCATGTTCTTCATCTGGCTCATCATCTTCGCCATTTGCTTTTTGTCGCCCATCATGCGCATCATTTTACGTGTATCGTCAAACTGTTTGATGAGCCTGTTCACTTCCTGCACGTTTGTTCCGCTGCCCCTGGCGATCCTTTCGCGGCGCTTGCCATTCAGGATCTCCGGGTTCTCACGCTCGGCAGGCGTCATCGACCCGATGATCGCTTCAATGCTCTTGAATGCGTTCTCATCAATGTCCACACCTTTCAATGCCTTGCCTACGCCCGGGATCATTCCCACGAGGTCTTTGATATTTCCCATCTTTTTGATCTGCTGAAGCTGGGATAAAAAATCGTTGAAGCTGAACTGGTTCTTCGCGATCTTCTTCTGTAATTTCTTTGCCTCCTCGGCATCGTACTGCTCCTGTGCACGCTCTACAAGCGTTACCACATCGCCCATTCCAAGGATCCTGTCGGCCATCCTGTTCGGGTGGAACACATCCATGGCATCCATTTTCTCGCCTGTACCAACAAACTTGATCGGCTTGTCGACAATGGATTTAATGGATAAAGCGGCACCACCGCGGGTATCGCCATCCAGCTTGGTAAGCACCACGCCGCTGAAATCGAGGCGCTCATTAAATGCCTTTGCAGTGTTCACCGCATCCTGCCCTGTCATGGAATCCACCACGAAAAGGATCTCATCGGGCGTTACCGCAGCTTTCACGGCAGCGATCTCGTTCATCATCTGCTCATCAACCGCCAAACGTCCGGCAGTATCTATGATCACAACGGAATTGCCATTCAGCTTCGCATGCGCGATCCCTTTCATAGCGATCGACACAGCATTCTTATTTTCCCTGTCGGAAAATACATCCACCCCGATCTGCTCTCCCAGCACATGCAGCTGGTCGATAGCCGCAGGCCGGTAAATATCACAGGCAACCAGCAAAGGTTTTTTGCCGCGCTTTGTCTTTAAATAATTGGCCAGCTTTCCGGAGAAAGTGGTTTTACCAGAGCCTTGCAAGCCGCTCATGAGGATCACGGTAGGGTTTCCGCCCAGCTTGATCTCGGAGGTGTTGCCTCCCATCAGCCCGGTGAGCTCTTCTTGGGTGATCTTGATCATCAGCTGTCCCGGGGAAATGGACGTAAGCACATTCTGCCCCATCGCCTTTTCCTTTACGCTGTCGGTAAACTGCTTGGCTACTTTATAGTTCACATCGGCATCCAGCAAGGCTTTCCTGATCTCCTTCACTGTTTCCGACACGTTGATCTCGGTAATTTTCCCCTGGCCCTTTATATTCTTAAAGGCGCGTTCCAGCTTTTCACTTAAACTATCAAACATGGTATTTAATTTAGTACGCGAATTTACTAAAAGTTAATTGAGTAAAATAACAAAAAGGTTAATTTAGGCAGTGTTTATACCACCTGAATTAACCTTTTTAACAATTTAAATTCTTTACTTCTTTTTCAGCTTCAGCAGGCTCTGGCTTACGCCGATCTGGTCGATCTGCTCGGCAACATCGAATCCTGCCGCTTCAATGCATTTTACAAACACGCGTGAATCGTACATCTGGCTGTTGCCGTTGGCAATGGCCGTAAAGTACAGGGAGGTTTGCTGCAAGGAAAATGCCGCAGCTTCAAAGCGCTGGCGGTCCCAGAACGGTTCCAGGATGTAAACGTATCCATCCTCGGTGATAGCCTCATGGCAGCGCTTTAAAATGGAAACGATCTCTTTTTCCGAGAAGCAATCAAGGAACTGGCTCATCCAGATGGCATCATGCCCTGTTGGCAATTTCAATGTTTCATCCAGCAGGTTGGTGCCGTGAAAGTCGATGCGGTCCGACAATCCATGAGAAGCAATATTGGCTTTCGCCATGTTCAGCTGGCCGGGAAGGTCAACAATGGTAACATGCACATCCTGATCGTACTTCGCGCAGGCGATCGACCATTTGCCGGTGTTTCCGCCGATGTCGAGCAGCTTTTTGGGCTTGTTCTTAAATACAAGCGGCAATACCAGCGGAAAAGCATCATCGGAATAAAAGTGGTCGAAGCCGAACCAGCTTTTCTGCACCTTCGGCGGAAGCTCCGAAAGCGCTTCATACACGGTATTCCATTTGTCGCCAAACACTTTCAGCCCTTCCGGCTTTTCATTCTTTATGGCATCTTCCAGGTAGAACATGCTGTTGTAGCATACGTCATGCGAAAAATCCATATTGGCGCGGGTCATCGCATCCTTGAGTATAAAATATCCTGTTTTGGAAATGGTGTATTTGTCGTCATTCACAAGCAGCAGCCCTATGCCAAGCCCTGCTTCCAGCAGCACACGTACGCCATAATGCGGCAGCTTCACCTTCTCAACGATCTCCTCGAGGCTAAGCCCTGTTTTTTTGCTGTCGAGCACACATTCCAGGATGCCCGAATCACGCAGGATGCGGGATGCCTGGAACACCATTGGCGCATGCGCGATCAATTGTGCATATTCAATAGCCTGCAATGCAGTGCGGGTTTCCTTCTTAAAAAAGTCCATAAGCCGTGTTTCAAATTTTGTCAAAGATATAATTTTTTCAGTACAGGCACACACACCCATGTTTACCACAGATCAAACCGAATTCACAGGTTGTTTTTAAGGCATTAAAACGAATTTGTTTAAATTAGCCGTATGCCGAGGCTTTTGATTTTTCTTTCCGTATTTACAGCTCTTTCCTGTTCTGCGCAGGTAGTCGTGCTTGAAGGGATCTACATGGAAAAAAACCTATACATACAAAACCCGGCTGCAGATACCGGCTTTTGCACGCAGCGGTTGCTGGTAAACGGAAAAGAAATTCCCTTCGCCGATACCGGCTATTTTGTGATTCAGCTGGACTCCATGAAGTTCAGGAAAGGAGATAAAGTAAAGGTCGAGATCTTTCACAAGCCCGGCTGCAAGCCCTCGGTTCTCCATACCTTAGAGCATTATCCCAAAAGCACATTTGAAGGTGTTTCTGTAGGAATTGATACCAGTGAAGTGCTGCGCTGGCAAACAAAGGAAAGTGATAACAAGCTGCCTTTCATCATTGAGCAGTTCAGGTGGAACAGGTGGATCAAGCTTGCGGAGATCAGTCCGAAGCCAGGGGAAAGCTATGAGCAGCTGGTAAAACCCTTTGTGCATTCGGGACTTAACCAGTTCAGGCTCAAGCAGGTTGACAATCTTGGGATTCCGCATTATTCAAAAGCGCTGAACTATACGTCAGCAAAGAAGAGAGTGATGATCGACTCAAAGCGATGCAGCGGAACGGAATACACATTCAGCGAAGAAACCATGTACCAGGTGTATGATCAGTATGGTGCGCTGATGATGGAAGGAACCGGAAAAACCATCGATATTTCCCAACTGCCGAAAGGACACTACTTCCTTAATTATGATAATATGATGGGGGAATTTATTAAGCATTGATCCCTTTTCATTTTAACAGGCCGCTCCTACGGAGCTTGAGTTTCCCACGTTGAGTCCTTCTTGTTACAAACAGGCTGCTCCTACGGAGCGAAAAGCTGAACCTATTATAATCGGGAAAATCTGCGTAAATAATTCGCTCCGCCGGAGCTCTGTGAAAATCGTGAAAACGAATGTGCTATTAATAATATGCTCCTCCGGAGCTCTGTGAAAATCGGGAAACGAATGTGCTATTAATAATATGCTCCGCCGGAGCATGCTATAATCTGTGAAATCTGCCGTAAGCATAACACACTTTCATCAACTTATCTGTGTGCTCCGTGAAATCTGTGGTGAATAATCGCTTCGCTAACTTCAGAAAATTTCGAAAAATCTGTGAATCTGCGGCAAAAACACACAACTCCTTCAACTTATCTGTGTGATCCGTGAAATCTGTGGTAAATAATTCACTCCTCCGGAACTCTGTGAAAATCGTGAAAACGAATGTGCTATTAATAATATGCTCCGCCGGAGCATATTGTAATCTGTGAAATCTGCGGCAACAACACACCTTCTTCAACTTATCTGTGTGATCCGTGAAATCTGTGGTGAATAATCGCTTCGCTAACTTCAGAAAAAAATCTGCGAATCTGCGGCAAAATAACACACCTTCATGCATTATCTGTGTGATCCCTGAAATCTGTGGTGAACAACCTATTTCAAATGAAACAGGTCACTAATGCCATGAACCCGCTCGGCAATAAATCCTTCCGCATAATCATATCCCGCATCACGCCCGTAAACGCTCATTTTTCCAAGCACCACATCAAAGAAGTTCTTTACCGAGATCGGCGATTCCGGCTCGTTGGAATCAGGATTATAAAATTGTGATTTGAAAGCTTTGATCGCCTCCATTTTTTTATCAATGAACGGAGTAACATCTACTACAAAATCGGGCTTCATCTGCCTGTCCTGGATGTAATGGTACACAGCCTTCGGACGCCAGGCAGGTTGCTGGGCGCCCTCCATCTCCGTTTCGATCCTTCGCAGCCCGCTGTAAAAGCAGGCTTCAGAAACCAGCTGCGCCGCCCTTCCGTGATCCGGGTGGCGGTCGGAAACAGCATTGCAGAGAACGATCTCCGGCTGGTATTGCCTGATCTTCTTAATGATCTCCAGCTGGTGCTCCTTATCATTTTTGAAAAAGCCATCCGCCATTCCAAGGTTATCACGTACCGGCACGCCAAGGACCTTTGCCGCCGCGGCAGCTTCCTGCAAACGCAATGGCCCGCTTCCGCGTGTGCCAAGCTCGCCGGAAGTAAGGTCGACGATGCCGCATACCTTTCCCATGCCGATGTGCCTCAGCAATGTTCCTGCGCAGGAAAGCTCCACATCATCTGGGTGTACGCCTATGGCTAATATATCGAGTTTCATATTTGCTAATCGTATTCGTCATCCCGTGCTTCGACACGGGATCTTTTCAAAAAGAACCTGCAAACATTTATGAGATCCCGTGTCGGGGCACGGGATGACCGTAAGTTATGAAGATCTTCTTAAAAGAAAATTATTTCCCGTTGATCCAGTTCACGATCTTGTCGGAAGTCGGTTTTTCGTTAGAATACACCACATCTACAAGGTTTCCATTTTCATCGATCATGTATTTCTGAAAATTCCATTTAACGGAAGAGTCCATTTTGCCGTTCAGGGATTTTTCCGTCAGCCATTTATACACCGCGTTCATGTCATCGCCCTTTACGTCGATCTTTTCCATCATCTGGAAGCTCACGCCGTAATTTTTCTGGCAGAACTCCTTGATGTCGCTGTTGCTGCCCGGTTCCTGGTGTCCGAAATTATTGGCGGGAAAGCCGATGATCACAAAATTCTTGTCCTTATACTCTTTATACAGCTTTTCAAGATCCTCGTATTGCGGGGTGTAGCCGCATTTGGAAGCGGTATTCACGATCAGCACCTTTTTGCCTTTCAGCTCGGAAAAATTAAAATCCTTGCCGTCGATGGTCTTAGCTTTCAGGTCATAGAATGTTTGTGCATTTACAGAAACGCCCAGCGTTACCATAAGGGCGAACAGGATAGCGGAAATTTTTTTCATGGTCTTTTATTTTTTGTTAAAGATAAATAAAATATGGTTCTCATTCTTCCAACAAATTAAAGGGCCGTATGTTGAACGGTTATGTATATTTGCCGGAACGGTTAGATGCCTTTCATGATCGCTTCGCAGACAAAATATCTCATTATTAAGGAATTCCGCCTCGAAATGCGGAATAAATACGCCCTTGGGGGGATCCTCCTGTACGTGGTATCCACGGTTTTCGTGAGCTATTTATCCTTTAAGCAGATCATAAACGTACCTACGTGGAATGCGCTGTTCTGGATCATCCTGCTGTTTGCCTCTGTGAACGGGGTTGCCAAAAGCTTTATCGGCGAAAGCCGCGGGCGCCTGCTCTACCTGTATACGCTTGTAAGCCCCCAGGCGGTGATCCTTTCCAAGATCATTTACAATTCGCTGCTGCTATTGATCATCTCCGGCCTCTGCCTCCTTACTTACAGTCTGTTTGTGGGTTACCTGGTGCAGGACCTTCCGCTTTTCATCCTTACGCTTGTGCTGGGCAGCTTCGGCTTTTCTTCGCTGCTGACGATGGTTTCCGCCATTGCATCCAAAACCAGCAACAACTTCACCCTGATGGCGATCCTGAGCTTCCCGATCATGATGCCGCTGCTGATGGTGCTGCTTAAATTATCGAAAAATGCGGTCGACGGACTGGAGCAATGGGACCTGAACTACCTCGCGGTTCTAATGTTTATAAATGTGATCATTATCGCGCTTTCGTATCTGTTATTTCGCTACCTTTGGCGGGACTAAGCGGTTGGGCTTTTTGAGCCGGTTTTCTCAGTATTCCCTGCTAAAAAATTGCCCAATCCCCGCGGTTTACAACAGAATAAATTGCAATGAAAAATTATTGGTGGAAAATTCTCGCAATTGTGCTCGTGCTTTATACGGTCATTGCCGGTTTTTTAATTAAAGTGCCTGCCCAGCCCATTCTTCACGAAACCATCCGCAACCTTTATTTCCATGTGCCCATGTGGTTCGGGATGATGACGATCCTGTTCGTATCGCTCTGGCACAGCATCAAATACTTAAGCAATTCTAACATCGAAAGCGACATCGTGGCAACGCAGGCTGCGCATACCGGCATGCTGCTCGGCTTCTTAGGCATTATCACAGGCTCCATCTGGGCAAAATACACCTGGGGCGCCTGGTGGGTATCCGATACCAAGCTGAACGGCGCGGCCATCACCCTGCTCATTTACCTCGCTTATTTTGTGCTGAGAGGCTCGCTGGAAGAGGAGCAGAAACGTGCACGCATCTCCGCGGTCTATAATATTTTTGCATACGTAATGCTCATCGTTTTCCTGATGATCCTCCCGAGGCTCAACGATTCACTGCATCCCGGAAACGGCGGGAACCCCGGCTTTAATAAATATGACCTCGACTCCAACATGCGCATGGTGTTCTATCCTGCCGTTCTGGGCTGGATCCTGCTTGGCGTATGGATCATGACCATTAAGGTGCGCATTGAAAAATTAAAAAGAAAAACACTGACCAATGATTAATTGTTTGAAAAAAGCAGGTTTCATAGTGCTGCTGGCTTTCCTTTCCGCAGGCAGCAGCTTCGCCCAGCAAATTGAGGAAGTGAAGCAGGTAAGCACCGGCCCGCTTACCGGAACCGAATCGCAGCCGCCGGTGGAGATGGCGACAGGGCTTTACCAGTCCGGAAAAATTTATGTGGTGGTGATCGTCCTTGCGGTGATCATGGCGGGAATCTTTGCGTACCTCACTATGCTCGACAGGAAAGTGAGCAGGCTGGAGAAGGAAAGTAAATAAGTGTGTGGAGTCAATCTGTCATTCTGAACGCAGCGCAGCGGAGTGAAGAATCTTCACAATGGTACTTGGATTAAATTCAGGAAGATCCATTCGCTTCGCTCAGGATGACATTGTGCAAACAGATTTCGCAATTCGTAGAAATCCGTAATTCGTAAATTAGTACACATTCGTAATTCGTAGATTAGTATAGATTCGTAATTCGTAGATTAAATGAAGAAAACTCACATTCTCGGCATCATCATCATCGCAGTAGCGATAGGTGCCATACTGACCACCCTTAACAGCACCAGCACATACGCCAGCTTCCGCGAAGCATCTGAAGCCCCCGACAATGAATTTCACGTGGTAGGAAAGCTTGATAAATCGAAAGAGGCCGTGTATGATCCGAAAACGGATGCCAACGTGTTCAGCTTTTACATGATCGATAATGCAGGCACCGAAAAGAAGGTGATCCTTCATAAGAGCAAGCCGCAGGACTTTGAGCGCTCGGAGCAGATCGTGCTGATCGGCAAAGCGGAAGGCGATGAATTCCACGCTTCCGAGATCCTAATGAAGTGCCCTTCAAAATACAATGACGGCAAGCCGCAGGCGAGTAACTAATTTTAGAATTGCTATTTTTTGAATTTTAGAATTGGATCATTTTAAATTCAAGTTTTTATGTCGGGCCAACATCGAATCAACAATTCTAAAACTCTAAAATTCAACAATTAAATATATGGAGTACATCGGTGAGCATTTAGTGATCGGTAAGGTTGGAAATGTATTCGTTATTCTTTCCTTTGTTTTTGCGCTGCTGGCAAGCGTCAGCTATTTCTTCGCCGCCCGCGACAATGATGAAGCTCCTTCCTGGAGGAACATCGCACGCTGGTCGTTCCGCATTCATGGCTTTTCCGTTTTCGGTATTGTGGGCACCCTGTTCATCATGCTTTACAATCATTATTTCGAGTATGAATATGTATGGCATCACAGCAATAAGGAAATGCCGATGCGCTATATCCTTTCCTGCTTCTGGGAAGGACAGGAAGGCAGCTTCCTGCTCTGGACCTTCTGGCATGTGGTGATCGGCTTTGTGTTGCAGCGCAAAGCAAAAGAATGGGAAGCGCCTGTAATGTCGGTGCTTTCACTGGTACAGGCATTCCTTGCCTCCATGCTCTTAGGCCTTTTTATTTTCGGCGAGCACCGGATCGGCAGCAATCCATTCACGGTGCTGCTCCGCGAGCATCCCGATTATGGCGCTATTCCATTATTCCAGAACGCAGATTACCTTAAACTGCTGGATGGACGAGGCTTAAACCCGCTGCTGCAGAACTACTGGATGACCATCCACCCTCCTACCCTTTTTCTTGGCTTTGCGCTTACCATTGTTCCTTTTGCTTATGCGATAGCCGGACTATGGAAAAAGAGATACACCGAATGGCTGAAGCCTGCTTTGCCATGGACATTCTTCGGGGTGTCCGTATTAGGCGTAGGCATTCTTATGGGTGGCGCATGGGCGTACGAAGCGCTGAGCTTCGGCGGCTTCTGGGCCTGGGACCCGGTGGAAAATGCATCGCTTGTGCCATGGCTTACGCTGGTAGGTGCTGCGCATTTAATGCTCATCAACAAGAACAAAGGGCAATCCCTGTTCACAGCATTCGCGCTTGCTATTCTTACTTTCATTCTGATCCTTTACTCCACATTCCTTACCCGCAGCGGCATCTTGGGTGAAACATCGGTGCATGCCTTTACCGATCTGGGAATGTCGGGACAGCTCCTCATTTATTTATTGTTCTTCCTCTTGCTTGGGATCGTATTGCTGATCGTAAACTGGAAGCACATGCCCCGCGTGCAGGAAGAAGAAAGTATTTATTCGCGGGAGTTCTGGATGTTTGTCGGCGCAATTATATTGCTCGTTTCTTCTTTCCAGATCATGTTCTACACTTCCATCCCGGTTTGGAACAAGCTGTTCGGTTTGAAGATGGCGCCTTCCAAGAACATCATCAATTTTTATAATTCGTGGCAGCTGCCTTTTGCATTCCTTGTTACCATGCTGGTTGCGATCGGGCAGTATTTCAAATTCAAACATACAGCGCCGAAAGAGTTCGTTAAAAAGATCAGCTTTCCTGTAATAGTTTCTGTTCTGCTCACCGCCTTGTTTTCATGGCTTCTGCATTACACCAACTTCCTCTACATCCTGCTGATGTTCTCGAGCATTTTTGCAGCCGTTGCCAATTTCAATTACATAACGCATGCGCTGGGCGGAAAGATCCGTAAAGCGGGCGCTTCCGTGGCGCATATCGGCTTCGGGCTCATCCTGCTGGGAGCCCTGGTTTCCACCTCTAAAAAGGAAGTGATTTCCCGGAATACTTCAGGCAAAAGCGTGGAGAACCTGATTGAGAACATGTCGAACAACGACAACATCCTCCTTACGCAGGGCGATACATTGCCGATGGGGAATTATTATGTAGCCTACACCGGGAAGCGCTTTGAAGGCATCAATGTGTATTTCGATGTGGACTACCTCACCAAACAGAACAATACCTATACAAAGGAATTTACATTGTCGCCGCTGGTGCAGACCAACCCGCGCATGGGAAATGTAGCCGAGCCGGATACCCGCCACTTCCTTACATACGATATTTATACACATGTTGCCTATGCTCCGCTCGAAAGCGTGAAACAGCAGCAGGAAGCTACGAAAGACGAATACACGGCAGCAAAAAATGTGAGCATGAAGAAAGGCGATACGATCTTCTCCTCCAATGCCATCATCATTTTCGACTCGCTCAGCACGCAGTTCGACAGATCGGAATACAGCATCGGCGCGGATGACATTGCGGTAAAGGCGCATATCCGCGTGCTCGATATCCGGAAGAAATACGAGGCTACGCCCATCTTTGTGATCCATGAGAATTCGGTGCAGCCCATTGCTTCAAAAGTGGATGAGCTGGGCTTGCAGTTCATGTTCTGGAAGATCGATCCGCAGGATGGAAAGATCGAGATCTCGGTGCAGGAGAAAAAATCGAACATCAAGGATTATTTCGTGATGCAGGCAATGATCTTCCCATACATCAATATTCTCTGGATCGGCTGTATTGTAATGGCGATCGGAACGATGATGGCGATCATAGAGCGACTGAGAAGAAGCTCGTCTAATTAAATACGGCTTCCCGCTTTCTCGACTTCGCTCGAAATGACCGGCGCGCGTTGTCACTTCGAGCGAAGTCGAGAAGGTGCGCTGGCAAATAGATTCTGCTTACATGAAAATCGAAACAAAAATAGTCCTCATCGGTGCCGGAAATGTTGCCACGCAATTGGGCATTGCGCTTACCGGTGCAGGCTATCACATCTCGCAGGTTTACAGTCCAACGAAGCGCTCCGCCTCCCTCCTCGCAAAAAAAGTAAAAGCAGCTGCCATCACCGATCTTGCAAAAGTTGACGAAGATGCTTCGGTTTACATCATTGCCGTAAAGGACGATGCCATTACAGACGTAGCGAAGCAGCTGCGCTTAAAAGACCGGGTCGTGGCGCATACTTCCGGGAGCGTTTCCATGGATGTATTAAAAAATGTTTCAAAGAATTACGGGGTCTTCTACCCGCTCCTCACCTTCACAAAAGATAAAAAGGTGGATTTCAAAACAGTTCCTATCTGCATTGAAGGCAGCAACAAGGCCACTTCCACTACGCTTCAGTATTTCGCAAAAAGCATCAGCTCCAACGTACAGATGATCAATTCCGATCAGCGCAAAGTGATCCACCTTGCAGCCGTATTTGCCTGCAACTTCAGCAATCACATGTATGCTGTTGCTGAAAGCATTTTGAAGAAGAATAAATTATCACTCGACATATTAAAACCGCTGATCGAAGAAACGGCACTAAAGATCAGGAATGAATCGCCTGCGAAAGTGCAGACAGGACCGGCTGTGCGGGGTGATAAGAAGACGATGGAAGGGCATTTGAAGATGTTGAAAAAGAACAAGGATTTAAGTGCTATCTATAAATTAGTGAGTAAACATATACCTGCATCGAAATGAAAAAAAACTTATCCCTGTTCTTTTTATTTGCGACAATATTAACAAAAGCTCAATCCCCGGTTTTTGAATGGGCTATCAGCCAGGGCGGAACATCCGACGATTCGGGAACGTCACTCACGACAGATACCTTAGGCAACACTTTTGTCACCGGCTTTTTTAGAGGAACCACAGATTTTGATCCGGGAGCAGGGACGTTCAATTTAACGGCCAATGGCAATTACGACATCTTTATTGAAAAGCTGGATGCTGCCGGTAATTTGGTTTGGGCTCGGTCCATGGGGAGCCAAGAGGTGGATAACGGACTGTCTGTGGCGTTGGATGGAACCGGGAACGTTTATGTAACAGGCTTTTTCCAGGACACGGTCGATTTTGACCCCGGTGCAGGCCTTGTTAATTTAACAGCAGCCCCCGGCACCGAGAGTATGTTTGTTTTGAAATTAAGTCCGGCCGGGAATTATATCTGGGCAAAAAGCGTTGCGAGCTCCAGGGGCCAGTCCATTGCCGTCGATCCATCAGGAAATACATGTGTTACAGGTTATTATACAGACACAACGGATTTTGACCCGGGGGCAGGAATGGTACCTGCAGCTTCTTCGGGCAGTCATGATGTATTTATTTTAAAATTAGATGCTACGGGAAATTTTCTTTGGTCAAATGCGTTTGGTAGTTTTTTCAGTGATTATGGGGCCTCCTTGGCTTTCAATCAGTCGGGAAGCGTTTATATAACAGGTGTCTTTCATTCCACCATTGATTTTGACTCCGGCAGCAGCATTTTCAATTTAACAGCAGCAGGAAGCGGAGATCTGTTCATCTTGAAATTAGATCCCAACGGGAACTTTATATGGGCTAAAAAAGCAGGTGGCACTTCCGATGAGTATGCAAGCTCCCTTGTTTTGGATCCGGCATGCAATATCTACCTGAGCGGAGGCTTTTATGGAACGGCAGATTTTGACCCGGGGGCTGCCACTTTTAATTTAACGTCAGCGGGAGACGGCGATATTTATATTTCCAAACTGGATTCCGCAGGTAATTTTATCTGGGCTAAAGGTATGGGTGGCACCTATAACGATTTTGCGGCCTCTGTTGCACTCGACGTGTCAGGAAATGTATATACCACCGGTTATTTTTTGGGAACTACTGATCTTGATCCCGGGCCTGCAGTATATTCACCTGCTACTTCCGGTTTTTCCCTCGATATTTTTATCTCAAAACTGGACACTGCAGGTAACTTTGTATGGGCACAAAACATGGGAGCCAGCGGTGGCGATAACGGAAACGACATCAGCGTTGACAAATACTCAAACGTTTATACAACAGGTAATTATACAGGTACGGTCGACTTTGATCCAAGCTCAGGAGTTTTCAATTTAACCTCCTTCCCGGCAAATAATGATCTTTATATTCATAAGATGAGCCAGGCAATAACCGGGATTCCGGAAAGTATCAATTTCAGGGATATTACTGCTTTCCCTAATCCCACCACAGGCACTTTTAATATTTCAATTTCCCTCCCCGGCAAGTATGCAACAATGGAAATTTATAATACTTCAGGTAATTTGATACAAAGACAGGAAATAACAGGCACACATGCCACGATCGATTTAGCCACTGAAGCAAACGGCTTGTATCTCATTAAAATAATAAGTGACAACAATACGATCCAATCAGCTAAGATCGTCAAACAATAATCTGTGAATCTGTGGCAGATTGAGTATTTTTAACCTATGGAGAATTTCAAAACCAAGCTTAACCGTGTAAAGGCCTTTATCTTTGATGTGGACGGCGTTCTCACCGATGGCTCCGTTACGCTGATGCCCGACGGCGAACAGGTACGCATCATGAACATAAAAGATGGTTACGCGCTTCAGCTCGCGATCAAAAAAGGCTATAAGATCGCGATCATTTCAGGCGGAAGGTCGGAAATGGTGCGCAAGCGTTTGAACGGGCTCGGCATTTCGGATGTGTACCTCGGCATTCAGTCGAAAATTGATACGTACAAGGAATTCATTGAGATCCACGAGCTGCAGCCGGAGGAAATTCTCTACATGGGCGACGACATTCCCGATTACGAGGTTATGAAAAGAGTCGGCATTCCAACCTGCCCGAATGATTCGGCACAGGAGATAAAAGACATCAGCATTTACATCTCACATCAGAAAGGCGGCAAAGGAGCTGTGCGCGATGTGATCGAGCAGGTGCTGAAAGTGCAGGGCAAATGGCTGGACCATGACGGGTTTGTCTGGTAGTAATTAGCTTGTAGTGAGGAGTTGGTAGTTCGGAGACGGTTAGATAATTGCTTGTCATTCTGAATGCAGCGCAGCGAAATGAAGAATCTATCATAATGCAGAAGATCCATTCGCTTCGCTCAGGATGACATAGTGCAAACAGATCCGTAATTAGCAAATTCGTAAAGATTAGTGATCCGTACAAAACACAAATTCGTATTTCGTTGATATCTTTTCTTAAGTTGATCCGCATTCAAAATTTGCTCATTATTGCCTTCACGCAATACATGGTGAGATGGTTCCTTATTTACCCAGAGCAAACCGTTCGGGGCTACGAGCTGCAGATGAACAACCTCCAGTTCTTTATACTTTCTCTCTCCACCGTTATGATCGCAGCAGCGGGCTATGTGATCAACGATTATTTTGATGTACGGATCGATAAGGTGAACAAGCCGCAGCGCATGGTGATCGACAAAGGCGTAAAACGACGCGTTGCCATCGGCGCCCATACCGTGATCAATATCCTTGCGATCCTTCTTGGCTTTCTTGTTTCGTTATCGGTGGGCAACTGGAAGCTGGTGATCTTTCACGTTGTTTGTGCAACCGGCTTGTGGTTCTACTCTACTACCTTCAAGCGTAAGTTCTTTATCGGCAACCTGGTTATCGCCGCATTTACAGCGCTGGTGCCCTTTATCGTTGGTGTTTATGAGTTACTGCTTTGCCGCAGGACATACGCTGATCTGTTTGAGGGTGAAACCCTGAGGTTTTATTTTATGGTGCCGGTACTTGCTGTTTCTTTTTTTGCATTCATTACCACCCTGCTGCGGGAGATCCTGAAAGACATAGAGGACATGGACGGCGATAAGGAATATGGCTGCAAAACCATGCCCATTGTTTTAGGTGTGCGGTCTTCGAAGATCGTTGTAATTATTCTTTCACTGGCTACCATGCTGAGCCTGGCGTATATCCAGTATCTCTTCAAAGAGCACTCTGCCACTTTCTATTATTTTATGATCGCGCTGCAGCTTCCGTTCATTTTCCTGATCTGGAAAACATGGAAAGCCCAGACGAAGAAAGAATTCCGCTTTGCAGGCAATACCGCCAAATTCATTATGCTGACGGGGATCTGCTATTTATTCATTTACGCTTACGTTTTACATTCCGCTTCCTATGGCGACATTTAAAGACCTCAACAACTATAAATTCATCCTCGCATCCAAATCGCCGCGCAGGCAATTCCTTTTAAAAGACCTGGGGCTGCAGTTTGAAGTGCATACGAAGGAAGTAGACGAAAGCTTCCCCGAAACGCTGAAAGCTCAGGAGATTCCCCTCTATCTCTGCAAAAAGAAAGCGGAAGCCTTTGATGCGGAGCTGGACGACAACACCATCGTGATCACCGCCGATACCATTGTATGGGTCGACGGGCAGGTGCTGAACAAGCCCGAGAATTTCGATGATGCCGTACGGATGCTGAAAATGCTTTCCGGAAAAATGCATGAAGTGTATACCGGCGTTTGTCTCCGGTCGAAGAGCAAGACAAAAGCATTCCATTCCCTTACCAAGGTGTATTTTAAAACACTTTCACAAGAGGAGATCGAATATTACATCAGCAATTACAACCCTTACGACAAAGCCGGCGCTTATGGCGCGCAGGAATGGATCGGCTACATTGCCGTGGAGCGCATCGAAGGCTCGTACTTCAATGTAATGGGGCTGCCGCTGAAAGAGCTGTACGAGGAGCTCCTCGCCTTCTGATCAGATCTTCACGCCCATCACCAGTATATCATCCATCTGCGGCTCTTCCTGCCTCCAGTTCAATAAGGCATATTGCAGGAATGATTCCTGTTCCTCCATCTCCATCGACTGCGCAGAGAGCAGCAGTTCCTTGAACCGTTTCCTGTTGAATTTCTTTTTCAGCTCTCCGCCAAACTGGTCGCAATAGCCATCCGTAAAAAAGTAAAAGGTATCATTCTCTTCCAGCGCGATCGTTCTCGACACAAAGCTTTTCTGCACATCACCGTAAAATCCGATCGGGTAACGATTCGGATCGAATTCAATGATCTCGTTGTTGCGCACCATCAGCATCGGACGGAAAGCCCCTGAATAGCTCAGCGTGTTTGCCTGCAGGTCGAATACGCCCATGGCCACATCCATTCCGTCGCTCGTCACGCCATCGCTGTTCTGCCTGTTGAGCGCCAGGAAAAGCTCTTCATCCAGCGCATATAAAATTTCGGAAGGCTCCTCTATTCCTTTCTTTATGATCACTTCCTTCAATATGCCGTTTGCAATAATGCTCATCAGCGCGCCGGGAACGCCATGCCCGGTACAATCCACCGCCGCTACAAACACCTTGTTCTTATTCCTGTAAAAAAAATAATAATCCCCGCTTACCACATCCTTCGGAAGGTACAGCACAAACGCATCCTTGAATGTGCTTTTTATTTTATTCACATCCGGGAGGATCGCATTCTGGATGCCGCGCGCATACTGGATGCTGTCGGTAATGTCCTTGTTATGCTGCTCCAGCTCCCTGTTCTTTTCCAGGAGGCGCTGCTCCGCTTTTTTGCGGTCGGTGATATCGTGGCCAATCCCTACAAGCGTGTTCAGCGGGCCTTTGGAAGTGTTCCAGAGGATCCACCTCTCCGCTCCATTCGCAGTTTTTAAAAGCCGCTCGTATGGCAGCGATTCGGCAAGCGAATCCTGCTTCAGCTGGCGGAGCGCAAGCGCGCGGATGTCGTTCCGCTCATGCTCGTTGTCGCGGGTGAGGTTCCACCAGCCATCGCCCATCAGCTGTTCGGGCTCAAAGCCGAGGATCCGCTTTGCGGAAGGGCTTACATATTCCACTTTCCCAAGCTTGTTCACAACCACTATCAAACTATTCAGTTTTTCCAGGATGCTATCGGTAACTAACGACATGATCAAAAAGATTACAAAGGCCGGAGCCTTTAGTGAGCAATAAAAAATAAAAAAAGGATTTGCTTAGAAAGCGTGCAGGTTAGCTGCGGATGTGAATGCAGTGAAACTGCATATAATTATGACAATACCAGCGCATCCCCGTGATAGTGATCACCGGAATAATAGTGGAAATGAGTGTAAGCGCTGTTGTCATTTTGTTATTTAACTGCGGCAAATGTATGATTTAATTTTTCATAAACTCCAACCGCAGCTTATTTTTTTGTGGTTCACCCGGGAACATCCGCATCTCCGTACCTGTACGGATATAAAAATACCGCAATCCCCTCTTTACTCTCGGCCCTTATTTTCCAACCTTTGAAGCTTAACAATTAAAACAAATAATATGAACAAAACAGCTACACACGTTGCATCACTTTTGATCGCTGCATGCTTTTTTATGCCGCAAAAGTCCAGCGCACAAACCATTTCCGGGGGCATTAACTTTTCTATTTCCGTTTGTAATAACAACTCGGCAATGTCATGGGGATATAACGGCGAAGGACAATTGGGCGATAGTACACATACCAACAGGGCCGCACCTGTACAGGTAAACGGGCTCACAGGAGTGATCGCTGTCTCCAGTGGCGGAGCGCACACGCTGGCGCTGAAAAGCGATGGCACCGTATGGGCCTGGGGCTATAACGTTTATTCCTCCCTCGGGATCGGAACGCCGGGTGGCGACCGTGAGGCGCCGATTCAGGTAGCTGCCATTTCAGGCATTGTGGCTATTTCTGCGGGAGGCTATCATTCACTTGCTTTAAAAAGCGATGGAACAGTATGGAGCTGGGGAAGCAATTTTGCCGGAGAGATCGGCGACGGAACCATTTCTGTAAGGGCAACGCCTGTGCAGGTAACCGGCATTTCAGGAATTACAGCCATTTCGGCCGGAAGCCTTCATTGCCTGGCCCTAAAAAGCGACGGAACACTGTATGCATGGGGATATAATGCCGACGGCCGTATTGGCGACGGAACCACTACAAACAGGTATTCACCGGTAGTAGTGAGCATTTCAAACGTTACAAAGATCGCAGCGGGCGGCTGGCATTCACTTGCAGTTAAAAACGACGGAACAGTATGGTCGTGGGGCAAAAATGCCGACGGACAGCTGGGCGACGGAACCAACACCGAGCAGCATACGCCGGTACAAATTACCGGGTGAGCGGTGTTTCCTTATTAAGGGCCGGTGAGTTTCATTCACTTGCGCTCAAAACCGATGGCACTGTTTGGTCATGGGGGAAAAATGCAAGCGGCCAGCTCGGCGATGGAACAGCTACATCGAGGACAAGCCCTGTGCAGGTTAGCGGCATCAGCGGCATCAATACCATTGCCTGCGGAACGGAACATTCACTTGCCCTGAAAAATGACGGGACGCTTTGGGGCTGGGGAGCCAACGGTTCCAGCCAGCTGAGCGACGGTACAATAGTTGACAAAACCACTGCCGTGCAGGCAACAGGTTTGTCCACAGCCCTTGTTGCAGGAATAAACGATCAGCCGGAAAACAATTTCGACTTCAGCATTTATCCGAACCCTTCTTCAGGAAGAGTGATCCTTGAATTACCTGCTGTAAAGAACAGCACTATCCGCGTAATGAGCGTTACCGGGCAGGAAGTGTATACCGAAGCAACAAACGGCGGCAATGTAGAATTGAACCTTGACCGGCTTTCTGCAGGAATGTACATCGTACACTTTTCTTCAGCTGAGGTAAGCGGCGTAAAAAGGCTGATCATTCAGAAATAAGAGCAAAAGAACAATAATGATCTATAAACCCGTGGCAGATGCCATGGGTTTATTTTTTATACTTGTTGTATCTTCCGGCCGGGAAAACGTTATAAAACACAGAACGTCTGTTACTAAGCGCCTATGAAACTATTTTTAGCAGCCGTATTGTGCACCTGCACATTCACCCTGCGCGCCCAGCTTACGATCGATACCACGGTAAGCCCGGAAGCCCTCATCGACAAGATCCTCGTGGGTAAAGGAATGCGGGTTGGGAATATCAAATACAGCAAGGATAAGCGCACTACAGGATATTACAGCTGCCCTGCAAACAAAACAGGATTGAAGAGCGGCATCCTCCTCAGCACGGGACTGGCCGCCAATGCAGCGGGCCCTAATACTTCTCCCGGCATTACCGGCATTATCTCTCCCCGCCTCAATAAATGGAAAGGCGACAAGGACCTGAACCGCCTCGCCAAAGGCTTAAAGACCTACGACATCACCACCATTGAATTTGATTTTGTGCCGCTGAACAACAAGGTCATGTTTGAATATTCCTTCGGATCGGAGGAGTACAAGGAGTACGTGGGCTCGCCCTATAACGATGTGTTCGGATTTTTTGTGACAGGCCCGGGAATGAAAAAAAAGAATGTTGCGCTGTTGCCGAGAGACAGGAAATTTGTGGCGATCAACAATGTGAACCAGGATGTGAACAAGAACCTTTTCATCGATAACGATCCCTTCATCAACAACAAGCTCTTTAAATCAGCCGGGCCAAAACCCAAGCTCAGCTTCTGGCAGAAGGTGGCCACGCTGTTCAGCAGGCGAACCAAGCAGGGCGATTCGGTGCTGTACTTCACCAACTCTTTCAAAAAAACATTTTTGGACGAAACGGTCTTCAGCACATTTCAGTACGATGGCTTCACAAAAAAGATGAAGGTGGAATTTTATGCTATTCCTTACCAGAAGTATCACATCAAAATTTCGATCGGCGATGTGGGCGACAATGCCTTTGATTCGGGCGTGTTCCTCGAGGAAAAGTCGTTCATTTCCGTGAAGGATACCGCACAGCCGAAGTTTATGGATTATGCCGACAGGAGCGCCAGTTTTTCCTTTGACAGTCTTTTCTCGGGAGCCGCACCAAGGCCGCTGCCGCCGGAGGAAAAGAAAGTGTACGATTCATTTGAGAAAACGCTGGTGTTCTTCGGAAGCGACTCCTACGAGATCCCTGACAGCTGCAAGGCAAGAATCCAAAACCTTGCGGAATGGCTGAAGAAGCATCCAACCCTGAACCTTTCCCTCACGGGCTTTACCGACAATACCGGGAACCCGGAGAAGAACAAGCTGCTCTCTGAAAAAAGGGCTGCCAGCGTGATGCGCTTCTTAACGGAGAACGGTGTTGCTGCCGATAGGCTGGAATACATCGGAAGCTCTGCGGATGATCCGATCGGGGATAACAAAACACCGGAAGGACGTGCGCTGAACAGGCGCGTCGAGATTGAGTTAGATGAGGAATGATGATTACTTCTTATTCTTCTCCTCGATCCATTTCGCCATGTACTTTGTTCCTGAAATGGTATGATGCATGAGCATGGCGCCGGTAAAATTAGCTGCGCGGTGCGCCTCAAGATCTTTCTGAAGCGCGGAAACAGCCGCACACAGGCGTTCTTCATGCTCCTCTTTTCGGAATAGCGTATGAATGATCGCGATGCCGTTCTGCCGGCTTTGCTCCCAAAGGTTTTTATCAGTATATAATTTTACCGCTGCAGCTGCAATAGCAGGGGCTGTATCTGCAACAAGCCCGCTCCATTCAAGCCCGCCCTGCATGCCTTCCGCCCCAATCGCCGTGGTAACATTCGGTGTTCCGCACAGCATCGCGTCCATCAGCTTGCCTTTTAATCCCGCTCCGTAGCGCAATGGCGCCAGCAGCACCCTCGCCTGCCCGATCACTTCCTGCGCATCTTCCGCCCTTCCCATGATGTAAAAACCTTCTTTGGGATTGTGCAGCGCAGTTACTTTCTGCGAAGGGTATGCCCCGTACACACGCAATGCCGCTTCCGGCAATTGTTTCCGGATCATTGTCCAGATGTTCTCCTTTAAATACAGAACGGAATTCCAATTGGGCTCATGCAGGAAATTCCCGATGGTGATGAAATCACTGCGCTCCTCAAAGCCTTTCCACCTGGCTGTTTCAACAGGCCCCTGCATGAAGGGAAGATACAGCAGCAAAGAAGCCTCTACCTTAAAATGGTTTTGTAATAATTCCATTTCATAACTGGAAATGATCAGTGAAAGGTCGCAGCGGTAAATGCTTGCAACTTCTCTTTTTGCATGGTCGCTGAGCAGGTCGCTCATCGCAAATGCTCGTTTTTCTTTCCAGGCAGACTGACGCCCGTAACGCAGGCAATGCAGGTCTTCCGTATCGAGTATACGCAGCGCAGCCGGGCAATTTTCAGCAACCCGCCAGCCGAACTGCTCTTCGCACATGAATCGGTCGAACAGAACAACCGCAGGATCCAGCTCCTTCACAAGCGCATCGAAGCTGTTGCTGTTGAGCTCAATGCTCTTCTTTCTTATATTTAATTCGTCAAGGTTTACCGAAAATTCACTGTCGGCAGCAGCGCTTGCAAACGTAATGGCATATCCCTGCTGTCGGAACACTTCCATCAGCTGCAGCATACGGCTGCCTGCCGCCGATGAAGCGGGCTCCGGCCATACCGTCCCGATGATCAATAGTGTTTTTTCCTGCATATTGCTGCTCACAGATCACAAAATACAAAAAAGGCAGCTCCTGCCGGGGCTATTCGATGGCATATTTTTTTCACAACAAAGCTGACCCATCAACCTGAGCCATGGCAACCGTATTATCACTCCAGATCGCCGACAGCATTGACATTAAGGCCTTCCGGGCCGATTACAAGGCGGAGCTCATTTATTCCGATTCGGATGAGCTGTTCTATAAAGTAGGCACCGAGGAATACCTCTATGTGTTCAAATACGGCGTGGCCTGCTTCCTGAATCACGATGAAGCAAGGGTGAATGCATTTGTGAAGCACATTGCCCCCTATTGCAAGCATCCTGTGGATTTCAAGCTTACGGAAGAATTCATCATTGAAACCAATGCCCCGGAAAATAAATTCGGCTACAGCAAGGTGGCGATCATGAACCCTACGGTGGAAGCCTTCCGGCTCATCATGCTCAATGTATCGCAGTCGGTGGCGCTCGATTATTATTCGGAGCAGTCGATCCTGCTGCTGGCCGAGACCAACCTGCACATGGACTTTCTCGAAAAGCGCGGGAAGCTCGATATTTCCGGCAGCCGGCTGAGGCGCTTTATCGGAAAAACCATCAACCTCAAGAACCGCATCAGCGAGAACCTGTACATTTTCGATTCCACGGATGAGACCTGGGAAAATGAAGAGCTGTACAAAATAGATGTGGAGCTGAAAAAGACATTCGACCTGCAGAGCCGCTACCGCAACATCCAGGAAGAGCTGGAGATCATCAAGGAGAACCTGAGCCTGCTGATCGACCTGATGCACCAGCGGAAGAGCAGCGCGCTGGAAGTAGTGGTGATCATTCTGATCCTTGTGGAAGTGGTGAATTTGCTGATCGAGAAGATCATTTGAAAACAAACCGGCTGAAGTACCTGCCGGCATAGAAATATATAATTAGTCAACATGAAAAAATTATACCTGCTCCTTGTCTTATTCGTGTTCTTTAAAACCGGCTTTTCCCAGTGGGAGCCTACCTGGGGGCCGCAGAACAATTCAACGTATCATCTTTATGAGAAGCCGCCATATCTTTTCATGACCAGCCTTACGGGCTGCTACAGGTCGACTGATGGTATTTCATGGGAAAAGCTGAATATACCTAACAGCTACATTAATTACAATTACATACATTTTAATTCCTGCGGAAGCCGGCTGTTCCTCACAAAGTATGACAGCCTTTTTTACTCCGATGACAATGGGATCTCCTGGCATGCGGATACGCCGCAGAATGTAAGGCGTTCGTACGTAAGCGGGAACGATGTGTTTATGGGAGGAAGCGACCGGCTGTATTATTCGGGAAATGGCGGGAGTGTATGGACGGATATTACCGGCACACTGCCTGATGCCGGAGCTTTTTGCAATGGCATCAGCTTCTTCCAGGGCAAGCTGTACTTTGCTTCCAGCGAAGGGTATATTTATTTTTCCCCCGACACAGGCCTTACCTGGAGCCTTCTGCCCAACCAGCCTGCAGCTGCGTATGAAGCAAGCGCCTATGAAAACAATGCACTCACAAATGACGATGACCTGTTCCTGTATTACACCAATGCAGCGGGGATTTTTAGGATCAGCTCGGAATTTTCATCCTGGGACACAGTTTTTAACACTTTCGATGCAGTGATCACATCCTTTGCTATAATTGATACAATGATGTATGCAGGCAGCTCGCGGCAGGTAATATACAGCACCGGGAAGACAGCACTGAACTGGCAGCCATTCACCATCCCGGGCACAAGCCAGTCGTCACTCATCTGCGACATAAAAAAGCTTGGTGGCGTTTTGTATGCCGGCAGCGAGCAAGGCTTGTTCGCATCGGTTAACGACGGAGCTTCATGGCAGCAGCGATATGAAGGCATTATTCCGGGCTACTGGGTCATGAACCTTTTTGTAAACGGCGATGATGTTTGGGCCGATCACTTTATTTCGCAGAGCGATGGGCCCTGGCATCGTGCCCTGCCCGATTCAATGTCGGCTATCCTTGTAAAGAACGATGTCGTAATTGCCAGCGTATATAATCCAGCCTCTACCCCTGCTTCCTGGTTCCAGGTTTCGGGCGACCGCGGAACAAGCTGGATCAACATCAACCTTACCGATATGGAGAACATTGCCGTAAATAACAACACCCTGTTTGCCACTTTTCCGGCCGGCCTTTTTAAAAGCACCGATCTTGGACAGAGCTGGAGCTACCTCGGGAATATCCGCTTTAACCAATTTCTCGGGATGGATTCAGTGCTTTTCATTATGAACAGTTCAGGCATCTTTAAAAGCACCGACGATGGTGCCAGCTGGAGCAGTTCCGACAGCGGGATCAGCCCGCCATTCTCCGGCCGCTTCTTTACAAACGGCAGCGATCTGTTTGTATTGAATTTCAATACAAGCATCTATCGAAGCAGCGACCTTGGCCTTAGCTGGACCCTTCTTCCCAATACGGGATTGAATATCGGGAACCGGACTACACTGGCGGCTTCTGCCGACAAGATCTTCGTGGGCGGGTATACGTTCGGCTCATACGGGCACGAGGTTTACACAGGGATCTATATGCTTGCCGAAGGCGATACCACCTGGCAGCTGCTCAACAACGACTCTTCTGTAGTTTGTGAATCCCTTGCTATTAAAGGCGATTACCTGTACGGTGCTATCGAACATCAGGGAATAAAAAAATTGAGGATCGATACTACGGGAGCGACTTTTGTTCCTGCGTTGACACAAAGCAATACCTATCTTCAACTTTATCCGAACCCTGCCACAGGCAGCTTTATGCTGATCTGTTCCGCCAAAAGTCACGAACCGGCCGAAGTGCTGGTGTACAACTCACAGGGACAACTACTATTCAAAAGGAATGGAATGCCTTCCGGCGACGAGTTCAGGGAAACGATCAGCATCCCGGGACTTCCAAAAGGGCTGTACACTGTACGGGTGAACCAGGGGAAAGAGTCGCGCGCAGGCAGGATCGTGATCCAATAGAAGCATTCGATATGCATTAAAAACAAAACGATCCTTCCCATTTTTGGGAAGGATCGTTTCGTTTTATTTTGTATTGGCTTAGATTAGCTCAGCACTTTCTTCACCAGGTCGGCAGCTTCCTGCAATGCAATTGCAGAGAACACTTTCAAGCCTGACTCATCAATGATCTTTTTCGCTTCCACGGCATTTGTTCCCTGTAAGCGGATGATGATCGGAACGTTGACTGTTCCCATGTTTTTATACGCATCCACGATTCCTTGTGCAACGCGGTCGCAACGAACGATCCCGCCGAAGATGTTCACGAGGATCGCTTTTACTTTCGGGTCCTTTAAAATGATGCGGAATGCCTGCTCCACGCGTGCTGCATTTGCAGTACCTCCAACATCGAGGAAGTTGGCAGGCTCGCCGCCCGATAATTTAATGATGTCCATGGTAGCCATTGCAAGCCCTGCACCGTTCACCATGCAGCCAACGTTACCGTCGAGCTTCACATAGTTCAGTCCGAACTCGCCTGCTTCCACTTCCGTAGGATCTTCTTCCGAAGTATCGCGTAAAGCAGCATAATCAGGGTGACGGAACAGCCCGTTGCCATCGAATGTAACTTTTGAATCCACAGCAATGATCTTATTGTCGGACGTTTTCAGCACCGGGTTGATCTCGAACATAGATGAATCCGTTGATTCGTATGCTTTGTAAAGCGATGCGATAAATTTTGTCATTTGCTTCATCGCTTCTCCCGACAAGCCCAGGTTGAATGCGATCTTGCGGCACTGGAAATCGCGCAATCCCACTTTCGGATCGATCTCTTCCTTGAAGATCAGATGAGGAGTGTCGTGTGCAACGGTTTCAATGTCCATTCCGCCTTCGGTTGAATACATGATGGTATTGCGGCCTTTGGAGCGGTCGAGCAGAACGCTCACATAATATTCCTTGGTTTCCGAGTCGCCCGGGTAATATACATCCTGCGCGATCAGCACCTTGTTCACTTTTTTCCCTTTTTCACCTGTCTGCAGTGTAATGAGCTGGTTGCCGAGTATGTTTTTGGAAATGGTTTTTACATCATCCAGTGATTTTGCCAATGCAACGCCGCGCTGTTCAGTTCCGGCGATCTTTCCTTTACCGCGTCCGCCTGCATGGATCTGTGATTTCACAACCCACCAGCCTGTGCCGGTCGTTTTTTGCAATTCTTTTGCAGCTTCCACCGCTTGCTCCGGCGTATCGGCAACAATACCTTCCTGGATGGCAACACCAAAACTTTTCAAAATGGCCTTACCCTGATACTCGTGTATGTTCATAACGTTTGCTTGTTTTTAATTAAGAGTTCCAAAAGTATGTTTTTTATTGGTGAATACAAACACTTATGGACAATTTTTAAAACAAAGATCCCCTCCCGGAAACCGGAAAGGGATCTTCATATACACCTTTATAAACTTATTATTCTGAAGCTTTTTTAGCGTAGCGGTTGCGGAATTTATCAACGCGGCCTGCAGTATCCACCAATTTAACTTTACCAGTGTAAAAAGGGTGGCTCATGTGGGAGATCTCCAATTTTACAACAGGATACTCGTTACCATCTTCCCATTTAATGGTTTCTTTAGTATCAACGCATGATTTTGTGATGAAAGAGTAATCATTACTCATATCTTTAAATACCACTAAACGGTAATTTTCTGGGTGAATTCCTGGTTTCATTTTTTTATTCTATTTTTAATTTCGGATTGCAAAGATACATATTTTCATATAAACTGCAATTTTTTATTACTTTTTTTTAGGTACGGATCGCGAATCGTTACGAATTTACGAATTACGAATCTGTGTGCCGGTCATTTCGAGCGAAGTCGAGAAACGAGCGAGGGCACTCTTATCTCCGCTCTCCCGACTCCCACCTAATCCAGTGAATTCGTCGTTACCCAGTACTTATACCCCACGATCGCCATTTCCCACTTTTTCAGGCCCTTAAGGTCCCGCTTGTAGTACTTTGGCAGGATCGCCTTGTTGATCTTCGCCAGCAGCTTAAAAACCGATTTTTTCATGCTGCGAAGATATAAAATTAATCAATCCGTTTTTTTAGCAGCGTGTCATCCTGAGCGGAACGTAGTGGAGTCGAAGGATCTTTTTATTCGTTAATCAGGCCATTATCTCAAAACGCCTTCTAAATAGCTAACAATCAGATATATTAACCTACCATCATTAACGTACGTCCCTTTCATCTTGCTTCATTTCCAAACCATTATTATCAGTATATTTACCTCAAATCAATACCCCGGTGAAGCGCTTTATACCATTTCCCTTTATTATTCTTTCCACGCTGTTCATGTGCTTTAGCGTCAGGCTGACGGCCGGGAAAGCCGACAGCCTCGCCCGACTCCTTCAGGGCAAAACCGATACGGCATACGTTCAGCTGGCCTGCGCTGTTGCCGATGCATATATCGATGAGAACAATGCCGGCAGAGGCTTTAACTACATTGATTCGGCGCTGAACAGGGCCAACGCCATCCGCAATGAAAAATTCAGGGCCTACGCTTATAATTATGCAGGCAACCTGTACAACTACGTGGGCGATGTTACCAAAGCCCTGGAAAGCTTCGAAAAGGCGCTGAAGATCAACCAGAAGATCGGCAATGCAGTTGGGCAGCGCAGTGTTTACCTCAACCGCGGAAACACCTTTTTCAACAACAGCGATTACCCGAAGGCCGAGGCCAGCTACAAGCTCGCGCTTACGCTGAACAGCCTGATCCATGACGACCGCTCCTCCCTTGCCGATATCTACAACAACCTCGGAAGCGTGAACGCCGTGCAGCTGAAGTTCGATGCGGCAAAAGAGTATTTCACGAAGGCCATGGCAATTAACATTGCCACCAGGGATTCCGCCAGTATTGCCTATGCCTGCAACAACCTCGGGCTTGTGGAATACAACCAGGGACATTACGATAAGGCAATGCCCTACTTTAAGCAGGCGCTTGAGCTCAAGCTGAAATTCGGCAGCAGCCTCAACAAGGCTGAAGCTTACGTGGCCATGGCGAACCTCTATGAACAAATGCATGAGCCGGCAAAAGAGCTTGCAGCGCTTCAAAGCAGCCTCAGCTATACCGATACCGCCGTTTATAACGAACACCTGAAAGGCCTGTATTTGGCCTTCGCCTCCTTTCATGAGAAACATAACAATATTCCGCAGGCCTATCATTATTACAAGCTGCTGCACAGTATCAACTCCGACCTTTTTAAGAAGGAAGTGGAAAGCCAGATCCAGCAGAAAGAGCTGATGTTCAGCCTCGCCTCCAGCCACCTGAACGACAGCCTTGTACAGGTAGCCCACATAGAAAAGCAGGGCGAGCAGATCAAAAGAAGCAACACCATCCGGTATTTTCTCCTCCTGATCGTGGTCCTTGTGCTCATCTTCCTTCTTCTTTTATACAAGCGGTTCCGCATTTCCCAGCTCCAGAAAAAAGAGATCACCAGGCAGAAAATGCTTGTGGATGAAAAGCAGAAAGAGATCCTCGATTCGATCACCTATGCAAAGCGCATTCAGCAGGCATTGCTGAACGAGAACATGATCCGGGAAGTGTTCAGCGAACATTTTATTTTCTTCCAGCCCAAAGATATTGTAAGCGGCGATTTTTACTGGAGCGCCCGCATCAGGGAAAAGGAAGAACTGGTCTTTATCGCTGTATGCGACAGCACTGGTCATGGCGTTCCCGGCGCATTCATGAGCCTCCTCAATTCAAATTTCCTCAACGAGGCCATTAACGAAAAACAGATTTACAGCCCCGATAAAGTATTCGATTACGTGCGCAACAGGCTGATCACTTCCCTTGGAAAGGAAGAGCAGAAGGACGGCTTCGATGGCATCCTCCTCTGCTTTAACCGGACAAGCGGCCGGATCACCTACGCTGCCGCTAACAATACGCCAATTTTGGTGCGCAGCGGCAACGTGATAGATTTCGATCACGACCGCATGCCTGTAGGCCAGGGAGGCAATGAAAACTTCCGCCTTTTCAATATGGAATGGCAGCCGGGCGACCGCCTTTACCTTGTTACCGATGGCTTTGCCGACCAGTTTGGCGGAAGCAAAGGTAAAAAGTTCATGAAAAGGTCACTTAAAGAGCTCCTAAGCAACATGAGCAGCAGGCCCTTTGCCGAACAAAGGTCGCTGCTTGGCAAAACGCTGAAAGAATGGAAAGGCAATAACGAGCAGGTAGATGATGTAACGGTGCTCGGGATCGGATTGTAGAAAACCGCTCATCATTTTTTAGCCAAAATCTCATTTTTTATTCCTTATTTAGTCCTTCAAACATTACACAATGAATTCTTATAAATTATTGCTCGCCGCAACGCTCTTCAGCAGCGGCATTTTTGCACAATCCGACAAGGAAAAGGAAAAAAAATGGGATGTTTCCAATCCCAAAGGCACATCCGCCGAAGTGGAGATCACCACCAGCGAAGGCACCTGGATGGGGCTCGACATCAGTCCCGACGGTAAAACAATAGTGTTTGATATGCTCGGCGACATTTACTCCATGCCTGTTGCAGGCGGCGAGGCCAAAGTGCTCCGCAGCGGCTTCCCCTACGAAGTGCAGCCGCGCTTCAGCCCCGACGGCAAAAAGATCTCCTTTACCAGCGATGCAGGCGGCGGCGATAACATCTGGACCATGAATGCCGACGGAACCGATCCAAAGCAGGTAACTACCGAAAACTTCCGCCTGCTGAACAATGCCGTGTGGACCCCCGACGGACAGTACCTCGTGGCCCGCAAGCACTTCTCCTCCACCCGCTCCCTTGGTGCCGGCGAAATGTGGATGTACCACATCAGCGGCGGCGAAGGATCGCAGCTTACCGTTAAGAAGAATGCGCAGCAGGATGCCGGCGAGCCCTGCCTTTCGGCGGATGGAAAATACCTTTATTACAGCGAAGACATGTACCCGGGCGGATTTTTTCAATACAACAAAGATCCCAACAGCCAGATCTATGTGATCAAACGCTTCGACCGTACAACCGGCGAGATCGAAACCGTAACCGGCGGACCGGGCGGCGCTTTTCGCCCGCAGATCTCGAAAGACGGCAAAATACTGGCATTTGTAAGGCGTGTGCGCACAGCGACCGTACTGTACCTCCGCAACATGGAAACCGGCGAGGAATGGCCGGTATACGATAAGCTGAGCAAGGATCAGCAGGAAGCATGGGCGATCTTCGGCGTGTACAGCAATTTCAACTGGCTCGACGCTTCACACATCATCATCTGGGCCAACGGAAAGATCATGAACGTGGATGTTACAAAATCAAGCGCCGCAGAAATTCCGTTCGTGGTGCATGCAAAACATAAGATCATTGATGCACTGCGATTCCGGCAGGAAGTGGCCCCCGATAAATTCACCGTGAAGGTGATCCGCAGTGCCACTGTTTCCGCAGATGAAAAAACACTCGTATTCAATTCCGTAGGCTTTCTCTGGAAGAAAGACCTTCCGGATGGCACGCCCGTAAGGCTTACCGCAACAGAGGCTTCCGCTCCCGGCACCAACCTCGAGTTTGAGCCTTCTTTCTCTCCTAAGGGAGATGAAATAGTGTACACCACCTGGAATGATGAAAACATGGGTGCTGTGTACAAAATGAGCCTGAAGGATAAAAAGCCGGTGAAGATCACTTCTGCAAAGGGAATTTACCGCACACCACGCTTTTCAGCGGATGGCAAATGGATCGTATTCCAGAAGGAAGAAGGCAACGACCACATGGGCTTTACTTATTCCACAGATCCGGGCATTTATGTGATCGAGAACAAAGCCGGCGCACAGCCGAAGCTGGTGACCAAGGAAGGATTCGATCCGCGCTTCATCGGCAGCGACCGCATTTTTTTCCAAAGCTCCGACGGCGAGAACAAAGTGTTCAAAAGCATTTCCATCGAAGGCAAAGACCTGCGGACAAACTTCACTTCCAAATACGCAACCTCCGTGGTGCCCAGCCCCGATGGCAGATGGGTGGCCTTCATCGAGCTGTTCAAAGCCTATGTAGCGGCTTTCCCTCCTACCGGAAAGCCTGTGGACCTGAGCGCGCAAATGGCTTCCGCGCCTGTTACGCAGGTTTCGAAGGATGCGGGATTGAACCTGCAGTTCAGCGCCGACAGCAAAAAGATCCACTGGACCTACAGCGACGAATACTTCACGACAGACCTGAAAGATCATTTCACGTTCCTCGACGGCGCTCCTGCGAAGGCATTGCCGATGGATTCAACCGGCGTGAAGATAAATCTTCAGCTGCCTTCCGACAAGCCGAAAGGAAGGCTTGCATTGAAGAATGCGCGCATCATTACCATGAAAGGCGACGAAGTGATCGAGAACGGAACGATCATCATCAATGAAAATAAAATTGAAGCGATCGGCAAAGCGGATGAAGTGAAAATTCCCGCCGATGCAAAAGTGATCGACTGCAGCGGCAAAACGATCATGCCCGGGATGGTGGATGTGCACGCGCATCTCAGCACCTGGCGCCTCGGCCCGAGCCCGCAGAAGCAATGGAGCTACTATGCGAACCTTGCATTCGGCGTTACCACCACGCATGACCCTTCCTCGGTTTCCGAAATGGTGTTCTCACAATCGGAAATGGTAAAGGCGGGCTATATGGTAGGGCCGCGGATCTTTTCCACAGGCACTATCCTCTACGGCGCTGAAGGCGATTTCAAAGCGGTGATCAACAGTCTCGACGATGCACGCTCTGCCATCGCACGCACAAAAGCATTCGGCGCTTTCTCCGTGAAAAGCTACAACCAGCCGCGCAGGGAGCAGCGCCAGCAGGTGATCCAGGCGGCGCGCGACCTCCAGATCATGGTAGTTCCGGAAGGCGGATCAACCTTTTATCACAACATGAGCGAGATCCTCGATGGCCATACCGGCATCGAGCATAACATCCCGATCGCCGACCTCAGCAACGATGTGATCAAATTATGGGCAGCCAGCAAAACAGGCTACACTCCTACGCTTATTGTTTCTTACGGCGCTATTAACGGCGAAGACTACTGGTATCAAAAAACAAACGTATGGGAGAACAAGCGCCTGCTGAATTATTTTCCGCGCGCCGTGATCGACTCCCGCTCACGCCACCGTAAAATAATCCCGGAGGAAGAATATGAGAACGGCTGGATGCTGGTTTCGCGCTCCTGCAAAAAATTAGCGGATGCAGGTGTAAAGGTGAACCTCGGCTCGCACGGGCAGATCCAGGGAATAGGCGCACACTGGGAATTATGGATGCTGCAGATGGGCGGAATGACGCCGCTGCAGGCCATCCGCTGCGCCACCATGAACGGCGCACAGTACATCGGCATGGGCGATCAGGTAGGATCGCTCGAACTGGGCAAGCTTGCCGACCTTGTGGTGATGGATAAAAATCCGCTCGAGAACATTCGCAACACCGAAAGCATAAAATATGTAATGGTGAACGGCAGGCTCTTCGACGCGGAAACCATGAACGAGCTTGGAAATTACGATGTGAAGCGCAGCAAATTCTATTGGGAGAACCCGAAAGCAAACAATAATTTTCCATGGCACGAGGAAACGAACAGCTTTATGGGTGGCTGTGAGAATGGAGATTAGTTTGGAGTTTGAAGCTGGTAGTTAGGAGACGGTTAACATAATGATTGAGATTTAAAATAAAACCGTAGTTTTAAAATTGTGCAGGATCAATTCCCCTCTTGAGAGGGGTTAGGGGTGTGTTTCGTAAAAAAATTGCCAACATTCATGCAAAAACTCTTCCATCCGAAAATAATCATCCTGCTCTGCATCACCATCTGCGTGTTTGTGACCACGAACATTCACTGGGGAAAGAACAAATGGCAGAACATCCTGGAGGCGGATGCCAAGGGATATTACGCCTATCTCCCGGCGGTGTTCATTTACCAGGATCTCCACTTCGGATTTTATGATTCCGTTGAAAAGGGCCCGGATGCTGATCCCCACTTCGTATCGGAATACCGCGTGCAGGTGGATGGCAGCAAAACGATCAATAAATATTTTTGCGGCACCGCCCTTGCCGAAGCGCCTTTCTTTTTGCTTGCCTATACGGTGAGCAGCATAAGCGGAGCTAACAACACAGGATTTTCTCAAACCTATATGCTCTTTATAACGCTTGCCGCGATCTTCTATCTCTGGCTGGGATTGTGGTATACCGACAAGCTCCTCGACCTGTACCGCATCCGGAAAGGCTTCCGCAGCATTTGTATCATCGGGATCTTGTTCGGGACAAACCTCTTTTTTTATTCGGTCTGCGAAATGGGAATGTCGCACATCTACTCTTTCGCCTTCATGGCCATGTTCTGCTATTTTGTAAAGAGGGCATTTATGTCGGGACAGGGCAAGCACTTGTTCATCAGCCTGCTGCTGCTCGGGATCATTTTCCTGGTACGCCCTGCCAATCTTATGATCCTGCTGGCGCTGCCTTTTCTTGCCGGCGATCTTTATTCGATCCTTACAGGCATCAACACCATTAAAAAAAATCCGTTTTGGTTTCTCGGAGGTTTGATCTCCTGTTTGCTGATCATGAGCATCCAGCTGATCATCTATAAAATTGCAACCGGGCATTTCTGGGTGGATTCATACCCCGGCGAGGATTTCCATTTCAACGATCCTCATTTTTTTTCCATCCTCTTCAGCTATAAGAAAGGATTGTTCCTCTACACGCCGCTCTACCTGCTCGCTTTGGGCGGAATTTATTTCTTCTTCAAAAAAAGAAAATTCGAGTTCTTTACCTTCATCTTCTTTTTTGTGGCACTCACGTATGTGCTCTCTTCGTGGTGGAACTGGTGGTACGGAGGCAGCTTTTCTTCAAGGGTGTACGTGGAATACCTGCCTTTGTTTGCAGTGCTGCTCGCGTTCATGCTTCAGCATGCTTCTAAAAAAATCGCACAAAGGGTGTTCGTTCCGCTGATCTTTTTGCTGATCGTGCTCTGCCAGTTCCAGACCTACCAGTACCGCTATTACCTGATCCACTGGGAAAACATGACGCAGGAAAAATACTGGGATGTGTTTTTGAGTATGAAGAAGTGATCTGTCATTGGCATCCTCGAATGTCACTTCGAGTTCGACCGGAGGGAGAGTATCGAGAAGTGATTGAATTCGTGCAGGCTTGTTCTCGATACGCTCGTACCTCGCACTCGAACTGACGCCACCGTCACTTCGAGTTCGACCGGAGGGAGAGTATCGAGAAGTATCAGAACAAGAATGACAAACTGCTATATATACTTTTTGATCGTCGCCACCAGCACCTCCATCATAATCGGCTTGGAAAGATAATTATCACAGCCCGCTTCCAGGCATTTTTCCTTATCGCCTTTCATGGCGTGCGCTGTTAATGCAATCACCGGCGTGCGGTACAATCCGTTCATGCCTTCATAATCGCGGATCGCCTGTGTGGCAAGCAGCCCGTCGAGCACCGGCATCTGCACATCCATCAGGATCAGCCTGATCTCCTTGTGGCTTTGGTACATATCCACCGCGATCTGCCCGTTATTGGCGGTAAGCACCTTGTATCCCGATTTCTCGAGGATCAGCTTCGTGAGCCGCTGGTTCACAATATTATCCTCCACGAGCAGCAGGCAATCCTTCTCGATCTCCGAAGGCTGCTCAGCTGCTTTATTCTCATCATCCGTCACGGTAACGGGATTGTAGGGCAGCGTGAAATAAAATACGGAGCCCTGTCCTTTTCCCGATTCCACCCAGATCTTCCCTCCCATCAGCTCCACCAGCTTTTTGGATATGGTGAGCCCAAGCCCGCTTCCTCCATGCAAGCGCGTGCTGGAAGCGTCCGCCTGCCCGAACATTTCGAAGATCTTTGCATGGTCTTTCTCTTCCACACCGATCCCCGAATCCTTCACATAAAATTCAAGCATGCTGTTATCCTTCAGGCTTACGCCGAATTCAACCGTGCCTTCCTGAGTGAACTTCAGTGCATTGCTGAGCAGGTTGTTGAGGATCTGCTGCAGGCGTGTATTGTCGGAACAGATCTGCGCTGCAATGTTTGAAGGATATACTTTCTGCAATCTTATCTTCGAACCGCTTTTAGAGATCATAGCAGCCACCGCCGACTCTTTGGCATCAAAGAGCTCCTTCAGGGAGAATGCTTCATTCTCCACCACCAGCTGCCCCGCTTCTATTTTCGATACATCCAGGATGTCGTTGATCAGGTTGAGCAGCAGCTTGCCGCTGTCTTTCAGCGTTTCCAGGTAGCCGCGGTGCTCCATGGAAACATTGTCGAGCAGCATCAGGTCCACATAGCCGATGATCGCATTCATCGGTGTGCGGATCTCGTGGCTCATGTTGGCAAGGAACTCCGATTTTGCCTTGTCGGATTCCTCCGCTTTGGCACGGGCATTCCGCATCTCCTCCTCCACTTTTTTCCGCTCAAAGAATGTGGGAATATCGTAGCTGATCTTTTTATTGAGCTGCTTCTGCGATGTAGCCGTGTAATGCTCAACGTGCTGCTGGATCCTGTGGGGCGGCGACATAATGAAGGTGCAGCTCTCATCGCCCCTGGCCTTGCAGCTAACCTCTACCGCCGTTAAGGGAAGGCCGTAGCTCTGCTCGCACCAGCCTGACGAGTATCCGGCATTCATAATGCAAACTGCGGTATCGGATTTTTTTCCCGAGCGGATCCAGGAATCCGCTTCAAATGAAAAAGGATGGTTGTAAAGAAAATAAAAGTTATCATCCGGCGAAGGATTGCTTTCCGGCAGTATCTCCACGTATGCCCAGCCAGAGTATGCAAAGTGCACAGGGCCTGCCGAAAGCTTTTCCAGCGGCTCCTTCAGGTTCATGGTTGAATGAAAGTTCTTCGCATCATTGATCCCGATCACATGAGAAATATCGAACAGGAAATTCTTCCCGATCAGCATCGCCTCTTTTTCTCCTCTGTCGGAATACAATTGCTGAATGGTGGTAAGGAAATCGTGCGACAAGGCAGAAGCCCTCACAAGCACATAACGCTGGTCATTGATCTCGATGGTGCCATGCGTGGGATCCATTTTCAGGTTCTGGAAATATTCTCCCACGGTTTGCTGCGCCTTGTCGAACAGGGCTTTTACGTTATCGGGCACACTTACGGTGTTGCCGCTCACAGGAGGCGGAAAATTATTTTTCAACCGGGCGTTTTCCCGCTCCAACTCCTCAATGCGCTTTTGCAGCGCTTTTATATTTTCTTCTCCGCTCATTTTTACGGCGCGAATTTAAAGCCAAATAATGAGATGGCATTGGTTGATAGGGAAATAATTGATGGATTATTTTGTGAGGATCATTTAACATTTCAGCACGATCATACTGTCATCCCGTGCTCCGACACGGGATCTCTACGCAATGTTAAGGCTGGCAGATACCACTCACCTTATGATTATAGAGAGATTCCGTGTCGTGGCACGGAATGACGATCATTGTGCTAACCTGAGCAATCACAAACTCGCCAGCTCCTTCTTCAGCATGTTCAGCGCCGCATTCGCGGTTTTTTGAATATTGCGCTCACGGTTGCTGCCAAACAGGAATTTTTCAGAGATTACTTTATCAGGTGTAGCTACCGCGATCCATACGGTGCCGACAGGCTTGTCGGCGGTTCCTCCATCGGGGCCGGCAATGCCGGAAGCTGAAATAGAATAATCCGTTTTATAGCGCTCGCGGATCGCTTTGGCCATTTGCTCTACCACAGGCTGGCTCACTGCGCCGTGCTGCATGATCACATCGTGCGGAACGCCCAGCTCGCTTTCCTTTATTTCATAAGCGTAAGAGATCACCGAGCCGGTGTAATACAGTGAGCTGCCGGGCACTTTCGTGATCAGGTGCGAAATATAGCCGCCGGTGCAGCTTTCCGCGGTAGACACTGTTTTCTTTTTCTCCTTCAGCATCTTCCCTACCATCATTTCCAGCGTTTCCTTTTCTTCTCCGTACACTTCGTAGCCGTAAATGTATTCCGGGATGATCTTTTTTAATTCTTCTATCTTTTGATCGGTGAGGTCTTTTAATTTCTTTTCATCCTCTCCCCTGCTGCTCATCCGAAGGCGCACCATTCCGGGCGAAGGAAGATAAGCCAGCTTGATGTTAAGCGGGCCGAGGCTGTCTTCCCAGTCGTTCAGCAGTTCCGAAAGAGTAGATTCGCCAATGCCCTGCGTTAAAATTGTTTTATGCACGATCACCGGCAATTTGAACATCGACCTTATGCGCGGCACCACCTGCTCTGTCATCAGCGCCTTCATTTCAAAAGGCACTCCCGGCATGGAGACAAAGATCTTTCCGTCTACATTGAACCACATTCCCGGAGCTGTTCCCACTTTATTCCTCAGTACTTCGCAATTCGCCGGGACTTCGGCCTGCAGGCGATTGATGGGCGTGACCTCTTTTCCGTAAGTGGCAAAAATGTTGGTCACATCCTCATAGGCGCCTTCATCGAAGCGCATTGTTGTATTAAAATATTCACACAGTGTTTTTTTTGTGATGTCGTCTTTTGTTGGGCCCAATCCGCCGGTCATTAAAATAATATCAGCCCGGCTTTTTGCCTCATCCAGCGCTTTCATAATGTGCTCGCGGCTGTCGGAAACAGAAGTGATCTGCTTTACGCTCATCCCGTTCAGGTTCAACAGCTGTCCCATGAAAGCGGAATTGGTGTCAACGATCTGCCCGATCAGGATCTCATCACCGATCGTAATAATTTCAACTTGCATATGGTTGATTGGTTAAATGGTTAAATAAGGAAATTTTGGCTAAGCTCATTTTTAATCAGCTACAACTCTTCCTTTCGTTTTTTCAAGTATAAGATATAGCCGTTCAACACTTTTATATTCTGACTAATTTTAGATCTGTAATCACTTAATAATTTCTCATCAATGTAAGAACTATCCGAAGCACAAATTAAATGATCCAGCGTTTCTGTGAGGGAGCCTCGGGCCTGCCGGCAGAATTGAATGTTTTCCTGATAATGAAACCTGCCGTAACCTTCTGCAATGTTAGCAGTAACTGAGCGTGTGGATCGAAGCAGCTGGTCTGTAAGTTTATATTTTTCTTCCGAAGGGAATTTTTTAACAAGTGCAGCAATGTCATTTCTTAAAGCCCGTGCCTGTTTCCAGGCCTCCAACTCTTCAAAATTATTCATAGAATTCTCTATATCTTTTTTGTTTAACCTACTTATCAATTGTCCCGCCTAACTCCCAAATTAACCCAATTTCCCAAATTAACTATTTAACCAACTTCATCTCCTCCACCAAATACCCTGCTCCTGCATACTTATCGATCACAAACAACGTATACCGCACATCCAGCACAATGTTCCTTACCTGGTCGGGATTGTACATGATGTCGCTCATGGTGCCTTCCCAGTTCCGGTCAAAGTTGGTTCCGATCAGCTGTCCTTCGCCGTTGAACACCGGGCTGCCTGAATTGCCGCCAGTGGTGTGATTGCTTGCGCAGAAAGCCACGCGCAGCTCGCCGTTCTTGTCGGCATACTGTCCGTAATCCTTTTTCTCATACAGCTCTTTCAAGCGCGGCGATACCATAAATTCGTCCACCAGCGGATTTTCCTTCTCCATCAAGCCGTTCAGCGTGGTGTAATACTTATAGAACACACCATCCTTCGGGTAATATCCTTTTACTTTCCCGTAAGCAACACGCAGTGTGCTGTTCGCATCGGGATAATATTTCTTTGTCGTCACCAGCTCGCGCATCGCTTTCATGTATGTGCGGTTCAGCGTCATGATCTTCGCATCCATGTCGTTGTACTGAGGGCGCACATCCTTGTAAAACTTGTCATAGCTGCTTCTCATCAGATTATAAACCGGGTCTTTCATCAGCTTTTTGTAAGCTTTGTCCATGTCGTTCAATGCAGCGGTCATCGCGTCCTGCGATGTGAACACCGTTTTTGAATAAACGGCCTTTGCGTATTTGGTAAAGTCGCCTTTGTATTTTTTGCCGATCTCATCAAACAGGCCGGCCAGCTGCGATTTATCCAGATTCTCCGATACGATCTTCAGCATGGCGGCACAGATCTTTTCATCGGTTGCAGCGTTATAATCTTTGAAGAACGCAGGAAGATCAGCCTTGAGCTTGTCGATGTTCTTCTGAAGGTCGGCAGCTTTTTTTCCCTTGCTCAGCTGTTCGATCGTTTCGTTAAAGGTGAGCGCATAATTCACCGCTTCGATCCCGAGCATGCCTTCCACGTAATAGTCGCGCTGCTTGTTCAGCGGACGGTATTGAGCATAGGCTTTTTCAAAATCGCTGAACAGGTTGGCGTAGTCCGGTTTACCCGCATCGCTGGCATTTATCTTTTGCATCAGCTCCTGCTCGAATGCTTTTTTCTTATTGATCGCATCCAGCTTTTTCAGCCCGTTGATCTCCCCCGCCCATTTTTTCCAATAGTTGGCAAGTCCTGCATATTTGGCCGAATACTGGATGCGCACTTTATCGCTTGCTTTCATATCTTCATCCAGGATCTTCAGGCGTGTTTCACGGATCTTCACTTTGGCCGGATCGCTTTCGTTCATGATCATGTCTACTGCATACGAGCTCAGGTATTCCGTGGTGCGGCCCGGGAAGCCGTACACCATTGTAAAATCATTCTCCTCTGCGCCTTTCAGGGAAACAGGGATCACATACTTCGGCTTGTAAGGCACGTTATCGGCTGAGTAATCTGCCGGCTCATTGTTCTTGTTCGCATAGATCCGGAACATGGAGAAATCGCCGGTATGGCGGGGCCACATCCAGTTGTCGGTATCGCCGCCGAACTTCCCGATCGATGATGGCGGAGCGCCAACGAGGCGGATATCGCGGAATGTTTCCGTCACGAACATGTAATATTCATTTCCGTAATAGAACGGACGGATAAAGGCGCCGTAGCGCGATGTGGAGGTCACTTCCTTCGTGATCGCTGCAATGGCTTCATTCACGGCCTTTTCACGGTCGGCATCCGTCATGCCGTTTTTTACATTCGCCAATACTTTTGCTGTCACGTCTTCCATTCTCACAATGAACGTTACCGTTAATCCCGGGTTAGGCAGTTCCTGCGATTGGTTCATTGCCCAGAATCCGTTGGTCAGCAGATCGTTCTCTACCGTGCTGTGCGCCTGGATCTGGCCATAGCCGCAATGGTGGTTGGTCAGCAGCAGGCCTTTATCGGAAATGATCTCGCCCGTGCATCCGCTGCCAAACTGCACAACAGCATCCTTGAGGCTCGATTTGTTGATGCTGTAAATATCTTCAGCGCTCAGCTTCAGTCCTTTGCTCTGCATATCGCTTTCATTCAGCGACTTTAAAAGTACCGGCAGCCACATGCCTTCATCGGCACGCAGCAGATGAAGCGAGAAAAGATTAACCGTTAAAAACAGGATGATGAATTTTTTCATAAAAAGAGGTGTTTTTATTGTGGGATAAAGATGCGAAAAAAGGAAGGATGTTTACTCCTTCACAACCTTCTTCACCAGCACCTTGTCTTTTGTGCGCACCTGCAGAATGTAAACTCCTGCGGCAAGGCCTTCAGCGCCTGAAATGCCGAACCTGTTGCCCGTATTCATTTCTGCAGAAACCTGCTGTGAGCTGATCGTTCTTCCGGAAACATCGAACAGCTCAAGCGTTACCTGCTGCTTCTTCAGTGAATAAAAATTAACCTCAAACGTAGCGTTGAACGGATTAGGGTAAACGTCAAGGTTTTCAGCGGCAGCTTCCTGCTCATCGATGCCGGCGAGGATATAGTTCGCCCAGCAGAAATTCGGGATGCCATAGCCTTTTACCGTGTCGGGAGAATTATACTGCGTGGAGCTCTGGTGAATGGCAAGCATGATCTCCATGTTGGTGCGGGCCGGATTTGCCTGCCACAGGCACGCTACAGCGCCTGCCGTGATCGGTGAAGAAAAGGATGTTCCGTTGTTCATGGTAATGCCTCCGCCATTGGCAGCGGTAACGGCGCCTCCGCCCTGCGCCACCGTATTGGGCTTGATGCGCCCGTCTGCCGTAGGCCCGCGTGAGCTGAAATTTGTAATATTTCCGGATGCATCCACAGCTCCGACAGTCAGGATGCTATCTGCATCAGCAGGCGCCGTGATCTTGTACCATGGCGGCCCGCCGGAGTTACCTGCGCTGGAAACAACAAAGATCCCTGTCGCTGCTGCCCAGTCGGCAGCCTTTGTAATAATAGTCGTATTGCCATCCATATCGGCATAGGTATGATCGGTGGTTGAATCGTCGAACACGCTGTAGCCAAGGGATGAGTTAATAATGTCGGCGCCCACGCTGTCGGCGAACTCTGCGCCCACCAGCCAGTTGATCTCTTCCTGGATGCTTTCCGATGCGGCATCTTCCGTGCGGATCAGCCAATAGCTCGCCTTGGGAGCAGTGCCTACAAGGCTTCCCGGCAGATTGCCTCCCATGCAGGAAAGCACGTTCATGCCATGCGGATAATCTTCAAACACCATGGTGTCGCCCGTTACGATATCCCTGCAGCCAAGGATCTGGTTATTTATACGCAGGCTGTCGAAAGCCGGCAGGATATTCACATTGAAAAAGCCTGCATCCAGCTCTGCGATCACCATGCCCTGGCCGGAATAGCCCCACTCATGCATGCAGTCCACACCGATCATGTGCGCCTGGTTGTAAGAAGGCCCGTAATTATAAGCAGCTGTTTTTGATGTGGGCGTTGTAACGACTGCTGTTTCCAGCTCAAACTTCTTTGCGCTTTCAGGTGCAGGTTTTACCGTGATCCTTGTTACGCTTTTTACATAAGGCAAAGCGGCAATGGCAGCCTGCTTACTCTCGTCAGATAAAGTAACCGTAACTCCATTGTACCATTTCGAGCGGTTCTTCACGATAGCTCCCAATGATTCAACAGCCGCTACATACGATGGGTTCACAGGAAGGTCGCGCTCATTCAAGGCAATGTGCTGGCGTTCCCGCCTTGCAATGGCGCGGTCCGACATGTATGCCTCTGGCGCATTGAGCGAATACGGCGTGCCGGACTTATCCTTAAAAACGATCCAGTAGTTGGTAGTGGTTTGTGCAGATGCGAAAAAAGTGCTGAGCAGTAAAATTGATGCGAGTATGTTTCTTTTCATATTATTCAGTTCCATAGGTTGTAACGGTCATTGTGCATTGCATTCCGCCGGATACCCTTTTTAAAATAGGCTTTCCGAAGAACACTGTTAAGGAATCATTCATGTAGGGCTCCATGCTCCAGTCGGGCGGCTGCGATTGAATATCGATCACGCGCTTGTAGATGAGCCCGGTGTTGCGTGCATATTTTTCTTCGTAATATTTCTGGTGAACAAGATCCAGCTCGTTATACTGGTCCACCTGCAGCACCGAATCGAAATGAATGTTGCCGATGGTGCGCGGAATGTCGAAAAAGCTGTACGTATAGTTTTTTGCTTCCAGGGTATTCTGCGCATTGCCATTCCATTCCTGTCCTTCCTTTACGGGAAAGGCCAGCTTTACGAAGCGGACATTCTCTTCCACTTTTTCAGCACGCCTCAGCGTCTTATTTTCTGCCCAAACATCACGCAGTGTCCAGCTCATCTGGCTATACGGTATTGCAGGGTTGTATTGCTTTATGTAGCGCTCGAGGCGAAGTGTTGGCCTTCCTTCATTATCACTGTACACCGATTCTATCTTTTCCTTTACCTGGAACCTGAATGTATCTATGATCGCGGGATAGCTGTAGGAATGGGCATTGTACACGATGGAATCCACATTGTAAACTATATAGCTGCCAACCTTATCGGGAAAATAATTATAGCCGAGATCCGGCGCCGGCGCAGGGTCCTTTGAGCAGGAAACCAGCCCCAAAAGCAGCACAGCAGTAGAAAGCAGTATGAAGCAAGATTTATTCAAGCAGCTTGGATTATGCTACTAAGATAGTGATTTTGATTGAAACTATCATGTACCACCCCGACCTTCCTAAGAGGAGGGAGCAGAACCTGCAAGCATTTTAAAAAGGAGTTCTATTCTAAATTCCGCTCAATTATCCCAACGGAGCTTTCCCCTCCTCTCAGGAGGGGCCAGGGGTGGTCAAACGAATGCTTCAATACCACCCCGACCCTCCTAAAAGGAGGGAGCAGAACATTCTGCGACGGGATTAAAAGAGGAAAAAACTGCTAACTACAATACAATCCGCTGCCTCTCAATAATTCCGCCGCCAACAAGGTCGTCGCCTTCATAAAAAACTGCCGATTGCCCCGGCGCCACTGCCGAAACAGGCGTGTGAAACAGCACATTCAGCTTGTCATCCTTATGCGATACGGTTGCCATTGCACCCGGGTCCTTGTAGCGGATCTTGGTGAGCGTTTCAAAATTATCGGGCAATGAGGCGTATTTGATCAGGTTGTATTTTCCAACTATCATTTGCTGCTCTTCCAGCTCTTCCTTGCTTCCCAGCACTACGGTGTTAGTTTCCGGAACGATCTCCAGCACGTGCAGCGGTTCGCCAACAGCTATTTCCAGCCCTTTGCGCTGTCCGATGGTATAAAAAGGATAGCCTTTGTGCTTTCCTAAAACCCGCCCGGTGCGGTCAATAAAGTCCCCACCGTCAACGCGCTGCTCGAGGCCTTCCACTTTACGCTTCAGGAAGCCGCGGTAATCATTGTCGGGCACAAAGCAGATCTCGTAGCTCTCGCTTTTATTCGCAAGGTCGATGTAGCCGTTATCCTTCGCCATTTGCTTGATCTCCGATTTACGGAAATCCTGCAAAGGGAAAATGGTGCGTTTCAGGCTCTCCTGGGTAAGCCCCCAAAGCACGTATGACTGGTCCTTGGTAGTATCCAGTCCTCTTGAAACCACAAAACGCTTGTTCTCTTCACGAATGCGCGCATAATGCCCGGTAGCGATGAACTCGCAGTCGAGCATGTCGGCACGCTTCAGCAGCGCTTCCCATTTGATGTGCGTATTGCAGAGCACGCAGGGGTTTGGCGTGCGCCCGGCAAGATATTCGTCCACAAAATTATCGATGATGTGGTTGCCAAACTCATTCCTGATGTCGAGGATATAATGCGGAAAGCCGAGGTTCACCGCCAGCATGCGCGCATCGTTGATGCTGTCGAGGCTGCAGCAGCCTGTTTCCTTGCTCGATCCGCCGGAAGAAGCATAATCCCACGTCTTCATGGTGATCCCCACCACTTCATATCCCTGCTCATGCAGCAACAGCGCCGCGATCGAACTGTCGATCCCGCCGCTCATTGCCAGTAATACTTTTCCTTTTTTGCTCATTTTAATTCGGGCTGTTTTCCATCGGATTCTTCAATTCATAATCCTGGTATTGCTGCTTCTCTTTTTCCAGCTGCTCTTTCGGGATCACGTTCGGATCGGGGCTTGTGAGCCTTCCGTTCGAATAGGTATCCGTTCTTTTTAATGTTCCGTCCTCATTGTAATACTTCCATGCACCGTCCTTCAGGTCATTCACATAAACGCCTTCCGCATCCACCTTGCCTGTGGGATGGTAGAATGTAACCTTCCCTTCCACTTTTCCTTTTACGTATTGTCCGCGGTATTTCACCTGTCCGCTGTCGAAATAATTAATGCGGGGCCCATCCAGCACACCCATTTTCCAGGTGCGTTCTTCGGCCAGCTGCCCGCTCAGGTAATACACCTTGCTCTTGCCGTCCTTCAGGCCATTCACATAATTTTCTTCCGAGAGCAGGCCTCCATCCTCATCATAAAACTTCCAGAGGCTGTCCTTTTTCTCGTTGATGTATTTGCCTTCCCCCATTACTTTTCCGCCCACATTATACATTTTGGTGCGGGCCACGGTGCCGTTCTTTGAAAAAAGCGTAACCGCCTTTACTTCACCTGTGGGATAATAATACGTGAACTTCCCTACAGGCACATCATTGCTGAAGTTGCCGTCGTAAACCTTCTTTTTATTCGCGTCCAGCTTGATCCAGTGTCCCTGCTTCTTGCCGGCAGCATCCGTTTTATTGGGTGCCTCCTGCGCAAATGCCAGAACCGGCAGGCAGATACATAACAAAAACAATTTTACTTTGTTCATACGCTTGAATTTATGGGATTTCTACTATAACGCTGCTGGTAAATAAGGATACATTTTCCGGGAGATGGCTCTATTAGTAAAAAAACAGGGCAAAAATACGAAAAATCAGGGAGGTAATTCCAAAAATCAAACCAGAATTAGGATGCGGATCGCGAATCTGTACGAATTTACGAATCGTTGCGGGAGAGGCATTGAAAAGCTACACACCCCTAACCCCTCTCGAGAGGGGAACGGACGCTGCTAACCGAAAAATTATAGTTTTGATGTGTGTGCAATCGTAAGATCGAAATCGTCATGTGAGCAGTTGCAAATCTTTCAGGAGGGGAACGGATCCTGCCCATTGAGTAATCACAGTCTTAAATATATAATACAATTCAAAAACTATAATGTAAAATTTAGCAGTTGCAATTCCCCTCTTGAGAGGGGTTAGGGGTGTGTTTTATCATTTAACAAATTCTTATAAAGCTTCATCACACCCTCCACAAACGTACTCCACAAAAAGCGCTGCTTTTCCACTACTGTGTTGCGCACAAATTCATCTTCCTTATTATTGGAATAAAAATCAACAACCGCATCGGCAATTGCTTTTGGTTCAATGGCGGTAACATATCCCACCTTGTTATGCGGCACAATTTCGGGCAAACCGCCTACACTGGTAACGAGCATGGGCTTTTCGAAATGATAGGCGATCTGCGTTACGCCGCTCTGGGTGGCGGTTCTGTAGGGCTGCGCCACGAGGTCGGCAGCGCAGAAATAATAGCGTACCTCTTCCGAGGGAATGTATTCTGTTTTCAGGATCACACTGCTTTCGAGGCCATGCTTCCGGATAAGCTCGTTGTAAGGAGCTGCATCCTCATAGTACTCACCGGCAATCACCAGCTTTATACCCAGCGCTTTGATCCGCTCATCTGCCATAGCTTCCAGCAGCAGGTCGAGGCCTTTGTATTTGCGGATGAAGCCGAAGAACAGGATGTGCTTATCATTTTCCGAAAGCCCGAGATGCTGCAATGCCTGCGGTTTGCCGATCTTCTCCCCGAAAATATCATAAATGGGATGCGGCAGAAATGCCTTTTTATCGCTGGAAGTAAATTCAGACAGGTCGTTGAGGACGGATTGCGACATGGCAATAAATCCGTCCATCTGCTTAATGAAATAATTGGTGAATGGCCTGTCGCCGAAGCGCTTTTCGTGCGGGATCACATTATCCGTAATGGCGATGGTCTTAATGGCTGTTCCTTTCCGAACGAGCTTTGCAATGGTTCCGAGGCATGGCCCCATGAAGGGAAGCCAGTAGCGGAAGATGACAAGATCGGGCTTTTCCCTTTTGATCTGCCCTGCCACAGCGATCCAGTTAAAAAGATTCACCGAATTGATCCGGGTGTCGATGGAAATGTCCTGCGGGCCTTTGCCTGTATCGTACTGCGTTTTGCCGGGAAATAAAAAACCGGGATACTGCAATGAAAAGGAAATGATCTTCGCATCAATGCCTGCCTTTCCGAAAGCCCTGCAAAGCGCTTCGTTAAAATTAGCGATCCCGCCGCGCAGCGGAAATGCCGGGCCTACAATGATCACCTTTTGCTTTTCGGAAGACATGATCGCAAAGATAGAAAAAAGAGGATAGTCCTGACCGCTTGTTTAGCCACAGATTCACAGATTTATAGATTTACAGAACGTCATTAGTATCTGCCGTTCATCCTTTCTTAAAAGGCGGCTAAGCATTTTTTTATACATTTGCTTTCCATAAACAAAACAGACAATGAAAAAACATATTTTATTAATTGCGGCTGCTGTGGTGCTATATTCCTGCGGCGGCGACAAAAACGGCGGCGGTTCCAATGCCGACAAGGCATTGCAGGACAGCGTGCAAACCTACCTCGATGGCTATAACCAGAAATACCGTGAGCTGAACATCGTGGCGAACGAGTCTTCCTGGAAACAGCAAACACACATTGTAAAAGGCGACACAATGAATGCCGCGGCGAATGACAAGGCGCAGCAGGACCTGGCGATCTTTACCGGCAGCAGCGATAACATCGCGATGGCAAAGCGGTTCCTGAAAGATGAGTCGAAGCTTACGGAATTGCAGGTAAAACAATTGAAAAGCATCCTGTACAAGGCGGCCAACAACCCTCAAACCATCAAGGATCTGGTGGATGCGCGCATCAAAGCGGAAACAAAGCAAACAGATAATTTATTCGGATTTGATTTTAAGGTGGATGGCAAATCGGTATCGGCAAACGACATCGACGGCGCCCTTGCCTCTGAAACAAACCTTGCAAAGCGCCAGAAAGTATGGGAAGCCAGCAAGGAAGTCGGAAAAGGCCTGAAGGCCGGATTGGTGAACCTGCGCGACCTGCGCAACAAAACCGTTCAGGGCCTTGGCTATAAGGATTATTTCGAGTACCAGGTTTCCGATTACGGAATGACCACGCAGGAAATGATCGACATGCTCCAGAAGTTCAACCGTGAGCTGTACCCGCTGTACCGCGAGCTGCACACTTGGGCGCGCTACGAGCTGGCAAAAAAATACAAAGTGCAGGACGTTCCCGACCTGATCCCTGCACACTGGCTGCCAAACCGCTGGGGACAGGAATGGAGCAGCCTCGTGAATGTAAAAGGCATTAACCTCGACAGCGCCCTTAAAACAAAGGATGCGGAATGGATCGTAAAACAGGGCGAGCGCTTTTATGTGAGCATCGGCTTCCCGGAGCTGCCAAAAACATTCTGGGAAAAATCGGACCTCTACCCTGCCCCGAAAGATGCGAATTACAAGAAGAACAACCATGCTTCGGCATGGCACATGGATTACGACCAGGATGTGCGCTCGCTCATGAGCGTGGAGCCGAACAGCGAATGGTATGAAACCTCGCACCACGAGCTCGGACACATTTACTATTACCTTTCCTACAGCAATCCGCAGGTGCCGATCCTGCTGCGTGAAGGCGCCAACCGCGCTTACCACGAGGCACTGGGAAGCATGATGGGAATGGCAGCCATGCAGAAGCCCTTCATGGAAAACCTCGGCTTGATCCCGAAAGGGACAAAATCGGATGAGATGCAAACCCTGCTGAAAGAAGCATTGAACTACGTTGTGTTCATTCCGTTCAGCACAGGCACCATGAGCATGTTTGAGCACGACCTGTATTCAAACAACCTTCCTGCCGACCAGTTCAACAAGCGCTGGTGGGAGCTTGCGGCACAATACCAGGGAATTGCACCTCCAACCGCACGCGGCGAGGAATACTGCGATGCTGCTACAAAAACGCATATCAACGATGATGCTGCACAGTACTATGATTACGCATTGTCGTTCGTGTTGCTGTTCCAGGTGCACGACCACATCGCGAAAGAGATCCTTCACCAGGACCCGCACAATACCAATTACTATGGAAACAAAGAGGTTGGTAAGTTCATCGGCGAGATCATGAAACCGGGCGCCAGCGCCGACTGGAGGAAATTGTTAAAGGAAAAAACCGGCAGCGACCTGAGCGCAAAAGCAATGCTCGATTATTTCGCACCGCTGATGGATTATTTAAAGGAGCAGAACAAGGGAAGAAAATATACCTTGCCTGAGCTGAAGTAATTTTTCAAAAACAAAATACCGGAAGCACAAAGATTCATTTCTTTGTGCTTCTTGTTTTTACAGGTTTTCTCCGGGAAGTACGCTGATGCCACGAATCTTTTAATCGCCTTTGGTGCTGTATGATAAACAATGATCTGATCCTGCACCATAAAAAGATCATAATTTCAATCATAATCTCTCTTAATTAATCCGCGTACTACAACCAAAATTTCCCTTAATTTTATCCCGCATAAAAAAAACGTTAATATGTCTGCAGAACTTGAAAGCACCATCCAACAGTTTCTTCTTAATAAAGAGCTAACCAACATCGAATTCTACAACATCAACGACAAGTACTGGGTGTTTGATGAAGAGCGTGTTTGGGTGCTCGACTGCGGCATTGAATTAAGCGTTGGCAGCGATGTGTTCTCGTTTGGCTGGAGCGCGGGGAAAGAGCTGTACGAGCATCATTTCGGGAAGCTGGATGAATTGAAGGGCGAGATCGAGATAAAAGCGCTGCATGCGATGGAAGTGGATGGCATTAAGGAGTTATGCGGTAAAAAGATCAGCGATGTAAAGATCAGGTGGAACTTTTATCACGACCTGGATGAGAATTACGAGCCCACGGAACACAAGAATTACATGCCGATGGAGATGTTCCTTACCTTCGAGAACGGAAGCACGCTCCAGCTGGCTGCCATCCGTTTCAGGGTGGATACCCAGAACAAAACAATCGATAATGTAACATTTGATTCTACCGGCGATTTTTTAGTCGCGCTGAATCACCCTTTTGAGATCGGGGAAGAAGAAGGCGACGGGGAAAGCATGATCAACGAAGAGCTGGTCTGATCAATTTCTTTTTGCATACCAGCTCATCATTTCCTGCCTCAGTGAAGCTTCCTGAGTTGTATCTGTGAGTACCTGCATGTAGCTCATTTTCCTAATGTCCATGCAATACTGTACCAGCAGCCAGTATCTGTAATAGTCTTTCGGCGCGATCGTACCGTCTGTAAAGCTGATCTCCCAGCTATCCTTATTTATTTTTTCCGCATCCAGCAGGCGTTCAATATTTTTAGCGGGGTCTTTTTGTGAAGTGTCCTGCCGGGAAATGTATTCGGCATAGCCTTCCCATTTCCAATCGGGAATGTCAGCCAGCGGCTTCGACTTCCAGAGGCCTAATTTATCGAACTGCAGGCAGTGTACCATTTCATGCGCCAGCAGCTGCGTGAGGTTCCATTTGTAGCCGTTGAGCGCAACACTATTATTTTTACAATCCATCTCTCCCTGCATAACTACCTTATCATAAAATCCCCAGGCGAATGCCTCTCCGCGAACCTTCCGCATCAGCTCAGGATAAGCGGAGCCATCATTCAGGCAGATGCCGAGCTGAAGGTTTTTGTTGTAAAATTCGCTTGTCTGAATAAGCGCAGCTGCCTGCTCCAGCTTAGGAGCGAAAGCCGGATCAAGTGGATGATCATGAAAAACGGAGAAATTATTCTGCGGTGTTTTGTGCGCATAGATCAGCGAAGGGTTTAATATGATCACGAGCAATACGCCTGCGATCAGCAGCAGGGTGGCAAGCAGGCGAAGGAGGATCTTTTTTAACTGGGGCTTCAAATAATTTTTGTTTAACTATGCGGCATTGCGGTTGTGCTGCTTAATAGCGCTGAGTTCAGATTTTTTCTGATTTATTTCCTCTTCTATATCAAAATCATCCTGCAAGCCCAGCCAGAATTTGGCTGAATTACCAAAATACCTGGACAGCCTGAGGGCGGTATCCGCAGTGATTCTCCTGTTACCTTTCACAATTTCTGAAATCCGTGTTTGTGGAATTCCAATCTCTTTAGAAAGCCTGTAAGCGCTAATTTCTAAAGGAAGCAGGAACTCTTCCGCCAAGATCTCGCCGGGATGTATATTCTTTAATTTTTTCATGGTTATTAGTGATAATCAATTATTTCAACCTCAGTGGCATTCCCGTTATTCCATTTAAAAATAACGCGCCACTGATTATTGATTCTGATTGAGTAAAATTCTTTGTAGTTACCTTTTAATTTTTCCAGTCTGTTCGATGGCGGGATTTGCAAATCGGCGAGATTTTGAGAATTATTCAGCATTCGCAGCTTTCTTCTTGCCACTTCCTGAATTTCAATTGATCTTCCCCTTACTCTTTCACCTTCCCATATCTTCTGAGTGTCTTTATCGCCAAATGATACTATCATACTACCGCATTACGTTACTTACGTCAAAGGTAAGTATTTTAAAAATAAAAATCAAATTTGTTATAGCAATTTTATACCTACTCTTCCTAAAGGCCATTTCATTTTCCATTCTGTATATTCTTATTCCATTTTTCACCTGCAGCGCCCAGGATCTTCTGCATCCTGTAAAAATAATCCTTAACAATAATTGCATCATTGCCTGCAAGGTCAAACTCAAACTCGCGGCGAAGGTCTGTCAGGGAATTAAAAATAGCCTTTTCAAGGATCCACAGCTCGCTGGGTTTCCGCAGTCCCTCTATCGAGCTCACGATGCCGATGGTTGCGGTGCTGATCAGGATCAGGATGTTCAGGAAGCGCTGATACAGTGGATTCCCGATCACGATGCCTTCCAATACGATCGATAAGCCGGTAGCGCCAAAGATCAGGTAACGCAGCCTGCGGTACATGTATTTATGCTTCGACGATTCATCACCGAACTTCTTTATCTGCGATTCGAGCTCTTTCCTGAAAAAATCTGTTTCTGTCATGATTGTTCTTTTAGCGATGAATTATGATGTGGAGCAGTTCTGGCTAAAGTAGAATATTATTTTTCGAAAAGCAAAAACACAATCAGGAGGAATGCATACCTTTATAAAACACGCGCTACAAAATGGAAAAAAACATTGCTTTTCAAATTACCGACTGGGAGAAGATCCCTGCTGTGGAGCATAAAGGAGAAACCGGAATTGCTTACTGGAAAACGCTGCAGTTCGAGGGACTGAGGATCCGGATGGTGGAGTATTCAGCTAACTACAAAGCCGACCACTGGTGTGAAAAAGGACACATCATTTATTGCGTTGAAGGAGAAATGGACACAGAGCTTGCCGATGAAAGAATGATGAAGCTCTCCAAAGGAATGAGCTACCAGGTGTCGGACGAATTAAGCTCGCACCGTACCAGCTCAGCCGGTGGTGTTAAGCTGTTCATTGTTGACGGCGATTTCCTGAAGCTGAAATAAAGCTTACATAAACCTTACACTCGATCTCTTCGCAAGCTTGTTCTTGCCGAGGATGCCTTTCCACTGGATTGCGATCTCGAAGCCTCCCACGCTTTTGCTTGCGGGTGTTAAGCCGGAAATGTTCACATCGTACGCTGCAGAGAAAGTGAACGCATCGTAATCGTAGCGGAAGGTAACATAAGCCGCATCGCGGAATCGGTAGAACACGCCGATGTAAAATGCTTTGTCCTGCTGGTTATTGGTATAGCGCGAATGCTCCTCCAATACATATTTCACGTTGCATCCGCCGTTCAATAACAGAGAGGTTCCCTGCTGGTAGGCAATGATGCTCGGCATAAGCGTCGTGTTGCTCGTTTCGCTCAGGTGATAGCCGATGTTCCACTGCACCCCGAATTTCGGGATCAGTCGCTCCGGCCCGCCGTGAATGGAGTTGGCAGGCGCCGTAAAATGATGGAATGAAAAGCCCAGCGAGCTCCTGAACAAATGTGTTGTCGTGAAATTCCAAACAAGCCCTGTTGACATATCGAGATAGCCTGCTCCGCCTCCGCCGCCTTCATTCACACCCACAGCGCCATTATAGCTGGTGCCATCCCACTGGCTGTCCCATGTAAGTCCGCCGGTGCTCACGCTTTTGATCGCGTAGCCGATCTCGTAGCCCAGCGTGATCTGGTGATGCTGTCGTCCACCGATAAATTTCGTATAAGAGATCAATCCGTTAAAGGTGTTTGTCTTTAAGCGCGGACTTCCCACATTATCATTCGTGATCTCAAGCCCTGCCGCAAAAAAATCGTCGCTGCGCATCTTCTTTTTAAAGATCGGCCCGTCGAGCGCAATGGTAAATGTTTTATACGGATTGGTCACGGTGAACCATTGCATCCTGTAGAGCGTGTAGGCACGGATGTCGCCATTGAACACGCCCGTATTGCCCGGGTTTGCATTGAGCGGCGCTGCATAGAACTGGGAATAATGACGGTCCTGCGCTGAAGCATTGATGCCCGCAGCAATAAAAATGAGGAAGAAGAATTTTATAGTTTTCATAAGCTCTCTTTCGTTTAGCACAAATTATTTTACAAGTGTGATGTCGCCGTGTTTCTTCACGCGCTCCCCGTTACAGAAAGTAATGTCGAGCGTGTACACAAACACCCCGTCATTCATCGGAAGGCCGTGCAGCCTGCCATCCCAGCCTTTTTCAAGGTCGCTGCTCTCGAATACCTTTTCCCCGATGCGGTCAAATATTTTCAGCGTAAAATAATCGATGCCCCTTCCGTGCAGATGCACCTGGTCATTTATTCCATCGTTGTTCGGGGTAAATCCTGTTGGCAGGAAATAGGTATTGATGTCCTGCACCACCACGGTTGTTGTATCCGAATCGGTACAGCCTTCCGGGCTTGTATAGGTTACATAATATTGCTGTGTTGCCGGCGGCCTGGCGGTTACGGAAGCTCCGCTGGTTCCCGACAATGTTCCCGATGGCCCCCATGAATATGTTCCGTCTCCCGGAACAGCTGTGAGCACGGTCTCTTCACAGGAAGTGATGAGCAGGTTGCCGGTAATGTTCACCGTAACAGGCGCGCCCACCGTAATATAGCCGCTTATCGTGAGCGTATCCGATCCGCTTGAATTGGTCGCGATCAGCGTTACATCATAGCTTCCGTTGGCAGAATAACAAATATTCGTCGGGTTCTGCGCAGTGGATGTGGAAGGTGTTGCGCCCGGGAACGACCAGTTCCAGGATGTTGGCGTGTTGGTGCTCAGGTCGGTAAAATCGGCACATCCCGCCTGGCACATTACCGTTGGAGTCCCGGAAAAATTCGCATCGGGCACGTTGCAGTTGGATACGCTAACGATCGACAATGCCGTGTTGGAGCAGCCTCCTGTTGTTCCGGTTACAGTATACGTAGTGCTGCTTGTCGGTGAAACGGTTTCTGTGCTTGCCGTTCCGCCGCTCGACCATGAATAGGACGAGGCGCCGCTTGCCGTTAAGGTGGCGCTTTCGCCGTTACAGATCACTGGTGAGTTCACCGTGATGGTCGGCACCGGGTCAATGGTGATGGTTGTTGTTTCCGTGGCAGAAGGACATCCGCCGGCAGCGGCAATGGTATTTGTTACAGTGTATGTTCCGGCTGTGCTGCCGCCGAGATTCACCTGCCCCGTTGTTGGGCTTACAAATGCAAGGCCTGCGGGAGATGCGGTAAATGTTCCGGCAGTTGAGCTTCCGCTGAATACAGGCGAAGGATTCGGATCATTCTGGCAATACGATGGGCTTGAATAGCTGAAATCGGCTGTTGGCGGCGGTGTGATCGTTATTGCGACTGTCATGCTGCCGGCGCAGGGCCCAGGTGTTGTATACGTTACGGAATACGAGCCGATCGCGCTTGATGCAAGATCGATCTCGCCTGTGGCTGTACTTACAAAAACAAGGCCTGCAGGCGATGAGCTGAATGTTCCTCCCGCCACGCCTGTAACCGTTGGAGTTGTAGTTCCCGTTTGGCAGAAGCTGCTCCCCGGGTAGCTGAAGGTTGAATCCTGCACAGGGTTGATGGTGATGCTGGACGAATCGGAAGCTGCAGGGCAACTGCCGGATGCTGCGATCGTATTCGTTACCATGTATGTTCCGGGAGTGCTTGCAGAAAGGTCAACTTCACCCGTTGCAGTGCTTACAAATGTTAATCCCGCGGGAGAAGCGGTGAATGTTCCCGCGCTTCCGCCGGCAGCCAGGGTTGGCGATGGATCCGCTCCATTGGCGCAATAAGGGCTGCCTGCATAGCTGAAACCTGCGATCTGCGGCGGAGTTACTGTTAACGAGACGCTCATGCTCACCGGACAAGGCCCGGGTGTTGTATAAGTAATAGTGTACGTGTTCACCGGGGTTGCCGAAATATCGATCTCGCCTGTTGTGGTGCTGATGAAGGCAACCCCCGCAGGCGTAGCGGTAAAAGTTCCGCCCGGTGTTCCGGTGATCACAGGTGTGGGATCTACAGGCGACTGGCAGTATGTGGACGAAGAATAACTGAACGATGAATCCTGCACAGGGCTGATCACAATGGTGTCAATAGCGAATGAAGCAGGACATCCTCCCGAAGCCGCGATGTTGTTTGATATCACGTAAGTTCCCGGCGTACTTAAAGAAAGGTCGATCTGCCCGGTTGACGTGCTCACAAATAGTACTCCCGGCGGGCCTGAAAATGCACCCGCGCTTGCTCCTGCCCCGAACGTTGGAAAGGGATCGGTGCCATTAACGCAATAAGGCGATCCTGTATAGCTGAATGTTGCCGCCGGCGCTGTTGATATGGTCACCGATGCCGTTGAGCTTGCGCTGCAGGGCCCCGGCGTGGTATACGTAATTGTATACGTATTCAATGCGCTGGCTGAAAGGTCGATCTCGCCTGTTGCCGTGCTGATGAACACGAGTCCTGCAGGCGATGCGCTGAATGTTCCGCCCGGCGTGCCCGTTATAGTTGGCGCAGGATCGGTGCCCGATTGGCAGTAGGTACTTGCGGAATAGCTGAAGGCAGCATTCTGAACAGGATTGATGGTGATGGATGAAGTGGCTGTAACGGCAGCGCATCCGCCTGAAGCGGCAATAGTATTGGTAACGGTATATGTTCCCGGGGTGCTTGCCGAGAGGTCAACCTGTCCTGCTGCAGCACTTACAAATACAAGCCCGGCCGGCGCTGTGAATGCTCCTGCCACGCCTCCGCCGCTGAATGTTGGTGAAGGATCGGCAGCATCGGCGCAATAAGGGGTTGCAGCGTAGCTGAACGTGCCGGCAGGTGCAGTGGTGATCGTAATGCTGGAAGTGGCCGTAACCGCAGCACATCCGCCCGAAGCGGGAATTGTATTGGTAACAGTGTATGTGCCGGCTGTGCTTGCCGAAAGATTTACCTCTCCTGTTGCAGCGCTCACAAATACAAGCCCTGCAGGCGCGGTGAATGTTCCGGCTGTTCCCCCGCCGCTATATGTGGGAAGCGGATTTGCCGCAGTAGAGCAATAAGGCGTGCCGGTATAGCTGAACGTGGCTACAGGCAGTGCATTGATGGTGATGTTGACGCCGTTATCGGTGCCGGTAACAACCGGTGCCGAGCTTACTACGCGAATGCGGTATCCGCTGCCTGTGGGAGTTCCGCAGGGAATGGCGGCTGCAATGGTACCTGCGTTGGCCGTGCTTGCAAGCGTGCCGATGGCGGTTGGCGCGGCAAAGCTTCCTGCTGCATCCGATAGCTGAGCCGTGTAAATATTACCTGCCGTGAATGTGCCTGTGCTTACAAATGGCACATTGATGGCGCTGCATGCGCAGAAGGGGCTTCCGGCAATAACTCCTGTAGTGATGGTGTTGGTAGATGTAACAACGGACAATGTGATGTCGTCCACTGCGAATGAAGGGTCGGAGCCCGCGCCATCGCCATTGTTCTTCCAGTGGAAGCCGATCTTCACATTCGGATTGTTATCGCAGGTGGCAGGCATTGCAATGGAAAATGCGGTCCATCTCCCCTGCCCCGATCCGCAGGTGGTGGAGGTCATACAGGTTTGCAGGTTATTCCAGGTGGCTCCTCCGTTGGTGCTGTACTGGAGGTCGCAAAAATCGGTGGTGCAGGTTTGTCCCTTGCCTATGTAATTGAATGCGATGGTGATCCCGAATTGCCCCGTGCAATTGATCACCGGCGATTCGGCGCGCTTGTCGGTAACATTGGCGGCGCCTGTTGCATTGTAAGCAGCACCGCAGTCGCCCGAGGAGCAAAAGAAATTGGAAAGGGTTCCGAGGTGCAGCGACTGATCACCCGCACATCCCGTACCGCAGGTGCCTGCCGCATTGCCGTTCTCCTGGCAGCTGACAAACCATTTATTGGCAGCAGCGCCTTCAGCGGTCACTGATGTGGTTGTCCACGATACCAGGCTGGGATCGCAGTTGGAGCTCCCCGGACAAGGGCTTCCGTCAAAAGTTTCGGTGTAGAAGGTTTGTGCGCCTGCATGAAAGGCCTGCGTGAACAGGAAGAAAAATGCGAGGAGGCTGCCTTTAAAAATAAGGCGGCAAGGATTTATTTTTTTCATATATATTTTTGTTGATTGAAGTACGCGTAAAACTATTCAAATTTAGAATTAGATTGCTTTAAATCAAATTTTTAATGCTTATTTAATATCAGGGCTAAACGGAGAAAAAAGCGGTATGCAGCTAAAGAATAATTTTTTTAGTGAGCACCGTATTGCCGTTAATTGCCTTGAGAAAATAGATCCCTTTCGACAGGTTCCCCGCAGGAATGCGCCATACGGAGCCCTCTCCCGGGACCTGCCCCGCTGAAGAAAGCAGGAGCCTGCCTTCTGCATCATACAGCTCACAAACCACGGCACAACCGCCGCTGCAATTAAGGGTGATCTCTATCTCCCCTTCCGTGCTATATACATTCAGCAGCTCAAGGTCTGCAACAGTCCTGTCGAGTGCTATCGTATTGCTGTAGGAATACCTTCCGTCGAAATCAACCTGCTTTAAGCGATAATAGGAAATGCCGGCGGGAGGAGATCCATCATTGTGTGCATAGCCGGTCAGCTGGCTGCTGTTTCCAGCTCCATCCACTTTTGCGATCTCATAAAAACCGAGCGCATCTGCAGATCGCTCAAGCGAAAAGTGATCGTTGTTATGCTCGCTTGCAGTGATCCATTCAAGCACATTTTCATGGCCTGCTTTTTTTCCTGTAAACGAGAGCAGCTCTATCGGCAGCGGAATTACCGGATGCGTGGCAATGCCGAATTGTGAAAAGGAGCTCAAGCCGAAGCGCAGCGCATAACCGCTCGCCACAGTCCTGCCGGGCTGCATGCTGGAAGGCCGCGTTGCTGCTGCACCGCCATTGTCCCAATCGGCGCCGGTCAGAGAGCCTGAGATCCTTTTCAGCACCGCGAACTGATCGTCGATGAGCCCGCTGAAATTAAGTGTGTAGGCTTTAATATCGTAAGTGCCGGCAGCAGGCTGGTTGTCGGGATCGAGGTACCAGACGCCTTCGGTGCAGATATGATCATACGTAACACCGGGCTCGGAAGGCTCGGTAGCCACCATGGCCGCATCGCTGTGATTTGTGAGTGGAAGAAATGCGGCATCGATGAAGGTAAATCCGCCGCCCGATAAACCATTATCCATCATTACAATGTAACGCGGACTGCTGGCGTCGCCCATCGGGAAATCATAATTGGCGACAGCCCCGGAAAGGATCATCCTGCGCAGGTTCCCGTTAATGTAGCTGAGCGTGTAATCCACGTTGCTTCCGCCCTGCACCACCGCTCCTGCCGAAGAGTTGCTGATGATCACCTTGTTTGTGCCGGTGCTGATCACACCTGCATACAGGGTCATAATGCCGGCAACGGTAATGTTGCTGCTGAGATTCACCGCTGGAGTGTTGCCTGTTGGGGCAAGGTCGAAATTGGCATTCACGCTTACAGCATTCACCACACTGGCAATTCCGCCCGAAGCGCCCGGGTTGCTGATCGTAAGATTATTGCAGGTAACGGTACCGCCATTGCCCACTGATGCCGTAAAACCATTGTTGGTGTTCACTTTCAGGTTGTAATAAGTGATGGAAGGCACGGTTTGATTTGCCGCCGCGGTGCCTGTGCCGATCGCAAAATACGTAGTGCCGGTATTTTCATTGAAGGTGGCATTCGTTAGTGTACAGGCCGGATCTTCGATCTGCAAAACTCCGCTTGACTGGTTGATGGTTCCGGTTTGTGTTAATGCTGTGAGCACTGTTAGATTATACGTGTTCATGCTGAGCGCTGCGGATACGCCAATGTTCAGCTTCCTCATCACGATGGCGTTGCCCATTGTATAGGCCGCGCAGGCACCCGACAGGAAAAGATCCGCCGCGCTGAAATCGCCCAGGCCGCTTAGCGCCGTACCCGTAGTTCCGGTGAGCGTTATGTAATTGCTGCCGTTATTAGTTATCGTTCCATCGTTTGCAAGGCTTCCGCTGATGCTCAGCGTGCCGGAATAGCCTGCGGCAGTTGACAATGAGCTTCCGGCGGCAAGCGTCAGACTCCTGCAGTATGCGTTGCTGCTTCCGCTGAGGGAAGGATACGTTGTTAACGCCGCCGGCAATGTTACACTCCAGTAGATCGTCGGGACAACCGCGGGGGTCCAGTTGGCAGCGGTGAACCAGTCGCTGCTCACGCTTCCGTTCCATGTGAGTGAGGATACCGCGGCACCATTGGTAAACCTGTAGATGAGGTTGGCAGCGGGAAATGTGGAACAGGTGGCGCCATCGATCTGGCAGACAGCCGCATTGGAGGCGCCTGCTACGGAAGTGTTCCATGTATTGGTGCAGGTGGTAACCGACCTGATATTATAATCGGTATTGGAGCTTCCTCTTAACCCTACCTGCCCCGAATAAAGCGCCGTTACAAAATAAGGCGAATCATACGGATGAATGTCAATGTTGTTGGAGCCTTCATAGAGCTTGATCTGTATGTCGATCCGGTTGGCGCTGAACGAGCCTGTAGTGACCCCTGAAACGATCATGTTGTTCCACTCCACCATAAAAACCCTGTTAGGGCATGTTCCGGTAGTTGTGTATTTTAATGTGGCGGCAGCTACACGCCCTGTCAGGTTTGCCGCATAGCCGGCTACCACGCCCGACATGGCTGTGGCGGAAGAGATAGGATTATAGTCCGTGGTTGCGGGATTGGTGGAACCGAACCAAAGAAATCCATTGGTGCTCACGCCAACGGTTGTGTAATCGATGCCGTTAAAGCTGAATGGAAAGCCGATGGGCACATTGGTATAAATGGTATTGTCCATGGATGCGCCGTTGCCGCTGGCAAGGGTGGTGCCTCCCGCCATAAATGCATGGGCGGCCGTTGGCTTGGAAAAAGTATACAGGGTGCTTACCTGCCCTGTGCAAAGGACTGCAAAAAAAGAGAATAAAAGGCACAGCAGTGTATAGGGCGCCCTGCTCCCCCGAACAGAAGCCCTTTTAACTGCAGGCCTTAGGAAATGGTCGTGTCGCATTATGTACTGCCTGGTTATTTATTTCCTTACAAATTTGAATGAATAATCAACCGGAATCAATCTTAAATACATTGATTATACTAAGTCAAACTTCAGTTATTAAGAAATTATACTATATTTGATAATGGTATTATGAATTAATCATCCTCTTTCATGATCGCTTCCGATGAACTCCATAAGCTGGTAAAATCATTATCCCAGTCGGAAAAACGCTTCTTTAAAATTTATGCTTCACGCCATGTGATCGGTGAAGGCAATAATTATGTGCGGCTGTTCGATGCGATCACCCTCCAGAAAAGTTACGATGAAAAAGCGCTGAAGGCAAAGTTCAGCGGAGAGCCTTTTATCAAGCGGTTTGCAGCCGTGAAAAACTACCTGCACCTGCTGATCATTAAAAGCATGCGGAATTTTCATGCAGGCTCCACGATAGATGTGGAATTAAAGGAAATGCTGATCGACATCGATTTTCTTTACCAGAAAGGATTGTACAGGCAATGTGAAAAGCTTCACCGCAAGGCGGAAAAGCTGGCGGTGGAAACGGATAAAAAAACAAGGCTGCTGGAGATCCTTGAATGGAAGGCGAAGCTGATGCAGCTGCGCAACAAGGATTCGGAGCCGGAGCGCTTTCATAAAAACGTGTTTGCCGAGGAAAGCCGCATTCTTGATTCCATCAAACAAAGCCTGCAGCTGAAAAGCGAGGTGCTGGATGTGTTTTCACAGATCCGTAAAAAAGGATTTGCCCGCTCGGAGAAGGACCTGGAGCTGATGCAGGAGCTGCTTAATAAATACAAACGGCTGAATTATAACAAGCTCACCTTCAATGATAAATATTACCTGAACTATATCCGCACGGTATATTACACTTCTTCCGGGAACAACAGCAAGAGCTTTATTTATACCAAACGGAATATCGAGCTGCTGCAATCGATTCCCGCAAAGCTCCGGGAAGAGGAATTTGAAAAGCACCTGGTAACGCTGAACAACCTTGTGGTGAATTACATCCACCTTCAGAAGCTTAGTGAAACGGCGCCTTACATCAGGAAGATCCGCTCGCTGGCAACGCATAACATCCGTGAAAACGTACTGCTCTGGGCCACCTCCTACAAGCTGGTGCTTGGCGTAAGCATCCGCTCTGCCAATTACGAGCAGGCCGAACGCATTGCCAATGAAGTGGTAGCGGGCATCGGCGTTTACTTTGACAAGATCCCGGCAACGGATATTGTCACATTCAAATACAACATCGCTATCGTGTACTTTGTGAATAACAGGTATTCCAAGGCCATCAAGGCGCTGAACGAGATCATCAATGAGACCGGCAACGAGCATTCGCTTCGCGATGATATCCAAAGCTTTGCAAGGATCATGCGCCTGATCGTGTTCTGGGAAAAAGGAGAGCAGGAAATGCTGCCCTATGCAGCGCTTTCCGCCTACCGCTTTTTGTACAAGCGGAAGCAGCTCTACAAATTTGAGAACATGGTGTTAAGGTTCATCCGCGACAAGCTTCCTTACATTGATACCGGCGCGAAGCAAAGCGCTGCGTTCAGGGAGCTGAAAGCCGACCTGGAAAAGATCTTCAGGGATCCGCTGGAAAAGAAGGTGCTCAATTATTTTGATTTTATCACCTGGATCGAAAGCAAGGTGGACAAGAAGGAATTCAGGACGCTTGCCAGGGAAAAGTTTTCAGAAACCCTCAATTAACGGTAAGCGTAAGGTCGGTGATCAGCTTCATTACATACTCCACCTGCTGCTCGCGGCTGAGATCGGAGTTATCAAGCACAATAGCATCCTCGGCCTGTGTGAGCGGATTTTCCTTCCGGTGGGTATCCTCATGATCGCGGTCGAGCAGGTTCTTTTTCACATCTAAAAAAGTGGGATGCTGGCCTTTGGAAAGCATTTCATCATACCTGCGCTGGGTGCGGATGTCCGGGTCAGCCGTCATGAACAGCTTAAGCTCCGCATCGGGAAATACGTTGGTGCCGATATCCCTTCCATCCATCACAATGCCTTTGTTCTTGCCAAGCTCACGCTGGATGGCGATCATCTTCACACGCACTTCATGGATCGCGCTTACCTTGCTTACGTTTTCGGAAACAACCATGTGGCGCAGCTCTTTTTCCACGTTCTCGCCATTGAGGAAGGTTTCGGAAGAGCGTGTGGCGGGGTTGAACTTAAAAGTGAGATTGATCTCCGGAAGAATGCGCACGATCTGGTCCTCTATGAAGCCATGATCCTTGATGATCCCCTGGCGCAGGGCATACAGCGTTACGCTGCGGTACATGGCGCCCGAATCCACATACGCATATCCGAGTTTTGCAGCCAAAGCCTTTGCTAATGTGCTTTTCCCGCATGATGAATACCCGTCGATGGCAATGGTGATCTTTGGCATACTGAACCTTTAGTGATGCACAATATTAGGCAATATTTTTTTGAATTCCGAAGGAAAAGCAGAGCGTTTTCGGGAAGTAATTCACCGGTAATTAACCGTCAGTCCGAGTTTCGTGGGAGGGTCGGACCAAGCTGTGTGAAATGGAACGCAGATCCTTATAATTGAAGTACTGCGTGTTATAACGGGAAAGTTAAATTGTCGATTCTACTTCTCGACTCCGCTCGAAGTGACTAAGCAGAATGATCCGGGTCGCTTGTTCTCGATACGCTCGTACCTCGCACTCGAACTGACGCTAGTACGTCAATCATAACAAATCATAGATTGCGAAGCAATCATAATTTACAGCATAAGAATCCGCGAAAATCAGCAGCCTGCCCCGGACCTGATCCGGGGTACCATTCCACACAGCATTCGGGGGGGATGACAACTACGGGTTCGCCGGCGACACAAAGCGCTTCTTCGCGAAGCTGTTGAGGTCGAAGCTGATGGAGAAGTTATTGGATGCGCCGGCGAGGTGGTACACCGCCCTTGCATAGCTGAAATGGAACTTATACACACGAAACCCGAAGCCGAACGAGAAGCCCGTCATGCCGCGCTTTTCAGGTACTTTCAGCTCTTTGCGGTGCTGGTAGTTGAAGCCTCCGCGTAAAAAGAAATTCTTAGTGATGATAAATTCTCCGCCGATCACCATGTGGCGCATGAACTTGTCGCCAACGATCTTGTATTTGTGCTGCTTGATAGGTTCTCCCGTAAGCGGGTCTTCCGTTAAAGTCGGATTTGCGGGATCAACATAGGTGAGATCCCATTTTTCAAAATTCTCATACACCAGCGATAACCGGAAAGGCACATGCTTCGGCTTCATCGAAAGCCCCAGCTGGATCTCGAAGGGCAGCTTTTCTTTGTGGCCTGCATATGTTTTCCACTGGCGGCCGAGGTTCTTGATCACAATGGCTGCCGTCCAGCCGCGTTTCGGCCGCATGTAAGTTGCCCCGAGGTCGAGCGCAGAGCCTGTTGAAGTATACGATTCAAGATGGGAATAAATGGTTTTTAAGGTTGCACCCACATACAGGTTGGAATCGAGAATGGAGCGCGCATAGCCGAGGTTAAAGCTCATTTCATTGGCTGAGAAGGTGCCGTCCTGGTTTCCGATCTCATCGGCGCGAATGAATTTGCCATAATCAAGGTACTGGATGCCTGCGCTGAACACCCCTCCTATTTTCCTGAATTTTTTCGCGTAAGCGGCATAGCCGTAATTTACATCCGCAAAATAATTGATATAGCTGAGGGCGAGGTTATTGTCCATCGAATCCGACAGCAGCGAAGGATTTACCAATGCAACGTTAAGGTCGCCATCGCGGGCGGTAAGCAGGTTGCCGCCAAGCGCGCTTACCCTTGCGGAAATAGGAAGATTAAGGAATTCAAAGGTATTGTTGCCGCCCATCTGGGCATTGGCAGCAAAGCTGATCAGAGAAGCAAAAACGAAGAGTACCTTTTTTACATTCATTCCTACAAAGTTAAAAATTATCCGGGTTGTAACGGGAAATGCAGGGAAATATTGTTGACTACTTCTTCTTCTCTTCCTTTACATTAAAATCGATCGGGTTCACTACCTTTTCCTTGAGAAGCGCCTGCTTCACCACATCGATCATTTTCTCCACGTAAATGAATTTTAATCCTTTGAGGTAATCCGCTTTTATTTCAACGATGTCCTTTTTATTGTCGATGCTCAGGATGATCTCCTTGATGCCTGCGCGCTTGGCGGCCAGGATCTTTTCCTTGATGCCGCCAACAGGCAATACCCTGCCGCGAAGGGTGATCTCGCCGGTCATTGCCAGCTGCGGCTTTACTTTGCGCTGCGTAAATGCGGAAGCGAGCGCCGTAAGCATGGTGATCCCCGCGCTCGGGCCGTCCTTCGGCGTAGCGCCTTCCGGCACGTGGATGTGTACATTCCACTGATCGAAGATCTCTGATTTCAGCCCTAAGAATGAGCTGTGCGACTTTAAGTATTCGAGCGCGATCACAGCCGATTCCTTCATCACTTCCCCGAGGTTACCGGTGAGCGTTAATTTTCCTGTTCCTTTGGTAAGGCTGCTTTCAATGAATAAGATATCGCCGCCAACGGAGGTCCATGCCAGCCCGGTTACCACGCCTGCCACATCATTTCCCTGGTAGCGGTCCTTTTCGTGTGCCGGGCCGAGGATCTTTGTCAGGTCCTTTTCAGTAACCGTTACACTGTACTTCTGCTCCATCGCTATTGATTTTGCAGCGTTCCTCACCACTTTCGCGATCACCTTTTCAAGCCCGCGCACGCCGCTTTCCCTTGTATAGTTCTCAATGATGTATTCGATCATTTTCTTATCGAGCAGGAGCTGCTCTTTCTTCACGCCCTGCTCTCCCAGCTGCTTCGGCAGCAGGTGGCGCTTAGCGATCTCCACTTTTTCCTCGGTGGTGTAGCCGGTGATCTCGATGATCTCCATCCTGTCGCGCAAAGCCGGCTGAATGGTGCTCAGCGAGTTTGCCGTGGCAATGAACATGACGTTGGAAAGGTCATAATCCATTTCCACGTAATTGTCGTAAAATGCATTGTTCTGTTCCGGGTCCAGCACTTCCAGCAATGCGGAAGAAGGGTCGCCGTGAAAATCGTTCCCGACCTTATCGATCTCATCCAGTATGAATACCGGATTAGAGCTGCCGGCCTTTTTAATATTTTGCAGGATGCGTCCCGGCAATGCGCCGATGTACGTTTTGCGGTGGCCGCGGATCTCCGCTTCATCACGCAAACCGCCAAGGCTCATGCGCACATATTTGCGCCCGAGGCTTTCCGCGATGCTTTTTCCCAGGGAGGTTTTTCCGACTCCCGGAGGGCCGTACAGGCAGATGATGGGCGATTTCATATTGCCTTTCAGCTTCAATACGGCAAGGTGCTCGAGGATGCGCTCCTTCACTTTATCCATCCCGAAATGATCCTTGTTCAGCACTTTTTCGGCACGCTTCAGGTCAAAGTTATCCGCTGTTTTTTCATCCCAGGGAAGGTCGAGCAGCACTTCGAGGTAGTTCGTCTGGATGGAATATTCCGCAGCATTCGGGTTCATCCGCTCCAGCTTGGTAATGGCTTTTTCGAAGGCCTGTGAAACTTCCTTGCTCCATTTTTTATCCTTTGCCTTTGCACGCATCTCCTTGATGTCCTGCGCAAAGTTGTTCTCGCCCAGTTCTTCCTGGATGGTTTTCAGCTGCTGGTGCAGGAAGTAATCGCGCTGCTGCTTGTCGAGGTCCACCTTCACCTTCGACTGGATCTGGTTCTTTAGCTCCAGCATCTGCAGCTCCTTTGTAAGGTTTGCCAATACAATGGTGGCGCGGGAAGAAAGGTCGGCCACTTCCAGCATCGCCTGCTTTTCAGCTACCGGCGCATTCATGTTGGAAGAAATGAAATTCACAAGAAAGGAAGGGCTTTCGATATTTTTTAATGCAAAGCCTGCTTCACTCGGGATCTGCGGGCTTTCCTTGATGATCTTCAATGCGAGGTCTTTCAGGGAAGAAACCAGCGCCTGGAACTCCTTGTCATCCTTGCCCGGCCTCACTTCCGCGAAAGCGGTGATGGAAGCGCGGATATACGGCTCTGTCTGCCTGATGTCCTTTAATTCGAAGCGGCGTTTTCCCTGGATGATCACGGTGGTGTTGCCATCGGGCATGCGCAGCATTTTAATGATGTGCGCCACGGTACCGATCTTGTTCAGGTCGTCGATCGTAGGGTCTTCAATGGAATCGTTCTTCTGGGACACCACGCCGATGGTCTTATCGCCCTTGTAGGCATCCTTGATGAGGTTGATGGATTTATCGCGGCCAACGGTGATAGGGATCACCACGCCAGGAAAGAGTACGGTATTGCGAAGAGGTAATATTGACAGTTCAGCCGGCACATTTTCGGAGTTCATCTGGTCCTCATCCTCGGAAGAAAGCAGGGGAATAAATTCGGTATCCTCATCCATCAGATTATCACGCAGCAGCGGTGACAAGCCATTCAGGTCAAAATTATCGGTCATATTGTGAGAATGTTAATTCGTTTTTGGGTTTTACTGAGCTTCTTTTTTCAATGAATATGCCAATAAGGAAAGCTGGACAATTTGGCATAAGGCCGCTTAGATTAGCCTGTTCCATTTCGCCCAGGCTTTAAGCTCCATCGGTTGAAGATTTCCATTTTTTATAACAGTGGAAATATAAGATTGCTGTGCTTTCGTCAGAAAAATAATTTTAGCATTTTCCGGATCTCCAATAACAAAAACTCTTTCTTTTGCTCCGGCTGATTCGAAGTGTTTATTTAAAAAAACAACCAGCTCCGCGATCATCCTTGCCGGCTGCATGGCGTCAAATAAAAGCTCTTTTTGAATCAGCGGAACTCTCATTCGTTCAAACGCAGGCTTTAGCTTTTTTAAATAATTACCTGCCCCGGCCGCTGCTAATTCTTTCCCACTGATTTCATATAGCCTGAAATCGAGAGGAAGACCGTTCTGCTTATCCTGAATGAAAGCAAGACCTTCGTCATTTAAAAATGAGATCACCAAGGCTTTCTGAAGATGTTTTACATTTTCACTATCAGCATATTCAAAATAACCCAGGTGTTTTAGCCTTTCAATAAAATGATCAGCGAACGCCTTCCTCTTTGTATAATAATCCCTCTTCGCCCCTTTTGCCATAAAAACGCCATACATAATAAAGGCGCCAAGTGCTATAGAAAGAATAAGCTCCATTAGTTTTCCTTATTATTTTTTAAAAGGTAATAAACATTGATCAAAATAATAATAGCGTTGGTGGCGATCACCGGGATCGAATAATTGAGCAGGATGCCGTACAGCACAAAAAAGGCACAGCCGATGGTATTTACGATCCGCAGGCGGTTGATGTCCTTCATGAGGAATGATACTAAAATGCCTAAGGAGCCGATGTAACCTATTATTTCTGTGATGTTCATGCTTGATTGAAAAATTAAAGATTGAAAATTGTTTTTTATTGAGAGATTGTTTCGTCGTACCTCCTCGCAATGACGTACAGATTCGAAAATTCGTATTTATTCGCGATCCGTACCATAGATTGCTTCGTCGTGCCTCCTCGCAATGACGTACAGATTCGTAAATTCGTATTCATTCGCGATCCGAACTATAGATTGCTTCGTCGTGCCTCCCCGCAATGACGTACAGATTCGAAAATTCATATTTATTCGCGATCCGAACCATAGATTGCTTCGTCGTGCCTCCTCGCAATGACTCAATACGTGATGCATCCTATATGTCATCCTGAGCGAAGCGAATGGATCTCTGGCAGCATCCGGTTAACAAGAAGAAGATTCTTCGCTGCACTGCGTTCCGCTCAGAATGACAATCCTAAAGAAACCTCCCGCCTACTTCCTGTACTTCTCCGTAAGCTCAAACACATGCGTGAGGATCTCCTGCTCGGCTTCATCAAATACAAGCCCTCTGCGTTCGAACACGCGCGCTGCCACTTCAAAGGCATCCTTCACTTTGTAGGTGGTAAAGCCCGCTGCTCCGCCCCAGGAAAACGAAGGAACGAAATTGCGCGGAAAGCCCGAGCCGAAAATATTGGCATTCACTCCAACCACAGTGCCTGTATTGAACATGGTGTTGATCCCGCATTTGCTGTGGTCGCCCATGATGAGCCCGCAGAACATAAGGCCTGTGCCTACAAAGCGCTCCTTCGTATAATTCCAGAGCTTTACTTCCGCATAATTATTTTTCAGGTTGGAATTATTGCTGTCGGCGCCGATGTTGCACCATTCGCCCAAGACCGAATTCCCGAGAAAGCCGTCGTGCGCCTTGTTCGAGAAACCGAAGATCACCGAATTGTTTACCTCTCCTCCTACTTTGCTGTGGGGGCCAATGGTTGTAGGGCCATAGATCTTCGCGCCAAGCTTTAAGGCGGAATGTTCTCCCAGTGAAAAAGGGCCGCGGATGATGGAGCCTTCCATAACCTCCGCGTCTTTGCCAATGTAGATAGGGCCTGTAGAAGCGTTAAGGATCGAGCACTGCACTTTTGCGCCTTCCTCCACAAAAATATTCTCCAGCCCGATCACCTGGTTGGTGGAACTGATCGCAAGCGAGATCCTGCCTTTGGTAACAAGCTCGAAATCCTCCCTGATGGCATCGCCGTTCTTTGAAAAAATATCCCAGGGATGCTCGATGTGCATGGCCTTTGCATGCGATTCGAATCTTGTATAGTTATCGCTCAGGGCAAGGTCGAATTTTTTATCGGAGCCGGTGTTGGCAGCTATCACGGTTTCCCCGGAAAGCAGCGCATGATACGGCTGCAGCAATTTAAGCTCTTCCAGCAGCTTCGCGTTCGGGCAAACCGATCCGTTGATCCATACATTATCGACATCGATCGCAAATTCAAGCGGGAATTTTTTGCTGAGGTACTCTTCTGTTTTCGTGGAAGTTTCCGCATTCAGCATGCGCTCCCATTTTTCCCGGATGGTTAGGATCCCGATACGGATATCGGCTACCGGGCGCGTGAATGTGAGCGGCAGCAGGTTGTTGCGGGTGTTGTCGTCGAAGAGGATGTAATTCATAGTTCTATTTTTTACAAATTTATTGCTCGCTTTGTGAGATCGCTTCGGTTATACTTCCCTCGCAATGACGTTAATTCAAGCTCATCTCCTGCTGCTTGTTCAGCATGGTGATGTACGTATCGATCTGCCTCAGGAAATACTTCAGCGTTTGCGTATTATCAGCATCGATCATCATATCGTAAATCGGCTCATCCTCTTCCTTGTACTTTCCCACTTTGAATTTTGCCTTTGATAAGGCGGTAATGTACTTCAGCGAAAAATGATCGTGGATGTTGAGGTCGATCAGCAGGTCGTACTCTTCTTCTATAAAATTATCGATGATGTGCGTGGTGGGCTTTCCGAACCAGTTGGTTTCCTTCGAGGAGAAAAAGTCGTACTCCAGCTTTGAATAAGTGAGCGCCGGGATCTGCTTTTTGCTGAAATAGCCCATCACCTTTACTTTTTTTGCATGCTCGCGAAGGTATACCACATAACGCTTCACCAGCTCGTAATCTTCCGGGTTGGAAGCGTCGAACAGCATCCCAACGGTGCGTACACCGTGAAAGTTAAATTTATTCGCAAGCATTTTACGCGGGTTGCTCAGCAGCTCCTTCTTCAGTGTGCTTCCTGCAAACCACTTTTTTATTTTTGTAAACATCTATTCTACCATTTTAATGAACTCATCCTCCGAAATGATCGGCACACCCAGCTTTTCAGCCTTCTTTAACTTTTCAGGCCCCATGTTCTCACCCGCAAGCACATAGCTTGTTTTGCCGGAGATGGAGCCTACATTCTTTCCACCGTTCTGCTCGATGATCTTTTTGATCTCATCCCTCGAGAATTTACTGAACACTCCCGACACTACAAATGTTTTGTCTTTGAGCTTATCGCTCGCATTGCTCATCTGCTCTTCCGAGAGCTCGAACTGCAGCCCCTGCAGCCTTAAGCGGCTGATGATCGCAGCATGCTCCGCATTTGAGAAGAACTCCACAATAGTGTTCGCAATGCGCTCGCCGATATCACCCACTTCGAGCAGCGTTTCCACACTTGCTTTCGACAGCGCATCGATGGACTTGAACGAGTGTGCTAACTTTTTTGCGGTGGTTTCACCGATATGCCTGATGCCGATCGCAAACAGCACCCGCTCGAACGGAACCTGCTTCGATGCTTCAATGCCTGCAAGCAGGTTATTCGCGCTTTTCTCCGCCATGCGGTCAAGCTTCAGCAGGTCTTCTTTCTTTAATTCGTACAGGTCGGCAATGTTCCGGATCAGCCCGGCCCCAAACAGCTGCGCGATGGTTTCTCCGCCAAGGCTGTCGATGTTCATGGCCCTGCGGCTTACGTAATGCTCTATTTTTCCTTTTACCTGGGGAGGACAGCCGGCTTCGTTCGGACAATAATGATTGGCTTCTCCTTCGCTGCGCACTAGCTCTTCACCGCATTCCGGACAATGTGTAATATACACTGTGGGCCCGTTGGATTCAACGAACATATCGCGCTTGCTGAGGTCGACAGCAATGATCTTCGGAATGATCTCCCCGCCCTTTTCAACAAACACGGTATCACCCAGGCGGACGTCGAGCTTTTCAATAATATCGGCATTGTGGAGAGAGGCACGCTTAACGGTTGTTCCCGCCAGCTGTACCGGCTTCAAATTCGCCACCGGCGTGATGGCGCCCGTACGGCCAACCTGGTAGGTTATTTCATTTAATACGGTTGATACCTGCTGCGCCTTGAACTTGTAAGCAATTGCCCAGCGCGGCGATTTTGCGGTAAAGCCAAGGAACTTCTGGTGCTCGTATGAATTCACCTTGATCACCACGCCATCGGTTTCCACATCGAGGTGATGGCGCTTCTTATCCCATTTTTCAAGGTATTTCAGGATCTCATCAACAGATGAAACTTTTTCCATATCCGCCGAGATCCTGAATCCCCATTTTTTTGCTTCCAGCAAATTCTCATAATGCGAGCCATGCGGTAAGTTTTCTCCCAGCAACGAATAGAGATAGCAATCCAGCTTCCGTTCGGCAACCGCCTTGGAATCCTGCTGCTTCAGCGTTCCCGATGTTGCATTGCGCGGGTTCTTCAGCTGCTTTTCAACGATCTCTTCCTCATCGTATCCTTCTTCCACCAGCTGCTTGCGCATCTCTTCATTGATCCGCAGGAACTCTTTCTTCGGCATAAAGATCTCGCCGCGGATCTCGAATTCATCCGGGAAGCCGGTGCCGCGTAATTTTAAGGGAATGCTTTTTATGGTCTTAACGTTGGCGGTAATATCATCTCCTTTTTCGCCGTCGCCGCGGGTTACAGCCTGTACCAGCTCTCCATTCACATAGGTAAGTGAAATGGAAACGCCGTCGTATTTCAGCTCGCATACATATTCCTGGTCGCTGATCCCGGCCTTGCGGATGCGCTCGTCGAAATCGCGCACTTCACCTTCATTGTAAGTATTGCTGAGCGACAGCATCGGGTATTTATGCTTCACGCTTTTAAATTCCTTGGTGATCTGTCCGCCTACACGCTGCGAAGGCGAATCGCCCCGTAAAAATTCGGGATGCTCCTTTTCAAGGCGGATAAGCTCCTCCAGCATTTTATCAAATTCATAATCGCTGATGGTTGGATTTGACAGCACATAATAATTGTAATTGTGCTCCTCCAGCTGCTTTGATAGTTCTTCTATTTTCTTTTTAATCTCACTCATACAACTACTAAATACGAATCGTTACGAATTTACGAAATACGAATATGGGATTTTTTTAACAACGTCATCCCGTGCTCCGACACGGGATCTCATAAATGTTAGCAGTCTTTAATTAACAGATCCCGTGTCGTGGCACGGGATGACAGTCCACATTAACATACAAGCTCCTAAAACATAACGCGTTACTTCTGCTCCCCTGCGCTATTATCCTTAAAATCCTCATTCAGCACAAAATAAATGGGAAAGGTCATTTGCGCCCTTACGAGCTGATCGCCGTTTTTAGCAGGATACCATTTGATCATCTGGATGATGCGCAGGGCTTCCTGGTCGCAGCCGCCGCCTACCGATCTTTCGATGCCGATGTTTGTAGGGAGTCCGCTCGGCTCCACCACAAAGCGCACCATCACCGTTCCCTGGATATTGGAAAGCTGCGCCTGGCGCGGATATTCTAAATTCTCTTTAATAAAATCCTGCAGGGCGAATGTTCCTTTCTGGTACATCGGCATCTGCCCGGCAGATTTATAAATGATGAGCGAAGTGTCCACCTTCATTTTCGGAAGGTATTTGAATTGCGTGAACCCGCGCTCCTTGCAGATCTTATGGTATTTGCCCGAATCGAAATTAAAGCTTACGCTCCATGCGGTGCTTACAAACTGCCCGTTCTTAACGGCAGGCACCCATTGGTATAATTTAAAGATCCGCAGCGCTTCCTTTTCAATGTCTTTCGCCGGCGACTCCGTGACCTTCACATCGCTCACGGTGCTGTCCTTGTTCACGATAAAGGAGATGGTGACCTTTCCATCCACCTTCTTTGCCAGCGAGCCTTTCGGGTAGATGAGCTCCTGATCGAACAGGCGCCTGAATTCTTCCTTACCGCCAACGTTGGTAGGCAGCACATCCACGTTAAAGCTATTTTGCGCAAAGCTGACGCTGAAGGCAAGCATTAACAACACAATAAAAACACTCTTTTTCATTGATCAGGTATTTAAGTTAAAGGGGATGATTCCATTCATTCTCCGGCCTTAAAGCGCACCACGCAAGATACGATTTTTATCGCTCATGTCTTTTAGCAGCGTTACATTTTTAAAGCCTTTTGCCACAAGCAATTGCTCCGTTTCCGGGCCGAAAGCGGCATTGATCTCAAAGTAAACTTTGCCTCCCGGCTTCAGTAGTTTCAATGCCGCATCGCAGATCTTCCTGTAAAACAAAAGCGCATCTTCACCTGCTGTAAACAAGGCAAGATGCGGCTCGTAATCCAGCACATTCTTTTTCATCTGCTCCTTTTCCGACAAGCAGATGTACGGAGGATTGCTAACAATAATATCATAAGAGGAAGAGAAAAGTTCCGCGGAGGGCGAAAGGATATCTTCCTTAAAAAAACTCACTTCTACAGCATTCAGCTCCGCATTCCGCTTCGCCAGCGCCAGCGCTTCTTCCGACACATCGAGAGCCGAAACAACAGCTTGCGGAAGATGCTTTTTAAGTGTAACGGGAATGCAGCCGCTGCCGGTCCCGATGTCGAGAATGGAGAACGGAGGTTGGAGAGCGGAAGCGTTTACATCGTTGATTAGCTGATGCACCAGCTCTTCTGTTTCCGGGCGTGGGATCAGCACATGCTCATTCACCAGGAATTTCATCCCGTAAAAATCGGCCTTCCCGAAAATGTATTGCAGCGGCTTTTCCTTTTTCAGGCCCTTCACCGCAAAATTGAATTTCAGCAGCTCCGATTCGCTCACGGTTCTTTCATCCTGCATGTCCAGTTGAACTCCTTTAATAGCCATAACTTCCTCAAAGCAATAACGGATGACCGCATTCAGCTCTTCGGGTTCATAAATGCCGCCCAGCTCATCCCTGAAAAAACGGACAATGTCCTTTATTTTATTGGAGGCTATTTTCATTGCCGCAAAGTTAATAATCCCTGCGGCTTTTAGTACATTTGCAGGAATTATGGATACAGCGGAAGAATACATGAGGCGATGCCTCGAACTGGCTCAAAAAGGAGAAGGAAACGTGGCCCCTAACCCAATGGTGGGATGTGTGATAGTGCTCGACGGCAAGGTGATCGGCGAAGGCTACCACGAGCAATACGGAAAGGCACATGCGGAAGTGAACGCGATCAATTCGGTGAGCGACAAAGCGCTGCTGAAAAAAGCAACGCTGTATGTGAACCTCGAGCCCTGCTCCCACTTCGGAAAAACACCGCCCTGCGCCGACCTGATCATTGAACATAAGATCCCGTACGTGGTGATCGGCAGCGTTGATACCTATGCGGAAGTATCCGGCCGCGGAATGGAAAAGCTGGCAAAAGCAGGGATCGATGTAAGGACGGGAGTTCTGGAAGAAGAATGCAGGGAGCTCAACAAGCGCTTTTTCACCTATCATGAAAAAAAACGCCCTTATATTATTTTAAAATGGGCCCAGACATCGGATGGCTTTATTGATATTATCCGGAATGAAGAAGGCGTTGAAAAGCCATTGCGCATCAGCAACAACGCTTCCGTACACCTGTCGCATACCTGGAGAAGCCTTGAACAGGCGATCATTGTAGGAAAACGGACGGCGATATTCGACAACCCGCAGCTTACAGTAAGGACGGTTACGGGGAAGAACCCGCTTCGCATTGCGATCGACAGGAACCTGACGATCCCGAAGAATTATTTTTTGCTTGACAAAAGCACGCCCACGCTGATCTTTACTTCTGCCGATGCGGCATCGGAGCCTAACCTTGAATACAAAAGGCTGAACTTTGATGATGAGCTGCTTCCGCAGATCCTTGAAACGTTGCATGAAAAAAAGATCCAGTCGCTGATCGTGGAAGGCGGCACCAAGCTGATCAACAGCTTTGTGCATAACGGCTTATGGGATGAGGCCCGCGTGTTTATTTCAGCTCAAAGCATCGAGGATGGCGTGAATGCGCCTGGGCTGAACCTGCGGCCTGCGGAAAAGCATGATGTGGAGGGCGACCAGCTCCTTATTTTCAGGAACCAGGCTTAAGGCTTCGTAAGGTCGAAGTACAGGTCAACGGTGGTGCCGTGATTGGAGAACAAGGCCAGATCGGCCAGCTTCTTCATTAGGAAAACCCCTCTTCCGTTGGGCTGATCGATCCGCTCTGGGCTGGTAGGGTCAGGAAGGCTCTCGTAGTCGAAACCATCGCCTTCGTCCCTTACGGTGAAGCAGATGAAATTATCCCATTTCAGCTCAACTGACAAATGAACTTTCTTGGTCATATCCTGCCTGTTGCCATGAATGATGGCATTCGAAATAGCTTCGTTAAGTGATACCCAGATGGAGCTGTACACATGCTCCGATAATGCAAACTGCTCCCTGATCTCATCCAGTAAAATTTCTAAGGAATCGATGCTTTGAAGGCTCGATGGGAATGCAAAAGATTGTGCATGGTATTGCGGGTGAATTGGATTGATGCGCATGACATTTCAGTTTAAGTGATCTAACTGGGTATATATACTGATCCTGACTTAAAATGGATGCCTGAAAATCAAAATTTCATACTAAACCCAAAAGCAATATTTTACTACATGCAACTTAAGATCAATTATTTATCTTGTATAAAAAATACTTTTCAAGCTATTTTTCAGGCTGAAACTTTTACTATACATTTTATAAGATCTTATGAAAAGGCGAATGCTGAAAAAAAAGCAATTAATTTTTGAACAGGTCGAAGCACATTTCGAGAATGGTGCCATTCCCTGAGAAGTTGACTTTGTCAGCCAGCCTGTTGATCAGGAAAACACCACGGCCGTTCGGCTCTTCAAGGCATTCGGGGCTTGTAGGATCGGGAACACTGTTCGGATCGAAGCCGCAGCCCTCATCTTTTACGGTAAAACAGAGGTAACGGTTCTCTTTTGTTTCCATGCTGAGGCATACTTTCTTTGCGGGATCATACTTGTTGCCATGCTTGATGGCGTTGGTCACGGCTTCGTTCAGCGCGATCCAGATGCCGTTACAGCTCTCTTCGGAAATAGAATGCTTCTCTTTCACCTTCGAGATCAGGGTTTCCACCGCCCCGATACTTTCGAGGCGTGATTCCAATACCAGCTGCTGGGCATCTGACTCCATATCGAAATAACCAATAAGCATTTTTCTGATTTTTTGCTAAAGTATTGACTTTTAGATAAAACGCAATAAAATATGGCATAAAAATTTACCCAAAACTAAGTAGTCGGAGGCCTCTTTTTCGTGCCCCGGATTGTCCAAAAACTCCCCCTTCATGCCTCACGCCGCCCTGCTCCGCCATATAATTTACTTATCTTTGGCCCATGCTTTTTGAAGATACGTACCGCACGATAGAACGGGCTGCTGAAGGATCGTTCAGGGACAGGGGCAGCAAATTCATTTCCTTTGCTTTTCCTGTGCTGAACGAAGATGAGATCAAAAAGCACCAGGCCGTCCTGCGCAAGGAACATCCTTCCGCCAATCATCATTGCTATGCGTTCAGGCTGGGTGCCGACAAAACGGCCTTCCGCTCCAGCGACGACGGCGAGCCCGCAAACACTGCCGGAAAGCCTATCCTGGGGCAGATCCAGTCGAAAGACCTTACCAACATCCTGATCGTGGTAGTCCGCTATTTCGGAGGCACGCTGCTGGGTGTAAGCGGACTGATCCAGGCATACAGGGAAGCTGCCGCCAATGCGATCGCGAATGCACACATCATTGAGCGGACGGTGAACGATGTGTATGAGCTGAAATTCGATTACCTGCAGATGAATGATGTGATGAAAATAATGAAGGATGAAAAGCTGGAAATGCTTTCGCAGGATTTTGAGTTCAGCCCTTCGCTCGTTTTTTCTGTAAGGAAAACTAATTCGGTGAGGGTGTATGACCTGTTCAAGAAGATGAATGTTTCGGCTATTGATCATCTCCGGACAATTTAAATTGTACAGATCGCTGGTGTGTACGAATTTCCGAATCTGTGTGTGAGTTGCGCTTAGATTCGTAAATTCGCCGATGGTTACTAATTAGAACTGTCATCCCGTGCCACGACACGGGATCTGTTTAATAAAACTGCTAACATTTATGAGATCCCGTGTCGTGGCACGGGATGACGGTTAAAAAAATCATAGTTATAAAATCAGTCTATACAATGAAATTATTAAAAGAAATGTGCGCCATTCATGCTCCTTCGGGGAACGAAGGTGCGATGACGGCTTTTTTGCTGGACTACATCAAAAAGAATAAAAAGTCGTGGAGATCGAAGCCGAAGGTGTATTCCGGTGATGGTTTCCAGGATTGCATTGTGCTGGTGTTCGGCAAGCCGCGCACGGCTATTTTTGCGCATACCGACAGCATCGGCTTCACCGTGCGTTACGGGAAGCAGCTGGTAAAGATCGGCGGCCCGCGCACGATCGACGGCTTTGAGCTGGTGGGGGAAGACAGCAAAGGAAAAGCTGAAGTGAAGCTGAAGCTGACCGAAGATAAAAAAACAAAGGAAGTGAAGCTGGAATATGCTTATAAACGTGACCTTGAAACAGGGACGGAATTAACGTTCAAACCGAACTGGCGGGAAGATAAAGAGTATGTGCAGTGCTGCTACATGGACAACCGCCTTGGTGTGTACAATGCACTTAAAGTAGCGGAAACATTAAAGGATGGCGCCATCGTATTCAGCTGCTACGAGGAGCATGGCGGCGGCACCGTTTCATTTATCCAGCGGTTCCTGCAGGAAAAATATAAGATCAGCCAGGCGCTGATCTCCGATATTTCATGGATCACGGAAGGCGTACAGCCCGGCAAAGGCCCGGTGATCTCGATGCGCGACAGCCTGATCCCGCGCCGGAGCTACGTGAACAGGATCATTGAAATTGCAAAGAAGCAAAAGCTGGCTTACCAGCTGGAAGTGGAAGGCAGCGGCGGCAGCGACGCCAAGGAACTGCAAATGGCCGAATTTCCATGGGACTGGTGCTTTGTAGGCGCAGCGGAGCAAAATGTTCATACGCCTGATGAGAAAGTGCACAGGAAGGATATCGAGGGAATGATTGCGCTTTATAAAGGATTGATGGAAAAGCTGTGATTTTTATTATCGCTGTCCAATCATCGTCATCCCGTGCCACGACACGGGATCTCTGCAATTACCATGCGGTGAACGAAATTAATGGAACGCAATAATGGTTTGATTTTTAAAGGACTTTGCCGCAGATTCGCAGATTTACCGCTCAATCATTATCGCAGATTTATCGCTTCGCGATTGATTTCGGCTGTGTTTTGCTGTGCGTAATGGAACACAGATCTCTTAAGATTTTTATGTTTGAAAAATGATCGCTTGGCGATCTATGATCAATTATGATTTGATACTGCTGTGGCTTTGCCGGAGCAGAATGTCATCCTGAGCGGAATGAAATGAAGCCGAAGGATCTTCTAATTAAAAGCCTGAGAGTTTTTTTGCCGCAGATTCGCAGATTTATCACTCAATCATTATCGCAGATTTATCGCTTCGCGATTGATTCCGGCTGTGTTTTGCTGTGTGTAATGGAACACAGATCTCTTAAGATTTTATGTTTGAAAAATGATCGCTTGCACGATCTATGATCAATTATGATTTGATACTGCTGTGGCTTTGCCGGAGCAGAATGTCATCCTGAGCGGAATGAAATGAAGCCGAAGGGTCTTTTTAATTAAAACCTGAGTTTTTAGCCGCAGATTCGCAGATTTACCGCTCAATCATTATCGCAGATTTATCGCTTCGCGATTGATTCCGGGTATGTTTTGCTGTGTGTAATGGAACACAGATCTCTTAAGATTTTTATGTTTGAAAAATGATCGCTTGCGCGATCTATGATCAATTATGATTTGATACTGCTGTGGCTTTGCCGGAGCAGAATGTCATCCTGAGCGGAATGAAATGAAGCCGAAGGATCTTTTTAATTAAAAGCCTGAGAGTTTTTAGCCGCAGATTCGCAGATTATCACTTAACTATTATCGCAGATTTATCGCTTCGCGATTGATTCTGTGTATGGGATGACCGATTTCAATGGAGGACTCTGCGTGCTTTGCGCCTCTGCGAGAAAGATTCAGCGGCTTGCAGCTTGCCTGAATAGCCGACACACTTTCTCGACTTCGCTCGAAATGACATCGCGCGGGATGGCAGGTTCCAATGGAAACTTATTAAAGCATATTCTTCCGCTTGAACAGCGGGCCCTTCTGGATAAAGTATTTGAGGGAAACTTCAGCGCCGCCGTTCATGCGGGATGCTTTTTTGTAGGAAGAGAGGTTGAGGTCATACGAAACACCGAAGGCCAGGTCGCCCAGCTCCACATATACCTGCGGGATGATCGCATCTTTCACGCGATAGGACAATCCTACCGAGATCCCCGATTCATTGATAAAGCCGGTGATCTTTGTTCCGTTCTTGATGCGTACACGCAATGCGCATCCTACCGTGATCTCGCTGGAAGGCCCCTGCATGGCATACATCGCAGACGGACGGATAGAAAGCTTTGTTCCCGTTTTATCAAAATGTCCGTGTGCGGTAAGCACCAGCTTGCCGTATAATTTTTCGGTCACCGAGAAATAACGCTGCACAGGATGGTTAATGTGATAGTATGCCGCTCCGAATCCGAAGCGTTTCGCTTCATTCCGGTCGAGCGTAGCCTTACCGCTGAAATATTCATAATAGATGCCTGCGCCAAGATCGAGGTAAACAAAGGAATTTGTTGGTGTTGTTTCATTGGAGTTTACAGAAGGGTCGAAGCCGGTGCCATTGTACTGGTTTCCCCAGGAAAGCCCGGTAAGGTTTGCCTTGTGCTGTGCGCCGCCGAAGGAAACGCCCATGGAGAGCTTGCTTTCACGGCTTACCGGGATGATGCCGGCAATGCATAAATTGCCTTGCGTTAAGCCGAATTGCGAATCCCCTGCCCTGTCGTTAAAGAAGTTGATCCCTGCACCCAAATGGGCTTTGCGCTCATTGTAATCGAACAGTGGAATATCGAAAGAGGCTGCTTCGGTATTGAAGGCCTTGCCCATCGCCATCCATTGGTTCTTGTAATTGATGATGGCGCGCATGTACCCGTTATAAACACCGGTAGCTCCGGGATTGAGCAGCTGGGGCGTTTCCGTGAACTGGGAAAAGTGGATATCCTGCGCATGCGATGTGAAGGCGCAGAGAAATACAAATGCGCTGAGGAAAATATATTTGAATGACTTTTTCAATTCTTTAATCAGTTTAAACCTAATCTGTATCTGTTTGCACTATGTCATCCTGAGCCCTTCGGCTGTGCTCAGGACAGGCTCCGCGAATGGATCCTCCTGAATTTAATCCGGGTTAACTTCGTGAAGATTCTTCATTTCGCTGCGCTACATTCAGAATGACAAACGATCACCTCACCAATGTTACATTCCCCTTCCGCTCTACAAAACCGCCATCAGGCAGCTTGCCGCTCAGGTGATAAGCAAAAACACCCGGGTTCAGGGCTGTGCCGTTGAATTTCCCGTCCCATCCTTCGGAGCGGTCGTTGGTTTTGAATACCTGCTGTCCCCAGCGGTTATAGATCGTAAAATCGATATCGGTGATGCTTCCCAGTATGAACAATAAGTCGTTGTTGCCATCCCCGTTCGGTGAAAAGGCGCTTGGAATGCCCACTTCCTCGCCGCCGGGAGGCTCGCCGATGCGCCTGAAAACGGCCACCACATTATCCGACTGCGTATAGCTTACTTCTGCCGAATCGCTGTTGGATCCGGGAGATGGCGAGTGATTGTCCATCTGCCAGTGATCGAACACATAGGCGGAGCTGGAAGGTGTCGCTTTTAATTTGGTGACAATGCCGCCAAAATAATTCCCGGTGTAAATGTAATTTGCAGGTGTGATGCTGTTGATCTTGATCTCCCCTGCTCCTGCCGGTGAAACGTCGTAAGTGATCGCATAAGGGCCGGTAAGATTGTAGCAATCGATCAAACCCTGTGTGAGCGCCGTACAGCGTGCATCGATGGAATCGCGGAAGCGCTGCGCATTTGCCTGCCATGCACTGAAAGAGCCTCCCCATTTCGTAACCTGGCCGGTCATCTCCGGCTGGATCACCGCGATCATGCTGTCGTACAGCGGCAATGCAAAATCGCAGCTCAGGGACGTGTTCATCAGGTCGATGTATCTGGCTTCATAATATTGCTTGAATCCCGGGTTCGCCATCAGCGCGTTCAGGATCTGCGTATGGCCTTGTCCGCCCGGATCCGGCAGTGTTTCCACATTACAGGGATCAGCCTGCGACGACTCATCGGGAATGCCCGTGTAATTCACATAATGACCCATGATCGCATCAAGGTCCCAGAGCGTGTAGCGCCATTTCTTTTTATCGCCCGTTGGATCAAGCCCTCTCCACCATGCGGTGTTCCAGTTCAGCCAGTCCATTGTTACCAGCCAGGAGTTGAACACAAAATAATCCACAAAGCTTTTTGTATTGAAGATGCTGTCTACATAATCATAATTGGCTTGCACCGCCATATTGTTGGAGGTAATGTAATTCCGGATCGAGTTCCAGTCGGCAGTAGCCGTTCCCGGCGAAGGCGTATACGCTTCCCAGGTGCCGCCCCAGGTTTGCAGGAACTCCACGTTCGGGTCGTTCTGGCCGTAGTAATAATCGGTAAAATCGCTGTCGTCCACCTTTTCGCGGATGTCGTAAACACCCCAATACTGCCCGTTCACGTATAGAACAGCAGGTTTCCAGGTACGTGCATCGAGGTTCAGGTTCCCGCGCTGCGAAAGCGTGTGCGCATAGGAATCGCGGATGTGCGCACCACCCGATTCAAAAGGATAATTATCATTTGCAGCCGCCTTGAAGATGATCCTCTGGAACGATTTGCGGGCTTTATTGCTGAAGACTTTATAGTTCAGCCCGTAGTTGTAGCCGAACTCATCCTTCGACACATAATCGAATCCGCGCTGGCTGTACGACCATGAATCATTCCCGTGCTCGTTGGCTTCGCCGTCGGTCTCGGCAACGATCGCCTTTGTTTCATCAAAATATTCGAGCCCCGTTTCCGGGTAGATCTGCGTGCCGTTCAGCAATGTCATGGTCTGGTCGCCGAAGATCGACACCACCGGGGTGGTATGCGTGGCATTGATAAAATACGTATTGCTTTTTACAAAGCTGGCCGGAATGGCAGGATTGGAGCTGAATGCGCGGGCACGCAGCACCTCCGTGGACGCAACGCTGACCGGCGCCGTGTACAATGTAGAGCTGGTGGTGGGAACCGATCCGTTTGTTGTGTAGTAAATGCTTACTCCCGCATCGGGCGAGGAAATGGTCACTGTTTGTGCACCGGGGTAAAAGCCCGCTTCCACGTTCATTGCGGGTGTGGTTGCATAATCCTGCTTCGGGCTGGTATTGGAGGCGCCGGGAGTCGGCGTTGTGAACACGCCCCAAACAGGGCCGCCGTTGGTGGTGCGTCCCCTTGAATGGTTTGCCTGGCTGGGATTAATGGTCATTGAATCGATGAAGCTTCCGGAAGCATCTGAAAAAATGATGGCTTCGGGCTTTGTTTGCGTGAGTGAAAATCCGGCATGCACATTTGTGCCGGCAACCGTATTTTTCCCCGAGCACCAGATAAGGAGAAAGCCGTTGGCAGGGACTGAAACGCCTGCCGGGATCGTCCATTTTGTAGGGTTGCTGATCTTGTCGCTGAGGTAATAACCCGAAAGGCTTACCGGGGCTGCGCTTGAATTATAGATCTCCACCCAGTCGGGAGTATCGCCGAAATTATCGGTGATGGTGGAAACATTGGCGCCCGAATACTCATTGATCAATACCTGTGCGCCGGCTTGCAGCGAAAGCAGGCAGATCAGGAAAGCAAGCGATGCGTGCTGAAGGTAATTTTTCAAATGCATGAAAAATAAATTAAGTTAGGTCTGAAATAACTTCACTAAGATACTAAAAAACAGATCGTTTGCAAAAATTATGTCGTCAGGCTCCTAATACCAGGGCGGCAGCTTTTTCAGGTCGTGAATACTGATCTCGCCGGGCTCTTCCCTTTCGCGGTAAACGGGGATGCGGAGTATGCAGCTGAGGTTTGTTTCGAGGCTGTTGGAAGAGATCTCGAAATCGAAGCGTGGATTTGTGCCGGAAAGGAACTTGACTTCCTTTGTGTTGTCGATGAAGCTGTACATGATGTTTACAAGGCCGACAAGCCCGTTACGATGTTCAGCCACATAGCGCTGCTGGATGGGTGCCGGCTCGTACACATAAGTGTACTCGCCTTTCATATCCCGGCCCAGTTGCTTTTTCACTACATCTATGTCATGCGCTTTGATCTCATCGATTGAATTGAACTGCCTGAACGAAAGGTAAACATCCATATCCATGGAGGGATACACCGACTTATTATCATCCTCCTCGTTATCATCATAAAGCCGGCGGTATTGGATATAATGTGCGGATGCCTGGCGGGCTTGATCGTAGCTGAATACAAATTCAGCAAACAGGTGCTGTGTTGAAGAATAGACTTTAAGGGTTCTGTCCATGAGTGTAGTATTGGAAACAAATTAGTTCCCCTAATGTAATATTTATTTATGTTCCGGGATATTATAGTTACAGGCTCCGCAGGATCTTCTCCATCTTTCTCCCCTTTGCCAGCTCATCCACCAGCTTGTCAAGGTACCGCACCTGCTGCGTCAGCGGATTCTCGATTTCTTCCACGCGATATCCGCAGATCACTCCTGTGATAAGCAATGCATTCGGGTTCAGCGATGCGCGCTGGAAGAACGTTTCAAACGTTACCTTTTCCTTTATCAGCTCCTGCAGCTTCTTATTATCAAAGCCGGTAAGCCATTCGATGACCTGGTGCAATTCTTCCTTTGTTCTGCCTTTCTTTTCCACTTTGGTTAGATACAATGGATAAACTGTAGCGAAGGACATTGTTGCAATGCGTTGATCGTGTGTGTCGGACGTTTTCATTAACCTTAAATTTAATATTAATAGCCGGTACTTGCTCCGGTAAGGAAATTTATTTTGGCCGCTCCCGCTCTGTTTTTAAAGAGTCGTAATTGGATTGCGGATAATCTTCAAATCTGAACTTACCATCCTGAGAGATAAAGTACTTAATGATTGCTTTCGGGTCGGCTTCGGTGTCATATAGCTCGGTTAAAATTATAATGTCGAAGCGGAATTCATTGTTGTCGTACCCCGCGAATCTTACTTTCCGCATATAGTAGCCGTCGCCAATGCGGGGCGTTTTATCTGTTAGAATGGATTTGAACTCATTTTTGCTTATCTGCTTATCTATTGAGGAACCATCCTTGTTTGTGATCCTGATCTGCAACGTGTAATCGCGATAGTATATTTTTTCCAGCTTTTCAAGATCAGTACGATACACGCTTGTATATTTTCCTTTTATCGGAGAAAGGGTTGTTTTAATTGAATAACCTGAAAAGGACGTGTCCGAAACAATATCATTGCTGTCTGCAGGGACGAAGTATGTGCTGTCTGCATTTGGATTGGACGCAGACTCAGAACTATCGCCTTGCGGTCGATTGCAGGCAAATATAAAAAAGGGAAGCACTAAAAAAGCAAACCGCCTTGTAGTTCTTATTAAAATCAGTTCCGGTTTTTTGACTTTAAAATTGATGTTAATGTTGTGGCTCATTATATATATGTGACTGTTTTACTTGTTTCTTGTATATTCATAATCGTGCTTGTCACCACCGGCAACAAAAAAAGGCAAAACGATGAAAAACAAAACACCTTTTCCTCTGGAGTCTAAAATAACTATGTTATTATCGTTTGTCAGCCCGACATAGCTTTGCCGCTCCCCTAATACCCAAAGCAAGGGCCCGGCAATAAATCTTACCGGATATTTTCGTTTTATTTTAAAGTACCCGTCTTTGAACTTTCCTTTCAATGTTACACTTTTAACAAGTTCGTCCTTAGCGTAAAGCTTGTTATGTTTATAAAAGTTTACTGTCAATGTTTTATTATCAATCGGAATAAGCTCTGAATAAAATCCTGTTTGGCTTCTTCCAAGCGTATCGAGGGTGAAATTCTCAAACAAGGTTCTTTTAAAAGTGGCTCTGTTTGTATCAAGCGCGAGATTTGAATATGTTCCTTTTAGTTTTAAATAGTCGTTTGAATTTAATGAAAGGTCCTTCCCTTTTCTCGCCGATAAATTAACGGTGGAACAGGAAGAGGTAAACAAAGCGAAAAAAATAAAGGATATGATAATCGGATCTCTCATTTTGTTAGTATTGTTCAACTTCCTCGTCTATTCAGATAGTACTAATATAAAACGAAGTCCTGTTTTTTCAAACTTCCTTATTTTTCCGCCTGAACGCTCTTATCATTCCCACAACAAAAACCACCGCACCAGCCAATAACAGCAAAGGCCCCGCACTAACTATCAGCAGAAAAACGATGCTGCCGCCAAAGGCTGTGGTATCCGGAGCATTTGATCCGAAGAGCAACTGCAACGTTGTAAAGGTGTTTAGCGACAAAAATAATCCGGCGGTGATCAACCCGAAATGCCAAAAGCCCGTTTTAATGGAGACCGGCCGCCCAAGCTTGTCCATCAGGAAATAACACAGGGCTGTTACTGTAGAAAAAAAAGCAATGGGGATAAAAAAGTACGTGTAGTCAATAATGAAATACGTATCGTGAATGGCAATATCCATTTGGGAAGCACGCATCAGGAAGGCGAGCGCAACAGCGAGAACTGTTAACAAAAGAAAAAGATGTACCGGCCTTATCTTCATTGGCTGCTGTAAAAAACAGCGCCTATCTTCTGCTGAAGATAAGCGCCATTATTAAATCCATTCATTAAAATTTCCCGATCACACCGATGCCGATGTTCATGCCGTTGGCTTTTATCGACACCTTGGCATCGCCCCAGAGCTCATTAAGGTCGGAATACCTGTTGTTCGAATACCTGAAATCCGGGTAGCTGTAGCCCATGTATCCCACATTGAAGAACATGCCTATGTGATCGCCAAAATAGATCCGCGGCATCAGGCTGATGCCATAGCCGAGCCCTTTCGATTTCGCGAGTGTGTTGGCAGTATCGTTCGAGTGAATGCTGAAGTGGGAATACCCGAATGTTAAGCTGAGCGGCATATCAAAGCGCCTGCTTTTTACAAGGTGGAAATTTACAACCAGCCCTGCATCGAAGCCGCGTGTAGTAGGCTTGATCTTAGTGATCGAATCCGTTTCTTCAACAAAATTCGAGAAGTTAAAACGGGCGCCGACGCCAAGCCAGTTGGTAACGCCATACTCCGCTTTCAGCGGAAAATGAGAGCCGCCGGCCGCATCCGTGGTGTCAAAACTGTAGCCGAATATCTCCTGGTGGATCTGGGTTCCGTAAATATCGAGGCCGGCACCGAGATCGACTGTGATATCTCCTTTTTTAAATGCTTTATCCTGCGCTTTCGCAGCGCTTAAAAACAGTGCAATTGCAGCAACGCTGAGTAGTATCTTTTTCATATCTGATCGTTTATCGCCGCTAAATTAAAGATTATTTCCACACCGACATGATTATGGTGGCGAGCACAATTCCAGCCACGTGGTATCCTGCATCGATCAATGTGAGCTTCGCCCCTCTTTGTCCGTACCAGTTGTTGATCGCGATCACAGTGGCTGTATAGCCAAGGCTGATGAACAAGCCAAGCCTTATCGCCGCCATGCAGGATGCCGTTTGCAATGCCCATGTAAAGAAGGAGGTCACAAAGCAGACCGCTAAAAGCGCAAGGAACGTGTAAAGAAAAACGATCTTATTGCCGCTTCGCAGCTGCTCATCGGTACGGCCAACATTCGCCGCCCAGGGCTTTTGGAACAATACCGGTGAATACCACAGCGCGCCGAGCGCAAAATAAACGACCGCAGAAACAAGGATCGCGGGGTAATTTGTCTGTTGTAAAAAGTTCTGGAACATGGGTCTGAGGTTTTAGTTAGACATGAATTGATCTAATAAAGTTAGAACAATTCCGCTGAAATCAAAATGACCTGTCAATAAAGTACGAAGCAATGGTGATGAGCAGGATGCCGATCACATCCAGCACAAGCCCTGCGCGCAGCATATCCCGCACCTTCAGCCGGTTGCTGCCGAACACAATGGTATTGGGCGCGGTTGCCACCGGGAGCATGAAGCCGAGCGATGCCGCAAGCGTTGCCGGGATCATGAGCATGAGCGGATGCACGTCCATTGTTTTCTGGATGGCAATAAGGATCGGGAGCATCAGCTGGATGCAGGCCACGTTGGAAGCGAACTCGGAAATAATGGTAATGAGAATGCAAAGGCCGAAGATGAGCAGGTAAATGTTGGTGGTGGAATCGAACTTCAGCTGCTGCGCAAACCAGCTGCTCAGCCCCGAGATCTCGAAGCCCTTCGCCATTGCAAAGCCGCCGCCGAAGAGCAGCACAATGTCGTAAGGCAGCCTTGTAACATCCTCCCAGGTGATGATCGCCCTTTTCTTTTCCGAACGCGCCGGGATCAGGAAGAGGATCAGCGCCATAAAAATAGCCACGGTGCTGTCGCTGAGATAATTCTTATAGGGAAATAAATTGCTCCAGCCCCTGATCACGAAAGCGCCGAGATCAATATCCTCGCGGGTGAACCAGAGGATAGCCGTAAGGCAGAACACAACAGACACTACCTTTTCCTCGTAGCTCATCTTGCCCAGGCGCAGGTAAGCATCGTGAAAATATTTTTTATCGATCACCAGCTCCGCATCTTTTCTGATGAACATTTTTTTCAGAACAAAAAATGCGATCAGCAAAAATACAAGCGCAATGGGGAAGCCGATCACGAACCAGGAAAGAAAATTCATATCATGGTTCTGCGGAAATTTTTCGGAGTACTCCCGCAGGAAGATCATGTTGGTGGGCGTTCCTACGAGCGTAGCCATGCCGCCGATGGTTGCGGAATACGCAAGGCCGATAAGCAATGCGGAAGCCATCCGGTGCGAGTGCTGCTCTTCCTTAAAATGTTTTTCGATCTGCACGATCACTGCAAGCACTGCAGAGATCAGCATCATTACGGTAGCGGTATTGGAGATCCACATCGAGATGAGGAAGGATGTGAGCATGACGCCGAAGAGGATGCGTGAAGGGCTCGTGCCTACGATCATGAGTATCTTTAGCGCGATGCGCTGGTGCAGGTTCCAGCGCTCTATTGCAAAAGCAATGATGAAGCCGCCGATGAACAAAAAGATGATCGGGTCCATGTACTGGAACGCCGTTGTTTTTGAATCGGCGATCCCGAGCAGGGGCATTAAGATCACAGGCAGCAATGCGGTTACCGCGAGGTGCACCACTTCGGTGAGCCACCATACGGCCATCCAGATGGCGACTGCTGCCATGCGCGTAGCGAGCGGATTACCGGGAACAAGATCGAAGCACAGATAAATGATCGCAGCCAGCAATGGGCCCAGCAGCAATTTTATATTTTTTGAATAATCCATTCAATTTAAAAATTTAGTTTTGCAGGAGTAAATTTTCTGCAATGCAAAACAAACTTAAACATATTACCGGAATTGCAATTGTGTTTGCTTTTTTAACGCAATTACTTTCCTGCGGCTATGGTGACAGGGCGCATCCGGGAGTAGCTGAAAAAGCCTGGAACGGCTACACAAAGGCAACAGTGATCGATTATAAGGTGGACGGCTGCACATGGATGCTTGAGCTTGAAGACGGAAAGAAATTACAGCCGGCGGAGCTGAAGCCGGACTATCAGAAAGACAAGCTGCAGGTGTGGATCACCTACGAAATAAAAAAAGGCGGAATGGGAATTTGCATGGCCGGGGAAATGGTGAACATCACACATATTGAATTAAGAAAATGAAGGAGCTGAGGATCATATTTATGGGCACGCCGGAATTCGCGGTGGCGTCGCTTGATATACTTGTACGGAACAATTACAACATCGTTGGCGTGATCACGGTGCCGGATAAGCCGGCAGGCCGCGGACAGCAGCTGCAGCAGTCGGCGGTGAAAAAATACGCGCTCGAAAAAGGGCTGCACATTCTTCAGCCGGAAAAATTAAAGGCGGAAGAATTCCTGAATGAGCTTCGCGCGTTAAAAGCCGACCTGCAGATCGTGGTCGCTTTCCGCATGCTGCCGGAAGTGGTATGGAGCATGCCACGCCTTGGCACCTTCAACCTGCATGGCTCTCTCCTGCCCCAATACCGCGGCGCAGCGCCCATCAACTGGGCGGTGATCAACGGCGATACGGAAACCGGCGTGAGCACTTTTTTCCTGCAGCAGGAGATCGATACAGGGAAAATTATCTTTCGCGAAAAGACACCGATCGCTGAAAATGAGAATGCGGGCGCCATTCACGACAGGCTGATGCACATCGGCGCAAGCCTTGTTTTAAAGACCGTCCAGGCCATTGAGCAAAACAATTATCCGCAGGTGGACCAGTCGGAGCTCATTGCACGGGGCGAGCAGGTGAAGCATGCACCAAAGATCTTCAAGGAGGATTGCAGGATCAGCTGGCAGGAGAAAGCTGACAGGATCCACAACCAGGTGCGCGGCTTAAGCCCTTATCCTGCGGCATTTACAGAGCTCATCTCAACGGATGATAAGCCTGTTTCCATGAAAATTTTCGAGGCGGAGAAAGAGATCGTCAGCCACAATCACCCTGTTGGCAGCATTTTCAGCGATTCCAAGACCTATCTGAAAGTGGCTGCAGAAGACGGGTTTATTAAAATAACGGAGCTTCAGCTGGCAGGTAAAAAGCGGATGCCTGTAACCGAATTCCTCAGAGGTTTCCAGATCGGCAAAGGCTGGAAAGCACTATGAACAAACAAGAACCTGGCAAAATAAATTATTCCACAACGGCGGATGATACAGGGCGTGAAAGCCCTGAATATGCAGTATAAATATAGGTTCAAGGCCTGCTTTCCCTGAAACATAACTATATATGCCCTTTCAGCCGTAGTTATTAACAAAAAGGCGATTTATCAACAATATCACACTTTTTTAGCCCGGTATGTTGCATAGTAGGCTATTCCGACTAATTTTGCTCCTGTTCAAGTAAATAATTAATGTTTAACCCTTAAAAACTAATCAAATGAACAAAGCAGAATTAGTTGATGCTATCGCAGCAGAAACAAAATTGACTAAAGCAGATGCACAGCGTGCATTAGATGCATTCGTTAACGCTACAACAAAAGCACTGAAAAAAGGTGACCGCGTTGCGTTAGTAGGTTTCGGATCTTTCTCTATCTCTAAAAGAGCTGCAAGAACTGGCCGTAACCCACAGACTGGTAAAGCTATTAAAATCGCTGCTAAAAAAGTAGCTAAATTTAAAGCTGGTGCTGAGTTAGCTAAAACAGTTAACAAATAGTCATCAACTAAGTTGAAATAAAGAGTCCCGCGGTTTCCGCGGGACTTTTTTATTTATGCTTACTGTAAATTCATATCGAAAAATTATTATATTTTTGTAGATACCAATACAGCATTGCATGAAACGACTCTACTCCTCTATCCTGCTGGCATTCATTGCCTGCATTTCCATTCCCCTCAATGCACAGAACCCTGTTGTTCCGCGCGAGGTCAAAAAAACATTCTTCTATTCCTTTGAAAATGTAAGCTCCGAATCGCAGATCGCAACGCTGAAACAAAACGTATCGTTCCTGAAAGGCGTTTCCGAAGTGAAGTCGGAATACAAAGCCGAAAAAGGCATGGGCCAGATCATTGTAGTGGTGATCGAGAAGGAGCGCACGCTCGAAGGCGACTGGCAGTTCGATATCCGCGACCTGAAAAAGGCCATCATCCAAAGCCAGCTCACTCCTCTTGAATTAACCCAGGAAGAGTCATTCACAGAAAACTAAATTTCCCGCTCCATGAGATTGATCAAAAAGCTTGCTCTTGCGGCAAGTGTGCTTTTATGCTTTGATGCATATTCACAGTCCGACAATTGCTCTTCCGCCACAACGCTGAGCGTAACTGCCGGCTGTACCCCTGTTTCAGGAACAACTGCAGGCGCAGGCCCAAGCATCTCCGGCTGCGTTGGAAATGCCGATGACGATGTATGGTATAAATTCGTTGCCACCGCAACAAGCCACCAGATCACCGTGATCCCATCAGCCACCTTCGATCCCGTGGTGCAGTTCTTCTCCGGCACCTGCTCAACGCTCACCACCATTAACTGCCAGGATCTTGGCGGGAACGGCATCACCGAAAACATTTACGCAACCGGGTTAACCATCGGAACAACATATACCATTCGCGTTTACCATTACGGAGCTGGCTCAGGCTCTTCCACTTTTACCATCTGCGTAACAACGCCTCCGCCGCCTCCGGCCAATAACAACTGCGGCGGCGCCATCAGCCTCAGCGTGAACGCCGGATGTGTGACCACTGCGGGAACAACCGTGGGCGCCACACAATCGGTAGTAGGCTGCGCCGGAACTGCCGATGACGACGTATGGTACTCTTTTACCGCGACCAACTCCGTGCAAACGATCACGGTAAATCCTTCCATTAACATGGATGCCGTTGTGCAAATGTATTCAGGGACCTGCGCATCGCTCACATCGCTGTACTGCATGGATAACGGGTTTACCAACGGGAATGAAGTGATCAATGCCGTGGGGCTTACTCCCGGAAGCACGTATTTTATCAGGGTGTACGACTATTACAATGCAACGGGCGGCGCCGCATTCGACATCTGCGTAACAGGCACGCCGACAGCTGTTCCCACCAACGATGAGCCCTGCTCTGCCATTGCATTGCCCGCTGTCACATCCGCCTGCAACTATCTTAATTTTACAACCACCGGCGCAACAGCATCCACAGCCACTGCGCCGACTCCAGCTTCCTGCGGGGGCTCAACGCCTTTTATCGGCGGCTTTTCCGCCACATCGAAAGATGTATGGTTCAGCATCACCGTTCCGGCAACAGGAAATTTATATATCACGCCACAACCGGGGTACGGCATTGCCGACGGTGTAATGGCGCTGTATTCGGGGACCTGCGGGGCGCTTACGCAGATCAGCTGCTCGGACGACAACAATTATCCGGGCTCCGCAAACGACCTTAAGCCTTACATTGCGGCAACGGGATTAACTCCGGGCGCAACGGTTTACCTGCGCTACTGGGGCTACGGATCCTCTTCCGGAAATTTCGGGCTGTGTGTTTCTTCACCCACGAACGACCTTTGCTCTAATGCGCTTTACATTTGCGACATCAACGGCTACAGCGCTTCTACGAGCGCAGCATATACGCCCGACCGTCCCTGCAATATGGTAGGCAACAATGAAAATGCGGCCGGCGTTGACCAGCCCGACGGCACCAATACCGGCGGGATCTTCGGACAGGGCGGCGCATGGGGCACAGGCGCTCCTTTCTTCGATGTGAACATCAACAACAATTCCTGGATCCGCTTTACTGCTGCGGCAACCACAGCAACCCTGAACGTAACCATCGGGAACTGCTGGGTAGGCAGCTATCCTTCCGGCGGCATCCAGATGCAGATCTTCTCCGGAACCAATTGCTGCAGCTTTATTCCTGTTTCCGATTTTAAGGAAAACTCCACAGGATTTTCGATCACAGCCGTAGGCTTAACTGTCGGGCAAAACTATTACCTCATGGTGGATGGGTTTGCAGGCGACATTTGTAATTACACGATCACGGCCAACTCCGGCGTTTCATTTCCTGCGATCACCGCTTCCGCCACTTCGGTCTGCGCAGGCTCTTCGCCTGTAACCCTCACAGGGCCTGCAGGAGCTACGAGCTATGAATGGTTCCCCGGCGGACAAACCACCCAGGTGATCACCGATGCGCCAAGCACAACCACTACTTACACATGCGTTGCAGAAGGCGTTTGCGGCTACAAGCAAACACTCACAAAAACTGTTACCGTGAATCCGCTGCCAACCGTTTCCATTAATTCAGGAAGCCCGGTAAGCGTGTGCAACAATTCGAGCGTTACCTTAACCGCATCAGGCGCAACAAGCTATTCCTGGAATACAGGCCCGACAAGCGCCAGCATCAGCGTAAGCCCAACGAGCAATACTACCTACACCGTAACAGGAACAGATGCGAACGGCTGCGTGGCAACATCCACTACCAGCGTTACCGTCCTGTCGCAGCCGGCAGTCACCGTGAACTCTGCAACCATCTGTGCCGGACAGCCTGCGGTGCTTACTTCCGGCGGAGCAGCGACCACAGCTTCCTATTCATGGAGCAATGGCACAAGCGGAACAAACACCATCAGCGTGTCGCCTGCATCCGCAACAAGCTATACCGTTACAGGAACAGCAGCGAACGGATGCACCAACACAGCCGTTGCAAGCGTTACGGTAAATGCATTGCCAACGGTTACAGTTAACTCACAAACCATCTGTAGCGGGCAAACAGCCACGCTGAACTCGAACGGCGCATCTTCCGCAACCGCGTACAGCTGGAGCAACGGGACATCCGGAACGAACAGCATTTCAGTTTCACCTGCTTCTTCCACAAGCTACACAGTAACGGGAACCGCAGCGAATGGCTGTACAAATACCGCTGTTGCCAACGTTACCGTGAACACATTGCCATCGGTGACCGTAAATTCTACAACTATCTGCAGCGGACAAACTGCTGTGCTTACGGCAGCAGGAGCAGCTTCCGCGGCCAGCTACACCTGGAGCAACGGAACAAATTCGACCAATACGATCTCCGTTTCACCTGCTTCCTCCACAAGCTACACCGTAACCGGAACGGCTGCGAACGGCTGTACAAATACGGCAGTGGCAAGCGTTACCGTAAACACATTGCCAACGGTCAGCGTTAATTCGCCTTCTACCTGTTTCGGACAACCTGCAACACTTACGGCGGCAGGCGGCGCAACAACAAGCAGCTACAGCTGGAGCAACGGCACAAGCGGAACCAATACCATCAGCGTTTCGCCAGGCACGCTTACAAGCTATACCGTAACGGGAACAGCCGCGAATGGATGTACGAACACTGCCGTTGCAACCGTTACTGTGAATACATTGCCAACCATCACCGTGAACTCAGCGACCATTTGTAACGGGCAAACAGCTGTATTAACGGCGAATGGAGCATCTACAACCTCTTCTTATACCTGGAGCAACGGCACCAACAGCGTGAACACTATTTCAGTTTCGCCTGCATCGCCAACCAGCTATACAGTTACAGGAACTGCCGCCAACAGCTGCACCAATACCGCCGTTTCAACAGTTACCGTGAATGCATTGCCTGCGATCGCAGTAAATTCAAACACTATTTGCAGCGGACAAAACATCACGCTGACAGCGAGCGGCGGAAACACCTACAGCTGGAACACCGGTGCAAGCGGCCCTGCGATCAGCGTTAGCCCGTCGGGTAGCACAAGCTATACCGTTACCGGGACAGATGGCAATTCCTGCTCGAACACTGCGGTCGCTTCCGTTACTGTGAACAATGTTCCGGTGATCAGCACTGCGCCAACTTCTTCTCCGTCCAATTGCGGGGTTGCCACCGGCGCCCTCACAGGAGCCGTTGCAAGCGGAAGCGGCACATTGAGCTATTCCTGGACCAATGCCTCCAACGCAGTGGTCGGCACAACGGCAAACCTTACGAGCCAGCCAGCCGGCGTTTATAATTTAACGGTGACCGATGCCAACGGATGTAATTCCGTATTCGGCCCATACAGCATTACCAACCCCGGAGCACCGGCAATGCCTACGGTTACAGCAACGGACACAGTGCTCTGCGCTGGCGAAGCCTTTACACTTACTGCTTCCTCGGGCGCACCATCACCGGCATTCAGCTGGACAGGCCCATCTTCAAGCAGCAGCACTTCCACGCTCAGTATCTCCTCCGCAACAGCGGGCGATGCAGGAACATACGCCGTAACCGTTACATCCAGCGGCTGTACAAGCGCACCACATCTCGTAAATGTTATTGTGAATGCATTGCCGCTTGCGAATGCAACAAACGCAGCAGGTTCCGTTTATTGCAGCGGCGATACCATCTCGCTTGTCGCTTCGGGCGGAACAGGCTACAGCTGGAGCGGGCCATCGGGATACTCGTCAACGCAACAGAACCCAACTATTAATCCGGCAACAGTTGGCATGAGCGGAACCTACTCCGTAACCGTGACCGATGCCAACGGCTGTACGTCAGGCGATACCACCAGCCTGCTTGTGAATCAAACACCACCTGCCCCTACGGCAAGCGCAGCTGCGGCGAATGTATGCGAAGGCCAAACGATCTCGTTCACATCTTCCTCTGCAGGCGCAACATCGTACAGCTGGACAGGGCCAAACGGTTATACCTCATCCGCGCAGAATCCTTCCATCACTTCTTCCTCGGTGATCCAAAGCGGAAGCTACGTGGTTACGGCTTCATCAACAGGCTGCAGCAGCTCCGGCACCACTGTTAACGTTACCGTGAATGCAAATCCTGCAGCAACGGCAGGAAGCAGCGGAACAGTGATCTGCTCGGGAACATCGCTTAGCTTAAGCTCAGCTGGCGGCACATCGTACAGCTGGACTGGCCCGGGCGGCTACATTTCAGGAGCACAAAATCCTGTGATTGCAACGGCGGCAGTAAGCAACAGCGGCACTTACATTGTCACAGTGTCCAATGCGGCAGGCTGCTCCGATACGGCAAGCGTTTCCATTCTTGTGAACCCTACACCGGCGGCTCCTGTTGCAAATGTGAATGCATCCAACGTTTGCGAAGGACAGAACCTCCTCTTCTCTTCCACTTCTACAGGCGCCACGTCCTACAGCTGGAATGGCCCTAACGGATACATCTCCGGCTCGCAGAACCCAACGCTTACCGGGGCTACGGTAGCGGCAAGCGGCACTTACACCGTGATCGCATCGGCAGGAAGCTGCTTCAGCGTTGCTTCCACCGTAACAGTTACCGTGAATGCAAATCCAACAGCTACAGCAAGTATCAGCACAGATACGGTTTGCTCCGGGAACACCGTTAACCTGGGCGCAACAGGCGGCGGCAGCTACAGCTGGACAGGCCCCGGAACATTTACATCAACCGTGCAGAATCCATCGATCACAGGCAGCACAACCGGCAACAGCGGAACCTACACCGTGATCGTTACGAACAGCGCGGGCTGTGCCGATACGGCAATGGTTACATTGCTGGTGAACCAGTCGCCTAACGCCCCACTTGCAACCAGCGATACCACCTGCGTTGGCGATACGCTGCTCTTATCTGCAAGCGGCACAGGCACCATCAGCTGGTACAGCGATCCGGCACTCACAACGCTGGTTCAAACAGGCAGCACCTACTCGCCTTCATTGCCGCTTAATACATCGGCAACGTATTACATCATTTCCACGGACGTGAATGGATGTACAAGCAGCATTTCAACGGCAGGCGCTTCCAATTACAACATCGTGGCGGCTGCAGGCGCAAGCCCTGTTTCGGGATTCATCCCGCTGAATGTTTCCTTTACCAACTCGAGCAGCGGCGTCGACGGCAGCGACAGCTACACCTGGAGCATCAACGGAAGCCCGTTCTCCACAGCTTACAGCCCCTCTTATATATTTACGGCAGAAGGCAATTACGCGATCACGATGATCGCTATCGACGATGAAAGCGGCTGTACCGATACTACTGCGCTCAGCATTTTTGCCGACGGCGAAGTCACATTCACTGTTCCGAATATCTTTACACCGAACAATGATGGCAGCAACGATTCCTTCACGATCCTTGGCCACGGGCTTACCGAGCTGCATGTTGCCATTTACGACAGGTGGGGATTGAAGATGTATGAGTTTGACGGTGTGCACGGCTCCTGGGATGGCCGCACCACGGCAGGCGTGGAAGTTTCTGATGGCACCTACTTCTATATGCTCGATGCGAAAGGCGCAACCGGAAAGGAGTATCACCAGAACGGCAGCTTTATGATCATGCGGTAATGTTTCGTTCAAACACTTCTCGATACGCTCCACTGCGTTTCGCACTGGAAGTGACATTAGCGTCAGTTCGAGTGCGAGGTACGAGCGTATCGAGAACAAGCCACTGGAACTGACAAAAAGCCTTTCGGAATTATTCTGAAAGGCTTTTTTATTTTTAGTATTTTCGCAGCCACAAACAAGAACCTCATGAGCAAAGCCGATAAAATAAAAAATTTCGATCCGAATAACCTCGGCGATAAAAATGCAAACATATTTGGATTGCCTTTCACAACGGATGAAGCGGAAGTGGTGATCGTTCCCGTACCATGGGAAGTTACCGTATCGTATGCCGCAGGAACAGCCAAAGGCCCTGCTGCCGTGTTTGATGCATCTTTCCAGGTGGACCTGTTCGACCCGAACATCAAGGATGCATGGAAGATCGGGCTGGCGATGGATGAGATCCCTGCCTCTATTGAAAAGAAAAGCGCTTCGCTCCGCAAGAAAGCGGAAACTTATATCGGGATGCTGGAGGATGGCAAATCGCCGGAGAGCAACCCCGTGATGAAAAGCATACAAACGGAAGTGAATGCAGCATGCAAGGAAATGAACGCATGGGTGAAGGAACGCGTATTGCATTTCATGAACAAAAAGAAAGTGGTGGCATTGTTGGGCGGCGACCACAGCACGCCTTACGGGATGATGCAGGCGCTTGCAGAGAAGCATAAGTCGTACGGAATTTTACAGATCGATGCGCATGCCGACCTGCGCGATGCCTATGAAGGATTTGAATTCTCACATGCTTCCATCATGTTCAATGCGCTCAAAATAAAGCAGGTGTCAAAGCTTGTGCAGGTGGGCATCCGCGACTACTGCGAAGCGGAATACGATGTTGTAAAGAAATCAAAGGGAAGGGTTGTTTCCTTTTATGACCGCGACATCAAGCATGCGCAGTACGAAGGAAAGTCATGGGCGAAGATCTGTGAAAAGATCATTAAGGAGTTGCCTGACAAGATCTACCTGAGCTTCGACATCGACGGGCTGGACCCGAAATTATGCCCTAATACGGGAACGCCTGTATCCGGCGGATTTGAGACGGAGCAGATCCTGTTCCTTGTGCAGAAGATAGTAGAAAGTAAAAAAACGATCATTGCGTTCGACATCAACGAAGTGGCCCCGGGGAAAGATGAATGGGATGCCAACGTAGGTGCACGCATGCTGTACAGGATCGCTAACCTGGTGGCGAAGTCGAACAAGAGAGCTTAAAAATGACGAAAGAGTTAATCAGCTATTTATCGCAATTCATATCGGAAACGCGCAGGGAGAAATTCGAGCAGGTGCTCAATTACCGCACGCGCCACATCACCATTGCGCTGGAAGACCTTTACCAGCCGCACAATGCAAGCGCCGTGCTCCGCTCCTGCGATATTTTCGGGGTGCAGGATATTCACATCATCGAGAACAAGAATGCATACACGGTAAACCGCGACATTGCCATGGGCTCGCCGAAATGGCTGAACCTGCACAAGTACCGCAAGAGCGAGAACAACACCCTCGACTGCATCACGAAGCTGAAAGCAAAAGGCTACCGGATAGTGGCCACCTCGCCGCATAAGAACGGCTACGAGCTGAAGGACCTTCCGGTGGACAAGCCGCTTGCGCTGATCTTCGGCACCGAGCTCACGGGCATTTCCGACACGGTGCGCGAGCATGCCGATGAGTTTGTCGCGATCCCGATGTACGGCTTCACCGAAAGCTTCAACATTTCCGTTACCGCCGCATTGTGCCTGCACAGCCTCGTGGAAAAGCTGCATGTAACACACGATAACTGGCACCTTGCTGAAGATGAAAAAGACGAGCTGCGCCTCCACTGGCTGCGTAAATCCATTTCAAGGGTGGAGCTGATCGAGAAGGATTATATGATGAAGAAGGGTTTTTAGCCGGGAGTCGGGAGTTGGGAGTTTGTAGACGGTTAACTTTATGACGGAGGTTTTGAATCAAAACTATAATTAAAAAGTAGCCCAGGAGCTGTTCCCCGGTTTATCCTGAGCGCAGCCGAAGGAAGAGGGGTTAGGGGTGTGTAGCGAATTTCGTTCGCGATCAGTATTTGATATTAAACAAAAATAATGTAGGTTTGTACTACCAATTAAAAACTAAATAAATTAATTATGGGAAAAGGTGATAAAAAAAGCCGCAAAGGCAAAATTGCAATGGGTTCGCATGGTGTGAGCCGTCCAAAAAAAAGTGTAAAAAAAGCTGCTGCTAAAAAAGCCGGTGTTGCTAAGAAAGCTGCTGCACCTGCTAAAAAAGCCGCTCCTAAGAAAGCTGCTAAAAAAGCAGAATAATTTTCAGAACTCTTTTAATGAAAAATCCCCCTGCAAATTGCAGAGGGATTTTTTTATTTATGGCGCCAGCCGCTCTATCTTCCAATCGTCGTTTTCAAGCGTATACAGGATCCTGTCGTGCAGGCGGCTCGGCCTTCCCTGCCAGAACTCAATAGACCGGGGAGCCAATACATAACCGCCCCAATGCGGTGGCCGCGGCACTTCGCCGCGATATTTCTTATCCAGCTTCGCATATTCCTCATCCAGCACCGTTCTGTTGGCGATCACCTTGCTTTGCGTGGACGTCCATGCACCAAGCCTGCTGCCGCGCGGACGTGAATTAAAATAAAGGTCGGAATCCGCTTCGGTCTGCTTTTTCAAAACGCCTTCTATGCGCACCTGACGCTCCAGCTCCGGCCAGAAGAACAACAGCGCAGCATTCGGGTTGGCCATGATCTCCTCTCCTTTCCTGCTTGTGTAATTCGTATAAAAAACAAAGCCGCTCTCATCAAAGTTCCTCAGCAGCACGATCCTCGAAGAAGGCTTCCCTTCAGCCGAAACCGTGCTCAGCGACATTGCATTCGGCTCATTTACCTTAGCATCCACCGCTTCACGAAACCATTTCGAGAACTGTGTCACCGGATTTTTGTGCACATCCTTTTCATCCAGGCTTTCCTTTAAGAAGTCGTGGCGGAGGCTGTTTATATAATTCCTGATATCATCCATTATTGCGAATTACGAATCTATACTAATCGGCTAATTACGAATCTGCGCGCGCGTCATTTCGAGTTCGACCGAAGGGAGAGTATCGAGAAAGCGTGCGGGCTTGTTCTCGATATGCTCGTACCTCGCTACTCGAACTGACGCTGTGAACCACTGCCAAAAATCGAACTCCGGACTAACTATCCACCATCTCATTCAATTTCTCCACCAGCTTTTTCGAAGTAGTGTTAAAATAACGCTTCTGCTTATAAGCTACCACCCACTGGATTCCTTTGATGGTATTGGTGAGGAATAATTCATCTGCGCCAAGCAATACACTTTGCGTGATGGAATTTTCATACACCGCAATTTTATTTGCCGCTGCGATCTCGATCACTTTTTTGCGCATCACGCCGTTCACGCAGCCATCGGAAACCGGAGGCGTGTACAGCACACCGTTCTTCACTGCAAAAATATTGGAGCTGATGGATTCGATGATCTGGCTTTTGTCATTCACGAGCACGCAATCGTCGAGCTGGTGCTGCGTTTTGTAAACACCCGCCATCACATAAATGGCGCTGTTGGCGGATTTGATGGATGCAAGCGGGTTGAGCGCCTTTTTAAAATCAGTGAAAAGGTCAACGATGAGCCCTTTCTGATTGAGATGATAACCTTCCTCTTCAATGGGATATACTTCAAGGAGAAAAGAAACCTGGTTGTCGGTAGGCGTATAAAAGCCGCCGTTGTTGCGGTATACGGTGAAGCGCGCCCTGCCGTCGGACAGGATGCCGTTCTTCTGGCACAGCTCCGCGATGAGGCGCTGCATGATGTCGGTATTCAGGTTGATCGGCGTCTGCATCTTCATCACACGCAGGCCTTCGAGCAGCCGGTTCACATGTTCCTGTAAGAATACAGGCTTGCCTTTCACGATCCGGACCGTTTCAAACAAGGCATCGCCATAGCGGAAAGCCCTGTTGGTGTGACTTACAGAGGGCTGATCACTGGGGATCATTACGCCGTTATGATTGATGAATTGCTGCATAGGATTCGCCTGCAAAAATAAGCACTATTCTATTATATGTGAAATTAATCTGAGCGGGCTGTTTGCCTCGATCAGGATCCCCTTTACTCCCGCCTTTTCCGCGGCTTCCACGTCCCGGTCCTTATCGCCGATGAAATACGACTTTGACGGATCGATGTTGAACCTCGCCAGCGCCTTCTCCACGAACAATGAATCGGGCTTGCGGCAGATGCACCTGCTTACATCCGGGTGATGCACGCAGTAATAAATCTCGGAAAGCTGGATGCCGTTCTTCACCAGCTCATTTGTAAGGAATGAATGGATCACTTCCACTTCGGCCTGTGTGTACAATCCTTTGGCGATCCCGCTCTGGTTGGAGATCACGATCAGCAGGTAACCTTTTTTGAGGTAGAGCTTTAAATTTTCGTAGAGATCGGGAAGGATCACAAAATCGGCGAGCCGGTGAGTGTATCCGCGTTCGGTATTTATCACGCCGTCCCTGTCTAAAAAGATCGCTTTGTTCATTTAGTAAACTCCCTGGATCTTATGAATGAAATCCATCGCCAGGCTTGGCTTCAGGGCAATTGTAAACAGCACCCCGAAGATGGATCCCCAGAAATGCGCATCGTGCGCAATGCCGGTATTGCCTCTCCTACTCAGGTAATGCTCAATTCCCAGCATCAGGATCCCGAAAAGGTATGCCGGCACATGAATTCCGGGGATAATGATCAAACCCAATGGTACCGTGGGATTCAGCACAATGAATGCAAACACCACGGCCGATACTGCGCCTGAAGCTCCCAATGCATTGTAATGAATATTCTCCTTGTGCTTTTCGTACGAATAAAGGGATGACATTACCAAACCGCCCACATACAGCAGGATAAAGAAGAACATTCCTTTTCCGCCATATACCGCGCCGTACATTTTTTCAACTCCCTGCCCGAACATCCACAAGGCATACATATTAAAGATCAGGTGAAGCCAGTCGGCATGGATCAAGCCATTGGAAATAAAGCGGTAGCCTTCCTTATTATGATTGATCATATATGCATTGAACATGAGCTTGTTCTTCAGCGTATAATTTTCCATGGCGGCAATGGAAACAATAACAGTAATAGCAATGATGATAAGGGTGATCATGGTTCAAAGATAATATTTTTTTGGTTGGCCTGAGCGCGCAGAAGCTCAGGATGCCATCCGCTCCGAACTGATCTCTTTTCTTGTTTTAGGCTTCATAATGAGGCGAAGCGACTGGTCGAACGTAACATAGCTCCATGCCCAGTTGATAAAGGCAAATAAGCGGTTCTTCCCGCCGACTATCGACATGAGGTGAATGAACATCCAGATGAGCCACGCAAAGAAGCCGGCAAATTTCCATTTCGGAAAATCAGCTACAGCCTTGTTGCGTCCTACTGTTGCCATGGAGCCGAGGTCTTTGTAGAAGAATTCTTTCAGTTCTTTCTTTTCATCCATGTTCTTAAAATTCTTCGCAAGCAGCTTGGCTTGCTGGATCGCCACCTGCGCTACCTGCGGATGCCCGTCGGGAAACTTCTCCTCCGTCATGTATGCAATATCGCCGATCGCGAAAATATTGGAACTGCCTTTTACTTTGTTCTGCCTGTCTACGATGATGCGCCCCGCCCTTCCGATCACTGCCGGATCAAGGCCTTCCAGCCTGTTACCGGTTACGCCTGCAGCCCATACCAGCGTGTTTGTGGGGATCGCTTTACCTCCTTCGAGGAACACATTCTCGCCATCATAATCTTTCACGCGTGAATTCAAAAACACATTCACACCAAGGTCGGTCAAATATTCATGCGCCTTTTTTGAAGCGTTCTCCGACATCACATTCAGCACTTTCGGTGAGCCTTCGAGCAGGTACACCTGCATCATTTTAAAATCGAGCTCAGGATAATCCTTGGGCAGGATCGTTTTTTTCATTTCGGCAAGCGTGCCCGAAACCTCAACGCCGGTGGGCCCTCCGCCAACTACCACGATGTTCATCAGCGTTTTTCTTTTTTCGCGGTCGGTTTCCGTAAGCGCCTTTTCGTAATTCTCGAGGATCCTGTTGCGCAGCGTGAGCGCTTCGCTTACCGACTTCATCGGGTATGATAATTCCATCAGCTTCTTGTTGCCGAAGAAATTGGTATCGGCACCGATGGCGATCACGAGGTAATGGTAATGCACAATACCGATACTGGTCTCAAGCTGGCTGTTTGCAGCATCCACCTTCTGCACTTCGGCAACGCGGATATGTACATTCTTTTTATTCTGAAATATTTTTCTGAAAGGGAAAGAGATGGTGCTAGGCTCCAATCCGGCAGTTGCCACCTGGTAAAACAAAGGCTGGAACTGGTGATAGTTGTTCTTATCGATCAGCACAACCTGGAAATCGGAATCAGAAAGAGTACGGGCAAGCTGCAGTCCGGCAAACCCTCCGCCGACAATTACAATCCTTTTTTTATTTGTTTCGGCAATGTTTGCTTTCATAAGGATGGAAATTTTTATCAAAATTACGATTAAATCATAAAAAAGGTAAAAAATTTATGCCAGATGAAGGGTGCTGAAAATGCGACAGCACCGTCATTTCGGGGAGGGACAACGAAGCAATTTATGGTACGGATCGCGAATCATTACGAATGTACGAATCTGTGTGGCACCCGTGGGTTGTCAGTTCGAGCGGAGTCGAGAGCGAGCGCGGTACAGCGAAGAATTTTCTTCAGGTGAACCGGGTAGCTGGCTAAGATCCATTCGCTTCGCTCAGGATGACATAAAGGATGCATTAAGTGTATAGTCATTGCGAGGAGGCACGACGAAGCAATCTCTTGGTACGGATCGCGAATCATTACGAATGTACGAATCTGTGTGGTTGTCAGTTCGAGCGGAGTCGAGAACGTGGGACGCCACTGACCCAAGCTGTGTGAAATGGTACGCTGATCTTCACAGATCTTTATGATAAAAAATGATCGTCTTCGACGCTTACGATGGCTTATGATTGAAGTACTGCGTGTGCGTTGTCAGTTCGAGCGAAGTCGAGAACGTAGGGAAGCTTAAATTATAGGGGCGAATGCTGAATTATTTCTCGCAGAGGCGCAGAGTATTGTTTGGCGTCATTTCGAGTGTTTTTCCTTTTCGGAAAAATGTATCGAGAAAAGACGTGGACGGTGTGCTGTCAGTTCGAGCGGAGTCGAGAACGAGCGCGGTACAGCGAAGAATTTTCTTACGGTGAACCGAATGTAGCTGGTAAGATCCATTCGCTTCGCTCAGGATGACATAAAGGATGCATTAGTGTATAGTCATTGCGAGGAGGTACGACGAAGCAATCTCTTGGTACGAATCGCGAATCATTACGAATGTACGAATCTGTGTGGTTGTCAGTTCGAGCGGAGTCGAGAACGAGCGAAGCGTTGGTACTAAATGAAGCAGATTCCCCGTCGCAGCAAGGGATGACAGTCCAGTTTGAGATCCCTCTCCGAATTACCAACTCCAAACTACCAACTAAAACCTACTTCCCCGGATAGCCTTCCGGCTTCAGCTGAATATCCTTCGTGATCTCGAATTTGTAAGAGCCTTTATCGAGGATCGCTACTTTTTCAGTTACTGCCTGGAAACCGTTTGCTTCAATGCTCACCTCGTAATTGCCGGGTGAAAGCACCATCACATATTTTCCGGTGTTCGGGTTAGGAAGGTAATTCCCAACGATCTCTTGTGTTTTGGAATTGGTAACAGAGATGAAGATATCCGAATAGTTTAATTTTTGTGTGCTGTCAGCTGAAGTGATATTTCCTTTCATAACGGAATACTGCGGCTCCACCTCGTTGAAGGTAACGCGGTAAATATCGAGGTCGCCAAGGCCGCCGTCGCGCACAGCCGCCATGTAGCCAAAACGGCCGTTGTTCGATAAGCGGAAATTGTAATTATCCTCCGTGGTGTTGATCGGGTAACCCACATTTTTCGGGTTAGCGAACTGGTGCGTCGCCTCATTCATTTCCGCCTTGAAAATATCATATCCGCCCATGCTGGTATGCCCGTTCGAGCTGAAATACAATGCCTTTCCATCGTTGGTCACATTCGGAAAATCCTCATCGAAAGGTGTGTTGATCTCCGCGCCCATGTTCTGCGGAGGCCCCCAGGTGCCGTTGGGCAGCTTGCGGCTCACATACAGGTCGGTGCCGCCCATTCCGCCATCGCGGTTGCTCGCAAAATACAGCATGCTGCCGTCGTTGCTGATACATGCCGCGATCTCCTCCGCTTTCGGCGAATTGATATTGTCGGCCAGCTTATCTGCCGTTTTAAAACTTTTGTTCTTGTCGGTATTGGTGATGTAAATATCACCCACGCCTTTCAGGTTGGTATAGTACAGCAGCATGATCTCGCCGGAAGCCGACAGCCCGATAATTTCCTGCTCGCCGTCCTTTTTCGAGATCGGCGGCCCGATGTTCTTTGCTTTCGCGAATGCGCCTTCGGTTACTTTTGAAACATAGATCGCCGAAGGATAAGTGCCGTCTTCTTTTGCCTGCTCAGCGCCTTCATCCGGCCTTCTTGTATTGTAAATAATGAACGATTCGTCGCTTGGCACAAAAGGGTAATAATCGGCATAGGGTGAATTCACGCTGTTTCCCAGGTTCTCGAAGGTCACGTTCAGCGGAAATTTCATCAGCTCTTTTGCATTGATGCAAAACTGGATCTGCCTGTCAACATCCGCTAAGTTGTCCGCATTTCCCCTGCCTGTCTGCTTGAATACATTGTAGGCTTTCACGGCATCATCGAAGCGGTTGGCATAATGATACGCCCTGCCGAGCAGGTACATGGCGTTGGGATCGAACTTCGGCTTATGGGTAAGGATCTCCAGGTAAGGGATCGCCTTTGATTTATTGATGTTCGTATTCAGGTAGCAGATGGCGATGTTGTAATTGTACTTATCGCTTTTCGGATCCTTGTCCAGCAGCACGAGGTAATCATCCAGCGCCGCTTCATAATTACCCTGCAGGAATTTTTTATCTGCATCATAAGGATCAACCTTTCTGTCGGCATCTTCCTGCGCGTTCAGCAGGCTGGCAGAAATGAGCAGCAGGAGCGTGCATACAAGGGATAGTAATTTTTTCATTGCGTGTCTGTTCTTTACGTTTTTGTGAATGGGGCACAAAGATAAAAAAAAGCAATGAATGAATACTTTTAACAGACGAATAGATTTATTAAAGGAATAAAAACGGAATTATCTGAATTTTTCGCAGAGCGTAGGATGGTATTTTTTCTTCCGTTTCGGCATCCAGCTTTTCAGCTTCTTTTTGAAGTTGAAGGAGCGCTGGGTCATGGTAACCGCGCGCTTCCTCACTTTTGCGCCGCTTCCGCCGCCGGAGCCCGCTGCATAATACGATCCTGACGAAGGTGCCGATCCGCCCACCCCGCTCAGGCGCTCTACCGAGCCCGGGCTTTCGATCTGGAAACGCATGTGGAAGCCATTTTCCAGCGTAGGCTCAATGTTTTCGTTAATGGGTGCCAGTTGCTGCTGTGCAGGCGGTGGAGGGGCGTTTGTCTGGTAATTGACGTTGGAGTACTGATTGCCTGCAGGGTCGTTATCCACGGGAGTTCCCACAATGGTAACCGTTGCTTCGTTATTTTGAGAATACCCGCATAAAGAAGCAAGAGCAAACAGATAGAAAAACAAATATGTTAACCTGAAAGTTTTCACCTAACATCTTAATTTAATGTAAAATAACAACAAAAAAGATCAAAAAGCAATGAAATGTGTATAATTTTTTAAGGCAGTGTGCAGGTCATTTCGTCCCGATAGCTATCGGGTCGACCGAAGGGAGAGTATCGAGAAGGTGCGTGGGCCTGTTCTCGATCACTCGTGCCTCGTTACTCGAACTGACGCTAAATGTTTGTGGTCATATATTATTTGACAAACAGAAAAATAGTATTAATTTAGTTTTCTTTTGTGTGAACAGATCATGATCAAATCCTTACCATTTTATTTACCCGGAATATTCGCCCTGCTGATGGCATTTTCATGCAGCAATGAAAAAGAAACGTCCACTGATGCAGGAGCAGCGCATGACAGCGCAGCTGCGCCTTATTCGCATTCGTATTACCTGAAAACGTTTGAGGTAACGGACAGCTCGGGAACTGCACAGGGCTGGGGCTACGATATTTATGTAGACAGCACGCGCACCATTCACCAGCCCAACATCCCTGCAGTTTCAGGGATCAGCGCCTTTAAAACGGAGGAGGACGCAAGCCATACAGGAAATTACGCGATCGGCAAAATGCAGAAGAGCGGCTCCTTCCCCACACTCAGCATCCGGGAGCTCGACAGCTTAGGTGTACTAAAATAACAGCCCATGATAAAAAAACTACTTGTTCCCGCTTTCCTGACCTTACCGCTGCTGGCTGATTGCCAGACCATCGTCATGAGCAACAGCACCATGAATGTATGCTCGGGAACCTACCTCGATCCGGGCGGCAGCGCTAACTACGTGGATAATTCTGTATTCACCCAAACACTTTGCTCCAGTGCAGGCAACTGCGTATCGCTCAGCTTCACCTCTTTCGGGCTGGAAACGGGATACGACTTCCTTGCGATCTATGACGGGCCTAACACCTCATCGCCGCAGGTGCCCGGAAGCCCTTTCAGCGGAAGCTTTTCACCCGGGCTGATCACTTCGCATACAGGCTGCTTAACATTGGCTTTCACTTCCGATTTCATCACCACCGATATCGGCTGGTCCGCCACCATTTCCTGCGGCGCATGCCCGCCACCGCCTCCACCGCCGCCGCCTTACGCATGGGTACAGAAAGCAAGCGTTCCTGCTTCCGGCCGCCACCGCGGGGTTGGACTGAACATCGGCAGCAGGGGCTACGCAGGGCTGGGCCATATCAATGCCATCACCGATATTTTATTTGACGACTGGTGGGAATACGATCCGGGAACCAACAGCTGGACACAAAAAGCAAGCTTTCCTCCCGGGCCAAGGATGCACGCCTGCGGCTTTACCATCGGGAACTACGGATACGTTGGTACCGGCAGGGACAACGGCGGAACTGAGCAGAACGACCTGTACCGTTATGATCCGTCCACCAACAGCTGGGCGATGATGACACCCATGCCCGGCGGAGGACGAAGAGGCGCAGTTGCCTTCGCGGTGAACGGCAAAGGCTATATTGGCACGGGAAGCTATGGCACCAGCTTTTATGAATACAATCCCGTAACCAACGCATGGGCTGCAAAAGCTCCAGTCCCGGGTCCGGGACGGATCTCCGCCGCCGCCTTTGCCATAGGCAATAAAGGATATGTAGGCACCGGGGATACCGGCGGACCTAACATCGATTTTTACGAATACAATCCGGCAACAAACACATGGACCACCAAAGCGGCGCTGAACATAGGGCCGGCGCGTATGGAAGCTGCAGGCTTCGAGCTGGGCGGCTACGGCTACATCGGCACAGGCGCAGATGCACAGAGCGGGAACAACTTCGATGACTTTTACCGCTATGACCCGGCCAGCAATTCATGGCTGCAGATCGTTAATTTCAGCGGGGCGGCAAGGCGCTACATGAGCACATTTGTGATCGGCGCAAGGGCGTACGGCGTGTTCGGCACCAGCGGCACCAATTATAACGACCTCTGGGAATACGGCAACCTCAACAGCATCGAGGAAGCTGCTGTAGTTTCCATTAAAACATTTCCCAACCCTTTCAATGAAAAGATCACATTCTCCATTCCGCGCAACCTGCAGCTGAACGACGCGAGCTTAACGCTGATGAATATTTCGGGGCAGGTGGTAAAAACCATCCCGCACATTTCGGAATATGAATTCTCTGTAGACAGGTCCTCGATGGCGAAAGGAATGTATTTCTACGAGCTGATCATCAATTCAACCACAAGAGCAACCGGTAAATTCATTGCGGAATGATAAAGAAGCACCTCATACTCTTCGCTTTCATTGCTGTTTTCTGCAGCTTTGCAGGCGCCCAGAACATCTGGGACAAGCGCGAATCCGTTGGCGGATCGAAGCGTGAACGCGCTGTCGGCTTTTCGATAGGCAGCCGCGGCTATGTGGCCCTCGGGCAGGATACGATCAACCAGATGCTGAGCGACCTCTGGGAATTTGACCCGGGCACCAACTCCTGGACACAGAAAGCAAACTTTCCCGGCGTAGCAAGGCGCGATGCTGCAGCCTTTGCAACAGGCGGCAAAGGCTATGTTGGCACAGGCATGAACAATGCGGATGCCTTCGCGGGCACACCGCTTTCCGATTTCTGGGAATACAATCCTGCCACCAACGTATGGACCGCAAAAGCGCCCTACCCTGGCAATTCCGGCGGAGGGATCTATTATGCAACGGGGTTCGCTGTTTCCGGCAAAGGCTATTTCTGCTGCGGAAAAAGAGGCGCTTCCAGCTATTCCACGGAGCTGTGGGAATACAACCCGGCCAGCAACACATGGACACCGAAAGCCCCTTTCCCCGGCGGGGTACGCTATGGCGGCGCTGCCTTTACCATTGGCACGGCGGGATATTACGGCACGGGAACGGATGAAAATATTCTTACGCAGGACTTTTATAAATACACTCCGGCAACCAATACATGGTCGGCCATAGCTACATTCCCGGGCGCCGGCAGATTCGCCTGCAGCGCCTTCACGCTTTCCGGCCGCGGCTATCTTGTTTTCGGCACCGATGGCGGATACAAGGATGAGCTCTGGGAATACAACCCGCTTACGGATTACTGGTCGGTGAAAGCCTCCTACCCTAACGGCGAAAGAAGATCCGGTGTTGCCTTTACCATCGGCAGCAAAGCGTATGCAGGCACAGGCAAAGGCTATTCAGGAACACACCGCGATTTTTATGAATACTCCGCAGCGCCTGTCATTGGCATTGAAGAAATTGATGCAAACCTGATCTCTTCCATTTATCCGAACCCGCTGCATTCGGAAGCAACGGTCGTGCTTTCCGCAGATGTGATGATGCGCTACGAAAAGCTTTCCTGGGAGCTGAGCGACATCCGCGGAGGGGAAACCCGGTCGGATGAAATTGAAGGCGCATCATTTACAGTACAACGCAACGGCCTTCCTCCGGGGATGTACCTGCTGCGCATAAAAACGGAAGGAACATACATCGCATCACAAAAACTGATCATTCAATAATTTCAGAATTATGAAAAAAATAATTTACTCACTCGTTCTCTTATGTTCATTTTCCTTAACGCTTCCGGCACAGGGCTGGTGGTACAGGAAAGCGGACGCCAATCTTTCGGGTCGCACTGCTGCTGTCGGCTTTACCGTAGGCACCGGCGGATTTGTGGGCACCGGCTTCGACAGCTCTTCCTACCGCCGTAATTTCAGTTCGTATAACCAGATCACCGACAGCTGGACACAGATCCAAAGCATGGGCGGCACTACCGGCTCGGGCTTATCGAGAAATGCAGCGACCGTATTTGTGATCGGCAACAAGGCGTACATCGGCACGGGACAAGGCTCCAATCCTTATCTGAAAGACCTCTGGGAGTATGATGCCGGCAACGATACCTGGACACAAAAAGCGGATTTTGGAGGAACCGCAAGGCGCTCCGCCGTTGGTTTCGCCGCGAACAGCAAAGGATATATCACCTGCGGGCAGGACATCAGCAGCTTAAAGAACGACCTTTGGATGTACGACCCTGCAACAAACTCATGGACAGCAAAGGCTGCTTTCCCAGGCACACCGAGGCGTTTGCCGGTTGCTTTCGTGATCAGCAACATCGCGTATGTGGGCACCGGCGACGATGGCACCTTCAAAAAGGATTTTTATAAATACGATGCAGCAGCAAATACATGGTCTGCCATCCCTAATTATGGCGGAACACCACGCTACGGGGCCACCGCATTTACGATCGGCACCGACGGCTACGTAGGCACGGGATACGACAACACCTTATCGAACCGGAAAGATTTCTGGAAATACAATTCCATTCTCAACACCTGGGTGGCGATCACCGACTTTGCAGGAAGCGCACGATCGAATGCAGTTTCCTTCGCCATCGGGAGCTACGGCTACCTCGCAACAGGCTATGATACCCTTCCGCAAAAAGACCTCTGGCGCTACGATCCTTTGTCCAACGGCGTGATCGAAATGGACAAACTGAGGTCGAGCCTGAAAGTGTACCCAAATCCGATGCAAAGCGCTGCCACGTTCAGCTTTAATTCTGCATCGCTGGAAGCGTTCAGCAAGATCTCGTTTATGCTCTTCGATATCAGCGGAAGGCAGCTGAAGAATATTGAGCAGCTGGATGCAGCTGAGTTTACGATCGAGCGTGACCGGATGCCTGCGGGAATGTACATTTATAAGCTGATCGCGGATGGGAAGATGGTTGCTTCGGGGAAGCTGATCGTGCAGTAGACATCGTCATGCCGTGCCACGACACGGCATCGCTCTCTAATCACAAGGTGTTCTGAATCTGCCGGTATTTAGATTGCGTAGAGATCCCGTGTCGGAGCACGGGATGACAAACACGAAGGTATAACTCATATATTCCTTACTTACTACTCCAGATTCTGCATCACCCCACCAGCCAAAGGCGTCCACATTCCGGTGCTTATACCGATACACCTCAGCCCCGCAGCCGTCCACACATTGCAGGTATTGAAAAGGCTGTAAGTTCCCTTTGCTTCGTAAAAGCGGTCGTGGTCGGTATAACCGGGATGATCGATCATCATGTACTTCCCCTCTTTGCTTTGGAACGAGCTTTCAATATAGCCGATCAGCATCCTGTATTGTGAGGAAGTGATCCTCATCTGCTTGCATTTTTCACCCTCCTTCGGCTGAAAACGCTTGTACGTAACGTGCATGGCGGTGCTGCTGAGCCCGAAAGCGGCGTTAAAGGCAGTTGAAAACGTAAGGTCGTCCCAGGTAGGCGTACCGATAAAAAAGCCTTTATCTCCCCAGCCAACAGAAACGTATTCATGCGAAGGCCCCGCCACTTCAAAATCGGAATACGGGATCTTTTTGCTCCAGTCCCATTGCATGGTTTTTACAGGCATCACAAAATCGGTGTGCACACCGTTCGATTCAATAAAGATGGTGATGGATGGATCTTCCTGCTGAGCCTTATAGCCGTAATGAATGTAAGGCAGTGCAACCGCTAAAACCAGCCAGAGAAGAATAAATGCAATAATGCCCAGCAGGGCCCTGAAGAAATAGCGGAAGAGGGTTCTGATCACCGTGATTGGATAGATGCCTTTGAACGCGCAAAAGAAACGGATATTTTACATCAGTCGATTTCTTTTTCCTCGAAGCGTACGCCCAGCGTTTCGAGCTCTTCCAAAAGTGGAATGTAGATCTCTTTGCTTGTAGGGATCACCACGCCGCGCGCCAGGATCTTCCCTTGCAGGATCAGCTTTGCGGTGATGGCCAGCGGGAGGCCCACTGTTTTTGCCATTGCGGTATGTACCTGGTCCTCCCCTTGCACAACAAGCGAGGAAAGGATCGTTTTTGTTTTCTTTTCAGCTGTTGTATAGGTGAATTGGTGCTGCATCACGATCATGTCCTTGTCGTGCTCCTCCAGCTTCCATTTTTCTTCCAGCAGGTGCTGCAGGATCTGTGCGGGAGAGGCGTTCGGAATTCCTATCTGCACAGGCTCGAACACTCCAAGCCATTCGATCTTTGCCATGATCTCCTCATCCATTTCCTTTCCCATGAAGTTCCTCAGCTTCTCTTTGGTGCTTTGTGTGCCTTCCGGCAGATAGGCATCGAGCAGCTCGGGATAGGTTAGCTTGTCGGAGGCTTCGATCTTATAGGTATCATCGGTTAAGCCCAGCTTCACAAACACGTTCCATGCCCTGCAGTAGCCGGGCATGCGCAGGGTGCCGCGCAGCATGGTGGGGATATTGTCGATGCGGTACAGATGGCGGTATGATAATGAATCACGGTTCGCATACGCATCGAACTTGCCGAGGCCATCAATGTCAATGGTATCGATCTGGGTGAACAAGCGGTTGTACGGAATGTATTTGTATTGTCCTTTTTCAATGTACTGGGCTGTGCCTTGTCCTGCCAGGATCACATTCCGCGGGTTCCATGAAAATTTATAGCCCCATGGGTTGGTGTTGCTTTCGGGAGCCACCAGCCCTCCGCAGTATGATTTGAATAAAGTGATCTGCCCTTTTTTCTCATAGATCTCATCGATCACCTTCATCGCGGAAGCATGGTCGATCCCCGGATCGAGGCCTGTTTCATTCAGCAGCACAATGCCTGCTTCCTGGGCGGCCACGTGCATGTCTGCCATTTCTTTGGATACATAGGAAGCTGTGGCGAGGTGCTTTTTAAAGCGAAGGCAGTCGCTGGCCACATTCATGTGCATAAAGGCGGGAAGCATGGAGATCACAAGGTCGGCATAGCTGATCTCTTCCGCGCGCTGCTGCTCGTTGTTGATATCGAATTCGATGGCCCTGCTATTGGGATGGCCCTGCGTTTTCTGCATTACCGCCTCCAGCGAAACGTCCGCTACCGTCACGCTCCAGCCTTCCTTGTCCGAATTGTCCAACAGATACTTAATGAGAGATGATGATGAACGCCCCGCTCCTATTACCAAAATGTTTTTCATTGCCACTGATTTATTAATTGGCGAAATTAAAACTATTTATTGTAATTCTGCGCTTAGCGGAGGAGATGTTTCAGGTAATGCTGCATCCAGTAAATGTGCATGAACTCCGCCGGCGTGGAAGCTTTGTGCTTTGCCGACTGCACCGACTTTGCCAGCTCGCCCAGCTTTTTGCTTTTATGGGCAGCGTTTTCCTGCAGGATGCGGATGAGCTCCGTGGTAGCATCCAGCAGCCGGAGCCCCGACAGATATTCCTGCGCAACAGGATCGGAAAGCACCTTCAGCGCCTTTTCGTAGCTGCCTTTGAATACAAGCAGCTTTGCTTTTAGCACCAGTGTCTGGTCGAGCGAGATCATCCGGTTGTCCGACCTCTTCAACACTTTCAGGTATTCATCCACCTGCTCTAAGAGAAAAGCGGGATCCATCTTATACGACTGCGGGTACACATCGGCATAGATCCTTGCCTTCAGCACATTCGCCAGCACCAGCTTGTCGGTTTGGTGATTGGTTTTGAGGTAGGCCATAAAATCGTTGATCGTATCCAGCGCCTCGGTGTAGCGGTGCGCCATGCTTTGCGCGGTGATCATGTTGTAATAGGAAGCTTCCGTTTTGTACATTTTAAGGATGGAGCCTTCCCGGTTGATCAGCTCCCACACATCCTTCATCACCTCGTAAGCCTCTTCAAACTCGCAGCGGCGGAAATGGAAGGCGATGATCATCTGGCTAAAGTGCATGTGCTGCTGCTGCACATAGTTCACCTTGTAATTCATGAGCGGCACCATGGGATGGGCGGCATGCAGCTTTTTGAAAGCGGACAGGTGGCGGCTCAGCACCTGCACATCATTCTCATAATCCTTGGAGCCGAGCTTGTAATAGGCCGAAACGTGGTGGTAGCACATTAAAAAGCGCGGGTATTGCTTATGCTTTGTTGCCAGGCCGCGCATCAGGGCCAGCTCCTTCGCAGCGTATTTAACGCCTTTCGTAAAATTAATCTCGTAGATCTTCCGGGTGGTCATGCCGCAGATGCTGATATCGTTCAGCAGCCCGATGGCTTTTTCCTGGCGGCTGAACAGCTCCCTGTTGTTTTCGATGCGGTTAAAGGACTGGTTGCAGAAGATCATCTGGTCGATCACAGCGGGAAGCAACTCGAAAATGTTCCGCTCCCAGCAGGTTCTTTCCAGCTCGGCCAGCTGCCTGTATGCCGCTTCCTTGTTTTCGGAGGCGATCAGCTGCTTTGCCGCGAGGAATTTCAGCTCTTCTTCGGTATGGACAAGTGAGCTGTCGTTCTTCTTCATCCCTTCCAGCTCATCCAGCATCTTTTTCCGGAGCTTGAAGAAGCGGTTCTCGAGCACGCTGTAAGCAGTCTGTCCCTTCTCGTCGGCATACACCGAATCAATGGCGGCGGACGTTTTGAAACCGGGCACCGTGCTGCGCTCCACAAACTTTATGAACTTCACAACCGTAGGGGAATTTTTGAACCTGCCGGCAAATTCGGCACGCTCGGTATCGTTCAGCTTCCGGTACGACTCATATAAATGCTTGTTCATGCTTTCCTGTTTATGCGTACATCGGCCTGTGGCAGGCATTCTGTAAAAATAGCAAATACTTTCATTTGAATTTTTTATGGTATTCCGGATCGCGGGCACACATTTTTAATAACTTTAAGCCATGCAAAAACGACTGATCCGGTTTGCTGGAATTTCGGGGGCCATAGGTGTTGCCCTCGGGGCCATGGCGGCGCACTTCCTGAAAACCAAGATGGAAAGCGGCGCTATTACCGCGAATGAGCTGCAGGCATTTGAAACGGGAGCCCGCTACCAGATCTATCACAGCCTGGCGCTGCTCTGCCTTGCGCTTTTATCCGACAAGCTGAACAGCAGGCTGATCCCGAAGGCGGGGTATTGCTTTATGGCGGGCATTGTGCTGTTCTCCGGCTCTTTGTACCTGCTTTCCACGGCGGGGCTTATGGGCTTGGGCACTATGCGCTGGCTTGGCCCGGTAACACCCCTCGGCGGGGTTTTCCTGATCGCAGGCTGGCTGCTGACAGGCTTTTCGGCATTTAAAAAAGAATAAAACCGAAGCCGATCACGCTGTTAATTATTAACACTTTTAACTATATTGTAACTTTACATATAATTTATAATTAATTAACAATCATTCAATTAAATTATACATTTTTTAAAAATATCGGTGTTTATAACCCGTTTAAAAATATTAATAAGCCCCGATTGCTCAATATTTTTTAAATTTGTGTCCTTAAAATCAAAAAAATTAACCAAAAACAAAAGAAATGAACGAATTTGGAATTAAAGCCAAAAATGCAAGCATTGCAAGTTTAGGTTTAGGAAATGTTTCTGCTGCATACTGGAATTTGAATGCTGCAGAGCTTGTTGAAGAAACGATCGTACGTGGAGAAGGAATGCTTACAGATACCGGGGCATTAGCTGTTGATACCGGCGAATTCACCGGGCGCTCACCAAAGGATAAATTCATTGTGCTTGATGAAAAAACAAAGGATACGATCTGGTGGAGCGATGTTAATTTTAAATTTGATGCCGATAAATTTGATACGCTTTATAACCGCGTTGCCGCTTACCTGGCAGGAAAAGAAGTGTACGTACGCGATTCATACGCCTGCGCCGCACCGGAATTCCGCCTCAACATCCGCGTAGTTACCGAATACCCATGGTCGAACCTGTTTGCCAATAACCTGTTCCTCCGTCCCACCCTCGACGAGATCATGAACTTTGATCCGGAATGGACCATCATCTGCGCTCCCGGCTTTCGTGCCGTGCCTGAGATCGACGGTACCCGCCAGCACAATTTCACCATTCTTAATATGACAAAGAAGGTTGTCCTGATCGGTGGTTCCGGCTATACCGGCGAGATCAAAAAAGGAATCTTCTCTTTATTGAACTATATTTTACCGCACGAAAAGAACGTGCTTTCCATGCACTGCTCCGCCAACATTGGCAAGGATGGCGATACTGCCGTATTCTTCGGGCTTTCGGGAACAGGAAAAACCACCCTTTCAGCCGACCCTAACCGCGGACTGATCGGTGACGATGAGCATGGCTGGAGCGACAAAGGCGTGTTCAACTTCGAAGGCGGATGCTACGCGAAATGTGTAGACCTCACCAAAGAGAAAGAACCGGAGATCTGGGCTGCCGTGAAGTTTGGCTCCCTGCTCGAAAACATTGAATATTACGAGAACACCTCCACCGTTGATTTCTCGAACATCTCCAAAACGGAGAATACCCGCGTAAGCTACCCGATCCATTACATCCAGAATGCCGTTGAGCCTTCTGTTGGTAACGTACCAAAGAACATCTTCTTCCTTACCTGCGATGCGTACGGCGTATTGCCTCCGATCTCCAAATTAACCCCGGGACAGGCCATGTATCATTTCATTTCAGGCTATACCGCCAAGGTTGCCGGAACCGAAATGGGCATCACGGAGCCAACACTCACCTTCTCGGCCTGCTTCGGAAAAGTGTTTTTACCGCTGCACCCTACCAAATATGCGGAGCTGCTGGGTAAAAAATTAAAAGACAATAAAGTGAACGTTTGGCTGGTGAACACCGGCTGGTCAGGCGGAGCATTCGGAACAGGAAGCCGCATGAAGCTGTCGTACACCCGCTCCATGATCACTGCCGCATTAACCGGCAAGCTGGATGGGGTGAAATATGATACATTGCCTGTGTTTGGATTGCAGATGCCAACGGAATGCCCGGGCGTTCCTGCAGAGATCCTGAACCCGCGCGCTACCTGGAAAGACAAGGATGCGTACGATGCTACCGCCAACAAATTGGCAGCTTCGTTCATCAAGAATTTTGAGCAGTATGCAAATGCTGCAAATGAAGAGATCATGGCTGCCGCTCCAAAAGCTGCTGTGAATGCTTAGGTTTAATTAAGGTTGTTAATTATTTATAGAGATGCCCCGGTTTATCGGGGCATTTTTATTTGTGTTTCTCGCAGAGGCGCGGAGAACGCAGAGGGTTACGTATGTCATTCCAAGCCCATCTGTTCCGTCATGCCGTGCCACGACACGGCATCTCTGCGCAATCTTGAAGCTTGCAGAGCTTCTCGCAGAGGCGCGGAGAACGCAGAGCTGTATGTATAGAATTCCACCTGCACTTGTATCTTGCACGCAGCATAATTCCGTAGAGATACCGTCTCGTAGCACGGTATGACGATAACTTCTGCTAAAATCAAAAAAACACTCTAACAAGCATCGCCCTCCTTTCTCCCAGCTCCCACCTCCATCTCCCTACTTTTTACTACTTTTACCCCCATGCATCTCTTTTACACACCCGACATAAGCGGCACTGCCTATACGCTGAACGAGGAAGAAAGCCGGCACGCCGTACGCGTGCTGAGGCTGGAAGCGGGTGACATTATCCGGCTGATCGACGGCAAAGGAGGCTTTTACACGGCGGAGATCATGGATGCCCACCAGAAGCATTGCAGCGTGAGGGTGACCGCCTCCCAGAAAGAGTTTGACAAGCGCTTACATCGGCTGCACATTGCCATAGCGCCTACAAAAAGCAACGACCGCACCGAATGGTTCGTGGAAAAAGCTACGGAGATCGGCATTGATGAGATCAGCCTGCTGGATTGCGATAACAGCGAGCGCACCGTGGTAAAGACCGAGCGCCTGCAAAAGGTGGCCATTGCGGCGATCAAGCAAAGCCTGAAAGCTTACCTTCCGCAGATCCATGAAATGAGCGGCTTTAAGAAATTCATCAGCAGCACAAAAGAACTGCAAATGCAGAAATTCATTGCGCATTGCCATTCACGGGAACAGCTGCCGCACCTGAAAAGCAGGTTCACCAAAGGAGATGCGCTTGTACTGATCGGGCCCGAAGGCGATTTTTCTGCGGAGGAAGTACGGCTTGCGGTGGAAAATGGCTTTATAGAGATCAGCCTGGGAAGCAGCCGCCTGAGGACAGAAACAGCAGCACTGTATGCATGCACCACCATTAACTTATTAAACAATGACTAAATACCCGTTCTTCAAAAAGATCATCCATTCCTTCTATAACAAGGATGTATACATTCATACAGGAAAAGTGGAGATCAACAGGCTCGGCTTCCGGTACCTGCTCCTGCTGCTGGCGCTCTTCTGGATCCCCGAGATCATTAAAGTGCATGTAAAACTGCTGACGTTCATCAACGTGGAGCTGCCGGTTTTTGTGGAGCGCCTTCCCGTGGTGGAGATCCACAACGGCGTTGCCAGCTTCGACAGGCCTTCACCCTATATCCTGAAGGATGATAAAGGGAAGGACGCGATCATTTTTGACGATTCCGGTCAATACACCTCCCTGGAAAATACCGAGGCGCAGATGCTGGTGACCGGCACGAGGCTGATCTACATCAAGGATAAGTTCGAGACCCGCGAATACTCATTTTCCAATATCAGCGATTTTTCACTCACGCATGAAAAGATCCTTTCATGGGCATCCTGGGGTAAGGTTATTTCGATCTTCCTCTACCTGCTGATCGTGCCCTGCATGTTCCTATACCGGATCACACAGGCTTTGGTGTATTCGCTCGTGGGGCTCATCTTCCAGGCCATCCTCGGAACACAGCTGTCCTTCCAGGCCATCTACAGGCTCACGATCCTTGCCATTACACCGGCATTCGTGATCAATAAGCTGCTGGGATATTTCGATATCGACTTCACCGGCTGGAGCTTCCTTTGTATGGCGATCTCGCTCGGCTACCTGTTCTTTGGAATGAAAGCTAACAGGGATGCCGATATTGTGCTGCCGGGTGAACCGGGAACGGCCATGCCTGCGGAGAATAACCCGGGGATGTTTTAGAATAGCAGCCCCCCTAATCCCTCCTGGAATCTAAATTACGCAACAGCTTAACAAGATAAATTAGGGGCAAAAAGCACTGATATGGCCTATAAATCTTTCCACACAATTGTGTTACTACTTTCATGCATTGTTAGAGCCCTAACCCGATAGATATTGTTCCTGCAAAATAGTTTTGCATCTTCATCTGATACAGGAAAAGGCCATTCATTGAAGACATGTTCCTTGTATTTTTCAAAATCATCGGGTTGAGTTGGGGTTACAGTAACACGTCCTGGCTCGTCCATTACCTCACTGGTGTTTCCAATGTTGGCTTTGCTTTGTTTAGCTTCTTCGAAGTTCATTGTATTTGGGAATTTTAGATTTTCCCAAAGGTCAGGAGAAAGTCAAGGTCTTTATAAATTAGGGCTTTTTATTTATTTTGACGCACAACTTATTTATTATCAATGTTTTATATAGTTGCAGAACGATAAAAAAATTATTTTTTCTTCTCCAGCAGATCAATAATCTTCTTTTGCAGCCGATTAATCTCCTGATCCCTTTCAACCAGCGCTTTATTTAAATCGGACTGATCTGCAGGCTTATTTGGAACAGACAGCAACTCAATAACTGTCATCCCGAATACTTTGGCAATTTGGGTGAGGCGTTTAAAGCCTACGTCTGTGATATTTCTTTCAATTTTCGAATAGGCGGGCAAGGATAATTCCAATTTATCACTCATTTCTTCCTGGCTCCATCCCTTAAGAGTCCTGCAGTACCTGATTTTATCGCCTAAAGTTTTCATGATATATACTTTAGATAAAAGTATTACCTATCCTTTCTACGAATAAAATACTATTGCGATGTATTATTTTCGTTAAAGTATGTATATTGCATACTTTTTGTATATTAGCTACTGAAAAGAAGATGTTTTCATGAAGCTGACAACTCCATTATTTGCATTTATAATCGCTGTAAGCCTTTTCTCTTGCAGGAAAGAAACTTCTATTGTTATAAATCAAGTAGCAGAAGTGAAAGACATTGATTCAGTTGACCTGGAGATTTATTTGCTGGATTACGACTCCATTGACCTTGGAAATGTGAATGCTGCAGGCCACCATGTATTCAATTATCAAAACACCAATAATTTTTATTCCTCTTATGGAATCACCAGGTGCAACGGGGTGATGCTGGATAGCTTTGCCTTAACATATGCTGATTCTGTCTACTCCCTGAACATGAATCCTGTGGATTCCACTCCTGATTTCTCATTTAATAATGTGTTGACGTATTGCATGCCCAATATCATTGAGGATGTACGGATCAATAGAAATCATACAACCTCACTGGAAATATGGAACACAGATATCATTGGTCATAAGGTAAAGCTGGCAACCTTCCTTGTTGGTCCGTATGGCATTTATGGAGAGGTAACTGATAATGCTGTATCTGCAAGAAGTTACCTAACAGCTGAACATTCATTTAAAACACTGACAACTCTATGAGACAACTATCATTAATCGCTATAATTCTGTTCGGTTTATATTCCTGCAAGAGGGATGAAGAAATAATACCTTCTACATCTCCTCCAAGGGCAATTGTAGCAGACACAACAGTAAACCTGGACATCTACCTATTGGATGTTCAAAATGGGGCTTATCCTGGCTCATTCTCAGCTCCGTATCTAATAACGGAATGTCAAGGGATAAGTCTTGATACAATGTATCTGAATTCACAAGCAGCGGGGATTGTTACTCCAACGGATTCTGCGTTATGTGCAGGATCATTTGTTCCCAACCTGGTAAGGGCGCTTAAGATCAGCACTCAGGACACCACTTTTTTGGAAGTGTATAGTGGAAGCTTAATGGCAAAGTGGGTTGTGAATGAAGATGGGATTATATCACTCAGAAGCAGCATTTCTAACATTTACAGCACATTTTGTCCAACAGATTCAGCAACAGAAAATTATTCAAAAGGCTTTATTATAAACTAAAACCCAAACAAAATGAAAGAATCAGTTATTAAGACATTAAAACGCTACTCCATCGTAGGTTTCTTTGGGGTGTTAATTCTTGGTGGTCTAATCTACAGAGGGATCAATGGACCAGCAACGGCCTCCTCTAGCACTTCAAGTGATAGTGGGGAACACAAGTGTGGCCTGTGTAATGCATCTTTTTCAGGAAATGGCTGGAGCACTGTGGGAGGAGAACAGTTTGAGCAGACATCCTGGTCTGGATATGGCTACTGTTCAAAGAAATGTGCTTATGACTCACAACCTGCCAGGTGGAAGAGATAATTGTGTAATGTTAAAACACCCTGCAACTTGAGCCTCACAATTTTTGGGAGGCTTATTTTTTTGATTTATTTTAGCGTTACTTAAAAAATAGAAAATGGCGAAAACGGAACAAAAATTTCAATGTGAGGATACTGTATCTTTTCAATATTTTTCTGCATTATCCTTCTGCACCATTGAACACATAATGTTAAAACTGATAACCATTCAAAAGTTATATCCCAACAAGAGGTTATATGTAGGACAAAGTGTAAATCCGTGTGGTCGCTTTAGAAACAATTATAACACAGCGGTCTATCCACCAATGTTATCTCATATCATGGCCCGTATTTATGAAATTGACCAGCAATTAATTAAAGAATCCGTAGCTCACAGTGTAGATTATGAGAAAATGTTTGTGCTCTGCCGAATGGACAATGTTGAAGATATCAAGCAAATGGAAATAGATGCGATAGCCTACCTTCACAATCTAGTTGACAATCCAATTTTAGTGGGTAATAAGCGTCCTGGTGGAGAAGGGCCAGATGGAAAAGCTTCAGCCTATTTCATTTACGTCTGTATATCAAAGAAGGACTATGAAGATGCGGATTTTTTAACCTCTGAATCTGCATAACCGATTAACTTTTTTTGTTATCGTGATTAACGAAAGAGGAAACCTCTCTGCAAGTTGATCTAGATATTCATTTGCATCAGATAGTTGTTTAAAGCAATAGTCAACACTCATCATGGAGTGAGTATTCTGTTCGAATATCTCCCCGTGAATTTCATATAATACTTCCTCCGTATTATCTATATAACTTTCATCTCTTCCTTGATATATGAAGCCTGTTCTAGCATCAACAAAATGTGTTCCCCCTGTCATATTGAATTGGATATAGTTCGCCTAATTTAAAAAGTAACATAAAGGCAAAATAAAGTAAAGAGTTTTTAAGTTTTTAGTGACTAGACCCTAAAAGAATGTCACAGAAGCTCAAAAGTGTCCATGGAAATAACGTTATTTTGATTGAACTTGCGGCAAATCAACCTCAAACTTATGGCCAAACAGAACATCCCAAGACCAATTAGGATTGCAAAAATTGACACATGGAAAGCTGTTATTATCGCAATCATAACAGCTATTTCAGGTATTGTAACGACCTATATTGCCTCACCTCCTAAAACTCCTACAGAAGCACAATTACAAAATGTGAGAAATTTGAGCATTGAGGGTAGGTGGAAGTATGTTTGTACAGACTACAATGACTTATATCAGCACGGTGGGCGCTTTGAAGTCATTAAGCAAGATAATGGTGCACTTCAATTGCGGGGAGAAAGAATGTGGAAAGACATTTATGATACAGTAAAACATGCGTGGAATTGTAACGATTTTAAAGGAAATGAAATTATTCCATGGAACTCTATCTGGATTTATGTACATGATAAGACACAATTTAATATGGAGTATGAAATGATAGATCATAGTATTGTCAAAAAAGGCTACTGCACAGCAACGATTATAGCAGACAAGGGAGATGTTCAAAAAATTGAGGGGTATTTCTATCAATTACTGCCAACAACCCCCTTACTTGCAGGTAGGGTCGCTTTTGAAAAGGTGACCGATAGTGATTATAATAATCCTGTTTGGAAGAAGAATCATTAATGCCTAAGCGTCTTTGTGGCTGATATTCATCGTGTTATGATTTTAAGGCATTAAAAATTCGTATATTTGAAAACCAAATCCAATAAATGGCAACTCAGAATTTTTTCGATGAAGCTTCAGAAGCATCGAAAACAAAGGCAGCAATTGTAAGTGAATATTTTTCGGTATGGTCAAGCATCATCCTGTCAAACAAGAACGTTGATAAGATCGCATATATTGACTTATACTGCGGCCCTGGCGTTTACAATGATGGAACTCATTCTACTCCGCTACAGATCATCACAAAAGCCATCAATAGCCCTACGCTGAGTAAGAAGCTTGTACTAAGCTTCAATGATAAGGAAAAGGCAAACATAGAGCGGCTGCAGCAGGAGATAGATCGCTTAGAAAACATCAAAAATATTGCGGATAATATTACTTACAATAATGATGAAATAGAGGACACTATAGCCGAGATGTTTCAAAACGTAAATATTGTCCCTTCGTTGGTATTTGTTGATCCATTTGGTTATAAAGGATTATCGCTGAAACTATTATCTGCTTTGTTCAAGGATTGGGGATGCGATTGTGTTTTTTTCTTCAATTATAATCGTATTAACATGGCAATCACAAACCCTAAGGTTGAGGATTATATGACAAGTTTATTTGGTAAAGCACGATTCAACGATTTGAGAGCGCGATATGCAAAAAGCAACAATCCTCAAGAACGTGAGTCCATGATCTTGGAAGCATTGCGGGTTTCAATAAAAGAAAAGGGCGGTGAATATTTCCTTCCGTTTAAGTTTTGGAAGGATGAGGATAACAAGACTTCACATCACTTGATCTTCATCAGTAAGCATCAAAAAGGATATACGATGATGAAGGAAATCATGGGAAAGTATTCTCTTTCGGATGCAGATGGTATTCCATATTTGGAATATCATATTGAAAGGGTAAATAGCGGAGAGGCTGCATCTCCTCAGCTGAGTCTTTTTGGTGATGATGAATCGTTCAAACCAGCAGGTAGAATGAAGCATTTGAAAAATGAGCTTTTACAGCATTTTAAAGGAAAAACCTTAACTGTCGCTGCCGTTATAGAAGAACATCATATAAATAAACCCTATCTTGCGAGAAATTATAAAGAAGCTCTGAAGCAGTTGGAGAAAGATAATATAGTGGCGGTTACCCCGCTTGCAAAAGATAGAAGAAAGAATAAAGGGGTCTTGACATTAGCAAATGCCTGTATAGTAAAATTTCCTTAATAAAATTATGGCACAATCAAGCATAGAATGGACTGAAATGACATGGAACCCAACCACAGGCTGTAACAAGCTTACAGCGGGTTGTAAGTTCTGTTACGCTGAAGTCATGTCGAAAAGGTTAAAAGCCATGCGTCAAAAAAAATATGCGAATGGTTTTAAACTCACAGTTCATCCTGCGACTTTGAAGATACCTTATACCTGGAAAAAGCCCCAATTAGTTTTTGTCAATTCCATGAGTGACCTTTTTCATAAAGATGTTCCACTGGAGTATATTCAACAGGTTTTTAAGGTAATGAATGAAACTCCTCAGCATACTTATCAAGTTCTCACTAAAAGAGCAGACCTTCTTTTGGAATATAATAAACATTTGACATGGACACCTAATATCTGGATGGGAGTTTCAGTCGAAAATGAAAAAGTTGTGGATAGAATTGCATTTCTTCGTAGAACAAAAGCAATGACTAAATTCCTCTCTTTAGAGCCTTTGTTAGGGCCCCTTCCTAATTTAAATCTAAAAAAAATTGATTGGGTTATTGTAGGTGGCGAATCAGGTCCTGGAGCAAGGCCGATGAAAAAAGAATGGGTTATTGATCTTCGGAATCAATGCGAAGAAGCAGGAACTGCTTTCTTTTTTAAACAATGGGGTGGAGTACGCAAAAGCACAACAGGACGAACGTTAGAGGGCAAAACTTATGATGCAATGCCAGTATGATTATCTAACATAGGACCAGATATTAAATTCCTTTCCATTATTAATTTCATCAAATTCGACTGATGCATAGTCTTTTCCAGCCTTTGGGTTATGATCTATATTAAATGTAACAGAAGTTGTAATTGACTCATTGATTATCTTCTCTACACTGTCCCTTCCATACCACATATTACTTTCTTTATCAAACCATGCATGTGAATCATCAATCATGTAAAACTTTGCATTTAGTTGAAAAGTAACATCTGCTTCAAGTTTTGCGTCAGTATTGTTGAGATAGATAATCGAAAAGGGATGAATAGTTACATTACTAATATCCACAAATTCCACGTAGTCAAACGTGAGATTATTGGCATCATTATAGAAATCATTATAAGTTAACTCATCTGAAATCGACTCTTCCAACTCAAGGGCTATTTCATCACCTAATTTATCTCGCTCTTTATCAAAAACTTTTTCAATGAATTGAATAGTGCTTCTCGTTTCTTTTTCTTTTTGTGCTCTTATTATTGCATCTATTATCTCTGTACTGTCAGATATTGGAATTAAAGCATCACTTTTGAAGGTAAGTAAATCCTTATCACGCGAAAGAACATACGATCTTTCATTTAACTTGCTAAAATATTCACTGAGTGCCTGCAGAGTAAATGCATCGGGAAACTCATGTTTTTTTTCGCCTTCTTTAAAGGGTGGTTTGTTGGAAAAATAATTTTGCATAACACTAGCAATTGTGATATGGTCAGTCTTGATTATTATAAACTTACTTTTCTTAATCCACGTCTCGAACTGGTTAGCGAACTCTTTATATAATACAGTCACGTCAACTGATGGCAAATCAAAGTAAGACTTGTATTGTGAAAAATTCTTCAATAATCTCGCATTACCTTCCAACATTGACTTAGGTTTCTTGATTTTTTCATCAGTTGTTTTTAAGCCCTTTTCAAACCTGGAAAGCACTTCCCTAAATACAATATCAGTTATATAAGCTTTAATCACGCCTTCTTTTGAAAGCTTACCTATTTCCTGCAGTTTGGCTCCTGAAAGAAAATTCTGCTCCTCAAAAAAAGTAGTATCTAATGAAATATTATTTATGTTTTTATCAATCATGTTACTCTACATCAATTAATTCCGAAAGAGAAACTGATAATGCGTCAGCGATATGACGCATGGTAAGTAGCGTTACATTCGTTTCTCCTCGTTCAATCCGTCGCAAGTGTGTATTAGTTGAATTTATTTTACGAGACAATTCCATCTGCGTAACTCCCTTTTCAGACCTGATTTTAACAATTAATTCCCCCAATTTCTTTAAATAAATATCGTCTTCCATGAATTTATTTTATTGATTTTCAGATAATTATAATCAATTTGCAAAAAAAGTTACATTTTTTGAATCTTTCTTTAAATCACTTCGTTAAAAGCATCATTAAAGATGCACCTTTTGAGGTGTTATTTTAAAAAGAATTTATTTTCCCCCACATATATACTCTTTCTCCTGGCACTGGAGATCGAGGCCAATCTTAATCAAATGTATTGAATTTCTGTTCACCCTTCACAGGGCCTGAACACTTTTTAACCATCCCAATCACAAGGAGACCTAAAGTCTTGTGAAGTGATGTGAATAGTATTTCAGTGCCAAATGAAATGCTTTACCATTCACTTCGCAGAGTGAGTAAGATCGGGGGATTTTTTCACTCCCTTGGAGCGGGACCTTAAAACAACCCAAAATGAAAAAAAGAAAACTCAGACGTATGCTGTTTGATGACTACATCTGGCAGCAATTCACTTCGCACCGAACCAGAGGATCAAAGTACTACCTCTCCAACACACAAAACCGTAATCCTAAACAAGTCCCTAATGGCCTTTGGAGAGATGTTCTCCTGCGTCAATTGAGAGAAGAAAACTTTAACTAACCCTTTAAAACTTAAATCAGATGAAAGATCAATTACTTTATAATACAAGACTCTTATTATTCGCCCAACACATATCCCTTATCAACGACCATCCAGAACATGGCGTTATCTCCACTTATAATATTGTGGAGCTGGACTCAAATGTAAGGTTGCATTATGAGATCAGATGCCATGACTACATCTTCTGGGAATTATGCATGCTGTTTAATGATTCCTGGTCCTTAAATTCTAATCTTGATCCCATCCTTGTGGATATGGATGTAAATGAATCAACAGTTGCAGCCGTGACAGATTTTTTTCAGTTAAGTCCAAGGGAATTGTGTTTTTGCTTTGACGTTTCTGGTGGGCAGGATACAATCTATTATGGAGGTGGAAATGTTCTGAATGAAGACTCCATAGGCATGCATATCGCCCAAAATATTCTCCTTGTTGTTCAAAAAAGAAGAAAGGATAATTCGAAATAATTTTTTTTACATCCATCCCTACAATCTTGAACCAACAAGGGAAACAGATGAAAGCTGAAAGATCGAATATTAAAAGTACACCACACGGAGGTATCGTGCCTATGATGCAAATCATAGACAATTTCCAAGTGGCTAATACTATTCGTGACTGCTTAGGACAACGAAATTATAGAGCTAAATATAAATACGAAGATGTTATTATCTCATGGATGCTCGCAAATTATTGTGGTGCTAAAAGACTAGAACATGTTACAAAAATTGGAAGAAGCCTCAATATTCTTTCGGATTTGAATATTAAAGTTTGCAGTCACGATACATTTGGTCGTGTAATGAAAGGTCTTGCCACAGATACTATTGCAAAGCCAGGAACAGGAAAAGGAAATGGAAAGAAACTTACCTATGGAAAATATAACGAGAACCTTTTGATGAATGACCTTCTAATTAAAGGAACTAAATGTACTGGTTTATTAAAAGAGAATGAATCATACTGCTTGGATATGGATGCTACAGAAATTCTAACTGAGTGTTATGAAGCGGAAAAAAATTACCTTAGAAATTACGGTTTCTTCCCTATGGTGAGTTTTATTGGAAAGCTACCCGTATATATTAGTATGCGTGGAGGGAATGTCGCACCAAGTTCTGAAATCAAAGACTGCTTAGAAAACTCTATTGAATTACTGAAAAAAAACAAGATAACGGTTGGTAAAGTGAGAATGGATGCTGCGGGTTTTAGTATAAAAGCTCTGAACTATCTCCATGACCAAAATATACAATTTTATGTAGGTGGAAAGAGTAGTCCTTTGGTTTACGAGCGCTTAAGGAAGAATGCTGTGTGGGAACCAATTACTTATAAAACTCAAAAAATTGGTTGGGATTGCGAGTGTACAAGCATACCCTATACATTCGCTCACGATACGACTGAATTTCGCATGGTTGTCATTCGTACTTCAGTTGCACAAAGAAAGCGGCCATCAAAATGGATAAAGCGAGGGGAATACGCATATAAATTAGTGCTTACAAATGATTTTGAGAGTTCTATAAGTGAGATTTTGACCTTTAGCAATCATAGGGCGACTATGGAACATAACTTTCATGTGCTCAAAAAACATTATAATTGGAACTACCCTCCATTTTCTTTCTTAAACCAAAATATGGTCTTTTTTGTGATTTCAGCTTTAGCGAACAATATTTATCAAGGAGTCTTAAAAGTTCTTGCTGAAAAACTTCCAGAATTAAAGCTTGGAAACTTGCGATTAAACAAGTTTAGACGTGTTTTTATTACTGTAACGTGTCACTTCTTGAATGAAGTATTTTGTTTTGATGATATAGGTATACCTTATGAAAAAATAATGTGATGTGATTCTGTGGAGAACTATTTGCTCATTTTCAAAAGAAATGGGCTATCCGACATTTGTGTATTTTAATTTGATATGTATCTTTATTGAAATAAAATGAATATGAATTTTGATCCTCCTCTTTTCGATGCTAATGTTGTTGTAATGAATATTCTGAGTACTCTTGGTAATCAGGAGCGCTTCAGGTTGTATGGGATTGGGATAACAGATGCAAATGAGAAGGAACTTCAGTGGAAGTATAATGAACAGTATAAAGACATTGTTTTCTTTGAAGAAACACTCGATTTAGAAGCCGCAAGAGAAGTAAAAAAAGAAGCATGTAAATATGGCCTTCAAAGCTTACCTGCGGACCCCATTAACCAAAAGGGTATCTGGAAAAATGTTTACGTTAGGAAACTTCTGGAAAAAGAAGTTTTTGAATTGGAAAATCCTGATAATATTTAGGATTAGTTTGCTTTCCAACCTCTACGTAATCTATCATTGACTCATTCAGAATGCGCTTGATCTCATATAACTTGCTTTTATCAGTTATCAGTTGCCCAAGCTGCATAATTTCGCGGATTTGATTTAAACGTGAGTATTCTCGTGTATCGAAGCTGCTTAGTAAGGCAACTGTCTCAATATTTGGTTTGAACTCTTCCATGTTGATAAATATGGAAGAAAAAGAAGATTTGATATAAATAGTAAAAATTATTATACGAGCTTAATATTTATGGAAAGGGAAATGCCTATAAGAGCTTCGCAACATATCTCGGAGTCAGATTCTTTTAAACTGTTCAATGATAAAATTCCGAGAAAATGGATTGTTCGGCAGGTGACAGAGAGAGATTATGGGATAGATTGTTATGTCGAAATTGTAAATGACAATGGTACTTTAACTGGGCATCTTGTCTTATGCCAACTAAAATCTAAAGAGTCAATATCATGGACTAAAGAAGATAAGTTTACAATTCGAGACGTTAAAATAAGTACCACTAATTATTGGTATCATTTTCAAGTTCCAGTGTTTCTTTTTTTAACAGATATTAAAGCACAGGAAATGTATTGCATTCCTGTAGATCAATACATAAGGCAAAACTATATTAATTATGAAAAGCAAGAAGAATTCTATTATATAATAAAAAAATCTCTTGTCTTTAGTGAGACAGATTTTAAAACTCGTTTTTATTATGAATTTTATCGGGAGCGATTTGAAAGCGAGTTCTTGTTTTTTTTATCAAATGTACAGCACCACCAAGACTATATAGAAGAGCATTCTGGAAGGGATTTTCATTTGGCATTGGAGGGGCTAGATTTGATATATTTAGAATCTATGCATCGGAACTATGAATTCTTATGTCGCTATTTTAGGCTGGAATGGAAAATAGATAGTTTTGAGGAATTGAAACGAAAGTCAAAAATTAAATTTCCTAACGGGCGTGAAGATTTTTATGAGCATGATGCGACAGAACTCGTAACAATGCTTGATCCTAAAACTACCGAAATTTTGAAACAAATAAAAGAATTTGTTCATAATGAAATGGATTACTGGTTGACTAAAAATATCTCCTTATTTAATTACGTTATAAATATTGGCGATGATGGACAATTGCCATATCAGTATTAAGCAAATATTATACAAACGCTTTTTAAAGATAAGACTCTTACTTGAACTTTAGCTCGAATATGTGATACAACGTGTTTAAATCACATAATCCCCTTAGGTTTAGCAAAATCAAGAATTTTACAAAAATCTTAACAGGTAAGTCAAAAAGGCCAGATATTTCTAGAAATATCTGGCCTTTTGATTTTAAACAGCCTTGGCCGTTGCGTAATTTAGATGGAAGGAGGGGAATGCATCCTGCATGCGAGAGCATTTAGCAAAATAATAATGAACATTTTCAGCAGTATCGGCTCCCTCCTCGTAGGAGGGTTGGGGTGGTACGCCTCAGATTGTACTTCTCCTTTTCTTTTTTCTTGATAAAAAAGAAACAATCCGCCTAGGCGGACAAGAAAGCCTGATCCCTCCCCACAGGCAACACGGCATCGCAGGCTTTCAGGCCTCACGCGCGCCTCCGTGATTACTTTATTGCTAAAAATATTAAGCTGAAATTTTAAAATAAAGATTTTTTTAATCCTTAGCAATATCAGCTCCCTCCTTTAGGAGGGTTTGGGTAGTACAACACGACAGATGTAAACCACCCCCTAATCCCTCCTGGAAGGAGGGGAATGCATCCTGCATGCGAGAGCATTTAGCAAAATAATAATGAACATTTTTAGCAGGATCGGCTCCCTCCTCGTAGGAGGGTTGGGGTGGTACGCCAGGGATGTGACTACTGCCCTCTCCTGAACTCCGAGCAAATAATAGCCGTTGCGATAGCCGCATTCAGCGACTCGGCCTCACCACCGCTTTGGCTGAAATGTGAAAAGGATGGGATGCTGATCCGGTCGGTGATCAGCTGCTGAAGCTCTTCCGAAATGCCTTTCGATTCATTCCCGATCACGATCAGGCCTTTGGAAGGCAATTGCTTCGAGTAAATGCTTTCCCCTTCCAGCAGGGCGCCGAATACCGGCACTGCGTTTACTTTCTTTTGCTCCTCTATAAAAGCGGCAAGCTCAAGAAAATGGATCTTGATTCTTGCAATGGACCCCATCGTAGCCTGCACCACTTTCGGGTTGAACACATCCACGGAAGTAGGGCTGCACACAATGTTCCCGATCCCGAACCAGTCGGCGATCCGGATAATGGTTCCCATGTTTCCCGGGTCTTTGATCTCGTCGAGCACCAGTGTTAAATTATCCTTTAAGGCATTCGCATCCAGCTCATACGCCGGGATCTCGCACAGCGCCAGCGCCTCATTAGGCGTCATAAGCGTGGAGATGCGCTCGAGCTCCGCCTCCTTGATCTCAAAGCGCTCGATGGCGGCATCGAGCTGGTGCTGCCTTAAAAAGGCGGAGGTGGCAAACACCTGCTTTACCTTAATTCCGGAAGCGAGCAGCTCGGGAACAATCTTTGCTCCCTCCGCAATAAACAGGTTATGCTCTTCGCGGTATTTTTTCTGCCTGAGGGAATTTACAAACTTGATCTGGTTTTTGGAGAGCATCTTAAATTGGATTTTATTTCGACAAATGTACTAATTTAGTGCCCCTTAAAAACGGCAACGGCAAATTGATAAAACAGCGCTTCCACATACGATCCATTCTGCCGGTACTTCTCCTGCCCCTTTTATTGTTTGCCTGTAACCCCGCCAAAAAACTGAGAAGCGATGAGCACCTGCTTCATAAGAACCACATTATCAACAAGGATACAAAGCTCGACAACAACGACATAGAGAGCTACATCAAGCAAAAGCCGAACAGGAAGATCCTCCTGTTCATCCGCTTTCACCTCTGGCTGTACAACCAGGCGAACGAGGAGCGCGTGAAGCGGAAACGCATCGTGTACGACAAAAAAATGGAGCGGAAGAACAGCCGCCGCGTTGCAAAAGGGAAAAAGCCGAAGAAGAAAGACCGCCAGCTATTCGGGGAATGGCTGCTGAATATCGGCGAGCCGCCGGTGATCTATGATTCGCTGCTGGCCGATAAATCCGCAAGGCAGGTCAAATCCTTCCTCAACAACAAAGGCTATTTCATCAGCTCGGTGAAGGATTCGGTGCATTACAGGGGAAGGAAGAAAGCCGATGTTTACTACATCATAGAAGCCGCTGATCCATACACCTTCAGCAATGTGGAGTACCGCATCCCCGACCAGCAGCTTGCCTATTATGTGCTTTCGGATACGGCAGGCAGGAAGATCGTGAAAGGGAACAATTACGATGTGGACATGCTGCAGGCCGAACGGGAGCGCATTACCACGGAGCTGAACAACAACGGGTATTTTTTCTTTACGAAGGAATACATCTATTACGAGGTGGATACCACCACCGGGAATAAAAGAGTGAACATTACGATTGGGATCAAGAACTTTGCCCGCAAGTATTCGGAAAGCTCCGATTCCATCGTGGAAACACCGCACCGCAGGTATTACGTGAACAACGTGTACATAGAGCCCGATTTTGTTTCCAAAAAATACGATAGCTCCCCGAAGGATACGCTGAAAGTGGAGGAATACACGATTCTTCATACCACGAAGCTTCGTTACAAGACACGGGTTTTGCTGGGCTCCATCTTTATCCGCAAGGGTGAATTGTACCAGTTGCTCAACGTGGACGATTCGTACAAGCGCCTTTCCGAGCTCAAGGCCTTTAAAACGATCAACATTTCCTTTGAGGCGGCCGGCGGCGATTACCTCGATTGTCATATCCAGCTCAGCCCCATCTATAAGCAATCCCTCACCATTGAAACGGAAGGCACCAATACTTCCGGGAACTTCGGCCTCTCGAGCAGCATCGTGTTCCAGAACAGGAACCTGCTCAAAGGCGCCGAGGTGCTCGAGCTGCGCTTAAAAGGAGGCGTTGCCGCGCAGCAGGTGTTCGGAACATCCGAAAGCACCACCAACCTTACGGCAGCCGCCAACCAGTTCAATACCATTGAGCTGGGGCCGGAACTGAATGTGACCATTCCCCGCTTCCTGCTTCCGTTCAGGGTGCAGATCTCGAAAAAGGCCAACCCGAAGACCATTTTCACCAGCTCCATGATCTACCAGCGGCGGCCGGATTATACCCGTTACATCACCAATCTTTCCTTCGGTTATACCTGGAAGGAGAATACCAAGAAGCGGCATACCATCAACCCGCTTGTGATCAACTTTGTAAAAGTGTTCCTGAGCCCTACCTTTAAGAATTACCTGGAAGAGAACGTGCATGATCTTTATACTTTAAATAGCTTTAGCAATCACTTATCAACCAGCACTATATATACATTCACCTTTAACGAGCAGGACCTCAACAGGGATGTTAACTTCTCCTATTTCAAAGCCAGCGCGGAATCGTCCGGGAACATCCTCCGCGGGCTGTACAATTCGGTGAACTATTTCCAGCCGGGCACGTTCAGCATGGATGAGCAGGGCCGCTATAAGCTGGCGGATGTGGTGTACTCCCAATACCTGAGGGTGGATGGCGATTACCGTTATTACCTTAGTCCGGACGAGATCAACAAGGTAGTGTTCCGGATCGCGGCCGGCATCGGTGTTCCCCTGAAAAACTTTACTTCCCTTCCCTTCGAGCGCGCCTTTTTCAGCGGCGGGTCCAACGGCATCCGTGCCTGGCAGTCGCGCACGCTTGGCCCCGGCTCCTACGCCGATGATGGCAGCTTCTCCTTCGACCAGTTCGGCGACGGGCAGTTGGAAGGAAATGTGGAATACAGGTTCAAAATGTTCAAAATGCTGAACGGCGCCCTGTTCGTGGATGCCGGCAATGTATGGCTGCGGGAGCGCAATCCGAGCAAGCCGGGGGCTGAGTTCGAGTTCGACCGCTTTTACAAGGAAATTGCCGTAGGGTCCGGCGTTGGCCTGCGGGCCGATTTCAATTTCTTTGTGCTGAGGCTGGATATGGGGATCAAAATGCGTGACCCGCAGTTCCCCGAGGAAAAGCGCTGGGTGATCGGGAAGCTCTTCGACCCCGCCTGGAAAGCCGATTACAAGGTGGCGCACAATAACCGGAAATATAACTTCCTCGTGTTCAATATCGGGATCAATTACCCGTTCTAAAGGTTGCCCGCGCTGAAAAAAAATGATTCGCAGATCATGGATTTTTTATTAGCTTTGCCATCCGTAAAAACGGACCGCTGAATTTATTAAAAACTGAAAAACGCGATGGCAACTAAAAAAATCGAAGAGTTACTGGGTGCAAATGCCGCTAATTTATTAGATCACACCTGCAAGACCATTACAAAAGAACATATCCATTTACCGGGCGCCGATTTTGTTGACCGCTCTTTCGCGGGATCGAACCGCAATCCGCAGGTACTGCGCAGTCTCCAGCAATTATACGGAACAGGCCGCCTGGCAAATACAGGCTACATGAGCATTTTGCCTGTCGACCAGGGAATTGAGCACAGCGCAGGCGCATCGTTCGCCCCTAACCCGATGTATTTTGATTCGGAGAACATTGTAAAGCTCGCCATTGAAGGCGGCTGCAATGCAGTGGCATCCACGTACGGCGTGCTGGCATCCGTTTCCCGCAAATACGCACATAAGATCCCTTTCATTGTAAAGATCAACCATAATGAGTTTTTAAGCTACCCTAACAAGTTTGACCAGATCATGTTCGGCTCCGTAGAGGATGCATGGAACATGGGAGCGGTTGCTGTGGGAGCTACCATCTATTTCGGCTCGGCAGAATCGGGCCGCCAGATCGTGGAAGTGGCTGCGGCGTTTGAGCGCGCGCATGAGCTGGGAATGGCAACCATCCTCTGGTGCTATACCCGCAACAATGCATTTAAAAAAGACGGTGTGGATTACCACACGGCTGCCGATCTTTCCTCCCAGGCCAATCACCTCGGGGTAACCATCCAGGCGGATATCATCAAGCAGAAGATGTCGGATAAGAACGGCGGTTACAATGCCATTAACTTCGGAAAAACACATCCAAAAGTATATTCAGAATTAACTACCGAGCACCCGATCGACCTTTGCCGCTACCAGGTGGCGAATTGCTACATGGGACGTTTCGGCCTCATCAATTCCGGCGGCGAATCAAAAGGCGCTTCGGATATGGGGGAAGCTGCAACCACCGCGGTGGTGAACAAGCGTGCCGGCGGACAGGGACTGATCTCCGGCCGTAAGGCATTCCAGAAGCCGATGAAAGAAGGCGTGGAATTGCTGAACATGATCCAGGATGTGTACCTGGACAAGACAATTACAATAGCGTAATAATCGAATTTTAGAGTTTTAGATTTTTTTAATTTTAGAATTGAGATCCGATTCTAAAATTCAAAAATCCAACAAATCAAAATTAAAGATATGAGTTGGTTTAAACGCATTAAGGAAGGGATCACCACTTCTACTAAAGATAAGAAAGAAACACCGGAAGGCCTTTGGTACAAATGCCCGAAGTGCAAGAAAATATCCCCTTCCACCGAGCATGCAGTGAATAACTATGTGTGCACCAATGAAGAATGCCAGTACCATGAGAAGATCGGCTCTGCCGAATATTTCGAGATCATTTTTGATGACAACCAGTTCACCGAGATCAACAGCAACCTCGTAGCCGGCGATCCGCTGAACTTTACCGATACAAAAAAGTACACCGACCGCCTTGTTGACACCATTAAGAAAACGGATCTGAAGGATGCGATCCGCACCGCCCACGGAAAAGTGGAAGGCGCAGACCTCATGGTAGCCTGCATGGATTTCAGCTTTATCGGCGGCTCCATGGGCTCGGTGGTAGGCGAAAAGATCTCCCGCGCCATTGACTACTGCCTCGAGCACAAAGTGCCTTTGATGATCATTTCCAAATCAGGCGGCGCCCGCATGATGGAAGCGGCATTCTCCTTAATGCAGATGGCAAAGACCTCCGCCAAGCTTTCGCGGATGGCTGAAGCAAAAGTACCATACATCTCTTTCTTAACCGACCCTACCACCGGCGGCGTTACCGCATCCTATGCCATGCTGGGCGACCTTAACATTGCCGAGCCGGGCGCTTTGATCGGCTTTGCAGGCCCGCGCGTTGTGAAGGAAACTATCGGGAAAGACCTTCCGAAAGGCTTCCAGACCTCGGAGTTTGTTCTTGAGCACGGCTTCCTCGATAAGATCGTGAACCGGAAAGAGCTGAAGACGAAATTAGCGCAGCTGCTGAAAATGCTGAAGAATTAAGTTTTCCCCTCTATTAAATATCACAATTTTTTTTATCCGGAGCAGGTGATCACTCTTCGTTGGATGCATCTCTCCCGCTCTTCACTTCAATCTTCGCCACTGAAAAAGTGGCAAAGGATTTCCGCTGCGATCGGGGCTATTGAAGATGAGTGAAAATTCTAAAGAAGACATCCACTTTCGCTCGTAAATATCAGCGAAGCTACCTCTCGCACGTTCTCGACTCCGCTCGAACTGACAGGCGCACACACTTTGTAGGATTCGTATTTCATACAGATAATTTGCATTTCGTTTATGAGATTGCTTCGTCGTGCCTCCTCGCAATGACACTCCGATTTAAGACTCCACACACGTTCTCGACTTCGCTCGAACTGACAGGCACAGATTCGTAAATTCGTAACAATTCGCGATTCGTACCCATATTCGGACAATTCGTAATTCGTACTATTCGCGGCATTCGTAATTCGTACTATTCGTAATTCGCAATGGCATGAACTTGTACTCATTTCAATTGAATCAAATCAATTGAAAATGAAAACAAACTATCTTCTTATACCATCTGCCTTAATTATCCTGCTTAGCTCCTGCTCCACTACCATGTATGTGTCGAATACCGTGAACGTTCCGCTCCTGAATGAAAAGGGCGAGGTGAAGATCAATGTGGACCAGAACGATGCGCAGATCGCTGTGGCTGTTGGCAATCACTGGGGCGTGATGGCCAATGGATTCTACAAGTCGTACGAGAGCAATGAGAATTACACGCACCAGGGAAACCTGGCAGAAGCAGGGTTCGGCTACTACAAGCCTTTTCGCAACAACCTTGTGTTCGAGACCTATACCGGCGTCGGGATCGGTACCATCGATAAAAAGCAAACCTTTACCGCCAGCGATAACAGCGTGTACTGGGCATCCTTTTCGGCGCAGGGCACCAAGGCTTTCCTGCAGCCCAGCCTCGGCTACTGCAGCCGCTTTTTCGACCTTGCCTTTACGCCGCGGCTGTCGTTCGTAAAATACACCCATTTCAAAAGCTATGGCTATACCGATGCCCAGCTGGCGGAAGATTACCTCGATAACAACCGCCTCACCAACGGCATTTACATGTTCGCAGAGCCGGCGCTTACCATCCGGGCAGGCTATAAGTTTGTGAAGGTGCAGGCGCAGTACGGGCTTACGATGGACCTGGGGCCGGCCAACATAAAGCACAGCCCCAACTTTGCAAGCATCGGGCTGGTGATCGATATTGCAAAATGGTACAAAGGCCCTGGGAAAGAACCGGGAACAAAATAACAGTCACGGGCTGAAATTCCACACCATGGCTTTTCTCCCGGCTTTAAAAAATGTTTTTCCGGCGGCGAAAGTGATCTGTTCAGATGATCAAATGATCCGCTTAGTCGCTTAAACCCTTCACTGGCATGCAGTTGGTAATTATATAATTGAACTAAAAGGCAATTATTATGAAAACACGCTATCTTTTTATGAGCATTGCGGCCGCCGCCCTCTTCTCTTCCTGCAGCACCAACCTGTATGTGCCGAATACCGTGAACGCACCCTTACTGCAGGAGAAAGGCGAGATAAAGGCCAATTTTGATGAAACCGACCTGCAGGTGGCGGTGGCGGTGACCGACCATGTGGGTGTAATGGCAAACGGGTATTACAGGACCTATGAGGGAAAAGAATACTTCGTGCATGAAGGGCGGATGGGAGAGCTGGGGCTTGGCTATTTCACCCCGCTGAAGAACCATCTCGTGTTCGAGACCTACATTGGCGGCGGAATGGGCTCCGTTAATAAAAAAGTGACCTATACCAATTACGATAATGCGGAGGTGACCAATTCCTTTTATGCCAAAGGCGCGAGGGCGTTCATCCAGCCCGGCATCGGGTACAGCAATAAGTATTTCGACGCGGCCTTTACCCCGCGTGTTTCCGTTGTAAAATATTCGCGCTTTACGTACAGCGGCTTTGGGGAAGAAGAGCTGGCGAGAGATTACCTCGACAAAGGCAGGCTTCTCGATGGATATTATACCTTTGCAGAGCCGGCCTTTACCGTGCGGCTGGGATATAAATACCTGAAGCTCCAGGCGCAGTACGGGCTTACCATGAAGCTTTCCGGCGGCGACATCCGGTACCAGTCCACTTTTGGCAGCATCGGGGTGGTGCTGGATATTGCCAAGCGTTTCAGGCCGGGAAAGAGAAAATAAGCCATGGGAACGGGTGGCCTGTAAAAAATTAGTTCAAAAAATTGGAGTTTATATGAAAATTTGTATCTTTGCAGTCCGAATTTAAAAAATTAAAAGACGAGATACAATGTATTTAACATCAGAAATTAAAAAAGACATCTTCAAAAAACACGGCAAATCAGAAAAAGATACTGGCTCCTCTGAAGGCCAGATCGCTTTGTTTTCCCACAGGATCCTGCATTTGACAAACCACCTGCAATCCAATAAAAAAGATTTCGGTACACAGCGTGCGCTTTTGAACTTAGTTGGAAAAAGACGCAGCCTGCTTGACTACTTAAAACAAACCGATATCGAAAGATACCGTGCGGTAGTTAAAAAATTAGAATTAAGGAAATAATCTTAATGACCGAATAGATAGTACTTCAAGGCATTCCGGCAACCCGGGATGCTTTTTTGCATTTATAATTAAACGATTTTGAATAAATAAGTTAATAAATAAGTTAAAGAGGTCACGAAAACAATAAATTAAAAAAAAGAAAAAACATGTCACAAATTGGAATTTCACACACATTTGAATTAGGCGATGGCCGCTCAATTACATTAGAAACAGGAAAATTAGCGAAACAGGCCGACGGTTCGGTGGTTGTTAAAATGGGCGATACCATGTTGCTTGCAACGGTAGTATCAAACAAGGATGCAAAAGAAGGAACTGATTTCCTTCCCTTATCTGTAGATTACCAGGAAAAATTTGCTTCTGCAGGACGTTTCCCCGGCGGATTCTTCAAACGCGAAGCACGTTTAAACGATTACGAAATATTGATCAGCCGCTTGGTTGACCGCGCTTTACGCCCGCTCTTCCCTGCTGATTACCACTCCGATACACAGGTGATGATCTCCCTGATCTCCGGCGACAAGAACGCATCGCCTGATGCACTGGCATGCCTTGCTGCATCTGCTGCGATCTCGGTTTCCGATATCCCGTTCGACGGCCCGGTATCTGAAGTGCGCGTGTCTAAAATTGACGGCAAGCTGAAAGTAAATCCTTCGGTAGAAGAACAATCGAAATCAACACTTGATATGATCGTTGCTGCAAACGCAAAAGACATCATGATGGTGGAAGGCGAAATGAAAGAGGTTTCCGAAGCGGAAATGCTGGAAGCCATCAAATTTGCACACGAAGCCATTAAATTACAGATCAACGCCATCAACGAGCTTGTTGCGAAAGTAGAAGCTGCAAAAGGCGCAAAGATCGTGAAGCGCGAATACAACCACGAAACAAACGATGCCGAGCTGCGTGAACGCGTTCACAAAGCGCTTTACGACAAAGCATACGCAGTGGCAAAATCACAGAACCCGAACAAAAAAGAGCGCAGCGCTGCTTTCAAAGCCGTGGTAACTGAATTCATCGATTCATTGCCTGAGGAAGAAAAAGCAACGATCAACACCACGCTTGTAAAAAAATACTACCACGAAGTGGAGTACGATGCGGTTCGCCGTTTTGTACTGGATGAGAGAGCGCGCCTCGATGGCCGTAAAACAGACCAGATCCGCCCTATCTGGAGCGAGATCGGCTACCTGCCATCTGCACACGGTTCTGCCATCTTCACCCGCGGTGAAACACAATCATTAACATCCGTTACACTCGGAACAAAATTAGATCTTCAGTCAATTGACAGGGCATTGTTCCAGGGACAAAACAACTTTATGCTTCATTACAATTTCCCTGCATTCTCCACCGGCGAGGTAAAACCAAACCGCGGGCCGGGAAGGCGTGAAGTAGGCCACGGTAACCTGGCTGAGCGTGCACTGAAACAGGTATTATCACCGGAGAACCCATACACAGTGCGTGTTGTTTCCGATATTCTTGAATCGAACGGTTCTTCTTCCATGGCTACAGTTTGTGCAGGTACGCTTGCGCTGATGGATGCCGGTGTGAAGATCACCAAGCCGGTATCAGGTATCGCAATGGGACTGATCACCGATGCTAAAGGAAAATACGCGATCCTTTCCGATATCCTCGGAGATGAAGATCATTTGGGAGATATGGACTTTAAAGTTACCGGAACAAAAGACGGGATCACTGCCTGCCAGATGGACTTGAAAGTTGACGGACTTCCTTACGAAGTAATGTCAGAAGCATTGGAACAGGCAAAAAGAGGACGTTTACACATCCTTGCGGAAATGACCAAAACCATTTCTGAATCCCGTCCTGACTACAAACCGCATGCTCCGCGCATCGTGAAAATGGTGATCCCTAAAGAATTCATCGGCGCGGTAATCGGGCCCGGCGGAAAGATCATCCAGGAAATGCAGCGTGAAACAGGCGCTACCATTGTTATCGAAGAGATCAACAACCAGGGCCATATCGACATCGTTGCAAACAACGCTGAAGCGATCAACGCGGTACTCGCGAAGATCAAAGGCATTGTTGCCCAGCCGGAAGTTGGTGAAGTGTACGAAGGAAAAGTAAAATCCATCATGGCATTCGGCGCATTCGTTGAGTTCATGGCAGGTAAAGACGGATTGCTGCACATCTCTGAAGTGGAGCACCGCAGACTTGAGTCAATGGACGGCGTTCTGAAAGAAGGCGACAAGATCCAGGTGAAGCTGATCGGCGTTGACCCGAAAACAGGCAAGTTCAAATTGTCGCGCAAAGCCTTATTGCCGAAGCCTGAACAACAACAACAGGCTGCGCAGAATTAAAATCTAAACTTAATATGTAAAAAAAGGAAAACCCTCACCGGTTTTCCTTTTTTTTTAATTCTTAGTATGAAAACACTTCTCAGCCTTTTACTTACATGCCTTTTTGCCCTGTCTTACGCACAATCGAACAGTCCGTATGTAGTTCAAACATTCGCTAAAACCAAATCCCAGAAAGGATATGAGGTAAGAGATGCCGTTATGCTTGATAACGACGATATTATCTGGATAGGCCAGAAAAAGCAACAGTTCCTGATGCAGATGTATAACAGCGGATTGACGCTTATCAAAGAAAACATTTCAGAAAGTCCCCTGCCCTCCGAGGCTGTTTACCGGCATTTGATCAGAACAGACGGCCATATCTTTCTTTTATATACAACCAAGGAAGATTCTATCACGGTGTTAGGAGTAGAAATAGATCCAAAGGAATTAAAGATAAATAATAAAGTATTTATAATATCTGAGAGGAAGAGCCTGGCTCCCTTTCATTTTATGATCGATGCTTATTTTGAACCGGTGAACTGGGATCTGAGAAGCTATTTTTCAAATGACCTGTCGTATTACATGCTGGCAACCAATACAACCCGGTTAGCATACAGCGCTGATAACATTAAAATAAATGTTTTAGATAAGGAACTGAAACCTTTATGGAGCAGATACCTTATAAAATCAGGCCCCAACCAGGATCTGGCAATAGTGAATGCAGGCGATGTCCTGGTTCTAAACTGGAAAGGAACGCTCACCGTTTATAAACCGGACCAGTCTTCATTCACTGTAAAGATGCCGGGAGGAGAAAAGGAATCTATCCTGGACGGTAAAATAGTTGAAACCAGGGATGGTGTATATGTCTTTGGCAGTTATATCGGCAGGTATGGCAATGAGGCGGGGAATTACAAAATAGTCCTTGATAAGAACTACCAGCCGGTGCATCAGTATTTTTATCCTTTCCCAAAAGGCATTAATGATACCAGCAACCACAATATGTCTATTGTTGATTTAAAGGTCCGGAGCATCAGTGAAGGAGAGAACGGATCATTTTATATACTATCTGAATTCCTTACGGAAGGCACAAGCACCAGCTTCTCCGCTAATCAGAACGCTTCCGGCACGCGGACAACAACGATGCCGGTACGGAATCTCGGAGATATAATTGTTTCCAGGATCAATAACGATCAAGTGGTTTGGGCAAACAGGATCTCTAAGGTACAATCCACATGGGCCACCAGGGCCTTATCATTTCATTCAATTGTCTCCGGCGATGGCGTTGATATTTTTTTCAATGATAACATTAAAAATTTCGGAAAAATATACAACAGAGAGGCACTTGAATTCAAATACAGGGACGGCAAAAAAAATTATCTTGCCGGTGTTCGTATCGATAACTTAGGCAGGATGGAGAAATTCAACGTTCTTAGCGGACTGGAAGACCCCTTGAATATAAAGGATTTTAAAAACGGGTATAAGAAAGGAGTTCTTAATATCGGCCGCCTGAATGGCATTGTTTTTATAAAAAGATAAGCAAAATCTTCATACTCATAGATCAGTCTTCCTTAACAGGCTTGCTTCCTATGCCTTTTATCCTGCCCCAGATCACGAGGTAATTCTTCTCGTAAAAAATATAGCGAAAGGTTTCCATCACCAAAAAGCCGATCAGGATGGAGATCAGCCAGTGAAGCCAGCCTGGTGTATCATTCACCTCGTACTGCTTTCTTTTCATGAGCCCGAACAGGTTGTTGATGCTTTTCTTCTCCGTTACGTAATGCGTAAACATGGAGGAGGTGAAAAAGCCTGCGGCAAAGCCGATAAAATTCCCAAGTACGTCCGAAATAAGGAACTGCACAATTTTTTGCCTGGTAAAGATGCCTTTTATATAAGTTTTGAAATGCGACTGGTTTTCCATTCATTGCAAGATTTCCTGCAATGATAATCATAATTCGCCGGAAACCGCTCCCCTCCTGCTTTTTAGCGAAAAATCCGTCTGTCGGCAAAAAAACTTACTTTATCGTAAAAAAAATGTACTTTAGTGTAACATTTGAGGAAACGCCCCCGTATAGGAATATCGTTTTAAACAAACCACCGTTTTTTTATGAGACAGCTCAAGATATCGAAACAGGTTACTAACCGTGAGACCGCGTCACTGGATAAGTATTTACAGGAGATCGGAAAAGTAGACCTGATCACTGCAGATGAAGAGGTAGAATTAGCCCGAAAGATCCGCGCCGGCGACCAGGCTGCCCTTGAAAAACTCACCAAAGCCAATTTACGTTTCGTTGTATCCGTATCCAAGCAATACCAGAACCAGGGCCTCAGCCTTCCCGACCTTATCAATGAAGGCAATTTAGGATTGATCAAGGCAGCGCAGCGCTTTGATGAGACCCGCGGCTTCAAGTTCATTTCCTACGCCGTATGGTGGATCCGCCAGTCGATCCTGCAGGCTTTGGCCGAGCAGTCGCGTATTGTACGACTTCCGCTGAACAAGATCGGCTCCATCAACAAGATCAATAAAACATTTTCAAAATTAGAGCAGGAATTTGAGCGCGAGCCGAGCGCCGCTGAAATTGCCGTGATGCTGGAGATCTCCGAAAGCGATGTAAAGGAATCGATGAAGAACACCGGCCGCCATGTTTCCATGGATGCGCCGCTTACCACCGGCGACGACAACGCCGGAAGCATGTATGATGTAATGGAATCGGACGATGCTCCCAACCCTGAGAACGGGCTCCTGCACGAATCACTGCGCAGGGAGATCGAGCGTGCTTTACACACCCTTACTTCGCGTGAAGCGGATGTGGTACGCCTGTATTTCGGGCTCAACGGCGAGCATGCCATGACGCTGGAAGAGATCGGCGAAAAATTCGACCTTACCCGTGAGCGCGTGCGCCAGATCAAGGAAAAGGCGATCAGAAGATTAAAGCACACTTCCAGGAGCAAGATATTGAAAACCTATTTAGGATAAGAACTTTGTGATTGATTAAAATTTAAAGAGAGGAAACAAAAAAATGTTTCCTCTCTTTTTTGCTTTTTTTTCCTCCCTTCTTTTTTCTCTATATTTACACCACAGAACACAACACTACTCCTTATGATCGTTTACGGATGGCGCCAGGCACAAACCGCCAAAGAGGATATTTCCGAATGCACCTGCCATAACTGCGGAAAGCCGTTCACCCTCTCAATTTATGTTTTTCACAGGTATGCGCACATCTTCTGGATCCCTTTGTTCCCTATAGGCAAAACGGTGAAGAGCCATTGCTCATCGTGCGGTCTGCCGCTCGAAAAAAAAGAAATGCCGCAGGAGCTTCGTCATGCATTCGGTAATATGAACAACCGGAACCGGATCCCGGTATGGATGTTCTCCGGCCTCATTCTTATTGCCGGAGGCATTATCTGCTCCATGGTCAATAGACTCATCGCAGATCACAAAAATAAGGAGCTCATCGAAAATCCCTTTGCTGGTGATGTGTACGAGGTTAAACAAGGCCCAGGTATTTACACCACCTACAAGGTGGAGCGCGTGGCGGATGATACGGTCTTTCTGCTGGTGAACCAATACACAAGTGACATGCAGAGTGGATTCAGCGAACTGAAAGCGATGGAATATAACGATACCGCACAGGCTGTTTTTAAGCCGCAGCTGCTGGAAATGTTCAACAATCAAGAGATCCTCACAGTTGAACGGGAGTGATCAGAATTGGTTCTCCCTGCTTTTTTCGTACCTTTGCGGCTCTTGATTCAACAAATAATAATTCTAAAATTCAACAATTCTAATGAGCCATATCATTGCCCCTTCCATTTTATCCGCAGATTTCGCCAATATCCAGCGCGATGTTGAAATGATCAATAAAAGCGAGGCCGACTGGTTCCATGTTGATATTATGGACGGCATGTTTGTGCCGAACATCTCCTTCGGGTTTCCTGTTGTGAAAGCGATCAAAAAGCACGCGACAAAGCCTTTGGATGTGCACCTCATGATCAACGATCCCGACCGCTACCTGCAGGCATTCAAAGACGCTGGCGCGGATGTGCTCACCGTACACCTCGAAGCCTGCACGCACCTGCACAGGACCATCCAGGCGATCAAGGCGCTGGGAATGAAGGCAGGCGTGGCCATTAACCCGCATACCTCGGTAAACCTGCTGCTGGATGTTCTTGGCGACATCGACCTGGTTTGCGTAATGAGCGTGAACCCGGGATTCGGCGGACAAAAATTCATTGAAAACACCTATCATAAAGTGGGCGCGCTGCGCGAGATGATCCGCACCACCAAATCAAATGCAATGATCGAGATCGACGGCGGCGTTGACCTGAACAACTACAGGAAGCTGATCGATACGGGTGCGAATGTGCTTGTGGCCGGCAATACCGTGTTCTCAGCTGCCGATCCATCAAAGGCCATCGCGGAATTAAAGAAGATATGATCCCTCCCGGCCAGAAGAAAGCAATTGTGATCGGTGCCGGGTTTGCAGGGCTTTCCGCGGCAAGCAAGCTGGCAAAGGAAGGCTTTGATGTGACCCTGCTCGAAAAGAACGCCGAAATTGGCGGCAGGGCAAGGAAGCTGGAGATAGGTGGCTTTACCTTCGATATGGGCCCCAGCTGGTACTGGATGCCTGATGTGTTCGAGGCATACTTCAAAGAATTCAACACCACTGTAGCGCAGCAGTATGAGCTCATCAGGCTCGACCCTTCCTACGCGGTGTTCTTCGGGAAAAACGATGTATTCCGCGTTCCCGCCAACCTCAACGAATTTTATGCACTGTTCGAAAAGCATGAGCCCGGCAGCAGCGCGCAGCTGAAGAAGTTTCTCGCGGATGCCGAATACAAATACCATGTGAGCATGTCGGACTTTGTGCACAAGCCCAGCCTCTCCATTCTCGAATTCATGGATTTCCGCATCCTTAACGCTGCGCTGCGCATGGACCTTTTCAAATCCATCAGCAAGTACATCCGGAAACACTTTAAGAATGAAAAGCTGGTGCAGCTCCTCGAGTTCCCGGTGCTGTTCCTCGGCGCAAAGCCCAATGAAACGCCGGCATTGTACAGCATGATGAACTATGCCGATATTGTGCTCGGCACCTGGTACCCGATGGGCGGCATGTCGGTGATCGTGGATGCCATGGTAGCTGTGGCAAAGCAGCAGGGCGTGAAGATCCTTACGAATGAAGCCGTAGAGCGCATCCATGTGAAAGACAACAAAGCGGTAAGCGTGATCTCCAACGGAAAAACATACAGCGCAGATGTGATCATCGGCGCGGCAGATTACCATCACATAGAACAGAATTTACTGGAAGAGCAATACCGGAATTATTCCGAAGCCTACTGGAAGTCGCGCAAAATGGCGCCTTCCTGCCTGATGTATTATGTGGGCATCGATAAAAAGATAGAAGGCCTGGAGCATCATAATTTATTTTTCGACGCGCCTTTCGACCAGCATGCCGAGGAGATCTATGACCGTCCGCAATGGCCTCAAAATCCCCTCTTCTACTCCACCTGCGCCTCCAAAACAGATAAAACAGTAGCTCCGGAGGGAATGGAAAATTTAGTACTTTTAATCCCCATAGCTGTAAACATTGAGGACACGGAGGAGATCCGCGAAAAATATTTTAACATTATGATGGACCGCCTCGAACATTTAACGGGGCAGCAGATCAAACAACATGTGATCGTTAAGAAAAGCTATGCGATCAACGATTTTAAAAAGGATTACAATTCTTTTGGCGGCAATGCATACGGGCTTGCCAACACATTGCGGCAAACGGCTATTTTAAAGCCCAGCCTGAAGAATAAAAAAATAAGCAACCTGTATTATGCCGGCCAGCTTACCGTTCCCGGGCCGGGTGTACCGCCGAGCATTATTTCGGGGCTGGTGGCGGCGAAGGAAGTGGTGAAGAAGTTTGGGAGGTAGGAGTTCGTAGACGGTTAAAAGGATGATTAAAGTTTTGAATAAAAGCTCAAAGTTTAAAATAGTGCAGGATCAATTCCCCTCTGGAGAGGGGTTAGGGGTGTGTTAACAAACACAGATCCGTTATCTGTACCTCAAAACATGGAATTATACAACAACGTATCCTACAATTGCAGCAAGCTGGTCACCACCAGCTACAGCACCTCGTTTTCACTGGGAGTGAGCCTGCTGCACAAGGATTTCATCATGCCCATCCATGCCATTTACGGCTTTGTGCGCTTTGCGGACGAGATCGTGGATACCTTCCACAATGCCGATAAAAAGGAGCTGCTTGCACGATTTACGAAAGATACGCACGATGCGATCCGCGACGGGATCAGCCTGAACCCGATCCTGCATTGCTTCCAGGACACCGTGAATAAATACCATATCGATCTGGAGCTCATCAATACATTCCTGCGGAGCATGGAAATGGACCTCGACAAAACAAATTACAGCAAAGAGGGTTACGAGGAATATATTTTAGGATCGGCGGAAGTGGTGGGACTGATGTGCCTGAAAATTTTTGTGGAAGGCGATGAAAAGCAATACCTGGAGCTGAAGCCCGATGCGATGAAATTAGGCTCCGCATTCCAGAAGATCAATTTCCTGCGCGACCTGAAAGCGGATGTGCATACGCTTGGCCGCTCGTATTTTCCGGGCTTCGACCCAATGAATTTCAATGCTGAAGTTAAGAAAGAGATAGAAGCCGACATACAGAAAGATTTCGATGCCGGCCTGAGAGGCATTAAGAAGCTGCCCCGCAAGGCAAGGCTCGGCGTGTACCTCGCGTATATCTATTACATTTCGCTGTTTAAAAAGATCCAGCGCACAGCCCCCGAAAAAGTGATCGAAAGCCGGATCCGCATTCCCGATTCGAAGAAATACATGCTGTTCATCGGCTCTTACCTGAAGCACAGCCTTAACATGATCTGAAAATGAGAAAGCTGCTGTTCTTCCTTTTTATCCTTGCATCGGCTTCCCTGCAGGCGCAAAACATTTCCACTGAGCAGCTGCGCAAGGCGTATTACAAGCTGAACACCGACAGCGCCACCTGCGCGGAGCTGTATGCGAAAGTTTCAAAAACAAATTCTCCCGATAATCTCATCACCGGCTACAAAGGCGCCATAACCGCTTCCATGGCCAGCCATGTAAAGAGCAAGCAGGAAAAGATAAAGCTGTTCACTAACGGGAAAAAGCTGCTGGAGCAGGCCATTGCAGCCGACAGCGCCAATGTGGAGCTCCGCTTCCTTCGCTTTACGATCCAAACCAACTGTCCGAAAGCATTGGGCTATTACAGGCAGGCCGATACCGATAAAAGATACATCCTTTCACACCTCGATTCGCTGAAGAACACTTCCCTGAAAAATAAGATCAGCGAATACATGCTGGCTTCGGCAACCCTCAGCGCGGAAGAAAAGAAAAAGCTCAATGCAGGAACAAAAAAATAAGCGCGTACTCGTTTCATCGCTGGCCCTCGTAATTGTACACCTTGCCGGGATCATCGGGATCAACAGCATGTACAGGGAGCTGTTCCTTTCGCTTACACCGTTCAACCTGCTGCTCAGCGCGGGGCTGTTGCTTTATAATCACAAAGGGTTCAACCGCGCTTTTCTTATGTTCATGCTCAGCGTGCTCCTTGGCGGATTTCTTATTGAAGCCGCCGGCGTGTACAGCGGGCTCATCTTCGGTGCATACTGGTACGGCCCTGCGCTGGGCTGGCAGCTGCTGAGCGTGCCCGTGGTGATCGGCGTCAACTGGCTTATGCTGGTGTACTGCGCAGGCACCATCAGCGGTAAGCTGAAAGCGAACCTCGTTCTAAAAAGCGCTGCCGGTGCGGCACTGCTGGTGGCACTCGATGCGCTCATCGAGCAAAGCGCGCCCACATACGGCTTCTGGTCCTGGCTCAACGGCATCATCCCGCTGCGGAATTACATCGCCTGGTTCATCGTGTCGTTTGCTTTTCTCTGCCTGTTCCATTCATTGAATTTTCATAAGCAGAACAGGCTGGCGCCGGTGCTGTATATTATCCAGCTGGTATTTTTCACGCTGCTGCTTGCCTGTAAACCGTAACCAATGAAACAGTTCACCTACCTGCTTGTGCTTGCCTTCACCCTCTCCTACCCGCTTTATAAAAGCTTCGAGGACAAGGTTGCTTTTCATAAAAAATGGAAAGCGCTTTTCCCGGCGATCCTTGTTTCGGCGGTGGTGTTCATCGCCTGGGACATCTGGTTCGCCGGCATGCACATCTGGAGCTTTAAGCCGGAATACACGCTCGGGATCTTTTTTTGGGGCCTGCCGCTCGAAGAATGGCTCTTCTTTTTCATTGTGCCTTATTCCTGCGTGTTCATTTACGAAGTGATGAATTATTTTGTAAAAAAGGATGTGCTTGCCCCTTACACTAAACTGATCTCCATTGTGCTGATCGCCTTGCTGGTGATTACAGCCGCGCTTCACACCGACAGGTTCTATACGCTCTTCACCTTTGTGATGCTTGCGGCCTTTCTCATCATTCAGCAGTTTATTTTAAAGTCAGCCTGGATGGGAAGGTATTACCTGGCCTGGACGGTATGCATCATTCCCTTCCTCCTTGTAAATGGGGTGTTAACGTCAACAGTGCTGGTGTACGACAATCTGGAAAATCTCGGCCTGCGTATATACACCATACCGCTGGAGGATGCATTTTACGGAATGCTCCAGTTCCTGCTGGTGATCGGCATTTACGAATATTTAAAAACGAAACGCTCATGAAAAAACTCAGCGCGCTTTTCATTCTCTGCTCATTTTCCCTAACACTTTTTGCGCAGGCACCTTCCACCGGCGACCTGTTCGAGTTCAACAAATCACGCAACCGCAAAACTTCCCGCGGGCTCAAGGTGCTCGGCGGCTGGGCCCTTGCCAACATGGCAACCAGCGGTGTATTGTATTTTAATACAAACGGCACCGACCGGCATTTCCATGAGATGAACCTCATGTTCAACGGCGTAAATACATTGATCGTTGTGGCCAGCCTGCTGCCGAAAGAGAAGAACGACCTCGACCTGAACAAAACGCTGCAATGGCAAAGCAACACCGAAGCCACCTACATAGCCAATGCCGCGCTCGACCTGCTGTATTCCTCCACCGGGCTGTACCTCACCGAAAGGGCGAAGACGCAGCCAAAGCAGCACGACCGCTTCAAGGGCTGGGGCAACTCGCTGATCCTGCAGGGTGGCTTCCTGTTCCTGTTCGATACCAGCATGTACATCGTGCATAAGCGCAATGGGAAAAAGCTGTACAGGATGATGGACAAGGTGAGCCTCGGCACTTCAGGGCTTGGCTTTAAAGTTGCTGTGCAGCTGTGAATTAATTGCTATCTTTAGTTCACACTAAAACATCCGGCATGAAAAAACTGCTGCTCCCCTGTTTGCTCCTGTTGACGCTCTTCTCCTGCCAAAAGGATAATGCCGTTCCTGCAGATGAGATCCCCGTAATTGTAACTTCTTACCGCGAGCATGGCCTCGATGTATGCTGGGACCAGTCGGGCAGCAACCGCATCGCATATTCCATGAAGGGAGCCGATTCGTATTACGACATTCATTTCGCGGATGAAAACGGCGGCAGCGATCTTTGCCTCACCTGCGCCAGCGCGCTTCTTCCCAACAAGCACATCTGCACGCCCTACTGGCATCCTTCCGGCAACTGGATCATCATGGCCGTGGAAGAAGCCGTGCACCCGGGCTCCTCCACCGATGCGCTGCCGGGCTTCGGCGCCTACTGCGACATCTGGATCATGAATACCACCGGCACCAAAGCCTATAAGATCGTGGACCTCATCAACGATTACGACCATGGCGTGATAGCGCCGCGCTTTTCGCACGATGGAAAGCAGATCGTGTGGACCGACCGCAAGCTGCGCCCCAACATTGTGAACCCCATGCAGCAGGCGGGTTTCTGGACCATCAAGATCGCCGATTTTAAATTCAATCCTTCCGACAGCATGCCGGTGGTGAGCAACATCCGCACGATAGAGCCTGTAGCGAATGCTTTTTATGAAGTGTATGGCTTTTCGCCCGACGACAGCCGCCTGATCTTCTGCAGCAACATCAACCAGCCTTCCTTCCTCGATGAGCATATTTACACCATTGATACACTTGGCGGGAACCTCCTGAAATTAACGGACAGGGATTACAACGAGCACGGATTTTACAGGCCCGACGGCAACAAGATCTGCTGGATGAGCAGCACGGAAAGCACAAAGCACGGCACCGACTGGTGGATGATGAACCCTGACGGGAGCGGAAAAGAGCGCCTTACGTATTTCAACGAGCCGAAAAGCGCGCAATACGCGGGGCATGCGGTTTGGGCGGGCTTAGGCTCTTTTAAGGCCGACGGTACCCGCTTCATTGGCGGCGTGCAGGAAAGCCTGATCACGCAGGAAGGAAAAATTGTAATGGTGACGTTCAAATAATTTGCCGTCATTTCGAGTGTCCTTCCCTTTTCGGGAAGACGTATCGGGAAAGACGGTTAACGATAAACTCAAACTAAAAACACTATAAAAAAAACACTCTCTTTCGTTTGCTTCATCCTGTTGGCAAGCATCTCCTTTTCCCAGACAAAAACTTCCAGCAAGCTGGGTACCTCCTCAAAGCTCTCTCACAACGATTCGGTAATGTGCAGCAAAACATGGAAGGTGACTTCCGTTGAAGAATAGTACGGATACGAATTTGTACGAATTTACGAATTACGAATCGGTGTGGGTTGCGCGCGTTGTCACTTCGAGTTCGACCGAAGGGAGAGTATCGAGAAGTGCGTAAGCTTGTTCTCGATACACTCGTACCTCGCTACTCGAACTGACGCTATAAAATTCGATTAAGAAGATTCTTCGACTTCACTCCGTTCCGCTCAGAATGACAAGCAGCGTGCGTTGTCATTTCGAGCGAAGTCGAGAAAGTGGGCGGGTGACAAGCACTGCTCTGTGCAATCCGTGTAATCCGTGGTGAACAGCTCACTCCACCAATCCAACCGTGATCTTCGCGCTCAGCAAACACAAAGGAATGCTCGGCCCGGGATGCACGCTTCCACCGCAGAAATAAAGCCCTTCTATCTCTTTCGAAAAATTGGCATGGCGTAAAAATGCGGCGAACTTGTTATTAGAGGCATTTCCGTAGATGGCACCAAAGGCGCTGGAGGTGCGGCTTTCAACAAGGCGTGGATCAAGCGTCATTTCGCAGCCGATGTACTTTTCAAGATCCGTTTTCAGGATCCTGTTGATCTTCCTGATCATGTTTACGCGGGCTCCGGCAACCAAAGCATCCCAATCCTGCCCCGAGTTATTCGGCACATTGATCATCGTGAACCAGTTCTCACAACCCGGGGGAGCATCTGTTGGCGTGTGCTTGGAGGTGATGTTGATGTAAATGGTAGGATCGTTGTAAATCAATTTTTTTGAAAAGATCGTATCGAACTCCTCAAAATAATTATCGGAGAAGAGGATGTTGTGCAGGCCCAGCTCCTTAAACTCTTTTTTTATTCCCCAGTAAAAGATCACCGCCGAGCTGGATTTCTCCTGCTTCAGCGTTTTTTCAGGCTTCTTCACATCCGGCATCAGCTTCAGGTAGCTGTTGTACACATCCATGTTGCTGATCACCACATCAAAATTTTCCACACCGGCATCCGTTCGCAGCCCTTTTACTTTTTTGTTCTCAATTACGATCTCATGCACAGGAGTAGAAAGTTTAAACTCCACTCCTATCTCTTTCGCCAGCTTTACCAGCGCTTCCGTGATGGCAACCATTCCGCCTTCGGGATAATAAGCGCCTTCCATGATCTCGAGGTGCGGGATCACATTGAGCGTAGCCGGCGCCAGGTAAGGGCTTGAGCCGTTGTAGGTGGAATAGCGGTTGAAGATCTGCACCAGCTTTTTTTCGCTGAACGCTTTTTCATTCGCCTGGTTCATGGTTTCAAAAGCCCCTATTTTAGGGAAGTTCAGCAGGCCTTTCAATACCGGCTTCCTGAAAAAGTTTTTGAATTTATGAAGCGAGTTGTGCAGGAACACATCCGCCGTAAGGTTGTAAACGTATTCGGTATTATCAAGATATTTTAAGATGGTGCTTTCCTTCTCGTCCAGCACTTTCGCCATTTCTGCTGCGAAGCGTGCCTTTCCGTGCCAGGCATCCAGCATGGTGCCATCCTCGAAAAAATAGCGGTACACCGGGTCGAGCTTTTGATAATTAAAATGATCGCGTGGTTTTTTGCCGGACAATACAAACAATTCATCCACATACCCGGGCATAGTGAACACGGAAGGCCCCATGTCGAAACGGTAACCCTTGTTGCTTTCCGACGATAATTTACCGCCCGCAAAGCTGTTCGCCTCAAAAACCGTAACGCGGTAGCCTTTGTTGCGCATGCGGATGGCGGCTGCTAAACCCGAAACTCCTGCTCCTATTATGCCGCAGGCCCTGTTGTTCTCTCTGATCATCGGCACAAAAGTAATAAAAGCCCGCATCCTTCTGAAAATGATTTGGATTAAAGGAGGCTACTCTGAATTAAATCGGTACCTTTCTAAGAATTAGCACTAACCCTGGGTCACACAACTCCTGTTATCCGATAAACATTTTCTTATGGTGGCCTCCAAACTACATATACTTCTCGCGGATGACGATGAGGACGACCGCTTTTTCTTCGAGATGGCATTAAATGCATCCTCGCTGAGGTCAAAGCTAACGATGGTCACTGATGGCGAAAAGCTCATGGCTTACCTGCACGATCAGAAAAAGCTTCCCGATGTATTATTCCTCGATCTGAATATGCCTAAGATGCACGGTGCGGAATGCCTTGCTGAAATAAAAAAGGATACGAGGCTAAAAGGCCTGCCGGTTATTATTCAGTCAACGGCTTCAGAATCGGAGGTCACGGAAAAGCTGTATAACATGGGGGCCCATTATTACTGCAAGAAAACCGGCGCGGATGAGCTGCAGCAGCTATTGGGTTTTGTGCTTCCTCTCGTAAGTGATAAAAAGCTGGAGCGTCCCGAAAGAAGGGGATTCATCCTGGTCTTCCGGGACATGTCGGTAAAAGCCTGAGTAAACAGGCACATTACTTATTCTGCCTTGGAAGGGATATAGATATCAAAGCGTACTCCTTTATCGGGTTGCCCGCTTGCTGTTATAAAACCATCATGGTTTTCAACGATCCGCTTGCAGATGGACAATCCGATCCCCGTGCCTTCATATTCCACAAGTCCGTGTAAGCGCTGAAACACCTCGAAGATCCTGTCTTTATACTTGGGATCGAACCCGATCCCGTTATCCGTGTAAATAATATGGCAGTATTTTATATCGGGTGACAGCTTTTCGAATTTCAGCACACTGCCTTTTGAGGTTTTACTGTCAATGGTTATGCGCAGCTTTCTTTTCGGGCTTGCGAACTTAAGTGAGTTGCTTAAAAGGTTCCTGAACAGCTGGGTGAATTGAAATTTAATGAGCTTAAGCTCTGTAGGCGTATTTACATCTATTATCGCTTTCTTTTTTATGATCAGTTCCCGCTGCTCATTTTTCGCGTCGAGGATAATATTGTAAAGCTTTTCCTTCTCAAAATTCCTTTCCGCGCTTTTGGTCCTTGAATACAATAAGAGATCCTCGATCAGGCTGCGCATTCTTTTGGATGTTTGCTGAAGCTTATTAAGATAAGCGCTTCCTTCCTTCGATATTTTCAGCTCCCTGTCTTCTAAAATAAGATTTGTAAAGGTCTGGATCTTTCGCAGTGGCTCCTGGAGGTCATGGCTGGAAACATAGTTAAATGCTTCAAGATCCTTATTTGCCGCTGCAAGCTCCTCATTTTTATGCTCAAGCTGCCTGGTGCGGCGCTTCACGGCTTTTTCAAGCTCATTCCTTTCCTGCTCATGCGTTTTAATGTTCTGCTGAAAAGCGACCTTTTCCTCCCCGTGCTTACGTTTCAGGGCTGTAATGTCTTCTATGGCCAGCAGGATCAGCTGCTCGCCGTGGATCTTCTGAACGATCCTGCTTGCATTCAGCATCATCGTCATTTCTCCCTTATCCGGGAAAGTATGGGTCACCTCAAAGTTCTCAAAATGAACATTCTTTGCAATGATCTCTTCCAGACGCCCTCTCAGCATTGGAATGTTCCATTGCTTTTTGCCAAATTCAAATAAGAGCTTTCCTTCTATTTCGTCCTTCTCCACATTGAACTTTTTGCAGAAGGATTTACTTGCCGTTTTTACCTCCAGCTTTTTGTTCAGCACCAGCATAGGCTCATGCAGGTTGGAAATAATGGCTTCAGAATAATTATCCGATTCCATCAGCAATTCATTCCGCATCTGCAGCTCCTGGTTGGTGGAGGTCAGCTCTTCATTGGTGGCTTCAATTTCTTCCTTTGTGCTCTCGAGCTCTTCATTCAGTGTCTGGAACTCTTCATTGGTGGAAACAATTTCTTCATTTGCCGCCTGCAGCTCTTCGTAGGCCTGCTCCTGCGATTGAATGAACTCCTGCATTTCCAGGGAGGCTGTATTCAGCTCCTCCGTTAATTTTTTTATTCTCCTGTCCTTCTGTACTGCGCTGCCTTTTTCTCCTTTTGCATTTTTAGTATTCTCAACATGCTCTTCAGGTTTAAACACAACCAGCATAAGCGGCTCGTCCCATTTCACCTTTACCATGCTCACAATGAGCTTTACAAGCAAAAGCTTTGAGTCTATCTTCACTTCTATTCCTTCCTTGCTCACTGTTTCTTTTGTCTTTACCACTTTACGGATCGCATCCCTGAGCTCAAAAGAAAATTCAGGGCGGATCATTTTAAGGATATTAAGGCTGGCCTTACCCGACGAATGGCTTAGAAACAAAGAAGTGTCGCCCCTGAACTGGATGATCTCCATATTCTTATTGATCACCGCACAGGCGGGCATAAAGCTCGAAAGCAGTAATGAATCAATGGCGCTGTCGAGGTCGTTATTCTGGAGCATTTTTACTTTCCCCTGATTTCCCAGGTGATTTTGTTTATGAAAGATGGTTGGCATTGCAACAGTTGTATCCCGGATAAAACGCGGCTCGAGGTCCCTGAGGCTTGCCGGATCCGAATTTTTCTTTTTCGAGTATATATTACAGCTTATGTCCAGCTGTGTGAACAGCAGCGATGAAGTGCCTATCGTTTCCGACTTTCCGAGCAGGAGGTATCCTGAATCGTTCAATGCGAAATGGAGTGTGGCCATTACTTTTTTCTGAGCGGCAGCATCAAAATAGATCAGCAGGTTGCGGCAACTGATAAAATCCATCCTTGAAAAAGGCGGATCGCGTAAAATATTATGGGTCACAAAAACGCACATTTCCCTCAGCTCCTTAACAACCCGGTAAGTGCCGCTGGATTTGGTAAAAAAGCGGCTCAGGTATGCGGCCGGGACCGACTTCAGATCATTTTCAGAATATTCTCCAATGCGGGCTTCATTCAGCACCTGCTCACTGAGATCAGATGCAAATATGCGTACCTGCAATTTGATCTTGTGTTTTTCCTTGAGCTCAAGGATCAGCATTCCAAGGGAATATACCTCTTCACCGGAAGAACATGCCGGTACCCAGATCCTCAATGCGTTATTATTTTTTTCCCTTTTCAGCAGCTTCGGAAGGAACTTGCTTTTTAAATATTTGAAGACCTCCTCATCCCTGAAGAAGCTGGTTACATTGATCAGCAGGTCTTTATAAAGGAGCTTTACTTCTTTATCGTCAGACTTGAGAAATTTCAGGTATTCCTTTATTGTTTCGAGGTCATTCTTTAAGATCCTCCTGTGGATCCTCCGTTTGATGGTCGACATCTTATAATGGCTGAAATCCACGCCATTGTTCTTATGCAAAAGGTTGAATATCGCGTCCAGGTCAGGGTCTGAATCAATGATAAAATCATTTTTCTTCGGCTTCTTCGCCTGGCCTACCAAACCTGTCCTGGAAAAATGAACCAACTCCTTAGCTATCTCCTTCGGCGACATCACAAGGCTGGCGCCGCCTTCATTTACGGCCGAAGATGGCATACTGTTGTATTTCGCGGAGTTATCCTGTGCAAAGGTAATTCCGCCGGCATCGCTGATCGCCTTCAAGCCGATGGAGCCGTCGGTTCCGTTTCCCGAGAGAACAATTCCGATCAGCTTTCCCTTATAGTTTCCTGCAAGTGAAAGAAAAAAATCATTGATGGGCAAATAAGGGAGCTTTTCATCTTCTCTCTTGTTCAGCTTTATTCTTCCGTTCGTAACACGGATCTCTTTATTGGGAATGCATACATATACATGGTCAGGCATGAGCGGCAGCATATTCGCAACTTCGGACACTTTCATGTCTGTGGACCTTGCAAGCAGCGTCGGAAGCGAGCTTTCATGGTCAGGGCTCAGGTGCTGGATATAGATATAGGCGAGCCCCGTGTTGGCCGGCAGGCTTTGCAGCAGCTCATTCACAGCTTCCAACCCTCCTGCCGAAGCGCCGATCACAACAAGCGGAACCTGTGTTTTCTTTTTATCCCTTGCGGTTGCCGGATCCTTTTTTTTCACAGCTGTTTTCGGTTTCACTGAGCGTGCAGAGGATGTCTTTTTTTTAATCATTGTGATCTGTCTTAATGATGAATGCATCCTTGCCCGGATAAACCATCTTTCCACGGGAAAATAATTTCAAAACCTTTTTAAGATATCTCTCAAGCTCATTCAGGTCGCCTTTTTGAATGTAATACCAGGCGCCATCCTTATGGAATTGTTCGGCCACCTCGGGATGGAGTGAAGTAGAATACATAATAACAGGCAGGGCCTTTAGCATTTCATTCTGCATGATCTCCTGGAGGCATTCAGCGCCGTTTTTCCGGGGCATATTAATATCCAGGAACAATACATCGGGAAGCCGGGAGCTGTTCTTCAGAAGAAATTCCATGAGCTCCTCGCCATCCTGCACCGTTGTAAGCTTTACTTCGGGTGCCAGGGCGCTTAATACCATTTCAAAAAAAGAACGGTCATCCTTATCGTCATCCGCTAATAAAAAATGCAAATTTTTCGGCATGATTGTTAAAAATTAGGAGTATTCCTTAAAGGCAGAGGTTTGCGCCGGCAGAACCATCAAAGGTATGATTATTAAACCAACCAGCCTGCACAAAAGATTTAATCTGTTTCATAATTCTGAAGGTCGAAGAGGATCTTTTTCAGCTTATCAATATGCCTCTCCATCTCATCATGCTTCTCTACATGTCTTTTTGAAGTGTCCTTGTGGCCCTTTTTGGCGCTGTCCACCTGCATTTTTTTCAGCAGGTGCTTCCGCTCCTCCATCATCCTCAATGCCACCCACAACGTGTTCCCCGCAGCTTCTGCCTGCTTTACCACGAGGTCCCTTTCGGTATAGCCATGGCCTATATGGCAGCGGTACCGCTTCACAATATCGCCTTTTACTTCCCAGAGATTGCCGCCGCAGTCGGGACAGGCGAAATCGCTTTTTTCTGCAATTTTTTGAACATCTTCAATGGTTATAGCCGTTTTTTCAGCAATAAGGGATTCGTTTATTAATTCTTTGGGAACAGCTTTTTTTCTTCCTTTCCTGCGTTTCAGCGCTTTCGAGATAGCAGCCCCGAATTCGTCAAGCCTTAATACCTCATCCACATCCATGTTATTGATGACCGAAAGCGGCATATCGGGATATTCCGCCTCATTCGGGTCCTGCACCAGGCAGGTGCCGCCCGATCTTTTAATGGCCCACATGCCGCTGGTGCCGTCGTCGAGCATCCCGCTTAAAATGATCCCCACGGCATGCGAGCTGTATTGTACCGCAGCCGAACGGAACAGCACATCGATAGAAGGGCGGAAACGGTTCTCTTCAGGCCCTGCGCCCAACAGGAACTTACCATCCCTCATCAGCAAATGCTGGTTGGGCCGTGCAATATAAATATGGTCTTTCTGGATCTTTGCTCCATCGGTTGCAAGGCTGCAGGATAATGGAGTGGCATGCTTTAGCGTGTGCACTACAAAGTCCCCGATCCCTTTCCGCGACAGGTGAAGAACAATGCAGTAAGCTGCATCGAGGCCTTTTTCCAGGCCCATTACCATTTCTTTCAGGGCATTCAATCCGCCTGCCGAGGCGCCGATAACGACGATAAATTTTGGTGGCTTGTTCATAAGTCTGGATTTACTGTTGTCACTTAAATATTTGTTCCAGAGCTTATTGATATTAATATCCCATCATTTATCCCATTATTTCCGAATGCTGTGATAATGCCCCGTCCGCATTTTCCCGGCGGGAGCATTATCATCAACAAAACTTTGTAAATCACGCTAAAAGGTCTATTTTTGCGTCTTTTTAGAAATCTTACTAATTATTTTCGGCACCCGTTAAAGAAACTACTTTTGTACCCCGAAAAGTACAGAACACACTTATATTGAATATGATCAACGTTGGAACAAAGCCATTGACCGCAAACGACTTTCACAAGATCCTGTACACGGGGGAAAAGATCGATCTGGATGCTGCTGCCCTTACAAAAGTTACCGAAAGCCACGAATTCCTGAAGTCATTCTCCAAGAACAAGCTCATCTACGGCATCAATACCGGCTTCGGCCCTATGGCGCAATACAAGATCAGCGAGGAGGACCAGCTGAGCCTGCAATACAACCTCATCCGCAGCCACTGTACCGGCGCGGGCAACCGCCTTTCCGACACGCATGTGAAATCGGCAATGATCTGCCGCTTAAGCTCGCTCATGCAGGGCTTTTCGGGCATCCACCCGGATGTGGTGATCCTGCTAAAAGAGCTCATCAATAAAGATGTTTATCCCCAAATTTTTGAGCATGGCGGCGTTGGCGCTTCCGGCGACCTTGTGCAGCTTGCCCACCTGGCGCTGAACCTGATCGGCGAAGGAGAAGTAACGTATAAGGGCGAGCTTCGCCCCACCGCTGATGTGTATAAGGAAGTGGGCGTAAAGCCGATCACCATCCACCTGCGTGAAGCATTGGGACTGATCAACGGAACTTCCGTAATGACAGGCATTGCAATGGTGAACCTCCTGCATGCAAAGCAGCTCATTAACTGGAGCCTTGTATCTTCCAACATGATCATCGAGATGGTGGAATCATACAGCGACCACTTTTCGGAGCAGCTCAACAGCGTAAAGCCTCACGTAGGCCAGCGCTCCATAGCCCGCGCCATGAACAAGGCCATGGGCGACAGCAAGCTCATCCGCAAGCGCGAAGAGCATTTGTTCGACGGAACGCAGCATGCCAACGTGGAAGTGTTCAAGGACAAGGTGCAGGAGTACTACTCCATCCGCTGCATCCCGCAGATCCTCGGCCCCGTGCTGGATACCATCACCTTTACACAAACTATTTTAGAGAACGAAGTGAACTCTGTGAACGACAACCCGATCGTTGACAAAGCGAATAACAATATTTTTCATGGCGGCAATTTCCACGGCGATTACGTAGCGCTGGAAATGGACAAGCTGAAGATCGCGCTCACCAAAATGACCATGCTTGCGGAGCGCCAGCTGAACTTCCTGATGAACGACAAGCTGAATGGTAAGCTGCCTCCGTTTGTGAACCTCGGGAAGCTGGGACTGAACCTGGGAATGCAGGCTGCACAATTTACAGCAACCTCTACAACGGCCGAAAATCAAATGCTCTCGAACCCGATGTACATCCACAGCATCTCCAACAACAACGATAACCAGGACATCGTGAGCATGGGAACCAACGCTGCGCTCATTACCGCCAAAGTGGTGGAGAACGCTTACCAGGTGCTGGCGATAGAGCTGCTCAGCAATGCGCAGGCGGTTGATGCGCTGAAGTTCAACAGCATGCTTTCAACAGCATCAAGAGCAGTGTATGACCAGATCCGGAGCATTGTTCCGCGCTTTGAAGACGATACGATATTGTATAAGAAATTAGAAAAGATCAAGTTTTATTTGCAGAATAATAATCCGGAGTTGATTAATCAGTAGGCAGTAGGCAATTAAAAAAAGTAGGCAATTAGATCGGAGCCTTCATTGAAGAGTAGGTTAATTAGAACCGTCATTGCGAGGGAAGCATGACCGAAGCAATCTTTTAAAAATGCGCAGTTGGTTAATTAGAACTGTCATTCTGAGCGTAATGCAATGAAGCGAAGAATCTTGTTAAAAGTTTGCAGTTGGCAAATTAAGCAGTTGGCAAGCGTGCAGTTGGTTATTAGAATGTCATTGCGAGGGAAGCATGACCGAAGCAATCTTTTAAAAATGAGCAGTTGGTTAATTAGAATGTCATTCTGAGCGTAATGTAATGAAGCGAAGAATCTTGTTAATGATTAGCAGTTGCAAATTGAGCAGTTGGCAAGCGTGCAGTTGGTTATTTAGAATGTCATTGCGAGGGAAGTATGACCGAAGCAATCTTTTAAAAGTTGGCAGTGGGCAATTGAGCAGTAGGCGATTGGTCCGGAGTCACATTGAAGACCAGGTTAATTAGAACTGTCATTCTGAGCGTAATGCAATGAAGCGAAGAATCTTGTTAATGATTAGCAGTTGGCAAATAAAAATGAATAACGAATGATCTGAAGAGAGCAGGATCTAAATTCTCCAGATCAAAAATTCAACAATTCAAAAATTGATATATGAAATACGCATTAGTAACAGGAGGTTCAAGGGGCATCGGCCGCGCGATCTGCGTGCAGCTGGCAGAAGCCGGGCACTACGTGATCGTTAATTACACCTCGAAGCAGGATGAGGCCGAGAAAACCCTCGCCATGATCCGTGAGAAAGGCAGCGACGGAGAGATCATGAAATTTGATGTATCCAACCAGGCGGAAGTAGATGCGGCGCTCAACGGCTGGATCGAAAAGAACCCGGACAAGACCATTGAAATATTAGTGAACAACGCAGGCATCCGCAAGGACCAGCTGCTGATGTGGATGAGCAATGAAGAGTGGAACTCCGTGCTGGGCATTGGCCTCGGCGGATTTTACAATGTAACGCGCATCATCATCAAAGGCATGCTGGTGAAGAAATGGGGACGCATTGTAAATGTGGTTTCATTGTCGGGACTGAAAGGATTGCCCGGACAAACCAATTACTCCGCTGCAAAAGCAGGCGTGATCGGCGCAACCAAAGCATTGTCGCAGGAAGTCGGACGCCGCAACATCACCGTGAACTGCGTGGCGCCGGGATTCATCAAAACCGATATGACAGAAGGCATCAACGAAAAGGATTTCAAGCAGCTGATCCCGATGGCACGCTTCGGCACCGCGGAAGAAGTAGCGGATGCAGTGAGCTACCTCGCCTCCGATAAAGCCACCTACATCACAGGGCAGGTATTATCGGTGAACGGCGGACTGTACAGTTGATTGTTGAAAAATGTATGTCGGTACATTAAAAAATTTGACTATTTTTAACCTTCTTTTTACACAGTTTTAATGCACAACAGAGTAGTAATAACAGGTTTAGGGATCTGGAGCTGCCTCGGGAAAAACCTTGAGGAGGTAAAGGATTCGCTGTATGCCGGAAAATCGGGCATCGGGATGGATATGGAACGCAAGGAATGGGGATACCGTTCCGGGCTTACCGGTATTGTTCAAAGGCCCGAGCTGAAAGGCATCCTCGACAGGCGCGCCCGTGTAGGCCTTTCGGAAGAAGCGGAATACGCTTACATGGCAACACTCGAAGCCATGAAAAATGCGAAGATGGACATGAGCTGGGTGGAGAAAAATGAGGTCGGCATCCTTTACGGGAACGACAGCTCCGCAAAAGCCGTGAGCGAAGCCATCGACACCATCAGGATCAAAAAAGACACAACATTGCTTGGTTCCGGTTCCATCTTTCAATCGATGAACTGCACCGTTACCATGAACCTTTCCACCATTTTCAAGTTAAAAGGGGTCAACTTCACCATCAGTGCTGCCTGCGCAAGCGGCTCGCACGCGATCGGGCTTGGTTACCTCATGATCAAATGGGGATTGCAGAAACATATTATCTGCGGCGGCGCGCAGGAGGTAAATCCCTTTGCCTTCGGCAGCTTCGACGGACTGAGCGCGTTCTCCGTACGTGAGAACGACCCCGCAAGGGCATCCCGTCCGTTCGACAAGGACCGCGATGGCCTCATCCCAAGCGGCGGAGCAGCTACCGTGATCATTGAAAGCTATGAAAGCGCAATGGAGCGCGGAGCGCCGATCCTGGCGGAGATCGTAGGATACGGCTTCTCCTCCAACGGCGAGCACATCTCCAATTCCAGCGTCGACGGGCAGATCCGCTCGCTCAACATGGCATTGAAAGATGCCGGCATCGACGCAGCTGCCATTGATTACATTAACGCGCATGCCACATCCACTCCCGGCGGCGACTTCGCGGAAGCGCAGGCAATTGATGCCGTGTTCGGCGAAAGCAAGCCGATGGTGAGCTCCACCAAATCCATGACCGGGCACGAATGCTGGATGGCAGGCGCAAGCGAGATCGTGTATTCCACGCTCATGATGCAGAATAACTTTGTTGCGCCCAACATTAATTTCGAAAACCCCGATGAGGCTTCCGCCAAACTAAATATCGTTTCCAAAACAACGGAGAAAAATATTGACGTATTTTTGTCCAACTCATTCGGATTCGGCGGAACAAACTCATCACTGATCATTAAAAAAATAAAATAAAAACTATACAAACCATTACCAGATGACACAAGAAGAAATTATTGAAAGGATCAACGCTTTTTTAGTTGACGAATTTGAAGTGGATGCAGATAAGATCGTACCTACCTCCAACCTGCGTGAAACACTCGAGCTCGACAGCCTTGATTATGTTGACCTCGTGGTGATCATCGAAAGCAATTTCGGCTTTAAGGTAGTGGCGGAAGATTTCATCAACATCCACACTTTCCAGGATTTTTACGATTACGTGAACCGCAAAGTGGCAGAAAAGGCTACGGCTTAGTTAATTTAAGTTGATTAAGGAATTCAGGCAACACCCCTAATTAACAAATAACTAATCACCAATTAACTTAACCAATGGCAAAGTGGGAAGGGAAATCGAAAGGGACTGTATTAGGCCATAAGATCTTTGTATTTATTCTTAATCATTTAGGGCTAAAGCTGGCGTACATCGTACTAAGGTTTGTAGCCCTTTATTATTTCCTCTTCGCGCGGAAATCAAACCGCAGCATCTTCTTCTTATACCGCGATGTGCTGAAATACAAGCGCACTACAGCTTACCTCAAGATCTACAAGAATTATTATGCGTTCGGGCAAACCATCCTCGACAAGGTGGCGCTCATGGCAGGCGTAAAAACCAAGTTCACTGTTGACCATGAAGGCGGCGCCAACCTCGACAAAATAGACGCAGGCGGCAAAGGCGGCATCCTCATCAGCGCGCACATCGGCAACTGGGAAATTGCAGGCCAGCTGCTCAACAGGCTCAACACCACCTTCAACATCCTCATGTATGAGAACGAGCATGAGAACATCAAAAAGTACATGAATGATGTGGAGAAAAAAAAGAATGTGAAGATCATTGCCATGAAGGAAGGCGAAATGGGCCACATCATAGAGCTTCACAATGCTTTCAGCAAAAATGAGCTGGTGGTGGTGCATGGCGACCGCTTCCGCGACAATGCCCCTACCCTTGAAGCAAAATTCCTTGGAAAAACAGCCAGGTTCCCTGCCGGCCCTTTCATTATGGCAGCCAAGTTCGGCGTGCCGGTATCAGTAGTGTTCGCCGTAAAGGAAAGCAGCACGCACTATCACTTTTTCGCGACTGATCCCATCGAGGTGAAACGCAGCCGCAATCCGAAGCAAACCGAAGAAGCCGTTCAGGAGCTCCTGCACAAATACCTTGAAGAGGTGGAAAAAATGGTGCTCCGCTACCCGGAACAGTGGTTCAATTATTATTCCTTCTGGAAAGAGCAGGAAGCATAGTACTTTCAGGCTATTTTACTGCACAAGGATCGCGCCCTGCTCCGAGGAGTTGGACGAATGATAATTGCAGAAAAAGTAATACGTTCCCGGCGTCGTAAATGTATAGGAATAGGAGTCGCCGCTTTTGATCCTGCCGCTGTCGAACAGGTTGTGCGTTTCCGTCACCGAATGATTTGCATTGTCCTTATTGATGAACGTAATGGTGGTTCCCGCAGCGATCTTCCGCTGCAGCGGATTGAATGCCTTGTACTCCAGCCAGATCTCGTTCGGGCCCGGATCGCCCTTGGGCTCTTTGCGGCAGCCGTTCAGCAGCATAGAAGCTGTTAGAAGTATAAAGAGGAATGGCCTTGTGTTCATGAATACAAATGTATCAAAAAAAAGCTGTGCGTCCTGCGAAATATGCGCCGAATAAACCACCCTGCTTTAGTAAGTAATCATTGAAAAAGCGCCCGATTTCTCCTGATTTTTAAGTAATATTGCAATACAAAAAATAAGCAATTATGCAGCAACAGTACGATGTGATCATAGCAGGCGGTGGCCTCGCAGGCCTTACACTTTCTATCCAGCTCAAGAAGCAGAACCCTGCCCTCTCCATTCTCATCATGGAATACCGCGATACCATTGCTCCTACCGCTGCGCATAAAGTGGGCGAATCAACAGTGGAACTGGCAACGCATTATTTCCGCGAAGTGCTGGAGCTGAAAGATTACCTCGAAGAGTTTGAATTGCCGAAGCACGGACTGCGTTTTTTCTTCAAGACCAACAACAAGGCGGAGATCTCCAACCGCGTGGAGCTCGGGCCAAGGCTGAAGCTCCCTACTCCGTCGCATCAGCTCGACAGGGGCACCTTTGAGAATTACCTCGAAAAGCATACGAAAGAGCTGGGCACCGAATTCATGCTTGGCGCCCGCGTGAAAGATGTGAATTTTTCACCGGAAGGGCATGAAGTGATCTTCAACCACGAAGGTGAGGAAAAGCGGCTCACCGCACGCTGGATCGTGGATGCCACCAGCCGTTTCAGCCTGCTGAAACGCAAGCTTAAATTTGAAAAAGCAGCGCCGCACAACGTGAATGCCGTATGGTACCGCGTTAAAGGCGTGATCGATATTGATGATTGGAGCGATAACCTCGAATGGAAAAACTTCCTTGCGCCGAAGCTGCGTTACCTGAGCACCGTGCATTTCATGGACAAAGGCTACTGGCTCTGGGTGATCCCGCTGGGCTCAAAGAACACCAGCATCGGCATTGTGGCGGATGAGGACATCCATCCTTTCAATACCATCAACACCTATGAAAAGGCGATGGAATGGGTTAAAAAGCATGAGCCCCTCGCCTACACAAAAGTTTGTCCGCCGAAGGATGAGCTCCTCGATTTCCGCATCCTGAAACATTTTGCGCACAACAGCGGAAGGATCTATTCTTCCGAAAGATGGGCCGTTACAGGTGAAGCAGGCGCTTTCCTCGATCCCTTCTACTCTCCCGGCAGCGATTTTATCTCCCTGAACAATACATGGCTCTCCGACCTCATCCTTCGCGACAAGGCGGGCGAAGACATCACCGTGCGCGCAGAGATCTACGAGCGTACGCATCTGCGCTGGTTCGACAGCTGGCTGCCGATCTACCAGGATAAATACAAGCTCATGGGAAATACGCAGATCATGGTCTTCAAGATCTTCTGGGACTGGGCTATCTACTGGTCGGTTCCCTGCCTGCTGTTCACCAACAAAGGCTTTACCGACCTCAAAGTGTTGAAAGAGCTGTTTGTTGCGGAGAACAGCCTCGGCCGCAAGTTTGGCGACCTCAATAAACGCGTGCAGGACCTGTTCATCGAGTGGCAGCCATTCGAGCACGAAATTTTCAGCGGCCGCTACATCGATCCGCTGGACCTTAACTACCTCAAGGCTTTCCAGCAGGGCCTCGAAACAAAGCATACGTCAACGGAATTGTTGCAGAAGCTTCGCATGAACGTAAACATCCTCGAGCAGGTGGCGGCAGAAATGTTCCGCCTGATCAGCCACGAGGTAAAAGGCACACCGGAAGACATGAAGGTAAACCCCTACACGATGTCGCTCGATGGCACTACAGATACGGAAAGCGCCGAAGCACTGCCGGTAAACCGCGAGATCCGGAAGGAAGTGCAGAAGATGTGGTTTTATGAGCTGCCGGATGTTATTCCTACCGCAGCGGAGGAATCTTTTTAGTTGGGAGTTCATAGAATCGTAATCTGTGCATAATACACCCCTGGCCCCTCTCAAGAGGGGAATAGATCGTGCGCAGATGGATCATCAGAACTGATCGTAATTGGTAGATTAGTACAAATTCGTAATTCGTAGTTGAGATTGCTTCGTCGTACCTCCTCGCAATGACGTTCCAATTTCGTAAATTCGTATTTATTCGTTATTCGCAAATTAGTACAGATTCGTATTTCGTAGATTAGTATAGATTCGTAATTAGTAGATTACATGAAGAAAGAAGAATTACCACAGGATGAAAGCGCATTAAAAGCGATGACGCGGGAGCTCCTGTATGTAAAAGACAAAGAAGGCAAATACACCACCGGGCTGAGCACCGGCTGGGAAGTGAAGAAAGCCGCGCTCGACAATGCATGGGATGATATCAAGGAGCGTGTGGAGGCAGCAAGGCTGGCCGTGAAGAACGGTGAGAAAAGCCCTGTGTACTATTTTATGGAGCTGCGCCTGATGGATTTCCCGGTGCTTTCGGGATATACAGGCTTCTGGACGTTTAACATCAAGCGGCACTTAAAGCCTTCCGTATTCAAAAGCCTCAGTGAAAAAAAGCTGGCGGTATATGCCAAGGCGTTTGATGTTACAGTGGAGGAATTGAAGAACTTTAAGGGATAGCCTGACTCATTTTGTCATTCTGAGCGTAACGCAGTGAAGCGAAGAATCTCATAAAAAAGAGATGCTTCGTTCCTCAGGATGACATCCCCGTCAGTTCGAGTGCGGAATGAAATGAAGCGTATCGAGAACAAGGGAACGGATCATTAAACAAAAAACACATTGGAAAAAGAATTCAAACACATACAAACCGCGCATTGTGAGAACGGTGCAACCACAAGCCTGTTAAGGTATCACGGCCTCGATTTCATGACAGAGCCCCTCGCTTTCGGGCTGGGCTCCGGCATTTTTTACATTCACATCCCTTTCCTGCAGGTGAACAACGGCCCCGCGATCTCCTACAGGAGCATGCCCGGCTGGATCTTCAGCCGCACCTGCAAATCGCTCGGCGTAAAGGTGACCCGCAAAAAATTCGGCAATAATGAAGCCGCTGCAAAGGCCTATCTCGATCAGAAGATCAAAGAAGGTGTGCCCGTGGGCTGCCAGGTGGGCGTGTTCAACCTTCCCTATTTTCCGCCGGAATACCGCTTCCATTTCAATGCGCATAACCTCATTGTATGGGGAAAGGAGAACGGCAATTACCTCATCAGCGATCCGGTGATGGAAACGGTGACTTCCCTTTCGGAGGAGGACATGATCCGCGTGCGCTTTGCAAAAGGCCCGCTGGCGCCGAAAGGCCATGTGTACTTTCCTGAAAATGTGAAGCCGGTAAGCAAAGAGATCATTCAGAAAGGCATTATCAAAGGCATCAGGAGAAGCGCCCGCGACATGCTGCACATTCCGGGAAACATCGCCGGAGTTGATGGAATAAAATATACCGCCAATCACATCCGCAAATGGCGCGAGAAGCTCGGTCCGCGCAAGGCCGGCCTGTACCTCGGGCAGGTAGTGCGCATGCAGGAAGAGATCGGCACAGGCGGCGGAGGTTTCCGTTTCCTTTATGCAGCTTTTCTCGAAGAAGCGCATGCATACATCCCGAACGATGAGCTGCTGAACATTTCCCAGGACTTCACAAAAGTGGGCGACCTCTGGCGGGCAAGCGCCGTGCAGATGGGACGCATCTACAAAGGCCGCATCAATAACGAGCAGTCCGATTTTGTAGTCTGCGCCGATATGCTGACGGAGATCGCGGACCTTGAAAAGCAGGCATTCCTGAAGCTGAAAAAGCTGGATCTCGGTTAACTGCCGGTTCTTATGAATTCATAAGAAGAAAGGCAGATCTGCATATTTACAGTACCTACAGCGGCATCCTTGTTTTTTGAAGCACTCATTTATGCATTTTCACTTTAAAAGCCGGCAGTCAGTTCCGGCAATGGCCTTAGCTTTGCCTTGTTGTTTGTAACAGGGCAAGATCCTTATTCAATAACAAAAACCAAAAAATAAAAATTATGAAAAAATTGATCCTCGCTGTAATGGCAATTGCTACGCTGAATACAGCCAATGCGCAAAAAGAAACGAAGTATGCAAAGCTTTATTACAAAGACATTAAGATCGAGACCAATGAAGTAACGATCACTGTCGACAATGCAGTATCAACCGAAGGCGAAACAAAGTTCAAGCTGAAGATCACCAACAAGACCAGCGATTTCCTCATCCTCAAGCCGGAAGAATGCAAGTTCATGATCGATGGCAAGGAAATGAAACCGGCGGAAAAATGGAAGATCATTGAGCCGAACGGCGATAACTTTGTGATCATAAACATAAAAGGCTCATACAATTCTGTAAAAAGCTACTCCTTTCTGCTCGACGGGCTTTACAAACTATCTGCTGATGCAAAAGGAATTCCGACCCCTGACTTCAGGCTGCCTGTTACAAAAAACGATTTCAAAACGGGTAACTATTCGGTGGCCGTAGGCAAAGTATACAAGGAAAGTGATGCTACCAACCTTAAGCTGAATGTTGTATATAACGGTGATAAAATGGGGATCCTTTATCCGCTTAAGGCCGGTGTGGTAATGCCTGATGGAAATGAGTATGCATCCGTAAAATCAACCGGGCTATTAGCAAGCTCTGCTCCTATCGTGATGATGAAAAAAGGACAGAAGGAGGATTTCACCCTGAACTGGAACAGGATGGAAGGCGGCAAAGCAATGGATATGCAAAAGGTAGAGATGATCGTAAAGTTCAATGATCTCTTTACGGAAGTCACCCCTGAAAAATTAAAAGCCGAAACTCTTAACTTCGAATTCGACCAGGCTACCAGCGACGCAAAAGGGAAATAATAATAATGATCTTCTTAAAAAGCCGTTCTTCCGCACCATTATCCGCGGAGAACGGTTTTTCTTTTTGTTTTTACTCCATGGAAATTATATGCTACTTTTGGTGTAATAATTGCAAAAACCGGCATCAAAAACACAACCGCTATGAAAAAAATATCCGCAGTAGTTTTAAGCGCACTCCTCTTTATCAGTGCCGCTTCCGCACAGAATTACAAAAAGATCTTTTACCGCGACCAGGTGATCGAGAACAATGATGTAAAGATCGCCATCATTGATGCGGTGGCGACAGCGGCAGGCGTGAAATTCAAGGTCCGCATCTACAACAAAACCAACGATTACATCGTGTACAAGCCTTCCGAAAGCATTTTCAAGATCGGGGGAAAGAACTTTAACCCCGAGGAAAAATGGCTGATCATCCGCCCCAACGACGAGGATTCACAGGTGATCGACCTCAAAGGCCCGGGCTACATGCTGCCGGAGAATTTCAACTTTGTGATGGAAGGCATGTACAAGTTTTCCACCGATGTGAAAGGCGTGAATGCCGCAGACTTTAAGCTTCCCGCAACAAAGAACGATTTCAAGGCAGGCGGCTTCGATATCACGCTGATCAAGAACAAAAAAACAACAGCCCGCACCGATGCCAGCTTTAAGGTAAAATATGTAGGCGATAAGATCGGCGTGTTCGAGCCGAACAAAGTAAGCATGAAGATGGCAGACGGAAAGGAATATGCAAATTTCCATTCCAACAAAAAGCCGCTGATCTTCGGGAAAGGCAGCGAGAATGATATAGTAGTGGCGTGGAAAGATATCCCGACCACTTCCGGCGACATGCAGAAAGAGGAAATGATGATCATGTGGAAAGATGCATTCAAGGAGATCACCCCGGATAAAATGCTTCCGCTCACGCTTACCGTAATGTTCGACGAGGAAACCACGAAAATAAAGAACAAGTAAGCCAAAGCTATTTTGCTATTTTTGCAGCTATGAAAAATGTGCTCGTTATTTATTTCACCCAAACCGGACAGCTCAGCAGCGCAGTAAAAGCCACCATGCTGCCATTTGAGAACGACCCGGAAGTAACGATCCATTACGAGCAGCTGAAGCCCCTGAAAACATTCCCTTATCCCTGGAGCTACATGGAATTTTTCGATGTGTTCCCGGAAACCGTGCACGGCGTTCCCTGTGCGCTCGCGCCTTTTTCATTCGATCCCGATAAAAAATACGACCTCGTGGTGATCGCCTACCAGCCATGGTTCCTGTCGGTTTGCGTTCCCGTAAATTCATTCCTGCAAAGCCCCGAAGCGCAAAAAGTGCTGAACGGAACGCCTGTGGTCACCGTGATCGCCTGCCGCAATATGTGGCTGAGCGCACAGGAAAAAATGAAGAAGCGCTTGCTGGAGTTGAAGGCCCGTCTCGTGGGCAATATCACTTTTGTAGACAAGTCGGCAAACCTTGTGAGCCTCGTTACCGTGCTCGCATTCGTTCTCGGCGGGGAAAAAGGCCGCTTCCTCGGGATCTTCCCGAAATACGGCGTAAAGGAAGACGACCTCCGGATCGCTCCCTCCTTCGGATCAAAAATTATAAGATCATTAAAATCAAACGATTACAGCTCCTTACAAAAAGAATTAGTTGATGCCGGCGCCGTACAGGTAAAGGCCAACCTCATGCTGCTGGAAGGAAGGGGAAAAGTGCTGTTCCCGCTGTATGCGAATTACATCTCCAAAAAAGGCACCGCCGGCAGCCAGGACAGGCGCACCCGGGTCCGGATCTTCGGCATCGTGCTGCCCACAGGCATTCTCATCCTTTCCCCTATCATTACTATTATTTCACGCCTGGCCCCGCTTATCGCTCCGGGAAAAATGAAAAAGGAGATCGCCTATTTCTCTCAAAATACACTCCGCTAAGCGTTACAGCCCCGATTTCAGTAAGAATTTTCAAAAAAACCGCCCGCAGTTTCCTCTGAATTGATTAAATACCGTACTTTTGCGTTTCGCGCGAAATCAGAACAATTGGCAGAATTCATTGTTTTTGTTGAAACGCCCTGATAAGTTTATGGATAAAGCTGTTTATATTAACCGTATCGCCAAGTTTTTACCGGGAGAGCCTGTGAGCAACGATGAGATGGAAGAGTATCTTGGCTATGTTGACGGGAGAAAGTCCCGCTCAAAATCGATCGTGCTGCGGAACAACAAGATCACCAAACGCTATTACTCCCGCGATAAGGAAGGCAAGAGCACACACAATAACGCAGAGCTTACGGCAGAAGCCATTAAAGCCCTGTGCACAGGCGGATTTAAGCTGGAGGACATCCAGCTGATCACCAGCGGGACCACTTCTCCCGACCAGGTGCTGCCCGCCCATGGCATCATGGTGCACGGCCTCCTGAAATCCAGGCCCATTGAAACGATCACCTTTTCCGGCTCCTGCTGCTCCGGCATGAACGCGCTGAAATACGCACACATGTCCATCCTCACCGGGAACACTTCCAATGCCGTTACCACCGGCTCCGAGAAGCTTTCCACATGGCTTTCCGCCCAATCGTACCACGAAGAGGCGCAAAAGCTGAAAGAGCTGGAAAACGACCCGATGCTTGCCTTTGAAAAAGATTTTTTACGCTGGATGCTGTCCGATGGCGCTGCAGCCGTGCTCATGAGCGACAAGCCGAACGCTGAAGGACTTTCACTAAAGGTGGAATGGATCGAGATCTGCTCCTTTGCAAATGAAGCCGAAGCCTGCATGTACGTTGGAGCCGATAAGGACGCTGAAGGCAACCTGCATGGCTGGAGCGAGTTCACGCCGAAAGAATGGCTGGAAAAGTCGATCTTTGCAATGAAGCAGGATCCCCGCTTACTTGATAAATACATTGCCCAGCTGGGCACAAAAAAATACCTGGAGCTGCTGGAAAAGCACAAGGTCGATCCGCAAAGCATCGACTGGTTCCTGCCGCATATCTCCTCCGAATTTTTCAGGAAGAAGGTGGATGATGAAATGCTGAAATACGGGGTTCAGCTCCCGCAGGAGAGATGGTTTGTGAACCTTACCGAAGTTGGTAATATCGGCGCAGCCTCTATTTTCATCGCGCTTGAAGCGCTGATGAACTCCGGCAAGCTGAAAAAGGGCCAGAAGATCTGGCTCACCGTTCCTGAAAGTGCCCGTTTTTCCTACGCTAACGCTTTATTAACTGTTGTATAAAATGACTGAAGTATTGAACCGTCCATTGATCGAAGGAGCTGAAGTTTCCGCTCTTATTCCCCAAAAACCGCCGATAGAAATGGTGGACAAGCTTTGGTCCAATGATTCAAAAACAACTGTATCCGGCTTTACGGTGCAGGCCGACAATGTTTTCTGCCACAACGGCCTCTTCACCGAGCCGGGCATCGTGGAGAACATCGCGCAAACTGCCGCTATCCGCGCAGGATACATGGCTTCCCTCCTGCTGAAGGATGGCGAAAAAGGAACTCCTCCGGTTGGCTATATCGGCGCTATTAAAAAGCTGGTGATCCACCAGCTTCCGAAAGCAGGCAGCGAGCTTAAAACGGAGATCACCGTTCAGCAGGTCGTGTTCGATGTTACACTCATCAGCGGTAGATCTACCGTTGACGGCGAGCCCGTAGCTGAATGTGAAATGAAAATATTCCTGAAGAGATAATGAGCAGTACTGCCGCGATCCGGGTAGAGCATTTCACAAAGATTTACAAAGGTTCCGGCAATCCTGCAGTCGACGATATTTCATTCAGCATCCCATCCGGCAGCATTTTCGGGCTTTTGGGCCCGAACGGCGCCGGGAAAACCACCACCATTTCCGCCTTATGCGGATTGATACAACCATCCGCAGGAGCGCTTTACCTGCTCGGGCATCCGCTGGCAACACAGGCCGAAGAGATCAAAAAGAACATTGGCGTTGTGCCGCAGGACATTGCCCTTTACCCTACCCTTACCGCATTTGAGAACCTACAGTATATCGGCAACATGTACGGGCTGAAAGGCAGCAGCCTGAAGGAAAATATCAGGGAGCACCTGGAACATTTCGGTTTGCAGGAGCATTCAAAAAAACAGGTAGGTACGTTCTCCGGCGGCATGAAAAGGAGGATCAACCTTATTGCAGGCATCCTTCACAATCCAAAGATCTTATTTCTCGATGAGCCTACGGTAGGCGTGGATGTACAGTCGCGCAACGTGATCACCAATCACCTTCACCTGCTCAACAAAAGCGGGATGACGATCGTGTACACCTCGCACTTAATGGAAGAAGCGGAAAATCTCTGCAATGAAATAGCGGTGATCGACCATGGAAAAATAATCAGTTCCGGGCAACCGAAGGAATTGATAAAGAAGGAAACCTGTGCTAACCTTGAGGAATTGTTTTTGAAATTGACAGGGAAGAAGCTAAGGGATTAGTTGGGAGTTTGTAGTTTGTAGTTTGTAGTTGGGAGTTGGGAGTTGGGAGTTCGTAGACGGTTAATAATTAAGCGCGGTGACCAATCAGAAAACGGAATAAAAAAATGTGCAGGATCAATTCCCCGGTTTATCCTGAGCGCAGCCGAAGGAAGAGGGGTTAGGGGTGTGTTCAGCGTGAAGAAGTTGGAACATCTGCCATTTAGAATATCATCCTGAATTGAATTTTAGTAGCGTCAGTTCGAGTAGCGAGGAACGAGCATATCGAGAACAAGCCCACACACTTTCTCGATACTCTCCCTTCGGTCGAACTCGAAATGACTTACGCACAACATAATTCATAAATTAAGCAGATATTTAACAATTCAAAAAAACTACGCCTCAGCGCCTTTGCGGTAAAATATATGCTCAGATTAACATCAACCATCCGAAAAGAACTCCTCATCCTTCTCCGCGACCGGGGCGGGCTGGCGATCCTGTTCCTGATGCCCATGGCAATGATCACCCTCATGGCGCTCATCCAGGATGCGCCCTTCCGCGATTACCAGGAGCTGAAGATCCCGCTGCTGCTCTCCAACAAGGACACTTCCACGCTTGGAAGAACAATTGAGAAAGGATTAAGGGATGCTAAAATTTTCGAGATCACGAAAACAGATCAGCCGGAAAGCGGCATCAAGCAAAGCGTGAAGGGCGGCGACTACGAGATCGGCATTGTGATCCCGGCCGATGCTACAAGCATATTGAACTCAAAAGTAAACGCATTTGTAACTGAAAAGCTCAGCGCTGCCGGGCTTTCCGATTCGCTGAAAGCCGCTCCTGCCGCAACAGGTGAGCTGAGCCTCCTGATCTTCTTTGCGCCGGATACAAAAAAATCATTCAAGATCTCCATCCTCAGCACCTTAAAGGAATTTACCTCAAAGCTGGAAACACAAACCCTGCTTGATTATTTCAGCAGGGAGCTGAACAAGGGAGGCAATGCTTCCGGCGAAGAAAACAAAATAGATGAGCTCGTAAGCTTTAAGGAAATGAACACGGTGGAAACACCGCAGGAAATGCTGCAGCTGAACTCGGTGCAGCACAACGTTCCGGCATGGACCATCTTCGGGATGTTCTTCATTGTGATCTCCATGGCGGGAAGCATCATCAAGGAGCGCGATGATGGCAGCTACACACGCATCCTCAGCATGCCCGGATCGTACATCACGGTAATGACGGGCAAGATCGCGGCTTACCTGGCCATCTGCCTCATCCAGTGCCTGCTGATGCTGCTGGTGGGAATTTATCTTCTGCCTTTGCTCGGCCTTCCCTCGCTGGTGATCGGGCATTCGATATCGGCCATCGTCCTGGTTGCTGTAAGCTGCGGGCTGGCGGCCACAGGCTACGGCATCCTTGTGGGCACACTGTTCAAAACACACCAGCAGTCATCCACCTTCGGGGCCGTTTCGGTGGTGATCCTCGCGGCGCTTGGGGGCATCTGGGTGCCGGTATATGTAATGCCTGAAAGCATCCGCATTTTGTCGGGCCTCTCCCCGCTTTACTGGGCGCTGAGCGCATTTCACAAGATCTTCCTCGGCGGCGGCTCGTTCACGGCGGTGTTGCCCTACGCGCTGAGGCTCCTGGCATTCTTCGGCTTTACCGTTGGGGCAGCATGGCTTTTCAACAAAGCCAAAAACAGGTAATTCTTACGAACAATCCCGCTTTTCTGCTGTTTTATCAGCGTAAATTGCCCATATTTTAATACTTTAGCGCTTCAGAAAAAAACCATGGAAACGTTGGCCCCGCAGGAAAAAATTCTCATTCATACATTGTCGTGCCGCACCGAAGTGCCCGTACGTTTCAGTGAGGTGGATGCCCTCGGGATCGTGTGGCACGGGCATTACCTGAAATTTTTCGAGGATGGCCGCGAAGCCTTCGGAAAGCAGTACAAGCTGGGCTATCTCGATATGTACACGGAAAAATTTGTAACCCCGCTGGTGAACATCAATGTGGATTATAAGAAGACCGTGCAGTATGGCGACAGCGTGATCATTGAAACAACCTTCATCAATTCGCCGGCGGCAAAGATCATTTTCAACTATAAGATCTACCGCAGCTCCGATAACGAGCTGGTGGCAAAAGGTGAATCCACGCAGGTGTTCATGAACCTGCAGCATGAATTATACATTACGCTTCCGCCTTTTTTTGAGGCATGGAAGAAAAAGAATAACCTGATTTGAAATTAGAATCCTACATAATCGCCGATAACATCATCTCCCCGCTTGGCTTCAGCACCGAAGAAAATTTCGCGCAGCTGAAACAAATGAGAACGGGAGTGCAGCGCCTTGAAAAAAGCGCCCTTTCCCCTGAGCCTGTATGCGCTGCGGTGATCGATGCCCGGCGTTTGGATGATGAATTCAAAAAGCTGGATACTTCAACCCCTTACACCAGGCTCGAGCAATTATTCATCCTTTCCATCAGCGATACATTAAAGCAAAATCCTGCCATCGACATCCGCAGCCCTAAAACGCTGCTGATCCTTTCCAGCACCAAAGGCAATATCGACCTGCTGGACCCTGAGAACAAAGGCAAATTTGATAAGAAGCGATTGTTCCTCTGGGAAACAGGGAATATGATCACGCAACATTTCGGTAATCCGAACAAGGCGCTGGTGGTTTCAAACGCCTGTATTTCCGGCGTGCTCGCGATCATTTTAGGAAAGCGCCTGCTGGAAGAAAATACCTACGATACCATCATTGTTTCCGGCGGCGACATCATGACGCATTTTGTTGTGTCGGGATTCCAATCCTTCAAAGCCGTGAGCAGCGAAGTTTGCAAGCCGTATGATGCGGCGCGCGACGGCATTTCGCTCGGCGAGGCCTGCGGAACGGTTGTGCTCACCAACGACAAAACAAAAGTAAAAGGCACTGCGATCGCCGTAAAAGGCGGCTCCAGCTCCAACGATGCCAATCATATTTCAGGGCCTTCCCGCACCGGCGACGGCTTACTGCTCGCCATTGAACGCACGCTGAAGGAAGCAAATATGGACGCTTCGCAGGTAGCGTACATTTCCGGGCACGGCACTGCAACGCTGTACAACGATGAAATGGAAGCGCAGGCGATTACTACTGCCAGGCTGCAGGATGTCCCGATGAACAGCCTGAAAAGCTATTTCGGGCATACGCTGGGCGCTGCAGGCATCATCGAATCTATTATCGGCATCCAGTCGATGCGCAGCAACACGCTCATCGGAACCTACAATTACAATCAGCCTGGCGTTACAAAGCCGGTGAACATCATAAAGAAAACAACAGAAAGCACAGTGGACAACTGCCTCAAGACCGCTGCCGGGTTCGGCGGCTGCAATGCGGCAGTGCTGTTCTCAAAGGAAGCATGAGCGACGTAAATTACATATCGGCATTCTGCAGGATCAGTTCAGGAAAGGTGAATGTGAACCATTCCATCATGTTCACGGGCGAACAGGATGAAGCGCCGCCTGCGTTCATCAAATCCGTTTACAAGCATTACCAGCTGAACTATCCAAAGTTCTACAAAATGGACAGCCTTTGCCAGCTGGGATTTATCGCTTCCGAACTTTTGTTGAAAGACAATAAGCTCACTGAAAAATACAACAAGGAAGAGATCGCCATTGTGATCTCCAATGGCAGCTCCTCGCTCGAGATCGATACCGAGCACCAGCAAACGATCTCCGACAAAGCGAATTATTTCCCGAGCCCGGCCGTGTTCGTTTACACGCTGCCCAATATCCTCATCGGGGAGATCGCCATCAGAAATCTGATCAAAGGCGAGAATACTTTCTTTATTTTTGATAAATTTGATGCGCAGTTCACAGCTCAGTACATAAACTCCTTATTGAATTCCGGCAGGGCAGAAAGCTGCATTGCGGGATGGGTTGATTTTTATGAAGGGAATTACGATGCATTTTTATACACCGTTGAAAAAACACAGGGCGTGATCCGCGCGGAACACACAGCAGAACAACTACTAAATATATACAAATAAGAAAAAATCATGAACGAATTAATCGACAAATTAAAAGGTGAGATCATTGAACAGCTGAACCTGGAAGATGTGAAAAAAGAAGACATTGACAATGATGCTCCCCTTTTCGGAGAAGGATTAGGCCTTGATTCCATTGATGCCCTCGAGCTGATCGTGCTCCTGGAAAAAAATTACGGGATCAAAGTGGCAAACCCTGCCGATGGAAAAAAGATCTTCCAGTCGATCCGCACCATGGCACAATACATCCAGGACAATAAGAAATAATTTTATCGCAATTGGATAAAAAAGTTTACGTAACCGGAATCGGGATCATCTCGGCCATTGGAGACAATGTTGCCGAAACACTCGCCTCGTTCAACAGCCTCGAATCGGGCGTGGGACAGCTGGAGCACATCGCATCGCGCCACCGCGGAGAAATTCCCGTTGCCGAAGTAAAGGCCAGCAACGAGAAGCTCACTTCCATGGCGGGCTTTTCCAGCGATTATAAGAATACACGCACCGCGCTGCTCGGGATCATCGCTGCGAAAGAAGCGGTGAAAAGCGCAGGCATCACCAACATCCGGGAATTCCGCACAGGGCTGATCTCCGCTACCAGCGTGGGCGGCATGGGCATGACCGAGAACCTGTGGATGGATTACCTTGATACAACAAAAAGCGGCGACTGGCTCCGCTACATCGAAAGCCACGAATGCGGCGACAGCACCGAAGCGATCGCTGATTCTATCGGCGTGAAGGATTTTCTTTCCACCATCAGCACCGCCTGCTCCTCCTCTGCCAACTCCATTATGCTTGGCGCAAGGATGATAAAACAAGGCCTCCTCGACCGCGTGATCGTAGGCGGAACAGATTCACTTTCAAAATTTACGATCAACGGCTTCAATACGCTGATGATCCTCGACCGGGAGCACTGCAAGCCGTTCGACGGACAGCGCAAAGGCCTGAACCTCGGGGAAGGCGCAGGATTCATCGTAATAGAATCGGAAGCCGCCGCAAAAGGAAAAGAGATCCTCTGCGAGCTTACCGGCTATGGAAATGCGAATGACGCGTACCACCAGACGGCCTCCTCGCCTGATGGCGCCGGCGCGTACCTCGCGATGGAAAAGGCATTCAGCGTAAGCGGGCTCAAGCCTGCCGACATCAGCTACATCAATGCGCACGGCACCGGAACGGAGATCAACGACCTTTCTGAAGGCACTGCGCTCGACCGCATGTTTGATAAGAAAGTGCCGATGATCAGCTCCACCAAGCCTTTCACAGGCCATACGCTTGGCGCATGCGGTGGAATTGAAGCGGTATTTTCCATACTTGCTATTCAACACAACATGGTGTATCCCAGCCTCAACCACGTTCACCCGATGCCTGAGCTGAGCTTTACACCCGTTAAGGAATTAAAAAAGAACCAGCAGATCGATCATGTGCTGTCCAATTCATTTGGATTCGGAGGCAATACCTCCGCGCTGATCTTCTCGAGAAAAAAATAGAGAAACAGAGAATTAGAGAGTTAATGAATTAATTCTCCAATTCAAAAAAATCTAAAATTCACCAATTAAGAATGGAAGCATACATCAGGGGCGTAGGGATCATTTCACCGCAAAAAACATTCGACACGGAAGAGTTCCTGCCGGAAGTGGTGGAATATTCCAACAATTCGCTGCGCTGCATCGAGCCTTCCTACAAGGATTTCCTTAATCCAACGCTGGCACGCAGAATGGGCCGCGTGATCAAGATGGGCATTGCCGCTTCAAGCGCATGCTTCAAGGATTCCGGTATTGCCATGCCCGATGCGATCATGACAGGCACTGCGCTCGGCTGCCTGGAAGACACGGAAAAATTCCTGCTCGCTATCATTGAAAACGATGAGCAGTTCCTCACTCCCACCTCTTTTGTACAATCCACGCACAACACCGTAAGCGCGCAGATCGCGCTGCAGCTGAAGTGCATGAACTATAATTTCACCTACGTTCACAAAGGCTATTCCTTCGAAAGCTCAGTGCTCGACGGCTTAATGACCATTGCGGAAGGAAACGGGAAAAACATTCTCGTGGGCGGCCACGATGAAATGACCGATAAGTATTACCGCGTTTGCGACCGTGTGAACTACTGGAAAAAGGAAATGACCCCTACCCTGCAGCTGATCAACAGCAAAACGGATGGCAGCGTGGCCGGCGAAGGCGCGGCATTCTTCATGCTGAGCGCGGAAGCAAGCGATAAGGACTATGCAAAGCTGCGCTCGCTCAAATTCATTTACAAGCCGGAAAGCCAGCAGGAGATCGAGGGCCGCATCGGCGAAATGCTTGCTGAGAAAGGACTAACCGCCAACGACATCGACCTGGTAATTTACGGCATAAACGGGGATGCCCGTTACGACGGCATTTACAACCAGCTGAAAGATTCGTACTTTAAGAACTCAACCGCGGCTTATTTCAAGCATCTCTGCGGCGAATACCAAACCTCGGGCAGCTTCGCAATGTGGCTGGCAGCAAGGATCCTGAAATCACAAAGCATTCCGCCTTCCGTACTCATAGGCGAGAACAAGCATGCCTCCATCAAAAATGTGCTGATCTACAACTGTTTTATGGGAACGGATCATGCGGCGTTTTTGCTTTCGCAGTGTTAATTAATTAGCACGTATATTATGAGATCTGTAACTATATATCTTCCGGATTCTTTAGAGCTGAGTGATACAGAGATTAAGTTATTACTGGCTGGTAAGCTCTATGAACGCGGCGAATTATCACTGGGATATGCTGCTGAACTTGCAGGCTTACGCAAACGTACCTTTATCGAACTTCTGGGAAAATACAATGTTTCTGTTTTTAATTTTTCTGCTTCGGAGCTTTGCAAGGAAATTAACAACACTACCCACACATAATCCTATTACTTTAGTTAATGACCTTCAAAAACACAAGCTTCATCTTTTTATTTGCGATCATCGCGATCGGCTTGTGGCATTACTTATATGGCATCAGTCTCTGGTGGGCGCTGGTCCCTGTCCTGCTGTACAAAGCCGCGATCATTTACGGCTCCGCGAACATCCGCTCCAACTTTTACACAAAGGTATTCTGCAAAGGCAGCACAGGCGAAAAGCTCATCGCGCTTACGTTTGATGATGGCCCCAACGCTGAGTTTACGCCGCAGATCCTGGAAGTGCTGGAAGAGCACAATGCGACTGCTACATTTTTTGTGATCGGCAAAAATATAGACGGCAACGAAGAGCTCCTGCGGCAGATAGATTCGCAAGGCCACATCCTCGGCAACCATACCTTCAGCCATTCCTTCTTCATCGACTTTAAGAATAAAAAAGGCTTTACCGAAGAGCTCACAAAAACCATGGCAGCCGTATTCAAGGCCACCGGCAGGCAAATGCGGTTCTTCCGTCCGCCCTACGGCGTTACCACCCCGCACCTTGCAGCCGCCGTCAGCGACCTCCGGTTCCGCGTGATCGGCTGGGATGTGCGCTCGCTGGATACCACGAGCGATCCCGAACACATGATCCTTCTGCGCGTAAAAAAGCAGCTGCAGCCCGGCTCCATCATCTTATTCCACGATACTTCCGCAAAAACTGTGAGTATTCTCAAACAAACCCTTAATTTTGCGAAGGAAAATGGCTTCAAAGTTGTAAGCACGGAGCGGCTTTTGAATTTAAAGGCTTACGAGGGGTAGATTATAATCAGGACGGTCATCCCGTGCCACGACACGGGATCTCACAAATGTTAGCAGGATCAATTGACAGATCCCGTGTCGGAGCACGGGATGACATACACAAGATGATTTAAATAAGAATTTAACATCCATGAAAAATATAACCTTACTCTTCTTCCTTTTCTTTTTACCAATCCTGCTCATCGCCCAGCCGCCAAAAGGCTTTTCCGCCATGAAGGACACCACCGCCTTTAAGCAGAAGATGGAAGCGCAATCGAAGACCACCAACACCATGGAAAGCGATTTTACGCAGGAAAAATACCTGAGCGTAATGTCGGAGAACATTATCAGCAAAGGGCATTTCTGCTTCAAGAAAACAAACATGCTTCGCTGGGAATACACAACGCCTTACACCTACCTGATCGCGATCAACAAGGATAAGATGTTCATTAAGGACAACGGGAAAGTGAACAAGTACGACATCAACTCCAACAAAATGTTCAAGAGCATCAACGAGATGATGGTGGCCACCGTACAGGGAAACTTATTGAATAACAAGGATTACAGGGCCAAGTACTATGAAAGCGACAAGTACTACCTCATCGAGCTTACGCCGGTGCAAAAGGCTGCAAAGGATTTTTTAAAGAACATCCTGCTCTTCATCAGCAAAACCGACTATTCCGTTGAAAAGGTGAAAATGGTGGAGCCCAGCGATGATTACACGAGCATTGATTTTACGAACCGCAAGACCAACCAGCCGATAGCTGATGAGAAATTTACTGTTAAGTAGTATTCTCGCGCTTACGCTCTGTGCCTGTACCTTCGGGCATTACGGGCGGCTGAAGCCGGATGCGAAATCGTGGGTAAAGCCCCCCGCCTCTATTTTCGGCGATAATTTCAACTCCTTTCTTTTCAAGACCAACATCCGCGTGTATGGAAAAGATTTCAGCGGGCTGCTGGTCACCAAGCAAATGGCGCCGCAGGATTACCGCGTGATCTTTACCACGGAGCTGGGCATGAAGCTCTTCGATTTCGAGTTCAAAGATACCTCCTTCACGCTGCATTACTGCGTTCCGCAATTCAACCGGCCAAAGCTGCTGAACACCATCCGCGAGGATATCCAGATCCTGCTGATGAACGACATAAAGAAAAAGCAGGCGGAACAATTCGCTGATGCGAAAGGACAGTACGATGTTTTCCGGGTAAACGATGGAAAAATGTTCAACTATTACTTTAAGGAAAAAAGCACCGATCAGCTTGTGAAGATCGAGCATTCCAAAAAACACGTAAAAAAGATTATCTTTACCCTCAGTAATTACGAGAACGGCTTCCCGACGAATATTTTAATTAAACATTACAATATCAAACTGAAGATCGAACTCAACCTGTTGAAGAAATAGTACATACTCATAATACAGATCCATTCGCTTCGCTCAGGATGACACTGTGCACGCAGGAAGCTTGTCATTCTGAACGTAACGGAGTGAAGTGAAGAATCTTCAGACGGGAAGCTGTATTTTTAAATGATAAATGAATTTTTGACTTAGATTAAACTTTTGACTTAATAATTATTATGCTGCTCAACTCCTTCTTCAAGATCACCGATATTCAACAAGCCGAAAAATACACTGTAAGCATTGAGCTGAACCCTCATCACGAAGTGTACAAAGGCCATTTCCCGGGCAACCCGATCGCGCCGGGAGTTTGTCTTACCCAAATGGTGAAAGAAACGGTTGAGTTCATCACTAAAAAGACCCTCCAGATGGTAACAGGCGATAACCTGAAATTCATGGCGATCCTCAACCCCGAAGTGAACCCCGAAGTGATCATGACGCTTTCCATAAAGACAAAGGAAGACGGAAACCTCCAGGCCGACAGCAACGTGATGGCAGGCACCACCAGCTTCTTTTCCATTAAGGCAAGCTATAAGGAGATCTGATCAGTTTCTTTCGGGAAGGCTCCATAAATCCCCTGATATTCGTAGAAAAACTCAAAAATCTTGCTATTTTTGCATACCCAAAAAAGTTGCCTCCCGGGCAACCTTTTTTTTGGCTTAAACAGAACATGAGCATCGATCCGACGAATGAATTGTACAGGAATAAAATGGCCGCGCTGAATTGCTGCGTGATCATTCCAACGTACAATAACGAGCAGACGATCGGGAAGGTGATCAGCGATGTGCTTGCTTATACAAGCAGCGTAATTGTTGTGAACGACGGCGCCACCGATTCCACGGCGGCCATCCTTAAAAGCTTTGAAAATAAAGTGGATGTTGTTTCTTATTCCCCCAACCGCGGAAAAGGGATTGCCCTGCGTACCGGCATCAAGCGTGCGCAGGAAAAGGGCTTCCGCTATGCGATCACGATCGACAGCGACGGGCAGCATTTTGCGGATGACATTCCCCTGTTCCTTCAGAAGATCGAAGAGCAGCCCGATTCACTGATCGTTGGCGCCCGCAACCTCAACCAGGAGAACATGCCGAAAAAGAACACCTTCGGAAATAAGTTCTCGAATTTCTGGTTCCGCTTCCAGACGGGCATCAACCTGCCCGACACACAATCGGGATACCGCCTCTACCCTGTTGAAAAAATAAAGAACACCCGCTACTTCACCTCCAAATATGAATTCGAGATCGAAGTGATGGTAAAAGCCGCATGGCGAGGGATAAAGGTGATCCCGGTGCCTGTAAAGGTCTTTTATGCCGAGGGCGACAAGCGCGTGACGCATTTCCGTCCCGGCAAGGATTTCACACGCATCAGCATTTTAAACACATACCTCACGATCCTAACCCTGCTTTGGTACAAGCCTGTGCGGCTGGTCCGTAACATGCGCTGGAAAAATATCAAAGCATTCATGCAAAAGCATTTCCTCGATCCGGGCGAATCCGTGATGCGGAAATCGCTGGGCGTTGCATTCGGCGTGTTCATGGGCATTGTCCCCATCTGGGGCTACCAGTTCGTAAGCGCACTCATCTTTGCGCATTTCATGAAGCTCAACAAAGCCATCGTCGGATTGGCGGCGCAGATCAGCGTTCCGCCGATGATCCCTTTTTTAATTTACGGAAGCTTAAAGACCGGTCAGCTCGTATTGGGAAAAGACCTTCATGAAAGCATTTTTAATTCCGACATCAACACCGTAAGCGAGATCTGGGAATCGATGAAGCTGCATTTGCTGGAATACCTTGTGGGAAGCATGGTGTTCGCGGTGGCTATGGCGATCGTGTTTGGATTGATGACGTATGTACTGTTGAAGATCAGCGAGAAGAAGCAGCTGATCAACATTGATGAAACTAAAATGACTTAATAGGTAAGAATGGGAGCCATATTCACACACATCTATCGCATCTTAAAAAGAAGAAGGGTACTTTTCTTTCTTCTCTTTTTAGGCTCCCTGCTCTTTGCCGGCTTCTTCGCCTCTAAGATCCAGCTCGAGGAAGACATCACCAAGATGATGCCTACCGATGAGAAAGTGGACAGGCTCAACACCATTTTTAAAAATTCGAAGTTCCTCGATAAGATCGTTGTCACCGTTTCACTTCCCGACTCATCTGCCGAAGCACAGCCTGAGCTGCTGATGCAATACACCGACAGCCTCGTGGGCGCCGTGCAGCAGATCGATACTGCGCTGGTGAAGGATGTAACTTACAAGGTGAACGACGATGTGATGTACGATGTGTACAACACCTTCATCGACAACCTTCCCGTGTTCCTGGAAGAGAGTGATTACGCCACACTCGATCGCCTCATCACATCTGAAAAATTAGACACCACGCTTGAAAAGGACTATAAAACCCTGCTTTCGCCCGCAAGCGTTGTGCTCAAAAAGAACATCCTCCGCGACCCGATAGGCATCACGCCGTATGCGCTGAAGCGTATGCAAAGCCTGCAGTTTGATGATAACTTCGAGCTCGACAACGGCTACATTTTCACAAAAGATAAAAAGCACCTGCTGTTCTTCATTGTCCCGAAAGTAAAGCCTTCCGAAACGGCAAAGAATGCGGAATTGCTGGCAGCCCTCGACAGCGCGGTGAACAGCACCATCAGCAAAAGCGGGAATAAGATCTATGCCGAGTATTTCGGGAGCGCCGCCGTAGCGGTTGGCAACGCTGTGCAGATCAAGAAAGATGTGAAGCTCACCCTCACGATCACCATTATCGGGTTGTTCCTTTTTATCACGTTCTTCTTCCGGAGGATCGAGGTGTTTTTTATCATCTTCATCCCGGTGCTGTTTGGCGCCGCATTCTCACTCGCCCTGCTCTACCTCTACAAAGGAAGCATTTCGGGGATCGCCATCGGCGCAGGCTCCATCATTCTTGGCATTGCGATGGATTACACCATCCATTTCTATACGCATTTCAAGCACCTGAACTCGGCGGAAGCAACCGTAAAGGACCTCGCTTTCCCGCTCACGCTCGGAAGCACCACCACCATCGGTGCATTGCTCAGCTTAACATTTGTGAAGTCGGAAGCCCTGCAGGATTTCGGGATGTTCGCGGCATTCAGCCTGCTGGGTGCAGCATTGTTCACCCTCATCATCTTCCCGCATTTTATGCGGAAGAAAAAAGCGGAAGCGCATACCGAATCAGCAGCGGCACACAAGCCGAATATTGTTGAGCGCATTGCCAGCTACAAATTTGAAAAGAACAAATACCTCATTGCGTTCATCCTTGTGGTCTGCCTCATCTCCGTGTTCACTTCGCAAAAGGTCGGCTTTGAAACCGACATCATGAAGATGAACTACGTGGAGCCGAAGCTGGCAAAGGCGGAGCAGAACCTCAACGCGATCAGCAATGTTTCACTGCGCAGCATTTATCTCGTCTCCAGCGGGAAGGACCTTGATGAAGCGCTGGCGAACAACGAGAAGAACCTGCCGCTGCTGCAGGAGCTGGAAACGGAGCAGGCATTAAAAAAATATTCTACGGTAAGCACCTTCCTGCTTTCATCGGGCGAGCAGAAAAAGCGGATCGACCGCTGGAACAGCTACTGGACAACCGAAAAGAAAGCGAAGCTGAAAGCGGAGCTGGTTGAAAAAAGCGCAAAATACAAGTTCAAAGAAAATGCTTTTGATCAGTTCTATGCCCTGCTCGACAAGCAATACGAACCCGTAGGCATTGAAGCGTTCAATGGGTTAAAGTCGACCCTGCTGGATAATTACGTGACGCAGAAGGCGGATGAAACTACCGTGGTTACGGTGATCAAAACCACAGCGGAGAACGAGGACAAAGTTTACAATGCCTTCAGCGAGAACAAAAATCTCGTGGTGTTCGATAAGAAATTCCTGACCAGCCGCTTTATCGACATCATTAAAAACAATTTCAACCTCATCCTCACCATCTCTTCCCTGCTGGTGCTGATCATGCTGATCATCTCCTACGGCAGGTTCGAGCTTGCGCTGATCACCTACATCCCGATGGTGCTCAGCTGGCTCTGCATCCTCGGACTGATGGGCGCCTTCGACATTAAGTTCAACATCATCAACATCATCATCTCCACCTTTATTTTCGGGTTGGGCGACGATTACAGCATTTTTATCACCGATGCATTGATGAACGAATACAAAACGGGACAGAAGAATTTAAACTCCTACAAAACCGGGATCTTCATTTCGGCGACCACCACCATGATCGGCATCGGCGTGCTGGTATTCGCTTCACACCCTGCCCTGAAATCCATCGGGATGATCACCATCATCGGCATGTTCTCCGTGCTCATCATCTCCAACACCATTCAGCCTGCGCTGTTCAAATTCTTTATCACCAACAGGACGGACAGGCAGCGCGTTCCCTTCACATTGCTCAGCCTGCTGCAATCGGTATGGGCCTTTGCATGGTTTACCTTTGGCTGCCTTACGCTCATTCCGCTTGGCTTCGTGATCGTGAAGCTGTTGCCGGTCCCCAAAAAAGCACGCCTGAAGATCTTCCACCAGCTTCGCCATTATTACACGAAGTCAATGATCTTCGTGCATTTTCATGTGCGCAAAAAATACATCAACGAGCTGAATGAGCGCCTGAAAAAGCCCGCTGTGGTGATCAGCAACCACCATTCGGTGATCGACTCGCTGCTCATGCAATCGCTCAACCCGAAGCTGATCCTGATGGTGAACGACTGGGTATGGGATTCTCCCTTCATGGGCCCGATCGTGCGCCTGGGAGGATTCATCCCGAAGGCGGCGGGTTATGAAGAGAACCTCGATAAGATCAAACAGCTGTTCGCCGACGGTTATTCGCTGGGCATCTTCCCCGAAGGCTCCCGCTCGGAAACCGCGAAGATCGGCCGTTTCCACAAGGGCGCATTTTACATTGCCGATAAACTGAAGGTGGATATTGTGCCGATCGTTTTTCACGGAACCGCTTTTGTGCAGGGCAAGGACGACAGCTTCCTGCTGAAGCCGGGCAGGATCACCGTAAAGTACCTGCCGCGCATTGCTGCGGAGGACAAATCGTTCGGGGAGAATTACACCGATAAGACGAAGAACATCAGCAAATATTTCAAAGCGGAATATGCGAAGATGCGCGCTGAGATCGAAACGGTGGATTACTTCTTTAACCGCCTCAGCAAAAATTACATTTACAAAGGCCCGCTTGTGGAATGGTACATGCGCGTGAAAGTTAAAATGGAGGATAATTACCGCCTGTTCGAATCGCTGCTCCCGAAAAAAGGAACGATCACCGACATCGGCTGCGGATACGGTTTCCTGCCGTACATGCTGGCATTCATGAGCGAGGACAGGATTGTGATCGGCACCGATTACGACGAAGAAAAAATTGCGGTGGCAGCGAATTGCTTTTCACAAACGAAGAACATTTCCTTCTTTGCGGCGGATGCTACTGAATGTGAGCTGCCGGAGAGCGATGCGTTCATCATGAGCGACATCCTGCATTATCTCCCGGCCGCCGAGCAGGAAAAGCTGATCGCGAAATGCATTGGCAGCCTTAACCCCGGCGGCATGATCCTGATCCGCGACGCCGACAGCAGCATGAGCAAAAGGCACTGGGGCACGCGCTATACGGAGTTCATCTCCACGAATGTGGGCTTCAACAAAACAAAAAATAAATTAGAATTTGTATCTTCAACCTTTATTGTGGACGTGGTTAAAAAGCACGGGCTCCGCATTGAAAAGATCGACAATACAAAGTTAACCTCAAACGTAATTTACGTAATAAAGAACTGATCTGCATGGCACAGTATGATGTTGTAATTATCGGGAGCGGACTGGGTGGACTGGAAAGCGCATACATTCTAAGCCGCGAAGGCTTTAAGGTATGTGTGCTGGAAAAGAACAGGCAGCTGGGCGGCAGCCTGCAGATCTTTGTGCGCGATAAAGCGATCTTTGATACGGGCATTCATTATATCGGAGGGCTGGATGACGGGCAGAACCTGAACCAGTGCTTTAAATATTTCGGTATAATGGACAAGCTGAATCTTCACCGCATGGACAATGACGGCTTCGACCGCATTACCTTCGATGATGATGAGAAGGAATACAGGCATGCGCAGGGCTACGATAATTTCGTGGACCAGCTGGCGGAGCAGTTTCCGGGCGAGCGCGAAAACCTTGTAAATTATGCAAAGCAGATCCAGGAGGTCTGCGATTATTTCCCGCTTTACAAATTACGCGAGGACGAAGCGCCGATCATCGGCACAAAATACCTCGACATCAATGCCAAGGATTTTATTGCGGGCATTACGCCGAACAGGCGCCTGCAAAGCGTGCTGGCCGGCTCCAACCCGCTGTATGCGGGCGACGGGAATAAAACGCCCTTGTATGTGCATGCGCTGGTGGCGAACACTTACATTGAAAGTTCTTACAAATGTGTGAACGGCGGCGCGCAGATCGAGAAGCTGCTTACGAAGAACATCAAGGAGATGGGCGGCGAGATCCGCAATTATGCGGAAGTGACCCGCATTGTTGAGAAGGACGGGCTGGTGACGCATGTGGAGCTGAAGAATGGCGAGCATGTGGAAGGAAAGCATTTCATCTCCAACATCCACCCTTCCACCACCATGACGCTGCTCGAATCCGACAAGCTGAAAAAGGCATACCGCAACCGCCTGCAGGGACTGGAAAATTCCGTTTCGGCATTCATTGTTGACATTGTATTGAAACCTAATACATTCAAATTCCTGAACCATAATTACTATCACTATAAAAGCAACAATGTATGGGAAAGCGTACATGTGGATGGCGATGCATGGCCGGATGGCTATTGTATCTTCGTTCCTAAATCGTCGCGCTCGGATGTGTATGCCGACAGCATGACGATCCTGAGCTACATGAAATACGAGGAAGTAAAAAAATGGGAAGATACCTTCGCAACCATCCCGCATTTCCGCGAAAGCCGCGGCCAGGAATACGAAGACTTTAAGACGGGACGTGCAGAAAGGCTGATCAGCCAGGTTGAAAAGAAAATGCCGGGGCTGAGGGGCTGCATCAAATCCTATACAACCTCTTCCCCGCTCTCCTACCGCGATTACCTCGGGGCGAAGGATGGCGGATTGTACGGCATCGCAAAAGATTACAAGGATCCGCTGAGGACCTTCATTTCACCGAAAACAAAGATCCCGAACCTGCTGTTCACCGGCCAGAACCTGAACATGCACGGCGTGCTCGGCGTAACCGTAGGCGCCATCCGCACCTGCGGCGAGTTTGTAGGAGTGAATAACCTGATCCGGAAGATCAACCAGGCGTAGCAAGGTTTATGTCTGTAGATTCATACTATTTGAAATCGGATGTCAGTTCGAGTTTTCGCCTTTTTAGGCGAAAGTATCGAGAACTGGTCCTTCTCGAGAAGCTTATCCTGAGCGAAGTCGAAGGGCTCCACTGCGTTACGCACTCGAAGTGACATAGACATTCAATAATAATCAGCAGTTTCTACAACAAACATTTAATCACCAATCAGAATCACCATGAAATTATACGCGATCAAACTCCTCCTTGCATTCCTGCCCTTTCTGTTCCTTGCAGACAATTCATGGAAAGTAAAAAGCTCCGCTATCACGTTTAAGATCAAAAATGCGGGGCTTACTGTCGACGGCTCATTCAGCGGGCTGGAAGCGGAAATAAAATTCAACCCGCTGAAGCCGGAAGAAGCTTCCATCAAAGCCTCCGTGAATGCAAAAAGCATTAATACGGGCACAGAGATGCGCGACGATCATTTACGGAAGCCCGAATATTTTGATGTGGAAAAGTATCCGAAGATCAGCCTGCAGTCGACAAAGATCGAAAAGACCGGCCCGATCAGCTATAACGGGCATTTCAAGCTTACCATGAAAGGCGTTACAAAAGAGGTGCTCATTCCCTTCAATTTTATGAAGCTGGCCGATAAAACCCAGCTCAAAGGCAGCTTTTCCCTCAACCGCAGGGATTATAACGTGGGTGGAAACAGCATTAGCATGGCTGATAATCTTACAGTTAGCATTGTGGTGGAGGTAACAGAATAATTCTGTTTTTACATTCAAATAAAATTTTAACTTTGCATCTCAGTTTTGAATGTCCGGGTGGCGAAACTGGCAGACGCACCACCTTGAGGGGGTGGCGAGAAATCGTGAGAGTTCGAATCTCTTCCCGGACACAAAAAGAGCTCTTTTTTTAAAGAGCTCTTTTTTGTTTTTATAAAGTTCCGGATCATCTCTTATTGAAAAGAATTCTGCTTCGGCAGGCGGATGAAGAATCTCGAGCCTTTGCCGGGCTCGCTCTCCAGCTCTATGCTGCCGTTGATCTTCTCCAACGCCGTTTTCACAATGTACAAGCCAAGCCCCGAGCCTTTCGATGACTGCGTGCCTTTGTAATACACATCAAACACCTTGTCCTGGATCAGCTTATCCATGCCTATCCCGTTATCTTCAAATACAATGTGCAGCTCCACCGGCGTATCCGAAATGCTGATCTTCGTAGTAGGATGCTCCTCGTTCAAGTTCTGGTATTTAATGGAATTCTCGATCAGGTTCTGGATCACGGGCTGCAGGATCAGCCTGCTCGAAATAAAAGGCTCGCTGAGCCTGATGCCCACATCGAACTTCATCCTTGAAAACCCTTCGTAGAACTGGAACTTGCCGAAGGTTTCATTGATCATGTGCTTAAAATCGATCTCATCCTCGAACTTCGCCACATCCTTCAGCGCCATGGTCTGCACAAGCCCGATCAGCGTATCGTCCAGCCTTTTTGTGGAGATGCTGATCATGTCGATATACGACAATGCTTTTTTATCGCTGACCTCCAGCCTGCTTACATTCGTGAGCCCCATGATGGAGGAAAGCGGGCCCCTGAGATCGTGTGAAGCCCTGTAAATAAAGGTTTCCAGGTCCCTGTTCGCCGATTTCAAATGCGCTTCCGACCTTTTCAGGCTGGCCTCGTTTTTTTTATTCTCCGTTATATCCCTCGAGTAGCAAGCCGTTCCAATGATCTCGCTGCCGCTGTAGATCGGGTGAAAGGATGTTTCCCTCCAGTAATCGCCCGGATGCTCTATCTCCGTAAAGGTTTCTCCGGCAAATGCACGCTTATAATATTCCCAGAAAAGCTTCAGCCGCTCGGCGTCGAACCCAATGGAAGGGGAAAGCACGTATGTACCCGCCATCAGGTGATTACCCGAAACCCGGCTTACCAGCTCCTGAAAGGCTGTATTAAAAGTGATCAGCTTAAAATCACGGTCAACACTCCACATGAGGTCGCTTGTATTGTTGATCAGCGATTTCAGGTTATTACGGTCAAACTCCCGTTCCTGCTCGGCCAGTTTTTTTTCGGTGATATCATGCCCTGTGATGCACACGCCCGTGATCTGTTCATTTTCCCTCACCGGGTTCATTGTGAAGCTGAACCAGGAAGGCTTGTTGTTCCTTATCCCGTAAAAGCGCTCGTACTGGATCGTTTCACCGCTGATCACTCTTGCCATGATCTCTTTCAGCACCTTGCTCCGCGGGGCTTCCATGAATTCATAAATGCTTTGCCCCGGATCCACTCCCCTGTCAGCATTCGAGAAAATATATTCCTTCGCCTTATCGTTAAACGCCTTTATGTTGCAATCCAGATCAAGGAGCACAAAGCCTTCCGATACGTTGTCGAAGATCGCTTTATGGTTCTTTTCAGCTTCCTCTATCTGTTTTTTTATCTCGATCCGTGCCTTTTCCTTTTCAAAAATATCCAGCGCAAATGAAACATTCCCTGCCGCTTCCTCAAGCAGCCGCAGCTGCTCATCGTCAAAGAAATGATGGACGGAAGAATACAGGTGAAAAGTACCTGTCACCACGCCCTCTTTCTTTAAGGGCAGTATGGCGATGGAACGGATCCCGCGCGTGCAGGCATTCTGCTTCCAGCCTGCAAGGGAAGGGTTGGCTATCGTCACATCCACATCAATATCGTTGCTGATGTAAGAAGTTCCCGTAGCGAGCACCTGCGCTACCGGTCCGCCGGGCAGATAGGATCCCGAGCTGAAGAGCTGAAGCTCTTCGGGCGCCATGCCTGCCTGCTCCTGGAGCACCATCCGCTTTTGAATAAGGTCGGTCTTGCCGATCCAGGCTATCTTAAATTTTCCAAACTCCAGCGCTATTCCGCAGGCTTTGCTTAAAAGCGTTTTTTCATCCTTCACATGCACGATCGCCTGGTTCAGCTGGCTGATAAAAGCATACAGGCGGTTGAGCTGTGTTATTTTTGCCTCCGCTTCCTTTCGCTCAGTAATGTTATCGATAAAGGCAACAAAATATCCCGGCTCCGGGCTGTATAATGAAATAGAGAACCATTTTCCGAACGCCTCCGCAAAGGTTTCGAAGCGCTCCGGCTTCCCCGTCAGCACTACCCTTTCAATTGTTTCCAGATAAACCGAAGCCGATGCCCTCAAGCCCGGCATCACTTCCGAAAGCTTTTTGCCGGTAACATCCTGCAGGCCCGTCATCTCTTCATATTTTTTGTTGACGATGAGGTAAACGTAGTCCGCCATCTTTCCCGACTCATCGAACAGCACCCTGCAATAAACAAATGAATGCAGCATGTTCTCAAAAAAATGACGATACGCCTCTGCTGTAAAGGCAAGGTTTTCAGGATGTTCCGTTTTCAATTGTTCATGCTTCCCAGCCCTTCCGGGCTGCTTTAATGGTTCATCCGACATGTTTCTGTGTGTGTTTTGCCGTAAAAATAGCCGTATTTATTGGATTACCCTGACATTCAGGCGCTAATTACTTACAGATGTAATATTTTTTCAGTCCTGTTCCGTTTTACACAAAAGCCCGGGCGGAGAATTATTCCGGCGCTTTATAAAATCCAGAGGCAATACATTTGTACTTTTACGATCTAAAGTTCAGACAAATGGAATACAGAAGATTAGGCAGATCAGGCCTGCAGGTAAGCGCATTATCATTCGGATCATGGGTAACCTTCGGCAACCAGGTGGGCGATGCAATTGCAGAGGAATGCATGAAGGTGGCGTACGACAACGGCATTAATTTTTTTGACAACGCAGAAACATACGCGCACGGGAAGTCGGAAACAGTGATGGGAAACATCCTGAAAAAGATGGGCTGGGACCGCACAACGTATATTGTTTCCAGCAAAGTGTTTTGGGGAGGAAAGCTGCCCAACCAAACCGGGCTGAGCCGCAAGCATGTGATGGAGGCCTGCCATGCCGCACTGAAGCGGCTGCAGGTGGATTACCTCGACCTTTATTTTTGTCACCGTCCCGACCGCAACACGCCCGTTGAAGAGACCGTACGCGCCATGCACGACCTGATCACGCAGGGCAAAGTGCTTTACTGGGGAACCAGCGAATGGAGCGCGCAGCAGATCATGGAAGCCTACAGCGTTGCGCGGCAGTACAACCTTACGCCGCCAACCATGGAGCAGCCGCAATACAACATGTTCCACCGCGAGCGATTTGAAGTGGAGTACGCACGGCTGTATCCGGAGATCGGGCTCGGAACCACCATCTGGTCGCCGCTTGCATCCGGGCTCCTTACCGGCAAATACAATAACGGGATCCCCGATGATACCCGCATTCACCTGCCTACGCTCGAATGGCTGAAGGAAGCCACAGTGGGCGATGCTGCAAAGGATAAGATCGAAAAGGTAAAAAAGCTTACGGTGCTTGCGAAGGAGCTCGATACTACGCTGCCGCGGATGGCGCTGGCATGGTGCCTGAAAAATAACAATGTGAGCACCGTGATCACCGGCGCATCGAAGGTGGAACAGCTGAAAGACAACCTGCATGCGCTGGAGGTGGTTGAGAAGCTAACGGAGGATGTGATGCTGAATATTGAAACGATCCTGCAGAACAAACCGGTTCAGCCTAAATTTTAAAAAAGATGGAAGCATTCTTTAAAGGCCTGAAAGTGGTGGAGCTGGCGAATGTGCTGGCAGGCCCGGCCACAGGATTGTTCTTCGCGGAGCTTGGCGCAGATGTGATCAAGGTGGAGAACAAGCTTACGAACGGGGATGTTACACGCAGCTGGAAGCTTTCGTCGGAAGACCCGGCAGCACCGCTTTCCGCCTATTACGCTTCCGTGAACCCCGGCAAGCAAAGCATGATGGCCAACCTTCATGATGATGCCGACAGGCAGAAGGTTTACGGCCTGCTGGGATCGGCCGACATCGTGATCTGCAATTACAAGCCCGGCGATGATGTGAAGCTCGGAATGGACCATGAAAGCATCAAAAAAATAAAGCCGGATATTATTTACGCGGCCATCACCGGCTTTGGCGAAGATGTGCAGCGCACCGCCTACGACCTCGTGCTGCAGGCCGAAACAGGCTTCATGCACATGAACGGCACGCCGGAAAGCGGCCCTGTGAAAATGCCGGTGGCGCTCATCGATATTCTTGCGGCGCATCAGCTCAAGGAAGGCATCCTTCTTGCGCTCATCAAACGTATGAAAACAGGTGAAGGCTCCAAAGTATCGGTGTCGCTGTACGATGCAGCCATTGCATCGCTCGCCAACCAGGCGGGGAACTGGCTCATGGCGCATGAGAACCCGCAGCGCATCGGTTCGCTTCACCCCAACATTGCGCCTTACGGCGAAATATTCATCACTTCCGACAACAGGCAGCTGGTGCTCGCGATCGGCAGCAACAAGCAGTTCATACAGCTTTGCAGCGTGCTCGGCTGCGGTGAATTAAGCGATGATCCCCGCTTTTCAACCAACCCCGAAAGGGTGAAGAACAGGCAAGCCCTTTTTGAGGCATTAAAGCCGGCATTTTTAAACCGCAGCGCGGATGAGCTGATGGCTGAGCTGGTAAAGAAAGATATTCCCGCCGGAATGATCCGCTCGCTGCAGGAGGTATTTTCGGAGCCCCGGGCTGCATCCCTTGTGAATACATGGACAGCGGAAGGTACTGACTGCAGGAATGTAAGGACCACCGCCTTCCACATCAAATAGCCCACAATCAGCTGCTGGCAAATAAGTTACAATTGACTTGCACAGTATAGAACTTTTTTTATATTTTTGTGAACTTCTTAGTTTTTAAGAACAGAACAAATGCGCCAAAAGATACTACTCTCATTATTGCTGATCATTCCTATGCTGGCATCCGCACAGTACAGGAGTAAACCAAAATATAAAAGGGCGAATAACTTTTCCAGCAGCCGCAACAAGATCCGCAAGGAATATGTGTTCGGCATCGGCGCAGCCAACTTTCTCGGGGAACTGGGAGGCGCCAACCAGATCGGCACCAACTTCGTAAAAGATCTTGAATTTTCAATGACCCGCCCTTCCGCAGCCATCGGCATGCGCTATAAATTTGCAAAACGCTTTGCCGTAAAAGGCGGATTTTATTACCAGCTCGTGAGCGGGGCCGACAGGCTTACAAAAGAGCCATACCGCAACAACAGGAATCTAAGCTTCAGGTCGCACCTCTTCGAAGTTTCCGCGCAAGCCGAATTTTACCTTACCAAGGAACAGCAGGGACACCGCTATAAGATCAAGAATGCAAAAGGGATGAAAAATTACGACTACCAGGCTTATCTTTTTGTGGGCATCGGCGGTTTTTATTTTAATCCGCAAGCCATGTACAAAGGCCATTGGGTGAATCTCCAGCCTTTGAGCACCGAGGGACAAGGCCTTCCGGGAGGAAAGAAAAAATATTCCAGGATCAGCGTTTGCATTCCGTACGGGATCGGCGCCAAATATAACCTGAACAAGGATTGGGCGATCGGGCTCGAGATCGGTGTAAGGAAAACATTCACCGATTACATCGACGATGTTAGCTCCGTGTATTACGACAATGCTGCTTTAAGGGCTGCAAAAGGCGATATGGCGGCCGACCTGGCCGACCCTTCCCTGCTGAACTACCCGGCCGAGCTTGGCGGAAATGCCACAGGCGCCGTGCAATCGGCTACAGGCGAGCAGCGCGGCGACCCGAAGGACAAGGATGCATACATGTTCCTTAACGTTACCGCATCTTACAAGATCCCATACAAAAGAAGGACAAGGTCTAAATTCTAAGTTTGAAAACGAATTCCATAAAAATAACAGAGCCTCAAACTGATGAACAGTTTGAGGCTTATTATTTACTGCGGTACGAAGTGCTGCGCAAGCCCTGGAACCAGCCCCCCGGCTCGGAAAAGGACGCGCAGGAACACGAATGCACCCACATTATGGCTGTAAATGACCACGATGAAGTGCTGGGCGTTTGCCGCCTGCAGCTCAACTCCCCTGCCGAAGCGCAGCTGCGTTACATGGGCGTAAAAGGCGATACGCAGGGGCTCGGCATCGGGAAAAAGCTCATCAGCTATGCAGAGCAAAAAGCCAGGCAGCAGGGCGCAAAAAAAATGATCCTCCAGGCAAGGGAAATTGCAGTTGAGTTCTATAAAAAATGCGGGTATTCAATTGTTGAGAAAAGCTTCCTGATGTGGGGAGAGATCCAGCATTACCTCATGGACAAGCAGCTCTGATTATTTTTTTGAATGCGAACGGTTCCAGATGTCGAATTTAAAAGCCAGCTTTTTCTTTTGCAGCAGCGTCCTCCAGTCGATGAACAGCAGCGCAAACAACAGCGTTAATCCTACCACCAGCCCCAGCACCGATTTCCATGAGACGATCCCATGCACAAGGTCTGTAGTGTTCTTTGCCGCATAATCACCCATCCATACCGCGATCGTATCGCTGACAAGCTTTCCTACGGTAAAAGCAGGGATGATGTAATAGGGCTTCATTTTCGCGATGCCTGCCGCCAGGAACAAAGGTGTTGTAGGCAATGGCATGAGCGAATACACGAGCACAATAGCGTGGCTTCTCCAGCTTTTCTCGCTCAGCTTTTTTCCGAGGAACTGCACATCCTCATTCTTGGCCTTCTTAAAGATCTTCCCGGAAACATGCGGAATATAAAGTGTGAGAATATAACGTCCGAGGATAGAGCCCGCCACGCCAATGAAGATCACGGGCCAGATGCTGAGGTCGTATTTGATCTGCAGGAAGATCATTACGGTAAATGCCGGCGGCAGCGGGAATGGGAAAAGATCCACAAGCATTGCACCAAGAAAAACAAGCAGGTAATGATACCACATAATTTTTTTTATAAGATGCCGGCTTACCGGGGTTATGTGGCGTGTTTAAAAAAATGTGCCGGGTTGGATTGGAGATTGGAGATTGGAGGTGGGAGGTGGGAGGTTGGAGGTCGTACGATTGTAGATGGAAGTATCTTGAAAAAACGAATGATTGGGAGTGCAGGATCTATTCCCCTCTTGAGAGGGGTTAGGGGTGTGTTAAGCGATCCGTACTACTTAACAGCGGCCCTGATCACCTTCAGCAGCGCCATCGCTTCAGCGCTCTCCACCTGCAATGCCAGCCTGATCTCTTTCCCATAATAATCAAAAGCGATCTTCTCCCCGGCCACCAGCCAGTACGATGTGCTCATGCTGTCGGCAAACGAATTCTCTTTCGGCTCAATAATGCGAAGGTCTTTTATAAAATCAAATTCATACGCTTTCACTTTTCCCTTGCCGGCCACATCGCGCTTGTAAAATAATTTGTTCTCCCGCAGCTTGATCTTCTCCACACCGTATTTCCTCCACATGAATGCCTTAAAGATCCGGTATTCAAAATACGCCCAAAAGGCCATCCATACCATCAGCATCACTTTCGTGTTCGGGTCGGGGATCATGAAGTATTGCGCCATCACCACAATGCCGCTCACGGTCCAGATAAAGAACCAGGAGAACAGCAGGATGTTCTTCACCTTCTCCGACTGTGATACGATCACGATGCTTGTTTCATTGTCGCCCCGCTTTATGCTGATGCGCTTCCCGATGTATTCCATGCCCTTTTTAATTTGTGCAAAATTATCAATTAATTCTATATTTGTTTTGCATAAACATTTATGCTTCGAACATTGTTACACCACACATGGCTTCATTACGAACAAAAAGGGAGAACGAGCTGGGCTTTGGCTCAAAAACATCTACACAGCGCACAAGGCTGGTCAACAAGGACGGGTCGTTCAACATCGACCGCATCGAGATCTCGCGCTGGAGCTCCACCAGCCCTTATCATGCGCTAACGCGGATGCCATGGTATAAATTCACCGCTATTGTTTTTCTTTATTTCATTGTGATCAACCTCATCTTTGCAAGCCTTTATTATGCTGTGGGAGTGGAAGGCCTTAACGGCGTTGAAGCAACCACCGAGCTTGATAAATTCCTGGAAGCATTTTTTTTCAGCACACAAACATTCAGCACCGTGGGCTTCGGGAGGCTGAGCCCTGCAACACACGCCACCAGCAGCATTGCCGCCGCCGAATCGTTGGTAGGCTTGCTCGGGTTTGCGCTCGCAACGGGTTTGCTCTACGGGCGCTTTGCACGCCCGGTGGCACGCATGATCTTCAGCAGCAACGCCATCATTGCGCCATTTAAAAGTGGAAATGCATTCCAGTTCCGCCTTGCCAATAAGATGCGGAACAGCCAGATCACCGATATGTCGTGCCGCGTTACCGTCGCAAAATTTGAAGTGGAGAACGGCACAAAGCTCAGGCGCTTCAGGCCGCTCGACCTGGAAGTGCCTACGATTGTTTTCTTCCCGATGACCTGGACCATCAATCACCCGATCGATGAGAACAGCCCGCTTTACGGGATGACGGAAGCGGATATGAAGGAAGCGGATGTTGAATTTCTCGTATCCCTCAACGGCTTTGATGATACCTTCTCACAGAACGTGAGCGCGAGGCATTCCTATACGTATGAAGAGCTCGTGTACGGTGCAAAATGGATCAGCGTATTCAGCCAGAATGAGCGCGGGCAAACGTCGCAGGACCTGAGAAAGATCAGCGATTATGAGAAGGTGAAGTTGAATTAAGCCAAATAGTTACTCAATAACGACCTTCCTTACTTCCGATCTGCTTTCAGATACGAGCTTTACAAAATAGATTCCCGGCGCTGCCACAGGCAGCTGTACTTCCATGGTGCCGTCAGCGGAAACATTTTGCTGGCTGCTCATCAGCTCTTTTCCGCTTATATCGTACAATGTAAATTTTACCGCTTTTGAAGAGGCTTCATAAAATTTAACCACGAGCTCGTTCTTCGCCGGCTGCGGATAGATCATTTCTACAAGTCCTGCATGCGCTGCCGCATCGCGGATGCCTGTGCTTACACATGCTGTGCTCGGGCAGAAATGCGAGAGCAGCCTTGCATACGCCGCCTGCGTATAGATCCCCGCTTCCGTGATCGTCCATGAATTGATCGGCCAGCTGGTATTAAAATCCTTCCACGATTTCTGGATGGGCTGGTTCTTTGGCGGGTCGATGGTTTCCGAGTAGCACAGCGCATTGCTGGCGGCGCTTCCGCAGCCTGCAGGACAACAGCCATCCCAGTCGTACGTAGGGTTTACGCCTCCGGGCATAAATCCCGGTGCAGGTCCGTAGGTGGAAACTCCCACTTCGTCCCAGAGCGCGCTGCCATCCTCAAACCAGCTGTGATAAAAAGAGCTAACAGAGTTTTCCGCGCCGTATTTTATCATGTTGCTCAGGTATGTTTTTGAATTCGGGTTTACGCCGTGAAAATAATGCAGGAAGCCGGAAGCCGCGTTTTTGTAATTGGCCGCATTCCCCGGATCCATTGCATACACGTTCATGTTCAGGAACATGATCGCCTGCTTCGATTTCGTCTGGTTACTGTTCCAGGTATAATTGTTATCGGCCAGGTAAGCCCTGTACGCATCTGTTTGCGCGGTATACGAAGGCAGGTTATCCGCATTGTTGGTTTTCAGCGAAGCGGTGTATGCGGTTTTGATCGCATTCTTCACCGATGTGGTGGCGCCCGCCGTTTTTGCATAATACAGCAAGGCATCCTGTTCCGGCCCTTCAAATGGATAAGCGAAGGTCCACTGGATCAGGTGCATGTTCATATAATTGGCATCCACGAAGCCCTGGTAAGTGCTTCCGCCGGTAAGCGCATACAGGTATATCGCTGCCGAGATCTGCCGCGAGAAGGTTCCGTAAGCATCCACCTCCTGCTCTCCCGCCGCCAGCGTTCCCGCATTGTAAAAGGTGATGCCGGGATTTGCATTTGCCCAGTTCCATGCGTTGATGGCCGCAGCCTGCAAAGCGCTTCCGTAAGCCGTCATGCCTGCCGAATTGTATTCGATAGCTGCCAGCGAAAACACGCTTGCCGCCGTATACGTGGCCGATGTGGTGGCCGGGCCGTAACGCCTTGCCGCAACATCCGCCGATGGCGGGCTTGCCCCACCTCCCCCTACAACACAAAGCACGCTGCCGTCGGAGTTCTGCATTTTCAGCAGCCAGTCGAGCTCCACCTTTGTTTCATCCAGCAGGTCGGGAACACCGTTGCCCGATTCCGGAATGTTGTAATCATCTGCCCAGGCTGTGGGGTTTTGCTCATACGATAACAGCAGATCCGTTAATGTTCCCCATGTAAAATTCACATACTTGTTGTAATCGCCGGCATCGTACCAGCCGCCGGAAAGGTTCTTTGATGTGGCTGCGCTGGTATTGTTGTACAGCCTGCAATCGAGGTCCTGCTGCGGGCCAAGGTGGCTTGCGGCATCCACATAGCCTGTATCGGCAAAAGGCAATTGCTTCTCAAACCCGCAGCGCTGGTAGTAGAACATGCGCATGGCGCCTTTCAGCACATTGTTGTAAACGCAATCGCCGATCTCGAAGCGATAGGAGCCCACGTTATTTGTAGGATCAAAAATATAATAGCTGCCTGCAGTGCTGCAGGAAGAAAAGTCGAACCAGTACACCTTATCCCCCGATTGTGCATGTGTGGCACCGCCATTCCAGCTGGTAACAGGGCCGCTGAACACAACAGCGTCCGTTACCCAGTTGCGCACTTCGTACGTGGTTCCCGGGCTGAACGACAGCGCCGCATTATAGCCCAGCTGCGGATCGCTGATCACCGCGATCTTTTGTGCTGTAGTCTGATAGCCGAACTGGTCGGTTTTGATGAACTGCGAAATGGTGCCGGGAGCCGCGATGAGAAAGGAGCTGAAAAGGGTAGCGCAAAAAGACAGAAGAAATCTTTTCATGAGGATGAGGTTTGTTTCACTCAAATATAAACAATTATAAAGATTGCTCACTTCTCACTGAAAACATACACACCCTCCTTATCAACACTTACTTTCGGAAGCTTTTTCTTTTCCTCGAAATGCGCATAGCCCGTTTGAAGGTTCTTCCAGAAGGCCTGCAACGTGGCATTGCTCTCATAGGTTGAATTCAGGAAACCCATTCCGGCAGCATCCATCCGTATCGGGAAGATATGCACCGGGATGCTTGCCTGCCCCGCATTTTTCGCTTCCACGGCAAGCACATACAGCTCCTTGATAAATACATCGGTGATCGGGATGCAGCCGATGCTCAGGCAATTGCCATGGATCATAATATCGCCGCCGAGGTTCGATTTCCCGATGATCTTATCGCTTGCATTCGGATAGCTTACTCCCAGCGATAAATGATAGCTGCTGTAGGGATTGAACACGGCAATGCTGTAAAAGCCTTCCGGCACCTGCCCGTCGCCCTGCTTGCGCTTGGGGCCGAGATCGCCGGAATAGTAGCAGATGGGATACGTCTTAAAAAGCCGGTATTCTTTTTCATTTTGGGGCTTCAGCCATACCTCCACCAGCTTCTCCTGCTTGAACACGCGGATGAAGAGCTCAAAGCCGTTTGCATCCATTCCCTTTTTCTGCATCTCAGCTTTCAGCCCCTCCCATTTCTCGGCATAAGCCGCTTTCACGCGCGGGGCTTTCTGCTGCTCCGCTTTAAAGCTTTGCGCGCTCATGTCAGTGAATGAGAGAAGTGAGAACAACAGGTAAACAAGGATGCGGCCGGCCATAATGTTAATTATTAAGTTGATAAAATAATTTTCCTGAAAAGTTAAACGCAGAAAACACAGTTAAATTTGTGCTAAATTATTCCATCCGGATGAAAAAAGTAGTTTCTGCGCTTAAAAATAAATACCTGCTCACGGTGATCGGGCTGGCGGTATGGGTGATCTTTTTTGACAAGAACGACCTGCGCACCCAGCTGGAGCTGCGCAAAGAGGTAAAGCAGCTGCAGGAAGAACGGAATTACTATGCCCATGAGATCGCGGAAATAAGCTCCGACCTGAAGGAGCTGACCAGCAATCCGAAAACGCTTGAAAAATTTGCACGCGAGAAATACCTGATGAAGCGCGACAATGAAGAGATCTTCAAGATCGTGGAAGAAAAGAATTAGATCAGCTCACCAGCAGCTTCCTGTAATAGCTTTTCTGGGCGCTGATCACCGTGATCATGTACATGCCCGGCGACAGCCTGTTTGGAGGGAACACAGAAAATACCGCTTCCTTTTTCCCATCCGCCTCCACCTGTTGTGAGAAGACCTCCTTGCCTGTGAGATCCCGCACCACTATTTGCAGGGAACCTTCCGGGAAATTATTCACATTAAAAAGGATCTCATCCCCGTTCCCCGGGTTAGGATAAACAATAAAATCAAATTCGGCCTCAGCTGACACATCCACCGCGGAAAGCGCAGAATAGGAATAATCCCCGTTAACATCGGTCTGCATCAGGCGGTAGTACGATTGTCCCTCATAAGGATCGGCATCCTCCAGGGAATAGCTCAGCAGGGCCGTGCTGTTTCCCGCTCCTCGCACAATGCCAACTGTTTCAAATTCTACCCCGTTCCTTGTTTTCTCTAATGTAAAGAAATCGTTATTCAGCTCGCTTGCGGTTGTCCATTCGGCGCAAACCGATTTTCCGCAGGCATGCGTATCGAAATAGATCAGCTCGATCGGCAGCGTGGTGCCGCCTCCGTACGTAACAATCCCATTCGTAGTGATGCCGCCGTTCCACACAGTAACCCCGCAAATATTGATCTTCGATCCGGGAGTACCGCCGGTAAGCATTCCGCCTGTAAATACTTTGATATAACCGTTGCACATGTTCAGCTTCTGGCCGTTGCCAAAATCAAGCGTTCCATATACATATACCTCCATATTGCTGTATTCCGGCGAATTAATGTCCATGGTAACCGTGGCGCATACGGGAATAATAATGATGCAATTATCTGTAGGAGTTGTGAGCGCCGCGCAGCCTGAGGTAGTCCAGGTACCTGCGGATGACCAATTGCCGCCCGTGCATTTCGCCGTCATGGTGCATACAGCGCGGAGCTGTACGGAAAAAAGGAGTACGGCAGAAAAAAAGAGGAGTAGTCTTTTGTTCATAAATAAGAAAAAAATAAAAGCAATTGTTCTGTTGCGGGTGCGAAGGTAGTACAATAATGGTCTTACACCGTGTAAAAAGCAGAAATTACGCTTCCAGCATCTCGTCGATCAGCCCTTTGAAAATTTTCGGATATTCCATCATGCTTGCAGGCTTGCAGATGTATTTTTTTGCGCCCAGGCCGAGACATTTGGCAATGTCGAGCTCATAGTTGCTGGTGCTGAAGATGACTACCGGGATGTGCTTCCAGTCGGGATTCTTTTTAATGATCTCCAGCGCTTCTTTCCCGTTCATGAGCGGCATGTTCAGGTCCATCATGATAAAATCAGGATACAGGGCTTCTTCGCCTAAGGTATTGATCAGCTCCAGCCCGTTGGAGAAAAAGCGCACTTGCTCATCGCGCAGGAAATCAGTGAATGCTTCCTTGATAAAGAAACGCTCATCCTTGTCGTCATCCACGCTGTAAATCAATAATTCTTCAATGTGTTTCTTCATGTCCTCTTATCCTGTGTATTCTCCAAAAACATTTCTCATTGTATCAGCGATCTCGCCCAGTGTTGCATAGCTTTCCGCCGCTTCCAGTATGGAGGGCATCAGGTTCACATCCGCCCTTGCATTTGCATCGAGGCTGGCAAGGATCCGCTTCACTTGTTCATTGTCCCGCTCTGCTTTTACCTTGTTGATCTTATCGATCTGCAGCTGGCGGATGGAATCATCGACCGTAAATATATCCTTTAATGGCGCTTCTTCAACATTAAATTTATTCACACCCACAATTATCTTCTCCCCGGTTTGGATATCCTTCTGGTATTTATAGGAGGATGCCGCTATCTCATTCTGCATGTATCCCTGCTCAATTGCGGAAACCGAGCCGCCCATCGCATCAATTTTGCGGATATAATCCCATGCAGCCGCTTCCACTTCGTTTGTGAGGGCTTCCACAAAATAGGAGCCCGCCAGCGGGTCAACCGTGTCGGCAGCGCCGCTTTCATAAGCGATCACCTGCTGCGTACGCAAGGCAATGCGTGCCGCTTCCTCTGTAGGCAGGGCAATGGCCTCATCAAAGCCATTGGTATGAAGGCTCTGCGTTCCGCCCAGCACGGCCGATAAAGCCTGCGTGGTAACGCGGATAATATTGTTCTGCGGCTGCTGCGCCGTGAGCGTGGACCCGCCGGTCTGCGTGTGAAAACGCAGCATCTGCGCCCGCGGGTCGGTAGCGCCCAGCTCCTTCGTGATCTGCGCCCACATTCTTCTTGCAGCGCGGAATTTCGCCACTTCCTCGAACAGGTTGTTATGCGCATTGAAAAAGAAGGAAAGCCGCTTTGCAAATACGTTAATATCCAGGCCTTTGTCGAGGGCCGCCTTCAGGTAGGCTTTGCCGTTCGCCAGCGTAAATGCCAGCTCCTGCACCGCCGTCGACCCTGCCTCGCGGATATGGTAGCCCGAGATGGAAATGGTGTTCCATTTTGGCACCTCTTTGCTGCAATATTCAAAAATATCGGTGATGATGCGCATGCTTGGCTTCGGCGGATAAATATAGGTGCCGCGCGCCGCATATTCTTTTAATATGTCGTTCTGGATAGTTCCCGAGATCTTTTTCAGGTCGGCGCCCTGCTTCTTCGCCAATGCAATGTACATCGATAAAAGAATAGATGCCGTTGAGTTGATCGTCATGGACGTGGTGATGTTCTCCAGCTTAATGCCCTCAAATAAAATCTCAATATCCCTCAGCGAATCGATCGCTACGCCTGCTTTTCCCACTTCGCCATCGGCAAAATCATGCGAGCTGTCGTAGCCGATCTGCGTGGGAAGGTCGAATGCCACCGACAATCCGGTGGTGCCGTTATTCAGCAAATAGTGATAGCGCTTGTTAGATTCTTCCGCGGTTGAAAACCCTGCGTACTGCCGCATGGTCCAGAACCTGCTGCGGTACATGGTTGACTGTACGCCGCGTGTAAACGGAAATTCCCCGGGCTGCTCCTCCTTCACATCCTGCTTCGGATACACCCGCTTGATCTCGATGTTCGAATCGGTTAAAAATTTTTCTTTGCGTTCTTTCTCTTCCATTCTACTAAATACTAATCTATACTAATCTGCTAATTCGTACTAACCTGCATCTTAATTTCTCTGCCTGTGATTTACACAGATTGGTAAATTGGTAAAAATTCGTAATTGGTAGTTTAAAATTCTTTCCCGATCTCCCGCTTGATCGCATCAATAGCGTTTTTTGAAGGAAGCTCCGACAGCTGCGAGGATACGGCGATGATGGTTTGCGCCAGCTCCATGCCTGTAGCATCGGGGCTTACTTTTGAAGATGCCACATTGATCAGCTTGATAGTTTCTTCCTTCGCTTTCACCACCGCTTCCCATGATTTGTTGCTCATGTAGATCTGCTGCGAAAGGTTGTGCTCATATTCACTCCGGATGGTCTTGAGCAATTCGGCCTGGAAAATAGCGGCGCTCATGTTCTTATTGGCGCGCATCACCATCCCGTTAGGGCCGATACGCTCCAGGAACAGAACAACGCGCTCGTAGGCCTGCAGCCTGATCGGCGTAAGCACCGTTTGGTTCGCCAGCTTCAGGTCCAGCGTTTTTTTCCTGCTTTCATGGTCAAGGAAATTCTTTACAAGGTAATACGTAGTTAAAAATACGATCCCCGAGGGAAGTATGATCATTACAATTTGAAAGAGTGGCTCCATTTTATAGCATTTGGTGTGCGGGAATGCGGTGACTGAGAACAATCCCGGATTTTCTGCGGTTAAATATCGGAATTTACGGTAAATATATATAGTTTTAGTGCAAAATCTATTTATCAACAGCCACACAAAAATGCAAAAGCTTTATTTTGGGCCCGCTTCCACAGCGTTAACCGGCGGAACCTTACTATCGCCGCAGGTTCACCGATCTATATTTACTAATTCTTAAAAATCAATCTATTTACTATGTACAGAACAATTGAAGATTTTATTTCCGAATGGAAATACGAAAGCGAAGGAACCCTCAACGTATTTAAGAACATCAGCAACGAGGCGCTGAACCGGAAGGACAACGACAATGTAAGAAGCATTGCAGTGCTTGCGTGGCACATCACCATCACGCCCGGCGAAATGATGAACAAGGCGGGATTAAATGTAAGCGGACCGGCAGAGCACAGCAAGCCGCCTGCTACCATTGCCGAGATCATTTCCGCGTATGAAGCATCGGCAGCCTCGGTAACGGCGGAAGTGCAGAAAAACTGGACCGACGCGGTGCTGGAAGAAAAAGTGCCGATGTACGGCGAGGAATGGAAAAAAGGCGTAGTGCTGCGCATCCTCATCGGCCACCAGGCGCATCACCGCGGACAGCTCACAGTGCTCATGCGCCAGGCCGGCTTAAAAGTGCCGGGAGTTTACGGGCCTTCGAAGGAGGAATGGGCACAATGGAACATGGTGGCGCCGGATTAATTCCGGCACAACCATTTTTCAATTGCGCTGTCTTAATAAAAAAAACTTTTATGAAAAAGCTTCTTCTTTCATTGTTTGTGATCCTTTCTTTTAATGCCATCTCGCAGGAACACTGGGAAGATAATTTCTGGCGGGCCGAAACAAAAAAGCGCTATGAAAAGACATCCACCATGGCCGGGCTGTACACTACCTTTTACAGCAACGGGCAGATCAAATGGCAGGGCAAGTGCCTTGAGAATGGTACGCCTGACAGCACCTGGGTATACTACGGCAAAAGCGGAAAAAAGCTTTGGGAAGGCTCCTACAATGGAAGGTATATTGAATACAACTGGTATGAAGAGGATGACGAGGCCAATCCGCTGATCCCGGGAAGCATCTATATCAGCGGGAATTACAGGAACGGATTAAAGGAGGGCGAATGGCTGGAGTATGACACCGACGGAAATATTATAAAAAAGGGATATTATGCAAACGGAAAGCCTTCAGGGACCTGGGAAACTTTCACGCAAAAAAAAGTGGTCACGAAAATGATAAAAACCGAGGAGTATGATTTTGCAACCGGCATCCGCAAATTATACACGAAGGATTCAGTTAGCAAAACCGAAGAGGTTGATTCCGCCTCATACGCCGATGATCATTATTTTGAACCGCAGGAAGAAAGCTTTGATGCGATCAATTTCGGCCTTCACGCCTCCGTGCATTACATCGACTTCAAACAGCTGAACCGCTACTTTTTTCAGGCGGGAAGCCATCCGCTCAGCAACCAGGTAGGCGCGGTGGGATTTGAATACTCCGGCGGCAGCTCTCCTTTGTACGGAGCTTTGAGCGTGGACTGGATCCCTGCAGTAACTGCCGACCTCAACGATTCCGTACGCTTGCGCCTTGCAGGCTTTTTCTCCTCTGTTTCCATCGGCGGCGACCTGCTGAACTCGGATGTGATCCAGGTCATTCCGAGCATCGGGGTCGGCTTCCAGCGGCTGCGGCTCAAGGTATCCGAGATCCGCACTACCGGTACTGCCCCTTATACCTTCCATGAAGGCGAATCGCGCGTTTACCGGAACCCCTCTCCCACCCTCGATGGCATGCTGAACGTTCGCCTTAACCTCAACTGGCTTTCCCTGGGCCTTGCCGGCGGCTATTCGCTCGACTGTGCAGGCAGCAAATGGAAATACAACGGCAGGTACCTCAGGGATTCACCCGGAACCTCTGCTTCGGGCGTAGTGTTAAGCGTATCGCTTGGATTTCATATCCTGAATTGATTCGTCACCCGAAAAATCCCGCTTATCGTATTTAACAAACAATCGAATAAGTATTTTATTAGCTTTGCCGGAGATAAATATTTTGAACGTATGAGTAAATTATCTGACCGTATAAACAACCTCTCTGAATCACAAACACTGGCAATGGCAAAAAAAAGCCGTGAGCTCCAGGCGCAGGGAAAGGACATCATCAGCCTCAGCATCGGCGAGCCGGATTTTGACACGCCGCAGTTCATCAAAGATGCAGGTAAAAGGGCCATCGATAACAACGTTACACACTATACTCCCGTTGCCGGAATTTTGGAGCTTCGCAAAGCGATCGCAGCAAAGTTCAAGCGCGATAACGGGCTTAATTATAATTTTGACCAGATCATTGTTTCCACCGGCGCAAAGCAATCCATCGCCAATGTGATCCTCAGCATGATCAACCCCGGCGAGGAAGTGATCGTACCCATTCCATACTGGGTAAGCTATATCGAAACGATCAAGCTGGCGGAAGGCATCCCGGTTACCATACCTACAAGCATCGACTCCAATTTCAAGATCACCCCGGAGCAGCTGAAAAAAGCGATCACCCCGAAAACCAAAATGATGGTGTTCAGTACGCCCTGCAATCCAAGCGGCTCGGTATACAGCAAGGAAGAATTAAAAGCGCTCGCTTCGGTGATCATCGAATTCCCCGACCTGTACGTGATCTCCGATGAGATCTACGAATACATCAACTTCGGCGGAAAGCATGAAAGCCTTGCGCAGTTTGATTTTATCTACGACCGCGTGATCACTGTAAATGGCGTGTCAAAAGGATTTGCCATGACCGGCTGGAGGATCGGCTACATCGGCGCACCGAAATGGATCGCCGATGCCTGCGACAAGATGCAGGGACAATTCACTTCCGGAACTTCTTCCGTTTCACAGATGGCGGCAATGGCCGGCATCCAGGCAGAGCCTTCCATCACGTATGAAATGCGCGATGCCTTCCAGAGGCGCAGGGACCTTGTGCTGAAGCTCATGCAGGAGATCCCCGGAATGAAGACCAATGTACCCGAAGGCGCATTCTACATCTTCCCCGATATTTCTTATTATTTTGGAAAAGCATACGATGGCTACAGGATCAAGAACTCGAACGACCTCAGCGAATTCCTGCTCGAACAGGGCAATGTAGCGCTGGTATCGGGTGATGCTTTCGGCGACGACAACTGCATCCGCTTTTCCTACGCAACATCCGAGGACAAGCTGATCGAAGCCGTAAGGCGCATCAAGGCCGCGCTCGCTCTTTTAAAATGATCCGGACCAGCAATGCAACAATATAACAATACAACAATACAACAGATTTTCAAATCATTCAATAACCTCAATGTGCTCATCATCGGCGATGTGATGATCGATGCGTACATGTGGGGAAATGTGAACCGCATTTCACCGGAAGCTCCTGTTCCCGTTGTTGCCGTAAGTAAACGCGAGAACCGCCTGGGAGGCGCCGCAAACGTAGCGCTCAACATACAGGCCATGGGCGCAAACCCGGTTTTGTGCTCCCTGGTTGGCGATGATGAAGGAGAAAAATTATTTTCTTCCCTGCTCAAAAAACAAAAATTATCGGCGGAAGGCATCCTTAAAAGCAAGAGCCGCATCACTACCATCAAAACACGCGTATTGGGCGGAAGCCACCAGATGATCCGCGTAGACGAAGAGGACGATGCACCTGTAAGCGAAAAGGAAACAGCAGCACTTTTTGCAGGAATTAAAAAGCTCATTAGCGGAAAAAAAATTGATGTGATCATTTTTGAAGATTACGATAAAGGATGCATCACTCCGGAGCTCATCCGTTCGGTGGTGGCCCTCGCCAAACAAAAAGGCATTCCGGTTGTTGTAGACCCCAAGAAGCGGAACTTTATGGCTTATGCCGGCGTTACGCTGTTCAAGCCCAACCTGAAAGAATTAAGAGAAGGACTGAAAGTGGATTTCGACAGCGGCAATATGAAAGAGCTGACAAAGACCGTCGACAGCTTCCTCAAAAAGCAGAATATTGATTCGGCGCTCATCACCCTTTCGGAAAAAGGCGTGTACATCAACGATAAAAAAACAAAAACGCTGATCCCGGCCCATGTGCGCGACATTACAGATGTGTCGGGCGCAGGCGATACCGTTGTAAGCGTTGCGGCGCTTTGTATTGCCCTTGCACTTCCTGCGGAAACCACTGCGGTGCTTGCCAATCTTGCCGGCGGGCTTGTCTGTGAAAAAGTGGGCGTTGTGCCGGTGAACAAAAAAGAATTGCTTGCAGAAGCGCTTAAACTGAATTCCTAAATGGCAAAAACAGTAACTCCCTATAACGACCCAAATGCCAGCAAGAAAGAACAGGTAGCTGCCATGTTCAACAACATTGCCCCCAAATACGATTTCCTTAACCAGGTATTATCGCTTGGCATTCACAAAGGCTGGAGAAGAAAAGCCATCCGCATGCTGGCAGCTGAAAAGCCGCGTACCATACTCGACATAGCCACAGGCACCGGCGATTTTGCTATTGAGGCCATGAAGCTGGACCCCGAAAAAGTGGTTGGGGTCGACATTTCGGAAGGCATGCTGAAGCTTGGCGTGGAAAAGGTGAACAAGCTCGGGCTGAGCCATAAGATCGAATTAAAGCCAGGTGATTCCGAGAACCTCGCATTCCCCGACAATAGCTTCGATGCCGTTACCGTGGGCTTTGGCGTGCGGAATTTTGAAAACCTGGAAAAAGGCATCTCCGATATTTACCGCGTGCTGAATAAGAACGGAACACTTGTAGTGCTTGAATTTTCGAAGCCGCGTGCATTCCCCATCAAGCAGCTGTATAAATTTTATTCGCGCTTCATCACTCCTACCGTCGGCAAGTTATTTTCGAAGGACAATGCAGCATATACCTATTTACCCGAATCCGTGAATGCTTTTCCAGATGGCGAGGATTTTCTCCGCGTGCTGCAAAAGGCCGGGTTTACCTCAACAAAAGCGCAGACAGTGGCATTTGGGATCGCTTCCATCTATTTTGCGAAAAAATAAAATATCTTTGTAAGCTTTACGTTTAAACTGCGCCGATACTATTGAAAAAAACGATAACATACACGCTTTTGTCCATCCTGCTTTTTGCATCCTCGATCACCGTGGCGCAGGAAGAAAGAGGCAATCTCCCTAATTATTACAAGGAAGCCCTGCACTTCGGCTTCACCCTTGGCGTAAACCGCACCAACTTCATCATTCATCCCGCGCCGCATTTCGAGCGCTTCGATTCCCTGAAATGGGTAAGGTCGGCTCCTAAGTTCGGCTTTAACCTCGGGATCGTTTCCGAGCTCCGCCTGCACCAATACGTCACCCTGCGCTTTATCCCGAACCTTTCCTTCGCAGAGCGCAACCTCCAGTATTATTTCGAGGGGCACGACACCATTGTACGTGTAAAAAGCATCGAATCCACCTTTCTTAATTTCCCGCTCGACCTTAAATTGCGCTCCAAGCGCGTGAAGAATTTCGGGGCATACATCCTTGCCGGCGGCGGCTACAGCCTCGATCTTGCTTCGAAGCGAAAAGTGCAGAACACCACCGGAACAGACGCGATCGTAAAATTAAAGCGCGACGACTTTTCCTATGAAGTGGGCGCCGGAGGCGAATTTTACCTGCAATATTTTAAATTCGCCATCGAAGGAAAGCTCAGCATCGGCACAAGGAACCTGCTGATCAAGGACAACACCATCTACTCCAACTCCGTCGACAAGCTCAACTCCAAGATCTTCCTCGTTTCCATCACCTTTGAAGGATAATTCGTATTTTTGTGCCGCTGCACGATAAACACGTGCCACAAACACTATGAAGAACGAACTCAGCCTCGTTGTTTCCCCCGAGGAAGCAGCCAGTGAAGCCCGGCTAAAAGACATCGCTGCAAAGCAGCTCTCCGCACAGCCTTCCCGCATCACCTTTCTCAAGATCCTGAAACGCTCTGTGGATGCGCGTTCCCGGAACATAAAGATCAATCTCAAAATTGAGGTGTACCTCGATGAGCTTCCTCCTGCTCCATCCGATTATAAAATAAATTATCCCGACGTAAGCGCTGCAAAGCCCGTGATTGTTGTCGGTGCCGGCCCGGCCGGATTGTTTGCCGCGTTGCAATTGATCGAGAATGGCATGAAGCCAATTGTGCTCGAGCGCGGAAAAGATGTGAAAAGCCGCCGGCGCGACCTTGCCGCCATCAACAAGCAGCACATCGTGAACCCGCATTCCAACTACTGCTTCGGCGAAGGCGGCGCGGGAACCTACAGCGACGGCAAGCTCTACACCCGCTCCACCAAGCGCGGCGATGTAAATAAAGTACTGGAAATTTTTGTTGCGCACGGCGCCGATGAGAACATCCTCGTAGAAGCGCATCCGCACATCGGCACCAACAAGCTGCCCAAGATCATCCAAGCCATGCGGCAAAGCATTACCGATGCCGGCGGTGAAGTGCATTTCAACATGCACGTGACCGACCTTATCCTAAAGAATGATTCCGTAAAAGGCGTGATCTGTGATAACCTTGAAGAAAACACAACCGCCGAATTCAATGCCGATCAGCTGATCCTCGCAACCGGGCACAGCGCCCGCGATATTTTTGAGCTGCTGCACAAAAAGAACATCCTCATAGAAGGAAAAACATTTGCGATGGGCGTGCGCGTGGAGCATCCGCAGGCGCTGATCGACAGCCTGCAATACCACTGCACAACCGGGGAGGTGGAAAGAAAGCGGGATTTTCTCCCTGCAGCCTCCTACAGCCTTGTTCACCAGGCGATGGGACGCGGCGTATATTCCTTCTGCATGTGCCCCGGCGGCATTATCGCGCCCTGCGCCACATCGCCGGAAGAAGTGGTCACCAACGGATGGTCGCCCTCCAAGCGCAACAACCCTTTTGCAAACTCCGGGATCGTGGTAACTATAGAGCCGGAAGATTATGCGAAATACAAAGAATATGGCCCGCTTGCAGGATTGCGCTACCAGCAGGCGCTGGAGCAGATGGCATGGAATGCGGGCGGACAAACACAAACCGCGCCCGCACAGCGCTTGCTCGATTTTGTGAACAATAAAGTATCGGCTACACTGCCCGATGTTTCGTACCAGCCCGGCATTGCTTCTGCGCCGCTGCACAGCCTGCTTCCGCCGGAGATCGGGAAGCGGCTCCAGATCGGCTTTAAGGAATTCGGGAACAAGATGCGCGGCTACCTCAGCAATGAAGCCGTGATCGTGGGTGTTGAATCACGCACATCCTCGCCTGTGCGCATTCCGCGGAACAATGAAACGCTGCAGCATCCGCAGGTAAAAGGATTGTATCCCTGCGCGGAAGGCGCCGGCTACGCAGGTGGGATCGTTTCGGCCGCCATCGATGGGCAGAAATGTGCGAACGCAATTGCGATGATACAGTAAACTACTAACGGGTGTCACTTCGAGTGCGGAACGCTTGGAGCGTATCGAGAAGTGTTGTTAGCAGGATGATTAAGTACGCTTGTTCTCGATACATTCTCTTCCTTCGTCAGAGAACACTCGAACTGACGCTATTAGCATCCGCAATCACGTTTTTAATATTACCTTTGCAAAAAACAAAAAAGATATGAAGTTTTTGATCCAACTTGTGATTTCAACGCTTGCTGTTTTGATCTCCTCGTACATTCTGCCGGGAGTAAGCATCGAAAACAACAGCTTCCTCACCGCGCTGGTGGTGGCCGCCGTGCTTTCATTCCTGAATGCCGTGATCAAGCCCATCATGATCATTTTAACGATCCCGATCACCGTGGTTACCTTAGGCTTGTTCCTGCTCGTGATCAATGCGCTCATGATCCTGCTTGCAGCAAAGATCGTGGATGGCTTTCATGTGGATGGCTTCTGGTATGCGCTGCTCTTCAGCCTCATCCTCTCGCTTATCACCTCGGTGCTCGAAGGCGTGAAGAAACGCGATGAGAACGAGGGAGGAATTTAATTTTTAACCATTTTTCACTTCCGAATTGGAACTTTCGAATTCGAACTTTAATCATGATCCAGGTAGGCCGCTATAATGAACTGAAAGTAATCAAGGAAATGGATTTCGGGATCTATCTTACCGATGGAACGCACGAGATCCTGATGCCTTTGAAATGGGTGCCGAAGGATACGCGCATCGGCGATGTGATGGATGTGTTTGTGTTCCGTGATTCGGAAGGCAGGCTGATCACCACCACCATCAAGCCTTATGCGCTTGCGGGTGAATTCGCGTTCCTCGAGGTGCAGCAGGCCAATAGCATGGGCGCCTTTCTCGACTGGGGAATGGAAAAGAACCTGCTGGTTCCTTTCCGCGAACAGGTGGGCAAGATGGAAGAAGGGAAAAGCTACGTGGTGTTTGTTTACGTGGATGAGGAAACCGACCGCATTGTGGCAAGCGCCAAGCTGAACAAGTTCATTGAGCATGACGATATCGATCTCCGCGAGGGCGACATTGTAGACCTGCTTATTTTTTCCGAAACCGATAAAGGATTCAACGCGATCATCAATAACACATACGCGGGATTGATCTACCGCAACGAGATCTTCGATACCATCCGCATTGGCGACCGTGTTAAAGGATATGTGAAGCAGGTGCGTGAGGATAACAAGATCGACCTGAGCTTGCAGAAAAGCGGCTACGAGCTGGTGGATGATGTGAAATGGAAAATATTAAATCTCCTCAAGCAAAAAGACGGATTCCTTCCCCTGCACGACGGCAGCTCACCCGAAGAAATAAAAGCGGCGCTGCAGATCAGCAAAAAAGCATTCAAAAAAGCGGTTGGCGCCCTTTACAAGGAGCAGCTGGTAAAGCTTACCGATAAAGGTGTTGAGCTGATCAGGCGGTAGCAATGTCAGTTCGCGCGGATGACGATCATTAGCGGTCAAAATGAAGCCTTACTGATGATGATACGGCTCATTCTTTAAAATCGTCATTGCCCTGTACACCTGCTCCACAAAGAACAAGCGCACCATCTGGTGTGAAAAGGTCATTTTCGACAGCGACAGCTTTCCATTCGCCCGCTTGTAGATCTCCTCTGAAAAGCCATACGGGCCGCCAACAACAAATACAAGGTTCTTAATCCCGGAATTCATCTGCTGCTGCACAAACTCCGCAAAGCCGGCCGAATGATATTCCTTCCCGTTCTCATCCAGCAGGATCAACTTGTCGGAGCTCTGGATGCTTTTCAGGATCAGCTCGCCTTCCTTCTGCTTCTGCTGCTCCACGCTCATTGCCTTGGTGTTCTTCAGCGCCGGGATCACCACCGTTTCAAAAGGCAGGTAATGCTTCAGCCGCTGCTCGTACACGGAAAAGCCCTTTATAATGTAATCGTCCTCGGTGCGGCCATTGAGAATAAGCGTAATTTTCATTTGATTTGCTGATTTACATGCAAAAAAACTATATTTTTGTGGCATAGCCAAACAAAGCGGGAAAGAACATCAGGAAAGCGCTGCATCGCATGCTGGCTCAATTCTTGCAACGGACAAGGTAAATAACACATAAAATGAAAACCAAAGCAGTTCTTGCGCTATTTATCATCGCTTTCTCATCATTCGCCTTCCGCATTGATGTGATCGACGATATTGCTTCCGCGATCCGTTCCGGGAACCCCAAGAACATTTCCAAATTCTTTATTGAGAACATCGATTTAAAGGTCATTGACCAGGACGACGTATACAGCAAGCAGCAGGCAGAAATGATCCTGAAGGATTTCTTCAGCAAGCATGCCGTAAAATCCTTTACCGTTGCGCACAAAAGTGAACCGAAGAACGGCTCACAATACGTGATCGGAACGCTTGAAACCTCCAACGGAAAGTTCAGGACCTATTTCCTGATCAAGCTGGGCGCGCAAAGCCAGATCCAGCTCTTTAGAATCGAAACTGAAAATGAATAAAGCCATAAAGCCCGAACAACTTTATAATTTCAGCATACCACAATTTATTTCCCGGGCTTTGGCCGAAGACATCGGCGATGGCGACCATACCTCCCTTGCCTGCATTCCCAAAGATGCAAAAGGAAAAGCAAAGCTGCTCGTTAAGGAGAACGGCATCCTCGCAGGCGTTGAGCTTGCACTGCAGATCTTCAAAGCCGTTGATCCCGCGCTCAAAGTAAAAGTTCTCCTGAAAGATGGCAGCCCGATTAAGGTTGGCGACATCGTGCTTACGGTTGAAGGAAGCTCACAATCCATACTTGTGGCCGAAAGGCTGGTGCTGAACTGCATGCAGCGGATGAGCGGCATCGCCACAAAAACAAATATGCTGGTCACCCTGTGCAAAGGCACCAACGCAAAGGTGATCGATACGCGCAAAACCACGCCGAATCTGCGCGGGCTTGAAAAATGGGCTGTTGTGATCGGGGGCGGCGCCAACCACCGCATCGGGCTATACGACATGATCCTCATCAAGGACAACCACATCGACTACGCCGGCGGCATTCCACAGGCCATCAAAGCGGCGAATGAATACCTCAAAGCCAATAAGAAAAAACTGAAGATCGAAATAGAAGCGCGCGACCTGGATGAAGTGAAGCAGATCCTTGCCATAGGAAAAGTGCACAGGATCATGCTCGATAATTTCAGCTATGCCGATATCCGCAAGGCGGTAAAGCTGATCGGCGGCAAATACGAGACTGAAGCATCCGGCGGCATCAATGAAAAAACCATCCGCAGCTTCGCAAAATGCGGGGTCGATTTTATTTCTGTCGGAGCCCTCACGCATCACATCAAAAGCCTCGACCTTAGCCTAAAAGCGATCTAATGGAGCTAAAGCACACCAGGAAATTGGTTAAATTCAGGCCTGCGCATTCTGTTATGAAAGGCAGCAAGAGGATCGTCATTCCGGGGTTCGAAGGCCAGTCGCTCTACGTTGTTTCCAAATTCTTCTTTAAAGGCATCAAGAACGGCTCCGTGAACATGAGGGCAACCTCGCTTGCATTCAGCTTTTTCCTTGCCCTCTTCCCTTCCATCATCTTTTTGTTTACGCTCATTCCCTACATCCCGATCGAGAATTTCCAGTTCCAGCTGTTTGAGATGCTGCGCAGCGTGATGCCTAAAAATGCTTTTGAAGCGGCGGAAGAAACCATTACCGATATTATCCAGAAGCCACGGAGCGGCTTGCTTTCCTTCGGTTTCATCTCCGCGCTGTACTTCTCCACCAACGGCTTTAATGCGATGATCAATGCCTTCAATGAAACCTATCATACCATGGAAACCCGTAAGCCGCTCTATCAGCGGCTGGTTTCGCTCATCATGGCATGTGCCACCATACTTATGATCGGTATTGCTATTGCACTGATCATCTTCAGCGAGATCGGCCTGCATAAGCTCGTGCATGCCGACAAAACCGCCTATTACATGCTGCTCTTCGGTAAATGGGCCGTGCTCTTCGTGTTATGCTTCTGCCTCATCTCCTTCAATTATTACATCGGGCCGAAGCGTAAAAAAGGCTGGAGGTTCTTCTCTGCAGGCTCAATGTTCGCAACCATACTCATTGCTGCCGCATCGTTTGCATTTGCGTATTACGTGAATAATTTCGGGAATTACAATAAGCTCTACGGCTCCATCGGAACGCTCATCGTGATCATGATGTGGATCTACATCAACTCACTCATCCTGCTGCTGGGATTCGACCTCAACGCCAGCATCCACACCGCGAAAAGCAAAATGGAAGAAATGCCGGAGTAGGTTTTAGTTAGTGGTTTAGAATTGGTAGTTCGTAGACGGTTAACATTCGTCATTGTACAGAGATGCCGTGTCGTGGCACGGCATGACGAAACATTCTGAAAGATACCGAGAGATGCCTTCCGGCACAGCCTCAGCTCTCCAACCTCCCTCCTCCCAACTAAATAATATCCCGCCGGTCGTTATTCGTATCCCGGTTTCGCTTTTCCTCTTTCCTGCGCATGCGGATGTTCAGCAGCTCCACAAAGAGTGAGAAGGCGATACAGATGTAGATGAATTTCTTGTCGACATGCTCATGGCAGGCTTCAAGGATCAGCACCACGCCGATCATGAGCAGGAAGGATAATGCCAGCACTTTAATGGTTGGGTTCTCATTAATGAAATCGCTCACCTTGCCCGAGAACATGATCATGATGATCATGGCAATAATCACCGCGAGCACCATAATGATGAGGTTGGATACAAGGCCCACAGCGGTAAGGATGGAATCGAAGGAAAATACAATATCAATGAGCACGATCTGCAGCACGATCGCGTTAAAGCTTACTTTCTTCACGCTCATCTGCTCATCATCATAGCCCTGCACCTTGTTATGCAGCTCGGTAGTGGTTTTGTACAACAGGAAAACCCCTCCTGCAAACAGGATCAAATCGCGGCCGGTTACCCCGAAATCACCGATCATGAACAGCGGATCCTTTAATCCTGCGATCCATGAAATACTGAAAAGCAATGCTACACGCATTACCAGCGCCAGCATCAACCCTATGGTGCGTGCCTTTCCCTGGCTTGCTTTCGGCAGCTTCCCCGCAATAATGGAGATGAAGATGATATTATCGATCCCCAAAACGATTTCCAGGATAGATAAGGTTAATAAGCTGATGATGGATGCTACTGAAAAAAGCTCCTGGAAGTCCTGCGCTAAATGCATAATCGAATAATTTTTACAAAAATAAGGAGATTTCCTTTAATCCCTATATTTTTTTTCTTACTGAAATCCAATGACTTATGCATAATTTTAAAATTATTTTAGTACTATGTGATACAAGGTACTACCTTTTGTATATATCTTTGCAATGTCAATTAGAAGGTATAGCACTGTACAGTTGAAGATTGAAAGATTGAAAAATTAAAGATTGAAAGATTAAAAATTGATTGAAGTTCTTTTTTATTCCTGATCTGAATTCCCCCAAGGCACAGTGCTGAAAATTGAGCACGATCAATTCCCCTCTCGAGAGGGGCTGAGGGTGTGTTCTGAAATCGGGATGAAGGCGAATATAAATTTTGAGATTTAATTGAAGATTAAAGATTAACCATTGCTTAAAGATTGTTCGAACCAATTTAGTACGCATACACATTTTAATAAAAAACAAACATGAATATAGAAAACACAAAAGCGCAAATGAAAAAGGGGGTTCTTGAGTTTTGTATTCTGTCCATCCTTTCAAATGGTGAAAATTACCCATCCGAGATCATTGAAAAGATGAAGGAAGCAAAGCTGATCGTTGTGGAAGGAACACTTTACCCGCTGCTGATGCGCCTGAAAAACGACGGCCTATTAAGCTACCGCTGGGAAGAGTCCACATCAGGCCCGCCACGCAAGTATTACAAGCTAACACCGGTTGGCGAGCAGTTCCTCAAGGAGCTCGACACTACCTGGAAAGAGCTGGTGGAAGCGGTTCACAAAACAACCAACAGGCCCATCCCGGGCGAATAACCACGAAAAAAAGGGAAAACCACAAACAACCAACAGACAACATTTAAATACTAAAGAAAAATGAATCGTACAATCACAATGAACTTAAGCGGCATCATTTTCCACATTGAAGAAGATGCATACGACAAGCTTAATAAATACCTCTCTACGATCAGGAGTTATTTTAAGGATTCGGATGGAAGAGACGAAATAATGAACGATATAGAATCGCGCATTGCTGAAATGCTCCAGGAAAAAGTCAACAAAACCAAGCAGGCCGTGCTGATGATGGACGTGGAGAGCGTGATCGCAGTGATGGGCAAGCCGGAGGATTTTGCAGGCGACAACGTACACGCAGAACAGTCGGGCCCCACCGACTATACCTCCAATGAAGGCTCCCGCCGCTCGTACAACGGAAGAAGAAAGCGCGTGTTCCGCGACCCGGATGAAAAAATGCTTGGAGGGGTTTGCTCCGGCATCGCGCATTATTTCGACTTCGACCCTATCTGGCTCCGCGGCGCATTTGCGATCAGCTTCTTCGTGTTCGGGTCCGGGTTCCTGTTATATGTCATTCTCTGGATGATCATCCCCGAAGCCAAAACAACCGCTGAAAAGCTGGAAATGCGCGGCGAAAAGGTGGATATAAACAACATCGGCAAGGCCGTGACCGACGAGTTCGAGGATTTCAAAAAACGAATGAAGGGCTTCGGCGACGATGTGAGCTCTCCTGAAAACAAAGCGCGCATTAAATCAAGCGCAAGGCGCGCTACCGAATTCGTAGGCGATGTATTCCACAATATGATCAAAGTGTTTGGAAAGATCATTGCCGTATTCCTTGTATTCATTGGCATTGTGCTGATGGTTGGCCTCCTCGCCACCATCTTCGGAAAAGGCACTATTAACCCTTTCTACGGCCCGGGTGGCAGCATCCGCTTTTCACTGTATGAATTCAGCGCAGTGGCATTGCCTTCTGATCTTTCAGTGGAGCTGGTAGTGCTCGGCCTGATCCTTTTCCTTGGCGTTCCATTGTTAATGGTGATCTACAGCGGCATCCGCTTTTTGTTCGGCATCAAACAAAAGAACCGCATTGTGAAATACACTGCGAACATCCTCTGGCTTTGCGGCGTAGTGCTCATGTTCTACATAGGAAGCCTCATTGCAAGCGATTTCTCCAACCAGGCAAGCCACAGGCAGCGCATCTATATTAAGCAGCCGCAGAACGGCACGCTGTACCTCGATGCGAAATTTTCCGGCGAAGAAGACGAATGGGACAGGATCCACAGGTATGGACACAGGCATATCAATTTCGGCGAATGGGTGCTGATCGCGAAGGACGATGAAAAATTCCGCTTCGGCTATCCCGTGATGGACATTGCGCCCAGCGAAACCGACAGCTTCGAGCTTGTTGCCATCCGCACCGCGAACGGGTACGACAGGAAGGATGCCCTCAACAGGGCGAAGAACATAGAGTATTCGATCACGCAAAACGATTCCACCATTTCCTTTAACGGCTTTTACGATGTTAAGAACGTGGATAAGCTTCGCGCACAGGACCTGCAGCTCACCCTGAAAGTGCCGGTTAATAAAGTGATATACCTGAGCAGGAGCATGGAGCGGATTATTTTCGACATCCACAATGTGAACGATGTGCTTGATGAGGACATGCTGGAGCGCAGGTGGATCATGACAAAAAAAGGATTGCAGTGCATCGATTGTGAAGGGCTCGACATCAGCCCCGCAATTGACAGCTCAAAGGTGTTGGCACCTCCTGCCCCGCCGGCTCATCCAAAAATAGGTTAAAAAAAATTTACGGATCCTGTAACTTTAGATCAGGTGCTTCGTCCAGTGTTCAGAAAATAAAAAAATATTAAACAACATCCCCATGAAAAAAATCATTCTATTAGTTGTTGCGATCTTCTTCAGTTATATCGCAACATACGCAGGCAACGGCAACACCATCCACAAGGCGATCACCAGCCAGATCAAGCTTCCTGCCTCCTTAAAAAACCAGAAGCTGGATGAAAAAGTAAATGTTGCATTCACAGTGGAGAACGGGAAAGCTTCCGTGATCAGCGTTGAAACGTCGAATGCGGAATTAAAGCGCTGCATCATTGAGCAGTTCGGCAAAATGAACTTTGCGAATGCCGCTGAAAAGCAAAGCGCTACTTATTTTGTAGCTATTAATTTCAAAGTGCTGTAACTTTCGGGATCCCCCGGCGTTATAGAATTAAAACCACCAAAAAAGATCCCACCGCAGAAGGGCTGTAAAAAAGTTCGTGCAAAAAACTGGGGAGTGAGTTCGTAGCATTTCTCGCTCCCCAGCCCTTCTCACATTAAAATCGCATCCTCACCGGTGCGATTTATTTTTTTGCGTATATTCGTCTTAAGCAATCTGCCACATGAACATGAGACACGCACTTCTATTTATCATTTCCGCTTTTTTTCTTTCTCATGCTGCTTTTGCCCAGGATACCATCATGAAAACAAATGGCGAGGTGATCCAGGCGAAGATCACGGAAGTAGGGCCGGCTGAAATAAAATATAAAAAGTTCAATTTCCAGGATGGGCCTACTTACGTAGAAAACCGGTCGGACATCAGATACCTGAAATATTCCAACGGCATAACAGAGCAGATGTCCTCTTCCAAACCGGCAGCTGCAGCTCCTGCAAAAGCTCCCAATGCGGGAACAACCACCGACTATTACGACCCGAATGAGCAAAAGGCGCTGCACGTTGATAAAATGCAGCCTTACGGCTCCAAATACAAATACCAGGGGCGCCGGATCGGTGAGAATGAAATGCACCGCATCCTGATGAAAACACAGGACCGCGAGATCGTTCCGCTCATCCAGGCTTCGAAGGATGCGCATAAGCTGCAGTTTGTCGGCTTTGCAGCCATTCCGCTCGGCATTGCCGCTCTTTATGTGCTGGAAACCGGAGCGGCCGCTAAGGGAAGGCTGAGCACGGGAACCGTTACCGGGAGCCTTTTGTTGCTGGGCGGAGCCATCGCCTGCCCTATCATTTCAGGTGTTTACAAGCATAAGCGCAACGCAAGCAACCGCAAAGCCGTTGAGCTTTATAACCAGAAATATTAACATGAGAAAACATTTTCTTTTTTCTGTATTCTTCCTGCTGGCTTGCCTCGCAGCGCCTGCGCAGGAGCCTGTCCCCGAAATGAACGACAGGGCAACTGAGGTCATTCCCCCTGTAACCCTGAGCCAAAAGGTTTCCGGCTACACCTATACGTACTATAAGATCCGTTATACAAAGGAGCAGTCCATTTACGCCGACCGCAACACCTCGCTCCTGGAAGCGCAGCTGCTGGCGTCCAAGAACAGGGAGATCATTCAGCTTGTGCATAAAGCGAAGCGGAACCGCAACAGGGAATTCATCGCTTTTGCCGCGGTGCCGCTGGGCATCCTTGCCGCCGGCTGCATCCGGCAGAACCAGCTGGGCAACAACTGGATGCGCCCCGCGGGGATCAGCCTCCTGGCAGCTTCGCTTTCCTGCATCATCATTTCCCCGATCGCACATCACCGCAAAGCGGCCAATTATAAGAAAGCGGTGGGGCTTTACAATGTGCGTTTTTAAATTATGTCATCCTGAACGGAATGAAATGAAGTGAAGGATCTCTAAAAAAACAGCACGCTTTTATGAGATGCTTCGCAAAAGCTCAGCATGACACCCAAACACACCTTCTTTTTACCAAGACATTTTTCCACAAAATTTTAAAAGCCCTCTTTTAAAGTCCTGCAAATACTTATATTTGTAGAAATAGGAATCTTATCAAATAAAGGGCTTGTTATGTCAAAATCAGGAGAAACAGTTTCGGCTGAAAAAAAACAATTATTTTCCAAGGATGAATTTGTGAACATCGTGTTGAACGATTACCGCATTGCCAATGAAAGCCGCGAAGCCAGCCTCATGGGCAGGCGCGAGGTGCTTACGGGAAAGGCAAAGTTCGGGATCTTCGGCGATGGCAAGGAAATAGCGCAGCTGGCCATGGCAAAAGCCTTCCGCAACGGCGATTTCCGCTCGGGATATTACCGCGACCAAACCTTTATGTTCGCCACCGGCAACCTCACCCTGCAGGAATGGTTTGCAGGCTTGTACGGACATACCGACATTGACCTGGAGCCTATGAGCGCAGGCCGCCAGATGGGCGGACACTTCGGCACGCGCAGCCTCAATGCCGACGGCAGCTGGAAAGACCTTACAAAAATGAAGAACTCATCGCCCGACATTTCCCCTACAGGCGGACAAATGCCGCGTTTGCTCGGCCTTGCGATGGCATCAAAATATTTCAAGCAAAACCCCGCTTTACAAAGCAGCAAATTCCAGCACCTTTCCAACAAGGGGAACGAGATCGCGTTCGGTACCATCGGCGATGCCAGCACTTCCGAAGGATTGTTCTGGGAAACCATCAACGCTGCCGGCGTAATGCAGATCCCGATGCTGGTTTCCGTATGGGACGACGGGCATGGCATCTCCGTGCCTAAAAAATACCAGACTACCAAGGAAAGCATCTCCGAGATCCTGAAAGGCTTTCAGCGTGAAAAAGGCGGTGCCGGCTACGAGATCTTCAAAACCAAAGGCTGGGATTACGCCCATTTATGCGAAACATACGAAAATGCATCGCGCGTTTGCCGCGAAGAGCATGTGCCTGTGCTCGTCCATGTGGAAGAAGTAACGCAGCCGCAGGGCCACAGCACTTCCGGCTCGCATGAGCGCTACAAATCGAAGGACCGCCTGCAATGGGAAACCGATTTCGACGGCATTAAAAAAATGCGCGAATGGATCCTCAGTAATAAAATTGCAACCGAGAGCGAGCTGAGCTCGATCGAGGAAAATGCAAAAAAAGTGGTGCGCGAAGCAAAAGCCGCTGCCTGGAATGCATACCTCACGCCAATAAAAAATGAGCGTACAGAAGTGATCGCGATGATCAATGAGATCGCGAAATCTTCTTCCAATAAAGTGTTTATAGAAAAGGTCACCACCGAGCTCAGCGGGATCGTAGAACCGATCCGCAGGGATATCATCGTAGCTGCAAAGCGCGTGCTGCGCATGAGCCGCTCGGAGAACATTGCCGCAAAAGCACAGCTGAGCAGCTGGCTGAGCGAATCTAAAATTGCCAATTACGACCGCTACAGCTCTTACCTGCAAAGCGAATCGGACCTGAATGCACTCAACATTAAGCCCGTGCAGGCAGAATATGCCGGCGAAGCCAAACAGGTTGACGGGCGAGAGCTGCTCCGCGAGAACTTCGATGCGATCCTTGCAAAATACCCCGAGGTGATGATCTTCGGTGAGGACAGCGGAAAGATCGGCGGCGTGAACCAGGGGCTTGAAGGCTTACAGGACAAATACGGCGAGATCAGGGTGTTTGATACGGGCATCCGTGAAGCTACCATCATGGGCCAGGCCATCGGCTTATCCATGCGCGGCCTCCGCCCTATCGCCGAAATTCAATATCTGGATTACCTGCTGTATGCATTGCAGATCATGAGCGATGACCTTGCCACCGTTCAATACCGTACCAAAGGCGGACAAAAAGCGCCGGTGATCATCCGTACCCGCGGCCACCGCCTCGAAGGCATCTGGCACAGCGGCTCGCCAATGGGAATGATCATCAATTCCGTTCGCGGGATCCATGTATGTGTTCCACGCAACATGACCCAGGCCGCAGGATTTTACAATACATTGCTTTCAGCCGATGAGCCTGCGCTGGTGATCGAGCCGTTGAACGGCTACCGCCTCAAGGAACAACTGCCTACCAACCTCGGCGAATATAAAGTGCCCTTGGGTGTTGTTGAAACCATCAATGAAGGCTCCGACATCACGCTTGTTACCTATGGCTCCTGCTGCAGGATCGCGATGGAAGCCGTGAAAATGCTTGCGGAAGCTGACATTTCGGTGGAAGTGATCGATGTGCAGACATTATTGCCATTCGACCTTAACCACGCGATCGTGGAATCCGTTAAGAAAACCAACCGCCTGCTGGTGCTCGATGAAGATGTTCCGGGCGGGGCAAGCGCGTACATCCTCCAGAAAATTGTGGAAGAGCAGGAAGGCTATAAATACCTTGATGCAAAGCCGCAAACGCTGCCTGCCAAAGACCACCGCCCTGCTTATGGCTCTGATGGCGATTATTTCAGCAAGCCAAGCGCGGATGATGTGTTCGACGCGGTTTATGAGATCATGCAGGAAAGCGACCCGGAAAGGTTCCCGGGGATCTATTAAGATCTCAGTCTAATGTCATTCCGACCGTAGCGGAGGAATCTTGTTATTATGTTCCACCAGTTGAAAAATAAAAAGATCTCTCGGCTACGCCCGAGATGACCGTTTGTATGAAACGCACCACCGAATCCGATTCAAAATACGACGCTCTTGAAAAAATGAGCGTGAAGCAATTGCTCGGCAATATAAATGCTGAAGACAAAACAGTGCCGCTTGCCGTTGAAAAGGCGATCCCCAAAATTGAAAAGTTAGTGAATGTGATCGTGAAACAGATGAAGCTTGGCGGACGGTTATTCTACATGGGCGCAGGCACCAGCGGCCGGCTCGGGATCGTGGATGCCAGCGAATGCCCGCCTACGTACGGCGTTCCGCAGGGTATGGTGATCGGCATCATAGCCGGCGGCGACAAAGCCATCCGCAAAGCCGTGGAGTTTGCAGAAGATGATACCGCGCAGGGATGGAAGGACCTGCAGCAGCATAAGATCACGCCCAGGGATGTAGTGATCGGCATTGCCGCTTCGGGCTCAACACCTTACGTGATAGGCGCTTTGGAAGCATGCAACAAAAGCAATATTGTTACCGGCTGCATCGTTTGCAATAAGGGAAGCAATGTTGCAAAGGCTGCAAAGCATAAGATAGAAGTGGTTGTAGGGCCCGAATTTGTGACCGGCAGCACACGCATGAAATCGGGAACAGCGCAAAAGCTGGTGCTGAATATGATCTCCACTTCCGTGATGATAAAGCTGGGAAGAGTGAAGGGGAACAAGATGGTGGACATGCAGCTGAGCAACAATAAGCTGGTGGACCGTGGCACAAATATGGTAGCCAAAGAACTAAAGGTCACTTATAAAAAAGCAAATGAGCTGCTGCTGAAGTACGGAAGCGTACGTAAGGCGGTGGAGAGTGAAATGAATGTAACGAAGAATCTTTAAAATGGCATTCATTTGCTATCGTGGATAAAATGGCATTAGTAGCATGCAGGATATTGAACCATATTACAACTGGAGACATCTCTACATCGCATCGGAGGATGAGCGCTCCCCTTTCTATGAGCGGGAATACAGCGAGTTTGAATACACCAATGCCATTTACAATTATGTGATCCACCCGCAGTGGGACGACATCGACTCCCCTACCCTTTACATCAAAATACTGTTCGTGGATTATGACCAGGGCTACGCGATCATAGAGCTGATCGGCGAATGGAACGATTGCATCAATAACGACATCATGATCCTGAAGCGCGACATCATCGAAAAGATCATGGAGCATGGCGTTAATAAATTTATTCTCATTGGTGAGAATGTGCTCAATTTCCATTACTCCGATGATTGCTATTACGAGGAATGGTTCGAGGAAGTGGAAGACGGATGGATCGCCTTCCTCAATTTCAGGGAACACGTCCTGAAAGAGTTCAACCGGGCGAATATTGATTATTACATTGTTTCAGGCGGACAGCTGGACGACATTGCATGGCGCACATCGAGCCCGCAGCAGCTGTTTGACAAGGTGGAATTATTTGTACAAAAACGAATCGGCTAAACGATGCTCCCGAAAAAACACTTTTTTTTATTCGCCTTTTTACTGTTTATCATCAACACCTGCACCGCGCAAACGGGCATCGATACGCTCGAGTTCCAGCCCGGCTACCCGCTCCGCTCCGCTTCCGCATTGCAGCAGCTCGAATCTTTTCCTTCGCCTCGCTATGTTCCCGGCAACGATCTCATCCGCCTTTTCAACTGGATGAACCCGCTTTACATGGGCGGCCTGGGGCAAAAGGAAATAAAGAAAAAGGATGCCATCGAAGCCGCTTATAAGATCCAGGAAGAGCTGATCCTGCACTGGAATTACTTTCTCTTCATTCCGAATGCCACCTACGCTTTTGATGCAAACCCGTTCTCCGACCCCAATTCACCTTTCGGCTCTTATGTGAAGCTGGCCAATAAATATCCCGAAGTGCCGCTGGGCACCACTGTTTTCTGGATGCAGCTGCAGCCGGAGAAGCTCGGCTATAAAAAGAAGCGGCCGAATATTTTGCTGCAGGACCTTCCCGACCGCTTTTATGTGAAGGATAAAACCGGCGCCGTAGTTAAGAAAAGGATCAATTTTGCCGCTCCCGATTCACTTTTTGCAGAAGACGGGCAGATGCAGAAGAAATGCCTGCAGAACCTGCTGGATCACCTTACCCGCCCCATCGACCTGATCAATGAGAACGGCGAAGAGCCGCCCGGAAATATGAGTGAAAGCGATGTTTCGGGCGATGCCGATATGATCGCCGACAAGAAAAAGCTGGGCATCGGCAACTGGAACATTTACATGGCCGTGAAAAAACAGCATATCCGTACTGTGTATTCCTCGCAGTTCATGAGCCTTCCCGCATTAAAGAAAACATGGTTCACGGTGTATGCCGTGGAAGGCGGGCCGATCAACCGCTTCGACTGGAACGCTTCAAAGAAAACATGCTCGCAGATCAAAGGGAATTATTATTCAACCCCCGATTTTTATCCGCGCCATCCCAACAACTGGAAGCTCTGGCAGGGCGCCTGGCACGGCTGGAAATGGATCAACGACGGGCGCATGAACGAGATCAGGAGCGGCGACCGCTTTTTTTCACCTTTTGTGGCCGCCGGCTGGGACACCAATCCTGAAAAAGATATCCGCCCGGGGCAATGGCTCGGGTTGTTGAAATGCCTTTCGGTAGTGGGGGCAGAATTCTATTATGTGGCCTACTTTAACTTGAGGCAGCCCTTCACAAAGCCGGAAAATTACGTATGGCAGGCTGCAATACCGGCGTATGCCCAGGCCGTTACCACGCATTACAGGGAGATCTTCCGGAATGGAAATGTGCTGATGGATGAAAAAGGCAACCCGGTGGTCACTTATCCCGTGAACGACAAGGATGTACTGGTAGCTGTGCGGAAGCACGATCAGAAGCAGCAATACATCATTGCGGCAACGCTTCAGCCATCGTCCAACACGGAGCGGTTTGCAACCGACAAGCCCGTTGAAATAAAGATCGACGGGGAAACCATTCGTATTAAAGCGAGGCGGCAGGGCAGCGTTTATTTTTTCGATAAGAGCGCGAAGCCGTATGTGTTCTACCAGCTCGACCGCTGGCACCAGTATGAGCATCCTTCCCGCTGGCGGAAAGAGATGATCTTCGAAGCGGAAGTGCCGGATACCAGCTCAGCGGGGATCATTATTAATACGATCTATGACAAGGCCGCCACCCCGCCCAGCTTCACGTATTCCGAAAGCGTAGTGATCCTTCAGAAAGACCAGTGGCTGGGCTATATGATCGATCAGCGCGACCTTGAGCATAACGCAGGCGATGTTTACATCAAGCTTTTTGTGCGCAGCAGGAACAGGCAAGGCGGCAGCGTTGAGCTGGAAGGCTGGAAAAAGGATTTTACTGCTGCCGCTGAAAATAAATGGCAGTGGATATTCATTAAGCTTGAAAAAGAAATGAATGTAAAAGCAGCGCTGCTAAAGGTCACCTCACAGGGCGAGCTGGAGATCGATAAAATGGCGCTGGGCCGGGGAATGAACCCGCCGGACCTGAAAGAGTATTGAGTTTATAACTAAATGTCAGAATACTATGTCAGTTCGAGTTTTCGCTTTTTCAGCGAAAGTATCGAGAACTGTTATAAAAAAAAACCTTCCCGGATATCGGAAAGGCTTTTTTGTTTTGTTTGAAATAATGATTAGTACGGCGTAAATACCGAAGTATCCTTGCGCTCCATCGGACGGTAGCTTAATACCGGGATATCGCTTTCGTTGATGATGCGCTGCGCAACAGTTCCGATGAAGAATTCCTTCATGCTCAATTCCGCCTTGCTCATGATCAGGATCAGGTCTGCTTCCACTTCATGCCCGTAATCGAGCACCATTTGAGGGATATCTGTTCCGCGGAGTGTTTTGATGGTACAGCGCACATCCTGGTCCTTGATATGTTTCCAAACCTGGTTGGAGTAAGAGATCAGCTTGTTCTCCGCCTCTTCGTCCTTTTGGGCAAGGATGGAGATCACGCGGATATCTGCATTGAATATTTTTGCAAGCTCCACGGCTTTGTTTACTTTTTCACGTGTTTCTTTTGTAAGGTCGAGCGGCAGCAGGATGGTTTTGCAGCCGTCGCGGTGCACTTTGCCGCGGATGGTAATTACAGGGTGCTTGGATTCGCGCACCATTTTAAATGCGTTCTGCCCGATGATCTTGCCCAGGGTGATCTTGGACGACAAGCCGATCATCACAAATAAAGGGTTGATCACATCCGCCACTTTATTGATCTCCTCGTACACATTCCCTTTACGCACCATTGTTTCTACCGGAACACCCGCTTTAGCCGAAGTATCCTTTGCCAGCTCGTCAAGCTTTTTTTGTACGAACGGAGGATTTCCTTCGTCGATGCTCAGCAATACGATCTTTGAGTTAGTGAGGCGGGCAAGGTTATAGGATTGGCCTAAAGCGATAATGGTTTGTTCGGTTGAATCAATTGGAACTAAAATGGATGATGTTGGATTTGACATAGTATATGATTAATTTTTTGCAAAAGTACTAATAAAAGTTGGGTTTAACAATAAAATTATCCGGTTCGTCTGATAAAACAAGCCGTTTAGGTGATGGAAGCTTCTGCTGTCCGGGGCTGAGAATAAGGTATTTACAGGGTATTTGTCCTGTACTCATACGTTCAATGGCAAAACAGGCGTATTTTTGCGGAGACATTTTGTGTGATTCCGAATAGATTTTGTATCTTTGCCCTCCCAAAATGAATTGGGAACATTATTAATCAGTCTGACTTCGGGTAAGCCGGACATAAAAACAAAAAACAAATGCCAGTAAAAATCAGATTACAACGTCATGGTAAAAAAGCTGCGGCTTTCTTCCATATTGTAATTGCGGATGGTCGTGCACCTCGTGATGGAAAGTTCATTGAGAAAATTGGTACGTACAACCCAACTACAAATCCTGCAACTATTTTAATCGACAGCGACAAAGCGCTTACATGGTTAAACAATGGTGCGCAGCCTACAGACACTTGCCGCGCGATCCTTTCTTACAAAGGGATCCTGTACAGGAACCACTTACAGGGTGGTGTTACAAAAGGCGCTTTAACCCAGGAACAGGCAGATGCAAAATTTGCTAAATGGGTTTCTGAAAAAGATGCGAAAGTAGAAGGCAAAGTAAGCAAGCTTGACAATGCTAAGAAAGATGCGTATAAAAAACGTATGGCTGCCGAAGCAGAAGCAAAAGCTGCTAAAGCTGCCAAGATCGAAGCAAAAAATACTCCTCCTCCTGCAGCAGTTGAAGAAACAGCGGCTCCTGAGGCTGAAGCTCCTGCAACACCGGAAGCAGAAGCAGAAGCATAATTTATTTAATGCATTATCTCAAACAGGCATCCTTCATGAAGGGTGCCTGTTTTATTTAAAGTTGTTCCTACATTCGGAATGATGTGCGTTTATTTTTTAAAACAATGGGACATTTAAAATATCCTTACGGCAGGTTTGAATACGGCAAGGCCTATTCAAAGAGCGACACCGCAACGCACATCGAAGAGATCGCGGCCCTGCCTGCACTGCTCAATGTGCTTGCGGAACGGCTCAGCAATGAGCAGCTGGAAATAAGCTACCGCCCCGGCGGTTGGACTGCCCGGCAGATCATTCACCACATTGCCGACAGCCATTCCAACGCATTGATCCGCGTAAAGCTGGCGCTCACGGAAGAGTCCCCAGTGATCAAGCCTTATGACCAGGATGCATGGTGCGCGCTGGAAGATGCAAAGCATGCACCCATTGCCTCTTCCCTGAAAATGGTGGAAGCCATACACGAACGCTGGATCTGGGTGCTGAAGGCGATGAGCGAAAGCGACTTTTCAAAGAAATACATTCACCCCGAATACAACCGCGAATTCCGGCTGGATGAATTCGTTGCCCTGTATGCATGGCACGGAAAGCAGCATTGCGGACACTTACAGCTAATCCTTGCACAAAATAAAGATCATGAATAAAGACGAATGTTTTAACCTCGGGTACATTTCAAAAACAGTTGGCAACAAAGGCGAGCTGCTGCTTATCCTGGATGTGGATGATGTGAGCCGCTACCGCAAGCTCGAATCGATCTTCGTGGAGATCAACAAGGAGCTGGTGCCCTTCTTCATCACGCACATAGAGATGAGAGGCAACGGCGCCAAGGTAACGTTCGATGGCGTGAACACCACCGAAAGGGCCGAGCAGATCACGCGCAACTCGCTTTACCTTCCGCTCAGCTTCCTGCCGCCGCTGAAAGGCAAAAAATTCTATTACCATGAAGTGCTGGGATTTGCCGCAACAGACAAAGTGTATGGCGATATCGGCATCATTAAGAATGTGCTTGATTATCCCACACAGGCACTGTTCCAGATCAAAAAAGGAGAAACGGAGATCCTTATCCCCGTGAAGGATGAGTTCATCATCAGCATCGACCGGGATGCAAAAACCATTGCGCTGCACGCGCCGGAAGGCCTTATCGATATTTATCTGAGCCCGCAGGCAGACAAGGACGAAGACAAAGAGGAAATTGAATAAAACCTTGTTTTCTGAAGAATTTAGATTAACTTTATTATAGATTTAAACCGAAACCATTAACGCTTCCAGCCTTAATGAACTTTTATGGCCAGCCAGGAATTTGTTTTTAAACAATTCAAGATAATGCAGGACAAGTGCGCGATGAAGGTCGGCACAGATGCTGTTCTGCTGGGTTCATGGGTAAATCCCTCCAATGCAAATTCCATTCTCGACATCGGCACAGGCACGGGCATTATTGCGCTGATGCTTGCACAGCGCTCCAACGCGATGATCGACGCGATCGACATCGACAACAACGCATACATCCAGGCCACCGAGAACGTGGCTGCCTGCAAATGGAAGGAGCATATCCATGTTCACCACATTTCGCTGCAGCAGTACGTAAAGGAGCATGACCAGAAATACGACCTGATCGTGAGCAACCCGCCTTTTTTCATTGATTCCTCCAAAGCATCGGAAGAGTCGCGGAGCAACGCGCGGCACACCGACCAGCTGCCTTATGACGACCTGCTGAAGGGCGTACTTGCATTGCTCAACCCCGACGGCAAATTTTATGTGATCCTGCCGACCAAGGAAAGCGAGCAGTTCAGGGACCTTGCCGAAGAGCATAAGCTATTCCTCACCAAGCTTACCCGTGTGATCACGCGTACCGACAAGCCCGAAAAGCGCTGGCTCATGCGCTTCGAGTTCACGCGCAAAACCTTCTCCGAAGATTCCATCACCATTGAAGAGGATGAACGGCATTCCTATACCGATGCGTACAAGGAGCTGACGAAGGATTACTACCTCGGATTTTAATCCACCCGGAACTATCTATTCCACAGGAATATTTTTTGTATCGCAAGAAGTATTAAAACCTGTTCCATGAAGAAGCTCATACTTACATTCATTATCATTCATGCATGTTTCCGCAGCTATAGCCAGCAAATAGCCTGGGAGAACACGATCCAGTATAACTTTGCATCCAGCATCGCAGAGCTCGCGGCCGACGCGAACGGTAATATTTATGCCTGCGGCGGCTACAGCACATCTTACCACGGAACAGGCCCCCAGGGCATTTTCGTACACAAATACGATTCTACAGGCGGCCTGCTCTGGTTCGATACTGTAGAAGTGCGCAGCTCCTACCCTACAGCCCTGGTCTGTACCGGCAATGCGCTCTACTTAGCCGGGAATTCTACAGGCGGCGATAATAAATTATTACAATTTGACAGCATCCGCCTTACAAAGCCCGATTCAGCTTACACTTCCTCCTACCTCGTGAAATATGACCTTGAAGGGCATGTTTTATGGGCAAAAATGTTTTTGAACGTTTCAAATGTTACCTGCAAGGTGGTTGACGGGGAGATCTATTTTCTCGGCCGGTCCTTCGCCGGGTATTTATCCTCCGGACCTTGTTCCCATAATTTTCTTGCGAGGTACTCGGCTTCCGACGGCAGCTATCTATGGAGCAAGTGCTTAAGCGTTGATGCAGCCAAGGACATGGCAGTTTTCGACACCAATAATATTTTTGTGAGCGTATATGATTACTCCACGGCCAGTGATTACATTAAAAAATACAATGCGACAGGGCTGGAAGTGAATTCCAATTATTCCTCGGGAATTTTAATTGATATAAACAGTTTGGGGAATTGCTATAGCGAGCAGGGCTCCAGCATTCACAAACTTGATTTCAATACCAATTTAATGTACGATCTGTATGTTTCTCAACATTACCTGTCGACGGTGTATTGCCACCAGGCCGATGTATACACAACCGGCAGCTATGCCGATGCGGGAGGAACTCATTTCGAAGGATCTGCGCTTATCAAGTTCTCACACGATACCCTCGTATATAATTTCCCGGTAGGAGCTTACTTAACCACCGATGTTATAAAATCGGGGAACAACGTTTATGTGGCTGCGTACGAGAATACCGATAACCACGATGCTTTACTTATTAAAGTATCGGAAGAGGGAGCAACGGCAGTGAAAGAAACGGGGAATGATCCTCCTGCGATCGCTCTTTTTCCGAATCCTTCCGGCAGCATGGTTACCTTGTTGTACAACTCGGCAGAGAAACAGGATCTTCAACTGAAGGTTACCGACAATGAAGGCCGGCAGCTATATTCGGAAACCGTTAAGGATCATGGAGGTGAGTATAAAAAAGAGATCGATCTCAGCGGCTGCTCAAAAGGCGTTTATACCATCGAGATCATACAGGGAACTAACAGGCAGGTGAAAAAGGTGGTGGTGAATTAATTTAACTTCTAAATCCTCATCCCAAACACACATACATCATCGAGCTGCTCCAGCCTGCCTTTCCAGCTTTCAAACGTGCGGTCGAGCTCCGCTTTTTGCTCTCCCATTGGCTTATCGTGGAGAGAGGCCAGCAGTTGCTGCAGTGATTTATACTTGAATTTTTTCCCTTTGTCGCCGCCAAACTGATCTGCGTAACCATCCGTAAACAGGTAGATCACGTCGCCTTTTTCAAGGGCAATGCTATGCGTTGTAAATGGCTTCTCCCCTTCGCCGGTAAATACGCCAATGGGCTGCTTATCGGCTTTGGTTTCCCTCAGCGTTCCGTTCCGCACAAGCCATAAGGGATTATAGGCGCCGGCATAGTCAAGCGTCATCGTATTACGGTCGAGCACGCAGATGGAAATATCCATCCCATCCTTCAGGGCTTCCGCATCATTTTTCTGCCGCAGCATCCTGTTCAGGTTTCTGCGCATCTCGTTTAAAACAGCCGCAGGATCGGAAATACCATGCTCCAGCACGGCCTCATTCAAAAGGCTGTAGGCAACAAAGGTCATAAATGCACCCGGAACACCGTGCCCCGTGCAATCCACCACGGCGATCACGGTTTTGCCATTCCATTGCTCCATCCAGTAAAAGTCGCCGCTTACAATATCCTTCGGCCTGAACAGCGTGAACGAATCCGGGATCAGCTTCTGCTGGTATTCGGCCGAAGGCAGGATGGCCCGCTGGATGCGCTGTGCATAGTGAATGCTATCGGTGATATCCTTGTTCTTCTCTTCCACCAGCGCTTTCTGATGCTCGATCAGCTCGTTCTTTTCCTGCAGCTGACGATTTGCTTTCTTCTTGCTGAGGTAGCCGCGAAGCATTACAAAGGCCAGCAATACCGCAAACAGGGCAACAGCAATTACAAGGATGTTCATTTTCTTCTGGTCGCTGAGCTCCAGCTCCTGCAGCGCTATCCGCTGCTCCTTCTTCTCATTATCATACTTCGCCGCCATCTCCGTCATGAGTGCGTTGGTCTCGCTGCTCAGTGTAGAATCCTTTGCAGCGCGGTATTTCAGCTCGTACTTGTAGGCTCCCTCGTAATCTCCTTTTTTGGCAAGCACCTGCGCCATGTTGGAATACGGCAGGCGCAGCAGCTCCCAGGAGTTTATTTTTTCGCCCAGCTCAATCGCTTGGGCTATGTAATGAACGGCGCTGTCGTTCATTCCCATGTCCATGTACACCGAACCGATATCATCAAAGCAAACCGCCATTTCATAGGCATCATCGGGGTTCAGCTTCATGCGGATCTCAAGCGCCAGACGGTAATGGCCAAGCGCTGCCGCATACTGCTTTTTTCGCAGCTCGATCGTACCGATGTTCTTGTAGGTTGTAGCTAATCCATATTGATCGTTGAGCTGCTTCTTCAATTCCACCGACCTTGAATAATATGGCAGGGCCGAAGCTGTATCTCCGCTTTCAAGATAAATGGCGCCGATATTGTTCAGCAGCCACGATACCATGCGCTGCTCATTGTATTTCTGCTTGAGGCGCAACGCTTTTTTAGCGAAGTCGAGGGAGAGGTCATGGCGGTTCATCTGCCCGTACACATTGCTCATTCCCATGTAGGAGCTGGCCATAGCGCTGCTGTCGCCCATCTGCTCGCGCAGCTTCAGCGATTCCATATAATGCTTCAGCGCCTTATCGTTTGTGCCGAGGCTGTAATAGGCATTTGCAATGTCCTGGTGAAGGATCGACGTGTTGTAAGCATCGCCTTCCTTTTCGTAAAGCGGAAGCGCGAGTGCATAGTTCTGAAGGGCCGCATCAAAATCGCTCCTGGCATCATCGAGCAGGCCATAGATCTCGTAAGCCCTTGCCTGCCCTTTATGGTTCTTTGTTTTCTCCGCAAGCACTGCTATCTGATCGGCGCAATCCTTCGTCTTTTCGAAATTATTATCCCTGAAGTAAGAGCTTGCCAGCCCGGAAAGTATATGAATGCGGGAAGTATCCGCAGCAGCCTTCGCCAGTTCCTTTTGAAGGGAATCGATATCCGGCTGCGCAAACAGCCCGGTGAAAGAAAAAATAAAGAAGAAAACAAACAGCTTAGAAGATCTCATAGATGATCTGTTGCAAACATTTTAATCATTAGTAAATGATTATTTTTTGTGATGTGCTTCCCTTCTCATTGCTCAGCTTCAGCAGGTACATGCCTTTGCCGTAAGCGGAAAGGTCGATGCTGCTTTCCGATGCCTGGTTTGCTTTTGCACGGATCGTTTCCCTGTAGATGAGCTTACCGAGCACGTCGGTGACCTCGAGCTGCAACACAGAATTTTCCTGCGTTACCACCGACAGCGTTCCTATGCCGTTATTTGGATTAGGATATAAATTATAGCTTAGGCCGATGCTGCTTGCTTCATTGATCCCTACGAACACGGCAGATGTTTTGGAGCAAACGCCAAGGCTATCGCTTACCATTACATAATAGGTGCCGCCTGTGGTGGCCATTACATAGGAATTGGATGTTGCCCCGCCGATGGCAGCGCCGTTGTAATACCACTGGTTCCCGGAGGAAGCGCTGGAGTACAATGTGTCGCCGATCACAGTGATCGTGGGAGTGGAAACTGCGGGAAACACGTAAATATTTACAGGCAGCGAAGTGGTCATACAGCCAAATGCATCCTTCACATTTACGGAATATGTGCCGGTGCTGTTCACCGTGATGAGGTACGAGGTTTGTCCCGTTGGCACCCAGCTGTACGTTTGCGCATAAGAGCCTTTCAGCTGCACGCTGGTGCCGGTGCAGATGGAATCGTTGCCGTTCAGCGTAATGGTCGGGATCACCTGCGGGCTGATCGCGATATAGCTGTATTTGGTGGCAGAGTCGCTTCCGGAAGCATTTGTAACTACCAGCTTTACATCATGATATAAGCCCGGTGTATTGTACGTCACTACCGGATTCTGCAAGGTGGATGAGGAAGGCGTTCCGCCCGGGAAGGTCCAGCTCCAGGCAGTCGGCGAATTGGTGGAGCTGTCGGTGTACTGCACCGTGAGCCCCGGACAGCCGCTTGTGGTATCGGCTGCAAAGTTGGCGAATGGTGTTGTTGCCGAAGGATCATAGATCGCTGATTCCCACAATCCCCTGCCATACGTGGCTGCACGCAGCTTGTTGGAGCCGTAATGGATCTCCAGCTCGTCGATCACCGTGTTTGGAAGCCCGTTGGAATAAGGCATCCAGCCCGGAGTAAGATCATCGCGGTAATACACGCCTGCATCGAGGCCTACATAAATGCCATCATTGGTGCCTGCCTGGCAAACTACGCAGTTGGCCGGAAGGTTCGGCAGGCCGCTGGAAAGATTGATCCAGGTAGCGCCTCCATCATTGCTGCGGTACACTTTGTTATCGGCAGCATAACCGGAGCGCGTAATCCAGAACTTGTCGGGATTGGTTGGCGACACCGCGATATACGTGATCACATCCACTCCTGCGAGCGGGTAGCTGATGGTATTCCAGTTGGCGCCGCCATCGGTTGTCCTCCTGAGCGTGGTGCCATTGGTCACATAAATATAATTGGGATCGGAAGGCGCAACGGCCATTGCCTTTTGGTTTCCGCCTCCGAAAGAGGAGATCGCAGTCCAGGTATTTCCAAGATCGGTTGATTTCCATACGTTCTTATACGCGGCATACAGCGTTTGCGGATCGATCGGATCCTGCTGCCATGGTGTATTCCAGTCGCCATCCTCCGTGATATTATTTTTGATCCCATTAAAGGTGACCCCGCCATTTGTAGAGCGCTGTATGTCGCCGTAATAAAGCTCGCCGAACATGTTGTTATCATTGCTCCAGTCGATAAAACATTCGAAGCCGTCGCCGCCGATCGGCCGTTTCCAGCTGCCGGCGCTGTAGAGGTTGGTACCGTTATCCTGCCAGCCCTGGATCACAAGGTTTGCATTTGTTGCAGCGCATCCGAGGCGGTACATCTGCCCAATCTGCAATCCATCGCTTTTATCCTGCCATGACCCGCCGCCGTCAACCGTTTCAAAGATGCCGCCATCGCAGGCTGCATAGCATGCGCTACCGTCGGGACGGTAATTGAGGTCGTGAATATCGGCATGCACATAAGGGATAGAACCTGCACCGTACCAATGGCCGGTAATATTCCAGGAGAGCCCGCCATCATCTGTTTTCCATACGTTAACACCGCCAACCATCACTTCATCTTTATTCACCGGGGAAGCTGCAATGGAAAGAGTGTACCATCCTTGTCCGTCGCTGTCGGTGCCGTTGGGATCCCAGCCTAATAAATTGGGCGAAGTGGCCTGCGTGCTGAAGGTGGAGCCTCCGTCGGAAGAGCGGTAAAAGCCATAAAAGCCATTGGAAGTTGCATTGGAAAAAATAATATACACATAGTTCGGATCAGCTGCGGTTACGGCAATTGCGGCGCGGTTAACAGTAGTCCCGACAGGCAGCCCCGTGGTAACGGAGGTAAAGCTGTCGCCGGTATTGGTGGACCTGTAAAGTGTTTTGGATGCAACTGCATAGATCACGGATGGGTTGCCGGGCTTAAACTCCATATCCCTGACCGGGTTGGAAGCGAGAGTCCTCGTCCAGGTAATTCCTGCATCTGTTGATTTGAACAAACCTACGCTTGTTCCTGCAAAGATCATGTTATGGTCGTTCGGGTTGATGAGCACGCGTGACACGTATCTTCCCTGGGAAACCAAAGTATTCAGGCCTGTAATATTCCAGGTGATGCCGCCATCGGTTGATTTGAGCACACCCACTCCAAAAGAATCGCCGGCATCCATATCGCCGGTAGCGAGATACATCACGTTGGCATCTGTAGGATCCACGGCAATATCGTTGACGCCGAGCGTAGGGAGCCCATCGGTATTGGTCGACCAGCCGGCTCCGCTATTGATCCAGAGTCCGCCCACAGGCGCTCCAACATACGTTATATTCGGGTTAAGCGGATTAAAGCGGACGCAATTCAGGCGGCCTGCCCCTCCTCCGTTTGTAGGTACTGTAAAAGCGCCCAATGGCTGCCAGTTACCGCCGGCCTGCCTCGAGCTCCTGTAGGAATGGCTGCTGATGATCTTTTCCAGCTCCAGTGCATTGTTGAGCAGTAAGCTTCTGTCGCCGGAAGGAGATACGCGCGGCTCCACAAAGCTTTCCCAGCGCTTGTACAGGATCAGCCCTTCATTTTCCTCTTCGGTTTCGCGGCGCGGACTAAAGAAGCTCCGGACTTTCTCTTTGCGTTCTTCTTTCTTCCAGTAACGGTTGAATGAAGATTGCACATCGTAAAAATTAACGGAAGGATCATTCATTTTCCTGATCCAGTCCTGGGCAGAAGCAGGCTGATAAATAAACAGGCAAGCCAGTAAAAAAGGTAATTTGCGTAGCATTCAAGGGGGAATTTGAACACAAGATAAGAAATATAAATCAGCCTGCAAAAGGCTGCTCCCGGTATTTTTCAGACAGAATATTGATATTTTAAGAAGCTTAGCGGATGTTATTCCTGAACTGGATCACCTTGATAATGTCCTTGTAACCGGGCTTGATCTCGATCCTGCTGTTTACATCCACGCCGTAAACGTTTAGCTTGAGCGCATCTATTTTCCGGAAGCGCTCAAGGTCCATTCCGCCGGCAATAAAGTAAGGTGTTGCATTGTTATAATTTATCAGCACTTCCCAGTTGAAGGGCTGTGCGCTGCCACCAAAGGTTTCGGCCTTGTTATCGAACAGGAAAAAGCTGCAGTGGCCGAAATACGGCTCCAGCATTTCCAGCTTAAAATTTTCATCCACGCCAAACGCTTTGATCACGGGAATGTGTATTGCGAGTTTCTGGCAGAACTCCGGCGATTCATCGCCATGGAGCTGTACAATGCTCAGACCATATTTTTTAACCTTTTCAAGGATGTATTCTTCAGAAGCATTTACAAAAACGCCGGCCTTGCGGATGCTTTCTGAGATCAGCGGCATTACAAAATCCTCACCGACAAAGCGTTTCGAGCCTTCATAGAAGATGAAGCCCATGTAATCGGGATTAAGCTCGGCCACCTGCCGGATGTTATCGGAATATTTGAGCCCGCATACCTTTAATTTCATTGCTTCCCTATTTTTTTGACCATTATAAAATCGTTCATGAAATATCCGCCGCCAATGTCGAAATCCGCCACCTCCCTGATCACGAACCCATTTTTGAAATAAAAATTAATGGCCTTGTAATTTTGCCGGTTCACGGTGAGCTCAAGGCTTTCAGCACCTTTCAGCGATCCGAGGATATGGGCTAACAGCCGGCTCCCAATACCTTTGGCCTGCTCATCCGCTTCCACATAAAATTTGTGAAGGAAATAATTTTTGTGATCCTTTGTACTTAATGATATATAACCTACGGGACGATCGTCAAGATACACGAGCGTGAACACGTGCCCCTCTTCCATTTGCCGGATCAGGCTTTCGGCGGAATACATCTTTTCCAGCATAAATTCGATCTGCTCCATGCTGATGATCGTGATGTAATGCTTTTTCCAGATCCTTTCTGCAAGAGCAGCGATCAGCCCTGCATCCTGCCTGTCGGCTTTTTTATAATTCAGCTTCATATCTCTCATTGTGTATTGGCCCAATTGCCGATCAGCTCCGTTCCATATTCCGTTAAAATGCTTTCCGGGTGAAATTGCACGCCGCGCACATCCATTGTTTTGTGCTTTAACGCCATCACCTGCCCCGCATCATCCACTGCCGTAACTTCAAGCACATCCGGGAAGCCATTTGTATCTACCACCCATGAATGATACCGTCCGGCCTTAAATCCGGCAGGAATTCCGGTGAAGAGCAGGTCGTCCTTAATCACTTTCACAGGCGTGGCCACACCGTGAAAAACAGTATCGAGGTTGCGCAGCGTTCCGCCGAACACTTCGCCGATCGCCTGCATCCCGAGGCAGATCCCCAGGATGCTTTTTGAAGAAGCATATTTGCGGATCACATCCTGCAATATGCCTGCCTCGGAAGGGATCCCCGGGCCGGGTGAAAGCAGGATCTTATCAAAGCGGCCGATCTCCTCCAGGCTGATCTGATCGTTACGATGCACTTCTATTTCCGCATCGCTTACCTTTTCGAGGTAATGCACGAGGTTGTAGGTGAAGCTGTCGTAATTATCGAGCACAAGTATTTTCATTGAAAGCCGAATTGATTTACCAGGAAGCGCCTTATTTTTTCTGCATCAGCTGCTCCAGCGCCGCAGTGGTGCTTTGCCAGTTAAAATTATCCACCGCGAAACGGTAGCCGTTCATGGCGATCTGCTTTGCCTTCGCCTCGTTCTGCAGCAGCTCGATGATGTGGCGGGCATACTGCTCGGGCTGGTCGGCAACCATGATCTGCTCATTGTGCTTTGCACCCAATGCATTGTTTGCAAGCGCTGAAGTAACGCAGGGCAGCTGCATGGCCATGGCCTCCAGCAATTTATTCTGCAGCCCGATGCTGATCTGCATGGGAGCAACGAGGATCTTCGACTTGGAATAATTTTCGCGCACATCATCCACCCAGCCGCTGATCACCACTCTCTCCGAGCCCAGCTCCATCACCCTCGCGTTGGGCGATGCGCCGGAGATCAGCAGGCGCGTTGCCGGCAGCTTGCTCCAGACATACGGCATCACTTTCTCCACAAGGTATTCAACGCTTTCCACGTTGGGCGGATAATTCATATTTCCATTGAACAGCAGCTCAAATTCTTTTTTGCGGGCCAGCGGCTTAAAGAAACCTGTATCCACGCCATTCGGGATCACCTTTATCTGCAGCCTGTCGGGATGCGGGATCAGGTCGCGGTCCTGTGCCGAGATAATGGTTTTGTTATTGAACATGGAAAATACCTTCCGCTCGTATTTCAACAACCTCCTGTATTCCATGGAAAGCACAGGCTTCATGTAGAATGGATCTGTTTTCAATCTTCGCTCGATGCCCTTGGAAAAAACATCCATGTAATCCAGTGTTTTCGGGATGTTCGGATACGGCTTTGCATACTCCGCCGTTCGGATCAGCTGGCAGTAGATGTGATCGGGATTGTGCTTCCTGACCAGCTCATCGATCTTGCGCTGCGCTTTCTGAAAGTAAAAATAGCCTACCTGCATGGGCATGCCGCTGAAGAACGAGCGCGCAAGATTTTTTATCACCGTTGATCTAGGAAGCGGCATAATGGAATAAGCCACGCAGTATTTTTTGAGCTCCTCTTTCGCATGTTCATCCAGCGTAGTATCATTCAGCGCAAAAAGGATCACCTGGTGCTTTTTCGACAGCTCTTTCACCTGGTTGAATGCACGCAGCTTATCCCCCTTTTCGAGGGGATAGGGCACGCGCGATAAAATGACCAGGATCTTCATTGTTCCAGTACCGACTTATAAAACAGGGTTAATTTTCTGCTAATATCATCATTATTATAGTACTCTGCGGCGAATTGCTTTGCCCTCACGCCGATCGGCGCCAGGTGGCTTTGATCCGAAAGGTATTTCCCGATCACGGCAGCAAAGTCGGCGGGATCATCGGCAATGAGTATGTTCATGCCATCCTCGCATTCCACACCCTCCGCTCCGATGGTCGTGGAGAGCACCACTTTGCCCAGCGCCATGCCTTCTATGAGCTTTACACGCATGCCGCCTCCCGACAGCAGGGGCACGATCATTAATCCTTTCGACTGAATAAACTCATGCGCATCCGCCACTTCTCCCACAATCTCTACATTTTTACGCTTCAGGCTTTTCAACTCATCATTCATATTTCTCCCGGCAAGGTATAATTTGGCATTGGGATGTTCCATGAGCACTTTGTCCCAAACCTTTTCGAGGAACCAGTTTACGCCTTCCATGTTGGGCTTCCAGTCCATCGCCCCGATGTGGAACACGGAGGCCTTATCTTCCTGGATGCCGTTCTTCTGCTGAATGGAATTAAGGTCCATCCCGAAAGGGATCACGCTCAGCGGCTTATTAAATCCGCTTTCGCTGAACCAGCCTGCATCCTGTGGAGTGATGGCCGCAACGGCATCATAACTGTTGAGTGTTTCGAGCTCGTATTGCTTCAGCCTTCCGGCAAGAAATGAAAAATATTTTTTTTTCAGAAGCTTTCCGGCTGTGTCTGCATTACGTTCCCATAACCGGTGCTCGATGTTGTGGGCGCGCAACACCACTTTCGCTTTTGAATGGCGGCGAATGGCAGGAATATACATGCTCACAAACAGGCTTTCCAGCTGCACGATGTCGTACGCATCCTTCTCCAGCACCTGGATCAGCTTTGCTTCAAATGCAGGAGAATAGAACCTGGCAATGTTGTAGGATCCGCTTGTAAATAAATTAATGAAGGAAGGGATCAGCTTCACGGCAGTGTCGATGAACACGGCTTCAATGTCCGTTTGCGAACGGTATCCGGCAGGCAGGCTGTTGATGTCGGTAGTAAGCTTCGGCGTATTGATGGCAAGCACCTTCACCGTATGCCCTTCCTTTAACAGGCCCTGTGTAAGGTTGTTCATCGCAATGCAGCCGCCATCTTTCGGAGGATAAGGTACTTTGTTACAGAGCTGGAGAATCCTCATTGAACGCGTGGTGCTTTCTTTTTGCTGTTCAGAACTTTTTTGAACCAGCCGATGTATGAGCTGGCATCAAACAAATTACTGTCGGCAGTTGCTTTATACGTGAGGAAAATACCGATCGGCAGCAGCACGAAGGTGGCCATCCACATACCTTCCCAGGTAGGCATGCTGCCTTCTTTTGCCAGCTTTTCGCCGGTGATCGAGAGGATGTGAAACGTGATGAAGAACAGCACGGAGATCACTACAGGCATCCCGAGCCCGCCTTTGCGGATGATGGCACCAAGAGGCGCGCCGATGAAAAATAATACGAGGCAGGCGATCGAGAGGGTGAACTTACGGTGCCATTCTATGTCATATTTGAGAAGCGAATAGTAATCGGCATAATAATCGTTGGAAACCGACTCCGAATATGCTTTGGCACTCCGTGCGATATTGCTGGCGGTTTCAAGGATGTTCAGCTTTTCTTCCTTTGAATAAGCTGCAAAATATTTTCCGTTCTCTGCATCACTCACATTCGGATCGGGCTTATCGATATACGGCATCGAACGCATGTAATAGCTCTTTTTAAGCTGTGTCCCGAAGTTATACCTTCTTTTATCGATCTTGTTGCTGAGCGAATCCACCGTGGTCTGGAGCTGGCTAAGGTTCAGCATCTGGTAATTGTTCTTGAACAGGTCTTCGTTGGTGCGGCTCATCTTAAACTCGGAAAGGTCGAATCGGATCACGCGCTCATCGAACTTATCGCGGATGAGCGGATGGGTCCTCGCATCCTTTTCATTGTCTGCCATTTCCTTATAGCTTACGCCATCGCTCAAGGTGAGCACAAGATAATTTTTGTCGGCCGTCTCCTCCATCTTCCCTTTTTGCGCCGAAAGCACAATATTATTTCCCTGCAGGGCACGGTGGTCGTAGATCATTACATTGCGCAGGGTTTTGCCGTCCTCTTCCTTTTTTCCAACGCGGATGCTGAAGCCATCGATGCTGTTGTTAAACACGCCATCCTTGAACAGCAATGCAGGCTTTGATTCGCGTACATCGTACAAGAGTGAGCCGGCTTTCAGGTTGGTATACGGAAGAATGTTGTTTGAAAAGTAAAAGGCGGAGGCAGAAAGCAAAAACACGGTAATGATGAGGGGAAGCATGATCCGCTGCAGCGAAAGCCCGGCGCTTTTCAATGCGGAAAGCTCAAAATGCTCGCCCAGGTTCCCGAAGGTCATGAGCGAAGAAAGCAGGATGGCCAGCGGCAAAGCCATTGGGATGGTAGTGAGCGAAAAATAAAAGAAGAGCTCCGATAAAACGCCTGCACCCAGCCCCTTGCCTACAAAATCATCGATGTACTTAAAAATGAACATCATGAAAAACACGAACATGGCAATGAAAAACGTCATTACGAAAGGGCCCACGTAGGACTTCAGTATAAACTTGTGCAGGGTTTTCATAGCTTAGCAAAGATAATAATAAGTATAAGAAAAACGGGAGCCGCAGCAAGGCAAATATCGTGCTGTATTATGCCGCCCTTTTTAAAACCCTTAATGAGTGGTCCATCCAGGGAGCTTGGCTGTTCCGGAGCAGCAGGTATACAATGAGAGTGGTAATTACGCCGATCAGCGATCCCGCATACACATCCTCAAAGAAATGCTGCGAAAGGTAGATCCTTGAATAGCCTATGGCAAGCGCAAAAAGAAAGCAGAAAAATTTCAGGCCCCTGTTCTCCACAATGAGCGCGATGGAAAAATAAAGCGCAAAGGCGCAGGTGGTATGCCCGGAAGGAAAGCTGTTATAAAAATTATTCTCCATGCCGGGCACAAGGTACAGGTCGTGCAGGCCTTCGAAGAATTTTGCCGGCCTTACCACTTCCGAAAATAAGGTATGCTTCAGCGTTTGAGTGATGAGCGCGGAAATCAGGCTGGCAAGCGCGGTAAGAAGCGCATACCTGAATTTAACGGTGAGCAACACTACCACGGTGATTATAGCGATATAGCCATCCCCGAAATACGTGAGGTATTGAAAGAAGATATCAAAGAAATGATTGTGAAAGCGGTTGAACTCCAGGTGTGTTTCGGCCTTGCTGTTGGCAATGATGAGAATTGCCCCGGCAAGGAGAAACAATGCGTATGGAATAAGAAAAGGGAAATTGTTCCTGGAAACAGTTCTCACATCAACAGATTTATGCTGCAAAGATAAAGGAAAGGCTTATATCACAAACTAATACGAGCCGATCACATGCAACAGCTTGTTCACCTGGCTGTCCCACAAGCGCTTGGACGTTTCAAGGTCGGAGCCTTCATCTGCAAAGTCGACAATGATCAGGGAAATATCGCCCGTGAGCTCATCTTTCTCGATGCGGAACTCGAAATAGGTTCCTTCCGGCTTATCGACCCATTGCATGCGGACGTATTTGTCGTCCTTGAAATTCAGCAGGCGGGCTTTTTGCTCGCTGCCATCCCAATAGAAGGTAAATATTCCGTCACGGATATTCACATCATCGGCAAACCATTCGGAAAGCCCGCTTGGCGAGGTGAGGAATTCATACAGGATCCCGGCGGATGTCCTTACAACATACTCCAGCTCGAATTTGCCTTTCGGCTCTTTTTTAGGCGCTGAGGACTTTTTCCCTGAATCGGGAGGCAAAGCCACAACAAGTGAAGCCATTGGATTTACGAAGGTCTGGATGAGCTTCGGCTTTTTAGGCTGTGATGTTTTCTTTTTGGTGGAGCGGATGATCTCTTCGATCAGCGGATCGATCTCGATCGCCGGTTCATCATCGTCATCTGCTTTTTTGCTTTTTTTACCCCTGCGCGCAGGCTTTACTTTTTCAGCTTTCGGAGGCTCCGGTTTAACTGGTTTAACCGGTTTTGACGCTGTTACTGGCTTTTCCTTTTCTTTTTCCTTTGCAGGAGCTGACTTTTTAAGGGGCTTTTTTTCGGCAGGCTTGGCCGGCGCCTTTGTTTTCACCTGTTTTACAAGCACAACAGGCTTCTGGATCTTTTTTACCGTTTTTTTTACGGCAGCTTTAGGCTTTGGGGCAGATTTTTTAAGCGGCTTTTTTGCTATTTTCTTAGGTGCTACCTTCTTAATGCTCTTTTTTACCGCGGCCTTAGCTGCAGTTTTGCCTGCAGTTGCAGATTTCACAGCTTTTTTCAGGCTTTTTACCGGTTTTACTGACTTTTTAATGATGGGCTTCTTCGACACAACTTTCTTTATTACCTTTTTAACAACGGCTTTTTTGGAAGGCTTTGCAGCTTTCGTAGGTTTTGCAGCCTTACCGCCCTTTACAGGCTTAGCTTTAACTGCTTTTTTCACAGGCTTCGCAGCAGCCTTTTTAGCTGGCTTTGCTGCCTTTTTTGCCGGTTTTTTCATCGTTTGTTTCTTACTCATTTCAGCTCAAATTTGAACAAAAATTTACGCAATATATAAAAAAAAACTAATTAGTCAATACCCCTCAAACGTTAAAAATATTTAAAGCAACTATACAAATGGAAAGATAAATACTATATTTGCGCCCTCAAAAACCAATAAGAGGCAACTCGAGTGGTAATATGGCGAGGTAGCTCAGATGGTTAGAGCGCAGGATTCATATCCGCCCAGGCGGACTCGGGGCTAACGACATTAGTTCATTTTTTAGTTAGTTATATATGGCGAGGTAGCTCAGATGGTTAGAGCGCAGGATTCATATCCGCCTAGGCGGACTCGGATCCAACGACATTAGTTCATTTTTTTAGTTAGTATATATGGCGAGGTAGCTCAGATGGTTAGAGCGCAGGATTCATAACCCTGAGGTCTCGGGTTCAACTCCCGATCTCGCTACAAAGCCCCAACAGCCGTTGGGGCTTTTTTTATTTTATGGATCACGTCACTTACATCCTTTATTCCTTTTCCGCCGATCGATTCTATATCGGTTACTCAGCCAATCTTATTCAACGCATCTACTGGCATAACAATGGCAAAAAAGGCTTTACCACCCGGTTCAGACCATGGAAGGTTATTCATGTTGAATTTTTTGAAACGAAAGCTGAAGCATTAAACAGGGAGAAGCACTTCAAAACAGGAAAAGGCAGAGAATGGATCAACGCTCATTTTGTGAAAGGTGAAGGATTTATATCTGCACATCAAGACGTTGTTACAGACTATTAATCATTGTTTATATGAGCGAGCTTGCTCAATGGAAAAGCGCAAGATTCATATCCGCCCGGGCGGACTCGGGTTCAAACCCGATCTCGCTACAAAGCCCCAACAGTCGTTGTGGCTTTTTTTATTTTATGGAATTGTCATAAAAAACCCCGGTAAGTAATCGGGTGCTTTTACGGGTTGACTTCTATCTTTTTACAAAATACTTTTGAAACGTATTTTGTATTTAACCCATAAAACAAACAAATCACCATGACAAAAGGAATTTCACTTCACATTGGTCTCAACTATGTAGACCCTAATCATTATTCAGGCTGGGACGGGAAGCTTACCGCCGCTGAATACGATGCAAACGACATGTATTTAATAACCAAATCCCAGGGACTTCAACCCACGACGCTTATCAGGAATGAAGCAACGAGATCTGCAGTTATTTCAAAAATTAAAACTGCCGCCGCTACTTTGGCAGCAAATGATTTGTTTGTTATCTCCTACTCAGGGCACGGCGGACAGCTACCCGATATGAATGGAGATGAAGCCGATAGCATGGATGAAACATGGTGTTTATTTGATGGTGAGCTGGTAGATGACGAATTATCTAATCTATGGTCAACTTTCAAAAAAGGAGTTCGCATTTTAATTATTTCTGATAGTTGTCATAGCGGAACAATTGCAAAATTAGCGAGGAGTTCCGAGAGGGCAAGAACTGAATTCACCCCTAAGTGTATGCCGGATGAAATTGCATCAACAACATATTTCAATAATAAAGAATTTTACAACAGCATCCTGAAAAGCGTAAAAGATGTTGATTCAGAAAATATTCAGGCAAGTGTGAAATTAATTGCAGGATGTCAGGATAATCAATATTCCTATGATGGAACATTTAATGGCCAATTTACTGCTGCGCTAAAAAGAATCTGGAACGGGGGTAAGTTCAGTGGTGATTACCTTTCATTCTACAAGCAAATAATGAATTTAATGCCGCCGGAACAAACTCCTAATTATTATAACATTGGCCAGGCCAATCTACCTTTTGACAGTCAAAAGCCATTTTCACTATGATAAATTATGAAAGGTGGTCTTATGTGTCCACAATGAAACAGCCCCGGTTTTCGGGGCTGTTTCATTTTAAGAACACGATTTTATAATGGCGTTATTGAAACGGCTGTACCTCTCTAAACCACCGCATTATACTTCCTCCCTACCCTCTCCATAAACTTACCCCTGATATAATTTATCAAAATGCCAGAAGTAAATTCAGGGCAGCTGAGCACCCCTTCAGTGATCACTTTCTTATTAATATCTAATTCTTTAACTGATATTATTTTTCCTGAAGGGGAAGCATCCTTAGTTAAAGCGATGCCATCAACCAGTGAACCGTTCCACCATAAATGCTCTACGAAGCGGTTCTCTACAATGCCATTGTAGGAGATCATCAAAGGCACCTCCATATTTTTTCTTCCCCTCGACATCACAGTATATATTCCGGAAGCACAATGCAACAATCCCGTACTGGGGCCAAAAATGAACTTTATAGATGAATTGCCAAGGAGGCAAAATGCTTCCCTGATGGACAAGCCTTCAACAAAGATCAGTTTTTTTGATAACTCCTGCCCCAGCCAAGCTTCATAAAACTCCTTTTTTCCGATTTTTGCCTCGTCAAAAAGAAGGATCTTCACATTCTTTTCCGTTAAAAAGGCAGATAAAACATCAAAATACACATCTATTCTCAATAGCTTATCCTTGATGGATGCGCTGTCGAGGAAAACATACAACTCCTCCCCTTCCTCTAAGCCTTTGCCTTTCAGCCAGTCTGCCGCCCATGTTTCTTCTGTTTGCGAAATGAACAATTCGTTCGACAACATGTCCGCATTCAGCTCTGCGCTCAATTCATACGCATTATATTCAGTATGAACAGGTAAAACGGGCTTGCCATACAATTGCTCTTCTTCAAAACCAATGCTTCCGGCCGCCGAAAAAATAGCCGATGTCATAGAACCGTCGAGGATCTTATGCGCAAGATTATCATACAGGAAATCCAGGAATTCCTGTTCGGGAATGCATCCGCAAATGATCACATCGTAAGAACTGAAATCTATGTTTGTCCAGGCAAGGTTATCATACCTGCCTACATACGGATTGTTTTGCAGAAAAGGCGTGATCAGGCTGTGATGCTTACTGTTGACGGTATTCGCATCTATTATTGCATTCGGATAATATTCCCTTGTTTTTTTAAAACGCGACACATGGATGCATGTATCACCGATATAAAAACGCTTAAGGTCGATCAGCACTAACACCTTTTTTACCTTTTCCCGGCGAACCTTGTTATTTGATCCGATCTTGCTTAATAACTCCGTATATTTTTCCATAAGTATGTCTGTGTCAGAATTTAGAAACCGGATAAATATAAATTATTTTATGAAAACCAGCAATTTGTTCCGGCTTCAGGGAAGTTATCCGGCTGAACAGGCGACTTTATCCCAGTCATAATTATTGCGAAAAGATTGCTTTTCTGTGCTTTTTTAGTTTCATTTGCATTGAACATTTATTTATTACCCCGATAGATATTTTTTATTTTTTAAGATCGTCGCTCGATATAGATACTACTCCTATCTGTACCGTTCAATTGTTTATTCTATGGAGAATCAGTTTGAAGCTTTATCATCTATTCAAAAAAGTATATGGATCACTCAAAGCAAATACCCGCATTCCAGTGTCTTTAATGTCGGGGGATATGCTGAAATCAAAGGTCACTTAAACGTAACTGCTCTTAAAGAAGCGATCTGCGCCAGGCTAAATTCGTGTGATATAATCAATGGCGGTTGGCCGGGCCGGGCCATCATTTCAACAAACGGGAATGGAACACCCGGTTATACTATCGAATACACTGATTTTTCAGGTGAAAAAGACCCCGCCCGATTCTGCAAGGGATATTTGGAGCAGGATCTCTGTAAAGCTGTGGGCATGGATCATCCCCTTCAGGTGAAGATCCTTAAATCTTCCGACATGCATTTTTTCTGGTATGTGAAAGTACATCACCTATTTTTTGACGGGTATGCCATGTCGCTTTTCTTTAATGATGTTTGCTCTGCTTATTCGCGCATCCTGAATGATCCGGAGGAATATATTGATCTCAGCAGCTATTCCTACTCAAAATACATTACCGAAGAAAAAAAGTATAAATCGTCACCCGAATATATAAATGATAAGGCATTTTGGTTAAACAGGCTGCAAGGGATCGGTGACCTCAATTCATCCTTTTTATCCTGCTCAAAAAACAATAAAGCAGATTCATTATCTTCAGAAAGGTTAGAGCTTGTTTTACCCAGGGCTACTTTCAATCAGATCAAAAGCCTCTGCACATCCAATGGAAATTGTTCTCCCTTCCATTATTTTATCGCCATCATTGTTTTACTGAATAAGTATTATAACAATCCGGATATTACCATCGGGTTACCTGTCTTTAACAGGAGCAGTAAGCTGCAAAAGCAAACACTGGGGACTTTTATAAACACACTTCCATTCTCGATCGTTCTGCCTGAACACCTTACATTTGCCCAGTTATTAAAAACTGTGAAAGAGGAAACGAGAGCCCTTTTCCGTCATCAGAAATTCCCGATAGCCGACCTTTCCGATGAAATTGACCTGAGCAATAATGTATATAATATTTTATTCTCCTATCAAAAGCTTGCCTATCAGAACAGCCTTGATGGCTTGGATTTCAGCATCACCTATCTGCATAATAAAGAACAGCTGGAGGACATTGCGATCCACCTGCTGGAGTATTCCGAAGAGGAAGACCTCCTCCTTTGCTTTGACTATAAAACGGGGCACTTTGACAAGTCTGTCATTCAGAACCTTATCAGGCACTTTGATTCACTGACGCAGCTCTTTTTAAAAGATCCGGGTATCAGCATCGGTGCCCCGGAGTACATGGCTGTACGGGAAAGACAGGAACTGCTGGAAACATTTAACGACACAAAAGTAAAATATCAAAAGGCTAAAACCATAGTTGAGCTGTTTGAACAGCAGGCAAAGGCCGATCCTGCTAAAACAGCGATAGTGTGCGGCACAAAGGCACTAAGCTACCTCGAGCTTAATGAGCGAAGCAACCAGCTGGCCCGATATTTACGCGAGAACTACCTGGTAAAGCCGGATGACCTGATAGGCATTAAAGTGGATCGCAACGAATGGATGATCATCTCCATTCTGGCCATATTAAAATCAGGTGGCGCTTACGTTCCGATAGATCCTGATTATCCACAGGAGCGGATCGATTATATGGTGGCAGACAGCCGTTGCAGGGTAGTGCTGGATGACGCAGAGCTGCAGAAGTTTGACGCAGGATCGGGCAATTATGAAAAGGACGACCTGAAACATGTGAACAGCCCGCGGGACCTTGCTTACGTGATCTATACTTCCGGCTCAACGGGAAAGCCTAAGGGAGTAATGGTTGAACACGGAAGCCTTGTGAATTTCCTGGAAAACATGGAACACAGGTTTGCTTTCGATGAAAGCATTGCCTTCGGCGCAATTACAAATTTCACTTTTGATATTTCTGTATTGGAATTGATCTGCACGGTCACCAAAGGCATAAAAACTTTTTTGATTCCCGAAAAAGAGCCCGCCGGCATTTTAAATTATATCAAAGAGCACAGTATTAATGCGCTGCAGATCACACCTTCACGCTTAAACCAGTTTTTAGAGCTCAGCCCCGGCAGCCTCGAAGCTTTTAATCAGTTAAAGATCCTTTTAATTGGCGGAGAGCCCTTAAGCGAAACTAATTATATCCGTTTAAAAAAGCTGAACGGAGTTAAGGTAATAAATGTATACGGCCCTACAGAAACAACGATCTGGAGCAGCTGTTCGGATATAACCACCAGCTCACAATTAACAATTGGTAAAGCACTGGTAAATGAGCAGATATACATTTTAGGGAACAACAATAATTTATTACCGCTGGGCGTAGCCGGCGAGATCTGCATAGGAGGCGACAGCCTCGCGCGCGGATACCTGAACAAGCCTGAATTAACAAAAGAAAAATTTGTCGCCCATCCTTTTAAGCCCGCAGAGCGAATTTATAAAACGGGAGATCTGGGCAGACGGCTTCCGGATGGGAACATCGAGTTTATCGGACGCAAGGACGACCAGGTGAAGATCCGCGGCTACCGCGTAGAATCAGGTGAGATCGAACATTTATTGGGGCAATATCCCGGTGTAGAAAGCTGTCTGGTACTGGCGCGTGCCAACTCCGCAGGAGAACAGGAGCTCATTGCATATTTAGTAAGCAGGGACACATTTAATATTACAGCGCTGCGCACATATTTAAGCAATTCCCTTCCGGCATACATGGTGCCTTCTTATTTCATCCGGCTCGACAAAATGCCCCTGGCAAACAACGGGAAGATCAACAGAAAAGCCCTTCCCGTTCCGGAAGATTCGGGAATGAGTACAGGTACAGAATACGTAGCTGCGAGCAATGCAACGGAGGAGAAACTCTTAGCGATCTGGAGCGAGGTATTGGGGATCGGGAAAGAAAAGATCAGCGTGAAGGATAACTTTTTTGAGATCGGCGGCCACAGCTTAAAAGCAACACGCCTCGTCAGCCGGATCCATAAAGAATTTGAAGTAAGGACAGAGCTGAAGGACCTTTTCAGCAATGTAACAATTACACAACAGGCAACACTTATCAGTCAGTCAGCGAAAAGCCGATTCGAGAACATAGCGCCTGCCCAGCTCCACGATTCCTATCCCTTATCCTCATCACAACGCCGGTTGTGGGTCCTTTGCCAGTTCCAAGAGAGTAGCATGGCTTATAATATGCCCGGCGTTTATGTATTTGAAGGCATTTTTAATAAAGAGGCGCTGGGGCATTCTTTTAAAATGCTGATCGAACGGCATGAGATCCTGCGCACGGTATTTAAGGAAGATGAAACGGGGGAAGTCCGCCAGTGGATCCAAACAGCGGAAGCGCTGGATTTTAGCATTACTTACCAAGACCTTCGTACGGATGCTGACAGGGAAGAGAAAGTAAAAGGGCCTGTGCAGGCCTTTTCAGAAAAGGCATTTGACCTTTCTGCAGGGCCTTTGCTGCGCGCATCGCTATACCAGGTAGAAGAGAATAAGCATGTGTTCAGCTATGTGATGCACCACATCATCAGCGATGGCTGGTCGATGGAGATCCTGATAAGAGAAGTGCTTTCTTTTTACAACGCGTATGTGAAGAATGAAGAAACTGCGCTGGCACCATTACCGGTCCAGTACAAGGATTATTCGGTATGGCAGCAACAGGAACTGAGCGCTGAGCGCTTAAAATCGCACAAGGAATACTGGCTGAAGCAATTTGAAGGCGAGCTGCCGGTATTGGAACTACAGGGCGATAAGCCCCGCCCCGCCGTAAAAACCTATAATGGCAGCTCACTGAGCTGTACGATCGGTAAAGAGCTTAGCGGGGAATTAAAGGCCATCAGCCAGCTGCAGGGCGGCACATTGTTCATGGGCTTGCTGGCGGCGGTAAATACATTGTTATACCGTTATACCGGGCAGGAGGATATGATCACCGGCAGCCCTATCGCCGGCCGTGAACACTCCGACCTGGAGAACCAGATCGGCTTTTATTTGAATACGCTGGCGTTACGGGCAAGGTTCAGCGGCGGGGACAGCTATACAAGCCTGCTGGATAAGATCAGGCAGCTGAC
>JAOQAE010000006.1 GCA_025963725.1 Bacteroidota bacterium | reverse complement strand
CTCCCACCGCAGCTGATCCCGTAAGGTCTCTGCACAACGAATACCGGGCTGGCCCCGTAAGGCCTCCCACCGCAGCTGATCCCGTAAGGTCTCTGCACAACGAATACCGGGCTGGCCCCGTAAGGCCTCCCACCGCAGCTGATCCCGTAAGGTCTCTGCACAACGAACACCGGGCTGGCCCCGTAAGGCCTCCCACCGCAGCTGATCCCGTAAGGTCTCTGCACAACGAACACCGGGCTGGCCCCGTAAGGCCTCCCACCGCAGCTGACCCCGTAAGGTCTCTGCACCAACGAACACCGGGCTGGCCCCGTAAGGCCTCCCACCACAGCTGATCCCGTAAGATCTCTGGAAACCTATTACTAAAATATTATTATTATGAGCGCATTAAAAACGCAATGAAAGGTCAGTCCGCCAAAGACTGACCTTTTCTTTTTTAACACGTTTATCAAAAGCGTGGCCCGCGACTTATCCGTCCTTTAAAACGGCGCTTTTTTATAACGAAGGGAAAGCTTCTCGTGAAATACCAGCGGGAATTCCCGATCTGGTGATACATTTTCTTAGAATTAACAACGATAGGATCTACTTGCGGTGGACACACAGGCTGGTGCATTATTTTTTCAGAAGCAATTGCAGCGCTGTCCTGTGCGGTCGCAGAAGAATCGCTGCCGAGGTAATGCTGTTCGGTGGGAACCTGCGGACTTTGCACCTGTGCGCCCAGCTTTGTGGCGCTGAACCAGGTGATGAGTGCGGCAAGCACAAGCCTGAATGTTGCCGGTGAATGTTGCGTGCGCTCATCTGTTACAAACTGATCCTTGTAAAATGAGCCGCAGATAGTAGTTCCGGGTAACAGCAGCCTGTCGATCTCGTCAGGGGTTTTGTCTTTCAGGTCGTGAATGCTGTGCATACATACTTTGCAATATTCCGCATCGTTCTTCCGGGAAAACTTCCATGACGGCTGTCCGCAAAGGTATTCAACATGTATGTTGCTGTTTTGGTTCATGTGCTTATTCGCTTATTCCTGATATGCTCGTACCTCGCTTCCCGATAGCTATCGGGACGAACTGACGCGTGTTATATCTTAACGCCGATCACCAGGATATCATCCACCTGCTGAAGCACGCCGCGCCATTGCTCTATCGACTTTTCAATCACCAGCCCCTGCTGTTCCATAGAGAGGTTGTTCAGTGTAGCCAGCATGCTCTTGAATTGCTGCAGCTTGAATTTTTTCCCATCCGGCCCGCCGAACTGATCAACATATCCATCTGTGAAAATGTAAATGATGTCGCCTTTGCGCAGCTGAACAATATGGTTGGTATAATTGCTCTGCTGATTTTCGGTGTAGCTTCCTATCGCGATGTTATCGCCTTTCACTTCAATGAACTCGGTGCCGCGTACAATGAACAACGGATTGTATGCGCCGGCGAACTGCAGCTCCAGCGTATGGAAGTTGATGGCACAAAGGGCGATGTCCATTCCGTCGCGCAGCTTCGTTTCATCCGATGCCTGGTTCAATGCGCGGCTCACGCCCCTGTTCAGCTTGTCGAGCAGGATCGCGGGAGTGATCACAGAGGTTTCATTCACAGCCTGTGTGAGGATGTTATGTCCTACGATGCTCATGAATGCTCCCGGAACGCCGTGGCCTGTACAGTCGACAGCGGCGAACAATACGAGATCATTCTTTTTATCGAGCCAATAAAAATCACCGCTTACAATATCTTTCGGTTTTGCAAAAATGAAAGAGTCGGGCAGGTGTTTTTTAACGATGGCAGCAGGCGGCAGGATCGCTTCCTGGATGCGTTTTGCATAACGGATACTGTCGGTGATGTCTTTGTTCTTCTCGGCAAGCTCCGCATTTTTTCCGGCAAGCTCTTCGGTGCGCTCGCTTACTTTTTCCTCGAGCAGCTTTTTCGAATGGATCAGCTTGCGGGTCCTGATCTTGTCGAACACATAAATTCCGAAGATCGCAAAAAGCACCATCAAGATATAGAAAATGGCTGTTTGCCAGAACGGCGGCGCGATGAAGAACTTGTAGGTTGCCGGCTGTATGTTGCAGGTGCCATCGCTGTTGCAGGCGCGCACCATAAATGTATAAGAGCCCGGAGGAAGGTTGGTGTACACCGCTTCGCCCGCTTTGGTATATCCGGGCAGCCAGTCCTTGTCGAAGCCTTCCAGCTTGTACTGGTACTGCACATTTTCCGGGTTGGTAAGACTGATCCCTACAAATTTAAAGGTAAGGTGGTTCTCATCATAGGAAAAGCGGTCGTCATCCGGGAACGGTGAATCCTTCATGAACAGCCGGAGGCCGGTGATGAATGTTTTCGGCTCAACGGTATTGGCTTTGTCTTCTTTCGGGCAGTAACGAACTGCGCCCATGATGGTGCCGTACCAGAGGTTGCCGTCCTTATCCATGGACACGGAGTTCGGGTTGGTTTCAACGCCGAGGAAGCCTTCCGCTTTTCCGTAATGCGTGAATTTTTTTGCGGACTCGTCAAATTTATCAAGCCCGCGGCTGCTGCCGATCCAGATGTGATTGTCGTTATCGCAGATGATGGAATATGGCGAATCGGTTGTCAGTCCTTCTTTCACCGTGTAGTTGGTAAACACCTTTCCGTCGTATTTGTAAAGTCCTCCGCCATAAGCGCCAAACCAGAGATTATTGTTCTTGTCTTCATTGATGCAGAGAATAAAGCGGTGATGCATGCCGTCCGACTCGTCGAACGATTTGAACGTGGAGCCATCGAACATCGAAAGATTTCCGCCCAGCGCGCCAAACCAGAGATTGCCTTTGCTGTCTTTAAATATGCGGTACACATTGTTCCCGCCAAGGCCGTCCGCCACGGTATAATTGCGGAATGTTCTTGCAACCGGGTCATATTTTGAAGCGCCTTCTTTTGTACCGAACCACATGTTGCCATCCTTGTCGTCGCTGATCGCAAATACAACATCCCCTGCCAGTCCGCCTTCCTTGTTGATCGTTTCAAATTTTCCCGTTGCCTTGTCGTACCTGCAAACGCCGCCGTATCCTGTGCCAAACCAGAGGTTCCCGTTTTTGTCCTCGAAGGAGGAAAGGATCACATTGCTGCTGAGCCCGTCCTTTACATTGTAATTTCTGAGCGAGTGGTTCTGCTTGTGGTTGAGCTCCGAATAGCTGAAGGAGATCTTGGAGATCCCGTCGTTGGTGCCCAGCCATAAATTCCCTTCACGGTCGCAAAGGGTTGTCCACACAAGGTTATTGGTGAGGCTGTCCGCTTCATCATAGATCTGGAAGCGCTCGCCGTGGTACTCGTTCAGGCCGATGTCGGTTCCGATCCATACATTGTTTTCACGGTCCTGGAAGATGGCGTTCGCATTGAAATAATTCAATCCCTGCTTTGTATTGTAATTGTAGATGATCGCCCTCGAGATCGCTTCGCTTCTTTCTGCCGAAGGATAAGGCACACATTTAACGGCGCCGCCGCCGGTAGTTCCGATCCATACATTGTGTGTGCGGTCTTCCGCGATGCAGTTGATGAATGTCGACTCGAGCCCGTTTGCCCTTCCGATGCGCTGTCCTGCATTTTCAATGGCTTTTACAGGCAGCCTTACGGAGAAATCATCCTTCACTTTCAGGATCATTACACCGGCATCCGCGCTGCCGATCCACATTTCATTTTCATTCACAAGGCTCATGCAGGTGATGCGGTTGCTGTGCAACCCGTTGCCGATGTTGAGGATGCTGTGAACCGACAATTCCCTGGAATCATACAATGTAAGCCCGATGTCGGTAGCCACCCACATGTTGCCTTTCTGGTCCCTGCACACGCTGTACACATTGTCGCTGCTGAGGCCGTCCTTTTTTGTGAGCGTCACCATTTTCTTGTTGGCGGGATCGTATACAAAAACGCCGGCGCCTTCCGTAGCGATCCAGAATCTTCCTTTTTCATCCTGCGCAATGGCAGTCACCGTTTTAAAGCGGGTGTATTCTTCGAGGTTGAGGTTTTCTATTTTTTGCGTTCTGGCGTTGTACATGGAGATGCCGCCAGCCCAATGTCCGAACCAGATGTTGCCGTCCTTGTCCTTGCAGAGTGAGGTCACCCAGTCTTCGGCCAGCGAGTCGGTGCGGGAGTATACTTTGAATTCGCGCCCGTTGTAGCGGGTGAGCCCTGAAAGCGTACCGATCCAAAGGTTGCCGTTATCGTCCTGCGTAATGCACTGCACCTGCGATTGCGACAATCCCTGCTCCACACCGTAGTAGATGAAGCTGGTGGTTTGTGCGGCTGCGGGACGGATGCACAGCAGCAGCCATGCCATCAGCAACGCGAAGAATGATCTATACTTTTTCATTTGAAAGGGTTCAAATTACAGGTTCGTTATTTATTCTTATAGGAGGAGAAGTAATCGATCTCCGCGTTATAAGTGGCTTCATCAATTTCAATGTTGTTTTTATAATGATATACACTGCCCCAGAAATACGTTTCCTTCCGGTAGGTATCGAGCTTTTTGCCCTGCGTCACCACTGTTGTGCGGATGGTTTTCACAATGCCTTCATCCACGATAACCGCCACATTCGGCAGTTCCCTTCGCACATAGTTCTTTGTATCAGGCGTGCTTTTCTGGCTGCCTACGCGTACCGAGCGCTCTGCAAATGCGGCCGCTTCCACGAGCTTGCGCATTTCATTGTTCTTGAACTGCTTGTTCTCCAGTTCTTTCTTTTTCTTCAGCTTAATGTCTTCGCGAAGCTTATCCGCTTTCGCCTTCAGCTCGGTTTCCCTGCGCATCTGCTCGATCACGGTATTGCTTCGGGCTTCCTGCTTCTGCTTGTTGAAGGCTTTCTGCTTGGCCATGCGTTCGTTCTCGGCCACCAGCTTCAGCAGCTCATTCTCATATTTCGCCTTGATCTCCCTGTTCTTTTTCGTAAGCAGGTCTTTCGCCTCCTTTTCACGCTGCAGTCGCATCGCTTCGGTTTCCATGCTCTGGTTGGTGTTCTCCTTGCTTTCCGCTTCTGCTTTTAAGCGGGCCAGCTCTGCCTCTTTGGCGAGCGCATCCTCTTTCGCCTTTTGCTCGGCAAGCAGCCTTGCTTCCGCATCCCTTCGTGCTTTATCCTCGGCATCGCGCTTCGCTTTCTCGGCGGCATCCAGCTTGTCGCGCTCCGCTTTTTCCTTTGCCTCTTTCTCCGCTGCAAGCCTTGCCAGCTCTGCCTGGTCGATCAGCAGGTCTTTTGTAAATGCGGCAAGATAGGCCTCATCATCCATGAATGCTTTTTTGCCGTCGTAGATCACTTTGGTAAAGGGGCTTTTGAATTTGCTTACGCGGATGGTAGGGTCGTTCGTTTCGAAAAAGGGCACTTCCGTTTCATACAAAGGGAACAGGTCGCTGCGTTCTTTCGGCAGCTTGCTGGTATATACCATGAGGTACATATCAACACAGCCCGGGTAGGAGAACGTGACTTTGTAATCCACGCCGAACACGAGGTAGCAGCGGAATTTCCCGTTCTTGCCGGGTTTCAGCACTTCCTGCTCGATGCTGCCATTCCGTAGAATGGTAACGGTAGCGCCCGGAAGCGGCTTTCCGTCCTTCACCAGCCGTCCTGCAAACTCGAGCATGCCGGGAGCCTGTGCATGCGCCTTGGGGCTGAACAGGAAGAAACAGAGGATCAGCAACAGAATTGACCTGCAGACCGTAAGAAAATGCTTACCAATAAAATGGTTACTTAAAGCAGGCATGAATAGTTATTAGTCGTTTAACGAAAGTAAGGAAAATAACCGAAAAAGCAAGGTATCAGGGCTTACTCTTCAATGTGCAGCTTTTTATAAACGGCGTCCCTTTTCAGCTCGCGCACATCGGCAGGCTGCATGTTCTCGAGGCGGATATCCTCGATGGCGATGCGGATGAGGCGCAGGCATGGAAAGCCGACACCTGCCGTCATCTTACGCACCTGGTGGAATTTGCCCTCGGTAAGCGTAAGCTCGATCCAGGAGGTGGGCAGGCTTTCGCTGATGGGATGTCCGCGCGGAGGAAGCTTTTCGGGCTTGGGCACCACTTTCGCCTTGCAGGGGCGGGTGAGGTAAGGGCCCGCGTCGAGCGCGATGGTAACGCCCGTTTCCAGCTGCTTCAATGCTTCCGTAGTAATGATCCCCTGCAGCTGCACGAGGTAAACGCGCTTGTGCGCAAACTCAGGGTTAAGCAGCTTAAAGTTCAGCTTCTTATCATTGGTGAGGATCAAAAGGCCTTCGCTGTTCTCATCCAGGCGCCCAACGGGGTAAACATCCTTCGGAAAAGAAAACCCCATTTCACCGAGGCACTTTTTTTTACGGTGCGAGGAGGTGAACTGTGAGATGAATTTGTAGGGTTTGTAGATAATATAGTAGTTCATACGGCCTTTTAACGGATGCGAAATTAAGAATAAAAAATAGTTCGGGGGCATTAACAATCTTATAATATGTGTGTTAAAACAGTATGCTGAAATTTGACCGCTTCGGGATTTTTTGTGAGCCTGCAGGAGTATATATCGATCCCTGGAAGCCCGTTGACCGCGCGATCATTACGCATGCGCATTCCGACCATGCCCGCTGGGGAAGCAAACATTACCTTTCGCACCACGATTCCATTCCCATTTTAAAATTGCGTTTGGGTGCGGAGATCAGCACGCAAGGCCTGCATTACGGCGAAACGCTGATGATGAACGGCGTGAAGGTCAGCCTGCACCCGGCAGGGCACATTACCGGCTCGGCGCAGGTGCGGCTGGAATACCAGGGGAAAGTATGGGTGGTTTCAGGCGATTATAAATTGCAGGACGATGAGGTGTCGGCGCCTTTCGAGATCATTAAATGCGACCACTTTGTAACGGAATCCACCTTTGGGTTGCCCGTGTATAATTTCCCCGAGCCGGCTTCTGTACACGCCGATATCAACAGCTGGTGGCGCTCCAATGCGGAGCAGGGCAAAACATCCATCATCATCGGCTATGCGCTTGGAAAGGCGCAGCGCATCATGAAGCACCTCGATGCTTCCATCGGCGGCATTTACACGCATGGCGCTGTTGCCAACATCAACCGCATTTTGCCGGAGGGCACCGGCCTTCCGCAAGCAGCACCCGCCTTTGATTTTATCCGGAAGGAAACACAGGGAGCGATCATTGTGGCGCCTCCTTCGGCTATCGGCACACCCTGGCTGAAACGCTTTGAGCCATACAGTCTCGGGATCTGCAGCGGCTGGATGCAGTTGCGGGGCGCGAGGAGGAGAAGGGGCGCCGACAGGGGATTCATCCTTTCCGACCATTGCGACTGGCCGCAGCTGAACACAGCGGTGCTCGGCACAGGCGCGGAAAATATTTATGTGACGCACGGTTATAAATCGATCTACGCAAAGTGGCTGCGCGACGAGTACAAGCTGAATGCCGTTGAAGTGGATACGCTGTATGAAGGTGAGAACATCGAGGAGAACAAGCCCGAAGAAATTGAGCAGGCGGAAGGGAGCGCAGAAGCATGAAAGCATTCTCGGAACTATACACGGCCATTGACGAGACCACGAAGACCAACGCAAAAGTGGATGCGCTGGTGCATTATTTTTCGATAGCGGAAGAGAAGGATGCGATCTGGTGCGTGGCGCTGCTCATCGGTAAAAAGCCGAAGCGCACGATCAAAACCGGGGAGCTGAAAATGTGGTGTATGGAACTGGCAGGCATCCCCGAATGGCTCTTCGAAGAATCGTATCATGTGGTGGGCGACCTTGCGGAAACCATCACGCTCGCATTGCCGCCTTCTGCCGAATGGAGAGATTTTCCGCTGCATCAAACCATGCAAACACTGATGGGGCTCGGCAATGCAACCGAAGAAGAAAAGAAGCAGTTCATACAAAGCACCTGGCTGTTATTATCGACGCCCGAGCGCTTTGTCTTCAACAAGCTCATCACAGGATCATTCAGGATCGGTGTATCGCAGCAGCTGGTGGTGAAAGCGCTGGCGAAGAATTATAAGCTTGATGAAAATATCGTATCGCATCGTCTCACCGGCAACTGGGATCCAACAGCGATCACGCTGAAAGAGCTGATGTTTGCCGACAATGCGAACGATGATCATTCCAAGCCTTATCCCTTTTATCTCGCTTACCAGCTCGAGCAGTTGCCGGAAGAGCTTGGCGAGCTCAGCGAGTGGCAGGTAGAGCGGAAGTACGATGGCATCCGCGGGCAGATCATTATCCGCGATAAGCAATTGTTCGTATGGAGCCGCGGCGAGGACCTCATCACTGAAAAGTTCCCGGAGTTCAGCGGGCTCGTTTCATTGCTGCCCGATGGAACGGTGATCGACGGAGAGATCCTTCCTGTGAGGGATGGAAAGCCATTGCCATTTCATGTAATGCAAACGCGGATCAGCAGGAAGAACGTAACGAAGAAAAATCTGCAGGAAGCGCCTCTGGTGATGATGTGCTACGACCTGCTGGAGCTGAACGGCAGGGACATGCGCAATGAACCCATGCAAGCGCGAAGAGCACAGCTGGAACAATTACTTGCTGATGCAGTGTTAAAAACAGCTGAGCTTCCGCTGATGATCTCGCCGGTATTGGAATGCAGCAGCTGGGAAGAAATAAAAGCGGAGCGTGCAAGGTCGAGGGAATATTTGTGCGAGGGATTGATGCTGAAGCGGAAGGACAGCATTTACGAGATCGGCCGGAGAAAGGGCAGCTGGTGGAAATGGAAAGTGGATGCGCTCACGGTGGATGGCGTGCTGATTTACGCGCAGCGCGGACACGGGCGCAGGGCGAACCTGTATACCGATTACACCTTCGCGATCTGGGATGGAGAAGAGCTGGTACCATTTACAAAGGCATATTCCGGCTTAACCGATAAGGAATTGCTGCAGGTCGACAACTGGATCAAGAAGAACACGATCGATAAGTTCGGGCCGGTGCGGAGTGTAAAAGCGGAGCTGGTGTTTGAAATTGCCTTTGAAGGCATCCAGCCATCGCCAAGACATAAGTCAGGCATCGCGCTGCGCTTCCCGCGGATCGCGCGGTGGAGAACGGATAAAAGTCCGAAGGAAGCGAATACGAAAGGTGATCTGCTGCAGCTGATCGAGAGTTTGAAGATAGAGTGATAATTGCGGAGATAAGCTCATGAAGCGATCGTCATCCCGTGCTACGACACGTGATCTGTTAATTGCAGGATCTGTTCCCTCCTTTTAGGAGGGTTAGGGTGGTAAACAGGTAGTATAACCACCCTGACCCCTCCTGGGAGGAGGGGAAACGTCCTTAGAGAAATACTTGCATCGTGCGCTACGCGCTATAAAAATACATCATGAAAGCATCCAAACAATGGTTCGAACAACAGCAATGGAAGCCCCATTCCTTTCAGCGTGAAGCCTGGAAAAGCATTGCAGCCGGCAATTCCGGGCTGCTGAACGCGCCTACAGGCTACGGAAAAACATTCGCGATCTGGTTTGGGGTGCTGCAGCATTACCTGGATCAGAAGAAAAAGCCGGCCGGGCTGCATTGCCTGTGGATCACACCGCTGCGGGCCCTTTCGAAGGAAATTTTAAATGCGGCCAAACAGGTGAGCCATGATCTGGAACTGACATACACGATCGGGTTACGCACCGGTGATACCACACCCGGGGAGCGTGCGAAGCAGAAGCGAAAAATGCCGCAGGGACTGATCACCACGCCGGAAAGTGTTCATTTGATGATGGCGCAGAAAGGCTATGCTGAGGTGTTTAAAAACCTGCAGTTCGTGGTGGTGGATGAATGGCATGAGCTGCTGGGAAGCAAGCGGGGCGTGCAGATCGAGCTCGCTTTGTCAAGGCTGCGCGCGATCAATCCGCAGCTGAAAGTTTGGGGCATCTCCGCAACCATCGGAAACATGGAGGAAGCGAAAGAGATCCTGTTAGGTGCAGAGCATGCAAAAGGAGTGATGATCAGGGCAAACATAAAAAAGAAAATGGTGGTGGAAACTGTCCTGCCCGATAAGCTCGAGAAGCTGCCCTGGGCAGGGCACCTGGGCTTGCGTCTTGTTGATAAAGTATTGCCGATCATTCATGCGAACAAGTCGACGCTGCTGTTCACCAATACACGCTTCCAGGCGGAAACATGGTACAGGCATCTGCTGATGACCGATCCTTCGCTTGCCGGTGTACTGGCTTTGCATCACGGATCATTGGGCGAAGAAACAAGGCACTGGGTGGAGAATGCGCTGCACGAAGGCCGGTTGAAAGCGGTGGTCTGTACCAGCAGCTTAGACCTTGGTGTCGATTTCCGGCCTGTAGACACAGTAGTGCAGATCGGCTCCCCGAAAGGCATTGCGAGGTTCATGCAGCGTGCGGGAAGAAGCGGGCACCAGCCGGGAGCTACCAGCAGGATCTATTTTGTGCCTACACATTCGCTCGAGATCATTGAAGGCAGCGCCATGCGATATGCGATCACGAACAACAAAATGGAAAGCCGCATTCCCTTTATCCGATCCTTTGATGTGCTGGTGCAATACCTTGTAACGCTTGCGGTTTCCGATGGCTTTGAGCCCACGCAAATTTACAATGAGATCATAAAAACACATTGCTATAATTCGGTGACGGAAGCGGAGTTCAACTGGTGCCTGCACTTCATTACACAAGGAGGAAAATCATTGTATGCTTATGATGAGTTTCATAAGGTTGTGATACAGAACGGCATTTATAAAGTGACGAACCGGCGCACAGCCTTGCAGCACCGCTTAGGCATGGGAACCATTGTGAGCAGCACCATGCTCACGGTAAAATTTGTTTCAGGGAAATACCTTGGCACCATTGAGGAGTGGTTCATTTCCAAATTAAAGCCGGGAGATGTGTTCTGGTTCGCAGGGCGTAACCTGGAGCTGGTGCGTGTAAAGGACATGATGGCGCAGGTGCGGCCGAGCAAAAGCAAGAACGGGATCATCCCTTCATGGGAAGGCGGGAAGATGCCGCTCTCCTCGCAGCTGGCTGAGATGATCCGCCAACGCCTGAATGAATACCAGGCAGGCACGGCGAAAGACAGGGAATTAACATTTCTTGCGCCTTTGCTGGAGGAGCAGCGGAGACGTTCCGTATTGCCGCATGAGAGTGAATTGTTAATAGAGAAGATCACTACGCGTGAAGGCTGCCACGTGTTTGTATATCCCTTTGAAGGAAGGTATGTGCACGAAGGGATGGCAGCGATCATGGCTAACCGGATCGCGCTCTTCAAGCCGATCACATTTTCTATCGCTATGAATGATTATGGCTTTGAATTGCTGAGCGACCAGGACATCCCGATCGAGGATGCCATCGACAGCGACCTGTTCTCCTCAAAGCACCTGACCGACGACATCACGAAAAGCATGAACACCACCGAGATGGCCGCGCGCAGGTTCCGCGATATTGCGGCTATTGCAGGGCTTGTGTTTACCGGCTTCCCGGGAAAGCAGATCAAGACGAAGCATTTGCAGGCATCATCCAAATTGTTTTTCAGCGTGTTTGAAGATTATGAAAAAGATAATCTCCTGCTAAAGGAAGCCTATGATGAGCTGTACGATTATCAGCTGGAGATCGTCCGTTTGCGGAAGGCATTCGAGCGCATCGAAAAGCAAAAGATCGTGCTGCATTATCCCGAGCGGTTCTCGCCTTTTTCGTTCCCGATCTTTACGGAGCGCTGGCGGGAGAAGTTCAGCAATGAGGACATTGAGGCAAGGGTGATGAAGATCAAGGCGCAGATCGAGAAGGATTAATGTCACTTCGAGTGCGAAACGCAGTGGAGTGTATCGAGAAGTGTTCCTTGTAGGATATTAGTACGCTTGTTCTCGATATGCTCGTACCTCGCTACTCGAACTGACGCTATAAACTTTTAGAGGTAACTTGGAAGGTTGTGATGACTTATGATCAACGCACTGTGTAATGCTTGCAGTATCAGCTCCCTCCTTCCAGGAGGGTTGGGGTGGTTCTGCAATTTCACCACCCCTGTCCCCTCCTCGGAAGAGGGGGAGCGCTCCGAATAAAAACAGGCAATAAAATATATAGAATTACAAATGCAACTCAAATTACTAAATACCATCGTCGAGCTCCTCCCGGAGAAAGCTTTGTTTCTCCCGGAAACAAACACGCTGGTAATTGCCGATATTCATTTGGGTAAGGCCATGCATTTCCGGAAGAACGGCATTTCGATCCCGCCCCAAAGCGCGGAAAAGGATTACATGCGCCTGAACGCGCTCATCGAACGCAAGCAGCCACAGCGCATCATCGTGCTTGGCGATCTTTTTCACAGCACGCATAACAGCGAATGGAATTTGTTTTGTGAGTTTGTTGCATACAGGTCGGGCATCCGCTTTATGCTCATTATTGGCAATCACGATATCCTCGACCGCAATTACTATAACAAGCTTTGCCTGGAAGTGATCGATCATACCCTCGAATTACAGGACCTGGTGCTTTCGCACGAGCCTTTAAAAAAAATCCCGGAAGGCATGGTGAATGTTGCCGGGCATATCCATCCCGGTTTTGTGCTGCAGGGGCGCGGCCGGCAGAACATCAAGCTGCCCTGCTTTTATTTATTGCCGAATCAGCTGATCCTTCCGGCATTCGGCAGTTTAACGGGATTGTACAGGCTGGAGAAGGTGAGAAATTCAGAGGTGTTTGTGGTGGCGAATGATAGAGTGATTGGGGTGTGAGGACGTTTGTAATAATAATTGATTACCACTATTTTAATATTTCATGCCCTAAATTATTCCACTTTATTAAATCCGCCATTGTCTTTCGGCCTCCTAAGAGTTTATCTAGTTCCTCGTACGTTTGATCTTCACTATTCAAGTTTTTTAAGTGTAAAAATCTTCTATGATTAGCCCCAACGCCACAAAAAGCTAAAGGAAAGAATCTATGCCATTCTATATTAGATCTCGGTATTGAAAACATCCATCCGCCTTCTTTTGGGAAAAGTTTGTTGAAACTACCAAATGCATTGGGTATCTCTTCCATAGGGATCCCTGTGTTTTCAGAAATGTATTTGTATTCTTCATTTCTTAAATCAGTTAGAATAAATCCTCCCATGACGTAAGTGAAAAATTGCCAGAAAATAGGATATCGATGGAAGTACGGCTCTCTCACTAATAACTCCAACCCGTTTTTTATTGTTTGAGGAATACTGAGATAATCGATACTCTCAAGGAATTTGTCGTTTCCAAAAAGTTCTTTATGTTTTCTTAATAACTGTTCAATACAAGATTTTAAAATAGTCATTCTAGCAATGTGTTCTATATATAAAGCAATTTGTAATGGCGAGTTTTCTGCATTATAAAATAAATTTTTAAAGCAATTCTCCGATAATTCCTCTACATCATTATTGTATTCTCCATATTCAAGTTCATAACATAGCTTAGCTGTTATGTTTTTATATTTAATGTAAGTTTCAAATAATTGTTTGATCCGTCGTACAGGATTACTTGAAAAGAAAGAGCCACTATTTATTTTAAAAAAATAATCGTCAAGATTAATAAATCCTTGGTTTGCAGGAAACTGCTTTTTAAATTCTTTGATCTGTTTTAATAACTTACGTTCTAGTAAATAAGAAAATCTTAATGTTTCAATTTCTTTGGGTTCTGCCTGTTGATGTAAAAATTTCTCTAATGAAATTTTAGTTTTTGTTAAATCTGAATTGTCAATTAATTCGATGCCTAATTCAGCAGCTTTTTTGTAAAAGTATTCAAACGAATCTCTAGGTTTTTTAACTATGAATATTCCCGCTTCCATCTTGAGATAAAAAAGCCACCCTTTAACCTTGAAAATTTCACTAAAGCCCCAGTTACCAGATTTAATTTCTATTAATTTCTTTTTCGTTTCATTTGGATTAAAATCAGTAGTTATTATGTCTAATTCTAATATTTCTTCTGTTTCTCTATGAATAATAGATTTTTCAACATACAGACCACCACTTTGAAAATATGCACATATGTAATCTTCGTAATCTTTTTCAAGCGGATTGCTTTCCAAAATTATTGCTGTACTCATTACTTTTTGATTTAACTATAAGAATTTACTATTACTTGATGAATATATCAAGGTTAAGCAAATATCAGGAACTTAAATAAGTCCATAATGGACACTTTTTAGGTTTTGTGACATTTTCTACACCCGAATCTCAGAAGGCACGAGTGGGGTATAAAAACCTGTGAATCTGTGATCTATTGCAAAACCCGCGTTCCCGATACGGCCTTCCAAAAAGGAAGTGCACTCGAACTGATATCGCGCAGCGATAATCTGTAGAAATCAAAAGAAAAAAATCCGTGAATCTGTGGCTACAAAAAATAATTCTCTTCAGATTATAATTATAGAGAGATTCCGTGTCGGGCATGGAATGACAAAGCATTGGAGTTGAAAATATGGTATTCTTGTTAAATCACTTCTTAAACACACTATCCAAAATCCCCTTATTTACCTGGTAATTCGTCAGCGTAATAAAGATCTTTCCTTTTTTATTCTCATTCTCCTTTTTCTTCTTTTCGTCCGTGGTGTTGTTAATGTCGGTAGCGACGCCTTTCGGAATTTTGAATTTTTTAATGTCGACCGAGAAGGTCATTTTGTCAGGAAGGCCGTATGCTGCCTGCGAACCGTAAGTGTATTCCGTTAGGATGGTGCCGTTTGACTTTGTGGTCAATTGTGATTTGAGAATGAGGTTTTGCTTTGTGTCGATCCAGAGCCGGCCAAGGATCAGGTCGCTGGTATCGGAAAGCGGGATAATGTTGACGATGGTGGTAAGCGTTCCCGCAACCATCTCCGTTCCCTGCGCAACAGCGGTGTAGGAATTAGTGTCTGCAAGCATTTTGGAAGCCTGGTCAAAGCCCTGCCTCGGAACAATGGCAATGCTTTTTGATTCCACCTTGAATTTATCCTTCTGCTTGAAATAGATCTTCGCATCGATCGGTAGCATGCGGATAAAAGGCATGTCGACCTTGATGTTGGCTTGCACTGTGTAATCCTTTGCTTTTTGCAGCTTGGTATAAACACCCCGGAGGATCTGGTTTGCATTGGTTTGCGCGGAGAGGGTAGCGGAAACCAGGAAAAGAAAAAGAAGGCTTACGCAGGTTCTCGATACGTTTCGCTGAAAAAGCGAAACACTCGAACTGACAGCGCGCGTACAGCGATTGTAGCTGAATAAACTCATGATAAAATATCTTTTTTGTTGAACTTATACATGGCAATGCCTAAGAGCCCAACAATGTGAACAAGCAGAATGATAATTGAATTGATGATCTTTTCCGTTGGCAGCGGGTCTTCAAAGAAGCTGCGCCATGCCATCATGTGCGTGGTGAAGAGGTAGGGCTGGATCTTCTGTAAAACAGGCACATCCAGCGCGCCGATGATATTGAACAGGATGATGACCGCCATCGTGGAAACGATGGGCCCGATGGAGTTTTCCGAAAAGCAGGAAAGCGTGAGCGATAATGTGGCGATGGTTACGAGCGATAAAAATGCAACGCTGAAGCCCAGTGCGAACCGCCAGCCAAGGTCATGCTCCTGCAGCACGATCAGCCCGTCGCTGTTGAGCACCATAAGGTCGCCGGTGCCGAAGAGCCACTTGCCTACAATGAGCGCCATAAATCCCATCCACAATAAAATGATGAAGGTGTATGCGCATCCCGCAAGGTATTTGGAGAACAATATTTTTGTGCGTGAAACGGGCTTTGTTAAAAGCAGCCTGATGGTTCCCATTGCGGCTTCGCCTGAAACAAGATCCCCGGTTACCAGCGCGATCAGCAGCGGAACATGAATGATGAGCATCTGCAGGATGATGAACGCGATGAGGTTGCCATTCAGGATATTTCCTTCGAAAGAAAGCGATTGTTCAAATGGAGCGGTAACAAAAGAGATGAAGTTCATTCCATCCGCCTTCATGGCGAACAGGATAATGCCCACGATCAGCGTGATGGCCCCAACGCCAATGTAGCTGCGGGGCTTGGCTGCGATCTTTATAAATTCGTTATAGGTGCTTTTCCAGAACATCAGGCGTTGATCAGCTTTAAAAAATAATCTTCGAGCTTGCGTTTGGCCTCAATGGAGTATACATCGATGCCGTTATCGCAAAATAATTTATTCAGCACCGGGATCTTTTCCTGTGGGATGTGCAGGAGTATGCTGTTGCTTTCGATCTTATCGATTACCTTGTCGAGAGATGCATTCGCGAGCAGCTGCCTTGCTTTTTCAATGTTATTCACCGAAAACGCAACGATCAGCTCCTGCGCATTCAGCAGCTCGGAAACAGAGCCCTGCACAATAGTTCTGCCTTTGTTGATGATCACCATGCGTGTGGCGATCAGCTCGATCTCTGAAAGGATATGCGAAGAGAGCAGCACGGTTTTGTTGCGCTCGTTCTTCAGCTGTAAGATAAGGTTCCGGATGTCGATGATGCCCTGAGGGTCAAGCCCGGTGGTGGGCTCATCAAGGATAATCAGCTCCGGGTCATGAATAAGCGTTTGCGCGATGCCAAGCCGCTGCTTCATGCCATGGGAGAAGCCGCCAAGCTTGTCTTTCTCCCTTCCTTTCAGCCCCACAAATTCAATGATCTCATGCACTTTGCTTTTGGTAACGCTTACACCAGATAAGCGTGCAAAGATCTCGAGGTTCTTTTCAGCGCTGAGGTATTTGTAAAAATCGGGTTTTTCAACAATGCAGCCGATGCGCTGCAAAATGTAATTGCGCTCGGTCAGCAGGTTCTTTCCAAAGAGCCGGATTTGGCCAGAGGTAGGGCGGATCAGCGAAAGCATGGTGCGGATCGTGGTGCTTTTCCCCGCGCCGTTCGGGCCGAGAAAGCCGTACACATCGCCGCGGTATACATCAAAGCTTACATCTTCTACGGCTTTGAACTTCCCGTAGTGTTTTACAAGATGGCTTACTTCGATTATTTTATCTTCTCCGGGCATGGCTGAAATCCAGGTGCAAAGTTAGGGTTTCCACCGTTCATTTCTCGATACATTTTTCCGAAAAGGAAAAACACTCGAAATGACGACATCGTTATACACTTATATTCCCCAATGCCTTTTTATATGTTGCAAGCGCCCGTGTTCTCGCAAAGGTATGTTCCACGATGGGGCTTGGGTAGCTCAGCTCTTCAAGGTCAGGAACCCATTTGCGGATGTATTCCATCTTGGGATCGAAGCGCTTGGTTTGCTCGTATGGGTTGAACACCCTGAAATACGGCGCGGCATCACATCCCGAGCCTGCCGCCCATTGCCATCCGCCATTGTTGGCGGAAAGGTCGAAATCGAGAAGCTTCTCCGCAAAGTATGCTTCACCCCAGCGCCAGTCGATGAGCAGGTGCTTTACGAGAAAGCTCGCAACGACCATCCGTACACGGTTATGCATAAAGCCTGTCGCGTTCAACTCCCGCATCCCGGCATCTACAATAGGATACCCGGTTTCGCCGCGGCACCAGGACGCAAATTCAGCTTCGTTATTTCGCCATGGGATCTTATCATATTGCTTTTTGAATGCGCCTTTTGTAACATGCGGGAAGTGGAACAGGATCATCATGTAGAATTCGCGCCAGATCAGCTCATTCAGCCAGGTCTCGTTCAGCTGCATCGCTTTTGTGGCCAGGGCGCGGATGCTCACGGTTCCGAAGCGCAGGTGCAGGCTGAGCCTGCTGGTGCCTTCTATGGCGGGGAAATCGCGGCGTTCGTGGTAATGCGCAATAGTATCTTCATTTAATAAAGCAGTAGAGAACCGCGTGCCGGTGGGCTGAAAACCGAGGCTTTCCAGCGTCGGAAAAGACAAAGGCGTTGTACGGAAAAAATGTTGGAAATAATTTTTTACAGGAGAGCAGCGGAAAGGAGCATCGGCCAGCTTGCTTTTCCATTTTCGCATGTAAGGAGTGAACACGGTATAGGGGAGGCCGTCATCCTTGGTCACTTCATGCTTTTCAAAGATCACCTGGTCCTTGAAGGTGTGAAAATGAATGTTATTTTTCCCGAGAAGCTCCCGGATAGCTTGATCCCGGGCAATGGCGTAAGGCTCATAATCGTGATTGGCGTACACGCTTTTTACAGCGTACTCTGTGATCAGCTTTGTGAAAACTTCCGGCGGCTTGCCCTGCAGCACAAGCAATGAGCTGCCAAGCTTTTCCAGCTGCTCCTGCAATCTTTTCAGCGCAAGCAGGATGAACTCAACGCGCCGGTCGGCCTTGTTTTCCAGCTTATCGAGGATCTCCGGGTCGAAAATAAAAACGGGAAGAACGTTCTTATTGTCCTTCAGTGCATGATACAAGCCTGTGTTGTCATCCAGGCGCAAATCCCTCCGGAACCAAAATATGCTTACTTCTTTCATGCTTTGTAATCTGAGTGTAGAGCGATCTTGTTATCCGATTTCCATTCCTATAATGGTGTTAACTTTTTGAAGGCAAAAAGTTACAAAAACCTTTTCCGTTTTATAAGGCAATTTCTTCCTCCCTGCCGGTCGCGAAGAACCGCGGATAATTGATTGCGGACAGGCATACCGGTTTTTAATCATTATTTACTGCTCGCAATCATTACCGCTATTGCTTTATAAAACAGAAAGAGTCACATTAAAACACAGCCTCCATTTTACATCGTAGTTGCTACAGTGTTAAATTATTAATCAGAATAGATGAAGCTGCGCGTGAGGCCTGAAAAGCATAAAAAAGAGCTTAATTCATATTCACAAAATCCTTCAGATCCTTCATCAGCTTTTTCCGGGCAAGAAAGATCCTGCTCTTTACGGTTCCGATCGGCAGATTCAGCTCATCAGCTATCTCCTTGTATTTATAGCCGTCGAAATAGCGGGTGAAGGGGATTTTATAATCATCCTCCAGCGCGTCGATGGCCTTGTTGATCTCTTTTTCATTGATCTGCGATTCCGCGCTGGGGCTGTTTGCACCGGCCGCAGGCTTCACAAGGCTCAGGTCATCCGTTTGCTGAATGATCTGGCGGGTTTTGATGTTGCGCCTGTACGAGTTGATGAAGGTGTTCTTCATGATCGTGTACAGCCATGCTTTCAGGTTGGTTGCATCGGCGAATTTATCGCGGTAGGTAATTGCTTTCACATACGTATCCTGCACAAGGTCCTGCGCTTCGTCGTTGTTCATTGTAAGACTGTATGCAAAATTTCTGAGTGGAACCCGCTGGTTGATCAATTGCTGGTTAAATTCTATTGCTGTCATAATTCAATCCTTTTAAAATTGTTTAACAAAATTACGAAATGTTTAAACAAAATAAAAGTATTTGTTTAAATAATTTAAAAAAAGGTTAAACATAAAGGAGGTACGGAAAGGGTGGGATATTGGATTGAGGGGAGGTGAAATATAAATAACTGGCTTATAATCAAATCGTTGTCTGTATAATAGGCGTCAGTTCGAGTATTTCTCTGACGGCAGGAAGAGAAATGTATCGAGAACACGCCACGTTACTGGTACTAACACTTCTCGATACTCTCCCTTCGGTCGAACTCGAAGTGACATCAGGGTAAATAGCGTCAGTTCGTTTCAATACGGCATTCCGAAGAAGCGGGTATTAACATCGCGATGTCATTTCGAGCGATTCCGATAGCTATCGGAACGAGAAAGTGGGTGGAAGTGACATTGATCACACCAGCTCCAGCAGATCCTGCGGACAGCCAAACAGCTTCACGTTTTCAGGAGCCGGGCTTTCGAGGCCTTTCAGCTGGCAGCCCGATAAAAGGATAGTTGTTGTTGGGAAAGCAGTGGCGAGGGTTTGGATGAACGCGGCCACATCTTCTATCATGTGCGTGAAAATGGAAACGATAAAGGCCGGTTGGCGGATCGCCACCACTTTCTGCAGGTCGTCGAGCGGAACCGATTGTCCGAGGTAGATCACCGAATGGCCTTTTGATTTCAGCAGGTAGCTGAAGTAGAGCAGGCTGAGCTCGTGCAGCTCCCCATCAGGGAGAAAGAGCACAAATTTCTGTGCATCCGGGTTTTCGGGTGTTACTACGCTATCGATGGCAACAATAAGCTTTTGCCGGATAAGGTTAGAGATGAAATGCTCCTGTGCCGGGTTGATGCTGCCCGTTTGCCACATCACGCCGATCTTGCTCAGGAAAGGGTAAACGATCTTTTCTATCGTATATGAAAATCCGTTCTTTTTAATGTTATTGGAAATGATCCGCTCGAAGCGCTCTTCCTCCAGCTCCACCATGGAAAGCACTAGTCCGCGCACCTGGTCGCATACGTTAATCTCTTTATCAACGATCTTGTTCACTTCCGCGCTTACTTCAGAAGGCTCCAGCTGCGCGATCTTCGAGATCTTGTAGCCATGCTCATACAAAAAAGTAACGTTCAGCAGGTGCTTCAGCTTGTCGTTGCAGTACCAGCGGATGTTTGTATCAGTGCGCTCAGGCTTGAGAATGCCATAGCGCTGCTCCCAGATACGAAGCGTATGCGCTTTTATTCCTGATAATTTCTCGAGGTCTTTTATGGAAAAACGGCAGTTCATGTTTTTGCTGATGCTTCTCTAACAACGAAGATAGCGGAATGTTTAAACCAATTCACATTCAAATAATTCCGCGAAATGTTTTTTTAATTTTTGCTTCACTTCCCCTTCGTCTATTCTGCGGCCAAGCTCCTTGTCGAGGGAGGTCACCGCTTTATCAACAATACCGCAGGGAATGATGTTTCCGAAATAGTTAAGGTCGGCATTCACGTTCAGCGCAAAGCCGTGCATGGTTACCCAGCGGCTGGCGCGTACGCCCATTGCGCAGATCTTTCTCGCTTTGTGCGGATCGCCTGCATCCAGCCATACGCCTGTTTCTCCCGGGCTTCTGCCTGATTCGATCCCGTATTCGGCGAGTGTGCGGATCACCATTTCTTCAAGAAAGCGAAGGTATTTATGAATGTCGGTAAAAAAATTGTCGAGGTCTAAGATCGGGTAGCCGACTATCTGCCCGGGCCCGTGGTAGGTAATATCGCCGCCGCGGTTGATCTTATAATAGGTTGCATTCTTCTCTTTCAGCTGTTGTTCGTTTACCAGCAAATGCTCCTGTTTACCGCTGTTCCCGAGGGTATATACATGCGGGTGCTCACAGAAAAGTAAATAGTTGGGAGTCGGGAGAACGGAGCCGGGAGATTTTGTTCTGTTGGAAACCTTTGTTTGAACAACCTCATCAAAGAGCTTTTCCTGGTGGTCCCAGGCCTCTTTGTAGTCGATAAGTCCGAGGTCGTTGAATTTAACGGTTTGCATGATAGTTTTAGAATTTTTGATTTTTAGAATTTCAGAGTTGACTTCTAAAATTCAACAAATCTAAAATTCAACAATTCAGATCTCGGAAAGTTTGGATTTCAGCGCATTGATCACATTCACCTCCATCAGGTCGACCCCGCGCATTTCCCCTAAAATAACGGAGATCCAGTCGCCAAGGTGAATAAAGTAAATTGCCTTTTCAATAGTGGAGTTTCCTTTCGACCATACTTCGCGGATGTTCTCCGTGTATTTTTTGATCACTTCCTTGTTGATGTCGACACGGGCTAGGTTACGCGAATAATCATCCTTATCGAGGAAGATCAGTACGCTCAGGTTATCATTTTTCTGTGTCCAGCCCACCAGCTCATTGTGGTTCATTTCAGGGATCACCTGGTGCCAGCACAGGACCTTTGCATTCTCGTTCAGCTGCTGGCGGAAACGGATCGCGATGCCTTCATTGTAGGTGGTGGCATAGATCACCGGGGTTTTGTCCTTCAGCTTTTCAGCGATGATGGTAGCTTCCGCCACAATATTGATCTCTTCCGAATCGAGCAGCTTTACAGCAGCTTCCAGCTCCGCCTTAAAATTGGTGGTGATGATCTTGTGAAATCCGAGGATGAAGAATAATTGCGTGAGCGAGTAGCCGAGGCAGGAGCGCGGAGGCATTTCGCCGGGCACAACAATGCAGTCGAAGCCCTTTTCCTTAGCTGTTTCCAGTACTTTTCCGCCGGAAGTGACCGCCGTTACTTTTGCATTTTTCTGGAGCGCCAGCTTCATGCAGTTCAGCGTTTCTTCCGTGTTCCCCGAGTAGGAGGAAATGATCACCAGTGTGTTCTCATTTACATAGGCAGGTATGAAATATCCTTTGGAAACATTCACAGGAACAATGGCATTTCCAATTACCAGCTCGCTTACAATGCTGCCGCCAATGCCCGATCCGCCAAGTCCGCAGATCAGTACGTTGCAGATCGCATGTTGCGCAGAAGTCAGCTTTGCATTGCTTCCGATCGCGATCGCTTCTGTGAGTTGCTTGGAAAAATTTTCTACGAGTGTCTTCATATTCGTTCAGTTCTCAGGGCTGTAAAAATACATATTTTGCTTAAATAATACCTTAAAAAATGATGGGTAAATACATTATTTATTAGCCCTTTGAGCGTATATTTGCGCAAAATCGGATATATAAGAAATGAGCACTGAACACAGCGAACAGGAATTACTGAGACGCGCAAAACTGGAAGAGATCACGAAGATGGGCATTGATGCTTATCCCGCTGAATTGTATGAAATAAATGCAACATCGAAAAGCATACTTGAGAATTTTGCAGCGGGGAAAGAAGATGAGTTTAAGAGCATAAGCATTGCCGGCCGCATCATGAGCGTGCGTGATATGGGGAAAGCCTGTTTCGTAAGCCTGCAGGATGCCGCAGGCCGGATCCAGGTTTACATCAAGCGCGATGATATTTGTCCGGGCGAAGATAAAAGCACCTTCGACCTCTTATTTAAAAAGCACACCGATCTCGGCGATATCATTGGCATTACCGGCTATGTGTTCGTGACCAAGGTAGGCGAGGTCTCCATCCATGCCACTTCATTTAAGATGCTGAGCAAGTCGCTTCGTCCGCTGCCAATGGTAAAGCGCGATGATGAAGGCAATGTGTTCGACGAGGTGACCGATCCGGAGTTTCGCTACCGTCAGCGCTATGTCGATCTGATCGTTAACCCGCATGTAAAGGAAACATTCATAAAGCGCACAAAGATGGTGAACACCATCCGCGATTTTTACAATGCCAAAGGATACCTCGAAGTGGACACACCTGTTCTGCAGGCGATCCCTGGAGGCGCTTCCGCAAGGCCGTTCATTACGCATCACAACAGCCTCGATATTCCAATGTACCTGCGCATCGCAAACGAATTATACCTGAAAAGGCTGATCGTTGGCGGATTTGATGGCGTATATGAATTTTCCCGCAACTTCCGCAACGAAGGGATGGACCGCACGCACAACCCTGAATTTACCGTGATGGAATTGTATGTGGCGTATAAAGATTACAACTGGATGATGGATATTACCGAGGAGCTAATCGAGCGCATTGCAATGGACCTGCATGGTAAAACACAGGTGCAGCTGGGCGAAAAAACGATCGACTTCAAGCGCCCCTTCAAGCGCATCACCATGTTTGATTCGATCAAGGAATTCACCGGGATCGACATCAGCCAGATGGGTGAGGAGCAATTGCGTGATGCCTGCAAACAGCTGGGCATCGACGTTGCACCGAGCATGGGCAAGGGGAAATTAATAGATGAGATCTTCGGCGCGAAATGCGAAGGAAATTATATCCAGCCTACCTTCATTACGGATTATCCTGTAGAGATGAGCCCGCTTACCAAGAAGCACCGCAGCAAGCCCGGACTGGTGGAGCGCTTTGAGCTGATGGTGAACGGCAAGGAATTGGCGAACGCTTATTCCGAGCTCAATGATCCGATCGATCAGCGTGAGCGTTTTGAGGAGCAGGTGAAGCTGATGGAGCGTGGCGATGATGAGGCTATGTTCATCGACCAGGATTTTTTACGCGCGCTTGAATACGGAATGCCGCCAACATCCGGCATCGGCATCGGTATCGACCGGCTGGCAATGATCATGACAAACAATGTATCCATCCAGGATGTGCTGTTCTTCCCGCAAATGAGGCCGGAAGTAACTGCACAGTTTACGGAGCAGGAAGCGCATGCAAATAAAAGCCCGGCAGGTGAAGAAGCCGCTGCCCCTTCGCTGAAGGGCGATGAGCAGAAGGTGCTCGACGAGGTGAAGAAGCAGTCGCAGGCAACCATTGCAAGCGTGAGCGAAGCCACGGGCATCTCGAAGAACCAGCTGAACAAGATCTTTACAGCCTTAACCGAAAAGAATATGGTGAAGAGGGAAGGGCCGGTTTATCAATCAACCAACTAAGCTGATAAGGCAGAACGCATTGGAAAGCTATAAACAACTCAGGGGCTACATCAATAAAAACTATAAGGATTTTATTTTTGTAGCCCTTTTCTATTCCCTTTGGCTGGTGTTTAAATATGCACAGTCATTCGACCCTACCCTCGAGGCATTCCCCGGAAGAATGATCGGGGAGGCCACTTTCAACGCTTACGATATCGGCAAGCGCATCCATGCTTTTTATTATTCAGGGCTGATCTTCTTTTTGAGCATGGCTGCTTTTTCATTTATCAGCTGGCGCATCTCTTTGTTCTCTCCGCATTTCCTTCGTACCGCCGAAGTGCAGATCATCAATTATACTTCCTTAGCCGGGATCACCTTTTATTTTTTCAGCCTCTGGACAAAAAGCTTCGATTCTTCCTTCGAGCTCATCTACTGCATTCAGAAAGCTGCATTGGCGGGGCTCGCCTTAAAATGGCTGCTGTTGAAGAACAGGCCGCAATCCGAAGTGCTGAATGTTTCCTTTTACGCGATCGCCTTTGTGCTGGGCCTTTCGGTATTTTTTGCAGTCGATGAGTTTGCCGTACTCTTCGGCTGGTTTCCTGCTGCGGATCTCTTAGTGACGCTTTTTGTTGCTGTTGCACTCTTGCTGCTCTTCGCCATTTTCAGGATCAGGAACAAAACCGGACAGGAAAGCGGTCAGTGGCTGAACCGCTTGTTCTTCCTGATGATCCCGCTTGCCGTGATCCCCTTGCTTTCCTTTTTCAAGGATGAGATCTATCTTATTCTCAACCGGCATGAAGTTTATTTTTTCAGTCCGCGCAAGCTCTATGTGATCTTCCTTTTTTGCCTTGCAATGGTCATGCTCCTCCGTTATAAAAAGCTGAAGAATGGAAAGGCCACTGCGCTGAAAAGCAATGAACAATTGGCTGCATTGCGTTACCTGCCATTGCTGGTGATCGGCTTAACAACCTATACATTTTACAGTCCGTTCGTTGAGATCAGCAACGAGATGTTTGAATCGGGAAACCGCTTTCTGCCATTAATGGAATTAAGCAAGTTTGGTGTGGTTCCTGTTTTTGAAAAATTCAACTCGCATGTATTGTCGGAATTGTTTTTCGGCGGACTCTATGTATTCTTCAACGGGATGCACAGCCGCGAAATGTACATCTACGAGTTCATGTACCAGGTGTTCTGGGCATTCATGGTGTACATGTTCATGCTCCGGGTTTCCCGCAATGCATATGCCGCTTTGTTTCTCGTGCTGCTGTTCCCGCTCATGGATACGCTGCTCAGCGATTACGTGATCATTTCCCTCCTTGCTATATTTATTTGTGATAAGGTGATCCGCGAGCAGGCATCCTTTAAGAACTATTTACTGCTCATCAGCTGCCTGGCATTTCTGGTGCTCTGGCGGGTCGACATCGGTTATCCGGCTGCTATTGCAGGATGCGCGGTGCTGCTTGTTTATTACATCAGCCGCGAGCAGTTCGTGATCAGCTGGAAATTGTTGTTTAAGGCCGCGGCTGTGCTCTTCGGAGCTGTGCTCGCTTTCCTGTTGGTGCTTGGTTGGGTGAGGGATATCAATGTGTTTGAGAAATTGTGGAGCGGACTGAATTACCTCGCATCGGCGCAAACGTACGGGCTTACCAGCTTTGGGGATGCATCCAAAATGCAGTATAAGATGCAGTACTTTGTTTTCCCGCTCGTGATGCTGCTGGGGCTGGGTGCCATGCTTGTTTTTTTTAAGCGCCTGAATGTAACCCGGTCGCAGCGCTTCATCTACGCATCTTTCCTGTTCCTGGTCGTGTATTATTTCGTGAACTTCCAGCGCGGACTTGTACGGCATAGCTTTATCGAGGGGCACGATAACGGACTTTCCTCCTTTGCCTTCTTTATTTTCAGCGGAAGCGTTTTCCTGCTTTCCTATAAGCGTTCAAGGGTCTCGCGCCTTATTGCATTCACAGTGCTGGCCACCTTCCTCATGATGAATTATAAATTTCCTGCTGTAACGGAATTTCAGAACCTGTATGCCAAAGCCGCGAAAAAAGCAGGATCATTTTCTGCGATAGAGCCCAAGCCGGGAATTGTGCGCTGCATCGACACAGCCAACTTCGAGGAAACGAATTTCGGTGATTTTAAAAAGCTCATTGCAAGCAGCTTAACGGAAGAACAAACCTTCATCGATTTCGCCAACCTGCCGATGCTTTATTATTTCACGGGAAAGATCTCACCTTCGTACTTTTACCAGAATCCTCTCAGTGTTCACAATGAGTACCTGCAGAAAAAGTTCATCAGCGATCTTGGCCAATACGATTCGCCGCTGATCGTATTCTCTAATTTCCCGGAGAGCTGGTGGAATAATGTGGACGGGGTTCCCAACACCCTTCGCCATTACAGGTTGGCGGAGTATTTTTACTGTAATTACAGGCCTTTCGTTATAGCGAATAATTTATGCATCTGGAAAAAGAACGATCTTAACGTAGATCTCAAAGAGCGCGTGGTGTTCTCTTATAACCGCGATGCCGACTCCGTAAAAACGGGTTCGGTGGCTTGTAAGCTTGCGCAGGCGGGTGAAAGGAAATACCTGTTGACCCTCCGCTTCAACAGCTTTGCTCCTGAAATTAAAATAACCGCAAAGGGAAGCAGCCGGATGATCAGGCCTGATTATTCAAGCGATGTGGACCATACCGCTTATTACATGCTGGAGAATGCCGGCGGCCTTTCTGTTGATGTTGGAAATAAGGAGAATATCCGTTCGCTGAGCATAACAGAAAGCGACTACATTCCCGACTTTTATTCGGCTTATCCGCAAACCGATGAGCTGCAGCAATTGCCGTACATCTGGGCTACTTACGATGATTCCCTCTCTACGGAGAAAACGCTGATGAATTTAATGCCTTCGCCGGTTTCGCTGCAGGAGAATAATATGAAATACTTTAACTTCAGCAGCGGCATTGATAAAACGAGCGGCAATACCATCTTAATTTCCCTGGATGTTGAAAACGATGCGCCGCTTTCAATCGAGCTCCTTTACGGAAGCACGAAGGAAGGCTTTAAGGGCGCATACAAATTCACGGTGCCTGCAGGAAGCGGGGAGCGGAGCTTTGCAGTGAGAGTGAGCTCGCAGTACAACTGGTATAACGCAACGGTTGACTATGTGGCGCTTGTGTCACGAACTACTAAAGTGATCGCGTTAAAAAAGCTCGGGCTTTTAAAATCAAATTAGCATGGATTGCATTGTATGCGGATCGCCACAGGTGGAAATAAAATTTGATCTTATGCCCGAGCGGCAGATCCTCTGCTGCCTCAAATGCGGCGTTGAGTTTTTGTACCCGCAGATGAACGATGAGGAGCTGAAAAAGCTGTATTCCGGAAATTCTTACCAGGCCCTTGGAGTGCAGGATACCCGGGATAATGGGAGCACGAAGAAAATGAAGATCGCAACCTTTCGGCTGCGCTTGTCGCTCATCCGCAACTATGTTACTACCGGAAAGGTTCTGGATGTAGGCTGCGCTACAGGCTATTTCCTTGAGGCTGCAAAGGAAGAAGGATTTCAGCCTTATGGCGTGGAGCTCTCTGAATATTCATCGCAGATCGCAAAGGATAAGTTGGGTGAAGAAAATGTTTTCTGTGGAACGCTGGAGCAATGCTCTTTCCCGCCGAAAATGTTCGATGTGATCACCATGTCGGACCTGATCCAGCATGTGCGCATTCCGGCGCAAACGCTTTCGAAGGCTGCTGGGCTCCTGAAGGACGACGGCCTGATCATGATCATGATGCCGGATACAAAAACCGTTTCGAACAACCTGATGGGCAGGCGCTGGACGCATTACAAACCGGAGCATTTTTTTTATTTCAGCCACGGCTCCATGAGCTACCTTGCGGGGAAGTGCAACCTGCACATTATGCATTATGAAAAATCAAAGAAGGCATTGAACATCGAATACCTGCACACACAATACAATGCATACAGGCACTGGCTGCTTACGCCTGTTGTGAACCTGTTGCATGCGCTGTTGCCGGCGAAGGCCCGGAAGAAGAACTTTTATTTTTCGATCGGTGAGATGGTGGTGATCCTAAAAAAGAACAGGCCTTGAAGCTGAAGAACAAAATAATCATCGACAGGCTCGCAGGGTTACCAATGGTATACCTGCTGAACGTGCTGGCGCGTATGCTTGGCTTCATACTCCGCATCGATCATTCGCTCGACCGTCCTGTAAAAACTATTGCTGTCTGCAAGTTCGTGGGCATGGGAAGCATTGTGCAGGCAACGCCCTTATTGAAAACCCTTCGGCTGAATTATCCTGCTGCCCGCATCGTGTTCATCACCAATGTTTCTAATGTTCCCCTGTTCCGCTTTATTGATGAGGTGGATGAAGTGATGCATGTGTCCGATAAGAGCATCGCATCGCTCATCGCATCTAACATCCGTCTTCTGCTGAAGCTCTGGAAGAACCGGCCTGATGTGTACATCGACCTTGAGATCTATTCCAACTACAGCAGTGTGATCACTACCGTGAGCCTTGCGCGCAACCGCATGGGCTTTTTCAAGGATGATAAAACGTACCGCAAAGGAATGTACACGCACATGATGTTCTTCAACATCAAATCGCCCGTATCGCAAACCTATTTGCAGTTTGCACGGTTAATGGGCTGCAGGGAGATCATTTCTGAAGTGAGCATGAACCGCGCCGCCATCGATCCCGGAGCGATGCAAGTCATCAATACAAAGCTTGGCATCGCCCTTCCGGAAGGTTATGTGCTGCTGAACCCGAATGCTTCCGACCTTCGCCTCGAGCGCAGGTGGCCGGCAGACAATGTGGTGACGCTGCTGAAAGTGCTGTTGACGGAAAGGCCCGATCTGAAAATAATCCTGATCGGCGATAAGAATGAAATGAGCTATGTGCATTCCATTGTTTCACAGCTGGGAGAATTTCCATCTGTGATCGATTCATCCGGGAAGCTGAACCTGCAGGAGCTTATCGCACTCATCGCGCATGCCGGCCTGCTCATCACCAACGATACCGGCCCGATGCACCTTGCCTTTGCAATGCATGTAAAAACGGTCTCATTGTTCGGGCCCTGCTCGCCCCAGCAATACGGCGGAATGGGAAGAACGGTGTCGATCTACAAAAATGTATATTGCAGTCCATGCGTGCATGAGTTCATTATTCCGCCCTGCGCGGGAAATAACCAGTGCATGAAAAAGATAGCGGTAAGCGAGGTGCTGGACGCCGTGAACCGGGCATTCCGCAATGAGTTCGACGTGGCAGCATTCCCGGAGCCCGATTACATCGACCCCGATAAAATGCCGCTCGGGGTAGTGTTGCGCTGAAAGCAAAAAAAGTGTAATTTCAATCTGTAATTTAACAAGAGAGATATGAGTACAGCACAAATAGCAGTTATTGGAGGAGGAAGCTGGGCAACGGCTATTGTAAAAATGCTTTGCAACAATTCGAGCCAGATCCATTGGTGGCTGCGCAGCAGCACGGTGGTGGAGCATATTAAAAAATACAAGCACAATCCGAACTACCTCACTTCCGTGGAGTTCGATACAAACAAGCTACTGCTCAACACCGACCTGAAGGACGTGGTTGCAAAGGCCGATGTGCTCATCATGGCCGTGCCTTCCGCATTTTTAAAGGATGCATTGTCGGGATTGACCGCCGAAGACTTCAAAAACAAAAAGGTGTTTTCCGCGATCAAGGGAATTGTGCCTGAGCATAATCTTATTGTAGGTGAATTTTTTAACACCGAGTATTCCATCCCGATGGCGAACATCGGTGTGATCACCGGGCCCTGTCATGCGGAAGAGGTAGCGATGGAAAAGCTTTCCTACTTAACCATCGCCTCGCAGGATACGGAGAATGCAGCCTTTGTAGCTTCGCAGCTGAATTGCCGCTACATCAAAACAACCGTGTCGGACGATATTTTCGGAACGGAATATTCTGCCGTGCTGAAGAATGTATTTGCGATCGCAAGCGGCATCTGCCATGGCCTGGGCTATGGCGATAATTTCCAGGCGGTGCTCATCTCCAACGCCATCCAGGAGATCAAGGCCTTTGTGGATGTGGTGCACCCGATCGACCGCGACATCAAAAGCTCTGCCTATCTCGGCGATCTTCTCGTAACAGCCTATTCACAATTCAGCCGCAACCGCATGTTCGGGAACATGGTAGGCAAGGGCTATTCCGTAAAATACGCGCAGATGGAAATGAACATGATCGCGGAAGGATATTACGGCGTGAAATGCATTCACGAGATCAACAAAAAATACAAGGTGGAGATGCCGATCACCGATGCCGTATACAACATCGTGTACGAGAAGATCTCCCCGGCCATTGAAATGAAACTGCTCACGGATAAATTATCATAAAGTTTCCGGTTATGATCCCCAATAAACGTTCGGTTCCATTGCTCGTATTGGTGTTGGCGCTGCTAAGCGCTGTGCTGTATTGTTCAAGCATTCATCTTTTTCCTTCCTTCATTCATGCCTGGACACAAAGCGACCGCTATGCCATCGCGCTGCGCTTCCTCGATAACGGCTTCGATATTTTTCATCCTGCCACCTTCAACCTGCAAACGGTGGATGGCATCACCCGCGTGGACCTTCCGCTCAGCGAGTTTATCGTTGCGCTCATCATGAAGGCTTGCGGCAGCACGGCACCTGTGATCTTCCGCCTGTATACGCTGTGTGTGAGCATCGGCGGACTGATCTATTTGTACCTGCTCGCAAAAAAAATGAGCGGCTCGGAGATCAAATCATGGCTGGTGGTGCTGTTTGTGTTCTTCTCACCTGTTTATGCCTATTACCAGGCGGGCTTTATTCCCAGCATCCCTGCGATCGCACTGGTGTTTGCAGGATATTATTATTTCTTTTCCTATAAGGAGAACGCGCTGAAAAAACATTTTTACCTGGCGGTTGCGTTCCTTTTACTCGCTGCGCTGCTGCGCCTGCCATTTGTTATTTTCCTTTTCGCTGTGTTGTTACAGCAATTGCTTATTTACGCACGGAGTTTTTTTTCTCCCCTCTCCTCCGGAGAGGGGAAAGCCTGTCCTGAGCCTGTCGAAGGAGGGGTGAGGTTTATACACGAAGCCATTGCAATAGCTGTAGCCTTCTCCATCTTCGGCTCCTATTACCTCTACAACATTCACCTGGGCCGCATGTATGGCAATATGTTCCTCGACAGCCTCATGCCTGCCAAAAGCTTTACGGAGTTCAAAGAGATCCTTGCTGAGATGTACGATCACTGGTGCTTTCACTATTTCACCATGTGGCATTACATCCTCGTCTTTGTGCTGCTGCTGATCTCCGCCCGCACATTTTACAGGCGTAAAGGGTATATGGAAGAGGATAAGAAATACTGGTTCCAGCTCCTGATCATCGCTGCCGGAACGGGCATTTACTTTTTACTGATGATGCGCCAGTTCTATGCGCACGATTATTATTTCCTCGATTCGCTTTTTGTTCCAACAGTTCTGTTGTTCTTGCTCATCATCAAGAACCTTCCGCTGGAAACAAAAAAGCAAACGCTCGGCTGGGGGATTGGCTTCGGCATCACAGCCCTTTTGTTTTTTATCTCCAACCGCAATACGCAGGCTGAGCGTTACAGCAGCGGCCCCTGGGACCGGGTGGAGATCACGCGCCAGAATTTTACAGGCACGGCGCAGTTCCTTGATTCGATCGGAGTTCCTGCCGATGCAAAGGTTCTCGTGATAGATGCCTATACCACCAATGTGCCGCTGATCCTGATGAACCGCAAGGGCTACACTGTGATGGGCACCACGCATAAAAACATCGGAATGGCATTGCAGTGGTGCGATTGGGATTACGTTGCCATACAGGACATTTACCTTGTTTCGGATGTGATCAAAAATTATCCTCCGCTAACGGCTATGCTGGAATGCATTGGCAGCACGGGCAGGGTGTCGTTTTACAAAAAGAGCAGAGAGCTTCACGCAAAAAATTTAAAACAGTTTTTAGGGATCACGCCGGAAAGGACGCTCTTCTTGTATGAAGCCAGCTCCGCCGATACGGCAACGCATCATGCGGTGCTGGATGCAGCTACAGAATACGGGCTTACCGCTTCCGTAAAAGCATCCGAGCTGAAGGATACTGCGGGGCTGAAAGTGCTGGTAAGCGCAGACCTTCTTAAAGGCTCGCTGCAGGATGTTCAACTGGTGGCTTCTGTCAGTGGCGCCTCCGGACAGCTTTTCTACCAGAGCTTTACGCTGCATGATTACTTTAAAGATGAGGATCTGAAACAAAGCATGGAATTTCAGTTTGTGCTGCCTCCTTTTAAAGCTCCTGCCGATGAGCTGAAGGTATATCTCTGGAATCCTGCGAAGGTTTCGCTGGAGTATGATCACTGGGAAGTGACCGTTTATAAATAATAAACCCCTGTCAGGGTTTCAAACCCTGACAGGGGTATACACATTAGAGCGATGCAATAATAAATAAAGCAGGTGCGATCAGAACCAGGACAGAGTATAAAAGATAGTTCTTACGATCTTCCCGGATCAGCTTCTTGAAGATGATCACGCTTAACACAGAATAATAGATCAGTCCGATGCTAATGATCGCAAATGCGATCAGGCTTCCCATTTCTCCGTCATTTGAAATAAAAAGAAAGCGAAACATTGTAAGGAGAAACTGTAAGAAAAAAAAGAGCGAGCTGATTGTGAGTATGTATTTCATATTTTGAGTGTTTTTTCCCGCGCCGCGTTCTCGATACATCACGCTGAAAAAGCGTGACACTCGAACTGACGGCGATTATAATGTCACTTCGAGTGCGAAACGCAGTGGAGCGTATCGAGAAGTAGACATAGGTAAAATCAGTTCTCGATACATCACGTTGAAAAAGCGTGACACTCGAACTGACGGCGATTAAACCGCCGGCGGAACTTCCTTCTTATAAAAATCAGCCACCGTTTTCGCTTTTGCCTTCCCGATCACAGCAGCCAGCTCCTCTTCGGTGGCTTCTTTCACACGCTTCACAGATTTAAAATGCGAGAGCAGCTTGTTCGCTGTGGTATCGCTGATGCCTTTGATCTCCGTGAGCTCTGTTTTCAAAGTGCCCTTGTCGCGGCGCTTGCGATGATGCGTAATGCCGAACCTGTGTGCCTCATCGCGGATCTGCTGGATGATCTTCAATGTCTCGCTGCGCTTATCGAGGTACATCGGAATGGAATCTCCCGGGAAATAGATCTCCTCGAGTTTTTTGGCGATGCCGATAATTCCAACCTTTCCTCTCAGCCCTAATTTTTCAAGGCTTTCGAGCGCGGAGCTTAATTGTCCTTTTCCCCCGTCGATCACGATCAGCTGCGGTAGAGGGGCATTCTCCTCCAGCACGCGCTTGTATCTCCTGTAGATGATCTCTTCCATGGAAGCGAAATCATCCGGCCCTTCCACGGTCTTGATGTTGAAATGACGATAATCTTTTTTGCTTGGTTTTGTATCCTTAAATACGGTCATGGCCGCAACCGGATAAGCTCCCTGGAAATTGGAGTTATCAAAGCATTCGATATGGCGCGGTTCTTCCGTTAAGTGCAGGTCTTTCTTCATCTGCTCGAGGATGCGCTTGGTATGGCGCTCCGGATCCACGAGGCTTTCCTGCTTTAGCTTATCCCTTCTGAAATATTCCACGTTGCGAACGGAAAGCTCCAGCAATTGTTTTTTATCGCCGCGCTGCGGCACAAAAAATTCCGAGCCCGGCAATTGCAGGTCCAGCTCAAAGGGTACGAGCACTTCTTTCGCATTGCTTTCGAAGCGTTCGCGTAATTCAATGATAGCAAGCGTCAGCAGCTCTTCCGGAGTTTCTTCCAGCTTCTTCTTTAATTCGATCGTGTGCGACTGGATGATGGAGCCGTTCATGATCTTCAGGAAATTCACATAGCCGCTGCGCTCGTCGGTAATGATGGAATACACGTCAACATCGGTAATGGTAGGGTTTACCACGGTTGACTTGCTCTGGAATTTTTCCAGCAGGTCTAATTTTTCTTTGGTTAAGGCGGCTTTTTCGTATTGCATTTTTGCCACCTGCTCCTGCAAAATGTCTTTCAGGTATTTGGCAACGGAGCTTGCATTTCCTTTTACAATGTCCTTGATCGCGGCGATCGTCTGGTTGTATTCCGCTTCTGTTTCCTTCGCCACACAAGGGGCAGCACAGTTGCCGATATGGTATTCGAGGCATACCTTGAATTTTCCCGCCTTGATGTTCTCTTCCGTAAGCTGGTAATTGCAGTTGCGCAGGTTGAACAGCTGCCTGATCAGGTCGAGCACCATGTGCATCACACGCACCGAAGCATAAGGGCCGAAATACAGCGAGCCGTCGCGGACCACGTTGCGCGTAGGGAACACCCTCGGAAAGCGCTCATTCTTGATGCAGATCCAGGGATAGGTCTTGTCGTCCTTCAGCATCACGTTGTAGCGCGGCTGGTATTTTTTGATCAGGTTGTTTTCCAGCAGCAGCGCATCGATCTCGGTGTTCACCACAATGTATTTGATGTCGGCGATCTTTCGCACCAGCACCCTCGTTTTGCCGTTCTCGTACTGGTCCTTGTTGAAGTAGGATGCAACACGCTTCTTCAGGCTTTTCGCCTTTCCCACATAAATGATCATGCCCGTATCGTCGTAATACTGGTACACGCCCGGACTGTCGGGAATGGTGCGAAGAAGATTTTGTATGTATTCGGGCTTTTGCATGCGGGATTACAAAGATAAAAACAAAAACGCCCTTCCGGTTGTCGGGAAGGGCGTTTCATTTACAATTAGCACGCTTATTTGCTGATTATGATCTTTTTCGTGATCACTTCCTTCTCCGTTTTGATCGTGAGGAAGTAGCTGCCGTTCGCTTCCGCGGAAAGGTCGATCGTTTGTTCGCCATCGGTCATCTCGCGGCTCATGATCTTTTTGCCGATAATGTTATAAACGCTGATGCTTGCTTTTGAAACATTGGCGGTATTTAGTGTAAACACGCCGTCAGCAGAAGGGTTCGGGCTAATGTGAACAGTTATGGTGTTGGTGTTCTTGCTGATGCCGGTTGTAAGCGCTACTGCCGTGAAGGTGTCGCAGGTAGTGCTGGTACAGCCGTTAACATCCGTTACAGTAAGGCATGCCGTGTATGTGCCGTTTGCATAAATGTGCGTTGCGGTTGCCATCGGGCTGCTGCTTGCCGGGCTGCCATCGCCAAAATCAAATGAATACAAATAAGGGCCGCTGCCACCGTTTACAGATCCTGTGAAGTTCACCGTGTCGTTCATCACCGTATCACTCAGCATCGCATTCAGCGGGTAGTTGTTCATGTTGAGCATGAACGTATCAATACAGCCGTGGTTGCTGACAACGATCTCTGTTACGGTAAAGTTTCCGCTGCTGCTGAATGTATGCGATGGGTTCTGAACAGTTGCAACATTGTTCGTCCCGCTCGCAGGATCCCCGAAGTTCCAGGTCCAGGTATTAACAATGCCATTGCTCACGGTCGACATATCATTAAACATATAGCTGCCGCTGCACATGTCCATTACGGAGAAGCCTGCAACCGGAAGCGTATACACATGTACGGAATCAGTGTAGGTATCCGTGTTCAGCATATTGTCGATCACAACGAGTGTCACCTCGTAATCTCCGGGCGCTGCGTACATGTAAGAAGGATTCTGCTGGGTGGAAGTTCCGCCGTCCCCAAAGCTCCACGCATAGCTCATCACAGGGTTGGGGCCTGTTGTCATGTCCGTAAAATCGGTTGTATCGCCGAAGCAAACATTCGTTCCGGTAAAGCCCGCAGTTAATAAAGGATTTGCTACAGCGGTTCCATTGATCGTTACGTTATCAATGCTGAAAGTTCCCGTGGTCGCTTCCGCATTCCAGCCGTAAAAGCGGAATGTTCTCGGGCCGCTTAAGCCGCTGAACGATGCGCCGCTCAGTGTGATGGTGCTTCCGTTCTGGCTGGTGGTGGTGATGTCGGCATTCAAAAAGAATACATCGCCTGCCTGTACGCTCAGGTTCGGGTTGGCCGGACTGATGGATGCCGGCAGGTTGGCGGCATAGCCATCCGCATCGGAGCGCACCGCATAGGTACGCACGCCTGTGCCTGAGCGGCCGAAGCTGAAAGTGATGCTGCTCAGTGAAATGGTATAGCCGGCAGCAGGAGCTACCGTTACTTCATAGTATTCGGCGGTGCTTACGGCGCCGGTAAGGTTGGCATACACGGTTTCGCCGTTGGTTGCGCCTGTTGCCCAGTCGGTAAACGAAAAGCGCGCGGTTGCATTAGGGTTGGCGGGAGTTCCCATAGCCGAGAAGCTGCCGAACGTTACACCCGTTGCTGTTGGCAGGGGAGAAGGGTCGGTGACCCCGGAAGTGGTCTTCACGCTGTCGAAGGCATACAGCCCCGAAAAGCTTTGCGCTTGCGAGCAGATGCTGATAAATGTGGCTACTGCGAATAATGTAATTTTTTTCATGTGATTTCTTTTTTCTATAATTTAAGATGCAATTAAAAAGGCCCTGGTTGCAGGTGTTTATTTCTTATTGTAGTTCGTCATTGTAAGCTGCAGCCCGATGGTGGCAAATCCTTTGATCATATCGCATGCCATGCCGATCCTCGGCTCCAGCTGCTTTTCCTCTTCGGCGCTCCATTTCCCCAGCACGTATTCCACTTGCCGGCCTTTGGAGAATTCGCTTCCCACACCGAAGCGCAGGCGTGCATATTCCACGCTGCCGAGCGTTTCCTGGATGTTCTTGAGTCCGTTGTGCCCGCCATCGCTGCCTTTCCCTTTCATGCGGAGAGAGCCGAAAGGCAGGGCAATATCGTCGGTGACAACCAGCAGGTTTTCCTTGTCTATCTTTTCCGCCTGCATCCAGTAGTTCACGGCTTTACCGCTGAGGTTCATGTACGTGCTTGGCTTGATCAGGATCAGCGTGCGGCCCTTGAACCGGAGCTCGGCAACAGCTGCAAGGCGGTCGGAAATGAATTTCAACCCGTTCTCCTTTGCCAGCGCATCCAGCACCTTAAAGCCGATGTTGTGGCGGGTATCTTCATACTCGCTGCCGATATTTCCCAAACCTGCGATCAAAAATTTACTCATGGAATATATTTAATCCTGTTCAAAAATACGAAATTCAGGCGAAGCCATGCTATCCGGCAGCAGAACAGTGCCGCGCAAACATAAAAAAACCCCGCGTTTGCGGGGTTTGATTCATGTTAAGGATAAATTATTTTTTTGCAGCAGGAGCAGCTTTTGCAGCAGCAGCAGGGGCAGCTTTTGCAGCAGGAGTTGCAGCGGCAGCAGCTGCATCAGCAACAACCGCACGTGTTACCTGAACACCGATCACGGTAACGTTTGGAGCATCCAGCATAGTAAGCCCGTCGATCTTGATATCTTCAACGCGAACTGAATCGCCGATCTTCAATCCATCGATAGCGATGTCGATCGTGTCAGGCATTTTTTCAACAAGCCCTTTTACTTTCATTGTTTTCAGCTTTTTGTTCAGCTTACCACCTTCTCTTACACCCGGTGAAGTTCCGGTAGTTTTAACCGGGATATTCATTGTTACAGGCCTTCCTGCAACGATCTCCAGGAAATCAACGTGTAATAATTGGTCGTGCACCCTGTGGAATTGCGCTTCCTGGATGATCGCATGGTATGTTTTACCACCAACTTCGATGTTCACTGTGTTTACATGTGGCGTGTAGATAAGATCCCTGAAGTCTGCAGCGAGTGCTGAAAAGTGGATCTGCTCTTTACCTCCGTAAAGTACGCATGGTACAGCTTTAGCATTTCTCAATGCAGTTGCATCTTTTTTCCCTACGTTCGCTCTTGGCGAACCGCTAATAGATACTGATTTCATTTTGTTTTTTCATTTTATCCACCGGTTTTTGTTTTTCGGTGGACTGGTTAATTGACTGTCGCGCCCCAGTCAACGTTAGTAATTAATTGGCGCAGTTTCTTATTTACACGCTCGCAATAAAGCTCGAGCTGATGGATTCGTAATTATGCACGCTGTGCAGCACTTTTGCAAACAGGTCGGCTACCGATAGTACCCTGATCTTTGAGCTTTGCTGCTTCAGCGGAATGGTATCGGTAACAACCAGCTCCGTGATCCTTGATTTTTCAATGTTCTCGTAAGCCTTGCCGGATAATACGGCATGTGTGCAGAATGCCCTTACGCTGTTCGCGCCCCTGTCGAGCATCATATCGGCCGCTTTGGTAAGCGTTCCGCCGGTATCGATCAGATCGTCGATGAGTACAATGTCCCTACCTTCCACTTCGCCGATCACGGTCATGCTTTCGATCACATTCGCCTTTGCGCGCTGCTTGTAGCAGATCACGATGTCGGACTTCAGGAACTTCGCGTAAGCGTTCGCACGCTTGGAGCCGCCCATATCAGGCGCAGCCATGGTAAGGTTCGGGAGGTCGAGCTCCTGGATGTATGGGATGAAGATGGAAGAAGCGTATAAATGGTCCACCGGGCATTCAAAGAAGCCCTGGATCTGGTCCGCGTGAAGGTCCATGGTGATAATGCGGGTAGCGCCGGCGCTTGCGAGCAGGTTGGCCACCATTTTGGCGCCGATGGCCACGCGTGGCTGGTCCTTGCGGTCCTGGCGCGCAAAGCCGAAATACGGGATCACGGCAATGATGCGGTTGGCTGATGCGCGTTTTGCAGCATCGATCATGAGCAGCAGTTCAAAAAGATTTTCAGTAGGCGGCATGGTCGACTGGATGATGAACACATCGCTTCCGCGAACGGTTTCCTCATAGGAAGTCTGGATCTCACCATCGCTGAAGCGTAGCAGAGACACCTTACCCAGCTCCTGCTTGTAGCTTGCGCTGATGCTCTCAGACAAGGTACGGGATGCGGAACCTGAAAATAATTTTACTTTATGATTCATAACCTTTTTTTATAAGGGTTGCAAATGTAGTAAAATTTGGGCTTTTGACCAAAAAAAAGGGTATGAATTTCCGGAATCGCCCGGAACCTGCCAAAGGGGCCTGGAAGCGTTGGCTGGCAATGCTTTAGGTCATTTTCGGAGGGTCCGCAGCGTGATCGAATATCTTCCCTGCTTCATTTCAGCAATGCTGTGTTCCCATTCATCGCGTACCACGCCCTGCATCACGTAGAGTGAGCGGCGCTTCACAGGAATGGTGATGATGGAGCCGCGGCCCTGCTTTGATTTATCATAAGGGCGCAGCTTGAAGCTGCAGTCGGAAAGCAGTGAAATGCCCGCTATCAGGTCAAAAGGTGGTGCATCGCGGTGCCAGTTGATCACCGATCCGGGAGGATATTCGGTAACAAGCACTTCCTCGAACTCCCGCACGGGAAGCTGCAAATGGCGGGCTGTAGCTTCCAGCAGGGGATTGAACTGCGGCGGGATCGGGTTTCCTTTCGAGATGCTCCGGCTGTCGAAATGGTAATCGTACCCGTAGCTCGCCACTTTGCGTTTGGCTTCGTATCCGCGGAAAAGAAAGGTTTGAAGGCTGAGCGTCGAGATGGTTTCGCAAAGCGCCGCTTCTTCCTTTTCGGTAATGAAATCGGGAAAATAGCTGAAGCCTTCCGGGAAAACGGGATCGAGGGAGAAGAGGCTGCTCATTTTGTTTTCCGCTTTTTTCCTGCCAGCTCCCGCAGCAGGCTGATGTTCTTTTTATCGGCATCATTCTCCTTCGATGTTTCCAGCACTTTCGGAACATGCTGAAAATTCTGCATGATGTATTCAAAAGGCGCAAGGCCCAATAGCCCTTCGCCGATGTGTGCGTGCCTGTCGAGCCTGCTGCCAAGCCCGCCTTTGGAATCGTTCAGGTGAAAGCAGAGCAGCTTTTCCAGCCCGATCCGCTGGTCGAGCTCCTTGAAAAATTTGTCGATGCCTTTTTTATCGCGAATGTCATACCCGGCAGCGAAGGCATGGCAGGTATCGATGCAGATCCCGATTCGCTTCGAGCTGATGGTGTCCACTAGCGCGGCAATGTTCTCCAGCTTTCCGCCAACGCTACTGCCTTGTCCGGCCGTGTTCTCCAGCAAGATCTTTACCGGATTTCCCTTTGTTGCTTCCAGCACCTTTTTGATCCGCCAGCCGATGCGCTCGATCGCAGCAGGCATGGACAGGCTTCCTGCCGCTCCGGGATGCAGCACTGTGTGGCTGAGCCCGAGCACCCGGCAGCGCTCCAGCTCCATCGCCAGCGAGAGCATGGATTTTTGCGCGATCTCTTCATTTTCCGTGCCGAGGCTGATAAGGTAAATGGAATGCGAAAAGGCTTGTTTCACGCCGTACTGCGCACAGGCTTTTCGGAAGGTAAGGCCTTCTTCGGGGCTGACAGTTTTTTCCGCCCAGGTACGCTGGTTCTTGCTGAAGATCTGGATCGCATCAATGCCAAGCCGGTGCGCCTCGATCGCCGCATTGGAATACCCTCCTGAAATTGATACATGTGCGCCTAAAAGCATGCAGGGAATGCAGAAAAAAAGGTGCCAGCGGTGGAAGGGAGCATGTTAAATCCGTTTGAATTATCCCTTTCTTCTTTTTAGCTTTGCAGCATGAAAAAGATCCAACTGTTAATGATACTTCTTGCCGGCGTAATGAGCCAAACAGCCTTCTCACAGGGCACCGACCTGAAATACAAAGATGACACTGCAAGCCTCAAAGGCTATTACGTGCGTGCCGCGGTAAAGCAGGCGAAAAAAGCGCCTTCCATACTTATCATCCATGCCTGGATGGGCATTACGGATCATGAGAAAGCCTCCGCGGACCGTCTGGGCAAGCTCGGCTATAATGTGCTGGTAGCGGATATCTATGGCGAGGGCGTTCATCCTGCTGGTGCAAAGGAAGCGGGCGCCCTTGCGGGATTCTATAAAAAGAATTACCAGGTTTACCAGTCGAGGATCAAAGCCGCGCTGAAAGCGCTGGAGGCGCAGGGCAACGAGGCAGGAAATGTAGTAGTGATGGGCTATTGCTTCGGGGGCACGGGTGCGCTCGAGGCTATGCGCGGAGGCTTGCCGGTAAAGGGTGTGGTTACCTTCCACGGCGGACTGGGCAAAGATTCATTAAGGGCGAATGTGCCGGTGCAGGCGAAAGTGCTGGTGCTTCACGGCGCGGATGATCCGTATGTTCCGGCAAATGACGTAAAGCAGTTCCAGCAGGAGATGCGTGATGGCAAGGCCGACTGGCAGATGGTGTATTATGCCAACGCGGTGCATGCATTCACCGATCCGGCTGCAGGTAATGATAACAGTAAGGGAGCAGCTTACAATAAGCTGGCGGATGAGCGTTCCTGGAAAGCGATGCTGGCGTTCCTTGAGGAAGTGGCCGGAAGTAAATAAACGCTTTAAAAGGCAGGCGGGTTTTTGCTATTCGAAAACATTTCGTAGTTTTGCAACCCCGCTTACAAATGCCCGGGTGGCGGAATTGGTAGACGCGCTGGTCTCAAACACCTGTGGGAAACCGTACCGGTTCGACTCCGGTCCCGGGTACAAAGCTCAGGAGCTTCCAAGTTCTGAGCCTAACTTTAACCTCATTTTCGCAAGAAGATGGGGTTTTTGTTTTAATTAACTATGGCTTCAGTATATATTCTTTATTCTAAAAATGCGGATCGCTATTATATTGGAAGCTGCAAGGAGTTGGAGGAACGATTGCATCAGCATCGTGAGAAGATATTTGATGGCTTTACGGCTGATATGGATGATTGGGAATTGTATTATTCTATTAACGAATTAAATTACCAGGAAGCAAGAGCTATTGAGGCACATATTAAGAAAATGAAAAGCCGGAAGTATTTGGAAAACCTTCGCATATATCCTGATATTACGCATAAGCTAATTCATAAATATCGTACCGGTTCGTCCCGATAGCTATCGGGACCGGTCCCGCGTACGACTCAAGGGGCTTCCACCCTGAAAGTTAATTAAAGCCTCATTTTCGCAAGAAGATGGGGTTTTTGTTTTTAAATTTATCGTCAAAAACTTATGGCATTCCCAGAATCAATTAAAGTTCAGGCATTGGAAAACTCCGCATTTAGATGTTGCATTTGTCAAGATTTAGCGGCTGACGTCCATCACATAATTCCTAAAAGTAAGAAGGGGTCTAACTTACTCGAAAATGCAGCACCATTATGCGCTTCATGTCATGACTTATTTGGAGATAATCCAGCTAAAAGCAAGAAAATACGTCAAATGAGAGATTATTGGTGGACGATTATAAAAGCGAGAACAGAATTCGTTGTCAAAACAGGAAATATAGAAGAACACATATATGTAGAGATCGATCCAAATTCCAGACATCTTCTAAAAGATAAAGGAATAGTATTTTATCATGCTATATTGCCTAAAGATACGTTTGAAGATGCAGCAAGAGTAATGTTTTCATCAATATATGAAACACAAAAAAAGTATCCGAACCAAGAACGTTATATGTATATTGATATAGATGGTCACAGGAATGAAAAAGGGGCATTTGATCATGATATGTATGAACTTCAATGCTATTTTAACCTTAATGTGATTCTTCCATATGTTACAAGGATTTATTCTCCTTTAATAAGCGTACAAAATAAATTTCCTCAAAGGAATGACATTCCAGAAAGCCTTGAAATAAATGACCCTAAAGAATCCAAGGCACTTACGAAAGACAAGCTTACTTTTAAAAAAAGCAATAAATATTGAAATGAAACCATTTCCGGATAATGAGTTGTGTCCCTGTGAAAGTGGCAAAAAACATAAGCGCTGTTGTAAAAAGAAAAATATATTTTTTCTAAATGACAAAGGGTTGACTGTTCAGCAAATGCCAATAAACGATGAAGCGCTTGAGATCATAAAAAAGCAGGAAGAAAAATTTATAAGAATTCTGGGCCGTAAACCGGTAAAGGATGATCCGTTGTTTTTCGACGCTTTATTGATGTCTCAGGATGATTACAATGATTCACTGGCAGAAATGTTTGAGGAGTTGAAATTGCCTGAGGAGCTATTATATGCGTCTACAAAAACCGGTTATGTGGTATCCGAAATGAATGAACATTTGATTCCGGAGAGCGTTTTGAAAGAGTGGGATGAAGCTATTAAAGAGTTTAAAGATATTAAGGCAGGAAGAAAGAAGATCAAAGTTCCTCAATACGTCCAGGACGTAAGATTTATACAGGATAAATTATGTGATTTACAATACATATATGCTTTGATTTTATTTAAACTAAATGAGAAAATTAAGAAAAGCAGGAAGGGTCATCGCCTCGCCGACGACTATCTTTTGTTTTGTTTTACAAAAAATTTAAAAACGCTAAGAGCTATAGTCAGGCTGATAGATGAGCATTTTGGTGAAGACGCGTTGAACCTGATCAGGTCAGTGTTTGAAAACTACCTGCATGTTTCAACTGTGTTAAATCATACAGATGAATTTATAAAAGAGCTGGAATATAAAACCGGAGTGCTATTAGGCACACACAAACTATCAAAGAATGGTTCTTCCAAGGTTGTGAATATAAAAACAGGCGAAGAGTATATATTAAAATTTACTAATAAATATAAATTAGCGGCTCTTCATCCTGATTACGGCGATTTTGACAAAGTTATTTATCAGTTTTTATATGATTTTTTGTCAAGTTACACTCATCCTGATTTCCGATCATTGCCAAGTTATATAGATAGGGAGAAGGGCTTTACATCCTCGCTAAGAACATTTACTTCAGACGCTATTATTTATTCATGTTTACTTAATATATTCATTATGCATGAGTTGAAAAGGTGGAAGCTTATCGATAAAACCAGTAATCGTGATATGCAATATTTCATCACAGAAATTAAGTCTGCGTTAGAGAGCATCTTTAAAAAATTAGAATCGGTTAATCCGGCCTTTCCTAAAGAGTTCCGTGATAGATTGAATTTGATATAATATCAATAAGATAGAATGTCCAAAAATTATTGATCAACTGAAGGCTTCCCAAGTTCTGAGCCTAACTTTCGCCTCATTTTCGTAGGAAGATGGGGTTTTTGTTTTTAAAAGTATGGTCGACTTCCGGTTCCCGGGTACGAACCGGATTTTTCTTTCCTTTAAACCCGAATTGATAATTCGGGTTAAGCCCACTACCTTTAATGAAGGATTATAATTGCTTTGATATTTTAAAAGTGGGGATATTGAAAAAGATCTTCAAAATTATCCCAACCATCTGGCAAGGATTTTTCAGCTATAAAAAATGGAAATCCGGAACTACAAGTAAAAAACTGGTATATGTTTATAGGCAAAAGAGGTTTGGGGCTTTGAAATCTGCATAACATCTCAAGCCGAAATAGTGCTAAATTAAGTGCAGAAACGAAAAATAAAAATTAAACAAATAAAAAAACAGGAAAATGGAAATCACAAAAGTAGGTTCGAAGCCGTCATTTAAAGGCCCAAAAGATTGGTTCACCGGAAACGTATGGGCGGATGCACTTTTTGACCCAAATGAATCACGGAAAGTTGCAGGGACTCATGTAAGATTTGAGCCGGGTGCGAGAACGGTTTGGCACACACATCCTCTTGGGCAGACTTTGATCATAACAAGCGGCTCCGGATGGGTACAGTGCGAAGGAGGCCCAATAGAAGAAGTACATGCAGGTGATGTTGTTTGGTTTGAAGCAAATGAAAAACACTGGCATGGTGCTACCGCAACAAATGGCATGTCGCATATTGCAGTCCAGGAAAGCCTGAATGGCAAAATGGTTGATTGGTTGGAGGAGGTAACAGCCGAACAATATAGCAAATCAAAATAATTTGGAATATTCCTTTTAAATAGCAAACAAATGGGAAGAATATTTATTACCGGATCGGCTGATGGACTTGGACAGTTAGCAGCCAGGGCCTTGATTGCCGGAGGACATCAAGTTGTTTTACATGCACGCAACGAAGAACGCGGACAGGAAGCTTTGGATAAAACGCCCGGTGCAGAAGCTGTTGTAACCGGAGATCTGAGTAATATAGATGAAACAAAAAAGTTAGCTTCGAGGGTAAATGCTTTAGGAATATTTGATGCCGTTATTCACAATGCCGGTGTTTATAATGCTTCTCCAAAAGATCTTTTCGCTGTCAACACGTTAGCTCCTTATGTTTTAACTTGCCTTATACAAAAACCTAAACGCTTAATCTATTTAAGCTCGGACATGCACCAGGGAGGACAGGCAAAATTGGAAAGCTTTAAAAATGACATTAATGAAATTAACTACTCTGATTCGAAGCTGCATGTGTTAATGCTTGCTAAAGCGGTAGCACGAAGATGGCAAGGAGTTTATGTCAATGCACTTAACCCGGGTTGGGTTCCTACAAAGATGGGAGGAGCGGGTGCTCCGGATAGTTTGGAAAGCGGGTTTCAAACTCAGGTTTGGCTTGCCGTAAGCAATGATGAAAGGGCGAAAGTAAGTGGACGATACTTTTATCATAAGAAAGAACTTCCTTCTAATCCCGAGGCTGATAACATCTTGTTACAAGAACGGTTTTTGACCTTATGTAAAGAGATCACTGATGTATCATTTCCTGAAAAGGGAAATTAGAAACAAAAGGTCGCCAATTGGGCCTTTTTTATTGCCTAAGCCCCCGGGTATAAATTCTTGATCTTACTCGCTAACATTCTCTTTTCTGGCTCAGATAATGTCAGCTTCATTGCAATTCCAAATTGCTTTTCAGCTTCACCGGGGTCACCTAAGCGGTGATAAATCTCACCAAGTGTACTGTAATAGAGATAATAAGAAGCCAATTTATCCTTTTCTTTAATTGCATTTAAAGCTTTAAGTGCCTTTGCGGGACCATGCACCTGCAGTATAGCAACTGTCCGGTTAAGCTCCGTAATGGGAGAAGGCTGGATCTTACATAATAATTCGTAATGCGAGAGGATGGTTGTCCAGTTGGTTTCTTTAAAATTCGGGGATGTGCAATGTTCAAAGGCGACTGCAGCTTGTAAATGAAAGGACGTAATGGTATCGCCCAAAGCAGCGTTATTAAAAAACAGGATTCCTTCTTCAATCAGAGCGGTATTCCATTTTGTTCTATCCTGATCGGCTAACAAAATTATTTCGCCTTCTGCGGAGATCCTGCTCTCACTTCGCGAAGCATGAAAACACATTAAGGCCATCAAAGCATTTACCTCCGGCTGCCGGGTGTTAGTGTTTTCGGTTAATAACTTGCATAATGTTACCGCTTCAACTATTAAGTCTTTACGTATTAATTCTTCGGAATGAGTTGAGTTATAGCCTTCATTAAATAACAGATAAATAGCGTTTAAAACAGCTGCGGTCCTGCTTTTTATTTCCTCAGCATTTGGAATTACGAGACTGATCTTATTTTCCCTGAAAAATTCCCTGGTTCGGTACAAGCGTTTGGAAATAGTGTCTTCAGAGGTCAGGAACGCCTTTGCAATTTCAATTGTACTAAATCCACAAAGTGTTTTAAGAATTAATGTGACTTGATTTTCTTCCGAAATGTCAGGGTAGCAGCAGGCAAACATCATTCTCAGCTGATCGTCCTTGATCAGATCGTCATCTGCCAGTTGATTGAAGGTTGCTTCCGCTGTATACCCTGAACTAAGAAGTATATTGGTTTCATCATTGCCAAATAAGATCTGGTTTTTTTGCTTCTTAATAAGATTAAGAGCTTTGTTCTTGGCAACTGTAAATAACCAGCCTTCCGGGTTTTTTGGCAGGCCTTTGATCTTCCATTGTTCTAAGGCAGCGATCAGGGTTTCCTGGACAACGTCTTCGGCCAGCTCTAAATTATGCATTCCGAAAATACGGGTAAGCACCGCAACCATTTTACCGGATTGATGCCGGAATAAATGATTAACGGTGCTTTCTATTTCAAGTGTATTTGACATAAGCTTATGCCAAATGTAAGGCTTCCTTTATCTAAAAAAAGAACTGGTCGGAAACTATTTTGCCATCCTTCACCTCAAACACACAGATCTCTTCTAAATTCATTCTGCCTTTTCCTTTAAACGTTGCGTCGAGGGTCATGGCGCAGCTAAAATAACGGCCACCAACCACAGCATCTGAAAATGAGCCGCCATGGCGGGTTTCGATCATGCCGGCAAACTCAGCGCCTTTTTGCATCACGGCTATTTTACCTTTGGCCGAAGCAACAGGTGAGTGCGAAGGCTCAGTGCTGGTAACATCGTCAGCATATAATTCTTCCTGAACCTGCTGAACCTGTCCGATACGCATCAGTTCAACTAATCTGTCTGCTACTTCCTGTGTAGTCATTGTTTTTTGTGTGGTCGTCATAAAGTTTTTGTTTAAAATGTTTTTGTTTAATTGTTTGAGTGGAAACCTACTTTGTTGCCTTCGCTGTCCGTAATAAAAGCCATATATCCAATTTCCGCGCTAATGTGGGTTTTGGGCATGATAATTTTACCGCCGCCATTTTCTACTTTACTTAATGCCGTTGAAAGGTCAGGATTTGCATTTAAATAAATAACTGCTCCTTCAGCGCTTGGCTTATGCATTGGGCCTTGTACCAGGGCGCCGGAGACTTTTCCATTATTTTCCCCGGCAGGAAAAAGAGCCATTTGCATGCCCATGGCTTCTTGCTGATGCATTTGTATTGAAAATACATTCTCATAAAACTTTTTTGCCCTGGTAATATCACTAACAGGTAATTCGAACCAGTTTAAGGCATTTGCTTTGTCGTTCATGTTCTTTATTTTTTAAATTGTTTAAATACTTGTTATACTAAAGACAATGTGGATGTTCCTATTTGGACACAAACAGGAGAATTAATTTAGTTTGCAGTCATAGAGCCGATCTCACGGATCTCAACAGTGCCGCTTTCTGCCTCCAGATTAGGGCACCCCAGCCCGATTTCGGAAGCTTCTTCAATGCTATTGGCCTTTAAAAGCACGTAGCCTCCTAAAATTTCTTTTCCCTCCATATAAGGGCCGTCAGTTAATTTTTTCGAAGTGCCTGTTATAACCTTACCACCCTGTACAAGGGGCTGCGCGTTAATTAAAAGATTTTTCTGAGCAATGCTGCCGATCCACTCTTGCCAGCGTTTCATGTGCGCCTCAATTTGGTCCGGGGATAAATGTTTACGTTCGGCATCACCGCCACGAAATAGTAAAAGAAATTCTTTCATGATTATATTTTTAAGGTTTATATATATGCTAAAGACAATCAAGGTTACGCAATTTGGACACGATAAAAGAATTAATGTAGGCTTAAGTTTGAAAAGAGCCCATTAGCAATGACCTTAGGGGACGGGTGGCTATCCAATATCAAGCCGGGCAGTCACTTCGGTGGCCTTTTTTTATTGGTATCTTTATTTAGTTAAAAAATGAAGTATGAAAGACAATGATAAAAATAGTATAGTTGTGATCGGTGCCGGATCCATCGGGCAGGCAATAGCAAGACGGGTAAGTTTCGGGAAACATATTTTATTGGCGGATCTACGGAAAGAAAATAGCGATGCGGCAGCAAAGGTTCTTAGCGAAGCCGGATTTGAGGTAAGTACCGCGATCGTCGATGTTTCTTCAAGGAGCTCTGTTCATGCTCTTGTAAAGAAGGCTGCATCGTTAGGAAAAGTAACCGGACTAATTCATGCAGCGGGAGTTTCACCTTCACAAGCTTCTCCCGAGGTGATCCTCAGGGTGGATTTATATGGTACTGCCTTGGTTCTTGAAGAGTTTGGAAATATTATGCAACAAGGCGGATCGGGAGTAGTGATTTCATCTCAGTCAGGGCACCGGCTTCCTGCCTTAACTGCCGAACAGGACAAAGCATTAGCCACCACTTCTGCCGATGAATTGCTTGCTCTTCCAATGCTTCAAAATATCACAGATCCATTGCATGCCTACCAAATATCCAAGCGGGGTAATTCGTTGCGAGTGCGGGCTGAAGCCGTTAAATGGGGCAAACGGGGCGCGCGGATCAATACAATCAGCCCCGGAATTATAATTACGCCCCTCGCCAAAGACGAGCTAAGCGGCCCTCGTGGAGAAGGGTACAGGCGAATGATCGACTTGTCGCCAGCGGGGCGGGCCGGAACTCCTGATGAAGTGGGAGCGGTAGCTGCACTTTTAATGGGAAGCGATGGCACATTTATCACAGGTAGCGATTTCCTGATGGATGGTGGTGTTACTGCCTCATATTGGTACGGTGATCTTGCTCCGGAATGATAATTCATCCTGCGGATTTTCTGCGAGAACGCTTTTCGTAAGCAACTTATTCTTAAATTGCGCCTCACAGATTCTCCATACTTCTACTCTAAATCAGAACCTATGAAAAAATTGCTCCTGGGTATTGCTGCACTTTGCCCGGTAATCGCTTTTGCACAACCGCAAATCAATTCCATTTCCCCAACTACAGGCCCTGCCGGAACTTCGGTCACGATCACCGGATCCGGCTTTAACACCATTGCCGACAGTAATTTTGTTTATTTCAATGATTCAGTACCCGCTATTGTTACATCAGCAAGCAGCACTTCATTAACGGTAACCGTTCCAACCACTTCTACCAACGGGCCTGTTAAAGTGATCAATCATGCTTATACCGACTTCTCGGATCAGTACTTTATATATCCTGCATTACCGGCTTCCCCTCCGCCGGTGATCTCTTCTTATTCGCCTACTCATGGTGAAGTTGGAGATGTTATTACCATCAACGGTTCTAATTTCAGTACTATTCCCGGAAACAACATCGTCCATTTTGGATCAATAAAGGCGCAGGTAATCAGTTCCAGCAATACTCAAATCAATGTTTATGTACCTACAGGTTTAAAATACGATTTTATTTCGGTTACTGTCGCCAGACAAACGTGTTATGCTACTTCGCCATTTGAAGGAACGTTTCCTGTAGTAGATTCTAGTATTGTTGGTTCCTCTTTTTCAAATGGTGTTACTTTTTGGAATGTGTGTGGCTCGAATCCCTACTCAAGAAGTTTTATTGATGTTGATGGTGATGGAAAGCAAGACTTGTGTTCTACAAATTCCGGTTGTTTCAGCATTTCACGAAATACATCAACTTTTGACAATTTTTCTTTTTTATCTCCTGTTTATATACCTGCTGGGGGAACTCCAGCTGACATTGATGGTGACGGCAAAATAGATTTTATAAAAAGTAGCAGTAATTCATTTTTAGTATCCAAAAACACGAGTTCAATTGGTAATATATCATTTAGGCCCTCTAAGGCGTTTTACACAACTGATATTCCCAAAAGGGCAGTTGATGGCTATGGTGGTCCGGTTAGTGGAATTCCCGAGGTATGGTGTGGTGTTTCAGATTCTGATACATTAGTTGATCCAACGAATATCTCCACAGGTGATATTGACGGGGACGGAAAACCTGATTTGGCTGTATCATTCGCAGCGAATTGTTTGAATGGATTTTATGCGTTTTACAGAAATACCACAAATAATGGGGTTATTGATTTTTCATTCGCTCTAACCATAAATGGTACAAGTTTGTCAACTGCACTCAAGGACTTAGACGGCGATGGCAAGCCGGACGTTATAGCTTCTCTCCCTGGTTCTCGTCTTTTCTCTGGTTCTGGTTCTGGTTCTGGTTCTGGTTCTGGTTCTGGTTATGGATTTTTTATTAATAGAAACACCAGTACTCCCGGTAACATTAGTTTTGCTCCAAGGGTAATATTGGAAATGGGACGAGGCAACTTTTCCTTAGCGGATATTAATAATGACGGTAAATTGGATATAATTATGACGGTAGAGAGTAGTTCTCTAAATACTTTTCAAGTATCCTTAAATCAAAGTACTGTTGGAAATATTTCTTTTGCACCCCCTGTTTCTTTTTTAACTCTAGAATCCCCTCATGTGGCAATTTCTGATTTAGATGGAGACGGGAAACCGGATGTAGCCGTTTTCCACTATCCAACTCCTCACGTTCATACTTATATTACAATATTTAAAAACACTTCTGTCGGGACCACTGTTTCTTTTGATTCAGTGAGTCAAATTTTAGTAAAGGATGATTTGGTTGTGCCTGGCGCTGGAATTACCACTTGTGACGTTGACATAGATGGTAAACCGGATATAATAGCGCAATATTCATCGGATCAATATAGTATATATAGGAATAAAGCGAACGAACCATCTATTGACTCTTTAGACAATCCAAGTTCGCATATACCGCTTCCAGCTGGTACCAAGCAAGTAGTAATAAAGGGAGATAGATTTTTGGGGGCTACTTCTGTAACTTTTAATGGGGTTGTTGCAAATTCATTTATTGTTGATTCCAAGGATCAAATAACAGCAATTGTAGATACAACCGCTGCTGCAACAATGAAGGTCCGTGTCGAATCTCCATTAGGAATTGCAACTCTTCCAGTAGGATCAATTCATGCTCCTTTAGCTAATTTTTGCACTTCCGGTTCTGCATCAATTATTTTTAAAGCAGATAATGGAATTCCTCCGTACAAATTCCAATACAAAATCAACAATGGTATTATTAACACCGTGACTAGCGGACCGGGAGATTCTGCAATTGTCATCAAGAGCTCCTCACCAGTTGGCACCTTCACTTATTCTTTAATAAATGTTACTGATTTATATGGTAATGGCAACAAAAATTCCATGAATAAAATAGCGGTTGTGCATGCAGTAACTGTTCCTCCTACGCCGGGAACGATCACAGGCCCGGTTAACGCCTGCTCCTATATGGGTACATCAGCCAATGCCAGCTATTCAATAGCGCCCGTAGCATTAGCGAATTCTTATAACTGGACTGTTCCTGCCGGGGCAACAATTGTTTCGGGCCAGGGAACCACCAGCATCAGCGTAAGTTATTCCGGTGCATTTGTTTCAGGAAATGTAGCGGTGCAATCGGTTTCAGGATGCGCCGGTGCATTCAAAACGTTGGCGATCATCAAAACAATTCCTGCCACCCCGGGAGTTATCAGCGGCCCCGCAAATGTTTGCAGCTATGTAGGCACATCAGCTACAGCAGTATACAGCATAGCACCCGTTGCCAATGCAATTTCCTATAACTGGTCATTACCCACAGGTGCAACCATTGTTACCGGTGCGGGAACAACAAGCATTACTGTAAGCTTTAGTGCGGGCTTTGTACCGGGAAGCATGAGTGTTCAATCCGTATCGGGTTGCGGGAACAGCGCTCTCAGGACCCTGGCGCTCTCTGCACCACTTCCGGCTACCCCGGGAATTATTACCGGTACTGCAAATGTGTGCAGCTACATGGGCACTTCAGCTACAGTTTCGTATAGCATCGCGGCAGTTATCAATGCCACTTCATACAACTGGACTGTTCCGGCAGGTGCTACCATTGTTTCAGGTGCGGGCACCACAAGCATCAATGTTAGCTATGACAATACGTTTGTATCCGGAAATATCGGTGTGCAGTCGGTTGCCTCTTGCGGAAGCAGCGCCTTCAGGACCCTGGCGATCACAAGAACACTGCCCGCCATACCGGGAACTATCACAGGGCCGGTAAATGCCTGCAGCTATATGGGATCTGCCTCGAACGCAACTTATTCTGTTCTTCCGGTGGCAGGAGTTACCGTGTATAACTGGACCGTTCCTGCGGGAGCATCTATCATTTCAGGCCAGGGAACAACGAACATTGCTGTAAGCTATACAACAAGCTTTGTTTCCGGGAACGTTGCGGTGCAATCTGTTCTGAATTGCGGAGGCAGCGCCTTTAAAACACTGGCTATCACAAAAACACTTCCCGGTACACCGGGTATTATCAGCGGGCCGGCAGGCGTATGCGCCTTTATGGGCTCGTCCACCAATGCCACGTATTCCATCGCGGCGGTTACAGGAGCTGTTTCTTATTTCTGGATCGCGCCGGCAGGTGCCACTATTGTCGCCGGACAAGGCACCGCTTCCATTGATATAAGCTATTCTACTTCATTTGTATCCGGAAGTGTAAAAGTACAATCGGTTTCGGGTTGCGGAAGCAGCGCATTCAAATCGCTTGCGATCTCTAAAACATCACCGGCGGCTCCGGCTTCCATAACCGGGCCGGCGTCTGTATGCTCCTACATGGGATCATCAGCAACCGCTACATACACTGCAGCTGCAGTCTCCGGCGCCAGCTCTTATAACTGGACCGTTCCCGCAGGAGCCACCATTTTTTCCGGCGCAGGTACCATTAGTATTGCTGTAAGCTACAGTACTTCTTTTGTTTCAGGAAATGTTTCTGTGCAGGCGGTTACCAATTGCGGAAGCAGCACGTTCAAAACACTGGCCATCAATAAAACAATTCCTCTTGCACCGGCTTCCGTCACAGGACCTGTTAATGCTTGTGCCTATATGGGCTCTTCAACAAATGCCACGTATGCTGCTGCTGCTGTAACAGGGGCAAGCTCGTATTACTGGACTGTGCCTTCGGGCGCATCCATTACTTCCGGACAAGGCACGAATACTATCAGTGTAAGTTACAGCACTTCCTTTGTTTCGGGGAATGTTGCTGTTCAGGCGGTAGCAGGTTGTGGAAGCAGCGCTTTCAAAACATTGGCGATCACTAAAACGATCCCGCTTGCGCCAGGTATTATCAGCGGCCCTGCAAATGTTTGCGCATATATAGATTCGTCCCCGGCCACTTACTCCATTGCGCCGGTAGCAACCGCCGTTTCATACAACTGGACAGTTCCGGCCGGCGCTGTGATCGTATCGGGAGCAGGCACAGCCAGCATCAGCGTAAGCTACAGCAGTTCCTTTGCCCCGGGAAATATTAGTGTTCAGTCGGTTTCGGGCTGTGGGAACAGCGCTTTTAAAACACTGGCTTTAACAAGCACGGTTGCATCGCCTGCCTTAATCATCGGGCCTTCCAGCGTTTGTGATTATGCGGGTTCATCTGCCAGCGCAACCTATACCGCTGCTCCGGTAACAGATGCCACATCCTATAGCTGGACTGTTCCTGCCAACGCTTCAATTATTTCCGGGCAGGGTACTGCTACTATCGAGGTCAGCTACGCTTCTTCTTTTGTTTCAGGAAATATTGGTGTTCAGTCGGTGTCCAATTGTGGGGCCAGCACGGTAAAAAGCCTGGCTATCGCGAAAAAACCGGCGACTCCGGGGCTTATATCAGGGCCGACAAACATTTGCGGTATTGTAAATGCTACCTATTCGGTTAGCGCGGTAAACGGAGCCGACACCTATAACTGGACACTTCCTGCGGGAATAAGCCCTGATGCATCAACCACTGGAACTATCAGTACTTCCGGGACAACGGGAATTACTACTGTGAACGGAAGCACAAATTCCATTCTTGTAACTATAGATACCGGTGTTGTTACCACTGCACTTGCCATCATTAAGGTAAGCGCTGCTAATTCCTGCGGAACAAGTGTTTTAAGAACATTGTCATTAACGGCCTGCAGGTCGACGATGGCAACAGGCATACCACCGGTAAGTGAATCCGGTTTCTTTACTCTTTATCCAAACCCGTCTACTGATAAGCTGATCGTGGAGATTGCTGTAGAGTCAGACCTGGAGATCCTGCTTGAGGTATTTGATGTTACAGGTCAGAAAGTGATCGCTGAAAAGCATCAGCTGGTGGAAGGATTAAATTCACTTACAACAACTGTTAGCGGTTTACAGGCGGGTACATACTTAATAAAATTAAAGGATAGCGGCTCTTCTTTTGAAAGATCTGCGGTGTTTATTAAGCGATGATAAGAGCCTCCATCCTGAAGCTAATTAAAGCCCCATCTTCGAAAGAAGATGAGGCTTTTGTTTGAATAACTATGGCTCGATATTAAGGCTATAATGTTTCAATTCTTTGCGGACTTCACTCGTCCTAAAAATTGCAAGCCGTGGCTAAATGCATATTTATAGAAGTCCATGGCTTTAGTTGCACCGCTTCGTTCATAGATCTTTTTCCTCTGTTTTTCAACCGCACGCTCAGTAATATATATTTCGTCGGCGATTTCTTTATTTGTAAGGGATTCAAAAATAAGTGGTATTATTTCCTTTTGGCGGGTGGTATATATTTCCTTTTGAGTTGAATTTTGGGGAACATACACACCACCGTTTTGAATTTCATTTAATGCGCCGATCAGCAGCTCAGAATTCAGGATATCTTTAGGAATATAGCCTTTTGCGCCACATTTAAGGTAATACTCTATCAACAAGGGGTCAGAATAAAAACTGAGAATGATCACCTTCACATCAGGAAAATGCTTATTCACGAGATCAAATGCTTTGTTTCCATCCATTACCGGCATTTCAAGATCGAGCAGAATAACATCAGGTTGTTTACTGTGGAGTAATTTAAATAATTGCTTTCCATTTTCTGCTTCAGCAATGACGGTCGCTTCGGATAAGTTTAACATCTCTGAAATAAGATTTCGGTAACCTGCCTTATCGTCTGTAATAATCACTTTTATTTTTTCCATGGTGCTTAAAGTTGTACGCAAGTTAAGATAACTTATGTTGGGTGCCGTGGACACTTTTCAGCTTTCAAGACATTTGTATAAATGGTTTTGTGAATAATCGAACATTATTCACCGAGCTAAAAAAAATGATTCCAGGGCAATATATTCTTTATCGGCCATCGAAAAAGGGGGGTTAGCCGCCCCTTTTTTGACATTTCAGTCTTGTACATTTGACAGCACTCTATTTCCAACTATTTAACATGGACGCAATATTCACATGATTTATTTAACACGATATGTGCATTTTAATGCAGCTCATAAATTATACAACCCCAAATGGGACGAGGAGAAAAACATAGAAGTGTTTGGTAAATGCGCTAATACTAACTGGCACGGCCACAATTACGAATTAATTGTGACGCTTAAAGGCGAAGTGAATGAAGACACCGGTTTTTTAATTGATGCAAAATTGGTATGCAAAATTCTTGATGAACAGGTTTGTGAAAAATTAGATCATAAAAATCTTAACCTAGATGTTGAATTTATGAAAGATACCATGTCGAGCACAGAGAACCTGGCGATAGCGATCTGGAATCAGATCACTCCCCATTTGCCGCCGAATGTAAAATTACACCGGGTAAAATTATTTGAAACACCGCGTATCTGTGCTGAATATTACGGGAATTAAAGACATCTATAAACCATTATCGAACAATGTTATTCCAGGAGTACACCTCACATATTCAAACATTCATTCCCAAAGCCATATATGGAGTATTGCGGTTAGATGAACGCTTAAGCCTTCGTCTTGAAGAAAGATTGGATGAGAAGGAAAAGGAAAAAATGAGCTTATACAAAGGGGGCAGTCTTTTCATCTTTGGGCTTCCGATTGACAGCGAGGCATTATGGTTTTGGAATCATCTGAATGGAAAGCGTTATTTAACTGCCAATCACATTCTTGAATCGATAATTGTTTCCCTGGCTGAAATGTTTCCCGCATCTCATATCCAGTCCCTGGATAGGATCTCCAACCATAAAATTGCTCAGGTCGTATTGGCCGAAATGGCTGGGTTGGGAACACGTGGATGGAACAACGTTCTGCTGCACCCTGAACATGGCGCCTATATTCAGTTGACAACAATAGTTACGAAAGACGTTTTTTTAGATATTAACTATGGAAGGCCGATGGATAAGGATGTGTGCATAAAGTGTGGTAGATGTGTTGATGCATGCCCGGTAAATGCGCTTTCTCCGACGGATTTTTTTGCTTTCCGTTGTTCAAGTGTTGTTGCGTCTCCTGAAAAGATCAAGAGTAAAGCTGTTGCAGTTACTTCAGATAGTTATGTCGAATGCAGAGCCTGTATTGATAGTTGTCCTATTGGACTAAACATTGAAAAATTATACGAATGGAAAAAATAGAAATTAATGAGAAGCAACGAAGAGAAGATGGCGCTTATGTTTTTCATCATCCGCCAAAATTTCTTTGGGAAAAAGAGGACTTACCTCTAATGAAATGGACAGATTTCACACTATATGTTCATGTTCCGTTTTGCCGGGAGATCTGTACGTTTTGCACATTCGAAAGGAAAAAACTAGAAAAGGGAGCGTTAAATAAATTTATGGGCTCTATATTAAAGGAGATTGAGATCACACTGGCAAAATGGGATTTTTCTGAGTCAAAACCCGGCGCCCTATATTTAGGAGGCGGAACAGCATCGCTATTATCCGTATCTGATCTAACGATTTTGGTGAATAAGCTAAGATCTTCTTTCGGGCTGTTGAAAGACGCGGAAATTACGCTTGAATGTGAGCCGGGAACCAAGCAATTGTCTGATTTTAGGCAACTCAAGAGCATAGGTATAAATAGAGTGTCCATTGGTTTTCAGGCTTTTCAAAATGAGCTATTAAGATCACTGAATAGGATGCATACTATTGAGGAAAGTCTTAAAATGTTTAATAGCGTTAAAGAAGCTGGTATTGAAAACATTCATATAGATCTGATGTTTGGGTTGCCCGGCCAAACAATGGAGGATTGGAAATTTTCAATTCAGGAGGCTTTAAAATTAGCACCAAAGCATTTTTCACTGTATACACTTATTGTGTTTAAGAATGAGCTTCTGGATAGATCATTGGCAAACGGTACTATGAAACAGCTTCCTTCTACAGAGGTTATTAATGAGATGCGTGAATGGGCCCAAATACAGCTAACGGAAAACGGGTATGATCAATATTCGCTTACAGAATATTGTAAGTCAGGATACCAATGTAGATATGTAACTTCCAACTGGAATGGTTCGGATTATTTAGGCTTTGGTCCTGCTGCATATAGTCGGAACGGCAGTTATCTCTGGGAGAATCACGTGCTGCACACTTTATATCATTCTTCCGTAAAGGCAGATGAATTACCCTACCATAAGATGTTTAAGATGAATTCTACAGATATCTGTAAAAGGGATTTAGCCATGGGCGTTTGCCTATTGCAGATTCCGCTCGATCCAATTTTAACGAAAGTGGGGGAGATTGACCCGCTTATTAAGGAACACCTGGCGGAACTGGAAAATGAGGGATTAATATCGATGAATGACCGGGCAATTACTTTAAATACCGCCAGCCAAAGATTTGCAACATATATAATGAAACGAATAATAGGAGACAATTAAAAAAAAACCACTAAAACCAAATGTTATGATACAAAAAGCAATGTTAATGAAGGTGTCTTTCGTTTTTGAAATAGCACGGAAGGATAAAAAATTTGCACACGATCTGGAAGAAAATCCCTTAAAGACGCTTCAGGAAAGCGGAATCGATCTTTCAGCAAATGAAACAATTGCCATAATCGACATCGTCAATGGGACTTCTGTTTCTACTATTGCGCCAAAGATACTGGATCTCCGGAAGGGTTGGGACGCAGTAAAAATAGAGCATAATGTTAAAGGGCGAAAAAAATAATGCCCGACATAAGAAGATATTATTGGGTGTTGATCTGATTTTGGATCAGCACCGCCAATGGCATATTATAGAGGTGAATGATCATCCTGTAGGTTTAAAACTATCGGATCAACTATTCAATGCAGGCAGAGACCCTTGGTCAGAAAGATCTTCTTCCGGAATTGAAGAAATTGCCAGTGAATTGATGTCCCACTCCAATAATGAGGACATCATATTGCTGCTTCCGGATTGTTATAGAATAAGAGGAGGAGTAAGTAATGTTTCTGTTAAAGCAACAGACTTGAATTTTTTGGAAGATTACCGGATCGGGCGTAACCTTGATGATTTTAATGCCTTATTAAAGGAACTTAAACAAAACAAGGCAAAAGCTTATATCTCGGATGTAACTGCTGTTGAGCAGAAAAGGGATGAGGTTTGGGTAAAAAAAAGGCCTGTTGCTGCGATGTATAGGCGAAGCGCTCAGTTTCCCCTTAGTGTGACCAGTTGTTACTGCTTAAATGATCTTCGTTTAAGGAAAATCTGTCGGGACAAATCTCATGTGGGGCTTTTGTTAAAGTCTGTTGGCCTGGAAAAGAACTGTATTCCATATTACAGCTTGAAAACAGAAGATAAAGTGGCGAGGTTGTTATTGGAATCTGGTAAATCAGTTATAATTAAGCCAAAGCGAGGCTCAGGGAGCAAAGGAGTTCAAAAAGTATCATCAATCCCTGTATGGGAACAGGCATGCCAAGATCTTACTAATTCCATACACGATGAGGAAGTTGTATTTCAGGAATGGATAGAACCATCATCGGTTAATATAGAGGGGCGGAACTTTTACTATGATATACGCGTGAATATTTTGGGAAATACTATTATTTCTGCCTTGGCAAGATGTTCAGCGGCTCCAATAGACAATCCTTTATGGAGAGATACGCCACTTGTATGGTTAACAACAACGGGTAAACTAATTCCTGTTGTAACGAACGGAATAAACGAAGATGGTTTGAATGCAGTTTTTTTATCAAAGCCCGAACTGGAAAAGCTACAGGAAATTGTTTCGGCGATCAATATTGCGATTAGCGTTGAATGCGCTGGTACTTCTTATGAGAAGGCTATTGAAACCATTGGTAGTTTCGGAGCGCAGGAAGGGTTTAAGGAGAAAATGCACTATATTAACTTGCTTAAGAATAAGGCTCATGTATAGAGCTACTTAGGCCCATTTTCCCCGGGAAGATGAGGCTTTTGTTTTAAAAGCCCGGCATCTCGATCCCGGTAATATTATTATAAAGCTCCAATGCATACAGATCCGTCATCCCCGAAATATAATCGATTATGTTCATCGACTTTACATACGCGGAATCAGTCTCGTCAAACCTGTGCTGAGCAGGTAAAAGCTCGAGTATTTTTTTATGCCGCTTAATCCGCAGCGCTTCTTTGGTCAATGCCGCCTCTATAAATTTTTCAACAAGGGTAGACATGATCTGGAACCCTGCTAATTCGATCTTAGCAACGCTTGAGTAGTTATATATTTTATCGTATGACACTTTTTCTATTTCTTCCAGAACAGATCTTACATCCTTTAAATTAGAATAAAGCGAACCCCTGTAGGAACCTTCCGCTATTTTATCGATGTTGCTGATGAACTCTGCGGAGACTGACAGCGCTAAATAGTTAATGGCTTTTGCCCTTAAATAGCCAATTAGTTCATTCGGGTCTTCCTCAAGAAGCTTGCAAGTCCTTTTCACTTGTGCCATCTTCTCCTTTTTATTGGCCTTAATAATTTTAAGAAATGTATCGGCAACATATTTTGTATTTAATATTTTCAAGCGATGGGCATCTTCAAAATCAATAATGTTATAGCATATATCATCCGCAGCCTCTACTAAATAAACGAAGGGGTGCCTGAAGTAGGCTCCTTTGTTTTCCGGATCAGGGATCATTCCCGTAGCTTTGGCAACATCATCAAAAACGTTTTTTTCAGTTTGGAAATAACCGTATTTTTTTAAATGCAGCGGCCCTTTTTTACCCTGGCTTTGCCTGGATGAGCAGGGATATTTCAGGATGCTCGACAGTGTTGCATACGTTAATCTAAAGCCTCCTACAAGCCGGCCATGATATTGTCTCGTTAAAATTCTGAGAGCATTGGCATTTCCTTCGAAATTGGTAAGGTCTGACCACTCATCACGCGAAAATAATTTTTTCAGGCCCGGATCGCTGTTTTCCTTAAAGAATTTAGAGATCGCTTCTTCCCCCGAATGGCCAAAAGCCGGGTTGCCCAGATCATGCGCCAGCGCAGCGGCGGCAATTACACTTTTTAAATGATTGCGGTAAAAGCGGCGCGCTTCGTCATTTTTATCGATTTCCGGCATTGCAGCAATGTGCTTGCCTATGATCTTGCCAAGCGACCTGCCAACACTCGCAACTTCTAAGGAATGTGTTAAGCGGTTATGTACGAATATATGTTTTGGTAAAGGAAATACCTGCGTTTTATTCTGAAGCCTTCGAAATGCCGAAGAAAAGATTATCCGGTCATAATCTCTTTCGTATTCTGTTCTCACCCCCGAGGTATTTGGCAGGCCAAAGCGTTGATCGGAAAAACAAGTTAACCAGTAGAAATTATTTTTATTCTTCATCTTTTATTTTCAGTTAATTGGCCCCAAACGCATGAAAGCCCCGGCATACTGCTGCCGTATAGTAATAAAGATAAAATAAATACATGAATATTAGCAGAAAACAGGAAAGGGTTACTCAAAGAGCAACCCTTTTTAATACTATTTATGCGGCCTCATTTGGCGGAAAACTACTTCCTCACAATTTCGCACAGCATATCCGAATGAATATTCAGCCCGATATTGCCGATGTTGTAATAAAACTCTGTGCTGATGATCCAAACGATCTCGCAGATCTCCCGCTCCGGGTAATGCTTCGCCAGTGCCGAAAATGTTTCCTGGTCCATGCGCCTTTCTTTTGTTAACAATGTTACAAAGTCGAGAAGCGCCCGCTCAGCATCCGAAAAGAGAGGGCTTGTTTTATACTCGCCGAGCGCATCGAATTTTTCCTGTTTCATGGACGATTGGATAGTGATCATCCGGGCAATGTCGATGCAGAACAGGCAAACATTCAGCCGCGCTACCTGCTGGCGTACAAGCATGAGGGTTTCCTGCGGTAAGCGCAGTTTCTTATCGAGCTTGCCGATCTTCATCGAAAACAGGGCAAATCCGACCGGCAGGCGCACCGACATGATCTTCAGAGGGGTTAATACTTTTCCGAACATCCTGCGGGAAAATGAATAGATCATTTTCCATAATAAGCCTTCCGGCTTTTCAATAGGCTTTAAATAGGTATCCATAAGAGATAGTTTTTAGGTTTACCCTAAAGACTGCCTCCCGGTTATTTTGTGACAGGATCCTGAAAAAAAAATTAACGGAGGTTTAATTTGTCGGGGTTGCGGATATAATGAAGCCGTGAAATGCCCGCCTCATCGTAGTCAATGCAAAGGGCGCTGTCTATTTCCCCGCTTGCATCTGAATACATAAGAGCGGCAGGGTGGCCGTTTACGAAGCCCTGTTTATACGAATAGCTATTGTTCTCCTCCAGCTTCGATACACCAAGCAGGAATTTCAATACTTTATCAATTCCGAAGAGCGGCTTCAGTGAAGCAGCCTTTTTGCCGCCGCCATCACCATACAGCTCGATGTCGTGCCGTAAGATCTCTTCCAGTGCTGAACGGTCTTGCCGGTAAAGTGCCGAGAGAAACGCTTCAGTCAGGGCACGCACTTTCTCATGGTCTGCCGCGCGTGTAGCTTCTGAGCGTGTTTTTTCACGCGCACGGTGCAACAGCTGCCTGCAGTTTTCCTCCGACTGCCCGGTGAGGTCTGCAATAGCATCATACTTCTCGGAGAAGCTTTCACGTAATATAAAAACTGCGCGTTCCACCGGGTTCAGGCGTTCCAGCAACAGCAGCAGGCCATAATCGATAGCAGGAACTTCCGGATCAGCATTCAGGGTAATGTATGGCTCGGGCATCCAGAATCCCTTATAGGTTTCCCGTTCCTTTTTTAATTCATTAAGCCGGTTTATGCTTTGATTCACAACCATGCGGGCAAGATATGCCTTCATGCTTTCTACGCCCTGGCGGTTGGCCTCCAGCCATTTCGCATACACATCCTGCACAATGTCCTCGGCTTCTTCCACAACTCCCGTCATGCTATACGCGATCTTGAAAAGATAGGGGCGAAGTGAGATGAGTTCCTGAGCGTGAGATTCCATAATTATAAATGTATGAATAAGACGGGAACTTATTTATTATATTTACTTATCGGCAACGCCTGTTTATGAGCTAAGCGGGTAATTAAACGTCATTGAAGATAGAGCTATTGGAATATAATCCTTACATCCTTCGTATGAAGCTTAGAAATTTGATTGCGCTATTCGTGGTACTTGGTTTTTGTTGCTGCTCCGGTGATGGATCACAAGAGCTCTCCGAAAAATATTTTGGCACATACATTAAAAATGGCCAGCGAATGGGACGGGTCTTTAAGGACTCTGCGGGAACCCGTTATTTTTACTGCTACGTTACTGCTACGATCATTAATGATAGCGCACTTCCCATGAACCTGCAAATTGCTTTCTCAAAGGAATATTACCAACCCACGCCCATTAACGGACAGAAGTTTAAAGTGTTTTTACAAGATAGCCTGTCTCTTTCCAACACAGATATAAAAAAGGCTCTCAGCGCCCCTCCTGCAAAATTCAGTAAAGTTATTCATCCGGAGGAAGAATGTGATCTGTATATTGGGTTCCTGGCGGAGTACAGCCCTGAAATGAATCCTATTCCATTCGCCTTATTTTCGAAGGGGCATAAGCTTCATTTCAGATCCATTCCGGATAACACTGTAAACGAAGTTCCGGCAACAAAAGATCAATTAACGCTATTGCTTGGTTTAGGCTTTAGCCATACAGGGCCGGATAGAAGCTACTCCATTATTCCCTGCGGACAGATCTCCTTTTCGGATAAATAGATTAGGAGATATCTTCTTGTTAATCCATCAGGCCACAGCTTCCTTATTATATTTATTCCTATACTCCAGCGGCGACAAGCCAGTAACTTTTTTAAATACAGTTCTGAAAGCTTTACTGTCGGAGTAGCTCACGCTGTACATTATTTCATCCACCGTTTCCCTGCTGCTTTCCAGCTTTCTTTTTGCAGCTTCCATTTTTACCTTTTGCATGTATTCTACCGGAGTGTTTGCTGTTGCTTTAATGAAGCGCCTGTCAAAATTCCTTCTGCCGATAGCGAACTGGCCGGCCAGCTCCCCGATGGATATTTTTTCACTCACATGCTTTTCAATATACAGCTGCGCCTTTTTTATTGCCGCATCCTGGTGGTCCTTTAATCCTGAGAATATGGTGAACTGGGATTGCGTCTGGCGGTCGATATCAACTTCAAAAACTTTGGAGCAATAAACAGCCACCTCCCTTCCGCAGTACTTCTCAACCAAATACAGCAGCAAATGCAGGAATGAGTAAGCGCCGCCATTTGTATAAATGCCATGCTCATCTGTAATTACCCTGTCGGTAACTAAATTTACGTCGGGGAACATTTTAGCAAATGCATCGGATGCGATCCAGTGCGTAGAGCAGATTTTTCCTTTTAACAATCCTGTGGATGCCAGTAAAAATGCGCCTGTGCACATGCTGGCCACTTCAGCTCCCTGCTTGTAGCGGGCAGCTATCCATGGGAACAGATCTTTATTTCCTTTTATAGATGCCGTATAGTTTGATTTAATAGCGGGGATAATGATCAGGTTGGTTTTTTTTACCTGGCTTAAGGCCGCATTCGGATGAATGGAAAAGAGCCCCTCATGCACGCTTACCTTCTTTGAATTTCCTACAAGCTGAATGGTGAAGGCCGGCTTCTTCCCATTATTTGCAAGGTATTTATTGGCCCTGTCTAAAATTTTATAAGACCCTACAATTGTGCTGAGGTTCGGATCCTCTTCGGGAATCAGTATGGAAACATGTTTCATGGTGCTGCAAAGGTATGTTTTTTAATTGTCCAGATCAACCCTCTATAATGTCTGTTTCGCACACCTTCAGATCCGGCAGATGTCTATACATTTGCGCTGTAATTAAACCTGGTAACCTATAAAACGAAATAAAATGGATGTAAAGCAAGTAATAGTAAAGTCGGTGCTCGATGCATGGAACTCAAGAATAGAAGCCGCCGGTAAGATCTTTGATTCACTTACAGACGATGATCTTCAGAAAGAAGTATCCCCGGGAAGAAACAGGGCGATCTACCTGTTGGGACACTTGGCGCTTGTGCACGACAAAATGCTGCCATTGCTTGATTTCGGGCCTCAGCATTACGCACATCTGGAAGAGGCTTTTTTAAACAAGCCCGATAAGGCTGTTCCGGAAATACCGACCGCAAAAGAGCTCAGGGAGATCTGGAAAGATGTTAATTCAAAGCTTGCCTCGCATTACAATAAGCTGAGCGCCGATGAGTGGTTCAAACGCCATACTTCTGTTTCGGAAGAAGATTTTATAAAAGAGCCGCACCGGAACAGGCTGAATGTGGTGATCGGCCGGACGAATCATTTGCAATATCACATCGGGCAGGTTGCGCTTATAAAAAAATCTTAATTCTGTAAATCATGAACACAACAAACTTTACTACTGCTATATCGGTAGAGCAAAGCCCCAAAGAAGTATTTAACGCGATCAACAATGTTGAAGCCTGGTGGGATGGGGAGATCACCGGCGGTACACACAAGCTGAATGATGAGTTTAGCTACCGCATGAAGGAGTTTCATTTTTCAAAGCAAAAATTAGTGGAGCTTATCCCCGATAAAAAAGTTGTTTGGCTGGTTACGGAAAGCAAGCTGAATTTCATTAAGGATAAGAGCGAGTGGACGGGAACGAAAATCATTTTCGAGATCTCTGAGGCAGGCGGCAAAACACAGGTCCGTTTCACGCACGAGGGCCTGGTGCCTGAGATCGAATGCTATGGCGGGTGTTCCGGCGGATGGAGCGATCTTATCCGGAAAAGCCTATTCAGCCTGATCACTACCGGCAAGGGAACGAAGGTTTTTTAGCTGTATATTTGATCCTGGTTAAGAAGCTAATTTTTTAAATAGAAGATCATGAAAGCTAAACAGATCTGGGCAAACCTCGCGACAGGCGATCTTGAAAGAACAACGAAGTTCTATGCTGCGCTCGGCTTTAAGGAGAACAATTCCGGCGGTTCACCAAGCAGGGAGCTCACAAGCTTTTCCTTTGGTGAAAATGGCCTTATAGTGAATTTCTTTCTGAAAGAGATCCTCCGGAGCAATACCCAAAGCGAAATTGCGGATCTTAAGAAGGGAAATGAGATCATTTTCAGCCTTTCCGCCGGGAGCAGGGAAGAAATACATGAATGGGTTGAAGTTGTGAAGGAAGCAGGCGGGAAAATAGCTGTTGAGCCTTATGAGATCGGGAAGGGATATACTTTTGTTTTCGCTGATCCCGACGGGCATAAATTCAATGTTTTATATTGGCCGGGAATGTAAATGGTTAAGATGAAGAAGGTCGCTCCGGCGGCCTTTTTTTATTAATACATTTGTAAGGAAATGGAACACATAGAGATAAAAAGGGCAACTCTAAAAGATATTAGCCAGCTACAGAAAATTGGCAGGCAAACATTTTCGGAGACATTTTCCGCCGGCAATACGGAGGAGAATATGAGGAAATACCTGGAGGAAGGGTTCTCGGAGGCAAAGCTGACTGCCGAGTTGATGAACGAAGATTCCGAGCTGTATTTTGCAATGCTGGAGCATGAAGCCATTGGCTATTTAAAGCTGAATTCTGGGAGATCGCAAACCGAGTTGAAGGATGACAGGGCACTGGAGATCGAGCGGATCTATGTGCTGAAAGAGTTCCAGGGAAAGAAGGTTGGACAAATGCTTTATGAAAAGGCAATCAGCGTTGCCCGTCAGAAGAATGCAGATTATGTATGGTTAGGTGTTTGGGAGGAAAATCCAAAGGCGATAAGCTTTTATAAGAAAAATGGCTTTGTGGAATTTGACAGGCATATCTTCAGATTAGGCGAAGATGAGCAAACGGATATAATGATGAAACTGCAGTTAAAATAATGTATTTTTGCCGGTAAGCCAACGGAGGCACAGCAGCTTTCGAAGCAGCGCTACTATGAAAGAAGCAAGGCACGATAAATTCACAGAGCACCAGTTAATAACCGAATTGTTCGATCACCAGCCGGATTCTGTGGTATGGTTTGTTCCGCATTTTGGTGGTAATGATGATGGCCTGCCGGTGGATTTTGAAGTGGGCTATTGTAACAACGCCGCAGTCTTAATATTAAATGCCCCTAAAAGCCGCATCATAGGTTCTTTTCTCACATCTTCGGCATTGATGGATGAAGCATCGCGGATGAAGATCCTGGCGCAGTGCATGCAGGTATGGAAGTCGGGAGAAAGCATAGAGTTCACTTATTATAGTGCCGGCCTCGACAAGCACTTTAATGTTCAGAGAAGCAGGATCCTTGGCGGGGTTTTAAGCATTACAAGGGATCATACTAATTTCGTAAAGACCCAAACCGAGAAAGAAGAGCAATCGAGGTTCTTAAACCAGATCATCGAAAGCTCCTCCAGCGGCATTTCACTCTATGAGGCGGTGCGCGACAAAAACGGGAAGATCATCGATTTTAAATTAAAGATCGCCAACCAGAAAAGCGCCGACATCACCGCCTTTTCCCTTGAAGAGCTTTATAAGTACACCGTGAAAGAGCTGATGCTGATCAGGGCGCAATCCAATTATTTCGAAATGCTTGTAAAGGTGACCGAAACCGGGAACCCTGTTTTTACCGAGTACTATTCACCGGGCAGGGACCAGTGGATCGCGTTTTCCATTCAGAAGTTCGATGACGGCTACCTGCTCAACTACATTGATATTACACATACCAAGAATCTTGAAAAGAAAGCGAAGGAGCAGGCTGAAATGCTTAACGGCATCCTGAATGCATCCATTACCGGCTTGATCGCCTTGCAGGCTGTATATGATGCCGCGGGCAGGATCGATGATTTCCGGTTTGTATTAATAAACAATGCAGCAGAAAAGCTGTTGGGGATCAGGCAGGAAGAGAAGGATAAAACCTACCTTGAGCTATTCCCCAATGCAAAGGCGAATGGCTTTTTCGACCTGTATAAAACCGCGCTTACCACGGGCGAACCCATTGTTAAAGAGTTCTTTTATAAAGGAGAAGGCTATAATGGCTGGTATTATATTTCAGTCTCTAAAATGAATGCCGATACATTGGTGCAGTCGTTTGCAGACATTACCAATACACGTGAACCCCAAGGTGGAATAAATAATCAATAACCTCTTCAAAAAGCTGATATGCATCTACTGATCATAATTCTCCTTGTGCTGGCCGGCCTCATTACCCTGCTGCTGACCATTGGCCTTTTCATGAAAAAGGAACATTACGTAAGGCGTGAGATCATTATCAATGCGCCCCGGCAGAAAGTGTTTGACTACTTAAAGCTCCTCAAAAACCAGGATGAGTTCAACAGGCATGCACAGGCAGGCGCCGACAGGAAAAAGGAATTCAGGGGAACCGACGGAACAGTGGGATACGTATATGCCTGGAGCGGCGATAAGAATGCCGGTGAAGGCGAAAAGGAGATCAAAGGCATTGTTGAAGGGAAGAAGATTGAAATGGAGATCCGTTTTGTGAAGCCAATGGCAGCCACCGCCCGCATCATTATGGAAATGGAATCCCTATCCGCTGATCAGACCAAAGTGTACTGGAGCAATGCCGGAGCATTGAAATATCCAGTGAACATACTCATCCCGGTGATGGAGAAAGCTGTGGCGAAGGATATGGACGGCAGCCTGCTCACCTTGAAAAGCATCCTCGAAAAATAATTATGCAGGCAGCTGCTTAATTGCTGTTAACCGGCAAATAAACATAAAACTTCGCTCCTTTATCGGGCTCGCTCACAGCGGTGATCATTCCCTTATGGTTGTCCACGATCTTTTTACACAGCGCAAGCCCTATGCCTGTGCCTGCATAATCCTGCTTTCCGTGTAAGCGCTGAAACAAGGAAAATATGATCTTGTCATACTGCTGCTCAAAGCCTATCCCGTTATCTTCAAACAGGATCTGGTAATACTTTTTATCCGCAAGCGTATCGGGTGCGTCCGGGATCTGGGATTTATTTACGATCGTCGAGCTCATCCTGATGATAGGGTTGGTTTTGGAGAACTTTAAGGAATTGCTCACCATGTTGGAAAATAGCTGGCCGAGCTGCATCCGGTTTCCGCTTAGCGTGGGAAGGGGCTCACTAATAATAACCGCCTTTTTATCTTCGATCAATAGCTCAAAATCCTGTTTTACTTCGTCCACTATTTCATTCAGGTCCACTTCTGATAGATTTGATTTGTCTTTGTCTTTCTCCTTGTCTTTGGAAAGGCGGCTGTAATCCAGCAGCGATTTTACAAGCTCGGCCATGCGCTGGGCCGATGATTCCAATTTTTCAAAATATCTTTTTACAAACTCTTCATCGGAATAATTTTCCTGGATCAGCTCGGCAAATGTCTGGATCTTACGGAGCGGCTCCTGGAGATCATGCGATGCCACGTATGCGAATTGTTCCAGCTCGCTGTTCTGGAGCTCGAGCTCCGCATAGTATGCGTTTACTTTCTCTTCTGCAAGCTTCTGCGCCGTAAGGTCACGCGTTACCTTTGAGAACCCGATTATGCGGCCGTCCTTTCCATGCAGGGCGGTGATCACAATGGTTCCCCAAAACCTGGTGCCGTCCTTTCTTACGCGCCAGCCTTCCTGAACCGCTTTGCCTTCCTCTTTGGCGCGCGCCAGCAGCTTATCGGGCAGGTTGATCGCGCGGTCCTCGGGAGTATAGAACATCTCAAATTTTTTCCCGATCACTTCCGCTGCAGTATAGCCTTTGATCTTTTCCGCACCTATATTCCAGTTTTCAATGATCCCCTGCGGGCTTAAAAGAATAATGGCATAATCCTGCACTTCCGCGATCATCTGGTGATACCGCTCTTCACTCATGCGCAGCTCATCCTCGGCTACTTTTTTATCCGTAAGGTCCCTTGTTACCTTCGAATAGCCGATCACATTATGCTCCTCGTCGTGTATTGCCGTGATGGTGATGCTTCCCCAGAATCTTGTGCCGTCCTTTCTTTTACGCCAGCCTTCCTGTCCCGCCTTCCCGTTACTCCTGGCCTGCTCCATCAGCTTTTGCGGCAGCTGGACCGCAAGGTCTTCCGGCAGATAAAAAATGCTGAAATGCTTGCCGATTATTTCCTGGTCGGTATAGCCTTTGATCTTCTGCGCTCCCTTATTCCAATTCTGAATGATGCCGTTCTCATCCATAAGTATGATGGCATAATCCTCGATCTCCTCGATCATCTTCTGGTAAAGGTCACTCCTTGCTTTCAAGCGGTTCGCGCTATGCTGTTCTGTATTTAAAGTCATATTCTAAACAAAATTTGCAATTAATTCGTAGGGTCTATTTTTGAAACGATATTGAAAATGGCGGAGAGCTTTTCTTTCAATTCTTTCGTTTTCGATGGCTTTTTAATAAAGTCATTTGCGCCAAGTCCCTTGCTCTGCTTAACAACTGCGCTCTCCGAGGTGGTTGAATACATAAAGATCTTCGTGTTCTTCAGCCGGTCGATCGACCTGAGCTGCTTCAGGCAGTCGATACCGTTCATCTTCGGCATGTTTACATCAAGAAAAATATAATCGGGGATATAGGCCTGATCCGAATTCAGCATCTTAATTGCATCAACGCCGCTGTTGGCCGTTTTTCCATCAATATTATCGCTGACTTTCTTGAGGCACATGAGGAAGATCTCCTGGTCGTCCGTGTCGTCATCAATGATTAAGCAATGTTTTAATTCGTTTATTTCCATAAAAATGCTTGGTCGTTATTGTAATCCTTAAAAAATCAGCAGCCGGTAAAATTAGAGTTGACAACCCCGTCCCCGTTCTTCCGGGGAATATATTTCCCGTCTTTTTGGTTTGCGGGGCCTCCGCTGTTTATTGTTATCTTTATGTTCATGATCAGGCTTCTATTAATTTCACTCATTCTTTTGCTTTCACACGCAGGCCGTTTAGCAGCGCAAACCGCCGCCGATACTGCTCATCAGCTGTACATCGATGCTAACTTTATATCTCCTGACTATGAAAAGCTGTACGATTACAGCCAGATGGGCGATACTGTTATAACAGAATACGGCAATACAGATAGTAATGGCAGCAATTTTCGTGCGAAAACAGGCGAAGGATTATGCTGCTTTGCAATGCGGCGGATCAGCGTGCGGAAAGGAAAGCTGCACGAAGTGTATCTTCTTGACACCAATACCGGACTGGAAACTACTATAACCTATGGGGAGCAGGGAAAAGCAAGAATAAAACAAGGGGTAAATAACAGTGCGGTAAGAAATGCTCCGCCGTACCGCTGATGACTTGCTTTCTTATATTCCTTCTTTTAAAATATAGCTTGTGCTTCTTCCGCCTCCCGCTTCTTTTTCGAGGATGTTCTTCTGAAGGAGGTCATTAATATCCCGCAATGCAGTATCTGTTGAGCATTTCGCAATCTTTGCCCATTTTGAAGAATTCAGTTTGCCTGTAAATCCATCAAACAGTTTATTGATCAGCATGCGCTGCCTTTCATTCACAGAGGTTTGAGCATGCCTGTCCCAGAACTTTGTTTTACTGAGTACGCGTCTCAGTGAATCGTCTGTAACATTCAGCGACCTGTCGAGGCAGTTGAGAAACCATTCGAGCCAGTCCGTGATGTTCAGTGTTCCCTGTTGGGTTCTTTCAAGAATGCTATAATAATCATTCCGTTCCAGCCTTATCTGCGCTGACATGCTGTAAAAGCGCTGCCGGTCACCATCTGCCCTGGCCAGCTGCATATCCGCTATAGCTCTCGCGATACGGCCATTGCCATCATCAAAAGGGTGAACGGTAACAAACCAGAGGTGCGCAATGGCTGATTTTAATACAGCATCAATGGTATGTTCAGTATTGAACCACTCTAAGAACACATTCATTTCCTGTTCCAACGTTTCGGCACCGGGCGCTTCATAATGAACCTTTTCCTTACCCATTGCTCCCGATACAACCTGCATGGGGCCTTTTGCATTATCGCGCCAGTTCCCCACAATGATAGTGTGAATGCCGCTTCTGCCCGTGGGGAATAAAGCTGAATGCCACCCGAACAGCCGGTCTTTATCCAGGGGAGCATTGTAATTTTGTGTTGCGTCCATCATCATCTCCACAACACCTTCCACATGGCGATCGGCAGGCACCAGGCCAGCTATATCCATTCCTAATCGTTTCGCAATGGAAGAACGCACCTGGGCGGGATTCAACAGTTCACCTTCTATTTCGGTCGATTTAAGAACATCCAGGGTGAGTGTTTCTAAAAGAGTTTCATTCCTCAGCGAGAAGCCCAATACTTCCATAATACCCTTTAACCGTCCCTGTTTGTGCCTGATGTTCGATAACAGAGGGGTTATTGCTTCATGATCCCATGTGAAAGCAGGCCATGACTTATAGTTATAAATGTACTTTCCCATATTATTGCAATTCTGCGGTAAATATACGAATTATTCTCCGCATTTATGCGGAGAATAAACAGGCTATTCTCCGCATGCGGCAACTTGCCCTAAAATGGCTTAAGAAGGCGCTAATGCAACCATTTTATGCTAAAAATGGTCATTATCTGGTCTAAATTATTCCAGGTGAAAAAATACATACTGCTTTACTGCCTCGTTTTTATATACGCCAGCCTGGCAACCGCGCAAACAAATACCGAAGGGATCTTTTCCGGCTGCGGCACCAACCTGCTGTTGCGGCAGGATCCGCAGCTGAACAGCGCTCAGAATTCCCTGAATATAAAGGCTTACGAATATCAGCTCACATCAGGCCAAAGCCTGCGGAGCCCAAAAGCAATGGTACAATACATTCCTGTTGTTGTACACATCATTCACAACGGCGGCCCCGAGAACATTTCCAACCTGCAGGTGCAAACCGCGATCAGCAACATCAACAGTAAGTTCCTCGAGAATGACAATACGCAGATCCAGTTCTGCCTCGCACAGCGCGATCCGCTTGGAAATCCCACAGATGGCATCACACGCGACATCTCTGCGCTTACCAACGAAACAATGGAAGTGGATGACATCGCCCTGAAGAATATTAACCGCTGGCCGCCCACCTGCTACCTCAACATCTGGATCGTAAGCGGGATCAACAGCCTGAGCTCGGGCCCCGGTGTGATCGGCTATGCGTATTTACCCTCCGCCCACGGAATGCCGATGGATGGTGTGGTGATCGAAGCCGGGTTCTTTGTAAGCAGCGCAACAAATGATGCGGTAGGAGCGCATGAGCTCGGCCATTACCTTGGCTTGTACCATACGTTTGAGAATGCCTGCAGCAATAATAACTGCCTGCTGGATGGCGACCAGGTATGCGATACTCCTCCCGACCAAACCACGTTCTCCTCCTGCACGCCAAGCGCAAACTCCTGCAGCACCGATACCGATGACCCAACTTCGAACAATCCCTTCACTGCGGATGTGGCCGACCTTGGGAACGACTATATGGATTACAGCAGCTTCTCCTGCTATAACCTGTTCACTGCCGGACAGTATACCCGGATGAATTACTTTTTAAATAATGTAAGGAGCAGCCTGCTGAACTGCCTGAGCTGTTCTTCTCCATGCCCAGCGCCGGTTACAGCCACCATCACACTCCCGTCTTCAGCAGTTACGGTTACTACCGGCAGCTCCGTGAATTTCCAGGGAACGTTTACAAATGCGGGCGGACAGCAATGGTATTTAAATCCGGGCAGCATCCTGAGCACGGCATCCACCTTTGCGCATACCTTTGCTTCACAGGGATCATTCTGGATGAAATACCGCGCCATCAGCACCGATCCATCTTTTTGCCTCGACGCGCTTGATTCCGTGCAGGTAATTGTTACCGAGCCGGTTTCCACTACCTGTGAAGGCTCTCTCGACCTTACCAATACAAATTCTTCGGTTCACCTGCCGCTTACAAATGAGATCTACAGCAGCAACGGCTTTACCTGGGAATGCTGGGTACGCTTAACGGACCCATTCGGAACCGATTTCCGGCCCATGATCTGCGCCATTGATGGCGTGGTGTATGAAGACATTTCATTGTCCTTCGGCTGGACCGGCGGAGTAGGGAATGTGCCTGTAACAAGCCTTGCATTTAAAGTGGACGGCCCCGGCGGCCCGAGCCCTTCCACCTGTAATTATGCGCCTCCGGGCGGATTCATTCTCGGAACATGGTACCACGTTGCCGGCACAATGGATTACGTAACGCACACCGGGAAGCTTTACCTGGATGGCGCTTTAGTGGATACGAAAACGATCAGCTCAACGCCTTTTTCAAGGATCATCCCCGGGCAGCTCAGCTGGGATGCAGCGTTAAACCCGGGATATCCCGGCCCGCCGCTGGGAGGCAACCTCGACGAGGTCAGGATCTGGAAAAAGGTACGGACGGATGCTGAGATCGCAGCAGACCATGACCAATGCCTCGCAGGCAGCGAGGCCGATCTCCTGATCTATTACCGTGCAAACCAAAATGCAGGAACAGCCTGCCTCGATGCTACTCCGAACGGGAATAACGGAACGCTTTCCTCGACCGCAATGTGGTCGGTGCAGCAGGCTTCAATAATCACCACTAATTGCGCGAACCTGTGTAATTCATTTTGTCCTGAGCTGCTTGCCTGTGATGACACGACCGTCTGCAGCGGAACTTCCGTGCAGCTTAGTGTAAGCGGCGGCTATACCAGCTATTCATGGTCGCCGGCCACGGGGCTCTCCGATCCCTCGGTCGCGAACCCGGTGGCATCTGCCATAGGCACAACAACGTATACGGTAACTGGTGTGAATATCGATTCCAACCTTGTGGTGAACCCGGGTTTTGTGCTTGGCAATTACGGCTTTAGCAGCGGACAGCTATACAGCGCTTCTTATGCACCCTGCAATTACTATGTGGGGCCTGATTTCTTTACGGCCTTTTCAGGGCTTCCGGATCATACGCCTACAAGTGATAATTATTTTATGTCGGTTGACGGGTGTTCGAGCGGGGTAACAATGCTTTGGGAGCAATCTATTCCGGCGATCACGGCGAATACGGATTATGAATTCACATTCTGGGCTTCGCGTGCAGATCAGGTTCAGCCCGATTTTGAGATCCACGCCATTGGAAATGTTACGGGCGATATAACCCTTGCCACCCAGGCGGGCATCCCGTATACGGGAACATGGACGTGGGATCAGTATGGCCCGCCGGTGTGGAATTCGGGGCCGAATACAAGCGTTACATTTAAAGTGGTAAATACGGAAACAGACGGCTATGGAAATGATTTTGGAATGGATGATTTTTCACTGCGCAGGATCTGCACAGCTTCCGATACGGTAACCGTAAGCATCGGTAACGATTCTTCCAGCCTCAACCTTGGAAACGATACTGCCTTATGCGGCAACGGCACCATCGTGATCGATGCCGGCGCGGGCTTCCAGCAGTATACCTGGCAGGATGGCTCGCATGGCCAAACGTACACGGCATTCGGCCCGGGTCTGTACTGGGTCACAGCCAACAGCCCCTGCGGCGCTCTTACGGATACAATGAGGATCATTGCGGCGCCCGCTCCTGTTGTGGATATAGTGAGTGACACCACGGTCTGCGGCGGCGACAGCCTGCAGCTCTCATTCACAGGCAGCGCCACCTTCAGCAGCTTTAACTGGGAGCCTGCCACCTATCTCAGCTGCAATACCTGCGATCATCCGGTGGCAAGCCCTCTGGGCAGCATTCACTATTATCTGGCCGCCAGCACAGCAGAGGGATGCACGGCAACCGACAGCATAGAGATCACGGTGCTTCCCGATCCTTCTGATGCGATCCTCGTAACAGCCACTGATGAGACCTGCGGAAACGGCGGTGGAAGCATCCTGTTAACCATTACGGATAATTCTGCCGCGCCTTACCTCGTGAGCTTTAATAACGGCGGTTATACCTCTGCATTAAGCTATCCGAACCTTGTAAGCGGTTATTACAGCATAGAGATAAAAGATGATCACAGCTGCATGTACGATACAACGGTTCATGTTTCTGGCTATGGCAGCGCGGATACGCTCAGCATTCCCAATTGCTTCAGCCCCAATAATGATAACGTAAACGACAGGTGGTTCATCCCGGCCTTGTGCGGGGAGAAGATCAGCTGCAGGCTCTTCGACCGCTGGGGACTTGAAATTGCAGCGGTTGCCGATGGTGGTTCCTGGGACGGGAAAATAAAGGGTGAGAACGCATCCGACGGCGTTTACTATTATATCGCGGAGATCGAATATGTTTCAGGTGTAAAGAAAACGTTCACAGGCTTTATCAGCCTGCTGAGATAGAGCCGAACCTCATCCCTTTCTTTCCTTCATCTCCGCAAGCAGTAGTTTGATCCGTTCCTGCAGATTACCCTGCGCGTATACTTCGCTGTTCTCCATTGATTTGGCCCATGCAAGAAATTCCGGATCATGCGGTTCCTTTCTTCCGGTGGTTGTGCTTACATGGATCAGCTTTGTTCGCATGATCGCTTTCAGCTGATCCTGCTTTTCATTCATCATCATGGTCTCCACATATACCGATTCATTATCGGCAAGCAGCAGGGTGGATTGAATGCTTACCGTTTCGTTGTACACAGCGGGTCGCACATAGGCGATCTCGTGCGTGCTCACTACCCAGCCCTGTCCCTTTTTATAATAGTCGGCCAGGCTCAGGTTGTAATTATCCTTTAAATGATCTTCGCGTGCGTTGATCAGGTAATCGAGATAGCTGGAGTTGTTGAGGTGTCCGAACATATCGCAATCGTTAAAGCGGATCTTGTAGTTGGAGGTTGAAGTTTTATCCATAGTTTTTACTGAATATATTTATGCATCCGCGATTCGTAAAATTCGCGGGCATTCGTTATCTGTATCTTTAAGATTACTTTTTTTCGTCCTTGTTTTTCAGGAACTCTTCTGTGAAATGTTCCCTGTGCTTTTCTTTTGAGAATTTTTCTGCATTGAACGCGCCGGATTTCCCGCGGGGTATCGAAAGAGATTGCCAGCTCTCATCAAGGATCATCTTGCCGATAAACACCATCTGCCCTACATGGTACGGATAATGCGCCAGCTGCCGGTTAATGGCCTCCATTACGGTATGCCCCTGGTTGCGGATGTAGATGATCTTATCGAGCTCATCATCATTCACGCTTGCCAATGCATCGAACAAACATTTCCATCCTTTTTCCCAGGTGGCGATGATGTCTTCCTTAGAGCTCATGTCGTTCTCAAATTCATTGTCGCGCTGCCGCCATTCCTTTTCGCCGTCGGTAGTGAGGAAGTCGGTCCAGCGTGAAAGCATATTCCCGCTCAGGTGCTTCACAATGGTGGCGATGCTGTTCGACTCCGCATTGTATTGCCAGGAGAGCTTTTCAGCGGGCAGCTGCGCAATCGTTTTATCGCCCAGTGATTTGTAATACTCGAATTGTTTGGTCACACTTTCTAAATAGCCTGTTTTCATAGCGTGTTGTTTTTAATTATTTAATTCGCGTTAATGTTTTCGATGATGATTGCGGATGCGCCGCCGCCGCCGTTGCAGATCGCGGCTAAGCCGTAGCGGCCGCCTTCCTGTTTCAATACGGAGATCAACGTACAGATGATGCGCGCCCCGGAGGCACCCAGCGGATGGCCCATCGCCACTGCGCCGCCATATACATTCACTTTGTTCGGATCGAGGCCAAGGATCTTTTGATTGGCCAGCACAACCGCTGCATACGCTTCATTGATCTCAAAAAAGCTGATGTCCTCCAATGTTAAGCCTGCCATTTTTAATGCTTTGCCGATGGCTGCCGATGGCGCTGTGGTAAACCATTCGGGTGCCTGCGCAGCATCGGCATACGCGATGATCTTTGCCAGGGGTTTGAGCTTGTGCTTCGTCACGGCATCTGCGGATGCGAGGAGCAGGGCGGCGGCGCCATCGTTTAAATTGCTCGCGTTGGCGGCAGTGATGGTGCCGTTCTCCTGGAAGGTGGGCTTTAATTTAGCAACCTTGTCGGGAATTATTTTGGAGATGTCCTCATCTTCCTCTAACAGGGTTTCACCTGTTTTCTGGGCTACCCTGAAAGGGATGATCTCACCTTTGAACTTGCCTTCCCTGCTGGCTTTGGCGGCACGCGCGTACGACAGGAGCGCGAACTCATCCTGCTGCTCGCGGCTCAGCTCATATTTCTGCACGCACATTTCAGCGGCGTTTCCCATGTGGAAGTTGTGATACACATCCGTTAAGCCATCCTTCAGCAATCCGTCAATAAAAGTGGCGTTGCCCATTTTCAATCCTTTTCTCAGCATCGCGTAATGCGGGACGTTGCTCATGCTTTCCATGCCTCCTGCGATCACGAGATGCTCCAGTCCGAGCTGGATCTGCTGTGCGCCTATAATGGCGGCTTTCATGCCGGCCGCACATACTTTATTTACAGTAGTGCAATCCGTTTCATTTGGAATGCCTGCGAACTTTGCCGCCTGCCGGGCCGGTGATTGCCCGAGGTTGGCCGACAGCACATTGCCCATGTAAACCGAATCGATGGCCGTGGGTTCAACGCCTGCCGACAGGTACGCTTCCCTGATCGCGATGGCGCCCAGCTCCGTTGCAGACGATCCCGATAAGCTGCCCAGGAACCCGCCTGTCGGCGTTCGTTTGGCGGAAATGATAAATGCTTCTTTCATAAGTATAAGTTTTAAACGTTCTGCAAAATATACCGAACGGTATGGTTATGAGTAAATTTTTTTATCGTTTTAAATCCCGGATCATATTTTCTAAAAAGTCCATGGTAATGTTTAGTTCGGCTGGCTTGCCGGTTACCTTCGCCTGCATTATGGCACCTTCAGTTAATGAAATGAGGATAGCTGCAAAGGCCGTTGGGTTTGTATCCTTCCTGATCTCTTTTGCCTGGATGCCATGCTCGATGATCTTTACAATGGAGGAGCGCCATAAGTTCAATGCCTTCACCGCTCTTTCCCGGAGCAGGGGATGTGTATCATCAGCATCCACGGAAGTGTTCAGGAGGGGGCAGCCGGCTTTAAGAAAAGGGATCTTCAGGAGGTTACGGTGTGTTTGCGGATATACGAGGAGCTTTTCAATCGCCGTATCCTTTTCCCGGATGCGGTCCCTGATCAGCGCGGTGATGTTGCCGAAGTTGTAATCAAAGGCTGCAATGGCCACTTCATCCTTATTCTCAAAGTTCCCGTAGATGCTGCCTTTGGTAAGGCCAGTGGCTTCTATCAGGTCGCTGAGCGAAGTGCCGGAATAGCCCTTGGCATTAAAAACATGCGCTGTTTTTTCAATGATATACTGGCGTGTGCGACCGGCTTTTGACATCTTACAATTTCGTTTACGCTGCAAATATAAATAAAATAATACCGATCGGTATTATTTTAAAAAAATTCATTTGGGCCTAAGCAATGGCGAAGTGATCTTATTACTCATGCGGAATAAAAAAGGGCCTTTCGGCCCCTTCTTGATTTTTATTGCTTCAGCAGCTTTTCATAAAATTGTTTGCTGCCATCCCTGTTCTTTATGCTGAGAAAATAGATCCCTGCAGGCTGTGCGCTGAGGTCGATCTCCGAGCTCATGCCGCTTGTCTCCGAGCCGTAGATCAGTTCGCCTGTAGTGTTGTAAACCTTCAGCTCCGGGTTTTCAATGCCCGTATTTGAAATTCTGTACATGCCTGTGGATGGGTTCGGATAGACATTGATCCTTGCCGTTTGCGGGGTTTTAATTCCTGTGATCTCTGCAAGGGAGCGGCGCCATACTCCGCCACTGTCGGTTCCGGCAAAAATATCGGTTCCGCTTACGGCCATCGCATAAGCGATAGTGTTCGCTGAAAAGCCGGAGTTAACAGGCATCCACGAGCTGCCGTTGTCGATGGTGAGATAAACCCCGTCCTCTGTGCCTGCATATACCTCCGGCCCGTTGCTGACCATCGAATTGATCACGTCAGAGCCTGCGCGTCCCGAATTTACGGGTGTCCAGGTAGCACCGTTGTCGGCCGACAAGAACACGCCGCCTTCCGTTCCTGCAAAAACATTGCTTCCGCTGAACGTAAAGGAACGCACGATCGGGTTTGAAAGCCCTGTGTTCACTTCTGTCCAGGTGCTGCCATTATCGGTGGATAAAAATGCGCCGCCGAAGAAGGTTCCTGCAAATATATTGGAGCCATTGATAGCGATCGTGAGCATATTCTGGGTGGTAAGGCCCGTATTTACGGGCGACCAGCTGGCTCCGTTATCTGCCGACATAAACACGCCGCCGCCGTATGTTCCTGCGAAGATGCCCGCAGCATTCACTGCAATGGCTGTTACCTGCAGGTTAGTAAGGCCCGTGTTGGAGGCTGTCCAATTGCTTCCGCTGTCGGAAGATACAAATACGCCCGCATCCGTTCCTGCAAAAAGTGTGCTGCCGTTTTTGGCCAGCGCCCGCACATACCGGCTGTTAAGCCCATTGTTAGCTTCAATCCAGGTATTGCCATCGTCGCCCGAGCGGAAGATCCCGAGGTAATCGGTGCCTGCATAAATATAGGAGCCGTCTGCCAGCAGCGAGAAAACAACCGTAGTGGTGATCCCGTTGTTTTTGATCATCCAGGAGCTGCCGCTGTTGGTAGAAAGGTAAGCGCCGCCGTCCGTTCCCGCGAACACATCCGTTCCGCTCAGGGCGAGCGCATGAATATAGGTGTTGGCCATGCCGCTGCTGGAGTTGCTCCAGGTGGCGCCATTGTCGGTGGAGAGGAATAATCCCGTTGCTGTTGCTGCATACAATGTGCTTCCACTGATGGCAATGTCGGCGATCGGAGGATGGGTGATGCCGCCATCGTTGCTCAGGCCGGTGTTGGTTGCGCTCCAGGTGCTGCCGTTATCGGTCGACATGGACATGCCGCCGTTAGTGCCCGCAAAAATGGTGCTGCCGCTGATGGCGATTGTATTCACATGCGGATTGGTAAGGCCGGAGGTCATCAGGTTCCAGGTGAGCCCGTTATTGGTCGATACTTCAACGCCGCTGCTGTTGCCTACGAACATGTAGCTTCCGCTGATGGCAATGGCGCCTGATTCAAATCCTATGGTGCCGGGCATCGCTGTCCATGTGGCGCCGTTATCCGTTGACACGAAAAGCCCGTTGGAGCCCGTTCCTGCATAGATGCTGCTTCCATTGATAAGGAGGTGGCGTACATCGAGGCTTACAAGGCCGGTGTTCGATTGTGTCCAGGAGCTTCCGTTATCCGAAGAAACGTAGATCCCGGAGCCGTAGGTGCCGATGAAGACCTTGCCAAGGCCGATGGCAATGGCATTTACCGTAATGTTGTTGGGCAGGCCGCTGTTTGATGCATGCCAGCTGGCGCCGTTGTCGGTTGTAAGGAATACGCCGTCGATGGTGCCTGCAAAGGTGTTGGTTCCATCGGAGGCCATGGAGAAGATGCTTCCTCCATAGAGGTTGCTTGTGGCTGCCCACTGCGCTTTGCCCGCGGTAATTCCGAGGAGCAGAAAGGCGAACAGGATAACTGATCGGGTAGATATTTTCATGTGAATGGTTTTGGGTTAATTGTTTAAATTTTACTGAGTTTTTAAGCCGGAATTTTCATGTCCAGCAGTAGATCAGCATGAAAAAAATATGCCCATTGCCAGGAAAAAACGCATTGTGAGAATCAACAGGAGTTGCGGCGATGGTGGTTGTATCAGTGGGAAGAGATTGCTGTCGATTTGGGAAAATGTCGGCACACATCCCCCATTCTTCAAAAGTTTATCAGTGAACTATCTTGTTCCTAGGAAGCGGAAGCGGGAAGAGGATTATTGACGAAATTATTTTGGGTGAAAACCCAGGATTAATTTAATGGGGCTGATCACTTTTCAAGTTTAAGATGCCCGCAAACTTCCAATAAAATCTCGCACGGTTCCACGTTAATTGCGAGAGCGATCAGATATAGTTCGTCTGCCCTTAGCTTGGTAGCTGTATTAAGAGTTAGCTCACTTATTCGTGGTTTACTGATGCCAGTTTTCCTTGAAATTTCGGATTTGTTTACTGATCTTTTGGCAAGATATTTACCAAGCTTGGTCATCGATTTTAAGAATTTCTGATCGGGTTGTTAGATAAATATGATAAACGTTAACAGATTCTTTACAATTTGCCTGATTTTTGAAATTTATTCTGTATGTTTGTACAGAAAATCTGTAAATTCGTATGGTGGCAAAAGAGAAAAAGAAACTAATCCTCTCATTGATAAAGGATAGCCTCATTAACACAAAGCTGATAAATGGATTAAATAACTTAGGGTTGGACAGTGATCAGTATTCCCTCCATTTAGGGGATACTATTTTTGGATTGCTGGGATTTGAAAATGAACGCGCTGAGGTATATGAGAGATTTATGAAGCTTTCATTAAAAGTGAATAAGATTGATATATCTAAAAATGATACAGCCTTAGATGGATTAGCTTTGGAAATTTATAATGAATTAGAAACGAACTTAAAAGAGCAGTAGATCTTCATAACAAATTGTGTACTTTCTGATGTCAGATTTTTTATTAAATGAAAAGGAAATAATATATATTTTAGATAATGAACAGCCAACTACTTGTCCTCAGTGTGGTAGGCGAACAAATTTTAGCCAGTTCCTAGAAAGGAATGAGATTATTCAAAAGCATTATTGCATGGAGAGAGTAGCTTGCGGATATTCATTTATTGGAGAATTTGAACATTCAATGGTGATTATGTAGTTTAAGCACGTGAACTCAAACTTTTAAACTTCAGACACTTGCTTTAAGTTCTTTACTTGCTTGATGTTTAAGTACTATTTGACAGAATTCCAATAGTTCAGAGTGCGACAACCTACTCTTGCAATAATTATAATAGCGACCCATGCCGATTGCCCATTGTTTAACTTCCTCGTTTTGGGCAAACGTAAGTGGATATTTCTTTGCTTCGCATACCTTTTTTCGCCAGTGGCTATGGATGAAGTGGTTACAATAATCCCTTCCGCATTCTCTATTATGACATCAGTATAAAACGCTTTGACGGCTTCTATCTTTACTTCCTGATTTTTATACCGTTTGCATTGAATGAGGATTAATGGGCTATTTTCATCGTTTTTGTCTTTGGCTCTAATGTCAACCCCACCATCATTTGTTTCTGGGCCAAGTTGGGTTGTGAACCTTTTCTCTCAAAGTACTCAGCGCAGAATCGTTCAAAATTTCTCCAATGTATCGAATTAATAAGATGTGGATTTGCTGATAAATAGTCTAGAAACCGTTGATCTAATAAGCCTTCAATTCGCAACTAAACAAGTGGTTCAAGGGAGTTGCACCATCCCAATTCTCTGTTGTACCAATGTTACCCTCTAAGGCACTCTTATTAATCACTTGATTGTTAAGTATTTAGGTAAATACATTTCCGTTTTATAAGTCATTTTTTTGGTTAAATTTGGTGAATATACACACCCCCAAATGGCGAAAATAGCTTTTTCCGTTTCAGCAAGGACTGCTCGGCTCATAGGACGTGAAAACGTTGCTAATGCGGAAGGCGCTTTATTTGAATTGGTGAAAAATTGCTATGATGCAGACTCTACAACAGCCATAGTTCTAATTGACAAACCCAATGACACAATACTAATTATTGATAGTGGTGATGGAATGACGGAAACTGTCATTACAGATCAATGGATGACAATTGGTACTGACAATAAACTCAATAACGCTGTCACGAACTCTGGTCGGGTAAAAGCTGGTGCGAAAGGGATAGGGCGTTTTGCCTTGGATCGTTTAGGAGAAAGATGCACTATGATAACGTATCCGGGTAAAGTCGGTTACAAATGGTCTGTTGATTGGAGTGACTTTGAAGGGAAGGCTGGAAAAAACACAAAAAAAATTAATGAGGTGTTTGCAGACCTAACTGAACTAAAAAATTCATCATACAAATTTTTTTTATTAAGAGAGATAAAAAACAAGTCTGTCCTCAAACTTATTGCAAAAGGAGCCTTTGCAAAAGGGACAATGTTAAAAATTTCAGGATTAAGAGACGAGTGGTCTGATGATACTGTAGCAAGGATATACGAAAATTTAGAGCTCTTAACTCCTCCTGACGGCTCTAACAAAATTAGGATCTATCTCATCAATGCCACTGAATCACAAAAGTATGGTTTAGTGCCTAATAATCAATTTAACGATTATGATTATAAAGTTACTGCAACCTACAAAAAGAACTCACAGCAGAAAGTTCATATTAAAATTCATAGAAATGAATTTGATTTTAGTTTAATTGATCCGAAACTATTTGAGTATCCCGACATGAAAGTGTTTCCGTTTGACAAGAAAACTTTCAAAAAGGAACATTTCGACCTTGACATGACATTTAAGCAACTCATAAAAGGTTTTGAGGATACAAAGAAAATCGCTAAGACTCTTGGAGACTTTGAGTTTACGTTTTATTTTTTAAAAAATACACTAAGCGAGGAAAACAGAGAAAAATTCAAGTATAAAGACTTTCTTGGAGACCGTGGATTCTGGCTCCGAAAATTTGGGGGCGTAAAGCTATATCGGGATTATTTCAGGGTAAGGCCTTACGGTGAAATAGGAACTCCTTCGTACGATTGGCTCATGTTGGGTGAAAGATATGGTTTAAATCCAGCCGCTGTTTCAAGAAAAGGAAGCCGAATAAGACCAAATCAGATAGCAGGGACTGTAAAATTTTCAAGAATTGGAAATGACTATTTAGAAGATAAATCAAGTCGAGAAGGACTACAGGAAAATGAAACTTTTGAATTCTTTAAAAATATTTTACTTGGGATTATAAAGGTTCAGGAAGATGACAGAAGCACAGTCGCGTTTAATCTTGATGAACTTTATAAGTCGTTAAATGAGGAAGAGGCTGCTATTGATGAAACGGACTCCATTATAGAGGAAGATGAATCGGATAGTGAAACTCAAGAAGAAACAAAGAAAAAAAATCGTGCAGTTAAACGTGGTTACAAAGCGGCAAAAAACAAGCTTGTTGAAAAGGAAGAAGAGCTTTCTATCTCAAGAGCGATGGCAAGTGCAGGTATAATGGTTGCAAGTTTTTCCCATGAATTTCATGGGATAAGAAATACTTTGTCTGCTCGAACAGACGATTTACGGGAATCGCTTGAGGCTCTCATCGACAAGACTAAACTTAAGAAACTTTCTCAAGAGGAAAATCCGTTTTTACTTATTGATGATATTGAGAAGCAAGACGCTAAAATTAGTGAATGGATTGGATTCTCAGTAGAATTAACAAAAAAGGATAGGCGTAAAACAAAGAAGCTCGACTTGAAAGATTATTTCAAAAACTTTAACCGTTTATGGCTTAGTCTTTTTAGAGAAAGGAATATTAAATTTGATATTTCCATAAACAAGCAACACAATTATTCTGTCAAGATATCTGAGTTAGACTTGGATACGATATTTGATAATTTAATAACTAACTCTATTGAAGCATTTGATCGGTCTGGGTTTCATGGTAAAAAACAAATCGCAATAGAAGTCTTGAATAAAGGGGGAACAATTGAAATGACCTACACAGATTCGGGACCAGGAATTCCCACCGAATATACTCGTATTACTGATATTTTTAATCCTTTTGAAACATCTAAAAAAGATGACAAGGGTAATGATATTGGAACTGGACTGGGAATGTGGTTGGTTAAATCAGCTATTACTTCAAATAAAGGAAAAGCAAACTTGGTTAGACCTAATAAGGGGTTTGAATTGGGTATTAGTTTTAAAACGGCAAAGTAAAAAATGGCAAAAAAATCGAATTATACAATTGCTATCCTAGATGAGGAAGCATTAGAACGAGGTAGATTTGTAAAATTTCTTAAGGACGAATTTACAATTGTTCAAATTCCATTCGCTTCTTCTGTTGATGATCTTATCTCAAAAATTAAGGAGTTGGGAGTAGATGCCATTGCGATAGATTACAAGCTTAAAGATCATGATAGTAGATTCAAAGAAAATGGCGACTTTTTCTTCAAAAATCTAATTGCTCAACTTCAGGGATTCCCTGCATTTATTCTAACTAAGGACGCTGATAAGGCTAGAAAAGAAAGCAAATTGATTAATCCAAGATTTATTATTAGTAAGAGAATTCTATATCCCAAGCTGGCATCCGAAGAGGATCGGATTGGATTTAAGGACATCCTTAAATATGAAATTCAAGTTCATCAAGCTGTAATTCAAGACAAAACCAAAAGAGTGAATGCACTTGAAAAACTTAGGCTTAAAAACAAGCTTGATGAATCTCAGGAAAACGAGTATATCGAATTAAACAACGAATTGTCGAAAATGATAACTGGCCATAATGAGATCCCTATGAAATTTTTTTCTGTGGAGACGAACAAAAAACTGGATGATATTATTTCGAAAACCGATGCATTAATTAAGAAAATTGGAAAGAAGAAGAAATGACCGCTTTTAGAGAAACCACTCCTAAGCACCGAGTTGGGCGTAAAACTTGCAAAAAGTATACTACTTATAAAAAAACCTTACGAGAAGACTTTCTGAAACGCTGTGGATATTGTGATGATGTGGATGAACTACGGATCAGGAGTTATGTAATAGATCACTTTCTTCCAAGAAAACCTGATGGGTGGACTCATACAATTCCTGATAATAAGTATGAAAACCTAATTTATGCTTGCCCTTTTTGCAATAGTGCAAAAAAGAATAAGTGGCCAACCAGGAATTATAAAAAATCTCATGATGGAATTCAGGGTTTTGTAAATCCAACTTTAATAAAGTATGGAAAGTTATTTAGAAGAAATGCAGATGGCAGTATTGCCGTATTTAATGGCAATCCTCTAGCAAAATATATACATGAGAATTTAGCTTTAAACCAGCCAATTCATGCATTAAATTGGAAATTTGAAAAAATTTTAAAACAAGAAAAAATTTTAAAAACATTGCATAATTCAACGACTGACCCTATAATACAAGCAAGTATAAGGGAATTGCGAGCGCAACAGGGAGATTTAGCAGCAGAGATTAGAGGGATTTATAACAAATGAAGAATGAGGTATTTAAATTTTTAGAAAAGTCAGCAACTCAACCTAAGCAAGTTGATAGGCTTATTATATCCGCTTTTTTATCTAAGAATAATATAACAGTTACTAAAAACAAATTTCTTCAAGATTTTATAATTCAAGAGAAAAGCAAAAAGGAATATGAAATTTTAACCAAATTTATTTCAACTCTGGAAAAGGAGGTTGGGAAATTTGGCGCTGAAGAATTAATTGAGATATTTGAGTTTGTAATTTCTCCTGCGGATAGAATAGTTAACGGGGCCGTCTATACGCCTTTATATATCAGGGAATATATTGTTGAGAAAACTTTTTTTTCAAAAAAAGAATCACTTTCAGAAACAAAAATTGCTGACATCTCCTGTGGCTGTGGCGGTTTTTTATATACGGCTGCAACGCAACTTAAAAAAAGAACAAAACAGACGTATTTTGATATATTTAAAAACCAAATTTTTGGATTGGACATTCAGCCATATTCAATCACTAGGACAAAATTATTATTAACTCTTCTGGCTGTTTTGGAAGGAGAGGATAGCGAAGTATTCCACTTTAATTTGTTTAAAGGCGATAGCTTAACATTTCAATGGGACAAAAAGATTCAGAATTTTTTTGGGTTCGACATAATTTTGGGAAATCCTCCGTATGTTGGTGCGAAGCATTTATCTGAAATCACTAAAAAAAGATTAGCAAAGTGGGAAGTTTGTAAATCTGGTAATCCAGACCTCTACATCCCATTCTTCCAAATTGGGATAGAGCTGCTTCAATCTAGTGGGATTCTTGGATTCATTACGATGAATAGTTTCTTCAAAAGTTTGAATGGCAGAGCGCTGAGAGCTTATTTTCAACGTTGTAGTTTAAAATTCGATATCATTGACTTTGGGGCAGAACAGGTTTTTAGGGCGAAGAATACTTATACATGCATATGTTTGATAGAAAAGAGTCATCAGGATTTTATGCAGTATGTTAAAACCAATAGTAAAGATCTTCCCAAAGATTTAATTCCTACAAAAATTAAGTATGCAGGATTGAATTCTAAGAAAGGGTGGAACTTACAAGACATAGAACTAATTACTAAAATAGAATCGACTGGTAATGCCTTTGGGAAACTATTTAAGACTCGGCATGGTATAGCTACTTTAAGAAACGAAGTTTATATTTTCAGACCAGTGGATGAAGATGATGATTTTTATTACTTACAAAATGGTAGCCTTTATCCTATTGAAAAAGATATATGTAAGGATATTGTAAATTCTAATAAGCTTAGTAGTTCTGTGAGATTAAATGATCTCAAAGAAAAAGTTATTTTTCCTTATAGTGACGAAGAAAAGCCTCGCCTGTTAAATGAGGATTTCTTTAGAACTAATTATCCACATGCATATTTTTACTTGGCAGGAAAAAAAAAGTTACTTAAAGCAAGAGATAAAGGTAGTAGGAAGTACGAAAAATGGTTTGCTTTTGGTAGAACGCAGTCTTTAGAAAAGGTGAAAAATAAGATGTTCTTTCCAAAGATGTCCAACAAGACTCCTAGTTATATCATAAATACGGATGAAAATTTGCTATTTTATAATGGATGCGCAATCATTGGGAGCACACAAAAGGAACTAGCCATCATCAAGAAATTATTAGAAACCAAATTATTTTGGTATTATATTGAGAGAACAAGCAAACCATATTCAGCCCAATACTACTCATTGAATGGGAATTACATAAATAATTTTGGTATTTGTGAACTATCGCCAAGTGAAAAGAAATATGTACTTAGTGAACGGGATAAAAACAAACTAGACGCTTTTTTTGAAAAGAAGTACAATATTTCTCTCCCCTAACGCTAGACGCTAATAAATTTAAGATGAGGCACTTATTTTGGCATTAAACGACTGGACAATTCAGGAAGTAGAATTAATCATTGCGGATTATTTTGCAATGCTTAATGATGAGCTTTTGAACAAGGTATACAGCAAAACATTTCATAGAAAGGCGCTTTCTCCTTTATTGAACAATCGGTCGGAAGGCTCAATCGAATTTAAGCATCAAAACATTAGTGGTGTTTTAGTGAGGCAAGGACTACCTTATATCCGAGGATATAAGCCCCGGTTTAATTACCAGCAGATTTTAGAGGAAAGAACACTGGAATATATTAGCAATAAGAGAAAGAGTCTGGTTCCAAAATTTGAGTTCTTTGCGGAAAATGCAGAGGTAACAAATGCTGTAGACTTTGCAAAAATAATTTCGGAGGCCCCTGAAAAGATTGAATCCGTGAATGATCCCCAAGCAGTATACAAAAGAAGACCAATCAAGATTAATTATATTGAGCGCGAACAAAAGAATGTTGCCCTTGGATTGAAAGGCGAAGAGTTGATAATAGAATATGAACGGTGGCGATTGATCAATGAAGGAAAGGATTCCTTAGCAAGTAGGATTGAATGGGTGTCTAAAAACGACGACGGTGCAGGCTTTGACATCCTATCTAAAAATAAAAATGGTACAGATCGTTACATTGAAGTAAAAACAACGAAGCTAAGCAAGGAAACGCCGTTTTACTTTTCAAAAAATGAATATGAATTTTCGAAGGAAAAGACGGAAAGTTATCATTTGTATCGCCTCTATAACTTTTCTGAATCTCCAAAATTGTTTCTTTTGAATGGAGATTTTGATTCCTTCTGCAAAAAGGAAGCAATTCAATACAAAGGTTATTTTTGAGAATTTAGATTCTCTAACACCCGCACCGCACTCTCCAACGCCGCCTCCACAGTTCCTGTACTCTCCCCCAACGCTTCACCCGCAAAGAACACTTTATTCTCAAGCGGTTCTCCAATGATCAATTTTGCTTTTGGTGTAGTGGGCGTTTCATAGCAATACGCGCCGAGGGTAAAAGGATCTATACCCCAGTTGGAAACGGAATGCGCTTTTAGCTGGCTATATAAAAATTCAACAGGCGTGTTCATGGCTTCGGAAAGCGCGGCCATTGCTTTTTCAAAAAGCTCTTTATCGCTTAGCCCTTTCAGCTTCTCAGCCCTGCTGCCGCCTGCCCAACCGGTGAGGAAAGGCGCATCGGGCGCCTGTGTCCACCACACAGGAATTTCGCTTTCGCTGAGCAGGAAGCCGAGGTCTAAAAGCTGGGGAGCGCTGTTCTTGTGGGCAGGATCGGCCCAGAACGCGCTGCTGAACTCCAGGTTGATCTTGATCACCGGGCCGAAGCCCAATTGCGTTAATGCTTTCATCCTTTCCGGAATGTCCGGTGAAAAGCTAATGTGGCATTGTGCGGTTTCTTCTGATAAAAGAACGCCGACCGGCACAGTTACTACTACCTGTTCCGAGGAATAGGAGCGGCCATCGCCGCAATGCACAAACACAGGCTCCGGTTTCCAGTTGATCTCTTTCACGGTAGTGCCCAGGAGAAATATACAGCCCTGCTTTTTGCATTCGGCTGTAAGGTAGTCGGCAAGCATGCTGTAGCCACCCTCAATGCGGTAGGAGAGTTCCATGCTGTCGCCCGTCCATTCATCGCGCACCGCGAAAGTGCTGATGCGGCTGGCATCTGCGGCATCGAAGCCTTCTGCCATATTGATCACTGCCGCTTTTAATTCCTGGTCGGCCTTGCTGTTAAAATGGGTATCAAGGAACTCCATAAGCGGAAGATCCTTTTTCAATGCTTTCAATTCCTTTATGAGCCTGTCCCAGCCGGCGATCATTTCCTCACTTTTACTGATCTTTCCATTCTTCGAACGGTAAAACTTTCCGTCCTGCTCATAAAATTTTCCATTCGCTTCCCTGATCAGCGCTTTGGTGAGCGGCAGGTCGCCATGAATGAATTCGGGGCCTGAAGCAACAGGATGTGAAAAGTCACCCGTAATAGTACGGATGCGTCCCCCGGTTTCCGTTCTTGCTTCGAGCAGCATCACGGTCTTTCCCCTGGCGGATAATTCCTTCGCGGCATACAGCCCGCAAATACCTGCCCCGATAATAAGAATGTCTGTAGGTTCCTTCATAGTGCTCTGATCAAAAAAACAATGCCGTAAAGTATGAAATATACGGATGCCTTTGTCGCTTGTAGAAAAAATACCACACAGCTTTTTTACTGTAATCAAAGGGCAATCGGTATTTTAGCATTGCATGAAACTGGAAACCGCTGAGCAGCAAAAGGCCTTTAATGCAGAGAAGCAGATCTCGTATGCACGCTCTGTGGTTATTTTATTTGGCACACTCTCCTTTTTTTTCCTTGATGAAGCGCATGTAAAAATGCATCTCGCATATTTTCTGCTGGTGCTGATCTGGCTCTATGGTGCATTTACATTGTATTTCAAGCCTTATGAGAAATACCCGGTATTCCTCGCCAGCTGGTTCACCTATATCAGCGACTGCATTTTTGCAACGCTCTGGATCTATGCAACCGGTGGCATTTTCTCGCCTTATCATGTAATGCTGTACACTTCCATCATTGCTGTGGCTTTCCGGTTCAACCTGAAAACAACCATGTTTACGGCGAGCCTGTATACGCTCTGCTATTTTCTACTCGTGCACTACCTGGACCAGCTGGATGGTAATTTTGTTTATGCCTTCGTCCGAACGGGATTTATTTTCATCATCGGGTTCATGACCAACCTGATCACCAGTGAAACATTAAGCCAAACGCAGCAGAAGCTCGACATGCAGAAGCTTGCCGAGGAAGCAGGGGAGGCGCATCGTATGCTGGCTGAAAAGCAGGTGGAACTTACCGCGCTGAATGCGGCATTAAAGCTGAAGAACGATATTTTCAGCCATGCCGAAGAGAACGCCAATATCGGGAGCTATGCATGGAACCTTACTTCCGGAACGCTGGAGTATTCCGATAACCTCTTTCGCCTGCTCGGGCATGAGCCCGGAGACTTTGTGCCTTCGCTGGAAAAGTACCTGAGCTTTATTCATCCCGATGACCGTGAATTACTCATCGCCCAGAGCGAAGCCACCTTAAACAGCCGCGTTGCCGGAACCTATATTCACCGCACGATCACAGCCAAAGGAGAGCTGAAATACCTGCGTGCTACCGGAAGGATCATCGGAAAGGAAAAAAACGCGATCCTGATCGGGACGCTTCAGGACATCACCGAGGACATTCACCTGAATGAGCAGCTGAAGCTGAAAAACCTTGAGCTGGAGGAGAGCAATGCCCAGCTGGCATCCTTTAATTATGTAGCCAGCCACGATCTGCAGGAGCCTGTAAGAAAGATCCGCATCTTCAGCAATCTCCTGCTGGAGAAGGAACGGAACCAGGTTTCGGAAAAAGCGGCGAGCTACCTTGAGCGTATCGCCTTTTCGGCGGCAAGAATGCAGCGGCTCATCCTGGCTTTCCTCAATTATTCAAAGATCGGCAATAGCTCCCTTGTGTTGGAAAGCACCGATCTGAACATTCTTATGAAGGATGTGCTTGCCGACCTGCAGGACGTGATCAGGGAGAAGAATGCCGTGATAGAATACACGGAGCTGCCTGTGCTGTCAGTTGCACCCGCCCAGTTCCAGCAGGTAATGATAAACCTGCTCAGCAACGCCATCAAATACTGCAAGCCCGACGTGCCTCCTGTGGTAAAGATCACCTCCGTTAAAGTTCCGGGTGCAGCATTAAAGCGGTCCGATGCCACTGCGCTCTTTTACTGGAAGATCAGCGTGCAGGATAACGGGATAGGATTTGAGGCGCAGTATGCAGAAAAGATCTTTGAAATGTTCCAGCGCCTGCATGCAAAAGACAAATATGAAGGCAACGGGATCGGGCTGGCGATCTGCCGGAAAATAGTAACCATGCACATGGGATTCATGGATGCTTCCGGCATTCCCGGCGAAGGATCCGTATTCAATATCTATCTGCCTTCAGCCTGAGCTTGATTTGGTATAACGCTCATGGCATATAAATTTCGGAGCTTTCATCCCGCCGACATTTTTCCGCAACACTCTTTTTTGAAGAAAGATTTTTAAAGATCAGGAATTCTCCCTGTCTCTTTACCATCGTTATTTCTGCGCATTTTTTCAAGTTTATTTCCCTCCAAAGGCATGAATATTTACTGCTTTTTACCGCTGAATATTTTTTCGGCAGTCGCCTCTCCAGTTGCTATTGTTTAATTTAAAACAGAAAAAGATGAAGAAACTTTTACTTATGCCCCTCCTGATCGGCGCTTATATGGGCGCTCACAGCCAGAATGCAGGAACTGTATTCCCGGTTTATACCGACATAACGCCAGACACACTTATCAATTACACAATTGTGCCCTACAGCGATGAAACGTATGATATTAACCTGTTTGGCGATGCCTCGGCCGACATCCAGATAAAGGCCAACGGCGCTGTGAGCTCCGGCGGAACTGCGGCATACATCAGTGTATATCCGTTAAACCCCGATGTACTCATTCGTTTAGGACGGCTTGATTCGGTTTATGTTCCCGCATATTCCCTCTGGTATGTCACCAAAGTGGCCAAGCCCCTGAATGCAGGTGATCCGATAGATCCTCCGGGTGCAATGTGGGACACCATGCAATACATCAGCGATCACTCGGGATATGGCGGAGGTAATAAAAATGTGAACGACTGGATCGGTGGCGATAAATACATCGGCCTGAAATACCAGAACGGCAGCACTACCGCGTATGGCTGGATCCGCGTGCAATGCCCCACGGAGGACAGCTGTTATGTGAAAGATTTTTCGGCCATGCCTTCAACAGTCGGGATCAATGAACAATCGGTGCAGGAGATGCTGATCTATCCAAACCCTGTTAATACCGGCTTTTACCTGAAAAATATCCATACAAATACTTTTGATCTTTCGAAGCTAAAGCTTACGGATATGTATGGAAAGGATTTAAAATTTACGGCAGAGCCGATGCTGGGGGAGATAAAAATTGGCCTTGATGAAAGCCTTCCTGATGGATGCTACATGCTGCAGTATATTTCAACAGACCGTTTATTTTCCCAAAAGCTGGTGAAGGTGTCGAGATAATTCATCTGAATAGCAGCAAAGCCCCGTTTCCTTTTTGGGAAAACGGGGCTTTGACTTTTATATCGCAGTTTTACTTCCAGCAATCCGTTATTGTTGCCCTCGATTTGGTATTTAAAACTTGGTTTGCACCATAGATGGCAAGGATCGTCCTTGTCATGTTATAGTGGTCATAATACGTTGAGCTTTTGTGATTGGCCTTAACCGGCTGGCCTACCGCGATCACCGGAATGTGATTGGCGCTGCTTCCATCGTCCTCATCAAAGTAGATCACAAAAACGGAGTTATGCGTTTTGCACCAGGTGGCCAGGTTTTGAAGGTTATTCTTCACCCAGGTGTCTCCTTCGGCAATGCTTCCGTCATGCATATCATGGTTCAGGTTTGGTGAAATGCAGACAACATTTTCCAGCAAGGTATAATTGCTTGGGAAATCACTCCACTTCTTATTGGCGCTTTTCGGAACATTTGAAAAGCACTGTGTAGGATTATGCCTTTCAACATACTTACCTGCGCTGCAGGTATCGCTGCCTGTTGCGGGAAGGTCTTCGCTGTACCAGGCAAATGTTTTTCCCTTTGCCTTGAGCAGCGTGTACAGGTTCTCGTTGCTGTAGGGCTTTCCGGTAATGCAGTGGTCATCGTTCTTTCCATTGTCGGTGCCGGAAAAGAAGCGGATGTATTCGGGGTATGACGGATGTCCTAAAGCGTGAAAATCGGTAAAGAACGTTCCTTCGGCGATCAGTGAATTAATGTACGGTGCGGTTGACGCATTAATGATCTGCGAATAGTTCTTGTTTTCCAGCCACACAAAAATAATGTGGTCGGGTGTGGGAAGTCCGCTGGTCGAAGTAGTGGTTGTTGTAGTTGTGGCATGTGAGCCGGGCTCATTTTTCTCACAGGAAAAAAGAGCGGTTGCGAGTGTTAGCAGAATGAGCTTTTTCATGGTTTTTTCTTTCAAAGATACATCCTCAAACTGCTGATTTTGGCGGCATTTCGGTAACCGGATAATATGCATCGTTAAGAGAAACTGAGCCATCCTGTGTGTCATCTGAGGGCAATGAAACGCAGCGAAAGCTTCAATAAAAAACCCCGGCAGGAATGCCAGGGTTCTTTTATAATTCGCCGGTGATTATTCTACCGCCTGTAATTTTTTGTCGATCTCGCCTACCACTTTTTTCTGTGCTTCGATCTCCGCTTTTTTCTTGTCCTGGTCGGTTTTGTTCTTGGCAATGTCCTGCTCGGCTTTCGTGATCTTCGCTTTGTAATCCGCAATATCGTCGTTCAGGTTCTTGTTCTCCTTTTCGAGTGATTTTTGCTCATCCTCAAAGTTCGACTGTACTTTCTGGGCGGCCTTCAGCTTTTCCTGGATGGCATCCTTTGTGGCCTGTACGGCGAATTCCTTCACAATTTTTTCAGCGATCTTATATTGTTCCTTGTGATCGCCGGAATTTAAAAAAGCGCCGCCAAGGTCGAAGGCAACCACGAATGTAATTTCCGGATCGCCTTTTTTACCCTGCGCTTTTCCATAAATATCGATCGTGTTGTTTCCCATGTCCTTGATAGTGGCATGGTCTACGAAGATGGCGCCATCCTTGGAAGAGCGCTTGCCGTCATATTTTTTCATGAACGAGCGGAAGGCATCTTCGGCATCGGAAGGACTGATCTCGTAAAGCGTTACGGTTAAGGCATTGTGGCTTCCGCCGCCGATGCTTTCATTGGATTCCTTGATCTTGATTTTTTGGGCAATTGCTCCGAGGCCCATGGACAGGGCGATTGCAAGAGTAACGATCTTCTTCATGTCTGTGTGTTTTTAGTTGACAAGTACAAGATACAATTCTTCTTCAAATAAAAAAAACTATTCTTTGTCGTCGAGATCGGTCACGCCGCCCGACACAATGAACTTCATGACCTCCGTGGATGAAGCCTCCACCACCGTAATATGGTCGGCCGGAACGATCAGCAGGTTTCCTGAAAAAGAGTAGGAGAGAGGTACATAAACAGCGAAATGCCCTTTTTGCAGGTTAAGCTCCGTAAGGTCTTCCTGCGTAATGAAGCCCAGCTGCTGGATGTTATTTTCCTTATTGATGGTAACCAGCACCGGCCGGTTAAAGCGTTTTTTGCTGCCTACAAATGCGGAGAAAAGATCCTTGATGGACGAATACACCGTTTTAATAACGGGAGTACGTTCCAGCGCATTGTCGAACATGCTGAACAAAGGGCGCAGGATAATGGAAGAGCCGAGCAGTCCCATCAGGAAAATGAGCACCAGGGCCGTAAGGATAATGATGAAGGGATCGATCACCGGGCTGATGATCGTTCCAAAGCCTTTGAAAAGAGAGCCGATCCAAACAATGATCTTATAAATAACAATTACGGTTACGGCAACCGGAACGGTAATGATTAAACCCTGGATGAAATAACGGATGATCCTCGACATGCTGAATAAATTTTGCGGTGTAAAATTACGAATTAAAAAAGGCTGTCTGCTCAATGCAGCTTACTTTTCGTAGAAATGCATTTCCTTAATGTAGTCCCACACCTTTGCGGGAATAAAATAACGGATGTCTTTCTTTTCTTTAATCGCGGTGCGGATCATGGTGGAGGAAAGCTCCATGTGCGGAGCATTCACAAGCTTCACTTTCTTGTGCAGGTGCAGCGGCGTTTTAATTCCTTCGGGGCGCGGATACACGTACAGCTCATGGTGTTTCAGGATCTCCTCGTAATTCTTCCATTTATGAAAGCTGCCCAGGTTATCCTCACCCATGATCAGCACAAACTCATTCTTCGGATATTTTTCCTTTAAATGCGCAAGTGTATTTACGGTGTATGAGGGTTGTGGGAGCTTGAACTCTGCATCGCTTGCCTTCATTTTACTGTTGTCTTCCACCGCTATCTGCACCATCTGCAGCCGGTGCCGCTCATGCAGCAAAGAGGATTTGTTTTTTAAGGGATTATGCGGTGAGATCACGAACCAGATCCTGTCGAGATCGGTGAACTCCAGCATGTAATTGGCCAGCACCATGTGGCCTGCATGGATGGGATTAAATGAGCCGAAAAATAAACCAACCTTCATTACGAATACGAATCTGTACTAATTTACGAAACTACTTCAGCCACATGAACACATGCGGGTTATTCTCATATTGCTCAATATCCTTGCTGCATACGATCGCAATAAAATCGATCATTGGAAGCAGGCCGAAGCATCCCCCGAAAGTGGCCATGTACACCACCGGGATCCAGGGCTTGCAGCCGAGCAGCACGCGGTGCGCACCCATAAAGCCGAATGGAAAAGGAAAGGCAAGGATCGCGGAAACGATCTTTTTCCGCTTCTCCACGGTCATTCCCGGAAAAGTACGGATGAGCATGTTCTCGGCTTCGGAAGGCGAGAGTGCCCTGAATTGCATTTTACCGGGTTGTGCAAGCGAATCGCTCGCAGGAAGTGCGGCAGCAAAGGCGGAGGGTCTCAGGCTGCCTGTGAAAAGCATCATCAACAACATAAAAAAAGCTTTGTTCATGACTCGGGGAGATAAGAATGCCCTCCGCTGAATACGGAGGGCATTGGAAATTATTTTGCAGCGCTGAAGCGTTTTGCCACTTCCGGCCAGCTGATCACATTCCAGAATGCGGTAACATAATCAGGCCTTCTGTTCTGGTAGTTCAGGTAGTAGGCATGTTCCCATACATCTATTCCCAGGATCGGCGTTCCTTTAACTTCCGCAACGTCCATCAGTGGATTGTCCTGGTTAGGCGTTGAAGAAACGGCAAGCTTGCCATCCTTCACGATGAGCCAGGCCCAGCCCGATCCAAAGCGTGTTGCGGCAGCAGCGGCAAACTGTGTTTTAAACTCTGCGAATGATCCGAATGCCGAGTTGATAGCGGCAGCAAGGTCTCCTGTAGGCTCTCCGCCTGCGCCGGGCGCCATTATCGTCCAGAACAGCGAGTGGTTGAAATGTCCGCCGCCGTTGTTACGTACCGGCATCGGGTACTTCGAAATATTTTTGCAGATTTCTTCAATGCTCAGCTTTTCAGCATCCGTTCCCGCAATGGCATTGTTAAGGTTGGTCACATACGCCTGGTGGTGTTTGCTGTGGTGGATCTCCATGGTCTTTGCATCTACATGCGGCTCCAGCGCATTGTATGCATACGGTAATTTAGGTAATTCAAAAGCCATAGTATTACGATTTTTAGGTTAATTAAATTTGGTATTTATCATTTCAAAGGTATGCAATTTTTAACCGTCCGGGAGCATAAAAAGCCGCAAATTAAACTCCTGCTTTCCGGGGTTTTCAACATTGCTGTGTTTAAAGAAAGGGCTACTAAACTGATTATCAAAAATTTTCATATACGTTTTTGGCTACCTTTGCGCTCAGATACAAGTACTAACCCAAAACAAACAAACAAAATGAAAAAATTATTTACTTTATTGTTCGTAGCAGGCACTATGTGCTTTGTAGCTTGCGGACCAAGCGCTGAGGAAAAAGCCAAAATGGAAGCTGAAGAAAAAGCTAAAGAGCAGAAAAAAATGGATTCATTATTCAATGCTGCAAGCGCGATGCCTACTGAGGCAACTACAGCCCCTGCAACAACCGATACGGTTACTGCGCCTGCAACAACAACAACAGAGAAAAAATAATTACCGGTTTCTTTAATTGAAAGGGCTGCTTCTTTACGAAGCAGCCCTTTTATGTTTAGTGCAACCTTTCCGGCATTTTTGCGTCTACCTCAAAAAACAGGCGACATGAAGCGTTCCACTCTGTTCCTTTTGGCAATACTGATCCATTTAAAGATCCATGCGCAGGCGCCGGTAACGTTTGTAAAGAACTTTGAGATGTGGAATGAGGCTTCAATGCACAATTTTCAGCAAACGTCCGATGGCGGCTATATTATCTCCTCCGATGCCGTGTACGAAATGGATCCTGAAACCAACCTGAGCAAAGGTTATCTTATCAAGCTTGATGCGGCAGGTGTTTCACAATGGATCAAAGAATATAATAAATCAGACTATTCCGTTAAGCCAAGCGACGGTTGCTCGGTTTTTCAGTGTGCCGACAATGGTTATATCATCGCTACCTGCTTGTATCCGCAGAACGCGAACCAGGGGATCTGCCTCATCCGTACCGATGCTTCCGGAAACGTAAGCTGGTCAAGGCTGTATCCCGGCGCAGGTACGAGCGCAGCTTACTGTGTGCAGCAAACCTCCGATAATTGCTTTATTGTTGCCGGCTCTACTCTCGCATCCGGGATCCAGCGCGCTTATGTTTTGAAAACCGACAGCAGCGGAAATCCGCTGGCAGGGAAAGCATTTACTATTCCTTCCGACGTGTGGGGATGCGCCTATGCGATCCGGGAAACCACGGACGGCGGCTATATTGTTGCGGGCGGTTATGATTATCCTTTTCTCCTGAAGCTGGATCACAATTTCACGGTTAGCTGGGAATATAGCTTTACGGGTGAAACAGGAGTGTTCAATGATGTTGCCGAATCGCCCGACGGAGGATATGTTGCCTGCGGGACTGTATCAAATAATATTACGGTGGTTAAAGTTACTGGCGCAGGAGTGATCAGTTGGGTAAAGGCCTACAATACTCCTGTCGCGGGTATGTACCAGGGCTTTACCATACGGAAAAAGCCAGGCGGAGGGTATCTGATTTCCGCCGACAGCTGGAACGGGCCATGCATGGCTGCGCTTGATAATACCGGAAATATGAGGTGGATCAGAATATTGGGCATTAACTCCTACTCTGTGGGTACCGATGCGCAGCCTACGGCTGATGGAGGCTGTGCGCTCATTAGCAGTGCGTTTACGCCTGTGTCGCTTTTCAAAACAGATTCTTCCGGCCGTTATGGATGCAGTGATTCCCTTCTGTCGATGGAGCCTGTAGTATATTCTCCTTCCGCGGCACAGAGCCTTATTCCCGTGGATCTGATGCCGCAGTTACCGGCAACAGTAGCGCTCATAAACAGCACCCTCGCGGAAAATATGGATTGCAAAAATTCCTTTGATCAGCCTGTATGCGACGGGACCGACCTCATGGTTCCCAACGTATTTACTCCGAATAATGATGGGGACAATGATCTTTTCATGATCACAACCCACGACTGCATTGAAAAGTTCGAGATCCTGGTTTATAACAGGTGGGGCGAGCTCCTGTTCAGGAGCGCTGACCGCAATTTGCACTGGAATGGTAAGACAAGGTCGGGAGCTGCGTCTCCGGATGGAACATATTATTACATTGCAACTGCCGACGGCAAAAGATACAAAGGCTTCCTCTCGCTGCTGAGATAGTTACTTCAGCACCTCCAGCGCTTTTTTCAGCACATTGTCCTGCGACTGGAATACGGGATAAAATCCTTCGTTGTTCCAGATATTCCGTGCGATCAGGGCCTTCAGCTGGTGTTCGAGTATGGTTGCCGATTGTTTGATCTGCTGTTCGTTCCGCTTCACGCCGTTCTTCTCCGCATACGCTACAAACTGCTCCAGGATGGCGCCGTCCACGTTGAACGAGCGGCTGTAATTCTCCACTGTTTTATAGCCCTTCAGCTTTAAGCGTTCTTTATCGGCATACGCATACGCAAAATCATTCACCAGTCCATTGAACAATACTTCGCTCAGGTAATGCGAGCGCCCGCTTGTATCCAGCGGCACAAATACATCGGGTGTGATGCCGCCGCCGCCATATACGATGCGGCCCGACAGTGTTTTGTATTTAAGCGAGTCTGCCACCTTGATGCTGTCGGCATTCTCCAGCTCCCCGCTTTTATAGCGGTCGTACTCCTCGCTGTAATAAGCCTCGATATCCCCGTTGTAAGGCTTCTGGATGCAGCGCCCGGAAGGTGTGTAATAGCGCGCAATGGTAAGGCGCATGGCCGATCCGTCGCTGAATTCGCTTTGCTCCTGCACCAGTCCTTTCCCGAAAGAGCGCCTTCCTACAATGGTAGCGCGGTCGTTATCCTGCAACGCACCTGCAAGGATCTCGCTTGCCGATGCCGATCCGTCGTCGATCAGCACCACCAGCCTGCCCGTTTCAAAGGAGCCTTTCCGGCTGGCTTTGTAATCCTTGCGCGGACGCGCCTTGCCCTGTGTATATAAGATGCCTTTTCCTGCATCCAGGAATTCATCTGCAATGCTGGTGGCTGTGTTCAGGTATCCGCCGCCGTTTCCGCGAAGGTCGATCACAAGGTTCTGCATGCCCTGGTCTTTCAGCTTTTTAAAAGCTTCCATGTATTCATTGTAGGTGGTAGCTGCAAAGCGTGCAATTTTGATATAGCCGGTAGTTGGCGTAAGCATGTATGCCACGTCTACGCTGTAGATCGGGATGGTGCCGCGGGTGATCGTGAATTCCAGCAGCTTGCTTTTACCTTTGCGCAGCACGCTCACCTTTACCTTTGTTCCGCCTTCGCCTTTCAGCCGCTCCATCACCTGCTTATTGCTGATCTTGATGCCTGCCACCGGCTTGCCATCCACCTTCACGATCCTGTCGCCGGCTTCCATTCCCACTGCTTCGGCAGGCCCGCCAACTATCGCATCGATCACGCGGATCGTATCATCCACAATGTTGAACTCAACGCCTATGCCTTCAAAATTCCCCTGCAGGGGCTCGTTGTTGGCAGCCAGCTCGTCGGCTGAAATATAGCTCGAATGCGGGTCAAGCGTTTGCAGCATGGAGGTGATGGTGGTTTCCACCAGCGTTTTTTCGTTGATCGTATCCACATATTCATGCTCGATGTATTTCAGGATCTCTTCCACCTTGTTGTAGCTGTTATTGCCGCTTACGGCGATGGAGCTGCTGCCTGCACCGGGTGCAAAGGTGCTGCCGATGAAGATCCCGAGAACGAGGATGAGCGCGAAAAATATAGGAAGGTATATGTAGAATTTAGGACGGTTCATTTTCGATATGCATTTGCTTTATTAAGGATGCAAAGATAATTATCAATTAAGTAATCCTTCTATAAAAAGGATGCCACAGGCCGGCTAAGGCTTTTTGTACTGCTCTACGGTAACGCCGAATTTGCGAAGAAAATCCACGCCCTCGTCGCTTGCAAGGCCTTTGAAGTTTGCGTAGGAATTGGTGAAGATCACGCGCCGGATGCCTGTGGTATAGATCACGCGGGCGCAGGAAATGCAGGGAGATAGCGTTACATACAGCGTGGAGCCTTCAATGGAGACGTTGTTCTTGGAAGCATACAGGATCGCGTTCTGCTCGGCATGCAGTGCAAGGGAGCAGCTGCCTTTGCTGTCGCGCGGGCAGCCTTCCCCGGGCCATTCAATGTCGCAGTTATGCGTGCCGGCCGGCGGACCGTTATAGCCGAGCGATACAATGCGGGTATCTTTTGTAAGCACGGCGCCTACCTGCGCTTTTACGCAATGCGAGCGCCTGGCGAGGTTCTCTGCCAGCTCCATGTATATATCGTCAAAGCTTGGTTTGGTCATATGCGAATTACGAATTGTAACGAATTACCAATCTGGTTGTTAAAATAGACACAGATTTATCGGAGAGCGAAAGTACTAATAATTCAAGGAATAGGAAAGGGCTATTTCGACCTTTCCAGCGCCTGCTCGATGTCTGCAACAATATCGATGATGTTCTCGAGCCCGGCCGAAATGCGCACCAGTCCGGGCGTTATCCCCACCGATAATCGCTCCTCATCCGTAAGCTTCGAATGTGTTGTGGAAGCAGGGTGTGTGGCGATCGTCCGCGTGTCGCCAAGGTTGGCTGTTAAGGAGCACATCTGCAAGGCATCGAGGAACCTTCTTCCTCTTTCCACTCCGCCTTTTATTTCAAATGAAACAATTCCTCCTCCCATGCTCATCTGCCGTTTGGCGATCTCGAACTGCGGGTGCGACAGTAAAAACGGGTAGCGCACCTGCGCCACTTCGGGATGGTTTTCCAGCAGTCCGGCCAGCTTGTGCGCATTCTGCGAATGGCGCTCCATGCGAATAGCCAGCGTTTCCAGGCTTTTTGAAAGTGTCCAGGCATTGAAAGGCGACAAAGCCGGGCCTGTGCTCCTGCAAAAGGTATGGATCTCTTTGATCAGCTCTTTTTTGCCGACCACGATGCCGCCCATCACGCGTCCCTGCCCGTCGAGGTACTTGGTACCCGAGTGTGTCACCAGGTGCGCGCCGAATTCGGTGGGCCGCTGAATGAACGGCGTTGCAAAGCAATTATCCACATTGAGGATCACGTTGTGCTTGTTAGCAAGATTGCCCAGCCATTGCAGGTCGATGATATCCAGCCCCGGGTTGGAAGGCGTTTCCACGAAGATCATTTTTGTGTTTTCTTTGATCAGGCCTTCCCATGTTTCAGGCTTGTTCACATCGGCATAGCTGCAGGTGATGCCCCATTTCGGTAAAAACTTGGTAAGCACGGTATGGGTTGAGCCGAAGATGGAGCTTGAAGAAAGGATATGATCGCCGCTTTTCAGCAAAGCCATAAAGCTCGCGAATACGGCTGCCATGCCTGTTGCCGTTGCAAAGCCTGCCTCGGCGCCTTCCAGCATGCACATTTTTTCGATGAGCTCGGAAGTGTTGGGATTGGTGAAGCGGCTGTAAATATTGCCATCCTGCTCATCCGCGAACATTGCGCGCATCTGCTCCGCATCATCAAACGTGAAGCTGGAAGTTAAGTACAGCGGCACCGAATGCTCCCTGTTGGAGCTTTTCCCGGTTTGTGTGCGAATGGCGTTTGTTTCAAATTTTTTCATAGACCTCACCCCAACCCTCTCCAAAGGAGAGGGAGCTTGAACTTAATTAGTGTTAAATATCATTAGTATTCACGCTTACTTTATAGCTGATCTTCGCTCCGGCGATTTCCAGCGTTTTGGAAACGGAGCAGTATTTTTCCATCGAAAGCTGAACGGCGCGCTTAGCCTTCTCCTTATCGATCTGTCCCTTCAGCTTAAAATGAAGCTCTATATTTTCCCACAGCGATGGTTCCTTGTCTTTTTCCCGCTCCGCATCAATGCTGATCTCGAAGCTTTCAATTACCTGCCGCTGCTTTTTCAGGATCAGCACCACATCTATCGCGCTGCAGCCCCCAAGGCCCATGATCAGCATCTGCATCGGGCGAACGCCTTTGTTGTGCCCCCCGATGTTCTCGCCGGCATCCATTAATGCAACATTTCCTGTTTCACTTACCGCTTCAAAGTGAAATGCATCATCCAGCCGTTTTAGTTCTATTCGCATGCTGCTTGTTTTGTGTTTTTCAAAGGTAATTAATTTTGCAAGCTGAACAGTTCCCTGTGATGTTACAGGATCCTTCCGTTGTACTTTTTCAGGCTGTCGGGTTGAGCGAGGCCAAACTCTTCATATTCATCTCCGGTGATCAGCAGTCGGCCCAGATCGGGATCATCAAGGCAATACACCACGGGAAATTTGTAGTGCAGAAAATAATTATCTGCTTTTTCCCAGCCATGGTATTTCTGACAGTGTTTGTATGTGGTACCATTCACGGTATATTCAAAATAGATCCAGCAGCCGTTGGTATTGTATTCATTCAGGTTGTCGGATCCAACAATGGTTCCTGTTGTTTGCGCCGGATTTGCTTTTATCTTTTTTACATCTCCCAGCTTTCCCGCAAAGCCAATGATCCCGCCTGCCGCAATTACAATGATAACAATGAGTATGAGGATTGATTTTTTTGACATTTAAGGTACTGATTAAAGTTTGTGTGCCGATCAGCGATGCCGATCATCCAATAAATTTAACTGTTTTTTTATGAGGTGTGAAGATATTAAAAGCTTGCGCTGAATTCTCGGGGAAATACTTAAATTTACTCTCACAAAAATGAACAGACATTTCTTCACATACCGCCAGCCCATCCGCCTCGAAAGCGGGCAATTGCTGCCTTCGCTCGATGTGGTGTATCATACGTACGGACAGCTCAATGCCGATAAAAGCAACATCGTTTGGTTCTGCCACGCGCTTACGGCAAACAGCGATGTGGCCGACTGGTGGGATTCGCTCGTGGGTGAGGGAAAAACGTATGACCCTGCAAAGCATTTTATCATCTGCGCAAATATTATCGGTTCCTGCTATGGCTCCTCAGGGCCGCTGAGCGTAAGCACGGAAACTGATAAGCCTTATTTCAGCGCATTCCCGCAAGTGACGATCCGCGACATGGTGCAGGCGCACATCATCCTGCGAAAGCATCTGCAGATCGAAAAGATCCAGACAGTGATCGGCGGCTCCATGGGCGGCTACCAGGTGCTGGAATGGGTGCTGATGGAGCCGCAGGTGTTTGAAAAGATGGTGCTTGTGGCTACCAGCCCGCAGGAATCGGCATGGGGCATCGCCATCCATACCGCGCAGCGCCTCGCCATAGAGGCCGATCCTACCTGGAAAGACCTGGATGCGAATGCAGGGGCAGCCGGATTGAAGGCCGCACGGGCAATAGGGATGCTTACTTACAGGAATTACAGCGCATTTGTTAAAACGCAAACCGATAACGAACACAAGCTCGATAACTTTAAAGCCAGCTCTTACATTCATTACCAGGGCGAAAAATTAGTGAAGCGCTTCAATGCCTTCAGCTATTGGATTCTCGGCAAGGCGATGGATTCGCACAACATTGCACGCAACCGCGGAACGGTGGAGGAGGTGCTGAAAAGCATTAAGATAAAAACCATCATCATCGGCATTTCCAGCGATCAGCTCTGCCCGGTGAATGAGCAGAAGTTCATGGCGCAGCATATTCCAAACTCAACTTTTGTAGAGATCGATTCGCCTTACGGCCATGATGGGTTTCTGATAGAAGGGGAGCTGATCGGTGCGGCGATAAAAATGTATTTAGAATAACGCGGTCCGTGCGCCGGTCATTTCGTCCGATGGCTATCGGGATCGACCGAAGGGAGAGTATCGAGAAAGCGCGTGGCTTGTTCTCGATATGCTCGTACCTCGCTACTCGAACTGACGCTAGTACCTCCTCGCAATAACATCCTGTATGTCATCCTGAGCGAAGCGAATGGATCTCTGCCAGCAACATCTGGTGCACAGGAGAGATTCTTCACTCCACTACGTTCCGTTCAGAATGACAATCCTAAAATCCTCAATCAGCGATCTGCATTATCGCCCCAAACACACCCCTGATCACTTCCGCCATTTTATCAATGTTCAGCGTGCTGATCGTGTCAGTTTTTTCATGGTAATTGGCATTCCGGTAAAAGGAGGTATCGGTGATCATTACCGCTACGTAGCCGTATTTCCAGTAGTTGAGGTGATCCGAAAAATCGATCCCGGGAATAAAGGCAGGCGCATTCAGCGAGATCGTGCGCACTTCCGAATTCCTGCCCATGCTTCGTTTTATCTTCCGCGTGGTACGGCCTTGTCCCACTTTCCCGATCACGGCAATGTAGTTTGCTTTGGTCGGATAGAACAGCTTCATGATCCCCACAGGGTATTCCTGCGAATGCGGCAGGTCCGAAAAATATCCGATCATCTCCAGGCAGATCATTGCTTTCACCTCTATGTGCTGGTCGTGCAGCATTTTTGCATGCACGGCGCTTCCCATATTCTCCGTGCGGAAGTTCGGCGGCTCCTCCAGCGTATAGGCAACAAGGTCGATGCGGTATTTTAATGTTGAGCTTTTATTCTTCAGCATGCGCGCTATCTCGAGCAATCCTGCAACACCGCTTGCGTTATCATCGGCGCCCGGCTGCACCTCGCATACATCGTAATGCGCACCTACAATGACGCGGGTGCCATCACGCGGGCCGAAGGAGCAGATCACATTCTTGTATTCCTTTCCTGCAACCATGTATTTCTGCTCTTCCACATCCTCGCTGAATTTTTTAAACTCGGTTAAAATGTAGGCGGCGCATTCATCAAGCCGCTTCACATTTTCATCGTACCGCGCCTGCGTAGATCCGGCAAGGAATTGCAGGTGCGCCATGATGCGCGACTTGTCTGCGGTTACGGTGTCGCCTGAAATATAAATGGGATCAGCCATCAGGCTGATCCCATTCATGATCAATACAATGCTGATCAGTTTTTTCATTAGTTGCTTCCCTTTTGTATAGGTACTTCTCCGCCCGACATTCCTCCAAGGTCGCGGTCGAAGAAATACAAGCCGGCCTTATCATTGCCGATGAACTTAAGCTTGTCGAGCACGCGGCGCGACAATGCCTCTTCCTCGATCTGCTCCGATACATACCACTGCAGGAAGTTATGTGTTGTATAATCTTTTTCTTTCAGGCAGATCTCCACCAGGTTGTTGATCTCCGATGATACCAGCTCCTCGTGGCTCAGCACTTCCTCAAAAACGTACTGCACCGATTTAAAGGTCTGCGGCTGCGCTTTCAAAGCAGGGATCAGGGCACGCCCGCCGCGCTCGTTCACATATTTAACAAGCTTTAACATGTGCATTCTTTCTTCATCCGAATGCCCGTAAAGGAATGCGGCAACGCCTTCCAGTCCCTGCGTTTCCGCCCAGGATGCCATAGCAAGGTAATATTGTGAGGAAGAGGCTTCAAGCCCGATTTGCTGGTTCAGCGCAGCTTCTACTTTTTTAGAGATCATGTTTTCGTTGGTTTTTTGGGATTTGTGGATTTTCGCTTTCCGCGACATCATTACGGCAAAGTTAACCCTTTTTTTGTTTAAGTAAAAAGTAATGCCAGCCGCTCAACACTTGATAAAGCAGCCGGATTTTATTACCTTTGAAATGTACCTTATTTACCAAAAGTACGTTATAGTAAACAATGACTGAAAATTATCAGAACCTGATCGGGAAACTGGATGAATTCATCCGGAAATATTACAAGAACCAGCTGGTGCGGGGCTTCATCTATACCATCGGGCTGGTGCTTGTGTTCTTTATCTCCGTCACCGCCCTCGAATACTACGCGCATTTCAGCACTACTGTGCGAACGGTGCTTTTTTACCTGTTCATCCTCTCCAGCCTGTTCATCCTGGTAAAGTACATGATCATCCCGCTTTCAAAGCTGTACAGGTATGGAACAGTGATCTCCTACGAGGAAGCCTCTGCCATTATCGGGCGGCACTTCACGGATGTACAGGATAAACTGATCAACGTGCTGCAATTGCAGCAGCAATCAAGATCCATTGATGCCAATTCCCTTTTGCTGCTGCAGGCCAGCATCGATCAAAAGACAAAGGAATTAAAGCCTGTTCCGTTTACTTCCGCAGTCGATCTTTCAGAAAATAAAAAGCATTTAAAATATGCGCTGATCCCGCTCCTCATGGTGATCGTGATCCTGTTTGCAGCGCCAAGCATCATTACAGACGGTACCAAGCGCCTTGTTAAGCACAGCGATTACTTTGAAAAGGAATCGCCTTTCCAGTTTGTGATCGTGAACAGCGACCTGAAAACTGTGGCGCAGCAGGATTATGAATTGAAAGTAAAGCTTACCGGGGAAGAGATCCCGGAGAATGTATATGTGGAGATCGACGGCAACGAGTTCAAGCTCGATAAAGAGAACATCGTGAATTTCAATTACCTTTTTAAAAACGTTCAGAAGAATGTGACCTTCCAGCTGAGCGCCGATGGGTTTAAATCGAGGGAATATGAGCTCGTGGCCCTTCCTAATCCTGTGCTGCTGAACTTTGAGATCGCCCTGAGCTATCCGAAATACCTCAATAAAAAAGATGAGACCGTTGCCAACACCGGCGATCTCATTGTGCCTGCCGGCACCAAAGTGAGCTGGAACTTCAATACGCAGAACACAAAGCAGCTGCGGATGAACTTCAACGATACTTCCTTTGCGGTGGAGCAGAACGCGGAAAATGCATTCAACTATTCCGCAAAGCTGTACCGCGACAAAACCTATTCGGTGACCACTTCCAACCAGTTCCTGAAAAGCAGGGATTCCGTAACATACACCATCAACGTGATCCCCGATGCATACCCGCAGATAGAGGTGAGCGAGCAGAAGGATTCAACTTCGCTGTCTTCCAAAAAGCTGCGTTTCCGCGGCGAGGTGAAGGACGATCATGGCTTTGCGAAGCTTACCTTCAATTACCGTTTCATCGTGAACAACGACTCCGCCATCACGGATAATTACAAAAAGATGACCACCAATTCCAAAGCGCTGCTGGTGAACACTGCCAGTACGCAGGATGTTTTCTTCCATTTCTGGGACCTCAATGCACTGGGCGTAAATGCCGGCGACCAGATCGAATATTATTTCGAGGTCTTCGATAACGATGGCGTTACCGGCAGCAAATCCTCCCGCTCGCAAAAAATGATCTTCAAGGCGCCAACGCTCGACGAGCTTTCCGACAACACCGAAAAGAACAACAGCAAGATCAAGGACGACCTGCAGGAAAGCATTGCCCAGGCCAAGGATGTGCAGAAAGCGCTGAGCGACCTGCAGCGCAAAGTGGCTGAGAAGAAAGAGCTGACATGGGAAGAGAAAAAGAAGATGCAGGACCTGCTCGATAAGCAAAAGCAGCTGCAGAAAAAGGTGGAGAACATCAAGAATGAAAATGCGCAGAACAACGAGCAGCAGAACGAATACAAGAACCCCGATGAGGAAATGCTTGAAAAGCAGCGCCAGCTGGAGGAGCTGTTCGATAAGGTGATGACGCCGGAAATGAAAGAGAAGTACAATGAGCTCCAGAAATTGCTGGAAAAAATGGACAAGGATAAAGTGCAGGAAGCCCTCGATAAAATGAAGCTCGACAATAAGGACCTGATGAAGGAGCTCGACAGGAACCTCGAGATCTTCAAGCAGATGGAGTTTGAGCAGAAGCTGCAGGAGAACATCGACAAGCTGAACGACCTTGCCAAAAAGCAGGATGACCTTGCGAAGAAAAGCGAAGACAAGAAAGCCGATGCAAAAGAGCAGAAGGAGAAGCAGGATGAGCTGAACAAAAAGTTCGATGACCTGAAAAAGGACATGAAGGAGCTGGAGAAAAAGAACGAAGCGTTGGAAGAGCCGAAGAAGATGGAGAATACCGAGCAGAAGCAGGAAGATATTAAGAAAGACATGCAGAACAGCAGCGACCAGCTGAGCCAGGAGCAGAAGAAAAGCGCTTCCAAATCGCAGAAGAGCGCCGCGCAGAAAATGCAGGAGATGAGCCAGCAGATGCAGCAAATGCAGCAGCAGGAACAACAGGAGCAGCAAAGCGAGGACATGAACCAGCTCCGCGACCTGCTCGAGAACATCGTGCAGCTGTCGTTCGGACAGGAAGCGCTCATGGGAGAGCTCTCCAATGCCAAAACAAACGATCCGCAGTTCTATAAGCTTAACCAGAAGCAGAAGAAGCTGCAGGATGATTCCAAAATGGTGGAAGACAGCCTGCTTGCGCTTGCCAAACGTGTTCCGCAGATCAAATCGGCGGTGCTCAAGGAAACCAGCGCCATTAACATGAACATGGAAAAGGCTGTGGATGAGATCAAGGAATCGCAAACGCCTTCCTTCGATGGCAGGAACCACAAGCAGGAAGCAATGAGCCGCCAGCAGTTCGCCATGACCTCCATCAACAACCTTGCGCTGATGCTGAACGAGGCATTAAGCCAGATGCAGGCCGAAGCCAAGAAAAAAAGCGGCAAGCCCGGCAGCGGCAGCTGCAACAAGCCCGGCGGCACCGGCTCCAAGCCTTCTGCCGCCAACATGCGCCAGATGCAGGAAGCGCTGAACAAGCAGATCCAAAAGCTGAAGGAAGGAATGGAAAAGAACGGCAACAAGCCGGGAAATAAGCAGGGCGGACAAGGAATGGGCGGAATGAGCCAGGAGCTTGCCAAATTAGCGGCACAGCAGGAAGCCATCCGCAAGGAGCTGGGTAAAATGGCCGACCAGCTGAACAAGGACGGAAAAGGCGGAGGAAACCTCGGCAAGCTGGCGGAGAAAATGGAGCAGACCGAAACCGACCTCGTGAACAAAATGCTGAGCAACGAGACCATGAAGCGCCAGCAGGAAATTCTCACAAGGCTGCTGGAATCGGAAAAAGCGGAGAAAGAACGCGAAATGGATGAAAAAAGGCAGTCGAATGAGGCAAAAAATGAAAATTTTAGTAACCCTAACGATTTTTTGGAGTATAACAAGCTAAAACAGAAAGAAACGGAACTACTCAAAACTGTTCCCCCCTCTTTAAATCCGTTTTACAAAGCAAAAGTCAATCAATACTTTAATAACTTCGAAGACTAAAGATATGGTACTTGCAGAAAATCAAAAAATTCGCATTTCTTCAAAGGCAGAGAACATTATACTGGTGGAGCGCATGATCGAAGACGTATGTGACCTTTTTAGCATCAGTGAGGATTATTACGGCAACATACTGGTTTCACTGACAGAAGCGGTAAACAATGCCATCTACCACGGGAACAAAGCCAATCCGAATAAAAGCATCGATATTTCATTCAAATCGCATCCCGACAGGGTTTCCTTCAGCGTGAAGGACGAAGGCCCGGGCTTCAATTTCAACAACCTGCCCGATCCTACCAACCCCGAGAACATTGAAAAGCCAAACGGCAGGGGAGTGTTCCTGATGCGGAACCTGGCCGACAATGTAACCTTTGAAGAGAATGGCAGCAAAGTGATCCTCGATTTCAGGGTGCTTGATTAAGCAACGAAAAAAATAGCTCAACATAAAAAAACCTTCCTGCTTATTCAGGAAGGTTTTTTATTTCTTCCACCGGAAGATAAACTGTAAATCTGGCTCCCACCCCCGGCTCACCAAAGGCGGTGATAAATCCGTTATGGTTTTGAACGATCTTGTTGCAAATGGCCAGCCCGATACCAGTGCCGCTGAACACATCCTTTTCGTGAAGCCGCTGGAACAGCTCAAAGATCTTATGCTGGTATTTCTGCTCAAAGCCGATGCCGTTATCCTGCACAGTGATCGCCCAGTACGAATCGGCAGATAACAGTATTTCAGTTTCAATTTCGTCGCTCTGCATTTTCTTCGCGCTGATGGCAATTACGGGCGGTACGTCCTTACGGCTGTATTTAACGGCATTTGAGATCAGGTTGGAGAACAGCTGTATGAACGGGATGCTTATGATCTTCAGCACCGGCAGCTCCCCGCTTTCAATCTTAACGCCTCTTTCCGCGATCACCGCTTCGAGGTTGCTCTTTACTTCCTTAATGATCTCGTTCAGGTCGGTATCCACCAGCTTCAGCTGATTGTTGTTAATGCTTGAATAGCTCAGCAGGCCGGCGATGAGCTCCTGCATATATCCGATGGCCGATGTAATGCTTGAAAAGTGCCGCAATACTTCGGGTGAAAAATCTTTTCCCTGCTTCTCGAGAATGTATTCGGAAAGCATCCTGATCTTGCGCAGCGGCTCCTTCAGGTCATGTGAGGCGATATACGTGAATGAGCTCAGCTCGATGTTGGTGTTCACCAGCTCATTGTTCTTTGCTTCAATGTTCTTTGCATGCTCTTCCAGCTTTTCCTTGGCCTTGCGGAGATGGGAAACCTCTGCAAGGATCAGCTCTTCTTCTTTTTCAGAGAGCCTGTCCTTGTAAGATGTAAGGATCTTTTCCTGGTTCTTCTTTTCGGAAAGGTCGGTAATGATGATGCCTATCCCTGAGAAACGTGGGAACAGGCTGCTGAAGGAAACATAAACAGGGATCCGCCTTCCTTCATACAGCAGAATGGTTTCTCCTTTGCTGGTTCCTGAAAAGGCCGCCTTGAAAAGCTTTTTAAAGCTCTCGCGGAACAGCGGATCAATCAGCGATTCGAGGTCGTAGCCGATAACGGAGGCATTCGACATTCCAAGTAAGTTCTCAAATGCTGTATTGGCATATAATATTAATCCTGTTTCGGTAATGTTCAGTGCGCTTTCCGCCATGCTCTCCACGAGCACGCGATAAATAAAATCGGTGCTTTCTAGCGTCAGGATGTTCGGCTGCCCGTTCTTGCTGATGGCAAGGGCATCCACCTGCCCGGTCCTGATGGATTCGATCAGCTCCTTGTATTCCTCGAGCTGCTCTCTCAGGGCCTGGTTCTCCTGTAGTAAAGTGCTTTCTTTGATTTCTGACACCATGCTGTTACTGTGTTATGATTCCTAATGCCCCTAACACCTTACTACGGTCAGAAAGGTCGCCCAGCAGTTTTTTGAACGGCTGGGGTGAATGCTTTATTAATGTGGGGCTTGCAATGATGTTGTTCTCATACATCGTATCCGGAAATTTGTGGATATCGATTATATCAAGCGTGTAACGCCCCTGCAGGTGTTCCTCGCAGATCGACTTGATATTTTCTATTGCCCTTACGGAGCTTATGGACATGCCTGTAATGTATAATTTCAGGATGTACTCTTCTTTGGTGGCGGTACTATTCATTTTTTTGTTGGTTTGGTAATGGCATGATCTCTAAGCCCGCAAGCACCTTCGTTTCATTCGACAGGTCGCCTATGATCTTTTTCACAGGCAGGGGGCCCTTCCTTACAAGTGTAGGAATGGCGAAGATCTGATCCTCTTCCGCTAAATGCGGGCTTTTTAGGAGGTCGATCACTTCGATGGAGTAGTTGTTATCCAGGTGCGCACTGCAGTATTTTTCTATATTGCTGAGCGCAAGCGCTGATTTGTCGGTTTTGCCGGCAATGTACAAGCGGAGTTGCCAGAGGGGTTCTCCTGCTTTCTCGTTTTTTTGTACCATCGTTAATTTTTTTTCTTTTTCACAGCTTTCACAGGCTGGGAATCAAGGGTCTTTTTTGTTTTAAGTTGCAGTCCCCTTTCTTCAGTTTCCAGCTTATGCAGCTCTTCTTCCACCGATTCGTATTCTGTTCGCATCGCAAGGATGTTCGCTTCCAGGATCTTCTTCTTCCTGAGAATTTCCCGGTCGCGCTTTTGCAGCGCCTGCTTCTTTTTTAAATTGTCGGCAAATGTATCGAGCTGGTACTTCTTTCTTGCCGAGCCGAGCAGAATGCCATCCGGGCCTGTTTCAAAATCAAGGAACTTAAGGCCTTTATCGGTAAGGATGAATTCCCTTACCTGGTTGGAATGCGCCATTCCCCTCGATTTCAGGATGTACAGGCCCCTGTTCCGCTCTCCGATGCCTTCCACGTCGCGCACGGTGATCCAGGTATCCACCAGCGAGGAAACGGATTCTTCCGTAAGCTCGTTGGTGCTGCTTACATTCTGCTGGGTAAGCGATGTGAACAGCGCCGTAATGTTGTTTATTTTCAAAAGGTCGATCAGCCGCACAAGCATTGCCCGCACCTCGCTGATCGTTCCTATGCTGATCATGTTGCTGATCGGGTCGATCACCACGCATTGCGGCTTGAAGTCGCGGATGAGCTTGTGGAGCGACAGCAGGTGCATTTCCAGTCCGTGCAGCGTTGGGCGGCTCGAATGGATCTGCAGCAGACCCTTGTCAATATAGGTGCGCAGGTCGATCCCTACCGACTTCATATTCCGGATCAGCTGATTAGGTGATTCTTCAAAGGCAAAGTAAAGCACCCTGCCTTTGTTTTTGCAGGTTTCCTGAGTAAAGTAGCTGGCAAGCGTGGTTTTGGCTGTGCCGGCCGTTCCCGAGATGAGAATGCTGCTTCCCTGGTAATATCCTCCTTTTTTAAACAGCTTGTCGAGCCCCGGGATTCCCGTGGAAACGATCTTGTCGGAAACCTTATGCTCGAGCCTGAGCGAGGTGATTGGCAGCACGGAGATCCCGCTTTCATCAATAAGGAAAGGGTACTCATTGGTGCCATGGGTGGAGCCTCGGTATTTTACGATCCTTAATCTCCGCGTGGAGATCTGGTCGATCACCCGGAAATCGAGGAGGATCACACAATCGGAAACATATTCCTCCAGTCCCTGGCGCGTGAGCGACGATTCGCCCCTTTCACCTGTAATGATCGTTGTAACGCCTTTGTTCTTAAGCCAGTGGAACAGCCTGCGGATCTCCGATCTCAGGATCACCGTATTGTCGAGGCCGCCGAATAATGATTCAATGGTATCCAGCACTACACGCTTTGCGCCGATGCTGTTGATGGCATGCTCGAGGCGGATGAACAGGCCTTCGAGGTTGTATTCCCCCGATTCTTCTATTTCAGAGCGTTCTACCTTCACATGATCCACTCTCAGTTTTTTATCGGCGATCAGCTTTTTAAGGTCGTAGCCGAGCGACGCCACATTTTTTGTGAGGTCTTCCGCCGATTCTTCAAAGGTCATGAATATGCCCGGTTCGTTATAATCCGTGATCCCTTTGATCAGGAACTGCACGGCCATTAATGTTTTACCGCAGCCTGCGCTGCCGCAAACCAGTGTCGGCCTCCCGGTTGGTAATCCGCCATCTGTAATTTCGTCGAGGCCCTCAATGCCTGTTGGTGTTTTGCTAAGAGGAGCCGGTTTCGCTTTAAGGCGATCATTTGTTTTTTTCATAAGAATAGTTTCGGGGAATTTTTTGTGCCAGCGGTTTTATGCAATTATGCAGCCATTAAGAAATGACGCTGGTAAAGGGATAGAGCATTCCAAAGCGGAAAATACTTAACCGGAACGGGGAATATATTGCCCGAAATGGGATAAATAAAGTGCCGGATGAACCAAAGGAAATTATGGCCATCTTTACCTGGAACAAGATTTTTGAAACGTTTTTTAAATTTCATATAAAATCCTGAAGCATGCTTATAAAAATATGTTCCACCCCATTCTTTAAGAGTTTCCGTGCCGCTTTTGCAGCCTTATCTTTTCTGCTTGTATCGGAAAGCGGCTTTTCACAGCTTATTCCCGCTTCGCGAACGGTTGACTGGAGCCTTGCGGGCCTGCGCGATTCAGTGACGGAACCTTTACTTACAATAGATGTAACCTCCTTTGGCGCACAGGGCGATGGGATCACCATTAACGACCTTCCGCTGCAAAATGCCATTGCCGCCGCAGGAGGCGATCCTGCCGTTATCTTTTTTCCGGGGGGCACCTACCTGTTCAATGCAAGTGTAAGCCTGCCATCTTCCATCATCATCCGCGGAGATTCCTCTTCGCTCAGCACGCTGCAGTTCGATCTTTCCGGTGCTGCGCAGGACCTGTTCCGTGTTACAGGCTCTTCTTCCGCAAGTGAATATGCGCTGATGACAGGCGCGCAAAAGGACGGTGTGTACCTGCTCGTGCCCGATTCTGCCGGGATAGCTGCCGGCACATGGATCAAATTATTCCAGGATGACGATACGCTCGTAACCTCTTCCTGGGCATTGAACTCCGTTGCGCAGATCATACAGGTAACACGCGTAAGCGGCGATTCCGTTTTTCTCGCAAGCCCTTTAAGAAGGGATTTCCCTCTGTCGGAAACACCACGGATCAAAAAGCTGTTTCCGAAAACTTCAGTAGGTTTCGAATGCTTTAAGATCGAACGGCTGGATTCCACGGCGGCACAAACCTCGAACTTTAACTTCGACATGGCCGTGAATTGCCGGATCCGCGGAGTGGAAAGCTCCATGACTAATTTTGCGCATGTGGCCGTATCATCCTCCAGCAACCTGCTGATCACGGGCAGCTATTTTCATCACGCGTTTGCTTATGGCGGCGGCGGACAAGGCTACGGCGTGCTGCTGCAATTCTCTACGGGCGAGGTGCTGGTGGAAAATAATATTTTCAAAAACCTGCGGCATTCCATGATCCTGCAGGCGGGAGCCAACGGCAATGTGTTCGGCTATAATTATTCCCGCGACCCATACTGGAACGAAGGCAGCTTTCCTGTGAACAGCGCGGGCGACATGGTGCTGCATGGCAACTATGTGTTTGCAAACCTGTTCGAGGGAAATGTTGGCCAGAACATCGTGATCGATAATTCACATGGCATCAACGGGCCGTACAATACTTTTTTCCGCAACCGTGCCGCATTGTATGGCCTGATCATGAATACAGGCCCGGCTTCCAACGATCAGAACTTTGTCGGCAACGAGATCACCAACACCGGCTCTTTCATGGGCAATTATTACCTGGCGGGAACCGGCCATTTCCAATACGGAAACATGGTAAAGGGAGTGCTCACACCTGCCGGGACCAGTGGGCTCAGCAACGCTTCGTATTATCTGACCGCTCCACCTGCTTTCTTTGCGGGAGCTGCATGGCCTTCCATCGGTCCGCCGTATCCTTACAATACGGGAACTATTCCCGCGGTGAGCAATTACAATTCCGGAACCTATGTGGTATGCGAGGATGCGCTTACGGAAATCGCTTCCCTTGCAGAAAAGCAGGAAGGCATGTACGTGTATCCGAATCCGGCCGGCGGTCCGTTCAGCCTTAAAATAAATGGGATGAGCGGAGCTTCGCTTTCTGTCAGGATCTTCGATGCGCCCGGAAGGATGGTGTATGAAAGGGATCTGAAGAATGCATCCGATGTTTTATTCGATGTTCCTTTAGCGCCGGGCGTGTATGTGATCGTGGTATCGGACGGAAAAACACTGCGGCGCTGCAGGCTGGTGAGCGAATGATCGCGGATAGCGTTTACGCAGGCATGCCGGCATCTGCCGTGTTATATTTTTCCATCAGCGCCTGCACCTCCTGGTGCTCCTTCAGCGTAAGCACATAGGTTTTGCTCCAGCGATCGTGCCAGCCGCGGTTGCTGTCGCTGAAGCAGGAAAATGCCTCGAAAGGCACCAGGCGGATCACCGTGCGTAAGATCGTTGTGGCTGCATCGGGCTTTTCACCGTACTCATTTACCACAATGGTTTTTGTCACATATTTCCCGGGGGTTCTCTGGAGAAAGAACTCAAACATGAAATAGTAAAGCGGCCAGAGCAGCAAGCCGATGAATGTGCCGGCGAGGCCTACGGAAAGTATCGTAACCGGATCCTTGGAAAGGAACAGCGCCAAGAGCTGCAGGAGAGAGCCGAAGATCGAATAGATCACCTGGAAGCAAATGACATCGATCAGGAAATGCCCGATCCTCGGGCCTGTTTCAACACACTTCAGCCGTTTGTAGCCAATGTATTTTTCTTTGTCTTTGATCCTGTTTCCATACGCATCCTTTTTATGAATAGTGCGGTACATTTCAACGGGAAGCTTATCGATAGTGGGTTTCATGCAAATGTAATATTACAAAAAAAAACGCAGTCCTTCAATGACACGCATGCTTTCCGGAACCTTCTTCTCTCGCCTCTGCATTTTTTTTGTGCAAAAAACTTAGTGAACGGTAATTTATTTTTTTTATTTTTTTTTTATTTTTGTGCCGAGTACTACTCCCTCATAACAAGGGTAAGCCGAAAACCTCTCAGAGTAGGCAGGATAAAACTAAATCATCATGAACATTTTACGCAATTCGCGTTCGGTGCTAATAGCATCCGGACTATTAGCTTTTACCACTGCTCAGGCTCAGTGGAATGCCGTTTACAGCTCAAGCGGTAGCGGCTCTCTTTTTACACAGGGAACTGTTGGAATAGGTACCTCTTCAATAGCAAGCGGTGTCTCTCTCGATCTCGGCTCTAATCTGTCCATCAGGGGAACACACCTGATCTTTAATTCTGCCAGTGGTGTGATCGACTGGGGCAATGGCACCGGTGACCTGTATTTCAGGAAATTGAGCACACAGGCGAATACCAGTACATTCAGCACGCTGATGATCATTAAGAACAGTGGGTATGTAGGAATAGGGCCGAACGTAACTGCTCCGATCGCCACCCTGCACGTTGGAGGCGACATCCTTTCCTGCAATGCGGTGACAGGAATTAACAGCGCTCCACTTATACGTAATGCTTCCACCTGGTCTTCAGCAAGCGCGCCGGATTTCACATGGTATGGCAATACCACCACAGGATTATTTCACCCCGCAGCGGATGTAATGAGCTTTGCCATTGGCGGCTCAGAAGCTATGCGCATTCATTCCACCTCTTTTGTAGGCATTGGTACAGGCTCATCGGCACCACTTGCCAAGCTTCACGTCGACAATGGGCTTATACGGATTACAGGCACAAATCCCTCCGGAGGGCCGATGATCGTATTTGGCGGAAGCTCATCAAGCGCGGCCAATGGAGAATGGGGAATTGAATACAATACAGCTGTTTCGGGAAGGGAAGGATTGAACTTCTGGAAACCGTTCGGCTCTTCGGGTTCGGGCGCCAACGGAAACAACTACCTTTTCTTATCCAACACAGGCCGTGTGGGGATCAATACAGATAATCCTACGGCGCAGCTGACAGTGAATGGCAATGTGGTGATCGGTGATCCGGCAACGGTTTGTATCCCAAATACGAATTATAAATTATTTGTTCAGACGGGAATATTAACGGAGCAGGTAAAAGTTGCTGTGAACTGTGCCAGCAACTGGTCGGATTATGTTTTCGCGGATAATTACCAGCTGCCGGAAGTAAAAGAGCTGAAAAGATATATTTCCGCAAACAAGCACCTGCCGGGAATTCCATCCGCAGAAGAAGTAGTGAAGGAAGGCGTCGACCTTGGCGCAATGGATGCGAAGCTGCTCGCGAAGATCGAAGAGCTCACGCTTTACATGATCAAACAGGATCAGAAAATTGAAGAGCTGAGTGCTGCGCTGAAAGCTCTTCAGACAAAATAATTGATCCTTTTTTACAAACTAAAACATACTGATATGAAAACGAAAATAATTTCGATTATATTCCTTTTCATCTGGTCAGCCGGTATTTTAAATGCACAGACAGAGAATAAGGCCAAAACCTTTGCCGAAATAAAGGCAGAGAAGCAGGCGGAAGTGCTTTTGAAAATATCCAATTCCGGCTCTACCATTGAACAGGAACAACAAGAAGAGGGAAGCGAATACAACGAATTCTTAAAATGGGTCGATTACTGGGAACCACGACTGGGCGCCCAAGGCACATTTGAGGATTACTACAGGTCGCTTCGCAAAAGCTATGATGAAGGCAGGCTAAACCCCTCCAGGAATAGATCGTACGGTAACGCTGATGCCTGGAAAGAGCTGGGCCCTTATGCGATACCTTCCGGTGGGGTCACCGACTTAACCAACGTTTCCGGCTGCCAGCCAGGAATCGGCCCGGTTAATTTTCTCAGCTTTTACCGGCCTGATCCGGATAAAATATTGTGCAGCTCTTTTACAGCGGGCTTGTTCTATACATCCGACAAAGGAGTAAACTGGACAAATGCAGGCTCTGATGGATGGGCGCATTCGGGATGCAGGAGCGCCTGTTTCTCTCCGAACGATCCGCTTACCTGGTATGCCTGCGCAGCGCTTGGAAATGGTACTATGGGGTATGCCGGTGTGTACCGGACCTCCAATGGAGGAACGAGCTATACCCTGATCGCGGACTATAACACATTTCCCAGCCAGACCCAAACGATATTGAACAAGATCCTTATCGATCCAAGCAACGCGGCAACCGGCTTTGTGGCCACCAGCGACGGTTTGTATAAATCGACGAACATCAATACGGTAAGTGTTACCTGGTCGCTTATAAAAAGCGGTAACGTTACCGACATTGAGTTCAAGCCCGGCAACAGCAATTTCATTTATGCAGCAATTAAGGGAAGCTCAAACTGGACCATTGAATATACAACCAACCAGGGAACCTCGTGGTCGGCATCGCCGGTGTATTCAGTAAGTACCGGCACCACCGCAAATGTTACTATTGAGGTCACTGAGGCAAACAATGATCTTCTGTATTATCTCTCAGTGAGTAACAGCTGGACCGGAAGTCTTTATTGTTATACCTACTCAACGAACACTTCTGCTTTTAAAAGCAGTGCGACCGATCACGCAAGGGGCCAGGGGAATGGCTTTGGAGTTTCGAATTTCAATGCGAGCACGGTGTATACGAATGTTTCCACCACTCAATTTCAGAAATCCACAAATGGTGGAACATCATGGACCACAATAAACTCCGGCAGTAGTAGTACTCCTTACCATCACGATGTGGAATACATTACGACTCCTCCCACCACCTGCGCAAGCTGTTCCACGGATGTCTGGATCTGTACGCACGGCGGAGTGAGCTTTTCAAGCAATGGCTGTACAAACGTTGCAGCCAGGATGCAAGGCCTTGGAGTGGCAGAGGTAGAGACCTCATCGCTCTCCACTTCTCAAACCAATGCTGAAAAAATAGCGCTTGGTTTATACCATGATGCAACGGTTTTAAGTGATGGGTCATACAGCGGCAGCTGGATCCCGTCATGGGAGCCTGTTTATACCGGAGATGGGCAGATGCCTCTGATCGACTATTCGGATCCTGACTATGTTTGGGCCTCTTCTCAAGGCAGCAGCGCTCACGTTCTTTCCTCGAGCGGTGGCCATGCCTACACATACAACGTCAGCACCAATTTCCCGTCGGTGGGAACCTGGGCAAAATTTCTAACACAAAACCCTGTATATCCCAACTATGTTTACAATTATGTATACTCCGGGAACCATTACGAGATCTATCGTTCCAACGACCGGGGAAAAAGCACCGGTACGTTTGAACAGATCTCAGACTTCCAAAACGTGAACGGAATAGGGATCGATGAGTCGCCTTACCCGGAAATGGTAGTCCAATCTCCGGCGAACGCAAACTACATGTACGTGAGACTGGCCGGAAGCCAGACTTATATCATGAGGACCAAGACCGTTATGTCGGCGGCCCTCACTGTTAAGAACAGCTGGGAAAGTCTTCCGCTGCCGCCGCTGCCATCGCCTGCAGTTGCCTCGACTACGCATATTTACTCGATCATCCCGGATGTAACCAACCCCGAGATCCTGTACATTGTGTATAACGGCTATTGGTGGCCGTTAAGTGGTCATAATATCTGGAAGGCAGATTACACCAATTCACTGAGCCCGGTTTTCACCGACATCACAGGAAACTTCCCCTCTACGGGCGTATGTGGTATAGTGGCTGAAAAAGGCAGCAATGGCGGCCTCTACATCGCAACCGACCTTGGAGACGTGTATTACGCAAACAACGCCACGATCAACGGGTCCTCAACCACGTGGTCGGTTTTGGGATACGGTTTGCCGCGGTTAGCAGCCAGCGACATGGAGATCAACTATGCTTCTAACAGGCTTCGTATTGCGACGCGTGGACGTGGCGTGTGGGAGCATGACCTCCAGTGTCCGTCGAACCTGAGCCTTTCATACAGCGGAAGCCAGAGCGGCAACCAGTACGACGAGGCAGTTAACCAGGTGACCTCTACAGCGATCCTCGCTTCGGCAAACACGTTTACCTACCGTGCAGGCTCGTATGTGCAGTTAAGCCCGGGTTTTAAGGCAACGCCGAACAGTTCGAACAGCTTTTATGCATTTATTCATCCCTGCAGCTCTGTGGGTAACAGTCCCGGGTTAAGGGACGATGAGGACGCAGAGCCTGTACTTGAAACGGAGATGGTGCAAAACGAACCAGGCATAGCAGTATATCCGAATCCGGGAACGGGATTATTTACCATTAGTGCGGCAGGTCTCGCCAGCGGAACGATCGAAGTGTACGATATTTTAGGGAACAAGGTGAGATCAGGTGAGCTCAGAAATAATGCGGGCGATTATAAACTTGATCTTTCGGGCTACCATAAAGGGATCTATCTGCTGAGTATTTATTCAGATGGCCAGCGGTACTCAAAGAAGATCATTCTCGAGTAGATTACAACATTACAACAATAAAAAGCCCCGCAGTAGTTAGCTGCGGGGCTTTTTTTATTTTATGCTGACCTGTTATTCCACCGTTACGGATTTCGCCAGGTTTCGCGGCTGATCTACGTTACAGTTGCGCATTACCGCGATATGATACGACAGTAATTGCAGCGGTATCACAGAGATCAGCGGCGCCAGGATCTCATCCGTTTCAGGGATCTCGATCGAGTAGTCCGCCATTTCCTTCACCTGCTTATCGCCTTCGGTTACAATAGCAATGATCTTTCCTTTGCGGGCTTTCACTTCCTGGATGTTGCTCACTACTTTTTCGTAGGAAGTTCCTTTGGTCGCGATCACAAACACCGGCATCTCTTCATCGATCAGCGCGATAGGGCCGTGCTTCATCTCTGCAGCCGGATAGCCTTCCGCATGGATGTAGGAAATTTCTTTCAGCTTCAGCGCGCCTTCCAGCGCTACGGGGAATGTGTAGCCGCGGCCGAGGTACAGCGCGTTGGTTGAATTCTTATAAATGTCGGCAATGAATTTTATCTGCTCGTTCTTCTCCAGCACCTTCTGCACCTTGTCAGGAACAGCTTCCAGCTCGCTTAGCAGCTGGTGGAAGCGGGATGATGAAATAGTGCCTTTCAGGAAAGCGATGCGCAATGCCATCAGCGTAAGCACCGTTACCTGTGCGGTAAATGCTTTTGTGGATGCAACGCCGATCTCGGGGCCTGCGTGTGTGTATGATCCGGCATGTGTTGCGCGCGCAATGGAAGATCCCACCACGTTGCAGATGCCGATAATAGTTGCGCCTTTTGATTTTGCAAGCTCTATCGCGGCCAGCGTATCCGCCGTTTCACCCGATTGTGAGATCGCGATGATCACATCATCCTCGTAAACGATCGGGTTGCGGTAACGGAATTCCGATGCATATTCCACTTCAACGGGAATGCGTGCAAGGTCTTCGAATAAATACTCGCCCACCAGTCCGGCATGCCAGGAAGTTCCGCAAGCTACGAACACAATGCGTTTTGCATTTACAAATTTCTGCTCGTATTCGGTGATGCCGCCTAAGTTCACAATGCCTTTTTCGGAGCTTAATCGTCCGCGCATGCTATCCTTAATGGAACGCGGCTGCTCATAGATCTCCTTCAGCATGAAATGGTCGAAGCCGCCTTTTTCAAGGGCTTCCAGCTTCATCTCCAGCTCCTGCACATAAGGCGTTTTCGCTTTGTTCTTGATCGTTTTGATCTTTAATTCTTTTCCGCGCTCGATGAATGCGATCTCTTCGTCCTCGAGGTACACAACGTTCTTCGTGTATTCCACGATAGGCGTTGCATCGGAGGCAATGTAAAATTCATTGTCGCCGATCCCGATCACCATCGGGCTTCCTTTTTTCGCCGCGAATAACTCGTTCGGATTGTCCTTCGAGAGGATCACGATCGCGTAAGCGCCCACCACCTGGTTCAATGCCTGGCGCACGGCTTCTCCCAAACGCACATTCTCTTTTTCCTTGATGTCCTCGATAAGGTGGATCAGCACTTCCGTGTCGGTATCGCTTAAAAATACATGTCCGCGCTTTTTTAATTCTTCCTTCAAAGGCCCGTAGTTCTCAATGATGCCGTTGTGGATCATCACCATGTTCTTTGATGCGGAGTATTGAGGGTGCGCATTTACATCGTTCGGCACGCCATGCGTTGCCCAGCGTGTATGCCCGATGCCGATAGTGCCTGCGGTGCTCTGCGTTCCTATGAAGCTGTTCAGGTCGGCAACCTTGCCCTTGCACTTGTAAACTTTTAATTCGTTGTTATCGACCATGGCCACACCGGCGCTGTCGTATCCCCTGTATTCGAGGCGCTGCAACCCTTTGATAAGAAAGGGGTAGGCCTGCTTATTTCCGATATATCCAACTATTCCGCACATAGTATCTTAATGAAGTTTAGTGTATGTAAGGTTCAATTTCATTTTTTGGCTGCCCTGGCTGCTTCCGCTGCCAAGCACCACACGGTTTGCATTCACCGCGCCGCCGGAGGCAACAAGGTAAAGCCCCACGTTTGGAAGCGTTCCGTTCAGCACCTGCTGCACGTAGCGGTCGATGTTAAAGCGGTATTCTTTATTGGCAGCGTTGTATGAGCCGTCAAAGGTTTCGTTGGCCTCATAGGCATCGGGCACCGCATAATTCGTATTCGTGGAGGTGATCCCGAACAGCACAAGCCTGGTTGGCGCTGCAAAGGTATCCAGCTGGTACAGTGGATTGCTGGTGTCTACCTTGATCACCAGCTCTGCCTTGTTTATCGCGATCTTCCCGGAATCGTTCCAGTGAAGCAGGTAAGGGAATTCGATCTTTACCTTTGTTCCTGCAAGCGATTGCACGAAGAGTGCCGTATCTGTTCCCGCGCTTGTTAACTGTGAGCTGAGGTAAGAGTATGCGCCGGCGTAATTGTAATGCTCAAAAGCTGAGAAGCGCGGCACGCTCGACAGGCTGATGTCGTATTTCAATGAATCGTTGTTGGTGGCGTTGCTGTTATGATAATAGATGGTGAGCTTCGTTTGCGCATCCGCTAATTTGAAGTGCAGGATGTTTCCGTCGCCCGAAGCGGAAGAGGTTACATCGGATGTGATGTAGAACCCCTTGATGAAATTCTGGAAAGCGGTGTTGCTCGACAAGCTTCCCGATGAAGGGCTGTTGAGGATCACCTGCCCGAAGTTCTGCTCCAGCGGAATGCGGAGATGCGGCTTGAGCGTATCGCCCATCACCACTACTTTATCAATCGGCCTTGGCGTGAAGAGGTGCCCGTTCGCAAGGTCGTTCCCCGAGTTATAGCTCAATGAGTTGTTTGAATAATAATTGTTTGAGAGGCTGAGTCCGCCAAGCAGCTGGTACACATTCACGCGCTGTACTTTCCGTTCTTTTTTACCATAGAAATCGGAAGCGTAGGTAAGTGAAAGCACTACCGAATCACAAACAGGGCTCGTGCCGAAATTGGGATTGTTGGCAGGTAAGCGAAGCTGCGTGTAAATAGCTGCGGAGGTTTTCCCGAAAACAGGATCGAGATAGGTTCCAAGCAGTGCATCCGCGCCGATGATGATGGAGCCGTCGGTGTGAAGCGAATCTTCCTTTACGGTGGAGGTAACAAGTGTGGTTGAATCCTGCCAGCCTACGTTGAGCAGGTCGCCGGCGGGCTGGACATCGAGCCCTACCATGCTTGACTCGTTACAGGCGCTTGCCAGGAGGGCAGTGAGGCTTGTCAAAAAAAATTTTGTCACGCCGGGGCGTGACAAAACCTTAAGTAATCGTTTATTCAATTGATTCATAATTTATTCGTTGTAAAAAACAGCATTACTGTTTCTTTTTTGACTTTATTCAGTCAGCCATTTCAACTACTTCTTCAAGCACAGAATCATAAAACTCCGAGTAAGCGTCAATGTATTCGTCTGCTCCCTTGTACTCGAGAACCGGCTTGCCTGCTTTTTTCAGATATTTTGTGATCTCCGGGTTGATCTTCGGGCTTGCAATGATCACTGCATCTGCCAGGTCGATCGCTGCTTTGCTGACGTTTACAAATGTAGGGTTTTTATACCATTCCACATCTGTTTTTTCAATGCCTTCGTGTAATACTTTTTTAGCGAAATCCTTGTTGAGGGCTCCCGGGAATTCGTCGTCGTAAATCGAGTAAACGATCTTTGTCTCGGCAAATAAAGGGTTGTCCTTGAAGGATTTTTTCAGGTAAAGCGCCATTAAGCTTGTCATCCAGCCGTGGCAGTGAACCACATCCGGTGCCCAGCCCAGCTTTTTAACTGTTTCGATCACGCCGCGGCAGAAGAAGATCGCGCGTTCATCATTATCGGCGAAATGATCGCCTTTTTTGTCTGTAAGAATATGCTTGCGCTCAAAATACTCTTGATTATCAATGAAGTAAACCTGCATGCGTGCTGCCTGGATGGAAGCAACTTTTATGATCAGTGGGTGGTCTGCATCGTCAATGATAAGGTTCATACCGGAAAGACGGATCACTTCATGGAGCTGGTTTCGTCTTTCATTGATGCAGCCGAATTTCGGCATAAATAATCGGATCTCTTTTCCTCGTTCCTGGATTCCCTGAGGCAACTTCCTTCCGATGATGCTCATCGGGGTTTCATCTAAATAGGGGGTAACTTCTTGTGATACAAATAGTACTCTTGCTTTCTTCTTCATACGATCGAATTAAGGGTGAGATTTAAAAAGTACACAAAAGTAAGCAAAAAATTTCTGAATTTCAAAGTTTAAACGTTAGATTTGCCCTCTTTTATCGAAAAAAGAGCGCTGTTAGTGCTGATTTTGTTACTTCTTAACAATATTTAAATTTCATGATTATTTTCACCCGGGTACAGGAACTCCAGGATCACCTGAATATTGTTCAGGATCAGCAAAAAACCATCGGATTTGTACCCACCATGGGCGCCCTGCACGAAGGACATCTCGCCCTTGTGAAGATCAGCAAAAAGAGCAATGATATTACCGTTTGCAGCATTTTTGTGAACCCCACCCAGTTCAACGACCCCGGCGACCTTGAAAAGTACCCTCGTACCCTCGAAAACGACAGTAAAATGCTCGAAAGCGTGGATTGCGACATTATTTTTGCTCCGCCTGTGAGCGAAATGTACAGCGCGGCAGAACTGGAGCTGAAACGGCAGAAAGTGGAGGATAAGGACTGGACGGGGGGAAAAACGGTGGATTTCGGCCAGCTCGACAAGGTAATGGAAGGCACGCAGCGTCCCGGGCACTTTAACGGTGTGGCCCAGGTGGTAAGCAAGCTGTTCAGGATCGTAAAGCCAAACAGGGCCTATTTCGGGCAAAAGGACTTCCAGCAGCTCGCTATTATCCGCTCCATGACCCAACAGCTGGGGCTCCCTGTTGAAATTACCGGCTGCCCCATTGTGCGTGAAAGCGACGGGCTTGCCATGAGCTCCCGCAACGTGCGCTTAACGGCAACGGAACGGAAGGTGGCGCCCCTGATCGCAAAAACACTGTTCAGCGTGAAGGAAATGAAGGAAAAGCATTCCATAGCTGAGCTGAAAACATTCGCCGAAGCGCAGATCACATCAGAGCCCCTTATGCAGCTGGAATATTTCGAGATCGTGGATGCGGAAACATTGCAGCCAGTAAGTAACTATAAGGAGGCAAAAAGCATTGTGGCATGCATTGCCTTGAAATTAGGGAGTGTGAGGCTGATCGATAACGTTATATTGTAAGTACAAATTCGCGATCCGTATATTTAATCTTCCAGCATCAATAGTGCTTCATTCAATTCCCCCAGTGTTTTCCGGTTGTTCTGCTTTTTAGCGATCCCGATGCCTCTCTGGTACGTTTGGATGGCCTTTTCAGGCTGCAGCGACTGCTCATAGAACTTTCCCAGCTGGTAATACGCGCCGAGGTAATTTTCATCGCGTGCCAGGATGCCTTCAATGCGGTCGATGGCCGCGTCAATGTCGCCTGCCTTTGCAAGCTCGAGCGCCAGCGCATAGTTCAGGAAAGGATCGTGAGGATCCTCCTGAAGCATTTGAAGGAGTTGTTCGAGGCGGTTCATAGGTATAGTCACTGCTACAACGCAGACTTAAACTGCCTCAAAAACCGTACATCATTTTCCGAGAACAGGCGAAGGTCCTTCACCTGGTATTTCAGCATCGTAACACGCTCTATACCCATTCCGAATGCGAATCCGCTGTATTGCCTGCTGTCGATGCCGCAGTTATCGAGCACGGCCGGATCAACCATGCCGCAGCCGAGGATCTCCACCCAGCCGGCGCCTTTGCAGATGTTGCAGCCGGCACCTTTGCAGAACGGGCATGAAATATCCATTTCCGCGCTGATCTCCGTGAAGGGAAAAAAGGATGGCCGCAAACGGATCTGCGTTTCTTCGCCGAACATTTCCTTTGCAAAATACATCAGCGTTTGCTTGAGGTCGGAGAATGATACTTTCTTGTCAATGTATAATCCTTCCACCTGGTGGAACTGGCAGTGTGCGCGTGCTGAGATAGCTTCGTTGCGGTATACGCGTCCCGGTGAAATGGTGCGGATCGGCGGCTTGCTGTTCTCCATCACATGCACCTGCACCGATGATGTTTGGGTGCGCAGTAAAATATCGGGGTTCTCGCTGATAAAGAATGTGTCCTGCATATCGCGTGCAGGATGGTCGGCAGGCGTATTGAGGGCGGTGAAATTATGCCAGTCGTCTTCTATCTCCGGCCCTTCCGAAACGGTAAATCCGATCTTCGAAAAGATCTCCACGATCTGGTTGCGTACGATCGATAAGGGATGGCGGGTGCCTACGGCAAGTGCTTCCGCCGGAAGGCTCAGGTCGAGCTCCGAGCTGCCGGGATCGTCGCTGCTTTCAAATTTCTCTTTAAGGTGACTTAGCTTTTCCTGGGCCTTGTTCTGAAGCTCGTTCAGCTTTTGCCCCATCTCCTTGCGCATTTCAGGAGCTACTGTTTTAAATTCCTCGAACAGCTCTTTGATCTTGCCTTTTTTGCTCAGCAGCTTAATGCGGAATTCCTCCACATGCTCCTTGCTGCTTGCGGTGAATGAATCGATCTCCTCTATCAGTTCTTTTATTTTTTCTTTCATGTTGCCGCGAAGTTACTGAATTATTGAAACACTTTGAATGCGGATGTCCTCGAGCGGACGGTTATTTTTATCGGTCTTTTCCGCTGCTATGCGGTCGATCACATCGAGCCCCTCGTACACTTCCCCGAAAACGGTGTAGCTGAAATCGAGGTGCGGGGTGCCGCCCACGGTGGTGTAGGCTTTTATTGCTTCCTCTGAAAAAGTGTACAGCGGCACATTCGGCAGCTCGGCCTCTACTTTTTTATCGATGATATCGTAGATGTATTTCACGCTGTCGACCCGCTCCGCCTTGTTGTACTTTATATACCTTTCGCGGTACTCCTTATTCTCCGGGCGGTTGATCACCACATTGAACAGCTTTAATTTTGTGATGCGCTTTGCCTGGATCTTTAAAAGAGAGTCGGTCCATACGCGGCCCTGCACAATGTAAAACTGCGAGCCGGAAGAAGCCTGTGAAGGATTTTCAAAATCGCTGTCGCGAGCAGCTGCCAGCACTCCTTTTTTATGATACAGCTTCTGGTTGAACTCTGCAGGAATGGTGTATGCGGGTCCGCCGTCGCCGAGCAGTGTGCCGAACGGCGCGCGCTTTGAATCGGGATCGCCGCCCTGGATCATGAAGTTCTGGATCACGCGGTGGAAGAGAAGGCTGTCGAAATAATGCTCCTTCACGAGCTTTACAAAATTATCGCGGTGCAGCGGCGTTTCGTTGTACAGCCTGATCTTAATGGTGCCGCGGTTGGTGACCATCACCACCTTTATGTCGCCGGTGCCGTTTCCCGGAAGGGTCACAAAGGATGAAAATGCGATCAGAACAAGGAGCAGGAGCGCCGGTAGCGTATATTTATTTTTATTTTTCATCTTTTTGTATTAAATTTGTTTTAGTAAATATAAATATCCTTTGGGAGTTTATACTATCTTGCGGAGGATTTCAGCCTCTCCGGAAGTGTTTTAACAGGAGCAAATTAACAGTATTTTATAACAATAAAATCATCCTCATGAAAACTTTTACTCTTAAATTTTCTGCATTCGCCTGCGCTTTTGTGATGCTGTTCGCAGCATTCAGCAGCTCTTCCTGCAAAAAAGACAAAACCTGTCATGGTAAAGTTCATGTTACCGATAATGCAGGCGCTCCGGTAGCCAACGCAACGGTTAAGCTTGCCGCCCCTTCGGTAGGTGGTGATGTTACCTACGATAACGTTACGGATGGCGGCGGTGATGCGAGCTTTGAAGTGAAGTTGCCTGCGATCTTTGATGTGACTGTTACTAAAACAGGCTTTCAGACGGGCACAGGAGTTCTCCGCCTTGACGAGCCGGGAAAATCCAATGAAGTGACTGTTAAGCTCGTTCCATAATTACTCATCCATCAATTCATTCGCTTTAAAGTATTCCACTATTGCCTGCTTAATGAGCAATTGCTGCTGCATTGGCCTTAGGGGCGGAAGTTTTTCATTCACTTTCCAGTGCGGCCATCCGTCCTTGTCGAGGCCCTCGTACTCATAATATCCATAAGGCGTAAGCAGGGTGCAGATCGCAATATGCATCACATCCAGCTTCTCATTCTTATTCAGCTTTATTTTTCCTTTGCCTAATTCCTGCACGCCGATCAGGAACAGGATCGCCTGCTCATCGATCTCTTCGCCGAACTGCGGCGCCATGGCTTTCATTACTTTTTCGAATTCTATGTCGAGCTCTTCTTTATTCATGTCATCTGCTAATTACGAATCTTTACTAATGTACTAATTACGAATTGTTCTAATTGTCATTCAGCAACGTCATTGCGAGGAGGTACGACGAAGCAATCTCACGCTGCGAATTACTAATCTTTACTGATGTACGGATAACGGATCCGGTCTACTATTTATGTAAATTTCTGTTGGGAACGTCATCCCGTGCCACGACACGGGATCTCATAAATGATAGCAGGTTCTATTTACACACCCCTAACCCCTCTCAAGAGGGGAATTGATCCTGCACAATTTAAAACTTTAGTTTTTAAAATAGGCCTCGATCGAACTATTAACCGTCTCCGGACTAAGCGCTACCAACTCCGGACTAATGCGTATTCTCCGCCTTTGGCGCAACCGGCGGCTCCATCACATGCCCGCATTTTTTGCAGGTGCGCAGCTCGGTGCTTCCGTAGAAAAGGGCGAATGTTTCCTGGAACTGGGTCATGATATTGGTGAGCTTGAATTTACGTTCAAACAGCTTTTCGTTGCACTGCTCGCAGAACCACATCAGTCCGTCCTCTTCGCCTTCCCTGCGCTTGCGCTCCATCACAAGCCCGATGGTATTGGGGCCGCGCATGGGGTTGTGCGGAACACGCGGGGGCAGAAGAAAAATATCACCTTCCTTAATGTCAACCGTTATCGCTTTCCCGTCTTCCTGGATGCCTACTTTAATATCGCCTTCCAGCTGGTAAAAGAATTCTTCGCTTTCGTTGAAGTGATAATCCTTGCGTGAATTAGGCCCGCCAACCACCATTACAATGAACTCGGTATTTTCATATACCACTTTATTGCCTACCGGCGGCTTTAATAAATGCCGGTTATCATCGATCCATTTTTTAAAATTAAAAGGGCGCTGTACTGTCATGTGTTTGTTTTTTTTTAAATGCTGAATTAAAATTTAAGGCTCACCTGCACTGCATACGAGCGTGGAGGCTGCATGTCGGCAGGACGGCCAACGTATTCATGGTTGAAAACATTGTTCACGATAAAGCCCACCTTTATTGTTTTTGTTACCTGGTAAGAAATGCGCCCGTCAAAAACGGTATCGCCGTTCTTATTTTTCTCACGGTATTTTTTTACGCCTTTGATCCCTGATGCCTCATCGAGGAAAAAGCGGTCGATGTTCTTCATAAAGCTGTTGTACCTGCAGCTGGCGCCGAAGCTGAATCCTTTATAGCTCAGCTCTACATCGGCTTTGGCAGTATGCTCGTACCTGTACTTGAGGATGTTCTCATAAGTGGCACCTTTGGCGCTGTCCTGCGCAAGGTCGTAATCGATCTGGATCGGCTTGATGTAAGTATAGCCCATCAGCGCCGTCATTGTTACGGGGCCTATTTTGCCTTGTCCCATGATGGAGACCTCCGCGCCGGTGATCCTTGTATTGCCGATGTTCTGCGATTTAAATCCGAGCCCGAGCGCCTGCGGTGTGTTGTATGGCGGCACTACGGGGCCATATTGCCCGAAGGTGAACTCCATCATGTTGTGGTATTCCGTCTGGAAAACAGCAAGGTCGATAAAGCCTTTCCATTCGCCGATCTTCACGCCCTGCTTGATGCCGATCTCTGCGCTCCAGCCGCTTTCAGGCTGCAGGCTGTCGTTCGGGTAAAGGTCGAGGCCGCTGGCGCTTGTTTTAATGAAGCGCTCCGCAACGCTCGGGAAGCGGAAGCCTTGTCCGAAGGAAGCGCGCACAAATGTAGAGGCCGCAAGCTGGTAATTAAGCCCCAGGCGGGCAACCGGCTTTACCTTCGATTGCTTTGCGATCGGCTTTGATTCATCCATCAGGAGGTACACATTCTCGCGTGTTTCCAGCGTATCTGTTTTGAAGTATTCGCCTCTCACACCGAGGGAAACAGAAAGCTTTTTAAAGAAACGCTTATCAAGCTGAAGATATGCCGAAGCATTATTGCTGAAATGAACTCCGTATAGTGCGCCCGAATGCACTTCGTTGTAATTGTAAACAAGCCCGGTGGTCCAGGTGAAGTCGTTCTTAAAATGCTTTTGGTACTGGTACTCGCCATAGTAAACATCGGCGGTCGATTCCTGGTCGGTGTTGTTCAGGTTCTTGGTGCGGAAGAAGCGCCCGCGCAGCGAGTGACGCGCGCCGGATGAGGTGTAATAGGTAATGAACGGATCCACATTGCTCCTGTACGTGGTGTAATGGCTGAGGTCGCCGCCGGAGGGACGATAAGCGCCGCTGTCGGCATCCTGCCAGATGAGGAACAGGCCGCCCTGTGTGCGGATCGTATTTGCATTTACGCCAATTGAAAGTCCTTTGATCTTTTTGAAGCGGTAACGCAGGTTCACATTCGCACGGTAGCGCTGCTCTGTTTCCAGCTCGCGGTATCCGCGGTCGTCAAAAATGTTGGCGCCGATCACAACGTCGAGCTGCTTTACCTTTTGTCCGTGATAGAAGTTGATCCCGCCGAAGGTAGGATTGCCATCCTGCCACCATACCAGCTCATCGCGTTTGGGGCGGTCGTAGTAGCCGCCGTTAAAAATGATCTTTGTTTCCGGCTCATCTTTCGCGTAGGCTGTGCGGAAGTTGATCACGCCGTTAAGAGCGGATGATCCGAACAGCGCCGATGATGCGCCCTTGATCACTTCCACCTGCTCGCAGTTCTCGATCGGGAGGAAGCTCCATTTTACATCGCCCGCATCTGCGGTAAGCATGGGCATTTCATCCACCATGAGCAGCACCCTGCTTCCTGCGCCGTAGCTGAAGCCGCTGCCGCCTCGGATGTTTGCCTGCCCGTCGATCATGTTCACGCCGGGCACCTGCTCCATGATGTTCTCGATGGAGCTTGCATTTTTATTTTCGATGAGGGAAGGCCGCAGCACTTCCATCGATACAGTTACTTCTCCTAACTTCTGCTCGAAGCGGCCCGCCGAAACCACCACCACATCGAGCTGCCGCGAATCGGCCTCAAGCATGGGAGTTAGTTTTGCCGTGTCGTTGGCGGGCACATCAACTGTTACCGACTGTGTTTTATATCCCACAAACCTGAATTCAACCTTGTGCTTTCCGGCGGTGGTCTTTGTAAAATAATCGCCGTTAATATCGGTCACCGTTCCCGTGGAATCGTCGATCACCACGCTGGCGCCAACGATCGTTTCCTTTGTTTTGGAATCGGAGATCCGTCCCTTTAAATAAGAGCTTTGGGCAAATAATGAACCTATGGCCTGCAGGAAAAGTATCGGAGTAAGTAATTTTTTCATGTACTGTCTGAGGTTTCTGTTAAGCATCTCCGCAGGGCAATAAAAGGAAATTAATTTTCAACAGAAACAGCCCTGCTTGCATTAATTCCTATTTTTGCGTTCTATGGATAGTGCAATGTACAAATAATTGCATTTTAACACAAATGGAACAGCAGGCCCAATACTCCGGGAGCTGTTGTTCAGGATCAGGGATGATCTTCTTTTCAATTGCCTTTTTAATTTATGAATGAAAGTTTAAAGTACAGGATCGCGCTTACGCTGATCCCCAACATCGGCGATATACTCGCCAAGCGGCTGGTAGCTTATTGCGGAGGCGTGGAAGCGGTTTTCAAAGAAAAGAGAACAGCACTCGAAAAAATTCCGGGCATTGGAACAGTGTATGCGAAAGCTGTGCTGGGGCAGAATGTTTTTTCGCGTGCGGAGGAAGAGATAAAATTCATTGAGAAGAATGGGATCACGCCGGTGTTCTATCTCGATCCGGTTTATCCAAGGCGGCTTACGCATTGTGAAGACAGCCCCATCCTGCTTTACCTGAAGGGCGATGTGGACCTCAATGCGGAAAAGATCATCAGCATCGTAGGCACGCGTGAAGCCACCGATTACGGAAGGGCGCTGTGTGAAAAATTAGTTGCGGATCTTGCGCCGTTCAACCCTGTGATCGTGAGCGGGCTTGCTTACGGCATAGATGTGTATGCGCACAAGGCTGCGATGGACAATGGCCTGCAAACCATCGGTGTGTTTGCGCACGGGCTTGATAAAGTGTATCCCGGGGTGCACAAGGCGGTAGCGGAAAAGATGATCCGGCAGGGCGGATTGCTCAGTGATTTTACAAGCAATACAAAGCCCGACAGGGAAAATTTCCCGAGAAGGAACAGGATCGTGGCGGGGATCGCGGATGCGACCATTGTGGTGGAATCAAAAAAGGACGGCGGCTCGCTCATCACCGCCGATATTGCCAACAGCTATAACCGTGATGTGTTGGCATTCCCGGGAAGGATCGGCGATGTGGCTTCCGAAGGCTGCAATGCGATCATCAGGCAGAACAAGGCAGCGCTGATCCAGTCGGCGGAAGATGTGATCTACATCATGGGCTGGGAGCAGCTGAAAAAAAAGAATGCACCACAGCAGCGGCAATTGTTCCTAGAGCTAAAGCCGGAGGAGGAAGTGCTGGTGAATGTGCTGAAGGAAAAAGATACGGTGAACGTGGATGAGATCTGCCATCTTGCGAAAATGCCGATGAGCAAGGTTTCTTCATTGTTGCTTACGCTGGAGTTTTCAGGCATCGTGCGTTCATTGCCTGGAAAAATGTACAGGCTGAATTAGATATTGAGCAGGACTTCTACAGATTAACGGGATGTCACTTCGAGTGCGACTGAAAGGAGCGTATCGAGAAGTGTTGATAGCAAATATCTTTATTGGCGCGTTCTCGATACGTTTCTCTTCCTATCGTCAGAGAAACACTCGAACTGACGCCAGGGTGATTTATTTTTCCACATCGCTCTTATAGCCCTGAATATCCCTTATCTTTGCAGCCTTCATGTCACTTTTTATCACTTCACTCAATTCAGGCAGCAACGGCAACTGTTATTACGTAGGTAATAGCGAGGAAGCCGTGTTGGTGGATGCCGGCATCTCCTGCAGGGAAACCGACAAGCGCATGGCACGCCTTGGCTTGTCGATGGAAAAAGTGAAAGCGCTTTTTGTTTCGCATGAGCACTCCGATCACATCCGCGGCGTGGAGGTGCTTGCAAAAAAATACCGGCTGCCGATTTACATAACAGAAAAAACGCTGGTGTCGGGAAAGCTGAAGATCGATCCCCTGCTGCTGTATTCATTTGAAGCGCATGAGGAAATAACGATCGGCGGATTAACCGTTGTTCCTTTCCGGAAGCGCCACGATGCTGCGGATCCATACAGCTTCACCATTAGCGGCAATGGTGTGAACATAGGTGTTTATACCGATATTGGCGCGCCCTGCGAGCACCTGATGCACCATTTCAAAAAATGCCATGCTGCTTTTCTTGAAGCTAATTACGATGAGCAGATGCTGCAGGAGGGCAATTATCCTTATTACCTGAAAAAGCGCATCAGCGGCGGGCACGGACACTTATCCAACCGCCAGGCGCTCGATGTTTTTTTAAAGCACCGCTCTTCTTCCTTAAGCCTTTTATTGCTTGCCCACCTTTCTAAAAACAATAATACGCCGGAACTGGTACATGAGCTTTTCAGCCGCCATGCCGGCAGTACTTCTATTGTTGTTGCTTCCCGTTACGGGGAAATGCCTGTATATGAAATTGCCGGCGGGCCCCTTTCCGAAACAAGCCGCGTACGCTTAAAGGCAGAGCAAATGTCGCTGTTCTGAGGCGCTGCCGCAGGCATTTAATTCCCATTTTATCCTTCCTTTTTAATGTTGGCATAAAGATTTAATTGTTGTTATTGTAACCAGCTTACAGTCAACACGTTGAATGTTGATTTTTTGTCTAACTCCCAATAAAATCAAGCCATTCACCAAGGCTGACTCTTTAAAAGAAATAGTTAAAACTCCAGAAAAAAGATAGTTCTATTTGTGCTATTTACCTACGCGAATATGTAATTATTAACATTTATTTTTACCACCTTCTAAAACAATAACCCTATGCCTCACGAAGTGATTTTTAATACGTATGATGTATATTCAACGGTTAAAAGCTTAGCGAAATATTTTAAAACAGAAGTGATCAATGAGCATGCGGAGCATAAGATAGTTGTGCCGCCTGCCTTCGGCGAAGGATTTATCTCGGCAATCGATTTTCGTGACGGGCTCGGAATGCTGATGTTCAGCTGCGCCCTGAAAAAAGACCTTGTGCTCAGGTACAAGTGTGATGAATTTCAGCCCCTGCGGCTCATCTTTTGCGTGCAGAACGACTTTAAGCACCTGATCAAGGCCGACCGCCTGCAATACCAGCTCACCAACCTGCTTGGCTCGATGGTGAGCGGCTCCAGCAATAACGAGCAGCTGTTCCTGCTGCCTGCAGAAAAACAGGTTTATTTTTATTCCATCGAGATCGACCGCAAGCGATACATGCAGAAGATCCGGCATACGGTGAACTCCCTGCCCGACGAGCTGAAAGATGTGTTCACCGATACCCAGTGCTCGCGCTCATTTTTATACCAGGGACATTACAGCCTCACCATCGCGCAAAGCATCCAGAATATAAAAACAAACGATTACAAGGGGCTTGTCCGCCGCGTGTACATGGAGTCGCAAACGCTGGAGATCATGGCCATGCAGATCAAGCAATACATCGATGACCTGGCGCCGAGCCACAAGCAATCGGTGCTGCGTAAAAAGGATATGGAGCTCATCATAGAGGCGAGGCACCGCCTGCTTTCAAACATCATCCAGCCGCCAACAATCAAGGAGCTTGCGTTGCTTACGGGCGTGAATGAGAACAAGCTAAAAAAAGGATTCAGGGTACTTTACAATACATCCATCAACAAGCTGCTGCAGGACGAGCGCCTCAGCAAGGCAAAGCTGCTGATAGCGGAGGAAAGATACCCGATCAAGGAGATCGCGAAGATGGTGGGCTACAAGCATTCAGGGCATTTCACTTCCAAGTTCAGGAAGAAGTTCGGAGTATCGCCGAAGGATTATATAAAAACAATGGGCTTATAAAGGGCTTATAAATTTAACATCATCATTATTTTTCTATGGGATTAAAAGATAGTATTTGCCTGCTCATTGATGATGATAATGATGACCATGAATTTTTTACGGAAGCGGTAGAAAGCCTTAACTGTAAGGTAGAGCTGCTGCATGCGATGAGCGGCAAGGAAGCGTTAAGCATGCTTGAAAAAATGGAAAAGCGCGTTCCGGATTTTATTTTTCTCGACCTGAACATGCCCGCAATGAATGGCCTGCAATGCCTGAAGAAGATGAAGGCAGATGAGCGGCTGAAGAACATTCCCGTGATCATGTATTCCACTTCCTCCAGCGAAAGCGACATCAGCACAGCCATAGCCGGGGGCGCCACGGCTTATGTGATCAAGCCTTCCAGCATTTCCACGCTGGTAAGCGGGCTCCAGCAATTCTTCCAATAAACCTGTGATTCAGTAGGCGCGCGGTGAATTACAGGTCATAACCTGATCCCGATGAACAGCACATCATCCACCTGCTCATAGCCTTCTTTCCAGCGGTTGAAATACCTGTCAACGATCATTTCCTGCTTGTCCACCGGCAGCGAGCGGATTTGCTCCAGCATCACCTTCATGTTCGCTGTTTTGATCTTCTTTCCTTTTTCACCGCCGAACTGATCGGGGTAACCATCGGTGAACATGTAGATAATATCACCTTTGTCGAGCTGCAGGTCAACCGTTTCATATTGCTGCCGGTCAGTGTTTTCTTTTTTGATCAGCTTAAGCTCATTCTTATGCACAATAAATACAGAGCGCTTGGTGGAGCAGATCCTTACGAGATTCGTCTTCACATCGATCTCGCAGATCACAAGATCCACGCTGTCCTGCGTATGGTCCAGCTCATCGTCGTGCTGTTTGAGAAGCATCTTTATTTCCTCATCCAGCGCTGCAAGCGCAAAGGCCGGCGAGGTAACGCCCTTTCTTGAAGTGATGTCCTTCAGCAGCGTGCTGCCGATCATGCTCATGAATGCGCCCGGAACGCCGTGCCCTGTCGCATCCGCACAGGCAATAACTACTTTGTCGCCATACTTCTCATACCAGTAAAAATCACCGCTCACAATATCCCGCGGCTGAAAGAAAATAAATGATTCAGGAAAATACGTGTACAGCTTTTTCACTTCGGGCAATAATGCATCCTGTATGCGCTTCGCATAGCGGATACTGTCGGTAATGTCTTTGTTCTTTTTCTCGATCTCTTCCTTCTGCGCGATCACCTCGCGTGTTTTTTCGTTCAGCGCTTTTTGCAGCTGCGCCTGGAACCTGCGATGGCTGCCTTCCCTGATCTTGATGTAAAAATAGATCGCATAAAAAAGCGCTGCGATGCAGATCACAATGAACCACCACTTTTTCCAGAATGGCTTTTCGATCACGATCTTCACGCTCAGTGGCACATTGTTTCCAACCCCGTCGTTATTATATGCCTTCAGCAAAAAGGTGTATTCGCCATCCGATAATTTCCCGTACTGCACAAAAGGGATCTTTGTTTTGTCGGACCAATCCTCATCAAAGCCTTCCAGCTTGTACTGGTAGAGCGTGTTCGAGTTGGCGCGGAAGCTGATCCCGATAAAATCGATGCGCATCTTATAGGTATCATAAGGCAGCAGAATATCTTTTGAATACTGCGGCTCCTTATCATTGAACTTAATGGAAGAGATGTTTACGATCGGCGGAATGGTGTTCTTTTTATCCTTGTGCGGATCAAAACGAACAGCGCCATCCGTGGTGCCAAACCAGGCATTGCCGCTTTCATCCTTTACCATCGCGTTATAATTACAGTCGCCGGTGATGCCCTCGTTCTTGGTGAACACATCGATCATCTCCTTCTGCGGCTTGAACCTGCTCAGCGCCATGCGGTGCCCGATCCAGATGTTGCCGGAGCCATCGTCGGTGATGCCGTAACAGTAATTCGAGAACAGTCCTTTATCGGTAGTGAAACGCGTGATCTTATCATTGATGCGGAAGATCCCGTTCCCGAAGGTGCAGACCCAAATGTTCCTGTCTTTGTCCTCGAGTATGCCGGTGATCGTAAGCAGGTCGGTGGCATCATACACTTTCCTGTTCGTAAGGCTGTCAGTATGGATGTTGATGCTGCTCAGGAAATTGCTGTGCGTGCCGATCCATACCGTATTTCTTTTATCATAATAAATGTAGTTGATATTGTTGTGCGGCAATCCCGTTTCCGTGGTGAAGTGGGAAGTGATCTTCCTGTCGCTGTCCACTTTAAAGATCCCGTTCTTGGTGGCAACCCAGAGCGTGTTCCCGTAGCCGGTAATGCAGTTGATGGAATTGCAAAGCTCATCGTCGCTCAGGTGCAGTTTTGTAAAAGAGGATTTGCGTGTATCCATCAGGTACAATCCTTCTGTTTCTGTGCCGATGTACAGGTGTGTGCTGTCGGCACGGTACAGCGCAGTTACCTTGTCGTCGGTAAAGCCGTTCGCCAGGCTATAGATTAAATATTTCTGGCCGGCATTCACATCGATCTTCAGCAAACCGTTCTCGAGCCCGAACCATTTCTGGTGCTCATTCACGATCAGGCAGGTAACATTATCGCTGTAGCTTTTCAGGAAGTTCTTGTAGAAGGTGAAAAAGTTATCGCTGATCTGCACAATGCCTGTTCCGTATGTACCTATCCACATGTTGCCTTCGTGGTCGGAGTAAATGCTCTTGATGTAATTGTTGCCAAGCCCGTTCTCCTCGCTGAGGTGGATGAATTCCTTGTATTCGGCCTTGGTAGCGGAAAGCAGGAGCTTGTAAAGGCCGCTGCCGAATGTGGCTACCCACAGGTTCGATTGCGCATCTTCATACACCGCCTGTATGTTCAGCAGCTTAACGCCAATGTCATTTGCAATGGGCGTTACCCGGAACCCATTTTCGCTGAGGGGTGTGAGCAGGAATAATCCTTCGTCTTCGCTGCCGATCCAGTAGCTGGTGGAATTCTTTTTCTTTGAGATGCATTTGATCTGTGTTTCCGGGATGCCCTGTACAGTGCCGGCCAGCTTTGGCTTTTGCTCCTGCCCAAGCATGTCGTAAAGCTTCAGTCCGCCTGCTGTTCCCACCAGCAATTGGTTATTCTTCACAAAGGCGATGGAATAAATATTTTCCCTGTCGAATTCCATCTTGTACACCGACACTTCAAATATTTTGCTGATGCGGAAAATGCCGTCGTTCTGGGTGGAGCACCATACATTTCCTTTGTCATCGCCGGTGATCGCGGTAACGGGGCTCTTTGCAAAGCCGGAGGTGTTGATCGATTTGAAATGCTTGCCGTCGTAAAAGGTGATGCTGCCCTGGTTAAAGCCCAGCCACAGGTTGTGGTTCTTATCCACGAAGCTAGACGTTACAAAATTTTCGGCAATGCCGTCGGTGGTGTAAAAAGATTTGAAGCTTACGCCATCAAACTTGCAAAGCCCTTCGCCGGTGCCGATCCAGAGGTAACCGTTCTTGTCCTGGTTGATGGTGTAAATATACGGCTGCGAAATGCCGTTGTCGATGCTGTACGTTTTGAACTGGTATGCCTGTGAGCGTGCAGGCAGGGAGAAGCACAGGCAGAGGATCAGAAGGAGAAAGGGCCAGGGTGCTGTTTTCAACGTGCTCGATTAATAAGTGGTTGTTTTCTTCTTCTGGTTGAACTGCACCTTGTAGTTGCTGTTCGGGCTTCCGCCGATGGGCATGGTGTAGATCGGCAGCATATCGCCGTACTGGTTGGTCACATACAGCGTTACGTTATTGTTCTTAATGGGAACCTTCTTGCTTTTGATGAACTGCACATCCAGCGTGGTCTTCTTTTCCTGCTCCACGATCTTGTGCTCGCTGGTGGCCCATACATTATCGCCGGAAGATCTGCTCAGCTCCTTCTTATTCGCGATGGAGATGATGTTGATGTTGCCATCGTTATCGAAATCAAAGTTGGAGATCTTTACAGAGATCACATTATCCTCGATGAAAGGGTAGAGGTGCGCAATGTTGTCGGGGCTGTCCGACAGGCGGAAGGTGTATTCGAACGTAAATGCATTTCCACCTTCCACAGGCTTGTTCTCCATCGGCGATTCGCTCAGGAAATAGCTGTACAGGTTTCCGTCGTCGCCGCTGATGCCTTCCGCAATGATCTTGAAGATGTAGCCGCCGTATTCATTCACAAACTCGCCTTCCTTCGGGTTGAAGGGGCCGAAGGTATACCACTCGCCGTCATAGATCTCGCTGCTGCCGAATGTTTTGGTGTAAAGAAGGTTCCCGCTTTTGTAATTGCCTTTGGGCTGGTTATCGCGCACATCTTTGGTGTTGAAGCAGCCTTTTCCGCCGTACACGGAATACTGGGTCTTTGAATTGAACTCACCCTTTTTCTCGTCCAGGTCACCGCCTGTTTCAGGGTCAAAGATGCGGATGTATACGGGCTTGGTCTGGAATTTCGGGACCACAAAGAACCAGGTTTGGGAGAAGTCGTCATCGCCCCATGACTGAGCACCATTTTTTGCAAAGGTGACCAGGTATGGGATGTTCTCTTCCGGCGCAGGCACCTGCTGGGCGAAGCAGCCGGCAACAAAGAAAATGCTCAGGATCGCAACGAAAAAGCTTTTCATATCTGGTAAATGTATTTAAGAAAGCACACTTTATCAACAAATTTTGACAAGCGGATAAAAAGTGCCGACAAATGGAGCAATGCAGCTGTATCAATGTGCCGCAGCATCCTTCATCTTTTCGATCTTCTTCAGCAGCGCCGATGTTTCCGAATAATCGTCGCCGCTTGCTTTTGCAAGCTCAATGGCCTTTTCAGCCGCCTTCTTCGCTTCGGCCTTTCTTCCTGTTTTATACAGCACGGCTGCATAGGTATCGTTATTGGCATACATGCTTTGCAGCTCCACGGAGCGCCTGGCCCATGCTGCTGCCTTTTCCATCATGGCCACATCATCCACGTTCTCGTAAAAGTTCCAGGCGATGCCATTCAGTGCCATTGCATTGTTGCTGATGTATTTGTCGACGTAGGCGCTTGCCGTTGCAGCATAGTTCTTCCAGTCTTTTTTTAACATGTAATAGCGCAGGTCGGCATCCATGATCACCATTTCAGCATCGGGGTTCCCGGATGCTTTTACTTTTTCCTTCAGCGCCTGGTAGGCCTGGTCGTCCTTTTTATTGATCGCGATGTACAGCCCGGAAGTGTATACGCCGTTGATCTTGTCCTGCACCGAATCCTTTGTATACAATTTACTGAACGTGTCCCTGTCCCTTTCAAGGATCATAAACTCTTTGGAGGAATAATCATTCACGTATTTATAGATGATGTTCCAGTTGGTGCGGGAAGTAAGCTCGCTTTCCTTCTGGATGGAAAGATAAGCGCTCAGCTCCTTCGCATAATCCTGGCAGCCGTTTTCAAGCACCACAAGGTACGATTCCGCAAAAGCGCCGCTGGCATTCCCGTTGTTGAATTTCCGGGCAGCGGTGGCCATCTGCTTGTCGGGATCGAGTGCATCCTTGCCGGTGCTGATGAAGCTTGCGGCAGGCGAGGAGCCGCAGCTGCGGTGCATCACTTCGCCATCGGAGTTCAGGTACAGCATGGTGGGATAAGCGCGGATACCGTATTTTTTCGCCAGCTCCAGGCCTTCGCCTTTTTCCATGTCCATCTCCGCGTTAATAAAACTGGCATTGTAAAAATCGGCAACCGTATCGTTGGTGAATACATTCTTTGCCATCCATTTGCAGGGCCCGCACCAGGTGGTGTAGCAATCGAGGTAAATGAGCTTGTTCTCTTTCTTCGATTTGGCAAGGATCTCAGCCCATTTGCCATGCTCGAAGCTGATCTCCTTCTTTTGAGCTTTCAGCGAAAAGCTGCCCAGCACCAGCGCTGCAGCCAATAAATAGTTCAGGGGAAATTTCATTTTTAAAAGTTTTTAAGGTTTGCTCAGCTCCACATCCACGCTGAAATTCTGCGGGTGCTTTGCTTTTACATTTTTATAAAAATCCATGATCAGCTTCATGTCGGCCTTGTAATCGCCGCTCGGGTAAATGATCTTGTCGATGCCGCATTCTTTTTTCTCATAATCCATAAAGCCCAGCGCGATCGGCACATTGGCCTTCACGGCCACATGGTAGAAGCCGGTCCTCCACTTTTCCATCCGCGAGCGGGTGCCTTCCGGCGTAATGATCAGCCGCAGCGTATCATGCTTTTTAAAGAGCTCCGCCATGGCATCAACCGTGCCCGTTTTTTCCCCGAGGGTGTTCTTTGCGTTCCGGTCGATGGCGAGTGCGCCCGATGAGAGCATCAGCCGTTTAAAAGGAAAGCGGATCCATTCTTTTTTAATGGCAAAGCGGGGCTGCAGCTTCATGAAGCGGATGGCGCCCATCCCGAAAACAAACTCCCAGTTGCTCGTATGAGGGGCCACAACGATCACACACTTTTTTATTTCATCCGGCAGATAATGTGTGATCTTCCAGCCGAATAATTTAAAAATAAGTTTAAACATGGAATGAATATTCTACGAATATAGAATATAAAGGCCTATTAAAGAAGGCGCTTGCAGAAAAATGTTGCAATGTTTTCTCTTGACCACCCCTGGCCCCTCCTGGGAGGAGGGGGAATGCTCCGTTGGAATCATTTGGGCAGAATGTTGAAATCAGTATTTCTATTAAGATGTTCGCAGGATCAGCTCCCTCCTTGCAGGAGGGTTGGGGTGGTGTCGCGGCACGGATAGGTAATTAATGAAAAATTAGCCGTATCTTCGCATATAATTTAACACGAACAGTTTTGAAATTCAGCGAATTTAATTTTGAGCCAAGCCTGCAGGAAGGCCTTGACTCAATGGGCTTTGAGAGCCCAACACCTATCCAGGAACAAGCTATCCCGATCATATTGAACAACAAGGACCTGATCGCCTGCGCCCAGACCGGCACCGGCAAAACAGCAGCCTTTGTGCTCCCGATCCTCAACAAGCTTGCAAAAGAGGACACACATTCCACCAACACCCTTATCATTGTGCCAACGCGCGAGCTTGCTTTGCAGATCGACCAGGCCTTGCAGGGCTTTTCCTATTTCACATCCGTGAGCTCCATCGCTATTTATGGCGGAAGCGACGGAAGCGTTTTTGAAACGGAAAGAAGAGCGCTCACACAGGGCGCCAATGTTATTGTTGCAACCCCCGGCCGTTTCATGGCCCATTTGAATATGGGATATGTTAAGCTGGATGATGTAAAGCACTTCATCCTCGATGAGGCCGACAGGATGCTCGATATGGGCTTTGTGGATGACATCTTAAAGATCACCACGTACTTGCCTAAGAAAAGACAAACACTGATGTTCTCGGCAACCATGCCGCCGAAGATCAGGACGCTTGCAACAAAGCTCCTGAACGAGCCCGAGCAGATCAGCATCGCGATCTCCAAGCCGGCAGCAGGAGTGGTACAGGGTGCATACCTTGTGTACGACACACAAAAAAATAACCTCATCAAATCACTGCTTGAAGGAAAAGAGAAGGAGCTGAGCAGCGTCATCATCTTTGTTTCCACAAAGCAGAAGGTGAAGGAGCTCGACCGCGACCTGCAGAAAGCAGGCATCAAGGCAAAAGCGATCCACTCCGACCTGGAGCAGAATGAGCGTGAAGAAGTATTACGCAATTTCAGGAGCAAGCAAACGCAGATCCTCGTTGCAACGGATATTCTTTCCCGCGGAATTGATATTGAAGACATCAACCTCGTGATCAATTACGATGTGCCGGGTGATGCCGAAGATTATATCCACCGGATCGGGCGTACCGCAAGGGCATCTTCCACAGGTGTTGCGCTTACCTTCATCAATGAGTACGACCAGCAGAAATTTTTCCAGATCGAATCGCTCATCGGCGCCGAAGTGAACAAGATCCCTTTGCCTGCACATTTAGGACAAGGGCCTGTTTACGCACCTGAAGTGAAAGTGAAGAAGCCTGCTTTTGCAGGAAAGAAAAAGCCTTTCAGGAGAAACAGCAATAGCAATAGCAGCTCAAAGCCACCGCAGAGAAGGTAATTAAGCCTTCGCGGCATAATTGTTTGTCATTCTGAGCGGAATGCAATGGAGTCGAAGAATCTTTTCCTTTATGGAAACTAGGGTTAATTTAAATAGCCCTTCTGCATCCTAAAATTTCAGTCTCACACTTATGAATTCAGGCTCACTGAACTGCCCCAGTATGCGGTTAGTTCCTGAATGCCTTTCATACACTGGATCCGGCCCTGATGATTCCTTGAATTTTATCTGCACATAGGCAATACTGAGGTTCGCTTCCGTGGCAATGCTCAGGCGGGGATTAATATTGAAGGTTACGCCGAGGAATGGCGAAATTCCATAGGAGTTTGTGGTCTGGGAGCTTTTGTAAGTAGCAATGGCATTGTAGTTCGTTGTGTTGTTCACCGAGTGCCCTACTGTAAGGTCCGCACCGAAATACCACATCCATTTTTTTGCAAGGTAGCAGTAATGCTCGTAGCCGACCCGGATCCCCGCATTGTAATTGCCGTGTGTAGTACCTGTAGAGTCGGTAAGGCTTTGGTCATCACTCACCACATTGCCGCCGAGGCCGATCCGCAGTGCGTTGCTTTTAAATATTCTCCTGTAGCTGATCAGGTTAGGGGAAGAAGAAGGTAAGGGCGTCATGCCCGGAAGAACCTGTCGTAGCAGCGAGGTGGCGTTGATGGCGATGATATTCCTGAATTCTTTTTTTGCCGTGTCGGCCTGCACAGTTTGTGCGAAAGCAGATACAGAGGTCATGCATACGATAAAAGCAATAGCGGTCTTTTTCATTGATTTGTTTTTAAGTGGTCAGGGAACGAAGATACTTCTTGTATCTGACTTATTTAAAGAACAGGTACATTTCCTCCTGATCGGTATGGATCACCGGCTCGAGCCCGTAGGCCGCGCGGATATTCTCTTTTGAAAGCACCTGCTCACGGTTTCCTGCTGCCAGCACCTTTCCCTGGTGGAGCAGCACAATGTGGCCTGCGAACTTTGCCGCGAGGTTCAGGTCGTGCACCACACCCACCACAACAAGCCCGTTATCCTTCAGCAGCGATGTTACTTTGTTCATAAAATCGAACTGGTAACGTACATCCAGGAAAGTAAGCGGTTCATCCAATACCAGGTACCGGCAGCCTTCAGCGGGCTTGTGCCAGATCTGCGCAAGTACCCTTGCAAAATGCACGCGCTGCTTTTCGCCGCCGCTCAGGGTCATGTAATTCCGCTGCGCCATATCGAGCACATCAAAAAAGCGCATCGCCTCCTCGCATGCCGCTTCATCTTTTTGTCCGGGCTTCCCGTTGAAATGCGGGTACCTTCCCATCATCACCACTTCCGAAACTTTCAGCGGAAAGGCCAGCTCAATGTTTTGCGACAGCACGGCACGGATGCGCGCTAACTCGGCAATGGAAAATATACGCACATCTTTGCCGTCATACGAAACACTTCCTTTGTCCGATGGCCGGAGCTGGTTGCAGAGCACCTTCACAAGGGTTGATTTCCCTGCGCCGTTCGGGCCGATGATGAGGTTCAGCTTTCCTGCTTCAAAGTGTACCGACACATCATCGAGAAGTGTTTTTCCATCAATTGTATATGTAATATTTTTCGCGGAAAGCATCAGAAAAAATAATTTTTGCTGCGTAAGAGAACAATGAATACAGGCACTCCGATAATGGAAGTAACAATGCCGATCGGCAGCTCCGCCGGCCTTAAGGCCATGCGCGCCACAAGGTCGGCAATGCTCAGCAGTATGGCGCCGAGCAATGCGCCGTTGCGGATCAGGAAGCGGTTGTCGGAACCGTTGATCATGCGCAGCAGGTGCGGCACAATAAGCCCCACAAAGCTGATCACGCCTACAAATGCAGTAGCCGTGGCAACCATAATTACATTCACAAGCAGGATCACCGCTTTTAATTTTTTGATGTTGATGCCAAGGTATTGCGCTTCCTCTTCACCGATCATCAGCGCATTCAGGTGCCGTGCATACCGCAGTGCAATGGCGATGCACAGCACGGTGGATGTTCCGATGATGATCACCGAATGCCAGCTGGCGCCCGATAAAGTACCGAGGTTCCAGAAGGTGATGGAGCGTGCCTGCGGGTCCCTTGCAATGTAGGAGAGAAAGCCTACGCCGCTCATGAACAGCGCGTTGATGGCGATGCCCGTAAGCAGCAGCGCAACAATGGAGCTTTTGCCCGTTTGCTTCGATTGTGAAAGCATGAATACAAATGCGGTGGATAAGATGCCGCCTGCACAAGCCGCAAGCGGCAACGTCCATTCCCCCGCATTTAATTTAAAGGTGGCGCCCATTACAAAATACAAGGCCGCTCCGAAGGCAGCCCCGCTGGAAGTGCCCACAAGTCCGGGCTCCACGATAGGATTGCGGAACAGCGCCTGCATGAGCACGCCGCCCACAGCCAGCGTTGCGCCAACGAAAATGCAGAGCAGCGCACGCGGCAGCCGGATCTGCAGGAAGATCCGCTCGTTCAGCGTCATGCTCTCATCGTGATGAAGCCATTTGCCGAAGCCCGAGCAGATCTCGTCCAGGCTGATGTTCACTGCCCCGTATTTCATAGAAAGCAGCAGCACGATCACAAGAAGAATAAGGAGAATAAAGGAAGTTCCCCCGTATTGCTTATTGCCCATCTTTATGAATCAATTTTTGAATGTTGAGTACATTTTCGCCTGTACGCGGGCCGAGGTAAACCATGTCATGCTCTTCCACGCGGTAGATCCTGTTGTTCTTAAATGCCCTTGTGCTCGATACGCCGGGAAGCTCGCTGATCTTTTCAGTAGAGCCGTTCAGGCGGTCGTAGCCGAAGTCGGTGAGCAGGATCACATCCGGGTCCGATTTGGCAACGACCTCCGGGGAAATCTGCTTCATTCCTTTTTCATCGTCCACTGCCATTTTCCCGCCGGCCCATTCGATCATCTTTGCAGCCGTGCTCTTTTTTGTCATCACGAGGTATTGGTTAGATGCCTGTCCGAAGTGAATGATCAGCACCTTCACCGTATCCTTGTATTTCCCTGTCGCTTCCAGCGCTGCCTTCATGTCATTATCCAGCTTTTTGCAAAGCGAATCGGCTTCCCGTTCGCGGTGAAAGTAGGCGCCCATCTCGCGGATCAGCGAATCGGTGCCCGCAAGCGTGTTTTGGTATTTGCCAAACTCCTTCATCGGGATCTTCAGGTCTTTCAGCTGCTTCACCACATGCTCAGGCCCGATGTTATTGTCCTGCAGGATCAGCGTAGGGGTCATCGCAAGAATGGCTTCCGCGCTTAATGCCCGGTGATAGCCAACTGTAGGGAGCTTTTTTATTTCTTCAGGATAGGTGCTCGAAACATCAACGGCAACAATGTTTTCCTGTGCGCCCAGCGCAAAGATGATCTCGCTGTATTGTTTGGAAATACAAACAATGCGCTCCTTCTGCTCCTGCTTTTTATCTTCATTTGAAAAGCGGCCGCAGCTCAGCAGCAGCAGCGACATTCCCGTTAAAGCAATTATCTTTTTCATAGTCTGATGGATATAAAAAAGACGGCGCCTTTCATGCGCCGCCTTTTTATTATGATTTAAAAATTGAATTTTAAGTTTACTCCGCCGAAATAATTGATCTCATTCGGTGCCGGCATATAAGCATCCGGAAGCTGGTTCACGAAGATCATGTACGAATATTTTTCGCTGGTGATATTGGTCGCACCGGCATACACATCCAGGTCGAGGCGCTTCAAAAATGTACGGCGGAAGCCAAGCTTTGCATTCAGCAGGCTGTACGATGGCGCCATGTTCAGTCCGTCGGAAGTGATCGGCATACCATCGCGGTACAAATAATTAACGTTTGCATACACGCCGATCTTAGTGTTGATGTCAACGCCTGCGTTAGCGGTGACAGGCGCTACGCCTGCAACAGCATTTCCGCTGTAGTCGGTTTCGATCACATTTTTCTTGTTCGCCGTCAGCGTCTGGAATGAATAATTCACGTACCTGAAATCGGAATAAGCCACGTTCACCCATGGAGTGATGGCTTTGAAGAAGCCTGTAGCCGAGCTGTACACAGTGTATTTCAGCAATGCTTCAACGCCTTTGTTATCCTGTCCGCCCCTGTTCACAATGTAAGAGTATGAAGTACCAACCGCAGGAGGATCGAGCGGAACAGCAACGGTGGTCATCTTGTTGCTGAATAAAGTGTTGAACACCGCCACTTCATAATACAGCTTTCCGTTCATCAGGTCGCCTTTCGAGCCGATCTCGAACTGGTCGCCGGCCTCGGGGCTCAGCTCGGTATTCACTTTTCCTGTTGTCGGAATAAAGAAGTAAGAGCTTGTTGGCGCTTTGTAGCCTTTGCTGTAAGAGATGTATGCGGAAATGTGCTTTTTGAATACTTTGTTCAGCGCAACATGCGGCGAGAACATATTGTCATAGCCTTTGGCATATTTGGTAGGGTTGGTGCTGGTTGACACATAGAAGCGGTCGTTCAGCACGATCAGCATATTGCTTACGCCGATTCCCGCTGTAAGTGAAAAGTCCATTGGCATGCCAAGCGTCCATTCCGTAAAGGCAGAGGATGTTTCTGTGCGGTACGCAATATTGCTGCGTGCAGCGCCGATGGTATTGTACGCGTATGGGTCAGGGTTTGGATTAGCCACCATCCCGTATCCGATCACCTGTGCAAACTGCTGCTGGAGCTCAGCTCCAAGCACACCATTGAGCCTGAACTTTTTCTCCTGCATGAATTTAAGGTCGAACGTAGTGCGTGCGCCGTAGTTCACCGGTGTTTTATCTGTCCAGCCGCCCGCCGAGCTCGCATTGTTGCTTACACCGCTGCCGAAAACGGTGAGCGTGTTTGAAACATACTTGTTGAACGTGTAAGTATGTCCCACGCCGGCCCGGAAGCTGATGATATTGGAATGCGCATTGTTCTTAATGTAAGCGGGGTTTCCCGAATAGTTATTCGTATCGTACTGCATGATGGTAAGCTCGCCCTGTCTTTCATCGTAGCTGTTGCTGTATCCTGCATACACGCTTACCGATTGTTTTTCATTCGGCTGGAAATTTCCCATTACGTTCACAAAATCCTTGTGGGACGCAGTGTGCACGATAAATCCATCGTAGGTCTGGTGGCCGTAATTTACCAGGAAGGAAGAGCGTTCCCCGCCTACTTCGGCATGTGTGGTAAAGCGGCTGAGGCCGTAGCTTCCGAACATCACATCCTGTCCCACGGAAGTTTTTCCCTTTGCAGGGGTAGCCGTCTTAAGGTTTACAACCCCTGCAATAGCCAGTCCGTAAAGCGTTCCGGTAGGCCCTTTTATAACTTCCACATTTCCGATGGAGTTGAAATCGATGTCGTCCATCAGTGTGATCCCTTCGGCATCGGTAATAGGGATCCCGTTCAGGTATACTTTATAACCCTGTCCGTCGAAATTGCTGCTCACGCCATTAGTCCCCCGCACGCCATTTCCGTATCCCCTGATGTTGAATTGCTGCCCGGAAGAAGCAGCGCGGCGCTGCATGAAAACACCCGGAACATTCTGGTTGATGGCATCATCGAGGTAAAGGCCGTTGCCGCGCTTCAGCTCCACCTCGGTAAGCTTTGCAACAGATGCCGGCTGGGTTAATGACTTATTGGAATTGGTCTCAATTTCCACTTCGCTAAGCTTGATAGTGGTATTCTTTGCTGTATCGTTCTGTGCATGGGACAGGTGGCAAAATGCCATGCCTAAGCCCATGAAGGCTGTTTTTATATAGTTCATGATATAAGATTAATATGGAACAAAAGCTTGGTCAGGCACCAAACACGCGGGTACCTGTTAAAATAAAAAGGAAGTGGCCTGTTCGGGCGGGGGAATAAAAATGTTCCCGGTTCCCGCTGTAAGCGCAGGAGATTTGGGATCGGGGAATTGAATTGAAACAGAAGGGATAAAAAAGCAAAGCCTTGTTTGAGGAGAGATGTACTGCATTGAAAAAAGCTGGAGCAATTGCATCGGAACCTCGTTGCCGGGAAGGCTGGCCTCCCGTATAAAATCCCTGATCCTCAGCATCACGCTTTCTTCTTTGGTATCGTTCACGGCAAGAAGGGTCACGGTTTTGCCGTTTACAGTTACAGACTTAACATCGTATAATTTGTCCTGGAAGGAAATTTCATCACCATCGTCCTGCCTGTTTTTGTTGTATTCCTCAAGAGAGAAGGTGAGCTGCTCGAGTTTCGCGCTGCCGTGGAACAGATCCTGTTGCATTTGAAAATAGGCGCTGTATTGCTGGCATTTAAAGATAAACAGCATCCCGCCCGCCTGGAGCAGCAGGATCATTATGAGTAATATGCAGCTAATCTTTTTCAGCCTGGGTGCGGTTTGCGAACAAAGATAGAAATTGATTTTAATTTTTCTAATTTTTTGCCCTGTATGTACAGCTTATGCCTGGCTTACAGGCTCACAGGGGTTTCCCGGTGCAGCATCTTCTCAAGCATTGCCGGATAATTCCTTACAATCTCTGCCGAATCCTTGGAAAGGGTATCGCCGGCGTTCTTCGAAAGCCCCCGCAGGAGGTAACCCTCCCAGTATTCAATAAGCGTATCGCCTTCTGTTTCCTGGTCTACGCTGTGGTCGTAGGAGCTCCAGTAATAGCTGAGGATCTTCAGCTCCTTCTCCGGGCTGTAAAAAATACAGGAGTTGTGCTCTGAAAATTCACCGGCATCGCCCCAGAGATCGGCAAGGTCGATCTGCTGAGTAACCGAATCTTTTTGAATGTCGTAAATAAAAAGCTGGAGCGAGGAGGATACGTACTCTCCGGGAACTCTTGTAACAAGGGCAATTCGCGAAGAGTCAATGGCAAATTTATAGCATCCGAAATATTCAGTTTTCCAGCGTTGGTCACCTTTTACATAATAAGGAAAGATAGAGATGATGCTGCTGTCGAGCAGCCTTCCCGCAAACTTATAATTCTTGTCTTCCGTGTTTTCAATGCTGTATACATAGAGGGAATCGGGATTGATGTCAGCGAATGTTTTGCCCAGGTCGCGTGTGGCCGGCGTTTCTGTGGCAGATTGATCCGTGGAAGGGTTGCTGCTGCAGGCGCTGAGAAGGAGAATGGAGAGGAAGTATATCGGTTTTTTCATAGCTTCGTATTCAATTGCATTAATCGGTTTTTTCAAGTTTTTTATAGCCTTCAAACACTTTGCTTACTTCGAAGTAATAGGTTTTCTTTTTTCTGCCTTCCTTTACTTCCATTTTATCGCAAAGCCCGCCGGAATTATCAATGCTTTGTTTTTTGAAAGTAGCATCAAGCATATCGAGTATAAAATATTCCTCTTCTATCTGGATCACCGGCCATGCGGTTTCACAGGTTTTGCCATCGCCGTTTTTTACTATGGAACGCAGCAGGCCGAACTCAATATCGTGATATTTTTTCCAGTTGAGTGAGTCCCCCATGATCTTATAGGTTTGCTGCAGAATTTTATGTGCGATCATGCTGGTATAATCGATGCTCAGCATTCCCTTTGTTGCCTTAATGATGGCAGGGTAATCCGATTTGCCCATCTGCTTATACATTTCCTTTTTAAGGCTGTCAAATATTTTGTACTGCTGTGAAGCCGCCAGGAACTGTTTACTTTCAATGAAGCTTTCCCTGAATGCCCTGTAATTAATATCGGTTTCGCCGGCTTCAAGCAGCTTAATGGTTTTTGAATAGCTGTCGTCAAATGCGGGAGCAATAACCTCAGGGTTAGTTTGCGCGGTGAGTCTTCCGTTGATGAGCAGGAAGGCTATGAAGAAGAAAGTAAGATTTTTCATGCAGAAGGAGCGATTCTGTTCTTCGAAGATACTTAATTTTTTAAAATTATAATTTAAGATATGGCACTGCATTCAGCAACATCATCAAATCTGCTTTGGCCTTTCTGCTTTCGCGGTTAAACTTGTAAAGGATAATGCTATAGGCAAATAATAACATCCCTAATGGCATCAATGCAAATAGGGCATTTTTAGTTTCAATAGCAACAGGAAAAAACAAAGATTCGTTGTAGGCAAGCAGGGCGATAAAAAGAATTAAAAAAACGTAAAAGAACTTGTCCGGTTTTATTTTGATGTGTATGAGCGTGCCATTAAAATCATCCTGGATCATCCCGCAAATTAAGGGAGTGTAGGACTTTCTTTCTTCCCTGCTGATCCTTTGAATCGTAAATTTGTTTTCATTTATATTGCCTTCATAGGACTTTTTAGAATTCCGTTCACCCTTTGCAAGGAGCCCGAATGCAAAAAGCTCTTCATGTGAAATAAAGCCTGAAAGATGTTTTATGACTTCTTCCTTGCTTAAGGAGGTTCTGAGGATTGTTTTATGAGCAAGTAAAAAATTCATGTTTAAATAAAGCGGGATGTTTATGCACACTCGAAATGACGTCGCGCAAGTATCGTCGCAAGGCGATCAATCCTTTAAAATCTGCGAATCTGCGGCAAGAATATCCTGAAGCCGAAAAATGAGCTTATTTAATATAGTTCGGTGATACGCATTTCTGCCAGTACTCCACAATGATCTTCATCGTCGACCTGATCTCTTCAAACTCAGCAGGCTTTATAAAAAATCCCTGTACCGATTTTGAATAAGCGTCCACCACATGTTCCTGTTCTGCGCTTGTGGAAAAGAACAGGTAGGGGATCGACTTGATCCGCAGGTCTTCATTTTCATGGATCTTTGCGCGCAGTGCCATTCCGCCAAGCTTTGGCATATTGATATCCGAAAAGATAATGAAAGGCTCTGTGTCTGTATTTGTGAGATAGTCCAGTGCTTCCTGGCCATCGTTATAAAAGAGGATCTCATTCCGGTAATTCAATTCCTTAAATACTTCCGCTAATATTTCCTGGTCATCCTTATCATCCTCAATGATCATAATTGGCCCGCGTTTGTTCATGCTGTGTAGCTTTTTTTAGTAATAATTAATATTGAATTAACTGTGCGGCTGTTCTTCCCGCAGAGCATCAAAGATAGTCTTATTCCTAATTATTGTGTTTGGGAATAAGAATATTATCCGGCAGCGGGCGCATCCTTTTTCTTTTTGGAAGGAAGGAGAATGCTGAAACCGAATTTCCAGGAAAAATTGAGATTGCCGTTGATAATATCCAGCGACTGGGCCGGGTTGGCATAATAACTATAATTCACAGTTCCATGAAGCACGGTATAATCGGGGCCTATTACCGTTTGGAAGGCTATGTTCTTTGTGAAAAAATGATTAAACCCTATCATCAGGCCGGTGGTCCATTGGTTATTGATACCGTGTGAATGAAAACGTGTAACGCCATTGTTGGTAGAGCTGTAAGTGGTTTCTGAACGTGAATCGGATATGCCGCCGCCACCTCCGAAATGTAGTTCCGCATAAAACCGGTTGGTTTTCTTACCTGCAAAATAATAGCGGCAATAAGGCACTATCAAAAGGTTGAAACTTACAAAGCGATTATTTATAGCGTTGTTCTGGCTCAGGATCCAGTCCGACTGGGTGCTCGAATTTGAATAGCTGCCGTCCAGCACAAATCCTCCTGCCAGCCGGTCACTGAAAAAATACCCGATCCCCGGATAGATCGATGCGCGTAAATCATAGCTCCTGTAATTGGTATAATAGGGATTGTAGGTAACATCCGGCTTGTTCATCGTATAGCTCAGGTTGCCAATGCTTCCTTCAAATATCCGGTCGCCTTTTTCCGGTTGCGCGAAGGCTTGTGATAAAAAAAGAATAAAGATTGCAGTTGAAAATAGAGTTACCTTTGGCTTCATTGGAGGCGTTTTTAGAATAAGAGGATTAAATGCATTTCAAATATAATGAATCCTTTGAAACGGAATGTTTCCTGCTATTTCTTCTTCGGGACGATAAATCGTGAAGTGTTTTCCACACAAGGCCATATTAGTCGAACTGCAATTGCTTTTTGCCGAAGAAGGGAACGGTAAGCATACAGGTATGCTTTTTGAAATGATAGACAGATTAACATAAATACTGTGGACGCGCAATATTACAAAGAGCAGCTTCAATCAAAAAATGAAATGATGATCATGACCACGCGGTACATGATGGAGCTGCAGAATGAGCTGGAGAATAAAAACAGGGAGCTTTCCGAAACTCACCAGCATATTTTTTCGAGCATCCGGTTTGCCGGTATGATCCAGGGTTCGCTTATGCCGGACGCGTCTCTGCTGAATAGCCTGTTCGCTGGTGCCGACTTTAAAGTGATCCAGCAGATCGGCATCGGTGGAGATTCTGTGTTTATAAAGCAAACCGGCAACAATGTGATGTTCGGGCTGTTTGACTGCACCGGGCATGGAATCCCTGGAGCGATGCTCAGCATTTCAGGATCGCTGATATTGAATGAGCTCATGACACGATCACCACAGGCTGATCCGGAAGTAATTGTTAAAGAACTAAGTGCCCTGCTTTTTAAAACCTTCAGGAACGATAGTTATTCAATTGCGCACATGGAGGGCAGCTTTTTCTCTTTTTCAACAGAAACCGGGCAGCTCAGTTATTGCGGAGCACGCGCAAAGGGATTATACATGAAGAATGATGGAAGCATCATGGAGCTTGCATCGGGGAAGAATGCGCTTGGCGAGTTACCGGCAGGCGAATTTGAAAGGTTTGAACTGGATTATGCGAAAGGGGCGAAGCTGGTGTTGTATTCAGATGGCCTTACAGATCAATTTGGAGGCGACAACAATAAAAAATTTACCAGGTCGCGCCTGAAAAAGATATTGGTTGAACATGCCGGCGAAGATGCCTCCACCCTGTGTAAAACTATTGAAGGGGCACATAACGACTGGAAGAATAATAACGAACAAACAGATGACGTGTCTTTTCTCGTCATTAAATTTTAAACTATGGAAACAATTACAACTTACAAGGGACTGGATTTTAAACCAGTATATGAATGTCCGTATGCTTCGGCTTACTACAATGCGGCACTCCGAATGATGCTGTGTGTCGCTAAGGAAGAGTATATTCCAATAGAGGAGTTCAAAACGATCTTCCTGAAGATGTCTGACATGCTGGATGAATTCCCGGCAAAGCACCTTGTTTTCGACAAGCGTAAGCTAGGCACTTTTCATCAGCCAAGCATGGAATGGTATTTTTCGGTCTGGAAGCCACAGGTAAAGCTCAAGGGCCTGGATAGCCATTACAAGCTGCTGCCTGATGCCGATTGGTTCGCAAAAGCCGTGGCAGCCGGTAAGAACGACATATATGAACGATACGGCACGGCGTTTCTGGATGGGATCAGCATAAATTATATGGATACTTTGGAGGAAGTAATCGAAGAGTTACTGTCCTCGGTTGAATAGTATGTGCCGCTTAAGAATCACAGCGCTAATGGAAGAACCCTGCTAATAAAAAACGCTGCAGAATGCAGCGTTTTTATAATACTCTTTGCCTCTCTCCGCCGGAGTTTATCCTGAGCAAAGCCGAAAAGGCGGTAAATTCTACTTTACCTTCTCCAGCTTCGGGTACATCTTTTCCCTTAATGCTTTCACGCCTTCATCCTTAATGTACTCATCATAGCTCATGCGCTTGTCGATCACCCCGTTTGGAGTAAGCTCGATGATGCGGTGCTGTTATCATGGCTTAAAGTTATATTTTTTTGTCACCGCTGATCTTTTCGGCTTCCCGTATGAACTGCATCAGAAACTGAAAATCTCCTGCAATTGTTTCAAAATTATCCGGAAATGTATCTGTGTTGTTTTGCAGATAGCTGAAAAAGACTTCATGCAAGCTTTTACTGATGCTCTCTGCGGGCGCATATTCGAAGAGCTTTTCAAGCTGGTTAAGTAAGGCGATTTGGTTGTCATTGAGAATTATTTCGCTTTTCATCGTCATATTTTTATATGACAAATTTAATAAATAAAATTACTTTGTCAACTTTCTGTATGACATTTTTGTCGTATAATAGGCTGACATTTGTTCCGTGACTAAAGAACAGCTAAAGAAAAAGATCGGTCAACGGATTGTGGAACTCAGAGCCAAAAAAGGTTGGAGCCAGTCGGATCTTGCCCGGGCTTGCGGCAAGGACCGCCAAGCTATTGAGAAGCTGGAAAATGGGAAGGTTAATCCAACACTTTATTCTTTGTTGGAGATTTCGAAGGCGTTGGGTGTTGGGTTGAAAGATCTAATAAATTGGTAAGATAGATGTCGGATTAAAAAGGTAAGTTATTTTTATCTTCAGAGATAGGTACTGGCATCCAAGGGTATTTATTAGTATCAGTGATAAAATCATATGAGGGATAATTATATTCACCCCAGAATTCCACTGGTGTTGCTTCATTGTAACTGGTTCTAAATGCCCTCCCATCATAAAAATAAAATTCACCGGATTCATGTTTTTCGAAATAGCATGAAACAACTTCAATTAATTTCCCCCGCGCTAAATTGTCATCTTTTATGAGCTCGAGTTCTTTAGATATGTGCAAGAAAATTTTTTCTAATTCTGTTTTGATTTCAGAATATTTGTTTTCTAAAGTTTTTTTACTAAATGTAAACTGTATATGCTTTAGAAATTCTATTTTTTCAAGGTCTTTTTCTTTTACATAAACAGAAGGAAGGGATTCCGTTACGCTAATTGCGTACTTTGAAAGATTTAAGTAATTGATTAAGATTTTGTCTGTTTTTAAATTAACTGTCGTTGCTGCGTAGCCGAAAGAATCACCCCTTTCTATAACAGGAGAGTTAAACGATAAAATTAATTTTATCCATTCTTCTTTCTTACTTTGCTTAAATCGTATTTTGCACTCCTCCGTGCCAATGATTTTAATTTCTTTGTACCAATTATCTTCTGTATTAGTTGGCACAATATCAGGACACATAATAAAATCAATCATAGTTTTTTCAATTTCTGAAAGAGTATGAATGGCATTTTGTTTAACAAGCTCAAGATCTCCTTTTTTAATAGGCCTAAAATGAGCAAGAGAATTCCTAACATTTCCAATTTCATCTAGTTTATTTTTAATAATTTCTTTTGACCCCAAAAAATAACCTTTGAATAGCTTCCAATAAGTATCAGATGTTATAATTCTTATAAGCTCCCCGCTGGTTAAATGAAGTAATTGCCCTGTTATAACGTATCCTAAATAAGCATAATTTTTATCTTGAGAAAAACGCCTTTTAGCAATAGCGCCAATAGTAGAGGACTCAGCATCATCACTTGTTATCGATAGATCTTTCCATTTATCATGAAATTCGTTTTTAAGAATGATAAACACGAAAATTCGTAAAGAGTTCTCTACTCTAAATAGAATATTAAGCGCCTCAAAATATTCTATTTTTAACCAGTCGCCGGGTAAATCGTAACGATTGTTTTCTATATGTTTGGCTTCTTTCCAATCCATAATGATTCAATTAATATATTGTTTATCAAACTTACCTCTTTTTAATACTCAAATCCAAATTCCTTTAATAAAAACTATATAATGCATTTATCTGCGAATCTGCGGCAAAAAAAACGCCGCATTCCTGCAGCGTTTTTATAATACTCTTTGCCTCTCTCCGCCGGAGTTTATCCTGAGCAAAGCCGAAAGGGCGGTAAATTCTACTTCACCTTCTCCAGCTTCGGATACATCTTTTCCCTTAATGCTTTCACACCTTCATCTTTAATGTACTCATCATAGCTCATGCGCTTGTCGATCACTCCGTTTGGAGTAAGCTCGATGATGCGGTTCGCAACCGTTTGCATGAACTCATGATCATGCGATGTGAACAGCGCCACATGCTTCCAGTCCTTCAGGGCATTGTTGAATGCGGTGATCGATTCAAGGTCTAAGTGGTTGGTCGGCTCATCGAGGATCAGGCAGTTGGCGTTGGTAAGCATCATGCGCGATACCATGCAGCGTACTTTTTCTCCACCGGAAAGCACATTCGATTTCTTAAATGTTTCTTCGCCGGTGAACAGCATACGTCCTAAAAACCCGCGGATGAATGTTTCATCTTTGTCCTTTGAATACTGGCGCAGCCAATCGATCAGGTTATAATCCGCAGTGAAATATTTTGCATTCTCGTTTGGCAGGTATGATTTCGTAATGGTGGTTCCCCATACAAATGATCCGCTGTCGGCAGTAGTCTCTTCCGTAACAATATCAAAGAAGGAGCTGATCGCGATGTGCTCTTTTGAAAGGAATGCGATCTTATCTCCTTTGTTGATCGTAAAAGTAATGTCCTTAAAATACGTGCTGCCATCCGGCCCCTTCTTGGTAAGGTTTTCCACGCCGAGGATCTGGTCGCCGCAATCGCGCTCCGCTTTGAAAATGATACCCGGATATTTACGCGTGCTTGGCTTAATGTCGTCGATCACCAGCTTCTCCAGTAATTTTTTACGGCTGGTGGCCTGTTTGGATTTGGATGCATTCGCGCTGAAGCGTTCCACGAACTCCTGCAATTCCTTGCGCTTGTCCTCCATCTTTTTATTCTGGTCGGAGCGCTGGCGCAATGCAAGCTGGCTGGATTCGTACCAGAAAGTATAGTTACCTGTGTATAGCTGGATCTTGTTAAAGTCAATGTCGGCGATGTGCGTACACACCGAATCGAGGAAGTGACGATCGTGGGAAACAACGATCACCGTATTTTCGAAATCAGCTAAAAAGTTCTCGAGCCATGCGATCGTATCCACGTCAAGGTCATTGGTAGGCTCATCCAGCAGCAGGATGTCGGGGTTGCCGAACAGCGCCTGTGCAAGCAGCACACGTACTTTTTCCTTACCGCTCAGGTCGCTCATCAATGTGTTGTGGTATTGCTCCTTCACACCGAGGTCGCTCAGCAGGTTGGCAGCATCGCTCTCCGCGTTCCAGCCTTCCATTTCCGCGAAGTATGTTTCCAGCTCCGCCGCTTTGATCCCGTCGGCATCGCTGAAATCGGGCTTTGCATACAATGCATCTTTTTCCCTGATCACATCCCAAAGCTTTTTGTTTCCCATCATTACAGTTTGCAGCACAGGGAAGGCATCAAAGGCAAAGTGGTTCTGGCTCAGCACGCTTATGCGCTCTCCCGGGGTGATGGAAACCTGGCCGGTGGTCGGCTCTATTTCACCCGAAAGGATCTTTAAAAAGGTTGATTTTCCGGCACCATTGGCACCGATCACGCCATAGCAGTTGCCGGGGGTAAATTTTATGCTTACTTCGTCAAACAATACACGTTTGCCGTATCGCAAGGAAAGATTGGAGGTTGAGATCATTTTTATATCAAAATTTAAGGCTGCAAAAGTACGGTTTTTTAAGCAGTTTTTCCCAAAATATAGTTTGTATTATATGGTTTTTTTCCTTTATTTTAGAGATGTTTTACACGCGATAACCATTTGTGCACTTTAAAAGATCGTACATATCCGTTTTCCTCTTTTGCATTTGCATAGCCGCCAATGCCCAATTGCTCAATTTTAAGAATTATTCCATCGAGGACGGGCTCCCGCAATCCCAGATCATCGACCTCCTGCAGGACCATAACGGCAACATGTGGTTTGCTACCAATGGCGGCGGCGTAAGCTGCTTCAACGGACTTCACTTTACCAATTACAGCACCCGCGACGGGCTCAGCAACAACCGCGTGTTCTCCGTTTTTGAGTACGATGACCGGAACATCTGGATAGGCACCACAAAAGGCCTCAGCCGCTTATACAATAAAAAGATCTACCAGTTTAAGGACGCGCTCGTCCGGGAAACCGGCATTTACTGCTTTTACAAGCACAGCGACGGAAACACATGGATCGGAACCAGCGACGGAATTGTGCTGTACGATGGCAAAAAGTTCAAAAGCTTTCCGCGCAATGATTCCATCGGCAGCTACCAGGTATGGTCGATCAAGCAGGACAAGCTCGGCAATACCTGGATCGCAACCATGCTCAACGGCGTGTTCTGCTACGATGGCAAAACCATGAAGCATTTTACGATGAAGGATGGCTTGTCGGACCTCCGCATCCGCGATATCCTCATTAACGATGATAAGGTGTGGGTAAGCAGCTATCGCGGCATTCATGAGTACGATCCTTCAAAGGCATACACCGGAACGCAGTCGTTTAAGATCATCAGCGAAAAGCAGTTCTCTGAAACGGTATATAAGCTCTTCAGGGATTCGCTTGGCAATGTATGGGCAGGAACGGCCAAGGGTGTGCTGAAGATCACCTATGGCAAAACCCGCAGTATCACCCGGGCAAACGGTTTGTGCGGCAACCTGGTAGATGCCATTACGCAGGACCGTGAAGGTAACATGTGGTTCGGCTCCTTTGCAGGCGGCGTAAGCAAATACAAGAACGACCTCTTCATTAACTTCAATGAGGATCACGGTTTGGTAAACAATACGGTGATGTCGGTCTTCAAGGACAGCAAGGATAATTTCTGGATCGGCACCTGGGGCGGCGGCGTTTCAAAATTCAATTACAGCGAAAGCAAAAAGGCCGATACCGCTGTGTTTACCAATTACAGCCAGAAAGACGGGTTGATCTACAACAATGTATGGTCCATCACGGAAGATAAAAAAGGAAATATCTGGTTCGGCACTTCTTCGGCCGGGCTGAGCGTGTTCGACGGGAAAAAATTTACGAATTACCATATAAAACAAGGATTGCACGGGATCCGCATTCCCGATATGCTTACCGACCGGAAGGGAAATGTGTGGCTTGCCAATGAGAATGGCGTGGATATGTACGATGGCAAAACATTCACGCAGTACAGTGTGAAGGATGGGCTTTCGAACCAGGGCGTGAATGCGATCTACGAGGATAATTTCGGCGACCTTTGGTTCGGCTCGCCGGATAAGATCACGAAGTACGATGGAAAAAAATTCACCTCTATCACGCGCCCCGAAGGCTTTCCGCGGATCCGCAACCTGGTGCGCGATCATCTCGGGTACACCTGGATCAGTACCGACCTCGGCGTGGCGGTGTATAACGGAAAAAAGTTCATCACCATCAATGAGCTCAACGGATTAAGCTCCAACACCGTGTATTATGTGAATGCCGACGATAACGGCTACCTCTGGATCGGCACCAATAACGGGATCGACAGGCTCGACATTAACGCTTATGTGAACCAGAAGGAAGTGAAGCTGAAGCATTACGGAAAAGAGGAAGGGTTCATCGGCCTCGAATGTAACCAGAACGCTTTTTACCGCGATGTGGATGGAAAGCTCTGGATCGGCACCATCGACGGTGTTACTATTTACAACCCTGATTGTGAGCAGAAAAATAAAGTGGCGCCTCAAACGCAGATCACCAACATCCGCCTCTTCCTCGAATCGGTGGATTTCAGCAAGTATTCCGACAGCACGCAGAAGGGGTTGCCGGTGAACCTTGTGCTGCCGTACGACAAAAATCACATCACCTTCGATTTTGCGGGCGTGTCGCAGTCCATCCCGGAAAAAGTGAGGTACAGGTTCATGCTGCAGGGCTTCGATAAGGACTGGCTGCCCGAAGGCAAGGAAACCAGCACAACGTACTCGAACCTGCCTCCCGGAAAATACACGTTCCTGCTGAAAGCATGCAACAGCGATAGCATCTGGAACGCGCAGCCTGCCACCTATTCATTCGAGATCGTGCCTCCCTTCTGGAAGCGGCCCTGGTTCTACATCATCTCCATCATCATCGGCGTCTCGCTCATCTATGCCTTCGTGAAGATGCGTGAGCAGAACCTGCAGCGAAGCAGGCGGCGGCTCAAGGAGGAAGTGGCGATCAGGACCAAGGAGCTGCTCGAGGAAAAGGAAAAATTGCAGATTGCGTATTCCGAGATCGATGAAAAGAACAAGGACATCACCGATAGCATCCATTATGCAAAGCGCATCCAGGAAGCCATCCTGCCTGCCGATTCAACCATAAAACAGCTGCTGCCCGAATCATTCGTGTTCTACAAGCCGAAGGACATTGTAAGCGGCGACTTCTACTGGCTCGAGCAATGGGGCCCGCAAACCCTTATTGCCGCAGTGGATTGCACGGGGCATGGGGTGCCGGGAGCATTCATGAGCATTGTTGCGCACAACATACTCACACAAACCGTGAATGTGCTCGGGCTTGCAAAACCCGCGCTCATCCTCAATGAAACCAACAGCCAGCTTTCAAAAAAGCTGAACCAGGATCCGGAGGAAGCCACCGTGCGCGATGGAATGGACATTGCGCTCTGCGCGATCAATTATAAAAAGTCGACCATGGAATTTGCCGGCGCCAACAATCCTTTGTGGATCATACGAAAGGGACAGGTGATCGAGATCAATGGCGATAAGTTCCCGATCGGCGCATTTGTAGGAGAGGAGCTGCAGCGCTTCACCAACCACGAATGGGAGATCCAGCGCGGCGACTGCATTTATATTTTCACCGATGGCTTTGCAGATCAGTTCGGTGGCCCGAAAGGAAAAAAATTCAAGTACAAGCAGTTCCAGGAATTGCTCCTCAGCATTCATGAGAAGCCGATGGCTGAACAAAAGGAGATTCTCCGGAAAACAAATGACGACTGGCAGGGTGAGCTCGAGCAGGTGGACGATGTGCTGGTGATAGGAATACGCATTTGATGATGAAACACATGAAAAACAGGATCGTACTTTTCTTTTTCTGCCTGCCGCTTTTTCTTGCGGCGCAAACTCCTGCGGCCGACAGCCTCAAAAAGATCCTTGCATCTCCCGGGAACGACACGCTGAAGATGCATGCGTATTACGAGCTGGCCTATGAATACCTCGCCATCGACCTCGATTCAGCCAAATACTTCGCGGAAACCGACCTGAAGAAATACGGCACAAATAAAAATCAGCTGCTTGTTTCGGATGCCTATGCGGCCTTAGGCACTGTTTATGGCTATAAGCGCGATTTTGAGAACAGCCTTGTTAACTACCGGAAAAGCCTTGAGATCCTGGAAAAGTCCAAAAATAAATCCGCGATCGCAAAAGCGCATTTCAACATCGGGCTCATCTATTATTTCACAGCGAAGTATGAGCAGGCTGCAAAAGAATACCTCGAATCACAGAAGCTGCTGGAAGAGATCGGCGACAAAAAAACACTGCCGAGCGTTTACAGCGGACTGGCCGGGATCTACAAGGACATGCACAGCTACAACGAGTCCATGCGGTATTACCGGAAAAGCCTGGAGATGTTCACGGCCAATAAGGATTCAATCGGAATTGCTTCCGCCTACAATAACATCGGCACCGTGCTCGACCTGCAGGAGAAGCTCGATGAAGCGCTTGCGTATTACCGGATGTCGATCGCTATGAAAGAGGCGATATATTATCCAAGGGGATTGTCGAGCACCCTGAACAATACCGGCATCATTCTTTCGAAAAAAGGAAGATATGATGAAGCGCTGGAATTTTATAAAAAAGCGCTTTCTTATTCAGGGCCTAACGAGGATAAGATGAGCCAGGCGGTCTCCTATGATGGAATGGGAATGGTGTATTACGAGAAAAAGAATTATGCGCTCGCGCTTTCCTATCTTGAAAAAAGCCTTGCACTTTCCGAAGAAACCGGCTCACAGATCGATCTTGTAAGCGTGTATGAAAAGATCGCATTGTGCTATGCCGCGCAGGGAAATTACCTGAAGGCCTTCAATACGCAACAGCTTCTGTTCCGCATAAAGGATTCGATCCTTACCTCAGAAAACAGCCTCCAGGTAACAGAGATGGCAGCGAAGTACGAGGATGAGAAAAAGCAGATGCAGATCGCAAGCCTCAACAAGGACAATGCGCTTCAGAAAGAAACACTCGGGAAAGCGGAGCTGCAGGTAAGGCAGCAGAATATGCAGAAGATCTTTTTTGCAATTGGCTTCCTGCTCGTATCCCTGCTGGCTGTTTTTATTTTCAGAAGCTATCGCCAGAAGCACAGGTCGAACGAAATTATTTCCGCTCAGAAAAAAGAAGTGGAGCTGCAGCGCGATCTCGTTGAAGAAAAAAGCAAGGAGATCACCGATTCCATTTTTTATGCCCGGAGGATCCAGCGCGCCCTGCTCGCCTCCGATACACTTTTGCAGCAATACCTTCCTGAATATTTTGTGCTCAACAAGCCCAAGGATATTGTAAGCGGCGACTTTTACTGGGCAACCCCAATGAAGCCGGAAGGCAGCGAAAAGGAATCATTCTGCCTCGCTGTTGCCGATTGTACAGGCCACGGTGTTCCCGGCGCATTCATGAGCCTGCTCAACATTTCCTTTTTGAACCAGGCCGTGATCGAGAAAAAATTGCAGTCGCCGGAGCTGGTGCTCGACCATGTGCGCACGCAGATCATCAGCTCGCTCAACCCCGCAGGCTCGGAGGAACAAACCAGGGACGGAATGGATGCCACACTCTGCGTGTTCGATCTCAAAGGCATGTGGCTCCGCTTTTCAGGCGCCAACAACCCGCTCTGGCTGATCCGCAACAATGAGCTGAAAGAATTTGCCGCCGACAAAATGCCCGTAGGAATGTATCACGGTGAGCAGAAGCCCTTCAGCAAACAAACGCTCGGGCTGCGCAAAGGCGATGTGATCTACCTGTTCACGGATGGCTATGCCGACCAGTTCGGCGGCCCGAAAGGAAAAAAATTCAAGTATAAGAAGCTGCAGGAACTGCTGCTGGAGCACCATACGAAGCCGATGGCCGAGCAGAAGGCCATCCTCGATGCAACAATAGAAGAATGGAGAACCGGCCTCGAGCAGGTGGATGATATCCTGATAGTTGGCATTCGTGTGTAGCACTCAAAAAAATTGTTGAACTTTGAACGTTGTGAAAAAATATTTAATCCTCTTTCTTTTTGCCTGTTGTTATAGCGGCAGCTTCGCGGAAAAATTTGCATCGGTAACCGACAGCCTCGAGCAGCAGCTCGGCAAGGCAAAAGATGATAATGAGCGCTTCGGCCTGCAGCGCGCGCTTGTGACTGCAACCGTACATCCCGATCCTGAAAAAGCCTGGAAATATATTGCAGATGCCGAAGCCACCGCAGAGCGGATGAATGACAGTGCAAAGATCGGCATCACCTGCTTTTTAAGGGGAAATTATCTTTTCATCCAGGGATACAGTGATTCTGCGCTGGTAGAGTTCACACAAGCCACCGCACTGCTGAAGCGCTTCAACGTGCGTTCGGAGCTGGCGGAGTGCTACACAAGCATCGGGAATCTTCACATGGACCGCGGCAGCTATCCGCAGGCCTTGTCGGCCTTCGAAAAGGCCACCGAGCTCGCTGCGCTGGATAAGAATGATCGCCTGCTCTGCGAAGACCTCATGGGTATGGGCATGGTGCTGAACCAGTCGGGCAACCGGCCCAAAGGGCTTGCAAAGCTTCAGCAGGCGCTGGTGATCGCGGAAAAACTGGGACATAAAAAGAACGTCGCGCAGATCATGCTGTACATCGGCTCAGCATACAGCGAAACAAAGAACGAAGATTATGCCCTTGATTATTTCAGGCGCGCGCAGGAGATCGCCTGGCAGCAGTCAGACACAGCGCTGCTTGTAGAGGTGGATATGTTCATCGGCAACAGCCATTACTACGGCAAGCGCTATGAGAAATCCATTGAATCGTATGAGCAGGTGCTGCGGCTTGTTGAGAAGAGCGACGGGAAGATCTATGCCGGCGCCCTCGGCAATATCGGTAATGTGTACGCCGATATGGGTGAAAATGAAAAAGCGCTTGAATACCAGTTCAGGGCGGTCGGACTTTTTGAAAAGATTGGCGATAAGCAGGGGCTCACCATCTGTTACAGTGCCATCGGCACTTCCTTTTATGCATTGAAGCAGTATTCAAAAGCCATTGAATATTACTCGAAGGCGCTGGCGATCGCAGAAGAGATCAGTTCCTGGGAAGACCTGATCGAGATCCATCTGGGCATGTCAAGAACCTATGAGGCGCTGAATGATTATAAAAAGGCGTATGATAATTTTAAGCTGTACAAGCAGTTCAACGATTCTGTTTACAATGCCGACAATACAAGAAGGCTCACCGAGCTGGAGCTCAACTACCGTTTCGATGTGCAGCAAAAAGAGCAGGAGCTCATGCAGAAGAACAAGGAAACGCTTGCCGATGAGAAGTTAAAGCGCCAGCAGCTCCTGAGCTACAGCTCTATCGTAGGTATCGTACTGCTGCTGTTCCTTGTGGGTTTTATTCTCCGCAGCATGGCGCAGCGCAAAAAAGCGAACATACAGCTGCAGGAGTTCAATAAAGAGGTGCTCGGGCAGAAAAGTGTGATCGAGCATAAGAACAAGGAGATCACCGACAGCATCAATTATGCAAAGCGCATCCAGGAGTCGATCCTTCCCGTTAGGAAGGAGATTCAGGCCGCATTCCCGCAGTCGTTCGTGCTCTTTAAGCCGCGCGATGTGGTGAGCGGCGATTTTTACTGGTACGCAAGGCGCGGCGATAAGAACATAATTGCCTGTGTGGATTGCACAGGCCACGGTGTTCCCGGCGCATTCATGAGCATGATCGGGAACACGCTGCTGAATGAGATCGTGAATGAAAAGGGGATCGAAAAACCATCGGAGATCCTCGATCTTCTGAATGAGCGCGTAAGACAGTCGCTGAAGCAGGATCTCGCTGATAATGGAACGCAGGACGGCATGGACCTGGCGCTCTGCTCCATCGATCTTAAAAGAGGCATTCTCGAATATGCCGGCGCTAACAGGTCGCTGTACATTGTGCGCAACGATGCGCTTGACGAGATCAAGCCGACCAAATCTGCCATTGGCGGGCATAAGCTCATTGAGGATAAAAAATTTCAGAACCACGAGATCCGCATTCAGGACAACGACAGTATTTACATGACTACTGATGGCTATGCAGATCAGTTCGGCGGGTCGCTTGGGAAAAAATTCATGGTGAAGCGGCTTAACCAGTTGTTGATAGAGCTGCAGCCGCTGCCGATGGAACAGCAGGGAGAAAGGCTTGAGAGGAGCCTGGAAAGCTGGCAGGGAAATGTAGAGCAGGTGGACGACATCCTTGTCATTGGAATTAAGCTTAGCTTTTAGAAACGGATATGCGAAAAATTATTTTTATACAGATCAGCCTTTTTTTCCTGCACACGCTTGTTATCGCGCAGCCAAAGAAAACGGATTCACTCGAGCAGCTGCTGAATGAAACTACGGTCGATACGCTGAAGGTGAACCTCCGGAACGACCTCAGCCGCGCGTATTTGCAGAAGGCTCCTGAAAAAGCTGAAGAGATGGCGCGTGCTGCATTGAAGCTTGCGGAAGAGATCAGTTTTAAAAAAGGCGCTGCCAACGCGCATAACAATATCGGTGTCATCCTCTGGCAGCACGGCGATTATATGGCAGCCCGCGATGAATTCCAAAAAGCGCTCGCGATCTTCATAAGCCTCGACGATAAGGCAGGCGCTGCAAAATGCTACGGTAACATCGGGCTCATTTACCGCGCTACCGGCGATCTGCCTGTTGCGCTCAGCTACCAGTTCCGCTCGCTGAAGCTGAGGGAAGAGCTGAAGGATGAGGAAGGCATGGCAAAGAACTACAGCGCCATCGGCAACATCTACGATTCACAAAGTAATTTTGCGCTCACCGTTTTTTATCATACCAAGGCATTAAAGATTTGGGATAAGCTGCACAACAGGGCCGGGGTGGCGGCAAGCTATATCAATATCGGAAATGCATACTGGGATAAGCAGAACGATTCTATGGCGCTGCGTCAGTATGAAAGGTCCCTGGCTATTTATGATTCCCTGCATGATGAGGCCGGTGCTTCCACCTGCAATATGAATATCGGGATGATCTACGATAAGCTAAAAAAATATGAGAAGGCGATGGAGTATACCTTTAAGGCGCTGGAAGTAAAAAAGCGGATCAGGGATAACAGCAGCATCTCCACCTGCTACATCAACCTTGCAGGCTCATTGCTGTATCTCAACAGGAAAGCGGAGGCAATGGAATACCTCGGGAAAGCCCTTGAGATCTGTAAGGCAAGCAACAGGAAGGAAGGCATGAAGGCGGTGTACGGCACCATGGCGAAAGTGTACGCCGACCAGAACGATTACAGGCAGGCCTTTAAATACCAGCAGCTGTATGGCGAAATAAAAGACAGTCTTTTTAAGGAAGGCAGCGCCAAGGAAATGGCAGAGATGCAAACAAAATATGAAAGCGAAAAAAAGCAAAAGGAGATCGAGCTGCTCACCAAGGATAGCCAGATCCAGGCGCTGGAGCTGAATAAAAATAAATTGTGGATGATCGTGCTGCTGGTTGTGATCCTGCTGGTGATCGTTCTTGCAGCATTATTCTATAACCGTTACAAGCTGAAGCAGCGCGCCAACCAGCTGCTTGAGCACAGAAATTCGGAGATCACATTGCAGAAGAAGGAGATCACCGATAGCATTAATTATGCAAAGCGGATCCAGGAATCGATCCTGCCGCCGGCAGAGGCATGGCACAGGATGCTTCCCGACAGCTTTATCTTTTACCGGCCGAAAGATATTGTAAGCGGCGATTTTTACTGGATCGAACAAAAAGGCGATGTGGTATGCTTCGCTGCTGTGGATTGTACCGGGCATGGCGTTCCGGGCGCGCTGATGAGCGTTGTAGGCTTTAACCTGCTCACACAGGCCATCAACGAAGTGAACCTCCTGAAGCCTTCCGATATTTTAAGGCACCTCGATGCAGGCGTAACAAAAACACTCCGGCAGTCGGAAGAAGGAAAAGGCGTGAAGGACGGAATGGACCTTTCCCTTTGCTCGCTCAATAAAAAAACGCTGGAGCTCGAATATGCAGGCGCTTTCAATTCATTGTATTATGTAAGCAATGGTATTCTCAATGAGATCAAAGCCGATAAGTTCCCGATAGGAGTGAACATCGGCGGCAAGGTAGATAACTATACAAATCACACCATCCAGCTGAAAAAAGGCGATTGCGTGTATCTCTACAGCGATGGCTATGCCGATCAGTTCGGTGGCCCCAAAGGAAAAAAATTCAAATACAACCAGCTGAAAGAATTGCTCGTGTCTATTTCCACGCTGCCTGTGCAGGAGCAGCGCAATGTTATTGAAACCCGCTTCGATCAGTGGAAAGGTGATCTCGAGCAGGTAGATGATGTGGTTATTATCGGCCTGAGGATCTGACGCAGTCATACTTTATATATACTCCACCATCACAATCCTCGCCCTGTAGAATCCCATCTACACAAAAAATAATTCCATCTTTTTTACCATCATTTCTGTAACCCTTTATTTTAGGGGGCGTTTAAGAGAGTAGTTCTTAATTTATTGTTTAACGATTTTAGAAACGGAGGTTGTTATGAATACACAACTTACTCACAGGGTTTTCTTTTGGATCAGTTTCATTGTAATGTTCATTCAGTCACAGAATGAAGCATTTGCATCACACGCCCAAAGCGCTGATATTACCTACCAGTGCCTCGGCGGAAACCAATACAAGATCTCTCTCTCCTTTTACCGCGACTGCGCGGGAGTAGCAGCTCCAACTACAGCCACGATAAATATTTCTTCCGCATCGTGCGGACAAAATTTAACACTTACATTAAACCAGCTACCGGGCACCGGGATAGAAGTTTCACCTATCTGTGCCTCCATGAACACACAATGTTCGGGCGGAGCATATCCCGGAGTGCAGGAATATAAATACAGCGGCGTCATTACCTTGCCGATGGCCTGCACCGACTGGACATTCAGCTTCAGCCTCTGCTGCAGGAATGCGTCCATCAACACAATTGTGAATCCCTCTGCGGAAAACATTTATGTGGAAGCATTGCTGAACAACCTGGATTTTCCATGCAACAGCTCACCTACATTCTCTAATCCCCCGATCCCCTTTGTTTGCGTGGGACAACCCTATTGCTTCAATAACGGCTCGTCCGATATCGACGGCGATTCCCTGTCCTATACGCTCATCGCGCCAAGGACAAGCGCAACAACCACCGTAACGTATAACCCGCCATACTCGGCTTCACAGCCGCTTGTATCATCCCCTGCAGTAACATTCAATAGTGCTTCCGGCGATATGTGCATGTCGCCAACCATGATCGAAGTAACCGTGTTTGCAGTGCTTGTGCAGGAATGGAGAAGCGAAGTGCTCGTAGGCAGCGTAATGCGCGACATCCAGCTGCGCACCATGAGCTGCACCAATAACAACCCGTATGTGAACGGGATCAATAATACCGGGACTTATTCACTCACGGCCTGCGCCGGCGTGCCCCTTAACTTTGTGATCTCAACCTATGATATAGACTCTGCTCAGAATGTTTCCATCAACTGGAACAGCGGAATTTCAGGCGCTTCATTCAGCGCTTCTGCAGGATTTCGCCCTACAGGCACATTCAGCTGGACACCAACTGCTGCCGACATCAGCACTGCTTCTCATTGCTTTACCGTAACAGTGCAGGATGATAACTGCCCGTATAACGGCAGCCAGACATTCTCCTTCTGCATCACCGTATCGGGCTTAACGCTCACTACCTCCACAACCCCTGCCAATTGCGGCGCTTCCAACGGTACTGCCGAAGTGCAGGTGCTTGCCGGAACAGGGCCGTACGCGTATCAATGGATCGGTGGCGGCACTAATTATGACCAGAACGGGCTTTCTGCCGGGACCTACACCGTGAATGTAACAGGCAGCGGAGGCTGTACAAGCTCTGCCACTGCTGTGGTTTCAAATGGTGCAACACCCGCTAACCTCGTGATCAACTCCACCGGCGTTTCCTGCTATGGCGCTGCGAATGGCGCTGCAACTGCGAATGTGAGCGGCGGACAGCCACCCTATACGTTCCTGTGGTCGAATGGCGCCACCACGTCGGCCATAAGCGGACTCGCACCTGGAACATACAGTGTAACAGTCACCACTGCGAACGGCTGCACCACCAACGGCGCTGTGGTCATTTCACAGCCTGTTGCTCCTGTGGGCTATACCTCATCTCAAACCAATGTTACCTGCTCCGGCAGCAGCAACGGCTCTGCAACAGTAACACCTTCGGGCGGAACCGGAGCTTATGCCTACAGCTGGAATACAAGCCCGGTGCAGACTACAGCCACAGCCACCAACCTTGCAGCCGGTAATTATTCGGCGCTCATCACCGATGCCAATGGCTGCAGCACCACCGCGAACATAACAATTGCAGAGCCTCCTGCGCTTACCGCAAACGGTATGGTGGTAAGCAACGTGACCTGTAACGGCCTTGCGGATGGCTATGCAACCGTAGGCGCATCAGGCGGTACAGGGACATACAGCTACATGTGGAGCACAAGCCCCGCACAATACACGCAATCCGTAAGCGGACTTGCTCCCGGAAATTATTTCGTGACCGTAAGCGATGCGAATAACTGCATTGCCAATTCATACATTACTATTACAGAGCCGCCGGCATTAGCAATCGCATCTGCCGCATATCCCGTAACCTGTAACGGCGCCTGCAACGGACAAACGGTGGTGATCCCTTCGGGCGGAACCCCCGGCTATTCGTACCAGTGGATGCCTACAGGCGGAACCAGCGCGAGTGCCACCGGATTATGCCCGGGAACATATTCGATCACCGTAACCGATGGCAACGGATGTATGCTGGCTTCGAGCCTTGCAGTTACGCAGCCTGCGCCTTTAACGGTAAACGCATCGGGCTCCACAACTATTTGCCTCGGACAAAATACCGGCATCACTGCAGCAGCTTCGGGCGGTACCGGTGCATATACCTATAACTGGAGCGGCATTGGATCGGGTGCAAGCCAAACGGTAAGTCCTGTATCGCCTTCTACGTACAGCGTTACCGCGATGGATGCGAACGGTTGCATCAGCCCTGTGTCAACAGTGTCGGTAAACGTTACATCATTAACAGCGGCAAACTTAACGGTAAGTGGCGCTTCCGCGATCTGCTATGGAAGCAGCGCAACGATTTCTTCTGTGGTGAGCGGAAGCACCGGCCCGGTAACAGTTAACTGGAGTGCCGGATTGGGTACAGGAAACGGCCCGTTCACTGTTTCACCTCCTGCCACAACAACCTATACGGTTACAGTTACCGATGCCTGCGGAAACAGCGTTACAGGCTCTGTTCCGGTAACCGTTAACCCGCTTCCAACGGTAGACCTTTCGCCGCAAACACTTGTTGCATGTAATGAAGTCAACGCTGCATTCGCTGAAAATTCAGGAGCGAACAGCGCGTCACAGTTCAACTGGAATTTTGGCGATGGATATGCATCGGCGCTCGAGCATCCGGTACACACTTATGGAAGCACCGGCCTGTACAATGTATCGCTCACGGTAACATCTCCTTTCGGATGTGTGAACACTGCATCCACCACCTGCAACATTACGGTGAACCAGGGATCGATCGCGGATTTCAGCTCGGAAGGAATAGATGGAACAACCATCAGCCCGATCTATAAGTTCTATAATCAATCACAGAATGCTGTTTCCTACGCATGGGAATTCGGTGATGGCGGCACATCAACGCTCGCTGATCCGCAGCATACTTACGCGGATAAAGGCGAATACGAAGTGAAGCTGTATACCTCCAGCATCGCGGGCTGTATGGATACCATCGTTCGTAAGATCGAGGTGCGCCCTGTGTTCACTATATATATTCCGAATGCATTCACGCCCGACGGAAATAGCACCAACGATTATTTCACAGCCAAAGGCTCAGAGATCTCCGAGTTTAAAATGATGATCTTCGACAGGTGGGGAGAAATGATCTACCAGACGGAAGACATACAGACCGGCTGGGATGGTAAAGCGAACAATGGCAGCAGAACGGCTGAATCAGGCGTGTATGTTTATAAGATCACCGTGCGTGACTTTGAGCAGCGCTACCACGATTTCACCGGGCATGTTACACTTTTAACGCAGCAATAGCAGAGGATAGGATGACAGAAAAAAACACTGCTGGCAACAAAAAATCCCAACGATAACACGTTGGGATTTTTGTTACTTGCTATTTTTTCGAAAGGTCCGTGATCTCAGCCGGCATGCCAACCGTGCATCCTGCAGGGTTCGGCATTTTCAAAGGGTGATAGTTAAATGCGATCTCCAGTCCGTCAACATCATATTCGCTTGCGAGCTTGTCCTTTGGGATCAGCGTCATTTCAGTGCCATCCTTCATAAATACGATCACCGTTGAACATCCCGACGCGCGGTACTTATGCGATACTTTTCCTGTTGTATTTCCTGTAGCTGCTGTCATGGATGCTGCGCCTGTTTCGGAAGACGACGGGGTTGTTGAAGATGAAGATGAGGAGGGTGAAGAAGAAGATGCTGCCGGAGCAGTGGAAGGTGTTGATGTAGATGCCGAAGATGCCGTTGGAGCGTTCTTTTTTGATTTACAAGCCGTGGCCGCCATAGCGGTCACCAACAGCAGAACAATGTACTTTTTCATAGAAGGGGGTTTTTAAAAAATCAAAGCACCCATGCATATTTCATTCCACGAATGAACCGCATGGGCGCTTTGGTATATAATACTTTTATTTATTTGGTAACTACTAATTTAACAACACGCTGGAAGCTGGTGTTTACTTTACCAACCCTTACCAGGTAAGTTCCGCTTGCTAAATTATCAATGTTAAAGGAAGTTTCAACGGAAGTTCCGTTTGTCATCACCTGCTTGCCGGTGATCTGTTTTCCTGTAACGTCAAACAGGTCAACAACCAGCTCGCCTTCAACATTCAGGTTCTCGCCCTTTACGTTGATCTCATTGTTCGACTGGAATGCTGTTACCGTGTTCATATGGCTTGCTTCTTCTGCAATTCCTGTAGCGCAGGTTGGCAAACGGAAAGAGTAGATCCATGTTCTCGGTGAACCGGAAGTTCCTGATCCGCCGATGTATTCGCAGGTATGCCAGAATGTTAATCCGTCAGGATCAAGCGCAGTTTGCGAATAATCTCCGAAACGGTTCACAGTGGTCTGGGATGCAGTACCTGCTTTCACTAATGTTTCAGTCATGGTCATTTGTCCCAGCGGGTCGGAAGCACATCTTCCTGTGTAGCATAAGCTCGGGTAACCGATGTCGGTAGCAGAAGTGGTTGATGCAGAGCGTGCATAGCAAAGCGCGATCGCGCCATTGTCATCCATCGCCATACTTCCTACCCAGCGCGTTTTTGTATCCGGCTGGTAAGTGCCTTCCTGGTACAATGTCCATACACCCGGAGTTGCCGTGTTTTCACGCAATTCCACCCATTTGATCGCTCTTTGGCGTGGTGTTGCTGAAATGAGCACTCCCCAGTTCAGTAAAATAGTGTTGTAGCCGGTCCATCTCCTGTACTGTGCGCGGTAGGTCGCAACTCCGCCGATACCATCCAGCATGGCTGTGGTAGAAGGCTGAGGAACGTCGTCCCAGCTTGAGTTATAGGTTCCGTTAAATGCAGCGGTAGTGATCTGTGTAGCCGGTGTAATTGATAACGTTGGAGTAGCAGGCGTCCAGTTTACAGTAGCCTTGCAATATTTAACACCATCAACAGCTCCTGACCAGGAGTTATCGGTAAACCAGAAGAACGGGCATGGTGTTGCAGCAGGAGGTAATCCGCCGTCAGCATCCGCAGCAAGCGGGCACCAGAAGCCGGAAGTTCCGCCAACACTGAATGTTGCCGTTACGGAGCGTGCAGTAGAGATCCCTGCCAGCATTTTGGTCCTTTCAAAAACATATAGGCGTCCGCCCTGGTTAGAGGTCATGTAATAGCCATCGCCCCAGATCGAGAATTTCAGGTAATCCGGGAAGCTCGCGGAAGTATAGGTGTATGTGTAATACGTGCCTGTCGGATCCGGTGTTGTGGAGATCGCTATGTAAACATAGTTGGTTGATCCCGACTGTCCGAACTGTGCAAGGAACCAGCGGTCAGCATACCTGTCGTACATAACGATAGGATCGCCGAGGTTACCTGTTGCCGGCGACCATAATGTACCGATATTCTTAGGCGACATCAGTGTAGTGCCTGTAGTTTTGTTGAACACTTTAAAAGGCGTTGCATTTACAGCCTGGACATAATGGTTAGGGCCTGCAGCACCGCTTGGATCAGGAGGATATCCCCCGCCGCTCTGTCCGGCAAAAGAAGCTATAGGAGTAGCCGGTGAACGGTCGCCCTGTTTGCTCTGGATCGAAGATGCGTCATTGCCGTAAGCAGCGCCGTCTTTTTCATAGGTGAAATCAAAATTAGGAGTGGGGCGGTGCTCACGGTCCTTGGTTTCTTCCTTTTCATACAGATTTTCCGTTTCCTCGAAATCAGGTAATTCGCTCAATGGTCTTGAAATGTGAAAATCAACCGGGTAAAGCACCTCAGATGCGCTGTTGGCCGCAGTCTGGGCGGCAAGCATTGCAGATGAGAATACGCCACAAAGTAGTAGTATTTTTTTCATGGGGGAACAATTAAAATTTATTATTTTGTTTAGAGAAATTAAATATTCTGCTAATATGGGGATATAAAATGAAAAATCCAAAAGAAGGAGCAAACTTTTTTTGGGGAAATAGAAGGCTTCTGGAAAGAGAAAAGGGTGGGGATCAGCGGATCTCCGGAAGCTCGATCTCGTCCAGGACAATGAATGCGGAAGGGAATTCGGGCTGCACCTCTTTTAAGAACCTGTAAGCTTCAAGCTTCGTCCTGAAATCGCCGACGCGGATATTAAAATTAGGCTGGTCGTATTTTTCGTACGCCGGAACATTCGGAAATTTTGCAATGAATTTTGCCTTTATTTCACGCGCCTTTGTTTTATCAGAGCCGAAATGGATCTTGAGGCGGTAGCCTTTCAGGTTCGACTTCGCATTCAGCTCCACGTGCTTCGCCACAAGGTCCTTGATCTTGTAATCCTGCACCAGCTCTATTTTCCCGGTGTCGGCAACAGCTGTTTGCGACCTCAGGAACAAGGAAAAGGAACAGAAAAAGATCACTAAAAAGAATGCTTTGGTCGCGCTCATAAAATTATATGCCTGCAAAGATATTTAAATTACGTTCCGCAGCCAATCATCATGCCTCATTTTTTATGCAAAACCTTGCCTGAATCTCAGCCTCTCTTTCGACAAAAGAATGAAAGGCCGGGATAAGTATTCCTTTTCGCGGGGCAATTCGGGAGTATTTATTTTTAAAGGGAAAAGGAGGTTATTTAGAATGAATATAAATTAAATGTTTTTTATAAAATTTTAACTTTTTTTGAATCAGCAATTACTCTTTCTTATAAATTTGCCCCTCGAGTAAAAATACTCTTCCGCTAAAACCGGACTATTCAACAGAGCTAAATACTTAAAAATCAATATGGATACATTGTTTAAAAAGCCGAAAAAACAAATTTTCGCTATTTTTTCCTTCCTTTTTTTATCACTCATTCTTAGTACAAACAATGCATTCGCAGCCGACGGAGAGAAGATCTTCAAGCAGAACTGTGCAGTTTGTCACAGTCTTGGTAAAAACAAGTTGACAGGGCCCGGACTCGAAGGGGTTATGACACGTGTACCAGGTGAAAAATGGCTCCACGACTGGATCAAGAATAACAAAGCAATGGTTGCTGCGGGTGATGCGTATGCAGTGAAAGTGTTTAATGAAAACAATAAGGCCGACATGACCGTTTTTGCCGCTACGCTTAGCGACGAGGACATTACTGCTGTGATCTCTTACATTAAAAACCCGCCGCCTCCTCCAGGCCCAACCGGTGCTACCGGCGCAACCGGCGGTGCCGTAGTTGCACAGGAGCAGGGAGTTAACCCGCTTGCCGTGCTTATCGGAGTTATTGCTTTCCTCATCGTGATCGTTGCCGTATTACGCGGTGTACGCCACTCACTCAAAAATTTACAGAACGAAAAAATGGGCCTTCCGGAAGAAGAAGCTGTTGGCCCGTGGACAGAATTAAAACAGTGGATCGGCTCCCACAAGCGTACCACTGCCGTGATCGTCCTCATCATCATAGGAGGCTTGCTCACCAGCGGATGGTACGGACTGAAAGGCATCGGCGTGTACGCTGATCCTGACCAGAAAATGGAATACCACCCGGAACAGCCGATCGCATTCTCTCACAAGATCCACGCCGGCGACAATGCCATCAACTGCCAGTACTGCCACTCCGGTGTTGAAAGGAGCAAAACAGCAGGCATCCCTTCCGTAAACGTTTGTATGAACTGTCACAAAGGAATTTCCAAAGGCCCTAACACCGGAACTGCAGAGATCGCTAAGATCTATGCTGCAGCAGGATGGGATCCCGACAAAGGCGAATACAACAAGCCCGAAAGGCCTATCAAATGGATCAAGGTTCACAACCTCCAGGATTTCGTATTCTTCTCCCACCAGCAGCACGTAAAAGTAGGTAAGCAGGAATGCGCTACCTGCCACGGCGAAGTGAAGGAAATGACCACAGTGGCGCAGGTGAAGCCGCTGACCATGGGATGGTGCATCGACTGTCACAGGAAGACGGAAGTACCGGGCATGAAAGACAATCCTTATTACGAAAGCTTACACAAAAGACTGGCTGAAAAATACAAAGGCCAGCCGATCACTGTTGATAAAATGGGCGGTATCGATTGCGTAAGATGTCATTATTAGTGTGCGAAAAGTAACACAGCACTTTTAACACAGAACTTTAGAATTTAGAATTTCAAGATTTAGAATTTATAACAGATATGGCAACAAAAAAATACTGGAAAGGATTAGAAGAATTAAACAATAATCCTGAGTTTGTTCAAAAGGCGAATAACGAATTTGCTGAACAGCTGCCTGTAGAAAAATTCCTCGGAGACAAAAGCCTGGAGAACGATGGCACCAACCGCCGCGATTTCCTTAAGTTTTTAGGCTTCAGCGTAACGGCCGCATCACTGGCTGCCTGCGAAACTCCTGTAAACAAAGCAATTCCTTACGTTGTAAAGCCTGAAGAGATCACTCCCGGCGTTGCCAACTGGTATGCTTCCACTTACTTCGATGGGAACGATTACGCTTCCATTATTGTAAAAACACGCGAAGGCCGCCCTATCAAAATTGAAGGAAACGATCTTTCCGGCATCACGAAAGGCGGAACCAATGCACGTGTGCAGGCTTCCGTTCTTTCCCTGTACGACTCTTCCCGCTTAAGCGCGCCAATGGCCAACGGCAATTTAACAACGTGGGCCACTGCCGATAAAGAGATAGGGAACAAGCTGGCTGCCATCGCAGCAAAAGGCGGCGCTATCCGCATTCTTTCCTCTACCATCATCAGCCCGTCCACCAAGGCTGTAATTGCTGAGTTCACAGCAAAATACCCTACTACAAAGCTTGTTACTTACGATGCCGTTTCCTTCTCTGGAATGGCGAAAGCAAATGCGCAGACCTTCGGACAGGAAGTAATTCCTTCCTACAACTTCGACAAAGCTGAAATTATCGTGGGCATCGGCGCCGACTTCCTCGCTAACTGGCTTTCTCCGATTGAAACTGCAAACCAGTACGCTAAAACGCGTAAGGTAGGCAAGAACAAAAAGAGCATGTCGAGGCATTACCAGTTCGAGAGCATCCTGTCATTAACCGGTGCAAACGCCGATTACCGCGAGCCTGTTAAAGTTTCAGAACATGGAAAAGTTGCCGTTAACCTGTACAACGCAGTTGCAAAGATCGTTGGCGGATCATCGCTTTCCTCTTCAGCGCTTGCCTGCGACGCAACAATCGCAAAAGCGGCAAAAGACCTCGCTGACCACAAAGGGAAATCACTTGTGGTAAGCGGATCGAACGACATGTACGTTCAGCTTGTAGTGAACGGCATCAACCAGATGCTCGACAACTATGGCAAAACCATCGATATTGAGAACCCGAACTATACACGCCAGGGCGATGATGCAGCCTTTGCTGCCCTCGTTTCCGAAATGGCGGGCGGTAAAGTGGATGCGCTCATCACCTACAACACAAACCCTGTTTACACAGCTCCTGCAGCATTAAAATTCGCAGAGGCGTACAACAAAGTTGGATTGCGCATCTCCCTCGCCGACAGGGCTGATGAAACAGCTGCCATGGCGCATTATATCTGTCCTGATCACAACTACCTCGAATCATGGAACGATTTCAATCCTAAAAAAGCACACTACTCGTTATCACAGCCAACCATCTCTCCTTTGTTCTCCACACGCCAGGCGCAGGAAACATTATTGAAATGGAGCGGCAATAACAGCGATTACCATTCATACATCCAGAAGAACTGGATGGAGCGCGTATTCCCGATGCAGGGCAAATACATGGGCTTCAACGATTTCTGGAACCACTCCCTGCATGATGGCGCTATTGAAGTAGGAAAAGGCGGCGAAATGGAAATGAACGGCATGGCCGACAGCGTAAAAGCTGCACCGGTGGCTGTAAAAGGGGACAAGAAAAAAGAAGAGCCGAAAGAAGAAGCCAAATCTGTTGCAAAGGTTGACCTCGGCGAAGCTGCCGCTAAGATCGCTGCCGTTAAAGGCGCAGGAGAATCGGCATTCGAGCTTGCATTATACGAAAAAGTAGGGATCGGTAACGGTAACCAGGCAAACAACCCATGGTTACAGGAATTACCGGATCCTATCACAAAAATAACCTGGGACAACTACGTTACCATGTCGCCTCTTGATATGGAAGGTAAATACGACCTTATGCAGCGCCAGGACAGGGAAGCAAGCGTTGTAAACGTTACCGTGAGCGGCACCACCATTAAATTACCTGTTGTGCCTCAGCCGGGCCAGGCACGCGGAACCATCGGTATCGCTGTTGGATACGGAAGAGACAAGGCAGGAAACCTGAGCCTGAGAACAGGAACTGTGATCGGCCAGAATGCATATCCTTTCATCCAGCTGATGAACGGAAGCATGATGTACGGAGCGCTCGACGCGAAAGTGGAGGATGCGAACGAAAAGGTTGAAATGGCCGGAACACAGGTTCACCATACATTAATGGGCCGTGACATTGTGAAGGAAACCGTTCTTTCCGAATACCAGAAAGATGCAAAAGCAGGTAACCCTGATGAAATGCTCGTTACACACTCCGGAAAAGTGAAAATGTCGGAAGTCGACCTTTGGGATTCATTTGACCGTCCCGGCCACAAATGGGGCATGACGATCGATCTTAACTCCTGTATCGGCTGCGGATCATGTGTTGTAAGCTGTACTGCAGAGAACAACGTTGCCGTGGTTGGTAAAACGCAGGTGATGAAAACACGCGAGATGCACTGGCTGCGTATCGACCGCTACTACACTACAAAATGGCCGAACGAAGGCAAAAAAGCAAAGGAAAAGGCACACGAGGATGGCGTTGGCGCGATCGACATGTACCTCGATATGGAAAACCCGGAGGCATTGAACCCGAAAGTGGTGTTCCAGCCGATGCTTTGCCAGCACTGTAACCACGCACCATGCGAAAACGTTTGCCCGGTGCTTGCTACAAACCACAGCTCCGACGGACTGAACCAGATGACCTACAACCGTTGCGTAGGAACACGCTACTGCGCAAACAACTGCCCTTATAAAGTTAGACGCTTCAACTGGTTTAACTACAACGCAAACCCTGATTTTACATTCAACCCTACACAGGACGACTTAGGCCGCATGGTATTGAACCCTGACGTTGTTGTACGCTCACGCGGTGTAATGGAAAAATGCTCTATGTGCGTTCAGCGTATCCAGGGCGGCAAGCTCGATGCGAAAAAAGCAGAGCGCAAGCTGAAAGACGGCGAGATCAAAACCGCCTGCCAGCAGTCATGCCCTACCAACGCGATCATTTTCGGAGATCTGAACGACGAAGAAAGCGCAGTGGCGGTTCTGAGAAAAGAAGATGCGCGTAACTTCTACGTGCTCGAAGAGATCGGAACAAAACCGGCATTATCTTACCTGACAAAAGTGAGGAACTGTGAGGAAGCTGAGTTCGCAGCAGAGCATAATGAAGTGAAAGAAGGTAAGGAAAGCGCTTTATAGTAGCATTTGACCTATAATTAAGAATTTTAAATTTATAATTTTTTAAGAGAAGAATATGCAGCACGAATCGGAAATCAGAGAGCCGTTAATCCTTGGTAAAAAGTCATATCACCAGGTAACTGAAGATATCGTAAGGCCAATCGAGGGCAAAGCATCCAAGCATTGGTACATGCTTCTTACCGCATCTATCATCTGCTTCCTTTGGGGTATCGGGTGCCTGTGTTACACGATCGGTACAGGTATCGGGGTTTGGGGCTCCAACAACGGTGTTGACTGGGCCTGGGATATCACCAACTTCGTATGGTGGATCGGTATCGGACACGCCGGAACGCTGATCTCTGCGGTACTTTTGTTATTCCGCCAGAAATGGAGAATGGCGATCAACCGCTCCGCTGAAGCGATGACCATCTTTGCCGTAATGTGCGCAGCCATCTTCGTATTGTTACACACAGGCCGCCCATGGCTCGACTACTGGCTGTTCCCATTGCCAAACCAGTTCGGATCACTTTGGGTGAACTTTAACTCCCCGCTGATGTGGGACGTTTTCGCGGTATCCACTTACTTCTCCGTATCACTTGTTTTCTGGTACACCGGGCTTATTCCTGACTTCGCCATGATCCGCGACAGGGCTGTGAAGCCGTTCGCCAAAAAAATGTACGGCATCATGAGCTTCGGATGGGGCGGAAGCGCACGCCACTGGAGCCGCTTTGAAGAGGTTTCCCTGGTGCTTGCAGGCTTGTCGACACCGCTTGTATTCTCCGTTCACTCGATCGTATCCACCGACTTTGCCACATCCGTAGTACCGGGCTGGCACACCACCATCTTCCCTCCTTATTTCGTTGCCGGTGCCGTATTTTCCGGTTTCGCAATGGTATTGACCCTGTTGTTGATCATGCGTAAGATCTACAACCTGGAGAACTACATCACCATCAAGCACATCGAGTACATGAACATCGTGATCATCGTTACCGGTTCTATCGTAGGTGTTGCATACTTAACCGAGCTGTTTATCTCCTGGTACTCAGGCGTTGAATACGAGCAGTACGCATTCCTTAACCGTGCTACCGGCCCATACTGGTGGGCGTATGCGGCTATGATGACCTGCAACGTGATCTCCCCGCAGCTGTTCTGGTCGAAAAAATTACGTACGAACCTCATGTTCACCTTCGTAATGTCGATCATCGTGAACATCGGTATGTGGTTCGAGCGCTTCGTGATCATTGTGCCTACGCTGTGCCGTACATTCCTTCCTTCTTCCTGGAACATGTACCACCCAACGTTTGTAGACATTGGGATCTATACCGGAACTATCGGGATGTTCTTCACCTTCTTCCTGCTCTTCACCCGTTATTTCCCGGTGATCGCACAGGCCGAGCTGAAATCGATCATGAAATCATCCGGACAGGAATACAAGGAAAAGCATGCAGCGCACAGCAACGATGCCTATAACGCAGGACATCACTAATACTTAACCGGACTGTCATTCTGAACGAAATGAAATGCAGTGAAGAATCTGGTCCGGACTGCAAAAATTAATAAAAAAACAAACAAAGAATTATTCAATAAGACAAGATATGAGCAAAGTAGTAATCCACGCAATTTACGATGATGAGGAGCCATTGTTGGCCAATGCAAAACAGATCCGCTCACAGGGTTTCAGCATCAAGGATGCGTTCACTCCTTTCCCGGTTCACGGACTTGATGCTGCAATTGGGGTTCCAAGGACACGCATTGCGATCTGCGCATTTATTTACGGACTTACAGGCGCTTCCCTGGCCACATTAATGATGTGGTATATGATGGTCGGCGACTGGCCTACAGACGTGGGTGGAAAGCCAAGCTTCTCCTATTACATGAACGTTCCTGCATTTATTCCTATCACATTCGAATCAACGGTTCTTTGTGCCGCACATGGAATGGCAATCACCTTCTTCCTGAGAAGCTGGCTGGTACCGGGGGCAAAAGCAAAAAATCCTGATCCGCGCACTACCGATGATAAATTCATGATGGTGATCGAAACAAAGGAAGAGAACAGGGCAACGATCGAAGGCCTGCTGAAAAACGGCGGAGCATCCGAGATCCATTACAAATAGTCGGGAAATTAAAGAATACAGGTTTAGTACAGATTCGTAATTCGTAGTAACAATATGAACAAACAGATAACAAAAGTAATTTCATTGATGGCGGTTTTCGGCTGTGTTGCCATAGCGTTCACCTCCTGTGAAAAACGCGATCCAAACAGTCCGGGAGTTGAATTTATGCCGGACATGTACCGCTCTCCTTCACTGGAAAGCAACATGGCCTATGTAAAGATCGACAATGGCAAGGAAACCGGAGATACATTACAGGCGAACAGGATGCCGGTTGCAGGTACCATTCCGCGCGGTTTCATACCTTATGCATATCCGAAGACGCCGGAAGGATACGAAGCTGCCGGCGCTAACCTGCACAACCCGCTGGAAAATAACGCTGCGAACCTGAAAGAAGGAGAAGAGCTGTACGGAAAATTCTGTGTGCACTGCCACGGTGCAGGCGGAGAAGCTGACGGCCTTGTAGCTGCAAAATTGCCCGGGCCTCCACCGGCATACAGTACGCTGAAAAATTTACCTGAAGGAAAAATGTTCCATACGATCACTTACGGAAAAGGGCTGATGGGCGCACATGCACCGTTAATGTCACAGGAAGAAAGATGGAAAGTGGTGCTGTACATCCACAAATTACAGTTCCCTGACGGCAAGCCTGCAGCAACTGATACCGCTGCAACTGCCAAAGCGGAAGCTCCTAAAAAATAATGTTGAGTAAAAAGTATATTCGAGATAAAAAGAAAAATTACAATTGATATGACTAACTTAAACTATACGTTTACAAGCAGGACCAGGAACATCACTTTTGGTTTGATGGCTATAGGCTTGATCACAATAATCGCGGGCTTCTTCATTACGGACGGGCCGGAGAATGAGCATCATACTCGCGTATGGGCGAACCTTCTTGTGAACGGCTATTTCTATATGGGAATCGCCCTGCTGGCTACTTTCTTCATGGCATTGCAGTATGTTGCCGAGGTTGCATGGTCTGTAGCCGTAAAGCGCGTTTACGAAGCCGTATCGAGCTACCTTCCTGTAGGCGCGGTCATCATGTTCCTTATCTTACTTGCCGGACAGTTCCACGCACACCACCTGTACCACTGGATGGACCCTGCAACCATTGACCCTGCATCCCCTGAATACGATGAGGTGATCGCCGGCAAGCACGGTTACTTTACTCCATGGTTCTTCTGGCTGAGAACGATCCTTTACTTGGCCGTATGGTGCTATTTCCAGCGCATGTTCATCAAGAACTCCGCTGAGCAGGATTTACAGGGCGGCACTGCCATCCACTTCAAAACAATGGGAAAAGCTGCAACATTCATGGTATTCTTCGCGGTAACATCCTCCACTTCCGCATGGGACTGGCTGATGTCGCTCGATGTACACTGGTTCAGCACCATGTACGGATGGTATGCATTCTCCGGAATGTGGATCAGCGCCATGATCATGATCACATTAATCGTATTGTACCTCAAGCGCAGAGGCTACCTCGAGCAGGTGAACGAAAGCCATATCCACGATCTTGGAAAATGGGTGTTCGCAATCAGCTTCCTCTGGAGCTACCTCTGGTTCATGCAGTTCATGCTCATCTGGTACACCAACATTCCTGAAGAGATCATTTATTTCCAGGAGCGCCTCCACGATTTCGGCTACATGGCGCTGATGTGGACCGTGTTCTTCATGAACTTCGCATTCCCGATGGTGCTGCTGATGAGCCGCGATGCAAAACGCAATTATTTCTTCCTCACATTTGTAGGCTCGATCATTTTCGTAGGCCACTGGCTGGATGTATTCATGATGGTAATGCCTGCTACGGTTAAAGGCCACTGGCACCTGGGCTGGGTTGAGATCGGCATGGCGCTGGGCTTCCTGGGGCTGCTGCTGTTCGTGATCCACAGGGCATTGTCGAAAGCTCCGCTGATGGTACAGAAACACCCGTACCTGGATGAAACGTTACACCACAATGTTTAATATTTTTTGACGAGAGAAATAAAAAAATAAGGAATAACAACCCAACGCTACAGCTACGTTGGATAAATTTGATACCACTATGATAAAGTTTTTAGTTTACGTTGCTATTATCCTAACAGTTCTTGCAGTTGGCTATTTAGTCCGTGTATTTGAGCTCGCATCAAGTTTAAAAGGCAAAAGATCGGAAGAGATCACAGAAAAGGACAACCGCCTGATGGGCAGGATCATGCTGACCTTTGTGGTGGTTTTCTTTTTATTCGTGATCTGGCAATTAAAAAACTACGGATGGAGAATGCTCCCTGAAGCGGCTTCTGTTCATGGAAAAGAGCTCGACTGGCTGTTCAACTTTAACATGGGTATCCTTTGGTTCGTATTCGTTCTTACTCACATTCTCCTGTTTTACTTTGCCTATAAATACTACGGAAGAAAAGATAACCGCGCCACTTATTTTCCGCACGACAACAGGCTGGAGATGATCTGGACCGTGATCCCGGCCATTGTACTGGCTGTGATCGTGATCTACGGTATCAAAACATGGAACCACATTACCGATGTTGCCGATCCGAAATCACAGGTGATCGAGCTGTACGCGAAACAATTCGACTGGACAGCACGCTATGCCGGCACCGACAATACCCTTGGAGCTTCCAATTACAAGCTGATCACCAGCACCAACGATCTTGGAATGGATTCTACCAGCTCAACCGGCAGCGATGATATTGTTGTGAAGAATGAGCTGCACATTGTGGTGAACAAGGAAGTTGAATTCAAGTTCAGGTCGCGCGATGTGATCCACAGCGCTTATTTCCCTCACTTCAGGGCACAGATGAACTGTGTTCCGGGTATGACCACCATGCTGCATTTCACTCCTACCATTACCACGGCGGAAATGCGCCAGAAGCCGGAAGTGATCGCACAGATGGCAGGCATCAATGCGGTGCGCAAGGCACGCGGCGACAAGCCGGAAGAGTTCAATTACATTTTATTATGTAACAAGATCTGCGGAAATTCCCACTACAACATGCAAATGACAGTTATCGTTGAAACACAGGCTGAATACGATAAATGGCTGGCTACTAAAAAGCCGTTCTTTGATAAAGGCGGCGCTTCCGCACCGTCTGAAAAATCAGCTGCTTCTGATAAAGGAGCAAGCGAAACAAAGGATGATATGGCAAGGGACTCTATTAAGCTTGGCAACGGCGGCAAAGAAGAGATGGAATCGAGGAAAAATAATTAAGAAAAAGAAAATTTTTAACAAACATCAATAAAGTATACAATATGTCAATGGAGAATCACGGTCATCACGATAGTCACGGAAGCCACGAACATCACGGTCACCACGACGAGCATCATCATGAAGAATCTTTTGTGAGCAAGTACATCTTTAGTATGGACCACAAAACCATCTCACGCCAGTTCCTGATTACTGCCGTGATCATGGCAACGTTTGCAATGATCATGTCAATGCTGTTCCGCTTACAGCTGGCCTGGCCAAATGAGCATTTCGGCTTCATCAACTGGATCCTTGGTGATAAATGGGGCAAGGACGGGATCCTTGAGCCGGGAATGTACATGGCGCTGGTAACCATCCACGGAACCGTAATGGTGTTCATGGTGTTAACAGGCGGACTGAGCGGTACGTTCTCCAACCTTTTAATTCCTTACCAGATCGGTGCACGCGATATGGCATCCGGGTTCCTGAACATGCTTTCGTACTGGTTCTTCTTCCTGTCGAGCGCGATCATGATGGCTTCTTTCTTCATTGAAACTGGCCCTGCATCCGGCGGATGGACGGTTTATCCTCCACTGAGCGCATTACCACAGGCAATGGACGGTTCCAAATTAGGGATGACCTTCTGGTTATTATCCATGACGGCCTTCATCGTTTCTTCCTTACTTGGTGGCTTGAACTACATCATCACCATCATCAACCTGCGTACAAAAGGTATGTCGATGACGCGTTTGCCGCTTACCATCTGGGCATTCTTCGTTACAGCGATCCTTGGTGTGCTTTCCTTCCCTGTGTTATTATCGGCGGCATTGCTGCTGATCTTCGACAGGAGCTTCGGAACATCCTTTTACCTTTCCGACATTTACATCGGCGGACAGGCACTCGAGCAAACAGGCGGTTCCCCGATCCTGTACCAGCACTTGTTCTGGTTCTTAGGCCACCCGGAGGTATACATCATTATCCTTCCTGCACTGGGCTTAACATCTGAGATCATCTCCGTAAATGCACGCAAGCCGATCTTCGGTTACCGCGCAATGATCGGTTCCATCATGGCGATCGGGTTCCTTTCCTTCATCGTTTGGGGCCACCACATGTTCATCACCGGTATGAACCCGTTCTTAGGATCCGTGTTCGTATTCACCACCTTACTCATCGCGATCCCTTCCGCTGTTAAAGCGTTCAACTACATCACCACGCTCTGGAAAGGTAACATCCGCTTCACACCGGGTATGCTTTTCGCGATCGGCCTGGTATCTACCTTTATCTCCGGTGGTTTAACAGGGATCATCCTTGCGGATTCTGCGCTTGATATTCCGATCCACGATACGTATTTCGTTGTTGCCCACTTCCACATTGTAATGGGTGTATCGGCGATCTTAGGAATGCTTGCCGGCGTATATCACTGGTATCCTAAAATGTTCCTGCGCCACATGAACAAGAAGCTTGGCTATGTTCACTTCTGGCTCACATTTATTTCTGCTTACGGCGTATTCTTCCCGATGCACTTCTTAGGCCTTGCAGGTGTTCCCCGCAGGTACTACTCGAACACCGCATTCCCGATGTTCGACAACCTGGTTGACATCAACGTGCTGATCACCTGCTTCGCGATATTGGGCGGGCTTGCACAGATCATCTTCCTGTTCAACTTCTTCTATTCCATGTTCCGCGGGCCTAAATCGGTTCAAAACCCTTGGCACTCGAACACACTGGAGTGGACAACGCCAATGGCAAACACTCACGGGAACTGGCCTGGCGCACTGCCGGTAGTTCACCGCTGGCCGTATGACTACAGCAAGCCTGGAAAGGACGAAGATTATGTTCCGCAAACTGTTCCACTGGCTGAAGGCGAAGTGGATGGCGGAGGACATCATTAAAATTAATAAGACCTCACCCCGGCCCTCTCCGGGGGAGAGGGAGCAAAAACATACAGAATCCCTGTTCGCAATGCGGACGGGGATTTTTTTTGACGCTGCATTTGCCATTGCGGGTTCTTTATAAATAACCTAAATTGCATACGAATGAAGCTGCAGAAGTTATATCCTATTCTCTTTCTCATAGTATGTTTTACTGTTAAGTCAGGAGCACAGACCTATATCAACAGGGTGTATAATTATGCAGGGACACTCAGCTACAATAATTCGGCTTCCGGCATTTATGAATATGATAACGGTGACTTTATGATCAGCGGTCAGAAATTTTACTCCGCAGGTTTCGGCGCCTTGTGTTTTATCAGGATAAATGCCGCAGGCGATACACTTTACTGCGAACGATACCCGAAGCCCAACTGCCAGTACTATTGCGGCGCTTCAGGGGCATTCATAAAAACAGCAGACAGCAATCTTGTTCAATGCGGTGCTTATGCCGACAGCAGCGGCAACATGGATGCGCTCCTTGTAAAGCTGACCATGAGCGGGGATACTTTATGGACAAGAACCTATGGCGGCGCGCAATTCGACAATGCAAACATTGTTTGCCAAACTCCTGACAGCGGATTTGTATTGATGGGAGTAACTCAAAGCTACAGCATGGGAACTGCGTCCGATTTCTATCTCATTAAAACAGATAAGAACGGCAATCAGCAATGGCAGAAGAATTACCTCACCGCTTCACCCGAGGATTGTGTATCGGGGCAGATCACACTTGATGGCGGATATATTATGTCGGGCATACGTAACGGTGAGATCTTTGTATTGAAAGCCGATGTAAACGGAACGTTTCAATGGTTAAAACAATTTAGCGGGACCGCAGGAACCGGCTTTGTAAAACAGCTTCCCGACAGCTCATATCTTGTTGTGGGCGCAAAGTCCGTGGCCGGTTATGGTTACCAGGCATACATGGCAAAGCTCAACCCGTCCGGATCAGCCATCCGCTGGCAGAAAACCTACGGCGGCTGGGGCGACCAGCAGTTCTATACCATTCCCGTTGTTTTAGCGGACGGCAGTATTGTGGTTTCGGGAGAATCCCAATTAGGCGCTTATTCAAATGGCTTGCTGGTAAAAACAGACAGTGCCGGAAATCAAACGTGGCTGCGGCAATATTATGCGAATCCGTCGAACGATAATTATATTTATGAGCTGAAGGCGACGGCTGATAACGGATTTATCATGGCGGGCTCAGGTAACATCAGCGGCCAGGATGCCTGGGTGTTAAAAACGGATGGGTTCGGTTGCCTTGTCCCTGATTGCAGCATAGGGATTGAGGAGGAAGATAATGCGGGAAGGCTCAGGGTTTATCCAAATCCTGCAGGCAATATATTAACGGTCGGTTTAAACGAACAGGATGTTGATGCAGCAGTTGAACTCATCAATGTAATGGGAGAGGCCATCAAAATGAAAATGAACGGTACCGCGATCGATATAAGTGAGCTTTCAGCAGGTGTTTATTTTCTAACCATAACCAGCCGCGACGGAAGGCAGCGTTCTGCACGGTTCATCAAACAATAGCTTATTTAAAACACGCTTCTTAATCTGCGCTCTTCTGCGTATCTTTAGTGCTGTGCTGAAGCGACTGATCATATCAATTTTATTCCTCTGCCTCATTTCCCTGATCCGGGCGCAGCCTACCCTCGACACGATCAAAGACTGCCTGAAGCAAAAGCCACAGGTGTTTGCAAAGCTGGATGGCCGCAATTCCTTTATTGAGAACAGCCGCGCGAAGATCTTCGGGTTAAAGCTCGGGATCAGCTACGGGAAGCGGGTTCATTTCGGGCTTGGCTACAACCAGCTGTATCCACCGGAAAGCGCCTTCGATAAAAAGATTTACTTCGCCGACAGCTGGGGAACATTGTATCCGGTGACCGCACACCTGCACATGTATTACATTTCCGCTTACGCCGAATACACATTTTATCAAACGAAGCATTGGGAGCTGAGCATGCCGCTGCAGATCGGTGTTGGTAAAAGCTATTACAATTACCTGTTCCTCGGAAAAATAATGAAGACGGACGAAGCCTTCAACTTCATTTATGAGCCTGCCGTTGCGATCCAGTATAAATTTGTGAAATGGTTCGGCATTGGCGCCGATGTGGGCTATCGCTTTATGCTCACGAACGACAGGCACCTGAATAAGAGCTTCACTTCGCCAACGTATGCGTTCAAGTTTTTGATCTATTACGGGGAGATCTTAAAAAGCCTGTTTCCGAAGAATAAGCTGGTGAAGAAGATGTGACCTGGTACCACTTAAGGCTACCGCTGGAATTACTTTACTTTTATCCTGCCGCCTTTCGAATTAAATTCCTGCTCTTCCGCGCTTTCCCGCTCGCGGATGGATACGAAGCCAAGCTTGTAAGCCTTGTAAGAGTCGATATCATAGTCCTTCACCTGTATGTTCCTGGTAATGCCGATCACGCTGGGCAGGGGGCGTACATCGAGGCCGAACTCTTTGATGTACGGCTCCACCTTAAGCGATTGGAAAGGATCTGTTGCAAAGGCGATCCTCTTAAAGCCTTTTTCATTTGCAAGCTGCCACGAGTAATACAGGTTCTCCGTGGTATGCTCCGCTTTGGTCTCTGTAAAAATATGCTCTTTGGGAACTCCCATCTTTTCCGCGTACAGCGCCATGATCACAGCCTCGGTATATGGAGTGTACACGGCGCCGCCGGAATAAATGAGGTTTTTTGCCATTCCCGTTTTGTATAAATAAACCGACCAGCCCACTCTCCATTTCATAATAAAGCCCCATTTCCCGCCATCACAGGGGATTCCCGGAACAATGACTGCATCAAAGGGCGGCTGCTTTATTGCGGCTGTGTACAATTGTTCCGGCTTGTAAAATGTATTGTAATAAAAATGCGCGTGTGCGAAGATCAGTCCCCCGACGGAGATGCAAAGGAAGAACAGGAGGACTTTTTTTCTGCGGGTCATGCGGCGGTAAGGCTTTGTTTTGCGGTTATATTTTTATATCATTGTTAGATCCATCAAAAATAATATTCCCATGAGATCCCGGGCAGAAAAGCTTTTAATTTTATTACTTCCCTGCTTTTCCTTTGGCGGCTTCTCCCAGGGTTTAAAGCAAAATAAAGGTCCGGCCTCCGCGGCCGATAACCTTAATTGCGATTGCCCCGCAGCGATCCATATCGCGGTTACCTCTGCAACCTCATACTTCACTTTAAATAAAGCGGAACAGGGCTATGGAAAGGTGCAGGAAATCAGCTCAGCTGCATCTTCCGACCCTCATTCTTTTGAAAAGGAACATGCTTCTTCCTGGTATATTCTTGAAATTTCAGAGAAGGGCGAGCTTGTGCTCGACATTCACCCGGAAGGAAAAAATACCGACTGTGATTTCCTGATCTATAAATACAGCGACTCGCTGACCTGTGATGCGATCAGGAATAAGAAAGTGATGCCGGTACGAAGCAATATTGCTTTTAATAAAGAGAGATCCTTTACAGGGCTTTCGGCCTCCTGCAAGGAAAAGTTTGCGGGAAAGGATCAGGGTACTTTATATTCGAAAGCGCTGGAAGTAAGCAGCGGTGAAAAATATGTGCTGGTGATCGATAATGCCAGTAATGCCAAAGGATATAGCTTCATGCTGAGCTTCAGCCGGAAGATCACAATAAAAGGAACTGTTAAGGATAGCTTATCAAACGGGCCTTCGGCAGTAAGCATCGTGTTGCTGGATGAAGATAAAAATGAAATTGCGCAGGCGGAAACAAATCCTGCTGACGGGACTTATAGCATTACAACGGGTGTGAATAGCGACCGGCCCTATTATCTTGTATTTTACAATGCAACAACCTTTCCTGAGGGGGCATACGTAAACACAAGGCTGGGAACAGATTTCACTTACGATAAAAAAATGCAGCCGCTTGGGACTAAAGCTCCGTATACGCTACACTATTACAAGAAAAGCGGCCAGGGATTGCTGCAGTATGAAGCCTGGGTGGCATTGTACCGGGCGTATATGCTGTATAAGCTTCACCCCGCTCTCCGGATGCAGGTGGGATGCAGCGCTACAAAGGATGAGTCGTGGGTGGATGAGGAGATGCCATTCTCAAAATGGAGGACCAATAACTTTGCACTTCAGCTGGTGAACATTGGAATTCCGGCGGATAGGATCAGCCAGTGGGATCCGGGGATCTCGGCGGCTGTATATTCGGAAACGGAAAAACAAAATAAGGGCAGGGGAATGATCACCGTTTTATCGTATTAGGTTTTCGTGCTGCTACGGCAGCGTTGTCAAGCTATCAAGCACTGTTCTGAGTTCGGCTGAAGAAGGCGGCGCTGTGCTGTATTCAACGATCCTGCCCTGCTTGTCAATGAGTGTGAACAGGGGAATTGCATTTACCTGATACGCTTTCGCCACATCCGATTCCATTCCCTTTTCTGCATGAAGGCTTCCTTCGGGTGATCCGCCATTCTTCAGATAGTTTTCCCATTTGCTTTTATCTTCATCGAGAGAGATGCTCAAGAAAACAATCCCTTTATTGCCGTAATCAGCTTTTAATTTGTTGTATGCAGGCATTTCTTCCATACAGGGATGACACCATGTTGCCCAGAAATCAAGAAATACAATGTGGCCTTTAAAATCGTGTAAGGAGATCTCTTTGCCGCCGGCATCTTCAAGTACAAATGGAGGAGCCTCCTGTCCGGGGCTTAGTGTGAGCATGTTTGCGAGGATCTCAGCAAAGGCCTTTGCATACTCAGGGTTGGTGTTATGCTTTTCAAAATACATGCGGTATTTTTCCGGATTCTCAACAAGGCCCCCGCCCACAAACATGCTGATCTTGTTAAACAAATAATATTCGCGGATCTTTTTGTTCTTTAAACCTTCGATGGTTACCAGCAGCGAATCAAGGTACTGCTCATCTGCAAGGTCCGCCGGAACCCTGAGCTGTGTGCCTGAATTCAGGTATGCATCCATAAAGCTTCTGTAGCCCGGAAGGTTCATGTACCTTTCATTTTCGGCCGCTGTATTTTTCAGGAAAGCATAATAAGCAGGATCGCTGACCTCTTTCTGCATGCCGATATGGAGCTTGAATGATGCTGCGCCATAAGACAGCTCAGCCTTTTCAAATTCGGTGAATGCCGGACCGAAGGAAGCGCTTAAACGCTCGAAATAAGCAATAAGGCTGCTGTAGGATGAATCGATGTACCTGGAAGCCATGGCAGGCGAAACGCTGTAGATAAAGCCGTAATTAAGCTTGCTTTGTGCGATCAGTACCGAATCGAGAATGTAATTCTCAGCTGCGCCTTCGCCTTCAATTTTAATGCTGCTGCTATCCGGAACGGCGGTATTGCCGATCGTTACGTTCAATGCATAGCCGGGTGCGAGGAACAGCGCCTTTCTCGTTTTTCCGGTGATAAGATATTTAATGCCGGGATTGTCCATGATGATAGGAGTGGAGAATGTGCCGTTCTTAACTGTTATCGTATCGTAAGTGTCGCTGTATTCATCCTCGGCCAGCAGCAGCGGACTGCCGGGGCTTTCAATTTTTCCGCTGAGCGTTATTCCTGTGCTTTTTTCTTTGCAGGATGATCCGGCTAAAGAAAGTAATACGGCAAGGATGATGAAGTTTTTTTTCATGATGTTTAAATTAAAAAGCCCTGCATGGGATTCATACAGGGCTTTTCATTATTATTCTATTAAACTGAAATTACAATTTGGCTTTTATTTCCACCATCTCATAACCTTCAATGATATCGCCAACTTTGATGTCGTCGAAACCTTCGATGTTCAGTCCGCACTCAAATCCTTTGTTCACTTCTTTCACATCGTCTTTGAAGCGCTTCAGTGAGCCGAGCTTGCCATCGTGAACAACAATGCCATCGCGTACGATACGCACTTTGGTGTTGCGGGTCACTTTGCCGTCGAGCACATAACATCCTGCAATGGTTCCCACCTTGGTGATGTTGAACACTTCGCGGATCTCGATGTTGCAAACTGTTTTCTCTTCGAACTCAGGGGCAAGCATACCTTCCATCGCCGCTTTGATCTCGTCGATCGCTTTGTAGATGATAGAGTATAAGCGGATATCGATCTGCTCTGTTTCAGCTAATTTTTTAGCGCTTACGGATGGCCTTACCTGGAATCCAACAATGATGGCGTTGGAAGCCGAAGCTAACAATACATCCGATTCGGAGATCGCACCCACCGATTTGTGGATGATCTTCACCTGTACTTTGTCAGTTGAAAGCTTCTGCAATGAATCGGCCAATGCTTCAACCGATCCATCCACGTCACCTTTCACGATCACGTTCAGTTCCTTGAAATCGCCAATTGCCAAACGCCTTCCGATCTCATCCAGCGTAATGTGCTTCTGGGTACGGATCCCTTGTTCGCGCTGTAACTGTAAACGTTTTGCGGCAATTTCACGCGCTTCACGCTCATCGCTCATCACGTGGAACTTATCACCGGCCTGCGGCGCACCGCTTAAGCCGAGCAGGATCACCGGCATGGCCGGCCCTGCTTCCTTCACAACGGCACCGCGCTCATTGTGCAATGCTTTCACCTTACCGCTGAAGCATCCGGCAAGCACCGTATCTCCAACGTGCAGGGTTCCTGCTTCAACAAGGATGGTGCTGATGTAACCGCGGCCTTTGTCGAGCTCGGATTCAATTACCGTTCCTGTTGCATTCTTGTTCGGGTTCGCCCTTAAGTTGAGCATTTCCGCTTCGAGCAGTACTTTGTCGAGCAGCGCATCTATGTTCAGTCCTTTTTTCGCGGAGATCTCCTGGCACTGGTATTTTCCACCCCATTCCTCCACGAGGATGTTCATCTGCGATAATGCTTCGCGGATCTTGTCGGGGTTTGCGCCCGGCTTGTCAATTTTATTGATCGCGATCACGATCGGAACACCTGCAGCCTGGGCGTGGTTGATCGCCTCCACTGTCTGCGGCATCACGCTGTCGTCGGCCGCAACCACGATGATCGCGATATCCGTTACCTGGGCACCGCGTGCACGCATGGCCGTAAAGGCTTCGTGACCGGGAGTATCCAGGAAGGTGATCGTTTTTTCATTCTCTAATTTTACGTTGTATGCACCGATGTGCTGTGTGATACCGCCGGCCTCGCCTGCAATAACATTGGCCTTCCGGATATGATCCAGCAGGGATGTTTTACCGTGATCGACGTGGCCCATTACGGTAACGATAGGAGAGCGGGGAAGGAGCTGATCTTCTGTATCGGCTTCCTCTTTGATCGCTTCCTGCACTTCAACGCTTACGAACTCGAGCTGGTAACCGAACTCTTCGGCAACGATGGCGATGGTTTCGGCATCGAGGCGCTGGTTGATGGAAACGAACATTCCGAGGCTCATACAGGTGGAGATGATCTCGTTCACCTGTACATTCATCATTTGTGCAAGCTGGTTCGCGGAAACGAACTCAGTTACCTTGATCACTTTTTTGCCTGCTTCGGTTTGCTCGGCTTCTTCCATCATCCGCTCGCTCACCATGTCGCGCTTGCTCTTACGGTGCTTGGAAGCTTTCGACTTTCCACTGCCGCTTAAGCGTGCAAGCGTTTCCTTGATCTGCGCCTGGATCTGCTCCGGAGTAAGCTCCACTTTAGGGCCGCGTGTATTGGATGTTTTTCCTTTGTATCCGCCTGTTCCTAATGCCCTGCCTTCGTATTTGGCAAGCCTTTCTTTTTCAGATCCGCTTACATTGCTGCCCGGAGGCTTCGGCTGAAGCGCATCACCGATGGTGGTGCCGCCAAAGCTTTTCTTAATGCGCTTGCGTTTTTTCTTATTGTCGGCGCTGTTTTGCGCAGACGAAGATGCCACCGGCTTCTTACGGTCATCCTTCACAGGAAGCTCGATGCGGCCCATGATCTTAGGCCCTTCCAGCTTCTCTACCTTTGTTTCATAGAAATCTTCCTTCGGCGGCTCAGGCGCTGCAGGCTCTTCCGGTTTTTCAGGCTTTTCAACAACAACCGGCTTTTCAACAGGAGGAGCTACTTCTTCAACAGGCTCTTCTTTTTTGGTTTTGCCTTTAGCTTTTGCTGCCGTGGTCTTTGTTTTTTTCTCTTCGTCCTTTGCAGCCTTGGTTTTCTTGTCAGGCTTGGTCTTGGAGTTCAGTGAATCGAGGTCGATCTTATCGATCACTTTCACTTTCACGTCCGACTCTTTTGCTTTCACCACTTCAACTTCTTCTTCCTTCTTCTCCTCCTCTTTTTTCTCTTCCTTCACAGGCGCTTTCTCCTTTGGCTTGGGAGCGCTTACAGGCTGCACATTTTTGATGATGATCTCTTCTTCCTCTTTCTTTACCTCAGGCTTTTTCGCGTCAAGGTCAAGAGAGATGCTTTCTTTCTTGGCTTTGGTGCTGTTGGAAACTTTTTCAGCTTCTTCCCGGGCGGCTTTTTCCGACTGATATTCCTTCTGCAGAACATTGTAAACATCTTCGGGTACCTTAGCCATCGGGCTATTTTCAATAGCAACGCCTTTGCCTTTCAGAAATTCGAGGATCGTTCCGATGCTGACGTTGAATTCCTTGGCAACTTTGCTTAATCTTTGTACTTTGTTTTCTGACATATTGTTTTTTAAGGTCGTTACCTGTCTAACACAGACAGGCTAATAGCCGGCATGCATCTTCCGTTCTTACTGCGGAGGAGGCGCCGGCGGTAAGCATATTTATTCGAATTCGGACTGGAGAATGCTCCTTACCTCTTTCACTGTTTCCTCTTCGAGGTCGGTGCGTTTTACAAGCTCATCGATAGACAGCTCCAGCACTGATTTTGCCGTATCGCAGCCTACTGCTTTTAATTCATCGAGGATCCAGCTTTCGATCTCATCTGCAAATTCTTCAAGATCCACATCTTCCACATCCACATCCGTATCGCGGTATACATCGATCTCGTAGCCTGTTAACTTGCCGGCAAGCTTGATGTTGTGGCCGCCTTTACCGATGGCCAGGGAAACCTGGTCAGGCTTCAGGAACACTTCGGCGCGCTTGCTCTCTTCGTCGAGCTTCACGGAAGTGATCTTTGCAGGGCTCAGGGCACGGGTAATAAAAAGCTGTGCATTGCTGGTGAAGTTGATCACATCGATGTTCTCGTTGCGCAGCTCGCGTACGATCCCATGGATCCGTGAACCTTTCATGCCAACGCATGCGCCTACAGGATCGATCCTGTCGTCGTACGATTCAACAGCCACTTTCGCCCTTTCGCCCGGCTCGCGTACAATTTTCTTAATGGTGATGAGCCCGTCGAACACTTCCGGAACTTCCAGCTCGAACAAGCGCTCGAGGAAAGCAGGGGAGGTGCGTGACAGCACAATGATGGGTGAATTGTTCTTCATATCCACGCGGGCAACAACGGCACGGATGGTATCTCCTTTTTTGAAGAAGTCGGAAGGGATCTGCTCTGATTTAGGCAGCAGCAGCTCGTTTCCATCCTCATCAAGGATCAGTAATTCTTTTTTCCAGATCTGGTATACTTCGCCGGTCATGATCTCGCCAACGCGCTCTTTGTATTTTTTGTAGATGCCGTCTTTCTCCAGCTCGAGGATCTTGGAAACAAGGTTCTGGCGTACGGCAAGCACTGCGCGCCTTCCAAAATCTTCCAGTTTAACAGGCGTAGTGATCTCTTCACCGATCTCGAGGTCGGCATCGATCTTCTGCGCTGCGGTAAGCCCGATGTGCTTGGCCTCATCAAAATCAAAGCTGTCCTCAGCAAACTCATCATCCACCACTTCACGGTTATGCCAGATCTCGATCTCACCGCGGTCGGGATTTACGATGATATCGAAATTATCGTCCGATCCGTATTTCTTTAACAGCATGCTGCGGAATACATCTTCGATGATGCTCATTAGCGTTGGCCTGTCGATGTTCTTGATCTCTTTGAATTCTGAGAATGATTCAATTAAATTGATACTTTCCATTTTTTTTGATTTTAAAATGATATTACAACTTTCGTTTCTTTGATTTGATTAAATGTTAAACTGGTATTGCGGGTAATTAACTGTTTGGTCTTTTTGCCTTCCACTGCCTCTTTTGATTTTGTTTCGAGCTCGATGCCGGCTTCGGTGGCTTTCAGCAGCGTCCCGCTCAGCTTTTCGCCTTCCTTGGTGGTAACGCTGAGCTCCTTACCGATGTACTTCTGGTACTGGCGAAGGGTTTTCAGGGGCCTGTCGAGGCCTGGGGATGAAACATGCAGCTCAAAATCCTCCGCTTCCCTGTCGAGGCTGAATTCCACATGGCGGCTCATCTCCACGCAATCCTTTATGGACACGCCGTTATCATTATCGATAAGGATATAGATGTTGTTGCCGGGCTTAACGACAATATCAACAATAAAGTTAGAGCCTTCCGCTATTTTGGCGGCTACGAGTTCATGTATTTTTTCTACTGTGATCATTCAATGCTGTCAAAAGAAAGAGGGGACAATGTCCCCTCTTCAACTCAATTCATATTTTCGAGTTGCAAATATACGAACTAAATTCAGAACAAAAAAATATATTTTCGGCAACTATATGGCATAATATTTCGTCTTAATAGGTAAATAGTTTACTTTTGTCGGAGTAAATATTCTTTTAATCTAATATTTGTTAGTATCAATCTTACTCCGCGATTGTTTTATCTAAAACATACTATTATGGAAACGTTATCCGCAAAATCCGTAAAGAGCAGTCTGGTAAAGGTTCTTAGAAGTTGTATCTTATTCAGTATCTTTCTGTTAGCTTCAATTCAAAATGGTTTCGCACAGGCTTCAGACGAGCCTTCCATCAGCAATTTGAAAAAGACGAGCAGCGCTATGGCCGAGGAGATAAAAAGGCAGGAACATGATGAGTTCATGAGCTATGTTTACATGGTACTGGGCTTTTCAATCGTTATTGCTATTGCCTGGGTAAGCACGGTAAGGGCAAGGAACCGCTCAAGGGCTGAAAATGAGGCTAAAATGAAGTTTATCCAGCAGAACCTTGCGAATAAGAAGCATCCTGCACATCCGCACCCTCATCCACATCCGCACGGGCATACGCTCCACAAAGCAAGGAGATAATTACTCAACCTTTACGCCTTTTTTATAGGTGGTTTCCATGATCACCTTCCCGTTTTTGTCGTAATACGTCCATTTGCCGTCAGGTTTGCTTTCCATCCGCCCGCTTTTCTCTTTCACGAGCTTGTAGGAGGTTGTGCTTTTTAGCTGCGCATTCTCGTACCAGGAGCTGGATGCTCCGCTGAGCTTGCCATCCTCGAAGTTCTGTTCCAGCGATTTTACGCCTGTTTCGTAATAGTAGGTCCATTTGCCTTCCGGCTTCTCATCCTTGTAATCGCCTTCGCTGTCCTTGATGTTGTAAAGCGCCCAGAAGATCCAGTGCCCATTCTTACGGCCTTCCTTGTAAGATCCTTCTTCCTTCACATTTCCTTTTTCAAAGTAATATTTCCAGTCGCCATCCTTTAAGCCGTTCTTAAAGAAACCTTCATAATTAGGCTTGTTGTTGGGGAACCAGCCTTTCCAGCTGCCATTCATGATCCCGGCAGCGAACGTGCCTTCATCCTTGAGCATGCCGTTATCGTACCACGACTGCCAAACGCCTTCTTCCTTGCCTTTTACATAATTCCCTTCCTGGAGCTTTTGCCCGCTTTCGTACCAAACGGTCCATTTGCCTTCCTTCAGGTTTTGCCTGTAATTGCCTTCTTTCCATTTTGCGCCTGTATTGTACCAGTAGGTCCAGGTGCTGTCCATGAGGTCGTTGCGGTAATGGCCTTCCGACTCCTTAGCGCCATTGGCAAACCAGTAAAGCCATTTGCCGGTGCGGAGGTTATCCTGCAGGGTGCCTTCGATCGCTATTTTTCCGTCTTCCTTGTACCATTTCCAGTAACCGTTCTTCTTATCGTTCACGAAAGGGCCTTCGCTTTTTACCTTTCCATTGCTGAACCAGTTGGTGCAGGGCCCGTTCTTTTTGCCTCTTTCATATCTTACGGTGTAATCCTTTTCACCGGTGGCAAGCCAGAAGTTCCATTCGCCATCCATGCGGCCATCCCTGTATGTGCCTTCGCCTTTCTTTTTGCCTGTATCGTAGGTGAGGGTAAGCTTGCCGTTCCCGTTGGTAATTACCTGCTTTCCGTCCTCCAGCCAGAGGTTCATGATGAGCACATCGTCGCCTTCATGCACAAGGTCCTGCTTCGGCTTCCCGTTTTTGAACCATTCCTTCCAGGGGCCGGTTTTCTTATCCGCTTTGTATGCGCCTTCCCGCTGCTTGTTGCCGTTCGGGTACCAGCCGGTGTAGTTACCTTCTGCCAGATCATTTTTGAAGGAGCCTTCGCTTTCTTTTTGCCCGCTCTCATAATAGTAGGTCCAGGTGCCTTCTTTTTTCCCTTTGAGATAGTTTTCGGTGCTTTTTAATTTCCCGTTCTCATGCCAGCCGGTCCAGGTGCTGTCGGCAAGGTCGTTTTTAAAAAAGGTTTCCTGTGCCTTGTTCCCGTTGATATACCAGTATTTCCAGGCGCCGTCCTTTTTTCCAAATGTATAGTTCTCTTCGGATTTCTGCTTTTTGCCCGGATAATAAGTAATGAATTTCCCGTTTTCCTTCCCTTGGGTGAATGTGCCTTCCTTGGCGATCTCGCCGCTTTCATACCATGCAGTGAACTTGCCGTCCTGCATGCCGTTCTTCATCTGCTGCTCGCTTTTTTTCTTCGTTTGGGCAATGTCCCAGTATTCGGTCACTAACTGCGCGAAGCAGAGCTGTGTGATAAAAAGCAGGGAAAGCAGAAGCGGGAATTTTTTCATTGAATGTGATTTGATATTGTATAACGCGGTTTTGCTGAAATGTTACATGGGCACGATAAGTAATTTTACCACCCCCGGCCCCTCCTAAAAGGAGGGGAGCGGATACTGCTATACTACAGCTTTATTCTTTACTAATGTTCTCGTTTGCACAATGCGTACCCCTCCTCCCAGGAGGGGAGCGGATGACATCCTGCACAGAACGCGTTCATGTGTAGCTTAGTTCGTTTCCAATACCTTGAACAGCTCGTCCAGCTTCGGAGTAAGGATGATCTCTGTACGGCGGTTCTTCTTGCGTGCTTCGGCTGTTTTAGAAGGGTCGATCGGGAAGTACTCTCCGCGGCCGGCTGCTGTAAGGCGTTTCGGATCAACCGTACTGTTCTTTGTAATGATCTTCACAATGGATGTTGCGCGCATCACGCTCAGGTCCCAGTTGTCCTTGATGTCGCCTTTACCTGCCATCGGCACATCATCAGTATGTCCTTCGATAAGGATATTGATGTCGGTATTCTGCTCGAGCACCTTCGCTACTTTTTTCAGCGCTTCCACTCCTTTTGCTTCCACGCTTGTGCTTCCGGAGGCGAACAGCAGGCTCTCATCCATCGACACGTATACCTTCCCGTTCTTCTGGGTGATGGTAAGGCCTTTGCCTTCGAAGCCGAGCAATGCATCGGATAATTTTTTCTTCAGTTCGTTGGTGGCGTCATCCTTTTTCTTTAAAACAGCTTCCAGCTCAGCTACGCGCGCTTCACGCTTTTTCAGCTCTTCGGTAAGCGCATCGAGGTCTTTCTTTTTAGCATCGAGCTCTGCTGCCAGCTTTTTCAGCTCGTCCTCCTTTTTGAGAAGCTGCTCCTGTGTGAGCTGCAGCTCGCCGGAAAGCTTGCGTGTATCGGCAAGGTTGCCTTCGAGCAGGCGGTTGTATTTATCAAGAAGCTGTTCGTTGATCTGGTTGAGCTTGTCGTATTTGGCGGTAAGGCTCCTGTAGCTGGTGCCTACAATAGAGGTGTCTTTCTGAAGCCCGTTGATGATCTTGGTATTGTCGTTAATGCTTTTTGTAGCTTCTGTAAGCTTTGTGTCGCAATCGAGGCTGCGTGCCTTGAGGTCGGCGAGCTCGGTTTCACAGTTTTTGCGCTTTGTTTGCTCTTCTTCGAGCTTGCGTTGCGGAACGCAGGAAAACAGAGTGCCTGCGATCACAAGTGCTGCTATATAGGTATTTAATTTTTTCATTGTATATGGATTTGATTTTCATTACAATATTATCGAATCTATGCATGTAAAAGCGTGGTGTTCTGTAAAGTTTTTGCACAGGGCGGATGTTGATTTTGTTAATAAGAGTGCGGAGGTGCGGATCACGAATCTGTGCGAATTTACGAATCAGTGTGTTGTCAGTTCGAGCGCAGTCGAGAATTTGGGCAGGGTGAAGCTAGCCGCAGATTCGCAGATTTTTATCGTCTTCGACGATTGATTTCTCGCAAAGGCGCAAGGAGCGCAAAGTTGTTTCTCGCGGAGACGCAGGGAACGCAGAGGAGGTGCCTCGCAGGCTCGTGATGCGTGACGTATTATGCGCGGTGTCAGTTCGAGCGCAGTCGAGAACGTGGGTAGGGTGAAGGTAGCCGCAGATTCGCAGATTTTTATCGTCTTCGACGATTGATTTCTCGCAAAGACGCAAGGAACGCAAAGTTGTTTCTCGCGGAGGCGCGGGGAACGCAGAGGCTGGGTAAATCCCTTGCAGGTTCGGGATGCGTGACGTGTTATGCGCGGTGTCAGTTCGAGCGCAGTCGAGAACGTGGGTGGGGTGTGAATCTGTGGCAAAAAAAAGCACCCTCCGTTTTGCGAAGGGTGCTTTAAATATGTGCAGGATACTATTTCTTAGCTTCTGTTTTTTCTGTTTGCGGCTCAATGTAAACGCGGGTGAAATCGCGGTACTCCATTGCGTTGGCAGGGAAGTTCTTCACGTTCTTCTGTACAAGGCGGTAGTTCTCTTCGTAGAAGATCGGCATGATAGCTCCGTCGTCGATCTGCTGCTGGTCAGCCTGGCGGTACAGGTCCATGCGCTTTGCCTCATCAGGCTCCTGCAATGCTGCAGTGAACAATGAATCGAAGCGTGCGCTCTTGTAACGTACCGAGTTGAGGTATGATTTGTCAGACAGCTTCTCAGGAATGTGCTTGCTGTATAACAGGGTCAGGAAAATTTCAGGATCCGGGTAATCTGCGATCCAGCCGGACCTCCAGAACATTGCCTTCCCTGTTTCAACGCTTTCGAGCTGTTCAGCGAACGGCATTACATTGATCTCGATATCGATGTTAAGATTTTCTTTCAGCATCTTCTGGATCACTTCGGCAGTCTGGATGTTCCTGTCGCCACCGCCGCTGTTGATCTGCAGCGTTAATTTCGGGAAGCCTTTACCATCAGGGTAGCCGGCTGTAGCCATGTATTTGCGGGCTTTGTCCACATCGAATGTATAGCCTTTCAATGCTTTGTTGTCATACGTCTTGAAGGAAGGCGGAACGATTCCGAATGATCCCGGGATCCCTTCGCCCTGTAATGTGTAGTTCACAATTTTTTCGCGGTCGATCGCATAGTTGAATGCAAGGCGCACTTCTTTTTTGTTGAAGATATCGCTCTGGTGCTGGAAACCGTAGTAAAAGATGCTCATGGCAGGAACAACCTGCATTTCGAAGGGCTGGTTGCCTTCCTTTGCATGGTCAAGCTCCCCGAGGATGTCCGGGATCATTTCGATCGGTAAGCGGAAGATCATGTCGAGGTTGCCGCGTTTGAACTCGAGCAATTCGGATTTCTTTTCTTTGATGAATGTGTATTTAACTGCATCGAGGTAAGGCAGCTGGTTGCCGAACTCATCCACGTTCCAGTAATTAGGGTTACGCTCGAGGATCACTGCTTCGCCTTCCTTTACGCTTTTCACCTGGAAAGGGCCTGTTCCTACACATTTCGCGCGCATGTCAACTCCGTATTTTTCGAATGCTTCCTGCGGATACACCCAGCAGCCCGGTGTGCTGATGATGTTGAGGAACCCTGCGAAAGGATGCAGGAGCGTGATCTGCAGCGTATAGTCATCAATTACTTTCACGCCGGCAACTCCGCCTGCGATCGGCTTTTTATCAAGTGTAGACTGAAAATATTCATTTGCACCCACCACGCGGTCCTTGAATGTTCCGCCGAACTGCTGGTTCTCAGGGCTGGAGGTACAAAGCATGTCGAAGCAATATTTGAAATCCTTTGCGGTTACCTCGCGGCCTTTGCCATCAGGGAAACAAGCATCATCGTGGAATTTTACCCCTTTACGGATGGAGAAGGTCCATTGTGTTGCATCTGCATTTTTCTCCCATTTTTCGGCAAGGGCAGGAACAGCGGTAAGGTCGGATTGTGAAAGCTTTACAAGCCCTTCATACACCTGGTTCGCGATGCGGTGGGAAGTAACTTCAGTGATGTTCAGAGGGAACAGGTTACGGAAATCTTCTACTTCATTTGTCCTGAACACACCTCCGTAATATACGCCACCTTTGGCTTTGCGGGATTCGCCGGTAGTGTTGTTATCATTCGAACAGGAAGCCAGAAAAAGACCTGCAGCCAGTAATGAGTAAATCGCTTTTTTCATATTGAATAATTTATTTTTTAACGATAATATGGAACAATGCCATTCCTGTTTTCCCTTTTTGGAAACGGCTGTTTCATATTCAAATTCTGAAATTTAAAGTTCATTGAGGCACAAATATATAGATTATAACCATATTTCATAAAGATTTAACACAAAATGTCTCCTTTCGCGGCGTCTCAATGGATGGAAGGGAAAAAATCAGAAATCGATGTCCACAACCGCCGGGCAGTGGTCGGAGTGGCGCGCTTCGGGCAGTATGAAGGCATGCTTCATTTTGTCAGCCAGGTTTTCGCTCACCATGTTATAATCGATGCGCCAGCCGAGGTTCTTGCCGCGTGCGCCGGCCCTGAAGCTCCACCAGGTATAATTGTGCGGCTCCTTGTTGAAATGGCGGAAGCTGTCGACAAAGCCCGACCTCATAAATTCACCGATCCAGCTGCGCTCCTCGGGGAGGAAACCGCTGCTGTTGGCATTGCTTTTCGGGTTGTGAATATCGATGGGCTGATGGCAGATGTTGTAATCGCCGCAGATGATGAGCTTCGGGCGCTGCTGCTTTAATGTGTTGATGTATTGCTGAAAATCAGACAGCCATTGCATTTTGAAGGCCTGCCGGTCTTCGCCGCTGCTCCCGCTCGGATGGTAAACGCTGATCACAGACACATCGCCGTAATCGGCGCGGAGCACGCGGCCTTCGAAATCGTATTTCTCCATTCCGCAGCCGTATTCCACATGTGTTGGCAGCTGCTTGGTAAGGATGGCCACCCCGCTGTAGCCTTTTTTCTGTGCGGGATACCAGTAATGATGGTAGCCGAGGTTCTCAAAAAGGGTGACATCGATCTGTCCGGGCTCCGCCTTGATCTCCTGGAAGCAAATGATATCGGGATTTGCAGCTTTCAGCCATTCCACCAGTCCTTTGCTCATTGCCGAGCGGATGCCATTCACATTATAGGTTATAATTTTTGCCATGATTCTGCGTATGTATTATTCGAGAGTGTAAAGCTCCCGGGTGGGAGCTGTGTAAAATTAGCATTTTTCGGAAAGCGTTATTTAGAGAGTGCAATTTTATTTACACCCGGAGGCAGGGCCTTTGCAAGCCGGAACATTGCGTAGAGATCCCGTGTCCCCGGATCTGGTCCGGGGCAGGCGTGGCACGGGATGACGGAACCGGGAAGGCCGCATGAGGACAGAGGCCAGAGGCAAATTCAAAGAGATACCGTGACAAGGCTTATTATTAATTAGTACTTTTAAAGTGAATTCGGAGAGCGGATCTCCTCATGGAAGTGGAAATCAGAAAAAGCATAGTTATAATTGTACTGATGATGATGGCAGCCGGGCTTTATGCCCAGGTTCCCGGCAATACCCGTACAAAGCAGGTTCTCCCGATCTCCGATACCCTTCAGCTCGATAGCCTGAGCCTTGTCCCCGGCTCCTTCACGCTCCGGAAGCCAAACGGCGAACTGCTTGACACTTCGTATTACAAGCTGAACTATGCCAGCGGACTGCTTTACCTGAACAGGAGAAAGATGCAGGCCGACAGCATTTCGCCGGATAGCTTAAAAACAGAGTACCGCACCTTCCCGTTTTTATTTTCAGAAGAAACAAAGCACAAGGATGCTAAGCGGATCAGGGCCGATCTTTCCGCTGCGGCCAATCCCTTCAGCTACGACATTGAAGGGCGCAATGATGATATCTTCAAAATGGACGGGCTGAATAAAAGCGGGAGCATTTCGCGCGGGATCACGTTTGGAAACAACCAGGACGTGGTGGTGAACTCCAACCTGAACCTCCAGCTCTCGGGGCATTTGAGCAATAACATCGATATTTTAATGGCGGCCACCGATAATAATATTCCCGTGCAGCCCGATGGGAACACGCAGCAATTGCAGGAGTTTGATAAGGTGTTTATCCAGCTGAGCAATGCCAATACAAAGCTGATCGCAGGCGATTTCCAGATGCTGAGGCCTGCCGCCTATTTTATGAACTTCAATAAAAAGGCGCAGGGTGTCAATTTCTCCACGAATGTAAAAACCAATACGGAGCAGCAGGATCCGAAGAAGGAGGGATTGTATTCAACAACGATCAGCGCGGCGGTATCGCGGGGAAAATTTGCGCGCAACCAGATCCAGGGCGTTGAAAGCAACCAGGGGCCGTACCGCCTGAGAGGTGCGGAGAACGAGCCTTTCATTATTGTATTGTCGGGAACGGAGCGGGTGTACATCGATGGAAGGCTGATGGACCGGGGACAGGAGAACGACTACGTGATCAATTACAATACCTCGGAGATCACCTTTACGCCGAGGCAGCTGATCACGAAGGACAAGCGGATAGTTGTGGAGTTCCAGTATTCCGATAAAAATTATGCGCGCTCACTGGTGCATTTCGGAAATGATTATGAGCAGGGAAAATTAAAGCTGCACGTGAATGTGTATTCGGAGCAGGACAGCAAGAACCAGCCATTGCAGCAGGACCTTACGATAGCGCAGAAAAAGTTATTGTCGCGCATCGGCGATACCTTATCGCTTGCCGTGACCCCAAGCTACGACAGCGTTCCTTTTTCGAACAGCGAAGTGCTGTATCAAAAGCAGGACACCACGATAGGGACACAAACTTACCCCAATGTATTTGTGTACAGCACGAGCAGCGACAGCGCGCATTACCGCGTAACGTTCAGCAACGTTGGAACAGGAAATGGAAATTACAACCAGCTGAGCTCGGGCGCGAACGGCAAGGTGTTCCAATGGATCATGCCCGATACGGTAACGGGAAAAAGCCGCGGCAGCTACGAGCCGGTGATCCAGCTGGTGACGCCAAAGAAAAAACAAATGCTCACGGTAGGGGCAGAATATGAACTGAATAAAAATTCCAGGTTTTCAATCGAAGGCGCCGCGAGCAATAATGACATCAACACATTTTCGCGTGCCAACAGCGAGGATGATGCAGGCTATGCGCTGAAGCTGAATTTCGACAATGCATCGCCGCTGAAGGCAGCAACCACAGGCGACAGCACCAAAGGCCCGCTGCTGCTGCTCAGCAATGTGAACTATGAATATGTGCAGAAATATTTCTCGCCGGTAGAGCGCTACCGCAGCGTGGAATTTGAGCGCGACTGGAACAGGCGGACGACGGTGCAGACGGATGACCAGCATATTGTGGGGGCTGCGATCGGGCTTTCAAAAAAGGGCACCGGCGCTGCAGTGTACAGGTTCAGCGCTTTCCTGGAAGGCAACACCTATAATGCAACGAAGCATAATGCGAATGTGAACCTTGCTTCCAAACACTCGCGATTGTTTTATGACGGAAGCCTGCTGAACTCTGCAAGCAGCACCAACACTAATTTTTACAGGCATAAGAGCGGGATCTCGCAAGGCGTGAAATGGCTTACTGTGGGACTCAGGGATGAGTTCGAGCAGAATAAATTTGCCCTGCTGAAAAAGGATTCGCTCATCGCGAACAGCTACCGTTTCTGGGAATGGGAGGCGTACGCACAAAATGCGGATACCACGAAGAACCGTTACGGGATCAATTATAAGCAGCGCACCGACTATGCGGTGAAAAATGATTCGGGCAGCACAAGCCTTAACAGGTCGGCATTTGCGGAGAGCTATGGCGGATTTTTCGACCTTGTTCAGAATACGGATAACCAGCTGAAGGTGAATGCGGCATACAGAAGACTGCAGATCCTTGATCCGGCGCTCACCGTTCAGAAGCCGGATAATACGCTGCTTGCAAGGGTTGAATACGATGTGCGCCTCTGGAAAGGATTGCTGTATTCCAGCTCGTATTACGAGATAGGATCGGGGCTGGAAGTGAAAAAAGAATTTTCGTTCATTGAAGTTGCCGCAGGACAAGGCGTGTACACCTGGATCGATTATGATTCCAACGGCGTGAAAGAGCTGAATGAATTTGAGGTGGCCGTGTATGCCGATCAGGCTACGTACATCAAAGTGTACACGCCTACCGACAAATACATCAAGACCTACACCAATCAATTCAGCCAGAGCATCACACTGAAGCCGGCTGTAGTGTGGTCGGCCAAAAAGGGATTCCGGCAGTTCATGTCGCGCTTTGCCAACCAGGCTTCGTATCGTGTCGACAGGAAATCGACGGAGGAAGATCTCGCAAAAGCGTACAATCCGTTCTTTGCAGAAACAAACGACAGCACGCTGGTTACGCTTAATTCGGCATTCAGGAATACGCTGTTCATCAACCAGTCGAGCTCGCTCTTCGGGCTTGACATCACCTACCAGGATGTGCGGAATAAATCACTGCTTGTAAATGGCTTTGATACGCGCTCCAATATTTACAAGGAAGGAAAATTCCGCTGGAACATCACGCGGCAGTTGAGCTTTAACCTTGAATACAAGGATGGGATAAAATCGAGCAGGTCGCAGTTCTTTCCGTCACGGAATTATTCCATTGTGTATTATGAAGGCACACCTAAATTTAATTTTCAGCCGAACACTGCATTCCGCGTCAGTGTTTCGTTCCGGTACACCGATAAGAAGAATGCGGCGGATTATGGCGGACAACGCGCCATTTTGCAGGATTACGGCGCAGAGATCAAATACAATGTGCTGAACAAAGGAAGCCTGAACCTTAAGGGAAATTTTATCCAGATCGCGTACAATGGCGCGCAGAATTCATCCCTCTCTTTCGAGATGCTGGATGCGCTGAAGCCGGGGCAGAACATTACCTGGGGCGCCGCATACCAGCGGACACTTTCCAACAACCTGCAGCTGAGCATTACGTACGACGGGCGTAAATCGGAAGGCACAAAAGCGGTGCACATCGGCGGTGCGCAGGTAAGGGCATATTTTTAGCCAGCGAAAGAAAAAAAACTCCCCCGGTGCCGGGGGAGCTTTAATCAAACAAAAAGCTTCCTGTGATCTGTTACGATCATGTATTTCCCAGCTACTCCCGTTGAAAGAAAATACAATTCCGGAAAGTAATTGTTTGAATGTGATCGCAGCTATTAATTAAACCTCGCTCTCGATTTCTGGTAGAGGAAAGGGTTTGGCGTTACGAAGCGTACGAAGATCTCCGGCCCGCCGCGGCCCGTGGTTGCACCGGCCAGCCTGGAAGTGTTGAGGTCGTAGCTTACGCCCACGGCATAGTTCTCATACTCCAGCAGCAGCGAAAAGATAACAGCATCCGTGTTCCTGTATGCAATACCGAATCCAAGCCCGGAGCGCTTGATGATGCCTGTGTATTTTGAATCTTCCTTAAAATAATATTTCACCATGAACCCTTCGATCATTTCCATGGAAGCCCCCTGTAATTCCATCATGAAGCTCGGGACCAGCGCAACGTTGGTGTTCCGTAGCCCGAAGAGCATGTCTGTATGAAAGATGTATTTCGGGCTCAGGCGTTCGAAGGATCCGTCGAGATACAATTGTTTCGGCGAGTTGAGGTGATAGGCTGCAATGCCTATGTTAGCGCGCTTTTCATTGTTAGCGCCGATGGAGCGTGCATTGTATCCGTAGCTCCAGTTAATGCCGCCTGCAAAATCAGGATAGATAAAATTCTGCGCATTGTAGCTTTCACCGGAAGTGATGTTAGGGTCGTATCCTGTTGCTCCGTACTGGTTCGGGAAGATTAGCTTTGAAACGTCCACGCTTTGCTGCACAACGCTCGCCTGCAATCCAAGTGACAGCGAGCTGTACGTGGTTACAGGCACAAAGGTGGCGAGCGTGAGGTTGGCCTGCGTGGAGCCCATGTTCCCGTCTCCGGCGCGATCGCGGTAAAATGAAAGTCCGCCGGCCATCCTGCTGAATGATTTTTTATACGTTTTGGTTTTGAACTTATCCGCCTTTTCCCAGTTGCTTGCCTTGAATTTCATTTCAAAGGAAGCGCCATACGTTTTGTAGGGAACGGTAACGCTTCTCCATTGGTCCTTGTAGATCACCGATGCGCGGACTACCGTGGATGCGCCGGTAAGAGCCGGGTTCAGCAGGGAAGGCGTTTGTTGGTACTGGGAGAAATGCAGATCCTGTGCGTACAGCGCGGATCCGGAAATCAGCAAGGCCGGGAGTAAAAGTGCTTTTTTCATTGTGTTCGATTTATAATTTTTTTCAATAGGTATGTCTTAACGGATGATCGAAATGTTTCCTTTCTTCACTACTTTTTCACCGGTAGTGTAAGTTGCCTTGATGAAGTATACGAACACGGCGGGATCAAGTATTTTGCCCCTGAATGTTCCGTCCCAGCAGAAATCCGCCTCTCCGCCTTCGTACACTTTTTCGCCCCAGCGGTCGTAGATAAGGATGCTGAACTCATTCATGCATGCGCTCCAGCCCTGCAGGCAGAAGAGATCGTTGTTGCCGTCGTTGTTAGGAGAGAAAGCATTCGGCACACCGAGCTCCTTATTTGTGTTGCATGGGATCTCCACTGTAACCGTTACGCAATCATTATCGGAACAGCCGCCGCTGCTGGTTGTAACACAGTAGGTAGTTGTTACTGAAGGTGTAGCCACCGGGGCCGGACAATTGCTGCAGCTGAGTGTTGCAGCCGGCGTCCAGGTGTAGGAGCTGCCTCCCGATGCGGCAAGGTTGGTTCCTGCGCCTTGTGTGATGGTTACATCGGGACCTGCATTGGTTGCCGGCAATGGATTTACGATAACACTTACCTGTGCGGTATCAGAGCATCCGCCGCTGTTTACCGTTACCGTGTAAGTTCCGCTGTTGGAAACATCCGCGGGGCTGATAACCGGGTTTTGTGACGCAGAGCTAAATCCCGGGCCTGTCCAGCTGTAGGTGCCGCCGCCCGAAGATGTAAAACTGACTGTTTGCCCCGCACATACAGATGCCGTTGCGGTAGCTGCTGCAACAGGCGCAGTGGTGACCGCTACTGTGGCGGTGCTTGAGCTGGCGCATGGGCCCGGCGTGGTGTAGGTGATGGTATATGTGTTCACCGTGCTGCTGCTCAGGGCAATGCTTCCCGTGCCTGCATTGATGCTCAACCCTGAAGGCGAGGCAGTGAATGTTCCGCCTGCAACACCTGTGATAGTTGGCGTTGGATTAGCCGACGACTGGCAGAAGGATGCCGCGGAATAACTGAATGCCGCATTTTGCAAAGGATTGATCGTGATGCTTGCTATTGCAGTAACTGCAGGGCATCCGCCGGTTGCCGCGATCGTATTGGTAACAGTGTATGTTCCCGCCGTGCTCGAAGCGAGGTTTACCAGTCCGCTGGAAGCATTGATGCTTAAGCCGGAAGGGCTTGCAGTAAATGTTCCTGCAACGCCGCCGCCGCTGAACGTTGGCGAAGGATTGGTTCCGCTTTGGCAATACGGTGAAGCGGTATAGCTGAAGGTGGCTGCCTGCGGTGCATTTATCGTAATGCCGGCTGTGGCCGAAGCTGCCGGACAACCGCCGGATGCAGCGATCGTATTTGTAACGGTGTAGGTTCCCGGCGTGCTTGCTGCAAGGTCAACAAGTCCGCTGGAAGCGTTGATGCTTAGCCCTGCAGGGCTTGCGGTGAATGTGCCTGCGCTGCCTCCGCCGCTATAGGTTGGCGAAGGGTTGGTGCCGCCCTGGCAATACGGTGAAGCCGTATAGCTAAAGGTTGCTGCCGGTGAAGTGGTGATGGTCACGCTTGCCGTCGAAGTGTTTGCGCATGGGCCCGGTGTTGTATAGGTTACCGTGTAGGTATTCAGCGCGCTTCCCGCGAGGTTGATCTCGCCTGTTGCAGTGCTTACAAACACGAGGCCCGCCGGCGCTGCGCTGAAAGTTCCTCCCGGAGCGCCGGTTATTGTTGCTACGGGATTGGTTCCTGAAGAGCAGAAGGTAGAGCCGCTGTAGCTGAATGCCGCATTCTGCAAGGGGTTGATGGTGATGCCCGCAGTTGCAGTGGCGGCAGCACATCCGCCTGATGCCGCAATTGTATTGGTAACCGTGTAAGTTCCCGGTGTGCTTGCCGTGAGGTCTACCTCACCCGTTGATGTGTTCACAAATACCAGTCCGGCTGTAGAGGAGAATATTCCTGCCGTTCCTCCGCCGCTGAATGTTGGCAGCGGATTGGTGCCGCCGGCGCAGTACGGAGTGCCTGTGTAGCTGAATGTAGCCACAGGGGCATTTGTAATGGTGATGCTCACTGCGCTTGAATCGGCGCATGGCCCCGGTGTGGTATAGGTGATCGTGTAGGTGTTCAGTGCGCTTCCGGCAAGGTTGATCTGGCCCGTGGCTGTGCTCACAAACGATAACCCGGCAGGCGATGAAGTGAAGGAGCCTCCCGCAACGCCCGTAATGGTTGGCGATGGGTTGGCGCCCGAAGAGCAGAACGTAGCCGAGGAATAGCTGAATCCTGCATTTTGTGAAGGGCTGATCGTAATGCTTGCCGTTGCGCTTGCGGCAGCACATCCGCCCGAAGCAGCAATGGTATTGGTTACCGTGTATGTTCCCGGCGTGCTTGCCGAAAGATCGACGATGCCTGTGCCTGCATTGATCATTAAGCCTGCCGTGGAGCTGAATACACCACCGCTTGCTCCTGCGCCAAATACAGGTGCAGGATCGGCTGCCGACTGGCAATAAGGAGATGCTGCGTAGCTGAATGTTGCATTAGGCGCATTGGTCACGGTGACCGACACCGAGCTGGCAGCGGCGCAGGGGCCGGCTGTGGTATAAGTGATGGTATACGTGTTCAGCGCTGTGGACGCAAGGTTGATCTCGCCTGTGGCTGTGCTCACAAACGATAACCCGGCAGGCGAAGAAGTGAATGTCCCTCCTGTAGTGCCTGTGATCGTTGGTGTTGGATTGGTTCCGGAAACGCAGAAGGTGGAGCCGCTGTAGCTGAATGCCGCAGTCTGCGCAGGATTGATGGTGATGGTTGATGTGGCGGCCACAGCAGGGCATCCGCCCGATGCGGGGATTGTATTGGTAACAGTGTATGTGCCGGCTGTGCTTGCCGCAAGGTTTACTTCGCCCGTGGCAGTGCTTGTAAATACCAGTCCGGCCGGCGCGCTGAATGTACCCGCTACAGAGCTGCCGGTGAAGGTTGGTAAGGGATTGGACGCATTCTGGCAGTATGGTGATCCGGTGTAGCTGAAGCCCGCTGTTTGCGGAGCGGTGATGGTGACGTTAGCAGTAGCGGTTACTGCAGGACATCCGCCGGATGCGGGAATTGTATTGGTAACAGTGTATGTTCCCGGCGTGCTTGCTGCAAGATCGATCTGCCCGGTTGAGGGGCTCACAAACACCAGGGATGGTGAAGATGGCGTGAATGTTCCTGCAATGCCGCCTCCGCTGAATGCAGGTGAAGGGTTGGCTGCGCTCTGGCAATACGGCGAGCCTGCGTAGCTGAAGCTTGCAACGGCGGGCGCGGTGATGGTGACTGAGGCAGTATCGGTGGATGCGGGGCATCCGCCGGAAGCCGCAATTGTATTGGTAACCGTATAAGTGCCGGCTGTGCTGGCGGAAAGGTCAACCTGCCCGGTTGATGTACTTACAAACACCAGTCCTGCCGGCGAAGCGGTAAATGCCCCGGCGCTCGCCCCTGCCGCAAAGTTCGGTGATGGATCGGCGGCATCTTGGCAATACGGGCCATTGTAGTTAATGGTGGCAAGGGTCGGGTTGCTTACGGTAACCGATGCCGTGGCGCTGCTTGGGCAGGGGCCCGGAGTGGTGTATGTAATGGTGTAGGTGTTCAGTCCGCTTGCAGCGAGGTTGATCTCACCGCTTGCTGTGCTTACAAATACCAATCCTGCGGGCGCTGAGCTGAATGTTCCGCCGGCAGCGCCGGTGATCGTTGGTGTTGGGTTAGCACCGGTTTGGCAGAAGGTTGGCGATGAATAGCTGAATGCAGCGCTCTGTACCGGGTTGATGGTAATGCTTGCCGTTGCTGTTGCGGCAGCGCATCCGCCGGATGCAGGGATCGTATTGGTAACGGTGTATGTTCCGGGCGTGCTTGCGGCAAGGTTCACTGTTCCGTTAGCTGCGTTAATGCTGAGTCCGGCGGCAGATGTAAATGTACCTGCCGTTCCTCCTCCGCTGAATGCAGGTGATGGATCTGTTCCATTCTGGCAATACGGAGATCCTGAATAAGAGAAAGTGGCCACCGGGGCATTGGAAATGCTGATGGTTGCGGTTGCGCTGCTTGCACAAGGCCCCGGGGTGGTGTAAGTGATGGTGTAGGTGTTGAGGGCACTGGATGCTAAATTGATCTCACCTGTGGATGTGCTTACAAACCCCAGTCCTGCCGGTGAAGCGCTGAAGGTCCCGCCTGCCGTACCTGTGATGGAAGGTACAGGGTTGGTTCCCGAGGAGCAGAACGTGGATCCGCTGTAGCTGAATGCAGCATTCTGAACGGGATTAATGGTGATGCCGGCTGTTGCTGTAATAGCAGGGCATCCGCCCGATGCGGGAAGTGTATTTGTAACCGTGTATGTTCCCGGTGTGCTCGCAGAGAGATTCACCTGCCCGGTTGATGTGCTTACAAATACAAGTCCTGCCGTGGAAGAGAACGTTCCGGCAATACCGCCGCCGCTGAATGTTGGCGATGGGTTAGCAGCATTCTGACAATACGGTGAAGCTGTATAGCTGAATGCTGCTGTTGGTGAAGCATTGATCGTAATGCTCGCTGTTGCTGCTGTTGAGGGGCATCCGCCGGAAGCCGCGATCGTATTTGTTACGGTGTAGGTTCCGGGTGTGCTTGCCGATAAATTGACCTGCCCGGTTGAGGAGCTTACAAATACCAATCCTGCCGTTGAAGAGAATGTTCCCGCAACCCCGCCTCCGCTGAATGTTGGTGAGGGGTTGGCAGCACCCTGGCAATAAGGAGAGGCCGTATAGCTGAATGCTGCAACAGGTACGGGTGTAATGGTGATCGTTGCAGTTGCGGTAACGGCAGGGCATCCGCCTGATGCGGCGACCGTATTCGTTACGGTATAGGTTCCGGGTGTACTTGCCGATAAATTCACCTGCCCGGTACCTGAGCTTACAAATACCAATCCCGCCGTGGAAGAGAACGTGCCAGCAACGCCGCCCCCGCTGAATGCCGGCGATGGATTAGCAGCGCTTTGGCAATATGGAGAAGCGGCGTAGCTGAATGTTGCTGCCGGAAGCGGCGTAATGGTGATGCTTGCTGTTGCGCTGGTGGCAGGGCATCCGCCCGATGCAGCAATTGTGTTGGTCACCGTGTATGTTCCCGGTGTGCTGGCAGAAAGGTTTACCTGCCCGGTGGAAGTGCTTACAAACACTAATCCGGCAGTTGATGAAAATGTTCCTGCTGTTCCTCCTCCGCTGAATGTTGGTGAAGGGTTCGCCGCATTCTGGCAATACGGTGAAGCCGTATAGCTGAAGGCTGCAACGGGCACTGTTGTAATGGTGATGCTCGCTGTTGCAGTAACGGCAGGGCATCCGCCGGAAGCGGCGATCGTGTTGGTAACAGTATATGTTCCTGCGGTGCTTGCTGCGAGGTTCACAGCACCTGTAGCTGCGTTAATCACAAGTCCGGCAGAAGATGTGAACGTTCCTGCTGTTCCGCCGCCGCTGAAAGTTGGCGATGGATTCGCGGCGTTCTGGCAATACGGCGAGCCTGTGTAGGTGAATGTGGCAACAGGCAACGGTGTGATGGTGATGCTTGCGGTTGCGGTAACGGCAGGGCATGCGCCGGAAGCGGCGATTGTATTGGTAACCGTATAGGTTCCGGGTGTGCTTGCCGCGAGGTTGATCACACCTGTAGCAGCGTTAATGCTTAATCCGGCTGCCGATGAAAATGTTCCGGCTGTTCCGCCTCCGCTGAATGTTGGCGAAGGGTTGGCCGCATTCTGGCAATAAGGGGAAGCCGTATAGCTGAAAGTGGCTGCAGGTGCTGAATTGATGGTGATGCTTGCTGTTGCGCTTGCTGCGGCGCATCCGCCCGAAGCGGCAATGGTATTGGTAACAGTGTATGTTCCCGCTGTGCTGGCGGCAAGGTCAACCTGGCCGGTACCTGTATTTACAAACACCAATCCGGCCGTGGAAGAGAATGTTCCTGCGGTTCCTCCGCCGCTGAACGTTGGGAACGGATTTGTTCCGTTCTGGCAGTATGGCGAGCCTGTATAGCTGAAGCTGGCCGACGGCGCGTTGCTTATCGTTACGTTCACCGTGCTCGAGTTGGCGCATGGCCCCGCTGTAGTGTAAGTGATCGTGTAGGTATTCAATGCGCTGGCGGATAAATTGATCTGCCCGGTTGATGTGCTTATAAACACAAGGCCTGCGGGCGATGAGCTGAAGGTTCCGCCTGCTGCCCCGGTGATTGTTGGAGTTGGGTTAGCGCCTGTCTGGCAGTATGTTCCCGACGAATAATTGAAGGATGCATTCTGCAATGGCGTGATGGTGATCGTTGCGGTTGCAGTAACGGCCGGACAACCGCTTGCGGCAGGGATCGTATTGGTAACGGTATATGTTCCCGGGGTGCTGGCGGCCAGATTCACGAGCCCTGTTGAAGCATTGATGCTAAGTCCTGCTGTGGAGCTGAAAGTTCCTGCAACACCGCCTCCGCTGAATGCTGGCGAAGGGTTCGCCGCATTCTGGCAATACGGTGATCCGGTATAGCTGAAGGTGGCGACAGGCAGCGGCGTAATTGTGATGCTTGCTGTTGCGGTAGCAGCCGGACATCCGCCCGATGCTGCGATCGTATTTGTTACCGTGTATGTTCCGGGCGTGCTTGCGGATAAATTCACCTGCCCGGTGGAAGTGCTTACAAACACTAACCCTGCGGTGGAAGAAAACGTTCCGGCAGATCCGCCGCCGCTGAATGCCGGCGATGGATTGGCAGCGTTCTGACAATAAGGCGACGCAGTATAGCTGAACGCTGCCACGGGCGCCGGCGTGATGGTGATCGTTGTTGTTGCAGTAACGGCAGGGCATCCGCTGGCAGCAGCAATTGTGTTTGTAACCGTATACGTTCCGGGCGTGCTTGCGGAAAGATTTACCTGTCCTGTTGAAGTGCTCACAAACACCAATCCTGCCGTTGAAGAGAAGGTGCCTGCAGTTCCGCCACCACTGAATGCCGGTGAAGGATTGGCGGCGCTCTGGCAATACGGCGAGGCGGCATAGCTGAATGCTGCCACCGGCAACGGTGTAATGGTGATCGTTGCCGTTGCAGTAACAGCAGGGCATCCGCCCGATGCTGCGATCATATTTGTAACGGTGTATGTTCCCACTGTGCTTGCCGAAAGATTCACCTGTCCTGTTGAAGTGCTCACAAACACCAGTCCTGCCGTTGAAGAGAAGACACCTGCTGTTCCGCCACCACTGAATGTTGGCGAAGGATTGGCGGCGTTCTGGCAATACGGTGAAGCGGTGTAGCTAAATGTGGCAACCGGCAGCGGCGTAATGGTGATGGCCGCTGTTGCCGTGGTGGCAGGACATCCGCCGGAAGGTGCGATCGTATTTGTAACAGTGTATGTTCCCGGCGTGCTTGCGGATAAATTCACTTGTCCTGTTGAAGTGCTTACAAATACCAATCCAGCAGTGGAAGAGAACGTTCCTGCAACACCGCCCCCACTGAAGGTTGGTGAAGGATTGGCAGCACTCTGGCAATACGGTGAAGCTGTGTAGCTGAATGTAGCAACCGGAAGCGGCGTGATGGTGATTGTTGCTGTTGCGGTAACGGCAGGGCATCCGCCGGATGCAGCAATTGTATTTGTAACAGTGTATGTTCCGGCTGTGCTTGCTGCAAGGTTAACCTGTCCCGTGGCCGTGCTTACAAAAACTAAGCCTGCTGTGGAGGAGAAGGTGCCTGCAACGCCGCCTCCGCTGAATGTTGGCGAGGGATTAGCCGCATTCTTGCAGTACGGCGATCCCGTATAGCTGAAGGTTGCAACCGGCAATGGTGTGATCGTGATGGTTGATGTGGCGGTAACCGCAGGGCATGGGCCGGAAGCAGGAATTGTATTTGTAACGGTGTATGTTCCCGGTGTGCTTGCGGAAAGATTCACCTGCCCGGTTGCGGTGCTTACGAACACCAATCCGGCACTTGAAGAGAACGTTCCTGCCACGCCTCCTCCGCTGAATGTGGGCGAGGGGTTAGCGGCATTCTGGCAATACGGTGTTCCCGTGTAGCTGAACGTGGCCACGGCAGGCTGTGTAACGGTAACTGTTGCAGCTGCTGTTGCGGTGCAGGTTCCAACGGTAACAGTTACAGTATAGCCAGTAGTTGCAGCAGGGCTTACGGTAATAGCAGCGGTGCTTTGTCCCGAGCTCCAGCTGTAAAGCCCGCCGCCCGATGCCGTAAGCGTTGTGCTGCTGCCATTGCAGATGCTTGCCGAAGCAGGCGAAATGGATGCTGTTGCAGGAGATGAAGAATTGATCGTTACGGTTTGTGTTGCAGTTTTACATCCGGAAGGATCGGTAACTGTAACGGTGTAGGTTCCCGGTGCAAGTCCTGTAACGGTTTGCGTGCTCATGCCTCCCGGGCTCCATGCGTAAGTGTAAGGTGCATAGATCCCTGTGGAAGGGTTTGCTGTTGCAGCGCCGTTGTTCAGCCCGCAGGTAGGCTGCGTGGGAGTGATCGAAACAGTAAGCGGAAGGTTGCAGGTGGTGCAGGTGGTGGTTTGATAATACGCTCCCGTTGCCACCAGTGAAAAGCAATCCGAAGTTACTACATAATTGCTGGTGGTGCTATAGGAGATGCTTGGCTGTCCGAGCGTGTAATTGGTTGCTACCTGGTCGAAGTTCCAGAAGTTGTCTACAGGCACCGCGGTAGATGCGCCGGTGATCGTATTGGTATGTGTTGCGAACTGGAAATCCCCGGCGATGAGGAAGCTGGTTCCGGCAGATGCCGCACACGCATTTACGCCCGTAATGGTGTGTGAGGCAACTGCAGCGGCAAAGCTGTTGATGGTGATGATCCCGTTATCGATCAGGAGATGGCCTTCGTAGGTTGCATTCACATCGCGGTAAATGATGAGCAGCGTCATTCCGTCTATTTCATTCGCGGTGAGGGCTGTGTTGATGATATAGTTCCCGTTCCCTGTGATGGCGGTGGTCACATCGGTGCGGTACGAGGCGGTTCCCATTTCTCCCCAGCATTTCTGGTGCGACCGCCCCACGAGCGTTGCATTGTAATTGAAGAGCGCAGCTGCCGGATTGGTAACGGAAACTGTGGGAGATGTTACCGGCGCATTTGAAGTGTAGGACATTTCATAGAACAGATACGCCTTTTGGATCACGCGGCAGGTGGCAGGGATCCCGGTGATGTTGAGCGTGCAGGGCAAGCCTGTGCCTGCAAGTCCGGTGTAACGGCTGGTAACGCGTGCGCTTGCCTGCGTAAAGTTCAATCCGCAGCCGGAGGTGTTGATCAGCGGCACCAGGTTATTATTTCCGGGAAGCGTGCTGCTTACGCTGATGCAATAGGATCCTGTGTTGAGCGCATTTCCATCCACCATTACATAATACGTATTGCCCACGGTGAGGCCCGTTACATTTATATCGTTGCCATCCTGCACGCAGGAGGTTGGAGGAAGCTGGCTGAGGCTTCCGCAGGAGCCGGAATATATCGCCGCATAAGGCCCGTAGGCATTTGCAAGCAGTGAGCCGTTCCCGAAGCTAACGGTCATACTGTCGTTGGTGGCAACGAAATTATAGAACACGGAATTGCTGTATGCGTTTGCGCCTGTCCAGCAGGATGCTGCGCCCACTCCGGCGCCATCGCCTGCAATGGTTGCGCCTGTATTGCTTCCGTTCACGCACCCTGCCCCCGCGGTAAGCGTGATCGCATTCGCGCAAACATCGGGAAGGGTGCTTACAGAAATGCAGAAGGTGCCGGTAGTTCCGCCGTAAACATCTATTTCGATATAATAAGTGGTGCTGGGTGCAAGCGCGGATGTAACGATCACCGCGGCGAGTGTGTTTGTTCCCGAAGCGCCTACATCCTCGTTGCAGTTAGGCGCAGGTGCAAGTGTGCCGGTGCAGGCGCTGGTAAAGAGCTTCATCTCGGTATCGGTGCTGCCCCCGTTGTCGGTGGAGATGACGTACGTTTGCGGTGTTGCGGCAGTTGTGAACTGGAACCAAACCGTGTTGCTTGCTGCAGTTGCCCAGCATCCTATGGCGCCGTCGGTAGCCGGGGTTGTGGTAGCGGCCACATTGGTGCCCGATGTGCAGGCGCCATTCACGGTAAGCGGAATAGCCCCTGAACAAAGGTTATTGGCGGGTTGTGCGAATGCATCGTTGCTGTAAAAGAGAAAGCCGAAGCAGGCCAGGAAAATTAAAATTGCTGAAGAACGGGGAGTAAAGTTTTTCATTTGTATTAAAATTTATGTCGATGGGCTTTAATGGAATTTCTCGTTTTTATTAAGTAAATTTATCCTATGCCTATGTAAGGGTACAAAGCATAATTTTGAGCTGCTTCGGATTTCATGGAGCGGAAATTTATAATTGCGTTGTGATTAAATGATTGATAATCAATAAATTATTTTAATTCTTAATTGCCCGGATTCCGAAACTTATGGATGAATTAGTACGCCTGATCAGGTCGTTATCGAAGTCGGAAAAGCGATATTTCAAGATGTTCTCTGCTTTACAGGGAGGCGATAAGGATTACCTGAAGCTGTTCGATGTGGTTGAAAAGCTGGAAGAATACGATGAGGAAAAAATAAAAAAGGCATTGAAGAATGAAGACTTCCTGAACCGCCTCCCTGCCGTGAAAAATTATCTTTACGGGCAGGTGCTGAAAAGCCTTCGAATGAACTATATAGGAAGCACGGTGGATTCGGAGCTGAAAGAGATGATCGAAGAGATCACCATCCTGTATGAAAAAAGATTGTTCAGGCAATGTGTGAAGCTGCTCGATAAAGCAAAGGCGCTTGCCAAAGCGAATGAGCAGATCCTGCAGCTTATTGAACTGAACCTCCTGGAGCAGAAGGTGCAGATCGAAACGCTGAACATCGATAAATTTGAAAGGACGCTGGGCAGCTCGCTGGAACAGGAGATAGAGCTGCTTGAGAAGCAAAGGAACACTGCGGAGTACAGGAACCTGTACAACAGGATCGTGGTGATCAATAAAAAAATAAAGGAAGCGCGCACCGAAGAGGAGCTGAAGCAATTCGAGGAGATCATTGCACATCCCCTGCTGCGGTCGTTCGACCAGGCAAAAAGCTTCGACTCAAAGAACTATTTTTACCTTATTCACCTGAATTACAATCACGCCAAGGGAGATAACGAGGCCTGCCTGGAAATTGCGCAGGAACAGCTGAAGCTGCTGGAATCGTTCCCGCAGAAGATCGCGGAGAAACCGAAGATGTACATTGCGGCGCTGAACAATGTGCTGTTGTCGCAGATCCACCTGCATAGCTACGCCGATTTTGGTGAAACACTGGAGAAGCTGAGGAACATAAAGCTGAGATCGGTCAACATCGAGGCGAACCGCTTTGTAAGCTCCTACATGTTCGAGATGGTGATGCACCTCGATACGGGCAATTTCAGCAAAAGCGTAGAAACGCGTGAACGCATTTTAGAGGGGCTGAAGAAATACCATGACAAGATCAATGTGATCGAAGAGATCACGCTGTTGTATAATATATTTTATTCTTATTTCGGCACGGGTGAATATTCAAAAGCGCTCGGTATTATCAACAGGCTGCTGAACGAATACCAGAAAGAGCTTCGCTACGACATCCAGAGCGCTGTCCGCATCCTTAACCTGATCCTCCATTACGAGCTGGGGAATGCGCGGCTGCTGGAGTACAACGCCATATCGGCCTACCGGTTCCTTTACAAAAGCAAGCGCCTGTACAAGCTTGAAAATATCGTGTTGAATTTCATCCGAAAGAAGATGCATCACATTTACACGCCGAAGGATGAAGTGGAAGCGTTCATTGAATTGAGGAAGGAGTTCATCCCATTATTGGATGATCCTTATGAGAAAAAAGCATTCGAGTATTTCGATTACATCTCCTGGTTCGATTCACGCATTGAGAAAAGATCATTTGAAGAGATCGTTAAAGAGAAGTTTGAGAAGAATAAAAAATCCCGGTAATGTTACCGGGATTCTCTTTTACCGGAAAGATAATTTCCCCTGCCTGATGATGCTGTTATCAGGCGCTGTGATCTTGTAAATATAAAGTCCGGGCTCGATGCTGCTGCGGTCGAAATACACTTCCTCCTTTACATCCTTTTCCTCCAGCACCTTTGTGCCGAGCATGTTGTATAATGTAAAAGTATGCATGGCACGGCCTGTTGGAGCCCCGATGCCGGCTGTGATATAAATGTGGTCCTGCACAGGGTTCGGGTATATTTTCAGCGGAGGAAATTTTATCTCTGCTGCCGAGGTGATCGTTGCTGTGCTTAATTCGGGGATCCATTCGCTTACAAAGGGTGTAAGGTTCCCATCGGATGCAGTAAATACGCCACCTGCATATAACGTATCTCCAAGCGAGGCGAGTGAAAGCACGCTGTTGTTGGTGCCGTTGCCCAAAGAGGTCCAGCTGCTGCCATCCCATGAGCCGATATAATCGGCAGCGGCAGTCCCAAGTGAATCGAATGTGCCGCCAACTACCAGGGCATTGTTAAAGTTGAGCATGGTGCTTACCGTGGTGGCTCCCGTATAACGTGCTCCGCCGCCTACATCCGACCAGCTTGTGCCATCCCATTTTGCAATGTGGTGCACAGGTGTTGTTCCGGCTGTTGTGAAGGTTCCGCCCACATACAATGCTGTGCCGAAATTCTTCATGGTACTCACGGTTGTTGCGCCTGTATAATACACGCCGCCGCCCACATCCGACCAGGTAACGCCATTCCATTTCGCTATGTTTTTTACGGGGATCCCGCCTGCATCTGTAAATGTTCCTCCCACGTAAAGCTCGCTGTTGTATACACACAGCGCGTTCACAGCGCCGTTGGTGCCTGTGGCAAGCGGCTGCCAGCTGGCGCCGTCCCATTTTGCAATAAAATTAAGCGGGGTAGCCCCGGAAATATTGAATACACCGCCGGCATACAGCTCGTTGTTATAAATGGCCAGCGCGTTTACGGAAGCAGAGCCTGAATTATCGAGGCCTGCGCCCAGGGAAGACCAGCTGCTGCCGTTCCAGCGTGCAACATTCTTTGAAAGAACACCGCCGATGTTGCTGAAGGTACCCCCCACAATAAGATCGCTTCCCTGTATGAGCATAGAAGAAATTCCTGTCCCGGAAATGATCCCGGCGCCTACCGGCGACCAGCCTGCTCCGCTCCACCTGGCAATGTTAATGGCAGGAAGGCCGTCGGCTTGCGTGAAGATCCCACCGGCGTAAAGAATATGATTGGTGCTGTCGGTTGCAAGCGTGCTTACAGGCGAATTCATGCCCGCGCCTACATTATTCCAGGAATACTGGGCCAGCGACACAAGCGGAAACAGAAGCGTAAAAACAAAAAAAAGTGGAGTAGCTTTTTTCATGACAATAAGATAAAAATCAAATATAGCTCAGGGCTACACTATATTATAGGACAAAAATTCCGGGATATCCGAATCCCAGCAGTCAAATATATTACATATTTGATTGGTTGTCAAGCGATTGATTAGTTTAATTTTTCTGATCTGATATGTGTGGGGCATACTGACCTTGACCCGTCAAAATAATGTGGGAGTACGGATCTGCTCCCGGCAGGAAGCAATTCAAAAACCTGTGCATCTTTTTCCTCGTATTCTTTCGCTTCGTCATCGTTTCGGCATGGCAGCGATATTGCTCACCTGATCTAAGAACTGAGCCGTAATGAATTATAAGGATTATTATAAAATACTCGGGCTTACAAAAGCAGCTACCCAGGAGGAAATTAAAAAGGCCTTCCGGAAGCTTGCTGTTAAATATCATCCCGATAAAAATCCCGGAAATAAAGCGGCAGAGGAAAAGTTCAAGGAGATCAGCGAGGCGCATGAAGTGCTGGGCGACCCTGAAAAAAGAAAAAAATACGATGAGCTCGGCGAGAACTGGCAGCAATACCAGGGAAATGCGCAACAGGAAAATGGCAGGGGACAACGGCAGCGCCAAAGGCAATATTCGGAAAGCGGCTCTTTTGAAGGAGGCGACTTTTCCGACTTTTTTGAATCGGTGTTCGGTAGCAGCTTCGGAGGAGGATCACGCGGTGCACAAAAGGGAAGCGATTATTCAGCGGAGGTTCAGCTCTCGCTGGAAGAAGCTTATAATGGCACATCACGGCTCCTTGAAGTGGATGGCGAAAAGCTGCAGATGAAATTCAAGCCGGGAGTAAAGGAAGGCCAATCGCTGCGCATCCGCGGAAAGGGCGGGCCGGGAAGCAATAAAGGGGCGCGCGGCGATATTTACGTAACGGTGCATGTTTCGGAACATCCGCACTTTGAACGGAAAGAAAATGACCTTCACTGTGAAGCGCCTGTGGACGTGTATACTTTGATCCTTGGCGGAAAAGCAACGATCCACACGATGAAGGGAATGATCAAGATCGACATCCCGAAAGAAACCGAGAACGGGAAAGTGCTGCGGCTAAAAGGAATGGGGATGCCGGTGTTTGGTAAGGACGAGTTTGGCGACCTGTATGTGAAGATGAAAGCGTTGCTGCCTAAAAATCTTTCGGCAGAGGAAATTGAATTATTTCAACAATTAAAAAATAAGAATCATGAGGAAACAGTCTGAAGAATGGGCAAACCCGGTGATGCTTTTCCGTGAGGAGGAGCCGTCTATAAAATACATCTGCTATGCAAGTGAGCTGACGGAACGGTTGAATGTTCCGGAAGAGGAGCTTGACATCGCCATAGAGCGCGCATTCAAGGCCTGCGCTTCCCTGAACATTTCGATCAAACAAAATTTCAAATCTGTATTCCGTACCTGCGACGACCATCTCGTTACCGACTGGAGGCTTTCACCGCTGGCCTGCTACCTGATCGTGATCAACGCCGATCCGGCAAATGAGCGTGTGGCACGCATGCAGGTACATTTTGCAACTAAAAATTTCAACGATGTCAACATTTTCTGAACTGATCAATTCCGACCAGCCTGTGCTTGTCGACTTTTTCGCCGAATGGTGCGGCCCCTGCAAAACAATGGCGCCGGTGCTGAAGAATGTAGCTGCGGAGATGGGGGATAAGGTCCGCATCATTAAAGTGGATATTGATAAGAACCCCGCTGCGGCTGCTAAATACAATGTGCGTTCGGTGCCCACTTTCATCATCTTTAAGAAAGGTGCGGTGAGATGGCAGCAGTCGGGAGCACTGCCGCAAGGTATGCTCATCGACGTATTGAAGGCGTTCGTTTGAGAATATTCCCCTCCTGTGCCGAAAAGCAGGAATTGGGGAAACAATGCGTTTTTATAAACGTATATATGGCATCGTTCTTTAAGACAAGGAGGTAATATGACGTTTGCATATAGCCGAAATAAAATTATATATTCCCTGGCTTTTCTCACCGGGATAACATGCATTTTGTTTTACGGGATCTCCTTCCGGAAGCCAGCTGCACAGCAAAGCCTTGTGCCCGTCCCCATCCACGATCTCGGTGAAATTAAGAAGCGCGGAAAGCTTATTGCGCTTACCGATAACAGCTCCACCAGTTTTTATATTTACAAAGGCGATTCAATGGGTTATGAATATGAATTGCTGAACGCATTTGCAAAAGAGCTCGGCGTGGAGCTTCAGCTGGTGATCGCAAAAGATCTGAACACTGTATTCAGCCAGCTGAACAATGGCGATGTGGATATTGTTGCCGCCAACCTTACCGTAACAAAAGAACGCCTCAACCTTGTTGATTTCAGCTCGCCGCTGATGCTTGTTCCGCAGGTGCTGATCCAGCGCAAGCCGAAAGGCTGGGAGAACATGACACAGGAAGAGCTGAATAATAACCTGATCCGGAATGTGGTCGACCTCAGCGGAAAAAATATTCACGTAAGAAAAGGTTCTTCCTTTTATTCAAGATTGCAAAGCCTTTCGGAAGAGATCGGTGAAAAGATAAATATCATTGAAGCTCCCGGCGATCAGGAAACGGAAGAGCTCATCAGCAAAGTAGCAAGCGGCGAAATTGATTATACCATTGCCGATGAGAACATCGCGCTCAGCAATCAAACCTATTATTCGAATATCGATGTGGAAACGTCGATCAGCTTTCCGCAAAAGATCGCATGGGCGATCCGGAAGGAATCCCCGCAGCTGCTGGCTGTAATGAACGACTGGATCGAAAAGCGTAAAAGCTCCAAAGAGAACATTGCGGTATATTCCAAATATTTTAAGGCGAAGAAAAAATCCGGCGGGCCGAGAGGCGTTGGAAAATATGTATCGTATTCGGGCGGTGTGATCTCTGAATACGACGACCTCATAAAAACATACAGCGCAAAGATCGGCTGGGACTGGCAATTGCTGGCTGCGCTGATCTCGCAGGAATCCAACTTTTCACCTACCGCCCGCTCATGGGCAGGAGCCAACGGCCTTATGCAGCTGGTTCCGCAAACGGCAAAGCATTACGGCCTCGATACCATAGATGCAACGGCGGAGCAAAGCATAATTGCCGGCACCAGCTATATTTCCGACCTCGACCGCTATTGGAAAAAATATATTCCCAACAAGGCGGAGCGGATCAAGTTCGTGCTTGCCTCGTACAACGCAGGGTTGGGCCATGTGGTGGATGCACGCAACCTTGCGGAAAAATACGGCAAGGATCCCGGCCTGTGGTACGACAATGTGGATTACATGATCCTGCAGAAATCGAACCCGCTCATCTATAACGACCCTGTTGTGAAATGCGGCTACTGCCGAGGGCAGGAAACCTCCGCCTATGTGCGTGAGATCCTCAACAGGTACAATCATTACAAAAATATTCCTGAGCGTACGTTAGTAGCGCAAAACTAAGCTGGTCCTGGATCGGATCTGCCTGATGTGATATCCCTGTTTTTCTGAGCAGCACCCGCCCTTTTGTCCATTAAATTTCCCACTGGCTTATCCTGAATGTACTGCAAATAATGATTTCGCGGCTGGCATGAAAATGTAATTACCCAATGTGCTATTCAATAATCAGGAATTTAAAAATTGATAATCATCTAAAAAAAACAAAAAAATGAAACGTTTAAACTTATTACCAATCGCACTTTTAGTATGTTCTTCGGCTGTTGTTACCGCACAGACTACTGCAAAGAAAGCAGAAACTACAAAGCCTGCCGCAAAAGCTGAGGCAAAGCCTGCAACGACAAAAGGTGAAACAAAAACTACAGCAACTGCGGCAACTACAGCAGATGCAAAATCATCTTCTTTTTTCATGGACCGCTTTTATGCGATCAAGGAAACATATCCTGACATGAAAGACTGCTACGGGAAATATGCTGCTTCTAACCAGAGCATGGAAAAATTCGTAGAGCGCTACAACCAGATCAAAGATTCGTATCCGAAGCTGGATGGCGTGTTTGCTAACTATGCAGGATCTTCTGTTACACTCGACGAATTCACAAAGCGCTATTACTCGATCAAGGATACATATCCTGACATGAAAAAAGTGTATGGCGATTATGCTGCTTCCAACATGAAGCTGGAAGAATTTGTAAAACGTTACAACCAGATCAAAGATTCGGATGCTACCATGTCTGATTACTACGGACAGTACGCTGCTTCCAGCTACAGCCTTGAAGAGTTCCAGAAACGTTACCATGGCATCAAAGCAAGCAGCACTGACCTGAAAGATGGTTACGGCGACTATGCAGGAGCAAAATGCAAATTATCAAAATAAGATATTCATTTGAAAAATGAGCAGGAAAAGGCCTTTCAACGTGGAAGGCCTTTTCTTCTTTGAACTAAAAGCTATGAAAAAACTGTATTCAATCGTACTGCTGGCCTTTTGCACCTGTATGCAGCCGCTTGTGCTGCAGGCACAGGAAGCGCCACAGGCACAGCCTTCCGGCGACCTTGTTTTTCTCGACAGGTATTATGAAATGAAGGAGACCTACCCGAAGATGAAAGATCTTTGGGGCCTTTATGCGGCATCTCCCCATGCGCTTACAAGATTCATCGAGCGCTACAATGAGATCAAAGCTTCATATCCGCAAATGACTGCGGTGTGGGGAAATTATGCGGGCTCTAATTATACGATGGAGGAGTTCATGGCCCGTTTTTACGCCATCCACGATGCGTATCCGAAAATGACCGGCGCTTACGGAGCCTATGCAGCGTCTACTAAAACGATGGAGGAATTCATTAAGCGCTATTACCAGATAAAGGATTCGGACCGGAGCCTCATGCGTTATTTCTCGGTATACGCCGGCTCGGATAACAGCCTGCAGGATTTTTCGGCGCGCTACTACAGCATCCAGGCAAGCAACCCGGCATTGAAAGATGCATGCGGGAATTATGCAGGAAGCAAATACCGGCTTTCGAAATGATCTGTCAGTTCGGGTTTTCGCTTTGGGGCAAAAGTATCGAGAACTGTATTATAAAAGAACAAAAGGACGGCCAGGTGCCGTCTTTTTTTATTAGCGCGCCTGGTATTTCTCCTGAGGCTGCAGGGCTTATCATAGGTGTTTTGTTTGTGTACGAATATAAAAAAAGATCAGGCTCTATGAATGCCTGATCTTTTTTTATCACTGATATGCTTTTATTTAAATATCGCCTCGCTTGGCAGCTTTCTTCAGCTTCTTGTTGGCCATGATGCCGATCTCCACCCTGCGGTTCTTCGCTTTCCCTGCTTCGCTGTCATTATCGGCGACCGGCTGTGTTTCACCGTATCCTTTGATCGCCATGCGTGCCCCTGCAACGCCAAGCATTTTTGCATAGTCGGCCACTGCATCAGCACGCTGTTCCGAAAGCTTCATGTTCAGCTCGTCGGAGCCGCTTGCATCGGTATGTCCTTCGATGAGCACGTTGGTGTCATCGTATTTCTGCAGGATCTTTGCCAGCTCTTTGATATTGGTTTTTGCTTCTTCTTTCAGCTGGTAGGAGTTCACATCGAACATGATCCCCGAATCGAAGGTGATGCGAATGCCTTCACCCACGCGCTCCACCTTTGCGCCTTTCACATCGCGCTGGATGTCGTGCGCCTGTTTGTCCATGTACAACCCGATCGCCGACCCTGCTGCGCCGCCGATGGCTGCGCCAATGATAGCGCCCACAACGGTATTGTCGCTTCTCGAGCCGATCGCGCCTCCGATCACACCGCCTGCACCTGCACCTATTGCGCCGCCTGCCGCAGTGCGTTTCCATTTACAGCCCGTAGGCACCAAACATAAGCTCAACGCGATAATTACCATTACCGGCCTGTTCATCCACTTTTTCATTTTCTTTCATTTTAAAATTCAAAGAATGATAGTAAAGAAAAATGCCAACGATGCAGAGGTGGTGGAAATTCTACGGAAGTCATGTACCGCGCATAATAAGCCATGGCCGGAACCGTTGTATCTTTTAATTTTCCGGCCGTTATACTTAAAAAGGAGGTAAATATGATCCGTTCTCATCACGTCTTCGCAGCAATTCTTTTTATGTTACCACAATTCCTGCTTGGGCAGGAATGCCTTTCTTCCATCACCATCCAGCTGAAGAACATTCGCGGCGGGGTGTACGCTGGCCAATCTGTAACCCTTACCGCTAAGTCGGATGGGAGGTCATTCAGCCAGAAAAGTAACGCCGATGGCATCGCAACATTATCAGTTCCCTGCGAACAGGTATTCACCATCACCATTACGAACTATACGCGCAAAAAAGAGATCATGTCGGGATCGGGCGGAGGATGCAGCATTTCACAGACGTTAACCTACGAGCCCGATATGGCCGCAAAAGACAAGCTGTTTGAAATGTCGGCCACGGAAAAAGCAGCTGTTGATGAATTCGTAAAAACGCTGCCCGATACTACAGAGGCGGGCTACGGGATGACAAGGCCGAAAATAATGGAGTATTATGCCCGTGTGGAGATCATCATCATGGATATTGACGGCAAGCCGCTCGAAAACGAAGCGCTCAGCATAACGGGCGAAAAGCGGCATAAAAAGGTAAAGGGCACCACCGGCATGAATGGGCACCTGGTGGTATATCTGCCGAAAGGCGATAACTATTACATCAGCTTTAAATACAACAAGAATTATATTTCCAAAGAATTCGAATACTCCAAAGGCACATCACAAGGAGAAATGACCTTTGCATACCTCGGCACCAAAGAGATAGAGCGAAGGAAAAAGATAGAGGCGGAGCGCATTGCAGCAGAAGAGAAACGGCTGAAGGAGGAAGAAGCCGAATTTGCAAAGAAGTGCAAAAAGCTGGGGATCTCCGTGGAGGAAGGCCGGAAGCGCGAGGTGAAGGAGTGGGTGAGGAATATGAGCACAGCGCCGGATACGGTAGTTTCAGCGGTGCTGAACAGGAACAGGTGGCCGGAGAAGCTGATCGTATGCGACCTTACGGGAAGCATGTCGCCTTACGCAGCGCAGCTCGCTGCCTGGTACCAGCTTTCCTGGCTCAATGAAAAGAACCTGCAGTTTGTGTTCTTTAACGATGGCGATAATATGCGGGATGAGCTGAAAAAGACCGGCAGCACCGGCGGAATTTATTATGCGGCTTCAAAGGGAGTTGATTCGCTGTTCAACACCATTGCAAAAGTGTCGGCGAATGGAGGTGGCGGCGACTGCCCCGAAAACAATATGGAAGCGCTGATCAAAGGGCAGAAGCTTGCAAAGCCGTATAAGGAGCTGGTGATGATCGCGGATAACAATGCGCCGGTGAAGGACATTGTGCTGCTGAAGGATTTCAATGTTCCGGTGCACATTATCTTATGCGGGGTGAATGATGAAATAATGGCGGATTACCTCAACATCGCGCGGAAGACCAAAGGCAGTATTCACACCATGGAAGAAGATATCACGCGGCTTGCGGCCATGTCGGAAGGGCAGGAGATCCGGATAGGGCAAAACACCTACCGCATCATGGGAGGTGAATTTATAAGGGTCCGTAAAGCGTAACATTTTTTCACCACCGCTCATTTCTTCCCACTCAAAATTTGGATTTTTTAATTGAATTACTAAATTTGTTTTAAGGATCACGAATTACTACTCCCGGAGGATCCGAACTCATTCAGTATTAATTAAAAATTTAACCATGAGAAAAAAGCTATTTTTTGGGGTAGTAATGGCATGTTCCATTTTTACTGCCCGCGCACAGTATTCGATCACGAATTACCAAAGCGCCACAGTTGGGATCACGGAGAACTATCCGGTCGACATTGAATACAATCCTTTTAACCGCCAGTATAACTCGCTCCACAGCAATTCGGTGGGCATGAGCGTAGTTAATTTTGACGGACTCACAGGTGCCCGCCTGAGCTCCCTTAACTTTTTCAAGGCGGGAAATTCTTTCGGCCCTGTAAAAATAATTCATAACGGGGTGGACTCCTACATCCTGTTTTCCTTTATGTCCGGGTCGATGGGACGCTTTGCGATCTGTAAATACAACAATTCCACCAATGCTATTCAATGGGTGAAACAATTCAACAACAGTACGAACACGCTGGACGTGTATCCTGTTGATATGGCGCTGGATCCTTCCGGGAACTGTTATGTGATCGGTCATGTGACCAGCAGTGCCGGCGACCAGGACATTTTCATTTCTGCCTTCAATTCTTTAGGCACGTGGATGTGGTATAATCAATACAACAATACCACATACGATGAGAGCCCCAATAACATTACCTATGATGCAGGAAGCGGTGAGCTGATCGTTGGCGGAACAGCGATCGATGTAAGCAACTGGCTGAACAGGAATGCACTTGTATGGCGGGTAAATACTTCGGGAACAATCCTGGTGGGCAACCTGCTTGCCTATTCCACAAGCGGGCCAAGGCTAAACGGATGCTGCGCAAAACGCAGCGGCGCCTTCATTTATCTTACAGCAACTTCTATTCTCGGCGCCGACTATCCCGGTCCGTTCATCGTAGCGAAGCTTGCTCCTTTGACCTTATTGCCTGTTACTTACAAGGTGTATAGCGGTCCAACCTATTTTAACCCTGAATTTAATTTCACTAATAATGGCAATCACCTGATCTGGTGCGGCAGCGCTTCATTTGTTAATACGGGAACGCCGGGTATGGTCAATACGATGTTCTCGCTTTCTACCTGTTTATTTACTTCAGAAGCACGTTATACTACCGTAGGTTCCTTCGCCTGGGGCGGCCCGATGTACAACACTTACGGAAGCACATACAATGAACTGGGCTCGGTGATCCAGGATCCGATCACAAGCAGTAATTTTTATTTTGTTAAATCCCGTTATGATGGTTACACTTCCTGTGATGTGAATGCAACATATTCATTGCAATCGCTTACACTTGTTTACACACCGCCAGCTTATACAATCACCTATCAGGACCTGCTTTCGGCACCTATCAAGTTGTTCTCGGTGCAGGCCATGGAACATGTTGAAGAACGATCCTGCTATTATAATCCTTGTCCGCTATGTGAGTATCCGGCATACGGCGGCAACGAGAAAAGCATGGAGGCGCCTGAAACACCAGCCGCTGCACTCAGCATTTACCCGAACCCTGCCAACGATCAGCTGAACATTGTAACGGCTGATGAAAAGGTGATGCAGTCGGTAGAGATGTATGACATGAGCGGACGCCTCATTGTTTCGGAAAAGAATGTAGCGGCAGCAACTGCAACATTTAATGTGAGCGGGCTCGACAAGGCAGTTTATATGCTGAAGATCACCTACACGGATGGAAGCAGCGATGTAAAGCGCTTTGCGAAGGAGTAAGCTTTAAGCGGTTTGTAAAAAAAGCGGTCATCATGAAAATGGTGGCCGCTTTTTTATTGGTGTAGTTTCTTTTTCTGAATTCTTACTCTTTCCCGGGAGCTGTACTTTTATGATCTATGTTTGCTCCCAGGTTAGTTGTATTTGAATATAAATCATAAATAAAAAAACGAAAATGAAACATAAACTTCGGGAATATAGGGTACTTCTATTGCTGGCATTGCTGGTTGTGAATAATAGTGCAAATGCACAGTCAATTATAGCGGCTGTAAGCTCTTCCATGTTCTTATGCAGTGACCACACAGCTATGGGTTGCGGGGCCAACAACAACGGGAACCTGGGTGACGGTACAACTGTGGACCGCCTCACCGCAGTGCCGGCAGGTACCATGAGCGGAATCGCTACCATCGGTGTAGGCTTCGGATATACGCTGTTCCTGAAAACGGATGGTACCGTATGGGCTTGCGGAAATAACTACCAGGGACAACTGGGCCAGGGAACTACCGGAAGCACATCGCCGGTCATCGTTCCGGTTCAGATCACTGCTTTAAGCGGCATCGTAGCTGTTGCGGCGGGACAGGGCTCTTCGCTTTTCCTGAAAAACGACGGTACCGTATGGGCATGCGGGAATAATTACTACGGCCAGTTAGGCGATGGAACCACTGTGGATAAAGGAACACCGTTCCAGATCCCTTCACTCAGCGGGATTACTGCAATTGCTTCGGGCGGAAATCATTCTTTGTTCCTGAAGAATGACGGCACAGTGCTGTCCTGCGGATATAACTTTCACGGACAATTGGGCAATGGCACCAGCGGCAGCTTCTCAGCGAATTCAACACCTTCACCTGTAACCGTGGTGAGCGGGATCACTGCGATCATTGGCGGAGGATACCACTCGCTGTTCCTGAAGAATGACGGTACGGTATGGGCCTGCGGCGGAAATAATTATGGCGACCTGGGTGACGGCACTACCGTCAACACACCTACACCATTCCAGATCAGTGGATTGAGCTCGGTAACAGCGATGTCGGCCGGGGACAACCATTCGATCTTCCTGAAAAGTGATGGCACTGTTTGGTCCTGCGGCCTGAACGGTTCGGGGCAGCTGGGTGACGGCACAACAACAGACAGGCACACACCTGTGCAGGTAAGCACGCTAAGCGGAATTACCGAGATCTCATCAGGCTATGCCCATTGTTTGTTCCTGAAAAGCGATGGCACGGTATGGGGCACGGGAGACGGATTCGGTTTAGGAGACGGAACAATGGTCAACAAATCAACTCCTGTACAGATCAATGGCATTTGTGCGATTGCAACGGTTGGGATCGGGGAGAGCACTGCTTCGGCAACTGAGCTCAGTTTGTATCCGAACCCGGCGAATGAACAGTTTTTTATTGAAAGCTCAGCGCAGGACGCTACAGTAGAGATCTTCACTATAAACGGACAACTGGTTTACAGCCAGAAGATCCAGTCAGCCAAAACAGCGATCAATATTGAGGACTTAAGCGGCGGTGTTTATTTTGTGCAGGTTAAAAGTGCAAAAGAACTCATCGTTAAAAAGCTGATCAAGCAGTAATCTGCGAAAAATTCTATTACAGGAAAGCGGTCGTCATGAAAATGGCGGCCGTTTTTTATTTGTGTGGAATTTCTTCGGAACCGTCATCCCGTGCCCCGACAGGGGATCTCATGAAACGGTACACGTACATGATTATACCTTTTTGTTGCGGGTTGTTCTCATTTGCTGGTCAGCTTTTTCTAAAAAATCAACAAGCATGGAAAAGTCTTCGGCTATTGTCTCAAGCTCATCCGGTAAAGCCTTGTTATTTATAATATAGGAATAGAACACCTGATTAACACTTCGTCTTAAAGTGTCGGGAGGTGCGACGGAGAAAAGGCCTTCAAGGTCTTTAACTATCTTTTTATCCATTTCCAATTTATTTTGTTCCAAAGGTAGTATAAAAACCACTCGGTGTTATATACGCTACCGATTATTTTATTGAAAAGTCTGAATATTGACGTATGTCAGAGCAACAGAAATTTCTAAAAGCGGTTGGGCGAAACGTTGATAAAAAGAGAAAGGAACAGGGATTGTCTTTTCAGGAATTGGCTTTGCGTTGTGAAATAGAAAAATCCAATCTGGTTAAGTTAACAAGCCAGGGAACTAATATTACTCTTGCCAGTTTGTATAAGATTTCAAAGGGCTTGGATGTTCCGGTGCATGAGTTGTTGAAGTATTAATTCTTGTACAGGTTTCTTCTGAGCGGTTCTAATTATGGTTGGCCGGCTTTGTCAGCAGTGAATCAGCAAATATCCTGATCGACTTGCCATCATACAAATATCTGTAATTAATAGGCTCGAAGCCGTACCTGTCTCTATTAAAATAAGAGAGTTGCGATACGATATACGACTTATATTTCATGATCGTTTCGATGGTATCCGTTGGCTCTTTCGTTTGAGTGGCAATAAAGTTCTCAATGTATTTTATTGTAGCGTCTGGGTTGGTTTGAATAAAACGAAAATCTGTTAATGTATCATTTTCACAAATAACCGTGATGTCGGGAGAGCAATGGCTGGAGAGATTATACTTTTTGGGAAATTTACTTTTCAGGTCGTTCAACAGCGTTTTAAAGCTCTCTGTTTTGCTTTTCGAGAGGTGACATTTGTAAAATTGAGGATTTTTTTCTGTCCGCTTATAGATATAGCAATTTGAATTCTTGTCCACATATATTAATGACAAACATATTGTATTCGTCATTTCCAGGCTATCTGACCGGGTCTGATTATTATTCGAATATGTTGTTGCAATTATAAATCTGTCGAAAGTTTCCTTCTCAGGTGACTCGCAGGAGTTTAGGAGAATGGCTGTTATGAGTATCGTAAATATATGTTTCATAGATCCTCTATTCTACTGTGTTTTGTCAATGTTCAACATTAGGACCTTTAAGGTGATTGAGTCCGGCCGTGTTACTTCAAATTCGAATTCCTTGTTATTCAGCCGGAGCATTTTAAATTCTGTGATCTCGTCCGTGTCTTTGTAAGTAAGGATTACCACGTTACGGGTGCTGTCTATTCTCCAGTTACAATACTGCACGGTGCCGCTGTTAATGGATTTGCCGGTATGGTTACTATAAAATATAGAACTGTCATTCTTGCTACTTTCCAATGCAGGCATTTTATATCCTGCAACTTCACAGGAAGTGACGCGCCAGTATTTATCTGCAAATTGATCGAGCTGGATTTGGGCGGTTAGTTTAAAGGCTAAGAGGAATGGGAAAATGACAAGAAGGTATCTAAGAGATTTCATTGCTTTTTTAATTACCCATTGCGAAATTAATCTGTTTATTAAAATGGTAAATCGTCTTCATTAAAAACAGGTGTTTGTTTCGGAAACTTATTCTTGTAATAGGAGTTTAAGAATAAACCTACGGTCGCGACGCTGTTAACGACAAAGTATGCATATAAAGTATCAGTTATTAGGTAGTCGGCATTCGTCTTTCCGTGAAAATTTGTTTTTTCGCTCCGAAGTTTTTCAATAGCTTGATTTATTGCTAAGAGCGAACTTCCAATTGTTTTTATTTCTATAGGGTGCTCATTATTTGTAAGATTAAATTCTTTTAAAATTATTGTCGTTAGTTTATAGAGAGTTTCGTTGCCAGTTATTTTATTCGAAATTCTGTTGTCTTTTAAAATTTCCTTGATAATACTTTCAAGTGCTGAATTAGCAAGTCCAATGGCAGTGCTCGGGTCAGTCTCTATTTGCTTGTGCGCTGTTGTGAAGATATTATATGCTGTTTTGAATTCGGATTTAAGTTCATTCTTAAATGTTGGAATAGAAGGAATGAAATCAGGAGTGTCTACTCCTAAATCAATTGCAGCCTTTAATAAATCTGTCCCGGACATATTGTGAAGTGTCAAGGTTAGGTCAATTTCTTTATTTGATTTTTCTACAATAATAAAATTTTCCCAATTGTTATAATCATCAGATTTATGCCATTTATTTATATATAGACGTACTTGTTTGTATGTTTTATATTCATCCCAAATAGCTTTTTCAACTGAGTTAACGAGTTGCATTTGGTATTTTGGTGAAACTAAGTCGTCCATTCTCGTATGAATATTGTTGCTGTTAATAAATAGGAAACGTTATGGTGATTCAATAATTCTGAATAATTAATAGTTTATGATCTCAACCAAAAACCCCCGCACATGCGAGGGTTTTGACTTTTAACTTATCTTCTTTTAACTTCATTTTAGCTTCCGCATGCATCACAAGCCTCCGGGTTATCCAGCGAGCAGCTGATCTGTGCTGCTTTTTCAGCTTCTGCTTCCATCAATGCCTGGCGCTCTGCGCTCATTTGCTGCTGGCGCTCGAGGATGAGAACATCTTCGTTGCCGAGGACTTCAGGTGCGTCTGCTTTTGCTTCTGCTTCAACTGTGAATTTGATCGCATCTGCAGCTGCTTTTGTGCGCAGGTAGTACATACCTGTTTTTAATCCTGCTTTCCAGCCGTAGAAGTGCATGCTCGACAGCTTCGCGAAGTTCGCATCCTGTACGAACAGGTTAAGCGATTGCGACTGGCAGATGTATGCGCCACGGTCGGCAGCCATGTTGATGATCACCTTTTGGGAGATCTCCCACACTGTTTTGTACAGTGCTTTGATATTGTCAGGGATCTCAGGGATGTTCTGAACAGAACCGTTTGCGCCGATGATCTTGCTTTTTAATTTGTCGTTCCAGATCCCCAATTTCACGAGGTCTTTCAGTAAGTGCTTGTTCACGATGATGAATTCGCCTGATAATACGCGGCGTGAATAAATGTTCGAGGTGTATGGCTCGAAGCACTCGTTGTTACCGAGAATCTGCGACGTGGAAGCGGTTGGCATCGGAGCTAACAACAGGGAGTTGCGCACACCATGCTTTTTCACTTCGTCTTTCAGGATGTCCCACTCCCAGCGGTTGGACGGAGTTACGCCCCACATGTCGAACTGGAAAATGCCTTTTGATACCGGTGATCCGGCGAATGTTTCGTAAGGGCCATCCACCATTGCAAGGTCTTTGGATGCTGTCATCGACGCATAGTAGATCGTTTCATGGATCTCTTTGTTCAGCTGCGCAGCTTCTTCCGAATCAAACGGGTAACGCATCAGGATGAACGCATCTGCAAGCCCCTGCACGCCGATACCGATCGGGCGGTGCTTTAAGTTGGAGTTGCGCGCTTCAGCAACCGGGTAATAGTTGCGGTCGATGATCTTATTTAAGTTTTTGGTGATAACGTAGGTTACATCAAATAATTTCTGGTGGTTGAACTGTCCGTCCTCCACAAAGCGGTTCAGCGCGATGGAAGCAAGGTTACATACGGCGATCTCGTCCTTGGAAGTGTATTCCATGATCTCGCAGCACAGGTTCGACGATTTAATGGTTCCGAGGTTCTGCTGGTTGGATTTGCGGTTTGCAGCATCCTTGTACAGCATGTACGGGTTGCCGGTCTCGATCTGCGATTGAATGATCGCAGCCCAGAGGTCACGTGCATGGATGGTTTTGCGTGCGCGTCCTTCTTTTTCGTATTTCGTGTACAGCGCTTCAAATTCCTCGCCCCAGCATTCTGCCAGTCCCGGTGCTTCGTTCGGGCAGAACAGGCTCCATTCTGCGTTCTCTTCAACACGCTTCATGAACAGGTCGGGAGTCCACATTGCGGTGAACAGGTCGCGTGTGCGCATTTCCTCTTTACCGTTGTTTTTGCGCAGGTCGAGGAAGTCGGCGATATCTGCATGCCATGGCTCCAGGTAGATCGCGAAAGAGCCTTTGCGCTTTCCGCCGCCCTGGTCAACATAACGGGCAGTATCGTTGAATACGCGCAGCATTGGGATAATTCCGTTGGAAGTTCCGTTTGTACCGCGGATGTAAGATCCTGTAGCGCGGATGTTGTGGATGGATAAGCCGATCCCGCCGGCGCTCTGGGAGATCTTCGCGCAGGATTTCAGGGTATCGTAAATTCCGTCGATGCTGTCGTCCTTCGCTGTTAACAGGAAGCATGACGACATTTGCGGCTTTGGCGTACCTGCATTGAACAGTGTAGGTGTTGCATGTGTGAACCAGCGCTCGCTCATCAGGTTGTAGGTTTCGATCGCGGAAGCGATGTCGTCCTTGTGGATCCCTACGGATACGCGCATGATCATGTGCTGCGGGCGTTCAGCCACTTGTCCGTTGGTCTTCAGCAGGTAAGAGCGCTCAAGAGTTTTAAATCCGAAATAATCGTAGCCGAAATCGCGGTCGTAAATGATGGTGGAATCCAGCTCCTGTGCGTTTTTCTTGATGATCTCGTATACATCATCAGCGATCAGCGGCGCTTTTTTGCCTGTTTTCGGATCGATGTAGTTGTACAGGTCCTCCATGGTTTTGGAGAAGGACTTGTTGGTATTCTTGTGCAGGTTGGAAACAGCGATGCGGCTTGCCAGCAGTGCATAATCAGGGTGCTTGGTAGTGAGCGATGCGGCAGTTTCGGCAGCAAGATTGTCCAATTCACTGGTTGTAACGCCTTCATAGATCCCTTCGATCACCTTCATGGCAACGCTTACAGGAGTTACGTGGATTGGATCCAGCCCATAGCAAAGCTTCTGGATGCGGGCTGTGATCTTGTCGAATTTTACCGATTCGCGGTTACCGTCTCTTTTGATTACGTACATATATTTTTCGGAGTGTTAAGTGGTTATTTTGTTTGAGTAGTCTGTCTGTCTGTTATTAACGGGTATCGGGCAATGTTGTTTCAGTTTTTAAGGCTGAGTTATCCTTTTCATTTTGTTGATAAATTGGTTCGGATCGCGAATGTTTTACGAATTTTCGAATCTGTGTGTTTAGTACGGATCGCTAATCGTTACGAATTTTCGAATCCATGTGTGCTAACTCTGTACAGATTCGTAATATTCGTTTTTATTCGTAATCTGTATTTAAAAATCTGCATCCAAGGAGAACACATTGTCTTCCTTGTTTCCTGTAACGCCTGCTTTCTGGTATTCTGCCACACGCTTTTCGAAGAAATTGGTTTTGCCCTGTAAGGAGATCAGCTCCATGAAATCGAATGGGTTGGTGGCATTGTATGCTTTCGGGCATCCGAGTGCAACCAGGAGCCTGTCGGCCACGAATTCGATGTACTGGCACATCATGTCTGCGTTCATCCCGATCAGGCGGACCGGCAATGCATCGGAAACGAAGTCTTTTTCGATCTCCACCGCATTGGTGATGATGGCGGTTACTTTTTCCTTCGGCAATTGGTTCGTCAGCTGTGAGTACAGGAGGCATGCGAAATCGCAGTGCAGCCCTTCATCGCGGGAGATCAGCTCGTTAGAGAAGGTCAGTCCCGGCATCAGGCCGCGTTTTTTTAACCAGAACAGGGAGCAGAAGCTTCCTGAGAAGAAAATGCCTTCCACAGCGGCGAAAGCAATTAAACGTTCAGCAAATGTTCCGTTACCGATCCATTTAATTGCCCAGTCCGCCTTTTTTCCAACACATGGCAATGTATCAATGGAATGAAAAAGCATATCCTTTTCTTTCGGATCTTTAATGTAAGTGTCGATCAGCAGGGAGTACGTCTCGGAATGGATGTTCTCCATCATGATCTGGAAGCCGTAAAAGCAGCGTGCCTCAGGGTATTGCACCTCGTTCATGAAGTTAATGGCCAGGTTCTCGTTCACAATTCCGTCGCTGGCCGCAAAAAATGCAAGCACATGCTTAATGAAGTGTCTTTCATCGGAAGTCAGCTTATTCTCCCAGTCGCTCTGGTCGGGGCCAAGGTCGATCTCCTCTGCGGTCCAGAAACTGGCTTCTGCTTTTTTGTACATTTCCCAGATCTGGTTGTGTTTGATCGGGAATAAAACAAAGCGGTCTTTGTTCTCTTTTAAAATTGGTTCTTCTGACATCCGTAGTTTCGTATTATATATATAACGTTTTGATCCTCATTTAATTGCAATCTGCAACTCCTACAATTAGAGGGAAAAATTCCCCTGGGGACAAACCCCTTTTATTGATCTAACTCAGAAAGTCATGCTTATTGTACTTAACGGTTCACAAATTTTCGAATAAAAATCGGGGGTGTCAAGTGTATTGAATTAACATTTGCCCGAAGTTATAAACACGCGGAATTAACAGATGAATGTTAAGAAATGACCAACGTATTAGAAAACAGCAATTTAACAGGACGTGAAAAAAAACTAAAAATAAAGGGGTAAAATATTTGCGGCAATGGAAAAAAAATCACAATTAGAAGTACACGCGTTTCGGGGCGGACAAGCTCTGGACCTATAGTAAAATCAATGCTTGTAAAAGGGCCATTTAACGCGGAAGCAATAAATTTCCCTTTTGCAGTTTCCATGCCCCCGATGCCGCTTTATGCATAAATTACTTCTTCAGCTTGTCGGCAAGCTCCAGCTGCTTATACCATGCTTCGCCGTATTTGCGCACCAGCGGGCCTTTCAGGAACTTGTACACCGGCACATCCAGCTTGGCGCCGCATTCGCAGGCAGGCTTGCAAATGTCCCACTTATGGTAGTTCACGGCATCATAATCCTTGTATTTGGTGATGCGCACCGGGTAAAGGTGGCAGGAAATGGGCTTTTTCCAGCTCACTTTGCCGTCGAGGTAAGCCTGCTCGATGCCGCATTTGGCGGTGCCTTTATCAAAAATAGTGAAGGCGCAGTGCTTGCCTTTTACAAGCGGGGTGGTATAATCGCCATCGTCATCGATCACGAAAACGCCCTGCTTCTCGATCGCTTTTACGCCATCCTTCGGCAGGTACGGCTTTACGTCTTCCCAGATGTCCTCCATGATCGCGATCTCCTCCAGGTCGAGCGGGGCGCCCGAATCGCCGGCTACGCAGCACTCTCCTTTGCAGGCGTTGAGGTCGCAGACGAATTTTTTCTCCAGCAGATGCTCGGAAACGATGGTGTTATCTATTGCTATCATGATTAATTCTGTACAGCAAAGATACCGATTATTCTGATTGGGTTAGTACGAGCGGTGAATAGAATTACCAAACTGGAAAAACTGACAAGCACGTAACAACTAATAAATAGTTATTATTAAAATAAATAATTATTGTATAAACATAAATAAAAGTTCAAAAAAGTAAACAATTGTTTATTTTTGCGCGCAATGGCAAACCAAGAAGACATCTTCAAGAACATCATTTCGCACTCAAAGGAGTACGGATTTATTTTTCAGAGCAGTGAGATCTACGACGGGCTGAGCGCCGTGTACGATTACGGGCAGATGGGCGTTGAGCTGAAGAAGAACCTCCGCGACTACTGGTGGAAAGCCATGGTGCAGATGCACGAGAACATTGTGGGAATTGATGCGGCCATCTTTATGCATCCTACCACCTGGAAAGCTTCCGGGCATGTGGATGCATTCAACGACCCGCTGATCGATAATAAGGACAGCAAGAAGCGTTACCGCGCCGATGTGCTCATCGAGGAGCATGTGGCAAAAATAGAAGGCAAGATCCAGAAGGAAGTGGACAAGGCGAAAGAGCGTTTCGGTGAAGCGTTCAATGAGGAAACATTCCGCGCCACCAATGCAAGAGTATTGGAAAACCAGGCAAAGGCCGATGGGATCCTTTCCAAATTCAAGGATGCATTGGAGAAGAACGACCTCGAAGCTGTGCGCCAGATCATCATCGATTGCGAGATCGTTTGCCCCGTTTCGGGAACAAAGAACTGGACGGAAGTGCGCCAGTTCAACCTGATGTTCAGCACCTCGATGGGTGCCGTGAGTGAAGATTCCAACACCATTTATCTCCGCCCGGAAACGGCACAGGGGATTTTTGTGAACTTTTTAAATGTGCAAAAAACGGGAAGGATGAAAATTCCTTTCGGGATCGCACAAACCGGGAAAGCCTTCCGTAACGAGATCGTAGCGCGGCAGTTCATTTTCCGCATGCGCGAGTTCGAGCAGATGGAAATGCAGTTCTTTGTGCGCCCCGGAACAGAAATGGAATGGTACGGCTACTGGAAGGAAGCCCGCATGAAATGGCATAATTCATTAGGCTTTGGCGCTGATAATTACCGCTTTCACGACCACCTGAAACTGGCGCATTATGCAAATGCCGCCTGCGATATTGAATTCAACTTCCCTTTCGGCTTCAAGGAGCTGGAAGGGATCCACTCCCGTACCGATTTCGATTTGAAAGCGCACGAGCAGCATTCCGGTAAAAAGCTCCAGTATTTTGATCCGGAGCTGAACCAGAATTATGTGCCTTACGTGGTGGAAACTTCTGTGGGGCTCGACCGCTTGTTTCTTGCTACCATGTCGAAAGCATACATAGAGGAGAAGCTTGAAGATGGAACTACACGCGTTGCTTTAAACCTCCCGGCCTTTTTAGCGCCGATAAAAGTAGCAGTGCTTCCGCTGGTTAAGAAAGATGGCTTGCCTGAAAAGGCCCGTGAGATCATGGACCTGCTGAAATTCGACCATGCCACCGCTTACGACGAAAAAGATACGATCGGGAAGCGCTACCGCCGCCAGGATGCGATCGGTACGCCGTTCTGCATCACCATCGATCACCAGACCTTAGAGGATAACACGGTAACTGTGCGCCACCGCGATACCATGACGCAGGAGCGCGTGAACATAGATGCCGTAGCGAGAATGATCGATGAGAAGGTAAGCTTTAAGAAAGCACTGCAGGGATTGAAATAAGTCTTATTTTTTGGCCGACAGGCGGCTTGATCCGCTTAAAAAATCCATCACGAGCTTGTCCACCACTTCCGATTGGTCGATCGAAAGGAAATGCCCCGCATTTTTTACAACTCCCGTTTCCACGCCGGGGATCAGCTTTTTCGCCCGTTCCAGGCCATTCTCATTGTTAATGATGTCGTTGTCGCCGATCAGCACCAGCACCGGCACTTTCAGCGATGCCAGCTGATCATCCGAAAAGGGCGTCATCTGCAGCATGCACTTGCTCACCTTTGCATTGGTAGTGGCAATGTAATACTGGTTGATATACGCCTGGCGGATGTTGTCCACGTTAAAGGTCATTGTTTCCAGCACATTCCGGAGCTTTCTTCTTTTGGGGTTCAGGGAGTAAACAATGTTGGTGAGGATCCGCTTCCGGGGCTTGATCCAGGTGAATGTTTGCGCAGGGCTCAGCAGCGCGATCCTGCTGATGCGGGATTGCTGGTGCAGCGCTATGTTCACCGCCAGCCATCCGCCGCGCGATGCGCCGACAATACCGAATTTTTCAAGCTGCAGCTGGTCGAAGATCTCGTAATACCATTTCACGATCTCATCGGTGCTGCTCACTTCCGCCTGGCAAAGCGATTTCCCCGGCTCGAGCAGGAAGTCGATAGCATACACCCTGTAGCGTTCAGCAAACGCCTTCACATTCGGGTACCACATGGTGGAGCTTGCATTCATGCCGTGCAACAGCACAAGCGGCGCTGCATCTGCGGGGCCGCTGATGATCACGTGTGCCGTGCCGAAGCTTGTTTTCAGGTCTCTTTCTGTGAAAGGGATCTTCCACAGCTCCATAGCCCTGTCGTACGACTGCAGGTATCCCAGGTTTTCGCCTCTTATCAGTGCTGTTGAATCGCTTCCCGGTATTGAATCCTGGAGTGCAGCATCGTTTGTTTTATTTGTATCGCTTCCACAGGCACAGAAGTAAACAAGCAGAAGAAGGAGTGTGGTATGCTTAAAAATAGTTGTCATTGCCAGGTTATTGGTCCGGAGTAGTGAAGATAGGAAATAAAGTTCAATGGCATATTTTTTACACGTTAATTATAAAACGTATAGCTATGAAAACAACAGGAAACAACAACACACGCCAGAATAAACAGGCTGCAACATCGAAAACGCAAAAACCCCAGAACAAGGATGATATGGACAGCAGGGAATCGAAGGTGGCCGATAAGGACAGAACAGCAAAGAAGAAAGGGGGCGAAAAGATAAAGACAAAGAATCCGGGCAAGCAGCCTGATAAGAAAGGCGGAGCCAAAACGGGAAATTCAACACCTAAGGGACCCCAAAAAGCAGCGAAGAAAGCAGCAAAGAAAAAGTAAAGCGGTCATAAACAGAGAAGCCTTGCATCCCTGCAAGGCCTTTCTCTGCTCTCTAAAACTAAAACATACTAAACTATTAACCCTCAACTTCACAAAATTACTCCGCCCCATGCGGAGTAAAGGTCATTATATTTTTCCCCTGATCTTCAGCCAGGTTTCCGGCATCACTTCCGCTTCAAAGCTGTTAAAAAGCTCACGGAGCAATTGTTCTATCATTTCGTTTTTCATGGTGGATCAGCATTCCCAATTCTTATACCGTTTTTTTCTGATTAACATATATTGTGAAATGTTTTTCGCCAACGTCATTGCGAGCGGTAGCGAAGCAATCTTTCAATTAAATACTTTATGTTGATCCCGCCCTGCGCTTCAATTCTTATAAAAATACTTCTCAATTTATGAGATCCCGGCCTGCGCCGGGATAAGTGTTGCTAATTCCTGCGGAATAAGCAACACTAAAATGAAGGACAATCCAGTGGCCGGTACTTCGGTTTCGGCTTTTTGCAATTCAGCTGGATGCCCAGCGACAGCTCATGGGAGCCGGCTGATGCGCTCGAGAGCTTCGAAACGGTTACATCATAGCTGTAGCCGACCTTAAATGCGCCCTTCTGCACGCCGATCAGCACAATGAACGCATCGCTGTTCCGGTACCACAATCCGCCTACAAGCACTCCTTTTGTAAAATACACCCCAAGGTTCAGCTGCCTGAAATCCTGCTGCTGCTGGTAAAGTATGTTGGGTGAAACGCTGGTCTCCGCCGATTTGTCCCCAATCGGGATCACCGCTCCGGCATGTCCCGTGAACTTCATCGGCAGGCGGCTTTGTCCGCTCGACATTAACGACTCGTCCGGCTGTGTTAAATGATCAGCCGCAAAGCCGGCATAAAAATATTTGGTGAAGGCAACAACTCCGGCAGAGAAGTCAACATACGATTTCTGGGATGCTCCCTGGATCTCATGCGTGTTCTTAACAAATCCTCTCCGGTCATCTATCTGGTCGCCGAAATTAAGCTTGCTCCAGTCGAGCGATTTTTGCCCGTAAGTGGCTTTAAAGCCAACATTTATGGAGAGGTCCCTTGTAGGACGCCACTGGTAGCAATAGATCCCGCTCACATTGGTGGTTTTTAAGGTTCCCTGCCCGGCGCGGTCGTTGGTCACCAGAACGCCGATGCCGCTTTTGATCTTATACACAAAGCGGTCGAACGATGCGCTTGTGGTAATGTATGTTCCGGCGATGCCCGGCCACTCGTTGCGGTAATTGATGCAGATGCGCGGACAAACATTGGAGCCTGCAAAAGCAGGGTTCAGGTAAAGTGGGTTCGCGTAGAATTGTGTGAACTGTGGATCCTGCGCGGTTGCCGTTTTTAATGTCAGCATGCTTAGTGCTAACATGAACAGTGAGTAACGTTTCTTCATGCGCGTGTAGGTTTGTTTGAATAGTAGACGGTGGGATTTTAAGAGGGTTGCCTGTGAAAGAATGAAATGTACCACCCCAACCCTCCTGGGAGGAGGGAGCAAAGCTGACTGCTGATTTTAGCAGAATTTTTTTACGAAGCATTTCCCCTCCTCTCAGGAGGGGCCAGGGGTGGTCAGCGAATGTTTCAAACAAAAAAACCACCCTCTAAGGTGGCTTTTTGTTTAAGGTGTTGTTTATCCTACTGTGTCTTCAGCGAATCGCGCTGCTCGCGCACTTTCCGCATGCTGTCCACATTCATGTGCGGCGTGAAAATATCCCAGCCTACATTTCCTTTTTTAGATTTTGCAGCCTTTTTGATCTCTTCCTTTTCCTTGGTGCTGCCGATGATCCCTTTCGATGAATCGAGCATATCCCCGAAAACAGGCTCGTTGCCCATGCCGATAACTTTATCGTGGGCCTCTATGATAGGCTCGCTGGTTTCTTTTTTAGGTGATTTCTCTTTTTTAACCTTCACTTTTTCGCTTGCGGCCAGCTTTTCTTCAGGGCTTTTCAGCGGCGGCGATTCAATGACCTTTTCCGGGCTGCTTACTGGCGGCTCCTCTTTTTCCGGCTCGCTGATCACGGGGCTGCTGGCCACGGGTGGGGGAATGCTTGCTTTCGGATCTTCTTTCGGAGTGTTGGCAGGCGTAACGGGAGGTGCGGTAGTTACTTCTGTTTTGGGAGTTCCCTTGCTGAAATTGGAATACAGTGCATATCCGCCTCCAAGCACCGCCAGTACGGCAATTACAGTAATGGCATGCGACCATTTGAAATTGCCTGACTTAGGCGCGGCATCCAGCATCTGTTCCATCCTCGACCAGTCGGATGCATCGTACTGCGCCTCGTAGTTATTGAGGGTGCTTTTCACAGTTTCATCAAGCTTACTTCCAGGAGTATTATTTATCATGTGTTGCCTTTATTAGGTGCATTAAATTCTTTTTCAGGTTGAATTTGGCTTTCGACAAATTCGATTTCGATGTGCCTTCGCTGATCTCGAGCATTTCCGCGATCTGCTTGTGCGTATATTCCTCGATCACATACAGGTTGAACACGGTACGGTAGGCCGGTGTAAGTTCCTGTACTGCTTTCAGGATCTCTTCCTTGTCGATGTTCAGCAGCAGGTCTTCCTCGTCGATCTCCTCCGCCATCGCGGAAGCTTTCTCATTGGCATAAACGGTGCTTACGATCAGGTAATTCTGCTTGTTCTTCCTCAGGTGGTCGATGGAAGTGTTCACCATGATCCGCCTGATCCAGCCTTCAAATGAGCCCGTGCCGTTAAAATTCTTCAGGTTGGTGAATACCTTTAAAAAAGCTTCGTGGAGAATGTCTTTTGCTTCCTCCTTATCTTTGGCATATCGTAAACAAACACCCAGCATTTTGCTGTAATGCTGCTCGTACAGGGCTTTTTGGCTTGCACGGTCATTCTTTAAACAGCCTTTGATAATCTCGTGTTCATTCATAAATAGCGCTTTTAAAAGCTAAAAACACCCTCTTCTACGCAATTATGACGTAAAAGGTTGGGAATGGTTGCCTGGTTAAAGATAGCCGAAATAAAAAAACCGCCCAAATTTAATCGGACGGCTTTTGAGAAGGATCAGGTCAAAGCTTTATTACTTCCAGCTTACATCCCCGGGCATTCTGCGGGGTATAAAAAACAATTACGGTGTTGCTGTCCATTAAGAACTGGTGGCAATAGTCCAGCAGCTTGGCTGCCTCCGGGTCAAAGCTGAAAGAGTACAGCTCCTTGAATGATTCCCGCCCGCCGGCGAATGATACGATCTCGGTGCTGCGCTTTTTATTGTGTGTGTTGCTGAGCAGGATCTTTTCTCCATCGGCAGATGCATTGTAAAAATGCCGCCGGGGCGCATCGTAAAAATCTTCCAGGCTTATGAATGCGGAAGAAATGAATTTAAAGTTTGCATCCAGCAAGTGCCTTGAATATCCGATGGGTGCATAGAATGGCAGTCCCACCTGAGCGGCGCCCACCTGTACTATTTCGAGCGGGGCCCTTTTTGATTGATTCTCACAATCAATATAGTAGCTGCCATCGGCAAGTTTGCCAATGCGGAGCGTTTTCGCGAAGGCATCCTTAAAGTTGTATGCAGAGGGCTCTTTAAGGCTGCTGTAATCGGGGAAGTTTATCTTCTGAAAGCTGAGAAGGTTTGTTTTATCGTAAGCCATTATAGCCATTGCCTGCATTCTTTCCTTCTTATCAGAAGGGTTGCTCAGGTTGCCGCTGAGGATCAGCCTTTTTGCTGAAGCATCATAAAAGCCCGAAGAGAAGTGGAACAGCTCAGCCGGATCATTCGTTTTTATAGCTGTTTTATACAGGATCGTACCTGTTTTGGAATCAAAGCAATACACATATTCCTGTCCCGCGTCACTTTCCGTAACATCCAGGATCCGGGCAATTGCAACCTGCTCATCAATATGGATGAAGGAGGCCTGGCTGATCTTTTTAAGGTCGAGGAATGTTTCCCATACAGCCTTATAGGTGTCGCGTGTCTCGTTCTTCGGGGAGAAGCGCCTTACTGCAGGCTCCCCGGTATATTTAACAAGCGTTTGAACGGCTATGCCGGTTGTTTCATCTTTTGAGGCTTTCCCTTTGTAGGCGATCTCAAGCCAGTCGTTCGAAATGTATTCTTTTGGAATGTTAAGGTATCCCTGTAAAAGGCCCGGAACTTTAAAATAATTTTCCTTATCCTGCTTTTTCCATGCTTTTTGTGCCTGCATTACCTCAGAGAAGGAAATTGGGGGCAACACCTTAAAATATTTCTCTTCAAGGTTATCATTGAAAATAAATGTAACGCGGCCCGTTTCAAGAACCGCAGTTGCAGTATATTCTTCTTCCCCGCATTGTGTAATTGCAAATGCAGTGCATCCGGCACCAAGAGCCTTAGACGATTTTTTTATAACGGTAAGGGCTTTGTCGTACAGCGTAAGCTCCAGCGAAGGCACACTGCCTTCCTTTATTCCCGCAAGGATGATTCCGTTTTTAACCTGTATTACAGCCGGGTAAACAAGGTCTTCATTGATTGTTTGCGCTTTCGAGAACGTAAACGCCGAAAGAAGAAGTATGATCAGGAGATTCTTTTTCATAGAGGATACGATTAATGCAAAAAGCGTTATACTTCTATAACGCTTTTTGCAATTTTAAGCAGGTTGTGATCTATTTAACTTCAAATTCACTGTCCTTTATTCCCTTGTTCACGTCCACCGAAACCAGCTTCAGCTTCAAAGGCAATGGCGTTCCGGTGATAGAAATGCTGCCCGGATATTTTATGCCGTTCATGTCTTTGTAATCGCTGTATTCGGTAACCTGGTTAATGGTTTGTCCCTGCATGGTTTGCGTGGAAGCAGACTTCACTTTATAGCCGGTTGCCACATCGTACCATTCCGTTGATTTTTTGCCGGCAGGGCTTACCACTTCAAGAATGTATGCATCGCTGCCGTTTACAGACTCAATGCCCTTAACATTCAGCTTGTAGCCCATTTTCTCATAGTTCATTTCCTGGTTCAGGGTGGCTTCAGCCTTCAGGTCTTCAAGCTCGCCGCCGGTGAGCTCTCTTTTTCCCTGCATGCTTACTTCGTTTGCGCGGGTGCCGTCAAATGTCTGCTTCTGAAGCACGTTATCTCCCATCTTAAAGCTCATGGTATATTTGTTCGGTGCTTTCTGGGCGCTCTCCACAGACAGGTCGCGTCCCTGGATCTGGGTCGACATCTTTATTCTCCTGTCGGTTACTGCGGCCAGCGCTTTTTCGCCGCCGATCGCTTTCACATACGCATCGATCACTGTTTTAGGGCTAACGCCTGCAGGAACAGCCTTTGTTGCCGATTTGGTGGCAGGGTTGCCTTTGAAATCGTACAGCTCGATCGTTTTTGTAGGGCTGAAGCGCTCAAGATTCTTGGAGATCGCCTCGGCATCGCCAACCACAAGGATGGTTGCGTTCTCGGGGCGGATGTATTTCTGCGCCATGGCGTACACATCATCCGCGGTAACGGCGGCAAGGTTCTTCAGGTAGTTCTCGTAATAATCTTTCGGCAAATGGTAGCGCTCGCTGTTGATGGCAAAGCGCGCCACTGTTTCAGGGTCTTCGAGGGAGATCGCGAAATTCCCGTTGAGGTAATTCTTGATGCCTTCCAGCTCCTCTTTCGGCACTTTTTCGGTGCGGAGGCGGTTGAGCTCCGACATGATCTCTGCCACAGAGCTGTCGGTAACGGCATTTCTCACCTTTGCATACGCGCTGAATTCGCCAACCAGCTCATCATTGTTCAGTGAAGAATAAGAGCCGTAGGTATAACCATGCTTTTCGCGGAGGTTCATGAATAAGCGGGAGGAGAACCCTGCGCCGAGGATGGTATTCATCACGCGTGCCTTGATCACATCATCGCTGTTTGGCTTCAGGTCCACCGGGTAGGTAACGTTGATCACCGACTGCACCGCACCGGCCTTGTTCACTACCGCAACGCGTGTTTTCGACGGCGCTGAAGGCATTGTATAAGAAGGGTTCGGCACTTCCGCCGATTTCCAGCTGCCGAAATATTTTTCGATCAGCGGCTTGATCTCCGCAAGGGTAACATCTCCCACTATGGCGAGGTACGCCACATTCGGGTGGAAATAGGTATTGTAATAGTTGTTGCATTTGTCGAGCGTGATCTTTGCAACGCTTTCCTCCGAAGGATTTTCGCCGTAAGGATGCTTTTTACCAAAGTTCAGCACCGACTTTACATTGTTGGAGATCGCATCCGGATCATCCTTTTCCTGTGCCAGCCCCGATAAGGTCTGCGTTTTGATCTTGTCGAGCTCTTCCTGCTTGAAATCCGCGTTCAGGATCACATCGCTCATCAGCTCCAGCAATTTCAGGTTCTGCTTTTTTAATGATGCTGCGTAAAGGCTGGTAGGCGTGGCGCTCAGTGTTGCCCCGATAAAATCGATGTCGTTATCGAGCTGATCCTTCGAGCGGGTTTTTGTTCCGCTGGTGAGCAGCTCGCTGGTGATCCTGCCAAGGCCGGCAGCATCTTCCTCGAGCTGCGGGTGCACGTTCAGAACTACCGAATAAGCTACGGTCGGCGCTTTGTGGTTTTCCACCACGAACACTTTCAATCCGTTTGCCAGCTGGAAGGTTTGGATGTTGCCTAATTTAATGGTCGGTGCAGGCCCCGCTGCAGGCTTTTTGCTTCTGTCGAGCTTTTGTGAGGGGGCAGGTTTCTGCTGCGCAAATACTGCGGTAGCGAATACAACTGCGGTGATGGATGCCAATAATTTTTTCATTTCTTTATATCTTGAATTAATGTCCTGATTTCGTTTTCGGTTCGTTTTGTTATTCCTTCGGCAGGTAGTAAAGCACTACGCGGTTTTCCTTGGTAAGGTATTTCTGCGCTGCTTTCTGGATGTCCTCGCGGGTCACTTTCATGTAGCGGTCGATCTCGGTATTGATCAGGTTCGCATCCTTAAAGTACACGTAGTAGTTCGCCAGGTTTTCCGCGATGCCCACCATTTTGGAATTGCCGCTTACAAAATCATTTTCCACCTGGTTGCGCAGCTTCTGGAATTCTTCTTCGCTGATCAGGTCTTTCTTCACCTTTTCAAACTCAGCATTCATGGATGCTTCCAGGTCGGTTGGTGCCACGCCCATGTTGCTGATCCCGAAAATGAGCGTGAGGCCCGGATCTTCCGATGGCAAGGGGAATGCGCCGGCAAACACCGCTTTCTGCTGCTTGTCGACGATCGATTTCTGCATGCGTGAGCTTTTTCCCTGCGATAACAAGGTAGCCAGCATGTTCACTGCATAATATTCAGGAGTGCCCTGTGCAGGCGTATGGTAGCCCATGATCACGCCCGGGAGCTGGATGTTGTCGAGCACGGTATCGCGCACTTCGGCTGTTTTCACCGGCTCTACAGCGGTAGGGCGTGGGATCGCCTTTGTGCCTTTCGGGATCGGCGCAAAATATTTGTCGATGAGCGCCTTTACCTGTGCAGGATTGATGTCGCCTGCGATAGAAAGCGTTGCATTGTTCGGCACATAGAAGGTTTTGTAAAAATCGATGAATTCCTGGATCGCTGCCTTGTTGATGTACTCGGGAGATCCGCCGGGTGTCCAGCGGTACGGGTGCACCGTGTAGGCATGTCCGAACGCTTCGTTGAGGATAGAGCCGTACGGCGTGTTCTCGTTACGCTGCTTCAATTCTTCCTTCACCACCTTGCGCTGTGTTTCAACGCCAACCGAGTCGATCTTCGAATGCATCATGCGCTCCGATTCCATCCACAATCCCAGCTCCAGCTGGTTGCTCGGGATCACTTCGTAATAGAACGTGCGGTCGAAGGATGTGTTTGCATTGAGCTGTCCGCCGGCATCCTGGATCAGCTTCATGTATTCCCCGCGCTTAATGTTGTCGGAGCCTTCGAACATCAGGTGCTCGAAGAAGTGCGCAAATCCCGTGCGTGTCGGGTCTTCGTTCTTGGAGCCTACATGGTACAGCACAGTAACTGCAACGATCGGCGTGGAATGGTCTTCATGCAGGATCACATGCAGGCCGTTCGGCAGGTCGTACTGCGAAAATTTGATCCCGTTTGCTTTTGCGGCGGTTGCAGCGGCTTTGGCCACCACAGGTTTTGCAGTCTGCGCGCAAAGGATGCTGCTGCCCATGACTGCGGCAGAGAATAAAATATGTTTGAAATTCATCAGTAAATGGTTTTTAAAATTTTGATAAAAATAGGATTAATTCCGGATAAAAAAAGTTCCGGTAGATGAGTGGTTGTTATATGGGATAGGTGGTTAATGCTTCCTTTTCTTCGGCCCCCGCATTGCTTCCGCAGTTAAGGGATCCAAAGGCCAGTGATGCTTCGGGTAGCGGGAGAGCAGGTCCTTGCGCACCTCGAAATAGGTTTTGTTCCAGAAGCTGTTGAGGTCCTGCGTTACCTGCACGGGCCTGTAGCCGGGCGAAAGCAGCTGCATCAGCACTTTGTTCCTGCCATCGTTCACGGTGGGCGTTTCAAACAATCCGAACACTTCCTGCAGCCGGACTGCCATTTCCACTTTGCTGCCATCCTTATAGTAGTTCAGCTTTATCATCGACCCGGTAGGCACTTCCAGCGCGGCGGGCGCAAGTTTGTCGAGCTTCTGCGAAAGCTCCCAGGGAAGGATGGAGCGCAGCACTTCATTCAGGTTCAGCCGCTGCAATTCGCTTTCCTTGCTGATGTTCGTGAGATAAGGAGCAAGCCATTCCTCCAGCGTTCCGAGGAGGTGCTCTTCGCTTACATCGGGCCAGCCCTCGTCGGGGCGCCAGCTGCGGAGGCTCATGATCCTTGCCTGCAGCGACTCCTGCGCTTCGTCCCAGTTCAGCATCTTCAGCCCTTTTTCGCGGATCACTTTGCAGAGCACCGGGATGCGCAGCTGCTCGCTGATCTTCGTGATCGCCTTTGATTCCAGCACAATTCCGCCAACACACTTTTCCAGCGCGGCTACCACCATTCCGCGCTCCTTGTCCCAGGTAACGTTCTGCTTTTCAACAGCGAGATCGGCCAGGTCGGAGGGATCGAGCGGTGCGGCGGAAAAGATCTTGCCTTCGCTTGTTCCGGCATCGAGCTGTGCAATGGCCAGGAATTCTTCGCGGTGCAGGGCATCCAGCTCGAGGATCTTCACGATCCTTCCGTTGGCAAGGCGGTAACGCAGCCCGTTCTTATCGATGCGTTTTGATACCCGCTCGGGATATGCCGCTGCAATAAGCTTCCCGGTGGTGTAGCTGTCGGGAGCGGTGTTATCAGCTTCGGCCTTCATCAGCTTTCGCCACGATTGCGCGAGGCGTTCAATGCGTTCGAGGGCGCGCCTGTCGGCATTCACAAATTCCTTTGCACGCCATTTGCGCAGCGCTTCAATGCGCAGCGTGAGGTCGGTGCCGCTGTCTTTCTGCAGCGGGTCGCGCTCTTCCAGCAGTGCGGCAACATCGCAGGCGAGGCTGGAGTAATTGGTGTTCTTTTCTTTTTCCTGCCAGTGCTTCGCTTCAATAAGGAGGTGTGCAATGCGGGGATGTGTCGGCATTTGCAGCATTTCCTTGCCGCGCTTTGTGATCTTCTGATCGGCCACTGCGCCGAGCTCTCCAAGCAATTCCTTTGCCTGCGCCACGTTTCCGGCAGGCGGCGGATTGATCCACAGCAGGTCGTTGATGTTCTGAACGCCCCATTCATAGAGCTCCAACATCAGTGGTGCAAGGTCGGCTTCCAGGATCTCAGGCTTCCTGTTGGGGTTGAGGTGGAGGTGTGAGCCTTCGCTCCAGAGGCGGTAGCAGATGCCGGGGCCCAACCGCCCTGCGCGTCCCGCCCGCTGGTCGGCTGCGTCCTTCGTCACCTTCACGGTCTCCAGCCTGCTGAGCCCGCTGCGCGCATCAAACACGGGCACGCGCGAAAAGCCGCTGTCTACAATGGTTGTAATGCCTTCGATGGTAAGCGATGTTTCCGCGATGGAGGTGGCGAGCACAATTTTTCTGCGTCCCTGCGGATGCGGCATGATGGCTTCCTGCTGCATCTTTGAAGAGAGGTCGCCGTAGAGCGGATAAATATTCACCGGTAAATTTTCATCTTCCAGCAATTGCTGTGTGCGCTGGATCTCGCCGGCACCGGGAAAGAAAGCAAGGATATCGCCCCGCTGCTCGCGGAGCGCCGTCTGAATTCCTTTGGCCATGCGTAAAGGCAGCGGAACCTTGTCATCGCTGTTAAGGTATTTTATGCTTACGGGAAATTGCCTTCCTTCCGAAGTGAGGATTGGCGCATTGTTCAGCAGCGCCGATAATTTGGCGCCATCGAGCGTTGCCGACATGATGAGGATCCGGAGGTCGTTGCGCAATACCTGCTGTACCTGTAAACACAGGGCAAGGGCGAGGTCGGCATTGAGGCTGCGCTCGTGGAACTCATCGAAGATCACCAGTCCGACCTGCTCCAGCGCATTGTCGCTTTGCAGCATCCGCGTAAGGATCCCTTCCGTCACTACTTCAATGCGTGTATGTTTGCCGGTGCGGTTTTCGAAGCGGATCCTGTAGCCTGCTGTTTCAGCGATGTCTTCATCGAGCAGGTCGGCCATGCGGCTGGCCACCGCGCGTGCGGCGAGCCTGCGCGGCTCAAGCATCAGGATCTTTTTTCCGTCGAGCCATTTTTCATGCAGCAGCTCGATCGGCAACACCGTTGATTTCCCTGCCCCGGGAGGCGCCTGTAAAATGATCACGGGGCTGTTCAGCAGGGTTGCTTTCAGCTCCGGGATGATTTCATGGATGGGGAGGTCGGTTTGCATGGGGGACAAAAGTAGGGATAAAGTTTAATCCGGGTGTAAGAGGCACTCTTCTTAATTCTGCATGAATGTTGTGCTTTGCCCTCTTTATAAAATCTTTATACTTTTTAGCCTTCTTTTTATACGGTATTTATAACAGTACCTGTACTTTTGCCCTTGTTCTTATTTAAGCACCTTGAAGCCATTTATTGCCAGCAGGATTTCCAAAACAAAACAATATCTAATTGTAGTAGGTCTGGTTTGTGGCATTTCTGCTATTTGTTATTTGCTTTCAGCATTTATAGGATATAAGGTAACAGCATTCGTTTTGTTCGTTACTGTTTCTGTAATCGCAATGTTGTTTGATATATTTCCGGTTCTTCTTTCAGCCTTACTTAGTGCATTGATCTGGGACTTCTTCTTTATACCTCCTCATTTTACTTTACACATTGGATCAACAGAAGATATGATTATGTTACTGATGTATTTCGTGATCGCATCGGTAAATGCAGTTTTAACCTATAAGATCAGGCAAATAGCCAAAGTTGCAAGGGATGAAGAAGAAAAGGCGAATGCTGTTAAATTATACAACATCCTTTTTAATTCGTTATCTCATGAATTACGCACACCGATCTCCACTATTATTGGCGCTTCCGATAATCTGCTGAATGACAAAAACAAGATCTCTGAAAGTAATAAGCGGGAATTGATATACGAAATTTCACAAGCCTCGCTTCGGTTAAATAAGCAGGTAGAAAATCTTTTAAATATGTCGCGTTTGGAATCCGGTTTTATACAATCAAAAAAGGATTGGTGTGATGTTCATGAGTTGGTGCACTCGGTAATTAATCAATTGGATGATGTTCTAAAAAATCATAAAGTAAAAGCTACCTTCTCTGATAATCTTCCGTTGTTCAAATTGGATTTTGGTTTGATGCAGCAAGTGCTTAATAATTTAATCAGCAATGCCGCGGCTTATACTCCAAATGGCTCAACGATATTTATTCATGCCGGAATAAATAAGAGCAGCTCAATCGAGCGGTTCAGTTTAAGCATCGAAGATAACGGGAAAGGGTTCCCTGAAAACGAAATACAGAAAGTCTTCGAAAAGTTTTACCGGTTAAAAGATTCTAAAACCGGGGGAACAGGTCTCGGGCTTTCAATAGTGAAAGGCTTTATTGAAGCTCACCAGGGGACAATAACTCTCTCAAATGTGCCAACCGGAGGTTCACGGTTCACGATAAAAATACCAACGGAAACTTCTTACTTAAACAGTCAGAAAGATGAATAACGGTGAAATCCTGGTTATAGATGATGAAGTGCAAATCCGCAAACTGTTAGAAATAACGCTGCAGAGTAATGATTTTCTTGTAAAGGAAGCCGCTACAGGTAAGGAAGGTTTGCTTATGGCGGCCAATCATTCTCCTGACTTAATAATATTAGATTTAGGATTGCCGGATGAAAGCGGACATTCTGTTTTGAAAAAGCTCCGGCAGTGGTATTCAAAGTCAATAATCATTCTTTCAGTTCAAAGTAGTGAGGAAGACATCGTAAAGGCCTTAGACAATGGAGCAAATGATTACCTGGTTAAACCATTCCGAACGGGCGAGCTTTTAGCGAGGATCCGTTCATCACTAAGGCATAGCGCTTCGGAAGAAAATAATTCATTGATCGATTGCGATGACCTGCAATTGGATTTAACAGCAAGAACCGTAAAAAAAAACAATGAAATAATTAAGCTAACCGGGACGGAATATACGTTGCTTGCACTATTTGCAAAAAATGAAGGAAAGGTGTTAACTCACCAATATTTACTCAGGCAGGTTTGGGGGGCGGGCCATATTAATGAATCGCAATACTTACGTGTTTACATTGCACAATTAAGAAAGAAAATAGAGAACAATCCTAATAGGCCAATTCATCTTATAACCGAATCTGGTGTCGGCTATAGATTTGTGGGAAAGAACTAACCAACACAAATATTATTTACAATGCACGAATCGAATTCTCACTCGAACAGGATAACTATTGCCTCTTTGTTAGTGGCATTGGGCATCATATATGGGGATATTGGAACAAGCCCCTTGTATGTATTGAAAGCAATTGTAGGAGAACAAACGATCAATGAAACAATAGTATTAGGAGGCTTATCCTGCGTGTTGTGGACATTAACTCTCCAAACCACGATAAAGTATGTGATCTTAACTCTGCGGGCAGATAACAAAGGCGAAGGCGGGATCTTTGCGCTTTATGCATTGCTTAAAAGATCGAATAAAAAATGGCTGATCATTCCTGCAATTATAGGGGGAAGCACCTTGTTGGCTGATGGGCTTATTACTCCGCCTATTTCTGTTGCTTCCGCGATAGAGGGTTTAAGGGTGATCAGCCCGGATATTAAGACCATTCCAATCATTATTGTAATTATCTTTTCTCTATTTGCGATACAGCAATTCGGGACCAATTTTGTAGGTAAGTTTTTTGGGCCGGTGATGCTCGTTTGGTTTTCAATGCTTGCAGTTCTCGGAGTAAGTTCAATAGTAAATGATGCAAGTGTACTTAAAGCCGTAAACCCTTATTATGCTTATAATCTGCTGGTCAATTATCCCGGAGGGTTTTGGTTATTAGGTGCAGTATTTCTTGCGACAACCGGTGCAGAAGCTTTGTATTCAGATCTTGGCCATTGCGGCAAAGGGAATATACGTGTATCCTGGTGGTTTGTGAAAGCATCCTTACTATTAAATTATTTTGGACAGGGAGCGTGGCTCTTAAGTTTAAATGGTAAAACTCTTAATGGATTGAACCCTTTCTATTCCATTATGCCACATTGGTTCTTACCCGTTGGTATTGCTATTGCCACAGGCGCAACAATTGTTGCAAGCCAGGCTTTGATAAGCGGTTCTTTTACATTAATAAATGAAGCAATACGCCTGAATCTATGGCCAAAAGTAAGAATTAAGTATCCGACTGTTGTCAGAGGCCAGTTATATATACCATCAATGAACTGGTTGTTATGCATAGGCTGTATAGGAGTAGTATTGTACTTTAAGGAGTCTTCTAATATGGAGGCAGCCTATGGTATGTCAATTATAATTACCATGATAATGACAACCCTCCTGCTTATTAATTATCTTTTTTTGAAGCGGTATCCACCATTGCTTGTTTATACTCTTCTCGTGGTATATCTCTTTATTGAGTTTTCTTTTTTAATAGCTAATCTGAGTAAGTTCCCGCATGGTGGTTGGGTTACATTGCTGATTGCTTCTGTGATCATAAGTGTGATGACTGTTTGGTATCGTGCAAGGAAAATTATGAATAGTTACGTGGAGTTTGTCCCGCTTAAAGATCACATCTCTTTGATCGAAGAATTGAGCAACGACAAAACAGTTGAGAAATATGCCACGCATCTTGTTTATTTAACAAGCGCCGACAGGCCCGGCGAGATAGAAGCGAAAGTAGTTTATTCCATTTTAAGAAAAAAGCCGAAAAAGGCGGACCTTTATTGGTTTATACACGTTGATGTTACTGATGAGCCACATACCCGCGAGTATTCTGTTACGCAGATTATTCCCGGTAAGATCATTCGGATCGATCTAAGACTGGGCTTTAGAGAAGCGCCGGCTATCAGTAAACTTTTCCGGATTGTTGTGACGAACCTGGCAGCCAATAAGGAAATTGATTTAATTAGCAGGTATCCTTCGTTACACAAGCACCACATAACCGGCGATTTCAGATTTGTAGTAATGAAGAAATATTTGTCTCTTGAAAACGATATTCCATTCCTGCAAACAATTATAATGAATGGGTATTTCTTTTTAAAACGGTTCAGCTTATCAGAAGAAAACGGCTTTGGCTTGGATACAAGTAATGTCAAAGTGGAGCAAGTGCCGGTTATCCTTAGGCCTATAAGGGGCCTTCATATAAAAAGAGTTGAATAGTATACAATGATATGTCAACGGGTTAGGCTTTAATTGCTTGTCCACTTTCTCGGCTTCGCTCGAAACGACTACGCGCGTTTGTCACTTCAAGTACTCTCTGACGCAGGAAGAGAATGTATCGGGAAGTGTTGGGAGCCAGTACGCTTGTTCTCGATACGCTCGTACCTCGCACTCGAACTGACACCACCGTCACTTCGTCCCGATAGCTATCAGGATCGACCGAAGGGAGAGTATCGAGAAGTGCAAAAAACAAAAATCCCGCTGCGGATCAACGAAGCGGGATTTTTAAACTTAAAAACGTAGACTATAAAAAATATTTCTCTTTCAGAAACTCCTGGTAATCGCCGAGGTTAGCCATTACCTGTAGTTCCTGGTAGCGCTTGTGAAAAGCCATGTCGTCGGTTTGCGCATTGAGCACGCTGAGGCGGAAGCGGTCGAAATTGACCAAGGCCTGCTTTTCCTTTTGGGTGAGCGGCTCCCCGTTGTATTCTTTCTCCCGCAGGTCGTTGATGCTTGCAGTGCCGCCGATATCAGACTTTGCGAGGTATTTGTTTAATATGTTAACGCGGTTTTCCATAAGGTTTTCTGCAATCGTAATCCGTTGGTAAAATTACGTGAAAATTCAGGAATTGTTGCGGTTTCCGGCAGAGATGTTATAAACAAAGCGTTGTTGAAAGTTCCGTAAAACTCAGCAAGGCATTTTATTTTAAGCGTTTACGCCTTTGTTCCCTAAAAAAAATTAAATTTGCTATCTCAAAATCATTTCCAATGGCAAGTTTTTTTAAAAAGGCACTGGGTGTGTTTGTCGAATTTGATGACGAACAGCAGAAGGATACTTCTACCCCGGCCATACAGCTCCCTAACATTACTACGCCCGAAGTTTCCCGCAACCCGGAGAACCATGCGGAAGCGGAGAAATTCGAAAAATATTTCGATAACCTGTTCGAAAAGGCCAACCTTCCCGGCCCCGATTATTTCGAATTCTATAAAACAATGGAAATGCTGGAAGCGCATATTCCCGATGAAAAAGCAAGGCTTTCGGCCACATTCGCTTCCCTGGCCATCCAGGGGCTTACCAAGCAAACATTGCTGGAAACTGCCGCACGCTACAAAACGGTGATCGAGCAGGACCATGTGAATTTTGAAAAAGCGCTGAATGATAAGCTGAAGTCGGAAGTAGGCGACCGCCAGCAGCAGCTGCTCAACCTCGAGAAAAAGATCGCTGCCAATTCGGAGCAGATCCAGCGACTTACAAAAGAAATTTCGGATGCGCAGGTGCAGATGGGACAGATCAAAACGCAGGTGCTCGAACAGGAAAATAAATTAACGAAGAACAAAAACGGCTACCAGGTTGCCTGCCAGGCCGTGCTCAATAAGATAACCACCGATATTCAAAAAATTCAAGCCACCTTATAACTATGGAAACAAACATTTTCCCGACCACTCCGCAGGAGCTGAAATCATACTGGAACAGGCCGGGTGGTAAATTCGGAATTTTCGCCGGACTCGGAATCCTTGCCGTGATCGGCTATTACGTATTCCCGATCCTCACCGATATCGTGTGGAACACCGTTAATTTCGGGATCGCGCTTGTTTGCCTTGCGCTTTTTTTGTTCGCAGTCACTAACCGCAAGCTCCGGCTCAGCCTGTTTTATTTTTATGAGATCCTCATGAAAAAGCTCGTAGGTGTTGTGATCGAACTTGATCCCTTCATCATTGCCGAAGATTACCTCGGCGATATGGAAGAGCAGCGCGAGAAGCTCTACAATCAATCAACGGATGTGGATGCGCAGAAGGAAAAGATCGAAATGAAGATCAAGGAAAAAAGGGATGAGATCAACAAGCTGATGACCAAGGCGCAAACTGCCAAGGAAAGGAACATGCTTCCCGAGCTGGGGAATGCCACAAGGCAGATCGGCCGCCTGAACGAATACATCGCACAGCTCACCCCGATCCGCGATAACCTGTCACGCATCGGCGAATACCTTACGAAGATCCACAAGAACAGCGCATACCTCATCGAGGATGCCAAGAACGAGCTGGAGCTGAAAAAAGACCTGTACAAATCGGTAACCTCAGGAAACCAGGCATTGAGCTCCGCGCTCAAGATCTTCAAAGGCGACCCGGAGAAAAAATTACTCGTGGAGCAATCCATGGAGTTTTTGAAGGAAGACATCGCAGGCAAGCTGGCGAACATGAAAAAAGCGATCAGCTATTCCGCAGATTTCATGCAGTCGATCGACCTCGACAATGCCACGTACGAAAAAGAAGGCTTGAAATTGCTGGAAAGCGTGAACCCCGACAGCGGCTACAAGCTTACAGCAAACCCCGCCGGGACAACAGCTTCCATTCCTTCGAACTACAACGACCTTTTGCAGTAATCCCTTAAACATAAAAAACAAACAACAAACAAAACCATGGCAGTTAAAGTTAAAACATCCGGAAAAATAGTAATGATCGTTCTTGTGCTCGCAGGCCTTTTCTGCGCCAAGGTATTCTGGTGGGATAATCGCCCGAAGGAAGCGAAAGCATCTACGGACATCGGCCACCTTGCCTTACCGGATGCTCCTGAAGCTTCACTGAAAGGAAATGCAACGTTACTGACACTTCCGACCAACGAGGAATCGGTGAATGGCGGAACCAAGATCCACTGGGAAGTGATGGCATGGAACTCACAGTTCCCGCTGATGTATGCAAACGGCGGAGCGTTCACTACAAAAGGCTCGCTGCTCGACAAAGCTAACCTGCAGGTGGAGATCCAGCGCCAGGATGATTGTAACAAATCCATCGCCGACATTGTGAAATTTGCGCAGGACTATAAGAACAACCCGAACACAACTGGTGTGTTTGCATCGTACATGGGTGACGGGATGCCGGCTTTCTTTGCAGGGCTTGTAAAAGAGCTTGAGCCATTAGGCCCCGAATTTCAGCCGATCGCGTTTTACGCAATGGGTAAATCGAACGGGGAAGATAAGTTGATGGGCCCTGTTGAGTGGAAAAAGAATCCGCAGTCGGCATTGGGAAAAACCTGCGCTTGTTATTTACGCGACGGTGATATGAACATCCTCCTGAAATGGGCGGGCGACAACAACCTGAAAGTGAATCCTGATGAAACAACGTATGACAAGGATGCGATCAACCTCATCGCGGCAAACGATTTCCTTGATGCCTGCAACAAATACATCACCGATTACAAAGAAGCGCGCAAAGTGGTGAAGGATGGCAAAAAAACAAGCGAAGAAGTAACTGTTGGCGTGGATGCCGTTGCTACATGGACCCCGGGAGACGTGAACATCGCGAAGCAAAAAGGCGGACTGGTGAGCATCGCATCTACAAAGGAATATTCCTCACAGATGCCGAACATCACGATCACGATCAAAAAATTCGCGTATGACCACAGGACGGACATCGAGAACCTGATCATTTCCCTTGCACAGGCAGGCGACCAGGTGCGCTCCTTCAACGAGGCGAAAAAATTCGCAGCTGATGTTTCCGCTAAAGTATACAATGAACAAACCGGCGACTACTGGCTGACGTATTACAACGGGCAGACGGAGAAAGACGTACAGGGCCTGACAATTCCATTGGGAGGCTCCATGGCGTTCAACCTGCAGGATGCGGCAAACACATTCGGTATGGGTAAGGACGGCGTTGACAGGTACAAGATCGTGTACACTACATTCGGCGATATCCTTTCAAAAATGTATCCTGAGCTGATGGCAACTTATCCGCCTTACCAGAAAGTGGTTGACAAATCATTCCTGCAGTCGGTGCTGGCGAACCATCCTGAATTAATGGAAGGCGAGGCGATCAAGATGAATTACTCTGCGGAAATGACAAATACGGTTTCTTCCAAATCCTACCAGATCCAGTTTGAAACGGGAAGCTCGGTGATCCTGCCGGAGTCGTACGCGGCGCTGGATGAGATCCTGAAAAGTTCGGTGGTTGCAGAAGGCTTAAAAGTAGGGGTTTACGGACATACCGATAATTCGGGGAATGCAGATGCGAACCAGAAATTATCCGAAGACCGCGCTAACGCTGTAAAAAGCTACCTGATCAGCAAAGGCCTGAAAACAAACCGTATCGAGGCAAAAGGAATGGGCCAGAGCCAGCCGGTTGCCGATAACAAAACTGCTGCCGGAAAAGCGCAGAACAGAAGGGTTCAAATTGTATTAGGAGAATAAAAAATATGAATTTTTTCAAGAGCTTGTTTACGCCTTTTGCGCGTGTCAGCAACCGTAATTATACGTTCCTGATCATTATCGACTGCGCGATCGCGTTGCTGTTGTGGCAGGTGTTTGCGGCAGGCGGACTGATCCCTACACCGGGAAGGATCGCAGGCTCTGTGCTGAGGATCGTGAGCACAGATGATTTTTTCGATAACCTTTTCTCCAGCTTAACGCTTACGCTGAAAGGGATGTTCTATTCGATCATCATTGCGCTTGTGATCTGCTATTTGTCGGTAGTGCCGATCTTTACGCCGGTGGCAAGGTTCATCATCAAATGCCGCTACCTTACCTTAACGGGCCTGATCTTTTTATTCACGCTCTTAACTTCCAACGGGCATAACTTAAAGATGAGCCTGCTGATCTTTGGTATTGTCCCATTCTTTGTGACTTCCCTTTTATCCATCATCGATGCGATCAACGAGCAGGAATACGAGCTCTGCAAAACATTAAAGATGAACAACTGGCAAACGCTGCTGGAAGTGGTGATCATCGGGAAGCTCGACCAGGTGCTGGAAGTAATGCGCCAGAACTTTGCGATCGCCTGGATGATGATCACGATGGTGGAAGGCCTGAACATGTCGGAAGGCGGGTTGGGCACGCTGCTCATCAAATCAAACAAATACATCGACCTCGGGACCGTGTTCGCGATCCTCGTGCTGATCTTTGCAATGGGCGTGTTCTTCGACCTTTTACTTGCGAAGCTGCGCACATGGTTTTTCCCATACACTAAACTGCAGATCAGGAAATGACATATAAGAAAGAAGAGATAATTCTGCAGGTGGAGAATGTAAACCTGAAGTACGACCGCCAGATCCTGCGCGATATCAATTTTAACGTGCATAACATTACCCGCCCGGATATGCAGCAGGGACAGGTGATTTCACTGATCGGGCGAAGCGGCATCGGGAAAACGCAATTGTTCAAGATCCTTGCAGGCTTGCTGCAGCCGGATACGGGCGGCGTAAAGATCGACTCGGACCTGCATCCTGTAAAAGCGGGTGAAGTAGGAGTGGTGCCGCAGAATTACATCCTGTTCAATCACCGCAGCATCCTCGATAACCTGAAGCTCGGCTTAAGAGGATCTTCCGAAAAGCGCAGCGATAAAGAAAAAGAAGACCTCCTGAACGAATACGCCGAGAAATTCGCGCTGAAGGAACATCTCAAAAAATACCCGATGCAGCTTTCGGGCGGACAACGCCAGCGTGTGAGCATTCTTCAGCAGATCCTGACGGGGAACCGCTTTATATTGCTGGATGAGCCGTTTTCAGGGCTTGATCCCGTGATCAAGGATAAAGTATTGGAGCTGCTTGTTACTATTTCCACGCTCAACGAATTAAATACGCTGGTGATCATCAGCCACGATATCGAGAATTCCATGGCGATCTCCGATACCGCATTTATCCTTGCCAACCAGGAAGGCAAGGAAGGCGCAACGATCACCGAAACGATCGACCTGATGCAGCTGGGGCTTTGCTGGGACCCGGAGATCAAGAAAAATAAAGCCTTTCAGGACCTGGTGGCGCAGATGAAATTCCGCATGTAATTTTTTATGAGAAAATATTCTTTCCTTCCGCTTATTGCAATAATGGCTCTTTTGCTGCAAGGCTGCACCACCACATTCATGGGCAGCGTATTTGTGCTTGGCTTCAGGGATATTTTACTGTATGTGATGCTTGCTTTTGTTTTTGCGGTACTCATCGCATTGAAAAGCAATTATGAGAACAGGAGGACCAACTTCTGGATCTGGTTTATTGTGGGCCTTATTCTTACGCCGCTGGCAGGATTTATTTATTTGTTGATCACGCTTACGAGACGGAGAGATAATTAGTACTCCCATCTTCGTCATTCCGTGCTCCGACACGGAATCTCTACGAAATCTTCCGGTGAGCAGATTCCCTTCACTTTTCATTATCTCGCCATCATTTCGTGAACCACCCCTGTCCCATCCTGGAAGGAGGGGGAACGCTCCGTAAAAAACTCCATCGTTAAATTTATGTAGTTGTAATTGTTAAACGGTAACAGCATGCCTTGCAGTGGCTATTCCCCTCCTCGCAGGAGGGGGAACGCTCCGTGGCAAAATTTTACCTGAAATGATATAAGCCTTTACTAATCAACATTTGTGCAGGATGCGCTCCCTCCTCCCAGGAGGGTTGGGGTGGTCCTTCTCCCGAAAACACTGCGCATCGCCCAAATAAAAACCCCTGTCAGGGTTCGAAACCCTGACAGGGGTAATAAAATTCAATTCTTCAAACGGAACTTATTTCGTTGCCGACATGAAGATCATCATGAACTCATTTGTATCAGTAATGCATAATTCATGGCAGATCACGCCATTCCTTTTTTCTGCTTCAGCTGCCATGAGGCTTTCGATCTTAGCAGTATCATTGAGGTCCACTTTTCCAAGGTTTGCAGAATCAATGTTCACAGACATGTATGTGCCGTCTTTGCTGTAGCCAAGGGAAATGAAGATCTCTTTGCTGTGCTCGATGAACTCGATGCCGATCGACCTTGCAGACACTCTTTCTGCATCAACAAATGATTCAATTTGTTTTTTAAGATCCTGGAAAGATTCTAATTTTCCTTTGAAAACTTTAAACTGGCTGTGTGACATGTCTTTGCTATTTTAAGATTATTATGCAATAATAGTGTTTAATCCGATGCTATAATGTTTCCTTCAGCCATTTGAAGAACTCGCGCTGCCATACAAGGCCATCCTGCTCTTTTAAGATCCAGTGGTTCTCGTTCGGGAAGAAGAGCAGCTTGCTCTTGATGCCTTTGAGCTGTGCCGCCTGGAATGCGCCTAATCCCTGCTCGATCGGTACGCGGTAATCTCTGCCGCCCTGAATGATCATGATCGGGGTATCCCATTTGTTTACGAAGTTAACCGGGTTGAACTGGCTGTAGCTTTTTTGCGCAGCTGCATTGTTCTCTTCCCAATATGCACCACCCAGATCCTGGTTCACAAAGAAGATCTCCTCGGTGGTTCCGTACATGCTTCTCCAGTCGAAGATGCCGTCATGCGCAATGAATGTCTTAAAGCGTTTTTCATGCATCCCTGCAAGGAAATACACCGAATATCCGCCGTAGCTGGCACCCACACAGCCCATGCGGGCCTTGTCTACATACGGCTCTTTTGCAAGGGCATCGATGGAGATCAGGTAATCCTTCATGTTCTGTCCGCCGTAATCGCGGCTGATCTGCTCGTTCCATTTTACGCCATGCCCCGGCATTCCGCGGCGGTTCGGCGCAACAACAATGTAGCCGTTGGCAGCCATCAGCTGGAAGTTCCAGCGGAAGGAATAGAATTGTGTAAGCGGTGACTGCGGCCCGCCCTGGCAATACAATAATGTAGGATATTTTTTAGCCGGATCGAAGTTCGGCGGGTAGATCACCCAAACGAGCATCTGCTGTCCGTCGGTAGCGGTAAGATAACGCCTTTCAATTTTGCTCAGCGTGATCGAGTTGTATTTCTCATCGTTCACATGGCTCAATTGCTTTAGCGCGCCGGAAGTAAGGTCAAGCGTGTAGATCTCCGCAGCATGGTTCATGTCGGTCACTTCCACGATCATGGTATTTCCTGCCTGACCGATCATTGCATGGATGTCGAAATCGCCTTTGGTAACCTGCTTTACAACCGGTAATTTTTTGGTGTTGCCCGGGTAATCTACCACGAACAGCTGCACTGCGCCGTCAGAAGCAGCAGTGAAATATAATTTTTTGCCGTCGGCGCTCCACCTGTAATCATCAACGGTTCCATCCCAATCCTTGGTGAGGTTTGTTTTTACGCCGCCGTTATCAACAATGATGTCGTTTTTGTCGGATTCATATCCGTCCGTCTTCATGCTTAAAAATGCAAGGACGCCGGTGGAGGAATAAGATGGCTTTACATCGTAGCCCATCATGCCTTCGGTAAGGTTGGTGGTCTTTTTTGTTTCGATGTTGTAAGCGTAAATGTCGGTGTTGGTGCTTACGGCATACTCCTTACCGTATTTCTTTTTGGTCACGTACAGGATCTGTTTTCCGTCGGGGCTCCAGATAAAATCCTCATCGCCGCCGAATGGCTTTTGCGGAGAGTCGAAAGGCTCGTCCTTCATAAGGTCGAGGCTGTCGGTCACTTTTCCGCCGTTAAGCGTATTCAGGAAGATATGCCCGAACATGCCGTCTTCCCAGGTATCCCAGTGGCGGTAGTTCAGGTCGGTGTAGATCATCACATCCGATTTTGTAAGCTCGGGGTAAAGGTCTTTTCCGAAAACATTTTTCACTTTCACATCCACGCTGCTGATGCTGTGCTTGCCATCGGGAGAGATGCGGGTGTTTGTAAGCAATGCATCCGGATCGGTTGTAACGGTAGCGGTTCCGCCGGTGATCGGGATCACGTATTGTTTGGAGGTTGATTTTCCTTCGGCAACGCTATAGGTTTTTACATTGTACACAACGGATTTGCCGTCCTTGGTGATGCCCATTCCGCTTACTTTGCCGAGTTGGAAAAGTATTTCGGGGGTCATCGACTGCTGTGCAGTTGCGAAAAGAGCAGATGCAAAAATTGAAAGTAGAGAGATCGTTTTTTTCATGCGTTTAAAAATGTGGGATTTTTTGTGGGCACGAAGTTAATAATATCGCTTGAAAATCAGCAGTGCCCCGGCAAACTTTATGTGAGCGGTGAAATCCCGGGCTAACCGGCTGTAGGGCTATCTTAATAAGGTCACAAATCCCCGGAGTTCATCGCTCTTCCCGTTTTTGTCTGTATAGCTGATGATCCAGAAGTAAACTCCATCGGAAGCCATTCTGCCTTTGATGGTGCCGTCCCATTCGATCTGAAGGTTGTTTGTTTCCGCTATTTTATTTCCCCACCTGTCAAAGATCACAGTATTCATGGATGTGATGCCTTTGCAGATGACCGGGATGAACAGGTCGTTCGTGTTATCATGATCCGGGCTGAAAACATTGGGCAGCACCAGCGCAATCGTATCTGATGAAGGCGGGTCGCAGGAAGCGGAAACATGGATGGTATCACGAAAAACACCGGCGCAGGTAGTTGCCTGCACCCAATATTGACCCGCGCCTGTTGCGGTGTAAGTGGAGAGCGTGGATCCATCCTGCCACAGGTAAGTTGCGGCCGCATGTGATGCTAAGTGCGGGCTCAGTGTAAGGCCAAGGCTGTCGAAACAAACCGTTGTATCGGCCCCGAGGCTGAGTGGATGATAGATCACACTGGCTGGCGCTGTGAAGAAAACTTCCAGCTTCGGACGTTTCAGCGGATCGGTGTGGTCGCTGCTGCAGAAGTTCAGCCGCCGGTAATAAGCTTCTGTTTGCAGGCGCAATTCAAACCCAAAGCTTCCGGCGGGATCATTAACGATGTCCTGAACAAGGGGTTTTACCGCGATCCTGTAATCTTCCGCAGGCCCTGTGGATGCGGGAACAGGTACCTGGTTCACTGTGGTGACCGAAGGCTGCGTATTCCAGGTTACGGTGTTCTCGTCCCAGGGCGTGATCACCCGCTGCAGCCAGGCCTCATTGCTTCCGCTAAGGGTTGAATGCGGGCCTGAGCCAGTAGGAAGCCCCCATGCATAAAGTGAGAGGTACGCGCTGTCGATCACAGAGCCGGGAGGAATAGGGCTGAGGTCGAATTCAACAACGCTCCTGAGAGTGGCAGGAACTCCTCCCACCGTCCAGGTAGTGGCCATGAATTGGGGATTGGCTCCATAGTTTACATCCTGTTCGGTGATCAGCCCGTGCAGGAGCGCATCCTTTCCGCAAACGGGATCCGGCTGCAGTACAAGGCTTTGGCCTGATCCGGGATTGGTGATGATAGAGCAGGAGTCGGTAATGTTAATGGTATCGCGGTACACACTGGCGCAGGTAGTGGCCTGCACCCAGTATTGTCCGGGCGCGGTAGCAGTAAAGGTTTGAAGGGTAGAGCCATTCTGCCAGAGGTAAGTGGCGGGCACATGAGATGCTAAACCCGCATCAAGTGAGAAGTTCTGAGCGCTGAAGCAAATGCTTGTATCGGCCCCGAGGTTTAAAGGGTTGGTGGTAACAGTGGGGGAAGAAGAGGTGTAATACACTTCCAGTTTCGGGCGGAGGAGGGGATTGGTGTTGTCGCTGCTGCAGAAGTTCAATCTGCGGTAATAGGCTTCGGTTTGTAAAAGGAATTCGAATCCAAAGCTCCCCGCCGGGTCGTTCACCATGTCCTGCACTAAAACACCAACGGCGATCCTGTAATCTTCGGCAGGGCCTGTGGATGCAGGAACAAATACCTGGTTCACTGTGGTGACGGAGGGCTGCGTATTCCATGTGACCGTATTCTCGTCCCAGGGTGTGATCACGCGCTGCAGCCAGGCCTCATTGCTTCCGCTGAGTGTAGAATGCGGGCCCGAACCGGTAGGGAGTCCCCAGGCATAAAGGGACAGGTAAGCGCTGTCGATCACTGCGCCCGGAGGAATGGAGCTGAGGTCGAATTCAACCACGCTTCTTACCCTTCCGGGAGTTCCGCCGTAGGTCCATGCATTTGCCATGAACTGTGCATTGCTTCCATAATTCACGGCGCGCTCGGTGATCAGTCCATGAAGAAGCGCATCCTTTCCGCAAAAGGGATCAGGCTGTAATACAAGGGTATGGTGCTGTGCAGATGCTGCCGCGGTGCAGGCAAGTAATATGAACAGCAAGCCGGCTTTTGCATAAAAGCTTCTGAAGTAGCGGTTCGTCATAGCGGCGAAGTTTGTAGATCCGGAATCTAATATAAAAAATATACCGTGTTGATTTTCAGGCAACACGCTTTTCAGAAAAGAAAGGTAGGAATTTTCCGGGATATTTAATCAGTGAGAATTTCCACTGCATTGGTAATAGTGTTCCCATGGTGATATTTCTTTAGAAGCCGGAACATTTTAATCTCTGAAGTGATCGCATGAACATCCACGTTAAGGCCCACGGAAGTGAATAATCCGTCAAAGCTGAAATCCTTCACCTGGTTGTAAGCCACTTTCCTGTAGCCGACGATTCCTTTGAGGCCCAGGAAGCGCATTGGCTTGAAGGTTGCCGATAAGCCGAAGTTGACGAAGATGAGAGCGCCGCTGCGGGTGCCCAGCACCTCGTTTGCGGTAATGTTCTTATCCCGGAACGTGTTCATCCCTGCAGCGATCTCCAGGGGCATGCCTAAAGACAGGAAGCGTGTGTCCTTGTAGATAAGCTCCGTGTTGAGGCTGCCGTACTCGAGGTGAAGCAGCGTGCCGAAGGCTGTATCGTTCTTGGTATATGCCTTATTTTTGAGGCTGTTGTTCATGTTGTAATAGCCCAGCGTAACCCTCAGTTTCTCGCTTAAAAGAACGCCCGCATCAAAGCCGGTGATGGACAAAGGCTGGCTTCCGTAAAAGTTGATCCGGTTATCGAATTTAAGCTGCGGACGTACGAGCTTTATTTTCAGGATCGCCAGTGAATCCTTTATAAATTGCTCTTCACTCAGCTGCGCAAAGCTTTTCATGCTGCAAAGGAAAAGTAGTAAAATGCCGATTTTTTTCATGCTTTATAATCCTTGTTTTCGGTTATATGATACAAGGAAATTTGTTAAAACAGGATGCCAGCTGGTTTTGTGCGGATTTGTGATTTTAATGCCACATGTGCCATAATAATATTCATTTAAAGATCCTTTTTTCTAATGAATTGAGAGTGATTTTGATTGCAAAAGCAACCTCCTTGATCTCCTCTTTAGAAAAAACTTCTTCATCTACATGATGAAGCATATACATGGCCTTGTTCAGGTCTTTATACAGGTCTTTTAGATCAACATCATCGAAAACGGGATATTCTGCCATAGTTCAAATTTTAGAACACAAAACTCCGTCAATTAATTTACATAATGAGTTGCTTGTATGCAACGCTTTAGTTTATTTTGAAAGAAGTCGGATTTTGAGAATTGAGAATGGGACTACCAATTCAACAGCCAGGCAATAACCAGTTGAAGAATGAGGTTTGGGTGAACGGTTTTTTAAATGAGAATTATAAATCAGCATTTTTCCGTAACCAATTTATTTTAATTACATTTGCAATCCTTATTTGGGGAATTAGCTCATTTGGCTAGAGCGCTTCGCTGGCAGTGAAGAGGCGACCGGTTCGAATCCGGTATTCTCCACGTTAACTCATAGAACACCCACACTTTGCGTGGGTTTTTTTATTTCCGGAAAGGCGGAAAGCTCGCTTTCCATAGCTACCAGAAACTAAAAAGGTCGGGCCCTCCCTGATTTTCTATAATTTCAGATCTGCTACTCTTTATAAAGGCATATAATTTTCTGATGTGCCTTTATTTTATACCTCCAAAGTTTTTCTTTCAAGAAAAAATGTCACAGACATAGAAAAGTGTCCATTGGAATTCAGTTACTTAGGCGGAGCTTGTCCTAATAATTCTTTACTAAAGCAAAGATCATGGATAACGAATGGACAGAAACTCAAGAACAGAAAATTGAAAGAGGCGGAAAAATTGTCGGACGAAAAATTATTCTTGAAAAAAGGAAATTTAATAAAAAATTCTTGGGTGTGGAATTTGAAACAATCGATATACTTATTCGCCTTTTCGGAATAACATTAATTGTTATTGCCGTATTTGATTATATTAATAAGGTGGAAGATCGAAACAATGAAAATATAAGGCAAAATACAGCCGAGACGGAAGCGACAAAACGATATCGAGATGAACAAACTAGACAAGCAAAGGAAGATTCACAACGTCAGATTAATTTTCAAAGGGAACTCGAGGAAAAACGTAGAATATTAGAAAAAACATTCGCAAACAGTCTTCAGCAGATAGCGGCTCAAAAGCAATTGGATATTGATAAAGAAAAGAGGGAGTATTATTCGACGACCCTTACAAAAATTTCTACAAAAATGGCGATTCTTCTTCAAAAACCTCCTTATAGCCAAAGTTATATAGATGCAAAAGAAGAATTAACTACAGAATTATATGGTAAGTTAATTCCAATTCGTGATAAGAATATTAGTGAAGTTTTTGCTCAATTTAAAAGACTATTGGAAATAACGGAGCTCGTAAAGGAAATCGGCTTTGCTTGTGATTCAATGGATTCGCATGTGGATAATATTACATTTCGTTTATATGGAATTAAATATAGTTATGAGGAAGATACTATGAATTATAAGCGTGTGGCATTACAAAAAGATTCTTCGTTGTTTAATTATAACCGCTGGCGGATAGGTATTGGATTGAGTGCATTAACGTCAAAGTCTAAAGAAGCAAAATATCTTAGTGAGTCATTTAAAGACGACTATTCCAATATGCTAGACAAAATTTCGATATTGAGCGGAGATACTCTATATGAGGGATATTTGGGTCAAATGCAACTAGCCGCATTTCTTTTTCAAAATCTTACTGAAAGTCGGTCATACACAATTGAATTGGAAAAATTATGCCGAAATTATGTCGAAAGATTCCTAGAGTGGCCTGAGATAATGCATCTAAATGAAAACAAACAACTAATGACTGATACTGAAGAATATTTTAACCGCCTTATAATAGAAACAAAGAGCAGGTTTGACTCTTTAATGGAGAAAAGGATTGAGTTTTATAGCGTTAAATGATGTTATTCTTTTCCTTGAAAAAGAAATAAAAATTAAGTAAGTCTGATCGCTACACCAGCCAGACGGCATCGCAGGCTTTCAGTCCTCACGCGCGGCTTCGAAAAGATGATTCTTCCTGTTTATGAGCATTAAGGGCTTTTACTCTCCTCCTTATACTTCCCAAAACGGATCACAAAGTCAATATACGGAATACCAACATAATAGCCCTTTTCCATAAGCCACGGTGTATTGAGAAATCCGATGTCGACGCTGCTGCGCTCGCTCATGATGCGGCAGGCGTATGAAAAGAAAGCTTCGTAATGTGATTCTTCGAGGAAGCCGCGGCGAAAGGGATCGCCTTGCACAGGAACAAACCAGTTCTCGGTAACAAGCGCAATTTTCCTGCTGATGCGCGTCATGCCGTTTGCTACGATCATCGGCTGCTTCTGCCATCTTGTTTCGCCCCGGGTGCCTACAAAGCCATATCCCGCGCCGGCGGTAATGTTGTGGTCGTAGGTGCCCACGGTGAAAATACAGTATCCTTCACCGAGTGAAAGATTGCTTCCGTTGATCGGGAAAAAGCCGTTGCCGATGAGCAGTCCGCCCGCCACATGCACATACTTGTTCACCTGCGTAGAAACCTTTGGAGTGATAAAGATCCCAAGCGGGCCGAGCACTCCTCCGCCGATGGAGAAATAATCGGTAAGGCCGAAATTGAAGGCATTGCCCGCGCCGTAAAAATTCTGGTAATAGCCTTCGCCCTTGCGAAGTCCAAATGCAGATGGAGCAAAGAGGTAGCGTGTGGAGTTCGGGTTCTTGAACCAGAATTTACCATCTTTTGAAATGGTCCCATTGTCAAATTCAACCATGGTGCTCACCTTGGAGGTGGGGATGCTGACGTTGCCGAGGTTTTGCGTTTCTATAGCGGTTTCAGTTTCCGTTTTGCGGATGATCTTCCCGGTGATCACCGAGCCGTCGGTAAGCGTGAACACCCAGGTTTCATCGCCATATTCACGTTTCAGGGAAGCCACTTTTTTGCGGCTGATCGTTTTTTCGCCGAGGTTGTCGTCAAGGAAAACCACTTCGCCTTTGTTTTCCTTTATCACGGTGCCTTTCAGCTGCGTGGCATCGTTCAGCACCAATACATAGCGCGGTGTCATGTCGGTTGGAACCGTTGCAACAGGCACCGGTGGCGGCGTTGGCTTTTTCGCCATGAAATCGTCCACGCTGCCGTTCGAGTAATGAATGGAGCTGATGCCCGACCTGCTCTCCGTATACGTAGGCCCATCGGGAAGGTCGGAGCGTTTGTATTTCACTTCCGTTGGGGAGATCTCGATGATCTTTGCGATGATCTTTTCCTTGTTTCTTTTCAGGATCGTGTCCTGCGCCAGCACACACTGGAACATGCAGAGAAAAAGAATGGATAAAACAAGCAGTTTGTTTTTCATAATTCAGGAATAAAATGCGGATGTTCAAACAAATATAAACAATTTGAAAAGAGCCGTCAATCTAATTTATAGCGATATAACGGAACATTTGCTTACACACTTCTCGAGGAGTTTATCCTGAGCATAGTCGAAGGGCTCCCTACAGTCGCACTCGAAGTGACATGCGATTTTCGAATGCTTGTTTTTCCTTGCGAAAACCCTACCTTTACTTCGTTAAAATCAATCAGAACAATTCTTATTAAATAATTCAATTCCAACATGGCAGAAGACAGGATCAATTCGAGCAAGGCGCCGGAACCTGTGGGTGCATACCCGCATGCGCGCAAAGTGGGCAATCTGTTATTTCTTTCAGGAGTAGGCCCGAGGGAGCGCGGAACCAAAAAAATTCCCGGCGTGGAGCTGGATGAAAAGGGGGACATTGTTTCCTATGATATTGAAACGCAGTGCAGGAGCGTGTTCCAGAACATTAAATACATCCTTGAAGATGCCGGCAGCAGCTGGGATAACATTGTGGATGTGCAGGTGTTCCTTACCAATATGAAGGATGATTTCGCCATTTACAACCGCGTGTATGCCGAATGGTTCAAGGATAATCAGCCCTGCCGCACCACCATCGAGATCAATTGCCTGCCTACGCCTATAGCCATCGAGCTGAAGGTGATCGCAACCATATAATCAAAAAGATAATGAAAAATTATTTCATTCTTCTTACCGGATCGCTTCTTAGCGGTGCTTCGGCACTGTTCGCCCAAACTCCGCTTTCTGCCGCCGGAATAAATCCCCTGGTGGGAGAAACGTATACTGAAATAAAGACTACATACGTTCATCCCGGTGCTTCGGGCGCAGGGGTAACGTGGGACTTTTCAGTTTTTCCAGCAGGTGTAGCCGTGATTAATAATTGTGTAACTGTAGCCTCCACAGCCTACGGCTCTTACTATCCTTCTGCGAATATCGCATTTAGCAGGCCTGGAGGCGAAGCGTACCAGAAAACTTCATCGTCTGCGCTGCAGAACTACGGATTTATAGCATCCTCAGTTTCAATGTTCGAAAAATCATATTCGGATCCGGAGGATATTTTGCGTTTCCCTTTTACGTTTGGGGATACCTACAGTGATAACTGGGGAGGAACCTGGGATACTACAAGTGTAGTTTTAGGCAGGTTGGGCACAACCACGGTCACAGCCGATGGTTATGGTACCCTCATCACACCGGCGGGGACATTTTTGAATACGACCAGGGTTCATTTTGTTCAAAATTACAGAGATAGCGCGATAGGAGGCTCCTACTCAATTAATCATGGCTGCAACCTGTACATGTGGTATGCAAACGGGTATCATTATCCGCTGGCCCGCATGGGAACCGTTACTTATTTTGGAGCTACTGACAGCCTTGGAGCATACGTTGACATGTATGTGGGTATTAGTGAACAGGAGCAATACTCCTCTTTCCGGTTGTTCCCCAGTCCTGCTGTAAATAATGTAACCATTAGCATAACACTGGAGAAAGACCAGGACATTCAAATCCAGGTATTCAACATGATAGGACAACAAATGCAAGTAGGTTATGTTGGAAAAGGAGTTCCCGGAATTAATAATATAAACATGGATACGGAGAACATGCCGCCGGGAAGTTACTTTGTTCGTGTGCTGCTGGATGGCAATGTTAGCGTTACGAGAGCCCTCATCATCTCAAAATAGAAGTTGAAAAAAATTATATCAAACCCTGTTCAGTGATGGACAGGGTTTTGTATTGGAGGCAACAGCATAAGCCTTTAAACAATAGGTTTTTACAGATAAAACCCGTAGCTTTGCCCTCCTTTTTAAGAACCTGTTATGAGTAAGAAATATACCGAGTACAAAGGCCTGAACCTCTCGCAAACCGCGAAAGACATCCAGAAAGTATGGAATGAGAACAACACGTTTGAAAAGTCCATCACCTCCCGTGAAGGAAAAGCCCCTTTTGTTTTTTATGAAGGCCCGCCAAGCGCCAACGGCCTGCCCGGAATTCATCACGTGATGGCACGTTCCATCAAGGATATTTTCTGCCGCTACAAAACGCAGAAAGGCTTCCAGGTGAAGCGTAAGGCAGGATGGGATACGCACGGTTTGCCGATCGAGCTGAGCGTGGAAAAAACGCTGGGCATCACCAAGGAAGACATCGGGAAGAAGATCACCGTGGAGCAGTATAACCTCGAATGCCGCAAGGATGTAATGAAATACACCGATGTATGGGCGGATGTGACAGCGAAGATGGGCTACTGGGTAGACATGGAGAACCCGTACATCACGTACGAGAACAAATACATTGAAAGTGTCTGGTGGCTGCTGAACAACCTGTATTCAAAACAGGCATTGTACAAAGGATTTACTATTCAGCCATATTCGCCGGCAGCCGGAACAGGGCTTTCCACGCATGAATTGAACCAGCCGGGATGTTACAGGGATGTAAAGGATCGTACTGCTGTTGCTATGTTTAAAGTTGCGCAGGGTCAAAACTCCCTCTCCCTTGGAGAGGGCCGGGGTGAGGTCTTTTTCCTCGCTTGGACGACCACGCCCTGGACACTCCCATCCAACACCGCATTGGCTGTCGGAAAAAATATTGATTATGTGTTGGTAAAGGCCTTCAGCCCGTATCCAGCCGCAGGAAAGGAAATGGAAGTGATCCATGTGATCCTTGCAAAGGAATTGCTTGGCAAATATTTTCCTGAAAAGAATGCGGAATTAAAATTCGAAGAATACAAGGCCGGCGATAAGGCAAGTCCGTTTGAGGTGCTGAAAACGTTCAAAGGCGCCGAACTTGAAGGTATCCGTTACGAGCAGCTGCTCGATTTTGTAAAGCCGCATGAAAACCCGGAGAATGCATTCCGCGTGATCCTGGGCGATTTTGTAACAACATCGGATGGAACCGGCATTGTGCATATTGCGCCAACCTTTGGTGCGGACGATTTTAATGCGGCTAAGGCTGCAAAGCCCGAAATTCCGCCAATGATGGTGTTGAATGAAAGCGGGAAGGCCGTGCCATTGGTCGACCTGCGCGGACGTTTTCTCGATTCGATCAGCGACGGCGTTTTCCTGTATGGAGGGGAATTTGTGAAGGAAGATTATTTAACTGCCGATGAAAAAGAAGCAGAGCTGGCGATCCAGAAGGAGAAGCTGAAAAAGTCAAACGGCGGCCCGATCGAGGATACCGGAAAATTAAAATATTTAAGTGTTGATGAGCGCATTGTACTGAAGCTGGAAAGAGACGGAAAGCTGTTCAAGAAAGAGCAGTACATCCACAGCTACCCGCATTGCTGGCGCACCGACAAGCCGGTATTGTATTATCCGCTTGATTCATGGTTCATCAAAACCACCGCATACAAAGACCGGCTGATCGAGCTGAACAAAACCATTAACTGGAAGCCCGAATCCACAGGTACCGGCCGCTTCGGCAACTGGCTCGAAAACCTGAACGACTGGAATTTATCACGCTCACGCTTCTGGGGCATCCCGATCCCGATCTGGACGAGCGAAGACCGTACCGAGCAGATCTGCATCGGATCGGTGGAGGACCTGAAAACAGAAATAGTAAATGCCGTTGCAAAAGGCGCGATGCAAAGCAATCCGCTGGATGCATTCAAGCCCGGCGATAACAGCAAGGAGAACTACGATACATTCGACCTGCACAAGCCGTATGCAGATAACATTGTGCTGGAGCGCAACGGCAAAAAGCTGTTCCGCGAGCCCGATCTCATCGATGTGTGGTTCGATTCAGGCGCAATGCCTTATGCACAGCTGCATTACCCCTTCGAGAACAAGGAGCTGATCGACCAGAAAAAATATTATCCTGCCGATTTCATCGCGGAAGGCGTGGATCAAACCCGCGGCTGGTTCTTTACCCTGCATGCGATCGCCACCATGTGTTTCGATTCGGTGGCGTTTAAAAATGTAGTGAGCAACGGATTGGTGCTCGACAAGAACGGTCAAAAGATGAGCAAGCGCCTCGGCAATGCCGTGGATCCGTTTGCAACCATTGAACAATACGGCCCCGATGCCACTCGCTGGTACATGATTACCAACGCGGCGCCCTGGGATAACCTTAAATTCGACATTGAAGGCATCGGCGAAGTGCAGCGCAAGTTCTTCGGAACGCTTCACAACACCTACTCATTCTTCGCGCTGTATGCGAATGTGGACGGCTTTACCTACAAGGAAGCGGAAGTGCCGCTGAGCGAGCGCCCCGAGATCGACCGCTGGATCATCTCCGAGCTTAACACGCTGATCCGCAAAGTGGACGAAGCATACAACGATTACGAGCCGCACCGTGCAGGCCGTTACATCGAAACATTCCTCGATGAGCACCTGAGCAACTGGTACGTTCGCCTCTGCAGGCGCCGTTTCTGGAAAGGCGAATATTCCACCGATAAGATCGCCGCTTACCAAACCCTATACCGCTGCCTCGAAGTGATCACGCAGCTATCCGCGCCTATCGCACCGTTCTTCATGGACCGGCTGTATTCCGACCTGAATGCCGTTACCGGCCGACAGAAGGCGGAATCAGTACACCTTGGCGATTTCCCTTCTGCGGACACCGGCAGCATTGATAAAGGCCTCGAGGAGCGCATGGAGCTTGCGCAGAAGATCTCGTCGATGGTATTGTCCATCCGTAAAAAAGAGAACATCCGCGTACGTCAGCCATTGAACAGGATCCAGATCCCGGTGCTGGATGATTCGTATAAAGCGAAGATCGAAGCGGTGAAGGACCTGATCCTTTCCGAAGTGAATGTGAAAAGCCTCGAGCTCGTGGATGAATCCAATACGCAGATCGTGAAGAACCTGAAGCTGAATTTCAAGACATTGGGCAAAAAATGCGGAAAGCACATGAAATCGGTGCAGGCTTTTGCCAATGCGAATGCACAGGCGATCATTTCGGGGATTGAAAAAACCGGGAAGTTTGAAATGACATTCGAAGGAGAATCCATTGTCCTTGATACTGAGGATGTTGAGATCATCCCGGTGGACCTTCCGGGATGGAAAGTGGCGAATTCGGGTCAATTGACTGTGGCACTGGATGTTACGATCACGGAAGACCTGAAGGAAGAAGGCATTGCCAGGGAGCTGGTGAACAGGATCCAGAACCTCCGGAAGGACAGTAATCTGGACGTTACAGACCGGATCGACGTTAAAATTCAGAGAAATTCTGCTATTAATTCGGCAGTCAATAATAATTTGAACTATATTTGCGCGGAAATTTTGGCATCTTCGCTGGAACTTGTTGATATACTGGAAGCTGCACAAGGCTCCGAGGTGGAATTGGATGAAGATACAAAAACAGTGATTTCGATAACTAAACTAAAAAACACCAATTAACATGGCTAAGAAAGTGCAAAAAGGTAAACCGGCTAAAAAAGCTGCGGCACCTGCGAAAAAGTCTGCTAAGGCGGATAAGAAGCCCGTAAAAAAGGCGGCACCTAAAAAAGCGGCAAAACCGGCACCTGCAAAGAAAGCAGCTCCTAAAAAAGCAGCAAAACCTGTAAAGAAGGCTGCCGCAAAGAAACCTGTTAAAAAAGTGGTGGCTAAAAAACCTGTAAAGAAGATCGTGGCAAAGAAAATTGTGAAGAAAGCAGCACCAAAAAAAGCAGCGAAACCTGTTAAGAAAGTAGCAGCCAAAAAGCCTGTGAAGAAAGTGGCAGCTAAAAAAACAGCTCCTAAAAAAGTGGTAAAACCCGTAAAAAAAGCAGCAGCGCCTAAAAAGGCAGTTCCTGTTAAAAAGGCGGTGGCAAAGCCGGTAGCGAAAAAGGCGCCAGCTAAACCTGTTGCAAAACCAGTAGCGAAGCCGGTTGCAAAACCGGTAGCGAAAGTGGAACCAAAAAAAGAAGCACCGAAGCCGGTAGCAGCAAAGCCTGAATTGAAAAAGCCAGCACCTGCCCCGAAAAAAAGGGAGCGTGATATGGACCTAGATGACGACAGAAGGAACAACAGCAGGGACGAGGCTCCGATGATCGTGGAATATAAAACGCCTTCCATCCGCAAGCCGATGGGGCCTGCGCCAAAACCGCATATCAATACCGATACACGTACACGTTACTCAGACAATGAGCTGAAAGAGTTCAAGGAGCTGATCCTGAAAAAGCTTTCCGAAGCGCAGAAGGATTATGAATTGCTGAAGAGCACGCTCTCTCACAAGGATGATCACGGTACGGACGATACTTCCCCAACCTTCAAGTTGCTGGAAGACGGATCCGATGTATTGTCGAAAGAAGAAACAGCTCACCTCGCATCACGCCAGGAGAAATTCATCCAGAACCTGCAGAATGCCCTGATCCGCATCGAGAACAAAACATACGGGATCTGCCGCGCAACCGGCAAGCTGATCTCCAAAGAGCGTTTAAGAAGCGTGCCTCACGCAACTTTAGCGATCGAAGCGAAATTAGAGCAGAACGCATAAGTTTACTATGGAACCGTCATCCCGGGCTCCGACACGGGATCTCATAAAATAGTGTACAATTTTTCCAAAGAAAGGTTACCAATGTGTAACCTTTCTTTATTTTTGCACCGGATGAGCGCGGTCATTTCGAGTGCGACCAACGGGAGCGTATCGAGAAAGAGCGCTGGCTGTATTGAAAAAATATAAAATTTTATTTGTGAAAAAACCACTCTTCATTGTCTTTCTTGTCCTGCTGATCGATCAGCTGATAAAAATATACGTAAAAACGCATTTCTTCTTAGGCGATGAGTATCACCTCGCAGGCGACTGGGCCATCATTCACTTTACGGAGAATAACGGGATGGCTTACGGGATGGAGTTCGGCGGCGAATTCGGGAAGCTCTTCCTGAGCGTGTTCCGGATCATTGCAGTAGGCGGCATCGGCTATTACCTCTGGAAGCTCACCAAGCAAAACGAAGACAAATTATATGTGATCTGCATTGCATTGATCTTTGCCGGCGCGGTCGGGAACATTATCGATAGCGCCTTTTACGGGATGGTCTTCAGCGACAGCGGCTACGAGGTCGCACGGTTCATGCCGGAGGAAGGCGGCTATGCCTCTTTCCTGCACGGTAAAGTGGTGGATATGTTCTATTTTCCTATTATCGAAGGTCATTTCCCTTCCTGGTTCCCGATCTGGGGCACGGAGGATTTTGTGTTCTTCCGTCCCGTTTTCAACTTCGCAGATTTCTCGATCAGCGTTGGCGTGGCAATGATCGTATTGTACCAGAGGCGCTTCTTTGCAAAGAAAAAAGAAGAACCGGTGCAGCCTGCTGTTGAAGTCACAAATTCTGAGGCACCACCACTCACTTAAATTCTATAAATGGCGATCCCGGCATTTTTGAAAAAGAAGGACATTGCCATTTATATCCTGTGTATCCTTTCCTTTTTTGCGGCGCTTTTTTACAATGAGCTCAGCCTGCGCAAAGCTCCTGCTGATGTGGTGCGAAGCGGCGGCACCATCATCACGAACGACGATGCGAGCTACATCAATCCGCCCCGGAATTACCTTGAAAGCAATTCATGGGGCGAAGATTATGGCGCTTCAAAGCTGGGAAGGTTTATCCGTCCGCCCGGCTACGGGCTCCTGTACCTGCCATTTTTAAAGGTGTTTGGGGTTCCTGCTTCCATCACGGCGCTGAAATTCTTTCAATACCTGCTCTTTGCCTTTTCCGTTTTCTGGTTTTATTCCATTTTATTGCTGCTTGTGAAAAACAGGAAGGCTACGCTTATCTGTAGCTTCATTTACGGCTGCAGTCCTTTCGCCATCGGCTTTTTATCCTACACGCTTACCGAAGGCATCACACCCGCGCTTTTGTTGTATTACGTTTACCTGCTGTTCAAAGCAAGAGCAGCGCTAACTGCACGCGGTAAAAATAGCTATTACTTTTTCGCAGCGCTTGTGTTTGCATTTTTGTTCATTGTGCGACCGGTGCTTGGTGTTTTTATACTGCTGCTGCCGGCCTTCCTGCTCGCTGATTCCAGGGGATTGCCCTTTGCCAGGCGGGTTTTAAAACTAACGGCTTTCACAGTTGTTGCGCTCAGCTTTATGTTGGTATGGCAGGTCCGGAATTATAATATCGCGGGAAGATATGTAGGATTGCATCCCATTTATTATGCCGACGGAAACACAATTTACCGCGCGCCTTTTAAAGCATACTGGGAGTTTGCTGGCTGCTGGGCTGAAAGGGGCGATGTGGGATTTTCCTACATGGTGCCCATGTGGGATGCGGCCATCAAAGGTGATACATCGATAAGTTATGTCGCGTTTGCGTTAAATCAGATGCCTGCTGAGGTGGTTTCTTATTTTGGGAAGCAACGGCTCAGCGCTGTGTTCCGCGATTACCAGTCGGCAGTGCTGTATCAAAAGCCTTATTACGACAAGGGACTTGCAATGCCGATGGAGCTTTCGGAGGAGGAGCAAAAAGTGATCGCCGGTTTCGGGAAGCTTACTTCGGAATACAAAAGCGAATTTCCTCTGCAGTATCATGTGATCGCGCCGCTCAGGGTATTGTACTTACTGGCGTTCAATTCAAATCTTTCCCTGTACATGTTCCAGGTAACATTTCGCGGGAGGCTGTGGATGGAGGCGCTGCGGCTGCTGAGCTACCTGCTGCATGTTTCCTGCTTTCTCGCGGTTTTCCTTCATCTTTTCTTCTTCCGCCGGCACCGCTTGATCAGCCTTGTGTTCGGCTGGCTTCCCTTTATGTATCTTTTTTATCTCTGCTATTTCCAGAGAGGAGTGGAGGAGCGCTACACTCTGCCTGTACTGCCACTATTGCTGGCGGGGTTGGTATCATCCTTGTTTTCGGTTATGCAATTAATGTCTAAAAAACAGTGGCCGGAATAGCTCCTGTGTGCTATGTTTCGTAGCTTGTTTGAAATGTTCAGATAATTTTTTTGTATCTTTAACAAGCGAATAGTAATAAGCAATTCACTCGTAAAAATTAAACATATAGTTAGTTTGTATGTTCTAGTAGTGTAAATTTATTTAGCATGTACCCAGCAATAGCCATAGCATTTGAATTCGTGAGAAAGGGGATCGAGGATAAGAATCCCGTAACCCAGATGAAGCTGCAAAAGCTCGTTTATTTTGCTCACGGCATCCATTTAGCTCAATATAACTCCCCTTTAATTAATGAAAAATTCCAGGCATGGGAATATGGACCAGTTGTGCCTGAAATTTATGCTTCTTACAAAATATATGGTAGCGATCCCATAGTGGATACGGATCATTTGTTTTTGTTTTTGTCGGAGGGGCAAAAAAAGGAATTGGAAAAAAACTCCTTAAGCAGGGATGCAAGAAGCGCTATTGATCTAACATGGGAAACGTTAAAAGACATTGATGCTATTACACTCTCTGCATGGACACATAAAGATGGATCCCCCTGGAAGCTTCACTATAAAAATGGCACAATGCCAAATGAAGAAATAGGTGAGTACTTCCTTCAGCAGTTTAAATCAGCATCTGTTTCTAAATGAGTTTGTTCAGTAACTTTTCATCTTCCTCCATAAGAAGCCTTATAGAGGCAGAAGGCAAAGCCGCAGATCATGTTGTTGAAGAAAAGGAGCGTGTAGAAAAGGAGTCCATATACCTTACCGATGAACTGGACCGCCTAATCCAGACGGAAGACCTGATAGAGAGGCGGCACCGGAACGAGACCCTTAAACAAGACAGGGAAGCCAGAAAACGATACGCTTTACTTACCTTTATTCTTACTTGTACCTGGTGCCTGTTCATTTTTATAGTTGTGCTCGCTGCTGCGGAAGGGTATTTAATTCATAATAAGTTTCACCTTTCCGATAAGATTCTGATAACGCTGATAACATCCACCACGGTTAACTTCTTTGGTTTTTTCATTTTGGTTATGAAATATTTGTTTCACACCAATTCCGCGCCTGAAAAGAAGTCTTCCAAAAAGAAATTATAACCTACACCAGCTTCTTCTTCACCAAATACTCCGCGATTTGGATCGCGTTGGTGGCAGCGCCTTTCCGGAGGTTATCCGAAACGATCCACATGTTCAGTGTTTTCGGCTGTGTTTCATCCCTGCGAAGGCGGCCTACAAACACTTCGTCCTTATCGTGGGCATCCATCGGCATCGGGTATTTCAGGTTCTTCACATCATCCACGAGGATCACTCCCGGCTCATTCCCGAGGATGTGGCGTACATCATTCATCTCAAATTCATTCTCAAACTCAACGTTCACACTCTCGCTGTGTCCGCCCATTACCGGGATTCGCACAGTGGTAGCCGTTAAGCGGATGCTGTCGTCGCCCATGATCTTCTTCGTTTCGTTCACCATCTTCATCTCCTCTTTCGTATAGCCATTGTCGGTGAACACATCGATGTGCGGGATCGCGTTCATATCGATGGGGTAGGCATAAGCCATTTCCCCTTTTATTCCCTTGCGCTCGTTCATCATCTGGTCAACCGCCTTTACGCCGGTGCCGGTAACCGATTGATACGTGGAAACAACAATGCGTGTGATCTTGTATTTTTTATGCAATGGGTTTAAAGCAACCACCATTTGGATCGTAGAGCAGTTCGGGTTCGCGATCACCTTGTCGGAGGCGGTAAGCGTATCCGCATTGATCTCCGGTACCACTAATTTTTTAGTAGGGTCCATGCGCCATGCCGATGAATTATCAATCACGGTGATACCTGCTGCGGCAAATTTCGGCGCCCATTCGAGCGAAGTGCTGCCGCCGGCCGAAAACAGGGCAATAGCCGGCTTCATGTCGATCGCGGTTTGCATACCCACCACCTTGAATTTTTTTCCTTTGTAGGAAACTTCCTTGCCTACCGATTTTTCCGAAGCTACCGGGATCAGCTCTGTGATAGGGAAATTACGTTCTTCAAGCACCTGGATCATTTTTGTGCCTACCAGGCCGGTGGCGCCAACTACTGCTACTTTCATAAACCTTTTGTTAGACCTCAGCCTTTATGCCTCTCCGAAGGAGAGGGGCGTGGCACAACGGTGCCCTGAAGGAGAGGATTGTTTTTAATTCACATTTTTATTCAGCCCTTTATCTGCTCCCTCTCCCTTTGGAGAGGGCCGGGGTGAGGTATAAAAACAAACCTAAGCGATTTTTTTTGATCGCCCAAAAAAATTGTGGTTTATCCATTATTTAATCTGCGGAAAAGCCTTCATAGCTTCATTTTTTTTATATTTACAGATAGCTTTGTAAAAACAGGACATGCGTAAAATTCTTTTTCTTTTTCTTCTGATCTCATCACTTGCAGGCGCACAGGTAACGGATAATTTTTCCGACGGAAATTTTACTGCGGCACCTTCATGGTCGGGTGATGGAACCGAATTTATAGTGAATGCTTCCCAGCAATTGCAGCTGAACAACACGGTTGCCGGCGCTTCTTATTTATCCACAGCAAGCCCCACGGCATCCCTCAACAATATTGAATGGCGCTTTTATATCAAGCAAACCTTTGCACCTTCTGGCAGCAATTACGGGAGAGTATACCTCGCTTCCGACCAGGCCAACCTGGAAGGCCCGCTCAATGGCTATTACCTGCAGTTTGGCGAGGCAGGAAGCCTCGATGCGGTGGAGCTGTTCCGCCAGACCGGAATGACCAGCACTTCCGTGGCAAGGGGAACCAACGGGGAAATTTCAGCATCCTTCGCTATCGGTGTAAAAGTAACCCGGAATGCCTCGGGCAGCTGGAGCCTGTTTGTTGATCCCGCAGGAGGCACAACCTATGCCTTGGAAGCTACCGGAACAGACAACACCTACACAACAACCAGCTTTTTCGGTGTCGCCTGTGTGTACACGATCAGCTCCGCGACCAAATTTTTCTTCGACGATTTTTTCAACGGCGCCATCGTAGTGGATACCACTCCGCCTGCCATCGTTTCTTCCACTGTGATCTCAGCTACGCAGCTGGATGTGCAATTCAACGAGCCCGTTGATCTTGCCAGCTCGCAAACATTAACAAACTACAGCGCAGATAACGGATTGGGAAATCCTTCTGCTGCCTTACGCGATGCAAGCAGCCTTAGCCTTGTGCACCTTACCTTTGGAACAGCTTTCACCAGCGCATTGATGAATACGCTTACGGTGAGCGGTGTTCAGGACCTCAGCGCAAATGCCATCAGCAGCGCAACAAGCACATTCACGTATTTCGCGCCGGTAGTTCCCGCTTATAAGGACATCATCATCAACGAGATCTTTGCCGATCCAACCCCGCAGGTTGCATTGCCTCTGTTTGAGTTCATCGAGCTCTATAACCGCGGCACAAACACCTTCAACCTCAACGGCTGGAAATTTACCGACGGCTCTTCCACGGCAACGCTGGGCAGCTATAGCCTTGCTCCGGGGCAATACCTGATCATCTGCCCGGTTGCAGATACCGCTTCCTTTACGCCTTACGGGCCAACAATGGGAGTAAGCACATTTCCTTCGCTGAATAACGCCGGCGATAATCTTTACCTGAAGGACAACACGCTTGCTTTCATCGATTCGGTAAGCTATTCCGATACCTGGTACCGCGATGCTGTGAAGCAGGCCGGTGGCTGGTCGCTCGAGCTCATCAATCCGAATGCGCCGGCAGGTTGCCCGCCATCCGGCAACTGGACCGCTTCTAACAATGTGAATGGCGGCACGCCCGGAACCGTGAACAGCGTTTATTCAACAGCTGCGGATGTTACAGCTCCCGGGATTTCCGGTGTTACCATCATAGATGCAACACACATCACGGTATGCTATACCGAAGCGGTGGATGCTTCACAAATAGCGCTCACAGGCAATTACAGCCTGAGTGGAGGAATTGGCTCGCCTGTTTCTGCAACAGCAAATGCAGTGCTTACCTGTGCCGACCTTACGCTTGGAACAGCAATGACACCGGCCACGAGCTACACATTAACGATCAGCAACATGGCCGATTGCTCGGGAAATGCGCTGAGTCCGGCCACCGCAACATTCACCTACACAGTGCCGGCCGTTGCTGCATATAAAAATGTGATCATTAACGAGATCTTTGCCGATCCTTCACCACAGGTGGGCTTGCCTTTAACGGAATTTGTTGAGATCTACAACAACAGCTCCAGCACCTTCAGCCTTAACGGATGGAAATTCATGGATGGTTCTTCCACAGCTACGCTCAGCAATTATAATTTATTGCCGAATCAATACCTGATCCTTTGTCCGCTTGCGGATACCGCCTCCTGGAGCGGATTTGGCGCGGTGATGGGGTTGAGCAGCTTTCCTTCCCTGAACAATGCCGGCGATAATCTTTATTTGAAGAACAGCGCGCTCACACTGATCGACTCTGTGAATTACACAGATACCTGGTACCAGGATGCTGTGAAAAAAGATGGCGGCTGGACGCTCGAGCTCATCAATCCGAATGCGCCTGCCGGCTGTCCGGGCTCCAACAACTGGATCGCATCCAACAATACAAACGGCGGAACACCGGGTGTGATCAACAGCGTTTTTTCAACTGTGATGGATGTGATAGCTCCTTACGTGGCTTCTGTTTCTGCGGTGGATTCAACGCATATCTCTGTTTGCTTCAGTGAAGCCATCGATGTAACACAGATCGCATTGCTAAGTAATTACGGTATCGACAATGGCATCGGGACACCTGTTTCCGCAGTGGCGAATGCGACATATACCTGTGTCACACTTACATTGGGAACTGTATTGAATTCAGCAACAGCATATACATTGACCATCAGCAGCCTTTCAGATTGCTCCGGCAATACCGTAAGCCCTGTTACTGCCGCTTTCGATTACTACAGGGTAAAGCCTTTTGATGTGGTGATCAACGAGATCATGGCGGATCCCGACGGAACCGTCGGATTGCCTGCGATAGAGTATGAGTATGTGGAGCTGCACAACCGCACCGCATACGCCATCAATCTCAGCAACTGGAGATACACCGCCGGAACAAGCACAAAGCTGCTCCCGGATGTGAACATTGCTGCCAACGGGTACATCGTGCTTGCTACTACCACCAATGCACCTTTATTTCCTGCAAGCGCCAATGCGGTTGGTGTAACCAGCTTTCCGGGCCTTACAAACACAGGACAAACGCTTACGCTGCGAACACCTGTCGGAGTGGTGATCTCCACTGTGTCGTACACCGATGCATGGTACAAGGATGCGGTGAAAAAGAACGGCGGCTGGAGCCTCGAGCAGGTTGATCCGAACAATCCCTGCGAAGGAATGGACAACTGGCGCGCTTCCGTGAATGTGAACGGCGGAACTCCGGGCGCCCTGAACTCGGTGAATGCTGTGAACCCCGATAACATTGTTCCGCAGGTGCTGCGCGTTTCGATCATTGCAAATGATACCATCCTCCTTCATTTCAATGAGCCGCTCGATAGCGCATCCATGGCAAGCCCTGCGCTTTATACTATTGATAACAGCATTGGTTTGCCAACACAGGCAAAGCCAGTGGGGCCCGATTTTAAAAGCGTTCGCCTCGCATTGGGAACAGCCTTGCAGCAGGGCATCATCTACAAAGTAACGGTGAACAATACCATTACCGATTGTGTGGGAAATCCCGTTGGGACAGATAACTCGGCGCGCTTCGCCATTCCCGAGCCTGCTGTGGCGAATGATGTGGTGATCAATGAAATTTTGTATGACCCGAATACAGGCGGTGTCGACTTTGTGGAAATATACAACCGTTCAAATAAGGTGATCGACCTGGGCACAATGATCATCTCGCAGTTTGATACGGTGAATAACATTCCCGTGTTCCCCGAGATCATCAGCAACGATGGCTATCTTCTTTTCCCCGGCGATTACCTTGTGCTGAGCGAGAACGGTAACATTGTTAAAAGCCAGTACACAACAACTGATCCCGAGGCATTCCTCGATGTGGACAATCTTCCTTCCATGAACATTTCCGGCGGCACGATCAGCCTTTCTGTCGGCTTTTTCGTTATCGATCATTTCACGTATTACGATTACATGCAATTTCCTTTACTCAATGTAACCAAAGGCGTATCGCTGGAGCGCATCGATTTTGACCGGCCAACGCAGGACCTCACCAACTGGCATTCGGCATCGGAAGCGGTTGGCTATGCAACGCCGGGATATAAAAATTCGCAGTACAACGATGCAGGCGTGGCGGATAATTCCATTGAAATAACGCCGGAGCTTTTCTCGCCGGATGAAGATGGCGCCAACGATGTGGTGAACATCAACTATCATTTCGATACGCCGGGATATGTGGGAAATGTAACGATCTACGACAGCAAAGGACGAGTGGTGAAGAACCTTGTCCGCAATGAATTGCTGGGCATCAGCGGCACCTTCAGCTGGGATGGCATTAATGAAGAGCGCGAAAAAGCCCGCATCGGCATCTACATTATTTTCATAGAGGTGTTTGATGTTTCAGGGAAAGTGAAGCATTACAAAAAGACCTGCGTGCTTGCGGGGAAGCTCGATCAGTGATCATACGTTTTTAACCGCAAAGGCCGCAAAGGTTTTCGCAAAGATCGCAAAGGCTTAGCTGTTCTTAGCGTCTCCGCGCCTTTGCGGTAAAATTATTTCAGCTTAATACACACGTTCTTCGGTTCCGTAAAAAAGTTCAGGGCTTCAAAACCGCCTTCACGTCCTACGCCGGAGCCCTTCACACCGCCAAATGGCGTGCGCAGGTCGCGCAGCAGCCAGCAGTTGATCCATACGATACCTGCATGAAGCTCGCCTGCGATGCGGTGCGCGCGCGTCAGGTTTTCCGTCCAGAGGATGGAGGCCAGTCCGTATTGCGTGCTGTTCGCGTACTTCAGCGCTTCCTCTTCCGTATCAAATGGCATGATCGTTACCACGGGCCCGAAGATCTCTTCCTGGTTCGTCCTGCAATCATGCAGCAATCCTTCGATCACCGTTGGTGCAATGTAATATCCTTCTGAAAATTCTCCTTCTAATTTTACCTGGTGCCCGCCGCAAAGCACGGTTCCGCCTTCCTGCTTCGCCAGCTCAACATACGATAATACCTTTTCCATGTGTGCCTTTGAAACCACCGCTCCGAGACGGCTTTCAGCATCTGCCGGGTTGCCCACCTTCATCTTTTTCACACGCGCCACAAATTCGGCTTTGAACTTATCGTAAATGCTGCGCTCCACCATGATACGCGATCCGCAAAGGCAGATCTGCCCTTGGTTAGCGAAGGAAGAGTTCAGCGTTGTTTTGATCATCTTCTCAAAATCGCAATCCGCGAAAATGATGTTTGGGTTCTTTCCACCCAATTCCAGCGAAAGCTTTTTGAACATCGGCGCTGCAACCCTTGCGATCTCCGCCCCGGTTTTTGTGCCGCCGGTAAAGGAGATCAGGGGGATCTTCGGGTGTGCGGTAATCGCGGCGCCCACTTTATGCCCGTAGCCGTGCACAATGTTCAGCACGCCTTTCGGCAATCCCGCTTCGATGCATAGTTCCGATAAAAGATAAGCCGTCATCGGTGTGATCTCCGAAGGCTTTGCCACCACGCAGTTTCCGGAAGCAATAGCGGGCGCGATCTTCCAGGTGAACAGGTACAAAGGCAGGTTCCATGGGGAAATGCAGCCCGCAACGCCAACCGGGCTGCGCAATGTATAATTGATGGCGGTATCTTCCATGGAATGGCTTTCTGCTGCGTAATGCAGGATCCCGGTAGCGTAAAAATGAAAGTTGCTGGCAGCACGCGGAATGTCCACCATCTTCGCAAGCGCCACCGGCTTCCCGTTATCCGTTGATTCCGCAATGGCCAGCCTGTCGAGGTTCTTTTCGATCAGCTCCGAAATTTTTAGCATGATGCGGGAGCGCTCGTCCTTTGGCGTATTGCTCCAGGAAGGAAATGCCTTTAATGCAGCTTCCGTAGCGAGCTCAACATCCTTCTCGTCCGAATCGGGAATGAGTGAATAAACTTTTCCGGTTGCAGGATTGTAGTTATCGATGTATTGTTTTCCGGAAGGCTCGATGAGCTCGCCGTTGATGTAGTTTTTAATTTTCTGCATGTTGGAACGCTGATGACGCGGATTTTACTGATTTAAAACGGATTTATTTCTGTATATTTTTCTTTTGAATTGCGGGCTTTTTCCAAAATTAAGTAAAAGCCCGATTTCCATTTCTGTAGCTCTTAGGTAGTTCAATAATTGAAATTCATGTTCTTGTGCGATGGATTCAGCAGCTTTTAATTCAAGTATAACTTTATTATTAACTACAATATCGGCAAAATAGCTCCCGACTTTAATTCCTTTATAAAATACTTCAATTGGCTTCTGTTTCTCACAGATCAGGCCGGCCTCCGTAAGTTCGAGCAGTAACGCATTTTCATAAACTTTCTCCAGGAATCCATAACCTAAAGTATTATAAACATTGTAATAAGAAGCTAAAATCACATCCGTGATTTCTTTGTGTATTAATTCCATAAATAAATCCGTTGCTATCCGATTAATCCGTATTATCCGCGTTCCAAAGATACAAAAAAAGAGGCCCTTCCGGAACCTCTTTCAGCACATGGGGATGTGTTTTGTTTACCGGATCACGATCTTATCCGTGGTCGATTTTTTATCCTGCACCAGGTTCAGGAAATAAGTTCCTTTTTCCAGCTTGATCTCTTTGCTGTATTTGCCGCCGCTCTTCTGGCTGTCGTAAAACACCTGCTTGCCGTTCTCATCCAGGATGCTGATGTTCAGCTGCTCCTTGCTGCTGCTTTCCGCTTCCACCTTCGCCATGTTGCCGGTAACGCGGATGTTCAGCTTCATGCTTGCTTTTTCGGGCTCATCTTCGTCCTTTCCGTCATTTATGGTGTAAGCGTATGCCAGCGCATCTCCATCCTTTTGGCCGTCGCCGTTGATGATGATCTTTTTGACCACTTTTTTCCCCGCTGAGTCGCCGTCGTGGTTGATCACCATGGTGATCTGCTTTTCAATGTCTGCATCACCGGCCTCTTTTTCGCTAACGGTGGTATCGCCATTGATAATGGTGATGGTTTTTACTTTGGCGTTTTGTCCGCAGGCAACGCCGGTAAGCGCTATTACGGTGAGCACAGCCATGGATTGTTTGTATGGTAATTTCATTGGGCCTCCTTTTTAGATGAATTGATTTTTGAGTTGTCGTACAATTTTGCAAAATTAGTAGGAGGCAAACATAGCGCAGGTTTTCGTGCCCCGCTGTTAATGCGCTGTTAATCGCTGTTAAAATATGTTAAGCTGTTTTGCAGTCGGGTGGAATGACTTATTTTTGTTTGTGATGCATAAAGGAAACACAGGAATTATAACCATTATGGCCAGCCTGGCGCTGATCGGGCTGATCACGATCCAGGTATACTGGATCAATAATTCCGTGGAGATAGGAAGGGAGCGTTTTGAGCAGAATGTGAACGCGGCGCTCACCAATGTGGTGGCGCGGATGGAAAAGCAGATGGCCGCTGCGCGCCTTACGAAGAAATTCAATTTCAGGAAGCAGGGCATGCGCTATTATTCGCCTGCAGATTCTGCACAACCCGGGATCTCGCTCGATGATAAGCAGTCCTATTCTTTCCCGAAGAACAAAGTGAAGGTAAAGGTGTATGAAGAGATCAGCGCCGATTCCAATGGCGTGGTCACCAAAAGATCGCGGGAGAAAAGCTATGCGAGCGACAGCACTTCGCCGGAGCTGAGGGCGCGGGTGCAAAGCGATGGGCCGCTGCAGCCTTCCCTTACCGATTCACTCGACCTGAAGAAGAATTGGTTCTCGCACCAGGATGCGATGGTGAACGATATTTTTGATGAGCTCGTGAGCGTGAACATCTACAATGATTTCGACCATAAGTACGACCCTAAGATCCTCGATTCGGTGCTGAAGGCGGAGCTGCTCGAAAAGGGCGTAACAACCGAATATGAGTTCGGGGTGCTTGCTTCCCAGGTGCTTCCGCCCGATTCCAGCAAGCTTACCGAAAAGAGCGTGAAGCTCTACCTCTCGCCGTACAAGGTGAATCTTTCGCCTGAAAATATCTTCATCAAGCCGCAATACCTTTCCGTTTATTTTCCCTCGCAGAAACGCTACCTGCTGGGATCGATGTGGGTGATGCTCCTTGTGTCGCTTACCTTCATGCTCGTGCTCATCTTCTCTTTTTACTACACCATCTCTACCATCTTAAAGCAAAAAAAATTATCGGAGATCAAGAACGATTTCATCAGCAATATGACGCATGAGTTCAAAACGCCCATCTCCACCATTTCCCTTGCCTGCGAAGTGCTGAACGATGTAAGCATTGAGAAATCGCCGGAGCGTGTAAATACTTACGTGAAAATGATCGGCGATGAGAACAAGCGCCTGAGCCTGCTGGTGGAGAATATCCTGCAGACAGCGATCCTTGATAAAGGGCAGCTGAAGCTGAAGATGCAGGACATCGATATTCACAGCCTCATCGAGCAAACGATCATTAACATCAAGCTGCAGGTGGAGAACAAGGAAGGAGAGATCAGCAGGGACCTGAAAGCGGCTATTCCTGTGCTGCGCGGCGACCGCATCCACATCACCAACATCATCTTTAACCTGATCGACAATGCGCTGAAATATTCCAACGACCATCCGAAGATCAGGATCATGACCAGCAGCGATAATGAGGGGATCTTCATTTCGGTGCAGGATAACGGCATCGGCATCAGCAAGGAAAATCAAAAGCGTATCTTTGATACCATGTACCGCGTGCCTACAGGAAATATTCACAATGTTAAAGGCTTCGGCCTCGGCTTAAGCTATGTGAAGGCAGTGGTAGAGAAGCACGGCGGCTCTATCAGCGTAGCCAGCGAGCCGGGGAAAGGCAGCAGGTTTACCGTTTATTTACCATATCATTCAGAAACAAACACACACTAAAATATGCAGGCAGAAAAATTAAAGATCCTGTTGGTAGAGGACGACGCCAACCTGGGAACGCTCTTAAGGGAATACCTCGAGGCAAAAGGATACAGCACTTCGCTGGCTGTGAACGGCAAGCAGGGCTTCGACCTTTTCTCAAAGGAAAAGTTCAACATCTGTATCCTCGATGTAATGATGCCTGTGAAGGATGGCTACACGCTGGCAAAGGAGATCCGCGCGGTCGACGCCAATGTGCCGGTGGTGTTCCTTACCGCCAAGTCGATGAAGGAAGATACGATCGAAGGCTTTAATGCGGGCGCCGACGATTACATCACCAAGCCTTTCAGCATGGAAGAGCTGCTTGCGCGCATCAAGGCGATCCTTCGCCGCACCGAGATCAAGGTGAACGCGAACGACAGCCAGGCCGAATTTAAGATCGGCAGCTATAAATTTGATTACCAGCACCAGACCCTTGATATTAAAGGCAGCCAGCAAAAGCTTACCACCAAGGAAGCCGACCTGCTGAAACTGCTCTGCCTGCATGCGAATGATATTCTCGACAGGAACTTTGCACTGAAGGCGATCTGGAACGATGATAATTATTTTAACGGGCGAAGCATGGATGTATACATTGCAAAGCTGCGCAAATACCTGAAGGACGATCCTTCCGTGGAGATCATCAATGTGCATGGAAAAGGATTCAAGTTGCTGATGGGAAAATAATTTTTTGTAAAAACAGCCAAAATCTTACATGTGCGATGTTCGCATTTCAATTGTAAGTGCAATGGCGTAATGGAAGTGTTTCTTTGTGTCGTAAAAAAAACGATATGAAAAACATTACTCCTGTTTCAACCCTTAAAAGATCATCTTTTCTTATTATTCCTCTTCTTCTTTTCTTCCTGCTCGGCAGCGGCCTGCAGGCGCGTAACCGCCCGCTGGCGTATGTGGGTATCAGGGGCGCCGCAAGTGTTTCGGCAAATGGCTTCGGTACTATTTTATGTCCCTCGCTGTTTTACAAACGCGGAAACAGCACAATAGCCTTTGGCGTCGCTTTCCAGAAGCACAGCTTCAGCAGCTCGGGCTTCCAGCTCAATTACGAGTACACGTTGCTCGACCGGAATGCCGGTTGTTACATCGACTGGCTGGAGCTGTATTCATTTGCGAACCTCACGTATTATCACCGCGCTACTCTTGGAAAAGCGGTATGCGAGGAAGAGCAGCGGAGCAATTCCGAGCTGTCAGTCGACCTTTCACAGGTGCGGCTGAAAAGCCTCGATGCCTATGCGGGTTTTGGGGTGCGCATTGTGCTCGGCAAAAACCTGAAATGGTTCAATGGAGTTGCATTGGGAGGATACAGCGTTTTTAACTCGCCGGAAGGATTGTTCTATAACAGCAAAGGGCTCGGATTGCTCGTGCGTACGGGCCTCTCCTGGCAATTTGGCAGGCAGGGCAGGTCGGATTTCTGATCAGAGCTTTGACAGCCTCAGCAGATGCTCGTCGCTGAGATGAAGGTTTGAAAGGATGCTGTCGGGCCCGTTGTTGCTAACGGTAATAAGCTTCCAGGTCTCGGTGAGCTTAGCAAGCTTGCCGGCAGTTTTGTTGGCAAGCGCCGTTTTGAAAAGCTTAACATATAACAGTGCCACATGATATTTGCTCTCATTGTCCTCATCGGCAATTTTCCTGCTGATGCTCCGCAGGGTGATCTCGGCCTGGTCCGATTTTTCCGACAGCAGGAATAAAAATACCTGGAAGAGCTTCACTTCGATCTCGGCATGCAGGATGTCCTTAAAGCTTACATCGTTGATCAGCTTGTTCAGCGTTTGTGTTGCTTCCGCTATCTTTCCCTTATAAAAATATACGAAGGCTTTGTATTGTTTGAAGATGATGTGCTCGGTGATGTTGTCCGGCCCCGGCTCATAGATCAGCTCTTCCTTTTCATTCAGCATCTCCGTTGTTTTGTTCACATAATGCCAGCGGATCTTTGAAACAAGGAAATGCAGCGCGAAGCAGGTGTGATTGTACAGCAGGATCGAGCCGTTGTCGTCGTCCACCTTTTCAAAATAAACGGCGGCGTTCTTATACAGCTTCAGCTGGTTGTAATATTCAAAAGAAAGAAAATGGATCGCGTACACGAGATGGATATACGTGCTGTCCTCCGGGTTGTTATCAATGATCTCGTAGGTTTCGCGGAGCATATCCTCGATCGTGGCATCGTTTGTCATCTCTTCGGGCACAGGGCAGAAGAGGGCAAAATGAATGTTGAGTATGTTCTTATGTGCCGTTAAGCGGTGCGACTGGTGGATCCTGCAGAGGTTCTGCATTTCCCGCTTATACAGTACAAGTATGTCGAAATATTTCGGGTCGCGTGTAATGTGCAGCATCGTGAGCGTTTTGCAGAAAGAGGATAATGCCTCTTCCGCTTTGTCCTGCGCCAGGTTGTAGGCCACAAATTTATTGTACAGCTGCTGGTAATCGTAATATTTCGGGGAGTACACATGCAGCTTCTTCAGGGCTTTGTATACAATGATCAGCTCATTCGGCATGTCATTCTTCAGCAGCTCGGCTTCCATCTTGCGGATCAGCCCGATGGCAGTTTCCTTCGGCGCCTTGTAGATCAGGTGCTCGATGTTGGCAACATTCTGCAGAAGCTCCACCCGTGTGTCCTGCGTGGATTTATAAAGGTATTCCTGGATCTTATCGTACAGCCTCGACTTTAATGTATAGAATGCCGCCGACTTTATATCCAGCTCTTTTTGAATATCACTGTCGGAAGATTTATTGTTCCGGTAATGATTTAAAAGCATCAGGTATTTATCGGCTTTACTCTGGGTGAATTTTTCACAAAGTGTGGAATAATCCTTTTCATTTAGCTGGGCTACGATCTTTTCTATCTTCATAAATGCGGACAAATAATTGTAAGGTAGTGAGTACTACCTTTTTCGGACGGAGCGGAGCATTCCCCGGCTAATACTTTACTAATTTAAAGCTTTTTTCTGACAACATCGCATCAATTGATTCTAAATTATTTTTCATTAATGGTTTGTGCAGGAAGGTAAGCACCGACTTGTTTTTGGAGCAGAATTCCATATCGGCAGGATTAATGGAGCTGGTGAGAATAACGATCTTCATGTTTCTCCTGACCTTTTCCGAAAGCAGGGAAAATGCATCCAGGAATTCAAACCCGTTGATCTCCGGCATGTCAAGGTCGAGGAACATCACCGCGGGAATAGTGGCTTCCGTATCGGCATTCAGCTGCAGCAGGTATTTCAGCGCGTCTCTTGCCTTTGTGAATTCAAGCACTGTTGTGGCAAATTCATAGCGGCTGATCACCTTCTTGTTTACAAAATTGTCGATGGAGCTGTCATCCACAAGCATTACCAATGGATGTGTGTTTCTTATATTGAGAGGAGTCATGTTGAATAGTTTTATGTTTTGTGTGCCGCAAAGATACAGGCGCCTATGCTGTATATTTTTGCCATCCTCCCGCAATTCGTTTCCAATGTAAGGTTTTACGGAATTTTGTAATTGCGGTGAAAATGCACGCTGCTATATTTGATCCGTCAAATAACAGAACCCATGAAAAAATTATCCATCGAATCAAAGGTCGCGGCCGGATTTATTTTGTCGCTCCTCATCATCATCCTGTTTTCAGTGAATGCTTTTTTCGGAATGCGCTCGCTGATCAATGAAAATAACAGGCACCGCCAGATGCAGGTCATCCTTAAGTCGGTTGACGAAGTGCAGCAACAGCTGATGAAGGCAACAGCCTCCTGCCGCGAATATATTTTATCGGGTTCGGAGAAGCCCTACACTTCCTATAACTATTCCATGAACAGGGTGGAGAAGCTGCTGGATGTGATCAAACAGCAGCTCAACACAGGGGCATACGGCAGGCAGGAGGAGGAGTTCAGCACCTGTTTCAGGCTGCTGCGGAAAGTAAATGACGAGATCATCCTCACGAGGCAAAAGTACAGCGACAGCCAGGCGCTTGCGATCCTGCTGAATGGAAAGGTTGCCGAATACGGGAACAGGATCATGGCCTCGCTGCAGGAAATTGAAGATGAGCAGCGTACGCAGGCCCTTCAAGCTTTTGAAAATAATATTGAAGCGGCCAACAGGACCATCAGCTCCTTTGTGCTGCTGGTGCTCTCCATCCTGGTGGTGCTCTCCATTGTATATTATTGTTTCGAAAAAGACCTTACCGAGCGGAAAAGGGTGAAGGCAGAGCTGCACAGGATGAATGAAACGCTGGAAAACAAAGTACGCCTGCGCACAGAGGCCCTCATCAAAAGCTCGCAGAAATACCGCTTCCTTGCCGATAACATCATGGATGTGATCACCTTGCATGCGCGGGATGGCAGCTATACCTATATTTCCGAATCATGCAGGAACATGTCGGGGTACGATCCGCAGGAGCTCATCGGCGGCACGGGCTATGATTACATTCATCCCGAAGACCTGCCGCGTGTGCAGCAGGCGCACCGGAACCTGCTTTCCGGGAAGCCGGATACCAATGCTGTTAATTTCCGCTTCCGGAAAAAAAGCGGCGAATATTTTTGGGTGGAGTCCATTGCCAATGTGGTAAAGGATGCCACCGGCAGGTTTGAAAGCATCATCGCCTGTACCCGCGACATCTCCGGAAGGGTGAAAACGGAGCATGCCCTGAAAGAGCACCAGCAAATGCTGCAGGGCATTCTCGACAATACGCAAAATATTATTTTTATCCGCAGCCTCAACGGAGAGTACCTGCTTGTGAACAGGCAGTTTGAAAAGCATTTCGCATTAGTTGACAGCACAGAGGAAGTCAGCAAAGGAAAACGGATGGAGGAGATCCTGCCGGTGGAAATGCTTCACAAGGAAAGGCAGAGGGACCATGAGATCGTTTCAGCCAACAAAGGAGTGGAGTTTGAGATGCAGCTCGCGGTAAATAATGTGATGAAAGATTATTCATTCACCAAGTTTCCGCTTTACGATGACCGCTCGCAGGTGTATGCTATCTGCGGAATAGGCACCGATATTACACAGCATAAGCTTGCGCAGAAGGAGATCTCCGATTCAAAGGCAAAGCTGCTGGCGCTCCTGCAAAATTCCAGCGATCCCATCTGGTCGGTGAACAGGGACCTCAGCGTAATGGATTTTAATGCCTCCTGCAGCGCTATGCTTTCCAAATTTTACGGCTCTTCCATTTCCATTTCCATGAACGTATTGGAGCTTTCCGACAGCCATTCGCTTGACGAGTGGCAGAGGCATTATATCAGGGCGCTTTCCGGAGAATACTTTTCGATGGAGATGAAGCTCATGTACAAAATGGAGGATCATTATTATGATGTGTCCTTTAATCCAATTCTTATCAATGCACGGGTGGAAGGGGTTGCCGTTTTTGCAAGGGACATCACATCACGGAAAAAAGCTGAAAGGCAGCTGAGGTACAAGGTGAACGAGCTCAATACGTTCATGTACAAAGCCACGCACGACCTGCGCGCACCACTGGTTTCACTGATGGGGCTGGTGCACCTGGCCAAAGGCGAAGCGGAAGTTAACAATCCCGGCCTCGCCAATTATTTCGACATGATCGGCAAGAGCGTGAATAAAATGGACAAGCTGCTGATCGACCTCGTGAGCATCACCAATGTTTCCCAGGGGAAGCTGATGGTGAATAAGGTCGACTTCGCTAAGATGACGGACGATATTATGGATTCCCTCAGTCATTATCCCAATTTTGATAAGATCAGGGTCCGTAAGAAATTCAATGCTGATGTTCCTTTTTATAACGATGACAAGCTGCTGTATTCCGTAATGCAGAACCTGATCGATAATGCCATAAAATACCGCCGGGTGAGCGGCTCAGTTGAATCCGTCATTTCTGTGATCGTGGAATGCAGTGAGCAGTCGGCGGTGATCAACATCATTGATAACGGGATCGGGATCGAAGGCCACTCGCAGGAAAAGGTATTCGATATGTTTTACAGGGCGGCAACCATCTCCTCCGGCACAGGCCTTGGGCTCTACATTGTAAAGACAGCCGTTGAAAAAATGGGCGGGAAGATCTCCCTCGCAAGCAAGGAATCGGAAGGCACTTCCATTTACATCACGCTGCCGAACCTGAAGGTGTAAGGTCTTGACGTGGATTTCCGGGAGAGTGCTTTTGCGGTTCGTCATCCTGTGCTAAGATCGCTCGCAGGATCAGCTCCCTCCTCTTAGGAGGGTTGGAGTGGTATGAAGATTCGTTTGACCACCCCTAGCCCCTCCTGGGAGGAGGGAAATGCTTCGTTGGAATAATTTGAGTGGATTTTTGAATGCAGTTATTCCGGAATTAAAGCTGTGCGAGCTCCGATTCGGTAAGTGGCTTGTGCAGGAATTTCACCACATGCTTGTAGTTCTTGCTCTTTTCAATATCCATTGGATTGAGGGAAGTGGTCAGCATAATGATCTTGATCTTCTTCTTCAGTTCAGGTGCAAACTTCTCGAACTCATCCAGGAAATGAAATCCGTCGAGGATAGGCATATTGATGTCGAGGAGTAAATGTGAAGGAATAAGATCTTCAGGAATTTCCTGGAGGGTCACCTCGATGTTCTTTAAAAATTCAAGGGCGCTTTTGGTGCTGGTATGAACGTATACGTTCTCAGCAAAGTAATATGCCTTGATCAGCTTTTCGTTGATGAAGTTATCGATGTCATTATCATCAATGAGCATAATGCTTTTATTTTTACACTTGGGAGCTTTGGTTTTCATGTTTTTTTGATACAAAAAGTAACAATTTGGTTGTCTAAATTACTCTAATTTATCAGTAAATGCAAAAATGAGGAAACTCACCGGTAAAACCGGCGGGCTTCCACATTTTTTTTTGCCGCTGAGCGCAGGGCAGGCGACAAGCCTCTATCTTGCAGTCTTCATTGCCTTTGTGCTGGCTTCATCCACCGGTTGTACGATCATTGTTTTGATATGGCGTGTATAGGCGTAGTTGTTGTCGAAAACATCCCTTTCGGCATCATAGCTGATCAACGCAACCGGGAAATCCAGGTAATAATCGTTCATGTTCTTCTTCTCTTTGAAAAGCTCCACTTCAAATTCGTAGCGGAAGATCTGGTCAAGGGATACATCTTTCGGGATCGCAGTTGAAATGCCAACCGAGCGTGTTACAAAGCCCGGCTTCGATACCTCGATCGTATAATATTCATTCGCTTCGAGCTTAAATATGAAGCTGTGTTCATGGTGCATCACGTTTGTGATCTCTGTCCATTCCTGTTCATCGTTCTCCCTGTACAACCTCACCTCTACACCGTCGATCGGCTTGTTGTTGGCGTCCATTGCAATGCCCAGCACTTCCAGGCAGGGTTTGGCCTGCGATGTGTCGGCCTTGCTGCCGTTCCCGGCGAAGCTATGGTTGAAGGTGCTGAAAAGAACTGCTGCTGCGAAAATTGTTTTATGGAAAATGGATCTCATGGTTTCTTTTTTTTATGTTAGTTATTATTGATCGTGGTTTGCTTGTTCGTAAGAGTGATGGCTGCCATCGGGTTGTTCTGGAACATATCCTCTTCCGAGAGGATCGCCTTTTTGTTGGCCATGTCCGTTGCCTGGATCTCCAGCAGCCTGAGCCTGTAATAGATCTTTTCGCCGGTAACCTGTTCCCTGTCGATAAAGGAATAGCGGAGTTCCTGTCCCTGGATGGGTGAAGAAGCGCCTCTTTTTAGGTCTACCACCAGGAAATGCTCCCCGTCAACGGATCTTTCCAGCGCGAAATAAAAATTATCGTGGCTGCTCGTCATGCTCCAGTTAAGGTATTTGTTATTGTCCTTTTGCTGCGCGCTGAAGGAAATGAGCTCGTACGGTGAGGTCGGAGCGGACTCTTTGTGAAGGAAAAGTGTATGGCTGCCCTTGTTGTTAATGCCCAGGCACAGCGTTGCTACAGTGAGCAGGGCAAAGAACAGCAGTGCGGCGATCTTATCGAGTGTGGTTGTTTTGATCTTCATTTGAATGAGTGTTATATTATTTAATAAAAGAGATTTGTTGTGAGCTTACTTTATTGTTAATGAATGAACGTACAATGTAGGTTCCGGAAGAAGGCAGGTATACCGATTCTGAAAGGCTTGTGGAATTGCCTGCCGAAAAGGCTGCAATGGATTGCCCGAGGCTGTTGTATACTTCCACTGTCATGCCTGCCGCACTTACGGAGCGAAGGCGGATCTGCAGTGCGCCGTCGTACTGGTATGCCTGTGTGGTAGCTGCCTGATCCAGATCGGCTATCCCGGTGGTAAGATCATTGGTTACGGTAATGATCTTCGAGTAAGAGGTGCTGTTGCCTGCCGAATCAGCCACAACAAGGCTTACTGTAAATACGCCGCTGGATGTGTACTGGTGAAAAGGCGAAACACTGTCGGTGCCGATGCCATCCCCGAAATCCCAGCTGTAATAAACAGCGCTGGTGCTGGTATTGGTGAATTGGATAGTAGCCTGCGACAGAAGAACAGTATCCCCGCTGGTTGTAAAAGAAGCGGAAAGCACAGCGGCTGCGGCAGGCTCGCTGATCATGATCGCTGCCGAATCGGGCAGGCTGCTGCTGCTCGACGTATAAATAGTGTAGCTGCCTGCAAACAGGTTATCGATCTGAACGGATTCATTGATCCCAGAAACGGCATTCACAAGAGTGCCGGCTGCATCTTTCAGCTGGCAGTTCCAGCTGCTGTTGCCCGGTTTAGATACGATCACGCTCCCGGTGCCCGATCCATGACAGGTGGCATCCGAAACAGTCACCGTCATAGGTGGGGAAACATGCACCACAAAGCGGTTATGGGAAGCCACAGTATTCACAGTCATCGGCAGGGTAACCGATTGTCCGTTCCTGAAGCTGTACAGCATGCCTGTTTCAAGGTCTTCCAGCGTGATCTCGATATTGGGCTGGAATCCCGTTCCCAGCTCTATCGACTGTAAGGTATAGTTGCCTGCAACCTTGATATGGGTATATAATGGTACATTGTTCTGTGCGGTAAAAGAAGGCAATGCGTTGATGGACAATTCAGTAACCGAATCCAGGCGGGTGTAGATAGCCGGAACGGTTGGGCTGGTGCTGAACAGCTTGTAAGCATCATAGCTGCCGTCGAAGCCGGTGCTTGCTGTGGGCAGGAAGCGGATCACGGTTTCATCGGTGGTGCTGCCGCTGCTGATCTTTACTTTAAGGGCATCGGAGATGGCGTTTGCATTCATGCATAAGGCGAAGCTGGCAAGGATGCTGATGATGATTTTGTTTAAGGGTGCTTTCATGGGGGTTAGTTTTAAATCCGCAACAAACATATCCCGGTTTGAGGCGCTATGCCAGCCCATTTCATTGCGGGGATCACAGATGTAAGATTTTGGCGGAATTTGTAAAATTCCCCGGTCGCTGAATTTTGGGGCTCCCAACACTTGGCATAAACTTTTAAACGAGGAGGAGAAGGGAGCTGAAACCGTTGCAGATGCTCAGAAAGCATCCCGATAGAGAAAAAGCGATTCCCGGCGATAATAAAGCGGTGCTCACCGAAAAATGCTAAAAAACGAGCGGCACCATAATAATTTTAGCCTTATAAAACTAAACGACCTATGAAAACTTGTATCAAATCAATTCTGCTTGTAGACGATGATCTGGATGATCAGCGATTTTTTGAAGAAGCCTTAAAGCTGGTGGATAGCTCCATCTGCTTATATACAGCCAAGGATGGAATCGATGCCATCGATCAGCTGATCGTAAGAACACCCGATATTATTCTCCTTGACCTTAATATGCCACGCATGAATGGTGTGGAGTTCCTCCAGGAGCTGAAAGCATCGAACCGCTTCCGCGATATTCCTGTAGTGATCTATTCTTCATTCCTGAGCACCTGCGATAAGGTGGAAGTGATGGGCCTTGGAGCCAAGCAATTTGTGAGAAAGCCGATCGCTTTCGGCGAAACTGTGAACACCATCAGGCAGCTGCTTGAAGAGCATACCGCAGAGTTTGCAGCACCGATGTACAGCCAGCCGGTGGGTGCAACGCAGGCAGTGAACCTTAAATACTAGTGAACCTTAAATACTGAGGAGGACATGAAAATGAACAATCCATATTATAATATGCTTCCCATAGAGGAAAAAGCATACCTGCTTTGCAGCAGGGGAGAGCTCATAGCAGCAGTGGCAACAACCAATTACGATATTTCCCTCTATGCGCTCGACGGGGAATATATAGAGCTGTATTATTCCATTGCCTATAATAAGATCGAAGACATTAAAGTGCTGGAGGATCATCAGCGGCTCGACCTGTATACCCGTAATATGGATCTCAGCATTCTTTTAGGGAATGATCAGAATGGGGTGAATTGATCACTGCTTCATAATATATATAGTCAGCCTTCACGTAGGTGGAGGCTTTTTTTATGCAAATCTGAGTTTTTCGATCAGGTCATTGAAATAGGCAGGAGACCATATTTTCAGAGCTTTATCGTCTTTTATAAAGCGAACAACATCCTCTTTTATATTGTCGAACGAAACTGTGTTGATCTTGTTCCGGAGCAATCCCGTGACCTGCTCCGCAACGATATTATCCTCCTTCCAGTCTCCCGTATCTTTGGCCCTGAGTAAAAAATGGCCGACATCTACAGGAATGCCTTTTTTGATATACCATTCCAGGTCATACCAGTCGCGCCCTTTTACCCTGTTTTGCCATTTCCTGAATAAAAGCGCATGCATTTTTCCCGCAAACAAGCTTGGCTGTGTGAAACACTTCACATAAAAAGAGAAGGGCCGCAGCAACAGTTTTTCTTCCGTTTCAAAACCTTGCGGAGGCTTTCGGTCCACTTCTATTTTGATTTTTATATGCTTGGCTGAGCGTACGCCTGCCTGTTTAACAATATCCTCCAGCACTAACTCCTTCCATACAGTTTCTGATTTCAGAAAAGCCGACTCAACATTCGATTGTACTTTCTTATCTTTTTCCTTGATGCTCACAGTGATTCCAAGCGCCTCGAATTCTGATACGATCGAAGAAAAGTAGGGCTCTAAAGAAAAGCCAGGATCCGGTGCCAGTAACGAAAAATCCAGGTCTTCTGAAAAACGGTCAAGTCCGTAAAAGATCCGGAGCGCAGTACCTCCATAAAAAGCCGCCTTTTCAAAAAAGTCGGTTCGCGATAATCCTGCCAGGGCTATTTCCTGCATAATTTCACGCAGGGCAGCTAATGTTTCCTCCTCGTTCTTTGGCTTATATTCTGCTATCCATTCTTTGATCATAGTTCATTCAATGTTTTAATAAGCACAGCAAGACTGCTTTTTTTAGGCGCATCGTTCAGCCACGAATGCATGACAGATGTATCTAATGTTTGCAGGATGCTTTCATCCATCCGGAGATCTTCCAGTAGGAGGGTTTTTGTTTGTCGTGTACTTCGGAGATTAATTCCCGAGGTGAGGATCACTTTATCACAAACAGCTTTTTCGCGTGAAGCAATTAAAGCCGTTTGTTTAGGAGCCAATGAAAGGCTTTCTATTCCGAAGGAATAATAAGGTGAAGGCAGGTGCTGATAGCTGAACCGGCCAACAGGGGTGTTGTAATTCCTGGAAGGTTTAAGTGTCGCAGAAGTGATCTCATATACGCGTTCGGGTATCAATCCCCAATAAGATAATGCAGCTTCCAGTGATACGTAGCTTGGTCCAAGCAGATGGTTGGCAATTAGAAAGGGTTCGGGCACCGGCTGATCATTTCCGGGTGAAGGCATGTACAATCCTCTTCTGATGGAAATCAGTTCTCCACTCTTTATCAATTCACTTATTTTATCATTCGGACGCTTATAATCCTTGAGCATCTCGAGGATCAGGTGCCGGGAAAATGGGGCATCTCCAAAATCCTTTACTAATTTCCGGAACTCCATTTGTAATATTTTCATGTAAAAATCGGAAATTATCCGATTAAATGCAAATATTTTTACAAAAAATTATTCCGTTGATGTACAGTTAAGTCCAAATTCCCTTTAGACTGCTAATTGAACAAATTAAGTAAAATTGAAATTTGAACGATTCCTAAAAGCAAATGAATAAAGTTGAAACAACCATTATTAATATAGAAAAGCTATTGTTCGAATTAACCATGACAATTAATGATAAATAGAAGTTCCAATTGAGATCCGCCTTCCTCGCGAACGCATAAGTAGTCCACTTACATATACAAACAAAAAAGCCTCCACTTTCGTGAAGGCTTTTTGTTGTCCGACTAGGGCTCCCTTCGACTTCGCTCAGGGTAAACTTCTCGCGAATGATCACAAACAAAAAAGCCTCCACTTTCGTGGAAGCTTTTTGTTGTCCGACTAGGGCTCGAACCTAGACTCTACTGAACCAAAATCAGTTGTGTTGCCAGTTACACCATCGGACAGTTTTGATTATTGGGTTGCAAAAATAGGAAATTATCCTGATACACAAAACTTTTTGGCAAAACTTGTAATTTTTTAACGTCTTCGGGTTCAATTAATTTTCTAACTTCGCAAACGTCATTAAATAATAAAACAAATATCCCGGATATGAATAGTACCGCCAATTATCAGCGCCTCAACAACATAACAGGCTGGCTTGTTTTCCTCATTGCATCCTTTACATACCTGAGCACCATCGAATCAACCGCATCTTTCTGGGATTGCGGCGAGTACATTGCCTGTGCATACAAGCTGGAGGTTGGGCACCCTCCCGGAGCTCCTCTGTTCCTCCTTATCGGCCGCTTTTTCAGCCTTTTCGCGTTCGGCGATACCAGCAAAGTGGGAATGATGGTAAACGCCATGTCCGCCATCTGCAGTGCCTTCACCATTCTTTTCCTCTTCTGGACCATCACCGCCCTTGCCCGTAAGATCATGGATAAAACCGGCGAGCTCACACAGGGCAAAATGTACGCAGTATTAGGTGCCGGAGCTGTTGGTGCCCTTGCATACACATTCAGCGATTCATTCTGGTTTTCCGCTGTGGAAGGCGAGGTTTACGCAATGTCCAGCTTTTTCACCGCCATCTCTTTCTGGGCCATCCTCCGCTGGGAGCGTGAAGCCGAAGATCCTCATTCGCACCGCTGGCTCATCCTTATCGCTTACCTTATCGGCCTTGCCGTGGGTGTCCACCTCCTGAACTTGCTGGTAATCCCGGCGGTAGTGTATATCTATTATTTCAAAAAATACCAGAACGTTACCCGCAAAGGGTTTATCATCACCGGTATCGTCTCCATCGCGATCCTTGGCGGGATCCAGGGAGGCGTGATCCCGATGATCGTGAAGCTGGCTGCATGGTTCGAGCTTAAGGCTGTGAACGGGTTGGGCCTGCCTTTCAACAGCGGGACTATTATTTACGGCGTCCTTCTTATTGGCGGGATCGTTTGGGGGCTGCATTATACCTCTAAAAAGGTGAAGCCGGTCCTCAATACCGTGATCCTCTGCTTTACCGTGATCCTCATCGGATACTCTTCATTCCTCGTGCTGGTGATCCGTTCACAGGCCAACCCGCCTATGGATGAAAATAACCCGGAGAATGCCGTAAACCTTCTCTCTTATCTTAACCGCGAGCAGTATGGTACGTGGCCGTTGCTGTACGGACAATATTTCTGCGCACCGAACGATCCGCAGCGCCCTTACCTCGATGGAAATCCTGTATACGGACAGGATGAGAAAACGGGAAAATACGTGGTGATCGACGACAGGAAAAACACCATTGCCAATTACGACCCTAAATTCTGCACCATCTTCCCAAGGATGTGGAGCAGCCAGTCGAACCACGTAGCCGGCTACAAGCAGTGGACTGACCCTTCGAAATACCAGAAAGTTGCAGGGATGGATTCGCAGACCGGTGAGCAGACCATGATCGCGAAGCCAACCTTCTCACAGAACCTTGGCTTCTTCTTCAGGTACCAGGTCGGACAAATGTACTCACGCTATTTCCTCTGGAATTTCGTGGGCCGCCAGAACGACATCCAGGGATATGGAAATTCAACCGACGGGAACTGGATCACCGGAATACCTTTCATTGATGAAGCCCGCCTCGGGCCGCAGGAGGGCCTTCCTGATTCCGCAGATAATAACAAGGCAAAAAATGCATTGTACGGATTGCCATTTATCCTCGGCTTGCTCGGGATCTGGTACCAGTTCAAAAAGGACAATAAAAATGCGACCGTTGTAGGATTCTTATTCCTGCTCACCGGTATCGCCATCGTAATTTACCTGAACCAGAAGCCGTTTGAGCCACGCGAGCGTGATTACGCATACGCCGGGTCCTTCTACGCCTATTCGATCTGGATCGGCCTCGGCGTGCTTGCGATCTTCGATTTCCTGCAGCGCAAGGCTAACCAGGTAACCAGCGCGGTAACAGCTTCGGTTGTCTGCCTGCTCGCCGTTCCCGCAATTATGGCGAAAGAAGAGTGGAACGATCACGACCGCTCCGGAAGGTACATCGCACGCGATTTTGCAAGGAATTACCTCGAATCCTGCGCACCGAACGCAATCCTGTTCACCAACGGCGATAACGATACATTCCCGCTCTGGTATGCGCAGGAGGTAGAAGGCATCCGCACCGATGTGCGCGTGGTTTGTCTCGAGCTCCTCAATACCGACTGGTGCATCGATCAGCTGGTGCACAAAGCATACGATTCTGATCCGCTGCCGATCTCCTTTACAAAAGAGCAGTATCACCAGGGTGTGAGGGAAGTGGTATTGTTCCACGACCGGAAGATCCAGGGATACATTCCTGTGAAAGACCTGATCGAATTCTCGAAAAGCGAAAGGCGTGAAGACAAGCTGGAGATGGCTTCGGGATCGTTCTACAATTATTTCCCTACCAAGAATGTGAGCGTGCCTGTTGACAGCGCAACGGTTGTAAATAACGGTACTGTTCCGAAAGAGCTGGCCGGCCGGATCGTGAAGAGCATCGACTGGACACTCACCGGCAGCTGGGTTCAGAAGAACGACCTGATGATCCTCGACATTCTTGCACATAACAACTGGAAGCGCCCGATCTATTTCGCCGCTACAGCGCCTGCAAGCTCATACCTCAACCTTGCGCCTTATCTGCAGCTCGAAGGACTTGCATACCGCCTTGTACCGGTGAAGCAGAACGAGCAGGAATCGCAGCAGGAAACCAGGATCGCTACGGAGATCATGTATAAGAACATCATGGATGAGAAAAAATTCCAGTGGGGCGGAATGGATAAGCCGGATATGTACCTTGATAACGTATTCCTTCAGTCCTGTGCCCTGAACATGCGCCAGCGCATGGGAGCCCTTGCAACGGCCCTTGCGGGAGAAGGCAAAAAGGACAAAGCGGTGAAAGTGCTTGATAAGTGTGTGGCGATCACGCCGGAATACAATGTGCCTTACGATGGAACAATGTTCTCCATAGTGCTCGGATACTACCAGGCCGATGCATTTGAAAAAGCAAATACGATCGCGAAGAAGGTGTTTGACAATGCCGCGAAGAACATCGATTACTTCTATTCATTCAGGGGCAAGGAGCGTGCTGAGTTCGGAAGCGATGTGGAGCGCGCGCAGGAAACCATCGAGCGCCTCGTGTACTTCACCGACATGTTCAAGCAAACAGCGCTGAACAAGGAGTTCACCGCGCGTTACAACGATATGATGCAGAAATACCAGATGGAATCGGTATTCCAGAAAAGAAGATAACAGGAAATAATTCACAACATTCGCCTCCGTATCCCGGGGGCGAATTTGTTTAACACGGTAAAAAATGTACCTCGCGCGCTCTTCATGGCTGATCAGGAAGCTTTATCCAAAGGCTTTATGGAGAGGCGATGCCGCAGAGAAAAAGCTGTACCTTACGTTTGATGACGGCCCGCTTCCCGGAGTTACCACAGCAGTGCTGAACCTGCTGAAGGAAAAGAACGTGAAGGCCACCTTTTTTTGCGTCGGTGAAAATGTGGAGAAGCATCCCGATGTTTTCAGGAAGATCTCGGAAGAAGGGCATGCAACCGGCAACCACTCCTTCAGTCATGTGAACGGATGGAATACACATACCGCCGGCTATCTCGAGAATATAGAGCGCTGCAGGCAATTGATCGGGCAGGAGGGGAGCAGCATGCCCTTGTTCAGGCCGCCTTACGGAAAGCTTAAGCGCTCGCAGTACAGGCAGCTGCAAAAGCTCTACAGCATTGTGATGTGGGATGTGCTGAGCGGCGATTACGATAAAAACACTTCTCCCCAGCAATGCCTGGAGAACGTGACCGGCAATATGCGCAATGGCTCCATCATTGTTTTTCACGACAGCCTCAAAGCGCAGAAGAATATGGAGTATGCGTTGCCGCGCTTTATTGATGCGGCTTTGGCAGAAGGCTTTTCATTCGGGCTGCTGCGTTAATTAGAAATGCTTCTCAATATACGCGATGGCTTCCTCCTGTGTTTTTACCGAAAAATTTTTATAGCGCTCATGCACATCAATGATCTCTTCCAGCGCATCCGCAGCAAGCGCTTGGTTTTCCCACTTCTTCAGGTCGGCTACAACAGTTTCCAGGCAGCCTTTTTTATAGGCGATCTGTCCGAGCACATGCACCAGCGTATTTCTAACGCGCGCGGTTTTATCGAACTGCAGCTCACGCAGCAGCGGTAAAATGTCCTGCGGGTGCGTTCTTCCGCGCAGCTCGATCCCGTGGCAGATCTCCCTCCTGATCTCCTTGTTCTCATGATGCAGGAATTGCTTCGCGAAAGCGAGCGTTGGGACTGGATTTTTCTCACCCATTTTTTTGATGGAGCCGATCACTGCGTTGCGTACAATGTGATGCTCATCAAACAACCCTTTTTCCATCAGTTCTGAAATGGCTTCGAAGTGCAGCATGCCGATCTCGCCGGCAGCATTGATGGTGCTTTGCCGCACCTTCTCATTTTCGGAAGTGAAAAGCTTGTTGAGCAGGACAAGGATCTTTTTCTGCAGTCCCTCGTTCGCTTTGTAAATGCGGCCGGTTGCGAGATACGCCGTTTTCCGGATGTAGGTATCTTCATCGGCGAAATAAGCCGGGAGCATGTTCAGCTTGCCGGAGCTGATCTCCGAAACGATCTCCCTGTTCATCAGCTCTACGAGTACAATGCGCTTTTCCTTGCTCAGGTCGTAAAATGCCATTTAGTTTTTTCTTAAGGGAATGTACGTCTTCTCATTTTCGATCACAATGTGTCCCTGCTCCGCAAGTCCCTGGATGATCTCGAAGAACAGTTCTTTAACGAGCACATTGTCGTTCTTCCAGAAATGGTTCACTGCGGCCTTCACCGAATCCTCGATGCGTTCGATCTTGTGAAAGCCCATGCGGCCGATGTAAAAGATCAGCACATCCGATTTCAGCTGCAGGCGTTCATCTGTAAACACGGTTTTGTGCCCGGTTGGCACCGCCTGCGTGTCGATCCGTTTCACCGCCCAGCCCGAGCCATCGTTGAGCGCTCCGCAGCTCAGCTTCATGCTGTGCTTCTTTTCAACGTAGCGCACCAGCGTTCCGGGAGCGGCTTTGCGCTTCCAGTCCTTTTTTTCGATCAGCACGGCTTCTCCCGGCTTTAAATTGATGATGGAATTGAATACATGAGAGCTTCTGCCCTTGCCTTTCAGGGGCAATTGCTCGTATTCTTCAGCGGTTAGTTTCTTCATAAACCGGTTGATTTCATGTTTAAAACTATTCAAAACTATGAAAAATCCGAGAATTTAGCTATTAAATGTAAATTAAATACCTATTTGACCTGTATATGTCCTGTTTAATTATTCTTTAACTATTGTTTAAATGTTGCTAAATCTCTCCGCTTGGATTTAAAGCACGAAAAATCGCTTTATGTAGTAAATGTATGTTTGGAAATGTCATTGCGAGCGGCAGCGAAGCAATCTGCTATATAGAACGGGATTGCTTCGCTGTGCTCGCAACGACGTTCCGTAATTATACAATTAGGGCTCATTTTTCGAATACCATCACTACATACGTTTCCGGTACCGGCAGTTCGCTGGAGCAATAGTTCAGTTTTTCCCGCATGGATGCAGGGTAGGTGTTGGTGATGCGGAATCCCAAGCTGCTGAAGAAACCGGGGATGATACAGGAGAGGTAAATGGTGACAGGGCCGGTTCGGATGAGTTCCGCCACCAGCGCTTTGCCAATGCCTTTGCGCCGTTGCGAAGCCACAACGCCCAGCGAGCAGAGTTCAGTGCAATCGGCATGCTTTCTCAGTCGTCCGAAGCCCACAAGCTCCCCATCGCGGAAAGCTGCCGTAAACTGCTCCGGCTGCAGGCCGCGATCATCCAGCTCAAATTCGCGGATGTGGCCGCAGATCTGTTCAAACTCTTTTCCGGAAGGGGTTCTGAAGGTTAGGTTCAATGGCTTAGCCTTATTTTTTAATAATATCCTACGCTTTTAAAACTGCGTCACTTCGAGTGCGGAACAAAGTGAAGCCCTTCGACTCCGCTCAGGATAAACTGCTCGAGAAGTGGGCCAGTTCTCGATACTTTCGCCAAAAAAAGGCGAAAACTCGAACTGACATAATACAATTCGGCTCCGTCCAGTAATACTGAGCAGAGCCGAATTCATAATTATTTGCATCAACGATTAGTGATGGTGTCCGCCCGGACCGTGAACGTGCCCGTGTGCGATCTCATCCTCGGTTGCTTCGCGGATCTCAAGGATCTCACCTTTGAAATGCAGGTCCTGTCCGGCCAAAGGATGGTTAAAGTCCATTTTCACAAATTCGCTGTTGATCTCCAGCACCTGTCCGTACATGCGGTTTCCTTCGTTATCAACCATTGGCAGTGTAACGCCAACCTTTACATTTTCATCATCCAGCTTCCCGTCCTCGCCCTGGAATGCCCCGATCGGGATCATCACCACGTGGTCTTCCTGGCGGGTGCCATAACCGTTTGCCGCATCGATAAAGAAATCGAATGTATCACCGGTTTTTTTGCCGTTTAAATTAGATTCAAAATCAGGTAACAGGCCACCGGTTCCGAAGATGAATACGAACGGATGTTCCTTGCTTGTTTGTTCTACCTGTTCTCCGGTGCCTTTATTTTTAAGTGTATAATTTACCGAAACCACTTTGTTTTGTCCGACTGTCATTTTAAAATATTTTAATTTTTTACTGATTTCGCGCAAAAATAAGTCAATCACCTAATTAAACCTCGTAAAATGTGATTTATTTTCCATTCTGCACGTCGTTAATGCGGAAGTTTTAACTTTAAGCCTGAAATAAAACCTGTATGCATTATCCCGACCTGATCCAAAGTAAATTACCCAATGTAGGCACCACCATTTTTACTGTCATGAGCAAGCTGGCAGCCGAGCACAATGCCATCAACCTTTCACAGGGCTTTCCTGATTTTCATGCCGATGAGGAAATGATCGCGCTCGTGAACAAGCACATGCAGGCCGGGAATAATCAGTACGCGCCAATGCCCGGGTTGATGAGCCTTCGCGAGGTGCTTGCGCAGAAAACAGAAGAATTATACGGTGCGAAATACGATCCGGAAACGGAAATCACAATTACGGCAGGTGCCACACAGGCGATATTTACTGCCATTTCGGCGATCATCCGCGAGGAGGACGAGGTCATCATCTTTGAGCCTGCCTATGATTGCTACCAGCCTGCCATCGAGCTCAACGGCGGTAAAACCATTTACCTGCAGCTGAAGGCGCCGGGATATTGCATCAGCTGGGACGAGGTGAAAAAAGTGATCAGCCACCGCACCAAAATGATCATTATCAATACGCCGCACAATCCAACGGGAAGCATGATGTCGGCAGAAGACATGAAGCAGCTCGAAAAGCTCACCGCAGGCACCGGCATCGTGATCATCAGCGATGAGGTGTATGAGCATATTATTTTCGACGGCAAGCCGCACCAGAGCGTAGCGCGTTTCCCGAAGCTTGCGGAGCGCAGCTTTATCATTTCCTCTTTTGGAAAAACATACCACACCACCGGGTGGAAAATGGGTTACTGCGTGGCTCCTAAGAACCTGATGGCGGAATTCCGGAAGGTACACCAGTTCCTTGTGTTTGCCTGTAATACGCCCATCCAGCATGCGCTTGCGGAGTACCTGCAGAAAAGGGAGAATTACCTGCAGCTTGGTAAGTTCTACCAAGATAAGCGCGATTATTTCGCGAAGGCGATCCGCAATTCGAAATTCTCGTTCACGCCCGCAGCGGGCACTTATTTCCAGCTGCTCAGCTATAAAAAGATCAGCAAGGAAAAAGATACCGAATTTGCCACCCGCTTAACGAAGGAATTCGGGCTCGCCTCTATTCCCGTTTCTGCTTTTTATCATGAACGAACGGATCACAATGTGCTTCGTTTCTGCTTTGCGAAAAAGGAAGAAACGCTCGACAAGGCGATCGCGATCATTAATAAGATATAGTTCGTTTGAGCGCTGTCAGTTCGAGCGGAGTCGAGAACGTGTGTATTGCCGGCCCACGTTCTCGACTCCGCTCGAACTGACAACCACACAGTACTTCAATCACAAATTTATCATAGTCTATCATGCAAAACCTCAACATCACCCTCATACAGTCCAGCCTCCACTGGGAAAACATTGAAGAGAACCTTGCCATGTTCTCCAAAAAGATCGACGCCATTTCCGGCGAAACCGACCTTGTGATCCTTCCGGAAATGTTCACAACGGGCTTTAGCATGAAGCCGGAGCGCTTTGCAGAGCCGATGAACGGGAGAACAGTGAGCTGGATGAAGGAGGAGGCGAAGAAAAAAAATTGCGTGATCACGGGCAGCATCATCTGTGAAGAGAACGGAAAACATTACAACCGCCTCGTATGGATGCGTGCAGATGGAACTCATTCGTTTTACGACAAGCGCCATCTCTTCAGCATGGGCGATGAGAACAATCATTATACTCCCGGAACAAAAAAAATAGTGGAGGAGATCAAGGGCTGGAAGATCTGTCCGCTCGTGTGCTACGACCTGCGCTTTCCCGTATGGAGCCGTAACACAGGGAATTATGATGTGCTGGTCTATGTGGCCAACTGGCCCGAAAGAAGGTCGCATCCCTGGAAAACATTATTGCTTGCGCGCGCCATCGAGAACCAGTGTTATGTTGCCGGACTAAACAGGGTGGGCAACGATGGGAATAGGATCTACCATTCCGGTGATTCGGCCCTTATTAACTTCAGGGGCGAGATCATCAGCAGTATTCCCGCACATGAGGAAGCCACCGAAACAATTTCTTTAAGCTATGGGGAGCTGGAGGAGTTCAGAAAAGGATTCCCCGCGTTTAAGGATGCCGACAGTTTTGAAATAAAGCTTTAGCGATCCTGCGAAATGGCCATCAGGAGTTGGCCGGACACTTTTTGCAGCGCTTTTCCGTCTTGAATTTTTTGCAGCACTTCTTCTTTTTTTTCAGCTCGATCACCTGCGGGTAAAATCCCCAGAGGCCGTTTGGCTGCTCGGTAATTGCGGGTGATATGTAAAACGGCTGCTGCATTGCTTTTTATTGATACAACAAATATACCGGGACTGCTGCGGGATCACAATACCTACAAAGAGGTATTTTACTGCAATACAAGTTTTCGCACCGATTTTCCCTTTCGGGTCAGAACTTCAATAAAGTAAATTCCCTGTTTCTGCACAGACAGGTCGATCTGCAAGTTTCCCCAGCATTGAGGCCCCGCGCTCCATACACAGTTCCCTGTTGCATCGTACACATGTATGGTTGATTCTTCATACTGAGGCAGGCTGATGTAAAAAATACCCGGTGAAGGATTTGGAAAAACTGAAACAGCAGCGGCCGCATTTGCTTCCCCGATAGCTGCAGTTCCCTGGTACAGCTTTTGGATAAAAATATCGTAGCCTCCTGTGGGGGTTAGGGTGAACAGCCCGGAGCCGGGATCAGCGTCCATGGCATTACTGAACATGCCGCAAAGATAGATGTTTCCGTAGCCGTCAACACTGATTGCGTATCCTGCATCAACTCCCGTGGAACCCATGGATGCTGCCCAGGAAAAATTTCCTGAAGCATCCAGCTTTAAGATATAAATATCGCAATTCCCAACAGGATTAAGCTCATATACCCCTACTCCCGGATCAAAATCAACCGTGCCCCAGAAAACACCGGTTACAAACACGTTGGAATACGCGTCTACCGCTATGGAATATCCCTCTCCAACGGATGGGCCTTGCATGGCTTTTGCCCAAACAAAGTTTCCCGCCGCATCGAGCTTTGAAATGAAAACATCAAAGCTTCCCGGAGAAGTAATTGAACAGGTCCCGGCGCCGGGATCAAAATCAACAGTACCCCAGAACATACCGGTGGTGTACACGTTGCCATAAGGATCGGTGGCAATTGAAAGCCCCATGTTGCTAAGGCTGCCTCCCATGCTTCGCGCCCATACGAAACTACCGGCTGTATCCAGTTTTAAAATAAAAATATCTTCTTCATCCATTGAACTCATATTAAAAACACCGGGATCCGGGTTGAAATCAACACTGCCGTTAAAATACCCGGTTATATAGCAGTTTCCCGGGGCATCAAGGGCAATGGAAAAACCGATATCATCGGCCGGGCCGTGTAATTGTTTCACCCAGGTAAGATCACCCGAACTGTTGAGGTTCATGATAAATGCATCTTCATAGCCGGGTGATAACAGGTCGGCTATTCCCGGCCCCGGGTCAAAGTCGACAGTATCCCTGAACATGCCCGCCACCACTACCGAGCCGCGGGGGCCTGCCTGCACTGAGCAGGCGCCGTCATCAGATCTTCCGCCTGCCTTCCGCACCCATAGTAAGCTCCCATTGTTGTCAAACTTCGAAATAAATATATCAGTGTGGCCGGAAGAAATAAGAACAGCGGCAGGCGGCCCCGGGTCAAAATCGGCGCTGCCTTCGAAGGAGCCTGCCAGGTAAAGGTTGCCCGAGGAATCAATGGTAATGGAGCGTGCTTCATCCTGCATATTCCCGCCCAGGCTTTTGGCCCAGAGAAAAGCTCCTGAAGCATCCTGTTTTAAAATAAAGATATCAGTATTGCCGGCAGCGGTTAAGTTATAAATACCCGGCCCCGGATCAAAATCAACAGTATCACTAAATATCCCGGTAGTATACACATTTCCCCATTTGTCTGTCACCAGGTCTTTTGCGATATCCCCCGAATGTCCACCGGTTTGCTTTGCCCATGCGAGGTTGGGCTGGGCATTCACATTCATGCCGATCAGGAAAAGGTAAAAAAGGAGATGTTTGTTCATGCCGGTGGATTTTAATGTTCCGGGGAACAAGTTTGTGCCACAGGCTACATCACGGAATTTGTACTATGAATAGTAGCAAATTATCAACATCACCGCATAACCGCTCCAATTTTCTTAATTTTACGCTAAGAACACAACAATACTTTAATTAACGGATCTCTGTGATTGTAACTGGCGAAAAACGTATGGAAAAAAGGTGGGTAGTAAAGCCGGGTGCCGATGAAGCAATTGTAAGCAGCCTGGCAAAAGAGCTCGGTATCGATAAAGTGCTGGCCAACCTGCTGGTGCAGCGCGGCATTCATACATTCGAAGAAGCAAAGAAGTTTTTCCGTCCTTCCCTCGACTCCCTGCACGACCCTTTTTTAATGAAGGATATGGACAAGGCCATTGAGCGTTTGGAGCGGGCAATAAGGAACAACGAGAAGATCCTTGTGTACGGCGATTATGATGTGGACGGCACCACTGCCGTTTCCCTCGTGTATACCTTTCTGAAAAATTACCATCCCGCCATCGACTTTTACATTCCTGACCGCTATGCCGAAGGATATGGCATTTCCTTCATGGGAATCGACTTTGCGAAAGAAAATAATTTCAGCCTGATCATCGCGCTCGACTGCGGCATCAAGGCCATCGACAAGGTGGCGTATGCAAAAGAGCGCGGGATCGATTTTATCATCTGCGACCACCACCGTCCGGGCGATACCCTGCCGGATGCAGCGGCCGTGCTCGATCCGAAGCGCAGCGATTGTAACTATCCATTCGATGAGCTTTGCGGCTGCGGAGTGGGGTTCAAGCTGGTGCAGGCCTATGCGCTCAGGAACAATATCCCTTTTTCGGAGCTGGAGCAGTATTTAGACCTTACCGCGATCTCCATCGCCTCCGACCTTGTGCCCATCGTCGGGGAGAACCGCATCCTCTGCTATTTCGGGCTGCAGCAGATCAACAAGGCGCCGCGTAAAGGCATCAAAGCTATCCTCGAGCTGGCGAACATTAAAAAGGAAGTCACCATCAACGAGCTGGTGTTTACCATCGGCCCCCGCATCAATGCCGCAGGACGGCTGGAAACAGGGCGCAACGCCGTGGACCTGCTCATTTGCGACGACCATGCCGGCGCCGCGGAGAACGGCAGGAACATCAACATCACCAACACCGAAAGAAGGAGCATCGACGTCACCATTACGCAGCATGCGCTGAGCATGATCGAAGGGAACCTCGAGCTCACCACGCGCAAAAGCACCGTGCTGTTCCATTCCGAATGGCACAAGGGCGTTGTGGGAATTGTTGCATCGCGCCTCATCGAAAAATATTACCGCCCCACCATCATCCTCACCGAATCCAACGGCAAGGCCACAGGCTCCGCGCGCAGCGTGAAGGACTTTGACGTGTACGATGCCATTGAAGCCTGCAGCGACCTGCTGGAGCAGTTTGGCGGTCACAAATACGCGGCCGGGCTAACCCTGAAGCTCGAGAACCTTGCCGCTTTCCAGCAAAAGTTCGAGGAGGTGGTAAGCGCCACCATCCAGGACCACATGCTGGTGCCCGAGATCGAGATCGACGAGGAGATCCGCCTGAGTGATATCACGCCCAAGTTCTTCCGCATCCTTAACCAGTTTTCACCCTTCGGCCCGGGCAACATGGCGCCGGTGTTCATGACGAAGGGCCTCGTTGATAAAGGTACCGTGCGCATTGTAGGCAACAACCACCTTAAAATGGACATTGTCCCAAACGGAAATGAAGAGCCCTGCTTTCCTTCCATCGCCTTCTCACAGGCAAAGCATTTTGATGATGTGCTGCGTAAAAAACCGTTCAGCGCCTGCTATGCCATTGAAGAAAATATGTTCAACGGAAGCGTTTCCCTGCAGCTGAATGTGAAAGATATGAAGCTCGAATAGCTTTATTTATTGCGAAAAAATCCGGATATTTGGGGCTGATCATTACACCCTTCCGATAACAATCCTGGTTTTTTTGATCTCAAACTTTTATCAGCCGCTTTTATGAAATTATTCCGCTTCTCCCTGCGTTCCGCATTCCTGTTCCTGCTCATTGCCTGCACCCAGCTTTCTGCGAGGTCGCAAACGGGCGCCTATCCTTCGCTTTTGTGGGAGATCTCCGGCAACGGCCTTTCAAAGCCCTCTTACCTGTATGGCACCATGCATGTGAGCAAGAAAGTGGCATTCCACCTGAGCGATGCATTTTTTGAAGGCCTCAAAAGCGCAGAGGTGGTGGCGCTCGAAACAAATCCCGAAACCTGGCTTTCGGAGATCATGTCGGAAGGCATGTCGATGATGAACAGGAATTACCTCGGCAGTTACTTCACAGGAAGCAACAATACCGGCTTTTATGAAAAGGCGTTTGATTTTACCGTTCCACGCAACAAATTCATCAAGGGGCAGATCGCCCGCGAGCCCGAAAATGTGAACAGCCTGCTGTACCGCTTCAATGGCGGTTATTCCGAAAATTTCGAGGAGCAAACCTACCTCGACCTGTTCATTTTCCAGGCAGCGAAAAAATCGAACCGCAAGGTAGTGGCGCTCGAGGATTTTAAAACAAGCATGGAAATGCTTGTAAAGGCGTCCATGCCCGATGAGGACGGCGTGATCAGGCAGCGCTCGGTATCATCCTACGGTATGGGGGATAAAATTGAGGATGCCTACAGGAATGGCGACCTCGATGCGCTGGATTCGCTCAACAAGCTGTCGTACCAGTCGAAGAACTTCGAAAAATACATGCTTACCGAGCGGAATGTGATCATGGCTAACCACATGGATTCCCTCATGAAGATGAAAACGCTGTTCACAGCCATTGGCGCTGCGCACCTTCCCGGCAACGCAGGCGTGATCAGCCTTCTCAGGAAAATGGGCTATACCGTGAAGCCTGTGATAAGCAGCGTTTCGAAAAAGAGCATTAAGGAAATGGGCCGCTTCGAGAACGAGCATACGCCGCTCACGTACCAAACAATAACTGCAAGCGATTCGTCATTCAGGGTGGAAGCGCCCGGAAAGCTGTTTGCAATGGCCGGTTTCGACCAGATGGATTCCTATCTCTATACGGATATGGTGAACGGCTCGTATTACATGGTGAAGCGCATCCGGAATTACGGGCTGCTGATGGAGCAGGACCAGGCATTCCAGGTGAGGAGGATCGACAGCCTTCTTTATGAAAGCATCCCGGGCAAGATCCTTAAGAAAGAAGCGATCACCGCCAACAATGGCGATCCCGGCTTCGAGATCATGAACAGGACCAGAAGGGGCGACCTGCAGCGCTACCGCATCTTTGTTTCCAACCAGTACATCTCCATATTTAAAGTGTCCGGTACCGGCGAGTATGTGAAAAGCCCGGAGATCGACCGCTTCTTTAAATCCATCACGTTTAAGGAACGGTCAAAAAGCAGCAACTGGGTGGCGTATGCGCCGGCTTCCGGCGGCTACGAGCTTTCACTTCCGGCAAATTATGCAGTTGAAAAGCCGGCGGCGGCAGGCTACCAGCAGGAACGCGTAACAGCCGGCGAAGGATATAATTTTTATATGTTCACCCGCTCGCTCCTCAATGATTATTACTACATAGAAGAAGATACGTTCGAGCTTTCCCAGCTTTCAAATGAGTTCTGCAAATCACTCGGGTACGAGCTGCAGGATAAAAAAACAGGTACCTATCTTTCCCTGCCAAGCATCGATGTAACTGCAAAGAAAAAAAGCAGCGGCGCATACCTTCATTTCCGGATCGTGATGAAAGGCCCTGAGTATTTTTTGCTGGCCCGCAGCTCCAACGAAAAGCAAAGCCCTCTTCCGTTCTTTAATTCCCTGAAGTTTAAGGAATTCAAACACGATTCAATGGCAACGTATAAGGATACGGCGTTTTATTACAGCGTTACCACCGATTATAAGGAAAGGCAGAGATCAGTTCTCGAAGGCCTTGCCAACCCGATGCGCTATGCTGCGCTGAGGCCTGCGCCCTATTTAAGCTGGAACCGAAGCCAAACGGTCGAGTCGCCGGGAACGCCTGAATCCGTAGAGGTCAGCCTGATGAAATGCAACGATTACAGGATGGATAAGTCGCCGGATGCGTTCTGGAAAACCCGCACCGATTATTACCTCGAAAGCACTTCACTGCACATCCGTGAAAAAAAGCGTTTTGAAAAGAATGGCGTGCAGGGCCTCGATCTCATTCTCAGCGATACCAACTCGTTCAAACAGATCAAAACGAGGATTCTGCTGAAGAGCGGGCTGCTGTATACGCTTCAGACAACGATCGATTCCGTTTCCGGCCCAAGCCCCTGGATAAGCACATTCTATGATACATTTATGCCTGCCGATACGGTGATCGGCAGGTCGATCTTTGAGGATAAAACAGCGGAGTTCCTGGAAAATGCCGTTTCAAAGGACAGCGCTACGCGTGAAAAAGTGAATGCCCTCGCTTCAAGCATTGTATTTGAGGACAAGCACGCGCCATTACTTATTAAATTCATCGGCGGGCCGGACTTCAATAATGTGTCCTCCGATGTGAAGGTAACATTGCTGGAGGAGCTTGGAAGCCTTAAGGATCCTGCTATTGCAGGCTTCCTGAAAAATGAGTACCAGAAGTACACGGATTCTGCTTCGCTGCAGCTTGCCATACTCCGTGCGCTTTCCGCCCAGAAAACAGAAGCGGCAACAAAGGCCTTTATGCTGTCGCTTGCCGGCGACAGCCCCCTGTCGAATAACGAGTACGCCATAGCGGGTATTTTCAGCCCTTTTTATGATTCACTGAAGCTGGCGCGTTCGCTGTTCCCGCAGCTGCTCGACATTGCGCGCTATCCCGAATACAAGGCCGGCATTTACAGCCTGATGAGCGTGTTGCTGGATTCGGCAATGATCTCTCCGAAGCTTTACGAAGCATCAAAAAAAGACATGCTCCGCCAGGCCAATGAAGAGCTGAAAAGACAGATCACCCAGGAGGAGAACGGGCAGAATAACGGCAGCAGCGGCAGCAACATCGATTACGGCAATTACAGTGGCGGCGATTCCGAATCAAAGGCGATGTACGAGGCTGCATTAGCCGCAGCAATAGCTGCCGAAGAGGCCGCAAGGAGCACAAACTATAGTGTTTCCGTTAATTCGTTGCTGGTGGATTACTGCAACCTGCTCGCGCCTTCTTATGCCGATCCTTCAGTGAAGGCATTCTTTAGCAAGGCAATGAAAACAAAGAGCGATGAGTTTAAGCTCGCGCTGGTCGGCATCCTGCTGAAAAATAAGCAGGACGTGCCGGATACAATGATCAATAACCTGGCGAAGGACCTTAAAACAAGAGTGGGGATCTATACGGCATTGAAGAGGATCGGGCAGCTCGGCAGGATCAGCCCGGAATACCGCAGCCAGCAGGAGCTGGTAAAGGCGCAGCTTTTCGGCGATACGGATATTCCTTCCGACAGCATCCGCTTTATCGGATCCCGTTATATCCAGGGGAAAGAGCAGTCGGGCTACGTATATTTTTACCGCTCGGCAAACAAGGATGGAAGCCGTGTGAAGCTGAATTTCCTTGTTTACCAGCCGAAGGACAGCACCGTGTTTGAACAGAGAAGCAGCGCCAGCTCAAAGATCATCTATGCCAATGACGATATCGATAAAATTGTAAATGAGGTCTGCTATGAGCTGAGCATGAACGGAAGGAAACGTGTAAAGACCTCGTATTGGAATTCTTATGATGATTATTCCTATGAAGGTGACGATTAGGCCTTGTATGTTGCAATGTGTATATCAGGACGTTTTAATGGGTAGAAATACCCATTTTCAGGCAACTATTTTGAAAGGGAGTGTGTGTTCAATAACTTAGCTATAAATAAATTTATACTAACCCTTAAACACAATTCCCATGAAAAAGATCACTTCAGTATTATCAGTTCTGTGCATGTTGCTGTTCTTAACAACTGCCAAAGCGCAATCAAACGACAATTCACTCGAAGGCAGGGCCCGCGGTGCGGCGCACGAATGTCTTCAGCCTTACCACAACGGCACGTACGAGATCACAGCCTCCACCGATCCTGTAAGCATTTGCTTTGTGCAGGGCTTTATCTACAGGGTATCCTTTTATGCCGGCCCTAAATGCAACGGACAGGGCCCTTGTCCTGCATTCCCTACAAGGCTTGTTGCAACAGTTGATTTCGGCTGCGAAGGTGAGATCCTTGCCGTTACCTGCTATTAAAAATTACACTGGAATACAACTAATCTAACCCTCTAAAACTTAAAATCATGAAAAAGATCAATGTAGTGATATCCGTTTTATGTATGCTGTTGTTCTTAACAACTGCGCGTGCGCAATCTACCAACGAAAATTCGCTTGAAGGCAGGGCCCGCGGTGCGGCGCACGAATGCCTGCAGCAGTACAACGGTGATTACGATATTTCAGCAACCACCGATGTAACGGGAATTTGCTTCGTGCAGGGATTTACCTACAGGGTAACATTCACTGCCCGCCCGAAGTGCAGCGGAACAGGTCCATGCCCTTTCTTCCAGGTGCTTGTGGCCTCTGTTGATTTCGGATGCGAAGGTGAGCTGATCGGAGTTAATTGCTATTAAACGAATAATGAGGTATGAGAAAGGGATAAGGAAACTTATCCCTTTTTTTATTACGGGATCACCAGCCTTGCCCTGCCTATGCGGCCGTCTGCGGAGTTTTTGATCAGCAGATAAATGCCGGAGGGGATCTCTTCCAGCGGTAATGTATAATAACTTCCTGTGATGAGCTCGTACTTTGTGCTCCTGTATAATTTTCCTGTGAAGTCGTAAAGCCTGAATTGTGCGTATTCAAAATCGGAAGCGGAGTCGCTCTGTATATTCACATAACCATTAGCCGGGTTGGGATAAATGAACAGGCTGTAAACCGTATTGTCTTCGATCCTGCAATCATAGTCCCAGCCGCCCAGCTGTTCCGATGCCCATTCCCGTTGCGACTGGATGAACGGATAAATACCCGGGTAGTTGATCCTGAGCACATACCCCGAATGGGTAAGCGAAACCGCATCCTGGTTGTAATCGGTGAGCGAACGCTCGAATGCGCCATAGGTGTTGTATTTGTTCGGGTCGGCCTTATAGGCTTCATCCACCAGGTTGTGCTGTCCGAGGATATAGTTTCCGAGATGGTGCAGTGTAAAATCGGTCTGGATCAGCCTGCATGCATAGTCAAGGTATTCGTTGCGGTATTCTTCAATTTCAAAGATGCGCTTCAGCAAAGGGCGCTCATCAAATTTGTTGGTGGGCACAAGATATCCGTCCAGCAGGGGAGTGAGGCCGCCTATTATTTTTATATCCTGGAATGTTTCATTCATATCCCAGGGGATCCAGCGGATCTTTCCATCTGGATGCTCATACAGGTAAAAATTATTACCGCCTCCCCAATAGCTGTCCCAGCTCCTGATGCATTTTTCAATGGCCAGCACCTTTAAATAAGAATGAACATCAAAAACACTTTCCAGCTTTTGCCTGAAATCATCGGAATGGTCGTTGTTGAGCAGGTCGATGAAGCTGATCAGCTTTGTCCAGTCATCGGTGCTTTCATTTGTTGTCAGCTTCATGCCCTGCTCTTTGTATCCTGCCGGATCGGGCCCCAGCCAGTTCAGCGGAACGCCGGCGCCCCTGTCTGTTTTGTAGAGGTTGCCATCGTTATTGCTGCTGCCGAACTGGAACTTAAGAAATGTTTTATCCACGTTCTCGATCACAGCATATACCCCGATGTATTCTCCGTTGATCCATACTTTGGCGTAGGATGTTCTCGGCGCTATCAGCCCTGCATCCCTGAAAAGCCTGAGTGAAAGAGCATCGTGGACCAGCGAAGGGTCGTTGGTGAAATTATTGAGATTGATCTTCTTTAAGCCGTCGAGCTCCTGGTTGCTGAATTCATCAAAGGAAATTTTCAATGGTTTTTTTCGCCCGAAGGTGGTCAGCGAATTCGACGCATTTCCTTTTTCACGGAAGCCGCAGTTGCTGAGTGCGATCCCGTCCCAGGAAACATCGCATGTATGGTAGATTTCAGGATAAAGCGAAGGGTTCGCAAAGTTCTGTGCGAAATCATGTTCAAGGGTATCAAACCAGTTTGCACCGAGATCCGTTTGGATGGTAAGGTTGTGCAGGATGGAATCGTTGAACACCAGCGCGCCGGTTTGAGCGGTTGCGCCGAGGCTGAAGAAAAAAATAATATGTGCGAGTAATTTTTTCACTTTCGTGGCAACCTGTGCTCCCGGTTCAGGGTCTCGTAATATTTTTTAAAGTTCCGCTTCATGAAATGCAGTCCGACGGTAAGGTTTACTCCCGCCTGGCTGTTCTTGTTCGCAAGGTTGAACTGGAGTCCGAACTTAAAATGGATGCGAAGCTGCTGGTTCAGCCTTCTTTCATAGCCGGTAAAAGGCTCGAGCGTAAGCTGCGGCCCGTTGTTGAATTTTGCATTCAGAAGGTTCAGCTCTGCGCCGGTGAAAAAAGTATTTTTCCGGATGTACGTGCTTTGCCCGAGGTAATGCTGCCAGCCGAAGCCATATTTGGTAACAGGGTAAGGCCTTCCCGGGATGTGTTCCAGGTGGAGATAGTACAGGTTGGTTCCTCTCAGGGCTATCCCGGCCTTCAGCTGAAAGCCGATACCTTCGGCAGCTTCGGGCGTGTTCCGGAACACCGAAAAATAAGGGGCTTTGTAATAGCCAAGGTTGGCGCCCAGCCACAATGTTTTTAGTTTTTTCCCCTGTACGGTATCAACTGCAGTCCATGGAATGATGCGGATGGATTCATCAATTTGCTTGATCTTCAGAATAACAGAGTCGCATTTCAGGATAGTGCCTGTCTGGGAGTTCCCGTCTTTCAGAACAACCTCATCCGTCAGCAGCTTTCTATAGTTCATGCAGCCGCTTAAAACGGATGCCGATAAAAAAAACAGGAGATAATAGTTGAAACGGTATGTGTGTATCATGTTAGCTCAGCTAAAATACGGTAAGAATATAAAACAACCGCTTACTTCACCACAATTCTTCCCAGCAGGGCATTGAATACTTTTTTTGCCTCCAGCAGCTGTTGCTGCGTTTGCATGAGCGTGAGCATTTCCTCTTCCGGCGGATTTTTCTTTAAGCGCTTCTGGTTATCCTGGATCATGATCTCGAGCTTGCGTGCTTTCAGCGCATAGATCGCATTGTAAATGCTTTTCTTCAGCACATCCTCTTCAAAGGTAATGAAGATGTCGTGCTGCTCCCAGTTCGACAAATGATACGGTGAGCTGAGCAGATCCACGGTAAGCGAGCAGATCGCGATGTTCTCATGATTGATGAAATGCTTCTGGCTGGGAATTACCTGGTAGGTATCGAGGCTGTGAATGAATTCATTCAGCACACTGTTGTACACTAAGTTCTCAAGCACAATATTATCGTGGCGGATCTCGTGAAGGATCAGCTCCGCAACGGTTAATTCCGCTTCGGTGGGGTTTCCTTCCTCATCTTCTCCCGGCACCTTTATGATCCTGTCGCCGTAATTGATCATGATGCGGATGATATCGCGCTCCTGGTATTCGGCGCTGGCAGACTCATTTTCCCTTTTCGGCTCAATTACCGGCTCTTCGGGATACTCCGGCGGATAGTTATTGTCTTTCGACTGGGCCGGGTTATTCGTATGCTGTTTTTCATTGAAGCGCTTGCTTCTGATCTTGTTCAGCTCGCTCAGCAGGATCTGCTCATCCACTTCCATGATGCGGCTGCATTCGCGGATGTACACCGAGCGGTAGATCGCATCAGGGATGAGCGCAATGCTTTTCACGATGCTTACGATCGCTTCCGCTTTCTTTAACGGATCATGCTGCGAGTCTTTTGTAAGGATCTCCGCCTTGTAGGCGATGAACGTTTGTGCCTTGTCCTTGATGAATGTTTTGAGCTCTTCCGTGCTCACCTTCTTCGAGTACGAATCAGGATCATCCCCGTCGGGAAATAAAAGCACTTTCACATTCATGCCTTCCTCGAGCAGCAGATCGATGCTCTTGATGGTGGCATCTATCCCGGCCTTATCGCCGTCGAAGGAAATGGTAATGTCGTTGGTAAGGCGCTGGATCTCCTTGATGTGCCCGGCAGTTAATGCCGTACCGCTGCTGGCCACTACGTTCTCCACGCCGGCCTGGTGCAGGGAGATCACATCGAGATAGCCTTCCACCAAAAAGCAGAATTTCTCTTTCGCGATCGCGCTTTTGGATTGATACAGCCCGTACAACACGTCGCTCTTGTGATAGATCTCCGTTTCCGGGGAGTTCACATATTTCGATGTTTTTTTATCGGTGCGGAGCGTTCTTCCCCCAAAGGCGATCACCCTTCCGCTCTTGTTGTGGATGGGGAACATCACACGGCCCCAGAAGCGGTCAACATACCGGGCTTCCGGTGGTGCTGCATTGGGGTTCGGCGCTGTGCCGGGCTCGGGCTCATTACGGTATTCAATGGTAAGCCCGCTCTTCACGAGGTATTCTATTTTATATCCTGTTGCAACAGCAATGTCTGTGAATGCTGTACGGTGGTTGATGCTGTAGCCGAGCTGGAAGCGCTGGATGATGTCTTCCCGTAATCCCCGTTCCTTGAAATAGCCGAGGCCTACCGATTTGCCTTCGTCGGTATTGTACAGGTTTTCCGAAAAATGCTTTTGTGCGAAGGATGAAACAACAAAGAGGCTTTCCTTGGCGCTCTGGAACTGGCTTTCTTCCGGCGTAAGCTCTTTTTCAACAATTTCGATGTTGTATTTTTTTGCAAGCGCACGCAATGCCTCAGGATAGGAAAGCTTTTCCAGCTCCATGATAAAGTTCACCGCATGCCCGCCTTTTCCGCAGCCAAAGCACTTGTAAATGCCCTTCACGGGTGAAACATAGAAGGAAGGCGTCTTCTCGTTGTGAAAGGGACAGCAGCCGATCAGGTTGACGCCGCGCTTTTTCAGGGAAACATGGTCGGCAACCACCTCTTCAATACGAACGGCATCAAAAATCTTGTCTATGTCTTCTTTCTTTATCAAGGGGATTTTTTAAGGAATGCTAATTTACGAAAAATAGAGCTTGGAGGGGCGGGATTTTTTCTGATGTTCATTTGCCTCTTTCCGGCGGAGAGCAATGTCACTTCGTTGCGTAACGCAGTGGAGCGTATCGAGAAGTGTTCGCCCTCGCCAGTTCTCGATACACCCTTCCGAAAAGGAAGGGCACTCGAACTGACGCCGCGCGGCAATTCATGCATCATCTAATAAAAATCAGTGAATCTGTGGCTTTGAATGCGGTCTACTTCCCGTTCAGCCTCGCCATTGCGCGCAGGCTTTCTTCGTTGTTGGGGTTAAGCTGCAGCGACTTCTTATAATAAGCGCGTGCCTGCTCTTTTTGTCCCATCATGCGGTAAGTTTCGCCAAGGCCGTGGCATACCGACCATGAATCGGGGTAGCGGGATTCGTTCAGCTTGAACATCTTGAAGGCATCTTCCGTTTTTTTCGCCTTTAATAGCTGGTACGCAATGTCATTGTAATGATTGTCGCTGTTCGGGTAATGGTATTCATAAGGGGCAAGGCCGCTTAATTCCGTTTGCACGGCTTTCACTTTCGTGATGAAATAATCGAAAGGGATCACGCCTTCCACAAGGTCGCTCTCGTATTCAGCAATGCAGTTGCCCAAATAGCTGCATGCATCGTACGGTGCGCATTTGCACTGTGCATACGAGTTGTACATGCGGTCGCCATCGATCAGGTAGATCGAATCGGAAGGCATCACGATCGCGTCGAAGTTGCTGAATGCTGCAAGCACAAGCTGTGAGTAATTCTGCGAGGAGTTTTTGAACCCGCCGTAAGTAGTCTGCCAAACCTGCTGGATCAGCTGCATTCCGCCTTCCGTAGGATTGATCTTCCGGATCACGCCGGCAACATTTCCTGCGCCTGCATGGTAGCAATGCATTACCAGCAAGCGGAACCAAAGGTCTGTTTCATTGTATGCAACATGCGCGCTGTCGAGCATCGCTCTTGTGTAAGGAATGCAGATGCGGCTCAGCAGGCGTGATGCGCCATAAGCTGCACGGTCGATGTCGGTACGCTCATCAATTGTTTTAGTCACTTTTAAACCCTGCGCGCGTGCCACCGATTTCATCAGCTGGAAAGGCCCGTTGGCGCCAACGCATGATTTTGTATTGCTTTTTCCCGGGCTCTCGATCAGCAGGATCGCCTGCGCATACCATGGATCCACGCCGTTTGCACGGAACACCTCGATCGACCGGCTGATGGTCGGCATCACTTTTTTAAATTCGTAAAAATCTTTTTTGCCTGTGGTCACAAGCAGGGAAACGCTGTCGGGAATACCGTTGAATTTGCGCACGCTGTCTTTATACAGGCTTTTCTGTATGTCGCTTAATTTGCTCCATTGCTTGATATAAATCTTATCAAGCACCTGGCGTGTGCTGCCTACATTCACTACCGCCGAATCGGGAGGCAGGTTCATGATCTGCTGCCAGAAACGCGCCTGCGGCAGCTGATGCCAGCCTTCGCGGAACAGCACCTCGTCGTTCATGAAGGTCATCGGTGCCACGGTATTGTAGCCTACCACATACCGCGCGATAGTGCTCACCTGTGATTTACCCTGGAAGGAAATAATGCTGAAAGCCGCTGTAAGAAGGGCGATCAGGAAAGCGGAGGATATGATGGAATGTTTTTTCAATGCTTGGAAATTTATTTAAATAAAGGTAACTCACTAAAATTAAGATTCACAGGGGAAGATCGCAAACTTTTTAACAAACGTTTTCAACAATCACATATTGTAACGCTGAATCCCGGATTAGGTTTCAGCGCGGCGCAGATTACCTGTGATTATTTTCCAACAGTTTGCTTTGTCAGGAAGGAAGCTCCAAGCATCGGTCAATACTGGGCTTTCAGCGACAAACATGCAAAGCGGTTTTTTTAGAATTTATTTCCTTACTTTTGTTCGCGTAATTTAAAACAGGTACAATGGCAACAGACAGATTTGAAGCTCATGATTATTATTTAATGGACGAGCTCTTAACCGATGAACATAAACTGATCCGTGAAACGGCGCGTGCATGGGTGAAAAAAGAAGTTTCCCCGATCGTGGAAGAAGCATGTCAGTCAACAAAATTTCCAAAGCAATGGATCAAAGGCTTAGCCGAGATCGGTGCTTTCGGGCCTTATATTCCCGCTGAATACGGCGGCCCGGGCCTCGACCAGATCTCCTACGGAATTATCATGCAGGAGCTGGAGCGCGGCGATAGCGGACTGCGTTCAACAGCATCCGTGCAAAGTTCGCTGGTGATGTTCCCGATCTTTACTTACGGGACAGAAGAGCAGAAGCGCAAATACCTTCCGAAGCTGGCTGCGGGTGAAATGATGGGCTGCTTCGGCCTTACCGAGCCTGACCACGGTTCAAACCCTTCCGGGATGATCACCAACATAAAGGATAAAGGCGATCACTACCTGCTGAACGGTGCCAAAATGTGGATCTCCAACGCTCCTTTTGCCGATATCGCAGTGGTTTGGGCAAAAGATGAAGCAGGCGATATTCGCGGACTGGTAGTTGAAAGAGGGATGGAAGGCTTTACAACGCCTGAAACTCATGGAAAATGGAGCCTTCGCGCAAGCGCAACAGGCGAGCTGGTGTTTGCAAATGTAAAAGTTCCGAAAGAAAATATTTTCCCGACCATCAAAGGCCTGAAAGGTCCTCTGGGCTGCCTCAATAGCGCACGCTACGGCATCGCCTGGGGCGCAATTGGCGCGGCAATGGATTGTTACGATTCAGCTCTGCGCTATTCCAAGGAGCGCATCCAGTTCGGCAGGCCGATCGGCGGATTCCAGCTTACACAAAAGAAGCTGGCCGAAATGATCACCGAGATCACCAAAGCGCAATTGCTCACCTGGAGATTAGGCGTGCTGAAAAACGAGCACCGTGCCACACCGGCACAGATCTCGATGGCAAAGCGCAACAATGTGAACATGGCATTGCAGATCGCGCGTGAGGCACGCCAGATCCACGGTGGAATGGGCATCACGGGCGAATATCCGATCATGCGCCACATGATGAACCTCGAATCGGTAATTACCTATGAAGGCACACACGATATCCATCTCCTGATCACAGGAATGGATGTGACCGGGATCAGTGCATTCCAGTAGAGTATAAAAGATCATATTGAAAAAGCGCCCTTTGCGGCGCTTTTTTTTATGGCTGTATCTGTGGGACGGCTGCTATTTGCAACAGGCCGCTCCTACGGAGCTTGAAGATGTGTGTGGATGCTGCGTTTTACAAACAGGTCGCCCCGCTGGGGCTTTTCTGAATTGACGCTCCATAGGAGCGACCTGTTTGTAACATCCGAGTTCCCCGGTCGATCCAAGCTCCATAGGAGTGGCCTGTTCCCGAATGCATCACACAGGGCATGTATTCTCACGGTGCGTTCTGTTTGTAACACATTCCGATTCTGTGGCGATTCACATCCCGATTCCCAGGCGATTCAAAATTCCATCGGAACAGCCTCTTCACAGATATCATACATTGCTCCAGAGGAGCACATTATTAATAGTAAGGTCCCCACACACCAACCACAGAGCTCCGGAGGAGCGAATTATTAATAACATACCAATTCCCGGCGATTCGTTATCCCGATTCCCGATTATTTGCCATTTGATTCAACTACGATTCAAAATTGTTCCAAGGCGAGGATTATAATAAGAAAAGTCTTCGTGTCATATAAGTCTCCGCGGCGCGCTGTTTGTAACACATTCGAATTTCCCCCGATTGCCCGTCCCGATTCCGCCGCGATTCAAATTGCGATCTCTCCACACCATGCAAGCCCCAGCGGGGCGTCCTGTTTATAACACCATCCCGATTCCGCTGCGATTCAAGCTCCATAGGAGCGGCCTGTTCAACAGACCATCATACATTGCTCCGGAGGAGCACATTATTAATAGAAAGATCCCGCGCAGCAATCACAGAGCTCCGGAGGAGCGAATTATTCTTTAAGCAATCCCAAACTTAAACAGGGAAGATGTTGTATTACAGCGCTTGTAATCAGTATGTTGTAGGTTTGTAATGTAAAATTCACATCCCTCAATTCCTAATAGTGCCCGATAGTTAAGCAGCAAAAGCCCTTCTAAACAATTACTTTTGCAAAAACTAAACCTTCGGGATGGAATACCTTGGCTTTATTGCTGCTGTTTTTATCGGGATTTCTCTTGGACTGATCGGGGCCGGCGGCTCCATTCTTACGATCCCGGTGCTTGTGTACCTGATAGGGATCCCGGCTGTAAGCGCAACTTCGTATTCCCTTTTCATTGTAGGTGTTTCGGCTTTTATTGGCGTGTTAGGCTATGTGAGGCACAGGCTGGTCTGCTTTCGTACTGTGCTGGTATTCGGGCTTCCATCGGTATTCGGTATCTTTATAAGCCGCAAATACCTGCTGCATGCCATTCCAGACCGTCTGTTTAAGATTGCCGGAATGGAAGTAACGAAAGATGGCTTGCTGATGATCCTCCTTGCCGTACTAATGATCGTTGCTGCATTTTCCATGCTCCGGAAAACAACTGCCATCCGGGTAAACCGCGAAAAAAGCAATGAGGAATACCGCTATTTCCTCATCTTTCAGCAAGGCATTGTAGTGGGCGTGCTTGTGGGATTGGTGGGAGCCGGCGGCGGATTTCTCATCATCCCTGCGCTGGTGATGCTTGCCAGGCTTCCCATGAAAAGGGCGATAGGCACTTCGCTCGCCATCATTGCATTGAACTCAACCATCGGCTTCCTGAGCGATTTTGGCTCGCACCACTTCGACTGGGCATTCCTCTTCAAATTCTCCGGCTTTGCCATTTCGGGCATCGTCATCGGCAGCTACCTGAGCCGGTATATCAGCGGCGTGAAGCTTAAGCCTGCATTTGGCTGGTTTGTGTTTGTGATGGGTATTTACATCATAGCAAAAGAGCTGCTGCTGAACTCCATCTGATATTCCGGGCCTCTCCGTTTTCGGGAAATCAAATCATTGTTGTATTTTTGTATAAAATAACCGCATCATGTATATCGAACAGCTTTATACTTCCTGCCTGGCAGAAGCAGCCTATTATATAGAATCCGACGGCGTAGCGGCCATCATTGATCCTTTGCGTGAAACGGAGCCGTACATTGCAATGGCTGAGAAGCGCAATGCGAAGATCAACTATGTTTTTGAAACGCATTTTCATGCCGATTTCGTTTCCGGCCATATCGACCTGGCAAGAAAGACCGGTGCAAGCATAGTATACGGCCCTACTGCGCAAACAGGCTATGAAACGCATGTGGCGAAGGATGGAGAAGAATTCACGATCGGGAAAATAAAGATCAGAGTATTGCATACGCCGGGGCATACGCTCGAATCGTCGTGCTACCTGCTTATTGATGAGAACGGGAAGGAGCATGCCGTGTTTACCGGCGATACGCTGTTTGTGGGAGATGTAGGAAGGCCGGACCTTGCCATCAAAAGCGATCTTACCATCAACGACCTCGCGGGAATGATGTACGATTCGCTGAACGTGAAGATAAAGCCGCTTGCCGATGAGGTGATCGTGTATCCCGGGCACGGAGCGGGATCCTCCTGCGGAAAGAACATCGGGAAAGAAACCTTTTCAACGATAGGGCAGCAGAAAAAACTGAATTATGCGCTGCAGCCGATGAGCAGGGAAGAGTTTGTGAAGGCTGTAACAAATGGATTAACAGACGCACCGCAGTATTTTATGATGGATGCGGCCCTCAACAAGCAGGGCTATTCCAGCATTGATGAGGTGCTCACCAAAAATACAAAAGCGCTCACTGTGCAGGAGTTCGAAGAACAGATCCGCAAAGGCGCAATGGTGCTCGATGTGCGCACGCCCGATGATTTCGAAAAAGGTTTCGTGCCTCACTCGGTGAACATCGGCCTGAATGGCCAGTACGCGCCATGGGTGGGAGCTTTGCTCGATGCGAATGTTCCCCTTGTGCTGGTAACAGATGAAGGAAAAGAAGCGGAAGCGGTGTTGCGCCTTGCACGTGTCGGATACGAAAATGTAAATGGCTATCTCAATGGCGGGATCGCTGCATGGAGAAGTGCAGGAAAGAATGTGGACACGGTGAAAAGCATTTCTGCCAATGAGCTTGCTGCAAGGATGAACAGCAACCCGGAGCTGAATGTGCTCGATGTAAGAAAGCCGGGCGAGGTGGAAAGCGGCATGATCTACGGTGCCCAGCACATTTGCCTGTCGAGGCTGCTCAAAGAGCTGCATACGCTCGACCAGAGCAAGCACTATTTCGTGCATTGCGCCGGCGGATACAGGTCCATGATGGCCGCTTCGATCATGAAGCAAAAAGGATTCGATCACGTGATCAATATTTATGGTGGAATGGGCAAGATAAAGGAAACGGGTATTAAGCTGGTGCAGCCGGTTAGCGCAATATAAGATGGGACTATTAGGTAAATTGTTGGGGCTCTCCGGAGACCAGGAAAAAATAAAGGAAGCATTAAGCAATGGCGCAATGATCATTGATGTGCGAACCGAAAAAGAATTTGCAGGAGGCCATCCGCCGAATGCGATGAACATGCCCCTCGACACAATTCCCGTGAACTTAGAAAAAATAAAGGCGTTCAATAAGCCTGTAGTGCTCTGCTGCGCTTCGGGAATGAGAAGCGCAAAGGCAACTTCCATTCTCACGAAATATGATATCGAGGCTTATAATGCCGGGCCCTGGACCAACTTAAAATAAGAAAATGAAAAAATATATTGTAGTATTCTGTGTGATCCTGATGGCAATGAATACAATTGCGCAAACCAATACAAAGGTGGTTACGAACCTGTCGGCGGAGCGCTTCAAGGCAGGCTCAGCCAATGATAAGAACAGCATGATCATCGACCTTCGCACTACCGATGAGATCACTTCAAAAGGCGCTATCAAAGGCGCAGTGCAGATCGATTACCTGGCGAAGGATGCAGAGCAGAAGATCGGCAAGCTCGATAAGAACAAAACGTATTACATCTATTGCGCCGGCGGCGGAAGAAGCGGCGAATGCGCGGAATATATGGAGAAGCACGGCTTCAAGCGCGTATACAATCTTGAGAAAGGCTTTTCCGAATGGGTCACCAAAGGCTTCCCCATCGGGAAATAGTTTTCGCTTACTGCGGTATGATATACTTGTTATAATAAGCGATCACCTTTTCCCTGTTTTTTGAAACGAAGTCTGCATATTGCGGATACAGGTCGTAATGAAAGCAGGTGATCAGCACATAACAATCCAGATACCCATCCTTTTCCATTTTACGGGCTTGATCAAGTGAAGCGTCATTGCTGTTCTTCAGCATCTCTTCCCAGCTGAACACTTCCATATACCCTGATTTTGTAAGCGTGTTTGTTTTCGTGATCACCCCTTTTTCGTTGCAGAACTCTTTTATTTTGCCTGCCGCATCCTGGTAGAACACCCAGCATCCTTTGGCCTGCGGCATATCCGGATCCTCATATTTATTCATGTCTTTGGCCGGGTCTCCTGCCTGGTTCGGAAAAACGCCGCGCGGCATCCACTTCATATCTGTTTTTTTACCGTTAAAGAAAGCGGCATCCTCCAGCTTGATATTCATAGAAAGATCGGGATAGATCAGCATGGTATTGATCGCTTCGTCAAGCGCATTCTTATACAGCTTTTCCTTGGCATAGGCGTCCACCAGGTATTTGCGGGGCTCGAGAAGGTTCGGAAACTTTTTAACCGCATCCTTGAACGAATTGATCGCTTCCACATAGTTGCCGGTAAAATAGTAGCAGTCGCCTAAATACAGGCTTGCCTTGTAAAAGTCGGGCTGTTCTGAGATCGCACGCTTATAATAGCCTGCAGCCTTGTCATAATTTTTTTTAGCGAATTCTTCTTCTGCGCTGTTGAAATATTTCAACGCTTTTTTGGAAACGGCTGTGTCCACTTCAGTGTCGATAAGAGTGCTTCTTAAAATGAAAGAAGAATTCTCAGCGTCATTGGAGAACAGGAGCGCTTTGCGAAGCGTGTAAATGTATTTGTCGTATGCTTTTTTTGAAGGCTTCACGCTGTTAAGCATAGCCATCACGGCAGATGAAAGGCTGTCGTTATCGGATTTTACCTCGTTGCCGTCCTTGTCTTTCGTAGTAACGGAAATGTTCCCGTTAAACAGCATATCGTCCATTGCTTTGGCGTCCCTGTATGCCTTGTAGCGGATCTTTATAAGCAGGTCCCAGCCATTGCCGTATCCGGGGTTTTCCTTCAGCAGCTTCACCATGTAGTCGTCTGCATCCGAAAGTTTCCCGCTATTGGCAAGCTCAACTGCTTTGTCGAGTTTTTTATCCAGCTTGTTCGACTGTGAGAAAGCGGGCCCGCAAATAATCAGTGCGAATAAACAACTAAGGATGATCTTTTTCATAAGGCAATTTTTGAGTTATCAATTTTATAGTATTCTCCGGTTCAATTCACTATTCCTTTATTTTCCGCTTTCACATCGAAGGATTTCACATAGCCGAAGCTGATCCTCCTGATCTTTGGAACGTTTATCTTTTCAATCGGGCCGGCCCAGAATCCTAATCCATCATCCCGCGAAAGGTTGTCGTGATCAAACACCCCGATGCCGAGGCTGTCCTTTGCATAATAATGATACAGCCGGAAGGTGTCCCTTCCATGGTATGCATCGGTAGACGTTTCATAATTCGTTTTTGCATAAAATTCGCCAACGGGATAATACAGCATCCAGTAAATATCCGGCAGGCTGCTTTTCAGTACCGTATTGTCCATTCCGGAAGGAGAGAAGGTGGAATCGTTCCGCAGCACAAGCCCGTAGCCATAGATCATGCTTTTGTAAACAGGTGGGACATTGAGGTCGAAGCGAACGCTCATGTTCAGCAGGGGCTTGCTGTCTGTTAAATAAACGGTGGAGTCGTATGTTCCTGCATTCCCCTTTTTTTCCTTGGTATGCGTGGCGGTGAACAGGCGCTCCGAAATTTTAAGCACGATGCTTCTCTTTCCTTTTTTTAATTCATGGAATGCATAAAAAGGGATCCGGAACTGCAGGCTCTGCATTGTGCGAAGGTCAACAGTATCGCTGGAAAAGCTTAATGTTCCCGTGGCGGGGGACTCTGTATTCCGGTCGGGCGAATCGGCTCCTGCATAATCGGATGCGATCATTTTACCGTTAAAATAAAAGCTAAAATCGAATGCTGTTTTTGTAAGCTTGTCGCCGTATTTCTTATTGACAGGGAATGCAAAATCTTTCGGCAGATTGATATTCAATTTGAGGAATAAGGTATGGTCTGCAGAATCGAGCGTCAGCGTAAAGCAGCGTTCATCGGTCAGCGGCGATTTGCTTTCTGTTTTGAAGGACAGGGCCTGCGGGCTCTCCGCTGCGGGTTGGCTCCGGAAACAGGAGCAGAGCAGGAGGGCAATGCCGATAAAAAGAAAGTGCTGTTTGTTCATGTTCAAAACCAAAGATAAAATAAAAAAAGAAGCCTTCCCGGTTTTTCGGAAAGGCTTCTTATCAAATGAATTTTAAATTAGTCTTTAAGGTTCGCTACATAGAACTCGCGGTTCATGCGTGCAATGTTCTCGAGGGAAATTCCTTTCGGGCATTCGATCTCGCAGGCGCCGGTGTTGCTGCAGTTTCCGAATCCTTCGGCATCCATCTGCGCCACCATGTTTTTCGCGCGTGCAACACGTTCCACTTGTCCCTGCGGCAATAAGGCCAGCTGGGAGATCTTCGCGGAAACAAAGAGCATTGCCGATGAGTTTTTGCAGGTGGCCACACATGCTCCGCAGCCGATACATGCTGCAGCTTCAAATGACTTGTCGGCATCATGTTTCGGGATCGGGAGGCTGTTTGCATCCTGTGCATTTCCGGTATTCACGGAGATAAATCCTCCTTTTGCAATGATGCGGTCGAATGCCGTGCGGTCAACCGTTAAATCCTTGATCACCGGGAACGCCGCTGCCCTCCATGGCTCCACCACAATGGTATCACCATCCTTGAACGAGCGCATGTGCAGCTGGCAGGTAGTTACTTTATTTTTCGGCCCGTGCGGACGTCCGTTGATGAACATGCTGCACATCCCGCAGATGCCTTCGCGGCAGTCGTGGTCAAATGCAACAGGGTCCTCACCTTTGGTGATCAGCTGCTCGTTCAGCACATCGAACATCTCGAGGAACGACATATCGGGAGAAATGTCATTCAGCTGGTAAGTAACCAGCTGCCCGTTTATTTTTGCATTTTTCTGACGCCATACTTTCAGCGTTATTTTCATGTTTCCGTGACTCATACTGTTTAATTTTAAAATTGTAATATTCGCTCCATAGCTCCCTCTCCTTTGGAGAGGGCTGGGGTGAGGTATTATTTATAGCTTCTTGCAGCAATTTTGATCGCTTCAAATTTCAATTCTTCCTTGTGCAGCTCCCAGCCGTTGTTGCCTTTGTTCTCCCATGCAGCAACGTATGAATAGTTTACATCATCGCGGTTCGCTTCGCCTTCTTCCGTCTGGAACTCTTCACGGAAGTGCCCTCCGCATGATTCATTCCTGTTCAGCGCATCGATGCACATCAGCTCGCCCAGCTCGAGGAAATCGGCAACACGCCCGGCTTTCTCCAGTTCGGGGTTCAGCTCATTCGGTTCACCTGTTACACGCAGATCTTTCCAGAACTCTTCGCGCAGCGCCCTGATCTCCTGGATCGCTTCTTTTAGTCCTTTTTCATTACGCGCCATTCCGCATTTGTCCCACATGATCTTTCCTAAGCGCTTGTGAAAATGGTCAACCGATTTGGTTCCTTTGATCGCGAAGAACTTATCGATCTGCGACTGCACTTCCTTCTCCGCATTTACAAATGCTTCATGGTCTGTCGGGATCGCTTTTGTCCTGATCTCGTTGGCAAGGTATGCGCCGATCGTATAAGGGATCACGAAATATCCGTCGGCAAGCCCCTGCATCAGCGCGGATGCCCCGAGGCGGTTCGCGCCGTGGTCGGAGAAGTTCGCCTCTCCGAGCGCATACATTCCCGGTACGGTTGTCATCAGGTTGTAATCCACCCAAAGTCCGCCCATAGTATAGTGAACCGCAGGGTAAATGCGCATTGGCACTTCATACGGATTCTCACCCGTGATCTGCTCGTACATTTCGAATAAGTTCCCGTATTTTTCCTCCACTACCTGCTTTCCGAAATCACGGAGCTGTGCAGGAGTTGGATTATCAACGCCAAGCGTTTTTGCTTTTGTTTTTCCGTAACGGTCGATCGCCGCTTTGTAATCGAGGTACACCGCCATTTTTGAAGCGCCTACTCCGAAACCTGCGTCACAGCGCTCTTTAGCGGCGCGTGAAGCCACATCGCGTGGCACAAGGTTTCCAAATGCCGGGTACCTGCGCTCTAAGTAATAATCTCTTTCTTCTTCCGGGATCTCGTTCGGCTTGCGTGTGTCGCCCGCTTTTTTAGGCACCCAGATGCGGCCGTCGTTACGCAGCGATTCGCTCATCAGCGTAAGCTTCGACTGGTGATCGCCCGATACGGGAATACAGGTAGGGTGAATTTGTGTGTAGCAGGGGTTTCCGAAGAAAGCTCCTTTTTTATGCGCTTTCCATGCAGCGGTAACGTTGCTGCCCATGGCATTTGTGGAAAGATAGAATACGTTTCCGTAGCCGCCTGTGCATAACAGCACCGCATGGCCGAAATGGCGCTCCAGCTTGCCCGTGATCAGGTCGCGTGCAATGATCCCGCGCGCTTTTCCTTCAATGGTCACCACTTCCAGCATTTCGTGGCGGGAGTACATTTCAACTGCGCCGAGGCCGATCTGGCGTTCCAATGCGCTGTATGCGCCAAGTAATAATTGTTGTCCTGTTTGTCCGGCCGCATAAAACGTACGCTGCACCTGTGTTCCGCCGAATGAGCGGTTGCTCAGCATTCCGCCGTACTCGCGCGCCAGGGGCACACCCTGCGCCACGCACTGGTCGATGATGCTTGCACTCACCTCTGCAAGGCGGTGAACATTTCCTTCGCGTGCGCGGTAATCGCCGCCTTTGATCGTATCGTAAAATAAGCGGTAGGTGCTGTCGCCGTCGTTCTGGTAGTTCTTTGCTGCATTGATCCCGCCCTGCGCTGCAATGGAATGCGCCCTGCGCGGTGAATCCTGGAAGCAGAACACTTTTACCTTGTAACCCATTTCCGCAAGGGAAGCAGCCGCAGAAGAGCCTGCAAGCCCGGAGCCTACAACAATGATCTCGAGGCTGCGCTTGTTGGCCGGATTAACCAGGGCCACGGAGGATTTGTATTTGCTCCATTTCTGTTCGATGCTTCCTTCCGGTATTTTACTATCTAATTTTGACATATCTTGATAATTCTAAAGTTCAGCTTATGATTAATTAATTCACCCATCCGAAATACATGGAAACCGGCATTGCGGCAAAGATCAGGGGAATGATGATCGAGAAAAGGGTTCCTGTGATCAGGATCAGGCGGTTGTATTTCGGGTGGTTCCATCCCATGGTCTGGAATGCCGACGGAAAGCCGTGCAGCAGGTGATAGGCAAGGGCGATGCAGCCGCCAACGTATACCGCGATGATCCAGCCGATGCGGAAGGTCTCCTGCATAACGGCATACAGGTTCTCGTTGCCGTTTGCATCCTCGCCCGGAAGGCCCGTGAACCTCGATTTAACCCAGAAATTAGCCAGGTGCACCACCAGGAAGAGCAGCAGCAGCGAGCCTAATACGCCCATGGAACGCGAATACCATTTAGTGTTGGAAGTGGCATTGTTCACCGCATATTTCACCGGCCTTGCCTTGCTGTTGTCCATCGTAAGGATCAGCGCCTGCACCATGTGCCATACCAGGCCTACGAACAAAACGACCTCCATTGCCCGGATGAGCCAGTTCTTTGCCATGAACGCCGCGCCGATATTGAACATCAGCCCGCCGTCATTAAAGAAGATAAAAGAGTTGAGAAAGCAGTGCACCAGCAGGAATGAAATTAAGAACAGGCCTGTGAGGCCCATCACCAGCTTTTTCCCGATGGAGGATAGTAAGAAGTTTTTTGAAGTGTTACTCATAATGATATGATTGTTTGATCGATTTCTGTTTGCGATGGCAAATGTAAAACTCAAAACGCTTTCTATCAAGTAAATAAAAGCCCATTTGTCAAATAAAAATGGCGGCGCCCCGCATCTGCCTGCTGCATTGGCGTTTGCGGCTAATTTAGATAGGTTTTAAATTAAAGAAGGCTGCAGCGGCAGAAGGGAACAGGTTTGCAGCGTAAAAGATTGGTATTCAGTGACAATAGGTGCGGGTTGGCCCCGGAACAGGGAGGAATAAAATTGAAGAAAAATAGAGCAGGGTATTCTATTTTGTCCTAATTTTGAAAGCTAAACGTGAAACACGGGGCAGTGAAATTTTTTATACCCCGCGTTTACCCTGCAACCAACGATGGGTTTTTTGCATCATGTACTCGGCAACCATAGTTGCCCGCTTTAAATGAAAAATAAGATGAAGAAATTTTTACTTTTTTTAGGGCTGTTCCTTTCCGGTTCATCTCTCATTCATGCACAGATGGTGGGAGTCAATACATACCTGGTTGGTACCAGCGTTGAGATCGGGATCGACGGTACATACGGCTATGAAGGGCTTGATGTTACCACTTCGCCTATCCTTCCGGGAATGCATTTTCGCTCGGGCGGAACAAACTATTTCGGCTTTGTGGCCAATCCGCAGATAAATGCATGGGCAACCTACGATGGCGATTTTTTTACGCCGGGAAGCCCTGAAAATGGCTGGGGGCTTGAGGTTGGCGGAACTTCCGGCATTGTTGGGAATAACAACTGCGCCAACGCAGGCTTTGGTGTGCAGGATATTCCGGGCGCCACTACCTGGCACCAGACAGGCACCTGCGTGGAGGCCGATTACCAGGGAACAATGACCACCGGCGGAACCAACATCGGTGTTCACATCAATTACCACCTCGGGACCACCGACCTTTATTACACCACTACCGTATCCATCACCAATAACACATCGGCCAACATTCCCGAGCTTTATTACCATAGGAACCTCGATCCGGATAACAACGAGCCCATCAGCTTCGACTTTACTACGCAGAATACTATTGTCAGCGAGCCATCGGGAGCGCCGGGCGGATGTAATCTCGCACACGTAAAAGCCACTTCCACTGCCCCGTCTACCCAGCCCATGTCGTACCTCGGACTGGCTGCCGTTGGCGCCAATTTCCGCGTTTCATACGGCGGCTTTACCAACCGCGATGCATCCGACCTGTGGACAGGTGGCGGAGGAACCTTCACACAAACGATCGGTGCCACCAACTTTGCGGATGAGGCCATCTCACTGAGCTATAAGATCGTGAACCTCGCACCGGGAGCTACCGAAACATTCAAGTTCGTGGTGATCCTCGATGATGCCGCAGCAGCAAACGCGATCGATAATTTATTATATTTCACATACATCGGTGCTTCCGGCACGCCGCCATCCGAATGTGATGCCTCTGTCGATTCCATCAGTACCTGCGGAGGGCCTGTGCCTATCCAGGTTTCGGGAAGCATTGTGAATGATTACAGCTGGACATGGTCGCCTGCAACAGGCTTATCATCCACCACCGGCCCGGCTGTTATTGCCAATCCTGCAACAAGCACGCTGTACACCGTTACCGGCGCGCCGCTTTCCCCATGCCTCAGCGCCACCAGCATGCAGGTGTGGGTCATTGTAACGCCGGCTGCGGGAGCAAACCCGTTCATCAGCTACATACCCGACCAGTGTTCATCCTATCCGCCTTTCAATTTAACCGTCGATAGTACCGGCGGGGTCTGGAGCGGCAGCGGCATCACGAACCCTACAGCCGGAACATTCAACCCCGGCTCAGTCGTCCCGGGAACCTACGTCATCACCTATACTACCCCCGGAGGCTGTAACAGCACCGATACTGCGCTTGTCACCGTGATCGGCGCCAACAGTGCAACCATCACGCAGCCGCCTATTATATGTGTGGGCTCGGCTCCATTCAATCTTGTAGCCATTGATTCCGGCGGGGTTTGGTCAGGTACGGGAATCACCAATTCTGCTACCGGTTTGTTCAACCCTTCGGTAGGAGGAACTTCTGTAATTACCTATGCTTTCGGCGGTTCATGCCCTATCCAGGATACTGTTACCGTATCGGTGGTGCCTACATTCACCTATTCCGTCACGCAAAGCTCCACCAACTCCTGCCTGATGGATCCTGTGCAGCTGTCCGTTAATTCGTTAAGCCCTGCAGGCACATATACGTATCAATGGTCGCCGGCAGCATACCTGAGCGATCCTACGATAGCTAATCCTACTGCCACTTTCATCGCACCGGGAACATACACCTATACGGTAACCATTACCAATTCATTCGGCTGCGCGCAAACCAGCACGCTTTCCATCGTAGCAGCGCCGGCATTTGCGCCTACCATCACAGCGCTCGGCGATACTACCATGTGCGGCTCGGGAACCATTCCGCTGAATGTAAGCTTCGGCGGCTCTTCTGTTCCGCCAACCTGCGGCCCGAGTCCGTCCGGTGGTTGCGGAGGAGCAGCATTTACAGGTACTGTAGGAGTGAACAATGCACCAAACACATCTACATCCTATCCTGCACCATACGGCAACTGGTATACTTCTGTAAAACAACAATTCCTGTATACTGCCGCTGAGCTGAATGCTGCCGGCATTACAGGCGGTAAGATCGATCAGCTGGATTTCAACGTGATCTCTATCATGGGTACAACCACCTATTCCAACTTTACCATAAGTATGGGATGTACAAACCTTACTTCGTTTGCTGTGAGTCCTGTCTCCTTCGAAAGCGGCCTTACTCTGGTATATTCCACCCCGGTATATAACGTTCTTCCTGGAATGAACTCTCATGTTTTTTCAACTGCTTACCAGTGGGACGGACTTTCGAATGTGATTGTGGAGGTTTGTTTTAATAATCTGAACCCGGGATCGAACTATACCCAGAACAGCATCTGTGCGGGTACCACCACTACCAATACCAGCTCTATTGTGTCGCTAAGCGATTCGCAGGATCAGTGTTCCTTCCCGGCGAGCTGGATCTCGGGCTACATGGCGCATCCGGATATTGTATTCCATTATTGCTCCATCATTCCGAACCCTGCAAACTACACTTACCTGTGGACACCTTCCTCAGGAGTGATCGCCGATTCAACAGCGCAAAGCACAACGGCACAGCCTCCGGGAACCATGGATTACTATGTAACCGTTACCGACATTTCGGGTGGATGTACCGATGTGGATACCGTAAGCGTTACTGTGTTCCCTTTCACCGGCGTAAATCCGATCATTGCCAATGTTCCGAACCACTGCACATCCGATGCACCATTCACACTTTCGGTGAACACACCGGGTGGCGTATGGACAGGCCCCGGAATTGCCGACGACAGCCTTGGAATATTTGATCCGGGCAGCGTATCGGGAGGTACCTATACCATTACCTATACTTCACCGGGATCCTGCAACGGCGCCGATACGGCGCTTGTAACGGTGGTGAACAGCAACAGCGCAACCATTAGCCAGCCGGCGCCCGTGTGCGCGGGCACGAGCCCATTCAACATTACTGCGGCTTCATCCGGCGGAGTTTGGTCAGGTACGGGAATTACAGATTCCATCAACGGTACATTCAATCCTTCCGTTGCCGGCGTTTACCTTGTAACCTATAGCATTGGCGGATTATGTCCTTCACAGGATACTGTAAATGTTACCGTGAATTCAGTCACCACACCGGTCACCACAATGTCGTACCCGGCAAGCCCTATTTGTCCGCTCGATACCTTAGCCAGCCCCTTACCGGCGGCAGGATTTACAACCGGCGGTACCTACAGCGGAAGCTCCGGCGGCCTGAGCATCAACAGCTCCACGGGCGTTATTGATCCGGCATTAAGTACGCCGGGAACCTATACTGTAACGTATTTTGTGCCTGCAACAGCCTGCGGCCCTGCGGGAACATCAACCGCATCGGTGACCATCAACCCGGTTATTCCGCCGGTGGTGAACTTCTCGTATCCTTCCAACATCTGTGATAATGATTCCATTGCTTCGCCTGCAGGCGGTGCCGGATTCACGCCGGGCGGTGTTTACAGCTCCAGCCCTGTATTGAGCATCAACAGCAGCACAGGTGTGATCGATGTAATGGCCAGCGACCCCGGAACATATACTATTACGTATTCCGTAGCGGGTGTCGACAGCTTGTGCACCGGCTCAGGAACAGGTACTACAACGGTAACGATCAACCCGCTGCCGGTTATAGCTACCACTTCGGACCAGGTGCTCTGGGCGGGTAACAGCACGCTGCTTGTTGCAAGCGGAGGTGTTTCCTATGTATGGTCGCCGGGAACAGCATTGAGCTGCACCGCCTGCGATTCAACTGTAGCAGCGCCGACTAATACAACTACCTACTGCGTGTCAGTTGTGGACAGCATCGGCTGTATCGACAGCAGCTGCGTAAAAGTGACCATAGAGATCCCATGTTCTTCCAACCATGACCTCGAAGTTCCGAATGCCTTTACGCCAAACGGCGATGGCTATAACGATGAGCTTTGCCTTTACGGATGGGATGCCTGCGTATCGCAGTTCGTGATCTTTATCTACGACCGCTGGGGTGAAAAAGTGTTTGAATCAACAGATCCGAATTTCTGCTGGAATGGGATCTATAAGGGCCAGCTCCTTGATCCTGCCGTATTTGTATACTTCCTGAAAGCAACGTTCATCACTTCCGGTGATACGCCGACTTCGGTAACAGGTACTGTAGAGGTGAATAAAAAAGGGAATATCTCATTAGTGCATTAAGAAGAGAATGAAAAAACAGATCGTAATTGCCGTAAGTATTTTTTGTGGAAGCGCTGCTGCCTTCGGGCAGGACATCCACTTTTCACAATATAACGAAACACCGTCGCTGGTGAACCCTGCGCTTACAGGCTCGGCCTATGTAATGCGCGCTGCGCTTATCTACAAGGATCAGTGGGGAAGCGTCACCGTCCCATACAGGACCTATGGCGCTTCCTATGAAATGAAGTTTAAGGCCAGCAACTGGGAGAAATCGGATCCGTTCCGTACAAAATCATATAAGAAAGCATTCAGCAGGCTTGCCGGCGGACTTTCATTTTTCAGCGACAAAGCGGGAGATGGCGGAATGGGGACCAACCTTGTAAACCTGTCGCTTGCATCCTTTATTAAAACAGGCGAGCTGAGCACCTTGTCTGTAGGGCTGCAGGGAGGCATCATCCAAAAGTCGATCAACTTCAACAAGCTTGTTTTTTCCAACCAGTACAACGGAACAGGCTATGATAAAACTCCTGCAATGGGAGAGGATTACAGTTCGCATAGCTTTATCACGCCGGATGTGTCTGCCGGATTGTTATGGAGATATGATAAAGAGGAAGAGTCGATCGGGGAGAACAACCAGGTGACCGTTAATCTCGGGGCAGCGATGTTCCACATCAACAAGCCTTCGCAAAAGTTCATGCCTAAAGGAAATGACAAATTGTATTCCAAGCTCAATGTACATGGAAGCCTGCTTCTTGGAATTCCGCATTCAAGCGTCGGGCTGGCGCCAAGCTTTTACTTTTCCTTCCAGGGAAGACAAAAAGAGCTGCTGAGCGGCATTATGGTAAAATACTACCTGAAGCACGATTCAAAATACACGGGATATATCAAGAAGTCTTCGGTGGGCCTTGGCGTATACTACAGGAACCGCGATGCCCTGATCATTAACATGTTGCTGGAGATGGGACAATATGCCATCGGCTTCAGCTACGACCTGAATACATCTGGCCTTGCCACGGTGAGCACCCTGCGCGGCGGGCCGGAAGTGACCATCCGCTTTAACTCAGGGAACCGTTTCCTTTTCCAGAAACGATAATTTATTTCTTATAAATTTAAAAAGCCCTGGTTCCCCGAGCCGGGGCTTTGTTTTTTAAAATTGAAGAGAGGGTTATCGAAACAGTTAATAATATTATCTTTGAAATTCAGTAAAATACATTTGTAGAAAATACAAATTTAATTATAATGACTGTAGTCACTTCGAGTGCGTAACGCAGTGGAGCCCTTCGACTCCGCTCAGGATAAACTTCTCGAGAAGTAGACAGTTCTCGATACTTTCGCCAGAAAAGGCGAAAACTCGAACTGACATAAACATTTCTGTATCATATTCTCAAATAAAAAAAATCACAATATGAAATACAACGCCATTGATCCGAACCTGTTCATAGAGAACCGCAAACGTTTTGCCGCCAGCTTAAAGCCGAACTCCATCGCGATTTTTGTAAGCAATGATATTATGCCTACCAATGCCGACGGCTCCATGGGCTTTGTCCAGAACTCCGACCTGTTCTACCTTACCGGCGTTGACCAGGAAGAAACGATCCTGCTCATTTATCCCGATGCAAAGAACAATTCGCATAAGGAAGTGCTGTTTGTGCGTGAAACAAATGAAACGATCGCGATCTGGGAAGGCGCTAAATTAAATCAGAGCGAAGCAACGAAAGTATCCGGCATAAAAACGGTGCTGTGGAGCAATAATTTTGATACCTTCCTGAAAGGGCTTATCTTCCAGGCCGAGCATGTATACCTCAACAGCAATGAGCATTCGCGGAGGTACATCGATATTGAGACCGCGGAGATGCGCTTTAACAAAGGCATCATGGCGAAATTCCCTTTGCATAAATATGAGCGTTCCGCACCGCTGATGCACAAGCTGCGCGCGATCAAATCCAGCTATGAAGTGGAGCTCATCCAGCAGGCATGCAACATTACAGAAAAAGGATTCCGCAGGCTGCTGGGCTTTGTGAAGCCGGGCGTAATGGAATACGAGATAGAAGCGGAGCTTGTGCATGAATTTGTGCGCAACCGCTCAAGAGGCTTTGCCTACGGGCCGATCATCGCTTCGGGATTCAATGCCTGCGTATTGCATTACGTGGACAATAACAAAGAATGCAAGGCAGGCGATGTGATCCTGCTGGATGTGGCTGCCGAATACGCAAACTATGCAAGCGACCTTACACGCTGTGTGCCTGTGAGCGGAAAGTTCACGCCGCGCCAGAAGCAGGTGTACAATGCGGTGCTGAGAGTGATGAAAGCCGCAACTGCAATGCTCACGGTTGGCAATACGATCCCTGAATATCACAAGGCCGTGGGATCATTAATGGAAAAAGAGCTGGTGGACCTTGGGCTGATCACCATGGACGACATTAAGAATCAGAGCCCTGAATGGCCTGCTTACAAAAAATATTTCATGCATGGCACCTCGCACTTCCTCGGTTTGGATGTGCATGATGTTGGCGATTTCAACCGCAAGCTCGAAGCGGGAATGGTATTTACCTGCGAGCCGGGGATCTACATCCGCGAGGAAAATCTCGGCATCCGCCTCGAAAATGATATTCTTGTTTCTGAAAAAGGCCCGGTTGACCTGATGAAGAACATTCCGCTGGAAGCAGAGGAGATCGAAGCATTAATGAAAGATAATAAGCTTGAAAGCCTGCTTTCGTAAACGGTTTAAGAATTGACAATTGCTGGAAGAGAAAAATAATTTACATCCGCGTAATAAGCATCGTGCTCCCTATGATTTCAGGCAGCTGGTAAAAGCCTGCCCGGAGCTGGAACGGTTTGTGGGCCTTAATGCCTATAACAACCTCTCGGTTGATTTCGCCGATCCGCAGGCAGTGAAGACCCTCAACAAGGCGCTTCTCAACTATTTTTATGGGATCGATGGCTGGGATATTCCGCCAGGATACCTCTGTCCGGCTATTCCCGGCCGCGCCGATTACATTCACTACATCGCCGATCTGCTTGCTTCTTCCAATAATGGCATTGTTCCGCGCGATGGCATCCGCGTGCTCGATGTTGGCGCAGGAGCCAATTGTGTGTACCCGCTGATCGGCAATAAGGAATACGGCTGGCAGTTCACAGGATCGGATATTGATCCGCTCGCCTTACGTTATGCACGGAAAACGCTGGACCAGAATCCGTCTTTAAAAGATGCGGTTGAGCTGCGCCTGCAAAAAAATCCGATGCTTGTTTTTCGCGGCGTTATTGCTCCCGGGGAAGTATTCGATGTTTCCATCTGCAATCCTCCTTTTCATTTCTCTGCGGAGTCGGCAGATGCAGGCGCCTTGAAAAAGATCCGGAACCTCAGCGATAAAAAGAATGAGCAGCCGGTCCGGAACTTTGCAGGCAAGAACAATGAGCTCTGGTGTGAGGGAGGCGAAGCTTCGTTCATCTACCGGATGGCCCTGGAAAGCGCGGAGATCCGCACTTCCTGCCTCTGGTTCACTACGCTTGTTTCCAATAAGGATAACCTGGCAGGCGTTTATAAAACATTGAAAAAAGTGGAGGCTGCAGAGGTGCGGACCATCGGCATGTCGCAGGGACAAAAGAAAAGCAGGATGGTGGCATGGACGTTCTTAAATGCGGATGAGCAGAAGGAATGGCGTGTGAAGCGAAACTGGTGAAGCTGCTGATAAGAAAAAAAATCCTTCGGCTGCATCGCTCAGGATGACAAACACTATCGTGCCCAACGGATACCCTCTCCGAACTACTAACTCCCAACTACTAACTAATTAACAATCTTCGCTTCCACAATTTCCCTGAACGGCACCCGCCTGATCTTGCTTTCCACCCAGGAAACAAAATCGAAATTTTCAAACACCACTTTTTCAAATGGGTCTTTCTCCAGCTCTACCAGCTCGGTTCGCAGCTGCTTGTAAAATTTTACCTGCTCCTCGCGGTTCTTTGTCTTAAGGATCTTGCCTACGAAATCGAGGAACACATTCTCAAATTTATATACCCTGTTGCGTGAGCTCAGATAGCGGTGCGTTGATTTGAATGCATGAGGAATAAAATCATCGTGCTTCAGCTCGATGTGAATGATGAGGTTGAGGATCTGCGCGTAGCAGTGCAGGTCGCGGCTTTCCTCGATGGATACATCGTTCAGCAGCTTGTTCGTCCACTTTAATGCAGCGGAATATTTCTCGACGCCGAAATAAGCCGTGGCAATGTTGAGGCAGAAGGAGGCGATGCGCAGCTTGGTGAACTTGCCGGGATACTGGTTCAGCTTCGCTTCGATCTTCGGTGCCAGCTCGATGGCCTTTTCAAACTCCCCGGTGAGGCAGTAAATGCTGAGCTCGATGCTCATGGCCGTGGAGAAGAGCTTCACTTCGAGGTCTTCATTCTTTCCATTCTCCAGCTCCTGCCACGTGGCGCGCAGCTTTTTGAGGTTGGCGAATACATCATCGAATTTTTTCAGCTGGCTGCCAATGTAAATGGTATTGGTGAGCACGGAAAAATAAATATTCGGCTCCTCCCGGAAGATGTCCGGCTTGCTTTCGATAAGCGCAACATTTTTAACAAGGTCCTGGTAGCTCTTTTCGTAATCCCCAATGCCGAAATAATAGGCGCTGTAAATATGGTAGAATAAATATTTTGTTTCGGTGGACAAGGCTTTATCCTCTCCCTTCAGTAAGGTATTATCGATGATCTTCTTGAAGCTTGCCAGCTCCGCATCATTCCGCACCTTGCCCTGCTTGTTGAGGATCATGAAGAAGCGGCTTTTGATGTTCCAGTATTCGTTAAAGTTCCGGATCTTCTCGCTGGTATGGTTGTCTTCTTCGAGAATGGTGACAATATCCTCATCCGTTTTTCCGGCATAATTTTCCGTTTCGATCAAGCGCTTTTCCCAGAGGCTGATCTCCAGCAGCGAGGAATGGCGCTCGAAGCGGGTGGCCGTTCGTTTTGCGCTCAGCAATAGCTTGGCGCACTGGTCATACAGCGTTTTTTTGTAAAGGATCTCCGCGCAGTGCAGGTCTTTCTTCAGCTGTGCATCAATAGAGCTGTTGGCGTGGAATGCATCGAGGCTGTCGAGGATCGTATCGTACAGGCGGGCCTTGGCAATGGAGAATTTTTTAACGAATGCTTCCTTGCGGAACTGGTGGATGATCGCTTCCTCGTTGTAATCGGTTTGCTTGTCGATGGCCTCGAACAGCTTCAGGTAATTGTTTTTATCGCCAAGCGTATGGCGCGAGGCATAAAGGCTGAAATACCTTTTTTCGGATTTGCTGAGCGATTTGATCAGCCGGTGAAGCTGTTCGGATACTTTGTTAGACATGTATATTTTTTAACGAAAATGTTCTGGGGACGATTTTTTTAAATACCGTTCGTTTCCGTGCCGCAATTTTTGAAATAGTTCTTTGTTAAGATCAGCCTGCCTGTGTATAGCCCTTGAAACACATGCTTTCAGGCGATGTTGTTCAGCTGCTGATGAACTAAAGATACTCATAATATTTATTCGTTGCCCCCGGCCTTGCAATTACTTTCAGCGCGGGAATCCGGATCAGACATGTATATTTTGGCAGTGCTTTGTCAAACTGCTTGAGATGTGTGTTAAAAGATACCGAAAAGTGAGTAACGGTAATGGTTTTAGAGTGTTTAGCCCTACGAAAAGATGCTCTGACATGTATAGTTTTCACTAAATTTGAATAAAATACTCTGGTCGGGTAAGATACATTTGTTGCGATAAATGCTAAAGTACACCTGCCGGAGGCTAAACATGGGGATGTTGTAATCCGGCAGGTGACTGAGGCAGAGATCGGAAATGCGTCCCCGTTCTTTAAAAAGAAACAAATATGAAAGCAAAAATTATTTTATTCTGCAGCCTTATCACCATGGCATTCTGCTCCCGGGCACAAACTGTAACCATTCCTGATCCGCATTTCGCGGCATGGCTGAATACAAACATTCCTTCCGCCATGTCGGGGAACCAAATGGATACCAGCAGTCTCGATATAAAAAGCCGGTTCGCTGTTTACATCGGCTACGATTCCATCCAGGACCTTACAGGCATCCAGTATTTCAGCTCGCTGAAAGACCTGAACTGCTCCGGTAACCTGTTAACATACATTCCGGCCTTTCCCGATTCCCTTCAAACACTGAACTGTTCGAACAACCGGCTCGACAGCATTCCTGCATTCCCGGCGCATTTAACCGCACTTGATTGTTCGGGGAATTCTCTCGATTCGCTTCCGCCGCTTCCGGCTTCGCTTGTTTCCTTCAGCTGCAGCAGCAATCGTTTGACAGCACTGCCTGCGCTCCCTTCAACGCTCAATACCTTCAACTGCTCATACAATTCCTTAACAGCGCTTCCAACACTGCCCGATTCGATAGTCGACCTCAATTGCTCCGGCAATTTATTGACGCTGCTTCCGGCCTTGCCCGATTCATTGCTAACGCTGAATTGCTCCGCTAACCAGCTCACGACGCTTCCTGCGTTGCCTGCCACGCTCACCCTTATCGACTGTAATACAAACATGCTCAGCGCTCTTCCTGCATTGCCGGCCTCGCTTATCGAGCTTCACTGCTATTATAACCAGCTTACTACCTTGCCGGCCCTGCCGCCTGCCCTGGCGGTGATTGTTGCGGGAGGCAACCTGATGACAGTACTGCCGGCCCTGCCTGCTTCACTGTTAACATTAAAATGCTACAACAACCAGCTTCCTGTGCTTCCTGCATTGCCGGGTTTATTGCAGTATCTCGATTGCAGCTCCAACCTGCTGAGCACGCTTCCTGCAATGCCTGCATCGCTTGCATACGTGAATTGCTCGCAAAACCAGATCAGCATTCTCCCTGCGCTTACCACCGGGCTTCAAACACTTCTTTGCCGTTCCAACCTGCTGTCGAACCTGCCGGTGCTGCCGTCTACATTAACAGACCTTGACTGTGGAATGAACTCCCTGGTTGACCTGCCCGTGCTGAATGCGGGGCTTCTGTACCTGAATTGTATGGGTGATGGCCTCGATAGCATCCCGGCATTGCCCTCATCCTTATTCTCGCTGGACTGCAGCAACAACATCCTTACTGTGCTTCCTGTTTTACCTGCATCTTTGTCTTCTTTGCGCTGCGGTTTAAACCAACTGCCGGCATTGCCTGTTTTACCGGCCTCGCTTAGCACGCTGCAATGCTCCAATAACCAGATTGCTGCGCTTCCTGCACTACCCGCTTCATTAACAACGCTCGACTGCAACGCGAACCTCATTAATTGTTTCGCTGTTTTTTCAAATACTATTTCAGCTATCAGCATCGGCGGAAATCCTTTTACCTGCCTGCCGAATTACATTCCAACAATGGATTCTGTGACACTCGGTTATCCCTTGTGCATCGATGGCGATTTCCTCAACAACCCGAACGGTTGCGACGGCGCACAGGGAATCCTCGGCTTCACATATCTTGATAACAATTCCGATTGTGCGAAAGACTCGGCCGATTTCAACTTCATCAATATTCCTGTTAAGCTGTTTAATTCAACGGGTGTTCTGATCGGTCAAACCTACACGGCTTCCAATGGCGTGTATAATTTCTCGGAAGCCGCCGCAACCTATACAGTTGTTGTAGACACTGCAAATGTTCCCTTCATTCCCCAGTGCCCTTCACCGGGAATTGATTCAACGGTGACGATCACAGCGGCAGCGCCTCTTGTTTCAAATGTGAATTTTGATTTCGGCTGCAAGCCGGGCTTTGATATTGGCGTTCGCTCCGTTGTGCCTACAGGCTGGGTATTCCCGGGACAGCAGCACCAGCTGAAAGTGATCGCCGGCGACATGAGCCAGTGGTACAATATGCATTGCGCTGCGGGCACGGGCGGACAGGTAAAGATCACCGTAGACGGCCCGGTTACCTATAATGGAATTACGGCCGGTGCAATGCTTCCTTCCGTATCGGGGCATGATTATATCTATTCCATTGCTGATTTCGGAACAGTGAATAATAACCAGGCTTTCGGCCTGTTATTTACAACCGATACTACTGCGGCCGCCGGCAGCAATGTTTGCGTGCATGTGGTGGTGACTCCTGTGGGAGGGGATAATGATTCGAGCAACAACGTGAACCAGTTCTGCTACCAGGTGGTGAACTCGCATGATCCGAACCTGAAGGAAGTGTATCCCGGCGATATTTCACCGAAGTACAAAGACTGGCTTACCTATACGATCCATTTTCAGAATACGGGAACCGCGCCTGCCATGAACATTCGCCTTGCGGATACGCTCGACAGCAACCTTGACCTTTCCACATTTGAAGTGCTCAATTACAGCCACACCAATACGGTATCACTCAATGGAAGGATCCTTACGGTACGTTTTGCAAACATCATGCTTCCCGACAGCACAAGCGACCTCGCAGGCTCCCAGGGATACATCCAGTACAGGATCAAGCCGCTGCCATATTTACCAATAGGCACACAGATAGAGAACACAGCCTATATTTATTTTGATTATAACGAGGCTGTTGTAACAAACACCACAACAAACGAGCTGATCAATACCGTGTCAGTAAATGAAATGGCAGATGAGATCTCCGCGGCTGTTTATCCGAATCCCAACAACGGGCAGTTTACTGTAAGGATGACTGAAGGTGCCACAGTTAAGGGCTTGCAGATAGAAGTGTATAACCTGCTCGGTGAAATAGTATGGAAAGAAAAAATACAGCGCAACGAAACAGCAGTTGATCTTTCTGCGCAGCCAAATGGAATTTATATCCTGAAGCTGAATGGGAATACGGCAGCGTTCACAAAAAAAATAATCAAACAATAGTGCTTGCCGCTTAAACTTATAAACCGTCACCCGGAAGAAATCCGCGGCCATTAGGATAATACACGTTGACTTCTGATATAACCGGGCGTAGATTGCATGATATTCACCAATCTCTAAATGCTATGAAAACAAGATACTCATTGATCACAGGCTTTTTCATGCTGTTGGTTTCCGGCTTATTCGCCCAGGCCTTCAGTATATTTCCCAATACGATCACAGGATCGAACATCCGCACTTCCTTGCGGTCCGACCTTTCGGGCAATAAATGGATCGGTACCACGGGAAGCGCCACTTCCGCCAAAGGTGTTTTTAAATTTGACGGAGCCGCATGGTCGGTTTACAATACCAGCACTTCGGGCATCGCAAGCAATGTGGTGAACGACATTGCCTTTGACGCGTCCAATACGACATGGTTTGCCACGCGGGCGGGCGTGTCGAAATTTGATGGCAGCACATGGACAACGTTCAATGTTTCAAATTCAGGGTTGCCTGCCGATACAGCCAACTGCATTCTTGCCGAAGGTACAACTATATGGATCGGAACAAGGAACGGGCTTGCGAAGTTTGACGGCAGCACCTGGACGGTCTATAACACTTCTTCCGGACTGATCAATAATAACGTGACCGCGCTTGCTCTCGATATTACCGGCGACCTGTGGGTAGGCACTCAATCCGGCCTATCCGTAAAGCTTGCAGCCGGCGGCTGGATCTCTTACGATGGCAATAATTCCAATTTTGTAAGCGCGCAGGTTAATGCATTTTACTTTGAAGGGTCCGGCACAAAATGGATCGGGACAAGCATTGGGCTTTTTAAAATGCAGGGAACTGAATTTATTTCCCTGAGCTCACTGAGCATGGGCACGGATATGAGCTTGCCATTGAATGTAAGGTCATTGTCTAAAGGGCCGCAGGGAGGTGTTTTGTTCGCCGGTGCCAAGGGCGTTCCTGCAATGAATGGCTTTTACGAGATCGTTGGTACGCAGATCTATTTTTATGAATTTCCTGCCGGATATTTTGCTTCCGATTTCCATGTGTTTGATGCATCCTCGGGCAAGGTATGGTACATCAGGAGCTCCGGCGTAAGCACTTCCAATTGCATCACTTCTTTTGATTACGCTTTATACACAGGCACTGTAACTGTTCAGAAAACGATCGAGATGCTTGATGTGAACCAGGTAAGGGCCGGGATCCTTAACCGCGGCGACATGCACTGGGACCTGAACCAATCGGCATACGAAGTTCCGAAGAATTCAGGACGGAGAGCGATCTTCGCTTCCTCGCTCTGGATCGGCGGACTGGATGCAGGGAACGCTCTGCACCAGGCGGCAATGACCTACCGCCAGACAGGAAACGATTATTGGCCGGGCCCATTGGATACGCTTACTGCAGTAACCGACTCTGCAACTTCGGCAGCGTATGATAAGGTGTGGAAGCTCGACCGCTGGGAAATAGATGAGTTCAGGGCGATGTTTGCAAACGGCTCGGTAACCGCGGGCACGTACATCCCTGCCTATAACATTGTAAACTGGCCTGCGCACGGTGCCGGTGCATATACCCGCAACATGGCGCCATTCGTGGATGTGAACGGTGATGGCATGTACAACCCGATGATTGATGGTGATTACCCGAAGATCAAAGGCGACCAGATGTGCTATTGGATCTTTAATGATAATCTGAATGTTCATACCGAAACCGGCGGGCAGCGCTTCGGGATCGAAGTGCATGCATCGGCTTATGCATACAATTGCGACAGCATTTCCGACAGCCTGAAGGCATTGAACTATACAACGTTCTATAATTACGAGATCTTCAACCGGAGCTCATTCAGCTATTATAACACTTATTTAAGCTTGTGGCAGGATGGCGATCTCGGCGGATACAACGATGATTACGTTGGCTGCAGCCCCTCCGGTAATTATTCATTCCAGTACAACGGCGATAATGATGATGAAGGATTGGGCGGAGTGCTCGGATACGGTACCAATCCGCCGATGATCAGCAATGTGATCCTGAACGGGCCGCTGGCGCCTTCCGCCGACGGTGTTGATAACGATAACGATGGAGCTATTGATGAAGCCGGCGAAAAAAACCTGATGACCGGTGTGCTGAATTATAATAACGACAACAATCCGGTCAATGGGAACCCGGTCAGCGCAGCGGAATTCTATAATTACATGCAAAGCAAGTGGCGGAATGGTACGCCAGTGGTGTATGGCGGCAACGGAACAGGCGCCGGTACGCCCACCAGCTTTATGTTTGACGGAGTTCCCGGCCCTGCAGGCTGGTCGGAAGTAAGCGAGAACAATCCTTTTGTGGACAGGCGGATCGTAATGAGCTGCGGCCCTTTTAACCTCAATCCGGCAGAGCATGTGAGCTTTGATTTCGCTACGGTGTTCACCCGTGATAACAGCCCCGTTTACAGCTTCAATAACCTGTTCAACAGGAACCAGTATGATGTGCAGAAGATCACTCAATGGTATGCAAACGATAATTTCCCTTCCTGCGATCCGGTTTTACCGACAGGGATCAGTGATCCGAAGCCTGTTGAAACCGGCCTGCTGATCTATCCGAACCCTGCAGGAGAGCAGCTCTTTGTTGAATACAGCCCGGCAAGCGGAAACGTGCTGATTGAAATTTATGATGTGCAGGGACAATTGCTGCAGAGAATAAAAGCGGGCCAGATGAAGCAGGCGGTAAGCATTTCGGGCCTTGCACCGGGACTGTACATTGTGAAAGTAAGCGACGGAAAAAATGTGCATGCTCAGCGATTTATAAAACAATAGTCATAAATTTGGGTAAACTATCTACCCGATGCTGCACTACGCTGATTTTAAAAAAGTAAAGATCGCATATACCGATTCAGGGAAAGGCCGTGTAATAGTTTTATTACACGGCTTTTTAGGTTCGCACGAGCTCTGGAGCGAATTCGGCAAAAAGCTTTTGAAGCGTTTTCGCGTGATCGCCATCGACCTTCCCGGGCATGGCAAAACCCCGAGCATCGGCTATTACCACAGCATGGAGCTGCTTGCACAATCGGTGAAAGCGGTGCTCGATCGTGTAGGCGTAAGGCGTTATGTGATCGCGGGGCATTCCATGGGCGGCTATGCCGCGCTTGCATTTGCAGAGCTGTACCCCGAAAATGTGAGCGGGCTCTGCCTGTTCAATTCCACTTCGTATGCCGATCCGGAAGAAAAAAAGAAGGACCGCGACCGCGTGATCCGCCTTGTGAAAAAAGAGCACAAGCATTATGTGGCCGAAGTGGTGACCACGCTGTTTGCCCCCGGAAACCTTGCGAAGCTGAAAGAAGAAGTAAGCAAGGCAAGGCGCGTTGCAACGGAGGTATCCAAGCAATCGATCATCAACAGCCTGGAAGGCATGAAGGAGCGCAAGAGCCGCGACATGATCCTGAAGTTTGCGGAGTATCCCGTTTTATTTGTGATCGGGAAAAAAGACGGCGTGATCAATTACGAAACCATGTATCCCCAAATGGGCTTGTGTAAATATCCGTCGGTGGTGATGCTGGAGGAAGGCGCGCACATGGGCTTTTATGAGGCGCCGGAAGAAACATTGAAAGGGCTGGCTGCTTTTGCGGAACGGTGCTTCCGGAAGAACTATTGATGGTTCTCCGGCATTTTTACACACCCCTAACCCCTCTTCCTTCGGCTGCGCTCAGGATAAACGGGGGAATAGATCCAGCTAAACTTAACAATATATTTAAACCTGAACATTCGGGTAATGGTATAGTTTCGATATGAGCAGCGCCTGTTCCCCTCTCGAGAGGGGCTAGGGGTGTGTTTCTTCAATGTGACCTATTGAAAATGAAAACGGCACCTATTTTACAATAAGTGCCGTTCCCGGGTCTAAACTAAAACTAAACAAAACAAACTAACTAAACTATTAACCAAACAAACTAACTAAAACTAAACGGCTGTGTAAATGCTGTAAAAAATGATCGCTACAGTTAGCACTGCAAGCAAAATGGTTACGGTTCCGATACCTTCTTCGTGGTAGGTGTGCCCGTTCTGGCGGACTGTGGTTTTTCTGTTCATGGCTGAAAAATTTAAATTGTTTAACTGAAGTAGTGTTGTTGCCATACGTGAAAGAAATTATATTGAGAATTGAACCTTTAAAGAGAGAAAGAGTATAAGAGTAAGGTGCGGGTTTTTGCCAATTAATTTAAACAACATCCCCATGTGCCAATTAATTTCCAGTGCAATCCCCCGCTACCTCCTCTTGTTTTAATGTATTATTGTTTCAATGAACTACACAATATTACGCATGAAATGAATGGAAGTAAACCCATAATGAGTAAATGGCGGGCTTACTTATTTAGCGGTGGTAAATGGGAGGTAAGCGGCTGATCGCTTTTCAGGATTTTAGCAGGGCCGTGGTAAGTGAAGGGTATTTTAGCTGAATTTGCCTACTGGTGGGAGAGCTTTTCAAGGAATTCATTCTTATTCCTCCGCGAAACCTCCACCTGCGAGTTATCGGACATGATCACGTAACCGCCCTCTCCTTTAATATACTTTTTCACATGCTCGAGGTTGATCAGGTGGGAGCGGTGCACCCGGAAGAAATTGTCCTCCGCGAACATCTGCTCGTATTCCCCCAGCGTACGTGAAGCAATGATCTTCTTGCCGGAGGTAAGCAGGAAATAAGTGTAGTTGCCATCGGAATCGCAGCGGATGATATCGGCAAGGTTGATAAAGATCAGCCCGTCGCCATCCGGGATGCCTACTTTCTTCAGCTTGTTCTCCGGCTTTACATTGGAGAGCAGCGTCTTGAATTTTTTATCGAGGGAGGTCTTGGTCTCATGCTGGCTCTCGAAGCGGGAAACCGCCTTTACCAGCTCTTCCGGATCAACGGGCTTGAGGATATAATCGATGGCGCTGAACTTGATCGCTTTGATCGCATAATGATCATAAGCTGTTACAAAGATGATGTTGAAATTTATTTCCTTGAACTTTTCCAGCAGGTCGAATGCATTCCCGTTCGGCATTTCAATGTCGAGGAACACCAGGTCGGGCTGGTTGTTCGTGATCTCCACAAATGCATTCATCATGTTATCGGCTTTGCCAACCACCTGTAGGTTCTTGCAGTTCTTCTCCAGCATCTTGGAGAGCGACTCGCGTGCTCCTAATTCATCATCAACGATCACAGCTTTTTTAAGTGTAGTGCTTTCTTTCATGGCGTAGCGTTTTTAATCTTCATTGGTTTCAAGCGGGATCATGATCTGCACTTTCGTTCCTGCAGGCTGGCCGTTCTCGAACAGGTCGAGGATCTGCGCATTCAGGTTCTGGTTGAGGCTCGAGTTTAAAATGTCGAGGCGCTCCTGCGTGATGCTCATGCCTACCGATTTATGCTGCTGCACGCGGTTCTTCTTGAACTCGTTGGAGCGCTCGCGGCCTATCCCGTTATCTTCTATCGTGCAAAGGATGCAATCCGTTTGTTTCTGTAAATGTATCGAAATTTTTCCATGTCCCTGCTTCGGCAGCAGCCCGTGAATAATGGCATTCTCCACATACGGCTGAATGAGCATGGAAGGGATGCGGTCGTAATTCGGGTCGATGTCCTTGTCAACGATGATCTCGTACTCGAACTTATCCGTAAAGCGCATGATCTCCAGCTCCAGGTACAGGTTCAGTGCATTCAGCTCCTCGGCGATGGCGATCATCTGCTGCTTTGAATTACCGATGATGCTGCGCATGAGCTTTGCAAATTTCGACAGGTATTTTAACGCGGCATCCGTATCATTATTGGAGATGTAATGCTGAATGGATGCCATGGTATTGAAGATGAAATGCGGGTTCATCTGCGCGCGCAGGGCCTGCAGCTCAATGTTCGCGATCTTTTTATTGAGCTCCGTTTTTCTTTTCTCCTTGTTCTTGATGCTGCGGATCCGCAGGCGGATGGAAAGGATCAGCACGGATACGGAGAAGAGCGACAGCAGGATGTAGAACCAGAATGTTTTCCAGAACGGCGCTTTGATCGTGAAAACGAACTCGGCCGGTGTTTCCGTCCATACACCTTCATTGTTCGTGCATTTTACCTTGAAGGTGTATTTTCCGGGCGGCAGGTTGGAGTAGGTAACGGTGCGCTCAAAGCCTACCGGCGACCATTTCTTGTCGAAGCCTTCCAGGATATGCGAGTAGCGTACCTTTCGCGGGTTGGTGAGACAGATGCCGCTGTAGTTGAACGAAATGTTGTTCATGTCGTAGCTCAGCACCGACTTCTGCGGAAGCGTTGTATCCGTATAGAACAGGCGGATGTTGCTGATGTTGATCCTTGCCAGCGTTTTGTTCTCGATGTATTCGCCGGGGAGGTATTTGATGAGCCCGTTCACGGTGCCGAACCAGATGGCGCCGTCGCTGTCGTTGTAGATGCCGTTGGTATTGCATTCCACGCCGCTGAAGCCTTCATCCTTTCCATACGTTGTCACGATCTTTTCGCCGGTTTTTTTAAATGCGGCAATGTCGATCCGGCTCAGGCCCTGGTTGGTTCCCGCCCATAGCTCCGTTTTGGAATTATTGAGCGCCATGCTGTACACCAGCTCCGAGCTGATGCCTTCCTCCGCTCCGAAATTGGCAATGCGCTTTGTTTTCGGATCATAGGCATACACGCCTTCGAAGGATGAAAAATACAGCATGCCATCATCATCCTCGAGGATCGTGAAGAACGATTCCGTTTTAAATCCAAGCTTTCTGCCCTGCTCGATAAAGCCGGTGCCGTCGAACAGGAACAGTCCGCCCAGATAGGTTGCAAACCAGAGGTTGCCCTGCTTGTCCTCGTGGATGCCCCATACCTGGGGGCTTCCCGTAAATGAATGCGGCGCATACTTTTTGAAGGAATGATCGCCGTATTTGTAAACCGCGCCGTTGGAGCCGATCCACAAGTTTCCTTTGCGGTCCTTATAAAAAATGTTCACCGGCTCACCAATGAGCGAATCATACTTGCCGATGTGGATGAATTTTTTTCCATCGAACACCGAGATGCCGTTATCCGTGCCAAGCAGGATATTCCCGTCATCATCCTTAAAGGAGGCATTCACTTTCCGGTCGGCAAGCCCGTCCCTGATCGTGAAATTGATAAAGCGATCTTCGCCCTCTATATAAAGTCCGCCGCCGTTCGTGCCTACGGCAAGCTGCCCCTGCTTATCGCGGATAATGCTGAAGATAAAATTGTTGGTGAGTCCTTCTTTTTCCGAATACACTTCAAAAAGGTCGCTGCGGTATTTGTACAACCCGTTGTACGTCCCGATCCAGATGTTCTGCTCATAATCCTGGTAGATGCAGTTCACGATGTTGCTGTTCACCTCGTTGCTCAGCGTGTAGTTCTTGAATTCAAAGCGTTTCACGCGTGCTATTCCTTTCGGCGATCCGATCCAGATGTTGTTGCGCTTGTCGCAGATCACCGTTGTAACATCGTTGTCGGAAAGGCCTTCCTCCATCGTGTGATTGATGAAGGTGTTGTTCTTTAATTTGCTCAAGCCTTCGGAGGTTGCGATCCATACTCCTCCGGCCGAATCCTGCGCAATGCCGTTGATGGTGTTTCCCGCCAGGCCGTCGATGATGGAATAGTTGTTAAAATTCTTGCCGTCGAACATGCTGATGCCGTTGTCGGTGCCGATCCAGATGTTCTTCTTCCGGTCCTCGTACAGGCAGCGCACATGGTTCCCTACAAGGCCTTTCTGGATGGTGTAATTAATGAAGGTATTATCTTCCATCCGGCTCAGCCCTTCCGAGGTGCCGAACCAGAGATGCCCCTGGTAATCCTTGAGGATGCAGGTTATGTTGTTGTCGATCAGCCCGAGCTTGGTATTGTAGCTGGTAAATTTTTTGCCGTCGTATTTATTGATCCCGTTGATCGTCCCGATCCAGATGTTGCCCTGCTCATCTTCGGTGATGGCTGTTACGAAATAATTGAGCAGCCCGTCGCGCGGGGAAAAGTTCCTGAAGGTATAGCCGTCGAATTTGCTTAGCCCGCCGTAGCCGCCCGTCCAGAGGTTTCCTTTGGAATCCTGGTAGATGGCGGAAACCTGCACAAAAGGCAAGCCGTCATCAACGGAATAGTTCTTGAAAAAATAGGATTGTGCGGCACTCCGATTAAAAAATGCGGAAAGGAAAATAAAAAGAAAAAGGAGGCCGGTTTTTGTTCTTTGCATTGCAGCAGCACTTATAAGGTAAAGATAATGAAAATAAGTGCATCGTGCATCCAATGACAGTAACAGGATAGTATGATGATCGTGTCATGCCGTGCTTCGACACGGCATCTCTACGCAGTGTTAAGGTTAGCAGAATTCCTCTCACCTCATGATTATAGCGGGATCCCGTGTCGGGGCACGGGATGACAGTGGCATGGTGCAAACATAATTATGATCACTTCTTCAGCAATGCATCCCAGCCCTGCGCGGTAAGCGGGTGTGAGGTGCCGGCTTTGGTGATGAGGTTCACGCCATCCTTTTTGTCCGTCATGTGACCGATCACGGTAATGTCGGGATTGGCCTTTATTTTCGGGAAGTCGGCCTGGTCGATGGTGAACAGCAGCTCATAATCTTCTCCGCCGCTGAGTGCGCATACGGTTGGGTCGAGGTTGAAATCGCGTGCGGTATTGTATGCCGCAGGGTCGATCGGGATCTTCTCTTCGTAGAGGTTGCAGCCTGTTCCGGAGTCGGTGCACAGGTGCAGTATTTCAGAGGCAAGCCCGTCCGACACATCGATCATGGATGTAGGCTTTACTTCCAGTTTCTGCAGGAGCACCGGGATGTCCTTTCTTGCTTCGGGCTTCAGCTGCCGCTCGATGATGTAGTCGTTGCCTTCCAGGTCGGGCTGTATATCCGGGCTCTCCATGAAGATCTTCTTTTCGCGCTCGAGCAGCTGCAGGCCGATGTAGGCTGCGCCCAGATCGCCTGTAACGCAGAGCAGGTCGCCTTCCTTGGCCGTATGCCGGTATACGAGATCGCTTTCTTCCGCATCTCCGATGGCTGTAATGCTGATGATCAGTCCGCTTTTGCTGGAGGTGGTATCACCGCCGACAATGTCCACCTTGTACTTATGGCAGGCAAGCATCATCCCGGAATACAGCTCCTCGATGGCCTCAACGGAGAAACGGCTGGAGATGGCAAGTGAAATGGTGATCTGCTTCGGCGAAGCATTCATCGCATAGATATCTGATACATTCACTGAAACAGCTTTGTACCCGAGGTGCTTGAGCGGCATGTAGGCAAGGTCGAAATGAACGCCTTCCACCAGCATGTCGGTGGAAACTACGGTTCTTTTGCCTTTATAGTCCATTACGGCAGCATCATCGCCGATGCCTTTCACGGTGCTTTCATTAGCGATCTCTACAAATTGTGTAAGGTGCTTTATCAATCCGAATTCGCCCAGGGAGCTCAGTTCCGTACGCTCAGTGTTTTCTAACATTGCTGAAAATTTTATGCAAAGATAAGGTTTATGACAGAAAGGGTTTGCTATCTGCCGGATTTAATATAATTTTAGCAGGCAAAACTCCGGGTATTATCATGGCGAAGAAAGACAATAAAAAGCAGGGCGCAAAGCAGGCGGCTGATTCCATTCCGCAGGCAAGCCTGTTTGTGCGGTTAGAAAGCTGGCTGATGAAGAATGAAAAGAAAATGTTTTTCAGCCTGCTCTTTTTTTCCACGCTGTTCTCGCTGCTGCTGTTCGATGCGAAAGTTTCGGAGGGCGGGGATGATTCGGGCTACATCCAGCGCTCCTGGGAGTTTCTGCATGAAGGTAAATTCCCTTATTTCCAGGGGCCGGGATATCCTGTTTCCCTTTCTCTCTTCATGAAACTTTTCGGGCTGAACGTGATCGCGCTGAAATTCTTTTCGGTGCTCTGCCAGCTCGGGTTTGTATGGTTTACCTACAAGGCTTTTGTGAAGCGGATCCCCTATACTGTATTGTTCGCGCTCATTGCGTTCATCTCCTTCAATCATTTCATCCAGTATTATGCAAGCCAGACCTTCACGGAAACATTCTTCCTTTTTCTGCAATCGGTTTCCCTGTATGTAGTATTCCGGCTCCTTGATTCGATCGACCGCACGCAGGGATTTGTGGAAGGCTTAAAAAAGAATTATCTGAAGTGGCTGCTCTTCGGCCTTATGTTCGTGCTGCTCTCCGTTTCAAAAAGCATCGCCTTCGTATGCATTGCGGGCGTTGTATTTTATTTCATCATCAGCAAAAATTATAAGGAAGCTGCTTATGCCGTTATAGCCTTTGCGGTGTTCAGGATCATTTACCAGGTGTGCGTTACTTCAGTGTACGGGCCGCCGGATACGAGCCAGTTTGAAATGGTGCTCCGTAAAAAAATATACATGCCGGAGGCAGGACATGAAGATCTTATGGGCCTTGTCACGCGCTTCTTTGATAATTTCAATACCTATACCTCGCTGCACATATACAGGATCCTGAACCTGCGGAACGTGGATTCAGATGCGGCTTACGTGCTGCCGGCATTGTCGTACCTGTCGGCGATCATCATCGGCGTGTTCACATTTATCAGCTACCGGAAAAATAAGTTTGTCTTCTTTTCGGCGGTGTATTTCATTGTGCTGTGCTCCGGCGTGTTCATTGGCGTGCAGGCTGCCAACATGCAGGACAGGCTCATCATCATTGCCATGCCTTTGATCTTTCTCGTGCTGTTCTACGGCGCGTATGAGCTGGCGAAGCGCTCATCGGCGGCGCAAACTATCCTCATCGTATTTTCTGCGTTCATGCTGATCGTTACCATTGGTAAATCATCATTTATAGCAAAGGATAATTTTAAGGCGATGAAGAAGAACCTCGGCGGCGATATTTATTACGGCTATACTCCCGACTGGGAAAATTTTCTGAAGATGAGCAAGTACTGCGCAGACAGCCTTCCGGACAGCGCGCAGGTATTATCACGCAAGCCGAACATGTCGTTCATTTACGGGGACGGGAAAAAATTTGCGGGGCAGTTTTGGGTGACCACTACCAATCCCGATAGCGTGCAGATGGAGTGGAAGGCAAGGAATATTCAGTATGTGATCCTGCCGAATATAAGGATGAACCCGAAGAAGAACAATGGAAGGATCATCAATACGATTCACCGGATGATCGTTCCGTTCTACCAGAAATATCCGCAGAAAGTAAAGCTGGTGAAGACGATCGGCACTACCGAGAAGTGTGAGCTGTTCCAGATCACGTATTAAACGAGCTTCCTCAGATCACTGATCCAGGCTTTCAGCAGGGTCATCTCCTCTTTGCCGATCACGTTGATGTCGATCAGCTTCTGGTAGCAGGCAATTAAATTTTCATACATGTTTTCCTGTCCCGGTTTCAGCTGCAGCTCCTGCAGCTCTTTGCAGATCCTCATGTTGTTGGTGTACCCCGGGATCTCATCTTCAAAATCCTTCATCAGGTTATGCTCGTTGCGCTCCTGCCAAACGGTAGGCTCGTGGTAGAGCACGCTCCAGCCGCATTCCCAGGAAATGCGCTGCGCCACATAGCTGCGCCAGATGTCCGTCATGCGGAAGCTGCAGTACGACGGAAGGTATAACAGGGGAAACGCTTCACGGAACCAATACGTATTCTGGCTGTTGAAAGGGCTCCATGCATTTTTGCCCAGCGCCAGCCGCGCTTTTATTTCGAAGTTCATCGGCAGCGGATAGGTGAGGCGGTACACGGCGTCCACATCCGGGTTCTCATCTGCGAGCCCTTGCTGGATCGGACAATTCATCCGCTCCATTTTAAGTGAGGAAAGATCGGCTTGTTTTTTCTGAAGCTCTTCCAGCGGGAAGCCCCGTGGCCAGATCATGTTCTTTGTGAAATAATGGTATACGTTCACCCAGCCGGAATTTTCAAAGCGATGGCTGTTCACTTCGCGTGTTTTCTGTTCCCAGAATTCTTTGCGCGGGATGTTGTCGTCATCCGTTTCAACAAGCTCGGCCGCGCCATTCTGTATAGCGATGAGATAGCCGAGGTTCTTGCGGGAATAATGCTTAACCGGCGTGATCTTCGCCAGCTCGAACGGCAGTGTCAGCTGCTTCTCCACGCTCCAGAAATCGCATCCTTCAAGGCTGAATGTGGCCGGCGATTTTGTATCCCCGATCACGATAAAAGGAAGTGAATGCTCCGCGCATTCCTTTGCAAACTGTTTCAGGATATGATGCTGGTCATTCGCGATGGAAGTGATAACAAGTGCTTTCTTTTCTGTCATTGTTTTATTTTTTTACAAGCTGCTTCAGCTCTGCTTTTATTTCTTCAAAACCCACATCGGGCGAATAATCAAAATCTTTTTCTGCCGGGCTGATGTCGCCCGCAATGTCCTTGTGAAACTTGCCGGCCGCATGAATGGTAGCGTTCAGCCTTCCGCTGAGCGAGATCACCGAGTCGGCCATGCTCATTAATTCACACAGGAAGGGCGAAATATACAAAGGTTTATAAGGTACTCCTAATCCTGCGGCTATCACGTTGTAAATATGATCCACGGTAAGGTCGGCCGTTTTGTTACCGATCCAATACCATTTGCCGATGCTCTCCTTTCTCTTTTCCGCTTTCAGAAATGCGCTCACAATATTATCCACGTGGGAAATGCTCCGGAAGTTTTTACCGTTCCCGAATACCGGCTGCCTTTTCCATGAAAATGTATTGAAGAATTGCAGGTTCCTTTGCGGCATGAACGGCCCGAAGAACCAGAACCCCCGCAGCGAGGTGCCTGCAACCAGTCCTTCTTTTGTTTTGTCGAGCAGGTACTTTTCCGCAAGGTATTTCGACCTGCCGTAATTTTTATACGGCCGGGGAGGCTCATCCCCCGCAAAGATCCTTTTTCCCCTGGCATATCCGCAGATGCTGTCGGTGCCCATGAACAGGATCCTTCGCACGTTATTTTCAATGCAGGCATCCACAAGGTTCCTGGTGCCTTCTTCATTTACTTTGTAAAGCGAGCTGATCTTTTTCGGATAAATTACGCCGGCAAGGTGATACACGCAGCTTACATTTTTGAGCGCAGCGCTAAGCGAGCTCTTATCTGTGATATCGCCGTATATTATTTCAAAATTCTCGGGCAGCGTGATCAGGCCCTTAAAGCGCGGCTGCACCAGCAGCTTCACTTTTCTCCTGACCGCATTTTTGCCGTAACGGTCGCCATTCATGAAAATGTCGAGCATGCGGTTGCCCAGCCATCCGGGGAAACCGGTGATCAGCAGAACATCGTCCTCGCTGTATACGGTTTCCTGCAAGCCGGGCTTCATTCTTTTCCATAGTCCCTGCAAACCGGCTGCACGCTTTTTAGTTTCCTGCAAGGCGCCTTCGAGGATGCGGTTCAGCGGAGTGACCGTATATCCGAGTTCATTGATGGCCCTGGATGAGTCATACCAGCTGTACCTGCCAATCACCGAACGGACGTAGGCGGGTGCAACCGGGCTCTTTTTTCCAAGAATGATCTTCGCCGCGATGGATCCGCATAATATGAGCCATTTCGGGATGAATAAATAAGGAGCCTTATGTCCCGATAATGCAGCGAGCACTTTATAAAACTCCCTGAAGCTTACATTGGTTCCGGCGGCAATATATTTTTCACCGGGCTTGCCTTTCAGCCAGGCATTCACATGCGCTTTCGCCACATCCTCCACATACGCAATGGAGATCCCGCCGCTGAAATAAAACTTTTGCCCTTTTTCAAAATAATCCCCGATCACCTTGTGAGGCGGCGTCACGCGCGGGTCATCAGGGCCCACCACCCAGGAGGGATAGATCCTGCGGATATCGGCATGCTTCCCCGAGATCAGCTGTTCGCAATATTCTTCGGCCAGTAATTTACCTTTTACATAGGGCGATTCGGGAAAAGCTGTTTTGTTATTTTCATGGATCAGCACCCGGGGGTCGGCCGATCTTCCGAGCACCACCACCGAGCTTGTATAGATGATCGTTCTTGTGTTTGCGGCAATGGCGGTATCCAGCACCTTCCTGGAAAGCTCATAGGTATTCCGGATGGTTTCCTCCTCACGGGAAGTGTCTGTGGTGTTCTCGGAGGCGAGGTGAAACAGCACATCCGCGTTTTTAAGATAGCTGCTGTAGGTTGAAGGATCGGCAAGGTCTGCAATTACAATGGAAGCGCCTTTCCGCCGAAGCGTGTCAATGTTTTGATTTTCGGTACGTACCAGGAGGGTAATTCCGTATCCCATCGAGAGCAGCTGATCTGCAACATGGTAGCCGATATGTCCGGAGGCCCCGGTTACAACGATCCTGTTTTCCATCTTACAGCTCTTTCGCTTTTCCGCTCAGGCGCAACAAAAAATAGTAGAATAATGTCCGGTATGCATTCCTGATCGCGTTCTTTGAAACCCTCGGGGATGGGGCCTGGTAATGGATAGGCACTTCAAAGATCCTGTGCTTTCGCAGAAGATAGCGAAGCTCTGTCTGGTAAAAGTGCGCTTTCGATTTAAATTCATGGCTGATGATCTTTGCAACCACATTGCGGTGAAAGCCCTGGTAGCCGGAGGTCATGTCGTGCAGCTTTGTGCCGAGCAGCATGTTGGCAAGCACAGTGCCTGTTTTGGAAAGCAGCCTGCGTTTGAAAGGCGAATCGCCCATGGAGCCGCCGTTGATAAAACGGCTTCCGAATGCGCATTCGTTTCCTTCGTTGAGCACCCGCAGGAACATGGGAATAGCGCGCGGGTCGTGGGATAAGCCCGCATCCATTTCGATGATGATCTCGTGGCCCGCTTCGTAGGCAACACGCAATCCCTTCACGTAAGCATCCACCACGTTGCGGTTCTCAGGTGACCAAACAGTAACGTAGCGCGGGTCTTTTACCGACAGCTCCTGGCAAAGCTCCAGCGTTTTATCCTTCGATGCCTTATCAATTACAAGATAAACGTTTCCAGGGTTCAGCGTATTGATCACCAGGTTTACCATTTCAATAAAGGGCTTGAAATCAGCTTCCTCATTTGCCATCGGCACCACTATCGCCCAGTTGTTATAGTAAAACATGCATGTGTTCTTTGGTTGTACGCAAATTTAGAATCTTTTTGGGAATACCCAACCCACGTTCTCGACTTCGCTCGAACTGACAGCCGCACTTACCATCCCATCCTCTGCGTTTTCCCGTGTTTCTGTGGGAAATCAATCAATGCAGCACCGCAACCCTTGAATAATAAACGGTGCTGCCGGCCCGTATTCTCAACAAATACAAACCGTTCGCAAGGGCGGCAGTTTCTACCTGAGTTGTGTTTTCTTCCAGGTGCACTGTTTTTAAGAGCCTTCCCGACTGGTCAATGATCTCCAGCTCCGTGTGTTTGCCGGCGTTTGGAATGGTGATAAAACAATGCCCGTCAGCCGGATTCGGGTAGCAGTTGATGCTCTCTTTTTTGCTGATCTCCGCCACCGACAGCGGGTTTGTGACCTTCCAGGTTTCTTTAAGCCGCGTGCCGCTTTGCGTTACGCCGGTAGTGTAATAAACGGCGGTAGAGCTGCTGAAGCCAGCGCCGCCCCTCCGTTCCACCGAAGGGATGCTGTTCAGCTGCTGCCAGCTCAGCGTATCCGGACTGATCCGCCACATATCATTGTAATTGGCGCCCAGCGAATCGAGGCCGGCAATGATGAGCAGGTTGTTGGAAAATGAGAGCATGGATGCGTAAGTGCGGCCCGCCCCGGGAAATACGGAAATCAATGTCCATGCATCGGCTATGGGATCATATTCATACAGCTCTTTACAGAAATGATTGTTCTCATCCCTTCCCAAAGCAAGATAACCTTTGTTATTCTGCATGGCGGCGGCGGATCTCCACCTTGCGCCGAAAGGCAGATCGGCCTTGCGCTGCCAGCTATCATTCGTTATGTCGTAAGCCCATACTTCATTGATGGAGATGTTGGTAGTCGTCCGCCCTCCCACAAGGTAGGCCACCCCGTTGATCACGAAGGAGGCACAGCCCATTCGTCCCGCGGCAGGAATAGGAGAGGCGGCGGTCCAGGCATTTGCCAGGGGATCATATTTCCAGAGATCGCTGAAATATGTGGAATTATCATATCCGCCGAACAAAAAGCCCTCGTTGCCCCAGGAAAAGGCCGATGCATACTGCCGTCCGCCCGCAGGCAGCGCTGCAATGGTATCCCAGGCTTCCGTGGCCATATCGAACGAATAGAAATCATTCCTGGAGATGAACCAGGGGATCTGCCCGCTGCCACAATAGGCTTTAGCGCCGATCACAAATGCCGCAGGATCATCCCGTTCCGTTCCGGCAAAATCAGCGATCTGCTGCCAGAGCTGCGAAAAGGCAGAAACCGATAAAAAACTGAAAAAAAGGATGAACAAATGCTTCTTCATGTATGTTTTTATGAGTAAAAATACGTTATATAGTGGTAGCCAGCGCAAAACTCTTTTTCGCCTGAAATATTTGCCGCAATACCTTATTTTAGGTATTTTTGTACTGGATTTAGATTCAATCTAAATAAGAATAAGAACCAATCAATTCATTTTCAAACACATATAAAATGATCACAGTTTCAGATAGCGCTAAGCAACATGCGCTCGACCTCATAAAGAACGAAAACCGCCCCGACGGAACATTTATCCGTGTTGGCGTAGATGGCGGCGGATGCTCCGGCCTCTCCTACAAGCTGGAATTCGACAATGTTCCAAAAGACGGCGACCAGGTATTCGAAGATAAAGGAATAAAGATCGCCGTGGATAAGAAAAGCTTTTTATACCTCGTGGGCACCGAGCTGGATTATTCCGGCGGGCTTAACGGGAAAGGATTTATATTCAATAACCCTAACGCCAGCAGAACCTGCGGCTGTGGAGAAAGCTTTGGTGTATAATTATGGCAAACGAGATTTTAGAGGAGCATATCAACAGCGATTATAAGTACGGCTTTGTTTCGGATTTTGAATCGGATAGCGCACCCAAAGGGCTGAATGAGGACATCGTCAGGTTTATTTCTAAAAAAAAGAATGAGCCCGAATGGATGCTCGAATACCGCTTAAAGGCGTTCGCTTACTGGAAAACACTGGAAGAGCCTACATGGGCGCATGTTTCTTATAAAAAGCCGGATTTCCAGGACATCATTTATTATTCCGCACCCAAGCAGCAAAAAAAACTGAACAGTCTCGACGAGGTTGATCCCGAATTGCTGAAAACATTTGAAAAGCTGGGTATTTCCCTCGAAGAGCAAAAGCGCCTTTCCGGTGTTGAAAGCCGTATCGCAGTGGATGCCGTGATCGACAGCGTTTCGGTGAAAACAACCTTCAAGGAAACGCTTTCCGAAAAGGGAATTATTTTCTGCTCTTTCAGCGATGCTGTGCAGGAGCACCCTGACCTCATCCGCAAGTACATGGGCTCCGTGGTACCGCATACCGATAATTTTTATGCAGCATTGAATGCCGCCGTTTTCAGCGATGGCTCTTTCTGCTACATTCCAAAAGGCGTTCGCTGCCCGATGGAGCTTTCCACCTATTTCCGTATCAATGCTTCCGGCACCGGACAGTTTGAGCGCACCTTGCTCATCGCCGATGAAGGCGCTTATGTTAGCTACCTCGAAGGATGCACAGCCCCGATGCGCGATGAGAATCAGTTGCACGCGGCAGTTGTGGAGATCATCGCACATAAGAACGGCGAAGTGAAATACAGCACTGTGCAAAACTGGTACCCGGGCGATAAGGAAGGCAAAGGCGGGATCTTCAACTTTGTAACCAAGCGCGGAATCTGCCTCGGAGATAATTCAAAGATCTCCTGGACACAGGTGGAAACCGGCTCTGCAGTTACCTGGAAATATCCTTCTGTAATTTTAAAAGGCGATAACTCCGTCGGAGAATTTTATTCCGTTGCAGTCACCAACAATTACCAGCAGGCCGATACAGGAACGAAAATGATGCACCTCGGAAAGAACACAAGGAGCACTATCATTTCCAAAGGCATCTCCGCAGGCTTCAGCAACAACAGCTACCGCGGACTTGTGCGCGTTGCAAAAGGCGCATCCAATGCGCGTAATTTTTCGCAGTGCGATAGTTTGCTGATGGGCGATAAATGCGGCGCACATACATTCCCGTACATCGAGATAAAAGATAAATCAGCAGTGATCGAGCACGAGGCCACCACTTCCAAGATCGGTGAAGACCAGCTCTTCTATTGCAAATCACGCGGCATCGATAACGAAAAAGCCATCGGCCTTATCGTGAACGGCTACTGCAAGGAAGTGCTCAACCAGCTCCCGATGGAATTTGCAGTGGAAGCGCAAAAATTACTCGCAGTTTCACTTGAGGGAAGCGTAGGATAAATCAAGACAATTAACCGGCGTGTTCAAAAACAAACCATACTTTTTTTCCAGGCTTACCATCGCTTTTATTGTATGCGCCAGTGTGCTCCTCGTTTGGTTCTTCCGCTGGGAGGATGATAAATACCTTTACATTGTGGACGGTGATGGCGCCGATTATTATTCATACCTCGTTTCTATTTTCATCAACCAGGACTTGGGCGCACAGGATCTTTCACCCTGGTACATCATTCCAACCGCCACGGGAACGATCAATGTGCATCCACTGGGTGTTTCCTTATTGCTTTCTCCATTTTTCGGGATCGGCTACATCTGCTCCACGATCATCGATGCCGACCTCAATGGCCTTAGCGAGCCTTTTTTGAAGATGGTGAGCGTGGGCGCACTTTTTTATTTAACGCTCGGACTGTATTTTCTCAGGCGCCTGCTGGCGGAATTCAATTTCAGCGACAAGGTCATCGCCATTACATTGCTGCTGGTATTCTTTGGCACCAACCTGCTCAACTACGCGATCATAGAGCCTTCCATGGCGCACGTGTATTCCTTTGCAATGATCAGCGCTTTTTTATTTTATGCAAAAAAGCTGTTTGCGCAATTTTCCCGGAAGCACCTTTATCTTGCAGCCTTATTATTTGCGCTGGTGATCCTGATCAGGCCGGTAAACGGGATCATCATTTTTACGCTGCCATTCCTTGCAGGTTCTTTCAGCAATTTTAAAACGGTGCTTGCTGCCTTTTTTCGTGATAAAAGAGCGCTCATTGTTTCAGCGCTTATATTCTTTAGTGTGCTTTTTATCCAGTCGGCAGTATGGTATGCGCAGAACGGGCAGTTCATTCAATGGAGCTACAAGGGCAACGGATTTTATTTCAGCGATCCGCATACATGGCTCATGCTGTTCGGCTTCGATTCGGGCTTTTTTATCTATACACCGCTCTGTCTCTTAGTCCTGCTGGGTTTGATCCCTTTGTTCAAAGAGAACAGGTTCAGGTTCTGGATCCTGTCGGGCTTTCTCGCCTTCAGCTTTTACCTGTTTTCCTGCTATTGGGGCTACACGTATTTCGACGGTCTGGGCATTCGCACCTTTGTTGATTATTACGCGCTTTTCGCGGTCCTGCTGGCAATGCTGCTTACATACATCGCGAAAAAATGGATCAAGTTTATGGCGGTGCCGGCGCTGATGTCTGCCTCGCTCATCAGCCTCGTATTCTGCTTCCAGTACCAGGCGGGAATTCTGCCGGCAGCGGGGATGAATTACAATAAGTTCAGATACATTTTTTTAAATACCGATGAATCGTATGCCGGCGTGCTTGGCGGCTGCATGGACCTTGCACCGTATGCGGATGCGGACACTCCGCCGGAAATGATCTATTCCTCGGATCAAAAGCAAGCCGTTGATCTTAAAGATACAGAGTACGGTTTGCTGAACGACATCAATCCTTTAAAGATCAGCAGCAACAAGCTGTATGTAAAAATTTCGCTGGAGCGGAAAGAGGAAGCGCTGAACTCATCGCAGGAAGCGATGGTAGTGGTGCACCTGCAGAAAGAGAACGGCGAATCAAAAAGCTACCAGGCATTCAAGATCAATGAAGTGCCGGCAGATACCTGCTGTGCCTGGGAAGCTTTCAATTACAGGGTGACGATCGCCGATAAGGTAGTGCCGGGGGATAAGCTCGGGATCTACATCTGGAACAAGGCAAAGCAGTCGTTTTCAATACAGAATTTTAACGTAGAAGTATATAATTATAATTTTAAAACATCTTAAAATGTTAAGCATAAAAAATTTACACGCCTCCATCGATGGCAAGGAGATATTGAAAGGGATCAACCTCGAGATCAAAGCGGGCGAAGTGCATGCGATCATGGGGCCGAACGGCTCGGGGAAAAGTACATTATCGTCGGTGCTTGCCGGCCGTGAAGAATATGAAGTGACAGAGGGCTCGGTTACCTTTAACGGGAAAGACCTGCTGGAGCTGGCGCCGGAAGACAGGGCACGTGAAGGCGTTTTTCTTGCATTCCAATACCCGGTTGAAATTCCGGGTGTAAGCAACATCAACTTTTTAAAAACCGCGATCAACGAGATCCGCGCATACAGGGGAGAAACACCGATGGAAGCGAAGGATTTCCTCGCAATGGTGAAGGAAAAGCAAAAGCTCGTGGAGCTGGATGGCAAGCTGGCAAACCGTTCGGTGAACGAAGGCTTCAGCGGAGGCGAGAAGAAAAGGAATGAGATCTTCCAGATGGCCATGCTGCAACCGAAGCTGGCGATCCTCGATGAAACCGACAGCGGGCTCGACATCGACGCGCTGCGCATTGTTGCAGGCGGCGTGAACAAGCTCAAGACAAAAGAGAATGCAACCGTGGTGATCACCCACTACCAGCGTTTGCTCGATTACATCGTTCCGGATTTTGTGCACATCCTGTACAATGGAAAGATCGTACGCTCCGGCGGAAAAGAGCTGGCGCTCGAGCTGGAGGAAAAAGGATACGATTTTATCAAGGCGGAGATCGGGGCGTAATAATCAGGTTAAATTAAGGAGCAGTGTGTCATGCTGAACGCAGCCGAAGCATCCTGTTCATACATACGATAAGCATAAAATGGAAACCATTATAAAAAATACAATCACCGACAAGCTCATTGCCGGTTTTACCGCATCAAAGAACACCCTGTTCGGCGATGGAATACTGCGTGAGCAGGCAATGGAAAGCTTTTCAAAGCTCGGGGTTCCCGGACGTAAAAGTGAGGAGTATAAATACGTGAACATGGAGCAGGCGCTGAAAGGCGATCTTGCAGCGGCCTCGCCAAAACCAATTTCCGAAGGGCAGCTGAACAGCCTGAAAGTGATCGGCAATGCCATTGTGCTGGTGATCATCAACGGACGGTTTTCCGCGGAGCATACAAAGTTCAACAACAACATCAAGGGCCTGCAGGTGATGGACATTGCGGAAGCATCTGGCAACGCTGTTTTTCAGAAGCATTACGCAAAATACGCGGATATAAACAGTGACCCCTTCGTGGCGCTGAATACGGCAATGGCCACTGGCGGCGTGTTTATGCATGTTGAGAAGGGCACAGTTATCGAGAGGCCCGTTCACATCATTCACATTTCCTCTTCGTCGGAAAGCATGATCATTCATCCGCGCAATTTAATTGTGCTGGAAGAAAATGCGCAGGCCACCGTTATCGAATCCTTTGTTACGGTTGATGCCTCTGCCAAGGTGTTCAGCAATGCGCTCACAGAGCTCTTCATTGATGCATCTGCCATCCTGCAGCACTACAAGATCCAGGAGGAAAATGAGAACGGCTATCTTGTGAACACAACACAGGCGCTACAGAAAAAGCAGAGCGTGTTTTCCACCAATAACTTCACGCTTAGCGGTTCGCTTGTGCGGAACAACCTGAACATCGTTCTGGATGATGAGCAGATCGAGACCCATTTGAACGGATTGTACCTCACGAAGGGAAATCAGTCGGTCGACAACCACACGCTGGTAGACCACCGCAAGCCGAACTGCAACAGCAATGAGCTGTACAAAGGCATTATTGAAGAAAAATCAACAGCTACCTTTAACGGGAAAATTTATGTGAGGAAGGATGCGCAGAAAACGAATGCGTTCCAGTCGAACAAGAATATTCTGCTGAGCGATGACGGCACCATTAATACAAAGCCGCAGCTGGAAATTTATGCCGATGATGTGAAGTGCTCGCATGGAACATCCACCGGTAAGCTCGACGAGGATAAGATCTTTTACCTTCGCGCCCGCGGGCTGAGCGAGGCATCCGCAAAAAAGCTGCTGATGCATGCCTTCGCTTCGGAAGTGGTGGAGCATATTAAGATCGATGAGCTGAGGGATTACGTGGAAGCAAAGATCACGGCGCGCTTCGCGTAGATCAAATTGATTTCACCACAGATTACACAGATACCACGGATGATCTTTCAGACCGCGATCAGTTCCCTCTCCTTTGGAGAGGGTTAGGGTGAGTCTGAGTGATTATCGCGTAATCTGCCATTCTATCTCCGCATCCCAGTTCGAGCGGATCGTGATCGTTTCAGGATTAAAAATAACTCTCTCCGGCTGGATCTTTTTCAGGTAATCGCCGCTGTCCCATTTCCAGTTGCCGTTGGCATCGTAGATCATTTTCAGGTGGTACTTGTTGGGATGCAGATAATTGTAAGTAAGCGTTTCTGTTTTTGAAATAAAATCTTCACGAACCACAGCTTCACGGTCATCCAGCAATTGCACAATGTACTTGCCGGTTGCATTCTCGGCAACATTCACCTTTAGCTTTAAGCTGCCGTAATACTTTGCTTCACGGGTTTTAAAATCTAATTTGATCGAGTCGTTCTTTAATCCGAAAATATCAGTGAAGGTGCCGGGGGGAATGAAGAGGTGATATTTTGTATTTTCCTTTAATGTGAAATTTGTAAAGACAGGAGCGCTAATCGCTACTCCAGGATTGTCAGGAAGTTCAGTAATAGTATTACTTGAATCCAAAAAGCCATACTCGACATGCATATTATCATAAATGAAAGAGGGATGATAGTTCGTTCGAAATAATGATGTATCCTCTTTAAACTCGATTTTATTGTTAAGGCTTATATTATTAATAGGATTGGAGAAGTTCAAATAAATCCCCCCCCCCAGATCATATTCCTGGTTGCCTCCCGGGCTGCGCACCACAGAAAGCTTCAGCGGGTTGCGTTTCGATTTTAACGCATCTTCGAGCGTGATCATCTTAAACTCCAGCGTATCAATTGCCACGTTGCCATTGCTGACCCGGAGCTTTAGCGAATCCTTGGTATAGTTCTTCACCCAGTAGGTGATCGTATCCCTGTTCTTCGAAAAGTTCACAAACTCCTGCACACCTTTCTGGTCGTTCGTTATATTAGTGACACGGATGCTGTCGCTGCCTTCATTCAGCATGATCGTGATCTTGCCGTAGGTAGGATTCATGTACCTCTTTACAAAAATTTTGTTCGCCCGTTCCTTAAATAGGTCCAGCTTTATTTCCTTCTTTTCAGCAGGGTCTACAAGAGTATCACTGAAGCCTATGTTTTCGGCATCGCCATCATATTTGTAATGGGCGTTCGCATCTTTCAGCGCCACGATCTTATACTTTCCCTGCCTGATGTTGTTTACCTGGAAGCTGCCGTCAGCAGTGGTCTTTGCGAAGTAATCGGGCTGGGCTTTGTAAACTGCGCTGTCGTCCATATTGGCATACAGCATCACGAAGATCCCTTTTTCGGCCTTGTGGTCGAATGCCGTCTGCACTTTCCCTTTCACCTTCAGTGAATCAATAAAGCTCCCGGTGGAAAAGATATAACTGAAATTTTCATTCGGATTATTTTCGTTGATATCCTGCAGGGCATTGCCGAAATTGATCGAGTAGGTGGTGTTCGGCTTCAGCTCCGTTTTGTCGAGTGTGATCGTCAGCGTCTTGTTCTTTACTTTAAAGTCGGGCGTTGTTGCAAGCGGAGGTGAGATCAGCAGCTGGTTGTTGAGGTCTTTCAGCTGGATGTATTCATCGAAGGTAAGCTCGATGGTGTTGGAATTGAAATTGAGCTGGGCGCTGTCCGGACTGTATTTCACGATCTTCGGCGGGTCATTGTCGCGCTTGCCGCCTCCCGGAGCCACCACCTGTGCGCAGGAGGAGGCCAGGAGTGAAAGCGCCATCACTTTTAAAACGTACAAAAAGCTGTTGTTGGGAAATTGCAGCATAGTTAATTTCCCTCTGTTTTAGGGAGGGCAGGTGTGAAGCCTTCGATTAGTTCAATGACCTGTTGCAGGTATGTCTTATCCGTTTCATCAAACGAGGCAAGGTGCTCGCTGTCAACATCCAGCACCAGCGTTACATTACCATCCTTATCAAATGCAGGCAGCACGATCTCCGATTTAGAGAGGGAGCTGCAGGCGATGTGCCCCGGAAATTTGTCTACATCCTCCACGATGATCGTTTGCTTTTGCTCCCAGCAGGCACCGCAAACGCCTTTTCCGAAAGCAATGCGGGTGCAGGCCACCGGCCCCTGGAACGGCCCTAATATTAATTGTTTTGCGCCCGCCAAATACACACCCACCCAGAAAAAATCCATCCCGTATTTCAAAGCCGCCATAATATTTGAAAGGTTGGCGATAGGATCGCTTTCCCCTTCCACCAGCGCTTTGATCTGCGGCAGCAGCGATTCGTACCGCTCTTTCTTTGTGGTGCCTGTAACGGCTAATGATTCTGACATCTCTTTAAATAAGCAGCCTCAAAGATAGCGAAAAAAGAAGTTTGCTGGAGTTCGGTTAATTAAGTAAATAGAATGCTGATGCTCCACGGATTTATTTAGCGTCAGTTCGAGTGCGAGGTACGAGCGTATCGAGAACAAGCCTCACTTCTCGATACTCTCCCTGCGGTCGAACCCGATAGCTATCGGGTCGAAGTGACATCTGGTACACAGAAAGCTAATTACTCGCATAAGCAATTGTAGCGATGCTGATCCGCACACCGGGGATCTGCAGCAGCGTTTGTGCGCAGGCTTCCAGCGTTGCGCCGGTGGTGATCACATCGTCCACCAGCAGGATGTGCCTGCCGGCCAGCTGTTCCGGATCCTTTAAGCGGAACACCGTTTCCACGTTCTTCCAGCGGCTGAAACGTGATTTACGCGTTTGTGTCTCCGATTCATAAGCGCGGTACAGCGTGCTGAAATCCGTTTTAGCTTTCATAGTTTCTGCGAGTCCGGCCGCAAAGAACTCGCTCTGGTTGTAGCCGCGCTTCTTCTGCTTCCTGGGATGCAATGGAACCGGGATGATGGTTTCCACCGTTTTAAAGGAATCGCATTTCCGGAGGTCGTAGCCATAAAATTTACCCAATGTCACTCCGATGTCTTTTTGTCCACGGTATTTCAGCTGGTGGATCAGGTGCTGCACTTTTCCGCCTTTGCCGAATGCATAGTACGCGGAAGCTGAATGAATATTTATGCGCCCCCAGAAAATTTTTGCAATGGGATTTTCGTTATCCGTGTGGTAATTTGTTTTTGGAAGATGATAGGAGCAATAGGTGCAGATGCTGTGCTCGCTTTTGTAAAGGCTTTTCCCGCAGGAAAGGCAGATCCTCGGAAAGATCAGGGAAATAAAATCGTCGAACATACTTTAACACTGTAAAATTAAAATGTGTTAACTTTACCGCACCAAAATAAAACAATAATTAAATATGGAAAACAAGCAGGAAGAAAAAAAGTCGAACAACAGGATCCTACTCATTTTGCTCGCCCTGTTACTGGTGGGCAACGGTACATTCGCATGGCTGTGGCTGAAGGAGCGCGGGCGTGCAAATACCGTGGTGGTGGAAAGAGAGCAGGTTACCGTTGAGCGCGACAATGTGAAGAAGGACCTCCTGGACCTGCAGCAGGAATATGCAACCCTGCAAACCAATGATGTGGCGCTGCAAAAGGAGCTGGAGGATAAGCGCGCAGAGATCGCCGAGCTGCTGGAGCAGGCGGAGAAGCACAAGGACGATGCCTACATCATCTCCAAGCTCAGGAAAGAAACAGAAACGCTGCGCAAGATCATGAAGCACTTTGTGGTGCAGATCGATTCCCTGAATACGCTGAACAAAACCCTGATCGTTGAAAAGGATAAGGTATCGGCCGACCTCAATGCCGAGAAAGATAAAACAACACAGCTTTCCAAAGACAAGGATGCGCTGCAGAGCACGGTGAACTTAGGTTCTGTGCTCAAGGCGGAGAACCCTACGGTTAAAGGGGTGAAGTTCAAATCGGGCGGAAAGAAAGAAGTGGAAACAACAAAGGCATCGCGTGTGGAGCGCATTAAAGTTTCCTTTGTGCTCGGCGAGAACAAGATCGCGAAGAAAGGCACCAAAGCGGTGTATGTGCGCATTGTAACGCCGGATGGAAAAGAGCTGACCAAATCCATGGATGACATGAACATGGTGAAATTCAACGGGTCCAAAGGATATTATGCTGCAAAGCAGGATGTGAATTATAACGGTGAGGATGTGGCGGTGGATGTGTTCTGCCCGAGCCCTGCGGAATTCGTTCCGGGCAAATACCTTGTGAACATTATCTGCGATGATGTGATCGTTGGTGAATCAAGCATTACATTGAAGTAATAACAAACCTTGAAATAATAGCGAAAAGCATTCCATTATCGGGATGCTTTTCTTATTTTTGTTAGCGATAAAAACACCATGAATCCTAATATTGACCCGGAATCCGAAAATTTAAGCTCCGCTGAAAAAGAGTTCGAAAAGGTATTGCGCCCGGCCGAATTTGAAGATTTCACCGGCCAGCATGAAGTGGTGGAGAACCTCAAGATCTTCGTAAAGGCTGCCAAGCAGCGCGGCGAAGCCCTGGATCATGTGCTGCTGCACGGCCCTCCGGGATTGGGAAAAACAACGCTTGCCAATATTGTGGCTTCGGAGCTGGGAGTGAATATAAAGATCACCTCCGGCCCTGTGCTCGATAAGCCCGGTGATCTCGCCGGATTGCTCACCAATCTTGAAACGCACGATGTGCTGTTCATCGATGAGATCCACCGCTTAAGTCCGATCGTGGAAGAGTATTTATATTCGGCCATGGAGGACTACAAGATCGACATTATGATCGACAGCGGGCCGAATGCACGAAGCGTTCAGATCAAGCTCAACCCTTTTACACTCATAGGCGCCACCACGCGCTCAGGCCTGCTCACAGCACCTTTGCGCGCGCGCTTCGGCATCAACTCCCGCCTCAATTATTACGATGCGAAGCTGCTGAAGAAGATCATTGTGCGTGCTTCCGGCATTCTCAACGTACCGATCAGCGAAGAAGCCGCAGGAGAGATCGCCCGCAGAAGCCGCGGTACGCCGCGTATTGCCAATGCGCTCCTAAGGCGCATCCGCGATTTTGCACAGATCAAAGGTGATGGCCACATCGACATGGATATTGCCCACATGGGATTAACCGCGCTCAACGTGGATAAGAATGGTTTGGATGAAATGGACATCCGCATCCTCTCTGCGCTCATCGATAAGTTCAAGGGAGGCCCTGTGGGGATCACCACTATTTCCACTGCCGTTGGCGAAGAAGCCGGCACGATCGAAGAAGTGTACGAGCCTTTCCTCATCCAGGAAGGCTATCTTGTGCGCACACCGCGCGGACGCGAGGCTACCGACCAGGCATACAAGCACCTCGGGAAGATCCCGCGCTCGTTCAAAGGAAGCCTCTTCGATAACGATTAACGCCTCTTATTTCCCTTCTGAATGAATTTTTTGGAATAGATGAACGGAACACCGATCTCCAGTACGGTGTCGTTCTCCCTTATTTTGGCCTGTGCCGCGGGGTTCTGGTATTCGGCATAATAGATCTTCAGCAGGATAATAAAATAGGAAATGATCAGCGGGCCGAAGATCAGCCCCGTTATTCCTAAGTATTTAAGCCCAAGGATAATTCCGAGCACCGTTACAACCGGGTGCACATCCGCCATCTTTTTCGCCAGCATAAAGCGGATCACATTATCGAGGCTGCCCATGATCAGCGCCGACCATGCAACGATCACAACGCCCTGCCAGGTATGCCCCATGATAAACATATACAAAGCCGCCGGAAGCCAGATGATGCCTGTGCCTACGATCGGGATCACGGAGCTGAAGCCCGTTAAAATAGCCCAGAATGCCGCTTCCGGCAAGCCGGTGACCAGGTAGATGATGAGCGCAAAGATTCCCTGCGTAAGCGCTATCAGCGGAACGCCGATGGCATTGCTGAAGGTCTGCGCCTTGAGCTCCGAGCCGAACATCTTGATCTTGCTCCGGCTGAAAGGCAGCGAAAGCAGGATGGAGGCTTCCATGCGGTTAAAGCTGATGAGTAAAAAATAAAGAAAGAAATACATCATCACGATCGTGGAAAACGCCTCAAGCCCCTGGTTTACGATCCCCGAGACCATTGTGGTGCCTGTTTCTTTGATGTCCTGTATGTTCTTTTCGGAAAGGAGCTTAACCCCGAATTTCGCGTTGATCGTAGAGTCGGCCCGCTCGAGGCTGTTCACGAACTCCGTAGGATGCGCCACCACAGGCGCTACCTTGTTGTACACCATTGAAAAGAAAAGGCTCACAGGAAGCAGGATGATAAAGAAAGAAATAACGATCAGCAGGATCGCAGCCCTTCCTTTCTTCCACTTTCGCTTCTTCACCAGCTTTTCCATCCAGCCCTTGAACAGCACGTAAAACATAACACCACCTAAAAAAGCGGTGAAGTATTCCGACAGTGAAAAAAGCAGCAGCAGGCCGAACGCGATCAGGATGATCAGGAAAATTATCTTGTTGCTTCTGTTGTCGGTTTTGGTTTCCATAGGCGCTATTTATTTGTTGGGCAATTTGCCGAAATATTTTAGTAATTTTAGTGTTAATATTCCGGATCAGGAAATATTGAGAACCAAATCATCTTTTACACGAAAAACCAGGTGCCTGGAAAGCAGTTTTCTTCCCATTCCCCTTTTAACATTTAATGAATACCACACGGGATACACAGCTGATCAGGGCGGAAGCTCTCCGCCTCGGCTTCAGCTATGTGGGTATTTCACGCGCGGAATTCCTTGAAGAGGAGGCCCCCCGGCTGGAGAACTGGCTGAATAATAATATGCACGGGCAGATGAGCTACATGCAGAATTATTTCGATAAGCGCCTCGATCCCCGCTTGCTTGTTCCCGGCGCAAAATCGGTGATCTCTATGCTGCTGAACTATTATCCCTCGCAGGAGCAGCAGGATGCGGACGCTCCGAAGATCTCCAAGTATGCGTACGGTAAAGATTATCATTTCGTGATAAAGGAAAAGCTGAATGCTTTGCTGGAATTCATGAAGGAGAAGATAGGGCAGGTGGATGGAAGGGCTTTCGTGGATTCGGCGCCGGTAATGGACAAGGCATGGGCGAAGAAAGGCGGCCTCGGCTGGATCGGGAAGCACAGCAACCTTATTAACAAGCAAAGCGGCTCCTTCTTTTTTATTGCCGAGCTCATCGTCGACCTCGAGCTCGATTATGATGGCCCCATCAAAGACTATTGCGGAACCTGCACCAAATGTATCGATGCCTGTCCCACGCAGGCCATTGTTGCGCCCAACGTGGTGGATGGCAGCAAATGCATCTCTTATTTCACGATCGAATTAAAGGACAGCATTCCCAGCGAAGTAAAGGGGAAATTCAATAACTGGATGTTCGGCTGCGATGTGTGCCAGGATGTTTGTCCCTGGAACCGCTTCTCCAAGCCGCATTCAGAGCCTCATTTTGAGCCGAACGAGCTGCTGGGCTTCAGCAAAAAAGATTGGGAGGAGATCACCGAAGAAACCTTTAAGCGCGTGTTCAAAGATTCGGCAGTAAAGCGGACGAAGTTCAGCGGGCTGAAAAGGAATATAGAGTTTTTGAAATAGGTGTCGTCCGAGCTTGCCCGAGGGATCTTTCAGTAGTGTACCACCCCAACCCTCCTAAGAGGAGGGAGCTGATCCTGCAAGTGATTTAATAGAAAATTCTCATTTAGCTTTCACCTCAAATTATTCTGTCAGGGTATCTCTCCGTTAACACTAAAGCAATTACCGGAGCCGCGCGTGAGGCCTGAAAGCCTGCGATGCCGTGTCGACCGTGGGGAGGAATCAGGCTTTCTTGTCCGCCTAGGCGGATTGTTTCTTTTTTATCAAGAAAAAAGAAAAAAATAAAACATGTAAGGCGGACCACCCCGACCCTCCTAAAAGGAGGGAGCTGATCCTGCAAACACTTACAAAGAAGTTCCGATTAAAAAATCCGCTCAAATTATTCCAACGAAGCATTCCCCTCCTCTCAGGAGGGGCAAGGGGTGGTTGGTGGTTCTTATTAAAAACTTGGAATTGAATCTGCAGCTAATCCTATGACTTCGTCACATTCTTAAAAACCTCCATGATCTCATTCTTGTATTGATGGCCGAAGGTGGTAAGGCACCACACTTTCAATAAGGTTTTTTCATCAGGCTTAAGCCATTTAACGGCTTTGGTGAGCTCTTTGCGGAAAAGTGTCTTGTCGAAGCTTACTTTTTCCAGTATATTTTTACTTAATTCGAACATTGATGTTGCATTAAGGATGTTGTCAATTATTATACAATCGAAGATACTTTATTTTCTACGAAATGTCAAGTGCAAAGTTACCTTCTTAAAAATTAAAGAAGGCTGTGGATTTTGTTAAAAAAATGTAATTATTTCTCGCCCCAGCGGTAGCTGTCCTGCTCGAGCCCGCAGAGGTCGATCGCCCTATCCACAACGGTGGCGGCAAGTGCTTCAAAATCAGCAGGCCTGCTGTAGAAGGATGGGCTTGCCGGGCAGATGATGCCGCCGGCTTCCGTAACGGTTTTCATATTGTTGATGTGTACCAGGCTGAGCGGCGTATCGCGGCTGATGAGGATCAGCCTTCTTCGTTCCTTGAGCATTACATCGGCAGCGCGCGTGGTAAGGTCGTTGCTGATCCCGCTGGCGATACGTGCAAGCGTGCCCATGGAGCAGGGGCAGATGATCATGGAATCGTATTTGGCAGAGCCGGAGGCAAAAGGAGCATAGAAATCGGATTTGCTGTACACTTTAAAAGGCAGCTGTTCATAATCGCTGTTGCCGAGCTCGTGCTTCCACACATCTTTGGCATTGTCCGACATGATCACGCCCACCGCTTCGATCTGGTTACCCAGCTTCTGCAGTTTATCCAGCAGCACCTTCGCGTAGATCGAGCCGCTGGCGCCCGTTACGGCCACTACTATCTTTTTTTTACTCTGCTGCATCTTTCCCTCCGAATTGATAAGTTAAAGTAAAGGCAAGCACATTGTTGCGCTGCCCCGGAATGTCCCGCGTTCTCACCGGTGTATAGGAACGGATGGGAAGGATGGAATTTGAATAGCGCCAGTTGATGGAAAGGTTTTTAAGCAGCATGTAGCTGATGCCGATCCCGCCGCCTACTTCCGTGCTGTGAAAGGACTTCGGATTGAACCCCGTGCCGCTGAGGTTTGAATAATCTTCGCTGCTGCTGATCAGGTAGCCGAAGTAAGGCCCGAGCTCAAACACAAATTTCTTCTGGTGGAACTGGAACAGCACCGGTACTTCCAGGTAATTCAAACGCAGGTCATAATACGAGTAATCGCCGATGTCGGGGTTACCGATGTATTTGCTGCCCTTCTGCACAAAAAGCATCTCCAGCTGCGCGGTCCATTTCTCATTTAATTTCCCGGTGACAAAGATGCCACCCTCAAATCCCGCCTTGTGAAAGCCGCCGTAGGTATCGCCTGCCACCTGGCTGGTGCTGAGCCCCGCCTTTACGCCCACCACAAAGCGCTTCTGGCCATAAGCCGTAAAAGCTCCGAACAAGAGTATGATCAGCAGGCGGTTTTTCATACTTACAAAGTTACGGAAAAAGAAACGCTTTGCCAATCAGCAAAGCGTTTGAATAGTGATGGATGTCACCCTGAACTTGTTTCAGGGTCTTCCTGATCCGCCCCGGCGGACAGCATGACCTTCAGCTCAGGGCGTCACTTTGGCTTCCGCAGCCTGGATCACCTCGTAATTGGCCGTGTTGTAAATAAAAGCGACTATGTGGCAATGCTCTTCGTCGCAGTTGTTGCCGAGGAATGCAGTAGGTAAGGTATAAGAATATGTTTTGCCCAGCAATGCATGCGGGTTCACGGTACCTGTGGTGAGTACATCACCCCACATCGGGCTGATCGCCGTTCTCAGCACATGCCTGTGCACATAGTTCGGAATGTGGGTGCTTCCGTCCTGCTGCCATTCCACGATGCTGTCCTGCGTCATCAGCACCACAAGGTTATAGCTTCCGCTGACAAGCGTGTCGCTGATGAATTGTGAAACGGTTGAAATGCTGACAGTGCGCGTTGATGCATTATAAGTGGTATGCACGCTCAGGTCGGCCACAGGCGGCAATGCCAGCAGCGAAGCCACTTCCGCGTTCCAGGAGGTGTGATAGATAATGTGATTGGTGGTAGTTGGCGTGTAATACCTCCGGTTGATCATCCCGTTCGGGTTGCCCGCATTGGAGATCCCGAAATAGGTGGGGCTGTCGTAAGTGGTTCCGGCACTTGTCCTGAAATCGGTAAGGTAAGAACCTGCCGGTGCGCCCAGCGGTGTGGTGGGATTGGCAAAAAATCCTGCATGCACGCCGATCACCACAACCGAATCGCCGTAGGTGTTGATCAGCTGCTGCGCAACAATTGCGGCTTGCGGGCAATTCGGACATTTATGCCCGGTGTAATCTTCCACCAGCACTCTTCTCCTGTGCACAAGGTTTGAATCGAGCCCGCTGGTATCAACAGTGGAGCCGCCGGAAAGCGTTTCGTTCGGGTTGGCTACATAATCGCAGGATGTGAAAGCAAGCGCGATCAGGAAAGCCGGTAAAAAGGAAATGTATTTTTTCATTTGCAATGTGTTTAAAAACTGCTGGTGATTGTTAATGTAACGCCGTTGGAGGCGGGAACATTGCGGCATACGCCTCCTACACAAAAGATCCCCTCGCGCTGCTTGCCGTACGTTAATTCGATCCTGTTGGCATTCTTGATATAGCCGGCGCTTACGTTGTAATAATGATAGCGTTCTTTCGCATGCTCGTTCCCGTAGTTGTACTGGTCGCCCACGGCAACATACCAGTTGGTGTTAATGGTGTATTCAAGCAGTGCATAAGCCCAGTCCTGGTGGTCCTGGCGCGTGGCAAGGTTCTGCAGCTCGAGGCGCAATGCGCTTTCGGCCTTGAATTTATAGGTGACATCCAGCACCGCAATGTTGGAAAAGATCATTCCGCCGCCGGGCTTCTGGATCACATCCTTGTTATAAACCTGGTAAGCATAGATCAGCGTTGCTTTCCATTTCTTGTTGAATTTTTTGTTGATCTCCACATACAAATCGCGGAAGTAAACTTCTTTGCCCATACCGAAGTAATTGGTGGTATAGCCATGGCGCACCGTGTCTGTGATGGGGTCGAGGTGAGTGGTGTCGAGGCTGTTGGAGCCGGAATAATTAATGAGGATCTCGGTACCGTATTTTCCGCCGAGGAGGCTTTCCTTTTTGAATTTGTATTTCAGCTCTGCGGAGTATTCCATTTCGTTCCTCGACTGTGAAGCGTATGGATAGAAGGTGAGCAGGCTGTACGTATGCTGCTTGTTCAGCGCAGGAATGTAATTGAGCAGGAGGTTCGTGAGCTGCGCGTTGCGGTCGGAGCGGAAGCTCATGTTGTCGATGCGCGAGCCGGAAAGCTGCAAGGCAAATCCTTTGGTAGCGTAGCTTGCCTGCAGGAGCATTGCTTCGCCCGATTTATAATTGAAGCCGTTATCGGTGGAAGGATCGTTTATTTTATAGGCGTATTCGCCGTTGAGGCTGAAATTGTTCCGCGACAATCTCAATCGTCCGGCCGAATTACCAACATTAACAGGCAGTACAAGCGTAGGGTCGCGGTCTTCCTGGTATTTGCTCACAAAGCTTCCACCGATGGAAACCACCAGCTTTTTATCGGTAAATGCGGCTACTGCTTCATTGATCTGGATCTCTCCGTCGAAGCCGCGCACAAGTCCGGGGCCCTGTGTAAAGCCGCTGCGCTGCTTCCCGATCAAGCCTTTCAGGTAAACGCCTTTGATCGGCTCCGCCTTGATGCGTACGCCGTCAAGCGCATTGTCGAGGCCGAGGTTGCGCTCTTCGTAGGTTCTGAGCGTAAGCCCGTTCCCGAACTGCTCGTAAAAATTACCGACGGTGATCTCTAAAAAATCTGATTTGTAGGAGGCGAAACGGTAAGGAATGCCTGTGCCTTTGAAGCCGGTAGGATAGCCCTGTATGGCGTTCAGGTAGCTTTCGTAGCGGATGCCCGCCGTGAATTTGCCCTTGGTGTACAGGATGTTTGCAAAGCCGTTGAAAAGCATTTTCTCAGGCACTTCAGCAGCCCCGATGGTTGAATCGGGAATGTAATACTGTGCGTTCGCCTGGAAATTTCCATGCACATCGCCCAGGTCCATGGTGCTGAGATTGTTTAATAATTGTGCAACAGAGGTGTTGCTGATTAGGGTGAAGCCGAAGATAAAAGCCGCAGCGGTTAATTTTTTCGAATGATTTTTTTTCACACCAAAATGGGTTCTGATTAGTTTACTTTTTCTCCTTTGGCAATTTTGCGGAGCGCTTCGAGCAGGTGCTCCTCATCGCCTTCCGCATAGGAATTGTGCTGCCATACGATCTTTCCGTTGCCGTCGATAATGAAGGTATGCGGCACGTTGTTCACATTCATGGCGCGCTTGAAATCGGAATTTTCATCCACGTACACTTCATATTCCCAGCCTTTGCTTTTAACATCGGGGCCTACCTTGCTCGAGCTTCTTGCATCGTCGATAGAGATGGCGATCAGCTTTACGCCGGTTTCCTTCTGCCATTCAGCATAATCTTCCGCGATGGCATCCAGCTCTTTTTTGCAGGGCTTGCACCAGGTTGCCCAGAAGCTGATGATGATCGGCTTTCCGTCGTTCGAAAACTTGGAGGTGTTAATGGTTTTGCCATCAATCGTTTTAACGTCCACGGCCGGGATGGTGCTTCCGGAGTTGGTCTGCGCGTGCGCAGCAATGCATGCGATCATAACCGCAAATGATAAGAAGATCTTTTTCATGTGTAATAAGGGTGCTTAAAGATATGAGTAAAAAATAAATCAGCAGTGGTTGTTCAAAAAACAGACCAAAACTGCTGATTTATTTTATCGATAGCTTATTTTATTTGTTTACAGAAACCTTTTTGGTAATGGTGTTCTTGCCAACCTGAACATTCAGGAAGTACAGTCCATTGCTTAATGCTTCTGTGTTCAGCAGGTAGCTTTGCTCGCCTGCGCTCATGCTGCCAAGCTCTGCATTGATCACTACCTGTCCGAGTGCATTCACAAGCACCACGTTCACATTCGCTGATTCAGCAAGTGTAAAGCTAACGGTAGCATTGTCGGTCATCGGGTTAGGATAAACGTTCAGGCTGTTCTCAAGCGCTGATTCTGCAATGCCTGTAGCAAGGTTCGTGATGTTGATGTCATCGATGTAAGCATTGTTACCGTATGCGCTGGTAGCAACAAACTTGATCATCACGTTCGACTGTCCGATGTAAGAAGCCAAGCTGACAGTTTCTGCCCTCCACTGTGTTGCAGTAGGAGTAAACGCTGATGTGGTAGCTGTTGCGGTTGATAAGGTAGATCCTGCCTTGTTGTAAACAGTAGCCCATGTAGCGCCGCAGTTAGTGGAAACTTTCACTTCAATTTTGTCATTCTCGGTAGAGTACTGAGCATAAGCAACGTTGAACGTCAGGTTCACGCCGGAAGCGCCTGTAAGGTCAAGATTTTTCGAGTAGATCTCGTCAACATTACCGCTGGTGCTGTTGTAAAAGTCCATTTTAGCACAAGCTGTAGAAGTACCGAATCCGCCTGCGCCTGTTTTGCGTGTCCATGTAGGGCCGTTATCAGCATTGCTGATGAACCATCCTGCAGGAGGGAATGCAGTTGCAGTGAAGCCTTCCACCAATGGAGCCGAAGCGCCGTTTCCAACGATAGCGAATGATTTTACGGTCTGGTTGTTAGCGCCGTCGAAATCTGTTCCCCCGTTCGGGTTGCTGGTGTAGCTTGTGAAAGTGTGTCCGCCTGCAGTTGTTGTTTGAGCAGGCAGTGTTACTGTTGCAGTTGCGCCGGATGCAAGGGAGCCTGTCCATGGCATTGTCTGGATCGCTCCAGCATCAATTTTGTAATTGATGTCGCATGAAGTAAGCGTGGTTGTTCCGAAGTTAGTGATCGTTACGGTCGGTGTGAACGAAGTTGCGCACTGGTATAATGGAATACCTGCTACTGCTGTAGCCCCGATGTCGACAGGGATCGGCTGCGGCACGCTGTATCCTGCCTGCTTCACCGATTTGTTTCCGTCGTCCTGGATGAACGCAACAATTCCGATCTCCGCTTTCCTGTAGATATAGGTAGGGATTGCGCTTGCAAATGTAAGTGTTTGAGTTTGTCCTGTAGTCCATGATGTAGGAAGGGTTGTTCCTGCAGCCGATGGATACATTTTGCGCATTACGTTGAAAAACTCTGTTTCACCGTTCGTTCCCGGAGGGGTTGCGAAGTCGATGGTCTGCTCAACCATTGCAACGTGCGCTTTCAGTGCGCCAACCGGTGTGAAGTTCTGTGATGCAGTGATCACGCAGGTGATAAAAATTGAATCGTAATCAGGAGAGAATGTGTGGCTCACGTTGATCGTGAAAGGTGATGGCACCGCATATTCTGCATCGATCGCAGCCTGGGTATAGTTGGCAGGAGCGCCTGTATAGCTTGCGCCGGTTTGCTCAACCCCGTCCATCGGTGAATCAGGAACACCGGATACGGAATAATACGTAACGCGCGGGCCTACAAAGCTCTGCGTTTGCACGTTCATCGGATCAGTACCCGGCCAGTTTGTCTGGTATTTAATAGAAACCACTTTAGAAGTGTTTGCAGATAACAAGGCATTGTAAGCAGGGTTTTGTGCAGCGCAGGGACCGCAGGATGCCTGCGTGAACTCTTCTGCGAGTACGAGGCGCTGCGACTGCCCGAAAGCGACAGTTCCCAAAGCGAGCATACTCACTAATAAGGTAGATTTTTTCATTTGAATTGGGTTTAGGGTTATTAAGATTATTCTTATTCTTTTTTGGCAACAACGAATTTAACGTATTTACAATACTTTCACAAGTAAATTAACAGTTAATCCGTTTTTGATGTTTCAAATGTAGTCCGCATGCAGGAGGAATCAAGAGCGAATTAAATTTATAATTAGTATTCGGGAGGGTGCTTTTCGGCCAATATATAATAAAATGAATATATTTGGGCGATTTTTAATTTAGCACTCGATGAAAACATCCGACACTCTTTTTAAGCTGATTAAGTCCTTAAATAAGTCTGAAAAGGGTTATTTTAAAAAGTATGCGAACTTTCATGTGCGCAACGAGCAGAACAATTATACAAAGATCTTCGATGCCATCGACCTGCAGAAGGAGTACGATGAAAAAAAGATCCTGAAGAAATTCAAGAACGAGCGCTTCATCAACCAGTTCGCGGTTGCCAAGAACTATTTATACGAGATGATCCTCGAAAGCCTCGAGGCCTATCACAAGAATTCCACCACCGAGATCCGCAGCATCCTTAACCGCATCGAGATCCTCGTGGATAAAGGGCTGTACTCGCAGGCGAAGAAGCTGCTGAAGAAGGTGAAGGAGATGGCCATCCAGCATGAGAAGCTTACCTACATTCCCGAGATCAACCTCATGGAGCAGAGCATCTACCGGATGCATTACGATGTAGGGCATTTGCGCGATAACTCCGATAACCTGATCGAGGAGATCGAGGTGTGCGCGATGAAGATCAAGAACATGGCGGAGTACGAGAGCCTGAAGAACCGGCTGTATGTGCAGCGGATAGAGATGGGGGTGCTGCGCAACAGGCAGGAGATCCAGAGCTACGACTGGCTGCTGAAATCGCCTTTGCTCAAGAACGACAAGCAGGCGCTTTCCATCAATGCGAAGATCCTGTATTATGAATTGTTTGCCAGCTACTATAATTATACGGAAGATTCGGAAAAGTGCTACGAGTTCTCTTCACGCCTCATTAAGCTCATCGAGGAGAACAAGCAGGTGATCGAAACCAACGTGAATTTCCCGACGCACTTTTTATACCGCCACAGCATCCAGTGCTACAACATGGGAAAATACCACGAGGCGCTCGAGTACATTTCAAAGATGGAGGTGCTGAAGGTGAAGAGCGATGTGCAGCGCATGAACAACCTCCTGAAGGCATACAATACCAAGCTCAATGTGTATTTCAGGATGGGGAACATGAAGAAGTGCCTCCAGCTGATCCCGGAAATAGAGGCGCTGCTTGAAAATAACAAGGATGCCGATAAATTGCTGAAGGAGATCATCTACTGGCAGGTTACTTCATTGTTAATGATCTCCGAGCAGTACAAGCTGGCGCTGAAGTGGCTGGTGAAGGCCAATATTGCCGAGGATTCGAACCTGCGGCAGGACCTGGAGTGCATCGGGCGCATCATGGAGATCATCCTTCATTACGAGCTCGGCAAGACGGATGTGATGGAATACAGGATAAAATCCACTTACCGTTTCCTGGCATCGAAGCAAAAGATGTATCAGCTGGAGCGGATCATCCTTACCTCCATCCGGAAGCTGATCAATGTGAACTCGAAGGAAGAGTCGATCCAGTTCTTTAAGCAGCTGAAATCGGCGCTGGAGCCTATTGTTAAAGACCCGCTGGAAAGCAAGTTCCTGGTGTATTTTGATATTATGTCGTGGCTGGAAAGCAAGATCGAAAAGAAAAAATTCGAGGAGGTGGTGAAAAGCAAGCTGAAGCCTTTGACCGTATAGGCGCCATCAAATGCTAATTATTTAACCCGATTATAATTGTGATTTAACGTAACTATAACGTATATTTGGAGTATAGAAAAGAAATTACCGGACAATAACACCTTAATAACCATGAAAAAAATCTTTACTTCTGTTTTTGCGATCGCTTTAACTTCATTTGCTTTCGGACAAAGCATCCATATTTTTGACGGCGGCATCGACGTTACGGGCGCTAACGTTTATGATACCGTAGATGCAAGCGAGGCAACGCTTCACGATCTGGAACTGCACAACCTTACTTCCAGCGCGGTGAACTACAAAGTGAACAGGACGCTCGTAAACCCGATCGATGCGGATGCAAGCCTGTATTTCTGTACAGGAACACAGTGCTACAGCCCTCAGACTGCCACTACCTGGACCCCAACAGGCCCGGATGCAACCATCGCGGCAAATTCAACATTGCCGTCGGGCCCCGGTACTTACGGTATTGCAGCGCATTATGATGCAGGCGCTATGCCGAGCACGTTAACAGTGATCTACCGTGTGTATAACACAGGAACATCGGGTGATACGGCATTTGTTACCATTCATTACATCAGCGTATATGCAGGGATCGAAGAGAATGCAAAGCTTGCGGGCGGAAGCATTGCAGCGGCATATCCTAACCCGGCAAGCTCCATCGCTTCCATAAAATACGACATGAACCAGTACGCTCAGAAAGGCAAAATTGTGTTTTATGACATGCTTGGAAAAAAAGTAAAGGAAATGGAGCTGAGCGATAAGCAGGGTGTTGTAAAAGTAGATGTGTCTGAATTCAACTCGGGCGTTTATTTTTACTCTTTCATTGTGAATGACAAAGCAATTGCAACTAAGAAACTGGTTGTGAGCGCGAGATAAGAAATACATTATTCTAATAAAAAAGCCGGCATGCGAATGCTGGCTTTTTTTATGGCATCCGGACTAATGCAGGATGTATGATTTCCCGGTTAATTGCTTCAATCGCTAATTATAAACTTACCTGTTATCAGTTCAGTATTTGGCTTCCGCAGTTGAAAAAAGTAGAGCCCGGCTGCTAAGCCGCTGCGTTCTATGCTGATATGCCCCAGGCTAATATCCCGGATAATTAATACTGATTTTCCTGAAGAATCATAAATAGCCATTTCCGCCTTTCCATTTTGCGGATTACTAAAATAAAGGTCCGCCTGCCGGCTGAACGGATTGGGATAAATGCTGTAAGAGGGGTCGCTGCCCGTTATAGTGCCGAAGCCTGTGGTCATTGCCGCGCAATTCAACGTGTCAATTGGCATAAAAGAGATCAGGCCCATGCTCACGTCATCATATCCGTCGTATATGCTTGCAGCAACTGCAGCCGAATCTGCAGTACACCAGTAATTATATGAAACATTGCTGTTGTAGCTCCTGGTGGTTGTAAAAGAAACAGTGTTATTACAAATGGTGTTGCAGGATATTGTATTCACAGGATATTCGTCTTCCAGCTTTACCCCGATGTTGTTGTTTTCAAAAGTGTTGAACTGGATGACAGATCCCGCTCCTTGCGACTGGGACTCAATCCCGATATGATTATATGTAAAGTGACAATTTTTAATTTCATTATTATAAGTAAGCTGAATGCCGGCCACCGAATTAGAATCGAAAGAACAGTTAAGAATGGTTGAGTTGTGCGCCACCTCAATTCCAATGGCATTGTTTTTAAAAAGGGTATTGCTTACCGGGATGTAACACTGTACTATTCCACTTGAGTTGTTTTCATAGTGACAACTGTCTATACGGGCATTGCCATCAAAATAGGTGGTGCCACGGAAATTATTCAAAAAGGCAGAATGACGCACGACGAGGCTGTCGGCCGGAGAATACATTTTAATCTTCAGTCCTATTAGGGAAGCATTCTGAAATGAGCAAAAACTGATCTTTGAAGAATGGGCCTCATTCAGATTTAGCAGTGGGAAGCTGCTGCTATTTGCGTTGAAGATGATCGAATCGCTGGTTGTTCCTTCTGCAATAATAGTGGCTTGCCGGACCTCGATTCCTCCTGTAGCCTCTATATGCACACCGGGTTCGATGGTTAATGTTACATTGGGAAAAACAACAATATTGTTAGTAATATAAGGGCTATTGGCAAGTGTCCAGGTGGTGTTTGAATAAATTCCACCGCTTACATAGGTTTGTGAAGAAGCCTGCTGAATGATCATGAAAATGAAGATGGACAGGAGATGTATGTATTTTTTCATAGATGTTATTTTTAGGGATCGTACCAGGTCAGGGTATTAAAAATATGCCAGCCCGAACTCAATAAACACAATGAGCCGCTTGTTATTTAGTATATTTGAGAATGCAAAGGTTTTTAATATACCTTGTTCTCCTGTTAAGCCCTGTCCTTCAGGCCCAGCCTGCCTATTTCGAAAAGATCTATGGCACGGCAGGCAATGACCATTCGCGTTCGGTAAAGCAGCTGGCAAGCGGAAGCATTTACGTGTTAGGCAATTCCGATGCAGGAACAATTGGCGCAGGCGATATTTCCCTGACGAAGCTCGACAGCCAGGGGAACGAGATCTGGACCATTTACTACGGCACCCCGAACATTGAAAATGCATTTTATCTCAACACCACCGCGGATGGCAATTTTGTATTTGTTGCGGAAAGCGAGACCAATCCCGGTGATATGGATGTGCTGATCTATAAGGTAGACACAGCCGGCGGCGTGATCTGGAATAAAGCATTTGCCAGTCCGGTGAATGAAAATCCGCGGTACATCGAGCAGGTTGCCGATGGCGGTTACATTATCTGCGGCTCACAGAGCGACCTTTCGGGGCATAACGACATCCTGCTGCTAAAGCTCGACAGCAATGGCGATTACGCATGGCATCAAACATTGGGGCGCACCGATAATGAATATTCCGACATGGTGCACCAGGTTGGAACGGATTATATCTTAACTGCCGATACAAGAAGCTATGGAGCCGGCGGCTATGATGTGATCCTCTACAAGCTCGATTCGCTGGGCAACGAGATCTGGTCGCAAACCTACGGCGATACGCTGCAGAATGGCTGCCAGGGCTTATTGCTGGTGTCGGACGGCAATTATCTGTCTTATGGCGAAACGGAAGTTTTCCCGGCTTCCCCTTTTGATTTTTACCTTGAAAAGATCGCTCCCTTGGGCGGAAGCTTGTGGCGGTATACTTACGGCGGTACAGGAACGGATGCGATCTTTTCGGCGCGGGAGGATGCTGACGGCGGCTTCATTTGCACCGGCTACAGCAACAGCTATAACGGCGGCGGCCCGCTCGACCTCGTGATCCTGAAAGTGGATCAGAACGGCGTGTTCCAATGGAAGCAAACTTACGGCGGCAGCGGGATCGACATCGGCTACGAACTGATAAGATCGGTTGATAACAACGGATTCATCATCACCGGGAAAACATTCAGCACCACGGAAGAATACTATTTGTTAAAGCTCGATCAGAGCGGCTTGCTGAGCGGGATCCCGTCTCCGGAAAACGAAGCATACATTTCAGATGCTTTTCCAAATCCCTCCGGCAGCTGGATCCGGGTTGATTATGAAGCAGGAAGCGGGGCAGTTTCGAGCTTTGTTATTTACGATATGGCGGGGAAGGAAATGCTGCGCGAACAATTGAATGCTGCCCGCGGCTCAGTAAAATCGGATGTTTCCGGCTTAATGCCCGGGGTTTATTTTTATGCGCTCGGTAAGGAGGGGAGTTATGTTGCAGTGAAGAAGTTCGTGGTGATCCCTCACTGAGCAAGCAGCTCTTTTGCCAGCTGCGGCAGCCCGATGCTGGCTTTTTCTTTGATCACCTTCAGGTTCCTGATCCCCGTGATCTTTACATCGCTCGGATCGATGAGATATTTCGGGATGTCCTCCGGTGTATAATCGATCAGTCCGGCGGCAGGATACACCGCCATGGAAGTGCCTACAACCATGAATATATTGGCCTTTTCAGCGATCACATAGGCTGTTTCCATCTGCGGGACCATTTCGCCGAACCATACAATGTGCGGGCGGAGCTGTGATCCCTTTTCACATTTTTCTCCCAGCTTTATATCCGATCCATTGATGGTGTAGGTGAGCGAAGGGTCAACCGTGCTGCGGGATTTGATGATCTCGCCGTGGAGGTGAAGCACCTTTGTTGAGCCGGCGCGCTCGTGCAGGTCGTCGATGTTTTGCGTGATAATGTGCACATCGTATTTTTTCTCCAGCTCCACCAAAGCATAATGCGCCGCATTGGGCTTCGCTTCCATTACCTGCTTTCTTCTCTTGTTGTAAAATTCGAGCACAAGGCCCCTGTTCTTTTCCCAGGCCTGCGGCGTCGCCACTTCGTTAATGTCGTATTCCTCCCAAAGCCCGCCGCTGTCGCGGAAGGTTTTGATCCCGCTTTCGGCACTGATCCCGGCTCCTGTAAATACAACTAATGTTGGTTTCATAAATTTTGGCGCTATGATGTTTTCAGGACAAAAAAAAGGGTTTGCCGCCTTTTAAAAACGCATAGAATATAAAAGTAAAAATTTAAATTTAAAAAACAATTTTAGGGGGGCAAATTGTGCGCAGGGACTTATTTCTATTGATAAATTCTTATATTCGCAATTCATAAAAACCAGAAGATGTCAAAATTCAGAAAGCAGGATGCGTTAGATTATCATTCGCAGGGAAGACCGGGCAAAATTGAAGTTGTACCTACCAAGCCGCACAGCTCACAGCGCGACCTTTCCCTGGCCTATTCGCCCGGTGTTGCGGAGCCCTGTTTAGAGATAGAAAAGAACCCCGAAGATGCCTATAAATATACCGCCAAAGGAAACCTGGTTGCCGTGATCTCCAATGGTACCGCCGTTCTTGGGCTCGGTAATATTGGCGCGCTCGCTTCAAAGCCGGTGATGGAGGGAAAAGGATTGCTGTTCAAGATCTTCGCCGATATCGATGTGTTCGATATTGAAGTGGATGCCACCGACATTGATACATTTGTAAATACTGTTAAAGCCATCTCCCCGACATTCGGAGGGATCAACCTTGAAGATATAAAAGCCCCGGAATGCTTTGAGATCGAGCGCCGTTTGAAGGAAGAGCTGAAGATCCCGCTCATGCATGACGACCAGCACGGAACAGCCATCATTTCCGCCGCAGCGCTGCTTAATGCCTGTGAGGTGGCTAAAAAGAAATTAGCCGATGTAAGGATCGTGGTGAACGGCGCCGGCGCTTCCGCCATTTCCTGCGCGAAATTATACATCGCGGTAGGCGCCACAAAAGAGAACATCATCATGCTCGACAGCAAAGGCGTGCTGAGCATTGAGCGCGAGGACCTCGACGAGCAGAAAAAACATTTTGCAACAAGCAATACAAAAGTAAAAACGCTTGCCGAAGCGATGAAGGATGCCGATGTATTTGTCGGACTTTCCAAAGGCAACGTAGTGAACCAGGACATGGTCCGCTCCATGGCGAAGAACCCGATCGTGTTTGCGCTGGCAAACCCCGATCCTGAGATCCCGTATGCCGATGCAATGGCAGCGCGCAAGGACATCATCATGGCAACCGGCCGCAGCGACCATCCTAACCAGGTGAACAACGTGCTTGGCTTTCCATTCATTTTCCGCGGTGCGCTCGATGTACGCGCTACGCAGATCAACGAAGCCATGAAGCTTGCCGCAGTGTACGCCATTGCGCAGCTGGCGAAAGAGGCAGTGCCCGATACGGTGAACCTCGCTTACGATTCAAAGAACATTGTGTTCGGCCCGGAGTACATCATTCCAAAGCCGATCGATCCGCGTTTGATCTACACCGTTGCGCCTGCGGTGGCCAAAGCAGCCATGGAATCCGGCGTGGCGCAGTATAAGATCACCAACTGGGATGCGTATGTGAATGAGCTGATCAACAGGCTTGGCCTCGATAACAAGCTGATCAGGAATGTGACCAACAAAGCAAAGCAGAATCCGAAGCGCGTGGTATTCACCGAAGCGGATCATTATAAAATATTGAAAGCTGCGCAGCAGGTGGCCGATGAAGGCATTGCCAAGCCGATCCTGCTGGGCGATGTGGAAAAGATCAGGAAGCTGATCGCAGAGAACAATCTTGACCTGGGCGACATTCCTATCATTGATCCGCGCAGCAAATCCGAGGAAGACAGGCGGTACGCCTTTGGCGACCTGTTCTTCAAGAAACGCCAGCGCAGGGGCTTTACGCTGTATGAAGCGCGCAAGATCATGAAAGAGCGGAACCATTTCGGCGCCATGATGGTGGAAACCGGGGCCGCCGATGCAATGATCTCGGGCCTTACACGTAAATATGCCGATCCTATCCGTCCGGCGCTGCAGATCATCGGCGTGCAGGAAGGCGTGAGCAGGGTGGCCGGGATGTACATCCTCAACACCAAACAGGGCCCTTTCTTTTTCGCGGATACAACAATGAACGTGGACCCTACCGTGCAGGAGCTGGTGGATATTACCGTGCTTACCGCCAACAGCGTGAAGCAGTTCAACATCACGCCGCGCATTGCATTGCTGTCGTACTCCAACTTCGGGTCGGCAGAAGGCGAGCTGCCGAACAAGGTGCGCGATGCGGTGGACCTGCTGCACAAGAACTACCCGGGAATGATCGTGGATGGCGAAATGCAGGCGAACTTTGCGCTCAACAACGAATTGCTGAAAGAGCAGTTCCCGTTCTCCGACCTCGTGGATAAAAAGGTGAATACCCTTATTTTTCCTAATCTGGCATCCGGTAACATTGCCTACAAGCTGATCCAGGAAATGGGCGGAGCCGAAGCGATAGGCCCCGTGCTCATCGGGATGAAGAAGCCTGTTCACATTTTACAGCTTGGAAGCTCCGTGCGTGAGATCGTGAATATGGTTACCATTGCCGTGATCGATGCACAGGCAAAAAAACAATAAGCGAAAAGTTCTGACAAAGGCAACCAAAATTATAAGCGGGCGTCTCTATAACAACAAATAAATATGATCAACCACATCAGCGGGAAACTGGTAGAGAAAACACCAACGTATGCAGTGATAGAAGCTTCGGGAGTTGGCTATGTGATGCAGATCTCACTGAACACCTTTTCAAAGATCGCTGAGAATGAGCAATGCAAATTGTACACAGAACAATTATATGTGCGGGATGATATGCCAAGGTTCTTTGGCTTTGCGGATACGGCAGAAAGAAGCCTGTTCCGGCAGCTGGTCTCCGTTTCCGGGGTAGGAGGCACCAGCGCTTTGCTGATGCTTTCATCGCTGAGCGCCGCCGAGATCCAGAATGCGATCGTAACCGGGAACGTGGCGCTGATAAAGAGCGTGAAAGGCATCGGCGAGAAAACGGCACAGCGGATCATCGTCGACCTGAAAGGCAAAATGGGCAAGGAAGAGCTCAGCTCGGAATTTTTTACATCCGGAAACAATACATTAAAAGAAGAAGCGTTATCTGCACTCGTGATGTTAGGCTTCAATAAAGCCGCCGCAGATAAAGTGCTGGATAAGATCATTCGCACAGAAGGCACAGGACAAACTGTTGAGCAATTAATCAAGGGAGCATTAAAAAATCTGTAACATTACATTGGGCTTTAAACTTTCAAAATACTTAGTTGTTGGTGGCGTTTCCGCAGCATTGCTGTCGGTGATCGTTGGCTCCGATGCCAGGGTTTCCACCTATGCTCACCCGGGTGAAAGCGATGTGGATCTGCCAATGATCGCGGTAGATACGCCCGAGGTGCCTGAGGAAACCACGCCTGTTATTCTCCCTTATCCCTTTTCCGACCAGTCAACCGGCGACCCTTTGAACTACCCGAACTCCGGCGGGCTGATGCTGAACAACCCTTCCAACGTAAATACAAATGTGGAGTACGATCCTGCAACAGGAAACTACAACATCTCGCAAAAGCTGGGTGGAATGGATTATCGTCCGCCCACATACATGGACAACGAAGAGTTCCAGGAATACCAGTTCAAGAAGCAAACCAAATCCTACTGGAACCAGCGCTCACACGCCGAATCACAAAATGCGCAAACCAGCACCACCATTCCGAAGCTGCATGTAGGCGGTGAGATCTTCGACCGGATCTTCGGTGGTAATACGGTGGATATCCGCCCGAACGGATCGGCGGAGCTTATTTTCGCTTACCAGGGAACAAAAACGGAAAACCCGGCCCTGCCCGAAAAGCAAAGAAAGATCAGCACTTTCGACTTTGATGAAAAGATCCAGCTCAACGTGGTTGGAAAGATCGGCGACAAGCTGAAATTAACTACCAGCTACAACACCGAAGCAACCTTCGATTACGAGAACCAGATGAAGCTGGAATACACCGGCTATGAGGATGAGATCATCAAGAAGATAGAGGCAGGTAACGTAAGCATGCCGCTGAACGGCTCGCTGATCACCGGAAGCCAGACGCTCTTCGGCGTGAAAACGCAATTGCAGTTCGGACGGCTTACCGTTACCAGTATCTTATCACAGCAGAAAGGTAAAAAGTCGGAAGTGGAAGTAACCGGCGGCGCGCAGGTAAGCAAGTATGAAGTTGCCGGCGATGCATACGAGTACAACAGGCACTTTTTCCTCGGGCAGTATTTCCGCGACCAGTTCAACTCGGCGCTGGCAGGGCTGCCATTCATCAGCTCCAGCGTGAACATCAACAGGGTGGAAGTGTGGGTGACGAATTCGAACGGTGCAACCAATGATGTACGTGAAGCGATCAGCTTTGCCGACCTAGCGGAAGATCCCGGAACTCCCAACCACATTACTCCTACAGCAACCGGTTATATCCTTGACAATGCAGCGGGCGCCCTGCCGTTCAATGACCAGAATACGCTTTATCAAAACATGGTAGCGCTTACAGGCACACGTGCCACAAGTACCGCGGTTCCTGCAATTACCTCAGGCACACCTTTACAGCAGAGCATCGGTTTCATGAAGCAGAACATGCGCAAGCTTCAGCCTTCCGAGTACACATTAAACGCACGCCTCGGATTTATCTCCCTGAACCAGCAGCTGAACCCCGAGCAGGTGCTTGCAGTTGCCTATCAATATACTGCGCAGGGACAAACCTATAATGTAGGTGAATTCTCGGATGGCGGTATCAGCGCGCCAAGTATCCTTTTCCTGAAAATGCTGAAGGCCGATGCGCCGAATACGCGTTACCCGATCTGGAACCTGATGATGAAGAACGTATACTCCATCGGGGCTTACCAGGTGAATTCAAAAGACTTTAAGCTGGATGTATTCTATACCAACTCGGCAACAGGTACCGATATTAATTACCTCCCGGTTTCCGAATGCCAGACGCAGATCAAAGGCAAGCCGCTGATCCAGGTGCTGAACCTCGACAGGCTGAATGCGCAAAGCGACCAGGTGCCCGATGGCGTGTTCGATTATGTGGATGGGGTTACGATCAACTCCAACAACGGCCGCGTGATCTTTCCGGTAGTAGAGCCTTTCGGGGATTTTCTCCGCTCGAAGTTCGATGGAGGCTGCGATGCTACCGAAGCCAACAGGTATGTGTTCGATCCATTGTACGATTCCACGAAAACATCGGCACAGCAATTCCCGAACCTGAACCGCTTTAAGATCAAAGGGCAGTACCAGTCGGCTTCCGGCTCCGAGATCTCCCTCGGTGCGCCGAACGTTCCTCAGGGCTCTGTAACTGTAACTGCAGGCGGCGTGCAGCTGACCGAGAATGTGGATTACACCGTGGATTACACTCTCGGCCGTTTGAAGATCGTGAATGAAGGGATCTTAAATTCCGGCACCCCGATCAAGATCTCGCTCGAGAGTAATGCCCTGTTTGCGATCCAGTCGAAGACGCTCTTTGGGACCCACCTCGATTACCGCATCAATAAAGACTTTAATATAGGCGCCACCGTGATGAACCTTACGGAGCGGCCGCTGACCAAAAAGGTGAACCAGGGCGATGAGCCGATCAGGAATACGATCTGGGGCTTTGACGGAAATTACCGTACCGATGCACCTTTCCTTACACGCCTGATCGATAAGCTCCCCTTCCTTGAAACAAAGGAGATGAGTACGATCACGGCAGCGGGCGAGTTTGCTTACCTTATTCCGGGCCACAGCAAGGCCATTGGCAAGGACGGGAATTCGTATGTGGACGACTTTGAAGGCAGCCAGTCGACGATCGACCTTCGCCAGCAGGGAACCTGGAGCCTTGCGAGCACGCCGCAGGGGCAGCCAAGCCTGTTCCCGGAAGCGGATTCGGTGAATAGCCTTGCATTCGGCTACAACCGTGCAAAGCTTGCCTGGTATGCGATCGACCCGATCCTGCAGCGCTCGGAAACAAACACGCCGACAGTAACGCAGACCCCTACCGAGATGTCGAACAACTTTGCCCGTGAGATCCCGGAAACAGAGGTATTCCCTAACAAGCAATCGCCTACCGGGCAGGTAAGCAATATCACAACCTTTGACCTTGCTTATTATCCATCGGAGCGCGGGCCTTACAATTACAATACGGATTCAACTGCGACAGCTGCCGGTCTGAACACCGACGGAACCCTGAAGGATCCTGCATCACGCTGGGGCGGGATCATGCGGTCGATCTCCACGAACGATTTTGAAGCGACCAATATTGAATACATCCAGTTCTGGGTGATGGATCCGTTCAACAGCGATAACCCGCTCGTGAACTGGAATACAACGGGTGAGCTGTATTTCAACATCGGTAATGTGTCAGAGGATGTATTGCACGACGGATATAAAAGCGCGGAGAATGTGTTGCCAGCGCCAAGCACAGCCGACCAGAATGCAGGACAGAACCTGCCGACCGATACAACCATCTGGGGCCGTGTTCCATTGGTGCAGCCGCTGGTGAATGCATTTAATACCGATGAAGGCGACCGTGCTGCGCAGGATGTGGGGCTCGATGGCTGGGATAATGCGCAGGAGCAAAGCTTTTTTCAAAACTATTTAACACGGGTTGCGGCGAATGTTTCTTCATCGGTCTATGGAAGTTTTTCCGATGACCCTTCCGGTGATGATTTCCATTACTTCCGCGGATCGGATTACGATGCCAACGGTGTGAAAACACTTGGAAGGTACAAGCGCTGGAATGGCCTTGAGCAGAACTCGAGGACCAATGCACAGTACCAGCAGGTGGCCACCTATCCAACCCCGGGCCCTACTTCCGGAACACCGAACTCCGAGGATATTAACCGCGATAATAACTTAAGCACCACGGAAAGCTATTTCCAATACCACATCAGCTTAAAGCCGAGCGATTTCTGCAACACCTGCGTAGGTACCAATTACATTACCGATGTGTATGAAACAAACGGTCAGAATATTAAGGATGGAAGCTCCAAGCCGATCCGCTGGTTCCAGTTCAAAATTCCTATCAAGGTGCCTGAGTCAAGAGTAGGTACTATTGAGAATTTCCAGTCGATCCGCTTCATGAGAATGTTCATGACCGGTGTCGACAAGCCGATCGTGCTGCGTTTTGCGCGGCTTGAGCTGGTGCGCGGCGAATGGCGCAAATACGGGTTCGACCTGCTTTCTCCGGGCTTATACGTTGCCAATGATGATCCTAACACACAGTTCGACATCGGCGCGGTGAACATTGAAGAGAACGGGAACAGGACGCCTGTGAATTATGTATTGCCTCCGGGCATCGAGCGCGAGGAAAGCGCTGCCTCCGCAACGCTGGTGCAGCAGAATGAGCAGTCGCTGGCGCTTACCGTTTGCAACCTGCAGGATGGAAAAGCGCGTGCAGCTTACAAGAACACCAACCTGGATGTGCGCTCCTACAAAAAATTAAAAATGTACGTGCATGCCGAAGGATCTACCAATGCAAGCGATCCGCTGCACGATAAAGACCTGCATTTGTTTGTGCGCCTCGGAACCGATTTCACCGACAACTATTACGAGTACGATATTCCGCTCGTAGTAACCGCGCCGGGAAATTACAATGGTACCAATGAAGATGACCAATACCGCGTATGGCCTTCCGATAACGAGATGATCCTCGAGTTCGAGAAGCTGCAGTCGGCAAAGCAGAAAAGGAATATTGCGATGTTCGGAAGCACCACACTTACGCTCGCATCGGAATACACTGTTCCTGACGGCACCCGCACGATCACCATCAAGGGAAATCCGAACCTGAGCGCCATCAAAACGATCATGATCGGGGTGCGCAATCCGAAGCACGGCGGCCCGGGCGATAATGACGACGGACAGCCGAAATGCGCGCAGATCTGGGTGAATGAGCTTCGCCTCAGCGATTTCGATCAGAAGGGCGGATGGGCGGCAAATGCAAGGGTTACAGCCAAGCTTGCAGATTTCGGAACCGTTTCCGTATCGGGAAGCATGTATACGCCCGGGTTCGGAAGCATTGAAAATAAAGTAAGCGAGCGCAAGCGCGAAACACTGAAGCAGTACGATGTGTCATCCAGCCTCGAGCTCGGTAAGTTCATCCCGGAAGATTACAATGTGCATATCCCGATGTATGTAGGCTATTCCGAAACATTCATCACGCCGCAGTACAACCCGCTTGATCCCGACATCCTGCTGGCGCCAACGCTGAAGGACCCGACCATTCCGCAAGACCAGCGCGATTCGATCAGGCGTGTAACGCAGGATTATACCAAGCGCAAAGGCATCAACTTTACGAATGTGAAGAAGGACAAGGGCAAGAATTCCAAGAAGAGCCATATCTACGATGTGGAGAACTGGGCGGCATCCTATTCTTACAACGAGATCTACAGGCGGAATGTGAACATCGAGTACAATACGCAGAAGACGTACCGCGGCGGACTGAACTATAACTATGCGCCGCAGCCGAAGAACATCAAGCCTTTTGCAAAAACCAAGATCTTCCAGTCGAAGTACCTGCTGATCATCAAAGACATTAATTTTTATCCGTACCCGAACAAGATCGGCTTCTCAACCGATGTGAACCGCGATTACAGCACTTCAAAAGGAAGGAATACCACAACAGATGATATCATCATTCTGCCGACGTTCAACAAAACGTTCAACATGAACCGTAATTACGACCTGAAGTACGATATCACGAAAAACCTGAAGCTTGATTTTACGGCGAGCAACCAGGAGCGGATCCTCGAGCCGGACGGCGCCATTACCGATGAGACACGCGATACCCTGAGAAAAGAGTTTTTCCAGCGCCTTACAAAAACGCAGTACAATCACCAGACGAGCCTCAATTACAACATTCCGATCAACAAGCTGCCGCTGCTCGATTTTACCACGGCAAGCGTGAGATACGCGGGAACATACAGCTGGCAGCACTCTCCGCTGTATGATACGCACCGCGATGCGGAAGGCAATACGATCGGTAACGATTCACTGGGGAACACCATACAGAACTCGCGCAATATTTCATGGAACGGGCAGCTGAACATGGTAACGCTTTATAATAAGATCCCTTATTTTAAAAAGATCAACCAGAAGAATACAAAGAATAAGAATCCGAAAGCCCCTGCCATTAAGCCGGGTGCAAAAACAACGGCCGACAGCACCAAGAAAAAAGATAATTTTGAAGTGCTCGAGTATGTGGCGCGTTTGGTGATGACGCTGAAAACAGTGAACGTAACCTATGCCGACAATGCAGGAACGCTGCTGCCGGGCTATAGGCAAAATACCCAGATGATGGGTATGGATGAGCATTTTCAGGGCCCTACCACCGGCTTTATTTTCGGAAGCCAGGAGGATATCCGCGACAAGGCGATCCAGAACAACTGGCTGGTGAAAACATCATCGCTGAATACTCCGTACACTACCACCAGCTCGCAAAACCTTAATATCAGGGCCAATGCGGAGCCGTTCCCCGACCTTAAGGTAGAGCTCACGGCAACGCGAACGCAGTCGAAGAGCAAGAATGAATTTTTCCGCTGGAGCGAAACCCGCGATATGTATGTGCATGACGCGCCTACCGAAACAGGTAATTTCAGCATCTCGTACCTTACGTACCGCACTTCCTTCCGCAAGAACGGCGATGAAACATTCCAGGCGTTCCTCGATGCAAGGCCGAATATTTCTGCGCGCCTCGGAGGCGAGAACCCAAACTCCACCGCTTCTGTGAACGGCTATGCAGAAGGCTATAATGAAACCTCGCAGGATGTGCTGATCCCATCGTTCCTTGCGGCATATTCCGGCAAGAACCCGAACAGCGTTGGCCTTAACCCGATGCCGAAAGTGCCGAAGCCGAACTGGAGGGTAACGTACGATGGATTGTCGAAGCTCGAGAAGATCAAAAAGTATTTCAAATCCTTCACGCTGAGCCATGCATACCGCTCGTCCTACAGCGTTGGCGGATACACATCTAACCTCCTGTTCGATGATCCGGACGGCGACGGCTATACCGCGATAAGGGAAAATGTTTCCAGCATTTCCAATAACCCGAATTTCCTCACCAAGAACCAGATCAATACCGTAACGATCTCCGAGCAGTGGAGCCCCTTCATTAAGCTGGAGATGACCATGAACAACAGCATTCTTGTGAATTTCGAATACAAGAAGGACCGGAACCTTTCACTGGGATTAACGAGCAAAACCATCACCGAGCTTACCGGCCGCGAGATCATTGGCGGATTGGGCTACAGGATCAGGGAGCTTCCGCTCGGAAATGCAAAGATCAAAGGCAAGCAGGTCAAGAGCGACCTGAACCTGAAAGCTGATATTTCCTTCCGCAGGAATGAAACGGTAATGAGAAGGATCGTGGAAGAGGTGAGCCAGTCGACAGGAGGAACAAATATCATTTCACTCAAGGTATCCGCCGATTATGTGATCAGTGAAAAGATCAACATCAGGCTGTTCTACGACAGGATCATTAACAAGCCGGTGATCTCCACCTCGTTCCCAACAACTAATACCAATGCCGGGGTGAGCCTCCGCCTCACGCTGTCAAATTAATTCCCCCGAAAGTTTTGTGGTTGTGGAATTAACTATAAATTTGTGCTGCAATAAAATTAAATCCGAAACAAATGAATTTTCCTGACAATTTAAAATACACAAAAGATCACGAATGGGTTCGTGTGGAAGGTAATGTAGCAACCATCGGGATCACCGATTTTGCACAGGGCGAGCTGGGTGATATTGTATATGTGGAAATAAATACAATTGGCGAATTGCTCGGGCATGAAGCGATCTTCGGGACGGTGGAAGCGGTTAAAACGGTTTCTGACCTGTTCATGCCGGTTTCCGGCGAAGTGCTCGAGATGAACGAGACTATCGATGCTAATCCTGCAATTGTAAATAAAGATCCTTACGGTGAGGGCTGGCTGGTGAGAGTATCGATGACCAACACTGCCGAGCTGAATGATCTTTTGGATGCGGCCGCTTACAAAGAGCTGATCGGACAATAAACAGATCATGTTTTTCAGATATACCAAATGGTCGATGCTTTGGGCATTGGTCATCCTGATCTTATGCGGAATCCCCGGAAGGGACATTCCGCATATTTCATTTCTGGAATTGCTCAGCTTTGATAAGTTTGTGCATGCCGGGATCTTTTTTGTGCTGCTGCTGCTTACCGTGCGCGGATTTGTTTTGCAGGATTCATATCCTGTTTTGAAGGAACGGGCCAAACTGATGGCCGCCATCATTTGCATCTCCTACGGCGGATTGCTCGAGATCATGCAGGCAACGGTGTTTGAAGAGCGCAGCGCCGATGTGTTCGATTTTATTGCAAACAGCTTCGGCTGCCTCCTGGGAACTTTAGTGTATGGCCGGGTTGAAAAGATTGTCCTTATGAAATTAATTAAATAAATGATCATGAAGATCGACTGGGAAGTAATACGGTTCGAGGACCTGTCGCCTGCAAAGCTTTACAGCATTATGCAGCTGCGTGCGGAGGTGTTTGTGGTGGAGCAGAATTGCCCCTACCAGGATGCCGACGGCAAGGACCAGAAATCGTTTCATGTGATGGGTTACGATAAGAAAAAGCAGCTCATCGCCTACTGCCGCATCCTTCCTGAGAACATTTCCTACCCGGAAGTTTCGATCGGCAGGGTGGTCACTTCGCCCAAAGCACGCGGCACCGGGGCAGGGAAAGAGCTGATGCAAAGGGCAATTGATGAGATCCGCCTGCTGTTCGGGGATGTGCCTGTGAAGATAGGCGCACAGCTGTATTTGAAAAAATTCTATGAAGGCTTCGGCTTTGCCGTTACTTCAGAAGAATACCTTGAAGACAATATCCCGCATATTGAAATGCTGGCGCAGTTAGGATAACGCTGAGTTATCTGTCGACGAATGCGTTAAATCCTTCGAAAAAGCCTACTTTTGCAGAAAAATAAGCTACTCCGTAATGTTTCGAAAAATTTTCCTTTCCTGCCTCCTGGCACTTGCCGTAATTGTTGCCGAAGCCCAGCATGCGCCCACACTTTGGGGCCTTACATCGCAGGGCGCCACCGATGATTTCGGTTCTCTTTTTCACTATTCCCCGGGAAGCAATACCCATACGCCCGATTATTCACTGCCAAACCTTACTCCCGGTGCAAGCCCGGAAATGAATGACCTCGTATCGGGCGGGAACGGCAAATATTACGGAATGACCACCTATGGCGGAACAGGGCTCGGGGGCGTGCTTTTCGAATGGGACTCCATTTCGGGGACCTACACAAAGAAATATGATTTCACTGCCGCCAGCGGGAACTTCCCGAAAGGCTCGCTTGTTTTCTTCGGAGGAAAATTTTACGGGATGACCAGCCTGGGCGGCGCAAATAACAAAGGCGTTATTTTTGAATGGAACCCGGTTACGAATGTGTACACAAAAAAGATCGACCTGAGCACTGCCCTGGGAGGCAATCCTGCCGGCTCGCTCGCCCTGAGCGGTGTAAAGCTGTACGGCCTTACGAACACAGGTGGCGTGAACAACAAAGGAGTGATCTTTGAATGGGACCCTTCCACAAATACCTACACCAAAAAATTCGACTTTATTACAGCGAACGGCGTAACACCTTATGGAACAATGACGCTTAACGGCGGAATGTTCTATGGAATGGCCTATTCGGGTGGTGCATCCAACGGTGGCGTGATCTTTCAGTGGGATCCTGCAGCAAATGTGTACACAAAAAAAGTTGACCTCACCGCAGCGAACGGGAAAAACCCTTACGGGAAGCTGGTGTACTACGGAACTAAGTTTTACGGCCTTACAAATACAGGCGGCACCGCCAGCAGGGGAGTGATCTTCGAATGGGATCCTGTAACAAATGTGTATGTTAAGAAGAAAGATTTTACCGCGGCGTTGGGAAGCTATCCGCAGGGCGCACTTTCCATGTACGGAGGAAAGTTTTACGGAGTAACGCGCAACGGCGGCGTAAATGATTTCGGTGTGATCTTCGAATGGGATCCGGCAGCCAACGTGTATGTGAAGAAGATGGACTTTACGGCAGCAACAGGCAAGATCGCCTATGGCTCGCTGCTGATGAACGGCGGTACGTTTTACGGGATGCTGAACCAAGGCGGCACATTCGGCTTCGGACTTATGTTCGAGTGGAACCCTGCTACAAATGCATATTCGAAAAAGGCGGAGTTCAACAGCAATATCGGGCAGGAGCCAAAAGGCTCGCTGGTGTATTATTCCGGCAAGTTTTACGGACTTACGAACCGGGGCGGACAATTCAATTACGGCGTGATCTTCGAATGGGATCCGGCAACAAACCACTATACCCGCAAAGCTGATCTCGACAGCATCAATGGCGGGAACCCTCAGGGAACGCTCGTGGTAAGCGGAACAAAGCTCTACGGGATGTGCAGCAATGGCGGGGCAAACGGAATGGGTGTGATCTTCGAATGGGATCCTGCAACAAATGCATACCTCAAAAAAATCGACCTGAGCGCTGCGAATGGCAGCCGCCCCTACGGTTCTTTATTATTATACAGCTCTAAGTTTTACGGGATGACGAGCACCGGCGGCACCAACGATCTCGGTGTTGTGTTTGAATGGGATCCCGCTACAAATATCTACACAAAGAAAGTCGACCTCAGTACAGCGAACGGCGGAAACCCTTATGGAACGCTTGCCCTGAACGGAACGAAAATGTACGGCATGACCAACACCGGCGGCACCAACAATGTGGGGGTGATCTTCGAATGGCTGCCTTCCACCAATGTGTATACAAAAAAACGCAACCTCGATTCGCTGAATGGCGAAAGCCCTTATGGAACATTGGTATTCAACGGCTCTAATTTTTACGGGCTGGCTTCCAAAGGCGGCATTTACGACAGCGGTGTGCTGTTTCAATGGAACCCCAGCACGAATGTGTATACAAAAAAGATAGACCTCGATTATACCAACGGGGCTTTCCCGAACGGAGCGCTGACGCTGTATTCTTCCACCGGAATTTTTTACGGCACTACGAGCAGCGGCGGACTGAACAGTAAAGGCGTGCTCTTCGAATGGAACCCCGCTACAAATGTGTATACCAAGAAGCTCGATTTCTATGGCACCACAGGGCCTGTTGCCGGCGCAGCTCCATATTACAGCCAGCTGGTGGAAGCTTCTGTGAACCAGGTGCCTGTGTACAGCAACACGGCGGCGGCGGATCATGTATGCCTCAACAGCACGTCTACGCTTACGTTCACGGTAACCGACGGTGAGAACGATGCGCTTGTTTTTTCATCTTCAAGCAGCAACACGTTATTGATCCCTTCATCGGGCATTACGGTCAGCAATACCGGCGGGAATAATTACCAGGTGATATGTGTTCCTGCTGCGGGGCAAACGGGTTCTTCGGTGATCACCATAACAGCGAACGACGGTTTTGGAGGCATCAGCACGTATTCATTTACAGTTAATGTGCATGCCGCACCGGTGCTGAGCCTCAGCGCCAGTCCGGCATCGGTTTGCCCGGGTCAGCAAACAACGCTCATTGCAAGCGGCGCCACATCGTATGCATGGTCGGGCGGGGTAGTGAACGGTACGCCTTTTACGCCTTCAGCAACTGCAACCTATACAGTAACTGCAACCGATGTGTACGGCTGTGTGAACACATCTTCCATTACCGTTCCGGTAGGGGCGCCAACCATTACGGTGAACTCAGCAGCCATTTGCCAGGGGGCATCTGCAAGCTTAACGGCTTCGGGGGGATCAACATATACCTGGAGCACAGGTGCCGGAACAAGCTCGGTAAACGTTTCTCCGGCCAGCACCACAACATACACGGTTACAGGAAGCGTTGGGAGCTGCTCCAATACAGCGGTTGCCACAGTCACAGTTAGCCCCGCACCGGCCGTTACCGCATCAGCAACAGCAACAACGCTCTGTGCAGGGCAATCAACAACGCTCACAGGTAGTGGTGCAGCAACGTATTCATGGACAGGTGGAGTGAGCAATGGCATTCCGTTCACGCCTTCTTCAACGGCAACCTACACCGTTACAGGTACCAGCTCGGGATGCTCTGCAACGGCGACGCAAACAATCGTGGTAAATCCGGCACCAGCTGTAACTGCCAATGCAAGCGCAGCAACGCTCTGTGCAGGACAATCAACAACGCTTACAGGCGGCGGTGCAACAACATATTCATGGACGGGCGGGATCAGCAATGGAGTTTCATTTACACCATCTGCAACAGCAACTTATACCGTTACAGGTACAAGCTCGGGATGCTCGGCAACCGCGACGCAAACAATTACTGTGAATCCAATCCCGGTTGTGTCTGCGAATGCAAGTGTGGCAACGCTCTGTGCCGGCCAATCAACAACGCTTACAGGCGGCGGTGCAACAACATATTCATGGACGGACGGGATCAGCAATGGCGTTTCATTTACACCCTCTTTAACAGCAACCTATACCGTTACGGGCACAAGCTCGGGCTGCTCTGCAACGGCGACACAAACAATTACCGTGAATCCAATCCCGGTTGTGTCTGCGAATGCAAGTGTGGCAACGCTCTGTGCAGGACAATCAGCAACGCTTACGGGTAGCGGCGCAGCAACGTATTCATGGACGGGCGGCATTAGCAATGGTGTTTCATTTACACCCTCTGCAACGGCGACCTACACTGTTACAGGCACCAGCTCGGGATGCTCGGCAACAGCAACGCAGACAATTACCGTGAATCCAATCCCGGTTGTGTCTGCGAATGCAAGCGCAACAACGCTCTGTGCCGGGCAATCAACAACGCTTACAGGCGGCGGTGCAACAACGTATTCATGGACGGGCGGCATCAGTAATGGTGTATCATTTACACCATCTGCAACAGCTACCTACACTGTTACAGGCACCAGCTCGGGATGCTCTGCAACAGCAACGCAGACAATTACAGTAAATCCAATCCCGGTTGTGTCTGCGAATGCAAGTGTGGCAACGCTCTGTGCAGGCCAATCCGCAACACTTACAGGCGGCGGTGCAACAACGTATTCATGGACGGGCGGCATTAGTGATGGCGTTTCATTTACACCATCTGCAACAGCAACCTACACTGTTACAGGCACAAGCTCGGGCTGCTCGGCAACAGCAACGCAGACAATTACAGTGAATCCAATTCCCGTTGTGTCTGCGAATGCAAGCGCAGCAATTGTCTGTGAAGGCCAATCAACAACGCTTACAGGCAACGGTGCAGCAACGTATTCATGGACGGGCGGCATTAGTGATGGCGTTTCATTTGCGCCCTCTGCAACAGCAACCTACACCGTTACAGGCACGAGCTCGGGATGCTCGGCAACCGCGACGCAGACAATTACAGTGAATCCAATTCCCGTTGTGTCTGCGAATGCAAGCGCAGCAATGCTCTGTGCAGGACAATTAACAACACTTACCGGCGGCGGTGCTACAGCATATTCCTGGTCGAACGGCATTTCGGATGGTGTGGCATTTACACCACTTTCAACAAACACGTATACGGTAACGGGAACATCGTCAGGCTGCAGCGCTTCCGCTTCGGTGATGGTAACGGTTAACCCTGCTGTTGCAGCAGATGCAGGTGCGAACGATTCCATCTGCTTTGGTGGAAGCGCATTATTGCAAGCGTTTCCTGCCGGTGCAGGCTATACATACAGCTGGTCTGCCGCGGCAACGCTCGATGATGCTTCGGCAGCGAATCCTTCTGCAAGCCCTGCAACAACAACTACCTACACAGTTACAGTCACAGATGTGAATGGCTGCACAGGCAACGACAGCCTTACCTTATGGGTGGATCCCGCACTCGTGCTGAACAGCTTGTCGGCAACAGCCTCCTGCTATACAGCGTGCGATGGCTCATCCACGGCAAGCCCTTCCGGCGGAACACCGGCCTACCTGTTCTCATGGAGCACCGGCGATACAACTGCAGCTGTTTCAGGCTTATGTGCCGGCAGCTACACTGTAATGATCAGCGATGCATTCGGCTGTCAGGCTTCGCAGGCTATCAGCATTTCAGAGCCTCCGGCAACAGATATATCGGTAACCCAGAATATGGACACGCTCACAGCAAGTGCGGCTTCTGCAACATACCAGTGGATCGATTGTGACAATGGCGCTCCGGTGGCCGGCGCCACGGGGCAAAGCTTTGTGCCTTCCAGCTCCGGGAACTTTGCGGTGATTGTTACCGAAGGAACATCCTGCAGCGATACGTCGCTTTGCTACAATGTGCTGATCACCGGTATTTCCGGCGCAGCTGCGGGGCAAATAAGCATTTATCCGAATCCTTCTGCCGGCATCATTCATGTTGATGCAGGTAACAACCGCGCCACGGCAGAGCTGTACAATTCGATGGGGCAGCTTGTGCTTTCGGCTGAGATAGATGGAAAGGTATCTGCCCTTGATATAAGCGGGCAGCCTGATGGAGCGTATATGCTCAGGCTGATCGTGGATGGCAGCGTGCTGATGAAACGGATCGTGCTGGCGAGGTAAGGCAATTAACAGGGTGAACCTATCAATTACTTCTCCGGATTAGCTTATTTTTGTTTATAAAACTAAAACATACACCATGCTTAAACGACTACTAATTTCCGCGGCCTTACTTCTCGTGATCATGAATATGTGCCTCGCGCAGCATACTCCCATGCTTTGGGGGCTTACCGCACAGGGCGGCTATGATGACCTCGGCACGGTGTTTCATTATAACCCGGCCAACAACACACACTATCTCGATCATTCCCTGGTAAGCATGTCGACCGGTGCAAATCCCGAGAAGAATGACATGGTGAATGGCGGCGGCGGGAAGTATTACGGCATGACCACCAGCGGCGGCAGCGGCCTCGGCGGAACTTTGTTTGAATGGGATTCAACCACCAACAGCTATACAAAAAAAGTGGATTTCAATTCTGCAAACGGATATTTTCCAAAAGGCTCCTTACTGCTCTATGGCGGGAAATATTACGGGATGACCAGCCTGGGCGGCGCAAACAACAAAGGCACTATTTTCGAATGGAACCCCGTTACAAATGTGTACACGAAGAAAGTTGATCTGAGCACTGCACTTGGCGGAAATCCTTTAGGCTCACTTTCGCTGTACGGGGTAAAGCTGTATGGCATGGCCAGCACAGGAGGTGCGAATAATAAAGGCGTGATCTTCGAGTGGGACCCGAACACCAATGTGTACACAAAGAAGTTCGACTTTGCAGCTGCAATGGGCGTTACTCCGAATGGCTCGCTGGTATTGCATTCGGGAAAGTTCTACGGAATGACCTACAGCGGCGGCTCGAATAACAGCGGTGTTATTTTCGAATGGGACCCATCCACAAATACGTACATAAAAAAAATTGACCTTGCCGTTTCAACAGGTAAGAATCCGTATGGCGACCTTACTTACTTCGGAACTAAATTCTACGGGGTTACCAACCTGGGAGGAGCAAACAGCTGCGGCGTTATTTTCGAATGGGACCCAGTTACAAATACATATAGTAAGAAAGCAGATCTGAGCATAACAAACGGCTCTTACCCGCGGGGATCTTTATCGGCCAGCGCCGGCAAATTATACGGGCTTACCCACAACGGCGGCCTGAACGATTTCGGCGTGATCTTCGAATGGGACCCGGCCACTAATGTATATGTTAAAAAGATCGACATGAGCGCAACGAACGGCAAAATGCCTTTCGGCTCTGTAACGCTGATCGGCGGCTATTTTTACGGGATGACGAACCAGGGCGGCACCTTCGACCAGGGCGTGCTGTTCCGTTGGGATCCCTCTGCGAATGCCTTTGTGAAGCAGCTTGATTTCAACAGCAATAACAACATCGGCAGCGAGCCGGATGGCTCACTTGTGTTTTATTCCGGCAGGTTTTACGGGATGACGAACAGGGGTGGCGCATATAACTACGGGGTGATCTTTGAATGGGACCCTGTAACAAATACCTATGCGAAAAAGATGGATTTCGACAGCATCAATGGCGGAAACCCACAGGGCGCACTGGTGCTGAATGGCACTAAGCTGTATGGAATGGCCAGCAACGGCGGCGCAAATGGGAAAGGTGTGATCTTCGAATGGGATCCTGCTTCCAATGTGTATGTAAAGAAGATCGACATGAGCACTGCAAATGGCAGCACGCCGTACGGCTCCCTGCTGCTGTACGGCAGTAAGTTTTACGGAATGACAAATGCAGGCGGCGCAGGCGGCCTGGGTGTTATTTTTGAATGGGATCCTGCTACAAACACTTACACGAAAAAGGTGGACCTTACGTTCAGCAACGGCTGCAACCCTTATGGCTCGCTTGCGGTAAGCGGCAGCAAGCTTTACGGGCTGGCCAATTACGGCGGGGCGGACAGCCTCGGTGTGATCTTCGAATGGAATCCTGCCACAAATGTGTACACGAAAAAAATCGACCTCGATACATTGAAAGGCGGTAATCCGTATGGCTCGCTTGTGTTGAGCGGCGCTAATTTTTACGGACTCGCATTCAGGGGAGGAGATAACGATCTCGGAACTATATTTCAGTGGAACCCGGCTACAAATGTGATCACGAAAAAAATTGACTTTGATAACGTTGATGGCTCCAATCCTTATGGAACACTTACGCTCAGCGCTTCCGGCAAGTTTTACGGCACTACAACATTTGGAGGAATGAACAACAGCGGGACTTTATTTGAATGGAACTCTACGGGAAATGTATTTGCGAAAAAAATTGATTTTGAAGGAAATGCAGGCCCCGTGTACGGCTCCTTCCCAAGGATGAACCAGCTGGTGGAAGCTGTTGTGAATCAGATCCCGGTGTACAGCAGCAATGCCGCTTCGGGTCATTTATGCATCAGCAGTTCCGGTACAAATCCGTTCACACTTACCGATGCCGATAACGATGCGATCACATTTACAACTGCGAGCTCGAACACAACATTATTACCGCTTGCGAATATTTCCGTTACCAACATTGGCGGAAACAACTACCAGATGAGCTATACGCCGGTTGCGGGACAGACCGGGAGCACAACCATTACACTTACCGCGAATGATGGCTTCGGAGGCGTGGTGGCATACTCTCACACTTTGTATGTGCACAGCCTGCCTGCGGTAACAATTACGCCAAGCAGCACAAATATCTGCGCAGGACAGCAGGAAACGCTCATCGCCAGCGGCGCAACCAGCTATGCCTGGAGCGCCGGAGTTGTGAACGGAGTGCCTTTTGTTCCTTCGGCTACAGGTACATATACTGTAAATGCAACAGATGTGTACGGTTGCATGAACACTGCCTCGGTCACCATCGCCGTGAATGTTGTAACAGCCAGCGCAGGTGCGAACGATTTCATCTGTTATGGCGGAACAGCTGTGTTGAATGCTACACCGGCAGGTGCAGGATATACCTATAGCTGGTCATCTGCAGCCACGCTGAGTAATGCAGCGGCAGCCAGCCCTGTTGCCAGCCCCGTTTCAACAACCGCATACACCGTTACGGTCACCGATTCCATCGGCTGCCAGGATACGGCGAGCATGACGCTGACCGTGAATCCGGAGATCATTATCACCAGCTTGTCAGCGAACGCTTCCTGTAACGGCGCTTGCGACGGTGGCATCACTACAAGCATTTCAGGCGGTAGCCCTGCATATACATACATGTGGAACACAGGGAATACCACGCCTAACCTCACAAGCTTATGTGCCGGCAGCTATACCCTTACCATTGTTGATTCCGCCGGATGCATGGTAACGCAAACGTATACCATCTCTGCCCCGCCGCCTGTGGATGCATCGGTAACACAAACGCTGGATAGCTTAAGTGCGAATAATGCTACGGCAGCATCGTACCAGTGGATCGACTGTAATGCAGGCACCCCGGTGAGCGGTGCAACAGGTCAAAGTTTTGTGCCGTTAGTGCCGGGAGATTATGCAGTAATAGTAACCGAGGGCAGCACTTGTGGCGATACTTCAGCCTGCTATCCTGTATTGCTTACAGGCATTGCATCGGGAGAATTGGCAGAGATCAGCGTTTATCCAAATCCTTCAACCGGGATGATCTATGTGAATGCGGGGAAAGGATCAACAGGCACGATCGTGATCTATAATATGATCGGTGAGCTGGTAGCAAGAAAAGAAATAAGCGGTACTGAATCCCTTGATCTGGGCGAACAGCCGGATGGTACTTATTTGCTGAAGCTGATCCTGGAGGACAAGGTGCTTGTAAGGCGAATAGAGCTGACAAGGTAAAAATGAAAAGTCGGCTGTTTTGAGTTTTTTTATTATAAAGTTTATTTAGTAAAAAAATAAGGAAAAGGCCTATTTCTATAAGTCCTTCCATATACCGATGAAAATCTTGACTTTTTAAGTCATAAGTTTATTGGCTCGAGAAAATTTATTATTAATTAAACACTTATAATGACCCCAGACTACGTTACAAAGAAGATGAATTACGCAATACTAATTGGAGTAAGTGAATATGAGAACGCAAAGAATAATTTACCAGGTTGTAGAAATGACACATTTGTTGTTGAAGAAGTATTAAAAGCCTGTGGAAAGTATGATGATATATTGGTTTTAAACACTAAAATTAATCGTAACTATACCCTAGAATACTGTTAATTCAGTACAATTTACTAATGTTTCAGGTACAACAACCGTTTCAACCCAATGATGTTCGACAAATTAATCGAGCAGAGCACCAAACTTTAATTATCGGTCACAGTATAAAAACAAACGGGGCTGTTAAGAGCCCCATTTGATCTTAATCCTTGAATTCAATGACAAGCACGAATTTAAGGATTGAAATTTTCTTGATTCTCGTGCATAGAGACATCAAGCCACTCATTAACTTACCCATGGTTTTACGGGGTTGTTTTTATTACACGTTTACACGTGCTCCCTTAAAAAATCGATAAGGGCAATGTAAAATTAAGAAGACCCTTGGATAATACCAAGGGTCCTTCTATTTAATCTTTTTGAAGAAGTCGTTAAGGCTAATTTTAAAGTATTCACAGATGATTTGTATAGTTGTGATGCCCACATCTCGTTTGGCTCGCTCTATACGACCTATATTGATGCCCGTGTCGTTGTAGAAGACCTCCTGGGTCACATCATGCTCTGCCCTCAGATCCTTTATCCGTTTTGCAATCTTCTCCAGTAGTTCTGTGTTTCGTCTCTTTTCAGCCATTGAATGCTGAAAGGTCGGTAAAGCGCTAAAAATTATTAAAGACCAATTGGTCTGTGAAATGATATTTGGTCTATATTCGGTGTATAAACCAACTAAAACACAATTTTATGGCAGTAGACACAGAAAAGAAGCACTTCAAGTGCTCGAAATGCAGCAACGTTGTATCAGTAAATGAGTACCAGATGAAAGGGTATGCAAGGAACAAGACTGAATGTTCAAAGGGCGGTAATTGTAATTGGAAGACCGAACAGACATCCTGGAACAAGTCGTTACCAGGGATGATTTTTGGATTAATAGGGAAGCTCATTAAAAGGTGAGAAAAGAAAAACGGCCCGATTGTGGGCCGTTTTTTTATTGTAACTTTACAGTACTATAAGGTATAGTTACGAAATTAATAGTACTAGTCTGAAAGAAAGGGTTACTCAATTTTTTAATGATAAAAAACAAACGGAAACTTCTGAACTGTTTTTCTATTTTACAGGGCACGGAGAGTTTTATCAAAATGAATTTTATTACATACTTTCAGATTATGACCCCCAGAAGAAGCGACAAACGTCTTTGCAAAATTCAGAAATAGATACATTGATCAAATCACTAAATCCAGATTTAGTGGTTAAGGTTGTTGATGCTTGTCAATCTGGTGTTGCTTACATTAAAGAGCTCAATAGTTCAATCAATAAGTACTTCCAAGATTCTAAAAATCAATTTAAAAGTTGTTATTTTTTTAATTCTTGTTTAGATTTTCAAAGTTCCTACCAATCTTCTGAAATAAGCGATTTTACATTTTCATTTGTAAAATCTATATTGACGCACCCCGAGGAAACCGTTCGATATAAAAATATCATTGATTATATTTCAGATGATTTTGACAAAAAGGGAAATGATCAAACACCTTTTTTTGTCACGCAAGCTGGTTTTACAGAAGCATTCGGTACCATTATTCAAGAAAAAAAAGAAACGTTGAAAGCTAAGTACTTCCTAAAAAGTGTTGAAATGGTTAAAGTTTCTGATCCAGCTAAAATTAAGTTTACATCATTAAAAGATATTATTTCTAATGATGCTAAAGATTATGTATCCGTAGAAGAGGCCTTAAATTTATTAAAATTTCAAAAAAAGAATATAGAAAACCTTAAGCTAACCGACGAACTAAGCGAACTGTATGAGTTAAAATTTACCTTTTTGACTGGATTAGATGATGTTCCCAAAATCAATGAAATTGCATCATGGTTAAAAGACAACAAAGACTCTTACTTTGTTAAAATAAATTATGAAGATGTCGATTATCAAACCGAAGAACCTATGGGTGGGGTTTATGGCAGTATGTGGGGCAGAACAAGAACTGTTACAAGGAACAAACAAATTGTAAAGAGTTATGATAGCAATTTTACTTTACCCTTTCAAGGGCTGTACATAGTGGCAAACACTAAATACCCTAATGCTCCTTCTTATACTTGCAATTTAAGTTTCGTAATGTCCAAGAAAATAATTAGGTATCACTACTTCTTCACTGAATTTGTCGAGGAAAATTGGGAGAAACGTCGTTTAAAGACAAGTTTTAAGTGGCAAAACCACGAGATATTGATAAAGGATTCGGAAGCTAACCGATTATTTGTCGAAAAAATATTTGATGATTTTAAACTGTTTATCCTGGATAAGCTACACAATATATTTAAACCCAATAATATAGATTAGGATTGGTTACTGTAACAGACTTTTATGACTCGTATTTTAAAGAATAAAAAAACAAAGTCACATCAGCTCTTATTTGATGAAATAATTATACTTCCTTAAGTAGTAAAATGAGTGTTAGTTATCATTTTAAACACCAAATCTCGCACCCGAGCAAAACTGTTTCTGACAAGGTCAACTATTTTGCAGACTATTTCGATTTTGTTTTAAGCGGTTATGGTAGAGAAGGTTTTCCTGAATTAGAAAATCATAAATCATTATTAGAAAAAATAAAGTTTCAACTTGATAATTACTCTAAGTTCTCAAATAGATTTATAAATTATTATTTTGAAAATAGTTACTTGACTAAGAATGATCCCTTAATAAAGGAACATTATAGCAAGGATTGGAATCGCATCGCATGTATAAAAAATAAGGGTAAACTCCAGCTTAACGATGTTGCCAAAAGAAAACAATTGAATTCGGCAATATCATACTTAATCGAAAAACTGGACGAGTCTATTTTTCAAAATGCAATGCATAATGTTATAACAGCGATTTTGTGTGAAGAACCCCTTCACAAACACAACCACAAAGAAATCTTTGAATACAATACTAATATACTCCTTAGTGAGTTCCTCTTTACTGGGTTTCCTAAAAAGGATTTGCAAAGTGTATTTGATAGGATTCTTTCAAAAGATATTGAATATGACAATGATAAGGTTGAAACCGACGCACCACTGCCAAAAGAGTTATTAAATCTAAAAAACGATCCGAATTACACTTCTGAGATGTTTTATAATGCGGTATATGATTATTTAAAAAATCGAACCTTAGCTCAGCAATTTGAAGGGTTTTATCATTTATTTAAAAATTCATCAAGTACAAAAACTTATGTTTTTAAATTAACAAAAATTAAGGCTTATAAACCCCTAACATTTAAATTTAACAGTGTTGTCATTTCCAATGAATTGAAAAACAAATATGTTCAGCCAGATACTAGTGATAAATTTAGTACTTTTTTTAAAGAGGATGTTTTAATGGCAGAAATTTCATTGGAAGAAAAGAGTGATCTGGTTGGTAAATCAAATGCGCTTTTAAAAATAAGTGAAGCTGTCAATTTTTTAAATGTTCAATTAAAGAAGGAAATTAATATTAAAACTGACGAATTTCTATTGTTTTGTAATGGACTTGGAATAAGACGGACAAGCATGGTGACATCTATACATCCGGAAGATTTAGACGGCTTAAACAAATCCAATCCATACAACCAATTAAATAGTGCAAACTCTTTAGTTTCTTGTTTTCTAAGGTTGGATGCAATTTATTATCAATCCATTAATGAAGAAAGAATAGAATTTAAAGTAGTAGATTTTTGGCGGTACCTTGAATCGTTTTTTGATAGCAAAATATATAACGCTGAGAGTATGATGCACATAGCGTCTACTTTATTAAGCAGAAAGAGCATTCAAAACCATTCTTTTAATTGGTTTGATTCGGCACAACAAATCTTGCATAGCGCCTATCAAAGACCGATAAGATCCGTCTTCGATAATAGCGGAATAGTACCATTTTTAAATATTACAGATGTGGAATTGCGTGCTTTATGTAGCCCAGGGCTCCTAAAGGATATTAATTTTATACGCATTAAAGAAGTACTAAATCATCCATATCTTAATAAAAAAATAGATTGGATATTAAACGCAAGTGACGAAGAGAAAATTAAATCATCATACAATTTTTACATACGTATATTAACCGAAGCATACGAACAACGAAATTTCATCCAACACTCTGGAATTTACAATAAGAAGTCGATCGAAAAGGTATTGCTTACTCTTCCCAATATGATAAAAGAGCTTCGTGGTATGATCTTGCGGGAATTAAAAACAGAAAAATATTCCTCCTTTGAAGGAATGTTTAATAAGCTCTTACAGGATAAGCCCTGTTGACAATACCCTGCAAACACTTGATTTACAATGCATCTAATAAAACAAGAAATCCCGCAATTGCGGGACTTTTTTATGACAGTAAATATGGGCGGCTCAGATGATCATCCCCGCGCCAACAGTAACGTTGGTAGCTTCATCGATCAGGATGATGCTGCCTGTGTTCCTGTTCTTTTCATATTTGTCGATCACGAGGGAAGCCGTGGTGCGCAATGATAATTTTGCAATGTCGTTCAGTCCTACCGTTTTATCATCCTCCACTTTTTCAAGCGTGCTGATGTTGATCTTGTGCTGTACTTCCTTGATCACACAGCGAACATCTTTTGTGGTGTGCTTCAGGTAATATTTTCCGTTCAGCTGCAGCTTCTTATCAGTGAGCCAGCAGATCATTACTTCCAGGTCCTGCGTTGTTTCCGCCTGGTTATCGGATTTCACGATCATGTCGCCGCGCGAAATATCGATGTCATCTTCCAGCGTAATGGTCACGCTCATGGGCGCAAAGGCTTCTGCAAGCATGCCGCCGGCAGTGTCGATGGATTTTATCTTTGAGCTTTGTCCGCCGGGAAGCACCGTAACAGCATCGCCTTTCCGGATCACGCCTCCGGAGATCCTGCCTGCATAACCCCTGTAATCGTGGTATTCATGGCTCATTGGGCGGATCACATACTGGACAGGAAAGCGCATATCGTTCAGGTTCTGGTCGTGCGTGATGTCGATGCTTTCCAGCAAGCTCAGCAGTGTTTTTCCTGTATACCATTTCATTTCAGTGCCCGGCTCCACCACGTTATCGCCCTTTAGCGCGCTGATGGGAATGAACTGCACGTCGATCTTGCTGAGCTTCGAAACAAAATCAGAGTAATCTTTTTTGATCTTTTCGAACACATCCTTTTTATAATCCACAAGGTCCATTTTGTTTACGCAAACAATGATGTGCGGGATCTTTAATAAGGATGCGATATAGGTATGACGCATGGTTTGCTCGATCACGCCTTTGCGCGCATCGATCAGGATAAGCGCTACGTTTGCAGTGGAAGCGCCTGTAACCATGTTCCGTGTATATTGAATATGCCCGGGAGTATCCGCGATGATGAACTTGCGTTTTGGCGTTGCGAAATAGCGGTATGCCACATCGATGGTGATTCCCTGTTCGCGTTCAGCGCGGAGCCCGTCGGTAAGCAAAGCAAGGTTCACATATTCCTCACCGCGCTTTTCGCTTGTCGCCCTGATCGCTTCATACTGGTCTTCAAAGATTGATTTTGAATCGTAGAGCAATCGCCCGATCAGCGTGCTTTTTCCATCATCCACAGAACCCGCTGTTGTAAAGCGAAGCAGGTCCATTCCTAAGTAGCCGGATAAGTCGGAATTCGGAGGTTTAATTTCGGAAGTTGTAGTCATATTTATAAGTGCGTTCAATTCAAAGATTATTCTGAATGATTAACCTTTAATGAAGGTTGAATTAATTGTTTTGTTGTTTTAGTTTAAATTCGGACTTCCGAATTGCCACTTTAAAAATATCCTGCTTTTTTTCTGTCTTCCATTGCCGCTTCCGAGCGTTTATCATCGATCCGGCTGCCTCTTTCCGTAACGCGCGTTGCCGCTACTTCCTCCACGATCTCTTCCAGCGAATTCGCTTTTGAGAGCACGGCGCCTGTGCAGCTGATATCGCCGATGGTACGGAAGCGCACCTGCATCTTTTCCACCTTCTCATTCGGCTTCAGCGGGATCACGTTGGAATGCGCATAGATCACACCATCACGAACGAAGCATTCGCGTTCATGAGTAAAATAAATTGAGGGGATCTCGATCTTTTCCTGCAGGATATATTGCCACACATCCATCTCCGTCCAGTTGCTGATCGGAAATACACGGAAATGCTCTCCCATGTTTTTTCTGCCGTTGAATAAATTCCAGAGCTCGGGGCGCTGATTTTTTGGATCCCATTGCCCGAATTCATCGCGGTGAGAGAAGAAGCGTTCTTTCGCGCGGGCCTTCTCCTCATCTCTCCGTGCTCCGCCAATGCAGGCATCGAACTTATATTCCTCGATAGTGTCGAGCAATGTAACCGTTTGTAAAATGTTGCGGCTTGCATTAAAGCCTTTTTCTTCTGTCACTCTTCCCGTATCAATGCTGTCCTGAACAGAGCCGACAATAAGATGAGCGCCGAACTTCGATGCAAGGTCATCGCGGAAGGTGATGGTCTCTTCAAAATTATGCCCTGTATCAATGTGCACCAATGGGAAAGGGATCCTTGCGGGAGCGAAGGCTTTGCGTGCAAGATGAAAACAGACGATGCTGTCCTTGCCGCCCGAAAAGAGCAGTGCCGGCTTTTCAAACTGGGCGGCAACTTCACGCAGTATGTAAATGCTCTCGCTTTCGAGTTCCTTTAAATGGGTAAGATGATAATCTTTCATGCGATGTTTAGCTTTTCTATAATTTTTTTTACACTTTCTATAACAGTCAGCTCGTGTGTTCTCAGTTCAATTTCCGGGTTGGCCGGATGCTCGAAGGGTGCGTCGATCCCTGTAAAATCTTTGATCTCGCCTTTTCTCGCCTTCGCATACAATCCTTTTACATCGCGCTTTTCGCAGATCTCCAAAGGCGTGTTTACAAACACCTCGATAAAATCATCAGCGCCAATGATCTTTTTTGCAGCATTTCGGATCTCCGCGGTAGGACTTACAAAACAGCAGATCGTGATGATCCCCGCCTGCACGAACAGCTTGCTTACTTCCGCTATCCGGCGGATATTCTCCATACGGTCGGCATCGCTGAAGCCAAGGTTGCTGTTGATCCCTGTGCGAATGTTGTCGCCATCGAGGATCTGCGTCAGCAGCCCTCTGCTGTACAATTCCTTTTCCAGTGCAAGCGCAATGGTTGTTTTGCCGGAGCCGCTGAGGCCGGTAAACCAGATAGCGATGCTTTTCTGGCCGAGCAGTTTTTCTTTATCAGCCCTTTGCAGGAGCTTATCTGTAGGAAAAATATTGTTCATTCTAATCCGTGGCCGCTATATTTTTGATCATCTAAATATACGAAAACCATTTGTTTTATTCGTGTTCCCGGCCCGTCGATTTAAAGGAGATCCCCGAGGTTAATAAAAAAGGCCCTTCCTGTAGGGAAAGACCTGTTGAAATTTTTTTATAAAGGCTTTCCGTTTTTAACAGCAACGCATTGTGCAAATGCCCTGAACTGTATGGAAAGCGTTTGTTTTCATGATCCGGGATGCAAAGGTATCACCTTTTTTTAAAATGTTTAAAGAAATTTTTTGAATACCTTTGCTATCCGTTTATTTAAACCAGATGGCCCTAAAAACGATCATTCCCGATTTCAGAAAAACCAGTCCTGTCGACCAGGTTGGCATAGAAGAGCGTGTTGCAAGATTCACGACAAGAAGCATCAAGAAGTCATCCAAAATGCAGGGACTGAAAATGGTGCTGAGCATGATCGATCTCACTACGCTGGAAGGAAAGGATACTGAAGGGAAAGTGAAGCAGATGTGCTATAAAGCTGCGCACTTGCATGATGTGATCCCCGGGCTGCCATCCGTTGCAGCAGTATGCGTATATCCATCCATGGTGAAGGCTGCGAAGGATGCATTAAAAGGCACGGATATTAAAGTCGCTTCCGTTTCTACCGCTTTTCCAAGCGGACAATCAACCCCGGAGATCAAGATCCTTGATACAAAATTTGCGGTGGAGCATGGCGCCGATGAAATAGATATGGTGATCTCACGCGGTGAATTCCTGAAAGGGAATTACAATTTTGTATTTGAGGAGATTGCCGCTATAAAGGAAGCCTGCGGGAAAGCGCGCCTGAAAGTGATCTTCGAAACCGGCGAGCTGTCGACCCTCGACAATGTACGCAAGGCAAGCGATATAGCCATGTATGCCGGTGCCGATTTCATTAAGACATCCACAGGTAAAATTTCTCCTGCTGCTACCATGCCCGTTACGCTGGTGATGCTGGAAGCCATCCGCGATTATTACTACGCTACGGGTAGAATGGTGGGGATGAAGCCTGCGGGCGGAATCTCAACTTCCAAGCTCGCGCTGCAATACCTCATTATGGTGCATGAAACCCTGGGCGCGGCATGGCTCAGCAATGAATGGTTCCGCTTTGGCGCAAGCAGCCTTGCCAATGATGTGCTGATGCAGATCGCGAAGGAAACGCATGGGGTGTATCAGAGCCCGGATTATTTTTCGAAGGATTAGCGCTAAACCTCGCCGCAGATTCGCAGATTTAAACCACTTATGATAATTATGGCAGATTCTGAATTGCATGATCAACTTTACGTCTCTGAACCAGATGCAGGATACTGGGACAAGAATGATTTTCTTTTCCAGGATGAAACAAGATTAATCATAGGTATTTGCATGGAAGTGCATCGTACTCTTGGTAGAGGCTTTTCAGAGATTGTTTATAAAGATGCGTTGGAGTGGGAGCTTACTGAGCGGAAAATTCCTTTTCAAAGAGAAAAAAAGTTCGTGGTAAATTATAAGACTATAATTCTACCACATTCATTTGTTGCTGATTTCGTAGTATTCGATTCTGTAATTATAGAAATCAAAGCAAAGAATGGAATTGTTGATGAGCATCTCGATCAAACATTAAACTACCTGGCAGTTTCTAAATGTCCGGTAGGTTTGCTAGTGAATTTTGGCGAGAGCTCATTGCGTTTCAAACGATTCGCCTTAACTAAAAAATAATTTTAAGTGTAGTAAGTATAGAATCTGCCCCAATAATTAACATATAGAATCTGCGAATCTGCGGCTGAAATATACAGCGGCTACAAAACAACAATATGGCCACAAAAGAACCAAAACTTAATTTCAATGCTGCCTGGGAGCTTGCACCTGCCCCGGAGGATACGAAGCATATTTCCATTAAGAAGCAATACGAGCTCTTTATCAACGGAGAGTTTGTAAAGCCGAACAGCAAAAAATATTTCGCAACCTATAATCCTGCAACGGAAGAAAAGATCGCTGATATAGCGGAAGCGGATGATAAGGATGTGGATAAGGCTGTAAAGGCGGCAAGGGCGGCATTCGGAAAATGGAGCAGGCTGAGCGGCGCTGAGAGGGGAAAGTATATTTACCGGATCGCAAGGCTGATGCAGGAGCGCGCACGTGAATTCGCCGTGATCGAAACGATGGATGGGGGCAAGCCGATCCGCGAAAGCAGGGATATTGATGTGCCCCTCGCCGCCAATCATTTTTTCTATTATGCAGGCTGGGCGGATAAGCTTGAATATGCATTTCCGAACCGCAATCCCAAACCATTGGGAGTGGCAGGGCAGATCATACCATGGAACTTTCCGCTGCTGATGGCTGCCTGGAAAATAGCGCCAGCCCTGGCTGCGGGGAACACTGTAGTTTTAAAGCCTGCCGAAACCACATCGCTCACTGCCCTGAAACTGGCGGAGCTCATCCGCGACAGCGGGCTGCCGGCCGGAGTGGTGAACATTGTTACCGGTGCGGGTAAAACAGGCTCTGCCATTGTAAACCACCCCGACATTAATAAAATAGCATTCACAGGCTCAACGGATGTAGGGAAGCTCATCCAGCGCTCGATAGCCGGAACAGGTAAAAAGCTGACGCTTGAGCTCGGCGGAAAAGCGGCCAATATCATTTTTGAAGATGCGCCTCTCGACCAGGCGGTGGAAGGCATTATCAACGGGATCTTCTTTAACCAGGGACATGTTTGCTGTGCAGGCTCGCGCTTGTTTGTGCAGGAGAATGTGGCGGATATAGTGATCCGCAAGTTGAAGGACAGGATGGAAACATTACGTGTAGGCGATCCGATGGATAAGAATACCGACATCGGCGCGATCAATTCCAGGGAGCAATTGAGCAAGATCAATGAGTACATTAAGATCGGTAAAAATGAAGGTGCCGAATTATACCAGAGCTCCTGCACCGTTCCGAAAAAAGGATATTTCTGCAAGCCGACCATTTTCCTGAATGCCTCTCAATCGCACCGCATTGTACAGGAAGAGATCTTTGGCCCTGTGCTGGCCGTTCAAACCTTCAGAACAATAGAAGAAGTGATTGAGAAGGCGAATAATATTCCGTATGGCTTATCGGCTGGTGTGTGGACAGACAAGGGATCTAAAATTTTCAACCTTACTTCAAAGCTGAGGGCAGGCGTGATCTGGGCAAATACTTATAATAAGTTCGATCCTACATCTCCTTTCGGAGGCTACAAGGAGAGCGGCTTCGGAAGGGAAGGCGGCTTGCACGGATTGGCGGCATACCTGGATCTTTAGCCACAGATTCACAGATTAAATATTTTTGAAAAATAATTTAGGATTATAAGCAGCAATTAAAATGATTAGTTGGGAAGAGCCTGAAGTTGCGTATGAAACAAATGATAATTTTCCACTGAGGGAGAAAACCTTTGAAATTATAGGAATTTGCATGGAAGTGCATAGGATTCTGGGCAAGGGCTTGCTTGAAGTTGTTTATAAGGATGCGCTTGAGCATGAGTTGAACCTGAGAAAAATAAAGTTCGAACGGGAGAAGAAATATGAAATAGAATACAAAGGATTTATTCTTCCACACTTTTTTGTTGCTGACTTTGTGATCAATGGTATTGTAGTTGAAGTTAAAGCCCAGAATGGAATTTCTGCGGATCAGTATGGACAAATCATTAATTATATAACATTGTCTGGAAGCAAGGTGGGGTTGCTTATTAACTTTGGTGAAGCTTCATTAAAGTTTAAACGTTTTGTAGTTTAATCACAGCAGTCAATTAAATACTCAATAATAAATCTGGATCTGTGGCTAAAATAAGTACCATTAAATTTATCTGTGCTAGTTAATTAAAAGAATAATTGAACAAATAATCTGTGAATCTGTGGCTAAAATAACTTCACGTATAGAAATACAAAAAACCTACAAGGTCTTCATTGGCGGACAATTCCCGAGGACTGAATCCGGAAGGTATTATCCGTTGAACGATAAAAAAGGAAATGTGATCGCGAACATTTGTTTGTGCTCCCGCAAGGATTTCAGGAATGCCGAGGTTGCTGCACGCGGTGCGCAAGGTGGCTGGGCTGCAAGGTCTGCATTCAACCGCGGGCAGATCCTTTACCGTATCGCAGAAATGCTGGAGGGAAGAAAAGAGCAGTTTGTTGCAGAACTCATAGCACAAGGCTCATCGACGGCTGCAGCGCGTCAGGAAGTGGAGCGCTCCATCGACCGGATGGTGTATTATTCCGGCTGGTGCGATAAGTTCCAGCAGGTGTACAGCGCTGTAAACCCGGTGGCATCTTCGCATTTTAATTTTTCGGTGCCTGAGCCTACGGGTGTTGTAGCAATCATTGCAGATGAAAACACATCGTTGCTGGGGCTTGTTACCGCCATTGCACCAGTGATCGCGGGAGGGAATACCTGCGTGGTGCTCGCTTCTGAAACCAGGCCGCTTTGCGCTGTTACATTCGCGGAAGTGCTGAATACATCGGACCTTCCGGCAGGTGTGGTAAATATTTTAACGGGAAGCTCAGCAGAGCTACATGCACATTTTTCGAACCACATGGATGTGAATGCCGTGCTGTATTACAGGAATGATAAGGCCGAGATCAAAGCGATACAGGAAAATGCTTCGCTGAATGTGAAGCGTGTTTTCATCTATAATAAAACTGATGTGAATTCGGAGAAGGCACAAAGCCCTTATTTTATCATGGATGTGCAGGAGATCAAAACCACCTGGCACCCCGTGGAGAATATCGGTGCTGCGAAAGCAGGATATTAATTGTTAAACCCAGGATGTAAAAATGGAAGATGTGAAAGGGAATATGAAAATGTTATTGCTGCTCGCGATCAAGGCTTCGTTGAAAGCCGGCGAGGAGATCTTAAAAGTGTATGAGTCGGATTTTGCGGTGGAGCACAAAGATGACCGTTCGCCCTTGACGATGGCCGATAAAAATGCACATAACACGATCTGTGAGCTGCTGGAAGAGGCGGATTTGCCGGTGCTGAGCGAGGAAGGGAAGAGCATCGGCCATTCCGTAAGAAGCAAATGGGACTATTTCTGGATGGTGGATCCGCTGGATGGCACCAAAGAATTTATTAAGCGCAATGGCGAGTTCACCGTGAACATTGCCCTGATCCATCAGCAAAAAGCGGTGCTTGGTGTGATCTACGTGCCGGTAACAAAAGTGCTGTATTTTGCCGCCGAAGGTATTGGGAGCTATAAGCTGGAGATCGGCGGGATCATGGAGGAGAGCCTCGAAGGGATTATTTCACAGTCGGCGCAGCTTCCTGCAGCCTACCCTCAGAAAAAATACACAGTGGTGGCCAGCCGCTCTCACCTCTCCGAAGAAACGGAAATGTTCATCGACGGACTGAAAACAGTGCATAAGGAGCTTGATTTTATTTCTTCCGGAAGCTCTATCAAGCTTTGCCTCGTGGCGGAAGGATCTGCCGATGTATACCCCCGCTTTGCACCCACCATGGAATGGGATACTGCCGCAGGGCAGGCGATCTGCGAAATTGCCGGGAAAACTGTAATTGACTATACCACCAACAAAAGTCTTCTTTATAATAAGGAGGATCTCTTAAACAACTGGTTCATTGTTAAATAATTATGAGTGCCGTTCCGCTTTTTTTAGTATCTTCGGAATCCTTAAAAATAATTTAAACCCAATAATTAAAAAATAACACATGAAAAAACAATTACTTACAGGTGCACTTGCACTAATGGGCACGTTAGCATTCGCACAGAGCATTGTGCCGGCGAATAACCACAAGCCAACAGCTAAGCCTGACATTCGCACAGCGCATTCAAACGCCGGAAGGACCGTGGCATGCGGGAACGATACTGCATTTTACACATACCTAAAGGAAGAAACAGAAGGAACAGGCAGTTACGCTACAGTTGACCTGTACAACGGCCTGATCACCGAGTATTCCCAGACTTACCTGAACTCAGGATCGCTTACCGTTAAAGGGATCTCTTTCTGGGGTGGCGTTACCGATGCGGTTAATCCTGCACAAACAGTGACCGCAACACTTGTTCTTTACAATGTGAATGCTTCATTTCAGCCAACAACCGTGATCACAAGCAAAACAATGACGCTGAACACTACCCTGGGCTTTAACACGGCAATGTTTACAACGCCGCAGACGCTAACAGGCAACTACGCGATCGCGATCAAAAATACCAGCACTACGGATACTGTTTCCATTGTTGTGAATAACGCGGAAGTAGGCACTTATGATGAAGGCTTTTCTTACCTCAATGCGCCTGCATTCGGCGGCTGGTTCGCAACTTCTGCAGCATTCACCGCTCCGGGAGCATACGAGGCCATTATCGCACCGGTAGTGAGCTACACCATCAACACCGATTATACAATGAGCCCATCCAACACCACGATGTGCGTTGGAACGCCATTAACCTTCACAAACACCACCACGCCTTCATCCATTCTAACCAACAGGATGTACAATTATGGTGCTTACAACGGTTATTTCAACTCCGTACCTGATTCCATCTACGCATGGGACATGGGCGACGGCTCACCGTTACAGTGGTCTACCAATGCCGCTTACTCGTATCCTGCAGCAGGAACCGACACCGTTACGCTTATTACTATCGGTGGATTGTTCAATACCTGCATCGATACAAAAGAAACCTATTTAACAGTAAACGCAACTCCGGTACTTGCCATCACAAGCCCTGCACCTGTTTGCTCTCCTTCCACGGTTGACCTTACAGCTTCTGCAGTAACTGCAGGAAGCACCGGTGGCGGAACAATTTCATACTGGACCGATGCTGCTGCAACATCTGCATTATCATCTCCTGCTGCCGTAGCAGCAAGCGGAACATATTACATACAGTCGGCAAACGGCAGCTGCATGGACATCGATCCTGTTACAGTTACTGTGAACCCTGCGGATAATGCATCGTTCACCGTTCCTACAGGAATGGTTTGTACAGTGGATGCACCTTTCAACCTTACAGCAACAACTTCAGGCGGAATGTACTCAGGAACCGGTATCACCAATGCTACAGCGGGCACATTTGATCCTTCTGTTGCAGGTTCAGGAACCTTTACCATTACCTACACAACTGCGGGAATTTGTCCTTCAACAGCTACCAATACGATCACTGTAAGTGTTTGTATGGGAGTTGAAGGCCATGATGCGGCAGCAACAGTAAATGTTTATCCTAACCCTTCAAACGGTATGGTGAACGTTGACCTCGGAAGGAATGCAAAATCAACGATCACTGTTTACAATGTGATCGGTGCTGAAGTTCTTGCAAAAGAATTCAATGCACAGATTGCATCAGTTGATATGAGCGGATTTGAGGCTGGCGTTTACTTTGTTAAAGTAACAACTGACAACGGACAGGTAACAAAGCAAATTACCATCACGAAGTAATAATTTAAGCTTATTGAAAAGCCCCGCTTCCATTTAAGGAGCGGGGTTTTTTGCTGTTTACACGCTTTTATTTCGTATAATTGCATACTATAAAATCTGTCAGAAATGAGTAAAGTAGCATTAATTACCGGGATCACCGGGCAGGATGGGGCATACCTCGCCGAGCTCTTGCTGGGCAAGGGTTACATCGTGCATGGCGTAAAGCGCAGGAGCTCCCTCTTCAATACCGACCGCATCGATCATTTGTACAAGGACCAGCATGAAAAGCAGGTAAAATTTTTCCTGCATTACGGCGACCTTACAGATTCCACCAATCTTATCCGCATCATCCAGGAAACACAGCCTGATGAGATCTATAACCTCGCTGCACAGTCGCATGTAAAAGTTTCCTTTGAAACACCTGAATATACAGCCAATGCCGATGGTATCGGAACATTGCGCATTCTCGAGGCCATCCGGATCCTGAAGCTGGAAAGCAAAACACGCTTTTACCAGGCTTCCACTTCCGAAATGTATGGGTTTGTGCAGGAGGTCCCTCAAAAGGAAACCACGCCGTTCTACCCGCGCTCGCCTTACGGCGTTGCCAAGGTGTATGGCTTCTGGATCACAAAAAATTACCGTGAAGCATATAACATGTATGCCTGCAATGGGATCCTGTTCAACCACGAAAGCCCTTTGCGGGGTGAAACCTTTGTAACACGCAAGATCACGCGTGCTGCTGCAAAGATCCATTTCAAGCTGCAGGATAAGCTCTTTCTTGGGAACCTTGATGCCGAGCGCGATTGGGGCCATGCAAAAGATTATGTGGAAGGCATGTGGATGATGCTCCAGCAAAAGGAAGCAGATGATTATGTGCTTGCTACCGGCAAAAAGATCACTGTGCGTAAGTTTGTCGACCTCGCTTTCGCCGAAGTGGGAATTACACTGAAATGGGAAGGCAAGGGCGTAGATGAAAAAGGGATTGATGCTGCAAGCGGCAAAGTGATCGTTGAAGTGGATCCCGCTTATTTCAGGCCAACCGAGGTAGACCTCCTGATCGGCGACGCTTCAAAGGCGAAGAAGAACATGGGCTGGGAGCCAAAGCATACGCTCGAGCAGCTGGTGAAGGAGATGATGGAGCATGACCTTAAATTGTTCCAGAAAGATAAATACCTGCTGGATGGCGGGCATGATGTAATGAATTTTCACGAATAGTATGAACAGGGAAGATAAAATATACATTGCCGGGCATCGTGGAATGGTGGGTTCCGCCATTCACAGGAAGCTGCAGGCAGAAGGCTTCGGTAATTTTATATTCCGCACTTCTTCGGAACTCGACCTCAGGAATCAGCAAGCAGTTGCTGATTTTTTTGCAAAGGAAAAGCCTGCGTATGTTTTCCTTGCCGCCGCTAAAGTAGGCGGCATCGTTGCCAATAATACATACCGCGCCGATTTTATCTACGAGAACATGATGATCCAGAGCAACGTGATCCATCATTCATATCTCAACGGTGTGAAAAAATTATTGTTTCTCGGCTCTTCCTGCATCTACCCGAAAATGGCGCCGCAGCCGCTCAAGGAAGATTACCTTCTTACCGGGTTGCTGGAACCTACCAATGAGCCGTATGCCATTGCAAAGATCGCAGGAATAAAAATGTGCGACGCATACCGAAGCCAGTACGGTTGCAATTTCATTTCCGTAATGCCGACCAACCTGTACGGCCCTAACGATAATTACGACCTCAACAATTCACATGTGCTGCCGGCGCTGATCAGGAAATTTCATACGGCAAAAAAAGAAAATGCGGCAAGCGTCGAGATCTGGGGCACAGGCTCTCCGCTTCGTGAATTCCTTCATGCCGATGACCTTGCCAGTGCATGCTATTACCTGATGCAGAACTACAATGAGCCCGGACTGGTGAATATCGGTGTGGGTCACGACATCAGCATCAAAGACCTTGCATTGCTCGTGAAAAAAATCATTGGCTTTGAGGGAGAATTAAAGTTTGATACTGGCAAGCCTGACGGAACACCCCGTAAATTAATGGATGTAGGCAAGCTGCATTCATTCGGCTGGAAGCATACAATAGACCTGGAAGAGGGGATCAGGAATGTGTATGAGGAAGCAAAGGTTATTTTCAACACGGAGTCCACGGAGAAAAAATGAGTTTCACAGAGGAGAATATAATAGCGTGACAGAGAAGATCATTTAAAGGTGAAAGGCTTGAAAAGGATTTTATAATAGATATTCTCGTGGAAGGTGAGATTGTTTTGGAATTAAAGGCAGTTGAAACGCTTCTCCCGATCCATGAAGCACAATTAGTAACTTATTTGAAACAATCAGGAAAGAAACTCGGCCTGCTGATCAATTTTAATGTGCCTCTTCTTAAACAAGGAATAAAAAGAAAGATAAATGGGAGCTTAAATCCTGCGAAACTGGTAAATGCTCAATAAACTCTGTGTAACTCTTAAAACTCTGCGACCTCTGTGTTGAAAAATTACCTGGCCATATTCTTCTTTCTTCCAACACTGCTCCTTGCGCAGCGGAATTTTCCATTGAACAGGGAGTGGGGATTGAATGCGGAGAAAGCAGCGGGAACATCAGAGCTGGTTGTTTCAGCCCCAACCTTAACCGAGCCCCCTGCGGTCAGCACCGGACTGGAATTCCAGCCCTTCCTTTCTTCTTTTAAGCCGTATATCGTTTCTCCCTCACATATCGAAAAGGATAAATCAAAAAACTGGTTCGTCCGCAAGATCAAAAAGGAGAACCTCATTATTGTTAATGATACTGCCGACAAATTCTACCTCACCATCGATCCGCTGTTCAACTTTGAGTTCGGGATGGACATGGCCGATACCACGCATGAAAAGCTGTACAAGAATACCCGCGGCTTTATTGTAAGGGGCGATATCGGTAAAAAGTTTTCCTTCGAATCTTCTTTCTACGAGAACCAGGCGACCTACGCAAAGTATATCGATAACTACATCGCGGGCACCGATAAATTATTTCCGCAAAGCGCGAATTACAATTATGATGTAGTGCCGGGACAGGGCCGCTCCAAAGCTTTTAAAAAGAACGGTTACGATTACGCGATGGCTTCGGGCTACATCTCCTATTCCCCCAATAAGATCTTTAATATCCAGCTGGGGCATGGCAAGCATTTCGTAGGCGATGGCTACCGGTCATTGTTGTTGTCTGATAACTCCTTCAATTATCCGTATGCGCGGATCACCACCACCTGGAAGAACATTCAGTACACCAACCTCTATACTTCTTTTATGAACCTTACCGATGGCGGTGTAAAAACGCCTCCGCATGTGGAGCGGCTCTTCCAGAAAAAAACGGGAAGCTTCCAGATGCTGAGCGTGAACCTGTGGAAGCGCCTTCAGTTAGGGCTTTTCCAGGGGATGATCTTTGAAGCTGCGGATTCGGCCAATAAGGAGCATGTTAATTTTAACACGTTTGATCCTGTGATAGGGGTGAACACTGCAGTGTACGGCTTGCACAATAAAAACAATATCCTGCTGGGCGCAACGCTGAAGCTGAAGGTGACCAGCTCCATTTCTCTTTACGGGCAATACATGCTCGATGATGTATCCTCCGCAAAAAGCGGCGAGGTAGGCAATAAATACGGCTACCAGCTGGGACTGAAATATTTCGATCTTTTCACCATAAAGAACCTTCACCTGCAGCTGGAATACAACAGCGTTCGCCCGTATGCTTATGCCGCCGATAACACATTCCAGAGCTACACGCATTACAACCAGGCGCTGGCACATCCGCTGGGAGCGAATTTCAACGAAGTAGTGGGTTTTATCAATTACCGGATCAAAGACTTTTTTATTGAGCTGAAAGGAAATTATGCCGTAAAGGGAAATGATTCAGCAGCCTATAATTATGGAGGCAATGTGTTCCGCTCATCGGCTGTGTTTCCAGTGGATCAGCCGCTGGAAGGCATTAAGACAGCGCAGGGCATCAAAACAACGGTGATGTATGAGGATGTGCGTATTGGCTATCTTGTAAATCCCGCTACGAATTTCAATATTGTGATCGGCGTGTCGAACCGTACCGAGCAGGCACTGGGGAAGGCTCATAATACCCAGTTTGTTTATTTCGGTATCCGGACATCGCTTGCAAATTTTTACTACGATTTTTGATAAAATAAAACCATGGAATTTTTAATACTTGTATTTATTACATCGTTTTTTGTGGTGCTGCTGTCAACCCCATCGCTCATCAAAGTGGCGATCCTAAAACGATTGTTCGATGCCCCGGGCGATACCCGCAAGCTGCACACACGCATGATCCCGACCATTGGCGGCATCATGATCTTTGCAGGCACCGTATTCTCCTATTCGCTCTGGTTCCCGAGCCACATGATCCACGAAGGTGTTCCGCTTTACAATGCCGTGAACGATTACCGCTTTATCTTATCAACGCTGCTGGTAATGTTCTTTGTAGGCGTAAAGGATGATATCATCGGCACGGCGCCCGTTAAAAAGCTGGTGGCACATGTGCTGGTGGGAATGGTGCTGGTGCTTATGGCCGATATCCGGATCGTGAGCATGCACGGCATTTTCGGCTTAGAGGTGCTGCCGTATTGGGCAAGCGTATTTCTTTCCCTTTTCACTTACATTGTAGTAGTGAATGCCTTTAATCTTATCGACGGGATCGATGGGCTTGCAGGAGGCGTGGGATTTATTGCAGCCTCCGCATTCGGCGGCTGGTTCGCATTTGCAGGCGATTACGCGATGGCGGCGCTGGCAATCGCACTTTCCGGATCGCTGCTGGGCTTCCTGTTCTTTAACTTTTCGCCGGCTAAAATATTCATGGGCGATTCGGGCTCGCTTACCATCGGGCTCATCATCTCCATCCTTGCCATTAAGCTCATCAGCTATGATGTAAGCGCGATCCATAATGGTTTTGTACTGAACGTTTCCAAGCCTATCTTCGCGATGGCCGTATTGGTATACCCGCTCATTGATACCCTGCGGATCTTTATTTACAGGGCAGTACAGGGTGTGTCGCCGTTTTCGGCCGACCGCAATCACCTTCATCATCGCCTGATCGATATCGGCTGCAGCCATAAGCAGGCAGTGGTGGTCATCTATACATTCAACATTTCCATGATCGCTTTAACGCTGGGGCTTACAGCAACCATGATGAATGCGAACTATGCATTGCTGGTAGTTGCCGCTACCGCCTTGTTCATTGCACAGATCCCATTCTTCATCAAGAAAAAGAAAAACCGTGTACCGGCTGAAAATGAGTAAACAGGACACATACAGGAAATATGTTTCAGCGCTGCTGATAGTGCTGCTGCTCGGCGGCGCAAGCTCTTTTGCGCAGCAGCTTAACTATACGCTTAACCGCGATTTCCTCTGGGGCTTCGATAAATACTACAACAGCAAGGATGTAAACTTCCAGCCTTTTGTAAAGCCATACAGGTTTGAGGATGTGAAGCAGATCGCGGATTCTACCGCTTCATTCCCACGTTTACTGGCGGGCACAAAAGCAGAGGAGCAGGATAAAAAAGCAAAATCACAGGTTGAAGTTTATCCGCTGCTTTCCGCACAAGCAGGCTATGATCTTTCTTCACCATCGCGATTCACAAACGATCTTGCTATCGGGGGACACTTACTTGGGTACTTCGGAAAGAAATTCGCCTTCAGCTTTAAAATGCTTGCAGGTAAGCAGGTGTTCAACTCCTGGCAGGATTCCATCGTAAGGGCAACACATGTGGTTCCCGGTATCGGCATGGCCTACCGCGATAACACAGATACATTTCTTACCCGCTATTCGTACCAGTATTATTCAGGTTACCTGTCGTATTCGCCGAACAGGATCTTTAATATCCAGGCGGGGCAGGACAAGCATTTCTGGGGCGATGGTTACCGCTCACTTTTCCTGTCGGATGTATCCGCGCCTTACCCGTTCCTGAAGATCACTACGAACGTATGGCATCTTACGTATGTGAATTTGTACGCTATCATGAACGATGTTACGAATCCTTCGGGGATGAAAAAAGACCGTCACACCAAGTACGCAACCTTTCATTATCTTGGATGGAATGCCACGAAGCGGATCAACCTCGGGCTGTTCGAGTCGATCGTATGGCAGGGTTCCGACAGCACACGTCACCGCGGCTACGATGTAAATTACCTTAACCCGGTCATGTTCTTCCGACCTACGGAATATTCGCTCGGCTCCAGCGATAATGCATTCATCGGCTTTTCGTTCAAAATAAAGATCCTTAAGAACCAGCAGCTGTACGGGCAGCTCCTGCTTGATGAGTTTCTGCTGAAGGAAGTGCTTGCAGATACCGGCTGGTGGGGAAACAAGCAGGCGTTCCAGCTTGGCTTTAAAAGCTTCGACCTGTTTACTGTGAAACGGCTGAACTTCCAGACGGAGTTTAATTATGTTCGCCCGTATACTTATGCCCACGGAAGCGTGCAGCAAAATTACGGGCAGATGAATGAGCCCCTGGCGCACCCGCTGGGAGCTAATTTTATGGAATCGGCCAGCTTCCTCAATTACCGCTACAAGCGTTTTTTCTTTGAGGCCAAATTCGTGTATGCCTTTTATGGCGCTGATAGTGGCGGAACCGATTTCGGAAGGAATATTTTTATTTCTTATTCAAAGCGCCCGGCAGATTATGGAAACTATACAGGCCAGGGGTTCCAGACAAAGCTGATCACCGCATCGCTGCGGGCGGCGTATATGCTGGATACGCGGATGAACCTTAAAATAGAATTGGGTGTGGCCGACAGGATGCTGCAAACAGCCTATTCAACCAAGCAAACGCCGTATATTTTCCTTGGCGTACGTACAGACCTCAGCAACCTGTACAATGATTATTGAGAATTAATATTGAGAGTTTAATCCTCCGCCAGCACAATCACCTTGTCGAAATCCGTCCAGTTGATCTTTTCCGATTTAACAGGATTAACCACCACGCCGTAAGCCTTTGAAGGGTCTTTGGCATGTGCATTCACGCGGTAGCCGATCGCTGTTTCCCCTTTAGCTGCGGCCGATTCCATCACCGTATAAAAATTGGTATTGCTGCCTGTGCGGATATAATCCGATGCGGGGCGCAGGTATATTTCGGATCCCTCCGCGGCGAAAAGCGTAGAGAATACTTTTTCGAGGTGCCTGTTCTCAGAGAGCTGTGAAAGCATCAGGCTGATCAGCTTGTCGCTCACAATAAAATCATCTGCCTTGGTAACCTCCGCCAGCTCGCGGTTCCGCACATCCAGCATCTCGCTTACAATGCTGATGTCCTTCTTGGATGTTTCAGAAATATTGCGCAGGTGAAGGAGTGTGATCAGTGTTTTTGCATCGGCTTCCTGTATATCCATTTCGGCGTAGCAGAGGATGATGATGTGATTGTAGCTTTCAATGTGCAGTGAGCTCAATACCGCTTTCTCAGTGGTGTTTGCCTTTTTAAAGCTCACCTCTATGTTCACGAGGGAAGGCTTCAGCTCGTTCAGCTTTCCGGAGATCTCTATGTTCTCGGCTACTACCAGCACTTCCGATCCTTTTGCAACATAGTTGTCGAGTTCTTTGATAATGTTATTTCCTTTTTCATTCCAGCCCAGGATCAGCGTTTTTTCCTTTTCATGTGTGTGTGCCACTTCGTTAACGATGTACTGCATCTCCACGCCGAAGCTGGTTTTACCGGAAAGCACAATCGTGTCATCATCTTCGGAGACCGCGATCACCTTGTCGCCAACCTGTACTATTTTATCCATTGGCGGATTGATGGACACATCGCCGTTCGGATGATACAGCCCCATCACGGCAGAGTTCTCGTAAGCGAACAAGGCATCCTTGTATGTTTTTCCGTACAGCTTTTCCTCATCCCTGAAATAGATCTCTGCACCGTCGAAATCGAGCAGCTCGGTGTACACTACGCTCAATCCCGATTGCCTGCAGGTTTGTGCGGTCACCCTCGCGATCAGGTCGCCGGCAAGCACCAGCACGGCTTCATCGGCGCCCACGAGTTCGGCAGCTTCCATGTTCTCCTCGTTACGGATCTCCGCTACAATATGATATTGTCCCTGCTTGCGCTTCGGGTTGTTCGTGATCGCTAAGATGGATTTGATCACATGCGTATCCGAATTGCCTTCTTCAGGAGAAAGGATAATGATGGAGCGGGCATCGTGCGGGCTTACTACTTCGAGGTCGGTGAGGTCGAGCGGACTTCCGGTACGGCAGATGATCTTTGTGTTGCCGGTATGCGGGAATTTCGAGCGGATCTCATCTTCCATTTCCACTTTATCCTTGTCGGCCATGATCACAATGCGTGGCTTCTTTTGGTTCTCGTTCGCAATAATAAGCTCGGAAATGATCGAGAATACTTTTGATGACCACCCCAGGATAAGCGTATGCTCTGTTTCCAGCACCTGTGAGCGCCCTTTGCGCATTTCATCCAGCGTGCTTTCCAGTCCGGATGTAAGCGTACCGATAAGGCTGCTCAGGATAAAGATCCCGCCGATGGTCACAAACAGCATGATGATGCGGAAGCCCCATCCGCTGTCACCGCCAAGCGTTCCCGAATCCATGGTATGCATCAGGCTGGACCATGCGGCTTCTATGAAGCTCATGCCTTCACTCTCCGGTTGTGTGATGCCGGTAAGTGCGATAATAGCTCCGGCGATGATGATGATCAGAACCGAAAGTATGGCCAGCCACATGATGATGGCAGGTGTTCCTTTGGATAAGGTATTTTCAAAAGCATAGCGCAGCCGTTGGGAAAATGTAGGGGGTGTATTCATCATAAATAGCTTTGAGGCAAATGTATTTTATTAATACTAAAGTACAAGAAATTTTTACGCTCCGGGATCATAAATCCGATGATTTTTGGCCTTAAAAAGAGGGTTTGATTAATGACGTAAACGTTTGGTAGTTAATGTGTTGTGTGAAGTGAGGGCTGACTGTACGTTGTACAAATTCCGGCAATTTGTCCTTGTTTGTATTGTTTTGAGCCGCTAACTTGTGTAATTACACAAACAGTCCCCCTACAGGGCACCGCACATCATGGAAACAACCGTAAATACTGAATGCATAAGCGCGCAGCTGAGCTGGCTGTCGCAACGCATCGACAACCTGCTGAATAAGAATTTTACAGAATTTCTTCCATTGCCGTTTCCTGGCGAGGACACACCTTACGGGAAGCTTATTGCTGAACATAACTTCGGCGAAGCAGACAGGGTAATGCTCAATCTTGCATTTGCGGCTACCTTCAAGCCCTCGGTACTGAATCCCTTACTTGTGCATTTCAGGGATCCTGAGAAAAAGTCGCGCTTCGGCGGGATTTTCAGGGAAGAATACGGACAATTTTATCCAACCGTAAGAACCGCAATTTTTTTACTGGCGGCTGATGATGAAGAACAAATAGATTATTACCTCTGCTATTTCAACAGGAAGAATAAATTATTCACTTCCAATTTACTGTTAACACATTCACCGGAAGGTTGCCAGACCTTTTCTGATCAGCAGATCATTTTTAATGACCAGTTTATCTCTACAATATTGCATGGTGAAGCTCCGAGCCTCGACGGTGATGCAGGTTTTCCTGCAAAGCGCGGGAAGCGCACACATACAATGAAGGATGTGATCCTCGATGCAAAAACAGTAGCTGATCTTGCGAAGCTGCATCGCTTTGCACGAAATATGAAACAACTCTGGTCGCTGCCGGATAGCGCACGATACCGCCAGAATTTCATCGGCATTTTCAGCGGTGATCCCGGAACAGGAAAAAGCCATACGGCGGAAGCGATCGGCAACGAGCTGAACCTTCCTGTTTACAAGGTTAATTTCGCACAGATGGTTTCGAAATACATCGGCGAAACCGAAAAGAACCTCGAGCGTGTGTTCGACCGTTTCAGCGGACAACCGAGCATATTGTTTTTCGACGAAGCCGAATCTATTTTCAGCAAGCGTATTGAAGTGAAGGATTCGCACGACAAGCATTCGAACAATGAGCAATCCTTTCTGCTGCAGAAGATCGAGGAATACAATGGCATTGTGATCCTTGCCACCAACGTTCAGAACCTGTCGCAGTATTTTGATAAAGCATTCCAGCGGAGGATCAGGCAGATCGTCACGTTTTCTTTCCCTGAATATTTGGAGCGTGTGCGTCTCTGGGAAAATGCGCTGGCTCCCCCGTTTGCTTATGCGGAAGGACTGGTGGACAGGCTTGCGAAGAATTACCAGTTCTCCGGCGGGAGCATTTACAATATTATTTCGGAAGGTGTGATCGAGGCGCTCGACAAGCAAACAACCGTGCTCACGTTTGAGCTGCTGGAGCAGGCGCTCATGGATGAGTTCAAAAAAACCGGAAGGAAGTATGAGGTTTGTACCGATGAAATGGTGATGCAAAACCCGGTAAGGCGGTACGGACAGGGGTACGAAGACAGGAGAAATTTTTAAAAGGTAAAGTCGATGAGAACATACGACCACGGATTTGAAAGCTCAAGAGGAAAGGCACGACGGAAGAAAAAGAATTCCAGCCTTGAAACTATTCAGCGTTATATTGCCTCGTTGAGCGAAGAGCAGGTTTCGAGGATGATGGAAGATTCTGGGAAATCGTATGCGAATGGACAGGATGTGACGGGTCGAGCAATTTTCGAGAATACGAAGCGGCATCAGCAGAACAATGTCCAGGCCAAGCTGGAGATCTCGCAGCCGGAAGATCAGTCTGAAAAGCAGGCCGATAAAGTGGCGGAAGGCGTCACCAAAGGCGATGTGAGCATTTCCAAAATGGCGCTGGAGCACACGCCATCCGATATCAATGCAAAAAGCGAAGATGCTGGAATGACCACCACACCCGGCTTCGACCAGCAGTTGCAGGGCACAAAAGGACAAGGCAGCAAGCTGGATACGAATGTAAAATCAGAAATGGAAGGGCATTTAGGAACAGACCTTTCCGGCGTGAACATCCATACAGGTGGCGAAGCGCAGAAAATGAGCGGAGACATCAATGCAAAAGCTTTTGCGCACGGGCAGGATGTTTATTTTAATGAAGGGCAGTATAACCCGTCTTCGCAGGAAGGAAAAGGCTTATTGGCGCATGAGTTGACGCATACGGTGCAGCAGAAGGGAGATGTAGGGAGGAAGGTGCAAAAGATGGATGATCCGGTTGTGCTTGAGGCTAGAAAGAAGTATAAAAAATATACTTTATCTAATATCACTCAAAAACTTGGGGATGACTATCAGCAAAGTAAACTGGAAGTATTGTTTTTTGGAGAACAAGACGGGCCGATTCCTGCATGGCGAAGTGAAATCATTAAGTATTATTTAATAGAAAGAGGCTGGGAGGCGGATAAGGACCTCGTACCTCAATGGGTAGAGCATAAATATGTAACAGATGAATCGGGGAAAGAATATTTGGTGGTTTTTACACCAATTCCCGGGCTTAGAGGAAGAGAAGCGGCTTTTGGTTTTATTCGATGGGACCTGCAATTGGGTCCATCAAAAACTTTTTATCGATACCAGGAAAACAAAGTTGACTATGATGAGGTGAATGATTTTGCTACGCTGGAAGTACATAAAAAGGATAAAAAGAATGTTATTATGGGAACAACCACTAAAGTGGAGCAACTATTCCCGGAAGGAAATTACACGCCTATTGAACCTAAGAAAGCTATTGTGTTAGCAATAGAGTTAGTAAATAACTTTCAAAACAAAAACTATGTTTTGGATCCCCGGGGTAAAAATGGTTTTATTGCACATAAGCAGTATATAGATCTTGGAATATTGCTGACTACCGATGTTCCAGTAGAATTAAATAAGGATCCAAAAAAGCAGGAAGAGTCACGTTCGGGGAAGTTTTATGTTGCGGACGAAAAAGACTCTAAGAATGGGCAAACGAAAATTGATAAGAGAACAAAAGAAGGTTTGCGGAAAGCCTCATCCGAAGAAAAAAAGGGTAGTAGCGGCGCTACCTTTTTTATTGATGAAACTACCCTCGGATTTGCTAAGAAGAAATTTATTGAAGGCAATAGCTATTCTCAAAAAGAACTAACTGAAGAGGGGATCGGCGCTAATATGCTCGTTAAGAATTTTGGCAAATTCAAAGAGCAGGTTGGAAAGGCTGTTTTTTTTATAGAAATATACGGTAAAATAAATGAGAAAATAAAGGATAAAGCACAAGCTGCAATTAACAGTTATAGGAATACAATTATTGCGGCATATAAATATCCAGAATCGCCGGTAAATTTTGGTCCTGCGGACAAATTGCTCGAGGATTCGTATGCTCTTCTTTATGAAATTATTTATGGAGAAGGTGGGATTTTTAATAAAAGAGCCGACTTTGCTAAAAACGCCATTGAAAAGCTGAGGAAGGATCCTAACATAAACTATCATTATAACCTGTTTAAGTATTGCGATGAGGCCCTGGCCAATAAAAAGCCTATCCAACCAAATTCAGAGAAGGATGGAAACCCGCTAACAAAAGTGGATCTTAAACCTTTAGCGAAGGTTGAAACAGCAATAGGTATAATGGATATTATGTCACAGGCAGCTATGCTCGGAGCACTAAGAAAATCAAGAATTTTTTTAGGTAACAGTGGAAAGTATAATGATAAATTTAATGACATACTTTTAAAAATAAGTTTTTTACTTTATCCCGGACAGGCAAATAATGAAGTAGAAATACAAAAGCTTATTGCAGAGGGTCAAAACCTTATTGCAGACCCTAAATATGGTGAGGGTTTAAAAGTTGACATCGGCTTGCATAATATTCAAACTGAATTAGCAAATGCCGAGTTACAGGTTGTAATGATTGGAGCTGTTGTGCTTTCCTTTATAGCTGGTGCTGGAGTTGGTGGTTTTCTAACCGGGTTATTAGAAGGTGCATTAGGAGGTACAGCCTTGGGCGCAACTGCATCAGCTGTAATTCTTACAACCACTGAAATTGTTACCGGAGCTGTAATAACAACGTTGGTGCATCAATCATTGCAAGCTGGATTAACGGATAAAAAGTGGGGTGAAAATTTCTGGTCGGATTTTTTCGTTAATTTAGCTATGTTTGGAGTTGGTAAACTGGTTGAAATTGCCATTGTTGGACGAGCAGCTATTCCGGGAGGAGCAAGATTAATAGGAAAAGGCGTGTGGGAGCTTATTGCCGAGAAAGGAACAACCTATTACATTGAGCAGGAATCTTTAATTGCAGGTGAAACAGCAATAACAACTTCGGCAGCTACAGAGAATACACTTAAATCGTATTCAATTATTAATGCCGAAATTCCTCAAACACAGAATGTGTTAAAAGCTGCCGGCTTGGATGTAAATCTGGTGGAGAATGGGCTGAAAAAAGTGGATCCTCTTACATTGGAATTTTTTGAAAAGAATCCTGGAAAACTAACGGAAGCCACAGAAAAATTATCAGGCGAATTGACTTCGGTTAAGAATTCATCTCCATTGGCTAAGGTGACAGAAACGGCAAAGTACTTGGATGAGTTCGCGGGGTTGGAGAAGGCAGCGGCAGGTATTAAATTTAATTTTAAAGATTTAGTAGTAAAATATGAAAGACACATATTCTCAAAGGATCATATCACTAAAGGAATAATGGATTTAGGTAAAAATAAGGAAGATATCTTGGCAGAAATTGACAAGCTTGTAATGGAAAATATTACTAAACTGAAAGAAGGGGATAATTTTATTCTTAAAGAATTAAACGGTCATCAGACGACAATAAAGACATTTATCAGGAACGGCGAAGTAACGTCGATAGATGCCTATAAAGGTTATCCGACAAGGCTCTTTGGAAATGTTATTCGATAATTTATACATCATGATTTTAGCATCTGAAATAGAAAAGCGACTACAAAGCTCTGATTATGACGGGCTTTTAATATTTCTTGAAAAGGAATTAGAAGAACATCCATCGGATGATGAGATTAGATTGCGACTTGCTTTATTATTACAATCTGCTTTTGTTGGAGATTATCATTCGGCCTTAAGGCTGTTGGGAGCTAACCCTAATGATATTAAGTCGGTAGTTTTAAGGGCTTATATTGAAGATACTTTTCAGGGTGAAATTAGTTCAACTTCTTTGGAGAACATATATGATATTATCATTAAAAAGGATTTTCAATCAGAATATCAGAATCTAGTTTTTTTATTGCAAGCATTCTATTACCGGTTTAAAGATAAAAATTCTTATATGGAGGCATTGTTAAATTCAATAAAATACGACCCTTTTGCCTCCTATAATTACGTATTGTTATCAGAAATGTATAGTAGTGATGGAGATAATGAAAAAGCATTCCAATATTTGAAAACGGGCATTTCGAATATTCTTCGTATATATTCTGATATGGAGTATATAGACGTTACCAACTTTTCTGAGTTTGTTAATGAGCGTCTACGGGGCATTCATATAACCAAGGTAAATTATGAAGAGTTGACTTTGAGATTAAATACTATTGAGAAGACCAAGGATTAATAAAAGAAAATGAATGAAAACAAGATTAAATGCTTTGATTGCGGCTATTAATTCAATTCATATTGAAGATGTATTTGAGGTGTTTGATAGTTCCGAAGATATCTGCTCCTAAAATACGACGGTGTTCGAAGTGCTAACAAATATACTATGGTAATTATGGGTAAGGATTCGAGATTCGAAGCCATCAGATATGAAGGGCCGAATCTTCGGGATGGCTTACTACATGTGTTGTCTGAATATGCAAGTGTTATTTAGCAGTTAACGCTGAGCCAAAGGACAGTCAAGTGCCCAAAAATTATATTCAGGGAATTAAAAAAGGAATAAAGGTCAAATATTGAAATAATTTTTATACCCGAATGAAGCAAATATAAGCAAATCCAATATTGAACAGACAATGTCTGCTCTTGGAAATGGTGAGCTCTTAAACTTCGGTCCATTATTTATCAGCAGATTGTCCGTAATTCTGGCGATTTTAGTTGATATGTCGTTAGATAACAATATCCTACTTGAGGTTACGAATAAGAGCGTCATAATAACATTAAGCGATAGCTCCATCTTGGATAAAATTAAAAAAATCTTAAGATGCTCCCTTCTGGGCTCAAGCAACTTCATGATCAGGCAATTCTTGAAGAAAACATCGAGGAACTTGATTTGATCACTGTAGCTGAAAAGCTATTAAGAGTACATGGAGCGATTGCTTCAGGAGATTCCGCAATAGAGATACCCGTCATTAAATGATACAACAAAGAAAGTAGTTCTTTGTAAATCTGTGGCCGCATCCAATCACTCATCCCCATTATTCCAAAAACCGTCTAAAATTTCCAATAAACACACGTTAATTCAGAATAATTTGGTAAAATTGTAGCCGCTTACAAAAAGCGCTCGATTTTGATCACAGAAGACGTAAATACACTCCAGAAACCGGTTGCACAGGTCAGTAAATTGCGGGATTATGCCGCATTTATGAAATTCCGCCTTGCCTCCCTGGTGGTATTTTCCGCCGCTATCGGCTATACCGCCGCTTCGGTGAAGGTCGACTGGGCCCAAATGGGTTGGCTGGTGCTAGGCGGTTTCCTTGTAACAGGCTCTTCCAACGGCTTTAACCAGATCATCGAGCGGAACCTCGATAAGCTGATGTCGAGGACGCAGAACCGCCCGCTGCCGCAGGAACGCATGAGCGTGAATGAGGCCTTTATCCTCGCGGCGATTACCGGCAGCGCAGGGATCACTATCCTCACTGTTTTCATGAATCCCCTGAGCGGCATTCTCGGAGCCCTCGCCCTGATCCTGTATACCGCTGTTTATACCCCTTTGAAACGTGTTACCCCTTTTGCCGTATTTGTAGGCGCTTTTCCGGGTGCCATCCCGCCCTTGCTGGGTTGTGTGGCTACTACCCAAGGCTTTGGCGAGGTGCCGCTGATCGGCTGGATCATGTTCGTGGGGCAGTTCATCTGGCAATTTCCTCATTTCTGGGCCATTGCCTGGGTACTTGACGATGATTATAAAAAAGCGGGTTTTCAAATGCTTCCATCCCGCGGCGGCCGCGATAAAAGCAGCGCTTTCCAGGTGCTCGTGTATACCCTCTTTTTGTACCCGATCAGCCTGATGCCCGTAATGTTCCATATTTCAGGCACTATTTCGGCATTCGTGATCTCTTTCTGCAGCATCTATTTCCTGTACCAGGCCTATATACTTTATAAGGATTGCACCGTGGAAGCGGCGCGCAAGCTCATGTTCGGCTCTTTCTTTTACCTGCCGGCCATCCAGCTGGCGGTAATGATCGGGAAATAGTGATTCGGTAAAGTAACAACCTAACGATAGTTAATAATGGAAACAATCTTATCAGCTGCCGAAGAAAAGCAGGCCATCCGTGAAAAGGTGGCAAAGCCGATGCTGTACCTCGGCATGGGCAGCATGGTAATGCTTTTCGCGGCATTTACCAGCGCTTACGTGGTGCGTCAGCAAAAAGGCGACTGGATGCAGTTCGAAATGCCCCAGATCTTTTACATCAGCACCGCAGTTATCCTGCTAAGCAGCGTTACCATGAACTGGGCGCTTTCTGCAGCAAAAAAGGACGAGCTTAAAAATCTAAAAATGGGCGCCTTGCTCACCCTGCTGCTGGGTGCCGGCTTCGTGATCTGCCAGTTCATGGGCTGGGGAATTCTCTACAGCCAGAAGATCGTTTTTGCCGGAAAATACAGCAATGCTTCCGGATCGTTTTTCTATGTGCTTACCTTGATGCACCTCCTGCACCTGGCGGGCGGAATGATAGCCCTCTCCGTAGTTTGGATTAAGTCTATACAAGGAAAATACAACTCCCAAAACCTTTTAGGCGTAAGGCTTTGCGCTATCTTCTGGCATTTCCTTGATTTGCTGTGGATATATTTGTTCTTATTTTTATTATTTGTTCGCTAAAATTTCAATGAAAATTTGCATATTAGCACCCGAATTTCAGTTAAAAAACTCTAATTTTTTATAAAGTATGTCAAGTCACGCAGTTGAAACAGATTCAGGCTCAGCATGGGACGGTGGGAAATCACCATTTAACGTAAGCTACGGAAAGCTCTTCATGTGGTTCTTCCTGGTATCCGATGCATTAACATTCTCAGGCTTATTATGTGCTTATGGCTTTATGCGCCATAAACATCCCGAAGTTTGGCCTAATCCGGGCGATGTATTTACTCACTTCCCTTTTTATCACGGACACATTCCTTTGGCATACGTAGGTCTGATGACCTTGATCCTCATCATGTCGTCGGTAACAATGGTACTTGCAGTAGAAGCAGGGCACAGGAAGGACAGGCAAAAAGTGATCATCTGGATGCTCCTTACTATCATCGGCGGTGCAATGTTCGTTGGCTCACAGGCATGGGAGTGGTACCACTTCATTGTTGGAACAGAGCACGGGGCTTTAAGAAGCGTGTCTGTAGACGGCAAATGGGTGGAGCAAACGGTTTACGGCGCAACAATGACCGTGAATGAGTATGGCTTACCGGTATTCGCAAACTTCTTCTTCTTCATTACAGGTTTCCACGGTTTCCACGTATTCTCCGGTGTAATTATCAATCTCGTTATATTTATCAATGTAGTGAAAGGAACCTACGAAAGGCGCGGACACTACGAAATGGTTGAGAAGGTTGGTCTGTACTGGCACTTTGTCGATCTGGTATGGGTATTCGTATTTACCTTCTTCTACCTGTTGTAATTTTAAAACACATAGAATTCAGATAATTGATCTCTTTAAATTTTTAAATTAGTTGTTATGTCAGAATTTCACGATGATTACCCACAGTATGAGTTCATGGCTCAGCACAGTGAAGAAGCAGGAAAGAAAGCCCGCAAAAAGCTTTGGGGTGTTTTCTGGATCATGCTTGTTGTTACCATAGTCGAGCTGATCATTGGTTTCAAAGCCCACTCATGGGGCCTGCTCAATGAGGACCGTACCTCCTCAGTTACCCTGAAATTCATCTTTATCGGCTTAACCATCGGTAAGGCATTCTTTATCGTATTTGAGTTCATGCACCTTGGCCATGAGAGAAAATGGTTGAAATGGTCAGTGCTGGCGCCTTACATGATATTTATTGTTTATCTGATCGGTATAATTGTTCAGGAAGCTAATTACAGCAAGGTCCATAAAGAGAAAATGGATGAGCTGATCGTCAACCAGAAGAACGCGCTGAATGAGGCTGCTAAAACCGGCCATCATGCAGAAGGTGAACATCCTGCAGAATCGCATCCCGCAGAAGGCGGCGAACACCACGAATAATATTTTAGAAAGGCTCCGCTACGGGGCCTTTTTTTATTCTGCTCCGCAGCTATCGTAAGCGATTTAGCCGTATTTTTGCAGCCAATAATTTGTTGAATGAAGAAAAAAGGCACCATATTAGTCATCCTGCTGTTTATCCTTACATTTCCTTCCGTATTGTATGTGATCCTGGCAACGGGTAAGACCAATTTTATTCACCTTCCTTATATAGGTGAGCGTGAGCTTGCAGCCAATGGCAAGGATACCATTTACCATTCCGTGCAGCCTTTCAGTTTTGTGAACCAGGATGGGAAGGTTGTTACCGATAAAGATTACGAAGGGAAGATCTATGTAGCCGATTATTTTTTCACCACCTGCAAAAGCATTTGTCCCAAAATGGCGACTGAGCTGCTGCGTGTGCAGGAAAAATTCGAGGGTTCGAAAGACATGGTGAAGATCTTATCTCATACCGTCAACCCTGAGAACGACTCCGTGCCTGTATTAAAGGCGTATGCAAATATGATCCATGCCGATACAGACATGTGGAATTTCGTAACAGGAGATAAGAAGCAGTTGTACGACATGGCCCGCAATTCCTATCTTGTAAATGCCATGGAAGGCGATGGCGGCCCCGATGATTTTATTCACAGCGAATTGCTTGTGCTGGTGGACAAGGAAAAGCACATCCGCGGCATTTATGACGGAACCGATATAAAAGCGGTGAACGACCTCCTGGATGATATTAAAGTGCTGATCGCGGAATATGCCATCAAGGATAATAAAGATAAGCCCGGAGCTGCGGAATAAAATAACAGATGAACGACAAAACAGTTTTCAGGTTAGTAATGGCAGTATCGGTGGTGGTATTTGTTGCGGTGGTCATCCTCAATAAAAAGATCCTGCCCGTACCCGAAGTTATTCCTGATTTTGTGTACAGGCTGCCGAAGCTCAATGCCATGCTGAATGGCATCTGCACGCTGATGCTGCTGTTATCACTTTACTTTATCAAGCAAAGGAACATCGAGCTGCACCGCAAGGTGAACATCATCGCGTTCGGACTGTCGTCCCTGTTTTTATTGTCGTACATCACATATCACTGGATGGCGCAGGAAACAACATTCCCGGTTGGCAACCCTTTGCGCACGCCGTATCTCGTGATCCTGATCAGTCATATTATACTGGCGGCAGCAGTTCTCCCGTTGATCCTGCTGTCGTTCTGGTATGGCTTAAAAAGCCAGGAGCCGGGCGGAGAAGCTTATATTCAGCGACACCGCAGGCTTACGCGCTGGAGCTACCCTGTATGGCTGTATGTTACGGTCACAGGTGTGGTGGTGTATCTGATGATCTCGCCATTTTATGTGTTCCAGAATTGAAGATTAAAACTTAAGAATTGAAGATTAAAAAACATATCGCTTTATTATTAACGGTTGCATTCATCGCCTTATGCAATGCGGATGGATTTTCGCAATGCTCGATGTGCAAAACAACGGCTGAAAGCGATCTCAGCAATGGCGGCTCCATTGCGAATGGCCTGAACACAGGCATTCTTTACCTCATGGCAATTCCATACCTTGTGCTGATGACAGGCGGCTATTTCTTTTTCAGGAAACAGGTGGATGCAAAAGTGAAAATGCTCTGGACTAAATATTTCCCTTCGAAACAGGCGAGATAAGCTCCTCTTAAATATTCTTCATTACCAGCTGCACAGTATACCGGCTCTTCACCTCCAGTAAGATCATTTTCCCAACCGTTACCCTGTCGATCGTAGCCTGGTCATAATAGCGAATGGTAACCAGCTCCAGGTTCTCGTTGTATAAAACTTTGTAATCCTTCTGAAGCATTTTTATCAGCTCCGGTAGTTTGCGTTCGTCATTATCGATGCTGACGGAAAAGCTGATGGCAGAATTTTGCATCACATTCACCTTCACCTGCAGCTCTGCAAAAAGGTTGAACATTTCGCTCAGGTTCTCTTCCATGATGAATGAAAAATCCTTTGGCGAAATGGAAAGCAGGACCTGGTTGATCTTGAAAATAAAGGATGGCACGGGCAGCGGCGACTGCACATCATTGATGATGGTTCCTTTTTCCTCCGGGTGCAAAAATGATTTTACAAGCAAAGGAATCTTTTTATTCTGCAGCGGCTTGATCGTTTTCGGGTGGATCACCGTTGCGCCGTAATACGCTAATTCGATCGCATCCTGGTAGGAGATCTGGTCGAGCTTCTGCGTGTCATCAAACCATTTCGGATCGGCGTTCAGCACGCCGGGAACGTCTTTCCAGATGGTTACGCTTTCCGCATTCGTGGTGTAGGCAAGGATTGCAGCGGTGTAATCGCTTCCCTCACGGCCAAGCGTGGTGGTAAAGTTCTCGGAAGTGCCGCCAAGGAATCCCTGGGTGACCACAATTCCTTTTTGTTTTGTAAAGTAGGCGTTCAGATCCTTGTCAACCAGCTCTTGTGTAAGCTCCCAATCAACCTTTCCTTCACGGTAAGTGTTATCGGTTTGCACAAGCCCCCGTACGTCCCACCATTTGTTAGGCAGGCTATCTTCAGCGAGGTAAGCACTTACGATCTTCGTGGAGATGATCTCGCCCATGCTTACGATCTTATCATAATCGTAATTGTAATCGGGCGAAGGGTCTTCCTCTATCGCCCAGTCGAGCTCCACAAAGGTATTGCTGATCTCGGTATGCACGGGATGATCTTTATCGGGAAATAATTGTTCAAGGATCTCGGTGTGATATTTTTTGATGCCGCTCAATACTGTTTCGGCGTTTTCCTTTTTGTAGTAAAAAGCATCCGTTAGGCGTTCGAGCGCATTGGTCACTTTTCCCATCGCGGAAACCACCACAATGATGTTCTCACCCGGAAAGTGCTTCAGGATATTCGCTACATTTCTTACAGCGTTTGCGTCTTTTACAGATGCGCCGCCAAATTTGAAAATTCTCATGTTGTATTGTTGTATTAAACACACCCCTGCAGCCCGCTGTCAGCGCGCCCCCTCTCGAGAGGGGAATGCATCCTGCACTGTTTTATGATCATAGTTTATTTATATACAGCAGTTAATTCAAACAAAAAAGCTTCTTTCAGCAGCGTCAATTCCCCTCTTGAGAGGGGCAAGGGGTGTGTTGAGCAATTAGCTTAAATATAATTCCGTATCTGTTCTTCCGTCAATTTACAATTCACCCACTCATTATCAAAATTGGAATTCAGCTTTTCATAAAATTTAATTGCAGGCTCATTCCATTCCAGCACCTGCCATTCCATTCTCCGCGCCTTCATCTCTTTTGCCACTTTCACTACTTCATCAAACAGCTTTTTGCCGATGCCGTATTTTCTGTATGCTTCAGTAACGATCAGGTCCTCCAGGAAAATACATCTGCCTTTCCATGTGGAGTATTTCGTGTAGTAAAGCGAGATCCCAACGATCGTGCTATTTAGCTCCGCTACAAAAAATCCAAACACGGGATGTTCACCGAAGCCGTCGCGCTCCATTTCTTCAATGGTAACAGCCACTTCCAGCGGCGCTTTTTCATAGGCTGCCAGTTCTTTGACCAGGTTCAGCGCTTGTGGAATGTCGTTTTTTGTACCTTTCCTGATGGTGATGTTCATGCCTGAGTAATATGTGTAAAGATACCTGTTTCTTTGATTTTTTATGCGGCTGCAGGCTGATTTTTGTAGAACAAAATCCCCATGAATTTATGATTCTTTGCGAAAAAAAATGTGTAGGTTTGTGTGTAAAATCAACTAAAGCAACATGAGACAGGTAACTACGTTAGGACAGTTCATTATAGAGAAACAGGCGGATTTTCCGTATGCAAAAGGAGAGTTATCCCGCTTGTTGAGAGATATCGGGATCGCTTCCAAGATCGTGAACAGGGAAGTGAACAAGGCCGGACTGGCTGATATATTAGGCGAAGCAGGCGAGATCAATATACAAGGGGAAGTGGTGAAAAAACTCGATGTGTTCGCTAATGAGCAGTTCATAGCGGCTTTGAGCCTCGGGGGCGAATGCTGCGCAATTGCTTCCGAAGAGAATGAAGACATTATCATTGTGGATAACAAGCAATCCAAAAATGCAAAATATGTAGTGGCGATGGATCCGCTCGACGGATCTTCCAATATCGATGTAAATGTTTCTGTGGGAACCATCTTCTCGATCTACCGCCGGACTTCCTTGTCGGGCCCGGGAACGCTCGAAGATTTTATGCAGCACGGCACCGAGCAGGTAGCAGCAGGCTATGTGATCTACGGCTCTTCCTGCATGATGGTATACACCACCGGAAAAGGGGTTAACGGCTTTACGCTCGATCCTTCCATCGGCGAGTTCTGCCTCTCGCACCCGAACATGCAAACACCTAAAACAGCAAAGACCTATTCCATCAACGAAGGTAATTACGTGCATTTTCCCGATGGAGTAAAAAAATACATCAAATACTGCCAGGAAGAAGACCCTGCTACAAACCGTCCGTATTCCTCGCGTTACATTGGCTCGGGCGTGGCTGACATTCACAGGAACCTGATCACCGGCGGTGTGTATATTTACCCGACAACATCCAAATCTCCGAAAGGAAAGCTGCGCTTGCTGTACGAATGCAATCCGCTCGCATTTATCGTGGAGCAGGCTGGCGGCAAGGCTACCGATGGCTTCCGCAGGATCATGGACCTCGATATTACGGAGCTTCACCAGCGTACGCCTTTGTTCTTAGGCTCTGCCGATATGGTTGACCTCGCTTGCGATTACATGAAGAAGTATTCGGGTGTGGATGCTGCAATGAAATAGCATGTGCTAAATGTTTACAAACCCTCATTTGATCAAGCAAATGAGGGTTTATTTTTTGTAATTTTGCAGCGCTGATGAAGCGGAGCTGGAATGTTTTTTTGTTGTACGAAACTGTGTAACAAAAGCATTCTGCTCAAAAGCCGGTTTTTGAATTGACGAAAGAAGAGATCTTAAAAAAGTACAATGAGGCGCCGAACAATTTACTGCTCACACAGGAATTGAAAGGAGAGGTTACGCGCATCCATCTCAAAAATGTTATCGGCTCAAGTCTTTCCTTTGTTGCTGCCGCGCTTCACCAGAATATTTTCAAAACCAATTTACTGATCCTGAACGACAAGGAGGAAGCGGCTTACCTGCTGAACGACCTTGAGAATTTACTGGGGGAGGATAATGTGTTATTCTTTCCGGCATCGTACCGGATGCCTTATGAGCACGAGGAGATCGATAATTCGAATATCCTGCTTCGCGCGGAAGTATTGAATAAATTGAATGCGCCTTCCGGCTCCGGTGCCCGTCACGTTTGCATCGTTTCTTACCCGGAAGCGCTCACGGAAAAGGTGGTCACCAAAAGCCATCTCACCAAAAATACCTTGCAGCTGAAGCAGGGCGAAAAGATCTCCATCGATTTCATCACAGAAGTGCTGAATGAATACGAGTTCGAGCGCGTGGATTATGTGGTGGAGCCCGGGCAGTTCTCTGTCCGCGGCGGGATCGTGGATATTTTCTCTTTTTCAAACGATAATCCTTTCCGCATCGAGTTCTTAGGAAATGATGTGGATTCGATCCGTAGCTTTGATCCCATCACGCAGCTCTCGGTTCAGAAGCTTGCCTTTTGCTCGATCATTCCGAACATCCAGACAAGATTGCTGCAGGAAAGCCGGCAGTCGTTCATGGAATTTATTCCTTCGGATTCCATTCTCTGGTTCCAGAATTTTCAGTTGAGCGCGGAAAAGATCGAAAAGGCATTTGCGCAGGCGGAAGAGGCGTTCGGTAAGCTCGACGGGATCATTGCGCAGCTGCCGCCTTCGGAGCTTTACATCGACAGGGATAATTTTTCAAGGCAGTCGCTCAGCTTCTCCACTGTTGAATACGGCGGACAGGCATCCTTTAAGGCAAACAAACCCATTACTTATAACATCAGCCCCCAGCCGAGCTTCAACAAGAATTTCAACATGCTGAACGAGAACCTGCAAAACCTTAGCAGGCAGGGCTTCGAGATCACCATCTTCGCCGATACGCAAAAGCAGATCGAGCGCTTATATAAAATTTTTGAGGACATCGGCTCTAAGCCCCGCGCCGATAAAGGCGAAGGAAATGCCCTTCCTTTCGGCGGCGTTGGTGTTTCCTTTCATGAAGGGTTCATCGACCATGAGCTGAAGCTCGTTTGCTATACCGATCACCAGATCTTCGACCGTTATCACCGTTTCCGCCTAAAGAACTCCTTCAATAAAAAGAATGAGGCGCTTACGCTGAAAGAGCTGAAAGGATTGAACCCGGGAGATTACGTAACTCACATCGATTATGGCGTGGGACGTTATGGCGGACTGGAAACAATAGAGGTGAATGGCAAGCTGCAGGAAACGATCCGCCTCGTTTACAAGGATTATGATGTGGTGAACATCAGTATTCACTCACTGCACCGCATTGCAAAATATTCGGGAAAGGAAGGCACGGAGCCGAAGATCAACAAGCTGGGGACAAATACCTGGGCTACGCTGAAGCAGAAGACCAAAAAGAAAGTAAAAGAGATCGCGTACGACCTCATTCAATTGTACGCAAAGCGGAAAGCATTGAAAGGCTTTAAATTCAGTCCGGACGGATATATGCAGAACGAGCTCGAAGCTTCTTTTATTTATGAAGATACGCCCGACCAGGTGAAGGCTACGGCCGATGTGAAAAAAGATATGGAGGCGGAATCGCCTATGGACAGGCTGGTCTGCGGCGATGTAGGTTTTGGAAAAACAGAGGTAGCGATCCGCGCTGCATTCAAGGCCGCAACGGATGGCAAGCAGGTGGCGGTGCTCGTGCCTACAACCATTCTCGCATTGCAGCATTACAAAACATTTTCGGAACGATTAAAGGATTTTCCTGTAAAGGTGGATTACATCAACCGTTTTAAATCCCCGAAGAAACAGAAGGAAACGCTGGAGAAGCTGGAGAAGGGACAGGTTGACATCCTGATCGGGACACACGGGATTGTTGGCAAAGGCGTGAAGTTCCGCGACCTCGGGCTGATGATCATCGATGAGGAGCAGAAGTTTGGTGTTGCGGTAAAAGATAAGCTCAAGACCTTTAAAACAAATGTGGATACGCTCACGCTTACAGCCACGCCGATCCCGCGCACGCTGCAGTTCTCGATGATGGGTTCCCGCGACCTTTCCGTGATCAGCACGCCGCCGCCAAACCGCTATCCTGTACAAACGGAGCTGCATACTTTTAACGAAGAGATCATCCGCGATGCCATCATGTTCGAGGTATCGCGCGGCGGACAGGTGTTCTTTGTGCACAACCGCGTGCAGAATATCCTGGAAGTGGCGGGAATGATCTCGCGCCTTTGTCCGGATGTGCGCGTGGGCATCGGGCACGGGCAGCTCGACGGCGACAAGCTCGAGGAAGTGATGCTGGGATTTGTGGAAGGAGAATACGATGTGCTGGTGGCAACAACCATCATTGAGGCGGGACTCGATATTTCAAATGCGAATACGATCATCATCAACAATGCGCATAACTTCGGACTGAGCGACCTTCACCAGATGCGCGGGCGTGTGGGAAGGTCGAACAAAAAGGCATTCTGCTACCTGCTTACTACGCCGGTATCGCTGCTTACAACGGAAGCCCGCAAGCGCCTGAAAACGATCGAAGAATTCTCTGAGCTCGGAAGCGGCTTTAATATTGCCATGCGCGACCTTGACATCCGCGGTGCCGGAAACTTATTGGGCGGCGAGCAAAGCGGCTTTATCAACGAGATCGGCTTTGAGATGTACCAGAAGATCCTCGATGAGGCGATCATGGAGCTGCGCAACGAGCACGAGGAGCTGAGCCAGACCGATGTTGGCGGCACGCAAAAATTTGCAGGAACCAAGCACAGCAAATACCTCAACGATTGCACGATCGATACCGATATGGAGATCCTGATCCCGGATAATTACGTGAACAACATTACCGAGCGCTTAACGCTGTACCGCGAGCTGGATGATTCCAAAAATGAAGAGGAGCTGAAGCGCTTCGAAACGCGCCTTATCGACAGGTTCGGGCCGGTGCCGGAACAGGCGATGGAGCTGATCCATACCATTCGTTTGCGTTGGCTGGCGCTGGAGATCGGCTTCGAAAAGCTGTTTCTGAAGAACAATCGCATGGTAGGCTACTTTATTCCGAAGCAGGATTCACCTTATTACCAGAGCGAGGCATTTACCCAAGTGTTGAAGTATGTGCAGCAAAACCCGCGGCTTTGCAAAATGAAAGAGAATAACGGCAAGCTCACCTTGTCGTTTGAAAACGTCCGTTCCGTAGATGTTGCCATTGCAGCCCTCAGCCCGATCCTGAAGCCTGCGGTATAAGGCGGGAATTCCCTTCGCCGTATTTAATTACCTTTGTGCCATGCAAAAGCTTTTTATCAAAAATATGGTTTGTCCCCGCTGTATTTCCACGGTGGAAGGATTGTTGGATAAGCTGAAGGTCCCGTTCACGAAAGTGAGCCTTGGCGAAATAGAGATTGAGAAGGAGCTCAGCGATAAAAAGAGGGCGGAGCTGTCGGAGGGCCTGAAACAACAGGGATTCGAGCTCATCGATAAACGCATGACAGTGCTTACTGAAAAGATCAAGAAGTCTGTGATGCTTTACCTCGATCAGCTTGCCGGTGCTAAAAGAATGAACCTTTCTGCATTTATAACGAGTGAGCTGAATTATGAGTATACCTACCTGAGCAATCTTTTCTCTTCCATCGAAGGCCGGACAATAGAGCAGTATTACATTCTTCAGCGGCTGGAAAAGGTAAAGGAGCTTATTGTTTATGACCAGCTTTCTCTTACCGGGATCGCGGATCTGCTGGGCTACAGCAGCGTTCATCATCTTTCCTCGCAATTTAAGAAGGTCACCGGGTTAACGCCGGGCCATTTCAAAAAGATAGGCTTATCAAAACGCAAGTCGATCGACAGCCTGTAACCGCGTTCTATCCTGTGTTTCCGGCGATCCAAAAATTATGTACATTCTTCCCAAAAAGCTGTAAAGCTTATCTTGCCGTGTTGAGATACCTTTGTATTGTTAAATAAATGTATCACTAAAAATCAACACATCATGAAAACAGAAATGGAAAATTGCAACTGCGCAAACGGACAATGTAACTGCGAAGTATGTACCTGCGAATCCTGCAAATGCGGATGCTGCAATTAAAGAAAAGGGAGCTCAGAGCTCCCTTTTTTATTGTTCTTTTGTGAAATTAAACTGCTGATAATTAAATTGTTATCTCTTAATAGTGTAAAAATTACACTATTAATTTGCTTTTGCATTTTATTTGCTGTTATCTTTGTGTATAAATTACACTATGTCAGATAGTCATAAATACCGGTACGAACACCCACGCCCTGCGCTTGCAGCGGATTGCGTACTGTTTGGATTTGACGGCGGTGAATTGAAATTGCTTCTGCTGGAAAGGGAGAATGAGCCTTTTAAGAACAAATGTGCATTGCCCGGCGGATTTGTATATATGAATGAAACAACAGAAGAGTGTGCAAAAAGGATCCTGCTGGAAAAAGCGGGGCTGAAGAATGTGTTCATTGAGCAGTTATATACATACAGCGAGATTGATCGTGATCCCCGCGAACGGATCGTATCCGTTGCCTATTACGCGCTGGTGAACAGGCACCAGTTTGAACTGCTTGCCGGCCGTGATACGGTGCGGGCCGAATGGTACAGCATCTCTGAGATCCCGAAGCTGGCCTTTGACCATAATAAGATCGTAAAGGCCGCATTGCAGCGCCTGCGTGGAAAGGTGCGCTACCAGCCGGTTGGCTTTGAACTGTTGAATGAAAAGTTCACGCTGACGCAATTGCAGCAGGTGTATGAGGCTATTCTTGCCGCTGCGATCGATAAGCGTAATTTCCGGAAAAAAATATTAGGAATGGGATTGCTGAAGGAGCTGGATGAAAAAGAAACGAATGTGGCCCACAAGGCGGCACGCTATTACCGCTTCGATAAAAAAGCATATAAAGAGCTGACGCAGTCGGGTTTTAACTTTGAGCTATAATTATGAAAACATTAAATCTGTTCGAAACAAATGAATGTATTACGATCAGCAAATTTGCGGGCGGTGAATGCCATGTGAAGCTGCTGCAGGAATATAATGAGCAGGATGCGGTCAGGATCAACACAAGGCTTAATTCCTCGGACGATCTCATGATCCTGATGCTCGCTGTGGATGCCCTGAGAAGAATGCAGGTAAAGCGCATCGAAGCCTTTATCCCGTATGTGCCTTATGCGCGGCAGGACAGGGTGATGGTGCCGGGCGAGCCGCTTTCCATTAAGGTATTTGCTTCTGTGATCAACAGCCTGGAGCTTGATAAGGTGATCGTATTTGATGCGCACAGCGATGTTGCGCCGGCCTTACTGAACAACTGTATGAATGTCCCGAACTATGAAATGGCTGCTTACTTTTTAAAAGAGCTGAAACTTTCCGGTTATATTCTGGTGTCGCCCGACCTTGGCGCATATAAGAAAGTAGATAAGCTGGCCGCGCAGATTGGGTATAAGAACAATATTGCCGCCGGCATTAAGGTGCGCGACCTTGCAACCGGGCAGATCATTAAGAGCGATGTGATCGCCGATGACCTTTCAGGGAAAAGCTGCATAGTGGTGGATGATATTTGTGACGGAGGGCGCACGTTTATAGAGATCGCGAAAAGCCTGAAGGAAAAGGGCGCAGGAAAGCTCTACCTCGTTGTGTCGCATGGGATTTTCAGCCACAATGCGCTGGATCGCTTGAAGGAAGCAGGATATGAAAATGTATGCAGCTCCAACTCGATCGCTGACAGGACAGGTGATGGGTTTTACAAGCAATTTAATTTATTTGAAGAATGAAAGATTTGAAAGGGATAAGTAAATTCCTGAGCCTCGTGCTGCGGCACAAGCCGGAAGAAATTGGGGTCGTCATGGATGCGAACGGCTGGGTGGCTGTGGATGAGCTCATTGAAAAATGCAGCGTGAAAAAAGTATCGCTTGATTTTGATACACTTGAAGAAGTGGTGATCAGCAGCGATAAGCAACGCTTCGCTTTTAGCGATGATTATTCGAAGATCCGCGCGAACCAGGGACATACCGTAAGTGTAGACCTGGGACTGGAAGAAAAGGAGCCTTCGGATTTCCTGTACCATGGAACGGTTGAGAAATTCCTCGAAAGCATTAAGGCAGATGGCCTTCAGAAAATGCAGCGCCTGCATGTGCATCTTAGTAAAGATATTGAAACTGCAGTGAAAGTGGGAAGCAGGAGAGGTAAGCCGGTTATTTTAAAGATCCATGCCGCAGCCATGCACAAAGATGGTTACACATTTTACCTTTCAAAGAACGGAGTGTGGCTTTGTGAACAGGTACCGGTTAAATATATTGAGTTTTAAAATGAAAGCAAGAACATTGGTCATAGGTGATATACACGGTGCCTTCCGGGCGCTTGCACAGGTGCTGGAAAGAGCTGAGGTTACGCAGCAGGATACACTCATCTTTCTCGGAGATTATGTGGATGGCTGGAGCCAGTCGCGGCAGGTGATCGCGCACCTGCTGAACCTGAGCGAATCACATAATTGTATTTTCATGCGTGGTAATCACGATACCTGGTGCGAGGGCTGGCTCAGGAGAAGAGATGCGGACCTCACATGGCTGCTTCACGGCGGCTCCTCTTCGGTGGATAGCTATGATGTATACGATGAGGAAGTATGGCAACGGCACCTTGGATTCTTCGAAAGGCTGAAGGATTATCACGTCGACGAAAAGAACCGCCTGTTCATTCATGCAGGTTACACTTCCATGCACGGGCCGGCAAGGGAAATGTATAGCACAAACTTCAGCTGGGACCGTACACTCTGGGAAATGGCGGTAGCAATGGATCCGGGGATTAAGAAAGATTCGGTACTGTACCCGAAGCGCCTGAAACATTTCGCGGAAATATACCTCGGCCATACGCCTACGATGGATTATAAATCGGAGGTGCCGATGAATGCGGCAAATGTATGGAACATCGATACCGGCGCTGCATTCCGCGGAAAGCTTTCGTTGCTGGATGCCGACACAAAAGAATACTGGCAGAGCGATGTTGTTAAAACCCTTTATCCGGGTGAAAAAGGGAGAAACAAAGATTAGTTATAAAACATTCAATAAAAAACATACTATGAAAATGAATCCCTTAATGCTGATCGACTTTTATAAGGCAGATCACCGCAGGCAGTATCCCGAAGGAACGGAAATGGTGTATTCCAATTTCACACCGCGTAAGTCGAGGCTTGCAGAGAATGAGAACCTCGTGTTCTTCGGACTCCAATATTTCATCAAAGAGTATATGATCAAACAGTGGGATGAAGGTTTTTTCAATGTGCCAAAGGAAAAGGTAATGAAGGATTACAGGCGCAGGATGGACAATGCCCTCGGAAAGGACAGCATTCCCGTGGAGCACATCGCGGAGCTGCACGACCTGGGCTACCTTCCTTTGATCATTAAGGGCCTGCCGGAAGGTACCATCGTGAGCCCAAGGATCCCTGTGCTGACGGTTTACAATACACAGCCAAAATTTTTCTGGCTCACCAATTACCTCGAATCGCTTATGTCGGCCATCCTCTGGAAGCCATCTACCAGCGCAACCACTGCATTCCAGTACCGCAAAACATTCAACAGGTTCGCAAAGGAAACGGTAAGCGATACAGGGATTGACTTTGTTTACTGGCAGGGGCATGATTTCAGCTTCCGGGGAATGAGCGGGATCGAAGATGCATGCATCAGCGCGGCGGGACACCTGCTTTCATTTTATGGGACCGACACAGTGCCTGCGATCGACTTCATGGAAATGTATTACAATGCAGATTCCGATACGGAGCTGATCGGCGGAAGCGTTCCCGCAACAGAGCACTCGGTGATGTGCATGGGCACAAAAGACAGTGAAATTGCGACGTTTGAGCGGCTGATCACACAACTGTATCCGTCCGGGATTGTTTCCATCGTATCCGATACCTGGGACTTCTGGAAGGTGATCACGGAATACCTGCCTGCATTGAGATCAAAGATCCTGCAGAGGGAAGGCAAAGTGGTGATCCGTCCCGACAGCGGCGATCCGGTGAAGATCATTATCGGCGACAAGGATGCAGCGCCCGGCAGCCCTGAATACAAAGGCGCTATCGAATGCATGTGGGAGGTGTTCGGCGGAACAATGACCGAGAAAGGTTACCGTCTGCTGGATCCTCACATCGGACTCATTTATGGCGACAGCATCACGATGCAGCGCCAGAAGGACATCCTGAACGGACTAAAGGAGAAAGGATTCTCTTCTTTTAATGTAGTGCTCGGGATCGGCTCGTACACTTATGAATATGTAACGCGCGACACGTACGGCTTTGCAATGAAAGCCACTTACGGCCAGGTGAATGGCGAAGGAAGGAATATTTTTAAGGATCCTAAAACGGATGACGGAACAAAAAAATCTGCAAAGGGATTGCTGGCTGTATATGAGTCAAACGGCAGCCTTAGCCTGAAAGATGAATGCAGCTGGGAAGAAGAGGGTACAGGTTTGCTGCAGGTGGTGTTTGAGAATGGTAAATTAAAAAATGAGCAAAGCCTTGCGGAGATCAGGACAAGGATCAATGCTCAGCTGGAAAAATGAGCGTTTGCTGATGTCAGCAGTTGCCACGGCCTTCAGGCCGTGGTAATAGAACGGGAGTATTAACGGGGCTTTAGCCCCAATGATATGGCGAGCCCCTAAAATCAGGCTGAAAGCTTTTTGTAAAGATGATTTACAACGGAGCGTTATTTTCTTTGGCAATTTTTATTAGTAGATCTGATATGCCCTGCAACGATAAAATATGATCCACTTTTACGGCTGCAATTGCCGAGGCCGGCATATAACCTGATTCAGCGGTTTCCGGGTCCTGCGCAATGGTTAAGCCCCCGCATTCTTTTATCCGTTTCATTCCATTGGTTCCGTCGCTATTTGAACCTGTAAGTATTATTCCAATTAATTTACTTTTATAGGCTTCGGCAGCCGATTCAAAAAGCACGTCAATGGATGGCCTTGCGTAATTTACGCGCGCATCAATTGAAAGTGAAAAGGTTTTATTCTTCTCTATGAGTAAATGATAATTGGGAGGAGAAACATACACGCGCCCCTTTTCGATCTTTTCCTTCTCATCCGCTTCTTTAATCACCACATTGGTTTTGTTATTTAAAATTTTTATCCACAGGTTATCCGAATGGGGGCCAATATGCTGCAAGAGCACTATGGGGATGCTAAATTCTTTTGGTAAGCGGGAGAAAAGAATGTTCATTGCATTCATTCCTCCGGAAGAAACACCTATAACAATTGCTTCATATTGCATTTTAGTACTTCTTTTTATAGATCCTGTTTTTTCTGTCAGCTTCTGAATATTTACTATGCAGCTCAGTAAACTGTAAGCTTTCCTTAGATCCTAAGCATAAGAACCCGCCACTTACCAGGCTGTTGTAAAAAAGGTCGTGCACCTTATTTTGCAAACCTTTATTAAAATAAATCAGGACGTTCCTGCAGACTATCAGATTTACCTCTGCAAACACACTATCGGTTACTAAATTATGATTGGCCCAAACAATATTTTTTTTTAAGGATTGATTCATAATTGCGTTATTCTGGTCCGCCGTATAATAATCCGAAAAGGATGCCCTGCCTCCGAACAATTGATAATTTGCAGTATATTCTTTGATTAATGCGTTGGAAAAGATCCCTTCTTTTGCGCGGTTTACAACCTGCTGGTTAAAATCAGTCGCATATATTGTAGTCCGGTCGTACAAACCTTCTTCCTGCATCAGTATCGACATTGAATAGGCTTCTTCTCCGGTGGAACAGCCGGCATGCCATATCTTAATGAAGGGATATGTTTTTAGGACAGGTATAACGTTTTCGCGTAAAGATTTATAAAAACCAGGATCGCGGAACATTTCGGTAACTGTGATCGAAAGATTGTGTAAAAGCTTTGAAACAAATCCTGCATCATTCAGCACTTTGGATTGTATCTCAGACATATCCTGCATTCCGGACAGTATCATTACGTTTCTTATTCTGCGTTGAAGGTGGGCTTCTGAATACTCCCTGAAATCATACCCATATTGTTGGTAAAGAGTTTCCAGTAATTCGCGCAATTTATCTCCATCCTTTTCTTCCTTGATAGTATCCCTTGTGATCCCGGGGTTATCTTCTGAGTTTGTTTTTTCTGACACGCAAGCCTGTGATTATTGGTTAAGTGGATAAAATTCAATTATTCTGACTGATTGCTATACCGGCTCGTTCGCTGGAATGTAAATGTCAAATGTGACTCCTTTATTTAATTCGCCCGTAGCTGTAATGATCCCGTTATGGTTCTCTACTATTTTTTTAACAATAGCTAATCCTATGCCTGTGCCGATGTATACATCTTTGCTATGAAGCTTTTTAAACACTTCAAAGATCTGCTCGCTGTACTTAGCCTCGAAACCAATGCCATTGTCCTTGACCGAGATATGATAATAATTTATTTTTGAAGAAAGTTTTTCATTGTTAAGCTTGCTGCCATTCTCAACCCTGCTTTTTATCTGAATGACCGGCGGAACATCTGCTTTGGAGAATTTAAGCGCATTGCTTATCAGGTTGTACAGGAGCTGCCGGAATTGAAAGGCAATAACGTTCACAGGACACAGTTCGGTGGCTTCTATTGTGGCGTGTTTGGCATTGAAAATATCTTTTAAGTCCTCTTTTATTTCATTGATCACCACGCCCGGGTCGGTTTTTTCAAATTTGCGTTCGGTGGTTTTCACCTTGGAGAATGCAAGAAGGTCTTCAATAAGCTGTTGCATTCTTTCCGCTGCCGATTGTATCCGCTTTAAATTCTCTTTCGCCCGTTCCGGCAGGTTTTCCTCTTCCACTGTCATTAAGATGAACGTTTGTATTTTGCGAAGTGGTTCCTGGAGATCGTGGCTTGAGATATAATTAAATGCCATCAGCTCCTTGTTTGCAATTTGTAAAGCGGCTGATTGTTTTTCTTTTTCTTCGTTTTGTAAAACAAGCTCTTTATTGGCAATGATCAGCTCTGCGGCTATTTTCTCTTTTTCTATGTTTTGCAGGGCAAGGCCTTTGTTGGTTGCCGTTACATAGTCGTTGAGGATGGTCATTTGTTCTCTTTGAACAAGCAGCTCCTGGCTTTTCCTGTGAAGGTCTACAAAAACAGCTACTTTTGCCCTTAATATTTCGGCGGAAAGCGGCTTTATCATAAAGTCAACTGCGCCGGCCTTATATCCTTTAAATATATGCGCCGAAGTATCCATGCTGGCAGTTAAAAAGATGATAGGCACATGCTTAACCGTTTCGATCCTGCGGATAAGCTCTACTGTTTCGAATCCATCCATCATGGGCATCTGCACATCCATTAATATAATGGCAAAATCTTTGTCATTTTGAAGGATCTTCAAAGCCTCTTCACCTGAATCGGCTTTCACGCATAGGTAATCTTCATTGGCCAGAATTACTTTTAACGCATGTAAATTCTCCGGCCTGTCATCTACCAACAGGAGCTTAACTTGATTGTTTTTTTCCACTTCCCTTTATAATTTAGGTTCTTAATATCTGTTTGTTCTTTTACTTACTTAGCCACACCCGCATCAATGAAAGCAACCGGTCCATATCAATCGGCTTGGTAATATAATCGCTGGCGCCTGCCTCAATGCATTTTTGCTTGTCTTCTTTCATCGCCTTTGCTGTTAGCGCAATTACGGGCAGATTCTTAAATTTTTTCTGCGTCCGGATTCGCCGCATTGCTTCGTAGCCATCCATTTCAGGCATCATGATATCCATTAATACCAGGTCAATTTCAGGATGGATCTCCAGCATGTCTAATGCGTTTTTCCCGTTTTCCGCCGTTATCACACTCATTCCCCGTGCCTTTAATATTTTCGACAAGGCAAATACATTTCGTGTGTCGTCATCAACAAGTAATATATTTTTTACATGAAAAAAGGACTCGCTATCGTGCAGGCTATTTATCATCAATTGTTTGGACTTGGGCAAATTGGTAATTGTCCTGTGAAGGAAAAGGGCAGTTTCATCCAGTAACCGCTCTTCAGATTTTATACCTTTTATAATGATGCTTTCAGAATACTTCAGGAGCTCGTCATTTTCTTCTTTTGTTAGCTCCTTGCCTGTATACACAACAATAGGAGGTAGGCTCTGATCGTTCAGGTCCTCCAGCTTGTGGATGAGCTCAAACCCGGTCATATCCGGCAATCCAATGTCCAATATGATGCAATCGATCTGATTTTGCTGGTAAATAGCCAGGGCATCTTTTCCTGTTCCCGCTTCAAGGCATTTCACGTCGCCATTCCCTATGAGTACGCGCATCGCTTTCCTTGCATTATCATTATCTTCTATGATCAATAGATTTTTTATTTTGCGATTGATAAAGTTTTCAATCCTGTTAAATGCTTTATCAAGGTCGCTTTTATCGATCGGTTTCATTAAACATTCCACAGCGCCTTCTTTTATGGATTCGAGAGAGCGCTCACTTGCAGAAATAATATGGACGGGGATATGCCTTACGCTTGGGTCTGCCTTAAGATCCAGTAAAACTTTATGCCCATCGATGCCGGGTAGCTGCATGTCGAGAATGATAGCTTGGGGCTTGTATTTTGCAGTAAGCAATAAGCCGTCTTCGCCTGTTGCGGCTGACAAGCATTTAAAGCCCTTATGATTGGCCTGTTTTAAAAGTATGGCCGCAAAATTTAAATCGTCTTCAATGATAAGTACCACTCTGTCATCCTGGGTTATGATATCTCTGTCATCTTTTATGGTCGGGTGGTTTAAATATTTTGAATAGCTGTCAGTTTGAGGCTTGGATAAAGCCGAAGTGTTTACTTCAGTCGTTTTAACGGGTTCATTCTCGCCATGAATTTCAAATGGAATGATCACTGAAAAAGTGGAGCCTTCATTGAGCTTACTGGTTAACCTGATTTCAGAGCCAAGTAGTTTTGCAAGCTCGCGTGAGATAGACAGCCCTAAACCTGTGCCGCCGAATTTTCTTGAAGTTCCACCGTCCGCTTGTTGAAAAGCTTCAAATATTGACATCTGCTTATCTTCCTGTATTCCAATGCCGGTATCTGAAATGGAGATTATAATTGCCTTTTCTGTATGGCGTTTAGCGGTAATATTTACATTTCCTTTTTCAGTGAATTTTATGGCGTTGGATATAAGGTTTTTTAATATTTGATTCAGGCGTTGTGAATCGGTTCGTATTGATTCAGGTAATTCTTTGTCTAATGAATAGGTAAGCTTCAATCCTTTTTGCTCCGATTGATGTTTAAAATCGCGGATCAGATAATCAATGAAGTTTTTAAGGGAGACCTTTTCAATGTTTATCTGCATTTTTCCTGCTTCAATTTTAGAGAGGTCAAGAACTTCATTAATCAGGATAAGCAGGTCGTGGCCACTCTTGTAAATTATTTCCGCGCTTTCAACTTCTTCCTCATCCATGTGGTTCTTCCTGTTTTCAGACAGGTCTTTTGAAAGGATAAGCAAGCTGTTTAGCGGCGTTCTTAATTCATGCGACATGTTTGCAAGGAATTCTGATTTGTACTTGCTGCTAACCTCGAGCTGCTTTGTTTTTTGCTCAATATCATACCTGGCAGCCTCAACTTCCTTGTTTTTTTCTTCCAGGGAGCGTGTTTGCCCGCCCAGCTCCTCGTTCGACAATTGCAGTTCTTCCTGCTGCTGCTTTAGATTTTGAGCTTGCTCCTCTAATTCTTCATTCATTTGTTTCAATTCTTCCTGCTGCATCTGAAGCTCTTCGGCCTGTTGTGCCAGCTCCACCACTTGTTTCCCGGCCAGTGTGTTCGCAATGCTCAGCTCGGCAGCTCTTTTTTCTTTTTCTACGTTTTGAAACGCAAGCTCCTTGTTGGCAATTATTAATTCTGCTGCCCGTTTCTCTTTCTCATTATTCTGAAAGGCAAGTTCTTCGTTAGCTATCAGCAATTCTGCTTCGCGCTTTTCCTTTTCTTCATTTTGAAAGGCAAGCTCCTTATTGGCAATGATCAATTCTTCTGCGCGTTTCTCTTTTTCTGCCGCACGTTTTTCTTTTTCTTCATTTTGAAACGCAAGCTCTTTGTTGGCAATTATCAGCTCTGCGGCACGCTTTTCCTTTTCTTCATTTTGAAAGGCAAGCTCTTTGTTGGCAATGATTAACTCTTCTGCGCGCTTTTCTTTTTCTGCCGCTCGTTTTTCCTTTTCTTCGTTTTGAAAAGCAAGTTCCTTGTTGGCAATTATTAGCTCTGCCGCACGCTTCTCTTTTTCATTGTTTTGAAAGGCAAGCTCTTCATTAGCGATTATTAATTCTGCTGCGCGTTTTTCTTTTTCTTCGTTCTGAAAGGCGAGCTCTTTGTTGGCAATTATCAATTCTTCTGCGCGTTTTTCCTTTTCTACTGCGCGTTTTTCTTTTTCTTTATTTTGAAAATTAAGCTCCTTGTTAGCAATGATCAGCTCGGCGGCACGCTTTTCCTTTTCTTCGTTCTGAAACGTAAGCTCCTTGTTAGCAATGATCAGTTCTGCTGCCCGTTTTTCTTTTTCATCATTTTGAAACGCAAGCTCCTTGTTGGCAATGATCAGTTCCGCTGCCCGTTTTTCTTTCTCGTGGTTTTGAAAAGCAAGTTCTTCATTGGCAATTATTAATTCTGCCGCCCGCTTTTCCTTCTCATTGTTTTGAAAAGCAAGCTCCTTGTTGGCGATGATCAGTTCCGCTGCCCGTTTTTCCTTTTCATCATTTTGAAACGCAAGCTCTTTGTTTGCGATGATTAATTCCTCTGCCCTCTTTTCTCTCTCTTCCGAACGTTTTTCTTTCTCCCTTGTTTGCAGGGCAAGCTCTTTGTTAGCAACAGCTAACTCCGCTTCCCGCTTTTCTTTTTCTTCGTTTTGAAGAGCCAGCTCTTTGGCAAGCGACGCTTCATCTGATTTTTTCTTTGACATAATAAATTAATTTATTTTGAGGGCGGTAACGCTTTTATAGCTCGTTAAGCGATCAGGTTATTTTGGACCAAAAGCACAAAATGTTCTCTTAGTGGTGGTGCGCTGTTTTCCTGGGTTACAAGCGTTAAAGCATGTTGAATTATCTTTTTAAATACAGGGAACTGCGGAAGCTTGCGGATAAAATAGTGTGCGCCATTTTCGAATAATTGATCCACGACGTCATTTTCAAATGAAGTTGAGTATACAATAACAGGAAGATGCTTTAAATTATCGTTCTGCTTTATTTCTACTAAACATTGCAGGCCATTTTTGCAGGGCATATTGAAGTCGAGGAAAAGAACGTGAGGAAGCTCATTGGTGGTTTCAAGCAGCTTCATGAGCTGTTCGCCATCATTAACCGTAATAAGGTTCGTTATTGCCGGATAATCCCTTAAAGCCCGCTCAAAGATCAGGCAATCGTCAGCATCATCATCTGCGAGCAAAATATTTATATGTTTTGAATTCATTTCTTTTTTATCGTTTATTGCAGGCCTGTTTCTTTATCAGCTTTGTTTTTGTTGATAACCATTATTATTGCTTCGCAGATACTTTCTTTAAATTGTTCAAAATTCGCCGTCTTACGGATATAATGATAAGCTCCCAGGCCCGAGAGCTGCGCTATTAAATTTTGCTCATAGATAATATCTCGCTGGTAAGACGTGGAAAATACAACTACCGGAATGTCCTTTATTTTTTCCTGCTCCTTGATCTCAGGTAAGCATTCAAACCCGGTTTTGCGTGGCATGCTAAGGTCAAGAAAAAGAATATCGGGATGGTGCCCTGAGTTATAGAGATAACTCATGAGTTGTTCACCATCATTGACCATTGTAAGTTTTGTTTTAATAGGCAATTGATCTAAGGCCATGGTAAATAATTCCCGGTCATCAAGATCGTCGTCTGCAAGCAGTATGTTAATTGGGGTTTCTTCGCGCTTCATTATCTATGTAAATTGAAAACACTCTGCGAAGCGGTTTGGTGAAAAAAGGGGTCTTGAGTAATTTCGTCCCGGTAGGAAGTTAGAACTTTAAACTATGGTGAATTTAGTCAGTTATTTCGGTTAAACCGAGTATAATTCGGTGAAAGAGTATTTTTAATAGCCGGGATAGACAAGTATCTTACTCTTTTGTCATGGCTGGCGATCCTTGTGGTAAAATAAGCGCATAGCTGTATCTTTTTTCGGTTGCTGCATTAGGAGGCAAATAATTTATTCACCCTCTAAACCCAACAACATGAAAAAAGCCCTGAACAGTGTGGGATTTGGAGCAGCATTCCTGCTCTGCGCCACCGTTGTGATGAAATCGAACCACCTGCCGGGAGCAGGCATTGTTATGGCCCTTGCGGGATTGGCCATCAGCATTTATCTTCCGCTCTTTATCCTGTATAAGGACAGGAGCACGGCTAAGGCCGTTGGGGCGGCCTCGGCATCGCTCATTAATCTCGGGATTACTTTTAAGTTCCAGCATTGGCCGGGTGCAGGCCCAATGCTGGTGCTCGGCTTAACATCCTTTGCGCTCATCTGCATCCCAATGCTCCTGAAAGAAAAGCAGGCTGAAGGTGGCACAGAAAGAAAAACCCTTATGAACACTGCGGGTGCCACCGGCTTAACATTATTTTCACTGGGGCTGCTTTTTAAGATCATGCACTGGCCGGGAGCTTCGGTAATGCTGGGCCTGAGCGTGCTTTTCCTGTTTTTCGGCTATTTCCTGCTGTATCTTCTTGATAAGAGCATCGACAGCGAGGTGAAAGCGGCTTACCTGCGTAAAGCCTTCTTTTCAGTGATCATCGGCAGCATTGTGGCCACCTGCATCCTGCTCGACCTCAGCCGTCCCTGGAGTAAAGCGCCGCAACCGCAGGCAATGGTGGAAGGGAATCATTAATAGTACGTCATCCTGAGTGCAATGAAACGAAGATCCCAGAACAAGCCTGGCAATTATGGCGGCCCCGATTTTAAAGGTTAGAGATTAAAGGGAGCGCTGTGAAAGCCAGGCCTGTAAAAAACAAAAGGCGCAATATGCGCCTTTTGTTTTTCAGATCTTCATTTTCCCTTCAACACCGCCATCATCCGTTTCCTTGTTGCTCATGGCTGCAACTGCGATCTTCACAAGGGAAACCATTTTTCCGTTCTCGGTATCCCAGTAATAGGCGTCCTCAGGCTTTACGCAAATTGCGGTAAGGTTCGGATCATCCACGCCGCCTTTGAACCAGGCCTTGGCCATTGGCGTCCATAGCCCCTCGATCACCGGCTTATCCTTTAATACAATAGCCTTTCCCGCTACCGACATAAAATGCGAGTCGCCGGGCTTCGCATAGATCAGCTGCACATCCGTACCTTCCTTAATTTCCATGTTCTTATCGCTGCTGCTGTCGCTCAGGAACCAGAAATTCCCGTCGCTGTCAACCTGCTGCGTGGCCATCGGGCGTGTTTCAAACGGAAGCTTGCTGCCCGTGCAGAACATGCAGATATTGATATCCTCGGCTAATTTTTTCATTTTTTCGATCGCTTCACCGTAAGCGAGATGTTTCACATTTCCCATAATTAACAAGTTTTTGATTCGAAGGGATGGGCTAAAAAAGTATACCAGAGGGATGAGCCGGGGCAATAAAAAACGGAGGAAGAACCTTGTTCAACCTCCGTTTCATATTTAGAGTTTATTTTTAAAAGATCCTTCGCTGCATTTCATTCCGCTCAGGATGACATTCTAATGATCACCCATTCTCCAGCCTCAGCTCTCCAGCCTCCTTTATCCCATATTGTTCAATAGAACTCCCGGCTTGATCTCATCGCGCCCAAGCTGGCGGATCAGGCGTATGTGGGAAATAAATGCGGAAGTAAACGATTCATTATAGATATAAGGAACGCCAAACTCTTTTGCGGTTTCGGCCACAATAGGTGCGATCTTCGGGTAATGCACATGGCAGATGCGCGGGAACAGGTGATGGATCGCCTGGAAATTGAGTCCGCCCACATAATACGTGATCAGCCAGTTGTTCCTTGCGAAATCAGCAGTTGTCTGCAGCTGGTGAATAGCCCATTCGCTGTCGATATTGCCTTTTTCATCCGGCTCAGGGAAAATGGTGTTCTCAACCACGTGCGCCAGCTGGAATACAATGCTCAGGATCAGTCCGGCGATGGCATGAAGTGTTAAAAATCCGATCAGCACATAAACTCCCGGGATATGCAGGTAGGTGATCGGTAATACGATCATGTAGGTGAAATAGATGGCTTTCCAGAACAGCATCTTTAAAAGCGTAATTGCCTTCTGGCCTGTGCTGTCGCGGTGCTGCCCGCCTTTATTGAATTCGATGAATTGAACAATGTCTTTCGCCATGATCCAGTATAAGGACATGATCGAATAAAAGAAGAATACGTAAACGACCTGGAAACGCTGGATCTTTTTATGTTTTCCGGCAGGGGAAAAGCGCATGATCACTTTATTGTCGATATCCCTGTCGTGCTCATAGATATTGGTATAGGTATGATGCAGGACATTGTGCTGGGTTTTCCAGTTGCGGTTGTCGCCCCCAACAATGGTCAGGGAAAGGGCGATCAGCTTATTGATCGTAGGGTTGGCCGAATAAGCGTCGTGGTTGGCATCGTGCATTACGCTCATCCCAATGCCTGCAAGGCCTAATCCCATTACCGCGGAACAGATCCACAGGCCCAGAGTGCCTACAGACTGTGAATAAATGATGGCCACAGGCACGAAATAAAGCGAGAGCATCACGATGGTTTTAACCACCATTGTAGCATTCGCATGCTGGGAAATGTTGTTCTCGATAAAATAATTATCGACACGCTGCTTCAGGACGCTAAAAAACTGGGTTTTGTCCTTGTTGGTAAACTTGATTTTTGTTTTCATTGTTCTTGTACAACAAATTTACTTAAAAAAACGACATAAAATTCGTTAATTTTTGCCAATTCGACAAACACAATTTTACCTTGCTATAAATTTACATCCATCCTTTTATAGAAGGGAAGCATGCTGCAGATGAAGAATGCCGAGAAGAAGATGCCTGCATAGCTCACATCGTTAATGAGCACCAGCAGCGTTTCCTTTACAAAGAAGGAAATAAGGAAGAGCTGCACGCCCCAGCGCTTCATGTGCCATAAGCCGATATAGGAAATAAAGCTGGTGGCTACAAGGATGCCGAACAGGGCCGGATACCAGTCGCCCAGCTTCTTAAGCGATGGCGCAAAAACTCCCGGGAAGCTGAATACGATCCAGGTGAACCCTAAGATGCACACGATGGTGATAAGTACCGGACGTTTAATTGCTGCTCCCTGCATTACGAATAACGAATTTACTGTCATCCCGTGCCCCGACACGGGATCTGTTCAATAGAACCTGCTAACATTTATGAGATCCCGTGTCGGAGCACGGGATGACTTACAACTCTAAGAAATCCTAACTGCTTCTTATCGCCTCCACCGGGTCGAGCTGCGAAGCGCCATACGCCGGAACGAAGCCTGAAACCACCCCGATCAGGATGGAAATGGTGAAGCCTAATATAACATTCGATCTCGAAAGCTGGATCGCCATCCCCGCCGAATCGCCTGCCACCAGCGTTAAAAGGTACACAATGAGCAGGCCGATGAAGCCGCCGATCACCGAAAGGAAAACCGACTCGAAAAGGAACTGCATCAGGATAAAATAATTTTTCGCACCCAGTGATTTCTGGATGCCGATGATGTTGGTGCGCTCCTTCACGGAAACGAACATGATGTTTGCGATGCCGAAGCCTCCCACAAGAATGGAGAAGCCGCCGATGATCCAGCCGGCGATGCCAACTACGTTGAACAGGTCGTCGAATACGTTGGAGATGATGCTGGTCTGGTTGAGCGCAAAATCGGGCTCTTCGAGTGGACTGAGCCTGCGCCTGGAGCGCATGAGGCCGGTAAGCTCGGAGATGAGCTCGTCGTTGCTGATACCCGGTTTTGCGCGTACCATGATCTGAGGGTCAAGGTTGTCATCGTTGATGTCGATCAGGCTGCGCGCATAGTTCACGGGGATCAGCACCTGTGTATCGGGGCTTCCGCCGAGGATGCTTTCGCCTTCTTTCTTGAAAACGCCGATCACCAGCACCTTTGCGCCGCGCACCTTGATGGTTTGTCCGATGGCGCTCTGGTTGGGGAACAGCGCTTTGGCAAGCACATCGCCGATCACGCCCACAGGCCTTCCCGAAGCGGATTCTATTTCCGTGAAGTAGCGGCCTTCCGCGATCTCGAAGTTCTTTACACGGTCGTACTGGTGCGATGCGCAGATCACCGTTACATTCTCTATGCTGCTGCTTTTGTATTTTACGGTTGCGTTGCCGGCTACCATGAAGGCTGCCGATTGTGCGCCATCACAGTTCTCCAGCACATAGTTCAGCTCTTTGTAATCGGGGACCGGGCGGTTCAGGTATTTCCACCAGGGATAATCGGGGCCGCCGCCTTCCCAGGGCCATTTCTGGATGAACACTACATCGTCGCCCAGGCTCTGCACGCTTTTGCGCAGGTTCTGCTCGAGGGAGTCGACGATCGTAAAGACCATGATCACTGCGAAGATGCCGATGGTAATGCCCAGCAGGGAAAGGATGGAGCGCAGCTTGTTGCTCACCAGGGCCTGCAGGGCGAATACGATACTTTCTTTAAATAAGCTCCAGAAAACCAAGGTGTGAAATTATTGATCCGATCAGCGCAAATGTACCAAAAAATCAGGATGAAAACCGCTTAATTCCGGGGCTCGAAAAACACATCGCCGGAAGCTCAGAAAATCCCGCTTTATTAACAAAAAAAACATTTATCAACAAATGAGATTGCCTGCCTTTACCATGTTTAAAAATGATACTTTTGTTGAAGAAATTTTATACAGGTTATGAGCGGATTAAAAAAGATCAAAAATGCACTGATTTCGGTCTATTACAAAGATAATTTAGAGCCGGTAATTCATCAGCTAAATGCATTGGGAGTTAAGATCTTCAGTACAGGCGGCACACAGGAATTCATTGAAAAGCTTGGTGTCAGCGTTACCCCGGTTGAGTCCCTCACGTCCTACCCATCCATTCTTGGCGGAAGGGTGAAAACGCTTCATCCGAAAATATTCGGCGGCATCCTCAGCCGGCGCGAGCTGCAGAGCGACCTCGACCAGCTGGAAGAATATGAGATCCCGGAGATCGACCTGGTGATCGTTGACCTGTACCCTTTCGAAGAGACCGTTGCATCAGGTGCTGCAGAGCAGGCGATCATCGAGAAGATCGACATTGGCGGCATTTCACTGATCCGCGCTGCCGCGAAAAATTTCAAGGATGTGATCATCGTTCCCTCCAAAAATGAATATGTTTTTTTACACGATACCATTTTAGTTGCCCAAAAAGGCGCATCAACGCTGGCCGACAGGAAGCTGCTTGCCGGGGAGGCCTTCAACGTTTCCTCGCATTACGATACTGCCATCTTCAGCTATTTCAACGGCGATAATTCGGTTGCATTCAAGCAGAGCGTGCAGAATGCAAAAGTGCTGCGCTACGGCGAAAACCCTCATCAGAAGGGCGTTTTCTACGGCGATCTGGATGCCATGTTCACACAGTTCAGCGGCAAGGAATTGTCGTACAACAACCTGCTCGATGTGGATGCGGCAGTTAGCCTCATTGCGGAATTCAGCGATACCACCTTCGCCATTCTCAAGCATAACAATGCCTGCGGGATCGCTTCACGGAGCAATTTAACCGATGCCTGGAAAGCGGCGCTGGCAGGAGATCCCACAAGCGCATTCGGCGGCGTGCTCATCACCAATGCAACGGTTGATGCGGCAGCAGCAGAAGAGGTCAACAAGCTGTTCTTCGAGGTGATCATCGCTCCGGCCTACGATCAGAAGGCGCTTGAACTGCTCAAATCAAAACCAAATAGAATTATTCTGCAGCAAAAAGAAACAAAACTGGCCGCAAAATCGTTTCGCACCCTGTTGAACGGCGTGATCGAGCAGGATAAGGACCATAAAACGGAAACGGCTGCGGATATGCAGACCGTAACCAAAACGGCACCCACTGCAGATGAGCTGCGCGATCTTACCTTTGCGAACAAAATAGTGAAACATACAAAATCGAATACCATTGTGCTGGCAAAAAACAACCAGCTGCTGGCAAGCGGAGTAGGGCAGACATCCCGCGTGGATGCGCTGAAACAGGCGATCAGCAAAGCGCAGGGCTTCGGCTTCGACCTGAAAGGCTCGGTGATGGCTTCCGATGCGTTCTTCCCTTTTCCCGACTGCGTGGAGATTGCCCATAATGCGGGGATCACTGCAGTGATCCAGCCGGGAGGCTCCATCAAGGATAAGGATTCGGTAGCGTATTGCGATGCAAACGGCGTATCGATGGTAATGACCGGCACACGGCATTTTAAGCATTAACGAATTAGAATTAAGGATTTGATCATTTAGGATGTAAAGCCCTAATCAAAGAATATAAATAGCGATTTTGAAATTCAATCCCGAATCAAAAAATCCTGAATCAAAAAATCAACTATGGGTTTACTTAACTTTTTAACACAGGAAATTGCGATCGACCTTGGTACAGCCAACACGCTGATCATTCACAATGATAAGGTGGTGGTGGATGAGCCGAGCATCGTTGCGGTTGACCGCATGACCGGGCGCGTGATCGCTGTGGGCAAGCAGGCCATGCAGATGCACGGTAAAACGCATGAGAACATCAAAACGATCCGCCCCCTGAAAGACGGTGTGATCGCGGATTTCCACGCTGCAGAGCACATGATCCGCGGCATGATCAAAATGATCAACCCGGGACGCAGGCTGTTCCAGCCATCCCTGAAGATGGTGATCTGCATCCCTTCCGGGATCACGGAGGTGGAGAAGCGTGCGGTTCGTGACAGCGCCGAGCATGCAGGCGGAAAAGAAGTATACCTCATCCATGAGCCGATGGCGGCAGCGATCGGGATCGGGATCGACGTGGAAGAGCCGATGGGAAATATGATCATCGACATCGGTGGCGGTACAAGCGAGATCGCCGTAATTGCGCTCGGTGGTATCGTGTGTGATAAATCCATCCGTATTGCCGGTGATGAGTTCACATCCAACATTGAAGAGTACATGCGCAGGCAGCACAATATCCTTATCGGGGAGCGTTCTGCAGAGCGCGTAAAGATAGAGGTTGGCGCTGCAATGACGGAGATCGACAATCCTCCGCCTGATTATGCAGTGCATGGCCGCGATTTAATGACCGGAATCCCGAAAGAGATCTATGTATCCTACGTGGAGATCGCACATGCGCTCGATAAATCCATTTCCAAAGTGGAGGAAGCGATCCTTAACGCGCTTGAGATGACTCCTCCCGAATTATCAGCCGATATTTTCCGTACCGGGATCTATTTAGCCGGCGGTGGCTCCATGCTGCGCGGCCTCGATAAACGCATCTCCCTGAAAACAAAGCTGCCTGTTCACATCGCGGAAGATCCGTTGCGCGCAGTGGCACGCGGAACAGGGATCGCGCTGAAGAATGTAGACAAGTTCCCATTCCTGATGAAATAATTTTTGAGTTGCAGATCTTTTGAATTCTTGAATTTAAAAAATCTGCAATTCTCCAGATCTCTAATTCTCTAATTCTTTAAATGCGCAGCCTCCTTCTCTTCATCTGGAAACATTACTTCTTTTTTTTGTTCCTTTTGCTGCAGTCGTTTTGCATTTATCTCGTGGTACAGAATAATTACTACCAGCACGCCAGCTTCATCAGCTCCTCGAATAACGTATCGGCGCATATCCTGGAAAGCTCTCACAGCGTAAAGGATTATTTTTACCTCAAGGATGTGAATGAGATGCTTGCAAAGGAAAATGCCGAGCTGCGCTCCCGCCTGCTCGAATCCTATTCACTGGTGGTGAACGACTGGAGCAAGAGCGAGGATACGATGCTGCGCCAGAAATATACATACACCAGCGCCAAGGTGGTGAACAATTCAACCAACCGGCGAAACAATTACCTGACACTCGATAAAGGATCAAAGCAGGGGATCAGGGCCGGGATGGCCGTGATCACCAACGCAGGCATTGTGGGCGAAGTGCTGGCAGTCTCTGAAAATTTCTGCACCGTGAAATCGATGCTGCACAGCCAGAGCATTGTGAGCGCCAAGATCAAGAAGGATGGCTCATACGGCCCGCTTACCTGGGATGGCGTGGATTTCGAGCATGTGACCCTGAGCGATATTCCAACGCATGTGCACCTTGTAAGGGGAGATACCATTGTAACAAGCCCCTACTCAAAGATCTTCCCCGAAAACATCAGGATAGGAACAGTGGATACTTCCGAAAGAAAATCGGGAGAAAACTTCTTTACAGTGAAAGTAAAGCTGCTCACCGACTTTAAAAAGCTAACGCATGTGTACATCGTGGAGAACCTGCTGAGAAAAGAGCAGGAAGAGCTGGAGCAACGATCAGAAGCAGGAGTGAAGGAATAAAAAACAATAAAAACAATTAAGTGGTTAACGAGATCCTCAGAAATATTTTCCGGTTTGTCGCCCTTGTGCTGGTGCAGGTGCTGATCGTGAAGAACATTGAGCTTGGGCGCTTCATCAATCCCTTTGTGTATGTGCTCTTCCTGGTGATCCTGCCTTTTGAGACCCCGAAATGGTCATTGCTGTTCATCGGGTTTATTCTCGGCATCACCATCGATATGTTTTATGATACGCCGGGCTTCCATGCTTCGGCCTGCGTGGTGATGGCATACATCCGCCCGGGGATCCTGAAATTATTTTCACCGCGCGACGGTTATGAGTCGGGAACACAGCCAACCGTACAGTATTTAGGCGTTCCATGGTTCCTGTCCTATGCAGGCATCCTGGTGCTGGCGCATCATTTTGTATTGTTCTTCCTGGAGATCTTTCGCTTCTCCGAATTTTTCTCCACCTTTTTCAGGGCGATCATCAGTGCCTTATCCACAATGGTACTCATCGTTACCATCCAGTACCTTTTCAACCGTAAAAAAGAGCAGGAATAATGAATCAGCTGGGAGACAGAAAATACCTGATCATCGGGGTGTTCGCATTGGTCGGGCTCATGTTCATCGCGCGCCTGTTCTACATCCAGGTGATCGACGACAGCTACAAGCTGGATGCGAACAACCAGGCTTTCCGCTACAATACAGAGTATCCCGTTCGCGGATATATCTACGACCGCAACAACAAGCTGCTTGTATACAACGAAGCGGCATACGACCTCGTGGTGCTTCCGAAGAACATCAGCAAAACCGATTTTGATACGGCAGGATTTTGCGAGCTGATCGGGATCACCAAGGAAGTGTTCATGAAGAAGATGAAAAAGGCCGTGCAGGCGCCCAACTCGCCGCGCAAGGAATCTATTTTCGAAAAGCAATTGTCGCCCGAAGATTATGCCTCCATCCAGGAGCACCTTTACCTGTACCGCGGATTCAGCGTGCAATCGCGGACGCTGAGGAAATATCCCTATAAGATCGCGGCGCATACGCTGGGCTACATCGGCGAGGCGGATAAAGGCGTTACCGAAAAAGACCCTTATTACAAAGAGGGCGATTACCTTGGTATCAGCGGGATCGAGAAGACCTACGAGAAAGTGCTGCGCGGGAAAAAGGGCCTTCGCATTATGATGGTGGATGTGCACAACCGTGAAAAAGGAAGCTATATGAATGGCCTGTACGATACGATGGCTATTCCCGGAAAGCCGCTCACCACCACTATTGACGCGGAACTGCAGCAATATGCCGAGCAGCTGATGCAGAACAAGATCGGCAGCGTGGTAGCGATCGACCCGAGCACTGGCGAGATCCTTGCCATTGTTACAAGCCCTACGTATGATCCCAACCTGCTCGTAGGAAGGGCGCGGAATAAAAACTTTGCAATGCTTTCGCTCGACAGCATCGGCAAGCCCTTGTTCAACCGCTCAACGATGGCATCCTATCCTCCGGGCTCCACCTTCAAGCTGATCATGTCGCTTATCGGCCTGCACGAAGGTGTGTTAACGGCAGGTACGCGGTATCCCTGCGCAAGAGGCTATCCGCCCTTGGGCGGCCACCCGAAGTGCCACCCGCATCCTTCACCCCTCGACCTGAATGCCGCTATCGGCGCCTCCTGCAACTCTTACTTTTCGTATGTGTTCAAGAGCGTGATCGAGGATAAGAAATACCATGATACGTACAAGGCTTACCAGAACTGGCGCGACATCGCAATGAGCTTTTGCCTCGGCGTAAAGACAGGTTCCGACCTTGCCAATGAATTGCGGGGAAATGTGCCAAGCATCAAGTATTACGATAAGGTTTTCGGGAAAGGCGTATGGAAGGCAAGCACCGTTATTTCACTCGGGATCGGGCAGGCGGAGATGGGGATCACCCCGCTTCAGAATGCGAACCTTGTTTCGGTGATCGCGAACAGGGGCTGGTATTTTACGCCTCATATCGTAAAGGCGATCGACGGCAATTCGAATGACACGCTGCTCAACCGGTTTAAGGTAAAGCATTATACAAACATCAAGGACACGATGGCATACAATACCGTAATAAGGGGGATGGCGAAAGTGGTGGAGAGCGGAACTGCTGCGGCCTTGAAGATCGAAGGCATTCCGTACTGCGCCAAAACCGGAACTGCCCAGAACCCGCATGGAAAGGATCACTCCGTGTTCGTTTGCTTTGCACCCATCAACAACCCGAAAATAGCGGTCGGCATCCTGATCGAGAATGCGGGATTTGGCGCCACATGGGCCGGCCCTATTGCAAGGCTGATGATGGAGAAATATTTAAAAGGAAAAATTACGCGTCCCGACCTTGAAAAACGAATGCTTGAAGCCGACCTGATCCACAAGGATAAGCTGCCGGCGGATGCAGCGCATCATTAAAGGCCTGTCAATTTCTTATTTTGTTCAAGTGAGTCTTTTCAAAGAAAAAAAATACCTGATCATGGGAATGTTCGTTCTCGTGGGCCTGCTGTTCATTGCCCGGCTGTTTTACATCCAGGTGGTGGACAATAGCTATAAGCTCGATGCCGATAACCAGGCCTTCCGCAAAAAGACCGAGTTCCCCGCCCGGGGCTATATCTATGACCGTAACAACAAGCTGCTGGTGTACAATGAAGCGGCGTATGATGTGATGGTGCTGCCAAAGGAGATCAGCAAAACGGATTTTGATACCGCCGGCTTCTGTGAATTGATGGGCATTACAAAGGAAGTGTTCCTGAAGAAAATGAAAAAGGCCATCCAGGCGCCGAATTCGCCGAGGAAGGAATCGGTGTTTGAAAAGCAGCTGTCGCCAAAAGATTACGCTTCCATCCAGGAGCATTTATACCGCTACAAAGGATTTACGGTAGTATCGCGCACGCTGCGGAAATACCCGAATAAAACGGCTGCACACATGCTCGGCTATATTGGCGAGGCGGATAAGGCCATGACTGAAAAGGATCCGTATTACAATGAGGGCGATTACATTGGCATCAGCGGAATAGAGAAAACGTATGAAAACGTGCTGCGCGGAAAAAAGGGCATGCGCATCATGATGGTGGATGTGCACAACCGCGAGAAGGGCAGCTATCTGAACGGCCTGTACGATACCATGGCTGTTCCGGGAAAAACGCTTACCTCCACGCTCGACCTCGAGCTGCAGATGTATGGCGAGCTGCTGATGCAGAATAAATCCGGCAGCGCTGTGGCCATCGATCCGCGAACAGGTGAGATCCTTGCGCTGGTCACAAGTCCGGGCTATGATCCCAATTTGCTGGTAGGGCGCGAACGCACAAAGAATTATGCGGCGCTTTCGCTGGATACGCTTGCCGACCCTTTGTACAACCGCGCTACCATGGCATCGTATCCTCCGGGTTCCACCTTCAAGCTGGTGATGGCGCTTATCGGGCAGCAGATGGGGCTCCTGGGGGCAGAAACACGTTATCCCTGCGCGCACGGATATCCTTTACTTGGTGGCCGCCCGGCCTGTCACCCGCATGCTTCACCGCTTGCGCTGGAGGCGGCGATCGGCGCTTCCTGCAACTCCTATTTTTCCTTTGTGTTCAAAAGCGTGATCGAGGATAAGAAGTTCAGCGACCTGTACCAGGCGTATGCGAACTGGCGCGACATCGTAATGAGCTTCAACATCGGGCAGCGCACCGGCTCCGACCTTGCCAATGAGCTGAAGGGGAATGTGCCGAGCATTAAATATTATAATAAGATCTTCGGCAAATCATGGAAGGCCAGCAATGTGATCTCGCTCGGGATCGGGCAGGCAGAGCTGCTGGTAACGCCTTTGCAGAATGCGAACATCGTTGCCATCATCGCGAACAAAGGCTGGTATTATACGCCGCACATTGTAAAGGCTGTGGGAGGAAATGCCGCTGATACGCTGCTTGACAGGTTCAGGGTAAAGCATTATACAATGGTGAAGGATACAGCATTTTACAGGGTGGTGATCCGGGGAATGACAGATGCGGTGGAATCGGGCACTGCGCATTCATTGCAGATCAATGGCATCGACTACTGCGCAAAAACAGGAACGGCCGAGAACCCGCATGGGAAATCGCACTCCGTGTTTGTAGCTTTTGCACCGCGCGAAAATCCGCGCATCGCCATTGCCGTACTGGTGGAGAATGCCGGTGCAGGATCGAAGGTTGCCGGGCCTGTTGCAACGCTGATGATGGAGAAATATTTAAGCGGAAAAATCTCGCGAACTGATTTAGAAAAACGTATAATTGAGGAAAATTTAATTGCGGGCAGCCATTGAGAGAGAAAAGCGATAAAAGCATTTTTTATAACATCGACTGGATCACGGTGCTGATGTACGTTGTGCTGGTGCTGATGGGCTGGGCGAACATTTACGCGGCCGTATACAACGAGGAGCATTACATCATTACCGACATCAGCCAGAAATATGGCAAGCAGATGATCTGGATCGGCACGGCCTTTCTGTTAGCCCTGATCGTGCTTATCATCGATGAGAATTTTTACACCGCCTTTGCATACGTCATTTACGGGCTCTTTATGCTGCTGATCATTGCCGTGCCCTTTTTGGGGCGGGAAGTGAAAGGCAGCCGCTCCTGGTTCCGCTTCGGCGATTTCGGGCTGCAGCCCGCGGAGTTTATGAAGTTTGCCACCAACCTCGCCATCGCTAAATTCCTCAGTAACCAGAACATCAAGATCGCCGATTACCGCAACACCATCATTACACTGCTCATGTTGTTTGTGCCGATGGTCATCATCATGAAGCTGCAGAATGAAACGGGGCTTGCCATTGTTTTTGTCGCCTTTATTTTTACGCTGTACCGCGAAGGGCTCTCGGTGAACTACCTGCTGCTGGGCTTCCTTGCGGCCATCCTTTTCATCCTCGCCCTGCTTGTGAATAATATTTTTCTTTTTGCGATCATCGGGATCCTGTGCTCGCTTTCCCTGCTGTTCATTAAGCGCAGCCGCACCAACCTGTTTGTGGTGGCGCTGATCGGCATTGTGGCCTGCGGAATGGTGAAAGGCACCAGCACCGTGTATGAGCACCTGGAGCCTCACCAGAAGATCCGCATTGATGTATTGCTGGGCAGGGGAACGGTGGATCTGAAAAAAGAAGGCTATAATGTGAACCAGGCGAAGATCGCCATCGGCTCCGGTGGATTTTTGGGTAAGGGCTATCTGCAGGGCACGCAAACCAAATATGATTTTGTGCCGGAGCAGGATACTGATTTTATTTTCTGCACGGTAGGAGAGGAGTGGGGCTTTCTGGGCAGCTCGCTCGTTATCATTCTCCAGCTTACGCTCATCATCCGCATTGTATTCATGGCGGAGCGGCAGCGCTCGCCTTTCAGCAGGATCTATGGTTATGGGGTAGCCTCGGTGCTGTTCTTTCACCTAACTGTAAATATCGGGATGACGATCGGCCTTGCGCCGGTGATCGGGATCCCTTTGCCTTTCTTCAGCTATGGCGGATCTTCCTTGTGGTCGTTCACGCTGCTGCTCTTCATTTTCATTAAGCTGGATTCGCACAGGCTGCAGATTTTGAGGTAGTGCTCAGAGTCGACTGTAAGCAGACAAGATGATAGGTCACTTCGAGTGCGTAACGAAGTGGAGCGTATCGAGAAGTCGACCAGTTCTCGATACTTTCGCCGAAAGGGCGAAAACTCGAACTGACATAACGTGTACTGGCAAAAATTTTTTTAAAACTGTTTAACAGGCAGCATAATATGGAATGCTGCGCCTTTTCCCGGAGTTGATTCCGCATGCACAGTTCCCCTGTGGTTCACAATGATCTTCTTGCAAAGCGCCAATCCTATTCCTGTTCCGGGATATTCATCAATGCCATTCAGCCGCTGGAAGATCTCGAAAACCTGTTCCGCATATTCCTGGCTGAAGCCGATGCCGTTATCCGAAAAGCTCAGCTTCACATATTCCTTCTGCGGCTGCAGCTGAAATTTTGCGATCTCTTCCGCAGTTACTCCGGCAGAGCTGATGCGGATGACAGGCTTTACTTCCGGGGAGGTGAATTTAAGGCTGTTGCTGATAAAGTTATTGAACAGCTGGTTCATCTGCAGGTGCACCGCATCGATCACGGGAAGCTCGCCAAGCTCGATAGTAGCCTTTTTCTGGGTGATCAGCAATTCGAAATCGGTAATCACATGCTTTGCAATCTGATTGAGGTCGGTTGTTATGTACGGCTCCGCAGAGCGCGTAAGTATTGAATAGTGCAGCACATCCTTGATGAGTCCCGACATGCGCTCCGCAGAGGATTTCACTTTTTCAAGATATACTTTCTCATCGGTGGCGAGCTTACGGCCGGCTTTCACCATTAAGCGGTCGGTGAATGTTTTCACTTTCCGCAAAGGCTCCTGCAGGTCGTGCGTTACTACGTATGCAAATTGCGCGAGCTCGAGGTTGGAGCGCTCCAGCTGTGAAATAGCGTCATTCAGGGCTTGGGTCCTTTCGCTGATGCGCTGCTCCAGCACTGCCGAATTCAGCTTTACATCATGAATGTCGGTGCAGGATCCGATGTAGCCTTCAAAGGTGCCGTCGGGCATATAGCGCGGTTCTCCCCTGCTGGCGATCCAGCGGTAATCGCCGCTATGCCTGCGCAGGCGGTATTCCATATAAAAGTTCTTACGCGATTCAAAGGAGGTTGAATAAATGTGCATGCAGTTCTGCACATCTTCGGGATGGATAGACTGCATCCAGCCGTTCTCCAGCTCTTCTTCCTGCGTGCGGCCTGTAAAGTCGAGCCATCCTTTGTTGATAAAGGTGCAATGCCTGTTTCTGTCAGCCATCCAGATGAGCACAGGTGCGGTATTGGCAACCGTGCGGAAGCGGATCTCGCTTTCACGCAGCGCCTGGTCAACACGCTTCAGGTCGGTAATGTCCACCAGCATGTTTACCGCAGCAACCACATGTCCTTCAGTGTCGAAGATCGGCCTTGGATGCGGAAGCACGTTGCGGCGTTCGCCATTGGGGCGCTCCACCACTATCTCTTCGCCATACACGGCGCGGCCTTCCCTTAAGGCAATGCCCATCGGACAGGTATCGAGAGGAAGCGGCGTTCCATCGGTCTTAAAGATCTTCCATGAGCCGCACCAGAGGTCGACACCGATCTTCGGTTCCCTGCCCCACAATGCCGCTGCAGCTGCATTGAAAAAGGTGATCCTTCCTTTTGAATCGCAGGTGTAGGTGGCGGCAGGCAAGCCCTGTAAAAGCTGGCGGTGCATCAGTTCGCTCTGAAGCAACTTGTCTGTGACTTTCAGCTTCACGGTCGATGTTTTTTTCTTGATGTCCATGGTTGAAGTTTGACCGGTTTTCCCGGTGGCCCGGATGTGATGAGCCGGTTCAATATGCATATAAATAATGCCACGATCCGCTCAGGGCGCCGGTTCAGAAGTGTTTGGTAAGATTTTGTAGGATTTAGCATTCGGCCAATAATGCCGTTCAATTGCATAACTGCGACGAAGCTTGCATTTTCGTCGATCAACCTTAAGAAGTTTCGATAAGTGATCGTTTTCCGGAAACCGTGTGAAATTTGTAAGGGATTGCTATACAGCAGGATGTTAAAGAGTAAAGCGGGATTTTTTTCTACAGTCTGTGTAATCTATGCTCCAACCGCCTTGTACCAGCGGCTCACCCAGATCCGGATCGTGGAAACGGTCGACTTCCATCCGCTGAACGTATCGGGCTTTATCAGGTAGCAGTTTACGCCTGCCTTGTAAGCCCTTTCAATATCATAAATAAGATTGGAGGTGGAAAGCATGACGATCGGTACCACCTGGTAGTCGGGATGTTCGCGTAATTTCTCCACCATATTTATTCCGTCCATAGCGGGCATTTTGAGATCGGTAATAATATACGAAGGCGCAAGAGCCTTGTTCTTCTTGTCTTTTATAAATTCGAGCAGCTCCAGGCCGCCCTCAAAGAACTTTATTTCCTCGTTTGCTTGCAGCTCATCAAAGGCAGTGGTAATAAGCTCGAGGTCCTCCTTGTCATCATCAATAATAAAAATCATAATATATAGAATCCAATTTATGGGAACCATTTGCAAAAAAGGTTCCAAACAGGGATCATTCACCGATCCGATTTGCCAAAATTATAACGGGGCTGGCCAATTTTACCTAAGTTTACGGAAATACTTAAAAAATGGAAGAGCAGGTAAAAAAATTAAAGATGAGCATCCGCCTTTCGGCTATTGTGGTAATATTGACATGCTCTGCGCTGGTGATCTCTCACCGGCTGGATACGATCAGGGCTGTAGATTTCATCCAGATCTTCGTAGGCGGGATCGCCTTCGGGGTGTTGCTGGTGAATGTGATAATGCTGCGCAGGCTGAAGAACAATAATTAAAAAGAGCGGCAGTTGCCGCTCTTGCTTTTTAAACCAGCACTGTTCCTGTCATTTCAGGCGGAACGGAAATGTCCATCAGCCTTAAGAGAGTAGGTGCGATATCGGCAAGCCTGCCCTTGTTAATATGCCTGTACTCTTTATCAATGAGGATGCAGGGCACAGGGTTGGTAGTATGTGCGGTATTGGGGCTTCCGTCGGGGTTGATCATGTAATCGGAATTGCCGTGATCGGCGATGATGATAAATGAATACCCGCCTTCGAGGCCGGCCTCAACCACCTGCTGCAGGCAGCTGTCGACAGTTTCAACGGCTTTTACCACAGCTTCATAAATGCCGGTATGTCCTACCATGTCGGCATTGGCAAAGTTCAGGCATACAAAATCTGCGGTTCCTCCCTTTAACTCGGGTACAATGGATGCAGTGAGCTCATTGGCGCTCATTTCAGGCTTCAGGTCATAGGTGGCCACTTTTGGTGATGCTGCCATGATCCTTCTCTCTCCCTCGAACTCTTTTTCCCTGCCGCCCGAAAAGAAGAATGTAACGTGCGGGTACTTTTCTGTTTCCGCAATGCGGATCTGCGTCTTTCCATGCTTCTCAAGCACTTCACCCAGGGTCATTTTAAGATCATCCTTCTCATATACTACATGTACATTTTTAAATGTATGGTCGTAGCTGGTCATGGTCACATAATGGAGCGGAATAGTATGCATTCCGTGCTCCGGCATGTTTTGCTGTGTGAGCGCTGCGCTGATCTCGCGGCAGCGGTCGGTGCGGAAGTTAAAGCAGATCACCACATCATCCGGCTGAATAACGCCGATGGCCTTTCCATTTTCGTCCACGCTGATGATCGGCTTAATGAATTCATCCGTTATAAGCGCGTCGTATGACTCCTGCACCGAATGCAGAATGTCCCTGCTGGGCTTTCCTTCGCCCCGCACGAGCAGGTCGTATGCGAGCTTTACTCGTTCCCAGCGCTTATCGCGGTCCATCGCATAATATCTCCCGATCACGCTGGCGATCTTTCCTGTGGAGGTTTTTAAATGCTGCTCCAGGTTGCTGAGATAGCCCAGTCCGCTTTTGGGATCGGTATCGCGGCCATCGGTGAATGCATGAATAAACACACGCTCCAGCCCATGTGCCTTTGCCATGTCGCAGAGGTAATGCAGGTGTGCCTGGGATGAATGCACGCCGCCTTCCGAAACAAGCCCCATGAAATGCACGGCCTTGTTGTTTTGCTTTGCATGCTGGAAAGCCGCTGTTAATGCGGGCCTGTTATCGATCGTTTTTTCGCGCAGCGCCTTGTTAATGAGCGCGAGGTCCTGGTATACAACCCTTCCTGCGCCGATGTTGAGGTGGCCCACCTCGCTGTTCCCCATTTGGCCTTCCGGCAGTCCAACGTCTTCTCCCGAAGTCCTGAGCGTGGAGTGGGGGTAATTCACATACAGGCTGTCGACAAAAGGCGTGCGGGCATTTGTAATGGCATCGGATAAAGATCCATCGCCGATGCCCCAGCCATCAAGGATAATAAGTGCGGTTTTTTTCATATTTGATAATCTACTAATTACGAATCTGTACTAATTTACCAATTACGAATTGTTTAATTGTTATTCGGAGCGTCATTGCGAGGAGGTACGACGAAGCAATCTCGCTCTACTAATTACTAATCTCTACTAATCTGTGAAATACCTCCAACCTCCAATCTCCTAACTAAACGCTACCTCAAAGATACTTCCCTTGGGAGCATTATTTTTCACCGAAACACTTCCATTGTGCTGTTCTGCAATGTGCTTCACAATATACAAGCCAAGGCCTGTTCCTTTTGTACGGCGGGTGTCTTCATTGCCTGCGCGGTAAAATTTTTCGAAGATCTTTTTTTTATCCTCTTCTGAAATGCCCTGCCCTTCGTCCTTTACAGCCAGGATCACAGCGTTGTCTTGCTTTTTAAGGCTTAGCGTGATCGTTGAATCTGCCGGAGAGTATTTGATCGCGTTTTCAAACAGGTTGATGATAATGGAAGGGAAAGTTGTTTTGTCGATCGCGAGCTCAATGCCGCTTTCAATGTCGAGCACCACCTTTTGCTTATAGTTGAACAGGCGGATCATCTGGTTCATATTCCCGCTGATGTATTCAGAGAGGGCTGTGCTTTCCCTGTGGAGGTGAAACGTGCTGTTGTCGATCTTTGCAGCCAGCAGGATATTCTCCACCAGGTTGTTCAGCCTGTCGGTATCGCTGATCGCATTTGAAATGATCTCCTGCTGCTTTTCCCTTTCCAGCTCCCTTTTCTGAAGCGTTTGCAGCTGCAGCTTGGCGGAAGCGATAGGGGATTTCAGCTCGTGAGTGACCGAGAGCAGGAAATTCCGCTGCCGGTTGGCGAGCTCCGTTTCTTTTTTGAATGTTTTCCGGATCTGGTATACGCCGAGCAGGAGCAGCCCGATAAACACTGCGCCTTCGCTGGAGATCATCACCCAGCGCTTGTGCAGACGGGCATTTATTTCATTGCCCTGGGAAGCTACCTGTTCCGGCGTTTCTCCCTTCAAAAGATTCAGCTCGGTCTTTAATCCCGAGATCTCGTTGTTGAGCTGGAACATGGAATAGGTCCACCAGGCAAACTGCAGGAACACGTAAGCCACAAGCAGGTAGAAAACAAACAGCGGGCGGGATCTTTTGGTTCCGTTATCCATAAAGCAAAGTTACGAAAGGATTTCATACGGGGCAGGCACAATAAAAAATGCCCCCGGCTTCGGCTGAGGGCATTTTTACATACACTGATCATACTGTTAATCTTTGTCTCCGTCGGCTTCTTTCCGGATGAATGTGCCGTTCGCGTCAAAAATATAATCCACTTCATCCACTTCCGCTTCGTAGCTTACATTGCCTTTTGCATCGATGATCTGTGAAGCTTCGTTCACCTTTTTACCTGCAAGGTTTTTAGCTACGTAATCACTTGCAGCTTTTGGCAGCTCCGTTGCGCTTATTTCTTTTTCTGTTTCCATCAGCTGTCCGTTAGGGCCTAACAGCACCGACATTTCCGTTTTTCCATCGTGGAACTCCGCTTCATAATTATTCTGCTCCTTCTCCCATTTTTCCACCTTTGCAGCAGGATGCAGCTTCGTGAATGACGATTTAATAACGGGAGGAACGTCACTCTCTTTTAGTTTTTGCGCATTTGCTGTGATCGCCATAAAGCCGATCGCCAATAAGATCATTGTTCTTTTCATATCAGTTGGTTTTAATTAAAAAATGCAGTTCTATATGGTATGACCGTTTTTAATTCTTATTAAAGGTAAAGATAAGAGCGGTTAAAACAAAATTATTTTTATTTCGCCCGCTTACGGCAAATGAGCGTTCATTCCCATGTGGACCGGATCGGTTAATTCTGAAAGAAAACAGGAGGAAGGTAAGGGAGAATTGGCGCAAGGTCAGATCACGCTGAGGATGCTGACGAAAATGATGGTCAGGGTAATGATCGTAAGAAGGGCGGTGATGGTTCCGATGCCCTGGTGGTTATAATGCCGGTTGCTCCTGATTGTTTCCCTGGGTTCCATGATCATAAGAATTAGGTTTAAACTAACTGTGGAAAAAACATGCCAGCCCCGGCAGGTCCGCTCAGCCGCCATAAGGCCGTTTTTTGTGAAAAAATATTCACAAGGGAAGAATGCCCTGGATGCGCTGTGGCGGAAGGGCGGTGGTTTTGGATGATGTTAAATGGCTGGCATATTTTTTAAACGTGAATTGGAAAACTTAAAAACATTAATTATGAAAACTAAAAAATTAAATGTGATCGCTGCCGCCTTTGCGTTATTCGCTACAATGGGCACCGGTGTGTTTGCGCAAACAGACAAAAAGGACGCTGAAAAGCAAAACGACAAAAAATTTGATAATAAGATGGAAGACGATGCTGACTTTGTGGTAACTGCTGCAGATGACGGCATGTACGAAGTTCAGGTGGCTCAGCTTGCCAAAACAAATGCATCTTCTGCCAAGATCAAAGAACTTGCAGAGCACATGATCATGGATCACAGCAAAGCAAATGAAGAGCTGAAGAAAATTGCCGCAAAAAAAGGAATTACCCTTCCGACTAAATTAAGCGACAAGCGCCAGAAAGATTTTGATGAGCTTACCAAATTAAAAGGAGCTGATTTTGATAAGGCATACGCTAAAATGATGGTGAAGGACCATAAGGATGCGATCGATCTTTTCCAGAAAGAAGCTGATAAAGGGAATGATGGTGAATTAAAAGGCTGGGCGTCTACAAAGATCGCCACGTTACAGCACCATTTAAGCATGGCGGAAGCTGCGCGTGACCTGGTTAAATAGTTAGCAATGCAACACTGCTAAAAAACCTTGTAAGCTTTTACAAGGTTTTTTAGTTACGTGTTTTTTACAAACCTAAAAACATAAAAAATATGGTACTAACAGTCGTTCTGATCATTGCCGGTGTGATCATCGTCGCGGCGATCTTCCAGGCAAGAGCCAAAAACAGGGACAGCAATGGCCCGATGAATAATAATTAAGCTCTTCCTGCAGCAATTTTTAAAACAGTAAGCCTCTTACTGTTTTTTCTTTTTTACCACCTTTTCAAGGATCAGCTCGTACAAGGCCATGCACGCCGCTGTTCGTATTTCAAGCGGAGAGCCTTTGAATACTTTTCTTTCATTGATGGTTTTATTTTTATGGCGGATGCAGTAGAATACGGTGCCCACCGGCTTTTGCTTTGTTTCGCTGCCTCCCGGCGATGCCAGCCCCGTGATCGCTGCATAAATATCCGCATCGATCAGCTGCCCGAGGTTCGCTGCCAGCTGCCGGGTAACCTCCCTTGATTCAGGCGTGTGCTTCTCAATAACCTTCTTAGGGATTTTTAATAAGCCCATCTTCACTTCCGGCGAATAACAAACCACCGCGCCCTTCAGAACATCAGATGTGCCTATGCATGTTGCAAGCTTTTGTGCCGCTAAGCCACAAGTGATGCTTTCTGCAAGCGCAAGGGTAAGCTTTTGCTCTTTTAATGTCTTAACAAAATCATTTACTTTTTTATTCATATATCCTCACATGTTGCTGAATTTCCCTTTGTAAATAAGAATGCCAGCGGGTTGTATAATTTATTTTTTAAATTTTATTTCAGATGAAAAAATGCGATCTGTTTCCTTTAACAGGCACACTCTATCAATTGAAGCTTAGCGCCGGATTTTTATCCAGTGGTTGAATGCCTTTGTTATAAAGGGCTGTAGCCTGTGTGTGTCATGCTGTGATCAGCGGGGTGTTTTGATTTTCAAAATAGTACAATTAAAAATTATTTTTTTCAATGGAATGTTAAAAATTGTGAATGGCATTCTTTTTTTGAATAGGGATGCAGTGTTTAACCTAAAATAAAACAATCATGAAAATAAAATTACGAGGCGCGGATGATATATCTCCTGATCATTTCAAGCAAGTTTTAAAAAGAGGGCTGGCTACGCTGCTTGTGCTGTGTAGCTTCCAGTTCCTTGTAAAAGCGCAGGCGCCAACCTGCGGCTCCTATGGAGATGGAGACGCCATGAACATTGTGTTCAGGGTAAATGGCTCTGTTGTACCCGATCTTAACAGCGTTTCATCGGGCGACCAGGTTGATGTGTGCTTCGACGTTACGGCCGGAAGCACGCCAACAATTTTTACGCTTGTCAGCTATAAGGCGCCTGCAGCCACTTTCAGCGCGGCGGATGCTGACCTGCAAACCATTTTTGACATGGACAGCCAAACCTTTACCGGTTCCGGCTGCCTGTCGGTAACTGTTCCTTTCTGCTTCTTCCAGCTTGATTTTGTTCGCGGTTGCGCGATCACGCAATTCGGGCCTGCCGGAAGCAGCGGATTTTACGGAGCGCAGGGCCGCCTGATCGCAGGCGTTAACGGCGGGGTGGGAACCTGCGGCTGTGTTGCAACTGCCGATGCAGGTGCCGACCTTGCACTGAACTGCGGCGCTGCATCAGCTACCATCAACGCTTCTACCTATACACATTATCCTGTGATCAACTGGCAGGCAATGGCTGGCGGCAGCATCACTGCGGGTGCCGGTACGCTTAATCCAACGGTAAGTGCTACAGGAATGTATGTATTAACTGTTACGGATACATTGAACTGCTCCGTTGCAGACACTGTTGTTGTTACAGGCGGAGGAAGCCTTTCTGTTGACCTTGGCGCAGACCTTAACATTTGCGCAGGCTCTTCTGTTATGCTGAACGCCGGAAATCCGGGTGCAACATTCAGCTGGAGCACGGGCGCTTCAACACAAATGATCAATGTTTCCGCATCGGGTACTTATTATGTAACCGTTTCCAACGGAAGCTGCACTGCTTCCGATACCATTAACGTTACCATTTCACCTGCCATGTCTGTTAACCTTGGTGCAGATATCACAGCCACCGCTTGCGGCGGAAGCATCACGCTTGATGCGGGCAACAGCGGAATGGGCTTCATGTGGAACACAGGCGCAGGCACGCAAACAATTTCTGTAAATGCGTCCGGATCTTATTATGTAACTGTTTCAAACGGTACATGCTCTGTGTCGGATACTATTAATGTAACTGTGAACCCGGGCATGCTGAATGTAGACCTCGGCGCTGACATCACCTTATGTGCAGGCGCCAACGTAATGCTGGATGCAGGAAATGCCGGATCGGGCTTCATGTGGAGCACAGGCGCATCCACGCAAATGATCAGCGTAAATACATCCGGAAGCGTTTATGTTACCGTAACCAACGGCAGCTGCTCGGTTTCCGATACTGTGAATGTAACTGTATTGCCTGCATTGAATGTTAACCTTGGGGCCGACATCAGCGCATCGGTATGTGCAGGCCCTGTAATGCTTGATGCCGGAAACAGCGGAATGCTGTACCTCTGGAGCACAGGCGCTATTTCACAAACGATCGGCGTTACTGCGTCGGGAATGTATACTGTGACCGTTACGAACTCCGGAGGCTGCAGCATGTCTGATACCATTAATGTTACGCTGACACCTCCTGTGATCTCTGTCGACCTTGGTATCGACGCGGTTGTTTGCGCAGGCGGAAGCCTCATGCTGGATGCCGGCAATGCGGGACTAAGCTTCAGCTGGAGCACAGGTGCCAACACACAAACAATTTCCGTAAATGCATCCGGAACGTATTATGTGACAGTTACCGATGGCAGCTGTTCCGTATCCGATACGATCAATGTGGTGGTTTTACCGGCATTGAATGTTGACCTTGGCAATGACACCACCGTGGTGTTCTGCACAGGATCTGTTATGATCGATGCAGGAAACCCGGGTATGGCCTACTTATGGAATACAGGTGCTGTTTCCCAAACGATCGGCGCAACAGCTTCGGGAACATATTATGTAACCGTTACCAACGTAGGAGGCTGCACTGCAACCGACAGCATCAATATTACAGTGAACCCGGGCTCACTGAGCATCAACATAGGGAACGATACTTCCTACCTCACTTGTTCGCATGAAACGCTTACACTCGATGCGGGTGTTACTGGCGGAGTGTATGCATGGAGCACAGGGCTTACCACACAAACACTGGTGGTTTCCACTTCAGGAACGTACTACGTGAATGTGACGGATAACCTCGGCTGCATGGCTTCCGATACCATCAATGTGAACATCATCGACAATACGGTTGACCTCAACCTTGGATCAGATACGGTTGTCTGCGGATGCCTCTCGCTGAATGCAGGAGTTACGGGCGCCACATCGTACTTATGGTGCAGCGGACAAACATATCCTTCGATCAATGTGTGCAACACAGGCGTATATTGTGTGACCGTGGGCAACGGAACATGTATGGCTACCGACACGATCTCTGTAACCATGAACACAGCGCCTGTTGTGTACCTTGGAATGGATACCACGGTGGTTGGGATTGGTGCTACAGTAACGCTGAATGCAGGCAATGCGGGCATGTCATATCTCTGGAGCACCGGCGCTACAACGCAAACGATTACAGTGACCGCTTCAGGAACTTACTACGTAACCGTAACAGACATGTACGGCTGTACAGGAACAGACTCGATCGTAGTGAACTTCCCGATCGGAATTGCTGAAAATACGATCGGCGTGTTCCATGCGGATGTGTTCCCGAACCCATCAACAGGAAGCGACCTTACATTGAACTTCAGCGTTGCTGAAAATGAAAATGTGGAGATCAGGATCATGAATGTGCTGGGCCGTGTGATCTATACAGAAACACTGCAGAACTTCAAGGGAGTGTATAACAAAAAGCTTCCGCTGGATGACCTGTCAGGAGGGATCTACTTTGCAAATGTGCAGAAAGGAAAATCTACCAGCGTTGCAAAGTTCACAGTGCACTAATACGATTTTAACTGAATGATAAAAAGGCCGGCGTATCCACGCCGGCTTTTTTATTTCCTGTTTTTCAGCACCCAGTACAACCCCTTTACATCCGAGGCAAGCTCTTTCAACATGAGCAGGATAATGATCTCTTCCGTTAAGGCAAGGATTCCCCACACAATGGCAATGTAAAAGATCCATGAATGATACCCGCTGCTGAACAGCGTAAAAAAGAAGATCCCCTGCAAATAGCCGGCAACTTTGGCGGAATACAAATGCAGGCTCTGCAGCTTGCCGAATTTTAAGAGTGAGATCGCGTAACCGAGAATGAACACAAAGAAAAAGATGTATGCAAGGGACAGCACGCTTTCAATATCCTGCCATTTGAACACAATGATCCCGTACACAGCAAGAATGTAGGTGCCGAGGTCGGCGATAGAATCGAGGCGGGCACCGAGCTGAGTGCGCAGGTTGAACATTCTCGCGATCAGCCCGTCGAGGATGTCGGTAACAAGGCTGATGCATAAGAATACCGCGAACAAGTGCTCCTGCCTGCTGTAAACAAGATACAGGATGTACGGGAAGATCAGCAGCCGGTAAAGACTTAAAAGATTTGGGATGGTATAAATGTTCTCTTTCTGCCGCATCTCAAAAGCTCTTTTTAATGCGGAGCCTGAACAGGATCCATGAGAAAATAATATGGATGATGAAGGAAAGCAGGATGAGCTTCACAAGCAGCATGAAGGAGATCTCCACCAGGAAATAATATGCGATCGCCAGCACAATGAGCGAATCAAGCTTATCGGCGGCCAGCTGCAGCCATTTGTAATTTGCGTTCGACCCGCCGGGCGGAATGCCCATCCTTCTTTTGAGCCATGAGTTGGGCAGCTCGCCCAGCATGTAAAAAAAGCCAAGCAGGAAGCCGGTGGAAAAGGAAAGCAGGGGAGCACTATGTGTAAACAATGAGGTAATTAATGAGCAGCAGGCGCACATCAGTGGCAGCAGGATAAAGCCGCGGTAGGTTTTGCCGCTGCCGAAAAGATCAATGGATATAGGCTTTGCAAGAGTGCGGAACATATCTTTTTTTACAACAAGCATGTGCAGCATGTTGCCAATGAACAGCGGAAGTACAAATGCGTAAAGATGTGGGATCAGCGCTTTCATCTGCCTTCGTCGAGGAAACGTTTCATCCTGAACGCATTCATAAAGATCCGCCGGGAAAAGGAATAGTCCAGTAAGGCGCCGCCAGCCAGGTAAAAGCTGATCCTGCTGCAAAGGTATTCAAGGACAATGATCCTGCAGTCGCAAAGCCAATCACTGAGGCTGATCGCGCTTCCCGTTTTCTCCACAAAGATCCGGTGATGATATTCAAGATATTCAGAAAGCTGTGTGCTGCTGAAATCTTCCGGCAGCACGAATGAGAGCAGCTCGATGCTGTCGCGCTGCGGAATATTCAGCACGGCGAGCTCCCAGTCGTAGATCACCGGGCCGTCATCATTCTTTATCGCGATGTTCCTTGGGTTGAAGTCGTTGTGAACAATGGTAAGCGGACTGCGCTTTTCCGGCGCCTCCAGCATATACTGAACCATTTCCTGATGAAGCTCTTTAAAAAGCTCCGCGGTATTCCAGTCGGCATATTCCTTTTCATTGACCCCGTTCATCACCATGTAAAAAGGCATCAGCGCTCCGGGCGTAAAAACGCTGATGTGCATAGCTGCTGGCCGGTTGCCGGCGACCGAATAAAATGCATGCACATCATTGATGCTTTTGATCGTATCCCGGATGATCTCCTTTGTCCAGAGCTCCGGCCTGCTTTCCGAATTCATGATCTTATAGGAAGCAGGGTCAAGATACTCCATCACCAGCATGCTGATCTCCCTTGTGGGATCGGTGTAGGTCCCGAATGAGCGGGGAATATTCCGGAAGCCGTCCTTCCACAGCATTTCCACAGCTTCGGTTTCCTTATGATCGCAATCGGTGTATTCGAGGGCGGATTTATATTCGAGGAGCTTGTCGGAAAGCTCCGTGCTGAGTGCGGAAGCCATGTAGTGCAAGCCTTTGAGCACTTCTTCGCCCGTAGGCTTGCTTTTGATGATCGCCTGAACCGTGCTGCCGTCTTTCATTTCCATCCTGAACGGAATGAACCCGATCAGCTTTTTGGAGATCCGCGAGGTAAGCTGCGTCAGCAATCCGTTATCGATCATGAATGCCGGATCAAAAATAATTTTCTGAAGCTCCTGTTTGGCGATTTCCGGGAAATGAGCAAGGATAAAGGCTTCATCCACTTCCGAGCGCAGCAGCCAGTTCACCGGCTTGTTACGCCCGAGCTTCTGGTGCGCCCTTGCAAATTGTCCGCTTACAATTGCCGCCAGCGTTGAAACTTCGAGCGAGAGCGCAAAGCCTGCAATAATTGCCGCCAGCTTTTTGCTGCCGCCTTTTCCTTCGCATTGCATGAATTTAAGAATGGCATTTTGTGCCGGCAGCCGCGTGCCGCCTCCAACAGTGCCGATCACAAGGTTGGGAAGCGAAAGGGATACATACAGCCCTTCCGCTGTTTTATCAAGCTGAAGTATCCCTGTGGAAGATTCATGAATGCTTGCAAGGTCCTGCGCCGTTGATACAAAGAAGCCCGCAACTGCATTTGCCACGTTGATGTTATAGCCTGTCATTCCATCCATCCTGCTCACCGCCATTGAATGGATATACGAGCTGAACATGTCATCTGCCGTGGTTCGCAGCGTTTTCACGATGGCCTCGTTGCTTAAAAAACATTCGCTGATCACGTGTGTGCCTCTTCCGGATTGCATGGCATACGAAGAAACTTTTTTATCGGAAGAGCCATTCCCGTCGATCACGAAATGAATAACGGGATAGTCGTGTGCCGCATTGAACTGTTCCTCCATCCACAGGCAGGCATGCCAGGTGCAGGTGGTGGTCATGTTTTGCCCGGAGGCATCGCCCGTTGAATAAATGAATTTGAGATGTGCCGCCTTGCCGATCAGCAGCGGATTGATCTCCAGCAATTCGGCATGGTTGGAATAAGCTTCGGTGACCTTTTTTATTTTTTGAAAATTATTTATCGCCCATTCACTGAACTCAGCAGCCTGCATCATATTCTCAAAAATGAACATGGGAGTGCGCAGCATTTTCTGGTACAGCACCTTTGCGGAGAACCCGCCCGATTCGGAGATCGCCTTAGCGCCCCTGTTCATGCTTGCCACAAGGGCGCCTTCGGTGGTGCCCACCACTCCGAAGATCTCTTCAGTATGCTCCTGGCCTTTCTTCAGCAGCGGGCCCACAAGCCCCACGGGCACTTCCACCGATCCGATGAAAGATTCGATGTTGTTCTTTACCTGCTCCAGCTTCAGGCTGCCCAGGAGCACCGGCTGCAGGTTTACAGGAAAAGTTCCAAGGAATTTCATCCGCTGCTCATGGCCGCTGGTGTTCATCAGCCCCCTGCCGGGAACGGAAGCGCGGAACGGGTTCAGGATATTTTTCATGGCTCTTAAAGTGAATTTAACTTTCTTGAATATATATTGATTTATACTTTAATCACGTAGTCACTTCGGGTGCGCAGCGTATCGAGAAGTAGGCCAATATAAATTCAATTTTAATTAAAGATACCAATTACTTTTTCAGAATCCAGAATAATCCTTTCAGCTTCGGGCGGATCTCCGGGATCAGGAATAGGATAATGGTTTTTTCGCAATAGGCGAGGATCCCGAAACCAACTGAGAAATAATAAAGCGGGAGATACAGCTGCTTTGCGAAAAGTAAAAAGAAGAAGATCCCCTGCAGGTAAGCCGCGATCACGCAGGAATACAGGTGCAATCCCGGCATCTTCCCGAACCTCGCCCAGGATACGATGTTGGAGGCTGCAAGCACCAGCAGGAAAATGAACAGGATGAAGTAGTGTCCTTCAAACTCTTCCGGCTTAAAGCGGACAATACCGCAGCAGGCTAAGATGTATGTTCCAAGATCGGCAAGGTTATCGAGCGCTGCGCCGAACCTGGTCTCCTGCTTCAGCATTCTTGCAAGCAGGCCGTCGAGAATATCGGTCACGAGGTTAATGCAGATCAGTGTGGCAAAAAGGGATTCCTTTTGCAGGTACGCCATAAGCAGGATCACCGGGAACATAAGCAGCCGGTAAAGGCTGATGGCATTGGGCAGCGTATAAATGTTCTCTTTTTCCATAATGTTCCCGCAGCACAATTATTGCCTGTCAGGTCAAAATTGTATTACATTAGTATAAATATAATTTTTTCATGGATACAAAAAATAAAATAAACAGTAGTGCCCGGACTGTTTTCATAACGCTGGCAATTATTTGTTTATTTGTTTCGGGATGTGGAAAAACGTTCTATAAGGCCGCGGCTGTATACAAGGTAAAGCCGGGGAAAGACCAGTCGAAGCGGATCTATAAGGTGCTGGCCCCGCCGGTAAAACAGCTGAAATATATTGTTGTGCACCAGGATACTTCCTTATGGCTGCTGAAGGATGCCGTGCTCGACCGCGCTTCAAAGAGCCTGTCGGGAAAGTTCCAGAGGCTTGACGCCGAATATGCAAGCTACCATGCGTTTGAAACAAGGGTGGAAGACCGTGCAGAAGCATATTTCAGGGAAGAGGAAGAAAAAAAATATGCGGCAGGCCAGCTGCATATCTATCTGGATAAAGACTTTGCAATCCCTTATGACCAGGAAGGAAAAGAAGCTATTCCTTTTTCAGGGATTACGATGATAAAGGATTTTCAGCTGGATGTGGGCCGTAATAAGAATGCACATGTGCTTCCCGTTTTCCTGGGAATTGTGGGAGGAACTGCAACACTTCTTGTCGGTGCAGTTGTTGTGTTATGTAATTGCCCGTATGTTTATGCATCTAACGGTACCGGTTTTAATTTCAGCGGAACCATGTTCACCGGCGCATTGTACAAGAACCTTGAACGCGATGATTACATGCCTTTGAGCAGCGCCCGCCTTGCAGAAGGCATAGAGCTGAAAGTGGTGAATGTAAAAAAAGAGCAGCAGTTCACCAACCTGGCAGAGATCATGGTGGCAGAACATCCGCAGGACCTTCATGTGCTCACGGATAAGCAGGGCCTGCTTCATACATACAGGATCCCTGTTGCGCCCGTATCCGCTGTTTCGGCGGAACGCTTCGATCACACCAGGGAAGTGGCCGGAAAGGATCACAGCTTTTTTTCCTTTAACGATGACCAGGATAAAGAGCCCCTGAATGATATTGTGCTTTCTTTTATCAGGCCGGCCGGCGCGCTGAGCGGGAAGCTGATCCTGAACGTGAAAAATACGGAATGGTCGGGCTTTACCTACGACAGGATCTGCAGGCTGCTGGGTGAAAAATACGGGGAGTGGACGAAAAGCCAATCTGCAAAAAGCAGGGAAGAGCTTGTAAGCGCTGCATTGAAGCAGGGCGGGCCTTTGGCGGTTTATATGAAAACAGGTACGGGATGGGAATATGTGGATTTTGTGAATGTGGTGGGTGCATTGGCTGCGCGCGATGTGCTCGTGCCGCTCGATCTTTCAAAGATCAGCTCCGATACGGTAAGCATCCGCTTGAAATGCGCGTTCATGTTCTGGGACCTTGATTACGCGGGAATGGATTTTACAAAAGATGAGCCCGTAAAGCTCACAGTGCTGAAACCTTCCTACGCATTGGATTCGATGGGTGTGGATCACAAAGCTGAGCTAATGGCGGATGATGCATCGTACCTGCAGCACTACAATACAAAAGATTATGTTGTAATTAAGTTCGATACAATGCAAACGCAAAAGGAAATGGTGCAAACCGTTTTTCTTCACAGCAAGGGCTATTACAGCAGGACGGATACGTACGAAGGAAAGCCTCAGTATAAAGCGCTGCTGAGGATCCGGAGGCCGGGAGGCTTTTCTGTGTTTTCGAAGGAACAATACTACAGGCTGCTCAGCAATATGGCGGCAACAAATAAAACTGTAAATGGAAACTGAGATCACTGAAAGGCCTGCCCTGAAAAAAGAACGAACACCCGCAGGAAACATCCCTGCGATGAGCTCTCCCGTGATCACCGGCCGGAGAAAAACAATGGTGGTGATCCGCATGTGGCTGAGCGTTGCATTTTTTATTTACAGGAAATTCCCGAACCCCGTTCATTTTTACCGGATCCTGTCGAAGGTTATTGGGCTTAAGAACAGGCTCACCATCAACAACAGCATTCAGAAGCTGGCGGAAGTGGATGGGCGCTTTTTCTTTAACATCAACAACAACGGCTGGCCGGCAAAACATTTCAACCGCCTGTTCGAGATAGAAGCGCGGATCATTGTGCGGAAAGATGTCAGTAATTTCGAGAACCTGCGCATGGTGCTGATCGGCCTTACAAAAAAATGCCCGCTGAAATGCGAGCACTGCTATGAATGGAATGAGCTGAATAAAAAAGAGACCTTGTCGCTCAGCGATCACAGGAAGATCCTCCAAAAGTTCCAGGATGCGGGCATCTCGCAATTCCAGTTCGGCGGCGGTGAGCCTATGACAAGGGTGCACGACCTTATTGAATTGCTGTCGACAGCTAAGAAGAGCGCCGATTTCTGGATCTCCACTTCCGGCTTTAACTTTACGGAAGAGAATGCATTTAAATTAAAAAAGGCCGGGCTCACCGGTGTTGCGATCAGCCTCGACCATTTCGATCCTGCGCTTCACAATGTGTTCAGGGGCTATAAGGATGCGTATCACTGGGTGGAGCAGGCAGCAGTGAATGCACACAAGGCAAAGCTGGTCACCGCGTTCTCCATTTGCGTAACGCGCTCCTTCTGCACCGAAAGCAACCTGCTGCAGTACATGCTGCTGGCGAAAAAGCTGGGCGCCTCCTTTGTGCAGTTCCTCGAGCCGCGCTCCGTAGGGAATTATGAAGGCAAAGATGTAAGCCTGCACCCGGAGCATGAAAAAATGCTGGAGGATTTTTATTTTAAGATGAACAATGATCCCGCTTTCAGGGACATGCCGATCGTGATCTACCACGGTTACCGCCAGCGGCTGATCGGCTGTGCGGGCGCCGGCTCGCGTTACCTGTATGTGGATACCGACGGATACATGACCTCCTGCCCCTTTTGCAGGAATAAGACCACGCATGTGCTCGATGAGGGCGTGGAAGAGTCGATCCTGAAAATGAAAGCAGAAGGCTGCGGTAAATTTGAAATTTTAACATGAGCAGGGAAGCACATATAGAAGCGCGTTTGCGAAAGACGAAAATACTGATCCCGGCGGCATCCCTCTGCGTGGCGGCCGCGCTTTTTCTCGGGATTCTCCAATGCATGCAGGGTTTTATTACAGGCCATTACTGGACGGTTATTCCCGCAGCTTTCCTGGCGCACGCTTTTTTTATTGTGATCGTGCACGATGGCGCTCACAAATCTATTACACGCACAAAAGCCGACAGGCTGCTGATGAACTTAGGAGCATCGCTCATGCTGCTTCCGTTTTACGCGGAGCCTTTTCGCAAATACCATCTCGTGCATCATGTAACAGCCAATACTGCCGATGATCCTTTATGGTCGGATGTGAAAAAGGATCTGTATGAGAAGAGGCGCCCTCTCTATTTGCTCTGCCAGCTGATCCCGATCCTTTTCACCGCTTATGTGCTGATGCACCCTAACAAGAGCGGGAAGCAGGAGAAGAAAAAGAATCAGCCTTCTGTAAATATTCCTTATCTGCTTGCTTCTGTTTTAATCTCGCTTGCCCTTATTTATATTTTTCAGCCGCCCTTGTTCTTTGTACTGGGAACCTTGTTCATTCTTAATTTTCTCTCAGCGGTAAGGCATTGGTGCGAGCACATGGGGTTGGAGGACGGGCGCGAGAGCAATACCTTTTGGTTCCCGCTCGGCATGGGAATCGGCAACCATGATGTGCATCACGACCATCCGAACTATTCATGGCTCACGTTGTCGGTAGGACTGCTTTACAGGAAGAAAGACACAAATCCCTTCCTCACGGTAAAAAATATTTTAACGAAAAGCTCATTCAGGCATTTTCGGTATGTAAAATCAAAACAGCAAAAGGCCTGAGGCCTTTGGCATTATAAACGGATCATGAGAAGAACAAGCTGTATTATACTTTTTTTGATGTGCGCAGCAGCGCTGAGAGCACAGGATACCATCGTGAAAAGGGATGATGTGAGGCTGGCGGTAAAGATCACGGAGATCACTCCTGCCGAAGTGAAGTACCTCCGCATGGACATGCAGGATGGGCCGTTGTTTGTTGAAAAAAGAGAGGAGATCAGGATGATCATCTACAAGAACGGGCAGAAGGAATTCTTTGAGCTGCCGAAAGAGGCTCCTCAGCCTTATGGCGACAGTATTTTCATGAAGGGCAACACCTTTGTAACAGGCCAGGTGGAGAAGCTCGGGAGGGACGAGGTCCGGTTCCGCAAGGCCAGCTTTAAGGATGGCCCGGTGTATTCCATTCCGCTTGCCAATGTAGAGCGCATTCATTTTGCTGGCGACAGCGTTTTTTATCCCTCGAAGGAGATCGTCCCTGCTGAGAGCATTGCCGCTGTGGCAGCAGCTCCCGGGATCAAAAAGCCGAAAGAGCTGCAGATCACCAAAGAAGGCAGGCATTACAGCTATAATCAAAAGAAGCTTACTGAGAAAGAGCTGCACGCATTGCTGCTCGGTTCCGGGAGCCCGGTTATTGCAGAGCTGGTGAAAAGCGCACAAAAAGTAAAAAGAAAAGAAGTGGTCTTCATGATCTGTACGTTTGCCGGCCCCACGCTGCTGGTGTTCTGGCCGCTATTCGTGGTGGCAGAGCCCGGTTTTGTAGTGGCATGGCTTGGCATCAGAAAATTCAGGATGGATAAGAACCGCGACGCTGTAGTTCTGTACAATGCCGGTTAAGGAGGTTGCGGGCATGTTTTTTTTATCCTTCTTTGTAAATTTTAAAAACTCAAACCATGAAAAGATCATCGTTACGCTTCATTTTATTTTCAGGCCTCATTGCACTTTCTTTTGCTGCCTGCAAGGGTGGTAATGCCGATAAAGACGGCAACAAGAGCATTGAAGGCTCTGCCGATCCTGCCAACACCGGGGGCAAGCTGGGTGGCTCGGATCAAACGGCACCGTCGTCGGCACAGCCTGACAGTACTTCTGGAAACAGGTAGTTAAACTTATTTACGGAAGGCTGCGGGAGAGATCCCGAAAGCCTTCTTAAAGGATTTGCTGAAACTGTGTATATCCGCGAAGCCGCAAAGAAAGGCGATCTCGGTAACCAAAAGCTTGTTCTCGCCAAGCATCTTTTGTGCATTTTCAAGTCTTCGCTTTACCTGGTAGCGGTGCGGCGAAATGCCATATACCTGTTTGAAGGTCCGGAAAAAGTGAAATTCCGACATGGCCACAGTGCCAGCCAGCTTAGCAATTTCAAGCTCCCGGTTAAAGCTGTCGTCAATTATTTGCTTCGCCAGGCTGATGCGCCTGTACAGCTCTTCCCTTGTGCTTTTGCGGTTTGCATTGATCTGCTGCACCCGCTCGCCTGTAAGCGATTGGGAGGCTAAGAGCTGCTGCGCGAGGCCATAGAACAGCTCAGCGCTTTCCACCGGGATCTCCCCTGTTTCCCTGTTCAGCATTTTTCCCAGCGAAGAAATATATTGGTTCAGCACATCATCCGGACGGTAGATGCCCTCAACGAAATCGAATTCCGGTCTGATTTTTTCCTCCGGGTTATCGAGCAGCCATGATCCTGGGGCTGTATTGTTTATCAGTACATCATTGAGCAGTGTGCCGCTGATCAGCATACACAGGCCATGCACCGGTTCGGGAGCATTCGCCACCGCCACTTCATGCGCCTGTCCACGGTTCACCAGCAGGAAGTTGCCCTTGCTTACCACGTAGCTTTTTTTATTCAGCGTATATTTCTCTGTTCCGCTGATCACGTATTTTATCCCCACTTCACTATGCCCGCTTTTCCATTCATGGAACACCTCATTCAGCCTTGAATATACCAACAGGTTGTCGGTGTTCATGGAATTGCTGATAAACATTCCGGTACCTGCGCTTTTCATGGCCCAAAAATAAGCCTGTTCCCTGCCGAATGCTCCTGTTTTCTGACAAGCGGCGATTATTCGATATAAATAGCAGGTTTTGACAAGCAGGCATTTTGCATCGCGAATAATTTTGCAGAAACAATCAACCGATACGATCATGAAAAAATCAGACCTTTTCAAAATAAGCCTGCTCATCAGCGGAATGTTCCTGTTTGCTTCGCTGCGGGCGCAAACAGGTATCGATCCTGCCTTGGCAACGGTACTCCAGAATTCCATCAACTCATTAAGAATATCCAACAATGTTAAGGGCATTTATGCCGCGGCGTACATTCCCGGGAAAGGCACCTGGAAAGGTGTAACAGGTGTGTCATACGGAACAGTACCGATAGATACCACGATGCTCTTCAGCATCGGTAGCATTACCAAAACGTTCGTGGCTTCCGAAATTTTTAAGCTCATTGATGCGGGGCAGCTTTCACTGAATGATTCCTTGTATTCATTGTTACCGCCGATGGCCAATGTGGATCCCACCATCACCGTAAAGCAATTGCTGGGACACAAATCGGGGATGAGCGATTACCTGAACACGGACTGGGAAAATGCCATGTTTGCCGATCCCTACAGGAAATGGTATCCTTCCGAAGCGCTCGATTCCTTTCTTACCCCTGCAGCAGGTGCTCCCGGCGGCACATGGAACTATGTGAATGCAAATTATGCATTGCTTGGGATGATCGTGGAATCGCAGCAGGCAGACTCGCTGCATCATGTATTGCGCAACGATTTTTTAACACCGCTTGGCCTGATTGATACACACATGGAGGTGTTTGAAAATTACAGCAGCCCCATTCCTCACAACTGGAGCACACCGACAATGAGCCCCTCCCTGGCCGCGGATTCGTCGGCAACGCCGCATAGCGCCCTTTGGAGTTCGATAGAAAGTGCGGGCGGTTATTTCTCTAATCCCTCCGACATGGTGCACTGGGGCTATAATTTGTATTCCGGAACTGTGATCTCGCCGGCGTCGCTCTCGCAGATGTTAACGTTTACCAGTGTTTCCGGCGGCTATTTTAATGGGTACGGGTTAGGTGCCATGCGTTTTGTAAGCAGCGGAAAAACATTCTGGGGACATGCCGGTAATTTCTACGGCTATGCCGCATGTATGCTGTATTATCCTGCCGACAGCCTCTGCGTGGCTGTATTGATCAACCAGGATTGCATTGCAGCCAACATTGCAAAGCCGCTGATGACAACTCTCATCAATAACTTAAGCGTAGGTGTCGACGAGCAGGCGGGAGAGGTGGCTGTAAGTGTGTTCCCGAACCCGGCAAGTACTTCTGTAACTGTTACAATGCCCGCGGGAACTGCTACAGGACAGATCAGCCTTTATAATGTGGTCGGGATATGTGTGTACAGCGATCCGGGTGGAAGGGAAGAGTTTACTGTGAATGCCGCTGAACTCAGCGATGGCGTTTACATTCTGAAAATACAGGCAGGGAATAAATTAATAAACAGGAAAATTATCATTCAACATTAAACGATCATAAAAATAAGAACATGGAAAATTTAAAAAAGAAACGAAGAATGTTAATTGCAATTATTGTGATGATCTGCGGGCTTATGGTATTGAGAAAGCGCATGGCGCTCGAAGAAATGTCCATCGTATTATTTCTCATGATCTTTGCTGCCGGAGTCGCCACAGGTGCACTGATCAGCATAATACGGCAGATCAGCAAAGGCGACAGGCCGTTGGAAAAAGAAAAAACTGAATAAACCTTGGAGAATGGTTGCCGGAACGCTTTGATTTGAATGGCTTTGAGTTTTTTTGCAATCCGGCAGCTTGATGAGCCCAGGCGTCCCCCTGTTTTTTGCAGGGGGATTTTTTTGTTCTTAGAAATTATCATTCCTGTTAATTTTTATGGCTAACTTCTAATCTATGAAAATGTGGCTTAGTTTAATTTTTGTAATTTTACAATAAACAAAGCAGCGGAATGGAATTGCCAGATATTTTGATTCATATAAACGATTTGCAAAAGGAGATTAATTCTTATGGTAAGTTGGATGATGCTATTTTAAAAAGAATTCAATATAAGTTTCGATTGGATTGGAATTATCATTCTAATGCAATGGAAGGCAATTCCTTAACTCAACAGGAAACTCGCAGTGTAATGGTCAATAACATTACCGTAGAGGGGAAGCCGTTAAAGGATGTAATGGAGATCAGGGGGCACGATGAAGTAATTACTTCCATTTTTAAAATAGGCAAGGGAGAGTTAAAATTGTCTGAAAGGCGGATCAAGGAAATTCATAAGGCGATAATGCGTGAAGATACCCCTGAAGAGGAAGCGAAGGTGGGTAAATGGAAAACAGAAAGTAATCATCTGCTCAATTATAAAGGCGAAAAATACGAGTTTGTTCCACCGGCAGATGTATCCAAAGAGATGCACTCTTTAATAGATTGGTTAAATGTAAAATATGATGGAATAATTAAAGAAGAGGCAAATAGGATTCATCCTGTATTGCTTGCATTTGAATTTCATATTAAGTATGTTTCCATTCATCCCTTTCATGATGGTAATGGAAGGACGGCTCGTATTTTAATGAATTTAATTTTAATTGCTTTTGGTTATCCGCCGGTTATTGTTAAAATAACTGATAAGAATGCGTATAATCAATACCTGGCCGATATTCAGGCATATAGCGGAAATTCTGATTTATTTATTGCGTTTATGTGCAGGTTGCTTGTGGCATCACAGGAACTTGTATTAACCGCTATTAAAGGAGGTAATATTGATGAGGCTGATGATTTGGATAAGAAACTCATGTTATTGGAAAAGGAGATGGAGTCGGTTGATCCGGAAGATGAAATTAAGTTGCGGTTCACTTCTGGTGAAGTTTTTATGGAGATCTATAGAATGTGGATCGGTGAATTGTTAAAAATAGCTATTCCGTTAATTCAGAAATTTAACAGGTTTTTTATTGGAACCAGTCATTATATTAGCATTGCAGGGGTTTCAATTGGCTTTGTTGATGAATCTGCTGAAGAAATTACAGAGAAGTTTAAAAATAAATTCCTTCAGAATATTAGTGCCTTCCGTGAACATGATGCACACTTTGACTTCTCTGCCAACTATGGAACCTTTAAAAAAGGAGGATTGAATACGTTTGGTTGTAAGTATAGTTTCAGGATTAATTTTGATTATACAAAGTATTCTGTAGATGTAGATATCTTTACGGAAAAAAACAATGGCAATACGAGATTTATTGATGATAGATTATTGCACAAGCCTCTCTCCATCAAGGAAATGACAGAACTATCTCAAATGCTTGCTGCTGCAATTTACGAGCACATAGATTATTATACCAAAAAAGGTGGGATCAGGTAATCCACAATCAAGTGATATAGCATTGTTTTCATTCCAGCAGGTTATGCTTCACCGCGTACATGATGATGCCGATGGCATTTTTTGCCTTGATCTTCTTCAGGATATTTTCGCGGTGGCGGTCCACTGTACGGATGTTTATGAAGAGCTTTTCCGCGATCTCCGAGTTCTTGTATTCCTGGCTTAGCAGCCGGATCACCTGGATCTCGCGCTCCGAAAGGTTCACAGTTTTAAAGCTGGGCTTTATCTTGTTGCTCTTCACCAGTCCGCTGACCATGATCTTTGATACGCGGTCGTTAAAGTAATAGCCGTTATCCCGCACCGAGTAAATGGCTTCGCGGATCACCTCGATGGTAGTGTCCTTTAGCAGGAATCCATGCGCGCCTTTCTCGATCAGGTGAAGCACCATCATGTCGCCGCTGTGCATGGTAAGCACAATGATCTTTACATCAGGGAACTTCTGCTTCAGGGTTTCCGTGGTTTTGATGCCATCCATGCCGGGCATGTCCAGGTCGAGCAGGATCACATCGGGCTTTGCCTTTTCCAGCTCGGTAAGCAGCTCCTTGCCGTTGCCCGCCTCGAAGATCACTTTGATGTCGGGAAATTCCCTCAGGAGCGCTGCCAGGCCTTTGCGAAACAATGGCTGATCATCAACGATAGCCAGCTTAACTGATTTCTTCATACGCAATTGGAATTCGGATGTTTATACGTGATCCTTCCGGTGGGCCGCTGAGATACATGATCGTTCCATTCATCAGCTCCACCCTGCTCAGGATGCTTCTCAATCCTATGCCCTGCTCGGTTTTCGACAGCGCTTCCATTTTTTCCTGCGTGATCCCTTTCCCGTTATGCGCGATCGTAATGCCAAGCTCAAGGCTTCCGGGCTCGTTGAGCGTAAGCTCCAGCTCCGTAGCTTCCGCATGCTTGATGATATTGTTCAGCACTTCCTGCACAATGCGGAACAGCTGGAGCTCAAACAGGGAGCCGAGCGCGATCTCTTCCTGGTCGAGGTTTACGCGAACGCCCACCTTCTGGCTTTCACCAAGCTGGCGGCAGTACTCCACGAGCGCCTTCTCAAAGCCAAGCCTGATCAATGATGCAGGCATAAGGTCATGGCAAATGCCCCGCGTGTTCTTAATGCATTCATCAACCAGCAGCAGCGAATCTTTTATGAGATCTTCCGAGGGCCTTTTTTCCAGCTGATTTTTCAGCACCTTGGAAAAGTTAAGCCGGATGATCCCGAGAATAGAGCCGATATCGTCGTGCACATTTTTTGCAATGCGCTCGCGCTCCTTCTCCACCATCGGGATCATCAGGTTGATCAGCGCCTTGTGATCCTTCAGCATGCTGGAGCAGCGCTTCCTTTCTGCTGCAAGGCATCTCCTGTAATAAAGGATGATGAAGGTAAGGATGGCAACAAGCAGCACGAAGCCCCAGCTAAATAACAATATCCACTTCGAAATCAGATGCTCTGTCATAATAATCAATCATTTTCTCCAGCCAATGCGATAAAAGGCGGAACCGCCTGAAATCAGCGGGATTCCCGTTTAATTTGCTCCATCACTAAAATAATTATTTAGATGCAGTCAAACAACGGGATCATCGCTAAAATTATAAAATGGGTGTTTTTACCCATTGCGGTTCCGCTTCTGTTAAAACCAGGCATATTCGTTTATTCTTTTTTTATGACTGAGCACATCTTGCTTTACAGCCGCATATCCTCATGAACAATGATGTTGGTGCCATCCGTATAAACCGTGGTGAAATAATGAAGGCTTCCTTTTGAGGTGTTGCAGGTCCAGTCGTTACCACTTTGAACGGGGGTAGTTTCCACCACCAGGCCCTCATCTTCCAGGTATTTCGTGATATCGCCCGAGGTCAATCCTGTGACCAAAACAATATTATCACTAAATTTGTTGACAGGGTAAATGGCAGTTGCCTGGATGAGGTTGCCTTTCAGTAATGCGCACGATAATAGCGTGATCGCCAGCGTTTTCTTTGTGTTCATAAGGAGTAGTTTTTGATTTGTTCGGGCACAAAGCAACCTCACCAGGCAAAAAATTAACAGGACACTTTTTGAGCTCTGTGACATTTTTTTAATCTTTTGAACTACTGTTTATGGTGGAATTATTTTCGTTGATCAAAGGCCTGAATGCAGAGGAATGTCAGCTCCTGAAAAATTCTCTCAGGAGATACAAGGGAGAATCGAGTCCTTCTTTGATGGGAAAACTGTTAGAGACCATTCGTGTTCGTCCTGTCAATTCTCTTTCCGATGTTCAGCTTTCGCAGGCGCTGTACCGCAAGAAAAAAGATGTAGCCATCGGGAAGCTGAAATCCCGGCTGTTCCAGCATATCCTCGAAACCCTCGGTGCGGAGACCACTCTTTTAAAGGATGATATTTTTGACGTGAGCGACAGGCAGGAGCTCCGGATCCGCAAGAAAATGTACCAGTTCCGTGTGCTCTACCGGAAAAAGAACCGCGCCGACTATATTACGCTGGTGCATCTCCTGAACGAGGTGATCAAGGAAGCGAAAGAGTATGAGCTGTACGATGTGGTGCTTGAGGCGCTCAGGCCGAAGATGCTGATCCTCCGCCTGCGCAAGGGCTTTAAGGAAGCAATGGAGATCGAGAAGCAGATCGCGCACTATACTGAATCGTATACTGCACTGTTGAGGACACATGACATTTATTACGACCTGCTCACCAACATTATTCATGTACAGAACAAATCACCTAAGCAGATCAAAGCCTCTTTCCGAACGAACCTGAAGGAAATAGAGGGATATATCAAACAAACCGGCTCCGCCTTCATCACTTATATTTACAAGATGCTTCGCCTCGAGGAGCTGCAGCGCGAAAAGAAGCACCTCGAGTCTATCGATGTATGCCTCGACCTTATTTCGCTGATCAAAAGCAAGCGCTTCCTGTACCGTGAGGAAAGAATGGGAAATGTGTATGATAACATCAGCCAGTGCCAGGTGTACAATGGTAATTTCTCTGAAGCCATTAAATGTGTGCAGAAAGCGCAGAAGTTTTATTCGAAGAACCTCAGGAGCTATATTGCCTCGAAGGAGCAGGAGTTTCACGCCACCTTTTACGCCGGCGATTATAAAAATGCGCTGCTGGTGATCGAGTACATCCTCAATCTTTCCCTCGATAATATCGGGGAGTTCTCCGCCGACAGGTACCTGTTCCTTAAGTCCTGCGCTTATTTCAAGCTGGCGCGCTTCCGCGATTCGATCAATATCTGCAATACCGCGCTTGAGCTTACGAAGGACAAAGGGCGATGGGACCTCGGCATCCGCTACATCCGGATCATGAACATGATAGAGCTTGGCGATCTCGACCAGGCCGACCATTCGCTGGAAGCGCTACGCAAATCGCTTAACAGGAATTCCAAGAATGATTTTATCTCTGCGCGTGACATGGTAATTCTCAAAGCTTTCAGGGAATACTGCAGCTCCGGCTTCAACCCGAAGCCCTCCGGTTATCTTATCGAGCTGATCCAGCAGCTTTCCGCAGCAGATACCAGCCTGTCGTGGGGGTATTACAGCCACGAGCTTTTTCCTATCCATGAGTGGATCGCCTCCCGGCTCGAGTACAGCCCTTCAAAAGTGGCTGCCTACAGGCGAAAGCGCTGACCTGTCATTTTTTCTAAAAGTATATTGAAATAAATATTATGGAATTGCGTTGAAAATGCGTCTGTTTAAAAACTGAACATTTTCAACGCCTGCACATTTACGCTCCGGAATCAGATCCGAATAGCTATAATTGCATCACAGAACTCTGCCCTATGAAAAAGATCCTTCCTTTATTTCTTCTGCTCCTCGCTATGCATGCGCACAGCAAAGAGATCGAGCTCAAAACAACCATCACGGATGTAACCGTGTTCCAGAATGGCGCGCAGGTGAAGCGCACCGGCAGCACTACCATCCCGGCCGGAGAGTTCGAGGTGGTGATCCGCGATGCCACATCCTTGCTGAAAAAGGAAAGCATCCAGGTAAAAGGCGATGGCAGCTTCACTATTATCTCGGTGAATTACCAGGTGAACCTCGGCGACCAGAAGCAGGACAAGGCAAAATGGGCGGAGATGGAAGCGAAGGAAAAAGAGCTTCGCCGGAGAATGGAGGACGTATCCGTTAAGATCGAAGTGCTGCGCACCGAAGAAGCGATAGTGAATAACCTGCAATCGGTAAGCACTACCACCGAAGGCGTTACAGTGGAGCAGGTCGCAAAAGCGCAGGAGCTGCTGAAAACAAAGCTGGCGCTCATCAAGAACGATAAGCTTGCCGCCAGCCGCCAGATGAAAGAGCTGCACGACGAGCACCAGGCGATCACACAGCAGCTCAGCGTGCTTAAAACCCCGAAGCAGCATGTTACCTACGAGATCGTGGTGAAGGTGCTGGCAAAGGCCGAAGCAAAAGCGGAGTTCGCGATCAGCTATATAGTTCCGAATGCACGCTGGTTCCCCACTTACGACCTTCGCGTAAAAACCGTTGCAGAGCCGATGGTGATCGATTACAAAGCGAATGTTACGCAGCAAACCGGGGAGGACTGGAACAATGTGAAGCTGAAGCTTTCCACCGGCGATCCTTCCCAATCCTCAGAAAAGCCAAAAATAGAAACATGGTGGCTCAGCCTTAACAAGCCTTATCAACAGCCGAAGCAACAGTCGAATTATTACCGTTACACGGATGCGCGCTTCACAAAAGTAAAAGGCACCGTGATGGATAAATCAACCGGTGAGCCGCTTCCGTTCTGCTCTGTGATGGTGGATGGAACCAACATCGGCACCAGCACCGATATCAACGGTAATTTCAGCCTGACACTTCCTGAGAACGGAACAAATCTGAAGATCGCTTATCTGGGTTATGAAGCGCAGGTGCTGGCAGTAACAAGTGAAGACATGAAGATCTATCTTGAAAGCGGGGTGGAGCTGGAAGAAGTGGAGATAACAGCAAGCAATAATAGCTCATATGACAAAGGCATCATCAACACGATTCAAAGTACGGTGGCAGGAGTGAAAGCTTCCCGTCCCGATGAGAACGCATTCAAATATACCAATTCCGTTAAGGCAACTCCCACGCTGAATATTGTCAGCACCGAATTTACGATCGATGAAAAGTACACGATCATTTCCGACCGTAAAAATATCACCGTTGCCATCCAGTCGATCCAGTCAAATGTAAAATACCAGTACTACTGCGCGCCGCGCCTCGATAAGGATGTATTCCTCACGGCGCAGATGGTGGACTGGGAACAGTACAACCTGCTGGAAGGCCAGGCCAATGTGTTCTTCGAAGGCACATTCATCGGGAGCACGGTGCTCGATACACGTTACCTCGCGGATACGCTGGAGATCTCGCTCGGGCGTGATAAAAGCGTGAAAGTGGAGCGAAAGAAATCAAAGGATTTTAACAAGCATGCCGTTTTCGGAAGCGATAACATTGCGAACCGTCAATGGGATATTACCGTACGCAATGGCAAGCAGCAGCCCATCGACATCATCCTGGAAGACCAGTTCCCGATCTCTGCCGACAGCAAGATAGATGTGAAGCAGGAAGAGAAGAGCGGCGGAAAGCTGGATGAGAAAACAGGGATTGTGACCTGGCAGTACCAGCTGGAACCCGGCGGCACAAAGGCAATGCAGCTGAAGTACACGGCGCGTTACCCGAAAGGAACATTCATCGGGCTTGATTAATGAGCGTCAGTTCCTAAACTTAAAGAATTTTAAATAATATACTATGAGAACACTTTCTCTTTTACTGGTACTGCTTGTATTCAATGTGAATGCAAAGGAGATCGAACTGAAGACCACCATCACGGAAGTGACCGTATTCCAGAGCGGGGCGCAGGTAAAGCGCACAGGCGCTGTGAAGATCCCGGCAGGTGAATCGGAGATCAAAATTACGGATGCTACTTCCCTGTTAAAAAAAGAGAGCATCCAGGTGAAAGGCGAAGGGAACTTTACGATCCTTTCGGTGAACCACCAGGTGCTCCTGGATGATGTGGAAAATGAGAAGACAAAATGGGCAGCGCTGGAGGCAAAGCAGAAAAGCCTGATGCAGCAGATGGAGGAACTGAGCGTGCGGATCCAGGTATTGAACGCGCAGGAAGCCTCGATCCTGAACCTGAAAGATATTTCTACGGCCACAAAAGGCGTTACCGTGGAGCAGATCGGGAAGGCGCAGGAGCTTGTCCGCGTGAAGCTCACGGAGATCAAAAATGAAAAATTGAAAAGCTCGAGGCTGATCCTTGAGCTGTTTGACGAGCATAAAACAGTAACGCAGCACCTCGTGGCCTTGAAAACACCAAAGCAAAGCGTGCGCTATGAGATCGTGATCAAGGTGTTTGCAAAAGCTGAAGCAACCGGAGATTTTACAGTGAGCTATATTGTTCCGAATGCCCGCTGGTACCCGAGCTACGACCTGCGTGTGAAGAACGTATCTGAGCCGATGACCATCGAGTACAAGGCGAATGTTTCGCAGGAGAGCGGTGAGGACTGGAGCAATATCAAATTGAAGCTGTCTACCGGCGATCCTTCACAATCGTCGCAGAAGCCCAAAGTTGAGCCATGGTGGCTGTACCTGAATCAAACATACATCCAGCCGCGCCAGCAGAATAATTTTTACCGGTATACCGATGCCCGCTTCACGCATGTAAGCGGGATCGTCATCAATGACGCAACAGGCGAGCCTGTGTCATGGTGTACGGTCATGGTTCCGGGTACCAATATCGGAACAACAGCGGATGCCAACGGGAACTTTTCGCTTGTGCTCCCGGAAGATGCAAAGCAATTGTATGTGTATTCGATCGGCTATGCAACACAGTCGGTAGCTATTTCGGGGAAAGAGCTGACAGTTAAATTGCTGAAGCAGCAGATGCAGCTGAATGAAGTGGTGAAGACCGATTATGAGAAGCAGTTAATGGCCCTCCAGTCGCCGGTGTTCTCAACCGACTACGAGGGGGAGCTTTCCACGCTGAATGTGCCTGTAGAGCCGCTTTACGAGCTTGGTGTTTCGGAAGGGTACGGCTTCGGCTCTGCTGCAGGTGCAAATGCGTATTCCTGGACCCCCTCCGTAGAGGCGGATACCAAATCAGGGTCTGCTGTGACCCGCGAGCAGTACATGAGCCTGAGTGCCCAGAAGATCGATGCGCTGCGCGTTACCACCACCAAAACGCTGAATATCGTAAGCACGGAATTTGCCATCGAAGAGAAGTACAGCATCCCTTCCGATCCGAAAAGTATTTCGGTGCTGATCCAGAGCATTCAGACAAATGCAAAGTACCAGTATTACTGCGCGCCGCGGCTGGATAAAGATGTATTCATTACCGCACAGCTCCTCGACTGGGAGCAATATAACCTGCTCGAAGGACAGGCAAATGTGTTCTTTGAAGGAACCTTCATCGGCAACACCTTTTTTGACACGCGTTACCTTGTGGATACGCTTGAGGTGTCGCTGGGACGCGACAAAGGCATTAAGGTGGAGCGCAAAAAATCGAAAGAGTATAACAAGCGGCAGGTGGTGGGCAACGATAACATTGCCTACCGCGACTGGGACATCACCGTGCGCAATGCAAAGCAGCAGGCGATCGAGATCATTATCGAGGACCAGTTCCCTGTATCGGACGATAGCAAGATTGTGGTGACACAGGAAGAGAAAAGCGACGGGAGGCTGAATGAAACTACAGGTATTGTATCCTGGCCGCTGAAGCTGGAGCCTTCCGCTACAAAGAGCCTGCAGCTGAAATACAAGGTAAAGTACCCGAAAGGAAGCTTTATCGGGTTGGATTAGGCCCGGCATTTCTTTTTAATCATGAAGTGCATAACAATTCAAGAGCTGAATGATGGCGCGTCCTCCTGTGATCACCTGTGGCATATACCTATATGATTTTAATAGCGGCAAGCTGCTGATCTGCCATGCAACAAATGCCTCCTGGAAAACATGGTCGCTGCCGAAAGGGATGAAGGACGGCGAAGAAACCGCGTATGATGCCGCAATAAGAGAGCTGAAAGAGGAGACCGGTATTGATGCATCTAAGTTAAATCTCCTTCAAACAGCTGCACTGCCGCCCGTACGTTATAAAAAGCAAAACAAAGTGCTCGAGTCATTCCTGCTCATCACCGATACCTCCTTACAGGATCATACGTTTGTTTGTAATTCCCTCACCAAAAGCGGCATCCCGGAAATAGACCGCTGGGCATGGGTAGCGCCGGAGCAGCTGGCTTCCCGCCTCCATGAAAGCCAGCTCGAAAACTACGAAGAGATCCTTGCCCTGATCAATAAGATCCAAAAAAGCTGATTTCCCCTTTTATATAGGCCCCCAAAACGAAGCCATCATCGGAAAATGATGGCTTTTTTATTTGGGAAATAAGTTCCCCAAACGTCTGTAAGGATTGCTGTTATTGGTGTTTTGCTTTTTTTTGAGCTGGAGTATGTGTGAATAATGTAAGTTATTTAAAATATTCTGTAAGGCTGAAAGCCGCATCCCTGTGCACCTTTGACCCCGAGAATAAATCAAAACTAAATTCAAAAAAATGAAAACTAAATTATTGTTAATTATAACAGCTCTGGCGATGTGCTTCCCGAAAGTAAATTTCGGACAGGCGCCTACCCTTGGAAGCGCAGCCGATTTTGTGCTGTTTTCGAGCGCGGGAGCCATTAGTAATACAGGCCTTTCTCACCTTACGGGGAATGTTGGAACCAATAGCGGCTTAAGCACCGGCTTTGGAAATGTGGATGGCGTGATGCATGACAATGACGGCGCAAGCGCACTTGCTGCTGCCGACCTCACGCTGGCTTACAACCAGCTGAACAGTACCGTGCCTACGTTCTTTCCGGCGCCATTGCTTGGCGGCGGACAGATCCTTGTACCGGGAGTATATGCGATCGCAAGCCCGGCAACGCTGGATCTTGACCTTACGCTCGATGGGCTTGGAAGCTCCAGCTCAGTGTTCATCTTCCAGATCAATGGCGCTTTTTCTGCCAATGCAAATGCGAAGGTGAAGCTGATCAACGGCGCACTCGCCTGTAATGTGTTCTGGAAAGTGGAAGGCCTTGTAAGCCTTGGCGCTGCAGTAACCATGCGCGGGACCATTGTTGCGAACAATGCAGCGATCAATATGAACACCAACGACACGCTTGAAGGACGGGCACTCTCTACCACAGGCGCTGTTACAATTGACGGAACACTCGCTTACAAGCCGATCGGCTGTGGAAGCGCTGTGCTTACCGGCCCGATGGCACCGAGCTTAGGTGCTGCGGCATGTTATACTTTATTTTCTACGAATGGCCCGGTTACCAATGTCGGCGTTACAAATGTTACCGGCGACATCGGAACCAACAACGGATCAGCAACAGGATTTAATCCATTGCTGGTGGTTGGCGCTATTCACCCTGTGCCCGACGGATCAACTGCAGCATGTGCAACCGATCTTACCACAGCATATAATTTTCTGAACCTGCTGCCCTATGATATAGAGCTGCTTTACCCTGCACAGTTCGGTAATGACCTGGTGCTTACTCCGCACACTTACCTGATGAATGCTGCAGCTACGTTTACAGATACCCTGTACCTCGATGCACAGGGAAACCCGAATGCGGTATTTGTGATCCAGATCAACGGCTCACTTTCCACGAGCACTTATGCAAAGGTGAACCTGATCAACGGCGCACAATCGCAGAATGTTTTCTGGAAAGTGGAAGGCGCTGTAACGATCAACGATTACTCTGTTTTCAGGGGAACTATCATTTGTAATAATGGTGCGATCAGCATCAATACGGGAGCAATGCTTGACGGCAGGGCGCTTACAACTACAGGCGCTTTAAACACGGCTGCTATCACTGCTATCATGCCTCCGGGCTGTGGCGCAACAGTTACTTCACCTATTATTATCATTCAGCCTGTTGACCAGTCGGTTTGCTCCGGCAGCTCAGTAAGCTTCACTGTAACCGCTTCAGGCGTAGGCCTTAGCTACCAGTGGAGAAAAGGTTCTGTAAACCTTATCGACGGCGGTAATATTTCCGGCGCGACCACTGCAACACTTACTATCAATCCTGCTACCGTTCTTGACACGGCATACAACTACAATGTGATCGTAAGCGGCGCTTCAGCACCGAACGATACTTCAGTGAATGTAGCATTGACAATAGGCGACACCGCAGTGATCACATCTGAGCCTGTGGGCCAGCTGGCTTGTCTTGGCGACTCTGCAAGCTTTTCAGTGACCGCTTCCGGAACAGGCCTTACTTACCAGTGGAGAAAAGGAATTGTTAACCTCATCGACGGGGGAAATATTTCCGGTGCAACCACTTCAACGCTTTCAATTAATCCCGTAACCATTGCCGATACCGCATCCAATTACAATGTGATTGTGAGTGGAGGCTGTGCAAACGACACTTCGGTGAATGCATTTTTGCAGATAGGCACAACGCCTCTTATTGTGACGGAACCTACCGACCAGGTAGTGTGCGCAGGCAGCCCCGTAAGCTTTAGCGTGATCGCATCCGGTGCACTTAGCTACCAGTGGAGAAAAGGCCTTATTAACCTTATTGACGGCGGAAGCATCTCAGGTGCAACCACTGCAACACTTACGATCAACCCGGCAACCATTGCCGATACTGCATTCAATTATAATGTAGTGGTGAGCGGAGGAGGTTGTGCAAACGATACTTCGGTAAATGCATCCTTACAGATAAATACAACGCCTTTTACGATCACAGAGCCGGTAAACCAGGCGGTGTGTGAAGGCAGCCCGGTAAGCTTTACCGTTCTTGCATCAGGATCAGGCCTTACTTACCAGTGGAGAAAAGGGATCATCAATCTTATTAACGGCGGTAGCATCTCGGGTGCAACCACTGCAACACTTACTATCAATCCGGCAACATCGGCGGATGCAGCAGCTAATTACAATGTTGTGATCAGCGGCTCATGCTCGCCGAATGATACTTCGGTTAATGTTTCACTCACGGTGAACCAGGCTCCGGTAGCTGTAGCAGGAAGCAACTCACCTGTTTGTACAGGCGCTGCGATCAACCTTACTGCGCAGGCTGTGGCCGGCGGAACTTACCAGTGGACTACGGCAGGCGGTTATTCATCGTCTTCCCAAAACCCGGTGATCTCACCTGCAGGCTCTGCAGATGCAGGAACCTATTCATTGACTGTTACAGCAAACGGTTGTGCTTCTGCCCCTTCAACAGTAAATGTTGTGGTGAACAATTGCAGCAGCGACTTAGGTGTGACGAAGACAGTGAACAACATGCATCCATTTTTCGGCAGCACAGTGGTGTTTACCATTGTTGCAACCAACAACGGGCCGGCCGATGCAACAGGAGTGGAAGTGAACGACATACTGCAAAGCGGCTACGTTTTCCTTTCGTCTACCCAAACAGCGGGATCATACAACGCTGCAACAGGGATCTGGACGATCGGTAACCTGAGCAATGGCGCATCTGCAACGCTCACCATCACTGCAACAGTGATCGAAGGCGGTAATTACGTGAATAACGCCATCATCTATGGCAATGAAAGCGATGCGGTATTGTTCAACAATATTTCATCTGTGGAAACAATACCAACTGACTTTAACCTGCCTGATGGATTCTCTCCGAATGGTGATGGTATAAATGACGTGTTCGTGATCAGGGGGATCCAGAATTATCCTGAGAACACTTTCGTGATCTTCAACCGTTGGGGCGATAAAGTATTTGATGCAAGCCCTTATGATAACACATGGGATGGCAAAGCAACCAAAGGTATCCGCGTAGGCGGAGATGAGCTGCCGGTAGGCACTTACTTCTACCTGCTCGACCTGGGCGATGGCTCGGACATGATCAAAGGAACCATTTACCTGAACAGGTAAGCACACGGTAACCGAAATTAATTTATAACAGAAAAACAACAAAATGAAAACACATAAAAAAATAATAGCCGGGTTGGCATTCACAGTAGCTGGTTTCGCGTCATTTGCGCAGCAGGCGCCAATGTACACCCACTACATGTACAATACGCTTTCGATCAATCCGGGTTATGCCGGAAGCAGGGATGCCTTAACGATCACCGCACTGCACCGTTCGCAGTGGGTTGATTTTAAAGGAGCGCCGGTAACACAAACGCTTACGCTGCATACGCCTTTGCGTAACGAGCACATCGGTGTGGGGCTTTCGGTGATCAATGATAAGATCGGGCCTACTCATAACACATCGCTGTTCGCGGATTTTGCATACATCATGAGGCTGAACAAATCTTCCAAGCTGGCATTAGGCCTTAGCGCAGGAGCGAACATCTTCCAGTCATCGTTGGGCTCGCTCAACCTTGACCAGTCGACAGACCCGGTTTTCCAGAGCAATATCGGCAACCACATCACTCCTAACTTTGGCTTTGGTGCCTATTATTCAAGGGAACGTTTCTACGCGGGGATCTCTGCGCCGAGCCTGCTGCAGAATAATTATTCGGTGACCAACCTTCCCGATGGAACTACGCTTACCGGTAAAGAGCAGAGGCATTATTTCCTGATCGCAGGTACAATGCTGAAGCTGACAAGCAACCTTGATTTTAAACCTACGGCGCTTGTAAAAGTAACGCCTGCGGCACCGATCCAGGCGGATGTAACTGCATCCTTCATCATCATGAAGAAGTTATTGCTGGGTGGAATGTACCGCACAGGTGATGCTGTAGGAGCGCTTGTGGGAGTCGACATCACGGACCAGTTCCATGTTGGTTATTCCTTCGACTGGTCGTACGGCCTGAAAACATTCAAGTACAACCAGGGCAGCCATGAGATCGTATTGAGATATGATTTTATTTACTCCAGCAAAAAACAGATCCATTCTCCACGATACTTTTAATATCACATTCAAATAAACAAAACATAATGAAAAAATTATACATACCCCTTATACTATTCGTAGCGATGGGGCTCAACCTTAGCGCACAGGAAAAGTCGCGCAGGGAAAAAAAAGGTGATAAATACACATTCAGCTATTCCTATACCAAAGCGATCGATTCCTATTCACATGCAAGGAAGCTGACGCCCGAAGGACAGCGCAGGCTGGCGGAAAGCTACCATAAGATGAACCAGGATGTTGAATCCGAAGCAACCTATTCAAAGCTGATCACCGCAGGAGAAGGCGTGATCCCGGAAGATCATTACAACTACGCAATGGTTTTAAAGATCAACGGCAAGCAGGATGAATCGAACAGGTCGATGGACAAGTTCTCAGCGGCTAAGCCTGCCGACCTCCGCGCAAAAAGCTATGAACGCAACAAAGGCAACTTCAGCGACATGCACACGGACGAAGGGAAATATCAAGTGGTGACCCAGAAGCTGAATACCGGCGCAGAGGATTTCGGCACTTCTTACTATAAGGATAAGATCGTTTTTACTTCCAGCAGGGCTCCGGTGAAAATGGTGCGTAAAAATTATAACTGGAATGATAAGCCATTCCTGAACATGTATGTATCGGAAGTGAAGGAAGGACAATTGCAGTCGCCGGAAATTTTCGACAAGAGCCTGAATGCAAAAATGCACGATGGCCCGGCGAGCTTCAGCAAAGACGGCACATTTATGGCTTTCTCGCGGAACACGCAGCATGATAAAACAAAAGATAAGATCGTGGAGCTGCAGGTTTATTTCAGGACCTATAAAGATGATAAGTGGTCGGAACCCGAAGCATTTACCTTTAACAGCCCGGAATACTCTGTCGCACATCCAAGCCTCAGCGCGGATGGCAAGACCATGTATTTTACAAGCGATATGCCGGGAGGCTATGGCGGAACCGATCTGTACAGAACGCAAAGGGATGCAAACGGCATCTGGTCAAAACCGGAAAACCTGGGTGATAAGATAAACACCGAAGGCGATGAGCTGTTCCCGTTCTTTGAAGGAACTAATGAAACACTCTTCTTTGCATCCAACGGACATTTCGGTTTGGGGGGCCTCGATATCTTTATTTCACAGGCAGACGGAAAGAGCTTCGGAACTGTTTACAACGCAGGCGCTCCTCTTAACAGCCCTGCTGATGACTTTTCAGTAATAGCTGATGATAAGTTGAACAAAGGATACTTTTCCTCCAACAGGAGCAGCGGAAGCGGCGATGATGATATCTATTCGGTAGAATTCCTCAAAAGCGTTAACGCAGGGAAGAAGATCAAAGGCTTTGCAAAAGGCAAGGATGGCGCTGTGCTGCCCAACACCTTCATTGCATTGCTCGATGATAAAGGCAAAGTATTGGATACCCTTACCACAAAGGCAGACGGAGCATTTTCCTTCTCAGCCGACTCGGATAAGAATTTCAAGCTTACGGGCAAGAAAGAAAATTACAGCGATGGCGACAGCCTTACCAATACATTTGGGAAAGAGCCGATCGTTAAAGCCGATGTGATCCTTCGCACAAAAGACCAGGCCATTGAGGAAAAGGTTGCTGTTGTAGGAAATGACCTTGCTAAAATAATAGAGTTCCAGCCAATTTATTTTGATCTTGATAAATCGAATATCCGTCAGGATGCTGCAACGGAGCTGAACAAGATCGTGAAGCTGATGAATAAATATCCGAAGATGGTGATCGAGCTGAAGGCTTATACCGATTGCAGGGAAAGCAAAGAGTATAACCAGCTGTTATCCGACAGAAGGGCAAAAGCATCCAGCGAGTATATCAGCTCAAGGATCAGCAACCCGGGCAGGATCTCCGGCAAGGGCTATGGTAAAACCAAGCTGGTGAACAACTGTTCATGCGACGGAGAAGTGGTTTCTACCTGTTCGGAAGAAGAGCACCAGAAAAACAGGCGTACCGAATTTATTATAGTTGTAAAAGGAAATTAAGATTTTCTGTGAATGTAAAAACGTCATCCTCCAAAGGGGTGGCGTTTTTTTTGTTTCATCACACAGGGAGATGTGAGAGCCCGGACTCCTGTTTCTGTTTCCCGGCCCTTCTTAATTTTTCAAGAAAGCGCAGCATCCCTTTTTCGGAGCGCACGCATCCGCAGTCGATGAGGATGCCTTGCTGGTAAATGCTGAGAAAAGGCATTTTTTTAGTTTCCACCTCATGCCGCGCAACGGGGTTCTCCGAGGCGCTCATCTGCAGAAAAAGAATGTCGCTGAACTCTTCCCGGTTGGAGAGGTCTTCATAAGGCTGCGCAAGCTGCTTGCAGTAAAAGCACTGCTCGTGGTCATATTTAACGATCGTATATTTATCGCTGATCCCCAGCTTCCGAAGGTGACTGTCGGTTGATTTAGTGACTGGCATAGGCAATTAGTTTACGGTTCAATGGATCAGATAAAAAGCTGCGCCAGTGATCCATAAAACAGAAAAGGCCAATGTGCCTGAGAGGCTGCGTAATAGTACTATGAATTTTGTTCCACGGGCATCGGGGAATAGTGCTTTCGATAAATGTGTTTGCTGAGGAATGCGAATAGCTGATTCTTAAAGCCATCCGGAAGGCTGTGAAAGGTTCAGCGGGGAGATCAGTAAATTCCGGCTGAGAGCCTGATGCCGAAGCTCGTTTCCTGCCTGTATCGCTGAAGAAAAGAGGAAGATACAAAACGGGTCAGCGGAATGTTCACACGCTCATTGCCGTCGGTAAAGTATAACGTCGAGTGATAAAAGTCCGCCTGCTCATAATAAACGCTGAGCGCTGCAATATGTGCTAATAGTGCTGTTCCGGCTATCTTCCCGCCGGATTCGCGCTGCCATCCCGGGAAAATGACCAGTTCGGCGCCAAGCATCTTTCTCCGCAGCTGAAAATAACCGTACTCCGCATTTTGTGTGAGGCCTTCCGTTGTGCAGGAAGAGCGGGTTTCACCCCTGTATATTTTAAGGCATGGATTGTACCTTTTAAAGGGCAGGCGCATAATAATGCCGTAATACACAGATGAATTGTGAAAGGCTGTTGTTTTACATCCCGGAAATGAAAACTCACTCTTTTTATTTGTATTGATAAGTTCCCTGAAGGTGTTGATGAACGTGGAATCCCCGGGTGAAATCGTCAGCTCTGTCCGCGCGTCATTGAAGCCTTCAGCAAAGCCCTGGTTAAAGGCGGTGGCCCATGCACGGTCTTTCCAGCCCCAGCCGCCAAAGAAGCCGAACAGCTGCCGTTTTGAAAAGTAAAAGGCAGGATTAAAGCCCGCTTCGAAAAAAAAGCCGTGCCCCGAATTCAATATAGGGCTGTTCCCCAATGGACAGCGGTAGCCGGCATTCAGAACAAAAGGAGAAGAGTTGCCGGATGAATAAAGCTGAGGCTTGATAGATTTGCCGGGGGGAAGGCCGAACGAGTAGGCGTGAAGAGCCAGCAGAAAAAGGAGGATGATCGATCTTTTCATAGCTATACTACTTTGTTATCCTTTAGTATTCCCTTGTAGATAGCGTATTTGATGAGCGCAGAGCTGTTCTTGCAATTTGTTTTTTCAAGAAGCTTTTTCCGGTGGCTTTCCACGGTACGTTTGCTGAGGAAGATCTTTTCGGCAATTTCGCGGTTGGTGAATCCCTCTGCCAGCAGCTCGAGGATCTGCATTTCCCGCTTGGTAAGCTTTACCTGAGGTGATATTTTCGGCACTGGCGAATCAGCTGAAGCATGTGCCTCGCTGATCCTCTTGCTAATATATTGGTTACCTGCCGCCACCTCCCGGATAGCATGCACAAGCTCTTCCTTTCCGCTGTTTTTCAGGAGATATCCTTTGGCGCCGGCCTGCATTGCTTGTTCCACATAGCTCGGATGATCCAGCATGGAGAGCACCAGCACTTTTATATGACTGTATTCTTCCGATACAATGCGTGTGGCTTCCACACCGTTCATCACCGGCATGTTGATGCCCATAAGGATCACATCTGCGGGGGTGGTTTCGAGATAATCCAGCAACACTTTTCCGTTGGGTGCATCCGCTACGATCCTGATCGCCGGCTCGTCCCCGAGAAGCGAACGCAGGCCCTCCCTCAGGATATCGTGGTCTTCAACAATTATAATACGGATCATGGATCTTCTTTTTTACAAAGGTAGAAAACACATTGCTGAAGCGCATGCGTATTAATACCGAAATGCCGATGAGGCTTCTACAATACGATGGTTACTGTGGTGCCTTTTCCACATTCCGAAGCTATATTCATATTGCCGTTCAGCAGCTGAAGCCTGTTGCTTACGGTAGCAAGGCCGGTCCCGGACTTTACCTGCAGCTTCCTGGCTGCGTCAAATCCTTTGCCGTTATCCTTCACTTTAATGTGAATATTCTCTTTTTGCTTCTTTACATGGATCAGCGCTTCCGTGGCATTGGAATGTTTAAGGACATTGTTCAGCAGCTCCTGTACGATCCTGAAGATGGCGATTTCCTGCAGGCCCGGTAAGCGTGTTTTAAAGCCCGTTACCTTGCATTCCAGGTGGAATTTTTCGGTGGAAAATCTTCTTGCTGTTTCTTCGAGAATGACCTTTAAGCCAAAATCTTTCAGCAGGGTGGGCATCAGTGTAAATGAAAGGTTCCGGGTTTCCGTGATTGCGTCATTTAAAAAGTCCTGCAGCTGTTTCTTCAGGGCTTTATTTTCCTTCACATCTTCGAGCTTCAGCTTTGCAGCGTAAAGCAGCTGTCCGAGCCCGTTGTGCAATGCTTCTGCTATCCGCAGCCGTTCCTCTTCCTGTGTCTGCAGGATGGTATTCAGCGTTTCCTTCTGCTGGCTGAGCTTTTGTATCGCATACTGCTCTTCCTGCTTTTTGCGGAGCGTAACATCCACAAGTGCCAGCTGGCAAATCAGGCCGGCGGTATGGCTGTTCAGGAAAAGGCCTTCCATCTGTACAAACCTCCCGGTATTTATCAGCTGGATCTCAGGAACTTTTATTGAAGAGTGCAGGGGGCCGGTAAAAAAATTATGGAATGCCGGGAGATAATCAGGATGTATGAATTGCTGGAACCGTGAGCCGTTGAGCTTTTTACGCGGAACGCCAGCAAGCGAGGCCCCTTTTTCATTCACTTCCAGGATCAGGCCGTTTTTGTCGAGGGTGAAAAAGCCGACAGGCGCAGTTTCAAACAGCGAAAGATATTTATCTCTCGATTCTTCCAGCTCATGCTGTGCAGTCCGCAGCTCCTCGTTCTGCATTTCAAGCTCGATCTTGTATACCTGCAGCTCATGAAGGAGTTCTTTAATATCCAGGTGGCTTACGTCGGCATTCTCAGGATCCTTTAAAAACCCGATCCGTTCATTAATGCTGAGGCGGCGCTTCTTCTTGGGCATGCTTTTATTTCTTTTTGGACGGGGTATCGGGGCGTATTGTTAATAAAATAAATGCTTTTTCCTTGTTTTTTGAGTCGATCAACCTGCCGTCGATCAGGAATGTGCTGTTCTTTCCGGCACCGGGAAATTTTTCGCTCACCGGGAAATCCTTGAACGCTGGCCTGGATTTGCTGACCCCTTCCAGCTTTTTTTTAAGCGCTGTAATATTCCATCCCTGCAGCCTGAACAAATTCATGCCAACGATATCCTTGTCGCTGAGCCTGAATGTTTTTTTAAATGAATTATTGGCTGAAACGATCATGGAGTTGCTGTCCACAACAACCAGCGAATCACTGATGCCGTTTACGATCCCCTCAGCATATACAAGCAGCTCATTCAGCCGGTTCTCGAGCTCTTTCAGCTGTGTGATGTCGATGAACGACAGCACGATCCCTTCGATAAAATTATTGCTTGTGCGGTACGGCGTGATGCGCAGCGAATACCACTGGTCATGCACGGTACGTATGGAGATCTCTTTGGGGATCAGCTTATCGATCACGGCTTTCATATCTTTTTCCAGCCCTTTATAGATAAGTGTGGAAGATAAGTTGGAAAGAGGCCGTCCGACATCCGAGGGGATCAGCTGGATGATCTCTGCGGCCTTTGGTGTATAGCGCTTAATGACCAGCTCATTGTCGAGGAAAACGATCGCGATCTCCATGCTGTCCATCAGGTTCTTCATGTCGTCGTTTATGCGGATCAGCTCTTCCGACTTCTCCTTGTACTGCATATTAACGGTCATCAGCTCTTCGTTCAGCGATTGCATTTCTTCCTTGGAGCTGATCGATTCCTCATTGGTGCTTTGCAGTTCTTCATTAGTGCTTTGCAGCTCCTCGTTGGTAGACTTCAGTTCTTCGAAGGAAGTTTCCATCTGCTGAACGGTTGTCTGCAGCTGTTTGCGCACGTAGGCCAGCTCTTTTTCAAGCTCTATGATAATGGCATCTTCATGTGTTCCGCTGTTCTTAGCGGCCGGAACGGGTGGCTGCCGGATGCCCTGGTCTTCGAAGACCAGCATCAGCAATCCTTCCAGTGCCACAGGCTCGGTCATGTAGCAGCAGGTTATCTTTACACGGTGGGTCTGTCCTCCCGTTTTCAGGCTCAGGTCTTCACGGATCTCGGTGCTTTCGTTGCTTACCGCTTTGGCTACAAGGTTGCTGAGTTCATACCGGATCCCTTTTTTCGCGATCTTGTGAATATTCATTTGCGGTTCCCCTGTGGTGATCTCTACGAATTTACCAAGGTTCCCGTTCACATACAGCACATCGCCTTTTTCATTCATGATCAGCGATGGCGGCGTATATTTTTCCAGCAGGATGCCCTGAAAAACCTCCGGCAGCGTATTCTTGTACATGCGCGGCAGATCCTTCAGCGTATCCAGCGCTGTGATCTCATGGCGGGGAATGCTGAAAGGATAATCGAACTTTACAAAGGATGGAGCGTCCCTGCGTCCGAAGATCCTGAGCTTGGGATTGAAAGCAAAGAACAGGTCGTTGAATGTTCCGATCGTTTCAGAATTTCCAAGGAAAAGGATGCCGTCCTTGTTCAGTGAGAAATGGAAGAGCGGTATAAGCTTCCGTTGCAGGTCGGAGTTCAGGTAGATCAGCAGGTTCCGGCAGCAGAGCAGATCGAGCTTTGTAAATGGCGAATCCCTGATGATATTATGCTGTGCAAAAACGATCAGCTCGCGAATCTCCTTTTTTACGATATAATGATTGTTCTGATGAATAAAAAAGCGCTTCAATCGTTCGGGGCTTACATCGCCCGATACGTTGTCGTAATAAATGCCGGTACGCGCTTTTTCTATTGCCGCAGAATCGAGGTCGGTAGCAAAAACCTGGATCTTAAAGGAGTGCCCGGGCTTCACTTTTTCAATGCATTCGAGCAGGAGAATGGCGATGGAATACGCTTCTTCCCCCGTAGAGCAGCCTGCAACCCAGGCCCGGATCGGCTCTTCCTTCTTCTTATTCTTTATTATTTCCATAAGCTCCTTTTCAAGCGCGTTGAATGCTTCAGAATCACGGAAAAATTTAGTGACACCGATCAGCAGCTCTTTGAATAGTACGTCGATCTCATGCGGATGCTCCCTGAGGTAATTCACATATTCCGAAATGTTTTTCAGCTGTTGAACTGCAATTCTCCGGTCGATCCTCCTGATGATAGTGCTCTTTTTATACAGCGAAAAATCGTGTCCGGTTTGTGTACGGAGCAGCATGAACACCTTCAGCAGCGCATTCTCCGATTTCAGATCGGTTACCTCGCCGGTGTCCGACGTCTTTATGACCGGATGATAGAAATAGCCGATCAGCTTTTCAGGCATGTCCTCGGGAGGCAGGATGTAATCTGTAAATCCTGTGCTGATGGCAGCCTGCGGCATGCTGCTGAACTCGGTAGAATCGGGATCCTGCACAAGGCCAACGCCGAGATGTTCCTTTACTACCTTTAATCCAAGCTCACCGTCGGAACCCATCCCTGAAAGTATAACCGCTGCTGAGCGCTCACGCTGATCCCTTCCGAGGCTCTGGAAAAAGAAATCTATCGGCATGCGGTACCCGCGCGGCTTGGTCGGCTCGAATAATAACAGCTGCCCGTTAAGGATGCTGATGTCTTTCGCCGGCGGGATAATGTAAACAACGTTTTGGGAGACAAGCATCCCGTCGGCTGCTTCTATTACTTTCAACTTTGTATACCGCTGCAGCAGCTCGGGCACCAAGCCTTTTTTTGTAGGATCGAGATGTATGACCACGATGAACGCCATCCCGATGTTTTCGGGCGTGTTCTTAAAGAATTGCTCCAACGCGGGAAAGGAGCCTGCGGAGCCTCCAATCCCTACTACAGGGAAATTTAACTGGTTGTTATCAATGAGTAGTAATGATTTTTTCTTCCTTTTTAATGGCGTCTTGCTTTTTAATGCCCGTGCAGATTTTCCGGAAACTTTCATGTCCTGATTTTTTATATTCAAATTTTTACCAGAAGTAAAATTAAGATTAATTGAATAGTTGTATGTGATTTTCAGGCGGTTTATTTAACGTATTAATACTGAAAGCTAAATAAGCAGCGGAAGTATTTCCGGTTCCTGCCGCACATGTTCTTGTGGTTCATTTTTCATAGTACTTGTACTGTAAGCCTTTGTCCGTCCTGTGTTCCGGGCGAAGCGTTTATCTGGCATATTTTTATGTTTAAATTACGTGCCTGATATAGAAATAAAGAAGCTGCTCAGCTGTGAGCACGAGCGGTGTTTGAAAACATCCGTATATCCCGACCTATAAGGTAGCCTTCCCTTACAAAATGAACGGCAAAAAAAGAATCTAATTAATCTAAAAACCAACCCAAACAATCATGAAAAAAACAGCGTTTAAATTTTTATTGGCAGGCGGTATTGTGGCGATGTTAGCTGCAGGCTGTTCAAACAATAGCGACACGTCGACAACAGGCGGTGGTTCCACTTCGTCAACCGGTACAAGCTCCACGGGCGGCACAGGTTCCACCAGCTCTACAGACGGTACAGGCTCTACCGGCTCAACAAGCTCGACAAGCAGTACGGGAACAACCAGCTCAACAAGTTCGGGCGGAACAACCAGTTCAACAGGCAGCACGGGAACAACAAGCACTACCGGCTCTACCGGTACAAGCAGCTCAACAGGTTCGACCGGAACAACAAGCTCAACAAGCAGCACCGGAACAACAAGTACTACTGGTTCTACAGGCTCCACTACTGGCAGCACTACCTAACAACCAACAACAACAATAAAAAAAGAGTGCGTTTCGTCCGAAGCGCACTCTTTTTTTATCAGGTATTATTTAAGATCCAATTTCAGGTTCCTGCTGTATCTCTTATGATCCAGGAGCACAAAATCGTTCTTGTTTGTGCTGCTTAAGCATCGGTAATTATAAAGCGAGAGTATAAGCTTTAACACCGCCATCTGCGCTTCCATCGTACATGATTTTACGACATACAGGTTTGCTCCGTGTTTCCGGGTAAAATTAATGTCCTTTTCGTCCTGGGCGGTAGAATGAATGATCACGGGAGTATCAGCAAATGTATTATCAGATCTGATCTCTTTCAGGCATTGCCTGCCGCATTTTTTCGGCATGTTGATATCAAGAAAAATAAGGTCAGGTTTTACCGCCGCCAGTTTCGGTATTACTTCGGTTCCATCCCACACAATGAACAGCTCGGTTTTGAAATCCAGCCTGCTGAGCGCTTCACGGAAAAACTCATGGTCATCCGGGTCGTCATCAGCATATAAGATCACAAATTTAAAGCTTGCACCAGTTTGAAAAAAGCGTATTTCTACTGAAAAGAGACAAATTATTTTTCTGAATGGGCTTGTGGCGCTTAAGTGTGGCGCTTCTTCCACCTTGGCGAAAAAAAATAGTGTGCGCTTTTTTTTCAAAAATATCCGGACATCATAACTGTGTAGCGTTGCAGATTATTTTTTAAAATGTGGAAGCCATTCTAAAAGCTCTGGTATATTTTTTAAGAAAAAATAAGTCCGGAGATCAGCTTTGATCTTTAACAGTATCCACTTCAAAATTCACAACAATGGAAAACAAAAACAGTAAAGACAGCACTGCCACTGCGCAGAAAAATTCAACTGAAAAAGCTGAAGAAAAGAACGGAGTAAGCTCTGCTTCAAAAAACAGTTCTAATAAATCATCCGATACAAAGGATGAATCTTATTCTTCGCGGCAGTCTGACTCAGAAAGCAGCGCGGACATGAATTCCGAAAATAAGCAGTCAGGTGAAAAAGGTGCTAACCAAAGCCAGTACGGCTACAATCAAAGTTCACAAATGAATCAGCAGGGTTATGGCCAGAACGAAAGTTCCTACGGCCAGGGTTCTTATAACCAGGGCGGTTATGGACAAAATAACAATGGCTCACAAATGAACCAGGGAGGGTATGGTGGCAACCAAGGCTCATACAACCAGGGCAACCAGGGCTCTTACAACCAGGGACAAAACCATCAGGGTTCCTATAACCAGGGCGGTTATGGACAGCAGGGGAATTACGGCGGCTCCCAGATGAACCAGGGCGGCTACGGACAAGGCAACCAAGGCAATTATAACCACGGCGGTTACGGGCAGGGAAATTATAACCAGGGTAACCAGGGTTATCACAACCAGGGAGGATACGGCCAGAATGAAAACAACTATGGCCAGATGAACCAGGGCGGTTACGGCAACCAGGGCAATTACAATCAAGGCCAATATGGCCAGGGTGGTTACGGTAATCAGGGCTATGGCGGCAATCAGAATTCATACAACCAGGGTGGCGGACAAGGATATGGCCATGGCAACCAGGGATATCAAAACCAGGGTGGTTACGGAAATGGAAATCATGGATCCTTCAACCAGGGTGGTTACGGACAAAGCGGTAATGGCAATGGCTCCCACATGAATCAGGGCGGCTCCGGCAGCAACCAGGGCTCTTATGACCAGGGCGGCTATGGCCATGGCAATTATGGAAATCCGGGAAGCTTCGGACAAGGCTATAATGGAAGCACCCGTTATAACGAAGGCAATTACAGAAATTCCGGAAGGGGAAACATGCATGGAAATAATTACGGCTCGGGCTACGGCGATGAGTCCGGTGGGTACGGAGGAAGAAATTCGGGAAGAGAATATGAAGAGCGGAACGGATACGATAATTATCAGCGTCAAAGCCGCAGCTACAATGATGAGTTTAATTCACAGCGCACCGGGAATGATTATTACGGCGGGGAGTATGGAGCTTACGGAGACAATGACAACGAGCAGCGTTACGGAAAAAGGAGCCAGAGAGGAAGATCCCGTAGGTAATGTTCCATGCAAGCAACTACAACCGATACATTTACTGATCTGAAATAAAAAACTGTGGAAGCTCAGTGATAAAAAGGAAAGCCCTGTAAATTAAAGTTTACAGGGCTTTCTTCTTTGAAGGACAGGTAACGTAAGTTAATGCGCTTCGCCCAGCATGAAGCTGAAGTCGGCTTTTGCTTTTGAGCCCGGAATGGTAGCTACATAATGGCAGCCCATGCAGCTGGAGCTGATCCCGGGAGCAAACGGATGATAAAGTGTGTCCGCGTAATATGGCTGGTCTATTATTAATGGAAATCCGCCGTAGGAAGGAGGATTCGGGCCTTGTACATACGTTTCCTGGACAGAGTTTGCAAGATACAATGGCGTCATGTCCTCATCCTGCAGCCATTGTGTGCTGATGAGCTGGTAATTGGCCCACACCGAACCCTGCAGCATTGCCTGGAATTGCTGGTTCAGTGTATCGGCAAAGGGATCGTTCACCGGGTTTACGCGTGTTACCTGCGTTGGCTGGTTCAACGGATTGCCGTTAGCATCCAGCTCCTTTGGGTCATTTCCGGCCAGAGGCACGTTCGGCGGACAGGTTGCGCAGGCCGGGTTGCTGAATGATTTTGTAAGGTTATCCACCTGTTCGAATGTTGACCATACCCAGTTGTTCTGTGTAGGAACTTTATGCGCAATATGCAGTCCGACCAATCCAAGCGTTACGGGGTTCGGACCCGGGCTTGGGTCGCCTTCATCATCATTGTATACAATTGCCCTGATGGTATAAAAGCGTGTGGAGTCATCGCCCTGTCCTAATACTTTCCAGGCGGCCTTGAACTCCATAGCGCCAACACTTCCATAGGTAGTAACACCCGAAGGCATGGTGATGATGCTGTCCTGCACAAAGTGGTTCTGTCCTGCTGTATCCCACAATTGTTTCGCGATAATGTAATTGTACTCATCGTGATTCATACGTACTTCATAGCGTGCAAACCGCCCGTTCTGATCCACCAGCGGGCCTCCTACAGCCTGGTCGAGGCCATGCGGCGCTTTTGAGTTGCGGTGCAGGAAGCGGTAGATGCCTGTTTTCTGCGCAAGCGCCTGAACTTTTGCAGGAAGCTTTTTAAAGGTATTTCTTGAGTTGCCATTGGAGCACCAGCCGTCGGGTGTTGATGGCGATGTTACAAAAACATCTTCACTGGAAAGATACGTTTCCCATACTACCGGGCCTGTGCTGTTGAGGATGCTGCTGCCGTTGCTCGTGTCCGGGCCGCAGGTGGCGGGGTCGGCAGGCCAGTTCACTGCAATGAATGATTGCCATGAGAACAGGTCGGCCTGCTTCTGAGTGAGAGGTCCAAACACACTCGGAATGATTGCAAATTTGTTGGTGATGGTTTCAGTCGCCGAAGGCTTTGAGGAACACCCGGTGGTTGTAAGGAGAAGGTTTGTAAAAATAACCACACCTACCAGCCCCAGCACTAAATAGATCTTTTTCATTTTGTCTGATTTATTATGTTGCCTACTCTGCATTGGTTTTCGGCTTCCCCATAAAAGAAGAATTACTGTGCTTGGTTTTTTGCAAACAAAAACCGGGGAGTAGCCGGGCAATATAATAGAGGGTGATTTCTGTGTGTGCCAAATATAGGCTAATAAAAATAAAATGTCAATTGGTAGGAAAAGGAGGAGTTGAGTGGATAATTAAGCAGAGTGAAATCGTGAGTTAGCCCGGATCGGGACTATTCTTCAGCACGCGTAGAAAGAAAATCCTGCCAGAGCGCTTCCAGTTCTTCAACCAATTCAGCCTTGATAAGGATGCCGCTTGCCTGCGGTGTCCATAGTTGTTTTTCCATCCTTCCGATCGCGAGAATGTCGAGAGTTAATATAGGTTCTTTTGCGGGGTCGAGCAAAACATCCATATCGATCATTACGCGGTAGGCATCATTGCCTTTCCTGTTCCTGCCGATAAATGGCTCAGAGGAAATATATCCGGATGCAAACAGGCCACGTTGTTTTACGCCTACAACCGAGATGAAAGCGCGGTCGCCGGGCTTTACCTTTTTATGGCTTGCGCAGGTCCAGCTTTCTTCTACCTTTCCTCCATTACGCAGGATTTTAGCCTGCTCCCCGATCTCGGGCCAGCTGAACTTAATGGGGTTCCAGGAGAAGAGGAAGGTGTTTTTGGGTGTGTTCATAATAGGGGTCTAATATAGAAGATATGTCACAGAAAGGCAAAAGTGTCCAGCGAAATAGAAAGCGACCACTGTATGTTTGCGTTGTAAACATTAAAAACACAAAACAATGAGATACTTTTTATGCATTCTGTTACCGCCTATCGCCGTTTTAACAACGGGTAAAATCGGGGCATTTATTTTAAGCCTTTTGCTGACAATTCTGGGTTGGATTCCTGGAGTCATTTATGCTATTCTGATCACGAATAAATATTATGCGGAAAGAAGGCATAAGGAATTGCTTGAGGCTGCGAGGGGAAACGATTTGTAGGCATGGTATCGGTATAGTGGACTTTTGCAAGCTGATAAATTGCGCATAAATAACCATTACATTTCTGTAATCTGTAAGAACATTTATTATTAAGGATAGAAGAAATGTCTGTACGACTTTAAATAATATTAGTCAACTAATTCTCTACAAGAATCGTTTCTTTTAAAACAGTCTAAATGTTTATCAGCTTTCCCTCTGCGTATTGAGGTTCCGGTTTTAGTGTCTCTTGCGAGTTCTCCAAACTTAATTGCATTTTTAAAATCATTATTAATAGCATATAAACAGGCCTTTGCATCGTAAAAATTAAAGTTTTCCTCTAGTTCAATGGCTTTGTCTATGTATTTAAAGAGCTTTCCTATGTCTAGTTCAGAGTCGAATTCTGGATGCATAATAAACAACCAAACATAACAATTATAGACTTGTGGATCTTGAGTATCAAATCTAATGCACTCCTCGTACTTTAGTTTTGCATTTTGAAGATTTAGGAACTCTTTCTCAAAATTCAATGTATAAGCTAGTAAGAAATTATAATAGACTTTAATTTTATTATTGTTCCAATAATTAGGATACAGGGTGTTATTGTATTTCCCATCTTTTATCCAACTATAGTGCAGCATATCTTTTTCATTGTAATGCTCCTTTCCTTCATTTGGATCCCAACAGAAATATTCACCTGTAGGAAAATTCCATCTCAGATAGTTATGCTCCGGAAGCTCTCCAATATTTATTGGCAGATCTGCTACTTGGGCAATTCCCAGATAAATTTCCGCGTAAAGGTCACAATCTATAAGCCTACATTTTCTTTGCAGTTTATCTTTCCAGTAATATTCCCGCTGTTCATTAAAGAGAATATATTTTTCAGGGTCAAAAGTTCTTTCTTTAAAAGCGCTTGTCAAAAAATTAAAATGAACGTCCGAATTGGTATAATACAAAAAATCAAACTCCGTGAATGTGCTGTCGATCATTTTGAAAATTCTTATTGCATCTGCTAGACTGGCATTTTTAACTGACAAAGGACTGTATTGTTTATTAATGCGTTCTACTGCCTTATCTATAAGTTGCTTGCATAAGGCTATCTGCTCTTTATTATTAGGATAAAGAATTGTATCCATACACATCAATTCGTAAGTGATCGTGCTCTGAAACGGTTTCCTTGATTGAATTTGAGAAGTGGCATGATTAAGAAAAGATAACTCAATTAAAAGAAAAGCGAATATTTTGATTTTCGTCATTGTAAATATGTATTAAGAAGGGTTAAATCAGTAAATGATGCAGGAAATTTCGCGGAAAGGTATAGCGACAATTAAAATAAAAGCATGGACACTTTTTGACTTCTGTGACATTTTTTTTAAGAAAAACAGAGGAGAGATAAAAACAAAAAGCCTTACATTTCTGTAAGGCTTTTCTTTTTGAACTGTGGTGCCTCCAGGGATCGAACCAGGGACACAAGGATTTTCAGTCCTTTGCTCTACCATCTGAGCTAAGGCACCAGCTCATTTATTCGGAGGGCAAATGTAATCAATATTTTTATTTCACAAAAAATTATTTTACGCATTCCTGTGCTTATTTCGTAGTTTTGTGATATGCAATTAGTTATCGATATTGGCAATACCCGCGTAAAAGCCGCTGTGTTCGAACAAAAGGAGCTCTGCCACTTTTATGTATTTGCCAGTACAACCGAATTGCTGAACGCTGATCTTATCAGCAAACATTCCCTCAAACGCTGCATTATCGGCTCGGTGGTCAATGAAATTGAACCATTTGTGGAAGAGCTCCGGAAGCAGATCCCCGTATTGCTGTTCGATTCTAAAACCCCGGTCCCCCTGAAAAACCTTTACAAGTCGGCGCATACGCTGGGCAGCGACCGCCTTGCCGCCGCCATTGGCGGGAATGCGCAGGCGCCCGGACAGGACATCCTCGTGATAGATGCCGGCACCTGCATCAAGTACAATTTTGTGAATGCTGCCAATGAATATCTCGGCGGGGCCATCTCGCCCGGGTTGCAGATGCGCTTCAAGGCAATGAATTTCTATACCTCCCGTTTGCCTTTGCTGGAGGTGGATGAAAACTATGCGGAGCTCATCGGCACCGATTCCCGCGAAAGCATGCTGGCAGGGGCGCAGCTGGGTGCAGTTGCCGAAGTGGAGGGATTTATTGACCGCTACAGGCAACGTTTTAACAATATTAAGGTCTTTTTAACAGGCGGAGATGCCGAATTTTTTGCCAGTCGGCTAAAAAAACCCATCTTTGCAGACCAATTTCTGATCCTCAAAGGATTGAATGAGATTTTACAACACAACTAAGGACAGTATATCAATCATCATATGATCATTCCAGGCGCTAAGCTTAAGTTTTTTATCATTCCGTTTCTTTTGCTCTCCGCCATTTACGCGCCTAAAGCTTTCGCACAATCCACCAGCTCGCCTTATTCCCGCTACGGTATTGGCGATGTGAACAATAAAACCTTCGGGCAGGGCTTTGCAATGGGAGGTGCCACGCTGGCCGTTCAGAACGATACCATTCCGCAAACATTTTCGCAGTTCTTCAGCAATTCAAACCCCGCTTCATACTCCGGCGTGCAGTTCACCACTGCAGAGCTTGGGCTGAATTACAACCGGATGCGCCTCCAGAGCACCGATACGCGAAAGAATGTGAACAATGCCTCCTTTGGCTATGTTGCTGTGGTTCTGCCCTTCAAAAGATGGTGGGGCACCAGCTTCGGGCTTATTCCATTCAGCTCCGTGGGCTATAACGTGATCGATGACCAGGTGATCCCGAATGTAGGGACGGTTGATTATACCTATGAAGGAAGCGGAGGCGTAAGCCAGGCCTACATCGGCACTGCATTGAAGCCGTTTTATGGCTTGCCGCGCATGTTCCTCGCAAGCGATAAATACAGGTACCTTGTGTCGCGAAAGGACAAAACGCGTGAGCAGATCTACGACGACCGGAGAAAAGCGAAGCGGATGCTCAATGGAAGAAAATTACTGAAAGCAGCTTCCTTCGGGGGGAACGCTTCGTACCTGTTCGGGAATATCCTGAATTCACGCACCTCTGTTTTTTCAACTTCCAGCACATTCAATACACGCACCGGAACCACCACGCGCTTTGGCGATGTGTATTTCGATTACGGCTTCCAGATAGCATACACAATTGATTCCGTAAGGAAGCATAACCCGATGTACAACAGGGATTCTGCAAGGCTCGACCCGAGGTATGATTCCGTTATTAAATACAGGTACAGGGACCTTGAAGAAAATGTCCAGTTGCTGTTCGGGGCGAATTTCGCTGCGCAAACAGACATAAACGCTAAGATCGACAGCCTTTCCGTGACCTATTTTCACAGTCCGGCCGGTTACGACATTGTAAAGGATACCGTTGAATTTGTAGAAGGGCATAAAGGAACCGTTACCCTTCCGCTTTCGTTCGGGGTGGGCATCGGGTTTAAAAAAGGAACACGCTGGCTGGTCGCCGCCGATTTCTCCATGCAGAACTGGAGCAGCTTCCAGGCATTTAACCAAACGCAGGGGCTGAAGAACAGCATGCGCATGTCACTTGGCGCGCAGTACATTCCGAAGCGGGATTCTAAAAATTTCTTAAAGCGCGTAAATTACCGTTTCGGCGGAAGGTACATGCAAACATCGCTGGAGCTTAAAAATTCACAGCTTTCAGAATACTCGCTTACGGTTGGCTTTGGAATTCCTGTTGCGGTCAGTCCGAAAACAGGCAGCTTTTCCATGGTGAACATCGGCTTTGAGATCGGTGAGCGCGGCACTGTGAACAACGGACTTATCAAAGAGCAATTCTTTAGGACAACCATCGGCTTCACCATTAACGACCGCTGGTTCCAAAAAGCAAAATTCGATTAAGCCCCGCGCTCTTCCCAGGGCAAGAAGCATGCGTACCTTAACCATCTATACCCTCATTTCCTTTCTCCTGCTGCTTTCCCTCGCTGCATGCGAGAATGATATTGCCGTTGTTAATTCCATTACTTCCGCCACCGCACAGCAGCTGCCCATCAATTCGGGAAAGAATGTTGAAATGCTGTACAGCGATTCAGCCATCGTAAGGGCAAAGCTTACTGCGCCGCAGATGGACCAGTACATGGACAAGGACCAGACAAAAAAGAACTATACCGAAATGCCGAAAGGTATGCTGGTGATCTTTTATAATTCACTGGGCAAGGAAGAGAACAGGCTGAAGGCAGATTACGGGATCAGCTATGAAGGCGGACAGGGCCCGAGCAAGATGGAGGCCAAGCGCCATGTGGTGGTAATTAACAGCAAAGGCGATAAGATGGAAACGGAGCATCTTACCTGGGATGCGGCAACCAAGAAGATCTATACCGACAAATTTGTGAAGATCACCACGAAGGAGGAAGTGATCTGGGGCGAAGGCCTGAAAGCCGACCAGGATTTTTCAAACTATGAGCTCATTCATCCGCAGGGCGTGATCCAGATCCCCGATAAACAATTCAATGAACAGACCAATACCGAAAAAAAATGAACAAAACATTCAAAATTCTTGAGATCCTATGGCTCGTGATGGGCTGCATAGGCGTACTGCTCTGCGCTTACAATATAGTGGGGCAGGATAGGGGAAACTCCATATATTTTCTTATTTTTACCTTTGCCTGCGGGCTGATGTATGCGGTGCGCCGTCGCCAGCGTATTAAATTTGAGGCCGCAGAGCAGAAACAAAAAGAGCAAAAAAAATAGACCTTGCACAGTACCGTCATTATCCTGATCACGCTTATCGCTTCAGCTTTCTTCTCAGGGCTGGAGATCGCCTTCATTACCTCCAACAAGCTGCGTATTGAGCTGGAAAGCAAGCAGGGTAACTTCGCAGCGAAGATCCTCGCCTATTTCAGCAAATATCCCTCGCGTTATCTCGGGACCATGCTGCTGGGGAACAACATCGCGCTGGTGATCTTCGGGATCTACATGGATGAAGAGCTCAAGATGTTCTTCAGCCAGTATATGTCGTCCCGCATTCTCATCCTGCTGCTGTCAACCTTCCTGTCCACCATGCTCATCCTGGTAACAGCCGAGTTCCTGCCCAAAAGCATTTTTCGCATCAACCCCAACAAAACGCTGAGCCTTTTTGCATTTCCGCTTACCATCGTGTATGGCGTGCTGTACCCGGTTGTAATGATCACCATCGGGCTGTCGGAATTCATTCTCGGGAAAATTTTCCGGGTAAAGATCGAAAAGGAAAATGCGGCATTTACCATGATCGACCTCGATAACTATGTGCGGGAAGGCACATCGGCGGCAGAGAAAAAAGTGGGCATGGACCACGAGATCCAGATCTTCCAGAACGCCCTCGATTTCTCGAGTGTGAAGGCAAGGGAATGCATGATCCCGCGAACCGAGATCATTGCCATGGATGTGAACAGGTCACTCGAAGAGTTGAAGCAGAAATTCATACAGTCGCGCCTCTCAAAGATCCTTATTTACCACGAAACCATTGATAACATTATCGGTTACGTATATTCCAAGGAGCTGTTCAAAAAGCCGGAGAACATCAGGAGCATCCTGCTGCCGGTGAGCGTTGTGCCTGAATCGATGGCGGCAAGCGAAGTGCTTACCGTTTTTATCCAGCAGCACAAGAGCATTGTGGTAGTGGTGGATGAGTTTGGCGGCACGTCCGGCATTCTTACCATGGAAGATGTGATGGAGGAGATCTTCGGGGAAATAGAAGATGAGCACGACAAGGAAGAGACCATCGAAAAGCAGGTTTCCGAATCGGAATTTGTGTTCTCATCACGCCTCGAAACCGATTACATCAACGGCAAATATCACCTGAACCTTCCCCTCTTCGATCACGTGGAAACCCTTGGCGGGCTTATCATGCATTACCATGAAAGCATTCCCCGGATCAACGAAGAGATCCGGATCCAGAATTTCCTCTTTACCATCATCGGGGTTTCCCGTACCCGCATCGAGGTGGTTAATCTCAAGGTTCAAAAATCAAACGATTGATCTTCAATAGGTTAATTCTTTGAGAAAGCCGATTTATTTTCAATAAAATTTTCACAATTTGCTTAAGAATCTTATATTTGCAACCCTTAATAAGGCAAGTACACACAGGATTTGGATAAGAATCAATAATTAGAAAAAACATTAAGATGAGTAGCAATAAGATGAGCATTTTAGAAAGGTTGCGTAAGCGTTCGGGTTTACTGGTGGCTATTGTAGGTATAGCGCTGATGGCATTCGTGCTGACGGGACTGTTCAGCTCTCCGAATTCCATTTTCGGGGGCGGCGGACAAATGGTTGGAGAGATCTCCGGCCATAAGATCAAATACGAAACCTTTAAGCCGAAGGTGGAGGAGGCGATCGAGAACCAGAAGCGCCAGAGCGGAAAAACAACTCTTTCTGAAAGCGAGACAGACGGCATCGTTCAGCAGGTATGGAACCAGCAGATCAATGAATTTGTAATGACCAAGGAGTATGAAAAGCTCGGCATTGCTGTTTCCGACGATGAATTATACGACCTCATGGTGGAGCATCCGCACTCTGCGCTGGTTCGCCAGTTAAGCGATCCGCAAACCGGACGCGCAGTGCAGCGTTTTGCAGATCCGCAAACCGGCCAGCTCAGCCCTGCAAAGCTGAAAGAGTTCACACAATCCATGACAGATGAAGAGGAAGCACAGTGGGCACAGCTGGAGAATTACATCCGCCAGGTACGCATCATTGAAAAATACAACAACCTTGTGAAAAAAGGATTGTATGTTACTACCGCGGTTGCAAAACGCGAGTACATTGCGCAAACAACCAATGCCAACATTAAATACATTGTTAAAAATTACAAGCTGGTGGCCGACAGCACCATCAAGCCTACGGATGCCGAGCTGAATGAATACTACAGCACGCACCAGAGCGAATTCAAGCAGGAAGCTTCCCGCAAAATAGAATACGTTTCCTACGATATTTCTCCTTCGCAGGAAGATTTTGACAACGCGAAAAAGGATATGGAAAAAGTAGCTGCCGATTTCAAAGATCAGAAAGACGGCGAGGATTCTTCATTCGTTGTTTCCGAATCCGACAGCCGTTTCTTCGACATGAACTATCACACACCGGGAACATTGTCGCCGCAGATCGATACGATCATGTTTAAATCCGAAGTAGGAACCGTATACGGCCCTTACCTCGAGAATGGTACTTTCCTCGTTGCAAAGCTGACAGCTGCAAAAACATCTGCCGATTCTGCAAAGATCCGCCACCTCCTGGTTGCTTATGCAGGCTCCGGCGCCTCTGAAACAAAGCGCACAAAGGAAGACGCGAAAAAGTTGGCTGACAGCTTGCTTGCTGCGATCAAAAGCGGCAAAGGCAAGTTCACCGACCTTGTTGAAAAATATTCCGACGACCGCGGTAAAACAAAGCCTGCCGATAAAAAGGACGGCGAGTATTACATGGGCAAAGGCGGAGATTACGGATGGGTAAATGCAAAAAGCCGTTTCGTTCCCGAGTTCATTGATGCCGGCCTCGACAATAAAAAAGGCGACGTGGTGATGGTGGAATCACAGTTCGGATACCACATTATTGAAGTGCTCGACAGCAAAGGCTCGCAGAAAAAAGTACGCGTTGCCACCATCGATAAAAAAGTAGAGCCGAGCTCAAAAACAATTACTGCAGTTTATACGGAGGCCAACAAATTCGCAGGAACCAACACAACCAACGAGTTGTTCCAGAAAGCGGTGATCGACCAAAAGCTCAACAAGCGCATTGCCGATAACATCAAGGAAAGCGACAGGACCATTGCAGGTTTGGAAAATCCAAAAACGCTGATCCGCTGGGCATACGAAAATAAAAAGGGAACAGTATCCGAGCCTTTGGAATTCGGCTCCAAATACATTGTTGCCGTGCTTACCGATGTTAGGGAAAAAGGAATTGCACCGATGGACCAGGTGAAAGATGCATTGACGGAAAAAGTGGTGCGCCAGAAAAAAGCAGAGATGTTCACCAAAGAGTTTAACGATGCAATGGCAGGCGGTGCCGATATTAACGCAGTGGCTTCTAAATTGAAGCTGGCTGTGGAGCAAGCACCGAATGTGAACTTCTATACCGCTGCAATCCCGGGCTCAACCAACGAGCCTGCAGTAATGGGAGTGGTTTCCACCCTCAAGGCAAAAACAATAAGCAAGCCGGTTACCGGAAGAGAAGGCGTATTCCTGGTGTATGTGGACGCGGTAACTCCTGCTCCTGAGCAGAAGGATTACAAAGCGCAGCAAACAATGCAGATCTCCCAGATGCAGCCACGCGTAGATTATGAAGTGTTTGATGCATTGAAAGAGAATGCAAACATCTCGGAACACATCGTTAGATTTTTCTAAATAACCATAACGTAATACAAAACGCCCCCGCATCCCGGGGGCGTTTTTATTTCCATCCTGTCGTATCATTTTTGCTTTTTTACGTTATTGAAATATGAAGATGCTTTTAAAGAAAACGATCGTGCTTATCCTGCTGCTTTATGCCTCGGCTGCTTTCCCGCAGCAGCGGATGATCGCTAAAGCAGACCGTGAATACAAGGCGGGAAAGCTGCAGAAGGCTTTCCGGCATTATACATGGGCGCTCGCCTGTAATCGCGTGCTTCACCACAAGGGTAGGACAGACTATTTTTACCTCCTTTACCAGTGGGCAGAAATCAACAGGCAATCGAACGATACAAGTGGCAATGGTTATCAAAAGATCATAAAAGCCTATTCCAAGATAGGCTATCCGGAATGTACGCAGCTGGATAAAAGCATACAGCAGATCGTGGCAGCCGCTCATTACACTATTGGAGAATACGCCTGGGCTGATGATTTTTACGCGGAGGGAATCACTCCTGGCGAACCAGCTCCTGACCGTTTCCGCTTCGGTTACGCCATGTGTTCGCTGAAGCAGGGCAGGTTCGGGCAGACTTTTCAGCTGCTGAATGAAATAAAAGACAGCAGCGTGCTGGAGCCGGAATTTTCAAATTGTATGCAGGCCTGCCGGCAAGGCTTAGGGACAAGTATCTCCGCTGAGCTTGGCCTGAATGATACGCTTCGGCTCGGCATAAGTTACCAGGGGTGCTATGGAGGTACGAGCTACCGCTTCGACCTTGTAAAGCGTGCAGCAGATTATGAAGTGATCGTGTACAAAGAACGTAAATTATATAGCCACAGCCCGTGGCTGATCGATTTTGCAAAGCCGCTGCCGGACAGCTTGTATGAGCATGTAACGGCGTTTGAAAAGGAATTAAGAAATTATCAGTTTACACATAAGAACTGGTGCACGGTGTCCGGTGATTTTACCTTTGTTTCGCCACAGGGAGCTTATACCCTGGCAATGAATGGCTGTGCAATATTTGTTGGAGATGAGCTGAAAAAATTATTGAGCGAAAGGCCGCATTAGTTTAAATAGTAAGCCCGAGCAGTGTCACATCATCCACCTGGTCGAGCTTGCCTTTCCATTCCTCAAATTGTTTCTCAAGCTCTTTCTTTTGTTCATCTGCCGGCTTGCCTGCGAGGCTGAGCAGCATGCGTTTCAATACTTTTATCCGAAGCTTTTTTCCTGCTGCTCCTCCGAACTGGTCGGCAAATCCGTCACTGAACAAATAAATGGTATCGCCCTTTTCAAGGTTAACCGTATGATTTGTGAAAGGCCTGTGATCGGTGAATTTTGCGATCGGCTGGCGGTCGGCTTTTATTTCCGTAAGCTCGCCATTGCGTACAAGGTGCAATGAAATGTAAGCGCCGGCATACTCAAGTTCTCTTTTGTTCACATGCAGGGAACAAAGCCCGATGTCCATGCCGTCCATCACCACTTCATCGCTTTTTTCAAATGTAGCGATCACCAGCTCCCTTACTTTTTCCAGGATCTCAGATGGCTTGCGGAGGCGAAACTCTTTCACGGCCCTGTTAAGCGCTCCATGGCAAACCACGCTTACCATTGCTCCCGGAACACCGTGGCCTGTGCAGTCGGCAACGGCAAAGAACAAATGATTGTCTGTAAGCTCCGTCCAGTAAAAATCACCTGCAACAATGTCCTTCGGCTTGTATAAAATAAATGATTCGCCGAGGTTTTCCTTAAAGATGCGGTCGGAGGGAAGTATAGCCGCCTGGATCCTCCGCGCATAATGAATGCTGTCGGTGATCTCGGATTTCTGCTTCTGCACTTTCACCAGCGCTTGCTCAAGCTCGCTGGTACGTTCCTGCACCAGCTGCTGAAGATGTTCCTGCAGCTGCAGTAATTTTTCATGGTCTTTTGTCTGCACCAGCTTGGTGGCCGTCATGGAAGCGATGGTCTCGAGGATCTGCAGGTCTTCGGGCGGATAAAAATCACGGTCTTCGTGCTCCGAATCGATCACGCCGAGCACAAGCCCCGAATGTATGATAGGTACGGCGATCTCGGAAAGCCGCATGTCATCATCAATGACATAACGCGGATCTTTGCTGGTATCCGGAATTATTTCACCCTTGCGGTTCAGCGCAACAGCGCCTACCACACCCTGCCCCGGCTTAAGCCTGATAGGATTTTTAATGTCGAGCGCCACGGGGTTCTTCGGGCCATGTGCAGCGCGCTGGATCAGCAGCTTGCCATCATCATCCATGAGGTAGATCACACAATCCTGGTAGCCCAGCTTGGCGATCGCGTTCTTCGCTACCGACCATACAACATCCTCTATTGTTTGCGCTTCCAGGAGAACGGACGCGAAATGATAGATCACTTCGAGGTAACGTTCTTTTTTCCGGAGGCCTTCCAATAGCTCATCTTCCTTAACTGGATCCATAGGGATAAAACTACGGAATTTTTCCTGTTCCTGTTTTGTTTCCCTTAGGAGCCTTCAAGGGATGTATTTGCCGGAACGCGTGGATTGTGCTATTTTTGCAGGATATGAATTGCCACAATTAATTAAACACTTATACAAAAACATGAGAACAACAGCTACTTTTTTTACATCCGCACTTATAGTTGGCAGCCTGTTCTGCCCATCAGCTGCAAGGGCGCAGGTGATCACGGGCGGGTCAAATCATTCGCTTTCTATCTGCAACGACCATACCCTCAAAGCCTGGGGCTCAAACACCGACGGACAGCTCGGTGATGGGACCACCACCGACCATTTTACTCCTACTGCCGTGCCGGGCATGACCGGCGTGATCAAGGTGGATGGCGGCAACTGGCATACGGTTGCTTTGAAAAGCGATGGAACCGTACGTGCATGGGGGCTTAACAGAAAAGGCCAGCTTGGCGATGGCACTACAGTTGACAGGCATAGCCCCGTTACTGTAAGCGGCCTGAGCAATATTACATCAGTTTGTGCAGGATCGGAACATTCGATTGCTTTAAAGAACGACGGTACCGTTTGGACCTGGGGATGGAATGCCGACGGACAGATCGGCGATGGAACAACCACCGACCGTATAACCCCGTTCCAGGTTCCCGGGCTTAGCAGCGTTATTGCGGTTTCAGCAGGTGAATATCATTCGCTCGCGCTGAAAAGCGATGGAACCGTATGGAAATGGGGAAGCGGTATAACCACACCTGCAATGGTTCCCGGCCTTTCGGGCATCACCGCAATTGCTTCGGGTGAGTTTCACTTTGTGGCATTGAAAAGCGACGGAACAGTTTGGGTATGGGGAGGCAATAACCTGAATGGCGAGTACGGGAACGGTACATCAGGTTCCGCTGCGGCTCCTGTGCAGGTAAGCACGCTTACGGGAATCACAAAGATCGCTGCGGGTATGACCCATTCGATTGCAAGAAAAAGCGATGGTACGGTTTGGGGCTGGGGCCTTAATAACTGGGGCCAGCTTGGCGATGGCACCACCACCACAAGGACCACGCCTGTGCAGGCAACCGGCTTAACAGGTGTTGTAAACGTGGCCGCAGGCGATGTGCATTCTTTTGCCGTTAAAACGGATGGTTCCCTGAAAGCTTTCGGCTCAAACATTTCGGGACAGATCGGTAATGGAACGGCGTTTAATAATTACACCACTCCTATCACGGTGGCGCTGTGCCCGGTGTTATCGGTCAAGGAAGAAGAAGCAGGGAAAATAATGGTGTCGGTTTATCCGAACCCTGCAACTGATAATTTAGTTATTGAAACGGATGAGAAAATAAAAATTGCGGGCTGTATGAATGCACTCGGACAATCGGTGAATGTGAGGATGGAAAATAATACCATCGATATTTCCGGCCTTCCGAACGGGATTTACTTTTTAAACATTACTTCAGAAACGGGAAGCGGCACTGCAAAATTCATTAAGCAATAATTAGCATCAACGAAAATGACAAGGGCACTCATTAATTGAGTGCCCTTGCTTTTTTATACATGCGCCACTTTACCGTACCAGCGTAACCCTTCCGATATATTGGTGCGGGTCGTTCCTCACGTCGTCGCGGAAAATGATCTTGTATACATACACATCGTTGGTGCATAACCTTCCTTTGTAGATCCCGTTCCAGCCATCTTCCGAATTTTGCGTCTCGAATATTTTTTCGCCCCAGCGGTCGAAGATCAGGAACAGGTAATCATGCACGCCGATCAGCTTCGGCTTGAAAATATCATTCAATCCGTCGGCCCTTCCCGGCGTAAATGCATTCGGGATCCAGAAGAGGAATTCCGGGCGGATCAGCACTTCTGAATACGCCGTATCATAACAGCCGGAAGGGTTCACCACTATCTGCATGATGGTGTAAGTGCCCGGTTTGGTATAGCTGTGCACCGAATCGCAGTTGCCGTAAACTGTTCCATCGCCCCAGTTCACCACGCATCCGCTGGCCCCCGTGCTTTGATCGAACATGGTGATGTCGGGATAAAAAATGGACGTGTCGGTTGGCGTTACCTGGAAGCCCGCTACCGGTGAAGGAAAGACGGCGACAGGTGCCGGCAGGCTGAACGTGTCGACGCAGCCGTGTGCCGAAGTAACGATCAGCTGCGTTGAATAAGATCCCACGGAAGCATAGGTATGAAAAGGATCCTGCTCCAGCGATAGGGCGCCGTCGCCAAAAGTCCACTGGTAGCTTAAAGGGGAATCCGCTTGCGAGCTGTCGATGAACTGCACCGGCTGCATCACGCATGAAATGGGCGCGGCAAGCCCGTAATTGGCAACAGGCTTTTCGTACACATATACATTGGAAGTGTATTGCTGCGTGCATCCGTTCTCTGTCACCGTAAGCGTTACAGGAAATGTTCCGGTAGTATCAAACACAACATTGCTTATGTTTTGTGTAGGCGCAGTCTGAGGTGCGGCATGTGGCCCGAAATCCCAGCTGAACGTTCCTGTGCCCTGGAATGCGCCGCCTGCCGCGAAGTTATAGCTGTTGCTATAAATACATTCTCCCGGCGGGGGAACAAAGCTCGGATCGAGCAGGTGCTGGATGTTGAAAGTGGTGCTGCTGGTATCGGCGCACAGGGAGCCCGGGTTAATGATCAGCGTAACGGTGTAAGTTCCGGAATCAGGATAGGTCCAGGTCGGGTTCATTACATTGGAAACATCGGCAGTGGTGGAAGGGTCGCCGAAGTTCCACTGGTAGGAAAATGCATTGAGGCTGTTCTGCGTAAAAGCGCATTCGTAGCCGAAGCAAAAGGTGTTCTGCACGGGTACGGAAGCTACCGGGAGGTTCGGGCAGTTGGTGACATTGAATTGAAAATCGCGCTTGTTCACATCCAGCAGCACACCGTCCCTGTATTCGCTCACGCATACGCCAACCACCCATTGGCCGATCATATTGGGCGTGCCGGTAAGCAATCCTGTATTCGGATCGATCGCCATGGCCGGCAGGGAGCTCATCGGGTAAGAGCCGCTGTAGCCGGCCGACCAGGGAACATTGTAATACGGAGGCGGGTCGGTGGTCGACTGGCAGCCGGTGCCGATCTGCGGACAGCTTGCTGTAAGCCCCGAGAAGGGATCACAGAATTCGTAATAGAGCGAATCGCCGTCGGGATCGGTTGCGGAATGGTCGAAAATAAGCGGAACGCCGGCGCATAAAAAAATGGGCGGGAAATTATTGTAGCGCGGGCTGCTGTTGCATACGGCCAGCGAAGGATCGGGAATGTGCGCCATATACGTGGTGCCTACATTGCTCGGGTCAATAATGTTGAGAATGCTGGAATTCCGGCAGCAGCGCTGGTAGGCAATGTAATAGCCTCCCGGCAGCGGCGGAAGGTTCACGGTGGTCTGGTAAATGCCTTCTTCCACGCATACATCAACCGGCGGCGTAAAGCAGGGATTGTTAATTACCGGCGGCAGCACGGTGGACCCCGGGAGTGAAAGCGTAAGGTTGTTGATGAAATTTCCGCTGGCATCAAACACGGAAACAATGGCGGGATTATCGAGCGGGGCGCCCAGCGTTGTATAGCAATCCCTGTAAACCTTCAGCGTGATCCTGTAATTGTTGCCCCCCAGGCAGTCGTAATAGATCTCGCCGCCCACAATGTGGTACGCGAAATTTTTAAAGCTGAAAAGAATTAAAAATATAAAAAGGAGTATGATCTTCTTACCCATTGTAATGCATTCAGTATTGGGGGATGCTTTCTTTAATCTAAACAGCTAAGTTACGTGATCGGTACCGGTTTTAAAGGGCGGGTTTCGTATCTATACTGATCCACAGGCAAATATAGTGATTTTCAGGTTATTTATTCATTTTTCAGTTACGCTGCCCGGTATTTCTCATGGATTCCCGCTTTATACAGATGTAATCCCGCCCCTGATAGTTGCAGCGGTGAATTAAAGAAAAGAGGAGGCTTTTATGTATCAATAATAATTGCAACTTTGTGTTCTTATTGAAACAAAAAATCAAACAACCATGAGCAAAGCAATCAATGAATATATCGAAACGAACAAGGACCGTTTTTTAGAGGAATTGTTTGAGCTGTTACGGATCCCTTCCGTAAGCGCTGATCCGCAGTACAAGAATGATGTGATCCGCACTGCGGAAGCCATTCGTTTGAACCTTATTGCGGCCGGTGCCGATAACGTGGAGATCTGCACCACGGCAGGCTACCCGATCGTGTACGGAGAAAAGGTGATTGATCCGAAGCTGCCAACGGTGCTTGTTTACGGGCATTACGACGTGCAGCCTGCGGACCCGGTAGAATTATGGGTTTCCGGGCCTTTCGAGCCGGTGATCAAAGACGGGAAGATCTATGCGCGCGGTGCCTGCGACGATAAGGGGCAGATGTACATGCATGTAAAGGCATTCGAGCTGATGATGCGCACCAACACGCTGCCATGCAATGTGAAATTCATGATCGAAGGCGAAGAGGAAGTGGGCTCCACCAACCTCGGAATTTTCGTTAAGGCAAATAAGGAAAAATTAAAAGCGGATGTGATCCTCATTTCCGATACCGGGATCATCGCAAATGATATTCCCTCCATCACGGTAGGACTGCGCGGATTGAGCTATGTGGAGGTGGAAGTGACCGGCCCGAGCCGCGACCTGCACTCAGGCTTATACGGCGGTGCAGTTGCTAACCCGATCAATATACTTTGCGAAATGATCGCGAAAATGAAGGATGATAAGAATCACATTACCATTCCGGGATTTTATGACGATGTGGAAATTCTTTCCGCCGAAGAGCGCGCCGAGATGGCAAAAGCGCCGTTCAGCCTGGATGAGTATAAAAAAGCATTAAGCCTTACGGATGTTCACGGCGAGGAAGGCTACACAACGAACGAGCGTAATTCCATCCGCCCGACGCTGGATGTAAACGGCATCTGGGGCGGGTATACAGGCGAAGGAGCAAAAACGGTGATTGCCTCCAAGGCGTATGCAAAAATTTCGATGCGCCTTGTGCCTCACCAGAGCAGCGATAAGATCACGAAACTGTTTTCCGATTATTTTGAAAGCATCGCGCCGAAATCGGTGAGGGTAAAAGTAACACCGCATCATGGCGGCGAGCCTGTGGTAACGCCAAGCACGTCGGTGGCTTACAAAGCGGCAAGCATGGCAATGGAAACAACCTTCGGGAAAAAGCCGGTGCCTGTGCGCAGCGGGGGAAGCATCCCTATTGTTGCGATGTTCAAATCGGAGCTTGGGCTCGATTCGGTGCTGATGGGCTTCGGCCTCGATTCGGACGCGATCCACTCGCCGAATGAGCATTACGGCGTGTTCAACTACCTGAAAGGCATTGAAACCATTCCGTACTTTTTCAAAAATTTTGCCGAGCTGAGCAAGTAATCCGCTGGAACAAAGTTTTCTTCAACACCATTATGAAAAAATACATTTTACTTTTTATAACAGCATTCGCCTTTACGCTTTCGGGTTGCGGCGATTTCCAGGATATTACGTTCAAGGGGATCGAAGGCGTGAAGATCATTAAGATGTCGCAGCAGGGCATAGAGGCTGAGATCACGGCGCGCATCAATAACCCGAACAAGGTTGCGTTCCACATTTATCCTTCCGACCTCGATGCAACGCTTAACGGCATGAATGCGGGAAAGGCGAAGCTTACGAATAACATTAAGATCAAGGCGCATTCCGAAGAGTCGTACACCTTTAAGATAAAGTCCGATTTCTCTTCCTTAAGCATGGCCGACCTGCCGAAATTAATGGCGATGGCCACCAGCCGCAATGTGAAAGTAGGATTGAAGGGCGACCTGAAAGTGGGGAAACTGCTGGTAAAAAGAAAATACCCGGTCGACATGGTGAAAAGCGTTCCGCTCAGCGGCAGCGGCTTTTAGTGGAACCGGCAATCCGTAATGCTGTCGAAGCCCAGCAAGCCTGTGGTGTATGTGATCGTTAAGCTTTTAGCATCAGGAATATCCTCAAAATGCTCATTCAGGAAAGTAGTGAGATTACGCTCCAGCGCAGCATCGTCAAGCCTTACATCAATGCTCCCGTGATAGATCCTGATATGGAACCTGTCGATCAGGTAGGTTTCCGACCTTCCCGATACAGGGAAATTGAGGTTGAGAAAGAACAGGAAATTAAGGAAGCACATCGCAAAGCCTGAAAAGGCATACATCGCAAAGTGATGATATTCCATATCGATGTGGTGCTTTACAAATTTCCATTGGATCAGTCCAATGGCGCCGCATAAAAAGATGAGCAGCATCAGCGTGCCGATGTTCACAATGGTCACGTTCACAAACCAGATGAGCAGCGGAATGCCCAGGAACAGCCCGATGAAGGTGGCGATCATGGCAACATAAATTCCGTTTGAATTAATGAAGCGCTTCAGCTGTTCTTTTGGTGAATAGCCGCTCTCTGCGTCAGGCGCAGGCAGGGCCATCGCAGCTTCCTGCAAAGGAATTTCCTCTTCCGTTTTTTCTCCGCCAAAATATTCTGCAATTGTCCTTACCCTGTAATCCTCTTCCGTGTTTTCCGGGTCCTGGTTTAGCATCAGCGCGGTATGTCCGTACAACACCGGCAATTCGAGCCTGAACTGTGAAGGCGCTTCAAAAAAATGCTCGATGCATACCGCGAAAAATTCATGAAGATTGGTGCCTGCATATTTTCTGAGGAAGGTGATGCTGCCTTCCTTCAAACGCTGAAGGTCGCGCAGCGCAGCGGTTTTCCATTTTTCAAAATGCCAGGAAAAGTGCTCGTCGTAGCTGCCCTCTTCATCCATATCAATGTTGAGCGCATGCGCCAGCTCATGCAGGCCGAGGTTGAGCTTGTCGGTATCGGAAGCATAGCCGTCGCGGAAATCGTCCCAGGAAAGGGAAAGCACGCCGCCCTGGGTGGTCAGTCCTTTGAAGGAAGTTTCAAATAAGCGGGAGTAAAAAACTTTCGGAAAAACATTGATGGTGTGGAGATGTGAGATGGTATAATCTTTTAGCCCGAAAGTAAGCTGCACTGCCGCAGCGGAGATAAGCACCCTGATCTCATCGGTGATCACGAGCCCTTCGCGGCCCACAAAGTACTTGTTTTCCATAAATTTATACACCCGCTCCACGAAGCGCTGCTGGGCTTCGGCAGATAAATTTTTGAAATAGGAGTTCTTTTGCTTCAGTAAGGTATACGGCACGAATATGAAAGTAAAAAATAAAAATGAATTTTGAAAATTAAGGAAGGAAAATATTGTAGTATGTCATTCTGAGCGAAACGCAGTGGAGTGGAAGGCTCTTTTTAATCGTTAACGAAATATTCTTATAAGGAAGAGATGCTTCGTTCCTCAGCATGACAAAGCGCAATCTCAGCATGACGGGAGCGGTATGTCATCCTGAGCGAAACGCAGTGGAGTCGAAGGATCTTTTCAATCGTTAACGGAATATTCTTATAAGAAAGAGATGCTTCGTTCCTCAGCATGACAAAGCGCGAGATGCATCCTTCGTCAGCATGACAAATAATAACACAGCTTGCAAGCAGAGAGAATCTGTGAGAATCGGTGTAATCTGTGGTAAATCAAAAACAATCATTTAGTACTTTTAACACATGCAAAACGAGCACAAACACACCAACGACCTCATCCATGAAAGCAGTCCGTACCTCCTGCAGCATGCGCATAACCCTGTAAACTGGCATGCCTGGAACGATGAAGCGCTTGAAAAGGCGAAGCGTGAAGACAAGCTCATCCTTGTCAGCGTTGGCTATTCGGCCTGTCACTGGTGCCATGTAATGGAACATGAGAGCTTCGAGGATGAAACGGTAGCAGCCATTATGAACGATCATTTTGTGTGCATCAAGGTGGACAGGGAAGAGCGCCCCGACATCGACCAGGTGTACATGCTTGCCGTGCAGCTGATGACCGGACATGGCGGCTGGCCTCTGAATTGCTTCGCATTGCCCGACGGGCGGCCGATCTACGGCGGCACCTATTTCCCGAAGAAGCAATGGATCAATGTGCTGCTGAACCTTACCGATTTGTATAACACGGATAAGGATAAAGCCCTGGAATATGCCGAACGGCTTACGGAAGGGGTAAAGCTGGCTGAGCTCGTGAAGGTAAAAGAGCCCGAAGAGCTCTCTGCAGAGATCCTTGGGCGTTGTTATGAGAACTGGCGATCCCGCTTCGATCGGGTGGAGGGCGGCCCCGACAAGGCACCCAAATTTCCGCTGCCGAATAATTATGAATTTTTGCTGCGTTACGCACAGGGCGCTGAAAATAAGGATGAGGTGATGGAGCATGTGAACCTGACGCTGAAGAAAATGGCTTACGGCGGGATTTACGACCAGGCGGGAGGCGGATTTGCACGCTACTCGGTGGATCATTACTGGAAAGTTCCGCATTTCGAAAAAATGCTGTACGACAATGCGCAGCTGGTAACGCTGTACAGCGAAGCTTACCGCGCAACGGGGAATGAGCTGTACAGGGAAACGGTGTATGATACCCTTGAGTTCATTGCGAGGGAATTAACATCGCCCGAAGGCGGCTTCTATTCGGCGCTGGATGCCGATTCGGAAGGAGTGGAAGGGAAGTTTTATGTATGGACGAAAGAGGAGCTGAAAGAGATATTGGCGGAAGATGCGGAGGTGTTTGGCGATTATTTCAATGTGAATGAACGCGGATTATGGGAGCACGACAACCATATTTTACTGCGTCACGATGAGGATGAAGCTGTTGCGAAACGGAATAAGATGAGCGTAACGGAGCTGAAAAAGATCATCCGGGAAGGGCGTGAAAAGCTGCTGGCTGTGCGGGAGAAGAGAGTGCGGCCGGGGCTCGACAATAAGATCCTGACTTCATGGAATGCCCTAATGCTGAAAGGATATGTGGATGCTTACACTGCTTTTGGCGAAGAGCGGTTTTTAGAAGCGGCAAAAAAGAATGCTGAGTTCTTATTGAAACATTCGCTGAATGGCAGTAAGATCAGCCACCTCGCAGCTGTTGGTAAAACAAGCGGAAAATACGGCTTCCTCGAAGATTATTCCTTCAGCATAGAAGCGTTTATTGCGCTTTACCAGGCAACCCGGGAAGAGCGCCACCTGCAGCTCGCAGCGGAGCTGATGGAGTATTGTCTGGAGCATTTTGAGGATAAGAACAGCGGGATGTTCTTTTTTACTTCCGATGAGGACAAGGCGCTCATCACCCGTAAAATGGAGCTTTCCGACAACGTGATCCCCGCTTCGAACTCCAGCATTGCGAAATCGCTGTTTGTGCTGGGCCATTATTTCGAGAGGGAGGAGTACATTGAAAAGAGCCGGAAGATGCTGAACAACGTGCTGGAAGAGCTTGAAAATTATGGAGCAGGCTACAGCAACTGGGCCGTGCTGCTTTTATGGTTTACCCGTCCCTTTTACGAGATCGCAATTGTTGGTAAATTTGTTGATGAAAAATACATGGACTTCCAAAAACATTACCTTCCAAATGTGATCTTTGCAGGAAGCGCTGCTCCGAGCTCATTGCCATTGCTGAAGAACAGGTTTGCCGAAGGACGTACGCAAATTTACGTATGTACGAACAAAACCTGCCTTGAGCCTGTCGACAATGTGGAGGCCGCACTCACACAGATAAGAGGCCATTCTTGAAAAATAAATTTCTTACATACCTGTTCTTCCTTGCGGTTCTCCCTTGCAGCGCGCAGCTCATCAGCACAATGCCGGCGGAGATCAGCACCGGCCCCATCCGCTTCAACCCCGAGATCATCAGGAAGAACAAGGTGAAGACCATTGTGCTGGATATTGTAGACAAGCCTGACGGGAAGATCATCGTGGATAAGGACGCGACACAGGGTTTTGAGTTTGATGAAAAGGGCAGGGTGGTCCGTTATTATTACACGGTCCTGAACCGGGCACAAGCCACAGAGGTCGATGTTCCGGCCCTGAAAAAAAGAGGAAAGGTCATTCGCCCGGCAACTAAAAGAACGGTGATGAAGTTCATCAATGATACCATCTTCACCAATGTATTTTATGATAATCTCGACCGCGTGATCCTGAAGCGCTCCCGCTCCGGCGATTATTACGATGCGTATTATTATGAGTACAACGACCAGGGAAAGATCCGCAAGGAAATGCATTGCCGTGAAACGAACATCAGCGAGAACAAGAATGTGTTCAGGATGGGTGTGCAAACGGTGCTTTCCTCGGAAACATTCACCTATGAGAACCTTACGCCTACACAGGTGAAAAAGAAATGCATGAACGATGAAGGGCGCGAATACAAGAATGCGATCATCAATTACGATGCAAAAGGCAACAAGCTTTCTGAAAGCTATAATTTTATTGTCAGCTGGATGCACCAGGAAGGATTATACGAATACAATGCAAGGGGCTTCCTCATCCGCAGGATCATGAAAAGCAATGAAAGCGGGGAGCTGAAGCAGGAAAGCACATTTGAGTATGATGCGAACGGCCACCTGGTCACCGAGAAAAAGATCCAGGATACGATCGTAACCAACGAGATCAGCTACCTCTTCGATGATTTTACCAAGCTTGTGAAATCACACATTGACCGCGATTTTAAGAATGCTTCGATTGGGATTGTGAAGTATGCGTATACGTTTTATTGACACCTGGCCCGCTGCTGCTCTCCTGAAATAATCACCCCGTATCAAGACACTTTTTGAAAAATGAGACAACCTGTAGATGGGTCGCTTAAAGTTAATGTGCATGTAATCATGGCGTTAGTTGACGTTTTTGGGGTCAACAACAGACAGCCTCTTTTTTTCTGAGGGCTATCCGGAATTTTTTTTAACTGGATTTATTATTTACTTTTCTTATGTAAAGATAAACCCATTCAAAATCCCGACTATGAGTGACACGGATTTAAAAGTTTTAGCTAATGTATTTGAGCATGAAGCACGATGGTTGGCTGAAATTATAAATCAAAGAACATGTATATTCAGGCACGACGAAAAAAGGCCGCCTTTAGATAATATTGCAGCGCCTGTTCACGAAGCTGCAAACGTAGAATATACAAACCTTATTTCGCGTTATAACCTGTCATTCGAGGAGCGATTGTTATTGGCGCTCACATTTATTCCTCATTTAAAACCAGAGTTCCTTCTTGAAAAATTCAGAAACTATAATATGGGAGGTTCCGTAAGGAATAACTTTGCGAAGGAGTTTCCCGAAATAGGATTAATTGCAGGACAACGGTTTGCGGGAACAGTACCAACAGGACTTACTTTTTTGTTTCTGGCTTCCGAGCCGGGAATGGAAAACCGGATTCGCTCTATCGCACAGCTTCGGCCTTCAGCCACCCTTTTCAGGGAGAAAGTTGTTTTTCTCGATGAGGCGCTTCCCGGCGATCCTGTTCATAGCGGCAGGCTTGTATTGTCGAATGCCTATTTTGATTTGTTCACAAAATAGATACACCAGCTAATAATATACATGATGAGAGAGCTCAAGATCAATAAGCCCGTAGAAACGCCGGCACCAAAAACAGTTGTTACGGATACTGCTTCCACTACAGTTAATACTCCTGATACACCGCCGGATGCCCGGGCCAATCAGGCTGCTAATAATTTTCAGAAAGAGTCGGCCAATCACCTTGAGGATAAAAAAAATAAATCTGCAGATACCAAAGGTACTGAGCCTGTCACTCAGGCAGAGGAGTTCGATCCTGCAGACCTTATGGCGATGAGTGGCAGTGTAGGCACTAAGGGCGATAATAAGGAAGAAGATGCGAAGCTGGTACAAAGCAAGCTTGAGGAGCTGGGCCTGTTTGTTGGACCTGATGATGCGAAATTCAGCGGAACCATCACCGCCATAAAGCAATTCCAGAGTTATGTTTTCACAAAAGGCATTCCCGACGGACGCATAGACGTAGGTGGAGTGACACAGTCTAAGCTAAATGAAACAACACCCGCCTCATTTGAAAAAATGAAAGAGGAAAAAGCAAAACGTGACAATGAAAAGAAAAAGGCTGAAGAAAAATCGAAATTAGAAGCAGGACAAAAGGCCGCCAATGAGAAAAAGGCTGCTGAAGAGAAGGCAAGGGCTTCAGCAGCCGCGGTTTCAGATGCGCAGAATTTAATCAAAAAATACACCGATTGGGGTGGTTTAAATCTCAATGAGGAAGGTTTAGGGAAAGAATTATCGGGAATGGTTTCTTCCAAACCGGGTACCGTGATCGCTACAATCAAGGCGCTGGATTCTTCTGACAGGGATGATGTAATATCGGCCATGATGGACAGCATGAGCACAATAGCACTCTTAAAAGCCGATAAAGACCTGCTGCAGGTAATGCATGCGGAATTAAGCTCCGGGGTGGTAATGGGAAATGAAATTTTGCAGATACAGAAATTAAGGATTATTTTAGGGCTTGATAAGAAAAAGGAGACCGGGGCTGGTAGTACTGTCCCAGATACTATTGACCTGGTGCTTCCGGTTGATTCCTGGATGTCGCAATTCTCGTATTCAAAAGATCAAAAAGTGAATAGAACGGCGTGTAAAGCTACCTGTGACCTCATCCTTAAGAACTCAGGTGTAAAAGCTCCCGGAGCCGGAGCCCGAATTTATACAGCGGCAGAAAATGAAGACCATACAGCTATAAATTTAACAAAGGATGCAAAGGCGGGCGTTGCGAAAATTGATGAATACCTGATGGCAGGAAAGCCAATGATGGTTGGTGTGGACCATAAATTAGATTATGGTTATAATGAAGGCACCACAGATCACTTTATTATTATTGTAGCAAAAGGAAAAGATGCGACGGGTGTGTATTATCGTTTTTTTGACGTTGGTACTTCTCATAAGGATAAAGGCACCAGTAAAGATAACAAGCTATACCTTGATGGTAGCGGCGGCCTCATTGGAACAACAAAATATAACGGATCAAAATATACAGTAAGCCAGGTGAGGCCTAACGAATAATATCCAACATGAAAAAAGCCATCTTTATACTTCTTTCACTTTTAATGTTAGGCTGCACTAATAATAATGCACCTTCCGACAAGCCTATCGAAGATAGAACTGCTAAATCCGAAGTGCCGGCGGGTTCCGAACAGGTAATAAGCACTGTTCGTGATTTCCTTACATGGTATAAAGTCAATTATAAAAGTGTAAACGGTTTCAACATTGTGTCCAAAAATGACTCATTGCAATACCGGGTTAACACGGATGAATGTGGCAGAATGATAGAAAAGCTAAGGTCGAGTGGTTATTTTACAAAAAATGCCCTGGATGGCTTGCAGGCATACTTTGCTAAGTGCGGGGAGAATTTTCTGAAGACCAGGCAAAATGATGGTCCGCCTGATGGGCTTGACGGTGATCTTGTATTGTGCACCCAGGAAATTGAGGAGTGCCTCTCTAAAATTGAAACAGCGGAATATAAGGATGTTAGCATAGACGGCACAAGCGCGAAAGTAACTGTGCAGTTGATCTATGATCTGCCGGTTAAACTAAAAAAAGAAGATAATGCCTGGAAGATTGAAAAGATCTGCCGGATCGGATCATAATTCCCCCTTCTTCTTCCCCGCCACAAAATCCTTCAGGTAAAAAGGCTCAAAGTAAGCCACATCTTCAAATTGTGCCTCGCGGAATGCTCTTTCCGAAGACAGGATCATGTCTTTGGCAGAAGGATAAATATCATCAATGAAAAAAGCATTCTTGCTCTGCGATAATGCGGGCTTGCATTTGGCAGCGCCATCGCCGAAAAAATAAACAGCCTGCTCTTTCAGAAGCTCTGCGAAAGAATGCTCATCGATGATCTCCGCTGCTGTTGCACGGATCTCATTTCCTGTTGAATCGTAAACGGCGCAATACACTTCCATGCGGCGCGCGTCGAGCATCGGGCAGAGCAGGGTAGGGGAATGAAGAATGGAAGATGGAGAATGGATGATCCCATTCATCATAGAATATAAAGTGTTGATCGCGATGAGGGGCTTGCCCAGTGAATAGCACAATCCCTTTGCGGTGCTTACGCCAATGCGCAATCCCGTATAGGAACCAGGGCCTTTGCTCACGGCAATGGCATCAAGCTCATTGATTTGTACATTCGCCTGTTTTAAAACATCAGCGACAAATAGTGTAAGATTTTCAGCGTGGGTGTATTCCCCGTTCAGCTCTTTGAGGGCCAGCAATTCGCCATCCTTGCAGAGCGATACGCTGCAGGCGGTGGTTGCTGTTTCAAGATTAAGAATTAATGCCATAGAACGAAAGCAGAAATAATTATTTGGTTCCGCCGTTAAACAGCTCGGTCTTCTCCACTTTCCTGATCGCGGTCCCCTCTTTCAGCTGCTTGGCAATGGCGCTGTACGGGCCGGAGATCACTTCATCCCCTTCTTTCAGTCCCGACATCACTTCAATGTAGTTATTATCTTGGATGCCGGTCTTGACCTTCACCAGCTTTGCTTTCCCGTCAACCATTACAAACACGCATTCCTCGATCTTTATCTGTGCTTTGGCATCGCCCGCTTTGTTCTTTTCATCCCTGATCACAATGCCGTCTTCGCCTTCTTCACCTTCATCACCCCCGGCGTTTTCCTTTTTCTTATCCTTGCCTTCAAAGGCGCTGCTGTCGGCACGCGTGGTTACCGACTGGATCGGAACAGTAAGTACATTCGTTGCTTTTTTTGTCTGAATATCGACGGTTGCGCTCATGCCGGGGCGGAACGGCGCCACGTTCTGGTCGTTCATCAGGTCACTGTACGATTCCTGCAGGATGCGGATCTTCACCGTAAAGTTGGTTACCTGCTCTGCGGTAACTCCTGTGGTATTTGCAGAGTTGGCGATCTCGGTGACAATCCCCTTGAATTTTCTTTCTACGTATGCATCTACTTCGATCAGCGAGGTATCGCCGTTGTGAACGCGTACAATGTCGTTCTCATTCACATCCACGCTTACTTCCATTTCATTCAGGTTGGCAAGCCGCATGATCTCCGTTCCTTCCATCTGGGCAGTACCAACCACGCGCTCACCTTTTTCCTTGTTGAGCTTGGAAACGGTTCCGTTCACCGGTGAGTAGATGTTTGTTTTGGCAAGATTATCATTCGCTTCCTTTAAAGAAGCTTCCGTGCTTTTTACATTGTAATCGGCGGCATCCACATTGTCCTCTGCTCCTTTTACTTCCGCTTTGGCGCCTTCATACGCGGCTTTTGCAGCATCGAAATCGGATTGCGAGATGGCGCCCTGGTCGAACAGCTTTTTATTGCGCTGGTAGCTGGCTTCCGCATTTGCGAATGTGGCCTTGATCTGTTCCAGCCGCGCTTTTGCATTCGACAGGTTCGCCTTAGCGCCATTGAGTGTAGCCACCATGCGGCTCGAATTCGATTCGTAGATCAGCGGATTGATCTTGCACAGCAGGTCGCCTTTTTTAACATGGTCGCCTTCCTTTACAAACAGCTCCACGATCTCCCCCGATACGTCGGAGCTGATCTTCACTTCCACTTCCGGCTGGATCTTTCCGTTGGCCGAAACCATTTCCGTAAGGTTCCGCTTCTGCACTTTTTCAGTTGTTACGGCTATTGACACATCTCCCGAGCAGTCTTTCAGAAGAACTACCACTGTTAGCACTGCTAACCCGGCAACGATGATCCAGATGATTTTTTTCATGTTTCGCTTTACCACAGATCACGCAATTCGTCCGGTTTTATTCACTGTTCGGCCGGCGTGATTTGGATTTTTTAATTCGTTAAATCTTTAAAATTTCAGCGGCTTGCCCTGGTAAAAGTCCAGCACCTTTGCTTTGAACACATATTCGTATTTGGCCTGCAGCAGATCGCTCTGCGCTTTGGCCATCTTGTTTTTTGCGGTGTTGTAATCGGTGGTGTTCACCATGCCTACGTTGAATTTCTGCTCCGTGTACTTGAACGATTCCTGCATCGCCTCCAGCGCTTTCACACTCGATGCATATTTCTTCAGTCCTGCATTCGCATCGGCGTAAGCCTGCTGTACATTTTTCTGGATCTGCAGCTTCGTGGATTCGATCGTGAGCTCAGCGCTCATCTCCTGGATCTTTGCACGGTCGATCGCTGTTTTTACCTGCAGCTTGTTGAAGATCGGTACCTGCAGGTAAAAGCCGAACGACTTGTTCACGTTATCACGGTACTGGTCGGCATACGGGATCTTTTCAAACGAAGGGCTTGAGAATACGGGTGAATAAACGGTATCGCCTCCCGAGGTGAAATCGCCGTTCGGCGCATATCCTGTGAACGATGGTACTCCGAGCAAACGCTGGCTGGCGCCGGAATATCCCGTGCCGTAAGATGCGCTGAAGGAGAGCCGCGGGCTTAATCCGCCCCAGACCACATCAACGCCTTTTCTTGCGCTCTTTAATTTGAATTCCGCGCTTTTCACTTCCGGCAGGTTGCTGATGGCGGTGTTGTAAATGAGCGCGGGCGTGGAGGTAAGCAGCGACTCATTCACCGAGCTCAGGTCGGGCTTTACGATGCTGAAATTTTCGGAAGAGGGCAGGTTCAGCAATTGGGTAAGGGAAAGCAGGGCGATGTCGAGCTGGTTCTGCGCATCGGTAAGCGCCAGCTCTTCGGAGGCTTGCTGTGCCTGTATGTCGAGCAGCGTGCCTCTTGCGGAAGCGCCTGCATCCACGAGCTGTTTGGTGCGGTCGACCTGTGTGGCGGTGATGGCCAGCTGGTTTTGTGCATTCAGCACGGCATCCATGGTGTACAATGCCTGGAGATACGCGGTAGCCACATTCAGGGAAACATCGTTCTTCATTTTGTCCACATCGTATTTTGAAGCCAGGTATTCATAGCGGTTCTGCTTAATGGTATTGATGTTCTGAAAGCCGCTGAACAGGCTGATCTCAGCGCTTACATACAGGTTTTGCGACAATACCTGCGCATCGGCGAACTGGTTGGTGAAGCGGTCGACCGTGCGGCCTATGTTATAGGAATGGGAAGCGTTTCCATTGATGGACGGCAGCATGTTGCCTTCACTGGCAAGCACATTTACCTTGGAAAGGCTGGTGTTGAGCTCCGACTGCTTTACCTGGATATTGTTCTTCAGGGCGTAATCGATGCACTCTTCCAGCGACCATGTTTTAGGTGCGGAAGGCTGCTGTGCATGTGCAGCACCTGCCGAAAGGAAGAATATGAAAATAAAGGTTCTGATAGAATTCATCTGCATAGCGCAAATTTAATTAATATACCCGAACATCCTGAAAAATTTGACTTTCTAAATGAACTCCCAGGCGCTTTTATGCGCCCCGATGGAATCCACGTAATCGAGGAGATCCTTGTAAAAGGGATGGCTGCCGAAGGTGGCGCTGTCGCCGATCACCACCAGCTTTTTCTTTGCCCGTGTAAGCGCCACGTTCATGCGGCGGGTATCGCTTAAAAAGCCGATCTCCATGGCCTCGTTGGAGCGTACCATGCTGATGTAGATCACATCGCGCTCCTGCCCCTGGAAGCCATCCACCGTTTTTACGGAAATGCGCGAAGGGTGGTCTTTCAGCGCTTCATCGCCTTCGATCTTCTGGATGAGGTACTGCACCTGCTCCTTGTAAGGTGAAATGATCCCGATGCTGATCGGCTGTCCGGGCCTGCCGCTTTGTTCGTATTGCTGCAGCATCCGTTTCAAATGGTCGATCAGCAGGTTGGCCTCTTCCGGGTTGGCGATGCTCAGGCTTTCGGGGTTGGTGATCTCGGTATAGCCGCAGCCGGCTGTGTCCACGAAGTCGAAAGGAGTATGCAGCAGGTGTTCCTGCTCATCGAAGCTGAGCACGGTATCTTTAACGGAAGCATCGGCTTTGAGCTCTCCGCCGTAAAATTCTGCATTGGAGAAATTCATGATCAGCTCGTTCATGCGGTATTGCGTATTCAGCATCACCGGTACCTGTTCGAGCTGCATGCAATGTTCGAAGAGTGTTTTTTTCAGTCCGAGGTCTTCCGCTTTCTTTGATTTGACAGTCGGCGGCAGCTGGAAGTGGTCGCCGGCAAACACCACCCTGCCGCTGCGGGTAAGCGGGATCCAGCACATCGGCTCCAGCGCCTGTGCAGCCTCGTCAATAAATACGGTGGAGAAGAAGCGGTCGCGCATCATGCGGCCTGCCGAAACCACGGGCGTGCAGGCGATCACCTGCGCTTTGTCGAATTGCTCCGACTGGATAAAGTCTTCAAGCACCCTTGCATCCTGTAAGATCTTCCGTGCTTCCTGGTAGTACAGCTGGCGCTGCTCACGTTCTTCACGCCCGAAGGTGCGCTTGTATTTTCCTGCCATGCGGAAATATTCTTCCGCTGTTTTCCGGTACGATTTCAGGTCCTTGTACGATTCATGCGCCGCGATCTTCGCATCCAGCGTATTGCTAAGTACGTCTTCGGAGATCCGCGCGGGATTTCCGAGGCGAAGCACGTTGATACCTTCGCGGTGCAGCTTTTCGGTAAGCAGGTCGACCGCGGTATTGCTGGAGCTGCATACCAGGACCTGCTTTTCCGTTTTTAACGTTTGGCGAATGGCCTGCACAAGCGTAGTTGTTTTTCCTGTGCCGGGCGGGCCGTGAATGATGGCAATGTCCTTTGCGGAAAGGATCTTCTGCACCGCAGTGTTCTGCGATTGGTTCAAGCCTGTGATATGAACGGGCTCTTTTATTTTTTCAAACTCCGGCAGCCTGCGGCCTGTTACCACATCGCGTAAATGAGAAAGCCGGTTGTTATGCGCGTTCATCACCTTTTCGAGGGCAATGTCCATTTCGCGGTAGCTTGTTTCATCAAACAGCAGGTTAATGCCGAGCTTGCCATCGTCGCACCAGTCCGGAAGCTCATCGAGGTTGAGCGACAGCCGGAGCTTGTTTTGGTTCAATACTTTTATAGTTCCGTTGATGGGCTTTGCGTCCTGGTGATTATTGGAAAACAGGGAAGCAATCTTTCCGCCCGAAAAGCGGTGAGGCTCATTGTGATTTGTAGTGCGCTCTATATCTATCACCAGGTATTCACCCAGCCCGATCTCTACATTGGAGATAATGATGGGATACCAGGTAACGCCGTTCTCCTTGCGGTAATTGATGTTGTTGCGTAAAAAGAATGATTTATATTGCGCGAGGTCTTCATCCCGCTCGATCTTTAAGAGCTGCTGCAGCTTTTTAAAGCGCTCTGTTTTGTCTTCGCTCATGCATTGATCAGTAACAGGTTGAGCGAATGTTTCAGGTCTTCGATCATTACCGGCTTTTGCAGCATGGATGCATTGGATGTTTTCCCGATCCGTAGTTTTGTTTTTGTATCGGAGTTGCCGGTAACAAAAAGTATGGGTACATTCTTTGTTTTCCTGATCTCTTCCGCAGCATGGATCCCATCCATTTCGCCTTTCAGCTTGATGTCCATTAAAACGAGGTCCACATCGTGCTTTGCGACTTCCTCTATAGCTTGCTCGGCAGTTGATACAACAACAATGATCTCATGCGAAAGGTTGCTGAGCATCATTTTTGTTGCCATTGCCACGATGGCTTCATCTTCGACTACGATTATCCGTGCCATATTTATTCTTCAAAAGATATGTAATAGGTTGTTCCGTTCTTGTTGGTTGCCTTCATTGTTCCGTTCACCTGTGCAACCAGCGCGGTGATCAGCGTAAGCCCCAGTGAAACCGGCTGCTCTATGACCTCCTCTGCATTGAAGCCGATGCCGTTGTCGCTTACCATCATTGTGAATTTTCCGCCCATCTTTGTGCAAACGATCTTTATTTCACCTTCGGTACGGCCGCTGAAGGCGTGCTTGTATGCGTTAGAGATCAGCTCGTTCAGGATCAGTCCGCAGGGCACCGCATTTTTTATATCTACCATCACATCGTTGCAGGTGATCGAATAAGTGATCTTTGCAGTTGTATTGTTATATGAAGTGCGGATGTAATTGATAAGGTCGTTGCAGTAAGCGTTGAAATCAATGCGCGCAAATGTTTCATGCTGGTAAAGCTTGTCGTGGATCAGCGCCATGGAATGGATCCTGTTCCTGCTTTCCTCGAAGAGCAGGCGGGAGCGCTCGTCCTCCACGTAGCCCGACTGCAGGCCAAGCAGCCCGCTGATCACTGCCATGTTATTTTTCACCCGGTGGTGGATCTCGGAGAGCAGGATCTCTTTTTCGTGCAGCGATGCTTCTACATGCGCCTTGGCTTTCTTCTCAACGGTGATGTCGGTAACGCGCACCGACTGGTATCGTTCAGTGCCTATCGTTACGAGCTTGATGGCCAGCGCTCCCCAGAATTCCTTTCCTGTTTTTGTCTTATAAAGCACTTCGCCTTCATAAAGCCCTTTTGTATTAAGGGCATTCCGCATCATCTCCATTTCCGGCTCGTCAGGCGTTTCCTTGTGAAGGTCGATGCCATAGCTCTCGTAAAATTCATCCGGCGAATCCATCTCAAAAAGCTCTACGGCCCGCTGGTTCACTTTTATGATCTTTCTTTTTTTCCAGTCGACAAGGAACAGCGCATCATACGAATTCTCGAAAATGGCCTGCAGCTGCTGTTGCAGCAGCTCATTGCTTTCATCGAGCTTCCGCGCCGAGCGCTCAAAATTTGCAACGAAGGAGTAGATCACCGCCACTTCGCCAATGATGGCTGTGATATTGAAGGCCACGCGCATTTTGATCTGCAGCGCCTGCGGCAGCTCTACATAAAAGGAAGATGAGAAGTTGAGCAGGTACAGCATGGAGAATGTAGCGATGGCAAGCACCACGAGAAAGAAGATGCTGCGTACCTCCCTGAGGTCGAACAGCACCAGCGGGATCGCGGCAGCGGGAATGAACAGCAGGTGGATCTGTGAAGCTTCGCCGAAGCAGAGACAGAGCGCAAAGAGGTGGGTGTACAGCGCTACAATAAAAAGAAAGCGGGCAAGCTGGTACAGCCGCATCCACGCGCTCAGGAATACTGCAAGGTAGGTTGCAATGGCCGCTATTTCAACCTTCACCGCATTATTAAGATCCCAGAAAAGGAAGACAAAAATATACAGCAGGGTAAAGGCAGAAGAAAGGGCGACAAGCTGGTTGGTGAGTTTGATGCGTTTTGCAACGGAGGTTCCGGTAGTATGTTGTAAACCTATATTGGAAATGGTATTCCAGCTTTTTTTAAACATTCTTTTTGTAGAGTAAGCAGAATACAATTGTACTAAAAAGGGAGCGGATTCACAAGTTTAAAGACACAATACGGCAGCTCGCCTAAAAAGTGATTTTAATCATATGTTTTTTTCGCATTTGGTAGTATCTTCGGGAGAAATTATCGGATCATGAGTGACATTATTAAGGAGATAGAGGAAAAATACAAAAAGCTGGGACAGGACCCCCAGACCTACCTGAAAGGGCTATACCACAGCAGACCCATCAATTACTGGGATTATATCGAGCTGGATACATTGCTTACCCTGCAAAAGCCGCGCACCGATTTCCCCGATGAGCCCATTTTCATCATGTATCACCAGGTAACGGAATTATTGCTGAAGCTGATCACGCATGAAATTAAGCAGATCGTTGATAATGAAAGCATCAGCGCGGTGCTGTTCAAGGAAAAGATCGAGCGCATCAACCGGTATGCCGGCGTGCTTACCGCTTCGTTCAGCGTAATGCGTGAAGGAATGGATTATGACCAGTACAACCAGTTCAGGCTGGCGCTGGCCCCTGCAAGCGGGTTCCAGTCGGCACAGTTCCGCTTCATTGAGCTGTATTGCACCGATGCCGGGCTGCTGGTGAACACACGTGTAAAGTCACAGGTGAATGATGCCACCGAAATGGAATACATCTTTGAGAACCTTTACTGGAAGGATGGGGGAGTAGACCATAAAACAGGAAATAAAACGCTTACGCTGCAGCACTTCGAGGATAAATACCTCGATGCGTTAAAGGCCGCAGCGCATAAATACAAAGGAAAAAATATCTATCATCGTTTTCTGGCGCTGGATCAGAACAGCGAAGAGGTAAAGGAGCTGAAATATGCTTTGCGGGAATTCGACCATACCTACAATGTGATCTGGCCGCTGGCGCATATCAAAACTGCCGGCTACTACCTCAATTCGAAAGGGGAGAATAAAGCGGCAACGGGCGGAAGCGAGTGGCAAAAGTACCTGCATCCTTCTTACCAGCGAAGGATCTTTTTCCCGCAATTGTGGACCGCGCAGGAGATCGAGAACTGGGGCAAATAAAAAAAAGGGTGAATTAATCCACCCTTACTCCCTGCTTATTAATGTAATATTGCTGCTTGCCATCCAGCAGCACCGGCGCCCTGCCGTTGATGAACTCTCCGATTCCATCAAATGTAGGCTCGATGAGAATTGTGCCATTGAGATCGATGAGGCCCCACCTGCTGCCATGCTTTCCGCTTAAGCGAACACGCGCAATGCTGTCGGTGAAATTTTCCACTTCATTGTATTTCGGAGGCACCACCACATTTCCCGTAGTATCGATGTATCCCCATTTGTTGAGCTTCTTCACCCTTGCACGTCCATTATAGAACGGGCCTACATAATCGTACCCGGGATATTTGCTGGCCTTCGGAGTGTGTTCTTTTTTTTGTGCGAAGGCTGTATCCGACAAAAGAAACATCATACAAAGTGCGCTGATCAGTATGCGAAATGCATTCATGAGATTGTTTTTATTAAAGATACAAATTTTGAAATGTTAATACGATAAATTCGGCCCCAGCCAGCGCTCTGCCTGCTCGAGCGTCATGCCTTTGCGCTTTGCATAATCTTCCACCTGGTCTTTCGCAATTTTCCCGATCCCGAAATAATGAGAGTCAGGATGTGCGAAATACAGTCCGCTCACCGCTGCTGTGGGGAACATTGCCATGCTTTCGGTAAGCGTGATCCCGGTATTCTTTTCTGCATCGAGCAATTTAAACAGCGCAGGCTTTTCGGTATGATCGGGCTGTGCAGGATAACCGGGCGCCGGGCGGATGCCTGCGTATTCTTCTTTTATGAGGTCTTCATTTTTAAGGTTTTCCTCTTTCGCATATCCCCAGAATTCCTTCCGCACTTTTTTATGCATCAGCTCTGCGAATGCTTCCGCAAGCCTGTCGGCAAGGGCTTTCAGCATGATCGCTGAATAATCATCGTGATCCTTTTCAAAACGCGCCACATGCTCATCTATGCCGATTCCGGTGGTGAGGGCGAAGGCGCCAATGTAGTCGGGAGGCTGGAGGTTGGGGGTGAGGTCCTTCGGCGCGATAAAATCACTCAGCGCAGTATTATATTGTCCTGCCGGTTTCTTCGTTTGTTGTCTTAATGTGTGGAATAATGTTAATATCCCCCTCTCCTTTGGAGAGGGGTTAGGGCTGAGGTCATACACTTCAATATCATCCTCCACTGCATTCGCCGGATAAATGCCGATCACTGCATTTGCCTTCAGCCATTTTTCATCGATGAGCTGCTTCAGCATTTTCTGCGCATCGGCAAATAATTTTTTCGCTTCCGTTCCGCGTTCTTTATCTTCAAGGATCTTCGGATAGGAGCCTTTCATTTCCCAGCTGATGAAGAAGGGCGTCCAGTCGATGTACTCAGCGATCTCGCTTAAAGGATAATCTTCAAATACCTTGTTTCCGGTAAATGCTGGTTCCTGAATAACTGTTTTGCTCCAGTCGACAGGGAATTTATTTTTGCGCGCTTCCGCGATCGGGATGTATTTGTTTTGTGATTGTGCATTTTTATTCTGCTCCCGCACACGGTCATAATCCTTGCTTACTTCGGCCATGAATGCTGCGCGCAGCTCATCGGAGATCAGGCTGCTTGCTACGGGAACCGATTTGCTGGCATCGTTCACATGCACCACGGGGCCTGAATAATTCTGCGCGATCTTCACCGCGGTATGCACTTTGGAAGTGGTGGCGCCGCCGATCAGCAGCGGGGTTTTGAACTGCAGGCGCTCCATCTCTTTTGCAACATGCACCATTTCATCCAGCGATGGCGTAATGAGCCCGCTGAGGCCGATCACATCCACGTTATTTTTTTTCGCTTCTTCAAGGATCCTATCGCAGGAAACCATTACGCCGAGGTCGATGATCTCGTAATTGTTACACGCAAGCACAACACCTACAATGTTCTTCCCGATGTCGTGCACATCGCCTTTCACCGTTGCCAGTAAGATCTTGCCTGCGTTCTGCCTGCCGTTGCCGACAATGCCTGCCAGCCTGTTTGCTTCCTTCTCCTGCTGTAAATAGGGTTCAAGATAAGCAACCGCCTTTTTCATTACGCGGGCGCTTTTCACCACCTGAGGCAAAAACATTTTCCCGCTTCCGAACAGGTCGCCTACCACGTTCATGCCATCCATCAGCGGACCTTCGATCACATTCAGGGGGCGGCCTAATTTCAGGCGCGCTTCTTCCGTATCCTGGTCAATGTATTCAACAATACCTTTTACAAGGGAATGACTGAGGCGCTCTTCCACTGTTCCTCTTCTCCACTGTTCATCCTTCTCCGCCCTTTCGTTGGAGGTGCCTTTCAATGTCTCCGCATGATTCACCAATCGTTCTGTTGCATCATCGCGCCTGTTCAGCAACACATCTTCCACCAGCTCCAGCAGCTCTTTCGGGATGTCGTCGTACACCTGCAGCTGCGAAGGGTTCACAATGCCCATGTCCATGCCATGCTTCACGGCGTGATACAGGAATGCGCCGTGAATAGCCTCGCGCACCACATCATTTCCGCGGAAGGAGAAAGAGACATTGCTTACGCCGCCGCTCACCTTTGCATACGGGAGATTTTCCTTGATCCATTTGGTGGCATTGAAAAAATCAAGCGCATTCAAACGGTGCTCCTCCATGCCGGTTGCCACCGGGAAAATATTGGGGTCGAAAATAATATCCTGGGGAGGGAACTTTACTTTGTCTACTAAAATGTCGTAAGCACGCTTGCAGATGTCAATCCTGCGCTGAAATGTATCCGCCTGTCCCACTTCATCAAACGCCATCACGATCACAGCCGCGCCGTATTGCTTGATCTTGTTTGCCTGCTCAATGAACTTTTCTTCGCCTTCCTTCATGGAGATGGAATTAACGATCGCCTTGCCCTGCACGCATTTTAATCCCGCTTCTATCACACTCCATTTCGAAGAGTCGATCATGATGGGAACGCGGGAAATATCCGGCTCCGATGCAATGAGGTTCATGAACTTCGTCATAGCCGCTTCGGAGTCGAGCATGCCTTCATCCATGTTCACATCTATCACCTGTGCGCCGCCTTCCACCTGTTCGCGCGCAATGGAGAGCGCCTCTTCATAATTTCCTTCCTTGATGAGGCGCAGGAATTTTTTTGATCCTGTTACATTGGTACGCTCGCCTACGTTCATGAAATTGCTTTCGGGGCGCAGCGTAACAGGTTCGAGGCCGCTCAGGTGCATCAGGTGATCGGGCTCCGGCTTTTTGCGCGGCTTTGAATTCTTCGCGATCTCCGCGATGCGCTTGATGTGTGAAGGTGTGGTACCGCAGCATCCGCCTACTATATTTAAAAATCCTGCTTTCAGGAACTCTTCGATCTCGTGCCCCATTTCATGCGCATCCTGGTCGTATTCGCCAAACTGGTTCGGCAGGCCGGCATTCGGGTAAGCACTTACATAAAACGGCGCTTTGCCGGAAAGCTCTTCGAGGTATGGCCGCATGTCCTTCGCGCCCAGTGCGCAGTTAAGGCCTACGCTGAGCAGGTCGACATGCGAAATGGAATTTAAAAATGCTTCGGTGGTTTGCCCGGATAAGGTCCTGCCGCTGGCATCGGTTATGGTGCCGGATACCATCACCGGCATTTTTATATTTCTTTCTTTGCAAACTTCCTGGATCGCAAACAAGGCAGCTTTCGCATTCAGCGTATCGAAAATGGTTTCAACAAGTAAAAGATCAGCGCCGCCGTCCATGAGCCCGCGTGCCTGTTCAGAATATGCTTCCACCAGCTCATCGAATGTGACCGCGCGGAACCCGGGATCATTCACGTTGGGAGAAAGTGATAAGGTGCGGTTGGTAGGCCCGAATGCGCCTGCTACATAGACCCCACCCCGGCCCTCCCCAGAGGAGAGGGAGCCGGATTCTGCTAAAAATTCCGCTACGGCCTCCTTCGCAATTTTCGCCGATTCATAGTTCAGCTCGTAGGCCAGCTCCTGCATGTCGTAATCGGCCATAGCAACGGTGGTGGCGCTGAAGGTATTGGTTTCGATGATATCGGCGCCCGCCTTGAGGTATTCCTTGTGAATGGTTTTGATGATCTGCGGCTGGGTGATCGACAAAAGATCGTTGTTGCCTTTCAGGTCCTTGTGCCAGTCGGTAAAGCGCTTTCCGCGATAATCCTTTTCCTCCAGCTTGTATTGCTGGATCATGGTGCCCATTGCACCATCGATCACAAGTACGCGCTTTTCTAATTCTTCCCGGATGCCGGCATTCAATTCGTTCATAAAATGAATTTATAATTGTTTCTCTGACCTCAGCCCCGGCCCCTCTCCATGTGCCTGCGCTGAAGCTTCGGCGCAAGCGTAAGGAGAGGGGTGGTTATGACAGTCTTCCATAATAAATAGTTGTATCGTATTCAATGGTCACAACCCCTCTCCGGCTCTCCCCCGAGGGAAGAGTGATGTTTTCCTGGAAGCGGTTGAAGGTTTTTTTCAGTACATACATCATGTAATCGAAATCCTTATGGCCTTCCGCAGGCATGTACGAAGAAGAAAGGATGCGTCCCTTCAGTCCTTCGAGGTCAAAGTGCTGGAAGTTATCAAAGGATTTTACCCTGTAGTTTTCTTTCCCGAAAAAATCATCGAACACTTTTTTATCGATGTTCTTGTGGTTCACCTCGAGATAATCGGTGGCGAACATTTTAATAAAGTCTTCGTAGCTTCTTAAAAAGGGAGTGCTGTCGGTACGCCTGTCGTTCCACATCAGCACCACAGTTCTTCCCGGCTTTAAAATGCGTTTGAACTCCTCCCGGCATTTCTGCTTGTCGAACCAGTGAAAAGCTTGTCCGGCGATAATAAGATCGACACTATGATCTGCAAGTGTTGTGGCTTCCGCTGTAGCGCCAATGCTTTTAAAGCTGGAAGATCCTGCAAGCAATCTTTCTGCGGCCTCACGCATTTCCCTGTTCGGCTCCACTCCATACACTATGTTCTCATTGAGGAACAGCTGCGCGGAAATGCCTGTTCCGGAACCGATGTCGGCAATAACGGAACCCGGCTTCAGGATATTCTCCTGCTTTAAAAATGCAAGGACATCAGCTGGATAACCGGGCCGGTACCTGATGTAATTGTCAACGCGGTTGCTGAATCGATCGAGTGTGTTCATTGCAGTATTTTTATGCTCCCTCTCTTTAGGAGAGGGTTGGGGTGAGGTCAAAAAAAATCTCCTCCAACGTTTATAGTCAGAGGAGATAAATATTTTGAACCTTGTGCTTGCTTCAAAAAAATTAAATTCTGACTTATCTTTTCCTTCAAAAAATGAAGGAGCGAATTGACACCTTCTTCCGCAGATGCGGGATGGGTTGTCAAGGCTTCCTCGGGCGCTTTCCCTCAGCCTTTCTTGATAAGATATAAAGAACTGCTTCAAAGATACTTAACTATTCAATTCCCCGCAAATTAATCAGGAGATTAATCCCTACCTTTGCAGGAACAAAAACACAGGGCTTGAGGTACTTTTTTCATATCGCATATCATGGTTACCGTTACCGGGGATGGCAGCGCCAGGATGGAGTATCCAGCGTTCAGGAGGTGATCGAGGATGCCCTTGCAAGGGTGCTGAAGGAGCCGACCACCATTTATGGCTGCGGCCGCACCGATGCACGTGTAAGCGCCAGCCAGTATTTCTTTCACATCGATACGCTGCAGCAATGGGATTATGACCTCGTGTTCCGCCTTAACAAAGTGCTGCCCCAGGACATCGCCGTTTTTGAGATCATCCCGACGGAGAACGATCAGCATGCACGCTACAGCGTTTCGCAGCGCACCTACGATTATTTTATCCACACCTACAAGGACCCTTTCCTTGCGGAGATGAGCTCGATGTACCTTCTTGAAAACCTCGATTTTGAAAGCATGAAAGCCGCAGTGGCCTTGCTTCCGAAGTATGATGATTACAGGGCGTTCTGCAAATCGCCCGACAAGCATAACCATACCAAATGCATAGTGAGTCAGGCGCAGCTGTTCCGCGATGCCGGCGGCGACCGCTTTCGCTTCCAGATCAGCGCCAACCGCTTTTTAAAATGCATGATCAGGATGCTGATGGGTAAGCTCCTGGATATAGGAAAGGGTGAGAGCACGGTTGAGGAATTTGAGCACAGCCTGAGAACACAGGAATCCCCAATGTATTTATTGCCGGCGCATCCGCAGGGCCTGTACCTTTCAAAGGTGAGCTACCCCTTTCTTGATGTTGCGCCAAGAACAAAATTCAACAGCATGCTGGCAAATAAATCGGTGGAGTGGCTGCCGGTGTAGGGCTTTAGAAAGCCGGACATTTCGACGGGTTCTTCCTGGTAGCGCGTACTTTTCCTGAATTGGTATTACCTGCCTTTTTCTTTGCAGCTTTCTTTTCAGCCTTCGGCTTCGCAGCTGTTTCGGCAAGCATTTCCTTTTCTTTTTCCTTCACTACAGGCTTTTCTGCAGCGGGCTTTTCAGCCGTTTCCGTTTTGGCAGCGGGAGCTTTCTTTTCTTCGAGGATCTTATCGGAGCCGGAGCTAAAGGACGGCACATAAGCCTTTTGAGGCTTTGGCTGGCTTGCCTTTGCTTCCGGAGCTTTCACTTCCGGATCCTCCTTTTTTGCCGCGGATGCCGTTTGCGCGGTTTTAACCGGCTTATGCCTCAGCGATTCAAAATAGGCTGCTTTGCTTACCTGCGGCTTGTTCTTAAAGTCGGGACACTCAGTGGTGGAGGGCTTTGCAGGTACTGTTTGCGCCAGCGAAGCTAAGGGTAAAAAGAGCAGGGCGAGGGCAGTGGCTTTCATAGGATGTGGATTTGCTTTTATTAACGCAGGCAGCGCCCGGTTTAGTATGCCTTAATTGTTTTCCTGCAATTTTATGTACAGCTCCTCCACCTTAGTGCGCGCCCAGGGTGTTTTCCTTAAAAAGGTGAGGCTCGACTTTATGCTGGGATCCTTCATAAAGCAGTTAATGGGAATGTGATAAGCCAATCCTTCCCAGCGGTAATGCTCCAGCAGCTCTTCAAGGATGGATTGAAGGGTTTTGCCGTGGAGTGGATTGTTGGGTTGAGACATGTCAATTGTATTTCAGGTAAAAATACAGAAAATAGAAATTACAATTTTGCGAAAAATCTTACATCAAAAAAGGTTAATAATATGTACTGAATTTTAGTGCAGTACAGGGCAGCATTTGTATATTGATTTAATACAAGGCTTTGAGTGTTCTTTTATTTATAACCAATCAAAGGAATTAACCTCGTTAAAGACGTGTATTGCGGGCCATTACAAAAGATCACAATTTTGAATAGAATCTTACATGTTAATATTTTTGTCGATAAATACAGGTGTAATTATGTTGGAGGAATAAGTGGAAAATCTACTTGTTTTATTTTCAATGCATTAGTTAATAGGCAAGTGTATTTATGATGAGCGACACCTTAGTTTTGATGTTTTTTGTGTGAGAGCAGCTCTTGCTTTTTTAAAAAGGATGAATTTATATTTGCAGCCGATTAGCTGGAAGAAAAACCGGATGAATCGAAGTTGTAAAATAAAAAAACGACTCTTCATGTCGTTTAAAGTAGGCCTAGGAAACTTACTAAAAAAAGGAAGGAGGTAATAATAAACAGTAATTAAACTATCAATCATCAACACTCTTCAGAAGAGCCGTTGAAAGCAAAAACCTTGAGGCTCTTGTTTCAAGGGTTGAAATTATTAATAAATCAATTAAAAAACAATTAAACCCTTTATAAAAATTTATGAAAAAGTTAATTATAGCAGCAGTAGTTTTAGTGGTAATGACAGTGAAAGCAGTGGCAGGGCCGGTGGTGACGTTTCATTGTGAAATAGGCAGGAAAAGTTTGGACTGTTCCAAGTTTGGGTTTTGTGATTGGGGCATTAATGTTGATTTTAAGGCAGCCTCCAATGCAACTGTTCAATTGATTGAGAATGCAAATTCTTTAAAAATAGATTTAACGAAAGACGCTATTATTGGTAAAGAAGAATTCTTTAAAGGCAATACTGTGGTTTTTGAAGAAGACTTTGTTGTTCCTGTTAATATTCAAAAGGCATTGGGAGCAAAAAGTACGATAACAATCAAGGCCGGAACGTATAAACTAATTAAAACACAGACCGGTTTTCAAATTAATATTTCTTTAAATTAATAACATACTACCAGCAAAAACTGAAGAGCTTTTGCTGGTAGTTAATTTCTAACCTCATGAAAAATATTTTACCTCTGATTTTATGTATACTGTTTTCATCTTGCAGTTTTTTTCTTAAAAAACTAGGCGGTATAAAGAACCCAAAAATGGAAACTTTTCATTCCATTAATGAATATTCAAAAACTTTAACAATAGATTCGACATCTATTGTGTTTGCAAAGGATTCGGCTGCCTTCTTTAAAATTAACAGGATGTTTGCCGGCTCACCTGAAATTATAATTTTTAGTGGGTCAAAAAGGTATATTCCATATAAGAACGATACTAGTACGTGCAATGCTTCGGTGGATAATGTTTTAAAATCATTATGTCAAGTTAATGGTAATGGTATAAAAACAAAAAAAGTATTTGAGTTTGATTCGTTATTTTCATGTTTTGTCGACCCTAATCAATCTTTAAAATCGTTTGCCCCCGCGAACTATGATTATGTAGTGTTAATAAACTATGCAAAATTTGCAGATGGGATTAATAAAACTCATATAATTCCATGGAATAAAATAATCAAAGCAGATTCCCTTAGTTGTAGAGCAAAGTACATTTTTGTTAATATGGATTATCTGAAGTCTTGGGGTATAAAAGAGAGTTCTTTGCCAAGATTTAAGGTAAAAACGACCTCTTGATGAAGATTAGACAAAAGATTGCTCTGTTAGTCTTTTCCCAACTATCCATTTTTGCTTTCGGAAGAGAAAAAGAGCCAATATTTAAGTTTCCCCCAACAATCACCTTTAGCAACAACTTCTCCGCCTCCTACATCCATTATAAGAATTGGAAGTACAGTGGCTTCAACAATTATTCTTTCCTGTTAAGGTCAAACGTTAATTATGATACTGTTGGCAATAGCTGGGAAACACATCTTCGCTTTAACGGTGAGCTGGGTTATATGAAATTTGTAGACAGTACATGGTATAAGAACAGCGATTATATGGACCTGAGCGCTGATGTTATAAAAAATACAAACAAGACATTCGAGAATATATTCAGCTTTTATTTCAGCTCTCAGTTCTTATCCACTTACGAAATGTATTATAACGACAGCGGTTATTATGCTAAACGCTGGAGCAGCGGCTTTGGAAACCCTATGAATATTGACATAGGATATGGAACAACAATACACTTCTGGAAAACATGCAGGGCCAATCTTACATTTGTGACCTTCCGTACTTCCACAATGCCGATCCTGGAGCCACAGGAAAGCGTTGATGAAAATGATCTTGTTTATAAAAGAACACTTATCACATCGGAATATGGCTTGGGAATCCAGACATATATTCGTAAAAATATAGGCAAGCGCGTGCGCTGGGAAAATTATTCGCGTGCTTTTGCAAACGCCATTAACCGCGACAAATTTGATATTGATTTTCGAAACCGCGTAATTGTTAAGATCTTCAAATGCCTCGACCTTATTGTCGATAGCAGGATCAGGTATATGCCTTATCCGCCGTATAAGTTCCAGTTCAGGAATGAGATCATGCTGTCGCTGACGTTGGAGAAGATGTGAAGGGCAGAGTATAAACAGGCCGCTCCTACGGAGCTTGAAAAAACGGTGGCGGTGTAGGTGTTATAAACAGGTGACTCCTACGGAGCCAAGTGTGGAAATGTGATGATAATGTCCCTGTGTGCCATGTGCAGAGATAATATAATAGAGCTCCATAGAAGCATCCTGTTTATTGAGAAGATACAAAAATTCAATCAAGCTTTGTTGCAGTGAGCTGTTGAAATGACTTAAAGCAAATCAAACTTCATATGAATATAAACAGGCCGCTCCTATGGAGCTTGAAATGAGGCGAGAGACATTAGTGTTATAAACAGGTGACTCCTACGGAGCCAAAAGCGTGAAAATGTGATGATAATGTCCTGTGTGCCATGCGCAGATATAATAGAGCTCCGTAGGAGCGTCCTGTTTGTTGAAAAAAATGATTAAGCTAAATCAAGCTCCGTAGGAGTGGCCTGTAATAGAACACGTAATCTATTTAATTGCAGTTAATACAGCTCCATAGGAGCGCCCTGTTTGTTGAAAATGATACATAAACCCAATCAAGCTCCGTAGGAGCGGCCTATTATGCCAAACACGTATTCACAGATTTATATCCAAATTGTATTTGCTGTTAAATTGCGTCAAAACCTTATCATAGAAGCGAACAGAATAGAACTACAGAAATTTATTTATGGGATAACAGAAAAACGAGGGACCAAGATGCTGGCAATATACTGTATGCCCGATCACACCCATATTTTTGTAGGACTTCCGCCTTCTGTCCTTCTTTCCGATTTGGTAAGAGATATTAAATCCGCCTCCTCCAAATTCATCAACAATAAAAAATGGGTAAAAGGAAAATTTGAATGGCAGCATGGTTTCGGAGCTTTTTCCTACAGCCACTCTCACATTGATGCTGTTGTTAAATACATTCTTAACCAGGCTGAGCACCATCGTAAAAGAACATTCAGGGAAGAGTATGTGGAGTTGCTCCGGAAGTTTGAAGTGGATCACAAAGAAGAATATCTTTTCGACTGGATCTGATAACATTTTAATGGCTCCCGCCTTCTTACTCCTAATTCGATTATATTTGATATGAAATTATTGAAAAGAACATCGATATAAAAAATGAAAAACAAGCTGCTGATACTATTGCTGTTTATTTCCGCCGGAATTACCGCGCAGGTTAAAATCGACAGTCTCTGGAAGGTGTGGAAAGATCCATCCATTGCCGATACAGTACGTATGAAAGCGATGCAGCGTATCTGTATTCAGGGCTACCTGTATTCGAAGCCCGACAGCGCTTATTATTATGCGAACGACCTGTATAAGCTGGCGATAAAAAGCAATTCGCGGATCTTCCAGGTTTCGGCATTGAACATACAGGGCGCCTCCTGCTCCATGAGAGGGGATGATGTGCATGCCATTGAATATTTTACGCGAAGCCTTAAGATAACCGAGGATATGGGCGACCAGAAGGGTACGTCTGCCGCGCTGAACAATATCGGGGTGATCTATGACGGGCAGGAGGACTACGAGAAGGCAAAAGAGTATTACGAACGCGCTTTGAAGATCATCGAGAAATCGGGAAACAAAAGAGCGATCGCCTTATCGTATGTGAACCTGGGAAATGTGCACCGCAGCCTGAAAGAATTTGAAAGATCGATCGCATACCATGAGCGCAGCCTTGCTTTGAGCGAGGAGATACAGGATGATGCCGGAACAGGAGTGGCGCTGCATTCGATGGCCGTCGCCTATTATGAGATGGGCGACGATGCAAAAGCGCTGGACCTGAATAACAGGAGCATTCCTTATTATGAAAAGATCGGCGACCAGCAGGGCCTCATGGAGGTGTATAATAACCTCGGCCAGGTGTACGACAGAAAAGGGGATAATGAGAAATCGATCGCGTACAACAGGCTCGCATTAAGGATCTCGCAGGAAGCAGGTGTTGCCGCTTCGGTGAGGGAAGCCAGCAAATCGCTGTACGAAAGCTACAAAAAGACCGGCCGCTACAAGGATGCGCTGGAGATGTATGAATCGTACATTTCCATGAGGGACAGCATTAAGAATGAGGAAAGCCAAAAGGAAATGATGAAGCAGGAGATCTCCTATAACTTTGAAAAGCAGAAGGCGCTGGATGAAAAGGAGCACGAGAAGGAGCTGGCTGTGGCTGCGGAAAAGGAGAATAAGCAAAAGGTGATCAGCGTAGCTGTGGGCATCGGCCTGCTGCTGGTATTGCTGTTCGCCGTATTTGTGGTGAAGCGCCTGCAGCTCACGCGGAAGCAGAAATACATCATCGAGCAGCAGAAAGACCTTGTGGAGGAAAAGCAGAAGGAGATCCTCGACTCCATCACTTATGCAAAACGCCTGCAGGAAGCCATCCTGCCTCCTGAAAATGCCATGAAGGAGCTTTTCCCGGAGAGCTTTATTTTATACAAGCCGAAGGATATTGTTGCGGGCGATTTTTACTGGATGGAGAAGGTTGGTGAGGTGGTGCTTATTGCTGTGGCCGATTGTACCGGCCATGGTGTTCCGGGGGCGATGGTGAGCGTGGTATGCAGCAATGCATTGAACCGCGCAGTGCTCGAATTCGGAATTACCGATCCGGGAAAGATCCTGGATAAAGCGCGTGAGCTGGTGCTTGAAACGTTCGCCAAAAGTGATAAGGATGTGAAGGACGGGATGGATATTTCACTTGCATCGGTAAATGTTAAAAGCGCTGAGATCAAATGGGCCGGGGCCAACAATCCTTTATGGTATATTGAAGGAGGCGAATTCAAAGAAATCACTGCCAACAAGCAGCCGATCGGCAGCTCTGTAAACCCTCAGCCTTTTACAACGCATACCCTGAAGCTCAATAAAGGAGATCAGTTCTTTCTGTTCACGGATGGCTATGCGGATCAGTTTGGCGGGGATAAGGGAAAGAAATTCAAATCCCGTCCTGTCAAAGAGCTGCTTCTTCAGAATGCCGGACTGCCTGCCAATGTGCAGAAGGAGAAGCTGGAAACGATCTTCATGAACTGGAAAACAAATATTGAGCAGGTGGATGATGTGTGCATTCTCGGTGTGAGGCTGTAATTTAATTTGTGTCCTCATCCGCGATCTTTTTCTTGCGCTGCAGGTCACCATTGTAAGGCGCATATTTTAAGCCTTTATTAATAAACTGCTTTGCATACTGCCGCTTCTGCATCCTCACATAATAAGCCCAGGCTTCGGAATAAGCCGTTCCTATGATCACATCGTTGAACTGCATATCCTTTGTTTCCGCTTTTTGTTCAAATAATTTGAGATAATACAAGCCCTGCTTTTCGTTGTTGGCTGCGAAATAATTATTGGCAAGCAGCAGGAATAGGTTTCCATACGTTTGCTCCAGGTAAACATTCCCCTTCAGAAAAGGATATTTAAGCACATATCCATCCAGGTCGGTGATTATCTTTTTATAATCGTTGCTCGACCTCATCTGGTCAACCACGAGTGTTGCAAACATCGCCTTTACCTTCGCATTGTCGGGATTCCGTGAATAGGCAAGCAGCAAGTGGTCAAAGGCTTTTTTATATTCGCCGTTCATGTATTCTATCCTTGCATATTCGCTGTAATAGGTCAGGTAGACCTTGTCGAGGAAAACCGAGTCGCGGATCTCTGTTGTAAGCTTATTGAATATTTTATCATAATGCTCATGCTTGTTCTCGTTCACGAGAAACTTTTCAGTCATATCATAGAACGCTTCATAAAATATCGATTTGTCGTCAGGATTTGTTTTGTAGTACGCGATGAGAAGGTCCACATCGCGGAGATCAGAAAAGTCCTTGTCCTGCAGGATCAGGGGATAGCAGCCGGTAAGCAGGAACCTATTCCTGTCGCAGGGATAAAGCACATACGCCTTCTGGGCCTGGTAAAGGGTTTTAGTGTACTCCTTTGCATTAAGGAATTCAACCGCCGAATTGTAATACTGCAATCCCACCAGCTGCTTCAGGTTTATTTTCTCATCGGCATAGTAGGTTTTTTCAAAGAGCGCGTCATAGCCAAATAATTCCAGGTCAGTTTTCGCGACCAGCTTATTCTTTACAAGGTAATCCACGTATTCTTTTTTGAACTTATCATTCGGCAGAAAATAGCCGGAGGTAGGGTCGGTAGATTCCACTACTATCTTTTTATCGTTGGGATCGGCAATGAGGTACACGTGCCTGGGCTTTTCCATGATCTTGTACGGAATGGAATAATGCTCGAACAAGAAGGCATAAAGCATGGAGGCAGTTACACAATTGTAGATGCCGGCGCTGAAGATCTTCTCGAAATGCGCCGTAATGTCGTATCGTTTGAAAAGAGAGCTGTGGACCTTTCCAAAAAGAAACTTAACCTTTTTGGATACATCCTTTTCATTCAGGATCTTTTTATCACTTTCAGCAATAAGGGCATTGATCGCCTCTTCTGTTTTTTTGTATTCGAAATCAGTGCTCAGCTCACTCAGGGATATGGCTAAAGGTATAATGTCCGCCTTTCCTGTGTTAAGGAAACTTTCAAAATATTTTTTCTCGAAATCGGATGTGTAATGAATATCACGGGGTTTCACAAGGGATGTGTCCTGTGCCGGTGCTATTCCTGCAAAGGCGAAAAATGAGATAAGCAGCGGTATGCGGATAAATATGTTCATTGGAAAGTCGCAGTTTTATAAATGTACGATTTTTTCTGCAAGAATTCCCGCTATCTTTTCATTGCTCTCCTGCGTCCAGCCTGCAATGTGCGAAGACAGGATCACCCTGTCGCTTTTGATCAGCTCTCTGAAAGCTTCCGGTAATGATTGTATCTCCAGGTTCTCAAAAGATACCATTTCGTATTCAAGCACATCGAGGCAGGCGCCGGCAACCTTGCCTGACTGCAGGTTCTTTACAAGCCCTGCCGTATCCAGGCATTTGCCGCGTGCCGTGTTGATGATGTAGATGTTCTTTTTGAAATTTCCGATGAAGGCGTCGTTAATGAGATAATGCGTTTCATCCGTCAGCGGTGTATGAAGGCTCAGGACATCCGCTTCAGCAAAGATCTCCTCCATGGATGCTTCCTGCACCTGTTCATTTCCGAATCCTTTTTTGTATTTATCGTATACAAGCACCTTCACGCCAAATCCTTTCAGGCGTTCTGCAAAAGCGCTTCCCATGTTGCCATAGCCGATGATCCCCACTGTTTTTCCCATCAGCTCAATTCCCCTGTTGCCTTCACGGATCCATTTGCCTTCACGCACTTCGCGGTTGGCACGGCAGATGTTGTTGAACAGCGCAAGCAGCATCCCGATGGCATGCTCCGCAACGGCATCGCGGTTGCCTTCTGGGGCGTGGATGCATTTGATCCCTTTGCTTTCGGCATATTCCACATCAATGTTCTCCATGCCTGCGCCGGCGCGTGCGATGAACTTTAGCCGGCTTGCCTTATCAATGATCTCCTTCGTGATCTTCATTTTGCTGCGGATCACGATCCCGTCGTACAGGTGAATGTTAGCGATGATCTCTTCCTTTGTCCATGTGTAATGGAGATCGCAGGTATGCCCGGCCTTCTGCAGTGTTTCATGCAACAGGGCGTGATTCGAATCAATGAAAAGGATCTTCATTTTATAAGAGTGTTCCTCTGAGGAATATGATAGAGAGAGTAAAATAAATGATCAGCCCGGTAACATCAACAAGTGTTGCTACAAAGGGTGCGGATGATACAGCGGGATCGAGGCCTACACGCTTTAGTGCGAGGGGCAGGAGCGAGCCCATCAGGGTTCCCCACATTACTACGCCAACCAGCGCGCAGCCAACGGTCAATGCGATCATGTGCCAGTGCGGGCCATAGCTGTTGATGAAGTATGACCAGAGCGCGACCCTCGCAAAGCCGATCACGCCAAGGATCAGGCCGATCACAAGGCCGGTGGCGAATTCCTTTTTAACGATCTTCCACCAGTCGCGCACGGTGATCTCGCTCAGCGCAAGCGCGCGGATGATCAGCGTGGAAGCCTGGGATCCGCTGTTGCCGCCGCTGGAGATGATCAGCGGGATGAACAGGGCAAGGATCACAGCCTTTGCGATCTGGCCCTCAAAAAAGCTCATTGCAGTGGCGGTAAGTGTTTCACCCAGGAAAAGAATGATGAGCCAGCCTACCCTTTTCTTGATCATTTGTCCGAACGGAGTGCTCATATAAGGCTCTTCAAGGGCTTCCATCGCACCCATCTTCTGCACATCCTCTGTTTCCTCTTCCCTGCGCACATCTGCAACGTCATCCACGGTAATGCGCCCGACAAGCCTTCCGAGGGCATCCACAACAGGCAGCACAACGAGGTTGTACTTGTCCATGATGTTGGCCACCTCTTCGGTATCCGTATTTGTTTTTACTGAAATAACCTTTGGGTCGTAAATGTCAGAGATCCTCGAGCGGGTCGGGGAGATCACCAGCTTTTTCAGCGAAAGCAATCCAACCAGGCGTTCGTTATCATCTACTACGTAAATGGCGTAAATATTCTCCACTTCATCGGCCTGTTCACGGATCTCACGTACGCACTCGATCGAGTTGCTGTTCACGTGCACGCGCACAAGCTCGGTAGCCATCAAGCCGCCGGCGGTGTTCTCATCGTAATTTAAAAGCTCCACGATGTCGCTCGCCTGCTCGCTGTCTTCCATGTGCGACAACACTTCGTCCTGCACATCATCCGGTAATTCCGCGATCACATCGGCGGCATCATCCGAATCCATGTTGTCGATCAGCTGCTCCGCGATCTCTTTGGGAGTAAGCGAGGAGAGGATCTCTTCACGCACATCTTCTTCCAGCTCCACCAGCACATCGGCGGCGATCTGCTCATCAAGATAGTTGTAAAGGAATTTTACCTGCTCAATGGAAAGCTCATTGAAAATTTCGGCAATATCAGGCGGGTACAGCTCTCTCAGCTGCGTTTCCACAAAGGCAGTATCATTGATGTCGATCGCATCCTGCAGCCTTGTTAAAAATTCGTCTGTTAATTCAAATTGCACCTGTTTGCCTTATTTACGTGTTTCCGGGGGCAAAGGTACGGTTTATCCTAAATGGGGAGCGAATCGGGAAGAAATTTAATCGGGTCATCCATTCATAAAAAAACCACCTCCCGCGCCAGCGGAAAGTGGTTCTTCATTAGTCCTGCTTACTGCGCAGCAACAAGCTTCATCAGCTCATCAATTGTTTGAGCGATCTTAACTCCCGGCAGTTTAACCGGTGCCCCAACCTGTGCAACGAAGCTTCCCTGCACTTCACCTGTTTTATAGGTGGTGAAGCCGATGCGGTATAAGCCGGCCACAAGCGCTTTTTTAGGATTGCTCACTTCGCTGGTGATGCGCATCAGTGAATTGTATTTGCTGCCCGATGGCTGCGCCGGCATCTCAGATGAATCGTCATTCTGGTCATACATGTTCCAGCTTGCCGTTTTTCCTTTTCCAAGGTCTGCAGCGCTGGTAATGCCTTCCGCCCTTTCAAGGGAGATCCACGTATCGAAATAATTTGTTTTGTCGGAAGCGTTTGCAGCATAATCCGGCGATACGATATCTGTTTTCTCCGGCGTCATCTTATCCACCGGGGATGCCATGCGCACGCCTACTTCAGGTGCAGCGGCAGGGATCCAGATATAGATGTAATAGTATTTTTTACCATCGCGCTCTTCGTCGGGCTTCCCGCCGGGCTTAATGTAGCCGTAGTAAGTGAGCAGGTCGGTATAAGGTATGCGTATGTCTTTTCCCATAACGGATTTCTTTGCAAGGTCGGCCCCGAACTTGTCGAGCTTCTGTGCTGTGATGGTGGAAGCTGCTGTAATGGCAAGCATTCCAAGCAATGCGATCGTTTTTTTCATTTGACTGTTTTTAAGTTAGATGTTCTGTTAGTTGCAGTCAAATGTATAAACGAATGCATCACACGAAAGCCGATTCCGGCAAGCGAGGGGTTTGGGTTACCATACGGGGGTGCCGGGTTATTATTCGTTTGGAATGCAGCGGTTAATTAACCGCAATATTCATCAGGAAGGAATTTCGGGATCTGTTCAGGCTGTTTCCACCATGTTGGTGAGCGCCACAAAATCGGCAACGGATAGCTCTTCCGCGCGTTGTGTGAGGTATTTGTGGTCGAGGAATTCGGGCTTTAATTTAAAGGCGCGGATGGAATTACGAAGCGTTTTTCTTCGTTGGTTAAAGCCCGCTTTAACGAGCTGCTTAAAAAGCTTCTCATCGCAATCCAGCTTCGCAACGGCGTTTCGGCGTAGCCGGATCACTGCCGACTTCACGCGCGGCGGCGGAATGAATTCATTTTCTCCCACTGTGAACAGGTAATCGATATCATAAAATGCCTGCAGCAGAACGCTGGTGATGCCGTACGTCTTGTTCCTTGGTTTCGCTGCAATGCGCTCTGCCACTTCTTTCTGGAACATGCCCACCACTTCGGGCACCTGGTCCTTGTGGTCCATCACCTTGAATAAAATTTCGGTGGAGATATTGTAAGGGAAATTACCGATCACCGCAAAGGGGCCGGGGAAAAGCTTTTCAAGGTCGAGCTCGAGGAAATCGCCTTCGATGATGTTCTTCTCCAGCGAAGGGAAATTTACTTTTAAATAGCCGATCGATTCCTTGTCGATATCGATCACATGCGTTTCGTAATTGGTATGTGCAATGAGGTATTTGGTAAGCACGCCCATTCCCGGGCCCACTTCCAGCACATGCGCGTATTCGGAGGTGCGCGACAGGCTCTCCACGATCTTTTGAGCAATGTCCTCGTTCTTCAAAAAGTGCTGCCCTAATTTTTTCTTTGCCCTTACAAAATCGCCCATCGTATTTTTAGTAATGTATTGTGATTTAATTAAACTACTTCCAGGAGTGTGCGGAAGGCCACGGATTTACTGGCATAACGGTCGTTGTGCTCTTTTTGCAGCCGTGGTGAATGAAGGCGCTGGTAGTCCTCCAGCTCTTTCATGCTTGCTGCAGTGTACTGGATCGAGTAGGTAGTGCCCTGCTCTTCATCCACCAGCACTTTGCAGATCTTATTCTCGATAAAATATCCCGTGGCCATTACATCGGGGATGTGAACTGTTTTCATCCAGTTCAGCCATTCTTCACGCACATCGTTCTCGATGTTCACTGTTACATTGTAGATGATCATTTCCTGAAAAAGGTATTTAAATAGTTTGCGTCGATATCGACGGTGCTTTGCAGCCGCGGCGTATCCGCGCCATTGTAGAGGTACAGTCCCCACCAGAGGTCCTCATTTGCGGAGCGGTCAACCAGCAGGTGCTTTTCGTTCGCGAGCGTAAAATCAAGATACTTCGCGCTGGTGCTGTAGTTCTTTATTTTGAGGGAATCCGCAATGTCCATCAGCTGCGAATTGTAAAAGCTGTAATCATCGGCGGCAATATAAAATGCGTCGGAGTCTTTGCTTTTCATTTGCTCTGCCTGCAGGCTGTCGGGCCACATGAAAAGCAGCGCAGGGCCGTAGAGCTTTAACGTATCACCCGGGCCGGTGGAAACGCTTGTGAGCTTTGCTTTCTTCTCTTCCACGGAAGGCGAGGAGCAGGCGGCGGCAAGCACTGCAAGTAAGAATAATATGGATAGGAGCCTGTTCATGTTAATTGACCATGTCTCCTCTCAGCTTGCGGAAGCGCTTGCGTGCTTCCACCACGTACAGGCTGCCGGGATATTTCTCGAGCAGCTCCTGGTAAAGCTCTTTCGCCTTGTCGGGATTTTTGAACTGGTTCTCGTTAAGGTCGGCGAGCTTGAACAGGGCATCATCCGCAAGTATGTCTTCGCTGTATGCTTTCGCGATGGTATCGTAGTACGCTGCAGCCGCGGTATAATTTCCGTGCTTCAGCTCCAGCTGCGCTTTCTTGTAAAGAATGTCGTCGGCCAGGGCATGGTTCGGGTACAGCTTATTGATGGAATCGAGCGTGAGCTTTGCCAGCTCATCCTTGTTCTGGAACGCAAGCAGCTCGGCCCTTGCAAAAATGAGCAGCGGCGCTTCGTTCGTGTCGATCGCCAGCGCATCGCTGATCGTGAGCGACAGGTTGAGTGCATCGTTCGCAATGAGCTTGGAGGTTGCGCCCTTCAGTACATCGAGCTGTGCCTGCGCCCATTTGAAATCGCCCGTGTAATACGAGATCCTTGCCACCCTGAACTTTGCTTCCTGCCCGATGGCATCGTACTTAAATGATTTTTCTACCTGCGAATAGCGGAGGGAAGCTTCCCATACATCGCCTGTCATCAGCAGGATGTCTGCCAGCTCCAGCTTGCATTCCGCCTGCATAATGGCTGAAAGCTGCGGCAATGCGATTGTTTCTTCAAGCAGCGCGATCGCATCGTTCGGCTTGTTCAGGAAAAATGCCTGCAGGTGCGCAAAGTTCTTCAGCAAAGGTGCGGTGGCTGCCGATTTGCCCAGCTCCGCGATGGTGATGTTGAAATTTTTCTCAAGCTCAGTAAGGTCGGCTGCCGTATAATTCCCTTTGGAAACCACTTTCTGGTAGGAAACATTCAGCAGCTCCATGCGGGCATTGGTGTAGTAGTACGTGTCTTTCCCTTTCGCGATCACATACTGGTAAGCCCTGATCGCAAGGTCGTAGCTTTCGTTCTGCGCAAACAATTGCGCAAGCCCCATTACGCGGGTGCCTTCTTCTTTTTTCCGCTTGTCGAGGGCTTTCGCCTGAACAAATGCGCCTTCAAAATCTTTCAGCTGGATCTCCATCCAGATGAGGAATTCGGAAAGGATGGTTTTGTCGGGGCTTTTTGCGATGCGCTTTAACAATTCGCTTTTCAATAGCTCGTTCTGCTTGCTGTCGGCCTCGTTTCCAAAGCTGGTCTGCAGCGCGTTTTGCACGCTCTGGATATACGAATCGCTCGTTTCAAGCACATCGAGGTACTCATTGATCATCGCCTGCTTGTTGCCCTGTGTGCGGTACACATCGGCAAGCTCAAAGCTGAAGGGATAGCTGGTCTGTGAAATTTTTCTTCCTTTTAAATAGGTGTCGACGGCATACGTGTATTCGCGGAGAGCGATGAATGCATTCGCCAGCGGGAATACCTGGTCATCCGTTTTTACCTGTTTGATCGCGTTCTCCCATTCCTTCCTGGCTTTATCCGGCTCTTCGGAGCGGAGGTACACCATTCCCAGGTCGACGTTAAAATTGAGGCTTTCGGGGTGATTCTTTATTTGCTTCTTTACGATCTTCTCCGCTTTTTTGAAATCCTTTGTTTCCAGCAGGCAATTCAGGTAAGGCGAATAGAACTGGTCGGGCGATTTTTTGTTGTACAGCTTTTCGTAGTAATCCAGCGCTTTGTCAAACTCCTTGTTCTGGTAGAACTGCTGCGCCAGCTGCTCGTCCGTGCTTACCTGCGCGGCAATGTGCAGATGTACGGATACAAATGCAAGGATCAGGAATATGTTTTTCAGTTTAATCACAGGATCAGCACAGATTGTTTTTTGTAAGATTGGCAAGGCTTCGTTTACTTATAACCGATTATTTCCAGCACCACCGCTTTCGCCTCAATATCCAATCCGTTCCGTAAAGTTAACAAACTTCCTTGTTTTAAATGGTCGCCAAAGCCTAAAGGATTTAAAAGCACCGCATTCAGCACTTCCGATTTGCCGGGCTCGATGGGCTTTTTGTACAGCTCGATCTGGCATTCGCTGCTGTAGCCTTTTGCGCCCTGACAGTATGCCTGCGGCCGGTAAATGCCCATCAGCTCGTACTTGCCCAGGTTCTCGATGAGCAGCTTTACAACCAAATATTTTTTATGATAGATCAAAGGTATTTTAGCATTTCCTTTTCAACTTCCTCACTGTCCCATTTTTTGTCGATGTCAGGCATCGCCATTACCTTCTGCATGATCTCCTCCTGCTTCATGCCGTTTTTAAGGGCGGTGGAGTAGCGGATGTGCGGACTGTAGGTTACCATCGAATACAGCGGGATCCATTTATCCGGGTGCTTGCTGCTGAAGTTCGCTTCGATCTTCTTCTGCAGCAGGAACTTCGGATCGCCGGTCTTGTCGCGCATCTCCGTAAAATTCATCACGGCAAGGTCGGCGATGGCATCGGCATCCGGCTTTCTTAACGTTTGATATTCATCCAATATTTTAGCCCATGCATTTTTTCCTCCCTCTCCTTGGGAGAGGGGCGGGCTGAGGTATTTATCGATCAGATCATTCAGCACCACGCAATCCTCAAAGCCGCAGTTCATGCCTTGTCCGTAAAAAGGTACAATAGCATGCGCGGCATCGCCGATCAGCGCGATCTTCTCGTCGAATGTCCATGGAAAGCATTTAACGGTAACAAGCGAGGAAGTTGGATTGTTCATGTAATCATCCAGCAATGTCGGCATCAGAGGAACCGCATCGGGAAACTCTTCCTTGAAGAATTTCTCAACGTCATCGCGGGTTTTAATGCTTGCAAATGATTTTTCCCCTTCGAAAGGAAAAAAGAGCGTGCAGGTAAAATTGCCGTCGGTGTTGGGCAATGCGATCATCATAAAGCTGCCGCGGGGCCAGATGTGCAGCGCGTTCTTCTCGATCATGAACTCTCCGTTCGGGCCGGGAGGAATGATCAGCTCCTTATATCCTGCGGAAATATAATGCTGGTTGTATTCGAAGCGGTCGCTGCTCAGCTGCATGTTGAGCCTCGAAGCTGCGAATGCCCCATCCGAGCCAAACAGGAGATCGCTTTGAACTGCACTTGTTTTATGAGTTTCCATGTTTTCAAAATGCGCTTCCAGCTTTTGCCTGTCGATGCTGGTGCAGCGCTCATTGAAATGAATATTTACATTTTCCTGCTGCTCCGCAAGGTCCATCAGCCGCATGTTGATCTCCGCGCGGGAAACGGAATAGATCGCCTGGTTATCCTTTCCGTATGGCTGAAAAGCGGTGGAGCCGTCCTTGTGGTGAATGTAGCGGCCATACATCGGGATCGCGATCTTTTTGATCTCATCGGCAATGCCAACGCCTTCAAGCCCTTTCCAGCCGCGGTCGCTCAGCGCGAGGTTGATCGATTTTCCTGCGGAGATCTTGGCCTTCCGCATATCGGGACGGCGTTCAAAAAGGTCGATCTTATATCCGCGCTTCGCCAGGTAAATGGATAAAAGCGAACCAACCAAACCTGCACCTACTACTGTTACTTTTTTTGTCATAATTTTTTTTCTCTTTCAAATTCTGATTTCACACAGCACTTTAACTTTAAACTTTAAACCTAACACACATAGTTCGTCAACCTGAAACCTAATAACACATAGTACTTCAACCTGCAACTAACCCACTTAGTTCGTCAACATTAAACCTGAAACTTAACACACAAAGTACTTCAACCTGAAACTACTTTTTCAAATAATGATCGTTCAATCCCAACTTCTCTTTAATTTTCTCCAAAGCCTGAGTGATCCGCCGTTCCCTTGTTTCCGCCTGTTTCGCTCCATTGATCCAGCCCACATAATCTTTTCGCTTTGAGTACGACATCTCCTCAAAGTTTTTCAGCAGCTTGTTCTTGCTGAGCAGCTTTTTGAAGTCGTCCGGGATCACCACCGTTTTATCTTTCGCTTCCGTGATCTTCAATCCTTTTTCATTGTTGATCACCGCTTCGGTAATGTATTCGATCAGCAGCTTTTCATCGATCTGCTTTAGATCCGTGAATTTGATGTGCCGGTTATGCAGGTTGCCTTCATTTTTCAATAGCACTTTTTTCTTATCCTTCAGCAATGCTCCCTGGAAAAACACAAAGGAGACGTGTGTCTTGAAATACCAGAATCCGCATACCATTCCATCCTTGTAATAATTCGGGCCCCATTTCCAGTCTTCGATGATGTCAGGCTCCGCCTTGAAAATGATGGCGCGTAATTTTTTACAGATGGCCTGCGCTTTTGGCTCCGCCTGGCTGATGCCTTCGTCGATCAGGGCCTTCGCATCAGGATTGTGCTTTACTTTTGTTTTTTTTACGGCGGGTTTCACAGCGTCAACAGTTTTATTTTTTCTTTTTAGCGGTGCCGGCCGCCTGCTTTTCAGCATACAGCTTCTCCAGCTTCAGCACCGTCGCCACCGCGCGGCTCTCCCTGGTTTCCTTTTTCTTTCCTTCGGCAATGTACCTGCAATGTTCGCGCTGCATGGAAGCGCTGTAAGAATCAAACATCTTTTTAGCCTCCTTGCTGGCCTTGAAAGCGCCGGTTAATTCGGAAGGCACTTCGAACACGCGCTTTTCATGATCCTGCTCGAGGATCACGCTCACCGGGTCGCCGGAATCTTTCCCGATGGCCTTGCGCAGTTCCGCTTTCACAGGAAAGCAGTGAACGCCTTCGCCCATCGGCATCAGGGAAATGTTGAAGGGCACATGATCGATCATGCCTTTCACCCTGATGTGCGATGCAGAACCGAAGATCTTCTTCGCATCAAAAGGCACCTTTACGATCGTCCAGGAACCGACCTTTTCCAGCTTTGATTTGAATTTTTGTACCGGCATTTTTTTATTTCCTGCAACCACGCAAATAGCGCAAATGTTTATAACGAAGCTTTCAGGATCTCTCCGAACCTGTAAACATCTTCAAATGAATTGTACAATGGAACCGGTGCGCAGCGGATCACATTCGGCTCGCGCCAGTCGCTGATCACGCCTGCCTCCGTTAATTTATTGAAGAGGTCTTTGCCTCTTCCATGCGCCACTATGGAGAGCTGGCAGCCACGTTGTGTTTTATCGCGTGGTGTAATGATCTCCAGCTTTTGCTCCAGCCCTTTGTTGATCTCATCGATCACAAATTCAAGATATCCCGTAAGCTTTCCTGCCTTGGTTACGAGCTTATCCATACCGGCTGCATCAAAAATATCCACGGCGGCTTTATGTGCAGCCATCGATAATACAGGGGCGTTGCTCATCTGCCAAGCTTCCGCGGTTGGCATCGGGATAAATCCTTTTTCCATTTTAAAGCGCGTGGCTTTATCATGTCCCCACCAGCCGGCAAAGCGGATGATCTCAGGATTGTTCAGGTGGCGCCTGTTGATGAAAACACCCGAAACGCCTCCCGGGCCTGAGTTTAAATATTTGTAGCTGCACCAGCAGGCAAAATCCACATTCCATTCGTGCAGCTGCAGTTTCAGGTTTCCTGCGGCATGCGCAAGGTCGAATCCCACGAGGGCGCCTGCCTGGTGGCCGGCTTCCGTAATGGCTTCCATGTCGAAGGCCTGCCCGGTATAATAATTCACACCGCCGATCATGATCACGGCAAGCGCTTCATGATGCTTTTCAATGGCTTCAAGGATGTCCTCATGGCGGATGCAATGCTCGCCTTCACGCGGTGCGATCTCGATCACCGCATCCTCCGGCTTCAGGTTATGAAATTTCACCTGGGACTCAATGGCATACTGATCGGAAGGAAATGCTTTTGCTTCACAGAGGATCTTGTAGCGCGTTTTGGTCGGGCGGTAAAAGCTCACCAGCAGCAGGTGCAGGTTCACGGTCAGCTGGTTCATCACCACCACTTCATCCGGCAGCGCGCCAACGATCCTTGCCACCGGCGCCGCAAACTGCTCATGGTACGAAAGCCATGGCTTGCGTGCATGAAAGTGGCCTTCCACGCCGTATGTTGCCCAGTCTTCCAGCTCGTTCAGCACATAATCCTGTGTGGTTTTGGGTTGCAGCCCCAGCGAATTGCCTGTGAAATAAACTGTTTCCCGGCCATGCATCATGGGGAAGTAGAACATGCTGCGGTAGCTTTTTAATGGATCGGCAGCATCCTGTTGCTTTGCAAACTCCAGTGTATTTTCAAAAATCATATTTCTCCGTGTTTCTTGTGGCCTCCGTGCCTCCGTGGTAAAAATAACCGCAGTGCATACAGAGGTTCTTGCCTTCAAAGATATATATTTGCAGCCTAATTTATCCAATAATGAAGAGAGAAAAATCAGAGGCTTTATTTGAGAAAGCAAAACAATATTTTCCCGGGGGAGTGAACAGTCCGGTACGTGCTTTCCGCTCTGTTGGCGGCACACCTTTGTTCATACAAAAAGGCAAAGGCTCGCACATCTGGGATGCCGATGGCAATGAGTTCATTGATTACTGCGGCTCCTGGGGCCCTCTCATCCTTGGCCATGCGAATGATAAAGTGGTGGATGCGATCAAAAGAACGGTGGAGAACGGCAGCTCTTTCGGGGCGCCTACAGCGCTTGAGAACGAGCTTGCAGAGCTGATCCTCGGCAATAACAGATATATTCAGAAGATCCGCTTTGTGAGCTCCGGCACCGAAGCGGTGATGAGCGCGATCCGCCTGGCGCGCGGATATACAGCGAGAAACAAGATCCTGAAGTTTGAAGGCTGCTACCACGGACACAGCGATTCACTGCTGGTGAAAGCCGGCTCGGGATTAGTGACATTCGGGAATACTTCCTCTGCCGGTGTTCCGGAAAGCTTCGTGAACGAAACCATCGTAGTCTCCTTAAATAATGAAGACGCCGTAAAGCAGGCTTTCGCGGAGTTTAAGGATCAGATCGCCTGCGTGATCATTGAGCCGATCCCTGCGAATAACGGCTTGCTGCTGCAGCGCAAAGAGTATTTGCAATTCCTGCGCGACATCTGCACCGAAAATAAAACGCTGCTCATTTTCGACGAAGTGATCAATGGCTTCCGCATCGGTTTTGAAGGAGCGGCGGGCTATTACAACATTCAGCCCGACATCATCACGTACGGAAAGATCATTGGCGGCGGCCTGCCTGTAGGCATGTACGGCGCCAGCGCTGAGATCATGAGCTGCATTTCCCCGGAAGGGAATGTATACCAGGCGGGAACGTTGAGCGGGAATCCCGTTGCAATGGCAGCCGGTATCGCGCAATTAACCGAATGCCTTAGGCCGGGCTTTTATGAAAGCCTTGAATCAAAAACGCAGTTCTTAATTCAGCAGATCTTTAAGCACACAGAACAGCTGAACTTTACACCTGCAAACCTGAAACTATTTTCTGTCGGCTCCATTTTCTGGATCGCATTCACCGACAAGGAAGTGGTTCGTTCGGCAGAAGAGATCGATGCGGATTCCATGAAGTATTTCAGGGTGCTGCACAAAGAGCTGCTGGAGCGGGGCATTTACCTCGGGCCTTCGGGCTACGAAGTGGGATTTGTATGTGAAGCGCACACCGAAGATGACCTCCTGAAAACAGCAAAGGCATTTGCGGAAGCACTGGCGGTTGCCATGAAAGCATGATAGCGGTTGTCTGCATCCTCGCAGTGCACCTGCTTTTAAATTACCTGCTGGATGTTACCGGCTTATTAAAAAAGCACCTCAGCAGCAACGGTGCTTTTTTAATTTGCGTCTCAACGGTCATCTGGCTTGTTTGCTCCCTCTTTATATTTACCGATGTATTTGCCGGGTTCTTCGCCGGGGATTTCTGGGCGTTCTTCTTTTTTCCCTTATGGCTTGTTACTGCCGCTGTAGGGCCGGTGTTCATCGTGCTCACACAGCTGCTTTATTCGTTTGTGATCAGAAAGTTCCTGATTAAATCCCCTGAATAGGAAGAGCTTGCTATATTTGCTTACAATGAAAAGCAAGCTCCTGCATAGTATAATCTTTTCCCTCTTCATACAGGTGGCTTCGCTTGCGCAGTCGCCCGGCTACTTCATAAAGAATTACCTTCCTAAGGACTACAAGGGCTTTAACCAGATGTGGGGCGCGGTGCAGGACAAGAGCGGACTCCTCTTCTTTGCCAGCACTTCCAACGTATTTATCTTTTCGGGAAAACATTGGGAAGCCGTTCCTGTTAAGTCGGGCTCCGCCATCCGGCAGATCATGATCGATACGGTTACGGAAACAATATACCTGGCTGTTGCCGGCGACTTTGGATACCTCGAGCGCAACAGGCTGGGGAAGTTTCATTTTGTTTCAATGACCGGGCAGCTTACAAAGAGCCAGAAGGAATTCAACGACCTCTGGAAGATCCTGCCCCTCAATGGCAGCATTTATTTTCAAAGCTCGGAGCGGATCTTTGTGGTGCGCGATAAAAAAGTGGCCGATGTGATCGAAGCGCCCACTGCGCATAAGTTCGCTTTGTCGTTCATTGCACACAACCGCCTGTATGTGCGGCAGCGTAGTTCGGGGCTTATGGAAATACGCGGGAACAGGCTGGAGCTGGTGCCCGGAGGAGAATTGTTTGCTGATAAGCGGATCCTTTCCATTATGCCTTTTCATGGCCGCAGCCTGGTGCTGAGCGGTGACGAAGGCTTTTTTTATATGGATCCCGGGGCAGGGCCCGCAAGCCAGGCACAAACTTCCATCAGTCTTTTTAAAACGGATAAATTCCTTGAAGAGGCCGGGGTGCTCGGCTGTCAATGGGTAAACGACTCCGTGTTCGCGGTGAATTCACGTGCCGGGATCGCGTTTTACGATAAGAATGGCGATCAGAAAGAGATCATTAACAAGGCATCCGGACTGAGCGACGAGGGGATCGCGGATATATTTGTAGACCGCGAAAAGAATGTATGGCTGATGCACAACAACGGCGTAAGCTGCCTTGGCTATAACAGCGCTGCTTTTATGTATGATGACAGGTCCGGCTTCAGGGGAATTGCCGAGTACATAAAAAAATACAATGGGACGCTATACCTCGCTTGCGGAAGCGGGCTGTTCAGGTTAAAGCAGGATCCGCTGTCGCATGGCATTGCTGCGCTTCCTACCGCGGTTACAAATACGGAGGTATGGGACCTGTATGAGCATAATGATGTGCTTTATGTAGGCACCAGCAATGGATTGGTGCGAATGAACGGCGACAGGGCCGAGGCAGTCACTCCCGACCTTACCAACCGCATCACCTCCATTCCCGGTGCCGATATGCTCGTAACAGCAGAAAAGGGCGGGTTCAGCGTGATCGATGTGAAGCCCGGGAAAATACCTGTAAGTGTACAATTCTACGAGATCCTGGGGCAGGAGCTGCTGAAGCTTGGCGGCGTAAGCAAATGCAAAGGCGAAGATGACCTCTATGAGACCTGGATGGTTTCGCGGCAGAAAAAAACATTTCATGTAAAGTTCGGGCTGCAGCAGAAAAAGCTGGAGATCCATCAGTACGATACGTTGAACGGCCTACCGGCGAATGAAAATTATATTGTGTACATCGGTGACAGCATCTTTGTTTGCAATACAGGCAGCTGCTATAAGTACCTCCCGGAAAAAGACATTTCCAAAAACGCTGTTTGTTTTACAAAAGCTCCCTGGACATACAGGGCGCTCGCGGAAGGGAAATGTCCCGGGCTGAAAGCGCCTTATGATTTCCGCCTGTTTCTCGCGCCTCCCGATCCCGCATCCATTACCTGCTTTGGATATGACAATGAGGGAAAGCTGTTTTCGCAAAAAGTGAAGCTCGGCTCGCTCTTTTCGGATAACAGCCTGCAATGCGCCGTTATCGAGCCCGATGGGCTGCTCTGGACAGTGACCAGCGAATTTTTTGCAAGCTATGATCTCCGCGCAGGCGACAAAACACCTGCCGGATTCAGGTCGGTCGTACAAACCGTTACCATCGGGAAAGACTCGCTGATCTTTATGGGCAGCGCCGATCAGGCTATTGTAAATTCCAATGCGATCCGCTACAGCGACAATTCAATTGCCTTCAGCTTCGATGCGCCGGTCTTTATGCTGAATAACCAGGTTTACTTCAGCTGCCGGCTCGACGGCTACGATACAACATGGTCGAAGCCCTCCCTGGCAACGGAGAAGAACTATACCAACCTTTACGAGGGCACCTACACATTCAGGGTGCGCAGTGTGGATGCATACGGCAACACAAGTTCCGAAGGCCGCTATACCTTTAGCATTGCGCCGCCCTGGTACCGCACGTATGCTGCATACTTCCTGTATTTTCTGCTGTTCATTGTTATCATTTATCTCGCGATCAGGATCACGGTAATGCGTTTGCGCAGGCAGAAGGAGAAGCTGGAGATGATCGTGATGGAGCGCACCGCCGAGGTGGTGGCGCAGAAGCAGATGCTTGAAACCGCCTATGTGGAGATCAGGGACAGCATCCGTTATGCAAAGCGGATCCAGAATGCATTGCTTGCCAGCGATAAATTGCTAAGAGAAAACCTTCCTGAATATTTTATCTATTACAAGCCGAAGGATATTGTAAGCGGCGATTTCTACTGGGCGCAGCCAAAAGGCGACTGGCTCTACATGATCACTGCCGATTGCACAGGCCACGGCGTACCGGGCGCGTTCATGAGTCTTTTGAATATCTCCTTTTTAAATGAGTCAATCAATACAACAGCCTTTGTTTCTCCCGCTGAGATCCTCGCTGAGGTGCGGACGCGGATCATTGACGTGCTGCGCTCGGATGGAAGCGAAGAAGGCGGGAAGGATGGAATGGATTGTGTGCTCTGCGCTTATAATTTCAAAACAAGGCAATTGCTTTTTTCTGCCGCCAATAATCCGCTGTGGATCTGCCGTGATAAAACGATCATCGAATATAAGGCCGATAAATATCCCGTAGGAAAGCATATCCGGGAGGATGAGCCGTTCCGGCTGCAGGAAGTAACGCTGCTCGTGGGAGATATCGTGTATACGTTTACGGATGGCTATGCCGATCAGTTCGGAGGGCCCGCCGGGAAAAAGTTCAAGGTAAAGCAACTGAAAGAGCTCCTGCTTTCCATTGCCCACCTGCCTATGAACGAGCAGAAGGATGTGGTTTCAAAAACGCTCCGCAAATGGAAGAAGGGCATTGAGCAGATCGATGATGTGCTTGTTGCGGGCGTAAGGATTTAGCGACATTATAACCTGTGAAAGTTACCCATAGATTATTTCCAGGGATCATTCCCTGTTTCCTTCAGCACTTCGTAAGTACCGAAGCCAACCACGAGGCCTAAGCCGCCGCCGATCAGCGATTTCAGCTTTCTCTTTTTGCGGGCAACGCGCTCATACCCCATCAGGTACGGATCATGCTTTAAATACTCGGGATTGGAAACGGTGTTCATTTTGATCTTTACCTTCGGGATGCCAGATAAGGCTGTAAATGCAAATGGCGGAATAGGGCAGAAGAAGCTGCCGGTGAACCCTGAGAGCACGCCAACAACAGCGCCCAGCGCAAGGCATCCGTTCGCCTTGAATTTTTTATCCGCATCCTGCTCGCCATAGATAAAGTAGCGCATTTCATCCACTGTGAACTCGTTCCCGATCAGCGTATCATAAGTGTACATCACGCTTTCGCCCGTTTGGCTTTTAATTGAAAAGATCCTGTCGTTCTCGATCAGGATGTTCTTTTTCGGATTCTTCGGGTTTTTGATGCTCGTAAGGCCGTTGGTGGTATCGAGCACCGTGCAGATCACCGCATCGCCATTCAGCAGGATCACCGTATCGCGGTTATCCTGGGCAAATGCCTTTCCTGCAAGGATTAAAATGATGAATGCGGCGACTAAAACTGAACGGGGCATAAAACGGGCTTTTGGTTGATTTCATCAAAGATAACCATTCTCTGCCAACGCAACATTTTTCTTCTTTACTTGTTGATAATTTGGGAAAACAGAGCTGTTTTCTGACTATATTTGCATTCCTAAAATTTTCTGAACATGATCACTACCGATAAATTTGTAAACCGTCATAACGGTCCGCGCGCAAACGATGTAACAGCAATGCTTGCAAAAATAAATGCAGCATCGGTTGATGCACTGATCGATCAAACTATTCCATCTGCCATCAGGCTGAAAAAGCCATTGGACCTTGCCGCAGGAATGACGGAGTTTGAATACCATAAGCACCTCCGCGGAATTGCCGCTAAAAACAAGGTTTTCAGGTCATACATCGGCCTCGGCTACAGCGGAACCATTATTCCTCCTGTGATCCAGCGCAATATCCTTGAGAACCCGGGCTGGTATACAGCTTACACGCCATACCAGGCGGAGATCGCACAGGGCCGCCTTGAAGCATTGCTGAACTTTCAGACCATGGTGATGGACCTCACCGGCATGGAGATCGCCAATGCATCCCTGCTGGATGAAGCCACAGCTGCCGCAGAAGCCATGACGATGCTCTACAATAACCGCACACGCGAGCAGGTGAAGGAAGGCGCAGTGAAATTCTTTGTCTCTGACGAGTGCTATCCCCAAACCATCGACCTGCTGAAAACACGCTCAAAGCCATTGGGCATCGAGCTGGTGATCGGCGGCTGGAAGGCTGCGGGGCTGGATTCATCTTTTTACGGGATGCTGCTCCAGTATCCGTCTGCAGATGGAAAAGTGCATGATTATACCGCTTTTGCGAAAGAAGCGAAAGCAAAAAATATAGCAATTGCGGTTGCCGCAGATGTGCTGAGCCTTGTGCTGCTCACGCCTCCGGGCGAATGGGGCGCCGATGTGGTTGTTGGAAATACACAGCGCTTCGGCGTTCCGATGGGATACGGCGGCCCTCACGCTGCTTTCTTCGCCTGCCGTGAAGAGTACAAGCGCATCCTTCCGGGCCGTATTATCGGCGTTTCCGTAGATGCGCAGGGAAACCCCGCATTGCGCATGGCATTGCAAACCCGCGAGCAGCATATCCGCCGCGATAAGGCAACCTCCAACATCTGTACGGCGCAGGCGCTGCTCGCGATCATGGCCGGCATGTATGCCGTGTATCATGGCCCCGAAGGCATCAAAGGCATTGCGCAGCAGGTGCATCTTTCCGCCGTGGCACTGGCTTCGGAGCTGAAGAAGCTTGGATATACAATTGAAGGCGATCAGTTCTTCGATACCATCAAAGTGGTGCTTCCTGCCGGCATTTCCGAAGGAATGATCCATAACCTCGCGGTTGGCGCTCAGATCAATTTCCGCTATGTGGATAATTGCGTTTGTATCGCGCTCGACCAGACAACCGGGGCGGACGACCTGAATGCGATCATTGAGATCTTCGCGAAAGCAGCCGGAAAACCTGTTTCAAAAGTAACGCAGGATCAGGTATTCGGCCTCAAAACTGTGATCGCTGAGCGTAAATCCGCGATCCTGTCGCATCCCGTGTTCAACTCTTATCATTCCGAATCGGAAATGATGCGCTACATCAAGCGCCTCGAAAATAAAGACCTTTCATTGACACACTCCATGATCTCCCTCGGCTCCTGCACCATGAAGCTGAATGCAGCGGCAGAGCTGATGCCGATCACCTGGCCGGAGTTTGCCAACATCCACCCCTTTGTGCCGGTGGAGCAGGCGGCAGGCTACCTCGAGATGATCGATGAACTGGACCGCAACCTCAGCGAGATCACCGGCTTTGCAAAAATGAGCTTTCAGCCAAACAGCGGCGCACAGGGCGAATATGCGGGCCTGCTCGTGATCCAGGCATACCACCAGTCGAGAGGCGACCATCACCGCAACATTGCGTTGATCCCTACCTCGGCGCATGGTACAAATCCTGCCAGCGCAGCCATGTGCGGCATGAAGATCGTACTCGTGAAATGCGATGAAAAAGGAAACATCGATGTGAACGATATGCGCGAAAAGGCAAAGCTTCACAAGGACAACCTTTCCTGCCTCATGGTGACGTATCCGAGCACACACGGCGTATACGAGGAAAGCATCATCGAGATCACCGATATTATTCATGAGAACGGCGGGCAGGTATACATGGACGGCGCGAACATGAATGCCCAGGTAGGGCTCACCAGCCCGGGAAATATCGGGGCTGATGTTTGCCACCTCAACCTGCATAAAACATTCGCCATCCCGCACGGCGGCGGCGGCCCGGGAATGGGCCCTATCGGCGTTGCAAAGCAGCTGGTGCCGTTCCTGCCATCGCACGTGATGGTGAAAACCGGCGGTGATAAAGGTATTTCCGCGGTATCGGCAGCGCCTTTCGGCAGCTCGCTGATCCTGCTCATCTCTTACGGCTATATTAAAATGCTCGGTGGCGAAGGCGTAACGGAAGCTACTAAAATGGCGATCCTGAATGCGAATTACATCAAGGAATCGCTGAGCGGGCACTATAAAACACTTTACAGCGGGAAGAACGGCCGCTGTGCGCATGAAATGATCCTCGACTGCGTTTCTTTCAAGCGCGAAGCGGGAATTGAAGTGGGCGACATTGCAAAGCGCCTGATGGATTATGGCTTTCACGCACCAACAGTGGCCTTCCCGGTTCATGATACATTAATGGTGGAGCCTACGGAAAGCGAATCGAAGGAAGAGCTCGACCGTTTTTGTTCCGCCATGATCGCGATCAAACAGGAAATAGATGAGATCATTGCAGGGAAAGCGGATAAGAACGACAATGTGATCAAAAATGCACCGCATACTGCAAAAGCAGTGATCACCAGCGACTGGAAACACTCCTATTCACGCGAAAAAGCGGTTTACCCGCTGAAATGGGTGAAGGATACGAAGTTCTGGCCAAGTGTTGCAAGGGTGGATAATGCGCATGGCGACAGGAACCTGATCTGCGCCTGCCCTCCGATCGAAAGCTATATGGAAGCGGAGCTGGTTTAGTACCTGCATAGTATATTTTAAAGGCCGGCATTCAGTGATGGAGCCGGCCTTTTCATAATAGATTTGTCCGAGCCGGAATAATCGTTATTTTTGTACACGTAACAATCATATATAAAAACAAAAAAATGAAAAAAATTTACTTGGTAGCTTTAAGTTTTGCTGCGTTATCAGTGTCCGGTTTAAAGGCACAGGATACGCTGGTTTATGAAAGTTTCAACTTTCAGTCTTTTTATGACGATATCGTAACAGGTTTTCCTTCCGGGTCAACACCTGATGCATTGTGGTATAACTATGATGGCGATGGTCTATCCGACGGTTCAGGCGCCGGCCGCCCTGACGAATGGTTCGCGATATTGCCTTTCTCTCCTGTTGATACGACAAACAACGTTGCGATTGGGTCTAACTCCTGGTTTGCATCGCCTGCATTATCCGACAACTGGCTGATCACACCTTCCTTCACACTGGAAGCGCATGACACGCTGTTCTGGAGAGCGGCCCCGCTGCAGACTCCGCGTTACCTTGACGGTTACGAGGTAAAGCTTTCTACAACCGATAACGATGTATTGTCGTTCACAACAACATTGTTCGATGCAGCAGAAATGACTGCTACCGGTACTGATACCGTATTCAGCACCTTCACTTTCTCTTCGGGATTTGTACACGGACAGGATGGAACTTACATTGATATTGCCGACCAGGCTCAAATGCTGCACAATGGGCAGCTGCGTCCGTTCTCTGTGCCTTTGGATGCATACGCAGGACAAACAGTGTTCATCGCTTTTCACCACAATTCATTTGACGACAACATGATCTCTATTGATGATTTCATGATCCGCGGAACAAACACTTCCAGCAGCATCGCTGAAAATGCAGGCGAGCTCGGGTTGAATGTATTCCCTAATCCTTCTGTTGACCAGGCGCAGGTTAATTATAACCTGTCTGCTGAAACTTCAGTGACCATCAGCATCTATGATGTAACAGGCAAGCTGGTTGCTTCTGATAATAAAGGTACCCAGGCGGCAGGCCGTCATTTCTCAGCTATCAACACAGCTGCAATGGCAAAAGGTTTCTACACGGTATGTGTTCAAACCGGAGCTGGCCGCAGCACGGTGAAGCTGATCGTTAAGTAATTGATCCACAGAATTCTGAAAAGGCCTTCCATAGTTTATGGAAGGCTTTTTTCGTTGATAGGGCCGGGGATTCCTTTGATGGGCGGGAAATTCTTTTTTCAAAAGTTTGTTTTGTCTTAAATATTCTGTAAATTTGATCTGTTTAAAAATCTAATTATAAAAACCCATGAAAAAAATTTACACTTTAATTGCGGCTACGGCAATTGTTTTTTCTGCCTCTGCTCAACGTACAATGAGTAATCAACACAAACTAGACGGATTTACTCCTAAAATTAAACATACTGTAAATACGGGAAGAACTACCGGGGATACATTGTATTATTTTGACGGAGAATCCTTTTACGGAACAGGTCTTGATGCAACTTTTAACTATGCCCTGGATGATTTGGATGGAAAAACTATCTGGACCGCAGGCCAGCCTTACTTTGGTACAACGGATGCATTCACGTTCTTTTATGAACTCTTGCCAACTCCGGGGGATACTAACTTTTACATGGCGGCAACCTCTTATTTCAGCCCTGTTGGATGCTGTGCTGACAACTGGTTTGAAGTAGGTCCGATCAATATTCCTATGTCCGGTGCAACATATTCTTGGGGACACAATCTTCCGGATCCGACTTACAGGGATGGTTATGAAATTCTTGTATCCACTACCGGCTTAAGCAACCTTACGGATTTTACTGATCCAGCTATCTTCGCTGTTGCTGATAATGATCCTACCACCGCAGCTGATACGGCACAAACGCCAAGCAACACTTACTATCAGAGGTCGGTTAGCCTTGCAGCATACGCAGGACAGTCGATTTACCTTGCTTTGCATCACAACGCAAATGACCAGTTTATCATTAACTTTGATGATTTTGTAGTTATTGAAGGTCCTTCAAGTGTTGGCGTTACTGAATTTGTAAATGGAGTTAAAGTTGCACAGAATTCTCCAAATCCATTCGGAACAACTTCAACGATCAGCTATATGCTGGAAAAAAATTGCAGCGTGGCTCTGTCCGTTTATGATGTAACAGGTAAGATGGTTGCTTCTCAAAGCGAAGGTCAGCAAACAGCGGGAACTCACAGCTTGAAATTCAATGCTGAGAATCTTTCTGCCGGTGTTTATTATTACACGCTTTCCGTTAACGGAAATGCAGCTTCTACAATGAAAATGGTGGTGGTGAAGTAATTCATCATCCTCTTACAAACTTTTTACAGGAATCCCCAAAAACGTATATTTTGGGGATTTCTTGTTTTTTAACAAGCATGAGCATTTGTTTTTGAAAAATAAATGTTTACTTTAGTACTTCTAATCAATAGTTCAAATTTTAAAAACTTAAAAAGCCGATGAAAAAAATTTACTTTATGGCAGGTGCCGCTTTACTTTCGGTAAGCGCAGTTGCTCAAACTTCTGAAGCAGGAAAAGCAACAGTAACTGGCACAAAGCCATTTGTACATGCAACTTCTCCTGACCGTATTACAAGCCCTGATACTACAGGTATTGTGAATGTAACTGAATTTTTACCTGAGTTCTTACCAGGAGGAGGCGCAGCTTCTATCTATGGTTACACAGGCGGTGGTTATATTTACGGAAACAATGTTAGTGCAAACAACTTAAGAATTGTTGCACAGGGTTATGATAACTTGAACGTTATCCCGGTTCACGTTGAAGGCGTTATCCTTTGGTTTGGTGCACAGGAAAGCGACCTGGGAAGCTCTGCAACCTCTAAAGTTATAATCTCTGCTTACAACATGGCTCCTAACAAAGCTAAAAACACAAACGGAAGCGGAACATTCAACTCTACTACCAACAACTGGGAAGGGCCGTCAGGAACAGCTCAGTCTACAGCTAACCTTATGTTTGTTGACATCGACACATTAGGATGGAACTATGTTCCTTTCCCAACACCTGCTACATTCGTTGATGATTTCGCGCTTGTAATGGACGTTACTTCTTTAGCTGCAGGTGATACTGTAGGTTTAGTGAGCGACAACCAGAACGATGCAGGTAACATCGATTTAACTTACCACAAGATCGGTACAAGCTGGTATGTAACTGACCAGTTGTTCAGCAACCCTGCTTCTCCGGATTTTGGTTCGGGCGGATTGGATAACAACATCGCAATGTGGGCTGTTATCGAAGATGCAACAGGTGTTAACGAGTTCTTCAACGGAATGAAATTAACTACTTACCCTAACCCTGTAGTTTCTAAAACAACGATCGAGTACACACTGGAAAAATCTTCCAGCAATGTAACATTGACTGTTTATGACCAGCATGGTAAAAAAGTGGTAAATAACACTTACGACAAACAGGATGCAGGTACTTACAAAGTGGAAGTTGATGCTTCTAACCTTGCTGCAGGTACTTACATTTACCAGTTAAGGGCTAACGGCCGTAACTTCACTAAGAAATTGGTTGTTACAAAATAATAGCTGAATCAATAAATAAAAAACCCGCTCCGTGTTCCGGAGCGGGTTTTTTTATTTCAGGATGTCATTGCGAGCGATAGCGAAGCAATCTGCTACAGGTGGGAGATTGCTTCGCTATCGCTCGCAATGACGTTAGAATTTCGTTTTGAGGTCTTTCATGAATTGTGTGGCATACACAAAATCGCATACTTCGGGGTTATCCGTTTTCAGGATCTCATGCTTGCTGCCTTCCCAGTGCTTGTTGCCCTTGTAAATGAACATGATGTGATCGCCGATCTCGATCACCGAGTTCATATCATGCGTGATCACAACAGTGGTGATGTTGTACTCTTCCGTGATCTCCTTGATGAGGTTATCGATCACGATGGATGTTTTAGGGTCGAGCCCCGAATTAGGCTCATCGCAGAACAGATATTTCGGCTGTACGGCAATGGCCCTTGCTATGGCCACCCGCTTCTTCATCCCGCCGCTGATCTCCGAAGGGAAAAGATTGTTTGCATTGGAGAGGTTCACGCGCTGAAGGCAGAAATTGGCACGGTCACGCTTTTCACTTTCGCTCAGGTCGGTGAACATCGAGAGCGGGAACACCACATTCTCTTCCACCGTTTTTGAATCGAACAGCGCGCCGCCCTGGAACAGCATCCCGATCTCTTTGCGGATATCCTTCTTTTCTTTGAAGTCAAGCTCCGTGAAGCTTCTTCCGTCGTACAGGATCTGCCCGTTATTGATCTCGTTGAGCCCTACCATGCATTTCAGCAGGGTGGTCTTGCCCGAGCCGCTTTCGCCGATGATCATGTTCGTTTTGCCCGTTTCAAAGGTGAACGAAATGTCATTCAGGACGCTGCGCCCCGAAAACGATTTGGATATGTTTCTGATCTCGATCAAACAAGTAATAATTGAGTAAGGATTAAGTCGAATGCAAGGATAAGCACGCTGCTGTAAACAACGCCTTTGGTGCTCGAGCGGCCCACTTCCAGCGCTCCGCCGCTTGTGTAATATCCGTGATAGGCGGGCACCGATGCAATGATGAAGGCGAACACAATGGATTTGATGAGCGCATACACCACATTGTAAGGATGGAACTCATAGGTGATCCCGTATACATACTCATAGTCGCTTACAACGCCGGACATCAGTCCGAACACATACCCGCCAAGGATCCCGAGGAACATGGAGAACACAACGAGGATCGGGTTGAACAGCATGGAGGCGATGATCTTCGGGAAAATGAGGTATCCCGCTGAGTTGATCCCCATGATCTCCAGCGCATCGATCTGCTCGGAAACACGCATGGTGCCTATTTCGGAGGCGATGCTGGACCCAACCTTGCCGGCAAGGATCAGGCTCACGATGGCAGGGGAGAACTCGAGGATCATCGAATCCCTTACGGCTACGCCCACTGCATATAATGGAATTAAAGGGCTTTCGAAGTTGAATGCCGACTGGATGGTGATAACGGCACCCATAAAAACGGAAATGATGGCTACGATCCCGAGTGAACCGATGCCCAAAAGATTCATTTCTTCAAAAATACGGCTGATGTAGATCGAGATCTTTTCCGGCTTACCGAAGGCGCGCTTTATAAGAATGAAATACCTGCCGAAATGGAAAAAGATTTTCATCTACGTTTTAAAAATTTTCATAAAAATAAGAATAAATAACGAACGGCAACGCAGGCTGAACGCGAATGAGGAAAGTAATCTGTATATTTGCAGTACAAGCAAGGAAACCATGAATCTACGTTTTTCCAAATACCTCTTATTGCTCGCGCTGCTTACAGTTGCAGTATCTTCCCAGGGCTGCCATGCCAACAAGAAGAACCGCTGCGGCGATTGCCCCAAGTGGAAGTAGGCCCGCAAAATACCCTCTTTTAGGTATCGTTTTATTTCGGTAAGGCCTAAAAAAGCCGTAATTTTGTATACAATCCAAATTATGAAGGTCAAATTGAAAAATCTATCTCAATTAGAAGTTGGGCAGAGTGCTGTTATTGATTCGTTTACGGATAAGATCATGGCATTGAAGCTGCTGGAGATGGGCTGTACGCCCGGAGAAATTGTGAAGCTCGACCGCGTTGCCCCACTGGGCGACCCTATCGCGATCTCCGTTTCGGGATACCTGCTGAGCCTCCGCAAGGAAGAAGCCTCCACGATCCTGGTATCGACCGTAAAGCAGAAAATATAGTACTTTCAGGAAGTGGAACCCATTCAATCCCTCGCTAACTTTTCTGAAAGAAATACCATAAAGATCGCCCTCGTTGGAAATCCCAACAGCGGTAAATCCACTCTTTTCAATGCGCTTACAGGAATGAACCAGCGTACGGGGAATTTTCCGGGCGTTACGGTGGATAAAAAAGTAGGCACCGCCAGGCTGAGCGATACTGTGATCGCCAATTTCATCGACCTTCCCGGAACCTACAGCCTGTACCCGAAATCCCTCGATGAGCGCGTAGCCTTCGATGTGCTCTGCAACGGGGACAACGAGGAGCATCCCGACCTCGTGATCATTGTGGCGGATGCCAGCAACCTCAAGCGTAACCTCTTCCTCGTTTCCCAGATCATCGACCTGAAGATCCCCGTGATCCTTGCCCTGAACATGATGGACATGGTGGAGAAAGACGGCGATACCATAGACCTCGTGCGCCTTTCGGAGCGCCTTGGCGTAAAAGTCGTAGGCTTAAGCGCAAGGAACAAAAGCGGCATCGAGGAGCTGAAGCGGTCGCTGCTGCAGCCATTGCCGATTCCTGCCTACGATTTCATCGACATAAAGAAAATAGCGCCGGAGATCATCGAGCGCGTAAAAACGGTGGTGAAGGTGAAGAGCGATTTTATGGCCTTCCAGATGGCGAACAACCTCGAGGATACCAATGCCGACATCCGCAACAGGCAATCGCAGAAGATCGCGGATGCGCTGAACACCCTCATCGTTGATAAGAACAAGCTGCAGGCGCAGGAAAGCGTGGAGCGCTATAAAAAGATCAACCGCATTGTGGAGGAGTGCATCACACGCAAAACTGCCGTGCAGTCCCGGTCGTTCACGCAGCAGCTCGATGGGATCCTGACGCACCGCATCTGGGGCTATGTGATCTTTCTTTCTATCCTGTTCCTTATTTTTCAAACTATATTTTTCCTCGCGGCCTTCCCGATGGAGTGGATCGAAACAATGTTTGTAACACTCTCCGACTGGGCCACAAAGGCGCTTCCGCAGGGCGAGCTTACAAGCCTGCTCGTGAACGGGATCCTTGCCGGCTTAAGCGGCGTGGTGGTGTTTATTCCGCAGATCGCATTGCTGTTCGCATTCATTGCCATTCTTGAAGATACCGGCTACATGGCGCGTGTGAGCTTTATCATGGACAAGCTGCTGCGCAAGTTCGGGCTCAACGGCCGCTCCGTGATCCCATTGATGAGCGGCGTTGCCTGTGCAGTGCCCGCCATTATGAGTGCCCGTACGATCAGCAACTGGAAAGAGCGGATCATCACCATTATGGTAACGCCATTGATGAGCTGCTCGGCGCGATTGCCGGTGTATACGCTGCTCATTTCGCTGGTGATCCCGCAGGACAAGCACTTCGGCTTTTTCAATTACCAGGGCCTTATCCTGATGGGGCTTTACCTCGTCGGGTTTTTAGCTGCCATCGGCGCTGCCATTGTGATGAAATGGATCCTGAAAGCAAGGGAAAAAAGTTATTTCATCATGGAGCTGCCCGTGTACCGCAGTCCGCAGTGGAGAACAGTAGGGCTTACCATTTTCGATAAGGTAAAAATGTTTCTCTGGGATGCGGGAAAGATCATTGTCGCGATTTCGATCATCCTCTGGTTTCTCTCTTCCCATGCACCGGGCCAACGTTTTGAGCGGATCGAGAAAAAATACGAAGACCCTGCGTATGTTGGGTCATTGTCGTCAAAAACTCCGGGCCAGGTAAATGCGCAGATCGCTTCCGAAAAGCTGGAAGCTTCCTATGCGGGCATCCTTGGAAAAGCGATAGAGCCTGCCATTGCGCCGCTGGGCTTCGACTGGAAAATAGGCATTGCGCTGGTCACATCCTTTGCTGCACGTGAAGTGTTTGTAGGAACAATGGCAACCATTTACAGCGTTGGCGATGCCGACAATACACAATCCATACAGGACAAGATGCGTGCGGAGATAAATCCCGAAACGGGCCTGCCGAAATTCTCCATGGCTGTCGGCTTTTCACTGCTCATTTTTTATGCTTTCGCGATGCAGTGTATGAGCACGCTTGCCATTGTGTACCGCGAAACAAAAAAGATAAAATGGCCGCTCATCCAGTTCTTCTATATGAGCGCACTTGCTTACCTGGCAAGTTTGCTGGTGTATAACCTTCTGAAATAGCAAGATCATTATCATTTTACCAAGTGCCTTTTGCATGCAGGATGCATTCCCACCCTTCTAAGAGGAGGGAGCTGATCCTGCATTACTATGTCATTATTCTTTACTAATATCTTTCCCACTCGCAGGATGCATTCCCCTCCTCGCAGGAGGGGCAAGGGGTGGTGCATCAAAAGACCACCCCAACCCTCCTAAGAGGAGGGAGCTGATACTGCGAAAATCGTGATAGAAAACTATTTTAACATTCTGCTCAAATTATTCCGACGGAGCATTCCCCTCCTTGGAAACACTCGCTTCCTGCGGCACAAAATTTTAATCTGCATCCTGAACCAAATTTTGAGCGTATGTTATGGCAAGGCAGAAGACAAAGCAATAATGTGAGCGACCGGAGAGGCATTTCCGGCAAAGGGATCGCGATCGGTGGCGGATTTTTAGGGTTGGTGGTGTACCTGGTAAATTTCCTGCTTAGCGGCGGCGACCCGGCACAGCTCAGCAATTCGCTGCAGCAGGAGAAGGCGCCAATGACAGCGGAGGAGCAGCTTACGGACGATCAGCGCGCTGCATTTGTGAAAGTGGTGCTTGCCGAAACTGAAGATGTATGGCACAAGCTGTTCCGTGAGAACGGGCTTACTTACAAGGAGCCGACGCTGGTGCTGTTCCGCGATGGCGTGGAATCGGCATGCGGCAGCAATAGCTCCGCTTCCGGCCCTTTCTATTGTCCCGGCGACGAATCGGTTTACATCGACCTTTCATTTTACGAAGAATTGCAGCACCGCTTTCAGTCGCCCGGCGATTTCCCCATGGCGTATGTAGTAGCGCATGAGGTAGGACATCATATCCAGAAGCTAATGGGTATCTCTGCAAAGGTGGACAGGCTGAGAGGAGAGCTTTCTGAAAAGGAGTTCAACCGTTATTCGGTGATGCTGGAGCTGCAGGCCGATTTTTTTGCCGGCGTATGGGCGCATCATGCACAAGCCATGGATACCGTGCTGGAGGCCGGCGATATTGAAGAAGCGCTGAACGCCGCCAATGCGATCGGTGACGACCGGCTTCAAAAAGAATCACAGGGACGAGTGGTGCCCGATGCATTTACACACGGCACTTCCGCGCAGCGGATGTACTGGTTTAAAAAAGGATTTGAAACAGGCGACATAAAGAAAGGCGATACCTTCAACGATCCCAATTTGTAGTCGCCTGATCTGGACGGAAAAAAACAATCCGTGCAAATCCGTGTTATCCGTGGTGAACAATTTGTTAAAATAAATTCGTGTTCCTATCCACACTTCGTTCGTAAATTTGCAGCGTCAAAAATGGATCAGCTCGAGCGCAATCAATCAATTCTTTATAAGTACATTCCCGAAAAGGCGGTCCCCGTGATCGCCGAATGGATCTATGTGCATGATTTCAAGCTGCGCATCAAAAAAAGCCGCTCTTCCAAGTATGGAGATTACCGTCCGCCCGTGAGAGGCGAGAACCACCAGATCACCATCAACCACGACATGAACAAATATGCGTTTCTCATCACGCTGGTGCATGAGATCGCGCACCTGACCAACTGGAACAAGCGGCAGGACAGGGTGAAGCCGCATGGTGAAGAGTGGAAGCAGGAATACAAGCTGCTGATGCGGCAGTTCATGGATTACGAGGTCTTCCCGATCGATGTGATCGAAGCATTGAAGCGCTACATGAGCAATCCGGCGGCATCCAGCTGTTCCGACATGAACCTGCTGCGCGTGCTGAAACGATACGATAACCGGCAGGATACCGTTTTGCTGGAAGATGTGAAAGAAGGCAGCACCTTTTGCTACAACAAAAGCCGCTATTTTGTAAAAGGCGTGCAGGTGCGTAAGCGCTTTAAGTGCAAGGAGTTAAGCAGCAACCGCGAGTACCTGTTCAATCCGCTCACGGAAGTATTGGTGATCTCAAGCCCGCTATTTGCCGCTAATTCCTGAAAATTCTCAAATATTTCCTCATAAATACCCTTTCCTGTTGTGTTTTTTTTAAATTTGTCTTCCGGCGGAATTGGCTCTTTTGAGCCATGAGAGAAAGGGAGAAGGTTTATTCATTTACGATCTAATTTTATTAATAATGAGCAATACAGCAGTTGACCAGAATATTGATTTGAAAGTTTCGAAGCTTGCCGAGAATATTATCGGCTCCGAGATCATTAAGCTTGCCGCCGAGGTGAACGAAAAGATCAAAAAAGGCGAGAAGGTGTATAACCTTACCATCGGCGATTTTAATCCGAAAGTGTTCCCGATCCCTGCAGAACTGAAGAAGGCGATCATTACGGAATACGAGAACGACATGACCAATTACCCTGCTGCAGATGGCATGCTGGAGCTTCGCACTGCGGTATCGAAGCTGCTGAAGGAGCGCGGCGGATTGGATTATAAAACAGATGAGATCGTGATCGCAGGCGGCGCACGCCCCGTGATCTATGCTATTTTCAGGGCACTGGTGGATGCGGGCGATACGGTGTTATTCCCTGTGCCATCCTGGAATAACAATCACTACACCTACCTGAACAATGCAAAGCAGGTGCTGATAGAAACCACCCCTGAGAACAAGTTCATGCCTACCGCAGCCGACCTGCAGCCGCATATTGCTTCTGCCAACCTTATCGCGCTGTGCTCACCGCTAAACCCTACAGGAACAACCTTCCGCAAAAAAGATTTAGAAGAGATCTGCGATATGATCCTTGCGGAGAACGTAAAGCGCAATGCGGAAAAGAAAAAGCCTTTGTACCTGATGTATGACCAGATCTACTGGGCATTAACACATGGCAATACACAGCATTTCGACCCGGTATCGCTTCGCCCGGAAATGAAAAATTATACGGTGTTTGTTGACGGGATCTCCAAATCCCTTGCTGCAACCGGCGTACGCGTTGGCTGGAGCATGGGCCCGAAAAAAATAATCGATAAAATGAAATCGATCCTCACGCACGTTGGCGCATGGGCACCGAAGGCGGAGCAGCTGGCAACGGCGGTATACCTGAACGACCTTGCAGGATACGATACCTTCCTTGCCGATATCAAATCAAAGATCAACGACCGTTTGGTGGGCTTCTACAAAGGCTTTCAAAGCCTGAAGGCGGAAGGCTACAAAGTGGATGCGATCGCGCCGGAGGCAGCTATTTACCTTACGGTGCAATTCTCGCTGCACGGACAAAAAACAGAAGCGGGAGCCGTGTTGAGCACAACGCAGGATGTTACCAAATACATCCTGGATGAAGCAAAAGTGGCGCTGGTGCCGTTCTATGCTTTTGGCGCATCGGCCGATTCGAGCTGGTACCGCTTATCGGTTGGAACCTGCAGGCTGGAAGATGTGGATGGCGTGATCGAAAATTTAAGGGCTGCTTTAAAGAAATTAAAATAATCAACGAATAACGAATTGTACGAATAACGAATATAGATTCGCTATTCGCATAGATTCGTTATTCGTTGAAATATTAACCTGAATAATCAGAGCGTTTTGAAAAATAATTATTGCGTGATAATGGCCGGTGGAGTGGGAAGCCGCTTCTGGCCGATGAGCAGAACGGCACATCCGAAGCAGTTCATCGATATACTCGGAACGGGGCAAACGCTGCTTCAGCAGACCTACAGCCGCTTTTTGCGCCTCTGTCCCAAAGAGAATATTTTCATTGTCACCAACGATTCCTATGTTGACCTGGTAAAACAACAGATCAAAGGGATCGACATCCGGAATATATTAAGCGAGCCTGCACGTAAAAATACGGCGCCCTGCGTTGCTTATGCTTCTTATAAGATCAACCAGATCAACCCCGATGCGCTGATCGTGGTTGCGCCTTCCGACCATCTTATCACCAAGGAGGATACCTTCATCAAAGCGGTGAAAGCCTGCTATGTAAAAGCAGCCTCGGAAGATTGCCTCGTAACATTGGGCATCCGTCCAAGCCGTCCGGATACGGGCTACGGCTATATCCAGTTCAATGAATCTTCCGTAAAGGAAAAGGACAAGCGTATTAAAAAAGTAAAAACATTTACGGAAAAGCCGGAGCTGGAAATGGCGAAATTCTTTTTGCAGAGCGGCGACTTCCTGTGGAATTCCGGGATCTTCATCTGGAGCGTTAAAAGCGTGATCAATGCCTTTGAGCAGCATGCGCCGGAAATGCACACTCTTTTCAGCGAAGGCAATGATGTGTATAACACGCCGAAGGAAGAGGAATTTATTGCGAAGGCATACATTAACTGTAAGAATATTTCCATCGATTACGCGATCCTCGAGAAGGCCGATAATGTATATGTGCGTTCTTCCATCATCGGCTGGAGCGACCTCGGGACATGGGGATCATTGTACGATCATATCAAGCATGATGAGAACGAGAATGCCGTTGTGGGAAAAAATGTAATGCTTTACGATTCCAAAAACTGCATTGTGAATGTTCCCAAAGACAAGCTGGTAGTAATGCAGGGACTGGAAGATTATATTGTAGTTGAATCGGATGGCATCCTGCTGATCTGCCGAAAAGAAGATGAGCAGCAGATCAGGACCTTTGTGAATGATGCGAAGGTGTTGAAAGGTGAGAAGTTCGTCTGAGATTATAGAGAGATGCCGTGTCCCCGGATCAGGTCCGGGGCAGGCGCGCACGGCATGACATAAACACTCGTGTTAACCTATTTTACTTTCCCCTGTATTGTGTATTGTTCTTCCCCTGGTAAGCCCCGGAGAAATAGATAATGAAGCGCCCGCCAACGATCGCCTGTTCCTGGTTGTAATCCCCGAAAATGCTTACGCCAACGCCTACATCATAGGTTAATTTCTTCACTACCTGCCCCTCAATGTAAATACCCGGCTCTTTGTAATGCCGTTCATATCTCCCTGAAGAATCCACTTTTGCATATCCCGAAGAATAGGAGATGCCAACGAATGCCGCGGCATGAAGATCTTTGTCCTCGAAGCGCTTTCCGTAGCCGACGTGAAAATTATAATTGTCGTACGAGCCGAATTTTTCACCCGTGATCACAGTGCCCAGCTGGAAGTAATGATGTGAAATGTGGACGTTAAAATCAACTCCACCGGCAAACCCGTATTTGCGCTTGTAAGTAAGGTTCTGTTGGATTCCAGCGCCGGCGGTAAGCCAGCTGTTGTAATATTTCAGCTTTTTATTGTTCAGCACAAAAGTACTGTCGGTAGGAGGGATGTGTTTTTTCTTTTTTACCTGCTTCGCGATGCTGTCGGCAGGCGTTCCCTTGCTTTCCTCCACTATCTTATAATGCTTCCCGTTGATCACCGTATCCGTTTGCGCATTCAATTTCGAAAGGAAGATGCATGCGAAAAGGAAAAATATGGAAAAGTGCTTTTTCAATGTGAAGGATTTAAATAACAGGGGATGGTTGCTTATAACGCTTTTTGAGAACAGTTAGTATAAAGATCCCCTCTCGCGCAGAGAGGGGATTGCTTTTATTATTTCATGGATCCGGTCATGTCCTCCGGCCTTACCCATTGGTCGAACTGCTCGTTTGTTACATATCCCAGCTCGATGGCGGCTTCGCGAAGGGTCTTGTTTCCCTTGTGCGCCGTTTTCGCGATCTTGGCAGCTTTCTCATAACCGATGTGCGTGTTGAGGGCAGTTACCAGCATGAGCGAGTTCTCCATGTGCTTCTTAATGATCTCGAGGTTCGGCTCTATGCCTTCCGCGCATTTATCGTTGAAGGAAACGCAGGCATCGCCGATGAGTCGTGCCGACTGCAATACATTTGCAGCGATGAGCGGCTTGAACACGTTGAGCTCAAAATGCCCGTTTGATCCGCCGATCGAAACCGCCACATCATTGCCCATCACCTGTGCACAAACCATTGTCATGGCTTCCGGCTGGGTAGGGTTTACCTTGCCCGGCATAATGGACGATCCCGGCTCGTTGTCCGGAATAATGATCTCGCCGATCCCGCTGCGCGGCCCTGAGGAAAGCATACGGATATCGTTCGCGATCTTCATAAGTGAAACCGCAGAGCGTTTTAAGGCGCCAGATAATTCCACCATGGCATCGTGAGCGGCAAGGGCTTCAAATTTATTCGGTGCAGTTACAAAAGGCAAACCGGTAAGGTCCGCGATCTTTTTTGCAACCAGCACATCGTATCCCTTGGGAGTGTTCAGCCCGGTTCCAACGGCAGTTCCGCCCAGCGCCAGCTCACTTACCATTTCCAGCGCATTTTTCACAGCGCGGATGCTGTTGGTCATCTGTTGCGCATAGCCGGAGAACTCCTGTCCGAGCGTTAATGGCGTAGCATCCATAAAGTGGGTGCGGCCGGTTTTTACAATATTTTTATAATCTTCCGATTTTTTCCGGAGCGTGTTCCTCAGCTTTTCCATTCCCGGGAGGGTAATATCCACCACCTGTTTGTATGCCGCAATGTGCATGGCAGTAGGGTAGGTATCGTTCGACGACTGCGATTTGTTCACATCATCATTCGGGTGCAGCACTTTTTTCTCGTCGGCCAGGTTTCCGCCGCTCAATACGTGTGCACGGTAAGCGATCACTTCGTTGGCGTTCATGTTCGACTGCGTTCCGGAGCCGGTTTGCCAGATCACTAAAGGGAACTGGTCGTCCAGCTTGCCTGCAATAATTTCATCGCATGCTTTTGCGATCAGGTCTTTTTTCTCTGCCGATAAAACCCCGAGCTCGTGGTTGGCCATTGCAGCCGCCTTTTTCAGGTAGCCGAAAGCATAAATGATCTCCTTTGGCATGCTTGCCTCAGGCCCTATTTTAAAATTGTTGCGTGAGCGTTCCGTTTGTGCGCCCCAGTATTTATCGGCAGGTACTTTCACCTCGCCCATGGTGTCTGTTTCAATTCTGTATTCCATAATGCTGTATAGAGATAATTAGATTTTAGTACTGAGATTAACAGCGTCAAATTTACGGTTTATTTGCTTTGGTGAGGCGGAAGCGGGCATGCTTTTCGGAGAGATGTTGATGTTAATACCCATTTGAGGATTAGCGGTTTACAGGGGAGAAGTTCCGGGACACGATTTAGGTAGGTTCGGCTATAGAAAGCCGCCTGTTACCGAATGGACGGCTGCGGTGGCATATTACTGGTCTAATTTAGCTTTAAATAACATTAAATGCTATGAAAAGACCATTACTTCCCGGTATACAAAAAGCTCAGCTTCTAAGTACCTGTACTTCCATACTGCAAAGGCTTTCGGCTTTGATCTTCAGCCTTTCTGTTTTTTTATGCAACAATCATCACCTCATGGCGCAGGGTGCCTGCGATTCCGTGCAGCTTAACTATACAATTACCAACCCGGGCTGCAATGGTGCCGCCACCGGAGCTGTGAATGTAACAATGAGCGGCGGACTTGCCCCGTATACCTACAGCTGGAGCAACGGCGCGGTTACGGAAGACCTTACCGGCCTTACCGCTTCGGTGTATTCCGTTGTTGTTACCGACCAGAACGGCTGCATGGACACTGCGGTAGTTACACTTACCCAGCCGCTTCCGCTGAACGATGTGCTTGTTCAGCAGAACGTATTGTGCAATGGCGCCGCTACCGGGTATGTGATGACCAATGTAAGCGGCGGTACCTCCCCATATTCTTATTTCTGGTCAAATGGCTCTCAGAGCGCAAATGCGGTGAACTTAACGGCGGGAACCTATGTGGTGACCGTTGTAGATTACCATGGCTGCATAACGAAAGATACCGCCGTAATTTCCCAGCCTCCGGCCATCAGCCTCAGCTTATACAGCCCGGAGCCGGTTGCAGGATATAATGTAAGCACCTATCTCGGAAACGACGGCTCCGTCGACCTTTCTGTGTCAGGCGGTGTGAGCCCCTATCTATATGCATGGTCGAACGGTCAGCACACGCAGGACCTTGCCGGCTTAACTGCCGGCGCCTATAGCGTAGTGGTTTCCGATTCCAATGCCTGCACCGCAACCGCGTCCATTTCACTCGACCAGCCTGTAATGGTGGAGCTGCCTTCCGGCTTTACGCCAAACAGCGACGGGGCAAATGATATTTTCATCGTTCATGGCTTGGAAGAATATCCTGATAACGTGCTTACCATTTTTAACCGCTGGGGAAACATTGTTTACCAGAAGCCGAACTACAACAACCAGTGGAATGGCTATAACTCAAAGGGCGAAGAGCTGCCCGACGGAACTTACTTCGCCATCCTCGAGATCAGATCAACAGAGCTGGTGCTGAAAGGCTATGTGGAATTGAAAAGACATTAATCAACCTTAACTGATACACCATGAAAAAAGTAATACTCCTCCCGGTACTGTTTTTCCTTCTCCGCTTTAGCCTAAGCGCGCAGCAGGATATTATGGTAAGCCAGTATATGTTCAACGGGCTGCTGCTGAACCCTGCTTATGCGGGAAGCCACAAATACATCAGCTCCAGCCTGCTCCACCGTACGCAGTGGGCCGGGCTTGAAGGTGCCCCAAAAACCTCTATCCTCGCAGTTGACGGGCCTTTTAACAATGAGAAAATGGGGCTCGGGCTCATCGTTTCCAATGATCACATCGGCGTTACCGATCAAACCGACCTGTATGCTAATTACTCCTATCACCTGAAGCTGGGCGAAGGGAAGCTTGCATTCGGCATCAAAGCAGGTGTTTCAAGATATACGTATAAATTCGATGACCTTGTGATCTGGGATAACAACGACCAGGTGTTTGTAGGAAACCGCAGCACGGCATGGCTTCCGAAGTTCGGAACAGGGCTGTATTATTATGCCGAAAGATGGTATGCAGGGATCTCGGTTCCTTCGTTAGTGGCATACGACCCTGATAATAATTTCGGGATGAACGTGAACCGTACCAGCTTTGTGCGCAGGCATTATTATGCAGTGTCGGGCTATGTGTTCGACCTGAACAGCTCCTTCAAGCTAAAGCCTTCCATCCTGTTGAAATATGTTCCTGCAGCTCCGCTGGAAGCCGACCTGAACGTAAACCTGCTGTACCGCGACCAGCTATGGTTCGGCGTTTCTTACCGCACCAATGATGCATTCACAGCGATGATCGAATACCAGACCAATAACCGCTTCCGCATCGGCTATGCTTACGACTATACCACCTCGAAGATCAGAAATTATTCCTCCGGCACCCACGAGATCATGATCGGATACGATTTTGGCAGGGAGCTGGTGAAAGTAAAAACACCGCGTTATTTCTAATCAAAAAAACTGAATGCCATGAAAACACATATAACTCTCCTGTTGCTTGCCGGCCTTACACTTGCTTCCTGCTCCCGCTACTATGTTAAAAAAGGGGATGCGTACTATAAAACGATGCAGTACAACAAGGCGATCGATAACTACACAAAGTCACTCGGCCAGAAAACTTCAGATGAAGTGAAGATCAAGCTCGCGGATTCGTACCGCCTGAACAACGATTATAAGAATGCGGAGAAGTGGTATGCTGAAGTGGTTGCTATTCCCGGTGTTGAGCCTGCCAATCTTTTTTACTATGCAAAAGTGCTGATGAACAATGGGAATTATAAGGAGGCCAAAACATGGTTCCAGAACTACCTGAAGGTGAAGAACAGCGATCCTGTTGCGCTTACGCTGGCTGCTTCCTGCGATTCCATCAATAAATTCTATTCCGACTCCACGCGCTATGCTTTGAAAACGGTGGACATCCCTGAAGTGACTACCGCTTTTTCACAGGTGATCTTTGCCGATGGAATTGTGTTCGCTGCGGATAAGCAAACATTCAGCTCGGCGCAGAAGCAAACCGGCTGGACAGGCCGCTCTTACCTCGACCTGTACTTTTCCAAAAAGAATGATGACGGAACCTGGGCGGCACCGGAGCCGCTGAAAGGCGAAGTAAATGGCATCTATCACGAAGGGCCTGCCGTATTCAGCAAGGAAGGAACAGTGGTGTATTTTACACGCAGCAATTATTCGGGCTCGAAAAAGCTAAAGAAAAATGATAAGGACGAAAGCAATTTAAAGCTCTTTCGTGCAGAGCTGAAGAATGGCATGTGGACAAACCTGGAAGAGCTGCCGTTCAACAGCAATGAGTATTCTTGCGGACATCCCGCTTTATCACAGGATGGAAAAACATTGTATTTTATTTCGGATATGCCGGGAGGAATGGGTGGAACCGACCTTTACAAAGTGAGCTGTACAATGAACAAGGACAGTGTCCTGGAATGGTCAGCGCCGGAAAACCTTGGTGCCGCTATCAATACAGCCGGTAACGAAATGTTCCCTTACCTGCATAAGGACGGAACGTTCTATTTCTCATCCGATGCGCATAACACGCTGGGCGGACTTGATATATTCTCCTCTACGTTCAACGGCAAAAGCTGGTCGGTACCGGAAAACCTGAATTACCCGATCAACTCATCGAAAGATGATTTTGCATTTGTGCTGAACGATGATGACAGGACGGGCTACATTTCATCCAACCGTAACGAGCTGGATAAGATCTACGAAATAAGAATGGACCTGAAGCTGATCCTCAAAGGTCAGGTAACAGTGAAAGGCAGCAATGAGGTGCTTAGCGATGCCATTGTAGAGGTGAGAAATAATAAGGATAGCCTGATCCGTGTATTGACTGTGGATGAAGAAGGTAAATACGCAATGAAGCTCAAGGAAGGCGTTGTATACAAAGTGCAGGCGATCATGGACGGATACCTGAAGCCGGAAGTGGTGACTGTATCCACAGAAAATAAAAAGAAGTCCGAAACATTTGTTGTGAATTTCCAGCTGGAGAAATTGCAAATCGATAAGCCTATTGTGCTGGAGAATATTTATTACGACCTTGATAAATGGAAGATCCGGAAAGATGCGGCGCTTGAGCTTGATAAGTTCATCACATTGCTGAACAACAACCCGCAGATCAGCGTGGAACTGAGCTCACATACCGATGCAAGGGCGGATGACCGGTATAACCAGGTGCTTTCAGAAAAACGTGCAAAAGCTGCCGTGGAATATCTCATCAAAAAAGGAATTGACCCGAACAGGCTGAAATGGAAAGGTTATGGCGAATCGGCGCTGGTGAACAGCTGTGGAAATGGCGTTAATTGTAAGGAAGAGGAGCATCAGCAAAACCGGAGGACAGAATTTAAAGTGACAAAGATCAACCAGCTCGCGGGAACGAAATAGAATGTGAGTTTGTGATTTGTGAAAAGGCTTCAGTCTGAGAATTTATTCTTTGACTGAAGCCTTAATATTTATTGCTAAACCGTTGTTTTCGGTCGGAACTATTTTAAAAATTCCAATACTCTTTCCGGCGGCCTGCCAATGATCGCTTTGTCGCCTTTAACTATGATCGGCCGTTCTATGAGGATCGGGTTCTCTGCCAGTGCTTTGAGCCATTGCGCCTGCGTCATCTTTTTGCCTTCAAACTTTTCTTTGTACACCGGCTCATTCGTTCGCACAAGTTCTGATGCTTTCATGCCAAGCATTTTTAAAAGCTCTTTCAGCTCTTTCTGAGTTGGCGGAGTTTTCAGGTACTCGATCACGTTGGGCTTTACTTTTTTTTCATCGAGCAGCTCACAAACGCCGCGGCTTTTGGAACAGCGGGCATTGTGGTAAATTGTTAAGGTTGGTTTGGCAGCCATCTTCGTAATTGTTTATTTAACTGTTCCCGTATTCCATCAGGTATGCTTTAATGAAATCATCCAGGTCGCCGTCCATCACCGCCTGCACATTGGAGGTTTCGGTGTCGGTGCGAATATCCTTCACCAGCTTGTACGGATGAAAAACATAGTTCCTGATCTGTGATCCCCATTCGATCTTCTTTTTGTTCCCTTCGATCACATTGATGGCTTCGCGTTTTTTACGCATCTCGATCTCGAAGAGCTGCGATTTCAACAGCTTTATCGCATTCTCTTTATTCTGCAGCTGCGACCTCGATTCCTGGTTTTTGATGATGATGCCCGAAGGCTTGTGATATAATCGGACTGCGGTCTCTACTTTATTTACATTTTGTCCGCCGGCACCTCCCGAGCGGAAGGTCTCAAATTCGATCTCCGCAGGATTCACTTCGATCTCAATGGAATCATCGATCAGGGGATATGCATAAACGGAAGCGAACGAGGTATGCCGCTTTGCATTTGCATCGAAAGGAGAGATCCTCACCAGCCGGTGCACGCCGTTCTCGCCTTTCAGGTAGCCGAAGGCGTATTCGCCTTCAATTTCGATGGTGGCGGATTTGATGCCAGCCACGTCACCATCCTGCATGTCGACATCCTTCACTTTAAATCCGTGCTTTTCCGCCCACATGCGGTACATGCGGAGCAGCAGCGCTGCCCAGTCGCAACTTTCCGTTCCACCGGCGCCTGCATTGATCTGCACCACGCAGCTCAGGATGTCTTCCGGGCGGCTCAGCATATTTTTAAATTCGATGTCTTCCAGCATCTTTAGTGTGCTGCTATACTGCTGCATCACATCTTCCTCCGATGCCTCGCCTTCCTTGAAGAAGTCGTACATCAGCGCAAGATCATCCATGCTGCGGCAAAGATCATCGTAGGAGCGGGTCCAGTTTTTTTTGATTTTGGTTTGTTTGAGCAGTTCCTCTGCTTTTTTCGGGTCATCCCAAAAGTTCGGTGCGAGTGCTTTTTCTTCCTCCTCAGCTATCTCGCGAAGCTTACGTTCGATGTCAAAGATGCCCCCTTAACGCATCCGTGCGCTCCCGAAGGTCTTTTAGTTGGTCGGTTGTGATCATGGGGTAAAGTTAATAAATATGCGGAACGATAAGGAGAAATAAGCGTATTTTTGCCCTGTAAATCCAAACAGCGCAGTACATCGAACCATGCAGACAAAATATTTCAGGGTAAATAAAAAAGAGTATTGTCACATCAACGATGAGCTGATCTTCATAGTAAATTCTAAAACGCCTTCACGCATTCCTTTGGAGCATGAGCTGGGGGAAGGCTGGGGGATCATGAGCGTGCTCAATTACATCACCTTCTTTTTTCTCTTTGTATACGTCGCGGTTTCAGCCACCTATTATGGCTTTGATTTTATGAAGCAGCCGCTGAACTACGGCGCGCTGTTCCTGTTGTTCCTTTCTTTTAAGCGTGTGCAGGATGGCTTTAACGGCAGCCGAACACCAACCATCACCAGGAGCAAAATCAAGAACGTGTTATTAAAGAGCCCGCGGTTCTCCTATCCGCGAATTGTGATCTATTTTGAAGGCCCTGAAGGAAAGGTGCTGAAAAGGACCATCCCTATCCTGTACAAGCAGGAAGCCCTGCCTGTGCTGAAGGAAACGGGTTTGCTGCAGTAAGCACCTTCTTCTCTAACCAAGGGCTAAACACAGCTGCCGCATCAACCTGAAACCTTTTTAACTATTTCCCACACAAGGTCTCCCTCAAATCCTCTCGACATTGCATACTGCGCTACCTTGTAATTTTTAACCTGTTGCTTTCCCTTCGGATAATCCTTTAATTTTTTTGCGATCAGCTCCTGCAGCGCTTTTATGTAATCATCTTCATCGATCTCCTGTAGCCCTTTGCGGATGCAATAATCGGAGATCTTTCTTTTCTTCAGCTCGATCTTGATCTTTACCCTTCCCCATTTCTTAATCCTGAATTTGCCTCCCGCAAATGCTTTGGCAAAGCGTTCCTCATTCAGGAAATTATCGGTGATCAGGTTAGCGATGATGTTCTCCACCTCGTTGCTGTGCATCCCCCATTCGTACAGCTTGTCGCGCATCTCCTGCTGGCAGCGCTCCTGGTAAGCGCATGTCATCTGCGCTTTAATGATCGCCTGGTTCGGTGTAAGCTTCTTTTTAGGTTTTGCCTCTTCGTACATCTTCAGAATTCTGTCTATAAATTTAGGAAATAATCTATGAATCGGTAGCTGGAGAGATTTTGTACCTTTTGTTACCATCTTGTGTTATACTTATTGAATATTCACCGGGACCCATATTTGTGAGCAGCGCTTTTCAGGAGACATATAATTTAAAGGAACTGGACCGTAACGGCTTCATCACTGTTATCTACAACCGTTACGGAAAAAAATTATATTCCTATGCGATGCATTCCTGGAAGCTGGATGAGGATGCGGCATGGGACCTGATCTACAAGACCATTTACAGGGTAACGGAAAGCTACGCGGGCTATACGTTTGAGTCGGAGGAGAAATTCGCCTCGTTCATCTTCAGGATCTTCATCAATTACCTGCGGAACCATTACAGGGACCATAAAGGTGAAAAGGAGTTTGAGTTCAGCGCGATAGATGATGCCGATCTCAGCTCGAAGCAGAGCGCGGAACAGGAGGCCGCGCCAAGTGCGAAGATGAAAGCGCTGAACGAAGTGCTGGACGGAATGGAAGACTGGGAGCGCATGCTGCTCCTGATGCGCAGCGAAGGAATGGCATATTCTGAGATCGCAGCATACATCGATAAGCCTGCGAACCAGCTGAAAGTATATTATCAGCGGCTGAAGGAACAATTACAAAAGAAATTAAATGAACGATCATAATCCGGAACTGACCGATAAGAACATCCGCGACCTGCTCAAATGGCGCTTACTTGAGCAGGCTGAGGATGATTTACTAACCCAGAAACTAACTGACATGGAAGCAAAGATCGCATTCGGGTTGGAGGCGCTGCATGTGCCTTCAGCACAAAAGGAAAAAGAATTATTTGAAAAGCTAAGCAACCCGGGTACGCCCATTTTTTTTAAATGGATCCTGCCGTTCCTGTTGCTGGCTGCATCTTTCTGCATCGTGATCTGCCTGCACCCGCCTAAAGTGCCTGCTCCACCCACAACCGGCAATCTCTTTGAGCTCCCGGAAGCAGGAACATCCGCTCTCATTCAACCGGATAGTGCGGAGCTGCCTGATGCCGTACAAGCGGCTGAATCTGCTGTAATAAGTAGAGTGGCGAACGCTGCCGGCACTGTTGATTCAGTAAAACAGGACGATCCCGGCAAATGGCTGGTGGGGGATCCCGGAATAAAAGTGGAGTATACGGCGCCGAAAAAGAAGTATGATCCTGCGTTCGTGGATGCGTATGAAAATATCCCGGTGCTGACAGAAAAAGAAAAGGCCTGGACAAAAAAGAATAAGGAAAAGCTTGTGAAAGCGATCATGAAACGCGACAAGCAAATGATTGCCTATGTGCCGGCGAGTACAGAGATCATTTACGGAGATACTGTTTCGATGAACGGCTTTTACATATTTACACAGGAAGTTACTAATAACACTTACCGCACATTCCTGAATGATCTGCTAATGCAGGATAAGATAGATGATTTTATCAAGGCTGTTCCCGATACCGCTAAATGGCTCATCGATGGAAAGTCGTATTCTGAGCCAATGCGGAAGAATTATTACTGGCACCCGGCCTATGATGATTACCCGGTAGTGACTGTGACAAGGGAGGCTGCGAAAATGTTCTGCGACTGGCTTACCAATGCAGTCAATGAAAAAGTGAAGCATGCTTACACGAAGGATAAACAGGATTCGCCGTATATCAACGACTTCAGGATCCCTGCGGAGGAAGAATGGCTTACGGCGGCGCGTGCGGGGCATGGCGATATTCCATACCCATGGGCCTTAAGCCCCGGAAAGCAAAGCGTTCAGAACTCAAAAGGCTGTTATCTCTGCAACTTCTCAATTGTGAATTATCCCGACAGCTTAAAGAAAAAATGCGAATGTGCCAATAAGGAAGTAAAGCACCCGATCACTTCAGCCGGCTCTGTTTCCAATGATTTTTACTGCACAGCCAAAGTCAATTCGTATAACCCCAATGATTTCGATTTATACTGTATGTCGGGGAACGTGGCAGAAATGGTATGGCAGTACAGAAGCCGCCAACCATGCGCTAAGGGCGGTAGCTGGAACAGCGATGCGGAGCAGGTAAAAATAAATGCCGCACCCGAATTTGTAGGTGTCGCCGGAGCATCCCCATACATTGGCTTCAGGCCTGTGTTCACCGCTGCAAGGATCAAAAGATAAAAACACACAATTTCGTGTCTTTTCCCAGCTTTGAGCATTATGCGATAAATGAGTGTGATGAAGAGTGTTTTTTTATTTTATTTTCTTCCTGTCGCTTTCTGCCATGCCGGTGAAGGGCGGCAGGTGGTGAAAATAGTGAAGGAAAATGCGGATTGCGCCCATGCCGTATATGTAACCGATTCTGTGGTGTTTTGTCCCGACAGTCCGCGGGGTGCGGGAAACATACTTGAAATAAAAGACAATGCCGCGGATGATCCCCTGCATTTCGAAATGGAGCATAACACGGTGTGGTATAAATACGTGGTGCCCGAGAACGGACAGCTTACCTTCGACCTTGTTCCGGAAGATGCGAATGACGATTATGATTTCATGCTGTATAAATGGGAAGGCGGCGATCTCGGTGCAAAAATAATGACGAAGCAGGCAGAGCCGCTGCGGTCATGCATCTCCCGCAACGACGAGTCGATCAAAGGCATGACCGGGCTTAAAACCGATTGTGAGCTGCCGAACTATATTCACAGCGGGAAAGGAGGGTCGTATGTGCGCCATCTCGATGTAAGCAAGGGCGATGTGTATTATTTGCTGGTGGATAATGTGTATGCGAACGGGAATGGGCACACGCTCAGGTTTCACATGAAGGCTGTTGCCCCCGGCGAACTCTATGTCGGCAAGATGATTCCTTTTGAGCACATCACATTTAAGGATAGTGACGATGAGTTCAAAAAAGGTTCTGAGAAGGACCTCGACAGCCTCTACCGCTTTCTTGTTCAGCACCCGAATTTAAAGGTGGAGATCCAGGGACATACTAACGTTACAGGCTCCAACCATCCGGTGCGCATCCACGGAAAGCCTCCCTATACATCGTTCCAGCTTTCGCAGAGAAGGGCTGTGGTCATTGCTGAATATCTTATCAAACGAGGTATTGCAGCCGAAAGGATCAGGACGAGAGGCTACGGCAGCACCCGCAAAAAGGTGGAGCATCCCAAAACGATCAGGGAGAATATTATGAATGTACGCGCTGAGGTCATGATCATTTCGCTGGATTATAAACCCGCAAGCGGCAACTGATAACGTTCTATGCATTTTTAATCGGTGGCGGTGCAGGCGGATTGTTCTGCACATACTGGTTCACGCGCCACATCATAATTGCTGCGAATACCATGGAGCAGATCACCACGATGCCGAGGGTGCTGTAATGCAGGAGCTCGCCCGAAGGAGTTTGTACCACGATCATTCCTGCTGCAACGGAAGCAACGCCGCCCGAGATCTGCTGGATCGCGGAGTTGATCGCCATGAATGCGCCCCTGTCCTGCGGTGCCGGAATAGCCGTCATTAAAGCGGAAGACGAGATCATGCGGGATGAGATGCCGACAAAAAGCAGCACGTTGAGGGTGATTACAAGGTAGAGCGGCGTAGGGCCCAGATTGGTATATATCCCTACCATGAGCATGCTGATGAGCGTTCCCACCGCGAAGGTTTTAAACTTGCCGATCTTGTCGCTCATTTTTCCGATCAGCGGCCCGAACACGATCGAGAAAACTCCTGTTACTCCATAAAGCAATGGCAGCTGATCCATCGTAAGGTGAAGGTTGAAAATGCTGAATGCGCTTCCGAAAGGCATGAGCATAAAGCCGCCTGTGGCCAGCAGGATGGTGCCTGCAAACCCGCGGATATGATGCTTTGTTGTAAGTGTTTTGATCAGGTGCTGAAAGGCGCTCCGTTCCGATTTGATGAGCAGGTGCTCGTTGATCGGCTTCATGTAAACCACAATAACAATCCCTACGAGGATCCCGAACCCCGCGATCATCCAGAAAGGAGAATGCCAGCCGAAGCGGTTGGCGAGGATCAGCCCGATCGGGAGGCCAAGGATCTGGCTGGCTGCGAATGCCGTTTGTACAAAGCCCATTACGCGGCCCCGCACTTCCATTCTGAAGACGTCGGTGATAATGGCAAAGCTCACAGAGCCGATCACACCCCCGAAGATCCCGGTAACAATACGTGCGCTGAGCAGGAAATAATAATTGGGTGCTATTGCGCATAATACAGTTCCGAGAAGAAAGCCTGTGTAAAAGAACATAAGCATTTTCTTGCGGTCGAACTTATCCGCGAAGCCGGCAGCGAGGAACCCGGAGATGCCTGCGCTGAACGCATAGGCCGATACCACCCAGCCAAATTGTGACGGGGCCAGGCTCAGCTCTTTTAACAGGATAGCGCTGAGCGGCGACAACACCATAAAGTCGAGGATGATGGTGAACTGCAGGATAGCGAGGATCGCGATGATGAATTTCTGGTATCCTGAGAATACAGGCGTTTTTTTCTGTTTGGTGGTATCCATTTTATTTTTTTTAAGGTTGAAGGGAGCGAAGAACAAGGTTAAAGGCATGCTTCATTTTTTCTTCTGTTAAAATGAAGGGTCTGCCGGAAATGAATTTCTGGTTCAGGTGGAATTTTATAAGCGAATAAAAAGGGCCGTATGCCAATGACCAGTATGTTTCCACCGGCAGCTCGATCAGCTCTTTCCGCTTAATGGCATTTTTTACAAATTTCATCATGGTTTCGCGGAATGTGTTTTCTTTCACATCCTTGTGGCGGATGAGCGGCGAGTTCCGGAACTGCTCCATGAAATAAAAGCGGTACGGGTCTTTGAGGATGAGCGTGTATCGATTTTTCCATTGCTGCCACAAGCCTTCTTTGAAATGCATCTCGGGGTCGAAGGATGCCAGCACGGTTTCCGCAAAATCCTTTTCGCATTCGATGTACAGCTGGTTCACAAGGTCTTCGCGGTCCCTGAAATAAATATAAATGGTGGCAGGGGAAACCTTTGCGGCTTTGGCAAGCTTCTGCATGCTGAGGCCGTCAAAGCCTTTCTTCACGATCATTTCGATGGCTTTCTGGCGGATGAGCGCTTCCTTATTTTCGTCCCTTGTTCTCATTTACGGGCACAAATATAAATGAATGTTCATTCACTTATGAAAATAATGAATATTTTTTTCAAACCTTTTAATTATCACTTCCGTGGGACAGATGCCCCGGGGGAGCATCTTATTAATAACAAGCCTCCTAACACCCACAAGAACTCCGGAGGAGAGAATTATTATAAAACAAAAAAAAACGCCCCGGAATCATCCGGGGCGTTTGAGATAAGTTTTAAAATTTTATTTAAGTGTCAGCTTTCTGCTGAACTGCTTTCCGTTGCTTGTAACGGTTAAGGTATAGAGTCCGCTTTTCAGGCCCTCACTTGCAACGCTCAGGCGGTCATCTTTAACGCTCCTGATGCTCTTTACATTTTGGCCAAGCACATCATACAGGTCGATCTGAACTTCCGCGCCTTTGAAAGCTGAAAGGTCGATGGTGAAAGTGCCTTCGGAAGGATTAGGATATACGTTCAGGCATTGTCCGATCGTATTTTCCGAGATGCCAACTACAGAGTACAATGCTCCGTTATAGCCGCAAACAAGCGGCGTTCCGCATACCTGGCGCTGCAGGAAGCTGCGCGTCATAACAAGCATAGAATCATAATGAGCAAGGGCGTTGGCGCTGGTGCCTACTTCCGGCACGTGATCCTGTCCTTCCCATGTTTCAAAGCAATTTTCAATGCCAAGCGCATCCGCCTTTGCTGCAATAGTGGAGCTCCCGTCTACAACCAGTAAAGGATAAGTTCCGGAAAGGTAAATGGTTGCTGAGCCGTATGGAACAGTGTTATCGTTAGTGCCGTGGAAGCTGATGATCGGCTCATCTCCCGGCTGCATCCAGTTCACATCGCCGAGTGCGCCACAAACGTTCACTACCGCTTTTACATCGGATGAATATCCCGGGTTCCCGCTTTCGCCTTCAATTCCGCCGTGTAGGCCGGGTTGTCCTGTTGTATCAACATAGCTTGGGAATTCCGACAGCTGATCCATGTATGCCACGTGAACGGCAATAAATCCACCTGCTGAAACGCCTGCGAAGAATATATTGTTCGGATCGATCTTATACGTGTTGCCTCCCACAGCAGCGTTCTTGCGGAAATAGCGCACAGCCGCGCGGCCATCGTGCACGGCGCGCATTACGGCAGCGCCTGCATCCGTTGAATCCACGGTATGTGTAGAGCTGAACGGGAAGTTGGTCATCCCGAGGCGGTAATCAATGGAAACGGCTACATAGCCCAGCTTGGCAAGGTCTTTACAAAGCTGCACCACATCGGTGCCTGTTTTGCTTCCGCCGATAAAGCTTCCGCCATGGGCAACGATCACCAGCGGACGGTTGCTCATCGTATCGCCTGTAGGCTGGTAAATGTCCATGAGCAGGTTTTGCATGGTGCCAACCCCGGCATAATTTGTTTTTAAGTTACTTCCGTACTGAACTCCCGAAGTAAGTGTGTGTCCGGGGAAAACGAAGTTATGATAGCGCTCGCCCGGGCATTGGGCATTGGCTGTTGCAGCGCTTAATAATAAAGCGACCGCTGTAATGGCTGTGTAAATTTTTTTCATGAGGTTCCTGGTTTTTATTCGGTAAGCATAAAGATAGCACTTTATCCGATAAAGAAAAATTTCCGTAGATGTTTATAAAATCAGAAGTAAGGATCAGTGTATTTACAGCTGTTAGCAGCTGGGCTGGTTAAGTATTTGTTTTAATCTCAATCTCTCAGACTCTGTTAGCGGTGGTATTCATCTTCTCCATTCCATTAAACTATCATTTGCAACATCATATTCATAAAGTTTTCGTGTCAGGCTGTCTATGTAAACCCAGCCATCTGTCACAAATCGCATGTTGGTATTGGCATCGTCGGTTACGTCATGTCCAATATGGAAGATGAGATATTTTGCTGTGTCTGTATTCTCAACTCTGTCGAGTAGCCATTCAATTTTGATTGCGGGATTTTTACGGGATAACTTAATTAATTCGTTGTCGGATTTGCTGATGTAATTTATCATCAGTTCTTCATACCAATTTACTTTTTTGTCTCGAAGATCATTCGTCGAGGCGGGAGCCTCATTATCGCCTGGCTTTGTGTCTGTCTCGCCGCAACTCAATGTCAGGAAGCCAAGTGTCAGAAGGAAAATTAATTTTTGCATATCGGGCTTAAAATATATTACGTCAAATGTTTCTTCGGGCCAGGCACAGTCGATTGCTCAGTGCGCGGTTAGCAGTAGCAATTACTATTCTCTTATCCTAATGCTTTCCCACTTTTTTCTTCCTTTTCTAAACCAATACTTCTTTGAAAGTTTTCCGTGCCAGTATTCTTCGTAATAAAAGGTTCCGGGAATATTATTATAGAGTTTGTCAAAATAGAGTACTTCATTAAATGCCGCGTTTACCTGATCTCGCCTGTTGTAGACAAATGATTTCATATATAAAGGCTTTCCGCCTTTATATATTTCTTCACTTTCAAGTCTCATTTCAGGCCAGTAAAACTTAAATGTGCCTTCAACAGGGCTTGGTTTCCCTTTCTCAGGTAGTCGGCCCTCGAAAATCATTTTGTCCTTTTTCCATGATTTAGGACGATTAGAAAATTTAAACACTTGGAGTCCGTGGTCGTATAAGTCGTAACCATAGAAATAAGCATTAGCGCTATCTATTGGATAAAGTAAACTGTCAAGATATTGAACCCAATAACCATCCTTTTCCTTTTTTTCATCAAGTTGATTTAAGGGGTCGGTCTGTCCGAAAGAATATATATTAATAAAAGTAAAGATGATAATCAGTATTCGTGTCATTCTTTGGTTTATTACTGCCAACTTTCTCAGGCCTGGCGTTCGTTTGGGTTTCTTACTATATTTTTAATTGCGGGCCTGGTTTCAAAGTTAATATAATTGTCTTCCGGAGCCAGATGCCCAATTGGCGCCAGACCTGTGTTAGCAGTAGTTAATATTTAGATATACCTGTCGCAAGGTCTGTCATCCCTAATAAATGTCTACGTAGTTTATAAGAAAGATCCTCAGTCATTCTTTGTCCTGTTACGTTAATGGGAATTACGCAAACTAAAAAATATGTTATGAGAAATAGAATAAATGGACCGACAATATTGTTTCCAAAGATAAAACCAACAGTCATGATAGCTAATGGCAATAATAGCCAAACAAAATTCGGTCTTACCGTCAATGTCAGTTCTGATCCTATTTCGTTTTTTTTATAAGTTCCTTTCGCTTGAATAATATTAGAACCGTATGCAAGTCCATAGTTGCGTATTAAAGTGAATTCGTTTTTTTCGGTATCAAGCCGACCTTGATATACTTTGTCGGAGTTTGGTAAGGTAAGAAAGCTCGTGGATCGAATGTCGGGTTTCACAAACTCGTGTAGAAGTCTTTCAAGCTCCTCTTCGGTCTTTAAATTGAGTCTGTATGTTATTTTATAAAAGGGTATGAGTTTCATTTAATTACAGCTAACGGTTTCCGGCTAGGCATCAGTTGCGGATTTGAAAAGCAAAACTGTCTAAACCGATAAAGTTGATTAAAAGTACAAAAGGAAATTAGCAAATGCCAGAAATTCCGCGAAGCAGCCAAATTTGCATTTGCGAACTTGAAAGCCGCAATTGTGCTACCTGTGTTAGTGCCCAGCGCGTTTCGTTCTTACCAGGTTAAATTTTTCGAGGATATTCCTTGACTCTAGTTTATAAATAACTTCAATGTCTGCATCGTCAGGTACCATTAATACAAACTTGTCATTTTTCCATAGGGCGGTTACGACAAACAAATTATCTTGTATTCTATAATATGTTTTTATGTCGTTGTTTGAAACAAACACCAACGTATAAAAGTCTACGTAGGAAGTATTTTGTTGCATAGGTTTATAAAATAGACACGCAGTATCGTATACGTTTTTATTAAATTCACCTATAAAAGTTGTTAATTGAGATTTGTCCAAATTGATTGTGGTATCCAACTCCAAGCCATATGCACCAACGTTACCGTAAGAATCATCTTCTTTCAAAACGTTAATTTGTACATAAATATCTTTTATTGTGTCTGCGGAATAATTGAACGTCTTCGGTAGTTTGTTACGGTACAGGTCGGCTGATTTCTGCCCAAACATACTGGTTGGAAACGTAATAATAAATGTGATAATTAATTTTTTCAATATTTATGTCTTAGCAAGAAGGTCAATTCGCATTGGCACTAACGTTTTGCCGCCTGGCGCTCGTTTGGGTTTCTTCCTGTGTTTTTAATTACGGAGCTTGATCTTAAATTTACTAAAATTTGTCTTACGAAGTGTAATGCCCAAATGGCGCCAGACGGCTGTTAGCTGAAGTAAGGCACACAAAGGTCTGTAAAATTCAAATTTTAGTCTGATGAAGAACCATAAACAAATAAGATATTTCCTTGGTCTGTAAACACTACAAATCGGTATTCCCAGAAAACAGGATACCCGGGGATTCCGTCTGGATCAGGATAAGTATAGAATTTACTTTTTTCATTTATATTTTGAGTAATGAAGTCGAAAAATTGTCTTTGAAAATTCTTTAATTCAAGTTCTTTTGTTTTTGTTAAACTTAGCCCTGCACCTCGGTCGCCACGATAGTTGAATTTATCTTGAATGTCTTCAAAAAATTCTTGCTTTGAGCATTCGTTAAGCGGACTTCTGTAAGGGTCTGTGTTTGGGTATTTAGACTTTAATTCTTTGCTGAAATCATCTTCGGTTGTTCCATTAAAAATGTCAACGCCCAGACACACTTCGAAGTTGTGTCCGTACATTAAATGCTCAATTCGTTCAATCGTTTCCTTAATGTTCATTCGTCTGCGTAATGTCTGTCGCCCTATTACAGCTAACGGTTTGCGGCTTCCAGCATATTCGCAAAACCGCTGTTAGCAGCTGTGCTTATTGTTTCATATACCAAAATTGTCCGCATGGAACTGTTAATGTGTCGTTTATTTTAAGCTTTAAAGATATTGCGGATGAGCCTTCCTGTGAAGTAAGAAGCTCTGTGCCATAAGGAGTGGTTGGGTCCCGATATTTTGTGTCGGTCAGAACGCCAAAGGTCAAAACGCATTTTTCTCTCGGCCTCAATACTTGGCTCAAGTGCACAGGTTTGTCAATTTCAAAATCCAGAAACCTTGTCAATTCCTTTGACCTTCTGCCTTTGTCAAAGCGTTGCTCTTTAGGTGTCAAGTGTCTGGGTAACAGAAAAGTTTTAGATCTAATACTATCTTTCAAATTCATCCCCACCTCTGGGAAACCAATTTCCAGTTGAATTGCAACTGTTGAATCGTTCCAAATTGTTATGGTATTAGTTCTGTAATTATACTCTGCACCGGTAGTATCGACATACGGCATTCCTCGTCTTGGACCATTTTCAATGTAAAGGCCAAATTGCAAGTAGTGATATTTAAATCCTTGTCTTGGATCATTCTCAATATCAGGCCTGAACTCCTTCCTGTTCAGTATATATACTTGGTTGTCTGAATTACCTGAACAACCATAAAGGCAAATTAAAAATGCAAGTCGAAATAAATGTTTAACTGTCATGTGCTATTTCAAATCCCGAAAGTATACCGCAAAGGAAACGATTGCAGCTCCAAAGCACATACCTGTGCCGATTAGGCGACAATATCTACCCCTCGGATGTTCGCTCAGGTGGGGCTACTTATCATGGCTAAAAGGTTCATGACCCCAAAGAAAGTAAGCAAGAAGAAAATGCGGGAGAACCTGCGTCTATTGTTCATTGATTGTCTTTTTTAAACCCCTAAAAATTCCACTCCAAACTGATCCCCGGAACTACCGCTTTTGATTTGAAGGTTCCGCCGAATTGCGTTTCGAGGTTGGTGTCGGTGCGCTTCATGCCTTCGATGTAAAGGAGGGAGGCATCCACATGGATCATTTTCGTAACATGGAAGCTCACACCCGCTGTAACGCCGATCTTGTCGGCATCAGGGGTTTCCGGCGTTAAGTAGCCTGCCTGTACGGGGCTTGAATCGTAATAAGCGCCCAGGCGAACCGTCCATTTCTCTTTCAGATCGTATTGCGCGCCGATGCGGTAAATAAAGGAATTCTGGTACATGCGCGGCGAATGGATGTCGGCCAGCTTATCTGTGTTATCTTCAAAGTCGATGATCAGCGAATCGTACGATTTCCAGCCTACGTAATTGATGTCGAGCGCCAGCTTCAGCTTTGATGTTGCTGCATATCCGACACCGATGGAAATGGTCTGCGGGAGATTCAGCTGCGTGGAGAAAGTGGTTTCAGGAAAGTATTTTTCCACCGAGGAAGGCACGTTGAACTCTGCGGTTCCGCCGTTTACTTTCACGGCCACCTGTGAGCGGTAATCGATCCCGATGGATAATTTATCATTCGGCTTGAAATAGATCCCGGCATTGAAGCCGTATCCGCTGGCTTTTCCATGGAGGTTTCCTTCGCCGTAGTTGCCGAGGGTATCCTGGATGGGAATTCCCTTGCGGAGGCTGAATCCGCCGGTAGCGTATATAAAGCCTGCACCGATCCCTATTTTATCGTTCAGCTTTAAGGAAAGCGTGGGCTGGATAAAGATAGTTTTCAGGTCGATCTCCCGGATCAGGAATTGCCCTTTCCAGTTATCAGGCCACTGCACCTTGCTTCCGAAAGGTGTGTAAATACCGAGGCCCGCATTCCATTTAGCTGTTTTTTTGAATTTCCATACGGCATATACGGTAAATGGCGTGCCTGTATGCTTTACGATGTTTGCGGTATAATTGCCCGGGTAAGGCTCTAAATACGTAGTGCGCGGAAGGATGAAGCTTGCGCCGAGTGAAATTCCGCGGAGGGAGTCGAGGAAAGATACCGCTCCGGGGTTAAAGAAAATGCTTGAATTGTCGAGCAGCAGCCCTGTGCCGGTATGGCCCATGCCCGTTTGCTTTTGTCCCTGAAGGTTCACCTGGAAGCCTCCTGCAAGCACAGTGGTGGTTAAAAAGCTCAGGGCAGCAGTAAGGATCCGGAATTTGTTCATAGAAGCAAAATAAGGGATTTTATACAGAGAAATCAAATTTTTGTGGCTCAAAATCATTTTTAAATCTTTATCTTTGCAGGGCAGAAAAATAAGAACAAAATGATCGTTACCGCATCAACAAAAATGGCCTGCATGTGTTGTATATTTAGTGTTTGCGGGAATTGCTTTTAATTATATTTAAATCAACATATTTAAAAGGTTTTTCCCGGAAGGAAAAGCCTTTTTTGCTTTTGTGGTAAATGTTAATAGCGTCAGTTCGAGTAGCGAGGAACGAGCATATCGAGAACAAGCCGCCCGCTTTCTCGATACTCTCCCTTCGGTCGAACTCGAAATGACAACGCACAGAGATTCGTAATTCGCAGTTGAGATTGCTTCGTCGTACCTCCTCGCAATGACGTTTTGGAGAATGACAATTAGAACAATTCGTAATTGGTAGATTAGTAACAATTCGTATTTCGTAAATTAGTAATGATTCGTAATTAGCAGTAGATGGCGACAGAAATAAAAACCGATGTAGTAATTCTTTTCGCGGGTGATTCCGGCGACGGGATCCAGTTAACAGGCTCGCAGTTCACGAATACAGCTGCTTTGTACGGAAATGATATCAGCACCTTCCCGAATTTCCCTGCTGAGATCCGCGCTCCGCAAGGCACTATTGCCGGCGTTTCCGGCTTCCAGCTGCATTTCGGCAGCGTGGAGATCTTTACCGCGGGCGATGCAAGCGATGTGCTGGTGGTGATGAATGCCGCAGCCTTAAAGGCAAACCTGAAGCAGCTAAAGCTCGGCGGGATCATCATTGCAAACACCGATGGCTTCGATGCAAAGAATTTAAAGCTCGCGAAATATCCGGATGGCGTGAATCCGCTGAAGGATAACTCGCTTGAAAAATACAAGGTGTATGAGATCGACGTAACCAAGATCACACGCACGGCGCTGGAAGGCTCCGGACTGGGCACCAAGGAAATGGACCGCTCCAAGAACATGTTCGTGCTCGGTTATATTTACTGGATGTACAACCGTTCGCTCGATAACTCCATTGAGTTCCTGAAGGAGCAATTCAAAAAGCGTCCCGAGCTCATGGACGCCAACATAAAAGTATTAAAGGCCGGATACAATTACGGTGAAACGGTGGAAACGCCGATGAACCGTTATGAAGTAAAGCCTGCGCCAGTTTCCAAAGGAACATACCGCAGCATCATGGGCAACCAGGCTGTTGCCATGGGACTGATCGCTGCAACGCAGAAAGCCGGGCTCACCTTGTTTTACGGCACTTACCCGATCACGCCGGCTTCCGACATCCTGCACGAATTATCCAAGCATAAGAACTTCGGTGTGAAAACATTCCAGGCCGAAGATGAGATCGCAGCCATCACTTCCGCCATCGGCGCGTCATTTGGCGGCTCACTCGGCATCACCGCATCGTCGGGGCCCGGCATTGCCCTTAAAGGCGAAGCGATCGGGCTTGCATTGATGCTTGAATTGCCATTGGTGATCGTGAACATCCAGCGTGGCGGACCCAGCACCGGACTGCCCACAAAAACAGAGCAGGCCGACTTGATGCAGGCGATCTACGGAAGAAATGGCGAAGCGCCTGTTCCTGTGATTGCAGCAAGCACCCCGAGCGATTGCTTCGAGATGGCGTTTGAAGCCTGCCGCCTTGCCATCGAATTCATGACACCTGTTTTCTTTTTAAGCGATGGCTATATAGCCAATGGATCCGAACCCTGGAAATTCCCGTCAGCAGCGGATCTTCCGGAGCTTACGGTGAATTTCGCAAAGAACAATTTAAAGGAAGGTGAAAAATTCCTTCCGTATAAGCGCAATGAAAAATTAGCGAGAGAGTGGGCCATCCCGGGAACAAAAGGGCTGGAGCACCGTGTAGGAGGAATTGAAAAGGAGAATGAAACGGGGAATATTTCATACGATCCCGAAAACCATGAGCTGATGGTGAAGATCCGCCAGGAAAAGGTGGATAACATCGCCAACTATGTGCCGCTGCAATCCATCGATAATGGAAATACAACCGGAAAATTATTGATCCTCGGCTGGGGCTCCACGTACGGTTCCATTAAAACGGCAGTGCGGGAAGCCATTGCAGAAGGCTATGATGTTTCGCATGCGCATGTGAAATACATGAACCCGCTGCCGAAGAATTTAGGCGAGCTCATCAAAGGCTTTGATAAGGTGCTGATCCCCGAAATGAACAACGGGCAGCTCATAAAGATCATCCGCGATAAATTCTTAGTGGATGCGAAAGGCCTGAATAAGATCAAAGGAATGCCTTTTGCTTCGGGTGAGATCAAGGAAAAGATCGTGGAAATGTTGAAATGATTAGCTGCAAATAAAACACACCCCTAACCCCTCTCAAGAGGGGAACGGATCGTGCAAACAAAAAATAATATAGTTTTTAATTGAATTAGCGTTAAAGAATAAGCTTATCCGGATAGCAGGATCCGCTCCCCTCTTGAGAGGGGCCGGGGGTGTGTTACAAGTCATACGGGATGACAACAATTCGTAATTCGCAAATTAGTACAGATTCGTAATTCGTAGATAAATAAATGGAAGCTCAAACAGCAGAAAAGTTGTCACCAAAAGATTTTGTAACCGACCAGGAAGTTCGCTGGTGCCCGGGCTGCGGTGATTACTCGATATTAAAGCAGGTACAGACCGTAATGCCGGAGCTGGGATTAAAGCGCGAAGAGATCGTTTTTATTTCAGGGATCGGATGCTCGTCGCGTTTTCCGTATTACATGGAAACATACGGGATGCACAGCATTCACGGCCGGGCTACCGCTATTGCAAGCGGACTGAAGGCCACACGCCCCGAGCTGAGCGTATGGATCGTTACCGGCGACGGCGATGCGCTGTCGATCGGGGGGAATCACCTGATCCATTTGCTGAGAAGGAATTTTGATGTGAATGTGCTGATGTTCAATAATGAGATCTACGGGCTTACAAAAGGCCAATATTCTCCGACGTCTCCATTAGGCAAGGTCGCAAAATCCACACCGATGGGATCCGTGGATCATCCGTTCAACCCGCTGGCATTGTGCCTTGGGGCCGATTCAACCTTTGTTGCACGCACCATGGACCGCGATCCGGTTCACCTGCGCGAAGTGCTGAAGCGTGCGAATGCGCACAAAGGAACTTCAATGGTGGAGATCTACCAGAACTGCAATGTATTCAACGATGGCGCTTTTGAAGTGTTTACCGAGAAAGGCACAAAGAAGCTGAATACGCTTTTTGTTGAGCAGGGAAAACCATTGTTGTTCGGCGAGAACGGCGGCAAGGGAATTAAGCTGGATGGATTTAAGCCGATGGTGGTAGAGCTTGCCGATGCTTCTGCCAATGATCTGTGGATCCACGATGAAAAGGACCAGGTGAAAGCAAATATCCTTGTGCGCTTCTTTAACAATGCTTCTTCTGAAAATGCACTGCCGCGCCCGTTTGGGGTGTTTTACCAGGAAGACCGCTTCTGCTATGAGCAGGCATTCAACCTGCAGGTGCAGGAGGCGATCGCACAAAAAGGAAAAGGCGATCTTGATGCCCTGATCAGGGGAAAAAATACCTGGACCATTTAGTTCGGAGGCCTTAGAATATGAAAAATAACCTGAGGATTATAGGGATCTTATTTTTCTGGTGCTGCCTGATCGCTTCATCCAGCGGACAAAATCGCGCTAAGGAAAAGGACAAAAATATAAAAACCCTTTACCTTGTTTTTGATAAATTAAAATCAAACGATTACAACAAGGACATTATCTATGCAGATTACTTTTATCATTCTCCTGCAGGTGAGGCCGACCGAGTAGAGAGTGAGATCACTTACTACAAGGATACGTTGTTCAGCAACTATCATAAGATCCTGAATACTTCTATTGACTATCAAATCCTCCCTCTTCAAAAAGCCAAAAAGCAACTTGGTGATAGTATCGTTGAATACAATTACTATTATGAAGGCCAGAAAAACAATATTTATGTTTTGTGGACAAACACCCCGGAAAGGAAATATGACCTTGTTGATTATTTCCTCATGCTTGACGGTAAAATTGTTTCTTTAGAAGGTTATACAAAGGACAAAGGCTTCATCAAATGGCGATGATCCGCAAGGCCACAGCTATAGGCCAATCTTTAATGCTGCACCAGCACCTTCGAGCTGTAATATTTATCGGTACTTTGATTATAGATCTGCAGCAAATACGTACCATTTGAAATGGAGCTCATATCGATGGTGGAGCTTTTCTCACTGAGCGAGTTCTGCAGGATCTTCTTCCCGCTGATGTCGTTCAGCTCATAAAAGTATTGTCCTTCCTCATCAAAATCAGCATTCAGGTAGTCACGCACAGGGTTGGGATATGTTTTCACAAAGTTTGTCCTGAAGGGTACATCCAGTTGTCCGTCGGCGGTTACCGACAAAATAATAGGATAGAGGTTGAACTTCACGTGCATGGAGTCGCACACGGCAATTACTTCCTTTTCAGTATAGGATGATAAAGGCGGCTGCTGGGAAGGCGCATCCCCGATCACCAGCATCAGCCGCTTATTCCCTTCGGTCCAGTTCATTTCCCTCACGGTGCGCACAATTGCATCGTTCACCGATTCGGGCACGTCCGGATTCCCGATCGTTGTATAGCCATCCATGAATGTTTGCAGCTGGGTAACATCGGAGCTGAGGTCGCCGCGGTTGTACCAGAAATCATACTGGTAATTCTTATCGCCATAGGAAGCAATGGCCAGCTTCACATTATTAAAGTTAGAAAGATATTTCATGATCGTGCTGAGGCTCTGCTTCACGTTCTCAAGGTCATCATCCATGCTTCCTGTTTTGTCGATCAGGAAAACAATATCGGTGCCGTCATCGAGACGGCTGCTCAGGATCTCCATGATAGTGCCGGTAAGGCTGTCGGCATTGTCGGCGAAAAACGTTTTCCCGCCAAGGCTGTGAGCCAGCGATGTGAAATAGCTTACGGAAACCTTGTTGTATTTCGTTTTGTTGTAAACAGACACTACTTTGTTTAGTGAATCGATAAAGCGCTCGCGGATGGTAACGGCTGTTTTTTCAAGGCCTTCGTCGTTTTTCACAGAAACGCTTTTTGAAATGGGCGGGTTCCCGAGATAAGAGGCATGTTCAGTATCTGACTGTTTTTCTTCCGGGTCTTCGGAGGCAGGCGCGATCACAGATTGCTGCGCATAGGCCGTCTGGTCCTGTTTTTCGGTGGTTTGCTGGCAGGCGCCGAATATGAGGATCAGCGGGAGAACAGCGGCGGTTAAACCTTTTAATGACGATCTTTTCATGGGAAAGGATTTAAGTTCTGTTACTATAATGCAGCAGTCCTATAAAAGACACAGGTTTTAATATAAAAGATTTTTTTTTGCCAGCTTTTTAATAATTGTCATCTCTGTCGAAATAGCCGCTCAGCCGCATTGTTTCGTCACCCCACATCCCATTGTATGGATTCACTTCTCTTTTTCCCCGCTGAGGAATAAAGAATGCAATATCGATGGTGTTTTTCTTCACGTCGATCCGTGTTTCAATCTTAACATAGGTTTCAATAAAGCTTGTATCCTTATTAATGCGCTTTTCTTTCCGCATTGCAGCTCTTATATCGCTTCTGCTGCCGGTGCAGGAGCCGGTCCAATAAACATACGGACGCGGTTTTAATTCATTAACCGTTTTGTTATTCCAGTCGGGCAGGAAATTCCAATCCATAGAATCAGCGTTCAGTGTATCATTTTCGAAAGTGCAGAAACATCCTTTCGCATTTGAATAGTCGGCAGATTGTTCCCGGCGCATTTTCCTGCCGGAGGAAAGATCATAGATCTCCGTGATAAGAATGAATCCTCGTGCCGAATCGAAGCAGGGCTGAAAATGATCTCCTCTTGCTTTTACAAGTTCTCTGAATAAAATTTTGAGGCTGTCGGAAGAGATCGACTCATGGCTGAAATGTTCCTTTTCTATGAGCGTAAGCGTTTGCCGATTCCATTTGTCGTGAACCTGCGCATGCAACGGGCTGAAGGCGAGCATGCAGATAAATATGTGAAACAGGTATTTCATGTCTGGAATGAAGGTGCTTCTATAAATATACAAAAAATCACCGGCGGTTAAACCTTTATTTCGAACTTCCGTCTTACCTCCGAATTTAAACCGATACACTTATGAAAAAACTAATGATGATCCTTGTTGCAGTTGCGATAGCGACAGCGACCACGGTGGCACAGGAAGGTAAGCAACCGCCACCACCAAAGAAAAGCCCGGAAGAGCGCGCCGCCAGCATTACGGAACGCATGACCAAAACACTTGCACTAAGCGTTGAACAGCAGCAGAAGGTAAAGGAGATGATCCTGAAAAGGGAGAAGGAGCGGGAAGAGCTGATGGCAAAAGCGAAAGATTCACGGGAGCAGATGGAGAAACAAATGGAAGCTGACTTCCAGAAGATCCTGAGCCCCGAGCAGTTCGAAAAATACAAAAAGAAAAAAGAGGAGATGAAAAAGAAGCGCGAGGAAAAGAGAATGCCGCCGGATGCTGAAGAGGGAGCCGCTCCGCCTCCGCCGCCTGCGCCAGAGAAGAAATAAGTAGTTATAGTGATTGAAAGTGTTTGTCATACCGTGCCTCGCTTGCCCCGGACCTGATCCGGGGACACGGTATCTCTACGCAATCATAAGGCGTGCAGGATTCTCTTCACCTTGTGTTTATAGAGAGATGCCGTGTCGGAGCACGGCATGACCAAGCATTGTAGTTGTCTGATGATTGCTAAAGCTAAATTACTCCGCCTTACTCTTCTCCGCTTCTTCCCGCTCTTTGCGTTCCTCTTCCTTTATTTTTTCCTTGCAGTCCTTCTCTTCCTGCTGCACAACACTTTTTAGGCGGATAAGCGTTTTCAGGTAGCCCACTGCTTTTTTTCTTTCCCTTTTATAGAAGTTCCGGTACTGCCGGTTATAATATTTATAACGGAAGCGCTCAAAAGCTATTTCATGGTCGTTATTCTTGCGTTCCCTTCGCAGCTTCCTGTTTTGGCTGCGCACCGAACGTTTTTCCGACTTCAGGTTGAGGATCTGTTCATCGAGCTGCACCTGCCTGCTGTTATTGTAACTTCTCCAGTCGCTTTTCGCTAATCTGAAGCTGTCGCTCACACCGCTGGCGGAGTCGCTGCTGTATGCATACAGGCGGCCCGCGATGGTAAGCCGCTGCCTGTAGTAGCCACGGATCATATTGGAACGGTTCGAAAGCGCTTCGGAATAGGCGGCGAAGCTTCTCAGGCAGGAGTCGTGCTCAAAGATCAGCGAGTCTTTTTCAAGGGAAAGGGCTGCGTGCTGTATTTGCAAGGTGTCTACCGCATCTTTGTAGTTCCAGTTAAAATAATAGCGGTAGAACATTTTGTAATTCATCAGCATTCCGGCATGGTTGATCACTGAGTCTGTTGCTTTTTTATTGTCCTCGAGCGAATCAAGGAATAAGTCCTTGCGCTGGAAAAGCGTTTCCAGCGTATTGCGTCCCGAGGCAATGGAATCGAGCAGCAGGCGAATGCTTTTCAGCAGGGCGCTGTTATCGGGAATGCTGTTCTTTTTCTTTTCGGGAAGGCGCTCAGCACCGATGCGGGTATTTTCTTTCTGGAGAGAGCTTCTTTCTTTTTTCAGCAGCGAGATCTGCTTGTCGATCTGGTCGGCATACCTGAAGTTCAGCTGTGTCTCTTTCTTGATCCTGTTTTTCTGCTCTTTGTTAAAATCGGCGGAAGCCTTGTGATAATCTTTGTTCTTCAGTACCCGCAGTACACGCTCTTTGCCGGTATACCGCATGTATTCCTTGTCGGCGTCCTTCGCTTCATCGATCACCGTTTTGCAGGAGTCGTACGCTTCCACCTTCGTTTTGTTCTCTATGCTTTTCGATCTTTTTGTTTCAAGGAACCAGGTGTATGCATACATTGCTTTTTTCTCCGAAAGGATGCGGTAATTCTTCGGGTTAAATTTAAATGCCGCCTTTCCCTGCTTCAGGTAAGCTACCGGCTCGGTGCTGTTCTCAAAATCCGGGATGCTCACGGCATGTGGAGCTTCTGTTTTATCTGTCTTATAATCCCGGAAACGAACGGTGTCCTTTTCAAATGCCCCGATGCTGATCTCGCTGTCCGTCATTTGCCACCAGGGATAGGCAGGAAGGTGGTCTTTTGCGAATTTCCCGGGTTCGGTATAGTAGTAATCGTATGTGACATGGCGGATGAACCTGTATTTCTGGGTGAATGGAATATCGAACCTTAAATACAGCCATCTCCTGAATGCCTGCCGCCTGGGCACTACGTATCCCGCCGACCATGTAAGATCGAGCAGGTGCCAGCCTCCGCCGGTGTTCACTGCGCTCCAGGCATGATCATCCCTCACAAAAATGTCCTGTGGCTCATAGGTTCCTCCTTTATCATATCCGGTAATGGTTGCAGCGGTGAGGCCCGCTTCCTTGCACATGGCCTCGAACAGGTCGCAGTAGCCCTGGCAAATGGCTTTTTTTCTTCTCAGAATCTTAGCGGGTGATAATTTTTTCCGGCGGTCGGTGCGGTACATCTTCACATCATACTTAATGTTGTGGGCGATCCATACCGCGATGCTCCTGGCCTTGTCCTCCTCCGATGAATAGCGGTCGGTGAGATAATGCGTCAGCGGCTTCACCATACGCGAAATGCCGGGAGGCGCATGCTTTGCAAAGGCATCAACTGCGGAATAATCCTTTTGTGCCTGCAGGCGCGGGATAAGCAGCAGTAAAAGCAACGCGGTGTAAAAACAGCGGATCCTGTAAGTCATAAACGAGTAGCAGTTATTACTATAACGTAATAAAGTTTAAAAGTTGCCTGTAAATTTCCGGCTTACAGGGAAAATCATGCCCTTTTGAAATAAGAACGCCTCCCGCGTATGCAGGAGGCGTTATCACTGAGATCTGATTTTTTTATTTGTACTTCGGAACGTGGCTGTCCATGAACTTTGCAGCGGCATTGTTCCATTTCTCCAGCAGGTTGTTCCTGTTCTTGTTCAATGCCTCGTTGTTGCTGTTGTATTTGTTCAGTCCTGCATTCATATCGTTTGCAGCAGTGTTGTACTGGTCGATATCCTGCTGTGTGCGCTTGTTTTCCGGCTTTGCATCAAAGGCGGCTTTTACCTTATCCAGCTTTTCTTTCTTCATGTAAAACTCAATGATGCCGGGCATTTTTGTTGCGGCTTCATCCTTGTAGAATTCGAGCATGCTCTTGCAGGCTGCCTTTAAGTTGGCATCGCCTTTGAACGGCTGGATCTTCGCAAGCTTTTCAAGGCCTTCCGCCGCAGTGGTGGCCAATGCATTTTTGTTCTGTTCCATCGCATTCAGGTCGCTGCGGTTCATCGCATCCATCAGGTATGCTTCCTGCTTATAGCTTTTGAAAAAGATCAGGTAGATCTCGTTGTAATATTTGATCACATCTCCGGCGCTTTCCAGCTTCTTTGCAACCTTGTCCTTATTCTCCAGCAGGTTGATGTTGTTTGCTGCCGCGAACTTTTTCTGCTCAATTTCCATACGGTCACCAGCCGTGTTCAGCCGCTCATTCGCTTTTTCCTGTGCAAGGAGGTATGCTTCCATCATGTCGTACGATTGTTCCGCGATCTCTTCCATGTTTACGATCTTCTCGTAATCCTGGGTGAGTACATTGTAGTTGATCGTAAGAAAGGCAACTACCGAATCGCGAAGGCCTGCATCGCCATTGAAGGCCGGCATCCTGCCGATGCGGTTCTTTGCCTGCAGGGAGGTTTTGATGAGGTCTTTCCTCCGGCTGTCGATCTTGCGCGCAGTTTTCCCGTGAGCAACGGCGCTTGTATAATCCCAGGTATCGGCCATGAGCGCGGTTAATTCCTTGTTGATATTTTCGAGGTATTCCACCGCCGATTTTTGTGCTTTCACCGGGTTCGCTATAAAAAGGCTGATGCAGAGTACTGATAGTAAGCTTCTTTTGATCTTCTTCATGTTTGTGTTTTTATTTGTGGTTATAGTTAATTAAATCGTTCATGATCAAAAACGATTCTTCGATGTACACATCGTTCTGAATGTTTTTGATAAGTATGTCGTTCATTTCTTTCTTGTAGGTATCGGCCTGTAGCAGGTCTTCATCATAGAGCGTTCCCGATACCTTGTACTTTTCAGATGGGTGATAAACAAGCTTCAATACCTGACCTTCCGTTTCATCCGATTTTTTCCTGTACTGCCTGTATGCATCCAGGGTCAGCGCAATTTTTTCGCGCTGCTTTGCATTGTTCCGGATCGAATCCGAAACTGCGCTGATGCGGTTGAAAGAGCCGTCCTTAGCTAAGCGCGCTTTGCTCAGCGCGGCAACCTCAGCCTTCGGGAGGGCAGGTGAAGGGTTGAAGAAAACTTTCTTTACGATCGTATCCGGCTTTAGGGAATATGGGTTCGCAGCCTCACCGTAAAGCTCGTTGCTGTAAAAGTCGGGAAGCAGCACATCGGGCTTAACGCCGCTTCGCTGGTGGCTCACCCCGTCGATGCCGTAAAATTTGCTGAGCGTTACATTCACAAAATCCGTTGCGTTGTTATCCTGTCCTTCACGGTAGTTGTTCGGGTCGATGGTAGTATCCACGGGCAATGTAACCTGCCCGATCGCCTTGCCATAGGTGTTGCTCCCAACGATGAGCGCGCGGTTATAATCCTGCAGCCCGGCCGAAAATATTTCGGAGGCGGATGCGCTCAATCCGTTCACCATCAGGATCAGCGGGCCGCTGTAAATGGTTCCGCGGTTCATGTCCTTTACCAGCTGCGGTTTTGCATTCTTATCGCGCATCATGCAGAGCGGGCCTTCGTCAATAAAGATCCCGGCAAGGTTCACCGCTTCATACAGGGAGCCGCCGCCGTTATAGCGAAGGTCGAGGATGATGCCTTCAATATTCTCCTTCTGTAATTTCAGGATCTCCTTTGCCACATCGTTCGCACATCCCAGTGCCTGTGTGCTGTTCATCTCGGTGTAAAATCCCGGGAGTGAAATGTAACCGATCTTCTTTTCGCCATTCAGCACAAAGCCGGTGATGCTGTTCTCATCTACGCTGATCACTTCGCGGTAAAGCGTAACAGTGCTTACCATCCCGTTTCCCTGCCTCACCGTCAGCTCCACCTTATCGGATGTGGAAGAGTGGATCAGGTCATCCACTTCGGATGCGCTGGAATACGCAAGTTCGATCGCTTCCGCATCCGGCCATTTGATCTTCAGCACCACATCGTCTTTATGGAGCTCGCTCGATTTCCATGCAGGGCCGCCCGGTGTAAGCTCCCCAATGGCCACTTCACCGTTCTTTCCTTCACTGAACGACAAGCCGAATGATTTTGCTTCGGTTGAAAGCCCGGCCTGGAAATTCTCTTTTTCAAGGGAAGAAAAATAAAGCGTGTGCGGATCATACCTGTTCGCGATGGCATTGTGGAACATCACGGAAACATAATTGTCGAAGCCCATCGGGTAATCAAGAATGCGTTGTGTAAACCGCTTTTCCTTTACGCGGAGTTTTTTTCGGGCTTCGGGCTCTTTCAGTAAAAGGGTTTTATTGTCAGCTTTCAAGGGATCGTCATTTTCATCGGCGGCGGAAAAGATAAGCTCGAGCGCTTTGTATTTCAGGCGTCTTTTCCATCTTTTTTCAAGCTGTATGTCATCCGCGGAAGTGATCTTTTCCGCCATCGGGAAAAATGTGATCGTATCTTTTGCAGTGAAATCAAAAGGCTTCTGTAAGATGCTTCCCACCATAGTGTCCACTTTTATGAGGCGTTCACGGTATAGCTCGGTGGCAAGCTTCAGGAAGGCGCAGGCATTGCTGCTGCGGTTGATGTCATCGATGCTGGTTTTGAACATCTCCAGCTTTTTCAGCTCGAGGTCGGTAAAGATCAGGCTGTAGGGATCGAGCGCATTAATAAAGTCATCGAAGATCTGTTCGGAGACCTTGTCGTTCAGCTCCACAGGCTGGTAATGGAATTTGTTGAGCATCCCGATCATCAGCGCCGTACGCTCACAGGGATTGTTTTTATCCTGTGAAAACAAGGGCTGGAATAAAAAAAATAAAAGATAAAAAGGGAAAATAAATTTCTTCATCAATAGAGTACCGGCGGCGCTGGAGCTTGTTCTGACAACAAATTTAATAAAAAAACCATTTCTCCGCCCTGTTTTGCATGGTATAGGCTCTTTTTATGCCTTTGTAAAATGCGGAACTTCGTGCTTTCCACGAGGGGTGTAAAATTAAAAATCACAGCACAAGGCTGCTTTTTCTTTAAATTCGCTGCAGCATGTCGGGCAACTTTTTACATACACCAATTGAATACCTGAAGGGCGTTGGGCCCCAGAAGGGAGAGCTGCTGAAGAAGGAGCTCCGCATTTTCAATTATGGCGACCTGCTTACGTTTTATCCCTTTCGCTATGTTGACCGCACCAAATTTTATAAGATCAAAGAGATCAATGCCGATCTGCCTTACGTGCAGCTGAGAGGGAAGATCGTACATACGGAAATGGTCGGTGTTAAGCGCTCGCAGCGGTTTGTTGCCACGCTTTCCGATGGCAGCGGAACACTGGAGCTTGTTTGGTTCCAGGGCGCGAAATGGATCGGTGAAAAGATAAAGCCGCATGCCACACATGAGTTCGTGGTTTTCGGCAAGCCTACAGCCTTCAACGGAAAGTTCAACATCGCACATCCCGAGATCGACCCGGTAAGCGATGAGAACACATTGCTGGCTTCCGCGCTGCAGGCCGTTTACAACAGCACGGAAAAATTAAAGCTCCGCATGCTCGATACCAAAGGCATTGCACGCCTGCAAAAGGCGCTCGTGCTGCAAATAAAGAATAACATTCCCGAAACGCTTTCAAAGTCCATCATCGATAAGTTCCAGCTGATCTCACGCGAAGAGGCATTCCGCCAGATCCACCTGCCGAAAGATCCCGGGTCGCTGAAGCGTGCGGAGCTGCGGTTGAAATTCGACGAGCTCTTTTTTATCCAGCTGAAATTGCTGAGGCAAAAAGGGCTGCGGGAAAAAACATTCCGCGGAAATGTATTTTCAAAAGTGGGAGATTACTTCAATAATTTTTTCAATCATCATTTACCGTTCGAGCTTACCGGCGCACAGAAGCGGGTGATCAAGGAAGTGCGGCTCGACATGGGCAGCGGCAAGCAGATGAACCGGCTGATCCAGGGAGATGTGGGAAGCGGGAAAACACTGGTGGCGCTGATGAACATGCTGATCGCACTGGATAATGGCTTCCAGGCCTGCCTCATGGCGCCCACGGAGATCCTCGCCAACCAGCATTATGAAACGATCTCCCAGTTGTTAAAGCCGCTGAACATTACAATAGGCTTGCTCACGGGCTCCACAAGGGCGAAGGCAAGAAGGGTGCTGCATGAGCAATTACAGAATGGTGAAATGCAGATCCTGATCGGGACGCATGCCCTGCTCGAGGATGCGGTGCAGTTCAAAAACATCGGCCTCGTGGTGATCGATGAGCAGCACCGCTTTGGTGTGGCGCAGCGCGCGAAGATGTGGTCGAAGAATACGATCTCCCCGCATGTGCTCATCATGAGCGCCACGCCGATCCCGCGCACGCTGGCAATGACGCTGTATGGCGACCTTGATGTAAGTGTGATCGACGAGATGCCGCCGGGTAGAAAGCCGATCCAGACGGTGCACCGCTTCGACAGCAACCGGATGCGGGTGTTCGGCTTTATGAAGGAGCAGATCGAGGTCGGAAGGCAGATCTATGTGGTTTACCCGCTGATCAAGGAATCCGAAAAAATGGATTACAAGGACCTGATGGATGGCTATGAAAGCATAGTGCGCGCATTCCCGCCGCCTTACCAGGTAAGCATTGTGCACGGACAAATGAAAGCGGATGCCAAGGAATTCGAGATGCAGCGCTTTGTAAAGGGTGAAACGCACATTATGGTGGCGACCACCGTGATAGAAGTGGGAGTAAATGTTCCGAATGCAAGCGTGATGGTAATCGAAAGCGCGGAACGCTTCGGCCTTTCGCAACTGCACCAGCTCCGCGGAAGAGTGGGACGCGGTGCGGAGCAATCGTATTGCATTTTAATGACCTCGCATAAGTTAGGCCCGGATGGAAAATTGCGGATGGAAACCATGTGCAGGACCAACGATGGCTTTGAGATCGCCGATGTGGACCTGAAATTACGCGGCCCGGGAGATATGGCCGGCACACAGCAGAGCGGCGTTCTCGACCTCAATCTTGCCGACCTTGCAAAAGATGCGCAGATCCTTCATGCTGCGCGGAACATGGTAATAGAACTGCTTTCCGAAGATCCCGAATTGCAGAAGCCCGAGAATGCAAACATCGCGTATCACTTTTCCATGATGGGAAGGAACAATACGAACTGGAGCAGAATATCATAATACGAATAACGAATTTTTACGAATTTTACGAATCTTTACTGTGTTATTCTTACGGAATAACGCAGTATTCTGAAAGCATCTGAAAAACTATAGTTAACGATGTTTCCGAAATGTCATCCTGAGCGAAGCGAATGGATCTTCTTCCATCATCCGGAATGCTTTTTTTTCAACAAAACCCCTGTACCTGTTGAAAACATTATAATTCCCGCCAGTTGCTTTCCTTATCTTTGCTCAAAGAATAAGAAGATATGTCAGACACACGTTTTTATAAAAAGATCGCCCTGCAATTGGGCATCAGGGAACAGCAGGTAAGCGCCACTGTAGGCCTGCTCGATGAAGGCGCAACCATTCCATTCATTTCACGCTACCGTAAGGAAATGACCGGCACGCTCGATGAAGTGCAGGTGGCCGCTGTGCGCGATGAGATCGAGCGTTTACGCGCCCTTGAGAAGAGGCGGGAAGCGATCATCGATTCCATTGAAGGCCAAGGGAAATTAACGCCGGAGCTGATAGAGCAGCTTCGTGCCGCAGAAACCTTATCCACACTCGAAGATATTTACCTGCCATACAAGCCGAAGCGCCGCACGCGTGCAACCATCGCAAAGGAAAAAGCGCTGGAGCCATTGGCACAGCTGCTGTTTGAGCAGGGAAGAATAAATGTGGAAGCCGAAGCGGATAAATTCATCTCGGAAGAGAAGGAAGTGAAGTCGGCGGCCGAAGCGCTTGCCGGCGCCCGCGATATTATTGCGGAATGGGTGAATGAGAATGCCGAAGCACGCGATAAGATCCGGAATTTATTCAGGCGTGAAGCCACCATCAAAAGCAAGGTGCTGAAAGGAAAAGAAGAAGTGGGAGAAAAGTTCAAGGATTATTTCGAATGGGAAGAGCCGCTGATGGCTTGTCCCTCGCACCGCCTGCTCGCGATCCGCAGGGGCGAAAGCGAAGAGGTGCTCAGCATATTTATTGCGCCGCCGGAAGAAAGCGCGCTTGATATTTTACACAAGCAATTCGTAACAGGCAACAATGCTGCATCGGAGCAGGTGAAGCTTGCTGTGACGGATTCTTATGAGCGTATGATGCAAAGCTCCATAGAAAGTGAAATGCGCATGATGACCAAAGAGCTGGCCGATGAGAAAGCGATCCAGGTGTTTGCAGATAACCTGCGTGAGCTGCTGCTGGCATCGCCGCTGGGGCAGAAGGCGATCCTTGCGATCGATCCGGGATTTCGTACCGGCTGCAAGGTGGTTGCCCTCGACAAGCAGGGAAAATTATTGGAAGATACCGTGATCTACCCGCATGAGCAGAATAAATTATTTCACTCGAAGCAAACGGTGATGGCGCTGTGCGCAAAGCATAACCTGGAGGCCATCGCGATCGGCAACGGCACTGCGGGGCGTGAAACGGAAGCGTTTATCAAGAGCATCGATGAATTGCCGAAAGAGATCAACGTGATCATGGTGAACGAAAGCGGCGCATCTATTTATTCCGCTTCGGATGTGGCACGCGAGGAATTTCCCGACAAGGACATTACCGTTCGCGGCGCTGTTTCCATTGGCAGAAGGCTGGCGGATCCGCTGGCAGAGCTGGTGAAGATCGATGCGAAATCGATTGGCGTGGGACAGTACCAGCACGATGTTGATCAGTACCTATTGAAGAAAAAGCTGGATGAAGTGGTGGAAAGCTCGGTGAATAAAGTAGGAGTGGAAGTGAACACGGCGAGCAAGCAGCTGCTCACGTATGTGTCGGGATTGGGGCCGCAGCTGGCGCGGAACATTGTGGAGTACAGGAATGAGAACGGTCCGTTCAAGTCAAGAAAAGAATTATTGAAAGTGCCACGCATGGGAGAAAAGGCATACGAGCAGGCTGCAGGGTTCATGCGCATTTCCAACGGGAAGCATCCGCTGGATAAAAGCGCGGTTCACCCGGAAAGCTACCACATCGTTGAGAAAATGGCCGCCGACCTTAACTGCACCATCGAGCAATTGATGAGCGATAAGGAATTGCGCAAGCAAATTTCGCTACAGAAATATGTAACCGAAAAAGTAGGGCTTCCTACTCTGAATGATATTCTTTCCGAGCTCGACAAGCCGGGCCGCGATCCGCGTAAATCGTTTGAGGTGTTTGCTTTCGACGACAGCGTTCATGAAATGAAAGACCTGCGGATAGGGATGAAGCTCCCGGGCATTGTCACCAACGTCACTAATTTTGGGGCTTTTGTCGACATCGGTGTGCACCAGGATGGCCTCGTTCATATCTCGCAATTATCAAACACCTATGTTTCCGATCCGAATACGGTGGTGAAAGTGGCGCAGAAAGTAACGGTAACAGTCACCGAAGTGGATGTGCAGCGCAAGCGGATCGCTTTGTCGATGAAGGATGCTGTAAGCGGCAATGCCCCTGCGGCAAAAGCTCCGGTTCAAAATAACAATCCAAATAAAAAGGCAAAGCCGGAACCTCCTGCAAATGATTTTGCATCGCAGCTGGCGGCGCTGAAGGATAAGTTTAAATAATAAAATGAATGATGAAAAAAGGAAAAATAATTTTAGCCGTATTTATCTTAAATGCAATGATTGCATTTTCACAGGCGCCTGTCAGCCGCTGGATCACTGGTGCGACGCTTCATAGTGAGCCAAACGAGGGGATCTGTGTGGAGCACGACTCCCATGGAAATATATATGTAGCCGGAAAATTTTCCAGTGCCATTGCTTTCGGAGCAGATACGTTAGGAACGGTTGCGGGGGCTACCAATGTTTTTCTTGCAAAGTTTGACCCTGCAGGAAATCCTGTCTGGGCTAAAGGCTGGGGCGGGGTTTATAATGACCACCCTACTGCGATGGCTATTGACGCGGATGATAATATTCTTCTTGCAGGATACTTCCAAAGCCCTTCCATTACTTTCGGCAGCTACACGCTTCCAAATACTACAGGAAGTTTCGGCGGGACATACGGTTCAATGTTCATCGCTAAAATAGATCCTTCGGGAGGAACGCTGTGGGCAAAAGGATCAATAAATCATAGTTCGATAGGTAGTATTATACTTGACATGGCCACCGATCCTTCCAGGAATGTGATCGTTGTTGGGATGTTCAATGACTCGTATTTTAATTTTGGAGGCACTTCGGTTTACAATACAGGCCTTGGCGATGTGTTCATTTACAAATTTGATGGTTTGGGAAACGAGCAGTGGGCCCGCTCCGGTAGCGGGAGCAGTTATGATTGGGCCTATGGAGTAAATACGGATGCTGCAGGAAATATTTATGTGACCGGCGCAGCGGGAACGGTGACCTTCGGGTCGGTTACTCTTTCTTCAGCGGGCTCCCAAAATCTTTTCCTGCTGAAGTACACGCCGGCCGGTGCCCTTACCTGGGGAAGAATGGCCGGCGGAACAGGTGGGGAATTCGGATCAGCGATACAGGTTGACCCAGTCGGAAATGTATATGTTTCGGGGTATGGTACGTGTAATTACAGTTTCGGTCCCGATACGCTTATCGGTCACGGAGGAATGGATGTTGTGCTGCTGAAGTACAATGTTTCGGGGAACCCGGTATGGGGCATCAATTCAACCGGTACGTCCTCCGATTATTCTCCAAGCTCTGCTCTCGCGATCGATGATTCCTGTCATCTGTACCTGACAGGCTACTTCCAGAGCCCTTCTATCGGATTTGGCTCTTATACGTTATCCAACACAGGTGCCTATACTGACATTTACTTAGCGAGTGTGGATTCGAGCGGGAACATAGTGTATGCTTTTCGTCCTCCCGGCAGACTATCAGACGTTTCAAATAGCATTACTGTAGATGCTGCAGGTGGTGTGTTCATAACGGGGCGATTTAACAGCGATACCCTCGATTGCGGTGCGCATGGGCTTGTTAATTTGGATACGCTGACATATACCATGTTCCTGGCCAAATTTAATGGAGATAGCGCCGTGATCAGCCCAACCTCTATTGAGATGCATGAGCTTTCATCTGCCACCACTGATATTTATCCTAACCCGGGAGATGGATTGTTTACTCTTCGGAATGTTCCCACAGGTTGCGAAATAAAAGTTTACAGCATCCTTGGGGATTTGTTATTTGCAGCGTCTGCTGACGTGCCGGGAACAATGCAAGTGGATCTTCGCGGTCTGTCTAAAGGGATCTATCTTGTCCAGCTCAGCGGCAAGAATGGTGAAGTAAAAACAGCGAAGTTGATCATACAGCCGGGCGGCTATTAGAATATTACTACTTGAATTTATTCCTTATTTTTGTCGCATCATGAAAATATCATACAACTGGTTAAAAGATTACGTTAAAACCGACCTGCCGCCCGAAGAGCTTGGAAAGCTCCTTACCGGCTGCGGGCTTGAAGTGGAAAGCATCGAGAAGTTTGAAACGGTGAAAGGCGGACTCGAAGGCATTGTAGTAGGCCAGGTGATGAGCAAGGAAAAGCATCCCGATGCTGACCGCCTGAACTTAACCACAGTTGATGTTGGAACAGGCACCCTGCTGAACATCGTGTGCGGTGCGGCGAATGTGGAAGCCGGGCAAAAGGTAGTAGTAGCAACCATCGGCGCAAAATTATATCCTGCGACCGGAGAACCATTCGAAATAAAAAAGTCGAAGATCCGTGGTGCCGCTTCGGAAGGGATGATCTGCGCTGAAGATGAGATCGGCCTTGGAACGTCGCATGCAGGCATTATGGTGCTCGATGCGGATGCAATGCCGGGAACCCCTGCTAAAGACTATTTTAAAATTGAAGAAGACTATACATTCGAGATCGGCCTAACACCGAACCGTGCCGATGCTGCATCGCATGTGGGTGTTGCGCGCGACCTCGTTGCAGTGCTGAATGCGATGCACGAAGATCCGCAAACCACGCTTGAATTGCCGAATGTGAGCAATTTCCAGGTGGTGAATACGCGCTCCATGATTGAAGTGAACGTGGAAGACACGGAAGCATGCCCGCGTTACTCGGGCATCAGCATCAGCAATATTAAAGTGGCCGACTCCCCGGATTGGCTGAAGAACAGGCTTAAATCCATCGGTGTGCGCCCGATCAACAACATTGTTGATATTACTAACTATGTGCTCCATGAGCTGGGGCAGCCGCTGCATGCCTTTGATGCCGCGAAAATAAAAGGCAATAAGATCACCGTGAAGAAGCTCACGGATAAAGCGAAATTCAAAACGCTGGATGAAGCCGAACGTGAACTGTCATCCGAAGACCTGATGATCTGCAATGCAGAAGACGGAATGTGCATTGCGGGAGTTTTCGGTGGAATTGAATCGGGTGTGACGGAAAGCACAACGGAGATCTTCCTCGAAAGCGCTTATTTTAATTCCACGTCCATCCGCAGGTCTGCAAAGCGCCACGGATTAAAAACGGATGCTTCCTTCCGCTTTGAGCGGGGAACAGATCCGAATATTACCGTATATGCATTAAAGCGCGCAGCTTTGCTGGTGAAAGAGATTGCCGGCGGAGAGATCTCTTCGGAGATCATTGATATTTACCCAAAGAAGATTGAGAGCTTTAAAGTTCCTTTCTCCTTTGAAAAATGTGACGACCTGATCGGGAAGCACATTGACCTCGACATCATCAAAAAGATCATCATTTCACTCGGGATCGAAATCGAGCACGAAGGGCATGATGCATTGCTGCTTTCGGTTCCGCCGTTCAAGGTGGATGTACAGCGCGAGCAGGATGTGATAGAGGAAGTGCTGCGGATCTACGGTTACAACAATATCGAGATCCCTTCCGAGCTTAACTCATCATTATCGTTCAGCGAAAAGCCCGACCAGGAGAAGATCCGCGAGGCGGTTGCCGGATTGCTGAGCAATAACGGCTTCTCGGAGATCATGTGCCTTTCGCTCACAAAAGAGGAATATTCCATGAGGCTCAAAAGCATCAACCCGGAGCAGAATGTAAAAATGCTGAACCCCTTGAGCAGCGACCTTAGCGTGCTTCGTCAAAGCATGCTGTTCAGCGGGCTCGAGACCATTCAATACAACCAGAACAGGAAGAATGCCGACCTGCGCCTGTATGAGTTTGGTAAAACCTACATGGCCATCAAAGGGGAAAGCACGAAGTACCTTGAAGCAAAACATTTATCGGTGTTCATCACCGGCCGCAAGCAGGAGGAAAGCTGGAATGCGAAGAACGATACTGTAAATTTCTATACGCTGAAAGGCGTTGTAAAAGGCATTCTCGAGCGCCTTGGAATAGAGGTGAAAATGGGTGAGAGCAGCTCTGATGCATTTTCGCAGGGGCTTTCGTTCAGCTGGAATAAAAAAACAATTGTTGAGTTCGGCGCATTGACCAAATCTATTTTGAAATCGATAGACATAAGGCAGGAAGTGTTTTATGCCGATTTTAACTGGGATGTGGTGATCGCAGCGCTGAAGCAAAATAAAACCGCATTGTATACGGAAGTGCCTAAATTTCCTGAAGTACGGCGCGACCTTGCCCTGCTCATCGATAAGGCGGTTAAGTTCGAGCAGCTGGAGCAGCTGGCATACCAGGCGGAGAAAGGCTTGCTCAAAAGCGTGAACCTGTTCGATGTGTACGAAGGGGATAAGCTGCCGTCAGGAAAAAAATCTTACGCGCTGAGCTTCATTCTCCGTGATGATAATGCAACGCTAACAGATAAGCAGATCGAGAAGATTATGGAGAAGCTGATGAAGACATACCAGGAAAAGGCGGGAGCGGAGATCAGGTAGTTTCCAATGACCTGTCATGCCGTGCTCCGACACGGCATCTCTCTCAAATCATAGGATGAGTAGAGTTTTCTGCAAGAGTGAACATTGACTAATTCCGATAACCATGAACCGAATCTTCAAACTCAGTTGTATGGGTCTGGTCCTGTTATCAGGCTCTGTCTTTTCTCAAAAGCTTTCGTTTACGGCCAGCGGCGGATATGGCTTTGCGGTCTTTCAGGAATCGATCGGTGAAAACAGGCCGTCTGCCAGTGGTAAATCTGAGCTTGAGTATGTTAAAGCATCGTTTGGAAGGGGAGCAAAGATTTTCATAGGTGCTGAATACGCTTCTTTAAAGCATCTTCACCTTGGCCTTTCGGTGGGTTATCATTATTGCATTCCTTCTTATTCAGCATCACAGGACGTTTCTAAATATAGCCACTATTCGGGCCATTATTATAACACATTTACCAAGAGTAAAACAACCTGGGACAAGATCTCCCAATGGCAGGTTGTACCCAGTTTTAAATTACTGATAGGAAAGGAAGCACGGTATTATTTAAAGTGTGGTGTAGTTTTGGGACTGGGTGGCAGAATGAGGGAAACGTTTTCCGGTTCCAGGGTGAGCGCTTTTAATAGCAATAACTATACTCCGGCCGGTACTGTCGATAGTGTTTTACAAACAACTTATTACACGAAGGGATATTCCCTTGGGGTTATGGGATGGCTGGGATCTGAAAAAAAATTAAAAGGAAATCTACACGTGTTCGCCGAAGCTGCATTGGTTTATATGTACTGGTTGAATGGGCACAGGAAAATAACCGAATGGAGTAATGGTGTAACTTCGACGTCGCAGTCAAATAAGCCATTCGAGGAGGAGCTGCCATACAGCAGTATAAATATAATGGTAGGCGCCAGGTGGTTTTTTGGAAAGAAAATTACGGCCGCGTCTGCGAGTGGAAGTTAATCGACTTGTAAAAATGCTCCGTCATGCCGTGCTCCGACACGGCATCTCTCTCAAATCATGAAATGAGTTGAGTTCCTGCAAGAGTTAACATTGCGCAGAGATCCCGTGTCGCGGCACGGGATGACAAAACCCCGAGTAATAAATTGAACATAAAAAATCCCACCTGCAACAACAGGTGGGATTTAAATAAGCTTAGTGCTTCTTAGTATTCTTGTGCCTTAGTGGTGGGCTACAAATTGCGTATAGAATTGCCGCCCGTTTTAGGCGCCTGCATCCCTACCACAACAGCAACACAGCCTTTCTTTGTATTGTCTACCGCCGAGATCTCGATGATCAGCTCCTGTGAGCAGTTGGAAAAGAATGTAAAATAATCCGCCTGGCTGCCTCCGTCGAATTTATAAAGCTCCTTTTTATTTTCATCCAGGATGCGGAAGGTGTATTGTCCCAATGCTGCATCCGCCCCGAACTGCAATTTATAATTCAATCCCTTGTAAAAGGATAAGTGCATTTCCACTTTGTTGCCGCCGGAAATGGCAGCGCTGTTGGTTTGCCCCGTATGTGTATAAACGGTAAGCTTCTTAATGGCTTCCTTTGTTACCGCGGTGCATTGCGCCGTAGCTGTATTCATTACAGCAAGGCTCAGGGCAAAAACTGCAAGCACAATTTTCAGGTTGTTGAATGATCTCTTCATAGCTGTAATGTTAGTTGGTTAATTTGGTTCTTAATGCCTCTACCTTATCGTAAATAGCTTTCAGCTGCTCTTTGCTCAACTCGTAGCTGGTGTTATTGCCAATGCTTTTCAGGAGCTTATCTTCCGACACCAGCGAATTTCCCTGCACCGGCTGCAACGAATCATAAAACGTGGAAATGTCCTTCACGCTTTTTGAAAGCTCTGCGATCTCAGCGTCCGATTCAAACTGCTCCAGCATTTTTGAGAGGTTTCTCGCAGCTACTTTCTGGTCGGCCACAAGTCCGCTGATTAGGCTGTTTTCTTTTTTCAGCGCTATGGAGGTGATGACGTGCATCGCCTCGATCCAGCTTCCTGCAGCGACAAGCGCGGTGGTGTTCATTCGCTGGTTTTCCTTCAGGTAAAGGTCTGCATTCACGCTTGCTTCAGAAGCGATCGCCATCAGCGAATCCATGCTGTTGCTGTTGTCCTGCAGCCGTTTGGAAACCGTTTGTCCGTAGCTGCCGTCGATGCCGAGCGCCGTTGTAAGGTTGTTCACATTTTTCATGTAGTTGTTGAACTCCTGGTTTTGCTTATACAGGAAGCAAAAGGAAAGGTCGGTAGAATACACGCCGAGGTTTACCGCCTTCGAAAAATTAGAAACGTATTTGCTTTCGTTCCGCGGATCGTTGGCCAGCGCTTTGTCGAAGCCGGAGCCCGACATTTTCAGAATGGTGAATGTTTCTACCGGGGAAGGGATGTTGTAAAGCACAATATCCTTTACCGTTTCCGTGTTTGTTTTTACATCGCTGGAATCCGCGGTGCTTTCCGATGGATTTTTTCCTCCGTCGCCGCAGCCTGCCATAACGGCAAGCGCGATGAGATAGGGAATGTTCCTTGTTATTTTTTTCATATCGTTTCTTGTTTGTTTGAATTGTTCCTGTATAACAAAACTATGAATTTAATCGACCTTTCAAAATATATAAAAGAATAATTCTGAAGGAATGCTCTTTAAAGAGCCAATAAATCAACTTGTTTGCCGTTTGTTTAAATGCGTAACTTTATACGATGCGAGCGGGGATCATCCTATTCTTTTCTGTTCTGGCTGTTTGTGTGCGACTGCATGCACAGCAGGAGTACACCCTTGTGATCCATTCACTCAGGGATGAATCGCTGCTGAAAAAGATCGCTTACAAAAAAACATTTCCCTCTAAAAACACCCGGGAGAAGGAGCTGCAGAAGGTGCTTTCCCTCTGCTATGATAATGCATATCTCCTTGCCGCGTACGACAGCATCATTGCCGATTCCCTTTCCGCAACAGCGTATCTCGATTTTGGGAAGCCTTACAAATGGGCGGCATTGCGCAAAGGGAACGTGGATGAAGGTGTGCTGAGCGAGATCGGTTTCCGCGAAAAGCTGTATGCCGGCAAACCATTGAAATATAAGGATGTGCGGCGACTTCGCGAAAGGATCGTTCGCTATTATGAAAATAACGGCTATCCGTTTGCCTCCGTAAAGCTCGACAGTATTGAGTTTAAGGAGGAGCAGCTTTCCGCTGTGCTGAGGCTCGAGAAGAATGCGGAAGTGAAGATCGACAGCGTGGTGATCCGGGGAAGCGCAAAGATCGCCCCTGTGTACATGTACAATTACCTGGGCATAAAGCCGGGCAGCCTCTATGATGAAAGCCAGCTGCAGAAGGTGAATACACGCCTGCGCGAATTGCCTTTTGTAACGGTGAAGAAACCGGCATCCGTCACATTCACCAACAAGCAGAACAAGCTCATCCTCAACCTCGATAAAAAGCGGGCAAGCCAGTTCGATGGCGTGATCGGGATCCTTCCGGATAACAAAACCGGCAAGATCCTTTTTACCGGCGATGTGCGCCTGAAGCTGCAGAACGGGCTCGGCCGCGGAGAGCTGATCGACCTTAACTGGAGACGGCTGCAGACACAAACGCAGGACCTCAAGGCAAGAGTGGTGTATCCCTTTATTTTAAGGACCCCGCTCGGACTGGATTATAATTTCAAGCTGTACAAAAAGGATACAAGCTACCTCGACCTTAACCAGAACATTGGTGTGCAGTACATGCTGATCGGCGGAAATTACCTGAAGCTTTTTTATACCAACAAAAGCTCCACGCTGCTTTCCACGAAGGGCCTTGAGTTTGTTACGGCACTCCCTCCGTATGCCGATGTGCATTCAAACATGTACGGCATCGGGCTTAAATTCGAGCGGCTCGATTACCGCCTCAATCCCCGCAAAGGCTTTTCCCTGCTTATGAATGCAAGCGCCGGAACGAGGGTGATTAAAAAAAATGCAAAGGTGAATCCTGTAGTGTACGATAAGCTGAAGCTCAGCTCTGCACAGTATAATTCAGATATCGAGCTTAGCGTGTTCATCCCGGTTGGCGACAGGAGCACGGTGATGCTGGGTGACCGGTCGGCTTTTCTATATGGTGAAACCACTTTCCAGAATGAGCTTTTCCGGATCGGGGGCTTAAAAACACTGCGCGGCTTCGATGAGGAATCCATCTTCGCTTCGGCATATTCCATTTTTACGCTCGAATACCGCTTTATCCTCGAGCAGAACAGTTACCTGTATGTGTTTGGCGATGGTGCCTGGTACGAGAACAACAGCCTTAACCAATATGTAAAGGATACGCCCTTCGGCTTTGGAGCGGGCATCAGCTTTGAAACAAAGGCCGGCATCTTCTCCATTAACTACGCCCTCGGAAAGCAGTTCAACAATCCCATCCAGCTTCGCAGCGGGAAGATCCATTTCGGGATCGTGAATTATTTTTAAGATGGTTGTGTCTGGCACCTCCCCTAAATTTCCCCCTCCAACCAAGCGAATTTATCCGTAAATTAGCCCTTCATATTTCGGAGAATTACTATGGAGATTTTGCTTTTGATTATCGGGCTGGCACTGGGTTTTGTGATCGCGTTTTTGCTGTTGAAGAACAGGAACACTGCGGTTGCGGATACTTCTGCCCTTGATGCCCGGATCGTGGAGCTGGAAAAGGAGAAGCTGGTGCTTGCCACCAATTTTGAGAATGCGCAGCGGGAGATCGCAAGGCTCAGCGATGAGCTGAAAAGCCTGAAAGAGCAATCGCATGCCGAAATGCAGGAAGAGCGTTCAAGGAATGAGCAGCACCTCGAAGCGGAAAAGGAAAAGGCCGCTGCCGAGATCAATACCTTGCGCAAAGAACTGAACGATGCGAATATCACCATCGCGAAAGCGCGTGAAGCATTCAAGGCGCAGGAGGAAAAATTTGTGACCTTAAAATCGGAGCTCGAGAACGTTCATAAAAAATACACAACCGAGTTTGAAGTGATCGCCAATAAGATCCTTGATGAAAAAGCCACCAAGTTCACCGAGCAGAATAAATCCAATCTCGATATTATATTAAATCCCCTCAAGGAAAATATCAAAGCTTTCGAGGAGAAGGTAGAAAAGGCATATAAAGCCGAGTCCGATGAGCGCATTGTGCTCAAAACGGAGATCAAGAACTTAATTGAGCTCAACCAGAAGATCAGCGATGAAGCGAACAACCTTGCAAAAGCGCTGAAAGGCGATAATAAGAAGCAGGGAAACTGGGGCGAGATCATTCTTGAAAAAGTACTGGAGCGCTCCGGCCTCGTGAAGGAGCAGGAGTACCGTACTCAGTTCAGCACCAATAACAGCGAAGGCAAGCGGATCCAGCCCGATGCGGTGATCATGCTGCCTGACGATAAGCACATTATTGTCGATTCCAAAGTTTCCCTGATCGCGTATGAAGCCTTTGTGAATGCGCATACCGAAGAGGACAAAGAACTGTATATCCGCGAGCATCTCGCATCTGTGCGTAACCATGTGAAATTGCTGAGCGATAAGGATTATCATTCTTCCGCCGATTTTAACACCCCCGATTTTGTATTGTTGTTCATCCCGATAGAATCATCATTCAGTGTTGCGGTTCAGGCCGACCATGAGTTGTTCAGCTTTGCATGGGACAGGAAGATCGTGATCGTGAGCCCTTCCACGCTGCTGGCTACATTGCGTACCATCGCATCGCTGTGGAAGCAGGAGCGCCAGACGAAGAACGTAATGGAGATCGCAAGGCAGGGCGGAGAGCTGTACGATAAGTTTGTCGGCTTCCTGGAAGATATGCAGAAGATCGAGCGCGGGATCGAGCAATCATCCAAAGCGTACAACGATGCCATCAACAAGCTGAGCTCCGGCAGCGGCAACATTGTGAAGCGCATCCAGAACATCCAGAAGCTCGGCGCAAAAACCAACAAGGACAAGCAAATCCCTGCGAAGTTTTTAAACAACGATGAGCCTTCACAATTAACAGAGGAACCCAACACATAGATGAAAAAATATTTTTTATATACTGTTGTCATCATGGCTGCTATTGCCTGCGGATCCTCAAAGCAAGGCGGCAGCACGGTTACGCAAAACCCCAGCTACAGGAAAGAGCTGAACACCATTCACCCGCGGTTCGTTGTGTTCAACTCCAGCGATTCATCCTCCGAACTGCATTTCAAGCTCTCCAGCAGGGAGCTGTTATATATGCGTCCCGACGGAATTAATTTCAGCTGCAATGTGCTCATCTCTTTCCGGATGTATTCTTCGTATGATTCAAAGGTGATCCTCGACAGCGGCTCTGTGCGCCTCATCGATGAGAACAATACGGGACAGGATAAATTCATTATCGGTAAAATGAATGTAAGGGCTGTTACTCCCAACAGCTATGTGGTGAGGCTGAAAGTGACCGACCTGAACAGGAACAACGAGGTAACGGCGGTAGTGAGCATTGAAAAGGAGAATGACCTCAACCGCCAGAATTTCCTCGTGAGATCGGTGGCTACAGGCGCCCCCGTTTTCAGGAGCTATGTGAAATTAGGCGAAGAGCTCTCCATCAATTACAAATCGCAGATCGGCGTTACGGTTTTTGTGCGCTATTACAACCGCGAGTTTCCGCTGGCGGTTCCGCCCTTTTCCGTAGCTGAGGCAAAGCCCTTTCATTACCAGCCCGACAGCACCTATACATTGCAGCTGGATAAAGGCGTAACCAAATTTGTCGCAAATAAAAAAGGGTTTTATCACATCCAGCTGGATACAACAAAGCGCGACGGCATTACGCTGTTCAACTTTTCAGATGCATTCCCCGATGTTAAAAAAGCCGAGGACATGATCCTGCCTTTGCGCTTCATCACTTCCAGGCAGGAATACGAAGACCTGGTGAACAGCAGCAATAAAAAGGCAAGCGTGGAGAAATTCTGGCTCGACTGCACAGGCAACCAGGAAAGGGCAAAGGAGATCATCCGTAAATATTATAACCGCGTACAGGACGGCAACGCTTATTTTACTTCTTACGTGGAAGGCTGGAAGACCGACCGGGGAATGATCTACCTGATCTACGGCGCGCCGAATGTGATCTATAAAACAGCTAATTCCGAAACATGGACCTATGGCGAGGAGAACAATATCAATTCACTCACGTATGTATTCTCAAAAGTGAACAACCCTTTTACGGATAATGATTATTCACTCGACCGCTCTGTCAATTACAAGCAGTCATGGTACTCGGCGGTCGACATCTGGAGACAGGGCAGGGCGTATTTACAGGATTAAACAATCAAATTATGCAAACGAAAGAACAAAAAAAAGAAAGTGACAGCAGTAATATGATCTTTGGCTTACGCCCGGTGATCGAAGCATTGAAGGCAGGCAAGGAGATCGATCGTTTGTTTGTGCAGAACGGACTGAAGAATGAGCTTTTCGGCGAAATGATGGGCATGCTTAAAAAGCACAATGTGCTGTACCAGTACGTTCCGCTGGAAAAGCTCAACCGCCTCACCTCTAAAAATCACCAGGGAGTTGTAGGTTATATCTCCTCCATTGAATATCATAAAATAGAAAATATTCTGCCTGCGGTATTTGAAGCGGGAAAAACGCCTTTGCTGCTGATCCTCGACCGCATCACCGATGTGCGTAACTTCGGTGCGATAGCGCGTACTGCCGAATGTGCGGGTGTCGATGCGATCATCATTCCGCAGAAAGGCGCCGCGCAGATCAATGCCGATGCCATCAAAACATCCACCGGCGCTTTGCATAAGATTCCCGTATGCCGCGAGGAGAACCTTAAGCAGGTGATCGAATACCTTCGCGAAAGCGGGCTGCAGGTGATCGCCTGTACCGAAAAAGCAAGCGATGATTATTACAAGGTCGACTTTACATTGCCTGTCGCGATCATGATGGGATCCGAAGAGGACGGGATCTCGTCCGAATTCCTGAAGCTTGCCGACGCGCATGCAAAAATCCCGTTGCTCGGCGAGATCGGCTCGCTGAATGTATCCGTGGCCACCGGCGTAATGCTGTATGAAGTGGTAAGGCAGCGTTTGAACGAATAATTCAATTCTCATTCCCCTGGAAACAAGAAATAAATATCTTCCTTTCATAGGCCTGTTCCTTCTTGTTTTTATTTCACGCCTGCCGTTTTTATCGGCGGGCTATGGAGTGGAGGAGGACTCGTGGGGCATCGCCCTTGCAGCCTTCCATACCAGGCTCAGCGGTATTTATGAGCCATCGCGGTTTCCCGGGCATCCCGTTCAGGAGCTCATTTATTCTGCCCTCTGGGGATGCGGCCCTGTGATCTACAACGGGCTCTGTACCTTTTTCAGCGGTGTTGCGGCTGTGTTCTTCGCACTTATCCTGCAGCATCTCAGGTTCCGTCATTTTTTTCTCGCAGGCCTTGCTTTCGCCTTTGTGCCGGTAGTGTACATCAGCAGCACTTATACGATCGACTTCATGTGGTCGGAAGCATTTGTGCTGATGAGCCTTTATTTTGTGCTGAGAGAAAAATATTACCTGGCCGGGATCATTCTCGGGCTGGCAGTTGGCTGCCGGATCACCTGTGGGGTTATGCTGTTGCCGTATGCGCTTATTCTCTGGAAACAGGAGGCATGGAAAGAAAATGCCTGGCGTATTTGTAAAATTGCGATTCCAATGGGCCTTGTAGCAGTGCTTGCCTTTCTGCCGGTCATCCTGCAGTTCGGCACATCCTTCTTTATGTATTACGATCAGTTTCCTTATCCGCCCATCACCAAAGTGCTGTATAAAATGACCCTTGGCGTTTTTGGCTTTGTGGGAATGGCTGCGCTCTGCTTTTTTACGATCGCTGCTATCCGCAACAGGGGCAGGAAAACGGAGAGCTTATTCAAGGCAAGGCCGGACAAAAAGATCCTCTGGGCCTGCTGCATGATCATTGTGCTTTATATCATCTCGTACTTTCGCCTGCCGCAAAAGTCGGGTTACATGATCCCTGTGATCCCTTTTGTGATCCTGCTTTTCGCGTATTACCTCAACAGCGTGCAATTCAGGCTTCTTTGCTATGCATTGGTGCTTTCATCATTTGTCTGCAGCATCAATTTAACCGATAAGCTGCGCGGCGCTGAACATTCAGGCGCTGCGGTTACATTCAGCGTGTCGGGGCAGGAGATTTTCTTCGATCCTTTTTCAGGCCCGGTGGTTTCCGATTATTCCAAACGGAAGCAGAAGATGGACTATACGCATGAGGTGATCATGAAAGCGCTGCAGACGGATAAAAAAACGGTGGTCATTGCCGGCTGGTGGTACAACGAGATCATGGTAACAGGCATTGGCATTCCACCCAATCCCGGTGTTGTATTTGAGCCTTACATTCCGGAGGATAAAATGAAGGAATATGCTGCACAGGGCTATTCCATTACCTATCTGCCCGAGCAGAATATGTACAACGACCTAATGTATAAAATGAAGTACACGGATGCGAACGCGGTTCCGTTTTAGCAGTAGCTAATTTATCATTTGCTGCAGGATGTTGTGCTCCCTCCTCGTAGGAGGGTCGGGGTGGTACAGCTCACTTGCCCTAAAACAGTAATTGAAAAAAATCGTTAAATTTAAGTACATTTACCATTGAATTAAGACCCGGAAGATGCCCAAAATAGAGCAGAAGTATGAGATGAATGCAACGCCCGAACAGGTGTTTGACGCGCTGGTGAATCCTGATACTATTCAGCACTGGAGCGGTGATGAGGCCAAAATGGGGCCTGATGTTGGCGATACGTTCACGTTATGGGGCGGACAAATGTTCGGAACAAACATAGAGGTGGTGAAAAATAAGAAGCTGGTGCAGGAATGGTGCTACGATCAGTGGGATGCGCCATCGAAGGTAACATTCACATTGAAGGCAAAAGGCAAGAAAACAATTGTGGAGCTGCTGCACGAGGATGTCCCCGAAAAATCGCTCAGGAGTATAGATGAAGGCTGGGATGCCTATTACCTCGGAGCCATGAAAGATATGTTCGACGAAAAAAAATAACCAAACAGCATCCCGCCTCCGTGGGATGTTTTTATTTAATGAAAGCCTTATGAAAAAAACGATTTTATTAATGATAGGTGGAATGCTCGCGTTAGCTTCCTGTAAGAGATCTGCAGACCTCAGCTCCTTTTCCTGGCTTGCCGGTAAATGGGTAGGCAAATACGATACTGTTCCCATTTTCGAACAGTGGAAACCCGCCGAAGGAAATGTGATGTATGGCAGGGGAGGAGTGCTTGCAGGAAAGGATACCGCTTTCGCGGAAGAGATCAGCATTGAGGAGCGCGAGGACGGACTGTATTACGTAGCGGTGGTAAAGGGAAACCCTGCTCCTGCCGCATTTAAGTTTACAGGCTTTAAGAACGACACAGCTGTGTTTGAAGATCCGAAGCACGATTTTCCACAGCGCGTGCTGTACTATAAAAATGGCGATGGCACTTTCTATGCCTGTATTGATGGCAGGTTCAAGGGGAAATATGTAAAGGAAGAATTCAGTTATAAAAAGGCGCAGGAGTGGTAAAACCCGGTAAGCCTTCCTTCAGGGTAGCTTTTTTGTTTTGGCTAAAGCTCGGGTTCATCAGCTTTGGAGGGCCTGCCGGCCAGATCGCGATCATGCATGAATTCCTCGTTGAGAAAAAAAGATGGATCTCCGAATCAAGGTTTTTACATGCGCTGAATTACTGCATGTTGCTCCCCGGCCCCGAAGCGCAGCAAATGGCAACCTATACCGGCTGGCTGCTTCATGGAGTACGGGGCGCACTGGTGGCCGGAATTCTTTTTGTGCTGCCTTCTGTTTTTATCCTGCTTGCATTAAGTATCCTTTACGTTTTATTCGGTGAGCTTCCCGCAGTGTATTCAATTCTTAATGGCTTAAAGCCCGCCGTGATTGCCATTGTAGTGCTCGCGTTTCTCAAGATAGGGAAGAAGTCGATGAGCGGCATCCTGCATTACATCATTGCCGCCTTAAGCTTTGTGGCGATCTTTTTCTTTAACCTGTCCTTTCCGCTCATTATCATTTCTGCGCTCATTATCGGATTTATAGTTCAGCGCGCCCGCCCGCAATACCTGGCTGCCGGTGAAGAGCTGGGCCGTAACGCATCCATGGAGGAAGGGTTTTACATTAACGCGGCAACAGTGCTTCCCGATGCCGGTTTCAGCAGCAGCAGGCTGATAAAGCAAATTATCACCGGCCTTCTGCTGTGGGCCTTTCCCTTTTTACTTTTCATGCTCTTTACAAACGATGCTGCTTTCTGGAACTCGATCGGGCTCTTCTTTACAAAAGCGGCGCTTGTTACTTTCGGCGGCGCATACGCCATATTGCCCTATGTGGCGCAGGTAAGCGTTCAGCAGTTCCATTGGCTGAATGAATTCCAGATGCTGGATGGGCTGGCCCTCGGTGAAACAACGCCCGGCCCGCTGATCATGGTGCTGGCATTTGTGGGCTTTATGGGCGGATACAACCATTCCGGCGCTTCCGTTCTCAACGGAACCGCAGGCCTTCTCGTAACGGTGTGGTTCACATTTTTACCCTCTATCCTGTTTGTGCTTGTGGGCGCTCCTGTTATAGAAAGAACACAGCGCAATCCTTCCATCCGCGGACTGCTAAGCGTTGTAAGCGCTGCTGTTGTGGGGGTGATCCTCAACCTCGCAGTGTATCTCATCCGGGCATTGCTCTTTCAGGATGGATTTACTTTCAGTGCAAACAACCTGTTCCATGCATCCTGGATCATCATCTCGCTCATCGCCCTGCATCGCTTCAAAATTAATATGATCGCCTGGATCGGTGTCAGCGCGCTGGCCGGATTAGGTTATTATCTTGTATTTTCTTAAATTTAGTGTCCAATACGATAAGCACAACATGAGATCATATTTTTCAGCACTCCTTCTTTTTATACCGTTTTTTTGCGCCGCGCAAAGCGAGCAGGAAACAAAGCAGCGTATGCACGCACATGAGCGCGCATTGTCGAACGGCCTGCAGGTACAGGCTTCCAACATGCGCAGCGATACCATCGATATCCTGAACTACAACATCAGCCTCAATATCACCGATTTCACAACCAATGTGATCAAAGGAAATACGGTGGTGAAATTCACACCGAAGATGAACGGCATTAACAGGCTCGATCTGGATCTTCTCATGCTTACCATCGATTCCGTGGAGATCGGCGGGAACAACCTTACCTATTCTTATAACGATACTTTGCTGGGAGTCAACCTGCCTGCTGCATACAACGTAAATGATACGGTGCTCCTGAAAGTTTCCTACCACGGCACTCCGCAGGGAGATCCGTCGGGCTGGGGCGGATTCTATTTCCAGAGCGGTTATGCATACAATCTTGGCGTAGGCTTCGGCGCGTTGCCTCATACTTATGGACGTGTGTGGTTTCCCTGCTTCGATAATTTCGTGGAGCGCACTTCCTACGAATTCAACATCACTACCAACGGCGGTAAAGTAGCCTATTGCAACGGCGCGCTTGCCGGCGATACAACAGATGCGGGCGGATTACGCACCCGCCGCTGGGTCATGAACCAGCAGATCCCAAGCTATCTTGCATCGGTTTCTGTAGCGGCCTATGCGCAGATCAACCAAACATACAACGGAATTGCGGGCACCGTGCCCATCATCATTGCAGCGGTGGCCGCCGATACTGCGGCAGTGAAAAGCTCCTTTGTGAACTTACCCATTGCCTTGTCCACATTCGAAAACCATTTCGGCCCCTACATGTGGAACCGCGTAGGCTATTGCATGGTGCCATTCAATTCCGGCGCCATGGAGCATGCCACCAACATTTCCTATCCGAAGGCAACTGCAACAGGTTCGCTTACCTACCAGAACTTATACGCGCATGAATTGTCGCACCACTGGTTTGGCGACCTTGCCACCTGCCGCACTGCGGAAGATATGTGGCTGAACGAAGGCTGGGCGCATTATTGTGAGTTTTTATTTTATGAAGCATTGAATGGCTACAACAGCTATCTCAGCGCTGTGCGCAATAACCATGAAGATGTGCTGCACTTTGCGCACAACAAGGAAGGCGGCTACCTTACGCTTTCAAATATTCCGCAAACGTATACATACGGCGATCACGTGTACAACAAGGGCGCCGATATTGCGCATACCTTGCGCGGCTACCTTGGCGACAGCCTCTTTTTCTATTCCGTGAAAACCTACCTTGCGCAGAACAATTACAAGGATGTTTCCAGCGCCGATTTCATGAATGCGCTTACTGCGGCAAGCGGTGTTGACCTTAGCGATTTCTTTAACGATTGGGTGAACAGTCCGGGCTACCCGCACTTTTCCATCGATTCCGTGCAGAGTGTTTCTGCCAGCGGCGGAAATTACAATGTAACCGTATTTGTAAAGCAGAAATTAACGGGCGCTCCGCATTACTATAACAATGTTCCTCTGGAGATGACTTTTAAAGCTGCCGACTGGACACAGCAGACGCAGAATTTTACGATGTCGGGGCCGAATGCTTCATTCAGCTTTACTGTTCCTTTTGATCCCGCTTTTACTGCTGTGAACATGGACGAAAAGATCAGCCATGCAGTTGCGCCTGATTTTAAAACATTGAAGACGATCGGCAGCTCCACTTTCGCAAATGCAAAGTTTACGATCAACGTGCTGGGTATTGCCGATTCGGCATTCGTTCGCGTGGAGCACAATTACACGGCGCCGGATGCATTTCACAACTGTTGCGTGCCCTACCGTATTTCACCGAACAGGTACTGGAAAGTGGATGGCATTCTGCCTGCAACATTTTATGCGAAGGCAACAGTGAATTACGACGGAAGGACCACCGCCTTCTCCAATTACTACTGGCTCGATAACCTGTTGAACATTACATCGGAAGACAGCCTCGTATTACTGTACCGCCGTAATGCTGCCGACGACTGGCATGAATATCCTTATTACACAAAGAATGTGGTTGGCAGCGTAACCGATAAGCGCGGAACCGTAACCATCGATTCGTTGCAGTTGGGTGAATATACCTTTGGAATGCACGATTACCTTGCAACCGGCATAACGGATCACACCACGAATTCGGCCAACGGGATCACCGTATTTCCGAACCCTTCCAAAACATATTTAACAGTCGACCTTTCCAATGTGAAAAAGGAAATTGTGAATTCAACGATCATTGTCACCGATGTTGCAGGCAGGGTAGTGCATTCGGAAAAGCTCAGCGATCAGCAGGAAAGCCTTAAATTGAATACAGCGGAGCTGCGGAACGGAATTTATTTTATCACGATAAAAAGTGCAGCGAAGAATGTTGCGCGGAGCAGGTTCATTGTTTCGCATTAACGAGCTATGGGATATAAAAGCACAGAAGAATGCATTGCCGACCTGGAAAAGAACGGCCACTTGGTGAGGATCAAAGAGGAAGTGAGCGCGGAGCTCGAGATGGCAGCGATCCATCTGCGTGTGTTTGAGAACAATGGCCCCGCCATCCTTTTTGAAAATATTAAAGGCTGCAAATTTCGCGCAGTCTCCAACCTTTACGGTGATACCAACCGCAGTAAGTTTATTTTCAGGGACACCCTCGAAAAGATAAAAACGCTGATCGACCTCAAGAATGATCCGCTTGAGGCGCTCCGTCATCCTTTCAAATATGCGAATGTGGGGCTTACCGCTTTTTCAGCATTGCCGAAAAAGAGCAGGTTCGGTAATCCCGTGATGCAGAATCAAACAACCATTTCAGAATTGCCGCAGGTGAAATGCTGGCCCGGTGACGGCGGAGCCTTCGTTACGCTTCCGCTTGTATATACCGAAGACATTGACAAGCCGGGCGTGATGAATTCGAACCTCGGCATGTACCGAATCCAATTGAGCGGGAACGAGTATGTAAAAGACAAGGAGATAGGATTGCATTACCAGCTGCATCGCGGCATTGGCGTGCACCAGACCAAATCGAATAAAAAAGGAAAGCCTTTAAAGGTGAGCATATTTGTGGGCGGCCCGCCTTCGCTCACGCTTGGCGCGGTAATGCCCTTGCCGGAAGGCATGAGCGAGCTTACCTTTGCCGGCGCACTCGGAAACCGCCGCATCCGCTACAGCTATGAAGATGATTTCTGCATTGCCTCCGATGCCGATTTTGTGATCACAGGTGAAGTATATCCCGATGAGAACAAGCCCGAAGGCCCTTTTGGAGATCATCTTGGCTACTACAGCCTGAAGCATGATTTTCCATTGATGCGCGTTCACAAAGTATATCACCGCAATAATGCGATCTGGCCGTTTACCGTAGTCGGCCGTCCGCCGCAGGAAGACACGGCATTCGGGAATCTCATTCATGAGCTTACCGGGAATGCTATTCCGAAGGAGATCCCCGGATTGAAAGATGTGCATGCGGTGGATGCCTCCGGCGTTCATCCTTTGCTGCTTGCGATCGGGAGCGAGCGCTACACGCCTTACAGCTCCGAAAGGCGCCCGCAGGAGATCCTTACCATTGCGAACCATATCCTTGGCAGCGGACAGCTCAGCCTTGCAAAATATTTGTTCATCATAGCCGGAGAGGACAATCCCCAGTTAACAACACATGATGTTGCGGATTTTTTCAAGCATGTGCTGGAGCGGATCGATCTCACAAGGGACCTGCATTTCTATACGCGCACCACCATCGATACGCTGGATTACAGCGGAACCGGCCTCAACAGCGGAAGCAAGGTAGTAATTGCGGCAGCCGGGAAAAAAATAAGAGAGCTCGGGACTGAAACCGGGGACCTGAATTTACCCGATGGCTTCCGGAACCCGAAAGTGGTGATGCCGGGAATCCTCGCGATCACTGCGGATAAATATGTGACGGAGGAAGGTGCAGGTAAAGAGATCTCAGGTCTCACATCTCATCTCTTACATCTCCCGCCCCTCCATCCTCCAACCTCCAACCTACCCTTGATCATTCTCTGCGACGACTCTGATTTCGTATCGCAAAGCCTGAATAACTTCCTCTGGGTCACATTCACGCGCAGCAACCCATCGCATGACATTCATGGCGTTGACAGCTTCACGGAGAACAAACACTGGGGATGCCGTGGCCCGCTGATCATCGATGCCCGCATCAAGCCGCATCATGCGCCGCCGCTCATTAAAGATCCTGCAATTGAAAAGAAGGTGGATGCATTGGGTGAGAAGGGTAAATCGCTGTATAAGATTATCTGATAAGCAGCGTGTAGTTTGCCGTCATGCCGTGCTCCGACACGGCATCTCTCTGAAATCATAAGATGAAGGGAATCTGCCAGCCTCAACATTGCGTAGAGATGCCGTGTCGTGGCACGGCATGACATCGTAATGATAGAATGTAATAATGATGAATCTCACTTCGGACTCAAAAAGTACCTCCTGAACAGCCTGTGATAGGAAAACACCGTTAAGATAAACGAGAACAGCCGGATCAGCCCGAAAGAGCCCCAGTTCAGAAGCTTATTCATCAGCTTGTTCTTGCTTTCGTATTTAACGCGCGATACCACCCTGCAGCGGCTCATTACTTCATATAGGTGGTGACAGAACACCGCTGAAAACTCTTTTGCCTTGATCTCCACGTTCATCTCGATGCTGGCATAAGTGCTTAAGTGATTGAGGTTGAACGAGCCGATCGTTGACCATTCGCCGTCGATCACCGCCGCTTTTCCATGCAGCACCGAATGCCGCCATTCATGCAGCTCAATGTCGTGGCGCAGCAGAAAGGAATAAAAGAAGCGTGTTGCCCTCGCCACCAGCGCAACATCGGAGATCCCGGCAAGTATGATCTTCACTTTCACACCGCGCCTGCTCGCCTGTTTCAGCGCTACTCTCATTCTTCTTCCCGGGATGAAATAGCCGCCTACAATGATGATCTCTTTTTTTGCATGCCGGATCGCGTGCAGGTAGCCGCCGCTGATCTCGTTCTTCCGGTTGATCCAGTCGTTCACCGCAATGCGCACCGGAACTTCGCCGCTTTGCTTGCTGTTGTTCGGGTCCGCGATCCTGCGGTAAAACTTTTTGTTGTAAATGTTGTTGCAGAACTCCTGGATGCCCCCGCAAATGCTGCCGCGCAGCTCAACGGCGTAATCCAGCCAGGGCAGCTCCGACTCCGTGCCCTTGTATTTGTCCGCAATATTGATCCCGCCGATCAGCGCTACTTTTTTATCGGCAACGATCACTTTGTGATGAAGCCTTCTGCCCAGGTAAAATGTATTTGTGGAAAAAAAAGGTGCAAAGAACCTTACGTGGATGCCGGTGCTGCTCAGTTCTTTCATCAGCTCCTTTGGAAAGGCGGAGGCGCCGAAGCCATCAAGTAATATGTAGATCTGTACATTCCGCGCGGCTGCTTTTTTTAGCGCCGTAATTACCGTTTTGCCGGTTTCATCATGGTCAAAGATATAGGTCTGGATGTGCAATTCATTCCTCGCGGAAGCGATGATCCTCTCCAGGCGCTGGAAATAATCCCTGCCGCTGTATACAAGCTGAACCTGCTCCGCCGACTGGTATGGCCTGTACTCATTCTTTTTTCGTAAACCGCGCATCGCTGATCCCTGTTCATTTAATTCTTTAAACCTCTCTGTCACCTTATTATTGTTAATTTTATGCCAATGAAAAATCCGGAAAAACGATCGGTGGCGATCATTGGAGGAGGGGCTGCGGCCCTGATGCTGGCTGCCACACTCGATGAGAATTTGTTTGATGTCAGCATCTATGAAAAGAATCATGCTGTAGGCAGGAAGTTCCTCGTAGCAGGCGACGGCGGCTTTAACCTCACGCATTCGGAAGAGCTGGATGAGTTTGTGAAACGTTACACACCTGTAGCCTTTCTTGAAAAAAGCCTGCGCTCCTTCACGAATGAGCACCTGCGTGAATGGCTCAAAGGAATTGGGATAGAAACCTATGTTGGCAGCAGCAAAAGGGTGTTCCCTGTAAAAGGCATCAAGCCGATAGAAGTGCTGCAGGCCTTTTTGGAGGTGCTGAAGAAAAAGAATGTAAAGATCAACACACAGCATGAATGGAAAGGCTGGAAGAATGATGCCTTATTGTTCAATGAAGATGTGATCGTGAAGGCAGATATTACCGTATTTGCATTGGGTGGCGCGAGCTGGAAGGTGACCGGCTCCGATGGCGCATGGACAGAGCTTTTTAAAGAGAAGGAGATCCGCACGGTTCCTTTTCAGCCTTCTAACTGCGCTTATCAGATCAGCTGGAACCCGGAATTCATCATTGCTGCCGAAGGTCTTCCATTAAAAAATATTGTGATCAGATGTGATGACAAGGAACGCCTGGGTGAAGTGGTGATCACGTCCACCGGGATAGAAGGCGGCGCCATCTATGCATTGAGCGCCCCTATCCGCAAGCAGCTGAATGAGAAAGGCGCAGCGAAAGTGCTTATTGATCTTAAGCCCGGGATCACTGTGCAGCAGATCAAAGATAAATTCAGTAAGCGCGGGAACCGCTCCATTAAAAAATTGCTGGAAGACCGGCTTGGCTTTACGGATGCTACCATTGGCCTTCTGAAAAGCGCGTTAACAAAAGAGCAGTTCACTGACCTCGGGTTGCTTGCAGAAAAGATCAAGAACCTTCCCTTGAAAATAACCGGCATGGCGGAGATGGATGAGGCGATCTCTACCGTTGGCGGAGTTACGCTGAGGGAAGTGGATGAGAATTTCCAGCTGATCAGAATGCCCAATAATTATGTGATCGGCGAAATGCTGAACTGGGATGCGCCAACGGGTGGATATCTGCTCCAGGCGTGTTTTAGTATGGGGTGGGCTCTTGGTGAGAGATTGAATTCTAAAAATACTTTTTGATTGGATTGAGTTTTGGCTTAGATTTGATAAACCAAAATACTCAATAAAATGGCATATTTTTTTAAGCGCTACCGAAACTTGACAATATCGTTAGTTATTATACTAACTATATGTATTACTTGCCTTAGATTAGTTGGTTTTATTACCAGTGTGTATTCATTAACCGTAATAACGGTTATGGTTTTGTGTTTCGTTTGGTTTTCCTTACTGCTCTTTATACCTAATGAATACGGTAAGAAGAAACTTAGACAATTGTCTTTATATCTTATCAGCGGAGGAACTTTATTCACTCTCTGGGTATTTAAAAATGGATCTTTGATTAACAGCTTCAAAAAGAAAATTGTTAATATTTACCCCCAATTAGATTCTTTTGCATCTTCTTACGAGCTATCTGTTATAGTCATCATTTTAACAGGTCTTCTTCTCTTAATTCTTTTGCATTATATTATTCGAGATTTTAGCGCAATGAAAACTCATGAGAATTCCTTTGATGAAGAATTTCCAGAGAAGGAGTTTAAGAATAGAGTTGTGTCATTTTGTAAATTTTTAAAAGTACAACTTGATCATTTGGATATAGATACTAATTGGAGCGATGCTCATTTCACTCCTTTAGAGGCAGAAGTCGAGGTTCAAAGTGGGAACAAAAAGAAAAAAAAAGTTACGAATTTACTGAGTGCGATAAAAAAAGATAATAAGAGTAATACCTTTTTAGTATTAGGTGATCCCGGTTCTGGAAAAAGTGTTGCCTTGCGTAAGTTGAGTCGTGATCTGTTAAAGGAGGTTCCTAGTACTTATAAAATACCAATTTATATTAATTTAAAGGAATGGAAAACTTTGAAAAAATGGTCTGAATTAGACCCGCCAACTTATAATGATCTTAACAGTTTTATTGTTTCGAATTTGAAAGGCAAAGACGTCTTTGCAGACGAGTTTATAGATAAATATTATAATAGGCTTTTCGAGAATGGGCATTTGTTTTTTATTTTGGACTCTTTTGATGAAATTCCTGCGGTTTTAGACGAGAATGAATCATCATGGCTTATAGATAAGTTGTCGGAAATTATATATAATTTTTTGGCAGGTGCTCATGATTCAAGAGGGATTTTAGCTTCTCGAATCTTTAGAAGGCCATCTGCCCGTTTTCAGACAAAAACAATTCTAGATATTAGGCCTTTTAGTGAATTGCAAATTGAGCAAGCATTGAAAAAATATATATCCTTTGATCATCAGTTAATAAAAGAGTTATTTAGTGATCGTCAAGAGTTAATTCCTATCGCTTCAAATCCTTTTTCAGTAGGCTTGATATATAATTACGCAAAAGATAACAACAATAGTCTTCCTCGTACTCAGGCAGAACTTTATTCTAGTTATATAAACAAGCGACTCAACGCCTGTAAGGATAAAAGCGAAAAAAAAGGGTTGAATAATAATACTATTGTCAAGGCTGCAATCGATATAGCCAATTTTATGTTTGAAAAGACAAACCTTGGTCTTGAAGCGAGTGTCACCGAATTGAAGAAGGAATTTAGTACTTATCCGATAGATGAAATTATTGAGATTTTAACATACGCGAGAATAGGCCGCTTAGGTATAGGAGACGAGAAGAGATTTAGCTTTGTTCATCGACGGTTCAATGAATATTTTGTTGTTCAAAAAATGATAATTAACCCTGATGCTATTAATTTAGAGGCGATACCTTCCGATTCTCGATATCGCGATGCTCTCGTGCTTTATTGTGAAGTTGCCGAGTTTTCGGAAGCGGTTAGGATAGCGGAATATTGTTGGAACGAAATAAAACAAATTTCTGATGTTTCAATTAATGAGACGCAGTATTTGCGTGCAATACACTGTTTGAGATTCATTAAAGAAGCTTATAGAACTAGATTAAACTGCCTTGAACCATTCATAAGGGATTTAGGGGAGCTTGTTCAAAAACAAATAAAAAAGCATTCTGAAAATGGGAATATTCTTTTTACAAAACTTGCAATCGAGGCGGTTGGGCTTTTAAGTCCGATTGATATCAACAAAATTATTATGTCCGCATTTGCACTCAACAATCCTTGGATTGATGAAACGGCAGTTAAATCTTGTCGTTATTTACCCAAGATTGATAAAGAGTTGGAAAATAGAGTATTGCTTTATATTAATACCTTTGATACCAAGACTTTTTATTCGAAAAAAGATGAACTTTTATTTTCTCTTAAACTTTCAGATGGATTTTCTAGAATTTATAAGCTTTGTAGGTTGAAGCAAATAGACAATGTACTACTTATAATTGGCTTGTTTTTATTGCTTTTCCTGAATCCCATCGCCTTGTTTGTAGTGCTTTTATGTATTAGATTCGAGCCGTATATTAGTTTTGTTATTATTCCCACTAAATTATTAAGTTCAATAGTAAATGGGACTAATGATATTAAAAAGCATATTTCAAAAAGAGACGAAGGATTTAGTATTCTTCTAGGAATATGGAGAATATATGTTTCAATGTATTTAATTAGTGCCTGTTCGTCTTCTGGATTTAGTAATATTTTTTTTCTTCCTAATGTGCTTAATGTTCACAGTTTTAACTTTAACAATGGTGCGGGTATTGTCGTTAGTTCTTTATTGCTTTTATGTATTTTATTTTTGCTGCCAGTTTATAATTTTTGCATAGTTGTTAAGTTGGTAACATTAAATATGAAGCGAGAAATATTTAAAAATGTTATCAGGACTGTTGTGGTAGGTGGGGTGGTACTTTGGCTCTTTACGGTAGTTTTAAAGGATTTATTTGACAATAAAACTTTTCAAATTTGCATTTATATTATTGCTGGTCTCTCGATTTTATTCACCTTTATAATGTTTTTGTATTATAATTATTTGGATTATAAAAATTTTAAAAAAGTTAAGGCATTTAATCATAATAGTCGTGAAATGATTTCGATAAGTTATAAGAAATTTAATACTTCATATTTTAGGTTGCAGTACATCTTACACATAGAAAATACAGTTGAAAAAGGTGTCGGTGACTGGCCGGAAAACAAAATGCCATTTGAGAATGAGGAGTCTGGAATTTTATTGGCTAAGCTTGAAGAGAAATGGTTAGGATTAAATAGATGAGGTGCTGATCTTATTGCCATTGCAGTAGAAATCAGTTCTTCAGTACTTTCGTTTCTGGAGTGGTCACCCTTCGCTCTTTCCTGAAGAAGAAAGAAGTACCTAACACGAGAATCAGCATGCTCAGCAGCCATATCTAACAAAAAACGCAAGCTCCTCTGCTTGCGTTTTAATTTCTCCGTGTCCCTCCGTGTTCTCCGCTTCTCCGTGGTAAATTTTAGATCGCCCCTGCGCCAAGCATCAGCACCGGGTTTTCCAGGTTATGCTTCAGGGTCTGTAAAAATGCAGATCCCGTTGCGCCGTCCACCACGCGGTGATCGCAGGATAAAGTTAATTTCATAACGTTGCCCGGTACGATCTGTCCGTTCTTCACAACAGGCGTTTGCTTGATGCCGCCAACTGCAAGGATACATGCATCCGGCGGGTTGATGATCGCGGTGAACTCCTCGATGCCGAACATGCCCAAGTTCGAGATGGTGAAGGTGTTACCTTCCCAGTCGCTCGGCTGGAGCTTTTTATCTTTTGCTTTTACGGCAAAGTTGCGAACCTCGGTCCCTATCCGTGTCAATGTTTTTCCGTCTGCGAAACGCACCACCGGCACCAGCAATCCGTCTTCCACCGCAACTGCCACACCAATGTGGATATGGTCGTTGTAGCGGATCTTATCGCCCAGCCATGAGGAGTTTACTTTCGGGTGCTTGCGCAGGCTGCTTGCCACCGCTTTGATCACAATATCGTTAAAGGAGATCTTGATCCCTGCAACAGTGTTGATCGCTTCACGGGCCTTGATCGCCTCATCCATATCGATCTCCATTGTTAAATAGAAATGCGGAGCGGAGAATTTGCTTTCGCCCAAACGCTTCGCGATCGTTTTGCGCATCTGCGATACAGGCTCCTCGCGGAAGCTTTCTTCAGCTACAAATCCCGGAGTTCCACCCGATTTGAAATTATCAATATCGCGCTTCACAATTCTTCCGCCATCGCCGCTGCCTTTCAGCATGTTCACGCTGATGCCTTTTTCTTCCGCCAGCTTTTTCGCCAGTGGAGAGATCTTCATGCGTTCAGCATTATTATTCGTTGAAGTACTTTCCTTTTTAACTTCAGTGCTTGCCAACTGCTTATTGCCAACTGCCTTTTCTACTTCCTTTTCACTTTTAACTTCTTCTCCCTTATCGCCTTTATTTTTATCCGCTTCAATGATCGCCTTCACATCTTCGCCGCCTTTTCCGAGGATCGCTAAAATAGAATCCACTGCTGCGCCTTTGCCTTCCTCCACGCCAATGTGCAGGATTACGCCGTCCTGGAACGATTCAAATTCCATAGTGGCCTTGTCTGTTTGAATATCCGCCAGCAGCTCGCCCGATTTCACTTTGTCACCCACCTTCTTGTGCCATTTTGCAACAACACCTTCCGTCATTGTATCGCTCAGTTTCGGCATACGCACGATCTGTACGGTATCCGGGATCTTTACTGCTTCTTTTTTTACTTCCGGCTTCGCACTGCTCTCTTCAGATTTATCATTCTTCACTTCCGCCTTTTCACTTCCGCTTTCCGCCTTTTTATCTTTCACTTCTTCCTTTGCACCGGAATTTTTTGATGCTTCTCCCGCCAGCAGCGAGGAAATATCTTCGCCTTCCTTTCCGAGGATCGCTAAGATCGAATCCACCGGTGCGCCTTTGCCTTCCTGCACGCCAACATGCAGCAGCACGCCATTCTGAAATGATTCGAACTCCATGGTTGCCTTGTCGGTTTCAATATCCGCAAGCAGCTCGCCCGATTTCACCTTGTCGCCTACTTTTTTATGCCATTTCGCTACCACACCATCTGTCATGGTATCACTCAGTTTGGGCATTCGTACTACTTCAGCCATAATTAATTGTTGAATTTTTGATTTGTTGAATTGGAGAATTGCGATACTTCTGAAAATCTACAATTCTAAAATTAATCTATTATATACGGGTAATCTGACTGCTCGTAAACATCCTTGTACAATTCGTCAGGGGTCGGGTACGGCGATTCTTCACCGAACTGCACCGATTCCGCAACAATATCCTCCACCTTTTTCTCGGCAGCTTCAATGTCGGCATCGCTCATCCACTTGTTCTTTTTGATGGTGGCCAGCACCTTTTCAATAGGGTCCTGCGCCTGGTATTCCTTCACTTCGTCTTTTGTCCTGTAGGTTTGCGCATCGCTCATCGAATGGCCTTTGTAGCGGTACGTTTTCATTTCAAGCAGGGTAGGGCCATCGCCTTTGCGTGCTCTTTCCACCGCTTCTTCAATCGCTTCATGCACCGCTTCGCAGGTCATGCCGTCAACAGCCTTCGATGGCATTTCATAGCTCAGTCCCACTTTCCAGAGCTCATGCACATTGGATGTGCGCTCCACCGATGTTCCCATCGCGTAGTTGTTATTTTCAATGATAAAGATCACCGGCAATTTCCAGAGCATGGCCATGTTGAATGCTTCGTGCAGTGCTCCCTGGCGTACTGCGCCGTCGCCCATGTAGCAAAGCGTTACAAGGTCATTGCCGTTGTATTTGTCGGCAAAGGCAATTCCTGCACCCAGCGGGATCTGTCCGCCTACGATTCCATGCCCGCCAAAAAAGTTGAATTCCTTCGAGAAGATATGCATCGAGCCTCCCTTTCCTTTGGAGCATCCCGTAATTTTGGCCATCATTTCGGCCATCACGTATTTAGGATGCATTCCGCGCCCGATCGGGTGTGCATGGTCGCGGTAAGCCGTGATCATGCGGTCTTCCGGGCGAATGGCCGATACGGCGCCCGCCACAAGGGCTTCCTGCCCGATATAAAGGTGGCAGAACCCGCGGATCTTCTGCTGAATGTATAGATGGCCCGTTTTTTCCTCGAACTTGCGCATCAGGAGCATCGACTCATACCATTTGATGTATGTTTCCTTGCTGAATTTCGTCTTTGATTTGCTTTCTGTCACAGATTCTGCTTTTTTATTTTTGCTTACTACTTTTTCCATGTCGTTGATTTGTGTAGAACTACAAATTTAACAATAATAATAACTACTAAATACGAATCTATACGAATTTACGGCTCTGCTAATTACTAATTTGTACGAATATACGAATTGCGAAATTGGGTACGGATCGCGAATCTTTGCGAATTTTACGAATCTGTATGTTATTGCGAGGAGGCACGACGAAGCAATCTCCCCCAAATACGAATCACTACGAATATACAAATTACGAAAATTTGCAACCATCACAAGCTAACCCGTCTACCCTCTACCCTCTACCAACTACTAACTATTTCTTCAGCTCTTCCGCCTTGAACATGAACGGCAGCAGGTCGCTGATGCTTTCCAGCATCCTGATCGTGCCCTTTTCTCCCATCAGCAGGATCCGGATATTTGTCTTGTGCCGCATCTCATATTCTGCAATAGCTTGTCTGCACGCGCCGCAGGGTGAAAGCGGCTCGTTCACCTCAAACGCTTTCGATTTGCAGGTAACCGCAATGGTATCGATCGCCGAATCCGGGTAAGCCGCCCCCGCTGCATAAATAGCAACCCTTTCGGCGCAAAGCCCGCTCGGGTACGCCACATTCTCCTGGTTGTTCCCGCTAATGATCTTGCCGTTCTTCAGCAGCAGCGCTGCCCCTACATAAAAATTGGAGTAGGGCGCATAGGCCATATCGGCCGCCAGCCGTGCCTTTTCAAGAAGCTCCCGGTCCGAGGGCTTCAGCTCGTTTTCGTTCTCAAATTCGGCGTATGTTATTTTTAATTCCCGCTTTTTCATCGTGATCCCAATTTCTTTCAAAGATATTAAATAATTTCGGTGTTCCGTTTCGCCCGCGAAGGCTTCCCTCTGTGCAAATCATCATGTTCCGGGAAAGGGCATCAGTTTTATTTTTTGAACGATTAAACCTTCCTTTTAAACGATGGTCACAGAGCAGCATTTAACAAACGAACCTATGAGATCCACAAAACTGCTCCCGTTTTTAGTACTGCTTTTTATTTTGAAAACCCATAGCTCCAGGTCGCAGACCGAAGGCGACGCTTTTTTCGGGATGCCACAGGTCCACGATATTTACATGAGCTTTCCGCAGGCGAATTACTGGGATTCGCTCGTCGCGTACATGCCGGCAGAGCAATACCTGAAAGCCAATATCACTATTGACGGCACTGCCTTCACCGATGTGGGCATCAAGTTCAAGGGGAATTCATCCTACTCGAATCCCAGCCAGAAAAAGCCTTTTAAAATAGATCTCAACGAATTTGTAAGCGGACAGAAAATAGATGGCCTGAAAAAATTCAACCTCAACAACGGCTTTAAAGACCCTTCGTTTATGAGGGAAAAAATAGCGCTCGATTTCTACAATGCGCATGGCCTTGCCGCTCCGCGCTGTGCCTATGCGCGCGTGTATCTCAACGGCGTTTACTGGGGATTGTATACATTCGTGGAAGAAGTGAACAAAACATTCCTCGATGACGACAACCGTTTTGGCAACAAGCAGGGAAACCTCTTCAAGGGTGATCCTTCCGGCGACCTGAAATGGCTTGGGGCCGGTCTTTCCCCGTACTATGCAAAATACGAGCTTCATACCAATGAAACTGCAAACGACTGGTCCGATCTTATTCACTTCATCGACAAGATCAATAACAGCGGAAGCTTTGTTTATGATTCCCTCGAAACGGTTTTTAATACAAATTCGTTCATCAGTCAATGGGCTGCGCTCAATGTATTTGTGAACCTCGATTCCTACATCGGGAGCGGACACAATTACTTTGTTTACCATGATACGCTCAGCGATAAGTTTGAATGGATCGGCTGGGATGTGAATGAATCCTTCGGCAATTTTAATATGGGGCTCACAAACACGCAGCTGCAGAACCTGAGCATGTTCCATGTATCATCGCCCGCTTCCAGCCGCCCGCTTGTGCAGAAGATGCTTACGGTGCCCGCTTACAGGAACCTGCTGATCAGCACCATTTGCCAGTGGATGGAAAATGATTTTACAAATGCGGCGCTCGACCCGAAGATCGACTCGCTTGCAAACGCAATCCGTGCCGATGTGTATGCCGACACAAAAAAATTCTACAGCAATGCCGATTTTGATAACAACCTTTCCTCCGATGTCGGAATGACCATGGGCATCAAGTCCTTTATTGCCGCCCGCCGTACGGCATTGCTGGCCGAGCTGGCTGCAAACGGCTGTAATGTGGGCGTAGAGGAAATGCAGCAGGAAGATGCGGTAAGGATCTATCCGAACCCTGCAGGCGAAAGCATTACCGTTGACTTCAAAAGTTCCGGCCCGGAGAATACGCTTTCTGTTTATGATCTCACAGGAAGGCTGCTGCTCTATAAAGAGAACTGCGGCTCATCGGTGCAGGCAGATGTTTCAGGCCTGCCATCCGGAATGTATATTGTAAAAGCGAACAGCCATTTTCAAAAAATGGAGATCCTGCATTAAATAACACGAGAACAGGCGATTGCCATCTTTTTTTGTTAAATTTACTTCATAAATTATCTTTCATGAAGCAAAACTACTCCCGGCTGTTTATTGCAATATTCCTGTTGTTTTCTTTTAGCGCACATGCGCAGGTGGTGATCAATGAAGTGTCAAGCGCCACCGTTTCCAATTACCTCGATGAGGATGGCGACCAGGAAGACTGGATCGAGTTTTATAATAAATCCGCTTCCGCTGTGAACATGAATGGCTACACCATTTCGCGGGAAGAGGATGGCAGTACCAAATCGTGGACGTTCCCCGCTATCGTGATAAAACCGCACAGCTATCTTACCGTGTTTTGCTCCGGCAAGGACCGCAAAGCGTATTTCGATCACTGGGAAGTGCCCGTGTATGCCGCCAATCCGTGGAAATACTTTTTAGGGATCTTCTCCAGTCCGCCGCCTGCATGGCGCACCATCGGCTTTAACGATGCTTCATGGCTCACAGCTCCCGGCGGCATCGGCTATGGCGATGGCGACGACACCACCGTAACGCCAGCCACCTATTCCGTGTTCATGCGCAAGAGCTTTTACATTGCCGATACCAGCAAGATCCCAACCGCATTGCTGCTGCTCGATTACGACGATGGCTTTGTGGCTTACCTCAACGATGTGGAGATTGCCCGCTCAAACATCGGCGTGTATGGCGATCATCCTGCATACAATGTTTCCGCTTACGATGAGCATGAAGCAACGTCATATCAAAACGGAAATTTTTCCGGGGCCTATTTTGTGTCGCCGGAGGTGATCGATTCCGCATTAAAGCCCGGCAACAATGTATTCAGCATCCAGGTGCATAATTATTCTTCCGGGATGGACGACCTTTCCGCCATTCCTTACTTCCTCATTGGTGTGAACGATACCGCAATTACATATTATCCCTTTCCTGCAAGCGTAAATCTTCATACAAGCTTTAACCTCAACAGCACCGGGCAGATCCTCACATTGAAGGATGCGTCCGGCGCCATTACCGATCAGCAAACGATAGGGGACATGCAGCTGAACAATACCTACGGCAGAAGGCCCGATGGCGCGAACAGCTGGTATTACTTCGATACGCCAAGCCCCGATACCACCAACAATGCCTCCGCATTTTACACCGGCTACATGGGCAAGCCCGCATTTTCACTGCCTGCCGGATTTTATACTTCAACGCAAACCACGGCTCTCACCGCAAGCACCGGAATTGTAAGATATACAACAGATGGCAGCGACCCTACACAGGCATCCCCGGTTTACACTGCTCCATTAACGATCGATTCCACCATGGTGATCCGCGCAAGAGTATATTCAACAAATCCTTTCGAGCTTCCGGGCGAGATCATCACCAATACGTATTTTATCAACGAGGATATTTCATTGCCCGTAGTTTCCCTCACAAGCGATCCGTACAACCTGTTCGATTATTATTACGGGATCTATGAAATGGGCCCGAATGCCGATACCACTACACTTCCTTTTCAGGGCGCAAACTTCTGGCAGGGCTGGGAGCGTCCTGCTAACATCGAGTATTTTGACAAGAACGGAAGCCAGGGCTTTGAAACGCCTTCCTCTATTGCCATCCAGGGCAACTTTTCAAAGGCCTGGCCGCAGCGGGGCTTTGCAGTGAAAACAAGCGAGAACTATAAAGGCCATACGGTGAACTATCCGCTCTTTCCCGATAAGCCCATCACCGAATACAAGTCATTCAATATCCGCAATGCCGGCTCCGACTGGAACACCTGCCACATGCGCGACCGCTTCAACCAGAAGAATGCCCAGAAGCATACACACCTCGATGTAATGGACGGCAGGCCATGCGTGCTTTTCATCAATGGTAAATACTGGGGCGTTTATGAATTGCGGGAGAAGCAGGACAAGCATTATATCCAGAGCAACACCGGCGTTCCGGAAGATAAGATCGATTTTCTGCAGTTCGACGGCTTAACCATCGAAGGCAGCAACAAGCCTTTCCTTGATATGGCTGCTATGATCGGAGCCAGCAACATGGCCCTCGATTCCAATTACAACCGGGCGAAAAGCATGCTCGACATCGAAAACTTCTGCGATTATTTTATTACCGAGACCTACATCCTCAATATCGACTGGCTGGGCACATACACCAACAACATTAAGTTCTGGCGACCGAACGATCCTGCCGGCAAATGGCGCTATGTGCTCTGGGATACCGACCTTTCCTTGGGCTTCGGGCGTGCCTGGGGCGCGGGCGACGATACCACGCATTTCCTGAACAATGCTATAAACCCTCCCGTACAAAACCCGCATTCCACCATGCTGAAAAGCCTGCTGAACAATACGGAGTTCAGGAACTATTTTGTGGATCGCTATGCCGACCTCATGAACACGATGTTTCAGCCTGATGCTATGGAGGAGAGCGCCTATGCAATGCGTGATGAAATGTTGCCTGAAATGGGCAGGCATTTTAACAGGTGGGGAAACACTTCTCCATTTCCGGGCTTCATCGGCCGCTCCAACAATGTCCCCGAGTGGGAAGCCGAGATAGAGAACATGCTGAGTTTCAATGATACACGCTTGGTTTACGCAAGAAACCATATTGAAGAGCAGTTCAGCCTCGTGAAACAGGTGGATGTTACGTTGAATGTAGTTCCCGCCGGCGCAGGAACAATTAAGATCAGCACCATAACGCCGGAATCACTTCCCTGGAGCGGTGTTTATTTCGACGGAGTGCCGGTTACCATCACTGCAACCGCAAAACCCGGGTATGAGTTCGAATATTGGGCTGCAAATAATAACCTCGCCGGTAATACAATTTCAAGGGCCATTACACTTAATGTAGACAGCAGCGATACCTTCACCGCGCACTTTAAAGTGCTGGAAAACAACCTCTCCGTATATCCCAATCCTTTCGGCAACCAGTTTGCTATAAATTACCAGCTGCAGGACGCTGCGCAGGTTGGCATAAAATTATATACGGTGATGGGGCAGGAAATTGCGGAAATAGTTTCACCGGACAGCTTTAAGGAAGCTGGCAGCTATACGGTGAATTTTGATGCAAACAGCCTGCAATTAGCGCAGGGAGTGTATTTCATCGAGCTGAGAACGAAGGATTATGTAAAAATGATCAAATTGGTAAGATCGAAGGTGAATTAACAGCCCGGTTAAAACTGGTTAAAAAATCATTAATATTGTATTAACATAAAATCAAATCATTGCTGTTTTAACATCCGCTAAATCTTATTTTAAAACAAAAAAATTCTATGAAAAAAATCCTTTCCATTCTGGCGATCGCTTTAGCTGTTGTCACAAGCTCATGTAAAAAACCTGCCGGCGAAGGCGGAAATTCATCCATCGTCGGAATGGTGCATGTAACCAATTACAACTCCAATTTCACCGTTGTAAATGCAGAGTACCCGGGAGCTGATGTTGATGTATATATTATTTACGGAGATGAGGTTGGTATCGGTAACCGCATCCGCACAACACCGGAAGGGAAATTTGAGTTCCCGTATTTACGCCCCGGAAAATACAGGGTGTACGTGTATTCAAAAGATAAGGATGCATACCTTGATGGAAACCCGAACCCTCCGGATAAGGCAGTTTCTGTTGATGTAGAGATCAACAAGAAAAAGCAGAAAGTGGATGTGGGAACATTGGAGATCTTTAATTAACAACTAAAATTATGTATCTCAAAGCAAAGGTCATGACGGCCATTCTGTTCCTTTTCTGCCTGGCATTCAATACATCGGCGCAAGGTAGAAAGGACATCAAGAAATATAAGATCAAAAGCACTACCGTGGTTGTAACGGAAACCAACGAAGGCAAGGATAAGACCCGCACCGACTCTTACCAGAAGTTCGACAATGCCGGCAACGCCATTGAAGAGGTAGAGTACAACAAGGATGGCACCTTCAGGAAAAAGGAATCGCACAAGTTCAACAAGAACAACGATCCTGTGGAAGATGTCATCTACGATGAAAAAGGGAATGTGAAAAGGAAAACCCTTACGGAATACAATTCCAATAAGGATAAAACAATGGAAACTTCCTACGATGGCAGCGGCAAAATGATCGAAAAAGTACAGCACGGCTACAATGCCAACGGCGACAAAGCATACGAGCTTACTTCCGATGATAAGGGAAAGGTCATTAAAAAATCGATCTATACCTACGATAAGAACGGGCTTAGAATTGAAAAAAGAACAACAGACGGAAACGGAGTAGTGATCTCCGTAAAGAAATTTACATACGAGTTTAATTAATGGAGCACATCAGGAACATATTGAATGATTTTACGCCCATCACCCTTAAGGAGATGGACAATGTGAAGCTGATGGATCGTACCGATACCAAATACGTTTTCCGGCTCGACGACCTTGGCGCTTTTCTCGAAGAGATCAAAAGCGATTACCGTGTGCTCGATGTTAACGGGCACCGGATCAGCCGCTATGAATCACTTTATTTCGATACGAAGGATTTTGCGCTGTACCTCAGCCACCACCGCGGAAGGCCGAGCAGGTACAAAGTGCGCTGCCGGAAATATGTAGAGTCGGAGCTGCACTTTTTTGAGGTGAAATTTAAGAACAACAAAGGCCGCACCATCAAGGACCGCGTTAAGCAGCCGCTGATAGACGGCTCCATCAAGGACAATGCAGAAACGCTGCTCAGGGAAAAAACGCCTTTAATGGCCGAGCACCTCGAGGCAAAGCTTTGGGTGAACTATTCACGCATTACCCTCGTGAACAGGAATTCACCGGAGCGTGTGACCATCGATGTGGACCTTACTTTCAAAAACACAGAGACCGATAAAACGATCCACAACCTGGTGATCGCGGAGGTGAAGCAGGATAAAGCCCTCGTTTCATCATTCATCCGACTCATGAAAAAGTATCACATCCGTGAAGGCTCTATGAGCAAATATTGCTTCGGTGTCACAAGCCTTTTCAGTTCGATCAAGCATAATAATTTCAAACCTAAATTAATCCTCATAAAAAAGATCCTCAATGGTACTATTGCAAGTAATTTCTGATGACAATGCCGCGAACGGCTTTTCCCTGTTCGAGAAACTGGGACCTAAATTTTTTATCCGCCTGGCCATCGACCTGGTTTCCGTATTCGTCCTGATCCGGTTCCTTTACTTCCCCGTATATAAGAACCGTGAGAATTTCTTCACACTCTTTATCTTCAACCTGATCATCTTCCTGATCACGTTCATCCTCAATAAGTCGGATATGAGCATGGGTGCCGCGTTCGGATTGTTCGCCGTGTTCTCCATGCTGAAGTACCGCACCGAAGGCATCACCTCCAAGGATATGACCTACCTTTTCCTGGTGATCGCGATGGGGCTCATTACCGCGCTCAGCAAAGGAAGCTGGCTCGAGCTTGCATTCATCAATGCAATCATCCTGCTCTCCACGTTTGCGCTCGAAACAACGTTCTTTATGAAGAAGGAAGTTTCTAAAACCATCCAGTACGAGAACATTGAAATGATCAAGCCCGTTCACAGGCCGGAGCTTACTGCCGATCTTGAGAACAGGATGGGAATAAAAATAAACCGCATCGCTATCGGGAAGATCGACTTCCTGAAAGATACAGCCGTGGTTCGTGTTTATTATTATGAAACGCCTGTTAAGTAATTTTGCGCTAACACAAAATCCACAGAAATGAAGAAACTGGTTTTCGTATTGATCGCGCTGGCCGCTATGTCGGATGTATTCGGACAAGCTACCAACGATGCGGGATTATGGGCAACATTTAACATTGATAAAAAGCTGAACGATAAGTTCTCCCTGTTTGCCACGGAAGAATTCAGGCTCCGGGAAAATTTCTCAAGGGTGAATTTATTTTATACCGACCTCGGCGTGGAATATCGCCCGGCAAAATTTCTGAAAGTGGCCCTGGCATATCGCCTCATCGAAAAGAACCTCGAGGACGATTCCTACAGCTACCGTCACCGTTTCATGCTCGACATCACCCTGAAAAAGAAGTTCGGGAAATTTGCATTGTCGTACCGCCAGCGCCTTCAGCGTGAAGTACGCAACATCAACTCCAGCCGCGACGGATTTATGCCTGAATGGTATTCACGCAATAAATTCACCGTAAAGCTCGACCTCGATAAAAAGATCACGCCGTACATCGCCGCTGAGTTCCGTTACCAGATTGTTAATCCGCGCGCAGTTGAGATTAACGGGCTCTGGCACAGGAGCCGCTATGTAGCCGGCCTCGATTACAAGATGAATGATAAGAATGCTTTTGGATTGTATTACCTCGTTCAGCAGGAGTACAATGTTTCCGCACCGCAGAATTTATACATTGTAGGGATCGAGTACAGCCTGTCCTTATAGTTTATTTCTGCAGCAGGGCCACTGCATAGGCGCATACGCCCTCTTCACGTCCCACATATCCCATTTTTTCATTGGTCGTCGCCTTTATGGCGATGTCCTCCGTTTCTATTTCCAGGATCGGGGCAAGCGTTTGCTTCATCGCATCTATATGCGGGTTGATCTTTGGCTTCTCCAGCACCAGCGTGCAATCGATATTGCCGATCGTATAGCCTTTCTCTTTCAGTAATTTCATCACCCTTGCCAGCAGGATCTTGCTGTCGATCCCTTTGAACTCCGCTGAGGTGTCGGGGAAATGAAAGCCGATATCACGAAGCCCCGCAGCGCCCAGGAGCGCATCGCAGATCGCATGGATCAGCACATCCGCATCCGAATGCCCTACCGCGCCTTTTGTATGCGCATGTTTGATCCCTCCCAGCCAGAAATCAGTTCCTTCTTTCAGCTGATGTACATCGAATCCGAAGCCAACACGTATTTTCATAAAGCAGTAAAGTGGTTGTAAAAAAAATCCCGCTGTGAGGCGGGATTTTTTAAGATTTATTCAGAGGCCTTGCTCTCATCGTTCTGCGCTTTAAAGGCGTCAAAGTCGAAGGTAAGCGTGAACCGTAATGTGTTCTCCAGTGGGTTGCGCTGCTGTGTCGGGATCAGGTAAGCGAAGTCGAGCCCGAATACATTGTATTTTACACCCGCGCCAAGCGTAAAGAACTGGCGGTTCCCTTTTGTAGGATGCTCGTAGAAATAACCTGCGCGCACCGCAAATAAATGGTTGTACCAGTATTCAAGCCCGATCGAATAGTTGATCTCGTGCAGCTCCTCTTTTCCGCCGCCCGGCGCATCGTTGAACGATCCGAACATTCCTTCGGCAACACCCCTGTTCGGGTCCTTGCCTTTTTCAATGACCGGGTTGTTGTCCGCATCGTAGGCGATCCCCTGGTCTTTCCCGGTTGAATCGTAAGTGTGCTTGTAAATAGGTGGAGTAGGCACCAGCAGCTTGTTGATGTCCGCCACGATCGCGATCGAGTTATAGTCATCCAGCTGCGTGGTAAGGCTTCCGCCAAAACGCAGGTTGATCGGGATAAAATCTGCATTGTCTTTTCCGCCCCTGTCCGAATACGACATTTTTGTACCGATGTTCGTGATGGCAAGTCCGAGGGCCCCCACCGCTTTTTTATCGCCCAGCTTCAGCTTTTCTTTTTTGTAGAGAACGGAAACGTCAACCGCGATGGCACGGCCGGCTTTTGTTTGTGCGCCTTCCACAAGTGCGCCTCCCGTTAAGTTGGAATTTACAAAGCGCACCGCGCCTCCAAAGGCGAATTCCTTCGAAAGCTTTGTTGCATAAGCAATGTCGATAGCAAATTCGTTCGGGCGGAACTGGCCTACCGTATTTCCGTTGGCATCGGTAAAAGTAATGTCGCCAAGTGAAAAATAGCGGAGTGATGCACCGATCGTTCCCGTTTTTTTGGTTTTATAATAACCTGAAAGATAGGCAAGGTTAATATCAGGCACCAGCGCCCTCAGCCATGGAGTATAAGATACCCCAACCCCCAGTTTTTTATCAGCAAAGGCTAATTTCGAAGGGTTCCAGTGTATGGAGTTAATGTCTGTTGAAGAAGCAACGCCCGCATCGCCCATTCCGCCTGCGCGTGAATCCGGCGTGATCAGCAGGAAAGGAACGGCGGTCGTGATCGTGTTCAGCTGAAGTTCATCGGCTCTCTGCGACTGTGTGCTGCTTGTCTGGGCGTTAACACCCTGGCCGGCTGCAAATGTTAGAAGAACAAGGGAGATACCTGTACTATATGCTCTAAAATCTTTCATTTGTATTTAATTTAATTAACACTTGGAATATGCCACAGTTCCCGTCTAAATTTTCATGCCTTTCGGCTATGGCTTTTCCTTTTTGAGATATTTAGGATGGCTAATGTACTAATTAATTTAAAATGACAAGTTTTTCATACTTTTCTGCGGTCTTGCCTTCATCGGTTTTTACGCGGAGCTTGTAGATATACACGCCTTTGCCGATCTTATCGCCGAAATCATCGCGGCCGTCCCACTCAATAGGGTTGGAGCGGTATCCTTCCGCATAAATGTACTGGTTGAAATTACGCACCAGCTTGCCCGATACGGTAAAGATCTGGAGCTCCACCTGCAGCGACTGGCAGCATTGGTTCTGCTCAAAGTAAAAAGTGGTCCTTGTGGTGAACGGGTTCGGGTAATTTAAAACATGGGTCAGTGCCAGCTCCGCCGATCTCGCCACGATGAATTCCGTGTAAGCTTTCGATGAGTTGTTATACACATCCCATACCTTCACATCCAGCGTATGCTTGCCTTCGCTCAGTTCGCTGAACGGGTAGCGTACGCTTCCGCTCTTGTAGCTGTTCAGGTCGGCCTGGTAATAATCGTTCAGCACAATGGAGTTCTCCGTGTTCGCATCCAGCACCGCCGTAAGGTCGTGCCCTATCCCGTTCCCCACTGTATTGATCCCGTTCTCATCCTTCAGGATCGCGTAAATATCAGGGTTCTCATCCGTTAACCCTCCCTGTACGAATTTTGTATCGTTCATGTACAGCTTCACTTCCGGGCCGCTGTTGTCAGCCGCCGCCGAATCGTTCGATCCGCCGATAATGATCTTTTCGTAGTAGCCGTTCGCATCATCCGTTCCATTCTCAGCGTAATAGCTGATCCTTCCGATGCCGTACTGGTAGGCGATATCCTTTGGCACCACGAAGCTGTATTTGTAATAGCCGTTCGTTACGCTCACTTTTCCTTTATAAAGCACATTCTTCTGAAGCTTGAATGTATAAGGCGGGCTCAGCACCGTTCCGTCGTTCGCGAGCGTGGTAATGCTCTGCGCCTTGTCATAAACCGTGGGATACAGCACGCCGTTGTAATTGGTAAGCACTGCGCCCGATTTGCTCCTTACAAAGCCGCTCACTGTCACCAGCGATAAAGCCTTGATCGTGTCGGTGCTCGAAGCCGTTACCGGGATGGTATTGATGCTGTCTGTGGAAACGTTGTATTTCGGGTACGATAACGTAAGCGCCGGATCGCCCAGCAGGGTAAAGTTCCGGCTGTTCACCGAGTTGCCCCCCAGCTGGTTTTTTATATAGGCATAAAGGTCGCCAAGGCGTGGCATCTTACCATTTGGCATCGGCGTAAATGCCGCGTTGTAAAAGTTCTGGTTCAGGATAAAGTTAGGCGAGGCGAATACAAGCCTCACTGTGGTAAGCAGCGCAATGCCGCCGCCATTCGGGTTCAGGAAAACATCCTCTCCGGCCGAGGTCCTCTCGGGATCGTCAAAGCGGCTGAACTCGCAGGTAGCGGTAAAGAACAAAGGCATGTTATTGATGTTGTCCCATTTGTTAATGTCGGCTACCTCCACAATCCGTTCGTGCCCAAGGCCCACCTCGCCGCCATGCCCCGTGTAGTTAATGATCAGTGCGCCTTTCTCCACCCTTTTGGTGATGGCATCCGTAACGCCGGGGTATCGGTTCCCGCCCGGGGTCGATTCCTGCTGGTAAGCATCGATATAGATCTTGTCAACATTGTAATTGTTATAAGCCGTGTCCACTTTCTGGGCAAGCGTGTTCGACTGGATCACATGCAGGTCGTTGTCTTCATCATCCGCAACAAAGCAGACCACATTCCTCCAGTCGCCGAACGGTGAGTTCTGTGCCTGGCTGCAGCTGTTGTTGTTCGAGGTGGTTGGGGCAACGCCGGTTTTGTTGTACACCAGGATCTTGTTCACTGCCGCCTGCGCCTCCGCTTTTGTTTTAACCGGGAAGCGTCCAATTCCCAGGTCAACCGCGTCATTATCGCTTTCATTCCATACACCTTCATTGTCGTCCAGCAATCCGTAAAAATCATCCGAAACATAGGATGCGGTAGGTACGGTAGAATTGAACGACTGGTACGTAGGGACAAAATTGGTATTGTTAACGAAGTGGTGCTTGTTGTCGTAAGAGCCATCCCCGAACAGCAGCAGGTATTGTGGCATGTCGGCTGCGCTGGAGGCGCGGTCGTAGAACATTTTAACAAAATCGCGGATCGCGGAAATATCCTGCGCTCCCGATGAAAATTCGTTGTAGATCTGCTGCGGCGTTACGATCATCGTGCTGATAGTGTCATGCGACTCATGAAAAGCAGCCAGCTGCGTAGCTTCCTCCATAAAGTCAGGATGCGCAACAATGATCATGTTCCTGTTCGAAAGCGCATGCAGGTTCTGGTTCGGAACACTTCCTGCCGCGATCGGCGTGTTGAAGGATGCTCCGTTGAAGGCGATGAACTGATTGAGCGTATCGGCAGGCAATGTGAACTGGTAGGTGGTTCCGCTCACGCTTGCAGATTGCAGCTTAATGTCCGAAGGGTAGGTGATGTCCCAGATCTGAACAGGGCTTGGGCTTGTAAGGTTGTATTGCGCAATGTTGCCGGCACCCATCGATTGTGCATCCCTGAAGATCATCTGGTTGCTCGCCATCGTGAGCTGGCGCCTTACATTGATCTCCACATAGTCGAGCCAGCCAACAGCGTCAGCGGTTTGTTTTGTAACGTTCACAGTGGTGATAGGGCTGTTTGGGGTAAAGGTAAAGCAGCCGCTTTCAATGTTTGCATAATCATCGTAAGAGCTTCCGGTGATTTCCGGAATGGCGATCGTGGTGTTGCCGCTCTGGCAGGAAACCATGTAGTAGGAATCATTAAAGCCGCCGAGGTCCTGGTAGCGGGAAGCAATGTTGGCCTTCGCTGTGGAAGGCGCCGTCATATCAATGGAAGGAAAGGAATAGGAATAGCTGTAGGAAGCAATGTTATCGAAGTATTCGCCGTACCAGTCGCGGCCGGATTTAATAAAGTTCACATTATCATTTTCCGTGAAGCCATAGTCGTCGAAGGTGTTTACAATGTGTGTAGGGCTTGCGCTGGATGATGTCTGGCTCTGGATGCGTTTTCCCGGGCCGAGGTCGAAGGTGATAAAGTAGAAGGCCGAATCGGCATACAGGTTCTTCTGGTGGCCGAACTTGGGGCAGGCCGATGCGTTATAGCTCCAGGAATCGGCGCCGGTGCCGTAAAAGAGCGCATACTCGCCCGAATCGAAGCTGCCGTTACCATCGTCCTGCACAAAAATGGCATTTTCCACGAGGTCATCTGCCCTTGGTACAGAGTTCAGCTCGGACAGCATGCCGCCGCCGTTCCCGTAAACGCGAAGGTTTTGCGGATTTACGCTTGCCATGTCCACGCCCAGCCCCTGCAGGAAAGCATAGGAAAGCTTGTATACCCCGTTGGAGGTGGTTGCGATCTTATACCAGGTACCGCTTTGCAGCACGGAATTGGATGCATAGGTATGGGTCCTGTTAAAGGAGCGGGCTCCGTATGAAGGGCTGGTTTGCAGGTCGAATGCCACCAGCTTCTCGTAGCCGCCGGTGCTGGTCTTTCTTAAGGGGATAAAGGAAGCAATGCCGTAAAGCTGCTTGCGCTGGGATAAAATTTTGGTGGTTACGGTGATTTCAGAGGGGATAATGCTGTTTCTGGGGAGGGCTGCGATCTCGGCTTCCGTGAGAGGCTCATACACCGCGTTGATGATAGAGGCGCTGAAGCCGCTTTCACCGGCGTTAAGGCTGATCCGCTGCGAATACCTTGGCAGGAAATGGTCGGCATGGGTATAATCCGCGCCTTCAAACGCCAGCGTCTTTGCATTCTCCCCTTCCAGCATGCTGATCCGTATGGGCTGGCCCCATTTGACCTGGTTGCCGGGAGCCGTTTTTTGAGAGGTGGGTTTCAACTGTGCAAAAGCCGAAAAGTGAAGGATGGAAAGTAACAGGATGAGTTTTCCGCTGTTCATATTTAATAGGGTCTAAAGATTTCAAATTTAATTAAAAAAAGAGCAATAATATTGGCGCGTATCAATTTTTAATTAAATTTGTGTTGAGTAGCATTTTTTTTAAGACGGTTTTTAACGCAGCATTTCATTTCATATTGTCCGTGGAATGCGATTTTTTGCTGTTAATGAAACTTTTTACCGAAAAATATTGTATAATTGTGTCCCATTAAAATAAAGTAATTATGTTAAAACGAATTGTTTTAATTTTAACTGTGTTGTTTTCATTAGGCTTTGGCACTGATGCATACGCTCAGGACCCTGAATTTACACAGTTTTACGCAAATCCTCTTTATTTAAACCCTGCTTTCGCCGGTACGGCGCGCTGTCCGCGGATCTGCCTGAACTACCGTAACCAGTGGCCCGCCATCTCCGGGACCTATGTTACCTATTCGGCTTCTTATGACCAGCATTTCGATGCGATCAAAGGCGGGCTGGGATTACTTGTTACCAACGACAAAGCAGGGCAGGGCACGCTTACAACCACCAATGTGTCTGCAATGTATTCTTACCAGCTGAACATCAACCGCGAATTCTCCATGAAGTTCGGCTTCCAGGCCACCTATTTCCAGAAAAGCATCGACTGGAGCAAGCTTACATTCGGCGATATGATCGACGAGCGCAGGGGTTTCGTGTATAACACCAACGAGGTGCCGGGACAATCCAAAAAAGCAAACGTGGATCTTTCCGCAGGCTTGCTTGGTTACAGCAAGCGTTATTTCTTTGGCTTTGCCGCGCATCACCTTACCCAGCCCGATGAAGGGCTGATCGGGCCGAGCAAGCTGCCAATGAAGTTTACCGTGCACGCAGGAGCAGTGCTTCCTGTAGGCGATAAGGGAAATGAAACAATGATCTCCCCGAACGTATTGTACCAGAAGCAGCAGGATTTCCAGCAGCTCAACCTTGGTGTATATGTGAATAAAGGCTCCATCGTTGGCGGACTCTGGTACCGTAACCAGGATTCATTCATCGCGCTCATCGGCTTTACACAGCATTTTTTCAAGATCGGCTACAGCTACGATGTAACCGTTTCAAAGCTTACAAACGCAACTGCCGGATCCCACGAGATCTCCTTTTCGTTGCAGTTCGAGTGCAAGCCTAAGAAGAAAAAATTCAGAACAGTTAGCTGTCCTTCATTCTAAAATTAAGCATCAGAACAATTTTTTAACCCATACATAGTTATTATAGGCTAAAGATTTTATAAACCAAATCAATGAAAATGAAAACAACAACGGGCAAATTAATTCTACTTGGAGCGACTATCGCGGCATTTGCATCCTGCCAGAAAGAACGTTCTCCGGTAACTGCTTGGGAATACAATAATCGTCAGAACGGCGGATTTGAAGTTGGGCCTTACGAAGAGCAGGAAACCGGTCCGGGATTAGTATTGGTGGAAGGCGGAACATTTACAATGGGCCGTGCAGAGCAGGATGTTACCTACGACTGGAACTCGATCCCGAGGCGCGTAACCGTTTCTTCATTTTACATGGACCAGACCGAAGTACGGAACCTCGATTACCTGGAGTACCTTCACTGGACCTCCCGCGTATTCGGAGCCAACTTTGCCGATGTGGTTAAAAAAGCGCTTCCCGATACCCTTGTATGGCGCGAGCGCCTGGCATTCAACGAGCCTTACGTGGAATATTACCTGCGTCACCCTTCATACAGGGATTACCCTGTTGTAGGCGTTAACTGGCTGCAGGCTTCCGATTTCTGCCAGTGGCGTACCGACCGCGTGAACGAGTTCATCCTCATCCGCGAAGGTATCCTCGAGCACAATCCTTCACCTACTGAAAACGATTATTTCAATACCGACCAGTACCTTGCCGGTAAATGGCAGGGAACTGTTTTAACGCCTATTCCTTCAATGGATCCTAACGGCGGCGATCGCCTTGTACGCATGGAAGATGGTATCTTCCTGCCGCGCTACCGCCTCCCGACAGAAGCTGAGTGGGAATTTGCCGCTTACGGTTTAATTGGCAACACTATCGGCGAGCGTATCACCGACAGAAGATTATACCCATGGAACGGCCATGGTACACGTAACCCTGATTCCAAATACCTTGGTCAGATGCTGGCAAACTACCAGCGCTCCAATGGTGATATGATGGGTACTGCAGGTGCATTGAACGATGCCGGTGATATCACAACCCCGGTGTTCTCCTACTGGCCTAACGATTACGGCCTGTACAACATGGCAGGTAACGTTTCCGAGTGGGTAATGGATGTGTACCGTCCGTTGTCTCCTGAGGATAAGGCTGATTTCCGCCCTTTCCGCGGTAACGTGTTCAAAACACAGGAGCGCGATGTGGATGGCATTATGATCAACGATACCATCAAATACGATGCTGACAGTAATATCGTGAGCATCCCGGGAATGGTTCGCTGGAGGGATGTAAGCATCGCTGTGCCGGATGATAACCTGGACGAAAGAAGGAATTACAAATATGCTGATAACATCAACTTCCAGGATGGTGACCAGCAATCACAGATCGATGGGTTGAACGGGATCTCCTGGACAGACCAGTATGATCCTGCTGCTACCGGAAAGCCTGAAAGCAGCGGAATGTACAATGCTCCTGTTAAGCCGGACGATAAAGATCCTTCTTTAACTTCTATGGTGAACGATAAAGCACGCGTTTACAAAGGCGGTTCATGGAAAGACCGCGCATATTGGATGGTACCGGGAACAAGGCGTTACCTTGATCAGCGCCAGTCTACCGCATGGATCGGTTTCCGTTGCGCTATGACGCGTGTCGGCAGCCCTGTAGGTTTAGGAAGAAGATAAGCTTCAAAATATCATATAACAAAAGCCCCTTTGCAATTGCAGAGGGGCTTTTTGTTTTTGAAGTATCCAAGGGTCACCGTTCGGAGATTCGTCTCTCCGCTGCGTTACGCTCAGAATAACAAACGTGTGTATTTATGAAGGGATCTCAAAGTAGCTGATCATATCGCCGATCAGTGTTTGAACATGCTTCAGCTTATCGTTCTCCTTTGTTTTTTTGTAGATGGCCTGCAGCTTTTCAACATATTGCCTGCGCTGCGTGTTCATCCATTGTGAAGTGTAATAAATGGCTTTGATGGTCACATCATTCTCGGTGTTCTTGCTGGTGCCTGCCGTAAGCTTCTCATAACGCTTGTAGCATTCCTGGATCCCTTCGTGGTCATTCAGGTAAAAATAGCCGATCATGAGCGTGGCAAACAGCGCATCATACAGCCGCTGAAACGCGATCTGCTGAAAGTTCACCAGCAGCGATTCCAGTTTTTCGATCGCTTTTTTGATCTCCTCTTTTGTGCCCAGCAGCAAAAAGCCGCAGTAAATATTGTTCAGGTTAATAAAGCGTACATACAAGCCTTCATTCCAGATCGGCTTCGCAAGGATCTCCTCGCATTTCTTTTTATAGAACCCGATCTGCGTTTTTACCTCCTTCGGCAGATGCTCATTATAATCTTTCCGGTAACCGTAGCAATAGTGCGTTAAATAATGGCTCGCCTGTATGCTCAGGTAAATGATCTCGGGTGTGTTCACATAATTCTTCCAGAAGCGCAGCGGCTCTCTTTTTTTGATCATCGCAGCCGCTTCCTTTTGCAGCTCGTCCTTATCCAGCTTATAGATAAGGTGCTTCAGCTTCAGGTAGTCGACGTTGAGCTGTATATCGTCCGAGAAGGAGAAGATCACGAAGCCGTTCTTTTCAAGGTCGTCGGTGAGCGCATCCAGCTCCTGCACGGTTTCCTCGCTGTAAAATTTATTGTCGTTCAGGTAATTTAATGTCTGGCAATAGGCGAAGCGGCTCAGCAGCTGAACGCTGAGCGATTCATTATTGCGGTACTTGTCGTAGAAGCTGAGGTGTTCCTGCATTTCCTTGTCCGACAGGCTGCTCTTCCCTTTGAAATTAAGGTTTTGGCGCATGTACAGGTAGATCTGGTTCACGATGTGCTCATATTTCAGCAGTTCGCTGATCCGCTGGTGATGCTTGATCGCAGCAGTTTTGTTTTCGGTGATGAAGGCCTGCTGCGCATAATATTTCAGGATGGCGATCGCAGTATAAAAATCTTCGATCTTCTCCGCGATGTCGAGCAGCACTTCCGCGATCTCATTTGCTTTTGAAAGCTCTCCCCGGTTGATGTGCTGTTCAATGATGGAGATGTTGTGCTGCAGGTAGGATGGATGATTGCGGCTCAGGTATGAGGTAAGCCTGAACGTGTAATGTACAAGCTGAAAGAATTTTTTCTTGTTCTTCTCATCCTTCGATCCGTACACCGCTTTGCACAGCATGTCCGATTCCTTTTGTTCCCATCCGTCCTTGCGGATCTGTGTGATCAGTGTTAAAGGCAGCTCGGCATTGCTATCCTTCAGATGATTTTTGAATTCATTGAAATGATAATCGTCAAGCAGCAATATAACCTTTTGAATACTTAGCATAATGAGATGTGGGGCACCGAATTTACATAAATTTTTATGTCGAATTACATTTTTAATTTTTTGTGCTGCAAAAAATAAATATCTGATTTTCAGGTTTGTTCGGGAGAAAAAATAATGCGTGAAATTCGCTGCCATAGCCCGATGCAGGATGAGGCGATTTTCGCTGCATGAAAATAAATCGTCTGATTCGCCCTGCAACAGAAGCGTTTTATGCTGTGAATGCGCGGCATAGATTTGTGCCGTAAAAAATAAAAGAACACATCCATGAGAACAATCAAACTGAGCCTGGTCCTGCTGCTGTTCACCGCAGCTGCGGGGCTGCTCCGCGCACAGGCATACCAGGTAGGCCACATGCAGGTAACTTATACCGATCCCGCACGCGGCGGAAGAAGCATTCAAACGGAGATCTATTACCCGGCTGCAACGGCAGGTACGGCAGTGCCGCTGAGCGCCGGGAATTTTCCGGTGATCGTGTTCGGCCACGGCTTTGTGATGACCTGGGATGCTTACCAGAACTTTTGGGCCGATCTTGTTCCGAAAGGATATATCCTTGCCTTTCCGAGAACCGAAGGCAATTTTTCGCCGAACCATGGGGAGTTCGGGAAGGACCTTGCATTCCTTATTACAAAGCTCCAGTCGGAAGGAAGCGATCCTGCATCGGCTTTTTACGGCCATGTAGCCGCAACCTCGGCAGTGATGGGGCATTCCATGGGTGGAGGCAGCGCTTTCCTTGCGGCGGAGAACAATTCCGGCATTACGACCATGATCAGCTTTGCCGCCGCCAATACAACGCCATCGGCCATTACAGCGGCCGCCAACATCACGGTTCCCACGCTTGTCTTTTCGGGTGAGAACGATTGTGTGGCGCCTCCGGGCCAGCACCAGGTGCCGATGTACGATTCACTGGCTTCGGCCTGCAAAACATTTATCAGCATTAAAGGTGCGGCGCATTGTGAATTTGCGGAATACAATTTCAACTGTTCATTCGGTCAATCTACCTGCTCGCCCGGGCCGTCGATCTCCGGCGCTGAGCAAAAGGATGTTGTTTCCGACTTCCTGGACCTGTGGCTGGACTATTACCTGAAAAACGATAACGCATCCGCCGCTTATTTCAACGATTCCCTGTCCGCATCGCCAAGGATCAATTATAGCCAGGCTTGTCCGGGCATGACGGCTACGGGGCTGAATGAGCGCCCGCTTTTTAATGTAATAAAAGTATTCCCGAATCCTGCGCATGGAACTGTTACGCTTAGCATATCCACTCAGGTGGAGCAGGAAGCGCTGCTGAAAATAGTTGACCTTCCCGGGCGCACCGTGTATGAAAAGAAAATCAGCATCCGCGGGAATAGCGGGAATACCCAAACGGAAGAGCAGCTCGATCTTTCGGGGCTGTCGCCGGGGATCTACCTGCTGGAGCTTTCGGCAGGCGGGCGGAGGCAGGCAGAGAAGCTGCTGGTCACTGAATAATTTTATTCTATTCTCCAGTCGATGGGTTGCCGGCCTTCCGTTTCAAGGATCCTGTTGGCCTTTGAAAAATGCTTGCAGCCGAAAAATGCGCCTCGGGCAAGGGGCGAAGGGTGCGCTGCCTTGAGGATAAAATGTTTATTCTCATCGATGAGCGCGGCCTTCGACTGCGCAAAGCTGCCCCAGAGCAGGAATACAATGCCTTTTTTATTGTCGGAGATGGCTTTTATGACCGCATCGGTGAATTGTTCCCAGCCTTTCTTCTGGTGCGAGCCGGGTGTATTGGCCCTCACGGTAAGCGTGGCATTAAGAAGCAGCACGCCCTGCTTTGCCCAGGGCTCAAGGTTGCCGGTATAAGGTATCGGGAGGCCGAGGTCGGTGTTCAGCTCTTTAAATATGTTCTTGAGGGAAGGCGGAGGGTTGATCCCGGGGCTCACTGAAAAGCTGAGTCCGTTGGCCTGGCCGGGCCCGTGATACGGATCCTGCCCGATGATCACTACTTTTACCTTGTCGAAATGGGTGAGGTTAAAGGCGGCAAAAATGGACTTGCCGGGAGGATAAACGGTGTATTTGCTTTTTTCCTCCGTAAGGAATTTTTTCAGGTCCTTAAAATAAGGGGCGCCGAATTCATTTATCAGCAGATGCTTCCAGCTTTCATGAATGGAAGGATTAAGATTTACAGCCGGTGCAGACATTTTATAAGCAATTAAATGAGGATTCAAATGTACTTTTTCAGCCGCAGGATTTCCTGATCTGTGTAAAAAATATTTTATTTATCACTTGCATAAATGTAGAATTATCTTAATTTTGCATTTCACATTAGTGAATTTAAAAAAACAATTTTATTCGACTCTCATGAAAAAAGGTTTGATAATTTTTATATCTGTTGTTTTTATAAGTGTTTCTTTGTCATCCTGCAGGAGCCACGAGCGGTGTGCTGCATATGGAAAGATCAATAAAATTGAAACAGGAAAACCCTTTTCTGACAGATCAGAAAAATCCATTTAATAACCCTTGTTATCCCTCTCTTTAATGAAAAAAGCCCTTCTGCTCACTGTTTCCGCCCTTTTTATCTCCTCTCTCTTTGTTGCTTGTAAATCGTCGTCTCCGCATTGCCAGGCTTACTCCAAAGTTGAAAAAGTAAAAGCCGACAAAACGGAAAAACCCCTTTAATTTCTTATGGATTGGTTGATTGTTTCAGGTGAGGACCAGCTGAAAAATGCCCATGCGCGCTCATTTGAAGCGCCGCATCATTGTGTGTTGCTGTTTAAGCACAGCGGGCGCTGCTCTATCAGCGTAGCGGCAAAAGGCAGGCTGGAGCGGAAATGGGATCCCGCCATCCTGGATGTGCCGGCTTACTTTATCGATGTGCTCGGCTCAAGGGATATTTCCAATAAAATTGCAGAACAATACGGCATTGAACACCAGTCGCCGCAGGCGCTGCTCATCCGCGACGGCAAATGCACCTACACCGCCTCGCATTCTGAGATCTCTTTCGAGGAGATCCGCGATTCCCTTAAATAATTCCGATTTCCTGAAGTTTAAGATTGCCAGTTAAAAATGACCGTTTGCTTCAGGCCGGCGCTCAGGCTTTTTGCCACGGGGCAGGTATGAGCCGAATGTTCCAATAGCTTCTTTTCCTTGTCGCTGTAGTTGTTTGCCGGCATTTTCAGCTCCACGATGATCTCGCCAACCCTTCTTGGCTCGGCTGCCATGATCTTTGTGATCTCGGCTTCCGCGCCGTCAATGTTCAGTCCGTGGTTCCCCGCTGCAATTCCCATGATCGTAAGCATGCAATTGCCAAGGGAAGTGGCAAGCAGGTCGGTAGGCGAAAATGCTTCGCCTTTTCCCTTGTTATCGGGCGGGGCATCGGTAATGATGGTTTGCCCGGAGCGAAGATGGGTAGCCTCTGTGCGGAGTTCTCCCCTGTAGATTATTTTGGAGGTTTTCATAAATAAAAATACTTCTTTTTGCGTTTAAATCTGTATATTTGTGAGAACAAAGATAATCGAATGTTCAGGAAGATACTTTCCATTTTAACACTTGTGCTTTTTTCAGCAGTTGCATTTTCGCAGGAGCTGAAAGATGACCTCAGCCGCCTGGAAAGAGGGGAGGACCTCAACGTGCTTTACAGGAACGAATCTTCATTCGGCATATACGGCCACAGCGCGGGCGGCTTCGGGCTTGCATACAGGAGAGGGCAGCACGTTACCGGCAAGCGCAAGCGCATGTTTGAGGTGGGGGCGCAGAACTTCAAGCATCCGAAGGAAGTAAAAAGCGTTAATTCCTATTTCGAAAATTCAAAAGGATTTAATTACGGCAAGCTCAATTCATTCCTGATCCTTCGCCCAGGTGTTGGTTACCAGAATGTACTTTATCAGAAGAGCGACAAAAAAAGCGTGGAGATCCGCTACTCTTATTTTATCGGCGCCGCCCTTGCATTTGCCAAGCCTGTGTACCTCGAGATCATCCGCGACCAGCAGATGTCCGTCGTGTCTACCGAGCGTTACGACCCCGAAGTGCATTCCATCGATGTGATCTATGGAAAAGCATCCTTCTTCAAAGGCATCGACAAAACCAAAATTATTCCGGGAGGCTATGCAAAGCTTGCACTGAGCTTTGAGTATGCCGACAGGTATAACAGCATCAAGGCGGTTGAGACCGGGCTGGTGTTTGATATTTATCCGAAAGTTCTTCCGATGATGGCTTATAACAGGAACCAGCAGGTGTTTGCCTCCTTGTTCCTGAAGATCATCTGGGGTAAGAAATGGTTTTAGTTCACAGAAGAAAGAGATGTCTGAAAATACAATTGAAATTACGGAAGCGCCGGCATTCAGGCGTAAGCCGGATTGGCTGAGAGTTAAGCTTCCTACCGGTAAAGAATATGCCGAAGTCAGAAAAATAGTTTCCACACACAAGCTTCATACGATCTGCGAAAGCGGGAATTGCCCGAATATGGGGGAATGCTGGGGGGCAGGCACTGCCACCTTCATGATCCTCGGGAATATCTGCACGCGCTCCTGCGGCTTTTGCGCAGTGGCTACCGGGCGCCCGCTCCCTGCCGACCTGAAAGAGCCTGAAAGAGTTGCCGAATCGGTAAGGCTGATGAATATCAAACATTGCGTGATCACTTCGGTTGACCGCGACGACCTGAAAGACGGCGGCTCCATCATCTGGGTGGAAACCATCAATGCGATCAGGAAGGCAAGCCCGCAAACCAAATTCGAAACACTCATTCCCGATTTCCAGGGCAAATGGGAAAATCTCCAGCGCATCATTGATGTGAACCCCGATATTGTTTCGCATAACCTCGAGACTGTACGCAGGCTTACAAAGCAGGTGAGGATCCAGGCGAAGTACGACAGGAGCCTTGAAGTGATCCGCCGCCTGCACGATGCAGGTGTAAAAACAAAATCGGGCATTATGCTCGGCCTAGGCGAAACAGAGCAGGAGATCTATGAAACAATGGACGACCTCCGCGCGGCAGGCTGCGATGTGCTTACCATGGGCCAGTACCTTCAGCCTACGCCAAAGCATCTGCCCGTAGCCGAATTCATCCGCCCCGAGGCATTTGCAAAATATAAGGAAGTAGGTTTGTCGAAAGGCTTCCGCTTTGTAGAGAGCGGCCCGCTGGTGCGCTCCTCCTATCATGCCGAAAAGCACATTTTTTAATCGTTTTTAAGATATTTTTTTATATTTGTATCTCACATCCCTTCAATAATTTTTAATGCTATGAAAAATAAACTTTACAAACTTTTTACGCTTGGTTTGGCGATCGGGGCAGGTGCCTTTAATGCATCCGCGCAGCTCAACTGCGGAACCACGCAGGCTACCCAGAAATTATACCTGGCACATCCCGAACTGGCGGCTGCCGTAAATGAGTACGACACAAACCTCAGCCAGCTGATCGCGAACAAAACGCCCGAGCAAAGAGGAAGTACAACAGTTTATATCATCCCTATCGTATTTCACATCATTCATCAGAATGGTACTGAAAATATTTCAGATGCTCAGATCATTGACGAAGTGAATATCCTGAACCGCGATTACCGCTACCTGAACTATTCCGATACGGCTGCGATCACTGCTCCCTTCAAAGCGCTGGCTGCCGATACTTACATCGAGTTCAGGCTCGCGCAGATCGATCCGAACGGAAACTGTACAAACGGTATCGACCGCATTTATTCCCATAAAACAAATGCTGCGGACGATGATTCGAAGCTGAACCAATGGCCGCGCAACAAATACCTGAATGTTTGGGTGGTGAAAACCATCGGATCTGTAGGTGTTGCAGGGTATGCGTATTATCCGGCTGCCGTTGCAGGCCCTTTGTTTCCTTATGATGGAGTCCTGATCCTTTCCGATTACATCGGAAGCATCGGCACAGGCTCGGCCTTCACTTCGAGGGCGCTTACACACGAGATCGGACACTACCTGAATCTGCAGCACCCATGGGGAAATAACAACGACCCTAACGTTGCCTGCGGCGATGACCTTGTTTTCGATACGCCTCCTACAAAAGGACATACAGCCTGCAGCTCTGCCGACCTGTACACACCGTATTGCACAACGAATGTCATCAACGCGAATTACAAATTCGACAGTGTGACCACCACTTCCGGTACAACCGACCCAAGTCCGGTACCTGTAGTGAGCGGCATCACCTTAAGCCCTGTAACAGCAACAGGTGTCGGCGCCAATTCAAGCACAGCCGGCCAGTTCTCCTACGATAACTGGGGTACAGGTGCAGCCGACGGCGCAACTACTTACGCATCCATGACAGGCGCTGTGAACACCGGTAAATACTATGAGTTCACGGTTACCCCTGAATCCAATGAATATTCAATGACACTGACCGGGATCTCTTTTGTGATGAACAGGAATGCTACCGGCCCGCGTACATGGGCGATCCGCTCGAGCGCAACATCATTTGCATCGAACGTTTCCACTGCTTCCATTGCTCCTGCAAACACTAATCTTTCCGTTCAGTCGGGTAATGTGTTTTTCCTGAACTCCGATGTTACAGGCTCCCAGAAAGGGACCAAGATCACATTATCGGGAACTTCCTATACTAACCGCCTGACCCCGGTTACGTTTCGCATTTATGCATACAATGCAGAAGATGCGCTGGGAACATTCAGCATCGACAGCGTGTACCTTACAGGGACCAACGGGATCATCGAAAATACACAGAACTATATGGATTACTCGTATTGCTCTAAAATGTATACGAACGGACAGAGGGACCGCATGCGTGCTGCTCTTGAAAGCCCTATCGCAGGCCGCGATAACCTGTGGTCGGCCGCTAACCTTACCGCTACTGGTGTTTTAACGCCGCAGGTTTGCAAGCCTTTCCCTGAGTTCTCTGCAAACAAAACGAGAGTGTGTGCAGGCGACATTATAAAGTTCACGAAGAATGTATTGTACGGAACCCCGGACAGCGTTAGATGGACATTCTACGGAGGTTCACCATTCACATCCACTTCCATGGCACCCGTGAACGTTACGTATCCTAATGCCGGCCTTTATAAGGTGGTATTGACCGCATACAATGCAGGCGGAACAGACTCAGTTGTTAAAACAGACTTTATCCGCGTGGATGAAACATGGGCTGATATTCCTTACGGCGGTTCCTTTACCGAGGACTTCCAGAACACTTCCGATTTTTACTGGAAATGGCAGGTGAACAACCCGGATAACAATTCCAACACCTGGTTTGCTACAAGCGGCGCAGGCTACATGAGCAGCAAGAGCGTTGTGATGAGCGCGTTCGGCGATTACCGTTACGATGTGGATGAGCTGGTAAGCCCTTCATTCGACCTTTCCTACACAAGCGGGAACATCATGACATTCCGTTGTGCAGCTGCTTCACACGCAGGTGCAGGTATCGATGTAAATGATGCGCTGAAAGTGTATATCTCGAATAACTGCGGACAGACCTGGAACCTTCGCGCTACCTTCTCTGACAGCACGCTGATCAACAACGGTTACGATGCATATTATTTTACACCGACCTCTCCGGGCCAGTGGGCGCTGCGTACAGTTACGATCCCCGCGAGCTTCAATACCGGGAATGTGCGTTTCAAGTTTGAATACACTGCAGGTGCAGAAAGCAATAATATTTACCTTGACGACATCAATATTGCGGGTGTTGTAGGGATCAGCGAGGCCGCAAACGGAGTTTCCAGCCTGTCGATCTATCCAAACCCTGCGAGCCAGTCGAGCACCGTTGCATACCACCTGGATGCAAAGGCAAGCACGAAGATAGAAGTGGTGGATGTATTGGGTAAAACAGTATTTACACAATCGAACGCTGCACAGGCGGAAGGCGATTATTCAGTGATCATTTCGAAACAGGCGCTGAACCTGAGAAACGGAATGTATTTCGTGAAATTCTCCATCGATAACCAGTCGGTGACGAAAAAGCTGATCATTACAGAATAACGATCTTTAAAAAAGATAAGAAAAGGGCTTCCATTCGGAGGCCCTTTTTTTTGCACATTTCCCTGTTTTTTTCCGCTTGTCAGTCTCACTATCCAATTTTTCACAAAAATGAGAAACGAAAAGATTATATTATTATATTTGCTTTAACATCCCATTTACTTACAATCAAAACATTATGAAAAATATTTACAGATCAATTGGACTCGGATTGTTGTTTTGCGCCGGAGCTGTTTCTATGTTGGCCCAATCAACAATGCCTTGTGCAACAACAGAATTTACAAACAAGCTCAGGGCACAAAACCCGCAGCTGCAGGCCGACTTTGATAACTACAATCAATCGCTGGCAGCCGGCACACGCTCAGGTGAGCGCAGCACCACGGTTTACATTGTGCCTGTAGTATTCCACGTGATGCATGTGAACGGGGTTGAGAACATTTCCGATGCGCAGATCTATGCGCAGATGAACCGCCTTAACCTTGATTACCGTAAGCTGAATGCAGACACATCGAGCATTGTAGGGCGTTTTGATACGCTTGCCGCCGATGTAAGGCTTGAATTCAGGCTGGCGCAGATCGATCCGAACGGGAACTGTACAAACGGGATCGAGCGGATCTACACACACAAAACATTCCAGGCGGATGACGCTTCAAAGGTGAACCAGTGGCCGCGCGATAAATATCTTAACATCTGGGTAGTTCATGACATCGCAGGAAGCACGTCAACAGCAACCATCCTCGGTTTCGCGCATTTTCCTTCCGATGTGGCAGGGCCATTATTTGTGTATGACGGGATCATTGCCGTGTATAATACGATCAACGGTACATCAAGAACGCTTACGCATGAGATCGGCCATTACCTGAACCTGCAGCATACCTGGGGCTCTACCAACGACCCGAATGTAGCTTGCGGCGATGACCTTGTAAACGATACCCCTGTAACGAAAGGGCATTTTTCAACCTGCCCTGATATTGATGCAGTTTGTACGCTGAACCCGTTCACGGCGAATTTTAAATTCGACAGCGTAACAACAACTTCCGGAACCACTGATCCTACAGCGGCGCCTTCATTAACAGCGATGAGCACAACAGGCTTCAGCGCAGTGGGTGTATCTGCAAATTCAGCTGCCAACGGAAGGTTCGAATATTCCAACTGGGGCCTTGGCGCTCCCGACGGTGCAACCTCTTATGCAGCGCTTACAGGCGCTATCAACACTTCAAAATACTACCAGGTAAAGTTCACTCCGCAATACGGATACAATGCAAAATACACGCAGATCAACTTCGCCTTCAGCCGGAATGCTACAGGAGTAAGAACGTTTGCGATCCGCTCGAGCAGGGATGGATATGCAGCTAACCTTGCTACCGCTACCGTGGCTACAGCTGATGCGGCTAACATGTCGATCCAGACAGGAAATGTATTCTTCCTGAAAAACGATACAACACTTGCTGTGAACTCAGGAAAAGTAACTTTAACAAGCACCTTGTTCACAAATGATACAATGCCTGTAACATTCAGGATCTATGCCTGGAACGCAGAGGATGCCGCAGGTACTTTCAGCCTCGACAGCGTGAACATTATCGGTTCAAGCGACCTCATCGAGAATGTGCAGAACTACATGGATTACTCCAGCTGTACCAATATGTTTTCACTGGGCCAGGCCGACAGGATGAGAGCTGCGATCGAAAGCCCGATCTCTCACCGCGATAATCTCTGGTCAGCTTCGAATTTAGCTGCAACGGGTGTATTAACCCCGCAGGTTTGTGTGCCTGTGCCTGATTTCTATTCCAACAAATCACGCGTGTGTGCGGGTGACATTGTGAAGTTCACCAAAAATGTACTGTCCGGAACCCCGGACAGCGTAAGGTGGACATTCTACGGAGGTTCTCCAGCTACATCCACTTCTATGTCGGCGGTAAACGTTACGTATCCAACCGCCGGACTGTACAAGGTAACATTAACCGCATACAATGCTGCCGGAATGGATTCCCTGACCAAAACCGATTATATCCGTGTGGATGAAACATGGGCAGATGTGCCTTACAGCGGATCATTCACCGAAGATTTCCAGAACACTTCCGGTTTCTACTGGAACTGGCAGGTGAACAATTACGATAACAACGGCAACACCTGGTTTGTATGCAACACTACAGGCTACAACAGCAGCAAGAGTGTTGTAATGAGCGCATTCGGCGATTACCAGTACGATGTGGATGACCTTGTGAGCCCTTCATACGATCTTTCCTACACAAGCGGAAACATCATGACCTTCCGTTGCGCTGCGGCTTCGCACGCAGGAGCAGGTCTCGATGTGAACGACAAGCTGAAGGTTTACATTTCAGGAAACTGCGGGCAAACATGGACGCTTGCCGCAACATTCTCCGACAGCACGCTGATCAACTGCGGTTATGATGCGTATTACTTTGCGCCTACATCGCCAAGCCAGTGGGCATTGAGGACCGTGCCGATCGCTGCCAGCTTCAATACAGGAAACGTACGCTTCAAGTTTGAATACACATCAGGATCTGAAAGCAATAACATTTACATCGACGACATCAATCTTTCCGGTGTGGTTGGCGTGAACGAAAATACAAGCTCAGTATCCAGCCTGTCGATCTATCCGAACCCTACCAGCCAGTCGAGCACCATCGCTTACCACCTGGATAAGAAAGCGGATACGAAGATCGAAGTGATGGACGTTTTAGGAAAATCAGTGTTTGTTCAATCGAACAGCGCACAGGCAGAAGGTGATTACTCTGTGTCTGTATCAAAACAAAACCTGAACCTGAGAAACGGAATTTATTTTGTGAAGTTCACCGTGAATGACCAGTCGACGACTAAAAAGCTGATCATTACCGAGTAAGCATATTTTTAAAATTTAAGAAAGGCTCTTTCCTGTTGGAAAGGGCCTTTTTTTATTGCGGCTGTTGGTATCAGGTGTGAATTTATACTTAAGAGCCGAAGTCACTTCGAGTTCGACCAAAGGGAGAGTATCGAGAAGTAGACCAGTTCTCGATACTTTCGCCGAAAGGGCGAAAACTCGAACTGACGATTTTTTGAACGGTTATGTTTTATTTCATTTTATCTTTACAGAATATTAGCAGGGAAGTTTTAAAAATAAAAGGCCTACATGAAAAAGATAAAAGTTGCAATTAATGGTTTCGGGCGCATCGGGAGGATCTCCTTCCGCGTGATGCTGGAAAAAGAGAATATAGAGGTAGTTGCGATCAACGACCTTACCGACAGCAAAACGCTTGCTCACTTATTGAAATACGATTCGGTGCACGGAAGGATTAAGGCAGAGGTGAAATACGAGGAAAAGGCATTGATCGTAAATGGAAAGAAGGTGACCGTATATGCGGAAAAGGATCCTTCGAACCTTCCCTGGAAAGAGCTTGGCGTGGATGTGGTGATCGAGTCGACAGGATTCTTCCTGACACGTGAAACGGCAGGTAAGCATATTGCGGCAGGAGCAAGGAAGGTGATCATTTCGGCGCCGCCGAGCGGCAGCGATATTAAAACGGTTGTGCTGGGTATCAATGACGGGATCCTGAGCCCCGATGATACGATCATTTCAAATGCATCCTGCACCACCAATTGTGCTGCGCCAATGGTGAAGATCCTGCATGAGAACTGGGAGCTGGAAGATGGCTATATTACAACCGTTCACTCTTATACCGGCGACCAGCGCCTGCACGATGCGCCACACAAGGACCTGCGCAGGGCGCGCGCAGCGGCATTGTCGATCGTGCCCACATCAACAGGTGCGGCAAAAGCGATCACAAAAATATTTCCGCAGCTCGAAGGCAAGCTTGGAGGATGCGGCATGCGTGTGCCTGTGCCCGACGGCTCATTGACAGACATCACCTGTGTGCTCAAAAAACCGGTAACGGTGGCTGAGATCAATGCAGCGTTTAAAAAGGCAGCGGAAGGCAGCCTGAAGGGCATTCTCGAGTACACGGAGGACCCTATCGTTTCAATTGATATTGTAGGCAATCCGCATTCCTGCATTTACGATGCGGAGTTTACTTCCGTGATCGGCAAAATGGTAAAGGTGATCGCCTGGTACGATAATGAATACGGCTATTCGAACAGGCTGTGCGACCTGGTTCAGAAAATAGGATAATGAAAAGCCCCGCGGTTGCGGGGCTTTTCATTTTATAGGTTAACGGGATTTGCATAGTTTTTCAGAAGAAGCTCATGTCCGTCGAACACCGCGTAGGAATTATAATTCACCCATTCGCCTAAATTCACATAGCGGCTGTTTCCCGGGAGAGCAATGTCGAGCGGGAGATGCCTGTGCCCGAAAATAAAATAATCGAAATGCTCCTTTTTAAGGATCTCCTTTGCATAGATCGCCAGCCATTCATTTTCTTCGCCGTGGAACTGCTCATCCTTCGGCCCGTTTGATACACGGCTTCTGCGCGACCAGAACTGCGCCATTCCAAAGCCAAGGTTCGGATGGATCCTTGCGAACATCCACTGGCTGATCTTGTTCGCAAATACTTTTTTAATGAACTTGTATCCGTGGTCACCCGGGCCGAGGCCATCGCCGTGCCCGAGATAGAATTTCTTGTTGTTATACGTCCTGCTTACCGGCGCGCGGTAAATGCTTACGCCAAGCTCTTTCGGAAGATAATCGAACATCCACATATCGTGGTTGCCGGTAAAAAAATGAACAGGTATCCCTGAATCGGTGATCTCGGCGATCTTTCCAAGCAGGCGTACAAAGCCTTTCGGAACCGAATGCGTATGCTCGAACCAGAAATCAAACACATCTCCCATCAGGTAGATCTCTTCCGCATCCTGCTTTATTTCATCCAGCCATTTCACGATCAGCTTTTCCCGCTTGAGGCTCTGCTCAAAATCGGGAACACCGAGATGAAAATCGGAAGCGAAATATATTTTTTTACCTGGGTTCAAATCAGTTTTTTTAAAAAGAGAAATTCCGTACAAGATTAAATGGATTGATCAGGCTGATGTTGAGCGTAAACCTGATCGTTTCAGGATACGTAAGGCCATTCGCGGTTTTGTATGCTTTGAAGTCGTTGCAGAGCAGCACCGGGAAATACACTTCGCAGATGTTTTTCCGGAGCGAGAGATAAACGCCGGCATCGTACAATGCCTGGTCTTTAAGAAGCCCATCCGTACCGCAGGTCCCGATATCGGCATACAAACCGATCGGCAGCTTCATGTTGCCAAGCGATGATTTTATATTCAGCGCTGCGAGCCATTTGCCGGATTGTCCGTTCGGAGCGTAGAACTTAAACCCTCCGTCGTTCTCCGTGAACTGGTTGGCGAGGATGCCATCCATTTCGGTGCGGCCCAGGTAAATATTATCGTACAGATAATCCTGGTAGCCTCTCCAGCCGCTCATCCGGAAACGGTAAGGGCCGGCAGCTGCGGGGTCGTTGCTGAGGAATGATCCCGCAAACAAACGCAGATCAAAGCTCTTGTTCTTGTTTTTGAACTTATAGCTGTAATTGGCGGTGAGCCCAAGCTTCGCCATCCATTCTCCCTGCTGCAGGTTTACATTGAGGCTGTATGGCTGTATGGCATGGCTTTTTGCAAACGTGTAAGTAAGGTCGTTGATATTGATATAGTCCTGCATTTTCCTGTAAGTGGATGTATTATCGGCGCCGGGCCCCAATACTACATTTACTGAATAGCTGTCATTCACGAGATTGATGTTCCTGTAGCGCAGCGTGTGCTTGAAGGGGCTTCGCAGCCTCGATTTTTTAAACTCAAGCAGCAGCTCGGGTGCGATCTTGTTAAAGTTCAGGTCGAACGGCGCGTTGGAATAAGCATAGCGTGTTGCCGTTGCGCCGATAGAGACTTTCTGGAATATATTTTCCGGGAAAAAGTTGATAGCCATGTGTCCGTATCCCGTGAGGTCATTTGTAGTATAGCTGTACATCGGCATGAGCTGGAACTCGAATTTTTTCTGCGGAAGCACATTGCTGTAGAAGGCAAGGCCAAGCATCCATTTGTTGTAGTTGTTCCAGCCGGCAACCGGTGTCCAGTACAATTGCGTTTTATCGGGATCGTCAACACCTGTGAGGAACTGCAGCTTCAGCGGCTCCACTTTTCTGAAGAGGCCATGTGTGCGGATGGTATTGTTATTCCGGTTGATCTCGGGCATGTTCTCAGGGTAATCGATCTTGAAGTAATCCACATCGGCAGGAGGGAAGCCAAGCATTGCCTTGCCTTCAAAGCCTTCGTACATCACTTCGCCCACAGCCTTATCATCCTTGATCCCGTAAATGATCACCGGGCCTTTGATGTCGCCGGTGTTCTTCACGCCGATGTCCCATGCGCCATCATCACGCTTGTTCACGAACGCAATTTTATAATCGAGCTTTTTGGTGGAGCTGATCAGGTCATCGAAGAACCAGTCCAGCTTTTTGCCCGTTTCGCGTTCCAGCACTTTGCGCAGGTCGTTGGGCATCGGGTGCTTGAAATGCCACTCCTCAAAATATTTCTGCATGGCGGCATCATACACTTCATCGCCGAGATATTTTTTGAGGTAATCGAATACGACTGCCGTTTTGGAATACACATCGCCTCCATAGTTCAGCTCTGTGTAATCGTAGGCAGGCGTTTCAATGGCCTGGTCTTCGTTCTTTGCAGCCGAAAGCATATAGGTAAGATAATACTGGTATTTATGCCCGTATTTTTTCAGCCCGAACAGATCACCCGGCAGGTCGATCAATCCATCGGTGAGCTTCCTGTCCGGATATTTTGTTTCCACGTAGCGCATCTCATTTGCAGAGTTGATCCCTTCATCCATCCATGCATGCTCGCGCTCGTTGGAGCCCAGCATTCCGTAGAACCAGTTGTGGCCAACTTCATGTGTGATCACCACATCCAGCTGAAAAGCATTCCCCGATGCGCCGATCACGGTAATGTTCGGGTATTCCATCCCGCCGCCGGCGCTGATGGTGCCGTCCACAGCGGTGCAATGGTTGTAAGGATAATCGCCGTTCCAGAGCGAATAATAATAGATCGCATCGTTCATGTACTTGATGCTGCTTTTCCAGAGGTTGCCTTCCGAGTTGGTAAACATTACCCAGGTGGTTACTTTATGCTTTGTATGCGGAGTGGTCACTTCGCCTTTCAGCACATGATAGCGCTTGTCGCAGAACCATGCAAAATCGTGCACATTGCTTTGCCTGAAGCGCAGCGTTTTTGTAACGTTGTCGGATGCCGGAAAATCGAGCTCCTTCGGATTGAAGTATTCGATCGCTTCCGTTTCATGCACTTTGTCGTCGAGCCATTTCAGCTCGGCTTCTCCATCCACCATATCGCCGGTAGCGCCGAGCACATAATTCCGCGGAAGCGTGATGCTCACATCAAAGCTGCCGAACTCCGAATAAAATTCTCCCTGGTTGAGGTACGGCATGTAATTCCAGCCGTTGCGGTCGTACACTGCAGGCTTCGGATACCATTGCGTGATCTGGTACGACTGACCGATGTGCCCGAGGCGTGAGAATTCCCCGGAAGGGATCTTTACGTGAAAGGGGGTGGTGATGGTAATTCGCGCGCCGCTTTTCAAAGGCTCGTTAAGGTACATCTTGCAAATGTCGATGCTGTCTTTCAGCAATTCCCATTTCACAGTTTTCCCATCCACTTTAAAATCGATCTGGTCAATGTAGCCTTTGTCGGTCTCTTTCGAATAATAGAAATTGGTTTCACCGTTCTCCAGCTTTTGCTTTGCGAGCGCAGTGCTGTTGTCCTTGTATGCATTGGGCCACAAATGCATGTAAATGAAGGAAAGCTCGTTCGGGGAGTTGTTGATGTACTCGATGCTTTCATCGGCTGTGAGCTCGTTCTTCACATCATCCAGCGTTACGTGGATGGTGTAGTTGACCTCCTGCTGAAAATAGCTTTGTGCATTTGCAAGCCCGCCCATGCAGAGAAGGGAAGAAATGAAAATTGCTTTAATGTTCATTTTACGCATATCGAAGCGGGTTGATCAGTTTTAATTACTATCCGGAGCTTACTAATACTAATGATTATTTGAGAAACGTCATTGCGAGCATAGCGAAGCAATCTCACTCATTTGATCTTATTTTAAAATCTCGGCAAGCTTTTTTTCGAGGTCTTCACCGCGTAAGTTCTTCGCGATGATATTCCCTTTTTTATCGATCAGCACATTGTACGGAATGCCGTTAAAGTTGTAAAGCTGCACTACGGGCGATTGCCAGTATTTGAAATCGCATACATGGTTGGCCCATGCGAGCCCGTCTTTTTTGATCGCCGCGATCCATTTGTCCTTGTCCTTGTCGAGCGACACGCTGTAAATATCAAAGCCTTTGGATTTATACTTGTTGTAAGCCTTTACCACGTTCGGGTTCTCTGCACGGCAGGGCCCGCACCAGGAAGCCCAGAAATCCACAAGCACCACTTTGCCCTGCAGTGATGAAAGGGACAATGGCTTGTCGTCGGGAGTGTTCATCGTAAGCTCCGGCGCCGGTGTGCCGATCGCCAGCTTTTTCTGCGATTCAACGCTTGCGTGAAATGATTTGATGTAAGCGGAGTTCGGATATTTTTTGAACAGGCCTTCATCCAGCTTAATGTAGGTCGGAAGAAATTCTTCGGCAGGCAATTGCTGAATGGCGGCAAGCGATGCAAAGGAAGAAGGATTCTTCTCGATGAAATTCTGCAGGTAGGTGTTATGCTCCGAGATCAGCGCCATGTAAGGTTTTTCAAGGGCGTTGCTCATGGAGTCGATGCGAATGGAATCTTTTTTTGCCAGTGTTTTGCCCGGAACGGTAAGCGATCCTGCAAAGGCCTGGAAGGAGCGCTGCAGCGAATCGCGCTTGCGGTAATTAACGGCGGAGCGCTGGTTGAGGTCCCAGAATAATTTGGAATCCGGTGAGCCTTCCACCTGGTAGGTATTGCCGAGGTCCTGCGCATCACCAGTGATGGTGAGGTGTTGGCCCGAATCGAGGATCAGCGTCGCAAAATTCTTATCCGAGATCCTGAGGCGGTAAAATCCTGTTTCCGTTACCGGGGCATTCATTATAAATTCTCCTTTTTCATCAACAACAGCGGTGTCCACAGGCTTAATGGCTTCGGCAGAAAGCTGCTCGAGGTAAATGGTCTCGCCATGCGCATTGCTCAGTTTTCCTTTGATCTCGAGATCGGAGGAAGAAGTGGAGCTGGCATTGGAGCATGCAAAGGCAAGTGCAAAAGGAAGAAGCAGTAATGTTGTTTTTAGTTTCATTGGTATTGGTTCGTTTTTTATTTTTCAAGTAATTTTTTCACCAGCTCGCTGGCCATTTTCGGATCGGCTTTTCCTTTTGAGAGCTTCATTACCTCCCCCATGAACAATCCGAGCAGGCTTTCTTTTCCGGCTTTGTATTCGGCTACCTTATCGGGGAATTTCGCCAATGCCTGCTGTGCCAGCTCCGACAGCGCGTTGCTGTCGCTTTCCTGGATCCAGCTGTTCTCTTCCGCGATCTGTGCAGGGCTTTTCTCCAGCTCTTCGAGCATCTTCGGAAATATTTTCTGAACGGCGATAGTATGGCTTACCTTTCCGCTGTCGATCAGGTCAACCAGCTGCGCCATGCGTTCCGCGGTTACTTTGAAATCGGAAATGTGCAGGGCATTGTCGTTCAGGAATGATTTCACCTGCACGGTGAGCCAGTTCGAAGCGGACTTTACATTTTTTGTTTTTGAAATGATGGATTCAAAGTACAGGGCAATCTCCTTCGTGTCGGTGAGCACACCTGCATCGTAGGCAGAGAGGCCAAGCGCCATGTATTTTTTATGCAGCTCCTGCGGCAATGGCGGCAGCACTTTTTTTACCTGCTCGATGTATTCCTTCGTTACAATTACGGGCTGCAGGTCGGGCTCCGGGAAATAGCGGTAATCATTGGCCATCTCCTTGCTTCGCATTACGAAGGTGGTTCCTGCCACGGCGTCAAAGCTGCGTGTATCCTGCGAGATCACCTCTCCGTTCTCTATCGCTTCGATCTGGCGCTTCACTTCGTATTCGATAGCGCGCTGAACATTGCGGATCGAGTTCATGTTCTTTGTTTCGGTGCGGTTCCCGAATTCTTTCGAACCCTTCAAACGTACCGAAACATTGGCATCGCATCGCATGCTGCCTTCTTCCATGTTGCCGTCGCAGATGTCGAGGTAGCGCACCAGCTTGCGTACTTCCGTTAAATATTTGTAGGCTTCCTCACCGCTGCGGATCTCCGGCTCGCTTACGATCTCAAGCAGCGCAACGCCTGCACGGTTCAGGTCGATGAGGGAATCGGTAGGGTCGATGTCGTGGATGCTTTTTCCGGCATCCTCTTCCATGTGGATGCGGGTGATGTTGATGTTCTTCTCGGTTCCATCCTCCTGCTTGATGGTGATGTAGCCGCCGGTGCAGATCGGTGTTTTGTCCTGCGTGATCTGGTAGCCTTTCGGAAGATCGGCGTAAAAGTAATTCTTGCGCGCATATTCGTTCACTTCGCGGATCTCGGCCTTTACTGCCAGCCCCAGGCGAACCGCGTATTCGATCACACGCTTGTTGGAGCGTGGAAGCGTTCCGGGATGCCCGAGTGAAATAGGGCTTACATTGGTGTTAGGCAGGATCCCGAATTCGGTAGAATCGGCAGCGTATGCTTTGCTTTTAGTGGAAAGCTGTGTGTGGATCTCGAGGCCGATCACGGCTTCGTATTTCTCGTAAATGCTCATATTAAGGACGAAATTAAAGCACGAAAGATACGAAAAAAAAGTATGGCAGCAGGGGAGGGCGTATGCTATTGCGGGGGTGTAAGATTAGGGTCCTGCATCTCGTCTTCCGCTTTAAACTCCAGTTTCCCAAAGCGATATGTAATGTTGATTCCGAATGAGCGGTAAGGCAGCTGACGGATATTGACGGAGCTGAAATTATCGCCCGTTAATTCTGTTTTCTGGTTTACATACTTATTGAACGGGTTAGTAGCGCTCACTGCAATACTCAGCCTGTCTTTAAGCAGCTTTTTCCGGAGAGCAAGGGTATAGCTTGTGAAGGAAGGCATTTTTCCCTGTGCATTGATCCGCGCGGAATTAAAATTGCCGAAGAATTCGAAAGCAAAAGTCTTGCTTACTTCATAGCTCAGGTTCATATTGATCCGGTAATTAAAGCCTTGTATATTCCGGCCCGGCAAGGCCCCGTTAATGATATAGCGCTGGAAGCCGGAGATATTCGTACGGAAATTCAGCTTTGATTTAATGGGAACAAGCGCAAAAATGCTCAGGCCAAAATTATTTTCCCTGCCAATGTTTTCTATTGTGGTAACTGAAACATCGTGATAAATCGAATCGTTCACCTGGAAGGATTCATAAAACCGCGTAAATGACTGGATATCGTTCCGGTTTCCCCTATAAAAGAGAGTAGCTGTAATGCTCGGGCCTTTTTCAAATATTTTGCTGAACCCTAATTCCACCTTATCACCGGTTTCGGGCCGGAGGCCGGGATTGCCGGTGCTGAGATTCTTTGGATCGCTGGCATCGAGGAAAGGGTTCAGGTCATGATCATCGGGCCGCTCGATACGGTGAGTATAACTCACTTTGACCGTGTTGTTCGTTTTAAAGGAATAGGAAACTGCTCCGGAAGGAACCCAGGTGCTATAGGGCGGCTTGATATGGGTAATTCCTGCATTGGAAAAATAGGCCTCCGGAGTCGTATATTCATAACGGATTCCGGCTTTCGCATTCAGGTGCTCCGACAGCTTTACCGATCCTGAAAGATAAGCTGCATATACATTGGCTTTATAGATCAGCTTTGAAGATTGGCCGGTACTATAGCTATACTCCCCGGAAGCCGGATTTAGCACGTAGATGTCGGAAGTGCTGCTAACATTCGTGAAGGTAGCTTTGGCCCCGGTCTCCAGCAATGCATTTTCCCCGAGCGGCTGGGTGTAATCGAGCAGCATTTCATTCTCCCGCTCTGTTCCGGGGTCTTTGCCGTATGAGCCATCATAAGTTGAATCGGATCCTGTTGCTTGCTGGGATTGGCTGTACGCGGTATAATTGTCTTCCGTCATGCCATAATAAGCAATGTTCAGCTCCTGGTCTTCCTTTTCGAATGTTCTTTTATAATTTACCTCCCAGTTGATCGCATCTTCCCGGTAGGAATCAGAGGTCAGCACACGGTCATTGAAACCCGACACCGTATTGCCGGAGAGATCTTTGCTGACCGTGCTCCTGCTGTTCATTCCTTCGTTTTTATTGCTGCTGTGGTCGATCCCCACAGAAACAGACAGGTCATTTTTATCATTGATCTCCCAATCGAAGCCGGCTCCTCCTTCCAAGCCATCCCTTCTGTATCCGCTTGTTCCCTCCTGGATCAGATCCGTGGCTTGTCCTGTACTGTCGTAAGATGTGCGGATGTTCCGGTTTAAGGTTTGTGATAACAGCTGCGCATTTCCGCTGCAATACACATTGGCGCTGACATGGGATTTGCGGAAGTTCAGGTTCAGGGAACCGTTTTCCAGCCGTGTTCCGGCAGATAAGGATACATTCCCATTGAATCCTTCCGAGGTGCTTTTCTTTAAGATAATATTTATGATCCCGCCTGTGCCTTCCGCATCGTATTTAGCCCCCGGGCTCGTAATTACCTCGATGCTCTGGATAAGGCTGGCAGGTATATTCTGCAATACCTCTGTAATATTGCTTCCGAAAAGTGTAGAAGGCTTGCCGTTAATAAGGAATTTAATTCCGCTGCTTCCCTGGAGCTCCACATTGCCATTTTCATCCACGGAAACCTGTGGTACTTTTTTTAATACATCTGCTGCCGTGCCGCTTTGTGAGGTAAGGTCATTACCGGCATTATAAACCATCTTATCGATCTTGTTTTCAATAAGGCTCCTTTCTGTTGTAACGGTAACCTCCTTTAAATTCTTCAGGCTGCTTGCAAGCTTAATGTTTTCAAGCATCACCGCAGGCCGGCTCTCGCTTACTGTAATATGTTCAAGTGTTATTTTACGATAGCCGATAAAGTAGATCACAAGATCATACTTCCCCGTATCGGCTTCCAGGAAGAAATTTCCTTCCGCATCGGTTACAGTGCCGTTCACTAATTTGTTGTTCCGTTCATTAATCAGGTTCAGGGTGGCATATTCAATCGGAAGCGAGGATGCAGAATCAATGACCTTCCCCGAAATTTTATACGGTAGCTTTGTCTGCTCCTGCGCATGTGTAAATGCTGCAGGGAGCAGGAAGCAAAGAAGGATGCCTAAATAGCTTTTTGAAGTCAGTATTGTTAAATAATTAAAGTCAGTCTTTATCTTCATTTTTTAATTCTGATTTTTTTACAAAATTTCCCTTGTCGTCAAATAGTGCATCAAAATGATCCTTTCCTTTACTCATTTCCGCTTCATACATTACCTTACCAGCAGCATCCGTAATTACAGCGGCTTCAGATAATTTATAACCTGTAAAGCTGGCCTTGCAATATTCGGCCACTCCCTTTGGAAGACCTGACAGCTTAATTTCCTGTTCCATTTCTTTAAATACGCCATCAGCGTCAAACACGGCAGAAGTTTCTACATCCTTCAGATCAAACTCTGCTTCGTAATCAGCATTTTCCTTTTCCCATTTTTCAACTTTTGTTCCCGGATACTTGTTTGCAAAGGCTTCTTTTACTTTCGCAGGAACTTGTGCTTCGGTTACTTTTTGGGCGTTTGCACAGCTAACTATGAGCACTGCAGACAGCATCATTAACATTGTTTTCATTTTTACAGCGTTTTGGTTTAGCCTCAAAATAACAACATGATTCTAAAGCAAATCTTTCGTTTGCTATGCAAAGCGGATTCATGGATGCGTTATAGTGAACGTATGCTTACCATCCGTGTAACTGTAAGCAATTGTATGATTGTAATGGCTAATGATAGTTTTTACAATTGACAAGCCAAGGCCCAGTGAATCTTTTGAGGCATCATTCTTTTTAAATCGTACAAACAGCTCCTCTTCATGGATTGTTAGCGGCTCCCCGCTATTGGAGATAGAAAATGTGTTTGGAGCAGAGGAAACCTGTATAACGCCGCCTGCCTTGTTATGCCTGATGGCATTTTGAAGAAGGTTGCTGATCAATACATCTGCCAGTACAGGGTTCATCTCTATTGTAAAGCCGGCGCTGAAACCGGTTTCAATCTTTAAGTTTTTAGCCTGGATTAAATCCGAGTAATTCTCTAAAGCCTTAACCGTAATTTCTTTAAGGTCAATAGCCGCCTTTTTATGAAACTGGTTGTTCTCAATTTTGGTTAACAGAATAAGAGATTTGTTTAAGGCGCTTAGTTTTTTTAATGTGTTCTCGATAGTTTGCAGCTGGTCCATTTCTTCCTCTTTCAGGTTGGAGGACTGCATAAGTAGTGAGAGATTCGCTTTTGCTATGGCCAGCGGTGTTTGCATTTCGTGAGAAGCGTTCTCGGTAAACTCCTTCTGCTGCAAAAAGTCGGAATGGATCTTTTCTGTCATTTTACTCAGCGCAATATTCAGCTCGTTGAATTCGGCGGTATTTACAGATTCAAATTTATGATAATCGTGTTTTCTTATATCGTAAGTGCCCAGCTCCGACAGCGTTTTATGGAAAGGTTTCCAAAGGGCTTTGGAAATTAACCAGTTCACAATAAAAAAGGCAGCCACCAAAAAAGCAATGATCAATACAAATGCAGATAACAGGCCTTCCATCAGCTCTTCCTGCTCAAAGCTGGCTTTGGCAATGGTTATGAGGTAATTGTTGCTGTTTGACCTGTAATAACTTTTGAGAACCCGGTAAGGAACAAATTCCTGTTCTGCTGTATCGTAAATGCTCGTATCTGAGAACACTTCTCCTGCTTTTTCGTTTTTAGCCAGTTTGATGCCCGATAGGCTGTCGAAGCTTGCATTCACGCTTTGCGGACGGCTGAAGGAGTTGATAAGATGTATTGCATTCAACCTTTCCTTTGCGAGGGATTCGTCGACACCATCCTGTAATTCGCCCTTTATTAAAAAGTAGGAAAAGAAACCTGCTATGATGAGCAGAGGAAAACTGATCAAAAGATAGTACAGAATTGTTTTGTTTATTAATCTCATCAGCTTGCTTTAAAACTATATCCGATCCCGTAAATTGTTTGTATGTAATCCACGCATCCCTTATCGCTCAGCTTTTTGCGTAAGTTTCTCAAATGCACATAAATAAAATCGTGGCTGTCCATTTGGTCGCTTTCATCTCCCCATAAGTGTTCGGCAATTGCATTTTTTGATACGACCCGGCTTTTATTTGTAATGAAGAATAAGAGCAGGTCATATTCTCTTGCCGTTAAAATGACCGGCTGGTTGTTTACTGTTACTGCCCTTTCTTCGGGTACTATAGTGATCTCATTTATAACGATGGCTTTGTTGCCATCAAAATTTCTTCTTCTGATCAGGGCCTTGATACGTGAATTCAGCTCAGCCAGGTCAAATGGCTTTGCCAGGTAATCATCAGCTCCCAGATCAAGGCCGGTAATTTTATCGTCAGATGAATTTTTCGCAGATATAATTATGATGCCGGCTTTCGAGTTTCTTTGTTTAAGTTGCCTTACGATATCCAACCCGTTTCCTTTTGGCAAAGTAATATCTATCAGGATACAGGAATAGTCATAATCAAAAGCCTTTTCGGATGCCTTTATAAAATCGGCAGCTGACTCAACCAGGTAACCTTCCTGATGAAGGTATTGCTTTATTGATTTGCGAAGCTCCGGCTCGTCCTCTATAAGAAGAATTTTCATAGATCAAATTTCGGCATTAATTCTAAAGGAATTCTATTCTCATAATTCAGGGGAGGCGCATCCGGTTTTGTGCTTACAGGCAGCCACAGGCGATTGTGTCGTTCTGGACACGCCCGCTTTCGCTTCTGGGATCATCCGAATCATAAAACCGCAGCAGCATATTTTTATCGTCGAGCTTTTGAAGGCTCACGCTGTCGAGGTTATAAACGGGCTCGATGTCCGTTTCATATTTTAATTCATACAAGCCGCATTTGATGTATACATACGGGCTTCCCATGGGCGACATGATCCCCCGGACTTCCTCCTGTATGCGGAACTGCTCTGTTTCAAAAGAGGAGTCGTCAGGCATGAAATAAGAATAAATGCGAATGGTGATCCCCGTGCCGATGAAAGGAATAATAGCGATAAGGGAGAAAAATAAATGCGCGAAGAACACAAATCCGAACCATGCTTTTTTAAAAGAGTGAAGCCTGGCAAATCCGAAAACAAATACGCCTGAAAATATGAACAGCCAGAAGGGCAATATTTCCAGGACCTTTCCGGGCAAGTGAATGTTGAACGACCAGAGGAAAATTAAAAAAGCGGTGAGCGCGAGACAAATAAAATGTCCTTTGATCACGTAAGAGATGAATTGCCCGGACATCGATTTTTTCTCCATTACAACTCTGACCAGCGAAGCGATGAACAGGAGAATTCCGAAAAAATAAAATGTAAGGCCGAGGATCATCGCTTATTTCTTTACGATCTTCTGTGAAGCGCTGAACGCTGTTCCCGTGATCCGTACTTCATAAACGCCGGCGCTCAGTGCGCTGATGTCGATCGCCGCTGTCGACTTTCCGGCATCCGCTGTAATATTTTCCGAACGCACTTTCCGTCCGCTCACATCATAGATCCCGACCGTAACCGCACTCTTTTCTTTTAGCTGCAGCATCACTGTTAAATGATCCGTTGCAGGATTCGGATATACATCCACCCGGTTTGCTGCAAGCTCATGATCTTCGATGCCGATGATCGTATTGTTGTTGGAAAGGATCCAGAGCTCGGGGTCGAATTGCGCGCTGCTCACAGGAAATGCGATGTTCGCAGTAAATGTTTGCCCGGAGAATGTATGGTTGAATACAATGGTTGTATCCTGCGTTGTACCGATAAATTTAACAGGAACAGGCATCTCGTAAAAGCTTACCGATGGATGCGATTGCGTTTGATCGATCTTCACCGTTACCATGCTTCCGCTTTGCCCGTAAGCTACCTGGTAGGAAGGATAGCCCTGACCGTAATACCACTGGTTGAAAAAATTGGTCAGGTTTTGTCCGCTTGTGGCTTCAAGCACAGCTTTCAGGTCCTGTGTTTTTGCGTAGTTGGCGGCAAGGCCCGGTGTGTTCAGGTAATTCTTTAGTGCAAGGAAGAACAGCGAATCACCCATTTTCCAGCGAAGCATGTGTAGGAGGTACGATCCTTTGTTGTAGGTCAACCGGCCATCGAAGATCCTTCCCACCGAAGTGGTATCGTCGCATAGCACAGAGCCGCCGGGATTGGAGGTGATGTTCACGATCTTGTCGTGCTTCCAGGTGTACCAGGTGGATGGAAAATAACGCTCTTCCGTAAGGCCTTCAAAGTAAGTGGCAAATCCTTCATTCAGCCAGATGTCCTGCCAGCTGCCGCAGGTAATGTGATCACCGAACCATTGATGCGCGCATTCATGTGCAAGCAGCGAATGATTGAAGGCCACTACAAAGCTCATCGTTTGGTGCTCCATTCCGCCGCCCCAGCCGAATTGCGCATGGCCGTACTTTTCATCCGCGAAGGGATAAACAATGGTGAGGCTGTCGTACAAGCTGATCACGTTGATGATGTCGGGAGTTTGTGATTGCGCATCTGCAAGGCTTTCAGGATAAACGTAATTGAGCACTTCAATGGAGTCGGTTGGGCTCAACGGCACATAATCGGAATAGGCCACGTAGTTTGTAACAGCAAAGGCAACCAAGTAAGCGGCGATCCTGTGCCTTGTTTTCCAGTGATAAATTTTATCGGTGCCGGAAAGCATTTCCGAGAGCAGCACGCCGTTGCTCGCTGCACGATAGGCCTGCGGGCATGTTACGATCACATCCACCGAATCGATCTTGTCGTTCAGGTCCTGCTTGCATGGCCACCAGTCGCGGGCGCCGAACGGCTCGGAAAGCGTCCAGATCACGGGAACAGGCGGAGTGCCGTGCGTATTGTCAACAAATGATCCGAAGCCTGTATTCGGCGGCACGCCCTGGTAATGCACGCTGATCGAATCTATGATATTAACCGGAAGTACCGAAGGCAGATTGATCCGCAGGATGCTTCCAGGCAGCTGAACGTAGGTGAGCTGCATGCCGTGAAACTTTACCGAGTCGATCGTGAAGCTGGCATCAAGGTCGAATTCAATCTGGTTAAAGCTGATCACGGTAGGCTTGAAGTGTGTGGTAATAGCGCCTTTGATGTACCGCACTGCGGGGTTTATATACCACTCGCAGCGGTTGTAAGTGATGTCGTAGGTATTGGCTGCACCTGCCATTACAGAGCGGAACATCCCCTCATGAGCTTTCTGCTCCATGGCAGGTATATTGATCTCAGCCGGATTTACAGATTGTTGTGCGTTTATGAATGCAGGAAGAAAGCCAAGGAAGAGAAGCAGGTTTTTTTTCATTTCGGATCAATTGATACTTAAAGATAATGAAAATATGGGAATGGAGCTACACCGTTAAGATCCGCTTGTACCACCCCAGCCCTCCTCAGAGAGGGAGCTGATCCTGCGAATGTCGGCATACAATTCCGTCCAATCATCCGTTAAATCCAATTATTATTCTTTTACTACTGCTATATGTTTGCACTATCCGTCCCCCTCCTCTCAGGAGGGGATAGGGGTGGTACAAGCAAATCTCTCTGATTAAATACTACAGCTCCTTCATCAGCTCTTTCATAATAAGCGTCATTTTCTTTTCCGCAAGCGCCGCAACCTGCTGCACTTCCTCATGCGTTACTTCCACGATCTTCCCTTCCACGCCAAGGTCGGTAATGATCGAGATCGCGAAGCAGGGAATGCCCATGTGCCTGGCAACGATCACTTCCGGAACGGTGCTCATGCCAACGGCATCTGCGCCGAGGATCTTCACCATGCGGTATTCTGCGGGCGTTTCAAAGGTGGGGCCCGATAAGCCGAGGTAAACTCCCTGCTGCACTTTTATGTTGTTCGCTGCGGCCACTTTTTTTGCTTTTGCGATGATCTCTTTGCTATAGGCTTCACTCATGTCGGGGAAGCGCGGGCCAAGCTCCGCCATGTTTTTCCCGATCAGCGGGTTGGATGGAAAAAAGTTGATATGGTCGCTGATGATCATCAGGTCGCCGATCTCGAATGTGTCATTCACGCCGCCGGAAGCATTGGAAACAAAGAGCTTCTGGATGCCGAGAAATTTCATGACGCGCACAGGATAAGTTACCTGCTGCATGTTGTAGCCTTCGTAATAATGAAAGCGCCCCTGCATGGCCACTACATTTTTTCCGCCGAGCTCGCCGAAGATCAGCTTGCCCGAATGGCCTTCCACTGTTGAAACAGGGAAGCCCGGGATCTCTTCATAAGCGATCGTATGTTTGATGTCGATCTCCTGCACCAGTCCGCCAAGGCCCGTTCCCAATATAATTCCCACTTCCGGCTGAAAGTTCGTTTTACTTTGAATATACGCTGCCGTACTTTTGATTTGCTCTAACATAATGTGTGATCTGTTCGTTGAATTGTTCTTTGTCCTTATCGTGAAAATCAATTTCGATCGGTATGTAAAAAACAGGAAGGTCTTTTATAGCCTCTGCATATTCAGGGCCTTTCAGGCGCATCGCATCTTTTTCAGTGGTCAATATGATCTTGTTCGGGGCTGCAATATTATTAAATATTTTTTTAATATTCCCCAGGTCGTTTTGCGTAAAGCGGTGATGGTCGGGGTATTTCGCCCGCTGCAGGTTCTTTACCTTATCCTTCAGGTAATATTCGAGCGGGGAAGTGTTGGCGATGCCGGTAAGCAGCAGGATGGAATAGTTGCGCTCGAAATAGAATTCCTTTGTGAAGGGGTTTTTTTGTTCTCCGCCATTGAGCGGAATAAAATCACCGTATTTAATGAAGGAGAAATAAACATGCTGGTGGGGCATCGGCCTTATTTCGTTGAGCAGGCGCTTGCGCTCGATCGGCAGCAGGATCAGCGGACATTTGGTAACAATGATAATATCGGCGCGGATGATCCCGCTTTTGAATTCGCGCAGGCTCCCGGTAGGCATCACAAAGTCGTTCACATACAGCTTGCTGTAATCCGTCAGCACAATGGATAATCCCGGCCTTACCGCGCGGTGCTGGAACGCATCATCCAGGAGGATGCTTTGCAGCGAAGGATAATTTTTCTGCAGCTCCGCAATTCCGTTAATGCGGTTTGCATCTACTGCAACGCGTACATTGCTGTATTTGCGCTTGAACTGCAAAGGCTCATCGCCGATGTCGGAGGCGGTTGATTGTGTGTCGGCAAGCAGGAAGCCGCTTGTTTTGCGTCCATAGCCGCGGCTGAGCGTGGCTATGTAAAATTCGCCTTTCAGCAGGCGGATGAGGTATTCGATGTGCGGTGTTTTTCCCGTTCCTCCCACGCAGAGGTTGCCCACGGAGATTACCGGGATCTCAAACTCGCGCGAACGGAGAATGCCGAGGTCGTACATCTTGTTGCGGATGGCAACGATGAGCCCGTAAATGACCGATAAAGGAAATGCTATAATGCGTAAAAACTTCACGGTTTTAAAAATACGAATTATATTGATTGATCGCGGGTTGACTTGTGCAGTTTGTCATCCTGAGTGAAACGCAGTGAAGCGAAGGATCTCCAGCGGAGAGAACCATTCTTGTGTGCCCGGGATGCTTCGTACCTCACCATGCCACGCGCACCGCCTGGTTCCTCAGTACGACAAAACACTCAGGAATAATGCAGCGTTATGTCACCCAGATTCGTAAATTCGTATCCCCAATTCGTTATCCGTATTATGAAGCTAAAAGAAATCACCGACCATCTCGAATCCATTGCCCCGCTGGCATACCAGGAAAGCTACGACAATGCAGGGCTCATCTGCGGAAGCCATGATCTGGAAGTAACGGCGGCGCTTATCTGCCTCGACAGCACGGAAGCTGTGCTTGATGAAGCCATTGCCATGGGCTGCAACCTGGTGATCGCGCACCATCCGATCGTGTTTTCCGGCCTCAAGAAGTTCAACGGCAAGAATTACGTGGAGCGTGTCATCATCAAAGCCATCCGGAACAACATCGCCATTTATGCGGCACATACCAATCTCGATAATGTGATCGACGGGGTAAATGCGAAGATCGCGGAAAAGCTGGGCATGAAGGATTGCCGCATCCTGGTGCCGCAGAAGGATAAGCTCAAAAGGCTGATCACGTTCTGCCCGCAGGATAAGGCGGATGAAGTGCGGAATGCCATGTTCAAAGCCGGCGCCGGGCAGATCGGCAACTATGATGAATGCAGCTTTAACAGCATGGGCACAGGTACATTCCGTGCAGGCGAGGATGCGGATCCATACGTGGGCAAGCCGGGCGAGCGCCACGAGGAAAAGGAAACCAAGATCGAAACCATCCTTCCTGCGCATCTCGAATCGAAGGTGTTATCAGCTCTCATCAAGGCGCATCCTTATGAAGAAGTGGCGTATGACCTTATCCCGCTTCACAATGTGCATAAGGAAGTTGGGGGCGGCCTCATCGGTGAGATAGAGGAGGCGGATGAAATGGAGTTCCTGAAGCGCCTGAAATCGGCAATGAAGGCGGAAAGCGTGCGGTTTACCGCATTAAGGGGTAAAAAGGTGAAAAAAGTAGCTGTTTGCGGCGGTTCCGGCAGCTTTTTGCTTCCGGCAGCGATCAGGGCCGGAGCGGATGTTTTTGTGACGGCAGATTTTAAGTATCACCAGTTCTTTGATGCTGAAAACCAAATTGTTATAGCTGATATCGGGCACTATGAAAGCGAGCAGTACACCAGCGAATTATTTTATGAGATTTTAAAGAAAAAATTTAGTACATTTGCACTCCATTTGTCAAAAATCAATACAAATCCAATAAATTATCTATAAAAAATGGCAAAAGCTAAAACTGAAGATATTTCTGTAGAGGAAAAATTGAGAACACTGTTTGAATTACAGCAGATCGATTCAAAGATCGATAAGATCAGGACTGTAAGAGGTGAATTGCCTTTGGAAGTAAGGGACCTGGAAGATATTGTTGCAGGCCTTGAAACCCGCGTGAACAATCTTACCGAGGAGCTGAAAGCGATGGAAGACGGGATTGCAGACAAAAAGAATGTAATGAAAGATGCTGCGGCATTGATCAAAAAATACGAAGCACAGCAGGGAAAAGTTCGCAATAACCGCGAATACGATGCTATCACCAAAGAGATCGAGTTCCAGAACCTGGAGATCCAGCTGGCTGAGAAGCGCATCAAGGAATTCAAAGCGAACATGATCACAAAAAAAGAGATCATTGAAACTTCTGAAGCAGAATTGAAAGACCGTCAGAAAGACCTGAAGCTGAAGCAGAAAGAGCTCGATGAGATCGTTGCTGAAACGGAGAAGGAAGAGGAATCATTATTGAAAAAATCAAAAACTTCAGAGTCGATGATCGAAGATCGCCTCCTGAATGCTTATAAAAGGATCCGCGGAAACGTGATGAACGGCTTAGGTGTTGTTACCGTAGAGCGTGATGCCTGCGGAGGATGCTTTAACAAGATCCCGCCACAGCGCCAGCTTGATATCCGCACTCACAAGAAAGTGATCGTATGCGAGCATTGCGGAAGGATTTTGGTGGATGCCGATATTTTAACCGGGAAAGTAAAAGAATAAAAGCTTATAAAAAGAAAAAAAGGAGTTCCGGGATCCGGGACTCCTTTTTTGTGTTTATAGATTATTGTTACGAAATTTTCTGCAGGTTCAGGTAATCAACTCCTCCCTTTCCCGGGGTTGTATCCTCCAGTTCGAGGGAATCAGATTCATGACCTGTGATCTGCCAGTCTTCCGACAATTCATCCAGATGGGATGACGATGCAAATTCCATATATAGTTTAGGTTTGCGGCCATCCACGGCACTTTTCCAGGTTCCGCTCAGCAAAGACTCATCTTTTGATGCTATAACAGTTCCATTGGGTTTGAATTGAAACTCATAACCTGTATAGTTGTTGGTTTCGTCCACACCGTTATCACGGTACAGATTCACCTTCCATTTCCCTTTTGTGACTAATGATTTCACTGCACGGAGCTCCACTTCTGCGGCCGGTTTTTTCCAAGCCAGGTAAGCAATAGCAAGTGCTGAAATGGCGATGATTGATCTTGCATTAGTTTTCATAATTCTCCTTTCTGAATGGGTTACTTACTACAAAGTTACGGCATCAAAATGAAGAAATTAGGGCTAAATCGGCGGCAGGACAGAAATAAGGCCTGAATGGACGGATTTCAATCATAACCGGTCAGTGAGAAAACCTCCTATTGAAGGGCGATCTCGAAAAGGGAGCCGCTGTTCTCAATTGTATGGAGCTTGGAGCCTGTTCCGGTCATAAACACCGTATTCTGGTATTCCGATTTTCCAACCTGTTTCCATTTACCGGTAGTAAGGTCGGTTTCATACAATGAGCCGCTGGATTCGATCGTGTAAAGCATATTATTCACCACAACGCCCGTCATCGTATCCGCCCAGCCTTCCGTTGCGCCGATCTGTTTCCAGGTGCCGTCCACAATATTCACTTCATAGAGCGTTCCGCTGGCTTCGTGCGTGAACAGCTTTCCATTGGCAGCCCACATGCGTACGGTATTGCCAAATTCAGGCTTCCCGATCTGCACCCAGGTGCCTGTGCTGAGGTCGGTTGCGTAAAGCGCGCCGCTTTTTTCGGTGGTGTAAAGCTTGCCGTTTAAGATAGTGCCCGCAACCGTGCCTGCCCAGGCGCCCGCTTGTCCGAGCTGTTTCCAGCTGCCATCGGCAGGGTTGATCACGTAAAGTGTTCCTGCGGTTTCAATCGTATAGATCATTTTATTGGCCGCGAAAATGAATTTTGTATTCTGATAATCCTGTTTTCCGATCTGCTGCCAGGTGCCTGTTACAGGATCGGTCACATAAAACGCACCCGATTTTTCGATGGTGTAGATCTTCCCGTCGGCTTCCACCGCCTTGAGGGTATTAGCCCATTCGCCGGCCTTACCAAGCTGTTTCCATGTTCCCGGCTGCGCCAGAACAGCGGTGCTGAAAAGTAAAACAATGATGGTTTTGAATGTTTTCATAGGGTTTAGTTTTGTACTAAAATATGAAAATTTTTGGAAATGCCAAGCAGCCAAGCAATTACGCGCTAAGCAGGCCGGATCAAGGCTCTTAAAACAAGCTGAAGATAAAAAGCACAAGGAAAATGATCACAATGGCAGCCGCGATCGCTTTCAGCTCAAATTTAAAGAACGGCTTGTAGTCAGCATACGGTGTGGTGATCAGCTGAAGCTCCTTCACAAGCTTGTCAACCTGCTCTGCATCTTCATTTTTGAAGTAATAGGTTTGAGTGGGGTAATTATCCAGCTGAACGCCGATATGCTTGTCTTCCCGGAAATACTCGATATTCCGTTCCGTTAACGCGATCTCGAAGCGGGGCATATCGGGGATCCGGATCTGGAAGGAATTGCGATGGCTTTTATATTCCACCACGTTTTTATAATAAGCCGCCTTCTCGATCACTTCTTCTTCCTGCTCGCGATGCTTCTGCTCTTCTTCCTGCTTTCGTCTTTCAATTTCCTGCCCGAAGTCCGCTGTCCAGCTCTTGTCCGAAAGCACCTGCCGTGCAGCTGCTATAGCATCCGGCTGGTAATCGCCGGGCGAAAGCAGGATGTGGAACAGCTTCTCTTTCGGAAGGCCTTTGTATGTGTTGTAAAGATCGCTCATGTTCGGATCACTAATATACATAAAAACAAAAACGCCCTCCCCGGAAAAAATCGGGAGGGCGTTTTCGCAATCACAAACAAACGTCTTTAGAATCGTGCTCCAATGGTAAGCATGAAGCTTGAATTTTTATAGTTGTTTTTCACTGCCGATGAGATGGCAGGATCGTACAGGTAATTCGTTTCATTGAATTTGGTCAGCACATAGGCAAAATCAATAAAGAAATTGTTCACCCTGTAGCCAAGTCCGGCAGTATAGCTGGAGCGGTATGCCGAAACATTGTCGCCATTTTTAAACGGGCTTCCATACAAAGCATATCCCAAACGGAAGGCTATCGGATCGAAGCGGACCTCGCCACCCACGCGGATATTGCCGGTTGAAGTGTATTTGGAGCGGATGCTGGTATTCACATCGGTAAATACATTCGGATGAGAGTTCAGGGATGCGTAGCTGTAATCAACGTATTCATACTCCGCATTGATCAGCGCCATCTTATTTATCACAAAGCCGATGCTTCCAATGGCTTTGAACGGTGTGATCACCGAGTATTTGAAGGAGCCGTCGGCAGAAGTGTCGGCATACCTTACGTTGTTATCGAGGTCGGATTCCATATAGCTGCTGTAGCTGTCGGTAAACCTGATGGCGGTAGGCGAATGAATGGCAGCACCCAGCCGCAGCCAGTCGTTCGGCTTCACGATCATCCCGAATTTAAAGTTTACACCTGTACCATTGCTTGCCAGGCTGGTCACATATTTAAAGGAGTTAAATCCTGCGATCGTGTCTTGTGTGTCGGTTTCTTCATACGTGCTTTCTTCTTCATAGCGTGCTTTTACAATGCCCAGCGTTGCACCTACAAGGAGCTTTTCCTTATAATTCCCCCCGAAGCTGAATGCGAATTCTCCCATGCCGCCTTTCGTGTCGGTTGATTTGCGCTGAGTTTCACCGTAATTCGGGATCACATGGTAATAGTAAGTTGAATCGGCAGCCTGCGGATTGAAGAGATAGGTGGTCCAAGCCAGGCCTGTTGAAAAGCCATCGAAATTATCGGAAGTATGGCCGTTGGCATTGGCAACATATACATCCAGCAACGAATTTTTAGTGTTGTCGCCTTTTACATCCATCCGGTTATTAAAATTGTTCGTACGGTTGTACCCAATCCCAAAATTAAGCGACTTCCAGCCCGTGGTGGTATCCTTTAACTTAAAGGAAAGCACCATTCCAAGATTACCGAGATTAAAGTTCAGCTTCCTGTCGGAGGAAGTGCTGCCGAGGTAGGAGGAAGTGGTGGTTTGCGAAAAAACAGAAGGAGTGATCGAAAATTCTGTTTTTTTGAACACCGCGATGCCGGCCGGGTTAAAGCTTAGCGTGGACACATCGCCTCCAAGCGCGCCCATAGATCCAGCCATGGAGGCAAAGCGGGCGGTTCCCCCGAAGGTGATCTGTGAATAACGCATCGCGTCTATATCATTTTGAGCAAAGGAGGAGATTGCACATAGCAATCCAATTCCTCCTGTCAGGATTCGTTTTTGCATAGGTTGATTTTATGGCTTATTTATCTTCTTCTCGGTGCAGGACTTGGAGTGGGAGCAGGAGTGCTGCTGCCTTTGGTGCTGCTTCCATCGGTGGAAGTATTATTGCGCGGAGCCGGGGTTTGAGCCGGTGCCTGCTGCTGGTATTGCGGCTTTTCTCTTGGCCTTTCTGCAGGCTTTTCCTGGTACACAGGTTTTTCTGCAGGTTTCTGCTCATATACAGGGCGCTCCTGCGGCTTCTGCTGTTCGTTATACACAGGACGTTCAGCCGGTTTTTGTGCAGGCTTTTCTCCCGGTTTGTTATTGTACACAGGCTTTTGCTCGGTTGTGTTATTAGCAGGCCTTTCATTTGTGTTATTGGCAGGCCTTTCATTGTACACCGGCTTGTTGTCGGCATTCGTAGGCCTGCTGTTCACCGGCCTTGATTCCATTGGCTTGGAAGTATTGTTGTCCCTTGCCGGTTTCGACATATAATCGCTCACGGTGGTAGGCTTCATGTATTCGTTGTTGGTGCGGCCATGGGTTTCTTCGAATGGCTTATGTGTTTGTGCTTCCACGGTTTCCATGTAACGGTGCGCCATGCTTGGCTGCGCGTTGCTGCGGCTGTTAGCCGTCATGGTGCCGCGGGGGCCATAGTAATAGCTGTTGTTGTCGTAGCTGTTGAAATAGTTGTTCTGGTAGCCGCCATGGCCGTAATAACCGTTATTGTATCCATCCATGTAACCGTTATTGTATCCGTTCGCATAGCCATTCATATATGGGTTATAGCCATACGGATTGTACCATGGATCGTTGCACCATCCATAGCTGGAATACCATAAAAAGCCCGGATTGTAGCTGTACACGGCATAGGAAGGGCCCCAGAAATTATAGCCCATGTACACGCTGGTACCGTAATAGAACGGGTCGTATGTGTAATAGTACGTATTCGTGTAGTAATTATCGTAATAGCCGTAATAGCCTACGTTATTGTGGAAGCGCCTTAAGCGTGCAGAATACTCGTAATCGTAATAATCGTCGTAATCGAATGGCTTGTCTTCGTAGTAATTGTTGGTTACATACGTATTTCCATCCTGATCCGTACGTTTTTCGGTTGTTTGGTAATAATCGTCAGTGGTGGCAGGGCTTTCCGCGGGAGCGGCCTTGTCCTGCTCCGCTCTTTTAGCGGCAATGGCGTCCTGTTTTTCCTTTTCGAGGTCCCGCTTCAGCTTTGCCTGATCGGCTGCGGCATCTGCGGATGAGTAATAAACATCGTCGCTGTAAGCGCGGGAAGTGGCGCCTTGCGGGGCGGTGCATCCTGTTGCAAACAGTGCTGTCAACGCTAAGATTCCAATATATGTTTTCATTTTTTTTATGATTGAATGTGGGGACGCTGGTTAAATGATTTAATATATAGACGAACGAAAGGCCAAAAGGTTTATTTTTCTATTTTTGCCATCTATTTCAGCATAAATTTACAAATACTATACCACAAAAGGAACTATATGAGCAAGGAATTATCAACGCGTGCCGCAAATTACTCGGAATGGTACAACGAGCTGGTCGAAAAGGCTGACCTGGCGCAGCATTCAGCAGTTAAGGGCTGTATGGTGATCAAGCCTTACGGATATGCCATCTGGGAGAAAATGCAGCAGGCACTTGACAAAATGTTCAAGGATACCGGGCATGTGAACGCTTATTTCCCATTATTCGTGCCGAAAAGCCTGTTTGAGGCAGAAGAAACGAATGCTGAAGGATTTGCTAAGGAATGCGCCGTAGTGACGCATTACCGCTTAAAAAGCGACCCTAACAACAAGGGAAAGCTGATTGTTGACCCCGATGCTAAGTTAACCGAAGAGCTGATCGTTCGCCCAACAAGCGAGGCGATCATCTGGAGCACATACAAAGGCTGGATCCAGTCGTACCGCGACTTGCCGATCCTGATCAACCAATGGGCGAATGTAGTACGCTGGGAGATGCGCACGCGCCTGTTCCTCCGAACCGCCGAATTTCTCTGGCAGGAAGGCCATACGGCGCATGAAACGAAGGCGGAAGCCATCGCGGAAACCGAAAAGATGCTGCATGTGTATGCTGATTTTGCGGAGAACTGGATGGCTATGCCGGTTTTGAAAGGCATTAAAACCGCGAACGAGCGTTTTGCCGGCGCAGATGAAACTTATTGCATCGAGGCGCTGATGCAGGACGGAAAAGCACTGCAGGCAGGTACCTCGCATTTCCTCGGCCAAAATTTCGCGAAAGCATTTGATGTGAAATTTGCAAATAAGGAGGGAAAACAGGAGTACGTTTGGGCCACTTCGTGGGGAGTTTCCACCCGTCTGATGGGTGCGTTGATCATGTCACATTCCGATGATAAAGGATTGGTTTTGCCTCCAAAACTTGCTCCTTTCCAAGTAGTTATAGTTCCGATCTATAAAGGTGAGGAGCAGCTGGCACAAATTTCGGAAGTAGTTTTTAGGATGAAAAAAGCGATGGAAGCAAAAGGCATTTCCGTGAAGTATGACGACCGTGACAATCAGCGTCCGGGATGGAAATTTGCGGAGTACGAATTGAAGGGAGTACCTGTAAGGATAGCTATTGGCGGGCGTGACCTGGAAAACGGAACTGTGGAGCTGGCAAGAAGGGATACGATGGAAAAGGAAACGCTTCAGCAGGCCGGTATCGAGGACAAGGTGGCTCAGCTGCTTGAGCAGATCCAGGATAACCTGTATCAGAAAGCGCTGGCGCTTCGTGAGGCTAAAACCACTACGGTTGATACCTATGAGGAGTTCAAGAGCGTGCTGGAAGGTAAAACAGGATTTGTACTTGCACACTGGGATGGAACCAGTGAAACCGAGAAAAAGATCAAGGAAGAGACCAAGGCAACCATTCGCTGCATCCCGTTAAACAATAAACAGGAGACAGGAACATGCATTTATTCAGGCAAGCCGTCTACTCAGAGAGTAGTTTTTGCAAAGGCATATTAAACAAGGAAAACATGGAAAAGCAAAGTCCACGTGAACTGATATTAAAGATTCTAAAGGAGAAATCAAGCGTAAAGCAGGATGTGTATGCCAATACGGTTGCGGCATTCAAATCCATGAAAACTGCGGCCAAAGCGCTTGCGGCGGATTATAAAAAGGAAGCTGCGGCGATCGATAAGCGGGTGGTGATCGAGTACAAGGAGAAGGGTGAGTTTGAATTCGAGCTGAGGGTGGCGGGCGACCTGCTGATCTTCGCGATGCACACGAACATCTTTGAATTCGATAAATCACACCCGATCTGGAAGAATTCGTACATTAAGGAAGACCCTTCACGCTCATTTTGCGGGATCATCAACATTTATAATTTCCTGAACGATTCGTTCCTGTACAACCGGGTGAACGACCTGGGATACGTGATCGGACGGATCTTCATCAACAAGGAGAACCATTACTTTGTAGAAGGGAAAAGGCAGCTGGGCTTCCTGTACAACGATTTTGTACATGCCGTGGTAAGCCCTGAAAAGCTGAATGATGTGCTGGAATCCACCATTTTATACTGCCTGAGCTTCGATTTGTACACGCCGCCTTTCGATTCGGTGAAAGAGGTGTCGGTGCAGGACATGCAGGCGGCCAGCGAGAGCATGCAGATCAAGACGGGAAAACGTTTAGGCTTTCGTTTCCAGGCAGATAATGATACGATGGAGTGATAATTAGATAAAAAGAGTAAAAATATTTTGCAGAAATAGAATTTAACTCTACATTTGCACTCCCAAAAAATGATTGGCCCGTTCGTCTAGGGGTTAGGACGCCAGGTTTTCATCCTGGAAACAGGGGTTCGATTCCCCTACGGGCTACTAAAAAATAACAGTAACAGGGTTATTGGCTGATAAAGGCTGATGGCTTAATAAAAAAAAGAAGATGGCAAATCACAAATCCAGTATCAAAAGAATCCGTTCTAACGATGCTAAACGTTTAAGAAACCGTTACCAGGCAAAAACTATGCGTAATGCAGTGAAGGAATTAAGGACTGATGATAACAAAAAATCAGCAACCGAAAAACTTCCTAAAGTTATCGCTATGGTTGATAAACTGGCGAAGAAAAACGTTATCCATAAAAACAAAGCTGCGAACTTAAAGTCGAAACTGACTAAGAAAGTGAACGCGCTTAAGAAATAAGCATTACATACATTTACTTGAAATAGAAAGGCTCCGCTCTATGCGGAGCCTTTTTTTATATTCTGGCCAGAACCCTTCGTTAAGAATGGTTTTGTTTTTTTGTTACCTTTAAAGTTCAATTTTATGACGGAGAACGAAACATTAAACCTGAAAGCCTGGGCAGAAGAGGACCGCCCCAGGGAAAAGCTCATGGGAAAAGGCAGGCAGGTGCTTTCGGAAGCAGAGCTGATCGCCATACTTATTGGCTCGGGAAGCAGGAATGAAACAGCGGTTGAATTATCGAAGCGCATTTTATCGGCGGTTGAGAATAACCTCAATGAGTTGAGTAAGCTGGGAGTGAACGAGCTTACAAAATTCAAGGGGATCGGCGAAGCTAAGGCAGTAAGCATTGTGGCTGCGCTGGAGCTGGGAAGAAGACGGAAGGAAACCGAAACCGTAAAGCGCGAGAAGATCACCACGAGCAAGGATGCTTACGAGGCCATGAAGCCGAAAATGGTGGACCTGCCGCATGAAGAGTTCTGGCTGGTGCTTCTTAACAGGGCAAACGGCATTATAAAGAAAGAGCTGATCAGCAGGGGAGGCGTGGCAGGCACGGTGGTGGATACTAAGATCATCTTCAAATGCGCTGTTGAGCATTACGCCAGCTCTATCATTATTTGCCATAATCACCCTTCAGGAAATTTAAAGCCGAGCGAGGCCGATATAAAGATCACCAAAGGCATTAAGGAGGCCGGTAAGATCATGGAGATCCCGCTGATCGACCACCTGATCATGACGGATGCAGGCTATTATAGCTTCGCAGATGAAGGGCTGATCTGATCATACATAAGCTGCCCTTACAAAAAAAGAACATGATCAAAATTCTGACAATTATAGGTGCCCGTCCGCAAATCATTAAAGCCGCTGCTTTGAGCAGGGCGATAAAAAATTCCTTTGCCGACAAAATAAAGGAAGTGATCGTGCATACCGGCCAGCATTACGACGATAACATGTCGGAAGTATTTTTTGACGAGCTCGATATTCCGCGCCCGAATTATAACCTGAACGTTGGTTCGGGAACACATGGAAAGCAAACCGCATTCATGATCGAAGGGATCGAGGAGATCCTGATGAAGGAGAAGCCCGACCGCATCGTATTGTACGGCGACACCAATTCCACCCTTGCCGGCGCCGTGGCTGCTTCCAAGCTCCTGATCCCGGTGGTGCATATCGAAGCGGGATTGCGGTCCTTCAACAAAGCGATGCCGGAGGAGATCAACCGCATCCTGTGCGATCATATTTCCACGCTGCTGTTCTCCCCGACCAAAACCGGCTATGATAATTTAGTGAAAGAAGGATTCAGGGAGAATAACACAGCTCCGTATTCTGCCGACAACCCGAAGATCTTTCATTGCGGTGATGTGATGTTCGACAACTCGCTTTATTTTTCTGAGGTGGCGGAAAAAACAACTGATATCCTTGAAAAGAACGGCTTAGAAAAAGATCAGTTCATACTGGCGACCGTGCACCGCAACAATAATACGGATGAGCCTGTTCGCCTCAACTCACTTTTCCGCGCCTTGTACACCATCGCGAATGAAAACAACTGCAAGGTGGTGCTACCATTGCATCCGCGCACAGCGAAATTATTATCGAAGAACCTTTCGTCTGAGCTTTACAGCAATATTAAAACAAGCAGCCTTATAAAGATCATTTCCCCCGTATCATTCCTCGAGATGATAGCGCTGGAAAAAAACGCTTCGCTGATCATGACCGACAGCGGCGGCGTTCAGAAGGAAGCTTATTTTTTCAGGAAGCCCTGCATTATCCTGCGTGCGGAAACGGAATGGGTGGAGCTGGTGGAATGCGGCTCGGCAAAGATCGCAGATGCCGATGAGAAAAAGATAATTGAGGCATTCGAATATTTTAAGGAAAGAAAAGGGCTTGAGTTCCCGCATATTTTTGGTGATGGGAAAGCTGCCGAATTCATCTGCAGCCAGATGCTCGCACTGTAATTTTTTAATGTATGCTCCGGATCTTCACCGATAAAATAACACACCGCAACAAGTACATCTTTAACCTTATGTTTAAAGATATGCTCGGGCTGGATTTTGAGCTGACCGATAAGGAGGTTGAATTCAGGGAGATGCAGGGTGCAAAGGTAAGCTACTCTATTAACCCTGTGAGCGATGAGGTGCATTTCAGCGCGCGGCACCTGCTGCTTGAAAGCGGGATCACCGAACAGAACATTGCGCTCTTCGAACATAAAGGAACCAAGGCTTTTTTTGCAACGGGTAAAACTTCCGCATTGCCATTCGATGTGTTCGCAGCCAGCTTTTACCTCGTAAGCCGTTACGAAGAATACCTTCCGCACATCCGCGATGAGCACGACCGCTTTGATGCGAAGGACAGCCTCGCTTTCATGAATGGCTTCCTGCAAAAGCCTGTAGTGAACATCTGGTCGCTCGAGGTGAAGGAGATCCTGATGAGGCGCTATCCCGAGCTTGTTTTTCCGGAACGCAAATATGAATTTATATCCACGATAGACATCGACAATGCATACGCCTACCGTGAAAAAGGATTTACACGCAGCATCGGCGGCTACCTGAAATCGCTTGCCAGTCTCGATTTTAAAGAGATCAGGGAGCGAAGCCGAGTGATCCTCGGATTGCAGAAGGATCCGTATGATACCTACGACTTTCAGCTGAAGATGCTGCATAAATATAAATTTAAAAGCATCTATTTTTTTCTGCTGGGCGATTACGGCGTGAACGATAAGAACCTGCCCGTGGAAAGTGAAAAATTCCAGTCGCTGATCAAAATGATCGGCGATTATGCACAGGTGGGCATTCACCCTTCTTACGGCTCCAACAAAAGCAAAGAGCAGCTCAGGAAAGAGGTGAACCGCCTTTCCAAAATTCTTCACCGCGACATTACGCAAAGCCGCCAGCACTTTTTAAAGCTGACTTTGCCGGACACTTACCGCAACCTGATCGACCTCGACATACGGCATGATTACACCATGGGATTTGCCTCGCAGGTCGGCTTTCGTGCAAGCATCTGTACGCCGTTCAATTTTTATGACCTTGACATGGAGCTGGAAACGCACTTGAAAGTGCATCCTTTTGCGGTGATGGAAGGCACGCTGAAATATTACATGAAGGTAGAGCCGGAAGATGCGATGAGCAGGATCAGGCCGCTCATCGATGAGGTGAAAGCGGTGGATGGCAGCTTCATCAGCCTCTGGCATAACGATACCCTGAATGACCAGAAATTGTGGAAAGGATGGAAAGCCGTGTATGAAGAGATGATCGCGTATGCTACGGTAACACAGAAACCCAGGGAAAGAAAGCCGAAAGCCGGCCCGGAAAATTAACATGCTGAAACAATTCATCCTCAACTACGCACCCGGCTTTCTGCTGGAATGGGCCAAAGCGCTCAGGAAGCGGCAGCGCAGGAAAGTATTGAAAGAGCAGGAGCGGACAAAAAGCGGCATCAGCAAAGCGCAGCTTATGGAGGGCCTGCAAAAGATCGGCCTCCGGAAAGGCGATTCGGTGCTGGTGCACAGCAGCCTGAGCAAGATCGGCTTTGTGGAAGGCGGTGCCACAACTGTGATCGATGCATTGCTGGATGTGATCGGTAATGAAGGCACCTTGCTGCTGCCCACCTTTCCGGCAAAAGGAAGAAATAAAACCTACCTGGAAGAGCATCCTTTTTTTGACATTGAAAATACTCCTTCGCAGATGGGAAGCATTACCGAGCATTTCAGGAAAATGGAGGGTGTGCTGCGAAGCTTTCACCCGACTGATTGCGTTGCCGCGAAAGGCCCGCTGGCTGCCTATTATACAGGTTCGCATTTCGGGCAGCTTACGCCATACAACGAGCATTCCCCGTTTAGAAAGCTTTGCGATAAAGGCGGTAAGGTCTTAATGCTCGGAACTACACTGAATGGAGCCTGCACTAACCTGCATACGCTGGAAGATGCCGTCGACTTTAAGTTTCCCGTATATGATGAAAAGATCTTTGAAGTGAAAATGATCGATGCGAAGGGAAATGAATCGGTGATGAAAACGAAGGTGCATAACCCGGAGTATTCCGCAAAACGCAACTGCGATGCGCTGAAGCCGCTGTTCGAGAAAGAGGGAGTGCTGGTGAACGGCATGATCGGCGGGGCAAAGAGCATGCTGATTGACGCGGATAAAATGCTGGAGGTGATGATCAGGAGCTACAGGGAAAAGGGAGTAACAATGTACACACCGTTTGGAGAGTAGTTAAGATATAGGTACTGAACAATGAAAATATACATTACACTCGACTACGAAATATACTTTGGCGCCAACCATGGCACGGTGGAGAAGTGTATCCTGTATCCAACTTCGGAGCTTATCAGGATAGCGGAAAGCACGGGTACCCGCTTTGTTTTTTTTGTCGACATCGGCTTTATTCTGAAGCTGGATGAGTTCCGGAAAAAATTCCCGCAGCTGGAAAAAGATTACGAGGCAATTGTTGAGCAGGTAAAATACCTGGGCGATACGGGCCATGATGTTCAGCTGCATATCCATCCGCACTGGGAAGACAGCTATTATAACGGCACGTGCTGGATCATTGATGTAAAGCGGTACAAGCTGGCCGACTTTGATGATGAACAGGTCAGCAGCATAGTAAGAAGATATAAGAAAGGACTGGAAGATATTACCGGCAAAGCAACATTTGCCTTTCGCGCAGGCGGCTGGTGCTTGCAGCCTTTCAGCAAGCTGGAAAAAATATTCAGGGAGCTGGGCATCCGTGTGGACAGCAGCGTATTCAGGAACGGCTATTTTGCATCGGAACAATATTCATACGATTTCAGGAATGCGCCCGATAAGGACATTTACAGGTTTGAAAGGGATGTAATACTTGAAAAGAAAGACGGCTATTTCACGGAAGTGCCGATCAGCCCGATCCGGAATTCACCATTATTTTTCTGGAAATTATTTTTGCTCGGGCGGAAAGATCCGTACATGCACAAGCCGCTTGGAGACGGGCAGGCGATGCCGGCGCCGGGCTACAGGAAAAAGCTGCTGACGAAGTTCACAAATAATCCTGTTTCTGTTGACGGATATAATTCACAGCTGCTGCAGAAAGCATTGAACAGGCTGCAGAGAGAAAAGCGCGGGCACATGGTAGTGATCGGACATCCGAAGGCTTTGTCGCGGCACTCGCTGAATAAGCTTGAAGAATTTATAAAAGAAAATAAGGAGCAGCACCAGTTCAGCACCTTTGCTAAAACATTCCCGGCATGATCCGTTTTACAGAACATACAGCGATCGACAGGAAGAAGTGGGATGACTGCATTAAGGCAAGCAGCGATGGAAATATATTCGTCTGCTCGTTTTACCTCGATGCGGTTTGTGAAAGCTGGAGCGCGCTGATCCTCGGTGATTATGAGGCGGTGTTCCCGCTTGCAGGCGGATCGAAATACCGCATTCACTATCTCTACCAGCCTTTTTTTACACGTTACTTCGGCGTATATTCAAGAAAAAAGGCCCCGGAAAAATTACTGAACGATTTTCTTGCAGCGATCCCCGACAAATTTAAATACATGGAGTTTTGCCTGCACGAGGGGCAGAGCGTGGAGTCTACAGGGTTCGAACCAACAGAGCGTAAATTTCAGCTGCTGCACCTGGACGAAGCACATCAGGCTCTGCAAAAGAGCTATTCCGATAATGCAAAAAGGAGCATTAAAAAAGCGCTGAAGGCGGGAGCAATAGTAAAAGAAGGCATAAAAGGAAAAGAGGTTGTGGAGCTTTTCAGGAGTACAAAGGGGCAGGAGCTTGAAGTGTTTAAGGATACCGATTATAAAAAGCTGCTGCGCCTGATGGAAGCCTGCGAACAGCGGGGACAGGCAGAAACAATCGGGGTGTACAGCGCGGATGGCGGGCTCTCCGCCGCCGGGTTCTTCATGCGCTATGGGAACAGGTATGTTTTTTTAAAAAGCGGTGTTACGGACGAGGGCAAAAGCCATGGGTTCATGCATTTGTTATTCGACACTTTTATTCAGAAGCATGCGGGAAGCAATACAATCCTTGATTTCGGCGGCTCTTCTGTGGAATCGGTTGCCCGTTTTTATAAGAATTTCGGTGCAAAAGATTGCGTATATTTACAAGTGCAAAAGAACAGGCTGCCACGGCTGGTAAACTGGTTAAAATCGCTAAAAAAATAATTTTATGGTTCATATTATTGGTGCATCCAACTCGGTATTCAATCAGTATATTGCTGAGATCCGCGAGGTAAAAGTGCAGGACGACAGCATGCGTTTCCGCAGGAACATGGAGCGCATGGGAGAGATCATCGCCTACGAGATCAGCAAAACGCTGAGCTATCAAACGAATGAGATCGCTACGCCATTGGGGATCGCCAATGTGTCGGTACCAAAGGAACAGCCGGTGATCGCCACGATCCTGCGTGCAGGGCTCCCTGTTCACCAGGGCATTTTAAATTACTTTGACAAGGCACAAAATGCCTTTATCTCCGCATACCGCAGGCATCACAAGGATGGCAGCTTTGATATTCATGTAGAATACCTGTCGGCACCCGACCTTACCGATAAAGTACTGATCCTTTGCGATCCGATGCTGGCAACGGGAGCTTCCATGGTGCTTGCTTACCAGGCGTTGATGAAACGCGGAAGGCCGCGCCATACGCATATTGTTTCGGTGATCGCAAGCCTTGAGGGTTTGGATTATGCCAAAAAGCACTTGCCCGAAAATGTTACCTTCTGGTGCGGCGCAGTGGATGACGAGCTAACGGCTCAGTCGTACATCGTACCCGGCCTTGGAGATGCAGGCGATCTTGCCTTCGGACATAAAATTTAATTTTTTTTAAGTATGGATTGGTGGGAGATTGTCATCATATTTCTGGTGAGCACTGTAAAATTTGTATTCGGTGCTGTTCCCATGGCGCTTGCTGCGGGCTTCTCCTTTTTTGAAGCGGTGACGGTTACTTCGCTGGGCGGATTTACAGGCGTTACTGTTTTTGTGTTCATGAGTGAAAAGATCGTGGCGCGGATCAAGAAAAGAAAGCTGGAGAAGCTGCACGACCATCCTGTCAATAAGAAAAAATTCACGAAAAAAAATAAGATCATTGTGTGGGTGAAGATGCGGTTCGGCCTTCTCGGCATTGCCTTCCTTACCCCGCTACTACTGTCGATCCCAATCGGCTGCTTTTTAGCGGTGCGTTATTTCAAGCACAAGCAGAAGATCCTTGTGTACATGTTCTGCTCGATCCTTTTCTGGTCGGTCTCCGTTTCTTCCGTTAAATTATTGTTCAATGTCTCGGTATAAGCACGTTTTTTTCGACCTTGACCGCACGCTGTGGGATATGGATGGTAATTCCTACCATACCATCTGCGAGCTTGCGGAAAAGCATCGCTTTGCAGACCGGGGCATTCATTCGATGGATGAATTCATCTGTAAATATAAAGTGATCAACGATCAGCTCTGGTCCGATTACAGCCTGAACCTTGTCGACAAGGATACCCTGCGCTCGGAGCGTTTCAAACGGGCATTCGGGCTCTTTGGAATACAAGATGATGCATTTGCAGAAGCATTCGGAAAAGATTACGTGGAGCATTCGCCGCTGAAAAGCCAGCTGATGCCGCATAGCCTCGATGTGCTGGATTATCTGTCATCGAAATACCAGCTGCACATCATCACCAACGGCTTTGAGGAAGTGCAGCATGTGAAGCTGGAGAAAAGCAATCTTAAAAAATATTTCAACAGCGTTGTTACCTCGGAAATGGCCAGCTGTAAAAAGCCGGATGTGAAGATCTTCGAATTTTCCATGAACCTTGCCAAAGCGGATGCGACCAACAGCATTATGATCGGCGACAGCCTGGAGGCGGATATTGTAGGGGCGCGGAACAGCGGCATGGCGCAGGTGTTTTACAACCCGGAGCGAAAGGCGCATAGCGAGGCTGTAACACACGAGATCAGCTGTTTGTCGGAGCTGAAAGGGATTTTGTGATTTGGTGAGCGTTTTTATGCATGCTGTGACATGCAGCCACACGTTCTCGACTCCGCTCGAACTGACAACGCACAACCCACCTTGCTAACTCACACTCACAAACTAAAAAGCCCCGGCAGATGATTCTGCAGGGGCTTTTAATTTAATAGAACTTCGTTTACTTTGCCGCCGGTGTTGTGGTAGGCGTAGTGGTTGTCGTAGTAGTAGTTGTTGCGGCAGCAGTTTTTTTGCAGCAGGATTTTGTTTCAGTTGTTTCACCTGTTTTCGCATCTTTCTTGCAGCATGCAGCTTTTTCTTTGTCGCAAGCTTTTTTCTCTTCCTTTTTCTTTTTGTCGTCGCCTTTAACGGTAACTACAGTAGCTTTTGTAACTGCCGCAACAGCTGTTGCAGAGGTAGCGGCAAGCATTCCTGTGAATGCGGCTAATAAAAATAATTTTTTCATGGTATGTGATTTATGATTGATAATGATTTATTTCCTTTTCATAAAGGTACTCAAAAAAAACACGAATGGGAAATGGGGAAGTTAATTAATGTTAAGGTGATTTCTGCAAGTACCACCCCAACCCTCCTGAGAGGAGGGAGCTGATCCTGCTTACCATTATGTTCTACAGAGATGTTCTCGCTTGCACACTGCATTCCCCTCCTCCGAGGAGGGGTTAGGGGTGGTCAAAATAATTTTTAATTAAACGTAGCGATCACCGTAGAGTTGCCCGTTACTTTCTGCTCAAGGTTTACTTTCACTTTCACATTGACAGGCAGCAGAAGATCGACGCGTGAGCCGAATTTAATGAAACCGAACTCAGCGCCCTGTATTGCCTGGTCGCCTTCCTTTGAATAATAAACGATCCTTCTTGCCAGCGCACCTGCGATCTGGCGGAACAATATTTCCTGTCCGTTCTTATGCTGAACTACAATGGTAGTGCGTTCGTTCTCCGTGGATGATTTCGGATGCCATGCAACCAAAAATAATCCCGGATGATACTTTGCATATTTCACCAATCCGGCGATAGGATAACGGTTTGCATGCACATTGATTGGCGACATGAAGATGGAGATCTGCAAACGCTTGTCCTTGAAATATTCTGTTTCCGTAGTTTCTTCAATTACAACAACCCTTCCGTCGGCAGGTGCAACAATCGAATTCTCATCGATGATCACTTTGCGTGCAGGGTTCCTGAAGAACTGCAGGATGGTGATGAGCAGGAAGGCCGACAATGCATATCCCAGCCATACGATGATGGGATAAGCCGGCGCGAAATAAAGCGTTAAAAAGTTTATGAGCGCGACAACAATGATTGTCAGGATGATTGACGGATAACCTTCTTTGTGGATCATGTGAATTATTTTTTCTTTTGAGCCTGCTGGCGCTGTTGTGCTTCTTTTGTCATTGCTTCCAGCCTTTGCTGGAATTTGTTCTGCTTCACCGGCTTGGTTTTATTCTCCTGGATCTTTTTGTGCAGCGCATCGCTGTCGATCACGTATTTCTGCATTATCCATGTTTGTCCGAACGTGATCATGTTCGCCAGGAAGTAATACCAGCTTAATCCGGCGGAGTAGTTGTTCAGGAAGCCAAGGAAGAGGATCGGCATCAGGTACATCATCCATTTCATGCCGGGCATCTGGTTGCTGGTGCCCATCAGCTGGCTGTTGCTCCAGGTGTATAACAATGTGGAAGCGGTCATCAGCAATGCGAACAAGCTCACGTGATCGCCGTACCATGGAACGGAGAAGCCAAAATTATACACCGAATCGTAGGTGGACATATCGGTGGCCCAAAGGAAGCCCTGCTGGCGTAATTCGATAGAGGCAGGGAAGAAGCTGAACAGCGCCATTAAGATCGGCATCTGGAGCAGCACGGGAATACAGCCGGCCATCGGATTTACACCGGCCTGCTTGTACAGCGCCATGGTAGCCTGCTGCTTTTTCATCGGGTCATCGTTCTTGTGCTTTTCATTGAGCTCATCGATCTCCGGTTTCAACACCCTCATCTTTGCAGAGGAAAGAACGGTGCGGTAAGCGATCGGCAGCAATAATAATTTGATGATGATGGTCAGGATCAGGATGATCAGGCCATAGTTCATGTTGAAGCCGCTGAGGAAATTGAAGATCGGGATCACGAGGAAACGGTTGATCCATCCGAAGATCTTCCATCCGAGATTGATCTGGCGCTCAAGGTTAAGGTCGTATTTTTTCAGCGTCTGGTAATGGTTCGGGCCGAAATATACCTGCATGCCGAATGATTCAGAAGCGGTATGGTTGTATGGGATGAACAGCGATGCGGAGAAATCTTTTACAAACTCTGTGGAAGCCGGGTCGTTCCTTGTTTCGATCACGCTGTTTGCTTCAAAATGATCGTTGGCCACATACGAACAGGTGAAGAACTGCTGTTTGAAGCCTACCCATTTCAGTGGTGTTTCCACGGCAAGCCTTTCCGCTTTTGCCTCGCTGATCTTATCTACGGATCCTTCTTTGTTCTCATAATAAATAGTGGAAGCGGTAGCCTGTGTAGCATGGTGCTTTTCCTGCGCAGGCGTTTTCATCTCGAGGTTCAGCGCAATGTTTTTTGAGGAAGGGGAGATCACACTCTGCATGTTTACCATGTTGATGTGGTATTGCATCATGTAATCGTTTCCTTTCATGGAGTACACATACTCAATGTATTTCGATTTGTCACCGGCATACACGCGCATGGAAAGCTCTTTTGTAGTTTCGCCTTCCACCTTAAAGCCGGAGCCTTCGGTGCTGAAATACATGGTGTCGGTAGCAAGCTTTTTGCCTGCTGTTTCAAATGTGATCGATTGCCTGGATGAGTCAGGATAGAAGAGGATCAGCGGCCTGCCGTCGAAGGTCTTGTATTTCTTGAGCTCCACGGAAGAGATGCGGCCGCCTTTGCTTGCAACACTCACTTTCATCAGCTCGTTCTCCAGCACAATAGTTTTGTTCTCGCCTTTTGAAGCTTCATAAAAATTACCGTACAGCTGCTTTTTAATGATGGTGCGGACCGAATCGCTGATCGTGCCTGAAAGATCTTTTGGGAGGCTGGCGGTAAGCGCTTTGGTTTTTTGCAGCTCAGCAGCTTTTTTATCTGCCTCCGCTTTTGTTTGCATAGCCATGGTGTATTGCGCAATAGAATCCTGCGCATGCTGGAGCTTTGCTTTCTCTGCTGCGTTGGGTTGTGCCCATACCATCCAGCCGACTAAAATTCCGCCAATCAATAGCAGACCAAGTATCGAATTCCTATCCATTTGAAGTTTTTTTGAGCCTATGTAAGCCCATTGAATTTAGGGCGCAAAGATAATAATATTTAGCGGCGGGAGCAGGATTTTAGGGAATAAAAGAGGCCTTCGGGTGTATGCCGGTTTAGCATTTTTTCAGTGCCCTGAGTTGAAGATTTCGAATATAGTGGCTGCAATCCCAATGGATTTCACAAGCCCCTCGCAGAATGTATCTACCAGGTCATTTTCACCGCTCAGGCGGGGTTCTTCCGGTTCCTGCGGAGGCAGGGGCGGTGCCGGCTTCTGCTTTTCAATGGCGGCATGAATTGCAGCAACCTCGGTGGCGGTGATTGATCTTTCAAAAGAGCCTGTTGGTGTTTTGAACAGGACCGTGTAGGTGCTGTCGTCGTACTTAACAAAATTGGCTGTTTCAAAGTTGCTGTCGGGGTAATCTGCAAAGAGCCCGAACTCTTTCTTTTCCTCCGGCGTAATGGTTTTGCCAAGAGAAGGATGGAGGGTAATGATCGCGCCTGTTCCTCTCAGCTGTGCATTTGCGCTCAGCAGGAACAGGAAGAAGATCTGAGTAAGGAGCAGCTTCATGTTAGTTGGAAAGTGCCACAAATATGAGGGTTTCAACAGTCACAACGATCATCTGCCCCAGGAAGTCAAGCCAGAATTCGGAAGCGGCTTCCTGGTTGCGGCGCTTGCGTTCCTGCTTCTTTTCTTCCTCTGTTTGCACATATTGCTCTTCCTTCGGCTGCCTGCCTTTTTCCACATCGTCGATCTGGTAATAAAGCGCATCCAGCTGCTTTGTGCTGATGTAATTGTTCAGCTCAATGCCGTGCAGCGCCGATACGGAAAGCATGAAAGTGCTGTCGTTGTATTTCAGCACGCGGGCACTGATGAAGGTGCTGTCCTTGTATTCGGGAAAAAGCCTGTATTTTATTTTTTCGTCCTGTGAAATCACCTTGCCTACTGCAGGGTGAATGCCGATCACTTTCAGGGTGTCGGTGCCCTGCGCTTTCGCGAAGAAAGAACAGGTGAATAAACATAGAAGGAGTAAATGTTTCATCATATCAAATATACAAAAAATTAAATTTTAACCTATGATCGGCAGACGTCATTGCTAATGACGTACGGAGCGTTCATTTTGTTACTTTGCGCGGTTGAAGATTAAGAGCAAAAAAAAACATACATAACGTGATGTTTATGTATGCTTCCTTTTAAGATTGAAAATTTATCAGTGAACCAGCTTCTTTACTTCGATAGCGGCCTTCACAAAGTTTACAAACAGCGGATGCGGATTGGCAACCGTGCTTTTGTATTCGGGATGGAACTGAACGCCTACGAACCATGGGTGGTCTTTGATCTCTACGATCTCCACAAGTCCGCCTTCAGGGTTGATCCCGGAAGCTGTCATGCCCGCCTTTTCGAAATCAGCAAGGTATTCGTTGTTGAACTCGTAACGGTGGCGGTGGCGCTCGGTGATCTCTTTTTTCCTGTAGATCTCCCATGCGTTTGTTTCCGGTGTAATATGGCAGGGATAAGCTCCCAGGCGCATGGTTCCGCCTTTGTTCGTGATCTTTTTCTGCGCTTCCAGCAGGTCGATCACCGGGTTGGTTGTTCCGGGATTCATCTCTGTGGAATTGGCATCTTTAAAGCCTAATACATTTCTTGCAAATTCGATCACAGCGCATTGCATGCCTAAGCAAATTCCGAAGAAAGGGACATTGTTCTCCCTTGCATAGCGGATGGCGCTGATCTTTCCTTCGATGCCCCGCTGGCCGAAGCCTGGAGCAACCAATATGCCTTTTAACCCTTTGAAACGCTCGCCGACATTCTCATCGGTGATGCTTTCGGAATGGATCCATTCGATGGATACTTTGCAATCGTTGGTGGCGCCTGCATGGATGAACGATTCGGAGATGGATTTATAGGAATCTTTCAGCTCCACATATTTTCCAACGAGGCCGATCCTCACTTCATGCTTCGGATTTTTATACTTGTGCAGGAACTCTTTCCATTTCACCATGTCCGTGTTCTCGGAAACGGGCATGTTCAGGTGGTTCAGCACGGCAACATCCAGCTTTTCATCTTCCATCAGCAATGGAACTTCGTAAATGGTGCTGGCATCGCGGGCTTCAATAACGGCGTGTGGCGCTACGTTACAAAAGAGGGCGATCTTGTTGCGGATCTCTTTCGTGATCGGGTGCTCGGTGCGGCAAACAAGCACATCCGGCTGCACGCCGTATTCCAGCAGCAGCTTAACAGAGTGCTGGGTGGGTTTTGTTTTCAATTCTCCGGTGGTCGACAGGTAAGGCAGGAGCGTTAAGTGAAGCACCATGGCATCCCTTCCAAGCTCCCATTTCAGCTGGCGCACGGCTTCCACGTAAGGCAGGGATTCAATATCGCCAACAGTTCCGCCGATCTCGGTGATCACGAACTGGTAATTTCCTGTTTTTCCTAATAATTTAATGCGGTTCTTGATCTCATCGGTAATGTGCGGGATCACCTGCACGGTTTTTCCGAGGTAGTCGCCGCGCCTTTCCTTCTCGATCACCGACTGGTAAATGCGGCCGGTGGTAACGTTATTTGCCTGTGATGTAGGCACATTGAGGAAGCGTTCGTAATGGCCAAGGTCAAGGTCGGTCTCAGCGCCGTCATCGGTTACAAAGCATTCGCCGTGTTCATAAGGGTTAAGGGTTCCCGGGTCAACATTGATGTAGGGATCCAGCTTCTGGATGGTGACAGTATAGCCGCGTGCCTGTAAAAGCTTGGCAAGCGAAGCGGATACGATCCCTTTTCCTAACGATGAAGTTACGCCTCCTGTAACAAAGATGTATTTGGCAGATGCTGACATATAAGTGTATGGTTATAAGATGATGACCGAATAATACTCATTCTTGCCAAAGCCTGTGAGGGAATTGCCAGTTTTTATTGGTCGTACAAAATTACGAATTATTCCTGCCCGTTAAAAGCGTTTTGATAAATTGTTATAAAAAAATCCGCAGCGCCTGAACGCTGCGGATTTCCTGTAAGGGCAAGGGTTTTTAGAATGTCATGGAGATGCTTACGGTTGGCAGGATCGGCAGCTGGTACACGGTTTTATGCTGGATGCGGTCCACATAGAACACGTTTTTACGGCTGTACACGTTTGTTGCGCCAATTGCAGCTTCGATCTTCGTATTCTCGAACAGCTGGAAAGTGCGCTTGATGTTGATGTCGAGGCGGTGGTACCATGGCAGCTCATGCACCTGGCCTTCTGCGTAGAAAAGGTTCAGGTCTCCGTTGGTTTGTGTGTAATCCGTGGTAATACCATCGCTGAAGTTAAGGTCTTCATAGAAGCCTCCTGTAGGCCTGAACGGGAATCCCGAACCGAGGTTCCAGCGGGCATCCAGTTCCCAGTTCCTGTCTTTCCCGAATGTATAGGAAGCAACAATATTGGCATTGTGGCGCCTGTCGTAATGCGGGCGGTATTCCTGCACACCGTCCCAGCGGGTAACATAGCCGAGCGAGTAAACGATCCATACGTAAAAGCGCTTGTAATCGTATTTCAGCACAACATCAATACCCTGCGCCCTTCCAGTCTCAATAATGTAATCCCTTCTCAGCATCTCCGGCTTGTCGGTCTGGCTTTCCTCGAACAGCTTGTTGCGGTTCAGGTTGGTGAGCTGGGTAAAATCCTTGCGGTAGGCCTCAATGTTAAGGTCGAGGTGACGGGCAAGGTCAAACTCCATCCCGAAAATATAGTGATTTGCTTTCTGGAGCTTGTGCTTGATCTCTTTAACGCTGCCATCCTTGTTGGTCATTTCCTCCGGCAGGTTGTCGGGGCCGGAAAGGAAGCCATAGAATAAATTCACCACATCCCTGTCGGAGTTTGCCGCGATCAGGTTCTGGGAATACATTCCGCCTGCCGCTTTGAAGCGAACGCGGGGTGTAATGTTCCATTTAAGGCCGATGCGGGGCTCAGGTGATGTGTTGGACAATGAAGCGTAGTACTGTAAACGGAAGCTCGGCTCGATGAGTAATTTCTTATGCTTGGAAACGTATTTGTATTTTACATATCCGCCGATCTCGGTGGTATTCTCGTTTTGTGAAAGGTGACGGCCTACGGAATTGTAAAAATCGAAATCGGTGGTGAAGCCTAATACTTCGAGCCCGTAGTTCAATTCATTTTTGCTCATGAAGTAGGTAAAGCCAACGCCCATGTTGAACCCTTTGATGCCGCTGCTTTTTTCCTGCTCGCCTTCCGGCTGCAGAAGCACTTTGTACTGCGAGTATGCGAAATTACCGTTCACAAGGATCGGTGAGTTGTTAGGCACCACGAGGAAATTTCCGCCTCCGCCGTATGCATCCCATTTCATATTCTGCACCGATTTATAGTTTACGCGATCGCTGAAATTAAAGCCGAAGAGGTTGAGCTTGCTTCCGTTGTTGGAGTTGAAGGATACTTTTCCGTAATAATCGTTGAAGCTGAAGGGGAGCCCGTTCTCATCCACATACGAATACAATACTTTGGAAGTGGTAGGCAGGTAAGATGTTTTTGCGGAAAGAATAAAGGAGATGGAGGAGTTGGATGTTTCCTTCAGCCTTTTCAGCGGGCCTTCCACGAGTACCTTTGCGCCGAACGGACTTGCAGCCACCTTGCCGGCAACACGTTTTTTATTTCCGTCGCGGGTGGTAATGTCCATTACGGAAGAGATGCGCCCGCCGTATTCAGCACCGAATCCACCGCTGTACACATCGGCATTCCGGATGATGTCGGCATCGAAAACGGAAAATAAGCCGATGGAGTGGAAGGGATTGTACACGATCATTCCATCCAGCAATACTTTGTTCTGCACGGGGGATCCGCCGCGGATGTATAATTGTCCGCCCTGGTCGCCGGTGAAGATCACACCCGGCAATACCTGTAAATACTGCGCCAGATCGGGCTCGCCGCCAACTGTAGGCAGTTTCTTGATCATGATCGGGTCGATCTTATTTACTGAGACCTGTGTTTCGGTCTGCTTTGCTTCCTGCTCAGCAGAGATCTCGATCACCTTCAGCTTCACATTGGATTTAACGAGGTATAATTTTTTGTTCACGATCTCATTCGCTTTAACGGTGATCGGCTCCATGAGCGTATCATAGCCGAGCGTTGAAGCGATCATCAGCGTGTAATTTCCGGGAGGGATCTTGTTGATCGAGAAATATCCGTTCACATCCGTTGCGTTACCGATGGTAGTGCCTTTGAGGATCACATTGGTAAAGAGCATCGGCTCGCCGGAATCTTTTAAATAAACAAATCCGCGGACTGTACCCGTTTGGGAGAAGGAGATTTTTGCGATGAAAATGCAAAGGATGATGATCAGTGATCTACTAAAATTCATGGTTGCAGCATTTAAATAAAAAACGCCTTTTTTTTAAGGCGTGTAAATGTAATCATTTCCTTTAAAAAAAAGCAGTCAAATTTCTGGATCACAGATTCTTTAAGATAACCGGCAGTTTTTGCGACATGAGCGGCGGAGCGCCCCACATTATTTGGCCTGCGAAAGCGCAAGGATATAGTCGAACTCCGCTGCAGTGACTGCCGAAACCGACAGCCTGGAAAGCTTAATGATCTGCATGTTCTGCAGTTTTTTATCGGCTTTGATCTCGGCGAGTGTTACCGGGCGTTTCAGCTTTTTGAAGGGGGCGAATTCCACCACGCTCCATGCCGGGTCTTCGGTGGTCGGATCCTGGTAATGCTCTTTCACTACTTTTGCAATGCCAACGATCTCGAGGCCTTCATTGCTGTGATAGAAAAAGGCGAGGTCTCCTTTTTTCATTGCGCGCATGTTGTTGCGGGCTGCATAATTACGAACGCCATCCCACACGGCTTTGCCATCTTTTTCGAACTTTTCCCAGCTGTATTTGAAGGGCTCTGATTTGATCAGCCAATGATTCATGGTTACGGATTTTTTTGCGAATATACGAATGTACGGATAACGGATCTATACGAATTTACGAATCTGTGTTTGACGGGCTATGTGTGCTTGTCAGTTCGAGCGGAGTCGAGAACGTGTGAGGGCTTGCAAAGGTTAACACACCCCTAGCCCCTCTCGAGAGGGGAATTGATCCTGCACGAATTATTAATCCAGGTTTTGATTTAAGAATTCAATTACTCTGCTAACCGTCTACGAACTCCCAACTCCCAATTCTCAACTATCCACTTTTCAATCTCTTCTCCGTTTGTTTGCGTGTCTTTGTAACCACGCCTGCATTGGTTACGACCCGTTTTCTCGGGAAATGCACGTGCTTGTTGATCACCATCCGGAAATAGAGCAGCTGGTGCAGCTTACCATATTCGGTTTTTATTTTCTCCTCGATATTCTGGATGCCCCGGCTATCGAAGCGGTCCTGCTGGAAGGCATCGAGCACCAGCAGCTCGAATGCGGTGGCGAGCATCCACTCAACCTCCTGCTTGTAGCCAACGGCGGCTATGGCATTGGTTTGCTTCAGGAACGACTGGATCTTTCGCTCATCTGTATTGAGTGTTTCGCAGGAGGCAAAGAAGATCACTTTTCCATCGCAGGAGCCTTCGAGCATAGTGCCGAGCTCCTTAAGAGAATAAGGTTTGTTATGTGTGATGAGGATATTGCCTTTGCTGCCATGGAAGGCAAGGTAGAGGATCGGAAATTTTGTGTTGATCTTTTTTTGCTTCCACTTTTTCAGGAAAAATTCGAGCTCATCTTTTGTAGCGCATGAATGATACATGTGATTGCAGATGTCGCTCTTCTCCAGCAATTCCAATATAGGCTGCACGGTGGATTTATCCCTTAAATTATAATCCCACAATCCTTCCAGGCAATAGATCCCTTTTTTCATTTTGTATTCAAAAATAGTTTGGTGTCGTACAGCACAATTTCCTTCAGCAGAAGTGTAGCAACGGCAGTATCATTTACTATACAAATTTACGCATGGAATTGCGTTTTGATACGGGGGCGGGCAGATTTGGGAAAAATATTTTCGGGAAAACGTGGATATGGGTGATTTTTAGTGTAAGATCTTGAAAACCATCTCTTTGAGTAATTCGCCTTCGGTAGCGGAGCCACTGTCGACCCCCTTGGATTTGAGGTCATAATCGCGTAAATAGCTGAAAATGGACTTTAATTTCCCCACGCTGTAGTTCCGGGCGGCAGCTTCATAATCTTTTACGAAGAACGGGTGCACGCCGAGGGCGGAGGCGGCCCCTTTTTTATCGTCGAGGAAATGGTAGGTAAGGATCTTGCAGAAATAGCCGTATAGTGAAGAAACGGTCATTACCATTGGGTTGTCCTTAGGGTTGGCTGCAAAATAATTGATGATGCGGTTCACTTTCAGCACTTCCTTCTTCCCGATGCTCGTCTGCAGCTCAAACACGTTATAATCCTTGCTGATCCCGATGTTGGTCTGGATGTGCTCCGGCGTGATCTCCGCTTTCGGAGGCAGGTTGATGATGAGCTTGTCGAGCTCGTTGGTGATCTTGCTGAGCCCGGTGCCGAGGTATTCGCTCAGCAATCCTGCGGCGCGCTGGTTGATGGTAAAGCCTTTTACCTTGAGGTAATTGTTGATCCAGTCGGGAACCTGGTTATCGTATAATTTTTTTGATTCGAAAAGCACGGCTGTTTTATCGATGAGCTTCGCCACGGCGGTGCGCTTATCGATACTTTTGTATTTGTAGCAGAATACAAGGATGGTGGATGGCAGCGGATTTTCGAGGTAGGTTTCAAAAACGGATTTCGTTTTTTCCTTGCCGCTTTCTTTTTCCTTTTTGATCAGGTCTTTTATGTCCTGTGCTTCCTTCACGATCACCACCTGGTGCTGGCTCATCATCGGGAAGCGTTTGGCAGCGCCGATAATATCGGCAGCCGTTACATCGCGGCCGTATAAAACGGTTTGGTTGAATTCCTTTTCGCTTTCATCCAGCACATGCTGCTCGATGTGGTCGGAGATCATATCAATAAAATACGGCTCATCGCCCATCAGAAAATATACCGGGCGGTACGTTTTCTTTTTAAGCTCCGACATTATTGAATTAAAATCCATGTTGATGTGCTAATTACGAATCTGTACTAATTTACGAATTACGAATTTTTGTACGGATAACGAATCTGTACGAATTTTACGAATCTGTGTGTGGGTCATCCTTTATGCACACAGCACTCCAACCTCCCAACTCCAACCTCCCAACTCCAACCTCCCTACTAACTAAAACCTCAAATGCTTTACCGTCAATCCGTTATTTTTAAGCTCGTTCAAGGCATCGATCCCGATCTGCAGGTGATCATCCACGAAATTGAGCGTGATCTTTTTATCGCTTTCCGTTGTTTTTACGCCGGTGGAGATCATCGGCTGATCGCTTACAAGCAGCAATGCGCCTGTGGGGATCCCATTGTAAAACCCGGTGCTGAAAATGGTCGCCGTTTCCATGTCGATTCCCATGGCGCGGATCGAGCGGAGGTAACCTTTGAATTCTTCGTCGTGCTCCCAAACCCTGCGGTTGGTAGTATAAACAGTGCCTGTCCAGTAATCCTTGTTATGGTTCCTGATGGTGGTGGAGATAGCTTTCTGCAGGCTGAATGCCGGCAGGGCCGGTACTTCCGCAGGAAAATAATCGTCGGAGGTACCCTCGCCGCGGATCGCTGCGATCGGGAGAATGAGATCGCCCAGCTCGTTCTTCTTTTTTAATCCCCCGCATTTGCCGAGGAATAAAGCCGCTTCCGGCTCGATGGCGCTGAGCAGGTCCATGATGGTTGCCGCATTGGCGCTGCCCATCCCGAAGTTGATGATCGTGATGCCGTTTGCAGTTGCATTCGGCATTGGCATATCCACGCCCACCACTTCAACGTTGTTCCATTCGGCGAATTTTCTCACATACTTGTTGAAATTGGTCAGGATGATGTACTTCCCGAAATCTTTCAGCTCAGTGCCTGTATATCTTGGCAGCCAGTTGGCTACTATTTCTTCCTTGCTCTTCATATTTGCTAATTACGAAATTTTACAATGTTACGAAAATCAATATCCGGATAACACACCCCCGGCCCCTCTCAAGAGGGGAGTTGATCCCGTCCCTCCGGGTGATATTTTTTCCGGGAGATGCTCCGTTGAAATATTGGATTTCAATGTTTGCACTATCCATTCCCCTCTTGAGAGGGGTTAGGGGTGTGTGCGAAAATACGAATTAAAGCCGCTGAATAAAGCCCTGTTGAGAATTATTAATAAAAAAATAATACGCTTTATTTTTAGAAAAAACGCTTCTTTGTAAAGCAATGCAGGAACTCAATTTGCCATCCTACAACTTCAGGCTGAAAGAGGAAAATAACATCGTTTTTATCTTTGATGCCATCCGTAAAAAATTCGTGGTGCTTACCCCGGAGGAATGGGTGCGCCAGAATTTTATCCGCTTCCTAACCGAGGATAAAAAATACCCGACTTCGCTTGTTGCTGTTGAGATCGGACTGAGGTACAACCAGCTCCGGAAGCGCGCCGACGTGCTTATCTACAACAAAGCAGGCCAGCCCCACCTGATGATCGAATGCAAGGCGCCGGAAGTGAAGATCAGCCAGGATACATTTCAGCAGATCGCCGCCTATAACATGAGCTTTAAGGTGAATTACCTGGTGGTGACCAACGGCCTCGATCATTTCTGCTGCAAAATGGATTATACCAGCAATTCCTACCAGTTCCTGCAAATGATTCCCGATTTTGAATGATGCTTTGTTTTTTAACAAAACATACCTATCTTGCTGTAAATTAACACCAATCCTTAATGCTACAATTCCCGAAAAAACTAAGCGCGGTGCTGCTCCTGGCATCTGCCATCTCTGTTGCCCCGGCCCAGAAAGTGATGCAGTCCAAAACTTCCGCTTCGGCCCATTTTACCATGCCGTCCGGACTACAGCAGGGTGATTTCCTGGAAAAGACCATCATATTGAAAGTAAAGTCTTCCGGCCGTGCCCTCTGCTCTTTTGATAAGATCAGCGATACGCGCTTTATTCAATTATATACGGCTGTTGGCGGCAACGGTTTAAAGAAGAAATTCCCGCAGGAAAAGGAGCCGGAAAGAAAGCTCAACGACCAGGGGCTTGCCTATGCCGACCTCTCCCTTATATATGAGTTCCGCTATACTGCCGATGTAAGCCTCGAGAAGATGATCAACACCTTCAAAAGCCTCGGGCTGTTCGAATATGCAGAGCCGCATTATGTGCCGCATACCTGCTTTACACCGAACGATCCAAGCTTAGGGCTGCAATATGCCATTAACAAGATCCAGGCGCCGGCGGCATGGGGCGTGAACACCACTACCGCACGCGGAGATACCAATGTGGTGATCGGGATCACCGACACGGGAACAGAGCCTACACACAACGACCTGAAGAATAACATCAAGCACAATTATGCGGATCCGATTGGCGGAGGTGATAATGATGGCGATGGCTACGTGGATAATTTCACCGGCTGGGACCTTGGCGATGGCGACAGCGATCCCACCTGGACAGGCAGCCAGCACGGCGTGCATGTATGCGGAATTGCTGCCGCTTCCACGAATAATTCCACCGGCATTGCAGGCGTTGGCTTTAACTGTAAATTCCTTCCTGTAAAGATCGCCGACAATTCGGGTGCGCTCATTGCAGCATACGAAGGCATCCAGTACGCGGCGGCACATGGCTGCGCTGTGATCAACTGCTCATGGGGCGGAGCCGCAGGCGGACAATTTGCGCAGGACATTGTGACCTATGCTACCATCAATCAGAATGCGCTCGTAGTTGCTGCTGCAGGAAATAACGGGAGCAACCAGGATTTTTACCCGGCTTCCCTTCAGTATGTGATCAGCGTTGCAAATACCGATAACGGCGATGTTGCCGCGGCAAGCAGCAATTACGGCTATAATATCGATGTATGCGCTCCCGGCGAAAATATCTATGCCACCTACCCGGTGAACACCTACACCTACCAGAGCGGAACCTCCATGGCTTCACCCTGTGCCGCCGGTGCCGCCGCGATCATCAAATCGTTTTACCCGGGCTATACAGCACTGCAGGTAGGCGAACAATTGAAAGTGACCTGCGATAATATCTATTCGCTTAATCCTGCATCCTACACAAGCAAGCTGGGAGAAGGCCGCGTCAATTTATTCAGGGCGCTCACCACTACATCTTCACCTTCCATTGTAATGACCAGCAGGAGCGATACCGATGGGAATGATGATACGTATATCGGAAACGACACGTTGCAGATCCGCGGTGATTTTGTGAATTACCTTGCACCCGCTTCCAATGTTACGGTAACATTGGCTGCGATCGGGGCGACCTCTACCAACGTCACCGTGATCGACGGAACAACAACGCTCGGGCCGATGGGAACGCTGGCATCGGCAAATAACAATGCCGATCCGTTCACGGTGCGCATCAAGCCTACAGCGCCGCTCAACACGGTGATCCAGTTCCGCTTAACGTATGCCGATGCGGCAACATCCTACAGCCAGACGGAATATTTTACAATGACCGTAAATGTGGATTATGTGAACATTACGATCAACGATGTGCTCACCAGCATTTCCAGCACAGGAAGGATCGGTTACCGCGCCGATGGACAGTCGGGCGGATTAGGGTTCGATTACATGGGCGATGGCACCCTGCTGTACGAAGCGGGATTGATGATCGGGACAAGCACCTCGAAAGTTTCCAACGTGGTGCGCGGCGTAACTGCCGGAGCATCCGATGCCGATTTCCAGTCGGTGGTGCGTGCCCACAGGGTAGTGCCTGATGTGTTCTCCGAATTTGATGTGGACGGCACTTTCAATGATGCCCCGGCAGCTACAGGCGCATTGCCGGTAACTGTCCATCATAAAGCGTATGCATGGTCAACGGCGGGCAACCGCAAATATGTGATCGTGGAGTACGTGATCAGGAATACGGGAGGCAGCACCCTCAGTAATTTATATGCCGGCATCTTTGCCGATTGGGATATTGATGCCGCTACATTCGGCTCCAACAAAGCTTCTTTCGATGCCGCCAATAAAATGGGATATGCTTATTATTCCGGCGCAGGCGGAAGATACTGCGGGATCAAGCTGCTGAGCAACACCGCGGGCGTTACGCATTACGCGATCGACAACGTGGCGGGCGGCGCAGGCGGGCTCGACCTGAACGCTGGTGGCTTCGACACCGGCGAAAAATACACGGCAATGAGCACCAACCGTACCGATGCGGGTGTTGCAGGCGCGGGCGCCGATATCTGCGATGTTGTGAGCTCCGGCCCCTTTGTGATCGCTGCGGGCGATTCGGTAAAAGTGGCCTTTGCGCTGATCGCGGGCGACAGCCTTGCCGACCTGCAGGTTTCAGCAGGTAATGCGCAGGTAATGTACGACGGCCTTGTTGCCACCGCGGTGGAAAATGCATTCAATGAAAATAACGTGATCGTTTATCCTAACCCTGCGGCAGGAAGCTCGGTAGTGCAGCTTACCGTGGCGGAAGCTTCCATGGTGGAACTGAAATTGTATGATATGCTGGGAAGGGTGATAAAAACAATAGTTTCGGAAAAAATGCCTGCCGGGACCCACAGCCTTGAAACAAATGTTTCCCAGCTGGGGAATGGCATCTACTATTATCACCTGGTGATCAACAATAAAAATTACACATATAAATTGCTGATCGCGAAGTAAAATCAGGCAATAATTTTTACATTTGCAATAATTATTAATTTAAAGTAAAACGAAGAGCATATGAATTTAAGCGGAATTATCTCAATTGCCGGAATGAGCGGATTGTATAAAGTGATCGCGCAGTCGAAGAACGGATTAATCGTTGAATCACTCGTTGATAAGAAACGGATCCCGGCGCATTCAACGAACAGGGTTAGCGCATTGGAAGATGTAAGCATCTATTCTACAGGCGACGATGTGCCTTTGAAAGATGTGTTCAGTAAAATATACGAAAAGGAAAAAGGCGCTGCTGCCATCGACCATAAATCGGCGGATGCAGAATTGAGGTCCTATTTCAAAAAGGCATTCGCCGAATATGATGAGGACAGGGTTTACACTTCCGATATTAAGAAAGTGCTGATGTGGTACAACATCCTTCAGAAAGAAGGCCTGCTCGAAAGCAAAGAGGAAGAAAAGGACGAAAAGGAAAGCAAGCCGAAAGCGAAAGCAGCAGCCGATGCAAAAGGCGCATTAAAAACCAAGACAAAAGACACCATGGCCAAGCCTGTGAAAACAGCCGGAACCAAAGTGAAAACTCAAGGCGTAAGAAAAACCGGAACTGCATAAGCACCGGTTTTTTTTATTTGTTATGAATGAGATTCCTTATTCGCTATAAACATGAGAGCAACTATTCCGCATTTTATCAGGGTCTTGTTATTGCTGCTTGTATCCAATCAGCTCATTTCTCAGATTTCCGTTTATAAACCATTTCCCAGGATCCAGGGCCAGTGGCTCGTCTATAAATCGGGGCCCCATTTTGAGACATCCATTCCCTATTATTTTTCCTGGGACAAATATCAAACAGCCGGAGATACTATTATAGGAAGCTATACGTACACAAAGGTAAATGGCGCTTCTTACAGCTGTACTGCTTGTTCGCCAGCGGTTGTTCCGTATGGCCCCACTACATTCCGCTTTGCCTTTAGAAACGACAGCGCAGCTAAAAAGGTTTTTATCTATGCAAACATCAGTGGAACATTTGTTGACACTCTTTGGTATAATTTTAACCTGAGCATAGGTGATACCTTAAAGAAGACTTACGCAATAAACCCTTCGGGCCTGGAGCCTCGTATTGTGTCTTCAATTGACAGTGTATCGCTGTGCGGAATTTATCATAAAAGATTTAACTTTACATGTGGCGGAGGGTTCGCGGACTTAGGGCTGGTTGAAGGCAAAGGTTTTGAAGATAATTTTTTACAAACCGGTTACCCGGATTGTCCGTTTGAGCCTTATTACATATATCATACGGATTTCTCCTGTACGTCAACAGGAACAGAGGGGCCACAGGATCTGGGCACGTCCTTCAGGCTGTTTCCAAATCCTGCCGGTAATTCTGTAACGCTGGAGCTTACCAGCCAGCGCTTTACCGACACATTTGACTGTTCAATTGTTAATTGCCTTGGAAAGGCTGTAATGAATGGTGCAGCGACCAACGGGAAAACAATAGATGTTTCGGAACTGAAGCCCGGTGTGTATTTCATATTGCTCAGGGATAAGGCAGGAAGGGTAGCTCAATCTAAATTTATTAAACAGTAGGATATTCAGAGATGGACACAAAGCAGATTACCGTTCCGGAAAAACCGGTGCGCCATTTTTTACCACAGCATTTAACGATCGATACTTGGGAAAGGATCGAGCCATTTTTTAAAGACCTTATGGAGCGTAAGATCGATTCTGTTGCAAGCCTCGAAAAATGGCTGAAGGACAGGAGCGAGCTGGAAGCGGTGATCAGCGAGGAAATGGCATGGCGCTATATCCGCATGACCTGCGATACTACCGACAAGGCGATCACCGATGCATTCAATTATTTTGTTTCTGAAATAGAGCCGCACATTGCGCCTTACAATAATGAGCTGAACAAAAAGCTCGTAAGCAATGAATATGTTGCAAAGCTCAACAAGCCCGAATATGCTGTTTACCTGCGCGGAGTGAAGAAGGCGCTGGAGATCTACAGGGAAGAAAATATTCCGCTCAATACAAAGATCGCTACCGATTCGCAAAAATACGGCGCCATTGCAGCCGCTATGACGGTGAACTGGAAAGGAGAGGAGATCACGCTGCAGAAGGCTGCGAACGTGCTGAAGGAAGCCGACAGGAAAGTGCGTGAAGAGATCTATTTTAAAATGCAGGAGCGCAAGTCGAAAGACGTGGATGCCCTGAACGATTTGTTTTCAGAGCTTTTGCAGCTGCGCCACCAGGTAGGTGTAAATGCCGGGTTTAAAAATTACCGCGATTATAAATTCGCCGAGCTTGGGCGCTTCGATTATACCGTGCAGGATTGCTTCGATTTTCATAAATCCATTTCAAGCGAGATCCTGCCCATCAGCGAAAGCATCAACCAACGGCGGAAAGCAAAGCTGAAGCTGGATGTGCTAAAGCCTTGGGACATGGATGTGGATGTGGATGGCAAGCCCGCGCTGATGCCCGTGAAAACAGGCACAGAGCTGATCGATAAAAGCATCGCATGCTTTTATAAGATCCGTCATTCATTCGGCGAGTACCTCGAGATCATGAAAACCATGGGCCATCTCGACCTCGAATCACGCAAAGGCAAAGCTCCCGGAGGATACAATTACCCGCTGTACGAGATCGGCGTTCCCTTTATTTTTATGAATTCCGTAGGTGCGCAGCGCGATGTGATCACGATGGTGCATGAAGGCGGACACGCGATCCATTCATTTGTTACACGCGATCTCGAGATCACCGATTTTAAAAGCACGCCTTCAGAAGTGGCAGAGCTTGCTTCCATGTCGATGGAGCTTATTTCCATGGAGCACTGGGATGTATTCTATGCCGATAAGGATGAGCTGAGAAGGGCGAAGCAGGAGCAGTTGGAGCAAACGTTAAAGTCATTGCTCTGGATAGGCGCTGTGGATAAGTTCCAGCACTGGCTGTATGAACACCCGGAGCATTCTATTGCCGAAAGAATGAATACCTGGGAAAAGATCATCACTGAGTTCAGCAGCAGCGTTGTCGACTGGAAAGGCATGGAGGAGATCAGGAAGCGCGGATGGCAGAGCCAGCTGCATATTTATGAAGTGCCATTTTATTACATAGAATACGGAATGGCGCAGCTTGGTGCAATTGCCGTATGGAGAAATTATAAATCGAACCCTGAAAAGGCGCTTGACCAATATGAAGCGGCTTTGCGCTTGGGTTATACCAAATCGATCCCGGAGATCTACAAGGCTGCCGGAGTTGAATTCAACTTTTCACAAAGCTATGTGAAGGAGCTTGCTGCTTTTGTAAAAGGGGAATTGGAGAAGATAAGTTTGTAGTTCGGAGTTCGGAGGTGGTAGTTCGGAGACGGTTAGCTTTATGATTGTGATTCTTAAGTAAAAATTGTTTAAGAATTGTCATTCTGAACGAAGCGCAGCGTAGTGAAGAATCTCTTACAACGCGCAGAACAAACACAGATTCGTAAATTCGTAAAAATCCGTTATTGTACCTCATGAAACGACCAGAACCCATCGAGTACCCCGGCTACTATGCTAATTATGTAGACAAGGTAAAAGGCAATGATGTGATCAAGGAGCTGAAAGACCAGATCCTGAACATACAGGCGGTTATCTCCGAGATCCCGGAGGACAAGGAGGATTATGCTTATGCCGAGGGTAAATGGACGATCAAGCAGGTGCTTGGCCACATCATCGATACGGAAAGAGTGCTGGGTTACCGCGCTATGCGCTTTGCACGGAAGGATAAAACCGTATTGCCTGGATTTGATGAGAATGCTTTTGTAGCGAATTCAAATTTTCACAAGCGCACTTTATATGAGCTGGGGCATGAATTTGCAATTGTGCGCGAAGCTAACCTGGCGATGTTCAAAACGTTTGAGGAGGAAGAGCTGGGCCAGTTCGGGAATGCAAATGGCGTAGAGGTGTCGGTACGGGCGATCATTTATATGATCGCGGGCCATGCGATCCATCATTTGTTTGTGCTTAAAACAAAATACCTGCTGGATTAACTAAATAATATTCACTTCGCGTTCGAGCTCCACGCCGAACTTTTCTTTAACAGATTCCAGTATTTTTGTGGAGAGGTCGTAAATCTCATTGCCTTTCGCATTGCCGTAATTCACAAGCACCAGCGCCTGCAGTTTATGCACGCCTGCATCCCCGGATGATTTTCCTTTCCAACCGCATTGCTCGATGAGCCAGCCGGCAGCTAATTTTACATTTCCATTTTCAAGCGGATAACCTACCACGGCGGGAAACTCGTTTTGCAGCGCTTCGTATTTACTTTTTAAAACTTCGGGATTTTTAAAAAAGCTTCCTGCATTGCCGATCTTTTTCGGATCGGGTAATTTGCTGCTGCGGATGTTGCACACGGCTTTGCTTACGGATTGTATCGTAGGGTTTGTAATGCCCATTGCTTCCAGCTCTTTTTCAATTGCGCCATAGCTCGTGTTCAGCACAGGATGCTTGTGCAGCTTAAATGTAACGGCAGTGATAATGAACTGGTCCTTCAGCTCGCGCTTGAAAACACTTTCGCGGTAACCGAACTTGCAATCGGTGTTGGTAAAAATATGCAGCGCTTTATCGTTGATGTGAAAAGCCTGCAGCTCGTGAAACGAATCCTTTATCTCCACGCCGTACGCGCCGATGTTCTGCATCGGGCTTGCGCCGACGTTCCCCGGGATCAGCGACAGGTTTTCGAGCCCGGCATAATTATGATCGATGCAGTGCATCACGAACTCGTGCCATACTTCACCGCCTGCCGAGCGCACGTAATAAAAATCGGCATCTTCCTTAATGAGCTCGATGCCTTTTAAATTATTCTTGATGACAAGGCCATCGAAATCCTTCGTGAACAATAAATTGCTGCCGCCGCCAAGGATCAGCTTTGTGGCGCCTGAATATTTTTTATCGGAAAGCACCGCCTTGATCTCCTCCAGTGATGTGCATTCTGCAAAGTACCGTGCAGATGCATCGATGCCGAATGTGTTTAAGTGCTTTAAGGATTGGTTCTCTGTAACGTTCATACTGTTCCGCAAATAATATTCAAAATTCAGAAAATTGCTGTTAAGTATCAATAACATGGCTGAAAAGTTATTCATAGCCCGCTGCTCATATCTCAGTTGTTACCGGATGCCATTACCCCTAAAATCTCTATCTTAGCGGCCTGTTCATCCATGAAAAAAGCCATCGTATCCGTTATCAACGACCTCAGCACCGACCAGCGCGTGCACAAGGTGTGTACAAGCCTGCAGGGCATGGGATACGATGTGTTGCTGGTAGGGCGCAGGCAGCGCAAAAGCCTGCCATTGGCGCCCAGGAGCTATGCTACAAAACGGATGTTCCTGCTGTTTGAAAAAGGCCCGCTGTTCTATGCTGAATACCAGCTGCGCCTGCTGCTTTGCCTCTTCCTTCGCAATGGCGCCGTACTCGTTGCCAACGACCTTGATACGCTGCTGCCTAATTTTCTGATCTCAAAGCTGATGGGAGCAAAGCTGGTGTACGACAGCCATGAGCTTTTCTGCGAAGTGCCGGAGCTTCAAAACAATCCTGCGAAAAGAAACATGTGGAAGCGCATCGAGCGCTGGATCTTCCCGAAGCTGAAAGATGTGTTCACCGTGAATGGATCAATCGCTAAAATTTACAGCGAAGAATATAATGTGAAGGTGAGAGTGCTGAGAAATATTCCTTTATTGTCGGCGCAGGAGCGGGTGGCAGCCGTTTCAAAAAAAGAGCTCGGACTGCCGGACAATAAAAAAATAATTGTGCTGCAGGGTGCGGGGATCAATATCGACAGAGGAGCGGAGGAGGCAGTGCAGGCGATGCAGTATGTGGAGAATGCCGTGCTGATGATCGTTGGAAGCGGGGATGTGATGGACGTGCTCAAAGAGATCACTCAAAAATTAAAGCTCGGTGAAAAAGTAATATTCACCGGTAAAGTGCCGTTCGAGAAGCTGGTGCAGTATACGCGCCATGCCGATCTCGGCCTTACGCTCGATAAGGATACGAACATCAATTACAAATACAGCCTGCCGAATAAATTATTCGATTACATCCATGCCGGCGTGCCTGTGTTGGCATCAAATCTTGTAGAGATCAGTAAAATTATTAAAGAGCACAGGCTTGGCGATATTATTGAAAATCACGATCCGCAGCATATCGCGGGTAAGATTAACCGCATTCTGGGTGATGAGCGCCTGCTGGAAGAATGGAAAAAAAACTGTAAAATTGCAGCCGCTAAGCTGAACTGGGAAGAAGAAGAGAAACAGCTGAAAGAGGTGTATGAAAAATTTCTGGATTAAATAAACAACCTGTTAGAACAAATTGGACAAGCACTTACATATCATTTCATTTGATGTTCCATATCCTGCCAATTACGGCGGCGTGATCGATGTGTATTATAAGATGAAAGCATTGCAGGCGCAGGGAATAAAGATCCACCTGCATTGCTTTGAATACGGCAGGGCAGAAGCCCGCAATCTCGAAAGCATTTGCGAAAAAGTATATTATTACAAACGGAACATGAGCAAGCAGCTGCTGTTCAATACGCTTCCCTTTGTTGTGGTAACAAGGACCTCGGCGAAGCTGATCGAAAACCTGCTCCGCGATAAGCATCCCATTTTATTTGAAGGCCTGCATTCCTGCTTTCACCTGGAGGATAGCCGGCTTAATGACCGCATCCGGGTGGTCCGCACACACAACATCGAGCACGATTATTACAGGAACCTCGAAAAGGTGGAGCGCTCTTTTTTCAGGAAGGTATATTTCGGGATGGAAGCCAAAAAGCTGGAGCGCTTCGAAAAAGTGCTCGGCAAGGCCAATCATATTGCGGCCATCTCCAAAGCGGATGCTGAAAAGCTGGGAGAGCATTATAAGAACGTGCATCACATCACTGCCTTTCATCCGAATGAGCAGGTGAAGATCGCGGAAGGAAAAGGAGATTTCTGCTTATATCATGGAAATCTCGAAGTGGGCGAGAACAATGAGGCGGCGCTGTTCCTTGTGAGGGAAGTGTTTTCCAAAATAAAGATACCCTTTGTGATTGCCGGAAAGCGGCCCTCGCGTGAGCTTATTGAAGCGGTGGCAACATGCAGTCATATCAGCATCCGCGCCAATATCAACACGCAGGAGATCGACGACCTGATCAGGAATGCGCAGATCAATGTGCTGCCTACCTTCCAGGCAACAGGCATTAAATTGAAATTACTGGCAGCGCTGTTCAACGGCAGGCATTGCGTCGTTAATACGCCAATGGTGGCCAACACCGGACTCGAGGAACTTTGCGTGATCCGCGATGAAGCGGATGAAATGGCAAAGGAGATTGAGCGGCTTTTTAATATTCCTTTTGATATGAAGGGGAAGCAGCAGCGCGAAGAGGCGCTTTCGGTTTGCTTTTCAAATACTGTGAATGTGAAGAAGCTGCTGGAATTGATCTGATCGTATTTTATTATTTTTCTTAGCCCTTGTTAACATACCCCCTTGCCCCTCTCAAGAGGGGAATAAATTCTGCTCAACTCAACTTTTTAGTTCAGATTTAAGCTTACAGGTAAGAACTATAATTCTTATGCGGGCACTATCAATTCCCCTCTCGAGAGGGGTTAGTGGTGTGTCCTCTAATCCGTGAACTCTGTGTGTGCTGAACAGAATTAATTCAGCTTCGAATCCACCACTTTCCCGTTCTCACATTTGATCGTACGCGAAGGAAATTTCTGGAACATCATGATGTCGTGCGTGGCAATAAGCACAGCCCTTCCATTCCTTGAGATCTCAAGCAGTAGGTTCATAATGCCTTCCGAAGTTTCCGGGTCGAGGTTCCCGGTAGGCTCATCTGCGAGGATCAGCTCGGGGTCGTTCAGGAGCGCGCGCGCAATGGCCACACGCTGCTGCTCGCCGCCTGAAAGCTCATGCGGCATCTTATATCCTTTTGTATTGAGGTGCACTTTGTCGAGCACCTCCTGGATGCGCTTCTGCATTGCATCTTTATCTTTCCAGCCTGTGGCCTTCAATACAAACATGAGGTTATCATTCACGCTGCGGTCGGTAAGCAATTGGAAATCCTGGAACACAATGCCCAGCTTCCTGCGGAGGAACGGGATCTCCTTGTTGCGGATTGTGGCAAGGTTGAATCCGGCAACAGTGGCGGATCCTTCGGTAAGGTCGAGGTCGGCATACAGTGTTTTCAGCAGGCTGCTTTTGCCGCTGCCGGTCTTGCCGAGCAGGTACACAAACTCCCCTTTATCAATGTTCAGCGACACGCTTGTAAGCACCAGGTTGTGCTTCTGGAAAATGGAAACTTTGTCGAGACTGATGATCGTATCTAAGGCCATAATTTTATTTTCAGGTTTCCGCTGATAATTTGCGGAAGAAATTCCCCCGGAAAAAAAAGCTGCCGGAGGGTATGATTTTTACATCCGAAAATTAGCTCAAATCGGGCGGTGAGGATTTTACATTGTTGCAATACTTTCAACAGTTGTGCGTTAATAACTTCCATATACATTAAAATGGAATGGTGCTATCCTTACTAATTTTACGTTTATTATTCATTCAACCAACTGATGAGCAAGCTAAGGGGATTAGTACTTATATTGAGCTTTTTCTTGTGCGTTGCAGGGTCTGCGCAGCAAACAACAATCTATACACATGAGGATGCGGAATTCAGGACAGGGCTGGAGCTATATCAGAAAGAAAAATTCGGTGCGGCGCAAAAAAGCTTTGTGAAGGTGATCCAGTCGCATCCCGATCCGAACTCACTCGTAAGGATCGATGCGGAATACTACAACGCGATCTGCGCAACCGAGCTGTTTAACAAGGACGGCGAGCTGTACCTGAAGCAATTTGTGAAGGACCATCCTGAAAGCCCGAAAGTAAAATCCGCTTACTTCTACCTCGGAAAATACAACTACCGCAAAAAGAAATGGAGAGATGCCATCGACTGGTTCCAGAAGGTCGACATCTATGACCTCAGCACCGAAGAGCTCGCTGAATTTTATTTCAAGCGCGGCTACAGCTATTTCAGCACGGAGAAATTCGCGGAAGCAAAAAAAGACCTTTACGAGATCAAGGATGTGGATAATAACTATGCAGGTGCTGCAAAATATTACTACGCCCACATTGCCTACACCGAAAAGAATTACGAAACAGCGCTTACCGATTTTTTAAAGCTGCAGCAGAATGAAACCTTCGCGCCGGTGGTGCCTTATTACATTGCGCAGCTGTATTACCTGCAGGGCAAGTACGATCAGGTGATCGCGTATGCGCCTGCGCTGCTCGACTCCGCAAATACAAAACGTGCACCGGAGATCGCCCGCTTGCTGGGTGAATCGTATTACCGCCAGGGAAAATACGGCGAGGCGATCCCGTTCTTAAAGCGTTATGAAAAGGCTGTCGGCAAATTGCCACGCGCCGATCAGTATGAATTAGGCTATGCGTTTTACAAAGTTAAAGATTACGATGAAGCTGTGAATTACTTTACAGGCGTTACAAACATCAGCGATTCGCTGGTGCAGAATGCATACTACCACCTTGGCGATTGTTACCTGAAGCTGAACAACAAGCAAAATGCGCGCAATGCGTTTGCAGAGGCATCGAAGCTGGATTTCGACAAGAAGATCCAGGAAGATGCATTGTATAGCTACGCGAAACTTTGCTATGAGCTGGCGTATAATCCTTACAACGAGGCGATCAAAGCCTTTCAGCAATACATTAAAAATTACCCGGCCTCATCGCGTATCGACGAGGCATACACTTACCTTGTGAATGTATTCACTACCACGAGGAATTACAAAGGCGCCATCGAAGCCATCGAAGCCATCAAAGTGCCAACGCCTGAATTAAAGCAGGCGCACCAGAAGGTGGCGTATTACCGCGGGATCGATCTTTACAACAATGCTGAATACGGAGAAGCTGTGAAGATGTTTGAAAAGGCAACCTCCTCCAGGTTTGACAAGAACATTGTTGCGGAAGCGATCTACTGGAAAGGCGAATCCTATTTTAAGATGGGCAGCTATGACAACGCGATCGATGCATATATGGCCTACATTGCAGAGCCGGGAGCCATCGGCAAAAGCGAGCTGAGCGATGCTAACTACAATATCGGCTATTCATACTATAAGCTAAAGCAGTACGACAACAGCATCCTCTGGCTGCGGAAATTTGTCACCTTCAAGCCACAGGCCAACGCGAAGAAGATAAACGATGCGCTGAACAGGATTGCCGATGGCTATTTCATGCAGCGCGATTTTGCAAACGCGGCCGATTATTACGAACAGTCGTATAAAATGAAGCTGATCAATTCCGACTATGCGCTCTACCAAAAGGCGCTTGCCAACGGCGTGATGAAAAAATATTCTGCAAAGATCAGCGACCTGCAGAACTTTATCAGCAGCTACCCGACCTCTTCTTATATGCAGAAGGCTAAGTTTGAGCTTGCGCAGGCGTATGAAAAGAACTCGCAGTCGGATGAAGCGCTTGCATCATATAAGAAGTTCATGGATGAATATCCTTCCAGCTCTTACATGACCACCGTTCTCAGCAAGATCGGGCTGATCTATTATATCAAAGGCGACGACCAGAATGCGCTGGCCTATTTCGACAAGCTGATAAAGCGCGACCGCAAATCGCCGGAAGCGAATGCAGCCATCCAGAATGTGAAGCAGATCTATACATCCGAAGGAAAGGTGCAGGAACTGGTGACTTATCTGAGCTCCATCGGCGCGGGAATTCCACAAATGGAACTCGACTCATTAAGCTATATTGCAGGGGAGAACCATTATAAAAGCGGCGATTATAAAACAGCTGCAGCCGACTTCGATAATTACCTGAAAAAATTTCCCGAAGGCTTTTACCTGCTGCCTGTTACTGCCATGAAGGCGGATGCTGACGACAGGCTTGGGAATACGGATGTAGCGCTTGCAGGATATGCGGTGGTGATCTCGAAGAACAAGAGCCAGTATACGGAGCAAGCGCTCTACCGCGGCGCCGACATCTCCTATAAAAAACAGAATTATACACAGGCCCTCGATTGGTACAAGCAGCTGGAGCAGGTGGCGGAAGAGCCGAGAAGCGTTTCCGCAGCAAAGGTTGGATTGATGCGTGTGAATTACCAGCTGAAGAATTATGTGGATGTGATCGCGTACGCCAACCGGGTGCTCGCGATCGAGAATGTTGGTAAGGAGCTGAAGAACGAGGCGCACTTCAATATTGCACAGGCGCAGCTGGCCATGCAGAAATACGATGAGGCATTTGCTGAATTCAAAGCGCTCTCCAATACCGCGAAGAATGAAATGGGAGCGGAGGCCGGCTACAATGTTGCTTATATCCTTTACCTGAAAAATGAATACAAGCAGTCGCAAAAAGCGATCTTCGATTTCATCGGCGAAAGCGATTACGAATACTGGGCTTCCAGGGCGTTTATCCTGCTGGCAGATAACTATGTTGCATTAAAGGATAATTTCCAGGCAAAGACCACTTTAAAAACCGTGATCAGCGATTCAAAGACCCCGGAGCTCATCAAAACCGCGCAGGAAAAGCTCGACAAGATCATTGCGGATGAAGAAGCTGCAAAGCAGTCGAAAATGATGACGGAGCCGGTGAAGATAGAGTTCAAGGGAGACAGTACCGAACAGAAGAAATTGTTTAATGAAACCGGCACTACGCCGCAGGGAGGAGAAAATAAAAATGAATAGGATGATCTCATTCATAAGAAAATGCATTGCGCTTGCCTGTATGCTGCTTATGCTGGCACTGCCGCTTTCCGCACAGAAGAAGGATTCCGTAGGGGCTTTCACTGTTATCGGGATAGGAACTTACAATCCTACGATCATGGATGCGAACAAGCTGAGCGATAATCCGGAGGTGCATGATTCCACGCAGAAGATCCCTGTAGGGCCGTATTCCATCGACTCCAAAAGGATCAATACGCCTTTTGCCGTGGATCCGATCGTGCCTGCGCAGATCTCCGGGGAGCCGCTTACAAAATTGTACAATGGCCTGGTGAAGGTCGGCATCGGAAATTATGCAACGCCTTACGGTGAAGTGTGGTACAACTCCCTCCGGTCGAAAGAGATCGCGTACGGGATCCGCTTAAAGCACCTTTCCTCATCACCTAAATACAAGAACTTTGAGAACACAGGCGTTTTCTCGAAGCCTTCCTTTAAAAATTACGGCTATGCCGGGTACAGCAATAACGAGATCAGCCTGTATGGAAAAAAATTCCTGAAGGAGCATACGCTTTCCGGCACATTCGATTATGCGCGTGATGTGTTTCATTACTACGGCTATGATGCTTCGCTGAACATGCTGGAGAAAGACCAGACCGTGCAGCGCTTCAATCTTTTTGCTGCCGGTGCCGAGCTGAAAAGCCATTATACAAAGCCCGAGCGCTTCAATCATGATATCCGCCTCACGTATTATAACCTGGCCGATCTGTATAAGTCATCGGAGAACAATATTAAGGCCGATGGCTTTGTGCAGACTGCCATCAGCGGTGAAATGCTAAAGGTGAATGCGCTGGTTGATTATTACAATTATAAAACGCTGAGCGACACTGCCAACAATACCATCATTGCACTGAACCCGAATTTTATCGCAACAGGCGAGAAGTACCGTGCAAGCCTTGGCGTTACCGCAGCTATTGACGTGCAAAGCACCTCCAAGTTTTATTTTTATCCGAACGTGGAGCTGAGCTATAACATTTTTGAAGACATCATCATTCCGTATGCAGGCGTTACCGGCGGACTGCGGAAGAACAGCTTCAAGTCCATCACCGATGAGAATCCTTTTGTAAAATCGGAGCTTGTTACAAAGAATACAAATACTAAGTATGAATTCTTTGGAGGGTTGAAAGGGACATTGTCGTCGAAGATCGCATACGCCACGCGCGTATCGTATGCCAATGTGAACAACCTGCAGCTGTATGTGAACGATTTCAGCGATGTGCTTGGGAATAAGTTCGACCTGGTGTATGACGATGCCGATGTGCTGAACATACGCGGAGAAGTATCCTATCAAAACCGCGAAAAGCTGCGCTTCAACCTGCGCGGTGATTACTACAATTACAAGATGAAGAATGAATTGCGCGCATGGTTCAAGCCGCAGGTGGAGATCACGCTTTCTGCAAATTATAACCTGAAGGATAAGATCGTGGTGCGTGCCGACCTGTTCTACATCGACAGCCAGTTTGCGAGGCTGATGGAAAAAGACCCTGCCTGGCTTCAACCCGACAAGCCTGTTGCGAAAGAATTAAAAGGCGTGTTTGATGCAAACCTTGGCCTTGAATACCGTTACAACAAAAAGCTGGGCTTCTTTATCGACCTGAACAATATCGCGTCACAGGGCTATAACCGCTGGTATAAATATCCGACGCAGCGCTTTGGCTTCATGGCGGGATTGTCCTACTCCTTTTAAGCAGCGCCCTAATGCAGCCACGCATTCAAACATTGCCGGAGAAAAAGCTGGTGGGCAAGCGCCTGAAAATGTCGCTGGCAGGGAACAGTACCTTTGAGTTGTGGCAAAGCTTCATGCCGGAAAGGAAAAAGATCGGCAACAGCATTGGCACCGATCTCTTCTGTATACAGGTGTTCGACGACTCCCTTGAGTTTAAAGATTTCAACCCGCAAACGGAATTCGAGAAATGGGCGGCGGTGGAAGTATCTGATTTCACAGGCATTCCCGCAGGCATGGAGCCTTATGTTTTAAAAGGCGGCTTGTATGCCGTATTCGATTATGTGGGAAGCTCCGCCGATTTTCACCAAACGTTTAATTACATTTTCCACGAATGGCTCCCGGCCTCCGGGTATGAGCTCGATAAGCGCGAGCATTTCGAGATCATGGGAGAGAAGTACAGGAACAATGATCCGGCTTCGGAGGAAGAGGTGTGGATTCCTGTTATCAAGAAATTATAAAGATCAGTCGATCTTTAATAACCGTTGCGCGGCCACTGTTTTGTGGTCGCTGATGATCTTAATAAAATAAAGTCCATCGGCGTATTCCAACAGGTTTATCTGCATACGTAAGGTATTTACCTGCTTTCTTTTGATCAACTTCCCGGTTGCACTGTATATTTCAATCCACGTATCGCTTGTAATTTCGGGGAGAACAACAATGAATTCGCCGCTTCCGGGGTTCGGATAAACGATGAGCTGGTTCAGGGTATTTTCCTGTATTTCATTTGGCTGGCCTGGCTGGCTCATCTTATGTACAAAAAGCCCGGTAATTCCTGTTGACGTAAGGCTGAAGCTTCCGGAGCCGGGATCGAAATCTGCGGTGCCCTGTAAGTTCCCGGTAGTGTATATATTGCCAGCACCATCTGTTGTAATGGAATTGCCATACGTATACGTGGAGCCGCTTCCGCCCATGTTACCTGCCCAGAGGAAATTACCGCTGGCATCGAGCTTCGAGATAAAGGCATCATCACCGCCGGTGCAGGTAAGATCTGCGCTTGCCGGCCCCGGATCAAAGTCGGTGGTTTGATTAAAGTAGCCCGTGGTGTATACATTCCCTGCGGCATCCAGTGTAACTGCATTTCCTACACTTCCAAAGCTGGAAGCCATACTTTTGGCCCACACGAAGTTCCCGGCACTGTTTAATTTTGAGATAAAGACAAAGCTGGCAGTGGTGGTGCAGCTGAGATTATAAATGCTTGCAGTATCCGGATCGAAATCGGCTGTGCCTTCAAAATAGCCCGTCGTATATATATTCCCGGCCGGATCCGCGGTTATCGAAACAGCGTATACATCCGAAGTTCCCGCAATATCTTTAGCCCATGCAAAATCCCCTGCAGCATCCAGCTTTAATATGTATGTATCATAATAGCCGGAATAGCTCATCGGAAATGTTCCTGTGCCCGGGTCAAAATCGGCGGTTCCATAAAAATATCCGGTTGAGTATACATTTCCGGCAGCATCGGCAGCAACCGAATTTCCGTAAATGTCGGAGGTGCCGTCTAAGTTTCTTGCCCACACAAGGTTTCCGGCGCCGTCCAGCTTTGTTATAAAAGCGTCATAGGAGCCGCTGGCCGACAGGGAAGCAAGGCCTGTTCCGGGATCGAAGTCAACTGTTCCATAAAAAGTTCCGCAGCCGTAAATGTTTCCTGCGGCATCGGTTACAATAGAGTTCCCTATGGCATTTCCCGTTGCGCCGCCAAACCGTTTTGCCCAAACATAATTTCCCGCTGCATCCAGCTTTAAAATAAAAACATCGTTATAGCCTGTGGCGCTAAGGCTGGCTGTTCCTGTTCCCGGGTCGAAATCTACAGTTCCCTGGAACCTGCCAATGGTATATATATTTCCGGAGGCATCAATGGCAATGGAGTTTGCAGCATCATCGGAAGAACTTCCGATTCTCTTTGCCCAGGCCAGGCTTCCGGAGGCCGTTAGCTTTAAAATAAATACATCATAATCTCCGGCAGAAGTTAAGTTTGCTGTTCCTGTTCCGGGGTCAAAATCAACTGTTCCGCCAAAGTATCCTGTTGTATATACATTTCCTGCGGCATCGGTTGTAATTGCATTTCCATGATTTACAATGATCTTATTGGCACCGCCAACAACGCGCGCCCATTGAAATGCGGCAGGCTGCGCTCTCAGGGATATGATAACAGCCGTAAAAAGAAGGAGAGAAAGTGTTTTTTTCACCTTACCAAGGTACTGATAATTCCCCGAACCTGATTTTTTGTATCTTGTTCTCAATGAGCATCACCGCTATCATCAACATACTACTTGTTATTTTATTCCTCTTCATTGTGTTCAAATACGCTGAAACATTCTGGTCGTACAAGATCAGCAAACCATGGCTGTGGGAACAGGCGGTGAAAAACAAGGAGATCTCAAAGGAATTACGATCGCTTGAATTTCAAACCCGCGATAAGGTGCGCTTTTATTTTCTGTGGTTCCAGCTGGAGCGGCTGAAAAAAAATAATGTTAAAGGAAGCTTTGCTGAATTAGGCGTTTATAAAGGGATCACAGCCAACATGCTTTATGAGATGGACAGGAGCAGAACGCTGCACCTGTTCGATACTTTTAATGGCTTTGATGAAGGCGATCTGCAACAGGAGGAAACGAAGGGCGGAAAATATTCAAGTGGCGAATTTGCCGACACCAGCCTTGAAGCTGTAAAGGCATACATCAATGGCGGTGATTCAGTAGTGTTTCATAAAGGACATTTCCCTGGGACGGCAAAGGGATTGGAGCATGAAACGTTTGCGTTTGTGAGCATCGATGCCGACCTGTATGTGCCCACCATTGAAGGATTGAGATTCTTTTATCCCCGCCTGTCTCCCGGCGGCATCATCATGATCCACGATTACAATCACAATTGGGATGGCGTTAAAAAGGCTATTGATGAGTTTGCACAAAGCATCCCAGAAAGCGTAGTGGAGATCCCCGACTGGCAGGGAAGCGCGATGATCGTTAAAAATAAGCTATAGGTTCTTCGCTTCGTTCGCCGCTTTTTCCTTTTGTTCCTTCGTTCTGCGCAATTCAAAATTCTTCCCGAGATATACCCTCCGCACCTGCTCGTCATTTGCAAGCTCTTCGGCGCTGCCCGCTTTCAGGATGCTTCCTTCAAAGAGCAGGTAAGCGCGGTCGGTGATCTGCAATGTTTCCTGTACGTTGTGGTCGGTGATCAGGATGCCGATGTTCTTTTCCTTCAGCCTGCCAACGATGCTCTGGATGTCTTCCACAGCGATCGGATCCACACCGGCAAAAGGCTCATCCAGCAATATGAATTTAGGGTCTGCCGCGAGGCAGCGTGCAATTTCAGTCCTTCTTCTTTCACCCCCCGATAAGCGGTCGCCAAGGTTCTTGCGGATGTGCTGCAGGTGAAACTCATTCAGCAGCTCTTCCAGCTTATCGGATTGCTGCTGCTTGCTGAGCTTTGTCATTTCAAGAATAGCGCGGATATTATCTTCAACGCTCAGCTTCCTGAACACGGATGCTTCCTGCGCCAGGTAGCCGATGCCGAGCTGTGCGCGACGGTACATCGGCTCTGAGGTAATGTCCACGTCATCGAGGTAGATCTTTCCTTCGTTCGGCTTTATCATTCCCACGATCATGTAAAAGGAGGTCGTCTTTCCTGCGCCGTTCGGGCCAAGCAGCCCCACGATCTCGCCCTGGCTTACATTTACGGTTACCTGTTTGGCAACGGTCCTGCTTTTGTAGCGCTTTACTAAATTATCCGTTCGTAAGATCATGTGATCGTTTTAAAAGTTGAATTGTAAAGAAGCTTTTATTGTAAATGCCTGCGCTTTGGCGTGATCCAGATATGATAAGCGCCATACGCCGTCTACCCTGAATACTTTAAAAATATTCTCTATGCCTGCGGATGCCTCCATATACGGGCCGGCCTGCAGGTCATACAAATGGTCGGGGAAGATCAGCAGCTGGCGGTTCTTGTCGTTTACGCGTCCTACCAGGGCTTTTGCGCCTACAACTTCCCTCCATTTTAATTTCCGCATCAGGGGGATCCTGTTCAGGAAGAAGCCGTCGAAATGGTGAAGGAAGTTAACGGAAGCATATTCGTCGCTTACAAACTCATAGTAGTTCATCGCGTTATATGCGTAAAGATCGTAAATGTAGGTTTCATTACCGCCATGCAGCTCGAGCAAAGGATACGGCACTTGTCCCCATACTTTTCCATATTCAAGCACATAATCAAAATAACCGATAGGCGAGATGCGCACGCGGTGGTCCCAGTTCACCACCATTTTCTGGTAGCTGTAGTTCCCGCCAAACAGGTTCTTTAAGCCGAGCGTGTACTGCGCCTGGATCACCGGGTACTTGGTTACGCCAAGGGCTACGCGGCTGAACTCGCCCTCCACGTATTTTTCCTGGTAGGCGAGCCTTGTCAGCAGGCGGATCTCGGTGGTATTGATCCGGTCGAGGAAAGCTGTGGTGGTGGATGTTTTCTGGTATTCGTAATGGAAGTTAGCGAGCGGGAACATTTGGCGGTTTACGAGGCTCAGCTTGGTATTGAAGCCTGTGAACCACTCCCGGTCAATGTACGTGTTCACTTCCTTGGTGTTCGTTAAATTACGAAGCGGCGTGATGCGGAAAACGGAAGCGAGGATGTTATCGGTTGTAAAGCCGTTCTGGCTTTGCCCGAGGATCTCGTTATCGTTCTTATAATACATTCCCACCAGCACCCGCGGATGCTTCGTTACAAAGGCCCGGATGCCGAGGCTGTACTTGAAGCGTTCATCGCGGTTCCCGTAGGCAAGATAGCCGCTGAGCTCATACCACCTGCTGAATTGGTTGCTTGTCCTTCCGCCGAAGCGAAAGCGTGTTCCTTCAATTTCATTAAAGCTGACGAGATTGTAATACGGCCCGTATTCAAAATTCCCTTTCACCTTGTAGCCGGTAACGAAGATCTGCAGTACATCTACCCAGGTACGGTACACAGGCAGCGTTTGCAGGGTATCCACCATGTGATAGATCTGCTTCTCGTTCTTGGTAAGGGAATCGAGGCGATGCTCCTTCCAGTATTCCTCGCTTTTTTTAAAGGCATCGTCTGCCACCTTTAGGTTTTCGGTAAGCGAATAAAATTTATCCTCTCTCGGCTTGTTGATCTTGAAATTGCTGTACGACGCGGTTTTCCGGCCGTAGATGCCCATCATCGTTTTCTTTTTCGTATCGATGGGGAAAGGGTTGAAATCGATCACGAGCCGCTCGCGCTGCATCATCCAGACGCTGTCGATGTAGGTATACTGCTGCACCACGTTGGTGGTATTGATGAAATTGATGTTGGCATCGCTGGCAATGGCCATCTCGATCTGCACGATCCCGAAGGTGGTGTCGGCCGCCCAGAGGTTCCCTGTAAAGGCAAGCTCCTGCTTCCGCCGGGGCTTGAACTGCAGCTGGTAGCATTTGTGCCCGTCGATCACGGTGCTGTCGATCAGGTAAAACTTATAAAAGAGAAGGGCATTGTCGGAAATAGGGCTGATGAAATCCTTTCCGAACACAAGAATGGTATTGTCGTAAATATTTACGTTCTGGTACATATCGCCCATGAACTGCGATACGCTTTCGTTCTGTACGCCCGCCACTTTGCTTGCTTTGATCACTTCGTTCCTTGTCCTCGGATTTTTCCGGTAATAGAAGTCCGACAGCGCTTCGGTCATGAACAAAGGCAGGTAAGGCTTCTCCTTGGCATTGGAGCTGTCGATGTTATCAAAGATGAAGGAGAACGGCTTCAGCAGCTTATTGTTCTTAAAATCTTCGCTGATGTTGTTCAGGTCGAACTCCACCTTGTTGTACAGTTCGTACTCGTATGCATCCAGCTTTTCACGGTCGTTCTGGTCCTTGTTCGCGATGATCTTGCGGAGGATGCGGTGCGCAGGGTTTTCACCGGGGCGCACTTCCACCACCATCAGGTCGATCCCCTGGCTCAGGCCGATGTTGACCTCCTGGCTCACATCTCTTTTGATCACGCGGGTCACCTTGTTGTAGCCTACATACGAGATGATGATCGAATCCACGGGCTGTGTGGTCGACATGCTGTAATTTCCTTCAATATCGGTGGTTGCTCCGGTTGTGGTGCCTTTGAAGATCACGTTCACGAATGGCAGCGGCTCGCGGGTAATTGCGTCCACGATCTTCCCGCTCACTTTGGTCTGCGCCTGTGAATAAAATGACGCAAGCATCAGCAAAGCCATAAGCAATGCGGTACAGGTAGATTTATATTTGAGGAGTAGCTGCAAGGGGGCTATGCGTTTTGTAATTCTTCCCAGAACTCGACTGCCCTGCGGGTATGCGGGATCACGATGGTGCCGCCAACAATATTCGCCACTGCAAATACTTCAAACACTTCGGCCGTGTTCACGCCATTATCTTTGCATTTTTCGAGGTGGTATTTGATGCAGTCGTCGCAGCGCAGAACCATAGAAGCCACCAGGCCGAGCAACTCCTTGGTTTTTACAGGCAGCGCGCCTTCAGCATAGGTATTGGTGTCGAGGTTGAAAAGGCGCTTCAGGACCACATTGTCTGCCGCCAGGATCTTCTCGTTCATTTTAGCGCGGTACTCGTTGAATTCTTTGACCGTAGACATAGTTAAGCAGTTAAAAGGTTACAGGTTAATCAGTCTGAACTCAAAAAATGAGCCGGAATTCCTAAGATTCCCGTACTGCCGATCAATCTAATTTACTTTTTTTCTTAATCACAAAGTAAGAAACAAATATACTTGCTTCATACAAGAAATACAAGGGGAAAGCAACGAGCAGCTGGGAGGTTACATCAGGTGAAGGAGTGATCACTCCCGCCACGATAAGGATCACCACTACCGCATGTTTGCGGTACTTGCGCATGAATTCCGGGGTCATGAGCCCGAATTTGGTGAGAAAGAACACCAGGATGGGAAGTTCAAAGATCAACCCGGCAGAAAGCGTCAGGGTCGTTATTGTGGAAATATAGGAATCGAAGGTGAAGTTGTTTTTGATCAGGGGGCTGATCTGGTAGTTACCCAGGAAATTCACCATTAGCGGCACCACCACATAATAGCTGAACAATACCCCGGAAATAAAGAGTAAAGAGGCAGAAATGATAAATCCCCCGGAAGCCTTTTTCTCTTTTTCCTTGAGCGCCGGCTTAATAAAACGCCATACTTCCCATAAAACGTAAGGAGAGCCAACGATCAGGCCACCTACAATAGAGACCCACATCTGGGACGTGAACTGGTCGGATAAGCCAAGGCTCTGAAGCTCGAAGGTATAATGCCCGAAGCAAAGGTCGTTGCCGTCGGTGAGGATCCCGTGCCCCTGCAGCCAGAAGCCGAGACGGCAAAAAGCCTTGTACGTGAGGAAATCACTTTTAAGCGGGCCGAAAATAACGGTATCAAATAAAAATTCGGGGTAGCAGAACAGCACGGTGGCAAGGATCAGCACTACCAGTGCGGAGCGGAAGAGGTGGCCGCGCAGGGCGTCGATATGTCCCCAGAACGACATTGCGTTGGGGTCGGTTGATCGTTTGTAAAGTCCGAAAAGTGCCATTTTTGAAGCGACAAAGTTAGTAATTAATCTGTCATGCTGAGCTTTCGCGAACCTTCTTCCTGCGCCGGCCTTATTTAATGCCGGTGCAAATAATTTCCTACATTTGAGTTCATGAAAGAAAAACTATCCCGGCTGCTTCCTTTTGTCATTGTCGCCTTTGTCCTGCTGATGCTGGGCGGCCTTCACCTGGGCTGGCTCAATTCTTTTTTCTTCGGGGCGGAGCATGCGCAGGTGCAGGGGATCGATTATTTCGCGGTGCCGAAATCCTACCTGAACCTGCTTGAAGGCAGAAGCATTTTTGATACCTGGGGCGGGGTCATGTACGGGCCGTATGCCACATGGTACCTGGCGCATCCGGCTTTCAGCGTGTTCGTGGCTTCATGGTTCTCCTTCTTTTCACCCTGGGCCGGCTATTGGCTGTTTGTATTCTTTACGATCATCCTCCTTGCTCTTTGCGGGTATATTATTTCCAGCTTAACCGCGGATCCCTTTAAAAAACGGCTGGCATACGCCGTAATGCTCTGCAGCTTCCCAGCCTTCTGGCTCCTGTATGTAGGGAACATGCATGCCCCGTTGATCCTTGCCTTAACGCTGGTGCTTGTTTCACTGTATGAATTCAGGTATTTAGAAAATACAAAGCGTGCAAAGAACCTGTTGTTTGCAGGGCTGCTGATCTCCTTTTTCAGCAAGCCGATCGTATTGCTGATGCTTCCTTTGTTCCTGCTGCTGAAGGAAACACGCTCCACCACCATCAAGGCATTGCTGATCTATGGCTTTGTTTCACTGCTCTTCATTGTAGTGCCGGTTTTGAATCCGCAGGGACTCGGCTGGAACAGGCTGATGTCGCTGGCGTTTGACCCGGCCTTCATAAAGGAGCACATGAATATTTACAAGAACCAGTATGTGCTGAATGAATATATGAAAGACAACAGCATCCACTGGCTGAACCTGATCGCCCAATCGGATTATGAGCTCAGGCACATCGATGTGTTTTCCCTGCCTGTGTTCATTGATTCAATGCTGGAGAAGAATCTGCCTGCAGCCATTTACAAGCTGCCCATTTACATCAGCATCCTTTTATCGCTGGGAGTGGCCTGTATTGACGATGTCCGGATCCGCCTCGAAAGCGCCTTGCTGCTTGTAATGGCAATTTCGCTGACATTTTTCCTGAGCTACAATACGGTGTGGGAATACCAGTTCACCTCGGTACTTCCTGTAATTGCACTGCTGCCGCTGCTGAAGGATAAGAATGTGTTTTATGCAAAATATATTAAGCTGATGTTCTTCACCGGGTTGGTGATCAGCCTTCCTTCCCTTTATTTTCTTGTTCATCATAGAGATTTTCAAAGCCCGCTCGCCTTATTCCTGATCCGTCTCAACAGGATCATTCCGGTGCTGCTGCTGTTCGTGATCATGGCTTTTCAGTTGCTTGTGGTTGTAAGAAAGCATGCGCGGTTAAGTAACCTGAGGAAGGTATCGTTATCGCCGGAAAGGTTTTTCTTTGAGTGAGAAGGGATTCAACTTTGAACTTTACAACAAACCTCCATTCAATTTGCCAAAATATTTTAGATAACGAAAAGGCTTTAAGGTCGCAATTTGCGACCTTAAAGCAAGGGGGGCACATTCCAAATGCTTGATAAAGAAAAAGAAGTAAGACTCTTGGGAAACCGTGATAGCATCTGATTCCGTACGCCTCATGATTTTTCAGAAATCCCGTGTCGAAGCACGGGATGACGGTGATCAGTGATTAATTACACACAGAATCCATCGCGAAGCGATATAATCTGCAATAATTATTGTATTAATAAATCTGTGAATCTGCGGCAAATTTTTTTGTTAAGAGTATTGTTCTTGGATATGAATGTTGACAGCTAATTCCGTACACCTCATGATCTTGCAGAGATCTCGTGTCCCCGGATCGGAGTCCGGGGCAGACGTGGCACGGGATGACGGTGATCCTGCTAATCGATCACACAAAAAAACGCCCTGCATTCCTGCAGGGCGTTCAATCAAAATATTATAAACAATAAATTTTTAACTGCTTACTGTCCGTGGCAGTTTTTATATTTCTTGCCGCTTCCGCATGGGCAGGCATCGTTTCTTCCGATCTTCTGCTCTGTGCGTACCACCGGTTGAACCTTTTGCTGTACCGGTTGCTGTGGCTGCTCGTTGTGGCTGGAGGAAGAAGAGGATGAAGAAGAAGAAACTTCCGTCCTGTTGGTTTGAACCTGCTCCTGGCGCGGCGGTGGCTGAACCCTTGCCTGCTGCATCGTGTTTGCATTTTCATTCGGCAGGTTGGCGCGCATCAAGAAGGAGATCATTTCCTTGTTCACATTGTTCATCATCTGCTTGAACAGCTCAAACGATTCGAATTTGTATACGATCAGCGGATCCTTCTGCTCATACACGGCATTCTGCACGGATGTTTTCAATTCATCCATTTCACGCAGGTGCTCTTTCCATGAATCGTCGATCATGGCAAGCGCGGTTCCTTTTTCTGCGCCTAATACAAGCTCGCGGCCTTCTGTTTCATAAGCGCGCTTCAGGTTGATCACCACCTGCAGCGTTTTAATGCCATCCGTGATAGGAGTAACGATGTTCTCGAATTTCTGAGATTGGTTCTCATACACATCCTTGATAATAGGGAATGCTTTCTTCGCGATGAATTCGTTCTTCTGGGTATAGTTGGATTCTGCCTTTTCGTATAAGCGCTCTGTGATCTCCTGTGCATTCATGCGCAGGAATTCCTGTTCTGTTACCGGCGAGTCTGTTGCCAGCACGCGCAGCACCTCAAGGTTGAAGTTCTCGAAATCTTTTACATCATGATATTCATTCACGATCGTATCGCAGGTATCATAAATAGAGTTGGCGATGTCAACGGCAAGGCGCTCGCCGAACAATGCATGGTGGCGTTTTTTGTAGATCACCTCGCGCTGCGAGTTCATAACGTCATCGTATTCGATCAACCGCTTACGGGTTCCGAAGTGGTTCTCTTCCACTTTTTTCTGCGCACGCTCGATCGATTTGGTGATCATGGAATGCTGGATCACTTCGCCTTCTTCAATTCCCATGCGGTCCATCATTTTCGCGATCCTTTCAGAGCCGAATAAGCGCATCAGGTCATCTTCCAGCGATGCAAAAAATTGTGATGATCCGGGATCTCCCTGGCGTCCTGCACGTCCGCGAAGCTGCCTGTCGACACGCCTGCTTTCGTGGCGCTCGGTACCGATGATCGCCAAACCGCCTGCATCTTTTACGCCGGGCCCCAGCTTGATATCCGTACCACGGCCGGCCATGTTGGTAGCGATGGTCACTGTTCCGGCCATACCGGCTTCCTGCACAATTTCCGCCTCGCGCTGGTGCAATTTCGCGTTCAGCACGTTGTGCTTGATCCCACGCAATTTCAGCATCCTGCTCAGTAACTCGGAGATCTCAACCGATGTTGTACCCACAAGCACAGGCCTTCCGGCTTGCACGCATTTCACAACCTCATCGATCACCGCATTGTATTTTTCACGTTTTGTTTTGTAAACAAGGTCTTCCTGGTCTTTACGGGAGATCGGCCTGTTGGTTGGAATTACTACCACATCCAGCTTGTAGATGTCCCAGAATTCGCCCGCTTCCGTTTCAGCCGTACCGGTCATACCGGCAAGCTTTTTATACATCCTGAAATAATTCTGCAAGGTAACGGTAGCGTAAGTTTGTGTTGCCGCTTCCACCTTTACATTCTCTTTTGCTTCTATCGCCTGGTGAAGTCCGTCGGAATACCTTCTGCCTTCCATGATACGGCCTGTCTGCTCATCCACGATCTTCACTTTCCCGTCCATGATCACATATTCCACATCCTTTTCAAAAAGCGTGTATGCTTTCAACAGCTGGTTAATTGTATGTACGCGTTCCGATTTGATGGAGTAATCGCGGATCAGCTCTTCTTTCTGCTGTGCTTTTTCTTCAGCGCTTGCACCTGATTTTTCAAGGTTTGCGATCGCAGTCCCGATGTCGGGCAATACGAAGAATTTCGCATCTTCCGAAGAAGTGGAGATCAGCTCAAGGCCTTTTTCGGTAAGCTCAATGGAGTTATGCTTTTCATCGATCACGAAGTACAGCTGGGCATCCACCTTGTGCATCTCGCGCGACTGGTCCTGGATATAATGGTTCTCTGTTTTCTGCAGCAGGGCTCGGTTCCCGGATTCGCTCAGGAATTTGATGAGCGCTTTGTTCTTCGGCAATCCGCGGTAAGCGCGTAATAAGGCCATTCCGCCTTCGCCTTCTTTCTCGCCGGTTTTTCCTTCTGCGATCAGGCGCCTTGCATCGGTAAGGGCCGTGTTCACAAATGCCTTCTGTGCATTTACGATCTTTTCGATCCTTGGCTTTAAAGGCGCGAACTCCTGGTTATCGCCTTTCGGTGTAGGCCCGGAAATGATCAGTGGCGTACGTGCATCATCGATCAGTACGCTATCTACCTCATCCACGATCGCGAAATTATGCTTGCGCTGCACCAGGTCTTCCGGTACGCGTGCCATGTTATCACGCAGGTAATCGAAGCCGAATTCGTTGTTGGTTCCGTATGTAATATCTGCTAAGTAAGCTTTTCTGCGCGCTTCAGAGTTCGGCTCGTGAAGGTCGATGCAATCAACGGTAAGTCCGTGAAATTCAAATATAGGCCCGTTCCACTGGGAATCGCGCTTTGCAAGGTAGTTGTTCACCGTTACAACGTGAACGCCGCGGCCGGTAAGGGCATTCAGGTAAACAGGAAGTGTTCCCACCAGCGTTTTACCCTCTCCTGTTGCCATCTCGGCGATCTTTCCCTGGTGAAGCACCACACCGCCGATCAGCTGCACATCGTAATGTACCATGTCCCATGTTACGGTAATTCCCGCAGCATCCCAGGTGTTATGCCATACGGCTTTGTCGCCGTTGATCTCTACCGATTTGCGTGTTGCGGCAATATCCCTGTCCATTTGTGTGGCAGTAACCTCGATCGCTTTCAGCTCTTTCAGCCGCCTTGCAGTTTCCTTAACAACAGCAAATGCTTCCGGGAGGATCTCATCGAGGATCTCCTGGTTCTTTTTCACGATCGCTTTTTCAATCTCGTCGATCTGCAGGTACATCCGCTCTTTCTCATCCACTTCAATGCTCAGGTCGGTTTCGATCTTTTTACGGATCGAGTCGATCTCGTTCTGCTCCGCTGAAATATGGCCGGCGATCCTTTTTTTGAATTCCTCCGTTTTTCCGCGCAGCTGGTCATTGCTGAGGGACGCAAGTTTCGGGAATTCAACAAGGATCTTATTTACATAGGGTTGTATCTCTTTTAAATCGCGGTCTGACTTTGTTCCGAATAATTTGGATACGCTTTTGGTGAAAAAATCTAACATCTAAGGCTCTGTTTTTATTTATTAATTGAAGCTTGGTTTTATAAGGAAAACTTTCGCCGGTCAATTTCCGCAAGGGCGGGATCTGTTTATGTTTCTTCCTTTTTAAGGGATTGCAAAAATAGTGTTTTTTTAGCTGAAAAATTGAAAAATAATCAGCTATTTGAGCCCGGGTAAGTCAATAATTGTTCCCTTTGGGCAGAGTGTGACAAATTAACAGACGGGGCGCCGTACCGCTTCACTGGCAAGGGTTTTAGAAGGCCGTATTATTTAAGCGCATCGAACATTGCCCGCGCTTTGAGCAGGCATTCTGCGTATTCCTGCTCTCCGTCGGCATTCGAGGTGATGGCGCTGCCTGTCATGAACGAGAGGTAATGGTTGGCGGAATTGTACAGGATGCTGCGGATCACCACGCTGAGGTCGAAGTCGCCTGCCGGGTCGATGTAGCCTACAGCGCCTGAATACAGCCCCCGCTTCATGCTTTCGTACTGCTCGATCAGCTGCATGGCCCTTACTTTGGGCGCGCCTGTCATGGAGCCCATCGGGAAAGTGGCTTTAAGGATCTCCGTAAAGGAAGTGTTCTCCTTAAGCCCGCAGCTTACTGTGGAAATCATCTGGTGCACTTGCTTGAAGGAATAAATACCGAACAGTTCGTCAACCTGCACTGTGCCTTTCTTCGCGATCCGGGAAAGGTCGTTTCTCACAAGGTCCACGATCATTACATTTTCATTCTGCTCCTTCGGGTCGTTGCGCAGCTGTGATTTAAGCCGCTCGTCTTCGGTTGGGTTGGCAGCGCGGCGGATGGTGCCTTTGATAGGCTGGGAGATAAGAGTAGCGCCTTTCTTTTGCAGGAAGCGCTCCGGACTGGAGGATAAGAGGTAATGATCGCCGAAGCGGCAAAAGGCTGCGAAAGGAGCCTCCGACAAGCGGTTTAGCCTTGCATACATTTCGGGCGGATCGATCTCTGCATGCTCCGAAAAAAATTCCTGGCAAAAATTGATCTCGTAAATATCGCCCCTGGAGATATGTGATTTCAGCTCATTGAAAGCCGAAAGGTATTCTTCCTTTGTGATGCGGTTTTTTATTCCGGTGACGGAATGGGGCTTCGCGGTTGCAGGTGCTGCGGCATACGCAGCTTTGTATACCGCTTTTGCTTCTTCTTCGCTCACATGCTCATCATCAAAATGCAGGATGTGGGCATTTGCCGTTGTTTCGATCACCACCTTTGGCGAAAAAAAATGCAGCAGCGGAAACGCAAGTCCATCGGTGCTTTCAGACTTCAGCTCTTCCGTTTCATTCTTGAGGTCGTAGCTTAAATAACCGAATTTCCAGCCTTGGTTCCTGTCACAGAATTGCTGCAATTGCGCGAACGCATCGTTGCCCGTTTTTACTGCAAGCTCCTGAAGGCAGCCAACAGCAAGCAGTTGCGGGTGCTTAACTATTCCTGCATTGCTGGGATTAACATTGGAGTCGAAAAGACAAATGTGTGCATACAGCTTGTTTAAGCCGTCGATATTGGGTTGTATGGCTTTTCCGGCAAGCGGGGAGCTGATCTTTTTAAGCACATGCAAAGATAATTTTCTATTCCATTCATGCCCTTCTCAATTTTTCCGCGAAGGTGCGTACTTATCAGCCCGGATTTTTCTCCCACTTTTCATTCATTTTTTAAATAAGATTCTGGAAAGCCTTTATTATCGGAACATCTAAGGCGTTTGTGAAAATCAAAAACGATCCGGTTAGAATGTTTAAAACCAAAAGTTTTCAACAAAAACAATCAAAAGTGGTAGAATGTGGTAAAAAGTGGGAAATTATTCTTTATTTTTACGCCACAAAGCCGAAAACCAATATGAACAGCTTGTTTGGAGTATATGAATGCAGTGCAGACGCTAAAGGCCGCGTCATGCTTCCTGTTGCGTTCAAGAAACAGCTGACAACCGTTCTGGATGCAGGTTTTGTAATGAAGCGCTCGATTTTCAGCAAATCCCTCGAGCTGTACCCAATGGCAACCTGGAATGAAATGGTGAAAGAGGTGAACAAGCTGAACAAGTTCGTGAAGAAGAATGTGGAGTTCATCAGGATGTTCAACTACGGCGTGGTTCCCGTAGAGCTCGACAGCACCGGCCGCTTGCTGATCCCCAAAGACCTCGGAACATTTGCCGGCATCTCGAAAAATGTGGTGATGGCTGCTGCCGGCGACCGCATCGAGATCTGGGATAAGAAGGCATACGAGAAATTTATTAACGACAGCACTTCTGATTTTGAAAAGCTTGCCGAGGATGTGATGGGCGGAATAACACCTACACCAACAGATCCTGATACTAAATAAATGGAATATCATAAGCCCGTTCTTTTAAAAGAGTGTATTGATGGTCTCAATGTCAAGCCAGATGGGATTTACGTGGATGTGACATTCGGCGGCGGCGGACATTCCCGCGAGATCCTGAAGCATCTCACCACCGGGAAGCTGTATGCTTTCGACCAGGATGAGGATGCTGTGAAGAATAAGATCGACGATCCGCGCTTTGTGCTCATCAAGCAGAACTTCAGGTACCTGAAAAATTTCCTGAAGCTCTACAATGCTTTGCCGATCGATGGACTGCTTGCTGATCTCGGAGTTTCCTCGCACCAGTTCGATGAGGCGGAAAGAGGATTCTCGACCCGCTTCGAGGCTAAGCTTGATATGCGCATGGATAGAAATACAAAGCTTACTGCTGCGGATGTATTGAATACATATACGGAAGAAGACCTGAAGCGCATTTTCAGATTGTACGGTGAAGTTGACAATGCCGGTTATCTCGCTTCCATCATTTTTCACAACAGGAAAGATAAGCCGCTCGAAACGGTGAACGACCTGAAAAGCATGATCATAAAATGTGTGAAGCGCGGAAGGGAGAATCAGTATTACGCACAGGTGTTCCAGGCATTGAGGATAGAAGTGAACAGGGAGCTGGAAGTATTGGAAGACCTGCTGATGCAAAGCCTTGATGTATTGAAGCCCGGAGGAAGATTGGTAGTAATGTCATACCATTCCCTTGAAGACAGGCTGGTGAAGAATTTTACACGCACCGGAAAATTTGAAGGCGAAGTGGAAAAGGATTTTTTTGGAAATCAGTTAACGCCCTTCACGCAGATCACAAGAAAGCCGATTGTGCCGGATGAAAAACAAATAGAAGAGAACAGCAGGGCGCGGAGCGCAAAATTAAGAATAGCGGAGAAGAAGTAGTTGCGCAGAATGTTTGCCAACTGAATAATTGCCTACTGAAACAATTGCCTACTGAATAAATGGGAAACAAATTTAAAGAGCAGCCAAAAGCGGAAGAGCCGGTAGCACCAAGGAAGCCTGTAAAGGAGAACAAGATGGTGAAATCGGTTGCAAGCGTTGTTAGCGGAAACTTCCTTTCAAAGGAAACCACGCTGAAGAACCTGCCTTTTATTTTCTTTCTCTCGTTCCTCGCCATTTGCTACATCGCAAACGGATATTATGCCGACGACCAGGTGCGGAAAGTGAACAAGCTTACAAATGATATTAAGGAATTAAGGACACAATATATAGTTGTAAAAGATTCGCTTGTTGTAAAAAGCAAGCAGACGGAAATAGCAAAGGCGCTGGCCTTACAGCAAACAGGAATCAAGGAGAGCGTTGTGCCTCCTAAAAAGATCGTAGTAAAAACAGTTAGCACCACCCCTCAACAAGATTAAAGAATTGGAAGAAAGAAAAGACATACTGTGGCGTGTATATCTCATATATTTTATTATATGCCTTTTCGGTGTCGCTATTATTTCCCGGGTTTTCTTTATTCAATTTTCTGAAGGCGACAAGTGGCGGGCGCAGGCAGAAAAATTCTCAACCAAAGTTTTCGAAATAGAAGCCGTACGCGGGAACATTTACGATGTGAATGGCAGCCTGCTCGCCACATCATTGCCTTATTTTGAAACCGGCATGGATGTGAACACCGATGCGATCACAAAAAAAGTGTTCGATGAGAATGTTGATTCATTGTCGATGTGCCTTGCCACCCTGTTTAATGATAAATCCTGGAAGCAATACCGCAAAGAACTTGTGAAGGCGCGTAAAGCCCATGACCGCTGGGTGGTGCTCCAGCGCAATGTGTCCTATACCGATCTGCAGAAGATGAAAAAGTTCCCGATCCTCAGGAGAGGAAAGAACCGCGGAGGCTTTGTATACCTGCAAACCAACAAGCGGGAGCGCCCCTTCCAGTTCCTCGCTGCACGAACTATCGGGAAGCTGAATGAGAACGGAACCGGGAAATCATACGGGCTGGAGGCCGCTTTTGACAGCATCCTTGTGGGTACAACCGGTGAGCGCACCATGCAGAAGATCGCCGGCGGTGTGTGGCGCCCCATCAACTCCGATAACGAGATCGATCCGAAAGACGGTTCCGATATCGTTACAACCATCGACATCAATGTGCAGGATGTTGCCGAGAATTCGCTGAAGAATTGTTTGAGGCTGCATGGTGCAGATCACGGCTGCCTCATCCTGATGGAAATAAAAACAGGTGAGGTGAAAGCGATCGCGAACCTGAAGCGCAACAACAAGGACACCTCGCAATACCTCGAGAACTTTAATTATGCAGTGGCGCAGGCTACCGTTCCGGGATCCACCTTCAAGCTGCCTTCACTGGTAGCGGTGATGGAGGATTTTGATGTGAAGCTCGATGAGGTGGTTGATATCGGTGACGGGATCTGCTATTACAGCAATGTTCCCGTGCGCGACTCCCATCATCCGAAAAAAAGCAAGGTAACGGTGCAGGAGATCTTTGAGGAGTCGTCCAATGTAGGTGTTACAAAGATCATCACAAGATATTATGCGAAGGATCCGCAGAAATACATTGACCGCTTGTATAAGATGAATCTCGGAGCGCCTTTGGGCATTGACCTTCCGGGCGAGGCTGTTCCCTACATCAAAAGCACGGATGACAAAACATGGTCCAAGATCTCGCTTCCATGGATCAGCTACGGTTATGAATCAAGGATCACTCCTTTGCAGATCCTTACATTTTATAGCGCAGTTGCCAACGGTGGAAAAATGATGCGCCCCATGTTCGTGAAGGAAGTGAAGAAGAGGGGAAAAGTGATCAGGTCCTATGCTCCCGTGGTGATTAACGAAGCCATCTGCTCTAAGAAAACGGTGGAAAAGGCAAAGAAGATGATGGAAGGTGTTGTGCTGAACGGAACCGGTCAGGCACTGAAGGCTTCCAATTACCAGATCGCGGGAAAAACAGGAACAGCGCAGATGGAAATAGTGAATGGCAAAATGACCTACCAGGCTTCTTTTGTGGGCTATTTCCCGGCAGATAACCCGAAGTATTCCTGCATCGTGGTGATCAGCGCGCCAAGCGGTGATGCTTATTACGGAGGCGCTGTAGCCGGGCCGGTATTCAAGGATGTTGCGGATAAGGTGTATTCCACGAGCCTTGAGATCCACAAGGAGATCAACGCAGTGCAGCCGCAGTATGCGCTGAGGGCGCCGTCACTGAAGCAGGGGAGCAGGGAGGATCTTGAAGCCATCCTGAAAACATTGAAGATAAGAACGAATAAGATAGATGATCAGGCCGACTGGGTAAGCCCCGTTTCCGGCGATTCAATTTCGGTTTCACTCCAGTCGAAAAATACGGAAGAAGCATTGAAGAGGGGAATTGTTCCGAACCTGATCGGCATGACGGCGCAGGATGTATTGTACCTGCTCGAAAATAAAGGCATGCGCGTAAAGATCATCGGCAATGGCGCTGTTGCATCACAGTCGATCGAAGCGGGAAAACCATTTACAAAGGGGACCGAAATTATTTTACAACTGATCTAAAGAGAATGAAGCTATTAAAGGACATACTTTATAAGGCAGGGATCATTGAAGTGGCCGGCTCCACCAATGTGGCCATCACTGCGATCAGCTTCGATTCCCGGAGAGTGGAGAAGGACAGCCTCTTTGTAGCTATAAAGGGAACGCTGAGCGACGGACATAAATACATTAACGACACGCTTGCAAAAGGCGCCATCGCGGTACTGTGCGAGGAATTTCCTGCAGAGATCAATGAAAAGACAACTTATATAAAAGTAAAAGATACCACAGCCGCCTTAGGAATTGTTGCTGCTAATTTTTACGACAACCCTTCTGAAAAGATAAAGCTGGTAGGCGTTACAGGAACAAATGGAAAAACCACAACGGTAACGCTGCTGTTCAACCTGTTCAAAAAGCTTGGGTATAAAACAGGATTGTTGTCGACAGTGAAGAACCAGATCAACAATGATGTGATCCCTGCAACACATACCACGCCCGATGCGATCCAGCTGAATGCATTGCTGCGCCAGATGATCGAGAAGGGATGCACGCATTGCTTCATGGAAGTAAGCTCGCATGCCGTTGTCCAGAACCGGATCGCCGGGATCCATTTTGCCGGCGGCGTGTTTACAAACATCACGCACGACCACCTCGATTATCATAAAACATTTGATGAGTACATCAAAGCCAAGAAGCGCTTTTTTGATGCGCTTGGCAGCGATGCATTTGCGCTTACCAACAGGGATGATGCAAACGGCGAGATCATGCTGCAGAATACACGCGCTGCAAAACGCACGTATTCATTGCGCTCCATGGCCGACTTTAAATGCAAGGTGGTGGAAAATCAGTTCAGCGGGCTGCTGCTGAATATCGATAACCAGGAAGTATGGAGCAAGCTGATCGGCAGCTTCAATGCCTATAACCTGCTCGCCGTGTATGCAACAGCGATCTTGCTGAAGGAAGAAAAAACAAATGTGCTTACCACCTTAAGCACGCTCAATTCGGTAGAAGGCCGCTTCCAGTATGTACGCACCGAAAATGGCGTGATCGGCATTGTCGATTATGCGCATACGCCGGATGCGCTGATGAATGTTTTGAAAACGATCAATGACATCCGCACAGGAAATGAAAAGGTGATCACGGTAGTGGGCTGCGGCGGCGACAGGGATGCCGTAAAGCGCCCGGTGATGGCAAAGATCGCATGCGACCTGAGCAACAAGGTGATCCTCACTTCGGATAACCCGAGAAGCGAAGAGCCGGAGATGATCATAAAGGAAATGCAGGCAGGTGTGGACGGTGTGAACCACAAAAAAACAATTTCAATGACCGACAGGGCAGAGGCGATCAAAACAGCATGCTCCTATGCGGAACCCGGCGACATTATTCTTGTTGCAGGCAAAGGGCATGAGAAATACCAGGAAATAAAAGGCGTAAAGCATCCATTCGACGATATGCAGGTGTTACAGGAAAATTTAAAACTATTTGATAAATAATGTTCTACTATTTATTCGACTTTTTAGACAAGCAATTGAATTTTCCGGGGGCCGGGGTGTTCCAGTACATCTCCTTCCGCGCGGCAATGGCGCTTATCGTTTCCCTGCTGATCTCGATGGTGTTCGGGAAGCGCATCATCAGCCTTCTGCACAGGAAGCAGGTAGGAGAAACTGTGCGCGACCTCGGCCTGCAGGGACAGATGGAAAAAAAGGGAACGCCTACAATGGGCGGCCTGATCATTCTTTCCGCGATCGTGCTGCCTACATTACTGTTTGCAAAGCTTCACAATGTGTACATCATCCTCATGCTTGTATCAACCGTATGGCTGGGCGCGATCGGCTTTCTCGATGATTACATCAAGGTATTCAAAAAAGACAAGCAGGGTTTGCACGGGAAGTTCAAGATCCTAGGACAGATCGGCATCGGGCTTATCGTAGGCATCACGCTTTATTTCAACGACGGCGTAGTGATCAAGGAAAAAGTATTCGCCGGCAGGCAGGTGGCATTCGGGGTTGAGGATTCCAATACAATGGTGGCCTCAGGCCAGGCGGTTTATTCCAACGAGCAGACCAAATCCATGAAGACCACCATTCCATTCGTAAAGAACAATGAGTTCGATTATTCTTCCCTGTTGTCGTTCATGGGCGATGGCTATGCAAAATGGGCCTGGCTCATCTTCATTCCTTTTGTGATCCTGATCGTAACGGCAGTATCGAATGGAGCAAACATTACAGATGGGATCGACGGGCTTGCAACCGGCACTTCCGCGATCATCGGCGTGGTGCTCGGGATCCTGGCGTATGTATCCGGTAACACCGTGTTTGCCGATTACCTCAACATCATGTACATCCCGAACTCGGGTGAGCTGGTAATTTTTATTGCAGCATTCGTTGGTGCATGCGTTGGCTTCCTCTGGTACAATTCGTTCCCTGCGCAGGTGTTCATGGGCGATACAGGCAGCCTTGCATTGGGCGGCATCATCGCGGTGTTCGCCATTGCCATCCGTAAGGAACTGCTGATCCCGATCCTCTGCGGAGTGTTCCTCGTGGAGAATTTATCGGTGGTATTGCAGGTGGCTTATTTCAAGCGCATGAAGAAAAAGTTCGGGATCGAATATGCGCGCGAGCACAGGCTTTTCAAAATGGCGCCCCTGCACCATCATTACCAGAAAACAGGAATGCATGAATCGAAGATCGTTTCACGCTTCTGGATCATCGGGATCATGCTTGCAGTATTAACGATAGTCACATTGAAGCTACGATAAAAATTATCATCCGGAATAATGAGTGTAAAAGCAAATAACGATGATAATGCTCCCTCTCCTTTGGAGAGGGTTGGGGCGAGGTCACGCCTCGTGATACTTGGTGGAGGAGAGAGCGGTGTAGGCACTGCGGTGCTTGCGCAAAAAAACGGATACGAAGTTTTTCTTTCCGACAAAGGAAAGCTGAAGGATAAATACAAGGAAGTTCTTTTAAAATACGGTATAGAGTGGGAAGAGGAAAAGCATACGGAAGCGCTGGTGCTGAATGCCGACGAGGTGGTGAAAAGCCCCGGCATTCCCGATAAGGCGGAGCTTGTAAAAGCGCTGCATGCAAAAGGCACGCCGGTGATCTCGGAGATAGAATTCGCAGGAAGGTATACGAAAGCGAAAAAGATCTGCATCACGGGAAGCAACGGAAAAACAACAACCACGCTGCTTACCTATCACATGCTGAAGAAGGCAGGCCTGAACGTAGGCCTCGGGGGAAATGTAGGAAAAAGCTTTGCGATGCAGGTCGCAGAAAATGATTTCGATTACTATGTGCTGGAGCTGAGCAGCTTTCAGCTCGACGGGATGTATGAGTTCAAAGCCGACATCGCGGTGCTGCTGAACATAACTCCGGATCACCTTGACAGGTATGATTACAAGCTGGAGAACTATGCCGATTCCAAGTTCAGGATCATACAGAACCAGACAGCGGATGATGCATTCATTTACTGCATAGACGATGAAGTGACAATGAGCACAATGAAGACAAAGAAGGTCAATGCAAGGCAGTATCCTTTTTCGATCAAAAAGGAGCTGGAAACAGGAGCGTATTTAAAAGACAACAATCAGCTAATAATCAACACAAACAACACAAATCCCTTATTTATGACAATTCAGGAACTCGCATTACAAGGTAAACACAACATCTACAACTCTATGGCGGCAGGTGTTACAGGAAAATTAGTCGACATCAGGAAAGAGACGATCCGCGAAAGTCTTTCCGACTTCCATAACATCGATCACCGCCTCGAGGTAGTGGGAAATGTTCACGGCATCGAATTTATCAATGACTCGAAAGCAACCAATGTGAACTCCACCTGGTACGCGCTCGAGAGCATGAACAATCCGGTGATCCTGATCCTTGGCGGAGTGGATAAGGGCAACGATTATTCCATGCTGAATGAACTGATCAAAGAAAAAGTGAAGGCGATCATCTGCCTCGGAACAGATAATAAGAAGATCATGAAAGCCTTCGGCGAAATGGTGGATACCATCGTTGAAGCTAAATCTGCAAAAGAAGCAGTGGCGCACGCATACAAGCTTGGTAAAAAAGGAGACACAGTGTTGTTGTCGCCTGCCTGCGCAAGCTTTGATATGTTTGAGAACTACGAGGACCGCGGTACCCAGTTCAAGCAAGCTGTTCGTGCATTGTAAAGCGTAGTTGCGGGTACAGGAGAGGGTTGTGTTGTCCTTTCCTGTTTGCCGGCGGTTAAAACGTTTGATTGTTAAGCTGAGAAAATAAATTCAAAGCGATATAAAGTAAGAGGATAAAGAATGAACCTGTTAAAGTATATAAAAGGCGATAAGGTGATCTGGACAGTAGTGCTCCTGCTTTCCCTCCTCTCGGTGCTCGTTGTTTACAGCTCCGTGGTGGCGCTTGCTTACAGGTATAAGAATGGTGATACCGCTTCGTACCTCATCAAGCATATCTTCATTGTTGGTTCCGGGATCTTCCTGATGTACCTCATTCATAAAGTTAAATATTCATATTTTTCACGCATCTCCCAGATCGCTATTTTCCTCGCAGCGCCATTGCTGCTGTACACCTTGCTGAAAGGAGTGAGCGCCGGTGAAGCAAGCCGCTGGCTGGCAATTCCGGGTACTTCGCTTACCTTCCAGACCTCCGATTTTGCCAAGCTTGCCCTGATCACCTACGTTGCGCGGATGTTGTCCATCAAGCAGGATGTGATCAAGGATTTTAAGCAGGCATTTCTTCCCATCATCATTCCCGTAGCTATCATTTGTGCATTGATCCTGCCGGCTAACTTTTCAACTGCGGCGCTGCTGTTCCTGAACTGTCTTGTGCTGATGTTCGTGGGCAGGATGAATGCAAAGCACCTGTGGCTGCTGATCGGTTCGGGGTTAGTATTTATTACATTGCTGCTTGCGCTGATCTGGAACTTCCCCGATGTGATCCCCCGCGGGCCCACCTGGAAGGCAAGGTTAGAGAATTTTCAAAACGGCGACAGTGAAAGTAACTTCCAGGCGGAGCAGGCGAAGATCGCCATCGCCACCGGCGGTGTGATGGGCAAAGGGCCAGGGAACAGCATTCAGCGGAACTTTCTTCCGCAGGCATCTTCCGATTTTATTTACGCGATCGTAATCGAGGAGTGGGGATTGATGACGGCAGTCGTCATCGTGTTCCTGTACATCGTGCTGCTCTTCCGGGGCATCCGCATTGCGAATAAAAGTGAGAAAGCGTTTGGAAGTATTCTTGCAGTCGGGCTTACATTCAGCCTTGTGTTCCAGGCGATGATCAACATGGCCGTCGCCGTGAATTTATTCCCGGTTACCGGACAGCCGCTTCCGCTTGTCAGCATGGGTGGAACATCCATCTGGTTCACCAGCATTGCGATCGGAATTATTTTAAGTGTCAGCCGTGAGTCGGAAGCCGGCGGGGAAGGAGGTTCTGTTGCAGCAGCTTAGGATCATAGTGAGCGGAGGAGGCACGGGCGGACATATCTTCCCGGCCCTCGCTATTGCCAACGCTATTAAAGCATTAAGGCCTGATACCGAATTTTTATTTGTAGGTGCCGAAGGCAAAATGGAAATGGAAAAGGTGCCTGCTGCCGGCTATAAGATAGAAGGCTTGTGGATCTCGGGTTTCCAGAGGAAGCTTACCTTATCCAATCTTGCATTTCCGTTTAAGGTGCTCAGCAGCCTTCGCAAAGCGAAAAAAATATTAAGATCGTTTAAACCCGATGCGGTGATCGGAACAGGCGGCTTTGCAAGCGGCCCGATGCTGCAGGTGGCGGCAAGGCACGGAATTCCAACGCTGATCCAGGAACAAAATTCCTACGCGGGAATTACAAATAAGCTTCTTTCAAAGAAGGTAGACCGTGTTTGCGTGGCGTATGCCGGTATGGAAAAATTCTTTCCGAAAGAAAAGATCATCCTTACCGGGAATCCTGTACGGCAGGATATTCTTAACCTGGAAGGTAAAAGGGAAAGAGGGCTGGAGCTGTTCGGGATTGATGGAAATAAGAGAACCATTCTCGTGATCGGCGGAAGCCTCGGTGCCCGAACCATCAACGAAAGTATTTCTCTGTGCCTCGAAGAATTCGCAAAAAATAACATCCAGCTCATCTGGCAAACAGGCAAAGGATATGCGGATACAGCAAAGCAGGCGGTTGCGAAATACGAAGACAACGGCATGAAGGCATTTGATTTCATCCAGAAGATGGACCTCGCGTACGCTGTTGCGGATGTAGTGATCTCGCGTGCAGGAGCAAGCTCTGTCTCCGAATTATGCCTCGTTAAAAAACCAACGATCTTAATTCCATCTCCGAATGTTGCGGAAGATCACCAGACAAAAAATGCGATGGCGCTGGTCACCTATAATGCAGCGATCATCATAAAGGACAGCGAAGCAAAAGAGAAGCTGAAGGAGCAGGCGGTGAAACTGGTGAAGGATGAAGAAGCCTGCTTTAAATTGTCGGAGAACATCGCAAGGCTCGCTTTGCCCGATTCTGCTATCGTTATAGCGAATGAAGTGATCAGTTTGATCAACAATAAAAGTAATAAATAACCAATACAAATAAGCCCTGCCCCCTCTCCTTTGGAGAGGGGACGAAGGGCTGAGGTCAAAATGAAAGACATAACACACATCTATTTCCTTGGTATCGGCGGCATCGGCATGAGTGCGCTCGCGCGCTATTTCCACGCCATGGGAAAGCAGGTGAGCGGTTATGATAAAACACCAACAAAGCTTACGGATGAGCTGATCGCGGAAGGCATCAGCATTCATTTTGAAGACAATATCGATCTGATCCCCGAAGGTTTTAAATCTGAGATCTCAGATCTCAGATCTCACATCTTAATAGTCTATACACCTGCTGTTCCAAAAAGCCACAGCGAATACGTTTTTTTTAATAGTAATGGGTTTAACATTAAAAAAAGGGCTGAGGTATTAGGGTTGATCACTGAATCTGCACGTACGATCGCTGTGGCCGGAACACATGGTAAAACAACAACATCATCGCTGGTAGCGCATATCCTGAAAACGGCGGGACTTGATCCTTCCGCATTCCTTGGCGGCATCACGCAGAATTACAAAACAAACCTGCTGTTGAGCAAGGATCTCAGTGCTCCCTCTCCTTTGGAGAGGGCTGGGGTGAGGTCGCTCATTGTCGTTGAAGCCGACGAGTACGACCGCTCATTCCTAACCCTGCATCCCGAGATCGCGGTCATCACATCTGTGGATGCCGACCACCTCGATATCTACGGTGATAAAGGCCAGGTCGAAGAATCGTTTTCCATGTTTGCCAACCTTGTGGAAGGAAAGCTGATCGTAAAGAAAAGCATTGCGGAAAAGATCAATTCAGAAAAGCAGCCCATCACGTATTCTGTGGATGACCGGTATGCCGATTATTACGCATCGGACATCCGCATAGCTGACGGCTATTACCATTACAACATCCACACTCCGAAAGGGCTGATGCAGAATTGCACAATGGGCCTTCCCGGAAAGCACAACGTGGAAAATTCCATTGCCGCTACGGCAATTGCCTGCGAGCTGCACATTTCGGAAGTGTACATCAAGGAAGCGCTGCGCACATTCGGCGGAGTGAAGCGCCGTTTCGATTACCAGGTAAAAACGGAGCAGCTTGTATATATCGATGATTACGCGCATCACCCCGAAGAGCTGAAAGCAACGATCAGCTCGGCAAGGGAGATGTACCCGGGGAAGAAGATCACAGGTGTTTTTCAGCCGCACCTGTTCAGCCGTACGCGTGATTTCGCCGACGACTTCGCAGCAAGCCTCGACCTGCTCGATACATGCATCCTGCTGGAAATATACCCGGCGCGTGAGCTGCCCATCGATGGCGTGAATTCACAGATGCTGCTGGACAAGATGAAAAATGCGAAGAGGATGATCTGCCAGAAAAAAGACCTTGTGGAGGAGATCTCAAAAATGGGAGTGGAGGTATTGCTCACGATGGGCGCCGGCGACATCGACACATTGGTGGAGCCGATAAAAAATAAACTATTGGAAAAATGATCGTTTGATCTTTAAAAATATAAATGCAGAAATTTAAAAAAATAGCTTTCATTTCATTCTGGTGCCTGTTGGTCATCGGCCTTCTCGTGAGCCTGGGCTTTGTGAACAGGGAGCAGGAAACGCTGCGCTGCAAAAGCCTCGACATTTCCGTGAACCAGGATGGCGATCTGTATTTTGTAAATAAGTTCGACATAGCGCAGATGCTGAAGGACCGTGGCGATTCAATTGTAGGTGAGCCGAAATCGAGCATTAATGTAACAGAGATGGAGCACGTGCTCAATAGCCATCCTGCCATTTCAAATGCGGAGGTTTCGCTCAGCATCGATGGTGTGGTGAAGGTGGATGTGAAGCAGCGCAACCCGATCATCCGCGTGATCAATGCCGATGGCGACAGCTATTACCTCGATGATGAAGGAAAGCTGATGCCCTTGTCGGATAAGTACACTATGAAAGTGCTCGTGGCGAACGGGAATATCATGGAGCCGTATGCGAAGCGCTACATGTATTCCGTGGAGCAGATCGGTAAGGATAGCCTGCTTTGCGCCACAAGCAAGCTCGATGAGCTGTTTGCCATGGCAAAGTTCATTCATGCCGATCCCTTCTGGAAAGCGCAGATCCAGCAGGTATATTACAACAGCGAGAACGATATGGAGATCGTTCCCACGGCGGGCAGCCAGAAAATAATCTTCGGTGATACCACGTTTATGGAAGAGAAGTTCAACAAGCTGCTTACATTCTATCAGCAGGGGCTGAACACTACAGGCTGGTGGGATAAATATTCAACGATCAATTTAAAGTTCAGGAACCAGGTCGTGTGCACAAAAAAATAATCAATCAATTCAGAAATAAGATCAGTTAAAAATGGAACCATCAGAAATTGTAGTCGGCTTAGACATCGGAACAACAAAGATCGTGGCAATTGTCGGCCGCAGAAATGAGTTCGGGAAAATCGAGATCCTCGGGATGGGGAAATCCGAGTCCTATGGAGTTGCACGCGGTGTAGTTCAGAACATCGACCAGACCGTGCAGGCGATCCGTGCCGCTGTAGCCGATGCTGAAAACAAATCAGGTGTGGATATTAAGGTGGTAAACGTTGGTATTGCCGGCCAGCATATTAAAAGCATGCAGCATCGCGGGATCAAAACCCGCTCGAGCATAGAAGAAGAAATTTCGCAGAAGGACATCGATGCACTGATCGACGACATGTTCAAGCTCGTGATGCAGCCGGGTGAGGAGATCATTCACGTGTTGCCGCAGGAATACATCATCGATAACGAGCAGGGGATCAAAAACCCGATCGGGATGTCGGGGATCCGCCTCGAGGCGAATTTCCATATCATCACAGGCCAGATCGCCGCTGCACGGAATATATATAAATGCGTTCACAAGGCAAACCTGGAAGCTTCCGGCTTAACGCTCGAGCCGCTTGCCAGCGCCGATGCCGTATTAAGCCTCGAGGAAAAGGAAGCCGGCGTAGTGCTCGTTGATATTGGGGGCGGTACTACGGATGTCGCTATTTTCCAGGACGGGATCATCCGCCACACTGCGGTAATCCCTTTTGGCGGAAATGTGATCACAGAGGATATAAAAGAAGGTTGCACCATCATTAAAAGCCAGGCGGAGCTGCTGAAGATTAAGTTCGGATCGGCGCTTGCCAGCGAGAACCAGGAGAACGAGATCGTTTCCATCCCGGGCCTCAGAGGCCGCCCGCACAAGGAAATTTCGGTAAGGAACCTTTCCGCGATCATTCAGGCGCGCATGGAAGAGATCGTGGAGCACGTATATTATGAGATCAAAAATTCCGGTTATGAAAAAAAGCTCATCGCGGGAATCGTGGTAACAGGCGGTGGCGCCCAGCTGAAGCACGTTACGCAGCTGGTGGAATACATCACAGGAATGGATACGCGCATCGGTTATCCGAACGAGCATCTCGCAAAAGGCACAGAAGATGTGACACTGCCGATGTTTGCAACATCCGTTGGTTTAGTGATGAAAGAACTGCAGCGCATCGATAAGCAGAATCAAAGCAATGCAATCTCCACAAGCGCTGCAGCCACCAGTATCAAAGGGCATTCAAAGGATCGCTCAACAGGGTTCTTTGATAAGCTGAAAAAGTTTTTTGATGAGGATGCACCGCAGAATTAATGCCGGAACTGTAATGAAATTAACATTGCATGGTTAGTAACTAACAGAGTGCCTGCGGTTTCTGCATTAAAAAATAAAGGAATTTTATACTTTGAAAATAGTAGCATCCCGGAAGGCTAATAATATCAACCGTTTTAAATAAATAACAAGATGATGAAATTTGATTTACCACACGACAACTCATCAATTATTAAAGTAATTGGAGTAGGAGGAGGCGGAAGCAATGCCGTTAACCACATGTACAAACAAGGTATTAAAGGTGTTGACTTTATCGTATGCAATACCGATCAGCAGTCATTGGACATCAGCCCTGTTCCTTTAAAAATTGTGTTGGGATCAAGCCTTACAAAAGGCCGTGGTGCAGGATCATTGCCTGAAGTGGGAAAGAATGCAGCTATTGAAAGCATTGAAGAAGTGAAAGCTTTACTGGCGAATAATACCGAAATGGTGTTCATCACCGCAGGCCTTGGCGGCGGTACAGGTACCGGTGCGGCTCCTGTAATTGCACAGGCTGCAAAGGAAATGGGGATCTTAACCGTTGGTATCGTTACCATTCCTTTCGGCTTCGAAGGTAAGAAGCGTAAGGCGCAGGCCGATGCCGGACTGGATGCACTGAAGGCAAATGTGGACACGCTTCTTGTGATCAGCAATGATAAGCTGCGCGAGATCTATGGAAATTTAAAGGTGACCGAGGCATTCGGACACGCAGATGATATTTTAACAACTGCCGCAAAAGGCATCGCAGATATTATCACTACAACATTGCAGATCAACACCGACATCAACGACGTAAAAACCGTAATGAAAGAAAGCGGCGTTGCGATCATGGGCTCTGCACAGGCAAGCGGCGAGCACCGCTCACTGCGTGCTGTTGAGCAGGCGATGGCTTCCCCCTTGCTGAATGACAGCAACATCAAAGGAGCGCGCTATGTATTGGTGAATGTGACCTGCGGCGAAGACGAGATCACAATGGACGAGCTGGGCGAGATCACGGATTATATCCAGGATGCAGCCGGGATGACCGCGGAAGTGATCAAAGGATACGGCGTTGACCCTTCACTGGGCGATAAGGTAAACGTAACCATCATCGCAACAGGTTTCAATTCACAGGCCGACCTCGGAATGAGCTTTGAAAAAGCGCCTGAGAAAAAAGTGTTCTCCCTGATGGATGAGCCGAAAAAAGAAGTGGCTGCGCCTGTTGTAAATGAAGTGCCGAAAACAGAAGAGATCACATCTTTCATCAAAGGCGAAGAGAAAGCGCCTGTTGCTGAAAATATAGTTCCCCTCGTGGATGAAACACCTGTAAATGAAGTGAAGGAAGAAACATCGGCAAACGAGCCGTTTATGTTTGTGCGTGAAGAAGAGCCTGTGGTGAATGAGGAAACAAAACAGGTAACATTCGAATTCGAGATCGCATCCAATAATAATGTTTCGATCGACGAGGCTACGGAGATCCAGCAGGAGTTTGAAGCGCCTGTAATGAAGAATGAGCCGGTGATCGAAAGCAAGGATGAGAATGTGATCATCTCCAAAGTGGAAGAGAGCGAGCAGCTGAAAAAAGCGCAGGAGCGCGTTGCAAAATTAAAAGAGCTGAGCTTTAAGCTGAAATCACCGAACGGCTTGTCGGAGCTGGAAAATGAGCCTGCATACAAGCGCAGGAACATCAACCTCGACAGCACGCCGCATTCTTCGGAATCACAGGTATCACGCTATACTTTATCCGAAGGCGATGATAAGAAGGCGGAGATCAAGCCGAACAACTCTTTCCTGCACGATAATGTTGATTAATTAAACTTGAACAAACAATAAGGAAACGCCCCGCAAATTGCAGGGCGTTTTTGTTTTATTCCTGAGAATAAATTTGTTTAACTTTAAGCTTTCAAACTAAATTTTAAACTTAAACAATATGGCTTTAGAAGAAAAAATAAATGCTGATATCAAATCGGCGATGCTTGCAAAGGAAGCGGCAAAGCTGGATGCATTGCGCGCTATCAAATCGGCGATCCTGTTGCTGAAAACTTCACCGGAAGGTTACAGCGATGATACGGAGATAAAAGCTCTGCAGAAAATGGTGAAGCAGCGCAAGGAAACTGCCGATGTGTATAAGACCCAGAACCGTCAGGACCTTGCAGATGTTGAATTATCGCAGGCAGCGGTGATCGAGGCATATTTGCCGAAGCAAATGTCGGAAGAGGAGATCAGGACAGAAGTGGCGGCTATTATTGCTTCCACAGGCGCATCTTCACCTGCAGATATGGGAAAGGTGATGGGAGCGGCTACAAAGCAGCTCGCCGGGAAGGCCGACGGGAAAGTTGTTTCATCTATAGTAAAGGAATTGCTCGCAAAGTAGATCCGCGTTTTTATAGAAATAGAAATGCCGCTTCGTAGCGGCATTTTTTATTTGTGTAATTTTTCTTGCTGAAACGGTTGTCAGTTCGAGTGTCCTTTCCTTTTCGGGAAGGACGTATCGAGAACTGGATTACAATGGAAACTGAAAGCCCAGCGTCAGGATATTCTCAAAGGCCCAGAAATGATGATGCGCTTTTCCTGAGCCCAGCACAAGCACGTTCCGGTAATCGGCGAACACGCCTTTGGCTGTGTACTCAAGGTAAATGTGCTTAAAAGCATCGTATCTTAATCCCGCTTCCATTCCCGTAACATAGCCTGCTATGTGAAAGCGGTTGTTCAGGTCTTGTCCGAACAGCGTTACCTGTGTGCGGGGGATCACCGGCCCGAAGCCGAATTTGACCACTGCGCTCAGCCAGTGCTTGTTGTTCTTTGAAGTGAGCAGCCGCTGACGCTTCATAATGTTCAGCATCATAAAATTTGCCCCGTCCGAATGCTCGAAGTGCATAAATGTTTCCGGGCTGATCATTGTATCCTTATCGATGTACTGATCCGAGATGTAGCCCTTCACATGCAGCGTTTGCCAGTCGCTCATAATGTATTTCGCATGGTCAAAGTTGATCTCTATGCCCAGGTCCTTTTTATTATTGAAGTAATATCCCAAGCGGTACACATACTGCGGAATAGTAAGATCGGTGTGAAGCATGGCCTTGAACCCGTCGCGGTCCGTAGCTTTGGCGTTGTAGATCGTAAAGTCGTAGTAATCGTAATTGCCCGTAACAGGATTGTATTCACCCGAGTTGTTCCTGAAATGAATGTCGCTCTTTGAGAACCAGTCACGGTTGTAGCCCCATGAGCCGTAAAATGTGCCCTTGGCGCGTTTTGTTTTTTTTGTGACAATCTCCTGGGCAAAAGAGCTGCTGACCAGCAATAGCAATAAAACTGCTACTGCAGGTACCCGTAAATGTGATTTCATGTTGGCGGCGTTGTTCTGTGCGTAAGCCTTGAGTACCGTAAAAGTACGGTAAAATAATATACTGTATGCCGAAATCCTGACTTTACCGTAATAAAAAAAGCCCTCCGCAGCTGTTGCGAAGGGCTTTCCTTTAAAACATATCAGGGTTACATCATTCCACCCATTCCGCCCATGCCGGGGTTACCCATTGGCATGGCAGCAGCTTCCTCTTTCGCTTCGGCAAGTACGCATTCTGTTGTTAACAGCATGGCAGCGATGGATGCTGCGTTTTCAAGCGCAATACGGGTTACTTTCGTAGGATCGATAACACCCGCAGCCAGTAAATTTTCATATTTGTCGGTACGTGCATTGTAGCCGAAATCAGCTTTTCCTTCGCGCACCTTTTGAACAACCACAGCACCTTCAAGGCCTGCATTTGCTACGATCTGGCGTAACGGCTCTTCGATGGCGCGCCTGATGATCGCGATACCCGTTGCTTCATCTTCGTTAGCCCCTTTTAATTTGTCAAGTGCTTCAGTTGCCCTGATGTAAGCAACTCCGCCTCCCGGTACAATTCCTTCTTCAACTGCTGCACGTGTTGCAGAAAGGGCATCGTCTACGCGGTCTTTCTTCTCTTTCATCTCCACTTCAGTGGCAGCGCCAACATATAATACAGCAACGCCACCAGCCAGTTTAGCAAGGCGTTCCTGTAATTTTTCTTTATCGTAATCAGAAGTCGTAGTTTCGATCTGTGCTTTGATCTGGCTTACGCGTGCTGCGATATCCGCTTTTTTACCGCCACCGTTAACGATGGTTGTATTGTCTTTATCGATCGTTACTTTCTCAGCTTTACCAAGGTAGTTCAGCTCTGCATTCTCCAGTTTGAATCCGCGCTCTTCGCTGATGAATACGCCGCCTGTAAGGATGGCGATATCTTCCAGCATCGCTTTTCTCCTGTCGCCGAATCCCGGAGCTTTGATAGCTGCGATCTTCAGTGAGCTGCGTAAGCGGTTCACAACAAGCGTCTGTAATGCTTCGCCATCAACATCTTCCGCGATGATCAGGATCGGCTTGCCGGTCTGAACTGCTTTTTCAAGCACAGGCAGCAATTCTTTCATGGAAGAGATCTTCTTCTCATAGATCAGGATCAGCGGGCTTTCCAGCACAGCCTGCATTTTTTCAACATCCGTAATGAAATAAGGAGAGATATAACCCCTGTCGAACTGCATCCCTTCAACAACCTCAACAGTTGTTTCAGTTCCTTTTGCCTCTTCCACAGTGATCACGCCTTCTTTTTTCACGCGCTTCATCGCTTCCGCGATCAGCTTTCCGATAGTGCTGTCATTATTTGCAGAGATCGTGGCAACCTGCTCGATCTTCTTGTTGTCGTTGCCAACTTCCTGCGATTGCTTGTGCAGGTTTTCAATAACTGCTGCAACTGCCTTGTCGATCCCGCGTTTCAGGTCCATCGGGTTTGCGCCAGCAGCAACGTTTTTCAGTCCTGCGCTCACGATCGCCTGTGCAAGCACAGTAGCGGTTGTTGTTCCGTCACCTGCTGCATCAGCGGTCTTTGAAGCCACTTCTTTCAGCATTTGCGCGCCCATGTTCTCCACAGGATCCTTCAGCTCTATTTCTTTTGCTACCGAAACACCATCTTTTGTAATGCTCGGTGCCCCGAATTTCTTATCGATGATCACGTTGCGGCCTTTTGGGCCTAATGTTACCTTCACTGCGTTTGCCAATGCGTCCACGCCTCTTTTTAATTTGTCGCGCGCATCTACGTTAAAAAATATATCCTTTGCCATCTCTTGATTGGTTTATTGGTTAATTGGTTTGATTCTTTTTGAATACCCGGATTCGTATATTCGTATTAATTCGAGATCCGAAATGTTGAACACACAGATTCGTAAAATTCGAATAGATTCGCGATTCGTACTTATACGATTGCGAAAATATCGCTCTCTCTCATGATCAGCAGGTCTTTTCCTTCTACCTGGATCTCTGTCCCTGCATACTTGCCGTACAAAACAGTGTCACCTACCTTTACGGTCATTGGCTCGTCTTTCTTTCCCGTACCTACCGCAAGCACTTTTCCTTTTTGCGGTTTCTCTTTGGCAGTGTCGGGGATAATGATTCCGCCTGCTGTTTTTTCCTCTGCGGCAGCTGCCTCAACGATCACGCGGTCTGCCAGTGGTTTGATTGTTACTTTTGCCATTTTCTTGTGTATATATTAAAGTTTAACTGAATTTTTTTTAAGCGGCTTTGCTAAGTCAGAAATTGTACCAAAGCCTCATTAACACTAATAGAGGATCAATTTGTCAGTTTTCCCGGTAATTCAAAAAAAATGTCAGAGGTGTGCTGTGACACTCTGACATTCTTAAGTACGGAAATGATAAAGTTTATTTTGTAGAATCTGTTTTAATCGGCAGCGCAGTGGATGAGCTTCCTGCACCCTCGTCGGCTTTGTTAGCGCCTACTGTGCGGGTCGATGAAGTTGTTTTAGCAGTGTTGGTTCCATCGCCCGGCTGGTTGTAAGCTGCGGAGAGAAGGCTGAGCACAAGCAGTGCCCCGGCCAGCGACCATGTTGCTTTTTCAAGAAAATCGGCAGTCTTTCTAACACCCATCACCTGGTTGGAAGAAGAGAACGAAGAGGCAAGCCCGCCGCCTTTTGAATTTTGAACAAGTACGATAAGGATCAGGAGAATGCAAACAAGGATAATTGCAATGGATATTAAAGTTGACATGCCTATTTATGATTTTGTTGATTAATAAGTTTTCTTAAGTTTTTTATTTGGGCTGCAAAGTAAAGCCTTTTTTCTGGATATTTCAAGCGTAAATTTTCATAAGCATCCAGCGCCTTCACATAATTTCCCTGTAAAACGTATATTTTAGCCAGGGTTTCGCTCACAAAAGTAATGTCATCCGCCACACTTTGCTTCGCCATGTTCACCGGGTTGAAGAATTCCGTCTTATGCCGCGCGATCTTAGGCTCCTCGCGGATGAACCTGTCGATCAGGTCGAAATCGCTGAGCGTGCCTCCCTGGCCTTCATTGTCTTTTTTCTCCGCTGCAGGGCTTTCCGTTACCGGTGTTTCCGCTTTTTCAGCCGTGGCTGCTGCATGTTTGATCCAGTCGCTGAAGGAATGCGGCTGCTTGTTGTCAAAATTATCATCCGCCCCCAGCGGCTTGCTCACCGCTTCGCTTTCTTTTACTGTATTTAATACAAAGTTCGATTCTACGGTCTCTACCGGCGTTTCCTGCACTTTTTCTTTCCGCTCTGTTGTTTCCGTTGCTGCGCCTTCTTCTTCCTTCAGCACATGATCTCCTTCGCTGAACGGCTCCGGCTGGAGGATCTCCATCTCGGTATATGCATCCACCGCGTTGGCAATGTATTCGCGCTCCAGCTCGGGGATGATCTCTTTTTTCAGCGCATCCGCTTCCGGCTCCTTTGCCTCTTCTCTCACAACTTCTTCTTCCTTCACCGCTTCCGGTTCCTTCAGGGCTTCCGAGATCACGGTCTCCGGCGTTTCCGGCTCAGGCTCCGTTGTTACAATTACAGGCGCTATGCGGCTTTCCTGCACTTCTTCCTTCACGATCTGCTGAACAGCCTTCTCTATCCTTTGCTCTTCTTCTGTTTTTACTTCAGGTGTTGGACCTTCTTTAATTTCCGCGGGTTTTTCAACCGTGGTCTCTACTACCGGGATGATCGCATGCTCTTTTACTTCGGCTTTTACAAGCTCTGCAACTGCCTGCTCTATCCTTTTCTCTTCGGTAACAACTTCAGTAACAACAAGAGGTTCGGTAACAACCGCAGGCTTCAGCGGCAGGATCTCCGCTTCCGGCTCATTCTTTTTCGTGATCAGCCTGTGCAGCACTTTCCTGTCGGTAGCGTATGCAGCCGTAGTTTTCAGCTGGTTGTTGTAATGAATGCTGTTCTGGTTATGAAGGCTTTTTGCGTACAGCAGGTGTGCGGTCTGGAAATAGGGAAAATCCTTTACGAGGCCGGAAAGCAGCGTTACATCGGTTCCCGAAAGCTTATCGGGATTTTCCATGTAAGATATGAATTGCGCTCTGTTCATGCTGCTATACGGATTTACCAATCGTTCAATGCCCTGTTGAAAATGTCCAGTGTAAGCTGTTCGTTGATGTCCTGGATCAGCTCCACTTCAACGGTGCCGAGACTCGCTGTGCTCTTGTAATCGGCATAGCGTGTGAAGGTCTGTTCGAAATTTTTCTTCGGGTCGAAAGCGCAGGTATATTTTACGTTTACGGTGATGCTCAGCCGGTTGAGTGCGGCCTGGTCGGTGCTCTGGATCGCGATCGGACTCGTGGAATAGCCGGTGATGCTTCCTTCAAAGTTCAGGTCGCCCCCCCTGTTCACCAGCGCCAGCCGCGTTTGCGAGCTCATACGGTCTTTCAGCGCTTCAGTGAATGCCTGGCTCAGCGTTGGCGGTGCAAGTGTTGCAGTGGTCTGGAAATACTGTACCGCCACGGTTTTCGCTTCCGGCGGAATGGTCGCCCCGTTAAACCCGTAATGGATCTTACAGCCAGAAAGCAGGCTCAAAGCAATAACCGCAAGGCCTAACCCAGCTAAGCTGCGCAGATAAGAATTTATTTTTTTTATAGTCAATATCACCTTCAAACTATTTTACATTACAGTAAGTCCTGAAACCTGAAACTTTGAACACACAGGCCCATCAACCTGAAACTTTCAACTTTAAACTTTCAACACACAGTACGTCAACTCCGAACTCCCACCTCCCAACTATTTAATCCCATACTCATTGATCTTCCTGTAAAGCGTCCTTTCGGAGATCCCGAGTTCCTTCGCCGCGTTCTTTCGTTTTCCTTTATGCTTGATCAGCGCTTTTTTGATCATATCCTCTTCAATTTCCTGTAATGATAATGTTTCCTCCACTTCGATCACATGAGAAGGAGCTTCATCCTTTTGCTTCAGGAGAGTAGGGGAGCTGGTGTTGTTATAGCCAAGCTGTATCGTTGTTTCCGGGCTTCCTACATCCTGGAAAAGCTTTTTGATCAGCTGTGCATTCTCCGGTTGAAAATCCTGGTTCAGCTGGTTGTCATTTTCGATCAGGTCCACTACTATTTTTTTCAGGTCCATCAGGTCCTTTTTCATATCGAACAACACTTTGTAAAGAATATCGCGCTCGTTGAAATCGGTTCCTGCATTAGAGCTGCTTGCCAGCACCGGTAATTGTGATGTTTGCTGGATCGGCAGGTATTTCACCAGCGTTTCCGCCGAAATATCCCGCTGCCGCTCTATCACCGAGATCTGCTCGGTGATGTTCTTCAGCTGCCGGACATTTCCCTGCCAGTAATAATTGGCGAGGATCTGCTCCGCATTTTCATCCAGCTTTATTGTCGGCATCCGGTATTTCGCTGAAAAGTCGGAAGCGAATTTCCTGAATAATAAATGAATGTCCTGCTTGCGCTCGCGCAACGGGGGCACAATAATAGGCACAGTGTTCAGGCGGTAAAAAAGATCCTCGCGGAATTTCCCTTTTTCGATCGCCTGCTGAATGTTCACGTTGGTGGCAGCCACCACGCGCACATCCGTTTTCAGCACCTTGGAGGAGCCTACCTTTATAAACTCGCCGCTTTCAAGCACACGCAGCAGTCGCGCCTGTGTAGCCATGGGCATTTCGGCAACTTCGTCCAGGAAAATGGTCCCGCCGTTCGCAACCTCAAAATATCCTTTGCGTGCTTCATGGGCACCAGTGAACGATCCTTTCTCATGTCCGAATAATTCCGAATCAATAGTGCCTTCCGGGATAGCGCCGCAGTTAACCGCTATGTATTGCCCGTGCTTGCGTGCGCTCAGGCTGTGAATGATCTGTGGGAACACCTCTTTACCCGAACCGCTTTCGCCGGTGATCAGCACCGTCAGGTCCGTAGGTGCAACCTGCTTTGCAATATCGATCGCGCGGTCGAGTGACGTGGCGCTGCCGATAATTCCAAACCTGTTTTTTATTTCCTGTATTGTCATTTTTGTTATTGCGCTTTTTTGTAGCCGATCGCCTGCAGGGAGCCGTTATCGTTCTCAATAACGTCAACCGAGACTTTTTTCCCGACCAGCTTTTTTAATTCGATCTCTGTTTTCTGGGCTGTCCAGTGGCCGTGTCCGTCGTACCTGTCAGCCACATGCTGCATAATGGAAAATGCTTTCTGCCTGCCCACCTGGTTCACCTCGATGGTATCCCACATGCGGCCTGTTTCATTCTGCAGCAGCACTATAAAATATTCCTCGCCGCTCATCGTCACACGCTTCGATACATTTTTTATCTGGACCACCTGGCGGCCGGTTTTGAGGTTTTCCACTGCTGTTTAATTTACACTATTTCAAGATGCATAATGCTTTACGGATGTCAGTTCGAGTGCCCTTCCTTTTTCAGGAAGGGTGTATCGAGAACTGTTGCTTGGTTTATACCGCCTTCCCGATCAAAGTAGCGCCCGTACACGTTTCGGCCAGCACATTCACATAATCGCCCGGCTTGAAATTCTCCTTCGGGAATACAACCACCGTGCTCTGTGAATTTCTTCCGAAAAGCTTGTCCGCCGATTTTTTTGAAACACCTTCCACCAATACCCTGTGTATTTTACCAACCCCCTGCTTCGTCCGGATAGCCGAGTGCTTCAGCTGAAGATCCACGATCTCCGCAAGCCTCCTGCTTTTCACTCCGGCAGGAACATCGTCCTTGTATTTGCGCTCTGCAAGTGTTTTCGGGCGCTCGCTGTAGGCGAACATGTATCCGAAATCATATTGCACCGCTTCCATCAGCGACAGCGTATCCCTGTGCTCTTCCTCTGTTTCCGAGCAAAAGCCCGTGATGATGTCCATCGAGATCCCTGCATCGGGAACAATTCTCCTGATCGCATCGATCCTGCTCAGGTACCATTCACGCGTATAGCCGCGGTTCATCATTTCCAGGATCCGTGTATTTCCCGATTGTACCGGGAGGTGGATGTAGCTGCAGATGTTCTCGTATTTCGCGATGGTGTAAAGCACATCATCCGTCATGTCCTTCGGGTGCGAGGTGCTGAAGCGCACACGCAGGTCGGGATTCACAAGCGCAACCCTTTCCAGCAGCTGCGAAAAGGTTGTTGCATTCTCCTGCTCCTCCTTCGAAAGGTTTTCTTTTTTCAGTCCGCCGCCTGTCCACAGGTACGAATCCACATTCTGTCCAAGCAGCGTTACTTCCCTGTATCCCTCGCTGAAAAGGTTCTTCGCTTCGTTCACGATGGTTTCCGGGTCACGGCTGCGCTCGCGGCCGCGTGTGAAAGGCACTACGCAGAATGCGCACATGTTGTCGCAGCCCCGTGTAATGCTGATGAAGGCATTGATGCCGTTTCCGCCCAGTCGCACCGGCGTTATATCCGCGTACGTCTCTTCTTTTGAAAGCAGCACGTTCACCGCCTTGTTACCGTCCTCCGCCGATAACAGGAGGTTGGGCAGGTCGCGGTAAGCATCCGGGCCTACAACAATGTCCACCAGCTTTTCTTCCTCCAGGAATTTTGATTTCAAACGCTCAGCCATGCAGCCAAGCACACCCACGATCAGGTCGGGATTGGTCTTTTTCGCTTTTTTATATTCGGTGAGCCGCTGGCGTACGCGCTGCTCTGCGCCTTCGCGGATCGCGCAGGTATTCACAAAGATCACATCCGCCTCGAAAAAGTTCTGTGTGGTAGTATAGCCCTGGTCCTTTAAAATGGAAGCAACGATCTCGCTGTCGGAAAAATTCATTGCGCAGCCGTAGCTTTCCAGGAACAGTTTCTTGCCGTTACCCCGGAGCGGTGCTTCGATCATCAGGGCCTCACCCTGTATGCTTTCATCTATTACTTTATTCTCGCTCATTTTATTTTTATGGATTGCAAAGGTAATAATAATTAGTGTATGACAAAATGGCGCAATTTGATATTTTGAAAATAAATTTTGAAATTTTTATATATATATTTATATATATAGTTCCTGACAAATGCAAATCAAATTTGGAAAAATCGATTTTGATTTGTTTTCTTTGCAGCGTTTTTCGGGAAAATGACCACTCCCGCATTATTCTTTGTTTTTCATATTACTCTAACGAAAAGGAATTAAATGAGCAAAAATTTAGTGATTGTTGAGTCCCCGGCCAAAGCCAAAACCATAGAAGGATTTTTAGGAGAAGGATACACCGTAAAGTCGAGCTTCGGGCACGTCCGCGATCTTGCAAAGAAAGGGCTGGGGGTTGATATAGAAAACAAGTTCACTCCCAATTACGAGATCTCGCCCGACAAGGCAAAAGTTGTTGCAGAACTGAAAAAATTAGCGAAGGCCGCCGACATGGTGTGGCTCGCAACCGATGAGGACCGTGAAGGAGAAGCCATCTCATGGCACCTGTACGAATCCCTCGGCCTTACCGATGAAAAAACCAAGCGCATCGTATTTCACGAGATCACCAAGCCGGCCATCAAAAATGCAATTGCCAATCCGCGCACCATCGACAAGCATCTTGTAGACGCACAGCAGGCAAGAAGGATCCTCGACCGTTTGGTAGGTTTCGAATTATCGCCGGTGCTCTGGAAAAAAGTGCGCCCGTCCTTATCGGCCGGCCGTGTACAGTCTGTGGCCGTGCGCCTCATTGTGGAGCGCGAGCGCGACATCATGAATTTTAAAAGCACATCTTCTTATAAAGTGGTTGCCAATTTCACTTCCGGCAGCGCAAATATTAAGGCCGAGCTGAATAAGAAATTCGCTTCACACGAAGAAGCAAAAGCATTTTTACACAAATGCGAAACGGCTGATTTCACTATTGATACAATAGAAACAAAGCCTTCTAAAAAATCGCCTTCCGCACCGTTTACAACATCCACCCTGCAGCAGGAAGCAAGCCGCAAGCTCGGCTTCTCCGTAGCGCAAACAATGGTGGTTGCGCAGCGCCTGTATGAAAGCGGTAAGATCACCTACATGAGGACCGATTCCGTAAACCTTTCGGAAACGGCCATCGGCCAGGCAACCGCTGCCATTACCGGAAATTACGGTGAAAAATACCTGAAGATCCGCCAGTACAAAACCAAATCGAAAGGCGCGCAGGAAGCTCACGAAGCCATCCGCCCGACCTATATTGAGAACCAGACCATCGATGGCGATTCTGCCGATAAGCGTTTGTACGACCTTATCTGGAAACGCACCATCTCCTCGCAGATGAGCGATGCCGAGCTGGAGAAAACCACAGCGGTGATCACTGTTGCCGGTGCCACAGAAAAGTTTGTTGCACAGGGTGAAGTGCTGAAGTTTGACGGTTTCCTGAAAATATATCTTGAAGGTACAGACGAGGAAGATGAAGATACCCAGGAGGGCATGCTGCCGCCGATGAAAGTAGGCGAAAAGCTTGGCGTGAACGAGATCAATGCAACACAGCGCTTCACACATTATCCCGCACGGTATACCGAGGCAAGCCTTGTGAAAAAGCTCGAGGAGCTTGGCATCGGAAGGCCTTCCACGTATGCGCCAACCATTTCCACCATCCAGAAGCGCGAATACGTGGTGAAGGAAGACAGGGAAGGGGTTGAAAGAAATTACAATGTGATCTCTTTGAAAAATAAGCAGATCGCTGAAGAAGTGCGCACAGAGCGGACCGGCGCGGAGAAATCAAAAATGTTCCCGACCGACATCGGCATGGTGGTGAATGATTTCCTGTTGAAAGAGTTCCCGCAGATCATGGATTTTAATTTCACCGCAAAAGTGGAGGAGGAGTTTGATGAGATCGCGGAAGGCAAGATCAACTGGACAACAATGCTCGCCGATTTTTACAAGCCCTTTCATAAAAATGTAGAGGAAACCTCCGAGCACTCGGAGCGCGCATCCGGCGAGCGTTTGCTCGGTGTTGATCCCGTAACCGGGAAGAACCTCTATGTGCGGATCGGCCGCTTTGGCCCGATGGCGCAGCTTGGAGAAGGCAACGATGAGAACAACAAGCCGAAATTCGCCAGCCTCCGGAAAGACCAGCGCCTCGATACAATTACGTTTGAGGAAGCCCTCGACCTGTACAAGCTTCCGCGTGTGGTCGGCGAGTTCGAAGACAAGGAAATGGTGGTGGCAATAGGCCGCTTCGGCCCGTATATCCGCCACAACAGCATTTTCGTTTCCCTGAAAAAGGAAGACGATCCTATGACCGTTACTGCCGATCGCTGCATTGAGCTCATCCTTGCAAAGCGCCAGGCCGAGATCGATAAATACATCAAAACATTCCCTGAGAACCCTGAAGTGCAGCTGCTCAACGGCCGCTGGGGCCCGTACCTCGTGATCGGCCAGAATAATTTCAAGCTTCCGAAAGGGATCGATCCAAAGGCCCTCAGCCTGCAGGAATGCCTCGACATAGCCGCAGATCCGAAGAACGCAAGCAAAGGCAACCGCTTCAAGAAAAAAACGGTGGAAAAGAAACCGTTCAAGCAGGCGGCAGCCAAAAAAGCTTCACCGAAAAAAGCAGCGCCAAAGAAAGCAGCCAAAAAAGCTGCAACGAAGGCTGCGCCTAAAAAAGCGGCGAAGAAAGCAGCTCCCAAGAAAGATTAAAAAATAAAAACAAACCGCTCCCCTGTATCTTTTTTAACACCCCGGTGTTATAAGTTTAAGATACAGGGAAACGGCATACAAATACGTAATTCGTAAATTCGTACAAATTCGTTATCCGCAACCCCATGCAGGAATACTTTAGTCCTATTGACCTTTCCGAGTTAAGCGGCAACCGTTCATACAGCGACACGTCTTACGGTAAGATCATAAACATTTATCAGCAGAACGGCGATTTCCCGGATCTCAGTTCAGTGCAGCTGGCGATCATCGGGGTGGAGGAGGATCGCAGGGCGGTCAACAATGAAGGCTGCGGACTGGCTGCAGATTACGTAAGGGAAAATTTATACCGCTTGTTCCAGGGCGGCTACGCGGCAAAAATTGCCGATCTCGGGAACATCCGGAAAGGAAATACAATTGAAGATTCATACTTTGCGCTTACCGACGTTCTTTCACAATTACTGAAAAAAAACATCATCCCCATCGTGGTAGGAGGAGGGCAGGATCTTACCTACTGCAACTACCTTTCCTACCAGAAAATGGAGCAGACCATCAACATCGTTTCGGTGGATGCATCCTTCGATATAGGCGATGGCGACAAGGAGCTGAACTCGCAGAGCTACCTGAGCAAGATCATTTTGCATAAGCCGAATATTTTGTTCAACTACAGCAACGTAGGCTACCAGACCTACTTCGTTGAGCAGAATGCGATCGGGCTCATGGGCAAGCTGTACTTCGATGCACACCGCCTCGGGCAGGTGAGGAAGAACATGGAGAATGTAGAGCCCATCGTAAGGAATGCGGATGTGCTGAGCTTCGACATCTCCGCCGTAAGGCAGGGCGATGCGCCGGGCAACGGCAATGCATCACCCAACGGCTTTTACGGGGAAGAGGCCTGCCAGATCTGCCGCTATGCGGGGATGAGCGATAAGCTTTCATCCATCGGCTTTTACGAGATCAACCCCGCCTTCGACAGCAACAGGCAAACGGCGCACCTCGTGGCACAGATGATCTGGTATTTCATCGACGGCTTTTACAACCGCAAGCAGGATTACCCGGTGATCGATAAATCGGAATACACGAAATACCGCGTATCCATTACCAATCACGAGCATGAGATCGTTTTTTACAAGAGCAACAAGAGCGACAGGTGGTGGATGGACGTGCCTTACCCGGTAAATCACCAGATCCGCTTCGAGCGGCATCACATGGTTCCCTGCTCTTACAGCGACTATGAAACGGCCTGCAGCGATGAGCTGCCCGACAAATGGTGGCAGACATATCAGAAACTCGGTTAGTGCCGCGGCATAAATTTTTACCTATGAACAATAAAATGTTTAAAAAATTTGTTTTTATAAACATTATACTTAATTTAGCGACCTAACAACAACCAAAAAGCAACACAAAACTGTTCACTTTTAAGAAGTAAAACATGAAAAAAACCCTTACTACTATTGCTTTATCGATTACCGGATTGGTAGCCTTTGCACAGCAGGATGCGCAATTCAGTATGAACATGTTTAATAAACTGTCGGTAAACCCGGGGTATGCCGGAACCAGCCAGGCTTTATGCGGAACATTGTTATATCGTGATCAGTGGGATAAATTCCCGGGAGCTCCTAAAACAGGGCTTTTCAGCCTTGATTACGGAAGGATCCTCGGCGGAGGGCTTGGTTTGACTGTGGACCAGGATCAGTTGGGCTTTGACAAAACATTAAAAGCGAAGCTCGCGTATTCATACCATTTGAATTTAGGTTTTGGAGTACTTGGGATCGGGCTTGATGCAGGTATGATCCAGAAGTCGATCACCGGCAACTTCCTTGCGCCTGACGGAACAACCGCTGCAAACGGTACCGACCAGTCGATCCCTTGGAACGGAACATCAGCTACAACGTATGATGTTGGCTTCGGGGCTTACTTTACAAACAGTAAATTATATGTGGGGATCTCCTCACTGCACCTTCCGGGACAAACATTAACAAACTCCGGAACATCTGCAGCAGCAAACTATACATTCCAGTACCAGATGGCGCGTCACTATTTTATCATGGCAGGTTACAAATTCGACCTTACGCCTGATTTCGCGATCACACCTGGTGTCCTTGTTAAATCGGATGCATCGTCAACACAGGTTGACATCAACATCCTTGCAAAATACAAGAACATGATCTTTGTAGGGGCTTCGTACCGTTTAACAGATGCGATCCCTGTAATGGCAGGCCTTGAGTGGCCGTTGAAAAACGGAAGGTCAACAGTTAAAGTAGGTTATTCTTACGATATCACTTTATCGGCGATCAAAAAATACAACAGCGGAACACACGAAGTAATGCTTGGTTTCTGCCAGAAATTTGTAAAGCCGCCGCATAAACAAAGTCACCAGAATGTAAGGTTCCTTTAATAAAATAGCTTTTTGTAACCTTATCTGATTACTATCGTTTAAACTACCCTATTTTCTTCTGAAATCATCATACTTTATATGGTATGATGATTTCTGAATAAAAAGGGGTTTAATATAAATTAAAACAAAAAACATGAAAAAGTTGCTCTTGTTAAGTTCTGTAGTCGCTTTAGCCAGTTGTACTAAAAGCAGCGGAGAACTTGTAGGTGTTCACCCACGTGAAGAGTGGTTCGATATCGATCCTTTCGGCATGTTGTACATCCCTATGGGAAGTTACAATATGGGTCCGAGTGATGAGGATACCCCTTATTCCCACACTACAAAATCGAAGACAGTTTCCGTTCAGGCCTTTTATATTGACCAGACAGAGATCTCAAATAATGAGTACCGCCAGTTCGTAAGCTGGGTGAGGGATTCGATCGCACACAAGGCATTGTTTGAAGACGGAAGGGCGGAGCATGGAATTGAAACAGATGATTATGAGCAGCCGCTTGAGCCGCCATTGGTGAATTGGGACGAGGAGATCGCATACGACGAGCAGGATGTAAGAGAGGTTCTTGAATTCATGTACCTTCCACCGGAAGAGCGTTATTACAGGAGAAGAGAAGTTGATACCCGTAAGCTGAACTACGAATATTACTGGATCAACCTGCGCATGGCTGCACAGAAATCAAACAGGTTCAAGCCATCCAAATCACCGGATGACAAAGGCCGCGATTTTATCAATGGCTATCAGTCTACCAGCACTGGCGACAACAAAACCCTCGGGCACTATGACGTAAAAGACCAGATCTCTGACGGTAGCGGTAACTACAGCATCCGCGAAACAAAAGATAAGGACAGAAGTGTTTTCATCGTGAAGGATATCATCAACATTTATCCTGATACCCTCGCATGGGTGCATGATTTTACATACTCGTTCAATGAGCCGATGACCAACATGTATTTCTGGCACGTAGCCTATGACGACTACCCTGTAGTTGGAGTAAGCTGGAAACAAGCAAGGGCATTCTGTATCTGGAGAACACAATTGTTCAACAACTGGCTGCTTGCCAACGGACAAACCTATGTAAACGATTTCCGTTTACCAACCGAGTCTGAGTGGGAATACGCAGCACGCGGAGGAAATGCATTAAGCCCATACCCTTGGGGCGGCCCTTACATCAGGAACGCTCTCGGATGTTTCCTGGGTAACTTCAAGCCAATGCGCGGAAGCTACATCGATGACGGTGGTTTCCATACAGTAAAGATCATGTCTTACAACCCTAATGATTACGGTTTATATTGCATGGCTGGTAACGCAGCTGAGTGGACAAGCAATGCATTTGATGAATCGGCATACGATTTCAGCCACGATTTAAACCCTGACTATGTATACGAAGCTCAGGACAATGAAGCAAACGTGCTGAAGCGTAAAGTGATCAGGGGCGGGTCCTGGAAGGATGTTGGATACTACCTGCAGACCAGCTCAAGAACATACGAATACCAGGATACGGCAAAATGCTATGTTGGCTTCCGTTGCGTTCAGACATACCTCGGACGTAACAGGGGCGATGCTCCGGGAGTTGGCTTTTAATTTTTAATTTGTAATCTCTAATCTAAACTAAATAATCAATTATTAACTTTTAAACTTTTAAAATTATGGGTGGTAAAAAATGGAAAAGTTTCATGGCCAAATTATACGGATTTGGTGCGGCAATTGTAATCGTTGGAGCGATGTTTAAGATTATGCACTGGCCGGGTGCAGGTCCGATGCTTGTTGTTGGATTATCTACTGAGGCAGTTATCTTCTTTTTCTCTGCATTTGAGCCACCACACGAAGAAGTGGATTGGAGCCTTGTATACCCTGAATTAGCAGGAATGCACGGTGAAGAAGGTGAAAAAGAGCATGATAAGATCGAAGAAGACAAAGGAACGATCACAGAACAGTTAGACAACATGCTGGAGGATGCGAAGATAGGGCCCGAACTTATCGCGAGCCTCGGAGAAGGTATGCGCAGCCTGAGCGATCAGGCAAGCAAGCTGAGCAATATCACTGATGCATCAGTTGCAACAAATGATTATGTTACAAGCGTACAGTCTGCTGCTAAAAATGTAAGCACATTATCCGATTCGTATTCAAAAGCTGCAGAATCATTAATGGGCCTTACCGTTAACAACGACGAGAGCGCTTCGTTTGGCGACCAGATCGTTAAGGTTTCCAAAAACCTGGCGGCATTGAACGCTTCTTACGAATTGCAGCTCCAAGGTTCTAACGATCACCTGAAAGCAACTTCTAAATTCTACGAAGGATTATCTGACCTGATGAAAAATCTGAATGACTCTGTTGACGACACAAGACGTTACAAGGAGCAGATCGGACAGCTGTCGTCTAACCTGGAATCACTGAACACTATCTACGGTAACATGCTTACCGCAATGAGAAAATAAGAGGCTCCGGCCTTTTATTTTTTCTTTAAATGAGGAATGTTGGAATTCTTCGTTTAGGACGAGTTATAAAAAATAAGTATTAATCTACAGAAACGAAATATAAAATATGTCAGGTGGTAAAGAAACTCCGAGGCAGAAGATGATCGGTATGATGTACCTGGTGTTAACAGCACTTTTGGCGCTAAACGTATCTAAAGAGATTCTGAATGCTTTCGTTATTGTTGAAGATGGTTTAAATAAAACCAACGAAAACTTCGATGGGAAAAATGGGGTTTTATACTCCAAATTTGAAAAGGCAATGGCCGATAATAAGGTCAAAACTGAGCCTTGGTATAAAAAAGCTCTGGAGGTTAAGAAAAAAGCCAAAGAGCTTTGCGATAAGATCGATGACATCAAATCCGAGCTGTACATGGAAGTACAGAAGCTTCCTTCTAAAGAAGTGGCCGATACTTTCAAATTAGCAATGCTGGACAGCAAGGATAACTACGATGTTCCTACGCACTTCTTATTGGGCGCTACTCCTGAGGAGCCGGGGCCTGATGCAAAGGCGATCGAGCTGAAAGATGCGATCATTAAATTCAGGAAAGAGCTCATCGAGCTTGTTCCTGAAAAAGAAAGGGCTAACCTGAAGATCGGTTTGAACACAGATGATGTGTATTCATTTGCCGATGAGAAAATGGTGCACTGGGAATTCAACAACTTTGACCACACTACAATGGCTGCCGATATGTGTATCTTCGCAGGACTGAAGAATGACATTAAAAATGCGGAAAGCGACGTGGTTGGGCTTTTACTGAAAGCGATTGATGCAAACGACTTTAAGTTCGATGCGATCGAAGCAAAGGTGGTTGCTCCTACAAGCTACATCACTGCAGGTGAGGATTACACTGCTGATATCTTCGTATCGGCCCACAGCTCGACACAGAACCCTGAGATCGTTATCGGCCAGGTAGATACGTCAAGCAAGGAAGCTAAGATCGTTGGAACACCAGTTTCTGTGCCTGTTGAAGGCGGTGTTGGTAAATATGTTGTACACACAAGCTCAGAAGGTTTACAGGAGTACAGCGGGTTGATCAATGTTAAGGCGCCGGACGGAAGCATTAAGCCATACCGTTTCAGTGGAAGCTACATGGTTGCACGCCCTTCTATGGCGATCTCTCCTACAAAAATGAACGTGTTCTACATCGGGGTGGATAATCCTGTAGACATTTCAGTTGCTGGTGCGGCTCCTACAGATGTAACAGCTACTATTGCCGGTGGCGGTGGTTCTGTCATCAACAAAGGGCAGGGACATTATATTGTTGTTGTGAAGCAGCCGGGTGAGTGTACTGTGAACGTTTCCGTTAAAACGAAAACAGGCAGCAAATCCATGGGCTCTATGAAATTCCGCGTTAAGAAAGTACCAAGCCCGCTTGCTTCGTATGCCGGTGTAACCGGTGACGGAAAAGTAAGCAAAGGCGAATTGATGCAGGCTACAGGGGTTATCCCTAAGCTGGAGGATTTCGTGTTCGATTTGAAATTCCCTGTTGTTTCATGGGTAATGTCAATGAACGTGAATGGTGCCTTCGTAGATTATCCTGCACAAGGGCCGGGAACAACCAGCCAGATGAAAGAGCTGCTGAACCGTGCTAAATCAGGCGGTAAGGTTCTTATCGAGCAGGTGAAGATCCAGGCTCCTGACGGGGTTCGTTCTATCCCGGGCTGCGTTATTAAGGTTAAATAATTTATTAAATACAGGATGATCATGAAAACAGTTAAATTTTTCTTAGTGGCTTTTGTTTTTGCTTTGGCAGGAACAGGCTATGCCCAGGAGATTGTAGCGCCTAAGGCGCCTAAATATCCTGACGGGGTTTATACCAAAGAAAATACGCGTACAAGACGCGCTATCCCATACACGCACCTGCGCGAAGCGGATGTAATGTGGAGCAAGCGGATCTGGCGTGTGATCGACCTTCGCGAGAAGATCAATCATCCCCTGTATTATCCTGCAACACCGATCCTTGACAGGAAAAGCCTGTTCGACGTAATTAAGGACGCAGCATTGAATACCGGCACGATCACTTGTTTCGATCAGGCCGCTCTCGATGATGAGTTCCGTTACGAAATGACAAAAAGCGAGATCGAAAAGAAACTGGTACACTGGGATTCCACAGCGCAGGCTGAAGATCCTAACAACCCGGGAATGATGATCTCCGCACCTGTAAAGGATATTGATATTACTTCCGATAAAGTATGGAAATACTGGATCAAGGAAGACTGGTTCTTCGATAAGCAGCGCTCTGTGCTTGATGTCCGCATCATCGGACTGTGCCCGCTGATCGAAAAGAAAACAGAAACAGGCGAGTCAACAGGTTCTGACCAGGCATTGTTCTGGATCTATTTCCCTGAAGCACGCCCTATTTTTGCTAACCAGGAAGTTTACATGCGTCACAACGATGCTGAGCGCCGTACCCTCGAAGATATTTTCTGGAAGCGGATGTTCTCAAGCTATGTACGTAAGGAAACAAACGTGTATGACCGCGTTATCCTCGAGTACAAGCAAGGTATCGATGCCCTGCTGGAATCTGACCGTATCAAGGAAGACATCTTCAAATACGAGCACGATCTGTTCCACTTCTAAGCAGGAATAAAAAAAATCAAAGATCCCGTCACGCAATTTGTGTGACGGGATTTTTTTTTGCTGCAATAATCTCCCGCGCCCTTCCGTTTCCTACTCTACATGAACGGCAGGACTACTCTCTATTAACCTGTTCATTCCGGCAACACATCTTTCTCCCGGAGTGGATCTAATTCACAGGAGGATCAAAATGAATAAACTATTCAGCATGATCCTGGTATCGGAACTGGTATCGGGATTCGCAATGGCGCAATGCACACCGCAAGGCCAGATCAAAAACCCGCAGTCGCCGGACCCCTGCAATTTCAACCGGACGCAGCGGCCTTTCCCGGTGAGCTATACCAGCCTGAGAGAGGCCGACGTGATGTGGAGCAAGCGCACCTGGCGCGTGCTCGACCTGCGCGAAAAGCTCAACCTGCCCATGTATTATCCTACCGAGCCTAAAGTATGCCTGATGAGCCTGTTTGATGTGTTGAAATGCGGAGTGCTGGAAGGCAACCTCACCGCATTCGCGAATCCGGTGTTTGATGATGAGTTCACCACGCCCATGACAAAGCAGGAAGTGCTCAGCATGCTTATCACCTGGGATTCAACGCACATGTCGCAGGATGCGAACAATCCCGATAATATGATCGCTACGCCCGTGAAAACAGAGATCACTTCAGCGGATGTGCACCAGTACTGGATCAAGGAAGATTGGTTCTTCGACAGGCAGCGTTCGGTGATGGAAGTCCGCATCATCGGCATTTGCCCCTTGATCGTGAAGAAGTCGGAAGATGGCGAAGTGATCGGCTCCAAGCCCCTGTTCTGGATCTATTTCCCGGAAGCAAGGCCGTACCTTGCACGGGCTGCCGTATTCAACCGGTGGAACGATGCCGAGCGGATGAGCTATGATGAGCTTTTTGAAAAAAGGATGTTCGCCAGCTACGTGTATAAGGAGTCGAATGTGTACGACCGCTCCATCGCAGAGTACAAGCAGGGAATGGATGCGCTGCTGGAGTCGGAGGAGATCAAGGAGGACATCTTCAAATACGAGAGCAACCTCTGGCATTATTGAAGAGGTTCATCGACGTAGCAGTGTTTGTCATTCTGAATGGAGCAGGGCGAAATGAAGAATCTCATTTAATCGCAGGCCCTTCTCAGGAATTTGTTCATCGGGAGCATGGCTTTGAATACAGCTTCGCAGTGTTTGATAAAATCCTTTGAAAGCACCTCTTTGTCTTTAAGGTCGTGCACCATGATAAAGCTTTTCAGCTTCAGCGATTCGATCTCGGGGTGGCCCTTGTCATAGCCTTTGGGGCTTGTTTTAACTTTGTCCTCATCGGAAAGCGCGCCGAAATATTTTTTGAAATCCTTGTTGCCGGTGAGCTTTTTGAATTCAGGTGTGTTGTAATCGATCTCCTGCCTGATCGCGCTGAGCTGCGGCGCAGGCGGCTGCCACATGCCTCCTGCAAGGAACGAGGCGCCGGGCTGGATGTGGATGTAATAGCCTGGCGTGATCGATTTTTTTCCGCCGGGCGCTATGCTTGCGCCCATGTTCACCTTGTAAGGCGTTTTGTCATTGGAGAAGCGGATGTCGCGGTTGATGCGGAATACGCAGTGCTTAGGCTCCAGCGCCTTAACGGCGGGATCAAACTTCCCGATCGTGTTGATCAGCTCCTGGATGAATTCCTTATAATCATTTTTTGCAATTTCATATTCAGGGCGGTTCTTATCGAACCATTCCTTGCTGTTGTTCTTTTTCAGCTTTGAAAGAAAGTCGAAGGTGGATTTATGCAGCATGCGTATCAGTTGTTGTTATCGTTTGTAATTTCTCCAAGGTCTTCCGTGAGCTTTTGAACGATCTTAAAGTTATTTAAAAATTCTTTGGCAATGATGCGGATGATCGTATAAACGGGAATAGCGACGATCATCCCGGTGATGCCTGCGAAAGTGCCGGCGATCAGGATCACGAGAAAGATCTCCAGCGGATGCGCCTTAACAGTGTTGGAGATCACGAAAGGCTGGATGAAGAATGCATCTACCAGCTGCGTGATGAGGAACACCAGGCCGATCTTTTCAATGAGCGGAACCAGCTGCGTGTAGAAGTCGAGTTGCAGGCTTCCTGAAACCCCTATCAGTATTGCGAAGCCGGCGCCAAGGAGCGGGCCCACATACGGGATCACATTCATGATGCCCGCGAAGATCCCGATCAGCAATGCATTGTTCACGCCAAGGAACGTAAGCCCGATGGCGATGGTGGTGGCTACGAACAGCATGTCTATAATGATGCCGATGAAGTAGCGCGTAAGGATCTTCTTTGTGTCGTGCATGATGTCCCTGATAGCGGGAATGTGCTTTGGCGGCGTGAGCAGGATCACGATATTGTAGATCAGCCTTTCATCCTTCATCAGGAAAAATGTAATGAAGGAAACGGAGAAGAAGCCGGCGATCAGTCCGCCCGTGAAGCTGATCATTTGCCCTGCATACCCGCTGATCTCGCGGAAGCCGAGTATAGTCGTGAGCTTTGCGGCGAGATAGCTTTGCATGGATCCGCCGTTGCCGTAGGAGACCTGGTATTTCTGCAGGTCGTATTCGAGGTTCTGAAGAGGCTCGCGGAAGGCGCTGAGCACCGCGTTCGGGTCGATCCTGCTGATGATGCGCGCTTCCTCAACAAGCAGCGGAATGAACATGTAGAAGAGTCCGCCGAATGCAAGCATCATAAGCAGCAGCGATAACAGCGAGCAGATGGCGGGTGAAAAAGCGATCCTGCCCACTTTCAGCCTTGAAAAAAAACGGTAGAGCGGCTGCCCGATGAGGGACAGAACAATTGAAATGAGGATGTAAAGGATGACCGTTCCGAGGAAACAGGCAGCGATACAAACAACAAGTATGGCAAGGGCAATGAGTATGTTCTTAGAGCGGTTCTGCATGTCCGGAATAATATGATAAAGGTATTAATAAAAAGTATTGTTTAGTATCTTTACCTCATATTAAGAAAGATGGATTCACTTACGCATATTGTCCTTGGCGCCGCTATCGGTGAAGCTGTGCTCGGCAGGAAGATCGGCCGGAAAGCCATGTTATGGGGCGCTTTCGCCGACACCATTCCCGACTTTGATGTTTTTGCCTCACCCTGCTTTTCGGATGCGCAGCAGTTGCTTGTGCACCGAGGCTTTACACATTCCTTCCTGTTCATCGTGATCATGGCGCCTCTGCTTGGCTGGCTATTCAGCAGGTGGTTCAAAAAAACGGAGGTAGGCTGGAAGGACTGGGCATGGCTGTTCTTTTTAGGGATGCTCACGCACGTTTTGCTGGATTCGCTCACGGCTTACGGCACAGGCTGGTTCGAGCCCTTCAGCAGCTACCGTGTTTCATTTAACACCATTTTTGTCGCCGATATTTTTTATACGATCCCTTTTCTTGTTTGCGTGCTTGTTGCGCTGATCGCGAAGAACGGCTCTCCGAAACGGGTGAAATGGAATAAGGCCGGTTTATGGATCAGCTCGCTGTACCTCGTGTTTACGATCATTAACAAATGGCATGTGCACAGCGGCATCGAGGAGCAGCTGGCAGAAAAGCACATTGCGGTAACAGATGTGGTGACCACGCCAACACCCCTGAACAATTTTCTCTGGATGAGCTATTCGAAGGATGCCACAGGCTACTGGTTCGGCTATCATTCCATTTTCGACAAGACAGACAATGTTGATTTTTATCATGTGAATAAAAAAGATTCGCTGCTCAGGCCTTTTGAGAACGATGAATCGGTTCAGCTGCTGAAGCGTTTTTCCAAAGGCGATTATATCATGTCGGAGCACGAGTCGAATATTTATTTCAACGACATCCGCTTCGGGCAGATGGGCGGCTGGAACGGTCCGGACTCAGCTTTTGTGTTCTCCTTCAGGCTCGATAAAAATGCCGATAATTCAGCAGCACTGAACAGGAGCAGGTTCAAGACCTCGTTCTCGGATGCGGTCTCTTCACTCGTAACACGTATCAAGGGAATCTGATGGGACAAACGGCTATTGTAATAGGCGCTACGGGCCTCATCGGGAAAGAGCTGGTAACGCAGCTGCTGAGCGATGCAGGATTCAGCACTGTGAAAGTATTTGTGCGTAAAAAGCTGGAGCTGCAGCATCAGAAGCTGGAACAGGTGATCACCGATTTTGACAAAATTTCTGCCAGCTCGGAAAAGATCACAGGCGATGTAGTGTTTTGCGCAATGGGCACTACCATTCGTGTTGCGGGCTCGCAGGAGGCCTTTGTAAAAGTGGATCATACATACGTGCTGAACTTTGCGGAGGCTGCTAAAAAGAACGGCGTTACGCGTTTTGTGCTGGTGTCGTCCTTAGGCGTATCGGAAAGCGGCGGTAATTTTTACCTGACCGTGAAGCGCGACATCGAGCATGCATTAAAGCGCCTTAAATTCGCATCGCTGATCATAGTAAGGCCATCCATGCTTCTTGGGCAGCGTGCAGAATTCCGTTTGGGAGAAAGCATCGGGAAATTTTTAATGAAAGCGCTTGGCTTTCTTTTTATCGGGAAGCTGAAAAAATACAAGGCGATTGAAGCGGCTGTTGTTGCGAAAGCGATGATCGCCTTATCGAAGGTCAACCTGGAGGATGTTTCCGTTTTTGAATCGGACCGGCTACAGGTGCTGGGGAAATAGCTTACAAAGCTACGAATGATCAATACCACCCCGACCCTCCTAAAAGGAGGGAGCTGATCCTGCAAACATCTTAATAGAAATACTAATTCTATATTCTGCTCAAATGTTACCAATGGATCATTCATTGAAATTATTTCTCGCGGTAGGGCACAAACATGTTGATCCAGATGATCCGGGCGCCGCGGTAAAACACAGGCATCAGGATGATAAGAAAAACGCTGAAGATGATGAGGAAAGGGATGGTATCCATTTTAAAGATCCCTGCAAGCACAATGTAGAGCGCTATTCCGAAGGCTACTGTTAAGCCGTAGCTTACGTATGTTGCCCCGAAATAATATCCGGGCTCGCGCTTGAAGTCTTCACGGCAAACGGGGCACCTGCTGTTCATTTTCGAAAATCGTTTCAGGTCGTAGGGGTTGCTGGTCTCCCAGAAATTACCTTTGTGGCAATGCGGGCATTTGTTGTTCAGGATGCTGTATAATTTGGTTTCACGGTAACTCATCTTGCTATTATTTTACTCCACAAAAGTACAGCAATAAAGGAGTATGCCAATGGTACTATTTTATGATTTTACGGGATTAAATGAAGCGCTTGCGAAACTGTTCGGGCGTAAGCTTTTCCGCCCGCCTGAAGAACCTGTTGAAGTAGGAGCTGTCATTGAAGTTCAGCTCGTACGCGATCTCGCTTACGGTAAGTCCGGAATATACGAGCAGCCGTTTCGCTTCAGCGATCAGCCTTTCCTGCAGCAGCTCAGCCACTGTTTTATTGAGATAATTCTTTGCATGCGCATTCATCTGCTGCGTACTGATGTGAAGTGCAGCGGCATAGAATGCTGCAGGGCGGTGCTCTTTGTAATGCGTTTCAATAAGCGCTTCGAGCTGCGGCACCAGCGATGCCTGCGGGCGGCGGCCTTTATCCTTTTCCAGGAATGAAGAGAGCTTGTACAGCAGCGCATCCAGGATGGAACGGAGAATGCCGGCGCGGTAAGCGGAGTGTGCCTGGTTCTCCGCTTCCATCAATCCGATGAAGCGGCCAATCTCCTTTTGTTGTACGGTATTCAGCGATCCGCTGCTCAGCCTGCCATCGGCGCGGAAGAACGGGAATTGCTGCAGTTGCGCGGCCCTCGCGTCCATCCGGTAAAACGAAGCGCTGAAAAAGATCACGTAACCTTCAGTGTCGTCGCTTAATTCCCATGCATGCATTTCACCGGGGCTCATGAAGAAGATACTGCCTTTTGTTACTGGATACGTAGTGAAATCAATGGTATGCGAGCCGCTGCCTTTTGTGAAGAAGCTGATGAGATAAAAATCATGAGCATGTGCATCCATCACAAAGGGATGTTCTTTTTTATGCTCCCGGAAAGTTTTGAGATAAAAAGCGGGTGCTTCCTCTTCCTTTTTTTTAAAGTTGCCGAGTTGCAGGACAGAAGGCGCTTTTTTAGACATAATGGCTATTTACAGCCACTAAATTAGGCAATTGTAAGGCATTTTTCACTAAATTTGCGCCCTAATTTTTATGATAAAATGATCTCAGTTAATTCAGTGACGGTATCTTTCGGCGGATACGATTTGTTTGATAATGTAAGCTTCCTGGTGAATCCGAAAGACAGGATCGGCCTTGCGGGAAAGAATGGTGCGGGAAAATCGACAATGCTGAAGCTGCTTGCAGGGGAACAAAACCCTACGAAAGGCGAGATCTCCAAGCCGAATGATTACAAGATCGGGTACCTGCCGCAGGATATGATCCACCAGCAGGGAAGGACCGTGTTCGGTGAAACGGAGACGGCTTTCCAGGAGATCCAGCTGCTGGAAAAACGGCTTGATGTGGTAACGCATGAGCTGGAAACACGCACCGATTACGAGAGTGATGCGTACATGAACCTGATCAACGAGCTTACGGATATCAATAACCGCCTCGAGATCATCGGTGCAGGAAATAAGGAAGAAGAGATCGAAAAGATCTTAAAAGGGCTTGGCTTCGAGCCGAGCGATTTTCACCGCCCTACCTCCGAATTCAGCGGTGGATGGAGGATGCGCATCGAGCTGGCGAAGATCCTGCTGCAGAAGCCGGACATCCTGCTGCTGGATGAGCCAACCAACCACTTAGACATTGAATCCATTCAGTGGCTGGAGGAGTTCATGCAGACCTTTTCAGGCTCTGTGATGCTGATCAGCCACGATAAGCAGTTCCTCGATACGGTAACCACACGCACGATCGAGATCTCGAACAACAAGATCTACGATTATAAAACAAACTACTCACGTTACCTTGTTCTCCGCAAGGAGCGCAGGGAGCAGCAGGAGAACGCTGCGAAGAACCAGCAGAAGATCATTGACCAGACAGAGGTGCTGATCGATAAATACCGCGCAAAGGCAAGCAAGGCATCGTTTGCACAATCGCTCATCAAGAAGCTCGACCGGATGGAGCGCGTGGAAGTGGATGAAAGCGACAATGCAACCATGTTCTTCAAATTCCCGCCACCGGCGCATTCCGGAAAAATTGTACTCACCGTTGAGCATGCCGGAAAAAAATACGGCGACAAGCAGATCTTCAGCAATGCGAACTTCATCCTTACCAAAGGAGAAAAGATAGCGCTGGTAGGAAGGAACGGGGAAGGAAAGAGTACGATGATCAAAATGATCGCGAGCCAGATCGATTACGATGGGCTTGTGCAGCACGGGCACAGCGTGATGATGGGTTATTTTGCCCAGGATCAGGCGGAGAAGCTGGATAAGACAAAAACGGTTTTCCAGACCATTGATGAGCTGGCTGTGGGTGATGTGCGGAAGCAGGTAAGAACGCTGCTTGGCTCATTCCTGTTCGGCGGGGATGATATTGATAAAAAAGTTTCGGTGCTGAGCGGTGGCGAGCGCGGGCGTTTGGCGCTCTGCAAGCTGCTGCTGGAACCCTATAATTTCCTTGTGCTGGATGAGCCTACCAATCACCTCGACATCCGCAGCAAGGAGATCCTGAAAAAAGCGATCATGGATTATGAAGGCACGGTGATCGTAGTATCGCACGACAGGGATTTCCTTGATGGCCTTGTGAACAAGATGTATGAGTTCAAGAACGGTGAAGTGAAGGAGCATTTATGCGGCATCACCGAGTTCATGGAAAAAGTGAAGATGAACAGGCTCAGCGAAATGAACACATCGAAAAACCCTTTCCAGAAAGCCACCCCGGCTGCAGTGAAAGAAAAGCCGAAAGAGGACCCGAAGAACGATGAGCGTGAGAAGGAGCAGAAGCAGATCAAATCGCAGATCGTAAAATCGGAGAAAGAGATAGAGCGGCTGGAGAATGAGATCAAGATCTTTGATGCAAAGCTTGCCGATCCTTCGCAGTACCAGTCGGTAGTGAACGATAAGGCTGCATTCGCCACTTACGAGCAGATGAAAAAGCAGCTGGAAGCTGAGATGAAGAACTGGGAAGCGCTGCAGGGCAGGCTCGATCAGTAGGACTTGCTCATGGAAGCAGGATTGCAGATGATGTAGTCCGCCATGTTGAGTGCGGCTTTTGCAAGCGTGTCGATGCTTTCCTGCTCGGTTGAACCGATCGTGAGGATCTTAAGATCCTTTTTTTCCTGCCTGAGATACCATTCGATTCCCTGGTGATAATTGCTGTGATACGAGCCATTGTAATGCAAAATGGTTTTTCCGTTCGACCAGTTCTTTAATATAAAATACGCCATTGTCGCATCCTTTACGGCCTGTGACTTCGGCAGGTTCTGGCCGCCATGTCCGCCGGCCGCTTCGTAAATATCCCTGTAACATTTCAGCGTGCTGTCGTATTTCATAGGCAGCGGGCACATCCAGCGCTTTGCTTCGCCGTCGATGCTATCGAGCTTTCCGAGCCCTTTGCTGTAAACAAGGTTGGCATATCGCCTCGGAATATTTGCGGCGATGAACTGCAGGCTGTTGTTCTTTGCGAAATCCAGCAGGGGCTTGTAATCGTTGGTATAGTTGTTCCAGAGCTTCACTTCATCCTTAAAGGTTTTATCGGATAATTTTCCCGCGAGGTATTCGCTGATGGCTACCTGGTCGTCGGACTCGAACATTTCCGCGGAAAGCAGGAGATCCGTCTTTTTGATCCCGTACAGGTCTTTGGTAAGCTCCTGTTCCAGCCAGTGGCAGAGGGGATTGTTGTGCAGCTCGCCAAAGAGGATGATGTCGGCCTGCTGCGCATCCTTCAGCAGCTTTTCATAGGACGTTTCCTTTCCTTTTGCATCATACAGCTGGTAGGCTTTTTTGTCGCCCCGGAAGGAAACTAAGAAAATGAATGCGGATAAGAGCAGCAACGGTGGGGTTTTCATGAAGCGGAGCATTTATTCAAATATACAAAAAATGAACTGTAATACGCATAATTTTAAGCGGCGCATCCGGGAGGAGGCCTGAAAATGATGGAGCATCAACAGGGGGCTTTCAGGGCGAAAAAGTGTAAGTTTTTGGGTTTTATTTGATTTATTTTCTTATAATTGGGTAAAATTTTCGGATATTGTCGTCTGTAAAAGCCCAAGTTCAATTATTTATATGGATTTAAACAAGAGCGGTTCTGTAGAGGAAGCCATTTTTACTGCCAAGGTAAATGGTATCCGGTCCTTATACAGCGGTGGCGACAAGAAAGCGGTAGTGGTTCATATTGGTGAGCTTGACCAGGACAAGGTAAATTCCATTTCCAACCTTGTGGAAACGCAGATGGAGAATTTTGGCGTAAGCAAAAGCGCTGTCAAAAAGATCTTCAACATCGTTATTGAAACCCTTCAGAATATCTGCCTTCACGGCGAAAAAGATAATAATGGCTACCAGATGACGTATTTTGTCATTGGCAGGATCAACAATGAATTTAACATCCATTCCGGGAACATTATCACCAACCAGCAGGCTGAGCGGCTGAACCGCAGGCTGAATTCGGTTAAATCCCTGAATGATACCGACCTGAAAAAGCAATACATGGATGTGCTGTCGAACGGCGAGTTATCATCCAAAGGCGGGGCCGGTTTGGGATTCCTGACGATCGCATTAAAATCCAATAATAATATGGATTTTGAGTTCCAGATGCTGAATAAAGAATACTCATTATTTTCATTACATTCAAAAGTACAAGGTTGATGATGAATAGCTTAGAAATCCCGGAAGGCGGGAACACTCCCCATATCCTGTTTGATCCGGCAGTTCCGGTGTTTAAGATCGAGGGAAAATCGTTCCCGGAAGACAGCAAGGAGTTTTACCGCGTGCTCATCGAGTGGCTGGATGCTTATAAAGCAAGCGTGCCGCCAGCATTCAATCTTCATTTCAATTTATTCTACCTCAGCTCATCTTCTATAATTTCCGTAAAGCAGATCCTGCTTAAGCTTGTTGAATTTCAATCGCTGGGTACCAATGTTATGGTAACCTGGAATTACGATGAGGACGATGATGACATCAAGAAAACAGGCGAAGATTACATGAAGATCACAAAGCTCCCTTTCCAGTTCGTGGTAAACGAGTAGTCCCTTCTTAAACATACAGGAACACCCGGCAGCAATGTACGGGTGTTTTTATTTTCAGCTGTGTGGAAAATATTTCCGCGCTCTGCCGCTGGCATAATTCTTTAAAGTCTGCTTTGCTTGATATGAATATACACTTAAACAGACCCAGCCTATGAACTGCATTATAGTTGATGATAACAAGATGGCACGCACGGCCATTAAGCAAATGATCACACAGGTAGATTTCCTGAACCTGAAGCATGAATGCGAGAGCCCGATCGAGGCTTTCAATTACCTGAAAAAGGAACAGGTAGACCTGGTGTTCCTCGATGTGGAAATGCCGGAAATGACGGGCATAGAGCTGATCAAAAACCTTTCCACCCGGCCGATCGTGATCATGATCACCACCAAGCAGGAATATGCGGTGGAAGCTTTCGAGCTGAATGTGGCGGATTACCTGATCAAGCCCGTGAGCATGACGCGGTTCATGGTAGCTGTGGCAAGGGCGAAAGAGCTGTTTGAGAAGAAGGATAATAAGGTAGAGATGAGCGATAAGGACAAGGAGTATATTTTTGTGCGCTCCAATTCGGTGCTTACCAAGATCAGGATCAAGGATATTATTTATGTGCAGGCCCTGGGCGATTATGTGAATATTTTTACTGCCGATAATAAGCGCCATACGGTGCACATCACGCTGAAAGCCATTGAGGAAAAGCTGCATAACTCCAAATTCTTCCGCCTGCACCGCTCTTACCTGGTGGCGCTCGACCATATTGATAACGTAGAGGAGAACACGGCTTATATTGGCAAGCATCCATTGTCGATTGGAGAGCAATATAAAAAGGAGCTGCTTAAAAAGCTTAACCTCATTTAGCCGGCTATTCATTTTAAGCTTCCGGCTATTTTTTTTCCCGGTTTACCGAATTCAGCTTTTTGCCTTTTAGAATAACAGATAATTTAACCTCACCAAGCAGATGTTCAACAGGCTGAATCCTGCATCGATCAATATTTTATTGGTGGAGGAGAACCCGGGGATACGAATGTGAAGCTACCGGGAAAATGACAACGGGCAATTAAATTCAAAAAAACTGATATGGTACCTCCAGAAAATGTAAAAGTAACGGAAACAAGTACTTCTATTTACTGGTTTGACGGGGATGGCATACTTTGCGCCGTTTCCAAAAAAGTACCGGCGCCATCGCTTGAGGAAACCAGGCGGATCATGGATGAGCTCAAGGAGATGCTGGGAGGCAAACAGGTGTGCCTGCTCATAGATGTGACCAATTCCGGCGAATCTACAAGGGAGAGCCGGGATTACGCCGCTATCGAATTTCCGAAAGTGGTGAAGGCCATGGCATTGATCTCCGGCTCCGAGCTTGGCAAGATGCTGGCTAACCTGTTCTTAAACCTGAAGCAGCAACCTTACCCCACTAAAATGTTCACAGGTGAAAAAGAAGCCAAAGAATGGCTGAAGCAGTACCTGTAAAAGAAATCCCCCCGAAGCAAAAAAGTATATGCCTTCCCGCCTTCTGTTCCTTTATTTTCAAGGAAAAGAGGATTGGCATATAATTTTAATCAGCTGTTCAGATGGAACTATCTCATCGTTTGTATTATGTTTAAAAAGGCATCATCTTATTTCAAAATCAGTAACCTGGGCCTTACTTTGGTGATCGCGCTTACGTATTACATTCTCGTCAGAGCCGGTATCCTTCTTTCTTTTCAGAACACCCCGCTTACACCGGTATGGCCGGTTGAGGGCGTTGCCTTCGCAGCCATGCTGATGTTCGGGCCGAGGGTTCTTCCGGGCCTGGTGATCGGTTCCTTTGTTACCAATATCATCGTTTTCAGTTCATCCGGAACCACCAGCCTGTATTCGGCGGTATGGGTATCGCTCATCATCGCGATAGGGTTTGCGCTGGAGATGCTTATAGGCACTGCGCTGCTCAAACGTACTACCGGAAGGGTTGTAGGCTTTGAGAAAGTAAGGCCTGTTTTTGAGTTTGCCCTGGCAGTGCTTTTCATGTGTCTCGCAGGCGCAACTGCAGGCGCTACCGCCCTGTGCGTGGGTGGCGTATCGCCATGGAGCTCTTATACAGCCATCTGGCCCGCATGGTGGCTTGGAAGCGCTGCGGGAATCTTTGTGGTGAGCCCTTTTTTGCTGAGCCTGTACAGGCAGCTGAGGGCAGGATGGCGGCCGCGAAGAAAATTTGAGCTGCTGGTGGTATTCACGCTCATCTTCGTTGTAGGCCAGGGGATTTTCAGCGACTGGCTGTATTCCGAGCCTGTCTTTATTAAGCCGTATCTCATGCTGCCCCCTTTGTTGTGGGCTGCATTCCGCTTCGGACAGCTTGAAACGGCTGTATCTATTCTCCTGGCAAGCGGTATTGCATTGTGGCAAACTATGATGGGCCACGGGCCTTTTGCCGGAACCGGTTATAATGAATCGCTGCTCTCTTCGGAGATCTACGTTTCCATTCTCAGCCTCACCATCATGGCCATGGGCGCTGCGATCAACGAGCGGGAACAGTCGGAGGCGGCATTGCAGCTGGCCCATAACGAGCTTGCTGCGCTTGTGAATAAGCGCACCGAGAAGCTGGACGATTACCAGAAGAGGATCGAAAATATTTTTGCAGCTATCTTGAAATACACTGTTTTTGATTTTTCGCAGAAAGTGCCTATCAGCCCCAAAGGCGATGAGATAGATGCGATAGCTGCCGGAATGAACACGTTGAGCGATGAGCTGAAGGTGCGTGTGCAGAAGCTGCAGGAGAGCGAGGAGCGCTTCAGGCTGCTGGTAGAAAGCGTGAAGGACTATGCGATCTTCCGCGTGGATCCGGATGGGCGCATTGCTTCCTGGAATTCAGGCGCGCAGCATATCAAAGGCTACACGGCGGATGAGGTGATAGGAAAACATATTTCCGTTTTTTACACTGCCGATGAGATCGAGCGCGGCGAGCCGGAATATAACCTGAGGACTGCGAAAGAGCTTGGCCGCTATGAGAGTGAAGGCTGGCGCGTGAAGAAGGATGGCACCGAGTTTTGGGCCAATGTGGTGCTTACCGCTCTTTATGACAATAATAAAAAGCTGATGGGCTTTGTGAAGGTGACGCGCAATATGACGGAGCGCAAGCTTGCCGAAGAAAAATTAAAGGCAAGCGAGCAGCAGCTGCAGGCGATCATTAAGAATGCCCCCGATGCGGTGATCGTGATGGACGCTGAAAGCAACGTTGTGGAATGGAATCCGAAGGCGGAGCAGATCTTCGGCTGGACAGCGGAAGAAGTATTGGAGAAGCCGCTGCATGAGTACATCATTCCTGAAAAGCACCGTGCGGCGCACCTTAGGGGCATCCGCCATTTCCTGTCGACAGGCGAAGGGCCTGTGCTGAACAAGACCATTGAAATAGAAGCATTGAATAAATCAGGGAACGAGTTCAGCGTTTCACTCAGTATTTCATCACCCATCATGGTGAATGGAAAATACATTTTCATCGGCTTTATAAAAGACATCACCCAGCGGAAGCTTGCAGAGGCGCGCCTGAAATCGTCGGAGAATTTTCTCGACTCGGTTGTTGAGAACCTCCCGAACATGCTCTTTGTAAAGGATGCGCATACGCTGAGGTTCGTGAAGTTCAACAAGGCGGGCGAAGAGCTGCTCGGTTATTCGAGGGAAGAGCTGATCGGGAAGAACGATTATGATTTTTTCCCTGAGAAGGAAGCGGAATTTTTTATCGGAAAGGACAGGGAGGTGCTGGAAAGCGGCAAGCTGTCAGAGATCCCGGAAGAGCTTGTGCATACGAAAGATAAAGGGCTGCGCACGCTTGAAACGAAGAAGATCCCGATCTATGATGAAACGGGAAAGCCAAGATACCTGCTTGGAATTTCCAACGACATCACCGACAGGAAAAGGACGGAGATCGAATTAAAGATGAAGTCGGAAGAGCTTTCGCGCTCGAACGCAGAGCTGGAGCAGTTTGCATACGTTGCTTCACACGATTTGCAGGAGCCTTTGCGCATGGTGACAAGCTATGTGCAGCTGCTTGAAAAGCGCTACAAGGATAAGCTCGACCAGGATGCGAATGAGTTCATCGCGTTTGCGGTGGACGGCAGCAACAGGATGCGTGCGCTGATCCAGAGCCTGCTGGAGTATTCGAGGGTGAACAGGATCAGGCCGTTTGAGCCGATGGATGTAAACGAAGTAATGGAAGTGGTGCTGCACGACCTGCGCGATACGATCCAGAAAAATGATGCAGTGATAAAGGTAAACCCGATGCCGCGCATGGTTGGCGACCATACGCTGATCGGGCAGCTGTTCCAGAACCTGATCTCCAACGCCATAAAGTTCAGGGATAAGCAAATTCCGGAGATCGTTATTTCGGCGGAGGAGAAAGACAATGAGTTTCTTTTTTCGGTGACGGACAACGGGATAGGGATCGACCCGGAATATTCGAAGAAGATCTTCGTGATCTTCCAGCGGCTGCACACTAAGGACAAATACCCTGGAACAGGGATCGGGCTGGCGATCTGCAAGAAGATTGTGGAGCGCCATGGCGGCGAGATCTGGATGGAGTCGGAAGCCGGGAACGGAAGCACATTTTATTTCACCATCTCGAAACGGTTAAAGAATTCAAAACTTATTGAAGAAAAAGTATAGGCAATCATAAATCCAATGGAAGAGAAAATAAACATACTGTTAGTTGAGGACAACCCGGGGGATGCACGATTAATCGACATTTACCTGAAAGAGTCGTTCGAAAACATTTTCAGCCTGATGACTGCGGACTATTTATCGAAGGGGCTGGAGCTGCTCGAAAAGCATGAGTTCACGATCATTATCCTGGACCTTTCGCTGCCTGACAGTGACGGGCTGGATACATTCAAGCGCATTCATGAAAAAGCTTCGGATACGCCGATCATCGTGCTTACGGGCATGGAGGACGAGTCGATGGGGATCAACGCGATGAAGCTGGGCGCGCAGGATTTTCTTGTAAAGGGAAAACTGAAGGTGAGCAATTTAAAGCGCTCCATCAAATACAGTATCGAGCGTTACCGTTTGCTGAACGAGCTTTCTGAAAAAACAAAAAAGCTCGAGGAGCAAACGCAGGCGCTGAACAGGGAAAAGTTGCGCCTTGCAGAGGCACAGAAGTTAGCGCATATCGGAAACTGGGAATGGAATATTGAAACGAATATTTTTACATGGTCGGAAGAGCTGTACAGGATCTACAGGCTGGATCCTTCGGAGGTGGTGACGTACGACAGGCTGATCGACCTTACGCACCTTGCGGATAAGGAATATGTGAAGACCATGATGGAAACTTCCATCAGCGAAGGAAAGCCTTTTAATTTTTATTACCGCATCATCCGCCCGGATAAAACCATCAGGACACTGGATGCCAAGGGAGAAGCGATACGCAACGATTCGGGAAAAGTGGTGCGTGTGATAGGAACGCTGCAGGATGTTTCCGAGCGCGTGAATGAGGAGGAAATGGAAAAGTTGGCGGTAGCGGCCACCAAGTCGAACAACTCGGTGATCATTGCCGATAAGGAAGGGCGGATCAAATGGATCAATGAAGGATTTACAAAGCTCACCGGTTATACGCTGGAAGAGGTGAAGGACACGCATGGCGAGGTGCTTCGAAAAGGCAGTGATACCGGCCTTTCGCAGCAGGCTAATTTTTACCTGTCGGTGATCACCGAGAAAAAGCCGGTGATCTATGAAAGCAAAAATTATGCGAAGGACGGCAGCGAATACTTTGTGATCACAACGCTTACGCCTGTGCTGAACAAGGAAGGCAACGTTGAACGGATCCTTGCCATTGAATCGGATATCACGCTGAGAAAGAAAATAGAGGAGGAGCTGATCCGCGCAAACAAAGTGGCTGAGCAATCATTGAAAGAAGCGAACAATGCGGTGCAGGAGCTGATGCAGGCAAGGAAGGAGCTGGAGGAGCTGATGAAGGTGAAGGAGCAGTTCCTTGCGAACATGAGCCACGAGATCCGCACGCCGATGAATGCCATCGTAGGATTTACAAGCCTGCTGCTTAAAACAGAACTGAACGCCGAGCAGAAACAATACATCAATGCCGTTAAAACTTCCGGAGAGAACCTGCTGGTGATCATCAATGATATTCTTGATTTTTCAAAGATCCAGTCGGGGAAATTTGTATTCGAGCAGATCGAGTTCCGCCTTTCGCAGGTGTTCTCCACCTTTACGGAAATGATGCTGCCGAAGTCGACCGAAAAGAACATCCAGCTGCTTACCAAGATCGATAAAAAAATTCCGGATCACCTGATCGGCGACCCTACCCGCCTGAACCAGATCTTCCTGAACCTTGTGGGAAATGCGATCAAGTTCACGGAGATGGGCGAGGTAAAAGTTACTGTTGACCTGCTGAAGGAATCGGGCGATGAGGTGGAGCTGGAATTCAAAGTAATCGATTCTGGGATCGGGATCCCGGAGAATAAGCTGGCAAGCGTGTTTGAAGGCTTTACGCAGGCGAGCAACGAAACCACCCGCAAATACGGCGGTACGGGGCTCGGCCTTACTATTGTGAAGCAGCTCATCGAGATGCAGGGCGGCTCTATCAGGGTGGAAAGTAAAGTGGGAGAAGGCTCGGTGTTCACCTTCAACATTAAGTTCAAAAAGAACCTTAACCCGGATACAGGAAAGAAAAAGGTACAGGAAATGCCGGAACCTGAATTTTTAAAGGAGCTGCATATTTTACTGGTGGAGGACAATAATCTCAACCAGATCCTGGCCAAGAAGGTGCTCAACGACTGGCATTGGAAAGTGGATGTGGCGGATAACGGCCTGATGGCTGTTGAGAAGATCAAGAACAATGATTACGATGTGGTGCTTATGGACATCCAGATGCCGGAGATGGATGGCTACGAAGCTACAAGAAGGGTGCGTAAAACATTTGACGAGCCGCGCTGCCACGTGCCGATCATTGCAATGACAGCGCATGCGCTTGCAGGCGAAGCGGAGAAATGCCTGAACGTAGGCATGGACGATTACATCTCCAAGCCCTTCGATAAAAAAATGTTGTATTCAAAAATAATTTCAGCAATAAATAAAAATTACGTAGATAAATAAATAAACAAAATGGAAACAAATAACAAGCATATTGACCTTGAATACCTGAAGCAGATCGCAAACGGGAGTGATGAATTTATCCTGCAGATGATCACCGTTTTTACGGAAGAGATCCCGGGAGAAGTGGAGAACCTGCAGAACCACCTGAAAAACAAGGACTGGAATGCATTAAAGGCTACAGCGCACAAGATGAAGCCGTCCTATTCGTTCATGGGCGTGAAGGAGCTGGAGGACATGGTTCATTCGGTGGAAGAGTTCGGCGGCAGCGAATCGCACATGAATGAATTGCCGGGGCTGATCGCAAGCATTCACTCCATCACAAACGAAGTGATCGCTGAGCTGCAGGAAGAAAAGAAAAAATTCCAGTAATGGAGATCCTTCCGAAACAAGGTACCTGGAACAACGGCCTGATGATGACAGAAACAGAGCAAATGGTGAAGATCCTGCTGGTGGATGACCGTAAGGAAAATCTGCTGTCCTTGTCGCTCACGCTTGCGAACGAGCATTACACCCTCGTGGAGGCGAACTCGGGGCGCGATGCCCTGAAGATCCTTCTGAAGGAGCAGGACTTCGCGATCATATTGATGGACGTACAGATGCCTGTGCTGAATGGATTTGAAACTGCGGAGCTGATCCGGCAGAGCGAAAAGCTGAAATACATACCGATCATTTTTCTTACGGCGGATAACAAAACGACGGAAAATGTTTTCAAAGGCTACAAGGCGGGTGCGGTGGATTATATGCTGAAGCCGTACATTCCCGAGATCCTCAAGGCAAAGGTGGAGGTGTTTGTTGACCTGTACAGGAAGAACCAGGAGCTGAGGATCCAGGGAGAGCACCTGAAGATGCTGAACATACAGCTGGAGCAGCGCTCCAACGATTTGATGCGCAATGTGCAGGAGCTGGAGAAGTTCGCGTATGTGGCTTCGCATGACCTGCAGGAGCCGCTGCGTACCATCACGAGCTATATACAGCTGCTGCAGAAAAAGTTCGGGGCACACCTGGATGCGGAGGCGATCGAGTTCATGGAGTTTGTAGTAAGCGGCAGCAGGAGAATGAAAACGCTGATCAACGACCTGCTGGAATATTCGCGCATCAACAGGATGGAGGGCGAGCTGGAAACAGTGAATTGCAATGTGATCCTTGCGGAGGTGCTGCAAAACCTGAACGACAGCATCAAGGAGAGCCAGGCCACCCTCGAAATAGAGGAGCTGCCTTCCATAATGGCGAACCGGCTGCACATGGTACAGCTGTTCCAGAACCTGATCGGCAACTCGATCAAGTTCAGGAGCGACCGTGCGCCTGTTATTAAGATCAGCGCAAAAAAACAGGGCGATCATTATTTGTTCTCCGTTGAAGACAACGGGATCGGCATCAAGAAAGAATATTCAACCAAGATTTTCGAGATCTTCCAGCGCCTGCATTCCATGCAGCATTACCCCGGCACCGGTATCGGTCTTGCCATCTGCCTGAAGATCGTTCAGCGCCTTGGCGGCGAGATCTGGATGGAATCGGAATATGGCAAAGGCACCACTTTCTTTTTCTCGATCAGGCATTACGAATAAGCAGCAGTTGAATACTTTTGTCAGATGCTGTTGCGAAGGATCGCCATGGCTTCTTCCACTTCCTCTTTTTTGATCGTAAGTGCAGGGAAGAACACCAGCTTGGTTTCCTGCACGGTGATCACCAGCCCGTTTTTCCGGCATTGCTTTTTAATTTCCTCTGCATAGTCGCTGTCGTTCACATCCACGCTGATCGCAAGTCCCTTTGCATGGATCTGCGTTTCTGTTCTAAAGCTCATGTTGAGCATGCTGCTCACGATCCGCGCCGACATTTCCTTCACATGCTGCATCAGCTCTTCCTCATTGCGTACAATATAATTAAGATTCACAAGGGCGGCATGCACGCTCCTCGGATGCCAGCCATAGGTGGAGTAAATGGAAACATCCTCCTTCACCGCGTCCGCGATCTCTTCCGTGGTAATGGTGGCGCCTATTCCTGCATAGCCGCCTGAGAGCGCTTTTCCCATGCAAAGGATATCAGGCTCCAGGCCGAAATGCATGCAGGCGAACATTTTTCCTGTACGGCCAAAGCCCGTTGCCACTTCATCGATCACCAGCAGCGTGCCGTATTGCCTGCACAGCGCCTGCAATCCCCGCATGAACTCCGGTTTCGGGATGTAGACACCGAGGTTGCAGGATACGGCTTCCATAATGAATGCAGCCACATCCTTCTGCTTCAGCTGTGTTTCCACTCTTGCCAGCGCTTTTTCATCAAGCGGCAATTCTATTTTGTGGCAGTTCTGCAATGGATTGGCCAGCTTGTCCTTGCCCTCGCTCCCGCCAAGGCTTAAGGTGGCAATAGAGTTACCATGGTAGCTGCCTTCCAGCGACAGGAATTTCCTTCTGCCCGTATAGGCCATCGCCAGCTGCATGGCGGTTTCCACCGATTCGGTGCCGCCGGTGGTGCGGAAGCTTTTCGAAAGGTTGCCCGGTGTGATCTCTGCAAGCAGCTCCGCAAGCTCCGACCAGGGTTTGTACATGAATCCGGGCAGCACATAGTCGGGGCCGTCGAACTCGCGCATCGCCTTTTCTATTTCCGGGTTTCCCCAACCGAGATTGCCTACGCACCAGCCCATCAGAAAGTCGATGTACTTATTATCCCGGTTGTCGTATATATAAATGCCCTCTGCCCGGGCGATCTCAAAATCTTCGAATTTGCTCCTCGCAACAAATTTTTTATCTGCTTTTTTAGTTTCCATGTGGTGTGTGTTTTATAAATAAGCGACTACATTATTATGCCATTTGGCCTTTGGAAAATTTAGCCTGTTTGGTTTTTCTGCCAAAAAAACGTATATATTTATGTCTCCGTTACTCCATACATCTATGCAACACACACGACTTTTATTATCCATGCTGCTTTGCGGCGTCGTGTTCCTTGCATGCCCTTTTTCTTCCTTCGCGCAGCAGGATACACTGCATGTTACCGATCCGGTGGCGCAAAAAGATACGCTGGATTATTACGAGATGTCGATCGAGCAGCTGCAAAAGCTAAAGGCCGTTGGGGTATCCAGCGAGCTCGAGAAGCTGATCAACTCCCTCATCGGCGTGGCCTCCAAAAAGCCTTTGTCGGGCCGTGAATCGCCCAGCATCGTAAGCCTGATCACGCAGGAGGAAATTAAGAACTCCGGCGCCCGCGACCTGATGGATGTGCTGAATATGATCCCGGGTGTTGATTTCGGTGTGGATGTGGAAGGCATTGTAGGCATTGGCATGAGAGGCAACTGGGCGCATGAAGGCAAAGTATTGCTGTTGCTCGACGGGCAGGAAATGAACGAGATCCTGTTCGGCACCACGCAGTTCGGCAATCATTTCCCGGTAGAGCAGATCAAGCGCATAGAAGTGATCCGCGGCCCGGGGTCGGCCATTTACGGCGGATATGCGGAGTACGGCGTGATCAATATCATTACACGTGACGGAGAAGACATAGATGGAATTGCCCTTTCAGGTACTTACGGGCAGATGCAGCATACTTACGCCAGGAGGAATGTTTCTTTATCTGCGGGAAAAAAGATCGGCGCGCTGAACTTCAGCCTCGCCGCCTCAATGGGCGAAGGCAGACGGAGTGAAAAAGTGTTTGAGGACTTGTATGGCGGCAGCTACAATATGGCTGAATATTCTTCGCTTAACCCGGCAAACCTAAATGTTGGCTTGTCCTATAAAAATTTCAGCACACGCTTTATCATGGATGAATATGCGGTGCAAAGCGCCGATGGCTACGACCAGGTGAAGCTTCCTTACTGGGATCGCTTCAGTTCCACCTTCTGCGAAATGAAATACAACTTTAAGATAAGGGAGAAATTAACCATTACCCCAAAGATAAATTACAAGCACCAGATCCCATGGAGAACAGCCGGCGATTCCACTTCGGATCCGTATTACAAGATCGTGGACCGTTATACCGGTAACCTCAGCTTCTCGTACAATTACAACAGGAAGCTTAATATCACGTTTGGCGGCGAGGTGTTCAACGACCGCGCGGAAGACCGGGTGGACAGCAGCTATTATTCCGACAACCAGAAAAAGGTGAGCTACCTGAATGAAGCGGTGTATGCGCAGGCGCTGGCTAAGTTCAGGCTGGTGAACGTGATCCTGGGCGCGCGCTTCGATAACCACAATGTATACGGCAGCTCTTTTGTGCCAAGGATCGGGCTTACCAAAAAATTCAACAAGCTGCATTTCAAATTGCTGTACAGCAATGCCTTCCGCGCACCTACGATCGAGAACATTAACCTGACGGATTCCACCGGCATGCACCCGGAGCGTACCAGCGTGGCAGAGCTGGAGGTAGGCTACCAGCTTACGCGCAAATCCATTCTTACGCTGAATGTATTTGATATCACTACAAAAGGCGCCATTGTGTATTATGTGGATAACATGACGGGGCAGGATGCCTATCACAATGCGGGCAGCAACGGCAGCCGCGGTGCGGAGCTGGAATATAAAGTGAAGGACCACTGGGGCTATATCAATTTTAATTATTCATTTTATACATCGGCAGGTAAAGGAAAGATCGCGGATTATGAAGTGCCGCAGAACAGCGCGATGCTGCTTGCGTTCCCCGCGCACAAGCTGAACCTGAACACGAGCTTTTACATTACACGGCATTTCACGATCAGCCCTTCCTGCACGTTTCAGTCGGACCGCTACGCCTATACTGCTATAGACAGCCTCGGGAACGGCGTGGTAACACGGCTGCCTTCCGCGTTTTATGCGAACCTGTTCCTGCGTTACGAGAACGTGGTAAAAGGGCTCGACATCGGGATAGGCGTGTACAATATCTTTGATGAGCAGCTGCGCTACATCCAGCCGTACAACTCGCTGCATGCGCCGTTGCCGGGGCCGTCGCGGGAGTTTGTTGTCAGGCTTTCATACGCATTGCATTTTAAGAAGAAGGAGGCGGAAGAATGAAAATGAGCTTTTATACGCGTGTGATGATCTGCGCCGGCATCAGCTGGATGATGAGCCTTTGCTTCAGCGGTACGCTGCAGGCGCAGGACAGGGATTATAAGGCCTATTCCATTTATGTCTACAATTTCATCAAGTACATCGAGTGGCCGCAGTCGAGCAAAACGGGCGAGTTTGTGATCGCCGTGATCGGGGATTCACCCATTACAAAAGAGCTGCGAACGCTTGCGGCATCCAAGAAAGCGAACGGGCAAACTATTGTGATCCGCAATATTGTATCGCTGAGCGAGGTGGGGACCGCACAGATCCTCTACATTTCATCGGGCAAAAGCAACATGATCAAGGAAGCGCTGGAAAAAACAAAGAACCTTCCTACGCTGGTGATCGGCGAACGGGAGGGGCTTGTGAAGAAAGGCGCCGGAATTAATTTCGTAACGCTGGATGACGATACGCTGAAATTCGAGCTCAACAAAAAGGCGATCGAAGAGCACAACCTGCACATCTCCTCCACGCTTATCTCCCTTGCCTTCGTAGATAAATAAGTTTATCCAACCGCGCGGATCTGCCGCCTTGCCTTGTAAATATCGTTGCTTAAATGCAGGATGAACTCCAGCTGCTCTTTCAGCCCGGGATTGTCGGCGCATGCAGTTGCATTTACAGCCTGAAGATCTTTTGTGCTTTGTATATGCCCCGTTTTTTCATCAAGGCATTCCATCAGCTCCTGCTGGATCTGTTCGAGGATCCTGAGCTCTTCCATGGAGCAGGCCCGCGAGTTCCCGGAAAGGCTATCCGCCGAAAGTCCGGCAATGTTGGAGGAGAGGATGTGGTTGAGCACCACGAATTCATACACCTTATCGCTGTTCCGCTGCTTTTTCTGCGGCTCTGAAAGCATCCGCTGAAAAGCGGCGGAGAGGTTGGCGGAGCTTACGAACACTTCCTTCCGCGCCAGCTTGTAATTTACGCGGCCGGGGTAATTGCCCGAGATCATCAGCCGGAAATTATCGAGATAGTTGAGGTTGGCGTTCAATACATGGCGGATGTGATCTTCCAGCTCCTCGGCCTCCCATTTCGGGAACAGGAGGTAGCCGGCGAGCAGCGCAATGGCGCAGCCGATGCCCGTATCCACAATGCGCTCCTCGATCACGGAAATGTAGCCGGAGCCCAGCAGCTTGAACATGATGAGCACATAGGGCGTGGTGAAGATCACCATGGTGATGTAATTGATGCGCATGAACGTGTAAGTGCCTATCATGAGCACAAGCAGGAATATAAAATCGACCTGCGGATCGGGAATAAAATACAGGATGGCAATGCCGATCAATCCCCCGGCGGCGGTTCCCGCAAGGCGCTCGATGTTCCGCTGCTTGGTGAGGCCGAAGGCAGGCTTCATAATGAACACGAGGGTGATGAGGATCCAGTAGCTGTGGTCGCCGTAATCGAGCAGCTGCGCCACAATGAAGCCCCCGAGGCAGGCAATGCTCACGCGCAGCGAATGCCGGAATGCCGATGACTTAAAGGTAAGGTTATCGATGAGCAGCTGCGGGCTGAAATCCTGGTGGCTCACGAAGGGCCGGTGCTCGATGTCGCGCTCCTGCTTTTCCTCCGTGCTAAAATAATTGCTGAGCTCGCGGATGGCCCTGTGAATGGTTTCCATATTGTCGGTGATCCTTTGCAGCAGCAGGCGGTCCTCGGCGCTCTCGAACTGCAGCTGTGCGGTGAATGCGCGGAACTCAGCGATCTGCGCCGCGAGCCGCTCATTTTTTTTATGGGCAATGTTCGACTGTATGGAAAAGCCGATGCTGTTCAGCTCTGCGGCCATGCTTCGGATCATCCGGGAGATCTTTTTCAGGATGCCGCTGTGCCCGAATTTGCCGCGGATGGCATCGTAGTTATAATAAGAGGCGAGCACCAGCTCGTACAGGTCAACCGTTTCCACGAAGGTAAGCATGAGCAGGCGCCCGGTGCCGCTGGCATCCTTCACGATCTGGCGCGTTTTAAAAAGCAGCTCCCGCAACTCGTGCTGCTTTTCGTTCACGATCACCTGCTGCGCCAGCAGGCTGCGGTAATTCGCTTCCAGCTTTGTTTTGGGGTTGTAGAACTCCGCTTTCATGGAGAGGAACTTGGCGGTTTCGCGGATGCATTCGCCCAACGCGCGTTGCGCCATGCGGTAGGGGCGCATGGTTGACATGAGCAGGCTGAGCGCCGAATACCAAAGCGCGCCTGCACATACGAGCACGCTACGAAGCAGCACTTCGCGAAAGCCCTGCGTTTCCTGGCTCATGGAAAGGATGAGCACCAGCAGGGCGGTGCTGCCTGCGGAAGCGGCGCGGATGCCATACACTGCAAACAGGGTAAGGAAGAAAGTGAAAGAGCCGATGATGAGCGCCGTAAGCACTACATGAATGTGAAACAGCCCGGAGATCATGGAGGCAAGGAAAATAAGCCCGCTGGCAATGAGCAGTCCGTTACGCTTGTGGATCATGGGCCCGGGAATGTCAACAATGTTCACACAGATAGCGCCCAGGGAAATGGGCAGCCCTATTTCGAACTGCCCTATGTGCCGGAAGAACAGTACCGGCGCTAAAATGGAGAAGGTGATGCGCAGCCCGTCGGCCAGTGCCTGGCTGAAAAAAAAGGAGGAAATGGCGGAAGCTTTGTGGCGCATTTACGGGGTTAAGTTACCTTGTTTTAGTAAAAAAATGCGCCAGAATACACTGCCAAAATTAATTGAATAGTAATCTTTAATGCCGTTATTCAGTGGTGATCTCACTCCTTTTCCAGCAGCCTTATCACATCGCTGTGGAAGTCCTTATCCAAAGCCAAAGCCTCCAGCCGGTTCCCGATCTCCATTAATTTCCTGAATGAGAAGCTGCCGCTGCCAAGGTTCAGATCCACACGCATGTAATTGATCTTTAAAAGGTCGATGGCCAATCCCTGGTTTTTTATGTAATCCATGGCAATCCGCTGATCGGGGAGTGTTTCGCTCAGGTCCAATGACCAATCCCGCTTTCCGCCGTAAAGGCTTCCGGTGGAAATGGAAAGCAGCACTACATCCTCAGCCTTCAGCTCCGGGTAGCCGTAATATGATTTATGCTTCCATGCCTCGGCAAGCAGGGCAAGCGATGGGTTCTTGATATGGTAGCCGGCATCCACGCACTGGAGTATCCGGTGATTGTATTCTACGGGATATGTTGGAAACACCGGCGGGATCGCCGAGGTAGCCCTGCAAACATCGAAGAGCCTACAGTTTTTTGATGCATCTTGCATGGCAGAGCGGGTCTTAAAAAATACCAGCTTGTTCTGCACAAGGTCATAGGTAGGCACCGCAATAGGGATGAACGTATCTGCGATCCTGGCCTCGCCGAATGTATTAGTAAGAAGGTTGTTGAAATCATCTGTTTCCTGGCCCGTGAGCCTGAATTCTCCACGCTGAAGTATGGATTGTCCTACTTCGAGGTAGCTGTTCTCGATATGTGAGAGCTCATATAAAGGTTCATTTCCCGCGCCCTTTACCGCCATGGCAGAAACGATCAATCCTCCCGTAGAAGTGCCTCCCATGAGGTTCATTTTCTTCCGTAAGGGGTTTCCTGTGATTTCCTCAATGATCTGGAGGATCCTGACCGCGATAAGGCCTTTCAGCCCACCCCCATCCACAGATAAAATATATAATCTTTTCCCCATACTGGAGGGGGCTCAAAATTTATGCTAGACAATGGCCCGTACACACTGCTGCGGCCTAGGGCAAGATCAAACGCAACGCATTATATGTGAACACCGGATCCTGGATGCTTTCAGGCTTTGGCAATGCGCGCAGCCTCCTTACCGGGAACATTCTCTTTTGATAATAGGCAAGACCGGCGATAATACCTTTGATATAGATCTCACGCTCTTCGGCGGTCATCCAGTTCTTCTCAGGGCCGGCAAGCTTTTCAGCAATTTGTTTCATTTCTTTTTTTGAGAGCTTTTTTATCGTGGGGTTCATAAAGGTTGAATTTTAGGATTTAGCAATCTGCTGAATCAACCCGCTTATGAATTTTATTTTATAAAGCTTTCTATTTTTTGTTTGCATGCTTCCTGGGTGAGCATGCATAATAAGCGTACGCGTTCACTTAAGTATTCGAGGTCTTCCCTTGAAATTTTATAATCCATGTTGTAGCGTGCATCCACATAAGCTTTTTTAAGCAGCGTGAAGCGCAGCCGTTCCTGTGTGGTAACCCGCGGAAATACTTTAAAGAACCGGAGGTCGAAGCTGTTGGCCAGCTTTCCTAAGATCTCAATGTCGTGTGTTTTGGGCTTGTAGCCTGTGAATACCAGCTGTAAGGCGCTGTAATAACGCTCCGTTGCCTGGTGGAGTTGAAAGGCGGCGCCTTTATAATTGCCGGTGCGCATGCCATGCTCAAAAAAATCATAGAAGCCATTTGCGCTTTCAAACCAGCTGTCAAAATATTTCTGAGCCTTCGCCTGCGCTTCCATCGGGCTGAATTCCCTTTTTTCATCGAGCTGGTAACGGTTGGTAGTAAATAACAAAATACCGTCTTCCTTAATGTCTCCGAAAAAGTAATTTCCTTCTCTCAGCTCATTGTTTACAAAGTCGATTCCATGAAAGATCGGATGGATCGGAGTTGGTAAATTCAGCTCCTCCAGCTTGCCGGTGATGGATTGCGTTAAGGTATCACTGTTCGCTTTGCCGTTGTTACTCATAACGACCAGCAGATCGTAATCGCTTTTGTATTCGTAGGTAATGCCTTTCTCTACATACTTATCTTCCACCCAATTGCCGCGTGCGTATGAGCCAAATAAAATGATCATCTCGATCTCACAATACCGTGGGATGAGCGCTGTAACAATTCTTTTTAGCTCTGCCTGCTTATGCTCAGGCAGGTGGAGTACCGCGGTTTTCATTTGCGAAAGAAGCATTTCCGTGAAGAACTAAGGCATAATGATCGCCAGTAACGCGGCTAAGGCATTGTCGTCGGTTTTTGCTGCTTCTGCTAATTGTTGAATGATTCTCATAGTGTTTGGGGTTTTACATGTGTGTGATCAGTTCTTTTGCTTTATCAAGGTTGTAAGCGCCTTCGGGTGCATTCCTGTCGAAGATCATTAGGTATTTGTAGCGCGGGCCTGAAAGCTCCGCCCAGGCTTTGCCCAGCTGCAGCTTTGCAAGGCTGTCGGAATTATCGCGGTCGGAACCTTTTGTTTCCGCAAGTATGATGGTACCGCTGTGTGTTACTATGATGAAATCGGGATAATGGTCGGAGCGGGAGCCGTTCAGCGAAAAGCCTTTTCCCTTCACCATGTTGCGGTGCCAGAAAGCAATGTTGGAGCATCCCGAAATGCTCATGATGAACTGCTGCTCGAGGCTGTTCATTTCCCCTTCCTGCACATACAGTGAATTGCCGATGTGGCCGCTGAGCTTTGGCGGACTGATAAGCTCCGGGAAGGCCCAGTGCGGGTGGGTGCTGATCTTGTTGATCACCTGCCATTCGCGGAATGTTTTTTCGGCATGCTTATCGGCCAGCTCATTTATTTTCTTTTTGATCTTATCGCCATAGGTGAAGCGCTTGCAGGCAAAATCGCGCAGGGCTTCAGTGTCGAGGTTCTCGAGAATACGGAGGATGTATTTTTTAATATCCTGCTCGTTTACCGGATCCATTTTTCCGAGGTGTTTGATCACCTGCCAGGCAATGTCCTGCAGCTGGCTTTCGCGCGGCTTGGCAAGAATGGAGCTGAGGAGCCGGTTGTAAACAGGGTCGCTGTTATCTTCGATCTTAAAAGGGCTCATCCTGAAATTGCCGGCATCCATCTGCTCCAGATCGATCCTGTAAAGCTCGGAGGATGCGCCTTCAAAGCCGATGGAGATGTCCTGCTCGCTGAGCTTAAAGCCTTCCATGAGGTTGTTGCGGTCGAGCAGCCCGAAGTTGTTATCATCGAAAATGAGGCTGGGCCTCTTCATAATGAACTTCGGCAGGCGGATGGAGCGCGCGAGCACTGACACTGATTCGCGCATCGGGTATTGTTTCTGGCTGATGCCCATATCGGAGAAAGAATGAAAGAAGGAATCTGTTGCAGCGGTTTCGGCAATACGCTTTTCCATCGCTTCGCTTTCCTGTATGGCAAGCGCTTCAATGGTTTCGATGGCGGCGGGAACGAATTCTTCATACCCTTCGAACCGGATCCGCCGTGTATCGAATTTGAATTCCATAATGGTTGATACGGGAACAAAATCTTCGGGTGGCTCCGGCGGCATTTCATTATGGTCGCGGTAATCCTTTTCGCTGAAGCCGGATTCCCTGAGCCCGTCCACAATGTTTTGCAGCGTTGCCTGGAATTTAGCGGAAGCGGTGATCACGTACGACAGGTTCAGCAGCGGGTCTGCATGCCGCATCACGTAAGGCTGGCGGAGCACGCGGCCGAGGATCTGCGTTACATCCACCTCGGAGGACCTGTCGGCCAGCGAAGCAAGTATGTATGCAAACGGGCAGTCCCAGCCTTCCTTCAGCGCATTTACTGTAATGATATACCGCACGGCACAGTTGCGGTCCATGAGGTCGATGCCTTTGAGCTCGTCCTTGTTCGCGGTTTTTATTTTGATCTCCTCTTCCGGGATGTTGAGCTGCACCAGCTGCTGCTTCAGCTTTTCGAAGGTGGTGCTGTTTTCCTTCGTGTTCGATTGTGCCTGGAACAGCACGATGGGGCGAATGTATCTTCCGCCTTTTTCTTCCATCTGCACCGCAAGCGTTTCCAGCTTTTTACGCAGGTGCAGCGCGCTCTCGACTACGCCTTCCTTATTTTCGTGGTTGTAAACAATTACCGGGAGCTTCACCATGTGCTCCTTCTTGAGCTCTATGGCAGGCACAAGGCTGATGATGTTTGCATTGTCCTTCGGTGTTGCCGTAAGGTCGAGAATGAACGAAGGGTTCAGGTTGCGCAGCATGTCCACGCTCAGCGGGCTTTCCGCGTTATGGCTTTCATCTACTATGAGCACAGGGTTGAGGCTGCGGATCACGTTGATGAGCGCTGATTCATCCGTTTCAGGAAGCAGGTGTTCCTGTGTGCCGCCTGTTTGCGCGAACACGGCAAGCGTGCTGTTCTGCTCGAAGATCTTGCGGTCGTCCTTGTTCCTTGCGCGAATGGAGGCGAAGTTCATTACCATGATGCTGAGGCTTTCCCTTACGGAAGAAGGGTTGAAGCCGCTGCCATACAGCAGGTCCTTTTTTTCATACACGGCGATGCGCCCGTTGAACAGCGAATTTAATTTCCTGCAATAAGGATGCTCCGGGTCGGAAAGGTTCTTCACTGTTTGATCGAGCAGGTTGCTCCAGGGCACCAGCCACACCACCGCTTTCGGGCGCTCGGGCGGCAGCGCATCAAAAATGGTTTTAAGCGCATGGCAGGCAATAAATGTTTTTCCGCCGGCAGTAGGCACCTTGATGCAGAGATGCACGGTGTTCTCCACATTGTCCTGGTAAGGGCGCATGCCTTCGCCGGCAAGAGGGTTGAAGATGCCTGCGCGGTCCTGCCAGTAGGCGTTGAATGCCCTCGCGGGATTTTTGGCCTTCTGCAGGTAGCTGAAATATTCTGAAAGGTCGGCAATGACCTGTTTCTGGTACGGTTTCAGTTCCATTGTTAAAAGCGGGCGATGTCGCCGGTTATTTTTTTGAATTCAATGTTATACTTAAGCATAAAGCTTTCAGGCAGCAGGCAGCTGCCGGCATAGATCACGTAGCGCTCCGCTTTCTCCTTCACATGTTCTCCAAGAGTGTCATAGCTGAGCGTAAGCGCTTCCGTGTTGCTGTACAGGAAATAGTACGCTGTATCGTTGTGTTTGCCGAGGTATGCCGGATCTGAGTCATTGTTTTTATAAGGACTGCGGGTTTCGCTGAACCAGATGTATTCTTTAAGCTTCAGGGGGTCTGTGTTTTCATTCAGCTGTCCATCCTCATTGAACAGCGGCTCACCGAGCTCGTAAAGATCGAAGCTGCCGCCTGTGCCGCTTGTTTTGCCGTAACCCCTGATCACCTGCTTTACACGCTCTGCGGTAATTGTTTCCGCGTAGTGTTCCATTTCTATCAGGATAAACCGCCGTTTGCCCCCATCCGCTTTGTTCTGCTGAAGCACGGCATGCGCTGTGGAGCCCGATCCGCCGAAGGAATCGAGGATGATCGCATCCGGCTGCTTGTGGATGCCTGCGATCTCAAAAAGCCTCGTAAGGAACGCGACCGGCTTTTTGCCGAAGCGGAAATCCACATTGCCTTCGTATCCTACGCGGTTGAACTCATCGGTAAGGTCAAAGTAGTTCGGGTACGGCACTTCTTTTACATCGGGCCTGTTTTGCGGCACTCCCTGGAAGTAATCGCCATTCGCTTTCTTCTCATTTTTCGGCAAAAGAAAAAAGCGCCCGCCTGTGCCGTCGTCGCCCATATCGGGCACGCTGAACAGGTGGCCGGGCTTTGCCTGCACAAGGGAATTAAAATGCTTCATGTAAAAGCGCCCGCTGCTGTTGCCGTCCTTTAAGGTTCCCCGGATGTTGATCTTCTTTAAGCGTTGCGGCTGCGGATCGCCTTTTTTTATTTCGAACTGTGTGGGAGCATATTCTTTCACCTGCTTATCGTCCATCAGATGGATCACTGGATTATCATCGGTAATGATCACCTCGTGTACATACTCGCCAATGGAAGTATTGTCGTACCGCTTTTTATGCGGCCTGAATTTGCTGCTTTTTCTATACATGAACAGCTGCTCCGTTACCTCGTGAAAATCTTTGTCGCCTTTCAGGATCCGTTCCTCGTGCCTCAGCTTGATCGTGAACATCGTTAAGTAGTTCGTAAGCCCGAACACTTCATCAAGAATGATCTTTAGGGAAGCCTGCTCTTCCTCGTTGATGGAGATGAAGATCACGCCATCCTCATCCAGCAGCCGTCGGAGCAGCTTCAGGCGCGGGTACATCATGCACAGCCATTTGTCGTGGCGCGTAAGGTCATCCGTTTCTTTCCCCACCACACGCCCCAGCCATTTATTGATCTTCGGGTGGTTCACATTGTCGTTATAGATCCAGCCTTCGTTGCCCGTGTTGTACGGCGGATCGATATAAATGCATTTTACCTTTCCTTCGTATTGCGGCAGCAGCGATTTCAGCGCTTCGAGGTTATCGCCATGAATGATCATGTTCCCGCTTCCTGTGTTTTCTTCCTGCATGCCGTTCGCTGTAAACCCATACCGGTGCTCTAACACGTGGTAAGGCACTTCCAGGTGATGGCAGATGATCTTTTCTTTTCCTATCCAGTGAAGTGTGGGCATGTTATATTGATCAGAAAGTTTTGGTGCTTCAAATGTATTAAAAATAAATACACATGTATTATAAAAGAATTCAAATAAATAAATTATTGGCGGTCAAAACATAGAATTTTACGGCATGACAAAGGTTTATATCGGCCAGAAAATAAAGAATGTGGTAGAAGGCTCCGGCTTATCGGCAGCGGATTTCGCCAAGAAGATAAACAGGAGCAGGGATGTTGCGTACAAAATTTTTAATAAGGAGAACCTGGATACGGGATTGCTCAAAAAGATCAGCGTGGTGCTGGAGCACGATTTCTTTTCCTATTTCAGCGAGGAGCTCCCGATCGTAAAGGAGCCGGGAAAGGTCGGATACACCAAAAAGGCAGATCTCATCACCTCGCTCGGTGAAGAGATCAGGTCGTTCAAAAAGAAGTTTGCCGAAATGGAGGAGAAATATGAAACGCTCCAGAAATTAAGCAAGTTCCAGGAAGAAAAAATAAGCCGGCTGGAGAAGAAAGGGAAGAAGTAGTCTTGGCACTTTTTCGATTGGCTTTGGCAAGGATAAGTGGATCACAGTTACCTGATCTCCGAAAGCGCCTTTTTAATATTCTCCAGCTCATCAGAACCATCCTTTATAAAAACCAGCTTTTTGTTATTGTCGAACAGGATGAAGAAGGGCATGGAATACAGGTTGTAATTAAGGCAGAGCGGACAGTAAACGTTATCCATAGTCCAAAGGGAAGGCCAGATGATCTTCGCTGTTGCCGCAGCTCTTTTCCACGTGCCTTTATCTTCATCAAGCGAGATCGATATAAATTCGATCTTCGAAGTATCAATTGATCTGTAAAGCTTTACAAGGTCATCTAATTCTTTCACACACGGGCCGCAGCTGTTCGCCCAAAAGTTGAGCAGGATCCATTTGCCTTTAATGGTCTTCGTATCAAAAATGGAATCATTCTTATCAGTCAGTGTAAATTCTGTGAATGGATCGCCGGGATTTGGGTATTTACGTGCAGTTAACGCTGCAGTTAACTGCCTGAACTCGTCCGATGCTTTTAACGAGGGGCTGAGCTGATCCATTAATTGTAATTTCCGTTTTTTATCACCCATAAACCGTAATATCCAAAGCGAGAAATAGGAGTCCCGGTCTTTGCTTAAATACAATTCTATTGTGCTGTCAGCCTTTGCCTGTTGTTTTGTATCCTGGAAATCAAAGACCTTTTGAGTTATCAGATCCCACTCATGAACTATTGCAGGCGTTGCGGTTCTTTTGTTATAGTCAATTACTAAACCATTGCTTTTCATTTCGGGTGTTATCCATAGTCTTGTTACCCACCTTGTCTTTTTATCTGCCACGATAAACAAATATTCAGGCCTGTGAGGGGTAAAGAGGTACTCTAAGGTGGAATCGTTTACCTGTTTAGGAACTACATCCGCGAAGTTGCCGATTATAATTTCATGTACAGAATCCTTACTCAGGCCTTTCTGCTGAATTGTAAATACAACCTGCGCAGAAATGACATGGTGTAAAAGCATCATAAATACCAAAGCTGAAGATCGGAGCATTTTACATAATAAATCTGTGAATCTGTGGCTAATTCATTCGGCTTTCACTTCTCCTTAAAACTTCGCCCTGATCGCCCTCTTCTTATAATTGGAAAAGATCCCGCGTGGAGTGCGTTTCGGATACGTTACAGAATACTTGAGCTCGAGTGACTTGTCTGACGAAGAATTCAGCTCTTCCTTCCAGCTCACTTTGCCGCTTACATTGTCCTTTTCGCCGCCTTCCGACATTTCGATCAGGTTTGTTTTTACATCCACATCATCCGAAACCGGCACCTGGTCGATCACTTCCACCTGCACCGTTTTTGTGCTGTTGTTCTTCAGCCTGATCTCGTAAGTTTGTGTCGATTCAATATTTCCTCCCAGCACTTTCTTGCTCGAGTGCTCGCTCACCAGCTTATGCTTCACATAAATATCCTTCACCACGCCCAGCGGAAGCTCGAGCTCTTCCTCTATTTCGCTCGGGCGGATGTATGATTTGCCCAGCAGCACATTGTCATTGTAAATACTCGCTTCCCCATCAAGCAGGTCCAGCTTTTCCCAGTCTTTGATCTTGGCGATCGCATACACCTGCTCTTCTTTTTTAGGGGCACAGCGGTAAAGGAACACGGGATTGAGATTGTCGTAAGCGGTTACATCCACAAGGTAAGGAGTGCGGCCTGCCTGGAAGGTATATGTTTTTGCAAGGTTAAAAACAATCTCCCTGTCGGGGATATAGATCTCTTCCTCATCTACCACGGTGGCACTGGCTGGCGGGTTAATCATGTTATTCGTCCTTTCGTCTGCATAGTCGGAGCTCACATAAAACGGGGCGAGGTCGGGAGCTGCGTAATACTGGAACGGATCGGCGGTGGAAAGGCTGATCTTCATGTTCTCCCAGTCGATGCCTGTATTGTTCAGTACCTTTGCGCGGTATTCGATCCTTACGCTGCTGTTGTTGGTTGCAAAAATATTGTACACCGGGATCCAGCCGGAACCTTCCGCAAGGTAGGAGAGCTCCATATTGGCAGTGTATTCTGTATCGGCGTTTCTCATCTCTGCTATCACCACGCAGAGGTCCATGTTATTATCCTGGTTGCTTTCCACATTGAATAGAGATTTCAGCAGCCGCAGCTTGTTCTTTTTTGCCTGCTTCAGCTCTTTCTGCCTGTTCAGGATCTCCATGCACACTTCGCTGTAATGGTCGCGGTAATAATCGGTGGTGAGCTTCAGCTCCGCAAGGCTTACGGTTTTGCCGCTTGAAATAATGTTGGTGTTGAGCAGCAGCATGTCCTTTTCAAGACGAAGCGCTTCCAGCTGGAAACGAAGCTTTGTAATTCCTTTTTCCATGGACAGCAGCGAGTCTTTCGACTTGCGGATGATGCTCATGATCTCCTCGTTGAGCGAGCCGATCTCCGTAGAGTCGCTGATCTTCACAAGGTACAGCTTGAGCAGCTCCGCGCTGCCGATGTTTCGCAGGCTGATGTTTTTGGGATCGATGTTGGAGGCAAGCCCTGTAAAGAGGAATTTGTTGAAGGCGTTCTTCACCTTCACGTTCTGGTTGTGCGTGATGAGCGCCGCATTGAGGCATACCTTTACGGAAGTGATAGGGGCTTTTATTTCCTGCGGGCTTTGTGCAGAAAGCGTTGCGCAATAAAGCAGGGCAATGAGTGCGGTAAATCGCGAAGCGAATGGTTTCATGAGCGGACGGATTTGGAAATACTGTGTATAACAAATATAGCCAAATATCGTCAGCTTACTTCTTTCTCATGAAGATCTGGATGGGAACCCCTGTAAACTCAAAGTTCTCACGCAGCCTGTTCTCGAGGAAGCGGATGTATGCCTCCGTAACGTATTGCGGAAGGTTGCAGTAAAATGCGAAGCTTGGCGCATGGGTCGGCAGCTGGGTAACGAATTTTACCTTCACATGCTTTCCTTTGATCGCTGCAGGCGGATGCTGCTCTATGATCGCGAGCATCACATCGTTCAGCTGGCGGGTCTTGATCTCGCGCGTACGGTTCTCGTTCACTTTTTCAGCCACTTCAATTGCTTTTAAAACACGCTGCTTGGTGAGCGCCGAAGTGAACACGATCGGCACATCCTTGAAAGGAGCCAGCTTTTCGCGGATCTTCTCTTCGTACTCCTTGGTGGAATTGGTATGCTTTTCATAAAGATCCCATTTGTTCACCACGATCACAACCCCTTTCCTATTTTTCTCTGCGAGGTGGAAAATGTTGATGTCCTGCGCTTCGAGCCCCAATGTGGCATCGATGAGCAAAAGGCATACATCGCAGTCTTCAATAGCACGGATCGAGCGCATTACCGAATAGAACTCGATATCTTCCTCCACTTTCGATTTTTTCCGGATCCCGGCAGTATCGATCAGGAGGAAATCGTGGCCGAAGGCTGTGTAGCGCGTATTGATGCTGTCGCGGGTAGTTCCCGCAATGGAAGTTACAATGTTTTGTTCTTTCCCAAGCAATGCGTTTATAATGGAGGATTTTCCCACGTTCGGGCGGCCGACGATCGCGAATTTCGGGATGTTCAGCTCCTCGAGCTCTGCATCCTTGTCAAGCGATTTCACAACGGCATCCAGCAGGTCGCCGGTACCGCTTCCGCTGATGGCGGAGATGTTAAATACTTCACCCAGGCCAAAGCTGTAGAACTCGGCTGAAAGCTGCTGCCTGTCGCCGTTATCTACCTTATTGGATACCAGAAATACATTTTTATTGCTTTTGCGCAGCATGTTTGCCACTATCTTGTCGTCATCCGTGATGCCATCCGTAACATCCACCACAAAAAGGATCGCATTGGCTTCATCAATGGCCAGCTGTACCTGCTTGCGGATCTCTCCCTCAAACACATCCTCCGAACCATGCACATATCCGCCCGTATCGATCACCGAAAATTCGATGCCGTTCCAGTCCGACTTACCATAATGGCGGTCGCGGGTAACGCCCGACACTTCATCAACAATTGCTTTCCGGCTGTCGGTTAAGCGGTTAAAAAGCGTTGATTTTCCTACGTTCGGTCGCCCTACTATTGCTACTATATTTGCCATGGTGATTTGTTGATTTGAATTTTAGAATAAAAGGATCTTCCGGGAAGAGCTTTATTCATCAACTGTGGTTAAAAAACCGGTTTGAATTATATATTAAAAAAAAGTATTTTAAATAAAAAAGGCGACACATTTCTGTATCGCCTAAAAGTAGCGGGGGCCCGACTCGAACGGACGACCTTTGGGTTATGAGCCCAACGAGCTACCAACTGCTCCACCCCGCAATATATCGTAATAATGTGATGTCTTAAAGAACGAAAAGCGGTATCCGGCTTTTTAAATGCGGTGCAAAGATAATATTTTGTTTCTTTGTATCTAAATATCTTATTAACAATTTTTAAAAAATGACGCACAAGGCTGGTTTTGTGAATATTATAGGTAGTCCGAACGTAGGGAAATCCACTCTTATGAACGTTTTGGTAGGCGAACGCCTTTCCATTATCACTTCCAAGGCCCAAACTACCCGGCACCGGATCATGGGAATTGTGAACGGGGAAGACTTCCAGATCGTGTATTCGGATACTCCGGGGGTACTGAAGCCGAATTACAAGCTCCAGGAATCGATGATGGACTTTGTGAACACTGCCTTATCGGATGCCGACATCATTTTGTTCGTCACCGATATTTATGAGGATATTAAGATCGAGGAGAAGGTGCTTCACAAGATCAAAAATACCAGCTCCAAAGTATTGCTGCTGGTGAATAAGATCGACCTTGCCAAGGAGCAGGATCAGCTCGAGGCTAAGGTTCAGTACTGGAAAACGGAAGTTCCCAATGCCGAAGTGATCCCGGTCTCCGCGCTTGAGAAGTTCAATGTGAATTATATTTTCGACCGCATCATGGCGCTTCTGCCGGAAGGCCCCGGCTTTTACGACAAGGACCAGCTGACCGACAAGCCCGAAAAATTCTTTGTTTCCGAGATCATCCGCGAAAAGATCCTTATGAACTACAAAAAAGAAATTCCTTATTCAGTGGAAGTGGTGATCGAATCCTTCAAGGATGAGGAAAAGATCATCAAGATCCGCGCGGAGATATTAGTAGTTAGGGATTCCCAGAAAGGCATCATCATCGGCCACCAGGGGAAGGCATTGAAGAAAGTAGGGACGGAAGCCCGTAAGGACATCGAAGCCTTCTTCGGCAAGCAGGTGTTCCTCGAATTGTTCGTGAAGGTGAACAAAGACTGGCGCGACAGCGACATCCAGCTGAAGCGTTTCGGCTATAACAGCTAATCATAAAAAAAGCGCCACAACCCTTAAGTTGTGGCGCTTCGGAGTAGCACACTAAGTCAGGCGACTCTTGTACTATTTCTTTACAATTTTCATTGTTTTACTTTTTCCGTCTTTGCTGATCACCGTTGCAAAGTAGATGCCCTGCGGCAATGCGCTGATGTCTATTTTCTGCGTATTGGAAGTCAGTGCAGCTGTCTGTACCGTTTTGCCCAACACATCCGCAATGATCACCGAAGGCGATGCTTCCTGGCTGATGCTGTGGCTGATGGTGATCGAGCCATTGCTTGGGTTCGGGTAAATGCTGATGCCGTTTGCCGGATTGCTTTCCGAAATGCCGGTTGCAACGCTTGCATCATAATGGGAGCGGATCACGATCGTCCTGCTGGATGAAAGCGCAGGCGTTCCGTTATCGGTTGCAGTGATGGTAACATAGTGCAGCCCGGTTGCAAGGCCAACCACCGAGAAGCTGCAATCGAATTTTTTATAGGTAGCCGTGCTGAATCCCGGTGTTACCGTTAATGCTGAAGGATCGCTGCTGGTGATCACTGCGGTAACTGTTTGGCTGATCTCCGGGGTGGTTACGGCAAGCGAGAACTGTGCATAATCATAAATAGGTGAATGAAGCGTGTCGCCTGTAAATACATCGATCGTATCACAGATGTTGTTGTTGATGATCACCGGAGGGATGTTTCCCGGTAAGGAAGCATCGAAATACATTCCCTGGTTGTCGAGCCAGTCGATACCGTCGGCAGCGCTGTAAGGGCCGTCAAATGAAGCGCCCGGGTGGTCGAACGTACCTGCCTGGAAATAATCGATCCCGTTGCCCATGTTGTTTCCAACAGTGGCAGGAGCTCCGCCAAATCCGCCAACGCCACTCGATGCATCTCCCGTTGTCCACTGCATGTCGCCGTAGCAGAAGCTTACATTGGTCCCGGCAGGCAGGATCGGGTCTGTTCCATCGGTAATGATCAACTGGAAGGTGTTCACCTTGTCGGAATGCATGGAATAATATCCCACAGCTTCCCATTTAACGATCATGTGAGTAGGGCTGATGCTGTAATATACCGCACCGCCTAATGAATCGCGTGTATCCACATCGCCCCAGAAAGGCGCTACCATCTGGTACATAGGGTCGGGGAATGGGTTTGCGGTAAAGGTGGAGTAGGGAGTGCCGAAGGAAATGTTCCCGTTGTTGTTGATGTAAAGGCTGTCGTAAGCAACCCCGTAAAAGTTGAAGTTAAAAGGAATGTGAATGATGCTGGAGTAATAGTCATCATTGGGGGGCATTGCCAGCATGAAGGTGCTGTCCAGAGGGAACATGCAGCTGCAGATGGTGCTTGGCGTGCGTGCTTCGCCTGAATAATGCACAGGGGCAAAAGGCGCAGTGCCTGTAATGTTGTAGTTAGCGCTCTGGTCGAGGCTGCCGCTCTGTTTCTGGTTGGCATACTGTGAAGCCGGAATGTTTACGGTGCTTTGAGCGAAAGAAGCGGCCGAAAATGCGAGGGAGCAAAGGAGTAAGGAGTGTTTCATGTGATTTATATATTTTGGGGTATAAAATCAATTCTGTAAACAAGATACCTTTGCCCCGGATAAGGTTGCACGAAGCTCTAAATTATTTCATTTCCGGCTTCAGTACCTTCGCATCGAGCACAAAGGTCCCGAAAGGCAGGAGGGAAGCGAGAAAGGCGATAAAGGTCTTCCGGATGCTCCAGTTATACTCGGATTTCACCTGCATCAGGTAAAAAACGAAGGCAATGAACAGCACGCCGTGCACCATTCCTGTGATCCTTACCGGAAGCGGCATGTTCATCATGTATTTGAGCGGCATGGCAATAAAGAGCAGCACTAAAAAGGAAATGCCTTCCAAAAGGGCAACAAGGCGGAAAGCTTTCATGGATGATTTCATAGTATGGAGGTTAAGTTTAAAAAAGATGCCCTTCTGTTGAGGAAGGGCATCTTTAAATTTATTTGATCTTAAAAGCTGCTTTTACTTTTGCAACATAGTCCAGTTTTTCCCATGTGAAGAGCTCCACTTTTATTTTCTTCTCTTTTCCATCAGGAGCGGTGAATATTTTTGTAACGATCTCCGATTTACGTCCCATGTGTCCGTATGCAGCCGTTTCGCTGTAAATAGGATTGCGCAGCTTCAGTCGCTGTTCGATGAAGTAAGGGCGCATGTCAAATACGCCTTCCACTATTTTCGCGATCTGCCCGTCCGTCATTTTTACTTTTGCAGTGCCGTATGTGTTGATGTAGATCCCCATTGGCTGCGCCACGCCGATAGCGTAGGAAACCTGCACAAGCACTTCGGTGCAAACGCCTGCCGCAACAAGGTTCTTTGCAATGTGGCGTGTAGCGTATGCCGCCGAGCGGTCAACTTTTGAAGGGTCTTTTCCTGAGAATGCACCGCCGCCGTGTGCGCCTTTTCCGCCGTAGGTATCCACAATGATCTTGCGGCCAGTTAAGCCGGTATCTCCGTGCGGCCCGCCGATCACGAACTTGCCGGTTGGGTTGATATGGTAGTTGATCTTGTTGTTGAAAAGGTGAGCGTATTTGGGATAGTTCTTCTTAACGCGCGGGATAAGGATGCTGATCATGTCCTTCTTGATCTTGTCGAGCATGGTTGCTTCCTTGTCAAAATCATCGTGCTGTGTGGAAACAACAATGGAGTCGATGCGTACAGGGTTGTTCTTATCATCGTATTCAAGCGTTACCTGCGATTTTGCATCCGGGCGCAGGTATTTGATCTGCTTGTTCTCTCTCCTGAGCGCTGCAAGCTCCAGCAGGATTGCATGTGCAAGGTCGAGCGCGAGAGGCATGTAGTTGTCGGTTTCATTGGTTGCATAGCCGAACATCATTCCCTGGTCGCCGGCACCCTGCTCTTCTCTTTTCTTTTTGTCAACGCCCTGGTTAATATCAGCCGATTGTTCATGGATCGCAGAAAACACGCCGCAGGAATTCGCTTCGAACATGTATTCGCTTTTTGTATATCCGATCTTCCTGATCACATCACGTGCGATGGTTTGAACATCCAGGTATGCTTTCGATTTCACTTCACCTGCAAGCACAACCTGTCCTGTGGTAACCAGTGTTTCACAAGCTACCTTCGACTGCGGATCAAAAGCAAGAAAATTATCGATCAGTGCGTCAGAGATCTGATCAGCCACTTTATCCGGATGTCCTTCTGAAACCGATTCGGATGTAAATAAGTATCCCATGAATTACGTTTTTGTTTAAGAAATTAGTTTAGATTTTTTTTAACGAGCGCTAAAATACAATTAAAAAGGTAACTTGGAAATTCAGCGGAAATCTTTTTATTAACTGTTAATAGATGGTGGGAATAGTGTTATTACTGTAATGACCGTCATGCCGTGCTACGACACGGCATGACGATGAGCCCACGCACGGAATAACAAAAATAGCAGTAGTGAAATTGACAGCCTACCAGATCTTCACTCTTAAGCTCTCCGGCCTGTACATCTTATCGCCTTCCTTAATGTCAAATGCTTTGTAAAAAGCATCAATGTCGGAAAGCGGCCCTATCACGCGGAACTCGGAAGGCGCATGCTCGTTGCTCATCACCTGCTTGGCAAGGGATGCATCCGTTTTGTTCACCATCCATGCATACGCATACGCAAGGAAATAACGCTGGTCGGGAGTGTAGCCGTTGATCAGCTCGTTGGATCTTCCCTGCGCTGTTTTATGAAATGCCTCTAATCCCATGATCACGCCGCCAAGGTCGGCAATGTTCTCTCCCTGTGTGTTGGCGCCTTTCAGGTGCAGGCTGTCGAGCACCACATAATCGTTGAACTGCTCAACGATCAACTTTGTTTTTGCAACAAACTTTTCGCGGTCTTCCTTTGTCCACCAGTCGCGAAGGTTCCCGTTCTCGTCATACAGGCTTCCCTGGTCGTCAAAGCCGTGGGTGATCTCATGCCCGAACGTGGAGCCTCCTATGATGCCGTACAATACAGCATCATCCGGCATTCGTCCTTCGAAGCCCGGAACTATGATGTTGCATGCAGGCACGCAGATCTCGTTGTTGGTAGGGTCGTAGTATGCATTGTAGGTTTGAGGGTACATCTGCCATTCGTTTCTGTCTACAGGCTTTCCGTATTTGTTGATGTCGTACTGAAATGCCCATCTGTTCACATTGATCACGTTCTGCAGGTAGCTGCCGCGCGAGATCTCGACGTTGCTCATGTCTTTCCATTTATCGGGATAGCCCACCTTCATTGTGATCCTGTTCAGCTTTGCAAGCGCTTTCTCTTTGGTAGGCGCGCTCATCCAGTCGAGCTGTTTAATATGTTCTGCAAATACATCACGGATGTTGTTGCCGATCTCGAGCAGCTTTTCCTTGGTTCCTTTCGGAAGATATTCACTTACGTACACTTGTCCCACAAGCTCGCCGAGATAACCGTCGGTGTTCTCCACGATCTTTTTCCAGCGCGGCTTTTGCTGCGTTACGCCTTCCAGCACCGTAGCATAGAAATGAAAGCTTTCATCGGCGATCGTTTTGTTCAGGTAAGGCGAGTAGCTGTCGAGCAGGTTCCATTTCAGGTATGCCTTCCAGTCGCTGATGCTTACTTTTTTCAGTTGCTGTTCGAGGGCGCTGAAAAATTCAGGCTGTCCAACCACCACCGAATCCACGCTTTTCAGGCCAAGGGCAGAAAATGTTTCATTCCAGCCGATGGAAGGCGTGAGCTTGTTCAGCCCCTGTACCGACATCTTATTGTAGTTCCTGTAAGGATCACGCAGGTCTTCCATTTTGCGGCTTGCCTTTGCCAGCGCTGTTTCTATCGCCATGATGCTTTTGCTGTTATTCTCAGCTTCAGCCGCAGGCAATCCAATGTTCCGGAATTGTTTGCTGATGTAGCTCACGTATTCCTTCCTGATCTCCGTTGTGCGCGAATCGGTGTTGAAATAATAATCGCGCTCAGGAAGTCCGAGCGATGATTGTCCGAGCGCCACAATGTACTGGCTGCTTTGCTTTTCATCTTTGGTAACATTAAAGCGGAACATGCATCCTGCCTGCATCGTGTGCAGGCGTGCCACTTCGTTAAGCAGCTCTTTGGTGTCCTTAATAGCGTCGATCCTTGCCAGCTCTTCCTTTAAAGGTGCAATGCCTGTTTTTTCAATGGAAACGGTATCCATCCCGCTGAAATAAAAATCGCCGATCTTCTGCTTGTTGCTTCCTTTCGGCGCTGTTGCATCCGCTGCTGAAGTTTCACAGATGCGTTTGATGGCTTCGTTGATCGTATCCTGGATGGTGCGGAAGATCCCGTTGCTGCTTTCGGATGAAGGTACCGGGTTTTGCTTAAACCATGCGTTATTCGCGAACATGAAAAAATTCTGCTGCGGCGCAAAAGTTGAGTCGATGTGCGTTGTTACCGGGTCGTTGAACGAGCCTGCGGAAATGCCGCCGTTTTGTTCCGGGTTGTTGCAGGAAATAATTGCGATAATGAATGCCGGTAGAATGATCTTTTTCATGTAATTTATTTGGTTAATTTTTTAAATACGTCTTCAAGCTTTTGTTCTTCCTTGTTCAGCATCAGCACCGCTAATCCGTTCTTCACGGCATACTGGAATACATCGGGGCGAATGTCTTTTTCGCCGCCTACTTCCAGCTGCCATACATTGTCCTTTATGTTCTTTGCATCCAGCACATGGCCGATGCTTTTCAGCGAGTTTCGGCTCGTTGGCTTGTCGAACTCCACCATGATCAGGTATTTGTTCCCCAGCTGTGTTTTCTGCAGCGTGCTGGTAACGTCGTTTGCCACGATCTGTCCTTTGTTTACAATGATCACCCTGTCGCACATCGCTTCCACTTCCTGCATGATGTGGGTGGAGAGCATTACCGTTTTTTGCTTGCCCACGGCAATGATCAGGTTCCTGATCTCCGCAAGCTGGTTGGGGTCCAGGCCCGTTGTAGGCTCATCGAGGATCAGCACCTTGGGGTCGTGGATCAGCGCCTGTGCAAGCCCTACGCGCTGGCGGTAGCCTTTTGACAATGCGCCGATCTTTTTCTTCTGCTCCACCTGTAAGCCCGTAACCTCGATCATCTCCGCGATGCGCTCCTTCACATTTTTAATGTGATGCAGCCCTGCGATGAACTCGAGGTATTCCTTCACGTACATGTCGAGGTACAAAGGGTTGTGCTCCGGAAGGTAGCCTACCTGCCTGCGCACCTCGAGGCTCTGCTCTGCAATGTCGAATCCGCATACGCTTGCAGTGCCCGATGTTTGAGGGATAAAGCAGGTGAGGATCTTCATCATGGTCGATTTGCCCGCGCCGTTCGGCCCGAGGAAGCCAACGATCTCGCCGGCGCCCACTTCAAAGGAAATGTTGTCCAGCGCTTTCTGCTCACCGTATAGTTTTGTAATGTTATTTACAACAATTGACATTTAATGAATTTTTGATTTGTTGAATTCTTGAATTGGAGAATTAAAGAGCCGGGATTGCCGGAAGCTTTTTAGCAGCCAGATTCGTAAATTCGTATAGATTCGCGATTGTATCTACAAAGCTAATTCTTTTTGATAAATTTGTTGTTCTAAAAAGTGTTAATTGTTATGAAGGGTACGGTAATGAAATCGACAGGGAGCTGGTACAATGTGCTGGCGGACGATGGGACGGATGTGGAATGCCGGATCAAAGGCCTGTTCCGCATCAAGGGGATCAAGTCTACAAACCCGGTAGCCGTGGGCGACAGGGTGGAGTTCGACATCGAGGCGGAAGGCAAGGGAGTGATCCATACCATTGGCGAGCGCAGGAATTACATCATCCGGAAATCCATCAACTTATCGAAGCAGTCGCACATCATTGCCGCTAACATGGACCAGGCCATGCTGATCGCCACGCTTGCGTTTCCGAGAACATCCGCCGGCTTTATCGACCGTTTTCTTTTAACTGCCGAAGCCTATAAGATTCCCGCCGTGCTTGTGTTCAACAAGCTCGACCTGTTCGAAGACAATGAAGAGCTGATGGCATCGCTCAATGAATTCATTGCTATTTATGAAAAGATAGGCTATCCCTGCTATAAGGTCTCTGCCACTGAAAAGCAGCACCTGGAGCAGCTGAAAGAGCTCACGAAAGATAAGATCACGCTTGTTGCCGGGCATTCAGGTGTTGGCAAATCAACGCTTGTGAATGGCATGGATGCATCGCTCGACCTCAAAACAGGTGAGATCTCCGATGCGCATTTTAAAGGAAAGCATACCACCACATTTGCAGAAATGCACCGCCTCAGCTACGGCGGATTTATTATTGACACGCCAGGCATCAAGGAATTGGGGCTTGTCGACATGGACAAGGAGGAGATCACCAATTATTTTCCCGAAATGTTTGCCGTAAAAGGTAATTGTAAATTCAATAACTGCCTGCATGTGAATGAGCCGAAATGCGCGGTGATCGCTGCTGTTGAAGCCGGCGAGATCGCAGTGTCGCGCTACAACAGCTACCTTGGCATTGTAAGCGGGGAGGAGCTCGGCATGGAGCATTATGAAACTGATAAATGATTTCCCGCTTTAACAGGATAAACTGATTTTTTTTATGAAAGTGATCATTCAGCGTGTAACCAGGGCATCTGTCACCATCGATGGAAATGTAAAAAGCTCCATTGGCCCAGGGATGCTGATCCTTGTGGGAATTGAAGATGCCGATGGAGAAGCGGACATTCAATGGCTGAGCTCAAAGATCTGTAATCTCAGGATCTTCAATGATGGTAACGGCATCCCCAATCTTTCAGCAAAAGATATTAATGGCGATATTATCCTTGTCTCCCAGTTCACATTGTATGCCTCAGTAAAGAAAGGCAACCGTCCTTCGTACCTTAAGGCTGCCAAGCCCGATGTTGCCATTCCCCTCTATGAAAAAATGATAAAGCAGCTCGTAGCCGATCTCGGAAAGCCTGTACAAACGGGCGAGTTTGGTGCCGATATGAAAGTGGAGCTGCTGAATGACGGGCCGGTTACGATTATGATCGATAGTAAGGATCGGGAGTAAAATGTTTTGTTATCGGTTAACGTGATTATCGTCATCCCGTGCTACGACACGGGATCTCTACGCAATCTCAAGGTGCGCAGGATTCTTTTCACCGTATGATTGTAGAGAGATGCCGTGTCGGGGCACGGCATGACATCAAACAGAAATGGTATAGAAACTGAGCTTTGATCCCATTACTCAAACCTCAGCGACTCGATCGGGTCCAGCCTCGAAGCCTTCACCGCAGGGTATAAGCCCGAGATCAGCCCCACGATCATGCAGATCGAAAAGCCCAGGATGGTCCACGCCCAGGGCATAATAAAGCTCCCCTGCAGCACAAAGAAGGAAAAGATATTCCCCATGATGATCGACAGGAAGATTCCGAAAAGGCCGCCCAGCTGGCAGATCACAATAGCTTCCACGAGGAATTGATTGCGGATGGTTTTGTGGTTCGCGCCAACAGCTTTCCGGATGCCGATCTCGCGGGTGCGCTCGCTCACGGATACAAGCATGATGTTCATCAGCCCGATGGCGGCACCCAATAATGTAATGATCCCGATAAAGGTGGCTCCTGCAGTTACTTTCTGTGTGTTCTCTATGAGCAGGTTGGCAAGGTTGTCGCTCTTCGTGATCTCGAAATCATCCTCCACGCCAACCGGTAATCCGCGGATGATCCTGAATTTTCCTGCTGCTTCGCTCACGGCGGCTTCCATCTGCTGCGGGTTGTTCGCCATTACGTTAATGGTGAACGACATGTTGGGCCGTGAAAAATACTGCCGCACATTGTTCAGCGGAATAATGCAAACCTTGTCGCCGCCAAAGCCGATGCTGCTGCCTTTTGATTTCAGCACGCCGATCACCTTGTATTTTCCGCTGCCGATGGTAATGATCTGGTCGATCGGGTCGGTGTTGCGGGTAAATAATTTATCCGCCACTTCCTTTCCAAGGATAGCCACATGGTTTCCGTATTCCACTTCCTGCCCCGAAAAATTTCTTCCCTGCCCGAGCTCATAGCCCGAAGTTGCAAGGTAATTGCCGTCGCCGCCAAACACGCGGATGTTCGGATCTGTTTTTTTTGAAGCGTATTTTATGGTCGCCGCGCCCGAAGCCATCGTGGAAACGGAAGGGAAAGCGGGAAAGTCGTATTCTTTTCCAAAGCGGATGGCCTGGTCGTAAGTGATCTGCCTGTACACTTTAGGGCCCCTGCCGTGGTTGCCGATCTTAACGGTGGTGTTCTTGTTCCGGATGGTGAAGGTGTTGGCGCCCATCCGTGTGAAATTGCTGTTGATAGAGGCTTTGATAGCATCGATGGCGGTAAGCGTTCCCACAAGGGAAAGGATGCCGATGGAAATGATGAGCATGGTAAGTGCGGTCCGCAGTTTCTGGCTGCTGATGGCTTTTAAGGAGATGCGTATGTTTTCCCTGACGAGGTTGGCCATGTGATGCCTGCAAAGTTAATAAAGTATTGATAGCCTTGCCTTTTATGGAAAGGGTTTAAAAAAAATCATAAAAAAATGCCTTGGAAGTGTCGCCATTTTAGCGGAAAAAACTATATTTATATCGTTTTTTAAAAGAAATACCCATGTCCCTTAAAAATACTATTCAGAAGCTCACAGTATTCCTGCTTGTTCTCGCATCCCCTGCCTTATTCGCGCAGGTGAAAAAAACGCCTGCAACCACCGCTGTCGCCGGTAAAGGCGCCGCAAAAGGCACGCTTGCAGCGGATATGGATTGCAGCGTGAAGATCAACGGCGCGGCAAAGCCGGTATCGCTGAAGGCTTACACGCCTATGGATGTAACGCTGAAAGTGGGAGAGAACAAGATCGAGGCCTTGTCGTCCGACAAAAAATCAACCTACAAGCGTACAGTCACGGTAAAAGCAGGCGAAACCGTTTTGGTGGAGATCTCCTTTTTCGAGGACGGAAAATTCCTCGATTATATCAAAGCCGGAAATGTGGCGATGGTGGAAGCAGCGCTTAAAAAAGACCCATCCCTGCTGAACAACGATAACGAAACACTTACAGCTTCCCCGCTGGAGATGGCCATTGTCAATTCACAGCCCGAGCTTGTAAAATACCTGATGAGCAAAGGAGCCAGCTTTACCAAGCCGGAGAACATCTTCCCTTTGCACAAATCCATTCTGTATGTAAGCTCCGTAAAGCCAAAGGATAAGCCGGCGCCTGACCGCGAGCTGGTTGAGTTCTTCCTTGCAAAAGGCTGTAAGATCACCGATAAGGACGACGGCGGAAACACCCCGCTGCTATGCGCCGTTAGGGCAAACAAGCTCGACCTCGTGATCTTCCTCGTGGAAAAGGGCGCCGATATAAACGCAAAGAACGATTTCGACGATACGCCTTTGAAGATGGCGCAGGACAAAGGAGAGATCACAATTATCAATTATCTTAAATCAAAAGGGGCATTAGAAAAATAATAGCCCCTTTTTAATTGGTAAAAAAAGGGAGAATTGTTAAATTTGCAGGCCGGGGCGCCTTTCAACATACGGCTTTCTTCAATCCCGGAGATATTAAAACAATAATTAATAAATTTATATTATGGCTTTCGACATTGAGATGATCAGGCAAGTTTATGAGAAACTTCCCGCTAAGGTTGCCACAGCACGTAAATTGGTTGGACATCCGCTTACACTTACTGAAAAGATCCTGTATGCGCATTTGCATGCCGATCAGAAACCGGAGAACTTCGGAAGGGGTAAATCCTATGTTGACTTTTCTCCTGACCGCGTAGCGATGCAGGATGCAACCGCACAAATGGCACTGCTCCAGTTCATGCAGGCAGGCCGCCCGAAAGTGGCTGTGCCTTCCACCGTACACTGCGACCACCTGATCACCGCCAAGGATGGCGCTGCGAAAGACCTTGAATTTGCAACAAAGGAAAGCAAGGAAGTATTTGATTTCCTTGGCTCTGTTTCCAATAAATACGGCATCGGCTTCTGGAAGCCGGGTGCGGGGATCATTCACCAGGTAGTGCTCGAAAATTATGCATTCCCCGGCGGAATGATGATCGGTACCGATTCGCATACCGTTAATGCAGGCGGGCTTGGAATGATCGCGATCGGCGTTGGCGGTGCCGATGCTTGCGATGTAATGGCAGGCCTTGCATGGGAATTGAAATTTCCAAAGCTGATCGGTGTAAAGCTTACCGGTAAGCTCAGCGGCTGGACAGCCCCGAAAGATGTGATCTTAAAAGTTGCCGGCATCCTTACCGTAAAAGGCGGAACAGGCGCTATCGTAGAATACTTCGGCGAAGGCGCTACTTCCATGAGCTGTACGGGTAAAGGGACCATCTGCAACATGGGTGCGGAGATCGGTGCAACCACTTCCACATTCGGCTACGACGAATCCATGGAGCGCTATTTAAAAGCAACCGGCAGGGCTGATGTTGCCGAGCTGGCAAATGGAGTAAAAGAGCATTTAACTGCGGATTCTGAAGTATATGAAAATCCTGAAAAATATTTCGACCAGGTAATTGAGATCAACTTATCCGAGCTGGAGCCGCATGTAAACGGCCCGTTCACGCCCGACCTGGCAACCCCTATTTCAAAGCTGAAGGAAGAGGCGATCAAGAACGGCTGGCCGTTGAAGATCTCCGTGGGGCTTTTAGGTTCCTGCACCAATTCTTCCTACGAAGATATTTCACGCGCTGTAAGCCTTGCAAAACAGGTTTCTGCGAAAAACCTGAAATCGAAATCCGAATACCTGATCAACCCGGGCTCCGAGCAGATCCGCTTTACCATAAAGCGCGACGGCTTCCTCGAAGTGTTCGACCAGATCGGCGCAAAAGTGTTCACCAACGCCTGCGGGCCCTGCATTGGTATGTGGGACCGCATGGGTGCTGAAAAGCAGGAAAAGAATACGATCATCCATTCCTTTAACAGGAATTTCGCGAAGCGCGCCGATGGGAACCCGAATACATTCGCCTTTGTTGCATCTCCTGAGATCGTAACGGCAATGGCCATTGCGGGAGACCTTACCTTTAACCCGCTTACCGATTTCTTAACGAACGAGAACGGCGAACAGGTGAAGCTCGATCCTCCTACCGGATACGAGCTGCCTCCGAAAGGATTTGCCGTTGACGATGCGGGCTACCAGGCCCCTGCCGAAGATGGCAGCCAGGTGGTAGTGAATGTGTCGCCAACCAGCGACCGCTTACAGCTCCTCGATCCGTTTGCTGCATGGGAAGGTGTCGACCTGAAAGGCTTAAGGCTGCTCATCAAGGCAAAAGGAAAATGTACCACCGACCATATTTCAATGGCGGGCCCATGGTTGAAATACCGCGGACACCTTGATAACATCTCGAATAACATGCTGATCGGCGCCGTGAATTATTTCAACGACAAAACCGATTCTGTAAAAAATGCATTGAACGGCGAATATGAAAATGTTCCGAAAGTGCAGCGCCAGTACAAGGCGAAGAACATCGGCTCAATCGTTGTGGGCGACGAGAACTATGGTGAAGGATCATCCCGCGAGCACGCGGCAATGGAGCCACGTCATTTGGGAGTGCGCGCCGTGCTGGTGAAATCGTTTGCAAGGATCCATGAGACCAACCTGAAAAAACAGGGAATGCTCGCATTAACATTCATGGATAAGGCAGATTATGAAAAGATCCAGGAAGACGATACCATCGATATCACAGGCCTTACCACGTTTTCGCCAAATACTCCCTTAGTGCTGGAATTGCACCATGCCGACGGATCAATGGATGCGATCAAGGCAAACCATACCTACAATGAACAGCAGATCGAATGGTTCAAGGCAGGTGGTGCGCTTAACATCATCCGTGCAAGCGTGAAAGCATAATTCTAAAATTCTATACATTATAAAAAACGCATCTTACATTTTAAGATGCGTTTTTTATACTCTAAAAGCTGAGCTCACAACGTATGAAAGCATACAATCCCAAGCATTGGTTTTCACTCATCTTCTCCTTTCACAAAAGCGATTCCTTCAGGCAGCTGATCCCTGCAATGCTCGGGGTGGTTGCTTTATCATCCGCGCTTTGCTACATGCACATCGAGCTGAAATGGGTAAGCTTCCGGAGCACCACCGTGATGCATTCGCTTGTTGGGTTTGTGATCTCCCTGCTGCTCGTGTTCCGCACCAATACCGCTTACGACCGATGGTGGGAAGGGCGCAGGCTCTTCGGCGACCTTTCCAACAGCTCGAGAAGCCTTATGCTGAAGCTGAATGCCTGCCTCCCTGTAAACCGCCCGGAGCTGAAGAACGGCTTCCGCATCCTCATCGGGAATTACGGCGTTTCATTAAAGAACCATTTGCGTGGCGGATTTAAGGAATCGGAGCTGGAGGAGCATCCGCGCCTGCGGATCAGCGAGCTGAAGGAAGCGCGGAATGTGCCCGAGCGTGTGATCAGGCAATTGCACCTCGAAATGGAAATGCTGTGCCGGGAAAATATCATCACTGAAAAAAAGCTTGTCGCCCTTAATGAGGAATTACGCCTGTTTGTAAATGTGGCTGGCTCCTGCGAGCGCATCAAAAAAACACCGATCCCATATTCGTACAGCTCCTTCATCAAGCGGATGATCTTCATCTATGTGATCACGCTGCCGCTGGGCCTTATCGCGGACCTTAAATGGGCAGCCATCCCTATCGTGCTGTTTATTTTTTATGCTTTTGCAAGCCTCGAGCTGATCGCTGAAGAGATTGAAGATCCTTTCGGGTACGAGGACAATGACCTGCCGATCGACGGGATCGTAGGTTCGCTGAAGGAAAGCCTCGTTGAGATCGTGAAATAAACTTGAAATAAAGAGAAGTGCTATAGTGACATCACGCCTTCAATGGTGCTGACCTCGCGGTATTTTTCGATCACCGCTTCTGCGCTCAGCATCACCTCTTTTACCGTAATGCTGATGTATTTTCCGCCGCTGGATTCCTTTTGCTGAATGGTGGCCTCATCAGAAAATTTCGATTCCACCAGCGCAATGTTCTTGTTGCTCGCCGGAGTAATGAATTTAAACATATACACCTGCGGCCAGTTCTTATCCTTTAAAAGCTTTTCGTAGAGGTTCTTAAATTGTTCATCAAAATTCATAGTGTAAAGATACGGAATGTATTAACTTTACAGGATGGAAATATTCAAAATTAAAGGGGAATTCATACAGCTCAACCAGCTGCTGAAAGCGCTCGGATGGTGCGAGAATGGCGCGGATGCGAACATGGCGATCGACAGGGGACAGGTGAAGGTGAACGGAGTTGAAGAGCTGAGAAAACGCAATAAGATCATGGTGGGCTTTAAGGTGGAATACAATGGACAGGCAGTAACAATCGAATAATTATGCTGAACAGGATTTCTTTTTTTATAGTGATGCTCTTCCTTGTGAAGGCAGGAACCGCACAGGAAACCACTGCGGGTAAAAGCGATCTTGACGGTGTGCCTAATGATTATGAGCTTTCCGCAAAACAGTTCGCCGACTGGAAAAATGTTCAGAACGTTTGGAGCGGCGACTTCGAGAAGATCAAATTTGAGTACAAGGTGAACATGGGATGCAAAACCTGTAATGCCTTTTACATCGATGTGCTTATCAAAATAAACGCAAGCGGCAAAATGGAATATTATAAGTTCATCGGGGGAAAAAAATGCGGCCGTGCGCTTAGCAAAGCGGAAGAGCAGCGCATGATGAAATTTTTCTTTAAATGCGATATTCCCGCCAGCCTTTGGAATACAACCTTTAAAACGCGCCTGGGCACTGCGTTGAAGTGCTGATCGCAGTTGAGGTGTTTGACGAGCTGTGTGTAATGGTACCCCGGATCATGTCCGGGGCGGGCTACTGATTTTCGCTGATCTTTATGATAAAAAATGATTCGTCTTCGACGCTTATGATAGCTTATGATTGACGTACTGTGTGTTGTCAGTTCGAGCGATCGTCTTCGACGATTTGATTACCGCGCGGCGTCATTTCGAGTATTGCGCGTTTCGCGCAATGTATCGAGAAAGTGCGGCGGCATGAATGCTTTAGCCGAAGATTCGCAAATTTTAATGGCTGATTCTCTGCGATGGCCGTTGCGTGTTGTCAGTTCGAGCGAAGTCGAGAACGTGTGAGAGCTGCGGGAAACTATCCATGATACACCCTCGACGCAACGATCATCCCATCCCTGATCTCCAATACTTCCGCAACAAGCATATCCTCTTCATTCTCCACCTTCCGGATGTACTCCATGAACACCCTCTCATCATTAGCCGTTAATGTAGTGTAATTATAATTCAGCGTAGGCAGGCGTTCAAAGGCATCCAGCCACCAGCTGCGCAATGCCGTTTTTCCCTGCACATAGCCGTTCGTTTCCGGCTTCCGGATCTTCAGCTTCGGGCTGAAATGCCTTGCGTCATCATGATAAAGCGCAAGCAATGCTTCAAGGTTATGCGTGTTGAAGGCATCGAACCATTTCAATGCGATCGCTTCATGTGTGGCTGATTTCATAGGCTTTTGATTTGCCCAAAAATAATGATAAAAGATGTGAATTATCCCGTAAATACAGCCGTATTTGCTATTTTTACAGGCAAATAAATGGAACGGAAACTCTTATTTTTCAGCATCTTCCTGTTATTGTCCTCCGCCGCTTTTCCGCAGGTGGATGTGAACAACATCACCATTGCCCGCGATACCTTCGGCGTGCCGCATATTTTTGCTTCTACAGATGCCGAGGTGGCATACGGACTTGCCTGGGCACATTCCGAAGACGATTTTGAAAGCCTTCAGCTGATGATGATCACCGCCAATGGCCGCCTTGCCGAGCTGCAGGGAAAAAGGTCGGCGCCGACTGATTATTTTGTGCGCTTCATCAAAGCCCGTGAGCAGGTGGAGGAGCAGTACGACCGCGACCTTCCCGCTGAATATAAAAAAGTGCTGCAGGCTTATGTGGATGGACTGAATGCCTATGCCGCAGCACATCCCAAAGAAGTAAAGCTGAAAAAGATCTTTCCCGTAACTCCCAAAACGGTCATCGCGGCTTATGTGGTGATGCTCACCAATATGGTCGGCGTTTCACGTGCGCTCGAATGTATCGTAAAAGGAAATCCCGACGATTATATCTTCAATGCAAATGCCGGTTCCAATGCCATCGCGATGAATTCGAGGATCACTGCCGACAGCTCCACTTACCTGCTCATCAATCCGCATGTGCCGGTGGAAGGCCCTGCTTCCTGGTACGAGGCGCACCTGCACAGCGAGGAAGGCCTGAACATATACGGCGCGCTGGTGCCGGGAATGGTGGTGCCTGCAATGGGCTGCAACGAGCACCTCGGATGGGCGGTCACGTTCAACTGGCCCGATTATGTCGATATTTTTGAAATGGAGCAGAACCCCGATAATAAGAACCAATATAAGTTTGAGGGACAATGGCATGATTTCGAAGTGAGAAAGATTCCATTGAAAGTGAAGACAAAGCTTGGAAAGATAACAGTGAAACGGGAAGCGCTCTGGTGCATGTATGGCCCTGCTTACCGCACGGAGAAAGGAGTGTATGCATTGCGCTACAATACCATGTTCAATGTGAAAGCTGCCGATCAGTGGTATAAGCTTGCGAAGGCGAAAACCTATGCGGATTTTTATACTGCGATGGAAATGCTCGGCATTCCGCTGTTCAACTTTATGATGGCCGACGACCGCGATCACGTGTTCTATCTGTTCAATGCGGCGCTTCCTGTACGTAATCCCGGTTACAACTGGCAGAAGGTGGTGCCCGGAAATACTTCGAAAACATTGTGGAACAGCTTTTACAGGATGGAGCAGCTGCCGCTGAAATACAACCCGAAAGCAGGCTATCTCTACAACACGAACAACACTCCTTTCCATTGCACGGCCCCGGCCGAGAACCTTAGCGAATCCGTTTTTAATAAAGAGTCGGCATTCAGCTGGAACCGCGTGAACAACCGCGAGCTGAGGTTCAACGAGCTGATGCTGTACAGAACGAAGGTCACATTTGAAGAGTTCAAAGCGATCAAGTACGATTGTAAGTACCCGAAAAATTATGGCGGCGTTTACACCATTTTCAAGCCCGTGCTCATCCTGAACGAAAGCGATCACCCCGACATAGCCGATGCCATCGCGAAGCTGAAGAAATGGGATTTCAGCGGCGGCATCGACAACCGGGAAGCTGCGCTGGTAACGCTTACCTTCAACGACCTTTTCCGGAAAAAGCATGCCGGCTACAACGAGCTTGAGATGGGCTTTTATTATTCCACCGAAGAGCTCGTCGCCTCGATCCGCTATGCAAAGGAATTCATGCTGAAGAACTACAAGTCCATTGATGTGCCCTTCGGCGATGTACAGCGCCTGCTGCGCGATGGCAGGAGCTATCCCGTTTCCGGTTTGCCCGAATGCCTGCAGGCAATGTCGGCCAAAGAGGATGAGAACGGTGTGCTGCGCGCGGTGAACGGCGATTCATTCATCATGTTCGCAAAGTTCTCGCCCAAAGGCAATACCTACGAAGCGGTGGTGCCGTTCGGGGCATCGCGCAGGAAAGGTGATCCGCATTCCACCGACCAGATGGAATTGTACAGCAGGCATCAATTAAAAAAAATAACGCTTGATAAACAGGAAGTGATGAAAGCAGCCGTAAGGCTCTACCATCCCCGCTAATTATAAATGAGTAAATTTGAAGTATGACACTTAAAAACGATTTGATCTTAAGAGCTGCAAGAGGCGAAAAAACAGAGCGCACACCCGTTTGGCTGATGCGCCAGGCAGGAAGGATATTACCCGAATACCGCGCCGTACGCGCTAAGATGGGAGGCTTCAAGGAGCTGGTGGAAACTCCGGAATTCGCCTGTGAGGTAACGATCCAGCCGGTAGACATCCTCGGCGTGGATGCCGCCATCATTTTTTCCGACATCCTCGTGATCCCGGAAGCGATGGGATTGCCGTACCAGATGATAGAAGCCAAAGGCCCCTGGTTTGAAAAAACAGTGAAAACAGCCGAAGACATAGCGCAGCTGAGGGTGGCCGAAGCAGGCGACCTGCAATATGTAATGGAGGCGCTGAAGCTCACCAAAAAGGGCCTGGATGGCCGTGTTCCGCTGATCGGCTTTGCCGGCGCACCGTGGACCATCTTCGCATACATGATAGAAGGAAGCGGCAGCAAGACCTTTTCGCAAGCAAAGAAATTCCTGTATACCCAGCCGGTGCAGGCACACCAGCTTTTGCAAAAAATTACGGACAGCACCATAAATTACTTAAAAGGCCAGATTATTGCAGGAGCAGACATGCTTCAGCTCTTCGACAGCTGGGCCGGGGTGCTTTCACCGGAGCAGTACAGGGAGTTTTCGCTGAAGTATATTTCACAGATCTGTGATGCGATCACGGAAGTGCCCTTCACCGTTTTTGCCAAGGATGCGCACTTTGCAAGGGTGGAAATGGGAAAGCTGAGCTGCGATACGATCGGGCTCGACTGGACAATGGACATTGCAGAATCGCGCGCCATGATAGGGCCGGATAAAACATTGCAGGGAAATATCGATCCCTGCCTGCTGTATTCGGATTACGATGTGATCAGGAAAGAAGCGGTGAAGATGCTGAAGGCATTCGGCCCCCACAGGCACATCGCGAATCTCGGCCACGGCTTATATCCCGATCTCGACAAGGACAAGGTAAAGTGCTTTGTGGATACGATAAAAGAATTCAGGTTTACAACCATATAAACAGTGCCAGGTACCAAAGCAGAAAATAAGACGATCCTTTTGTTGAAAGCACTTTTGTTCTCAGCATTGCTCTTATTCTGCACTTTTTCCTTCGCACAGGCCCCGAAAAAGAACCTGGTACCCAATCCAAGCTTCGAAGAGCACAAAGGCAAAGGAACCGACATCAAAACCGCTACACCCTGGAAAGGCGTTGGTACCGTTGACTATTACCTGAAAGCCGATAAGCGCGACACTTCCCGGTTCAAAGGCGCACGTACAGGCACCGCCTATGCGGGGCTCCGCTTCCAGTCCGATTACAAGGAATACATGCACGTAAAGCTCACTGAGCCTTTGGAAAAAGGGCAGGTGTATCACTTCCGCATGTACATCCGCCTGCTCGAATCCAGCAATGTTACCGTCACTATCAAGCAGCTTGGCGCTTATTTTTCGGATACCGAATTCAAGGTGGGGATGGTGTTTGAAGAGGAAGGGCTTGTGGATACCACCTATAACAAAGGCATTTCAGGCACGCTCAACTGGATCGCGATCCAGGGCGATTACAAGGCGCATGGCGGCGAAAAGTATGTGATCATAGGGAACTTCCGCACGAAAATGAAGGAGGATTTTGTGAAGCGGAACAAGTGGAGCCTGTTCGAATTCAAGGAAGCGTATTACTACATCGATGATATTTCACTGAGAAAAAAGAATGTTCCGTTCGACAGCGTGGCTGTATTCAAGAATGCAGCCAAGAACGCATTGCCTGTGTTCCCCGATACGTTCAATACAGGCCAGAAAGTGGAGATCAAAAAAATAGAGTTTGTAAAAGGCACCTCCGAGCTTACACAGTCGTCGTACAAGTTTCTTGACAATGTTGTGAACATGCTGAACCAGCATCCTTTCATGGAAATTGAGATTGTAGGCCACGCGGATAACGAAGGCAGCGAAGGCAATAATAAGAAGCTGTCGAAGGAAAGGGCGAAAGCGGTGTACGATTACCTGAAGCTGCAGGAAGTGATCAACCCGATGACATACAAGGGAGTTGGCTCCACGGAGCCGCTGGCGCCGAATGATACCGATGAAAACAAAGTAAAGAACAGCAGAGTGGAGATTGTGATAATAAAAGAATAAATTTGTAAACAACAGAATTCAACCTAACACAAACCACATGGCGCAATTACAAAAAGGTGACAAGAGACTGATCAATGCATGGACGTTCTATGACTGGGCGAATTCATCGTATCCATTGGTCATTACTACTGCCATCTTCCCGATCTTTTATGAAGCTCACACCAGCATTAAAGAAGGTGGAAAAGTGATCAGCGACAAGGTTAGCCTGTTTGGGGTCGAGTTTATAAATACAGAGCTGTATTCCTATGTGGTTGCCCTTTCATTTGTTATTGTATCGCTTTCCTCGCCTATCTTATCCGGTATCGCAGACTACAGCGGAAGCAAGAAGCGCTTTATGCAATTCTTCTGCTGGCTTGGCTCCTTGTCCTGTGCCTCTTTGTTTTTCTTCGATAAAGATAATCTTGGCCTCGGCATGGTCTCGATCCTGCTTGCCAGTGTTGGCTTTTGGGGCAGCCTTGTTTTTTATAATGCTTATCTGCCGGAAATTGCTGAGCCTGCCGACCATGACAGGGTAAGCGCAAAAGGTTTTGGAATGGGCTATTTCGGAAGTGCGATACTTCTTATCTTAAATCTTATTGCGATCAAAGGCTTCGGAATGGATGCACGTTATTCATTCATCTCCGTTGCAGTCTGGTGGATCGGCTTTGCGCAGATCACCTTTGCGCGCCTCCCGAACGGCACAAAGGTAAATGCAGCGAGCGGCAGTGTTATTTCAAAAGGATTCAGGGAATTGTATAAAGTATGGAACCAATTGAAGGAGTACAAGCAGCTGAAGCGTTACCTCATCGCGTTCTTTATATACAGCATGGGGGTTCAAACAGTGATGCTGATGGCTGTATTGTTTGCGAAGAAGGAGATTGCCGGGCTTGAGGATGGTAACCTGATCGTAAGCGTGCTGCTGATCCAGTTCGTCGGAATTGCCGGGTCTTACCTTTTTTCAAAGCTCTCGAACAGGATCGGCAACATAAAGGCGCTTGGCGTTTCGCTGTTCATTTGGATCGGGATCTGCATAGGCACTTATGCATTTGTATATACCCCAAATGCATTTTATGTGGTAGCCTGTTCCGTCGGGCTCGTGATGGGAGGGATCCAGTCATTGTCGCGCTCAACGTATTCGAAGCTGCTGCCGGCAACGGAAGATAATGCCTCCTTCTTCAGCTTTTATGATGTGTGTGAAAAGATCGGAATTGTTGTAGGAATGCTTTCATTCGGCGCCATTGAAGGCATTACAGGCGGTATGAGAAATTCGATCCTTGCATTGATCACGTTCTTTATTATTGGCTTCTTAGTGTTATTGACCATTCCGAAAACAGAGAATGTGAAGTAGAGATCGTATATTGGTAAGTATGTTAGCGTCAGTTCGAAATGACAGCCCGCATGCTATTATTGGTATAGATTCGTAATTCGTAAATTGTAGAGATTAGTATTAGTAGGTGAGATTGCTTCGTCGTACCTCCTCGCAATGACGTTCGATTCGTAAATTTGTATCGATTTGTAAGCATTCGTAATTCGTAAAATTCGTATTAATTCGTTATCCGTAAATTAATGATTGTAGATATTTTTATCCCTTGTTTTATTGACCAGATCTACCCGGAAACAGCTTCCAACATGGTGAAGATCCTGGAGCGCTTGGGTTGTGGCGTGAATTACAATCCCGAGCAGACCTGCTGTGGACAGCCTGCATTCAATGCCGGTTACCGCGATGAGTGCAAGGAAGTGGGGGAGAAGTTCATCCGTGAGTTTCAGAACGACCGGTATATCGTTACACCTTCGGCATCCTGCTCGGGCTTTGTGAAAAATTATTATCCCGAGATGTTCCATAATTCTGTGCTGCATAATGAGTTCAAGCAGATCCAGAAGAACATGTTCGAGTTCTCCGATTTCCTGGTGAATGTTTTAAAGATCACCGACCTTGGCGCAAAGCTGGAAGGCGTTGCAACGTATCACGACTCCTGCGCCGCATTGCGCGAGTATGGCATTAAGCGTGAGCCGCGATTGCTGCTGGAAAAGGTGCGTGGCCTGGAGCTGCGTGAGATGAAGGATGTGGAAACCTGCTGCGGATTTGGCGGAAGCTTCTCCGTAAAGTTTGAGCCGATCGCTGTAGGAATGGGTGAGAAGAAATTAGAGAATGCCCTTGAAACAGGCGCAGAATATATCATCTCCACGGATGTTTCCTGCCTCATGCACATGGATGGCTATGCGAAGAAGCAAGGCAAAAATGTAAAGATGATGCATTTGGTGGATGTGCTTGCTTCGGGTTGGGATTAACCGTTAACTAAATAATTCCGCCGTTTAATAAGTACGATGAAGGAGGATGAATTGTTTTCGTAAATTCATGTAATTCTAATTTCCACCCATGAAACGATCTGTCTGTATTTTCCTTATTTTAATGTGTTCTGCTCCGGCAGTATTTTCTCAAACAAATTATTTTGGGAACAATCCGGTGTGGAAGATCTACCAGGACTGCAATTACTCGGGGTCGTACAATAACCGCAGCATGTATAATTATTATGTGAAAGGCGATACCCTTATTGGCTCCCGGAATTATTACAAAGTGTTTAAGAAGGGGCACGATTGGAATTATGATAGCCTGTCTTCAGGAGTACACACCTGGAATCACTACTTTTACAACGATTCTATCAACGCCGTAGCCTATGTAAGGGATTCGCTGAAGCGGGTGTTTATGCGCAAACCTTCCGATACAGCCGAGGTGCTGCTTTATGATTTTAACCTGGCGGTTGGTGATACGCTGCCTGTAACCGCTGTGAATAACTATACAAATATCGTGGTAACAGCGATCGACAGCATCGCCGTTGCGGGCGGCTACAGGAAGCGGTTCACGTTATTTCCTGCGTACCCTTCAAACTATCTGCTCGAAGGCATCGGCCATGATCGGGGCTTTTTAGAAGGAATGTATGGAACGATTGAGTGTTCCGGCCCTTCTATTCTTTGTTATAGTGTAAATGATACTTCCTATTATCCTTCTTATGGTTCCTCGTGTGAACTGGTGATTCCTTTAAGCGTGCCGGAATACGTAAATAATGCGATTGTTATCAGTCCGAATCCGAACAATGGACGCTTCGAGATAAATGCGGGCCCGCTGCAGGAGGTGAAGAATGTATGGCTCAGCGATGTATTGGGAAAGATAGTGCCTGTGCAAGTTTCCGCGGCCGGAAGTCTTGTCAGGGTTGATCTCAGTGCCGAACCTGCGGGAATTTATATCGTTCATATTGTATGCGATAAAGACGTGGTGCTCATCCGGAAGATCGTCCGGAACTAACAATGCAAAGCCGAATTCTCATTTCTTTATTGCTGTTCGCCCGGCTTTCTTATTCGCGGGAAAACAGCGCTGTTCCTGATACCTCGTATCGGCCTGGCCAGATTCATTTTGTAAAGGTGGATTTATTGAAAAGCGCCTTCTGTCAATTTCATGTTAATTACGAATTTTTTAACGGTAAACATTTGGGGGAAGAAGTAGGGCTTAGTTTATTTTATCCAAACCGTGTGATCAGCTTTGTTAATGAAGAGCCGGGTGATCTGGGCTGGTTTGATAGAACTGCCGGTCATTACAGGGGTTATGGACTTGAGTTCCGGCAGAAGTATTATTTCCCGCGGAGGTTTTTTAACCCATATATAGCGCTCGCCTTATCATACAAATACAAGCATTGCGAGGATGTAAATGTTTGGATCATTGATGAATTCCGTTCTTCTTCGTACTCTTTCAATGAGGTGGTTTCGGCAACGCGAAAAGTGTATAGCGTTTCAGCCATGTGCGGTTTTGCTTCGCGTTTTAAAAATTTTTTCACGATCGATGCAGGTGTCGGGATAGGTATTGGCTATTATGATTATTTAACGACACACAACTATCCTCCCCCTAAGTACCATTACTATGACATATTGCCCGGACAGAACAGTTTTTATTCTTTGGCCATAAAGGCAGGATTTAAGATAGGTTTTGGTTTTAGAAGAAAGGAAAAGAAGTAATTGAATATGGTTAGATCTGCTGTGAAATGCCTGTTGCCCTTAATATTTTGCTTAAGCTTTAATCCGGTGGATTCACAGGAGGATGCGGCAATTTGTCCAATGCATTATGTCAGGATCGATATTGTTAAATCACCTTTTGCGCAGTTGCATTTTTCTTACGAAAGGTATAATGGAAAAAAGGCAGGCTGGGAAATCGGACTGGGATGGTTTTATCCGATGCCCGGCCTGGCCAATGAGTTTGATCGGGTTATTGCCTTTAAAACGCACGGGCTTGAAGCCGATTTACAGCGTAAGTTTTATGCAGATTTGGGGCATGTTTCAATTTATTTTTCACCAATGCTCAGGTATGCGTTTAAACGCTGGAAAGATGCGGAGTACCTGGAAGACGGCTCCCCGTCGTCCTCTTTTGCTTCCTGGAGCCGTACCAACGGAAGGAGCCATAATATCTGCCTGATAGGGATGTTTGGCTTTGATCCTTTATTGAGAAGAACGTTCAATGTGGATGTACATATTGGTTTCGGAATTAAATACCAGGACCTTGATGAAGTTGTTACAGCCGAAAGATATTCCACACGATATAAATCGGGGCATTCTACTCATTTTTCACCGGTTTTAAATGGTGGAATTGAGATAGGATTTGGGTTTAAAGGAAAACGGCAAAGTGCATAGGAAATCTCCGGCGCGTCAACAAAGTTACTTCATGTCCTCAAGTACCTTCACAAACCCCGCTTCATTCCTTATTCCCGCAAAAGCGCTGTCGTTCTGCATTCTTCCTTTTTCCTTAAAGCCGTTCTTCACCGCTTCATCAAGAGCTTTGAGCGCCGCAGCAGTGTTGCCCCGCTTTGCATTGATCTCTGCCATAAAATAATGAGCTTCCGGATTCGTAGGATCGACCAGCACATACAGGTTATCAAAGTAAGTGGCAGCCCGCAGGTCGTTCTGCTTAAGCGCGCCGCTGGTTTGCATGTAGCATACGAGGCTGAGGTAGCTGAGCAAGCGCTTTTTGATCAGCGCTTCATTTTTATCCTTCCCGCTTTTGATCTGCTTGTTCATGGCAGCCACATCCTTTTGCCACCATGCAAGATCCTGTCGCTGCAGGTTGTTCATGTATTCTTCCTTCAGCTTCTCCTCGCGGGTCCAGTCGGCTTCGTTTTGCTTTAACTGTTTGTCCACGTCAGCATCACTTTGCAGCTTTTTATATTGCTCATAAAACAGGCTCAGATCGCCGAGGCCTTCGTAATAGTTGATAGTCTTGCGGCATAGTTCATACGCTTCATACTTCTTGTGCTGCTTTTCCAGCGAATACAGTCGTTCGCTTTCACCGGAAAGGTTGTGTAGCACAACACTGTCATTCTTTGCCGAAGGGTCTTTTCGCATGTTGTTCAGCTCGAGCCAGAGGAATGCTTCCTCCATTGCTGCCACGCGCGGCCATTCATGCTTGCCTTCAAATGTGATCAGCGCATGCTTCAGGCGGCGGCCGGCAAGGTCGAGCATGTCGTATTTTTTCATTTCGGAATAATTGAAATCAGCATCTCCTGCGATCCCGAAGAATGTATAATTGTTGCGCGGGTCGGGAATGTTGGCGGCAGGCGAGGCGGCTCCGCAGCAGATCACGCTGTTGATGGAGCCGTTCATCATAGTGATGGCGTTGGCAACGCGCGCCCCGCCGGAGAAGCCGAGGAGATAGATCCTGTTCGTATTGATCGCGAGCCTTGCCCTTGTATCGCTGAAAAGTGTGTTCACTATGGTGAGCGTTTGCTCCCATGCGAGACCGTTCTCCGAGTTGTTGGATCCCACAATGATGTACCCGTATTTCTCCGCAAGCTCTGTATAATTGGCTACGGGCAGCTTCCCTGTCTTGTGCGGATCAAAAGCATAAATGATTGGGTACTGCTTTTTGGTGTCGTAAGCTTTCGGAAGATATAACGCGTAGCTTTTGGAAGTATCCGTTTTGCAGGCTACTTTATCGATCACCTTGCCGGTTGGGAAATTTTCAGGCGCCTGTGCAGCAGGTTGTTCGTTTACTGCGGGCTTGGTTTCTTTTGCTTTGTCCGCGCTGGAAGAGCAGGAGCAGAGAACAGCAAAAATGAAGGCGAGTGCAATACTGTATTTCATTGTAAAGAGAATTTTATCGGAAGGTTAAACTGTACGTTCACCGGAAATCCATCCTGGAAACCGGGCGTCCATAAAGGCATTAAGTTTACAACGCGAAGCGCTTCGGCATCGAGCTCATCCGACACACCCCGCAAAATGCGCGTATTAGTGATCCTGCCCGACCGGTCGACAACGAAGGTAACGTAGACATGCCCGTGGATCCCTTTTTTCCTGGCTGCTTTCGGGTAAATAACGTTTGCTCCTACAAATTGAACCATGGCGTCCTCGCCGCCCTGCATGAAGGGCAGCGCTGTAGATGTATGGAAGTCAGGTTCAAAGTCCACAGCGGCAACGGTGATGCTGTCTGCAAGCCTGTATTCCCTGCTGTTTGTGCTGCTCACGTCCGGGTTGTGCTCTTTCCATGTTCCTGCTTTAAATCCGTTCGCGCAATAACCTTCCAGGGTGAGATCGCCGTTTCGGTTGTATTGCCGTTGAAGCCCCGACTGCTTCCCATTCTCGAAACTGTACCAGTAGATGCATTTACCTTTGTTGTATAATTTGGCAGAGCCGTTCTTCAGCCCATCCTTGTATTCAACTTCCGAATACAGGCTTCCTTTCCGGTCGTAACGCTTCAGGAGGCCGCTGCCATCTTTCATTGTGCCCGGGTCCAGCTTGTGATCAAGGCTATCGTTCAGCGCAGTAATGTTATAGATGAGCCCATCTTTGTATTCGGCAGTATACCGCACTGTGCCGTTCATGTAGCGTACCGTTATCGCGCTGGCGGAAGTATCGTTTCTGTAGCCCGACTCCCTTGCCACAACGCCGTTTTCATAATAAAGCCGGTAAATGCCGTTGAGCTTGCCGCTGTGGGAATTCATCTGGCCCTGCAGCTGTCCGCCTTCGTAGTACGACTGCCACAGGCTATCCGCGAGATCATCCTTGAAATATACTTTTGCAAGCAATTTTTTATCCCTGTAATAATTCCATTCCCCGTTCTTTTTATCGTCGTGGTAATTGCCTTCATACGAATGGTTCCCTTCGATGTTGGCGAATTTCCATAATCCTTCCTTGCGCCCGTTTACCAGCGTTCCGCTCAGTATTGTTGCCTTTTGCCAGGCCATGCTGTAGGCAACTCCAATACCCGGAATTGAGTCATAGCTCTCGGCAAGCATCCCGGATCTTTCGGCCGTTTGTTTTTTATTTTTTCTCCCTTGTGCGAATGCTGTGGTAAGCAGCAGGCAGCAGGCAAGAAGCAGAGAGATCTGTTTCATATTAAATGATTTTATAATTCCGGTATTCGCCAACCTTCCATCCGAATTTTTTCTCTAAGAAGTAAAGGACGCGTTTTTTGAAGGAGAACTTTTTTTGCATCGGATCGAAGGAGAATTTCCAGTTCATTTTGCTGATGCGCTCCTGCATGATCTTCGGATGCGTTCCTTTGAACAATGCCAGCGAATCGATCTGTGAATAGTCGAATGCATGCACATCGGGAACATTCTTTTTCATCCACTGGTCGTCGTGCCACAGCTTGTTGAAGCTTTGCTGCTTCGCCTGCTGCGCTTCCGGGGGTTTTACCCATCCGTAATGATACACTGCGGCATCCACCTGCTTTACCTTTAGCTTGTTGTTGTTCTTCCGGAAGCCCTGCGCATCGCGGTAAGAGCTGATCTGTTTATCGCTCCTGATCACGCGGATCTCTTTCCTGTACCACATTCTCGAATCGCCCACATAATCATACGATCCGTAAAAATGCGTGTAATTGAACAGCAGCCCTTCCACGTTCTTGTCATCCCTGTATTTTTCCATGGCTGCTTTGATCACCGGCAGGTATTGCTCGTGGATCACTTCATCGCCCTGGATGTAAAAGCACCAGTCGCTGCCGGGATCAGTTGCCGCAAAAGCTTTATTGGTCTCGTCGGCAAGCACGCGCCCGCCTTCGCGGAGGCTTTCGTCCCACACCGTTTCAATGATCTTTATCTTCGGGGAATTGATGGAGCGGATCAGCTGCAGCGTATCGTCTTCCGATTTACCAATGGCAACCACCACTTCATCGCAGAGCGGTAAAATAGAGCTGATCGCTTCCACGATCGGGTAATCGTATTTGATGATGTTGCGTGCAATGGTGAAACCGCTTACTTTCATAATAATTTATCAAAAATGTGCATTCAGGCTATTGCTCCCTCACCTTACGCTTGCGCAGAAGCTTCAGCGTAGGCGCATGGAGAGGGTCGGGGTGAGGTCAGGTGAGGTCAGAAAAGCCCTTCCAGTAAACTATCATCCACAATATTCGGCAGCGTCACTTTCAAGTTCGGACTCCTCTCCATTTCGCGCTTAATGGCAAACTGCGCTTCTTCGTTGCGTGCCCAGCTTCTTCTCGCGATCCCGTTGTTCACATCCCAGAACAGCATGGATTTTAATCTTCTGTCGCTGTCGGCAGTTCCATCCAGCACCATCCCGAATCCTCCGTTGATCACTTCGCCCCAGCCAACGCCGCCTCCGTTGTGCAATGAGATCCAGGTGGCGCCGCGGAATCCGTCGCCTACAAAGTTCTGCACGGCCATATCCGCAGTGAAGCTGGAGCCGTCGTAAATATTGGATGTTTCGCGGTAAGGCGAATCGGTTCCGGATACATCGTGGTGATCCCTTCCTAAAACAACCGGGGCGGAAAGCTTGCCGGATTTAATTGCGTTGTTGAATGCTTCCGCGATCTTAATGCGCGCTTCGGCATCGGCATACAGGATGCGGGCCTGCGAGCCCACCACTAAGTTATTCTGCATGGCATCCTTGATCCATACAATGTTATCGCTCAGCTGCTGTTTGATCTCTGCAGGTGCTGTTTTATACATGTCCTGCAGCACTTCAAGCGCCAGCTGGTCGGTGATCGCAAGGTCCTTCGGGTCGCAGGAAGTGCACACCCAGCGGAAAGGCCCGAATCCGTAGTCGAAGCACATCGGCCCTAAAATATCCTGTACGTATGATTTGTATTTGAAAGTGCCGTCGGCATTTACGATGTCGGCTCCTGCGCGTGATGCTTCAAGGAGGAATGCGTTTCCGTAATCGAAGAAGTACATGCCTTTTGCGGCAAGCGCGTTCACCGCGTTTGCATGGCGCACAAGTGTTTTCTGAACTTCTTTTTTGAATTGCACCGGATCCTTCGCCATCATTTCGTTGGATTGCTCGTATGTCAATCCTGCGGGATAATAGCCACCCGCCCATGGATTGTGCAGGGAGGTTTGGTCTGTGCCGAGATCAACATTCAAGCCTTCTTTAACGAGGTGTTCCCAGAGGTCAACCACATTCCCCTGGTAAGCCAGTGAAATAGCCTCTTTTGCAGCCTGGGCCTTTTTTACGCGTGACATTAATTGTGCAAGGTCGTCGTACACTTCATCCACCCAGCCTTGCGAATGGCGTGTTTTGGTCGCTTTCGGGTTGATCTCCGCAACAATGGTCACCAGCCCCGAGATCTTTCCTGCCTTCGGCTGTGCGCCGCTCATGCCGCCGAGTCCGCAGGTCACGAATAATTTTCCTTTCCTGTCCTCTTCGCCGTCCGAGATCTTTCTTGCGGCGTTCATTACGGTGATGGTGGTGCCATGCACAATTCCCTGCGGGCCGATGTACATGTACGATCCCGCGGTCATTTGTCCGTATTGCGTTACGCCGAGCGCATTGAATTTTTCCCAGTCGTCGGGCTTGCTGTAGTTCGGGATCATCATCCCGTTGGTGATCACCACGCGGGGTGCGTCCTTGTGTGAAGGGAAAAGCCCCATCGGGTGGCCGGAGTACATTACCAGCGTTTGCTCGTCCGTCATCTCCGCCAGGTATTTCATGGTGAGCAGGTATTGCGCCCAGTTCTGGAACACTGCGCCGTTGCCGCCGTAGGTGATCAGCTCATGCGGATGCTGCGCAACGGCATAGTCGAGGTTGTTCTGCAGCATAACCATAATAGCGGCTGCCTGCGTGGATCTATGCGGATATTCATTCAGGTGCCTTGCGTGGATCTTGTAATCGGGACGGAAGCGGTACATGTAAATGCGGCCGTATTCCTTTAGCTCATCCGCGAATTCTTTTGCAAGCACGGCATGGTGCTTTTTGTCGAAGTAGCGCAATGCGTTCCTGATCGCTAATTTCTTTTCTTCTTTATTCAGGATGTCTTTCCGCTTCGGGGCATGATTGATGTCGGGATCATAAGCTTTCGCCGCCGGCAGCTCGTCTGGGATGCCTTGTAAAACCTGTTCTTTAAATGTCATTTCTTGTTGCTGTTACTTTTCGCTGTATATGGGAATACTCACTTTTTCATCGTTTTCAATGTAGGCAAAATAGCCTTCGTAATCACGGACCAGCTTTTTGCCTTTGGGGATCTTCAGCAGGTAGGTCACCGAGAAGTCGGGCTGGTAGTTATCCACCCACACGTACTTCAGCTCTCCGGGCTTGAAATGTGCTGCGATATCCTTTAATGATTCGTCGCTCACCGTATATTCTTCCGGGAGGTTTTCCACAAGCTTCCGGAACGACTTCGGCTCGCTGACCTTGCTGATGATAACTTCCACTTTATAGGTGCGTGCATCTATTTCGGTGAATTTCCTTACAGCCGTGGTGCTTACTTTTTTTGTCGCGGTTGTCGTTACTGTGGGTTTGGCAGCCTGTCCCGTTGCGCTTGTTTTCGATCCGGAATTGGAGCAGCTGCACAAAGCCGTGCTCACAGCCAGAACGTAAAACAGTAAACAACGGTTAATCATTAATCTCATAAATATAATGTTCTGTTTTAGCTTTTGTCATCCTGAGCGAAGCGACTGATCTTTAATATATCAGCACTCATCTCAAATCTCATATCTCCGATCTCACATCTTTTTCTTATCAATCCTCCCTTTACTTTTATCAAACCCATACGGACAATGCTTGCATCCGTTCTGGCAGCAATAGCCTCTTTTCAGCAAATATTTTTCAGTGAAAACGATGTAGCCGTTCTCATTGTAATAATATTCGTCGGGCTCGAGGTTATTGAGCTTTGAAAATCCTTCCATTGTCCTGCAAATTTAATATTTTTACCCGATGCCGGACTATTCTGTTGATATTCCCTTACAGCCCCTGATCGATGAGATCACCCGTAAATACGGGATAAACCTGTATCTGCTGCGGGCTGATCTCAATCACCCGGAGATCAGCGGCAACAAGCTGTTCAAGCTCCGGTACAACCTAGAGGAAGTAAAGCGGCAAAGGAAGAAGGGCATTCTCACATTCGGCGGCGCATTCTCCAACCATATTGCGGCAACGGCTGCAGCAGGGAAGGAGCAGGGCTTTAGCACATTCGGGATCATCCGCGGAGAGCAAACGGCGGAGCTTAATTCCACGCTGGCATTTGCGCAAAGGCAGGGTATGCAACTGCATTTCGTTTCAAGGGAAGCGTACAGGAGGAAGGACGATCCGGGTTTTCTTGAAGCGCTCAATATAAGCAGTTTTGATCCATCAGGCTTTTACATCATCCCTGAAGGCGGTGCAAATACATTAGGTGTAAAAGGCTGCATGGAGATCCGCGATCACATTCACATTCCCTTCGATCATATCTGCTGCGCCTGCGGAACCGGGACAACCATAGCAGGGATCATCCTTTCATTAACTGAGCATGAAAAAGCGCTCGGCTTCCAGGTGCTGAAAGGCGAAGGCTATATGCATGCCGAAGTACAGCGTTGGCTGAAGGCGTTTGAGCACACAAAGCAGAACTGGTCAATAGTTGAGGATTATCATTTCGGCGGCTACGCGAAACTAAAGCCGGAGCTGCTCAGCTTTATAGAAAGGTTTGAAAGCACGCATAACATCCCGCTCGATTTTATTTATACCGCTAAAATGATGTACGGCATTTATGATCTCATTCAAAAAGGCTATTTCAAAAGTGGCGAGACTGTTATTGCGGTGCATACGGGTGGGGTGCAGGGGAATGCGGGGTTTATTGCACGGACGCGGTGAGTGAGCTCTGTGTGGCTGTCAGTTCGAGCGAAGTCGAGAACGTGGGTTGGTCTTATTGTTTTAGGCTGTGTGTAAATAGTACGCAGATCTCCGCAGATCTTTATGCTTGAAAATTATGATTGTCTGCGACGCTTATGATAAATTATGATCGACGTACTATGTGTTTGTCATCCCGAGCTTGCCCGAGGGATCTTATTCTGTGCGCGGAGAGTACCCGATGCGAACCGCAATGATTGGTTAATTTACTTCTTTAATCGCCTTCCCTATAGCTGAAAAATCAAATGCTTTTGTAATAAAGAGATTGAAATATGGTTCAGGATTTCCATAAATGCCTTTAAATTCACCGCCTATCCGTAATCCAAAATTCTTTTCTGTGATGCTAAAAAAAAAGCTGTAGTAGAGGGAGGTTTTACCATCATTATTCCGCCAGTAAAGGCCGCAGGGTGTTGATTTCATAAAAACCCTGAATGAGCTTCCTGAGTAGCTGTATTGCAATGTTAATGTTCCCCAGTACTTATCAAAATTATTCTTAATTGTAACATCTTGGATTAAGCTTGTGTCAGGGACTGATGAACGATGTGTATTGAAAATGGTGTCTTTCGAAGAAGAAGTGTATTCGTAGGAAGTTGTTTCTTTCCTGAGTAAAGCTTCAAAGTCAATAGGAGTAAATGAAATATACTGTTTTGAAGAACTATTAACATTTGCATAAACCGTAAACGGAAGAGAGATCAATAATCCATAATTATTGTTGCTTATTATAGTTGTTTTTGAGGTAAATGATTTTTTTACCTGAACAGAATCATTATTATAGCTTGCAAGAAGCTGGTAGTGTTCTTTTTCAATCTCGGTTGTTTTTTGTGTAATGAATTTATTCTGGTAAATACCTCCATATATTCCTAGATGGTAGACTGGTCCGTTGTTCCTTTCCCGGTGGATCACGTTTGGCTTGAAATAACTTAATGAGCCATAGAATGAATTTAGTTGTGTTTTATCGGCAAGGTCAAAATTACTGCCTAAGGCAAATGAAACTCCGTCTTTTGAAGGCTTCTTTTTGTGTAAAAGCTGTACTTTTACCAAGCAGGACGAAACAGGTATTTCGACCAAGCTATTCGGAATAAATTTTTCCACACTAACTGATAACAATTTATTCTTGTTTAACTCATAAGTTTCATCTACCCGGATCGATCCATAAATTATTTTTTTAATTACTTTATTTGTTTTTAATTCATCCTCTGAAATAATTATAGCTGTCGTTTCAAGACTTAGATACTTATTGTCAAATAATCCTTTATTAGCCGTTATTTTTAAGTAGATAGGCGCATCAACCTTGCTTGAGTCTTTTGGCGTTTTAAGGGTTAATTCGATTACGAGCCTGTTACTCTGAAATGAATCAACAGCTATTTCCATGAAGCTTTTAATCTCGATTATTGAAATACTGTCTTTTCGTTCAGTTGAAAACAGATGGTTATAAAGAAAAATACAGATAGATAAAGTAAGCAAGTGGCTCTTTTTCATGATTTTTTGAGTTTAATAGTTAAATTGACCTTCAAAGTATTCAGGAACTTTTTGTACTCCAGGAACACTCCTGTCCCATAATACTACTCTCGATAAATTGCTGTGTTTTTTGTTCTGTGAAGCAAATCTATACTGTTGCAAACTGAGAGTCAATACGTGAAAACACCCATTTTTATCCGTAGTGAACCATTACATTGTGTTTGTCATTCCGAGTTGCCCTAGGAGGCTTATCCTGCGGGAAAGTAGCTTAGCCGAATTTCGTAACCATGCGTATCCGTGCCTTCCGTACTTATGAGCATCAAAAAGTTTATAATTTAACACATTCCCTTCACCTCCATAACCCATTCATTTGTACATTAGCCTAAGCAACGCACCAGTAAATAAAACGTAGTACATCACACACAGATTTGTAATTCGTAAAATTCGTAATAATTCGTTATCCGTACATCACACACAGATTCGTAACATTCGTTCAAATTCGTTATCCGTATCATGAATATTAAGCTTACCGAAGCCCAAAAGATCAAAGTCCTGAACTCTGCCGACATCTACAAGATCACGCAGCAGATCCTCCTGCGTGAAAACAAAATCGACCGGAACAAAGAGCATTTCTGGCTGGTATGCCTTTCCAACCAGAATAAGATCCTCATGATCGAGCTCATCAGCCTGGGCTCAGCGAACATGACCGTGGTAGAACCCATGGATGTATTCAGCTTCGCATTGCAGAAGCGTGCCGTGCGCCTCATCATGGTGCACAACCACCCGGGCGGCGAGCTGGAACCATCCACCGAGGACATTAAGCTTACGGAGCGCATAATGGCCATCGGAAAGTTTATCCGTGTACCAATTATGGATCATCTCATCATCACCGAAAAAAGCTACACCAGCTTCGACGATATGGGCCTCATTGAAAAGATAGAAACCGATAACAATTACGACCTTACGTTTAAACAGGTGGATGCTTTGAAAAGGGAAATGAAGAACTTGGAGAAGAAAAGCAAGGCGGAGGTTACGAAGAAAATGAACGATCTCGCTAAGAAGCTTATCGCGAAAAAGAAGTTTACAAATGAAGAAGTTGCTGAGTTAACGGGATTAACTGTTAAGCAGGTGGAGGGGTTAATGAAAAATTAATAAAGATGGTCTTCTAATGAAAATATGATAAAATAATTTTTCTCTCTTCTATTCATAGTATAATTCATTTATGGCTGTTATGCCAAATTTTTCAACCACTATATTCTCTAATACTTTGTCATATTCATCGAAATTTTTGAATAGACTAACAATGCTTCTAAATTCACTTAAATTTCCGATGGCATTAAAATTCAAAGAAGCGTGTACTAAAGATATTGCACTCTCACTTATTGCTGTTGTTGTTCCAGAATATTTTTGATTGTGAGAAGAAGCTCTCTGTCTTATGGCATCAAGACCTTCTTTAAGATTTTCTTTCGGCAAGATGATTCCTAGCGGCTTCTTCGTAATAAAATGGTTGGTTTCAATTGGTAGGTCATTTCCTACAATATCAGATATAAATCTTAGGCTTGCTTTCCTTCTTTCTAGACCTTTATCTTTGCATATCAAATGACCGTTGTTGCAAAAAGTGGGATGATGTTTCATATATCCTATTTCGTCACATTCGTTTAGTAAAATGTCTTTCTCCAGCATGAATTCCATACAGATGTCACCATTCCAATAGTGGATATCGTTGTTTTCGTCATAAAACCAAGGACCGTCTCCATCAGTAGGGTCGTATGAAGGAAGTAATTTGGAATAATCTTTATCAGTTATAAGTATTCTGCAGGCCGGAATACCATAGGCAATATCTTCTACCCAATAGTAGTTTGAGTTAATACAGAGTTTCTTAAAATTAAAAGAAAACTCAATGTTTCCATATCTCGAACCGTTAGTCCAGTGATTAGGCGAGAGCCAATTAACTAAGATTCTTTGGGTGTTTAGTATACTTTTATCAAAAATAAGTCCTGCCTTTATTCTTCCGTCTTTAAAAATTCTTGATGCAGTCTCGATATGTGCCACATGATATATTTTTTCAAGGGGGCAACAATTTGAGTTTGTCCAATTTTTTGTGGCACTAGGTTTTCCTACCTTATATTTTTTCCAAGGACTCATTTTTATTGCATATTTTTTGGTCGTTTAGCTATAAACGTGGCGTTTTTCTGAGCCAATTTTTTGTTAACCTTTTTCTTGCTATTTTTTACCTGATTATATATTGTCTTCGACTCCATGTGTTCATAGGCTCTTTCGGCATATGAAATGAAATTTCGCTCTCCTTTTTCTGTATACCTATTATAAAGTTTCTTTCTAAATATCTTTGACCCAATTGAATTCTGTCCATAAGCGGCTTTTAAGTTCTCTCGAATTCTGGCCGTCATCCTTCTGTAGTATCGGGAAAGACTGGATGAACGGATATACGCATTTTCTCCATTAAACTCAAAACCGAGATACTGCATGTTCCTTTCTTTTGCATTGGAAGATGGGTTATCAAATCCTTTGAGCTTTCCGCCATCATCTTTAAAATACGTCACTTCAGTTTTGCTATCATTAATCTCTAAATGATAATCAACAATTGTTTTAATTATCGCATCTTTAACTTTGGTGGCATCTTCAATCTTAACGACCACCACTATATCATCGCAATATCTACGGTATAATCCTCCAAGGTGACTAATCATCGTGTGGATGTCAACATCAAACTCCATCATATAGATATTGGAAAGGCAGGCACTTATTGGTGAACCCTGCGGAATTCCACAGATTTCGCCTAATCTTGTACTTCCTTTAACTTTATTTGTGAATGGGCTTTTCTCAATCATTCCGCCTCCTCTGACCTTTTCGCGGAAATCGTTAGGAGAGCATATCCTTGCTATTCTTATACCAGCTTCTTTTTTCGCTTGTATGTTGAAGTCTGACTCAACCCTTTCTTTTTGGACGGTGGTATAAGATGTTATCGAACGGTAGATGTTGAAATGGTCTTCTGGAAGCCGTGATTCATTCAATGTGAGCGACCACATTTTTTTTAAGTGCGCGTGGTCCAAGCCGTCAAAAAAGCTTGTTATATCAAAGGCAAGCGCAACGCATTCACCTTTGACTTTAATGTATTCAAATACTTCATCAGCAAATTCGATGTTGCTTTTATCCTTTTCCAAGTAGGCTAATACACAATCATAAATTCCTAACTCCTTTGTTTTCTTCTCGTAGTGCTCAGAAAGCAATGTTGAATACCAGGAATAAATAAATGCATCAAAATGTGCAGCGTACGCTATTGGGCGTATCTTATTCTCCAATTTACGAATTGGTTTTCCTTTTTCATCCAGCTTTCCTGTCTTTTTATATCGAGGAACAACAATGTCAGATTTTATAAACGGATAGAATGAATGTGTTGAGACCTTTTTAGGATCAGCCAGAAAATTTCTTAAAATAGAAATGTTTTTTAAGAAATCAATCTTAGGATCAAAATGCGCGTACCGCCTTTTTTTGCTTAATGCGGCTCCTTTTTCCTTTTCAGTCCATTTAGTAAAAAGAGCCGCATTCAACATATATATTAAAATAAGAATATCCTGCAAAGCCAAAAACCCAACGATTAGCGCGTATCGCCCATTTCAGGGAAGGGTTTTTGGCGCAAACAACCGGGAGTCACCCACAACTTTCGAATACGTGACTAAATCGTAATCTAACGCCTAAAAACTATATAAATACAGCAGAAATGATGATACTACTACTGAGATTCTTTGTACAGGCTGACCTGCCACGTGAGGTGGCAAGGTTAGCAGTAAATCTATCAACGTGGATAGATTTATTGGTAACCTTATGGGGAGACCATACGTTAAACTTCAACCCTTCCAACACAAGTACGAGTTTTCGTACCTCATCGAAAGCACAGCAAATTTAACTCGGTTTCATCATAAAAAAACGCTCTTCCTATAGAGGTTTTCAATTTTTTTCAACAAAAGAGGTGAAGCTGCCATCTCATCATATGTTGGTGTATAAACAGACAAATTTTATCAAATCTTTTTATTTGCATTTCATAGGTTTACATGCAGTTCGACATTTAGGCGTTTTACATTTGGGCGCTTCACCCAAATAATTCTTGTCAAAATGATATTTATAAAGAATTTTTGTTTCTTCGAACGCATCGACTAGGTTTTGCGCATCTTGATCTCCATTCATGCCAAAATAAGGATAATGGTGGATGAAGAAGCCAAATATAGTATCGCAGTCTTTTGCATATGCTTCTGTGTCTAATATATGCTGGTGCCAAAAAATATCAATTGTTTTATTAGGAACAATTTCCTTGGTATGATAGACGCGTTTTAGCGCCAAGAATTTTTTATATTCTTTTTCAGCTTCATTTGCTTGTTCAATATTCCATCCCTGGCCCTCCTCTTCGTCTTGCAGTTTAAGTTTAATCATAGTAAAATCGATTTTCTCGATGTCTTCAATGAAGATTGCCTTTTCTGTGAATTTGCTTGTGATAGTTTCCATTTTTTAATATTAGTTGTTGGTTATGTTTAATTTTTCAAATAAGCCACTTGCTTACTGCTAATGTGCATTTTTTGAATAGGCCTTAATCCCCATTCCTCATTTACTGAAATTGCCGTTATTTTAACTGTGACCTGAACGCCGGTGATAGCATTGTCATTACTGAGGCAAACAAACAAGTTGTTCCCTTTAAGGGGCGATAGCATTCGTGAATAATCATTTAAAACCTTACCTTTTTTTATGTAATAAAATTGTTGATCACTTTGCCATAAGTTTGCATTATCACCTTGTACGATCCAAAAATCTATATCTTCTCCGGATTGTAATTGAGCGATATAAGATGCACCACCTAAGGCGAGCGAGGCCAGCGGTCCGTACCCCGGAAGCTTGGAAGCGATGGGGCCGGCATTTTTTGCCAGTAGAGCTGTAGCATTTTGATACGCTTGCATCCCTCCCTGGTCTACGCCTATGTAGTAGCTCCATGAAATTGTGTTTGGAGGCAGGGAGAAATTGAAGTAGGATTTATTGCCATCCATATTTCCTTGGGAATGTACTTTCGCAACCTGATCCGTAATGTTATTTATTATGGTGTCTGATTTAATAAGGTATTTTTCCTGTACCGTAGTATACGTTGTGTCATACACGGTTTTCCAATATACATTTGTATTGAACTTTTTTGATTGGTCGGCAGGTATACGCTGAATTTTAAACTTACAGATTCTGCCCGTTAGTGCAGAATTAGAAAACCGGAATTTATAAATACCCGTATTTGTAATAGTTATGGTCTTATTGTCGATCCTCGCAGTTTTATAGTCCATAAATTTGGAAGATGCGGGAAGCTCAATGATTTCAATTTCTTTCAGCTCTTTTCTGTTCAGTTCTTCAAAACTGAATATTAGTTGATCACCTTCTGAAAATCCATAATAAAAAATTTCTTCACTCAAGCCACTCACTTTTAATGTGCTTTCCGCAACGTCAATAGTGTTTTGTCCTTGGGAGCTTGTGTGAAAAAAAGCGGCTGCCGTGACTGTAATTAATCGTAATATTTTCATTTATTTTCTTCCTGTAATTATAATATTATCATTTTAATATTTTTTCTGCGATGGAAGTTCCAGTAGCATTAGCCGCAGTTCCCGAAAATGTACCTTGGGCTAATACATTCGAATCCATTGTGAGCTTGATCTCGCCGTATGAAAGTCTTCTTTCGCCTGCATTGTATAGTTTAGAGTAATTTCATCTCCGTCTACAATTCCTTCCATGGTTATGGGTGAATGTTGACTGAAGGGGATTTCCTTATCATCTATCCAGGTCATTTCACCTCTCCCATTTAGTTTATCACCGTTTTGGGTGAAAAACACTTTCCATCCCGATGATTTACCTATATAGGGCTGGTATGTGCTGGTTTTGATATTGCAGGTAATTTTCCATTGGCCTGAAAAGTCTTTGGTGGTCATTTTGAGATAGAATACCTCAAGTCCCCCAAGTATGCTTAAAATGCCGGCTGTTACGCCAATGATCCCGGCGAGCTTTGCTTTTGAAAGTTTTCTTTTGCTTTTAATTTCGTCTGACATTTCGCGTGTAAAAATTAATTAATGCTTCCGCAATGTTGTTGAATAATTCCAAGGTTCTGCGTCACTACCGCTCCAACTGCCTGCATTGCCTCGATAGGTGAGTCCTTTAGCTTTTCCAGTTCTTCCAATGAATAATTATTGACCATCTCGGGAACTATCACCTCTTGCACACAGTCGCACCGGTTTGAAATTGCAGCTGTAACAATAGCTCTGACCATGCTTTGCTGAATGAATTCGGAACCTGCCTGGGATAAAAAAGTGCAATCCTTTCCCAGTATCTCCTGAACGATCATCTTTTTTTGCTCCGCTTCGCTCATTAAAGAAGTGTTGTAAAGCTTAAAGCCTATGAAGCCTCCGACAATAAGCACTACTAGAATAACGATTATTAAAAACGCATTGCTGCGTGTTTTTTGCGGTTCGCCACAGGAAGGGCAAGCCTTCGCATTTTCGCTGATCTCTTTTCCGCACGCTTTGCAATAAACTAATGCCATACTTTATAGATTGTGAAATGATTAATACTCCGTTAGCCGTTCATTTGAAGCATCAAACTTGCTGTATTATATTCACACTTCCATGGACACTTTTCCACTTCTGTGACATAATTAATCCGATAAATTCGCTTGTATTTATTCTGTGCGGCAAATCTAAATCATTGCCTATCAATTATCAATGTGTAAAAACACCCATTTCTTCATGGCGTTGCAGGTTGCCATCAAGACAAGATTTTGGATGATCCGGTAAGCCTTAATTTCCTCAACTAACACCCCATTGTTAGAAAATTCAAACCCTCCCTCCGCCATGTCCGTACAAATTTTGGCTATGTTTGTAAGAATGAGATCTCGTATTCCTTTCCTGTTATTGCTTGTCCTCCCGGGGATGCTCTGCTTTGCCCAGCCTGCAGAGCGGAAGATGAGCCCCGAAAAGTACATCGACAGCTACAAGGATGAAGCGATAAAGGAAATGCTGATGTATAACATCCCCGCCAGCATCACGCTTGCGCAGGGAATGCTCGAAAGCGGAAATGGCAACAGCGATCTCGCCGTGTATGCCAACAATCATTTCGGGATTAAGTGTCACGACTGGAACGGGCCTACCTTTATCAAGGATGATGATGCAAAGGATGAATGCTTCCGCAAGTATCCTTCCGTGCTCGATTCGTATACCGACCATTCCAAATTCCTGAAGAACCGTCCGCGCTATGCATCGTTGTTCACACTAAAGCGCAACGATTACAAAGGCTGGGCGGAAGGGCTGAAAGCCGCAGGATATGCAACCGATCCGAAATACACGAAGCGCCTCATCGAGCTTATTGAAGCTTACAAATTATACGAGCTGGATAAAATGGAAGGTGTGCCCAATATCACGGCTTCAGTTGAAAAGCCCGCAACGCCCGATAAGTTTGAGCCGAGGGAGATCCTCCGCTTTCACCTCATTAAGTATGTGATCGTAAAGCCGGGCGATTCGTTCTACAAGATCGCGCACGATACCGATAAGGACCTCTGGCAGCTCTATAAGTTCAATGATCTCGATCCCAATTCAACGCTCGTTCCCGGACAGAAGCTCTACCTGCAGCCGAAGCGCAATCGTGCGGAAGAGCCGTTCCATACCGTGAAGAAGGGTGAAACAATGCGCTCCATTTCCCAGTTGCACGGCATCAAGCTGAAGAAGCTGTATAAGAAGAATCACATCGCCCCGGGTACAGAGCCCGCGCCGGGCACTGTACTGTACCTCCGTAAAAATAAGCCTGCTGATACGCAATAGCATGAGCGGATTAAAAGGGAACAAGCCTCTGCTCATCATTTTGCTTCTCGCCCTTGTTATCAGGCTCGGCCTGCTCATCACTGTATGTGTTAAAAATCCCGATGGCATTTATGTGTACGATTCCTATGGCTACTGGAATTTAGGCTATAACATGTTCCACGAAGGTGTGTTCAGCCAGAACGAGCAGGCCCCGCTCGATCCCGATTATTACCGCACACCCGTGTATCCAATGTTTATCGCTTTCGCGGAAATGATCGGGCCCGAAGGCTTCTCCATTATCATCCTGCAGATCATTCTTTCGGTGCTCAGCTGTTACCTCGTGTACCGGCTTGCGGAACAGGTCACCGGTAACAGGTTCATCTCAAATGCATCAGCATTGATCGTCGCGCTCGATCTGCCTTCTGTGGCAATGGCCAGCATCGTGCTCACCGAAACGCTGTTTACATTCCTGCTGCTGCTCGCGTTTTTCTTTTTCATCCGTTTCTTAAAGGATGATCAGACCAAATACCTTGTGTATGCAGCGCTCTTCTCCGGCTTGCTCATCCTTTGCCGGCCGATCGCGTTCTGCATTCCCTTGCTCTTTGCCGTGTTTATTCTTTACAGGAATTTCCGGCAGCTAAAAACTGTTTTCAAAAACGCATTGCTGTATGCTGGTGTTGTGCTGCTCAGCTTATCGCCATGGCTGGCGAGGAACAAGGTCACGTTCGGACATCCCTTCATCAGCGTGATCAGGGAGCACAACCTGCTGAACTACCAGGCAGCCGCGGTGTATGCCGAACGTTACGGACATTCGCTTGCGGGGTCGCAAAGCACGCTCCGCTGGAAAACGTTCAGGGAGTTCAAAGGCAATGCGTACACACAGCCGTATGAGTATGCTGCTTTCATTGAAAAGGAAGCGCTGTCCGTGATCTCGGATTCTCCTACGATCTTTTTAAAGCAGCAGGCCATCCAGGTAGGTTATTTTTTCCTGAAGCCGACCTGCGCCTATTTCGAGATCATGTTCGGTCACTGGGGAAAAGGCTACAACACCATCCCGAAAAGCTATAAGGTGTTTGAAAGCTTCTTTAAGCGGACGAGCACCGTGTCCATCATGCTTGTGTTGTTCCAGCTGCTCATGATGGCGCTGGTGTACATTGCATTTGTGATCGGGATCGTTTACATGCGAAAGGAAAAGCTGCTGCCGATCTGCTTCCTGTTCCTCTTCACCATCCTCTGCTTTGCCGTCATGAATCTGCCTCCCGTTACCGAAGCGCGCTTCCGTGTCCCGGTAGTGCCGCTGATCGCGATCATCAGCGCCTGCGGAATGTTTTATATAAAGGAGAAGAAATAAATTATCGTCCCGCGGTTACCGTCATCCCGTGCCACGCCTGTCTCGGACTCCGATTGAGATCACCGTCAAGCTTATCGCCACTCGAATGATCGTCATCCCGTGCCACGACACGGGATCTCTGCAAGATCATAACGCGCACGAGATCCTGCTAATTATATCGCTTTGCTCAAATCGCGAAGCGATCCAATCTGCGGTAATTTTTACCACGATAAAAATCCGTGAATCTGTGGCAAAAGAAAACATAGCGAATAAGCATCCCGCTAATCGCGAAGCGATCCAATCTGCGATAATTTTTTTTCAGGAAAAAAATCTGCGAATCTGCGGCAAAGAAAACATAACAGGATGTTAATGAAAGAACATATAGCAAATAAATATCGCCGCGATCACCCCTGCCAGATCAGCGATCAGCCCTGCCGGAATTGCATAGCGCGTATTTTTAATGCCTACCGATCCGAAGTATAGCGCAACAATATAAAAAGTAGTATCGGCAGCTCCCTGGAAAACACACGACACATGTCCTACGAAAGAATCCGCACCGTATGTTTTCATGGTAGAAAGCATCATCGCTTTAGCACCGCTTCCGCTCAGCGGCTTCATAAATGCAGTAGGCAGGGCGGGAACAAAATCAGTATTCACACCCATTGCCGCAAGGGCATACCCGATGCCGTCGGTAAGATAGCCCATCGCCCCCGAAGCTTTGAATACTGCAATTCCCACAAGCATTGCAATTAAATAAGGGATTACTTTCACTGCCGTTTCAAAACCGCTTGCAGCACCTTCTATGAATGCGCTGTATACATTTATTTTTTTGCGGAGCCCGCCCAGGATAAAGGCAATGATAATGCTAAAAAGGATCACGTTTGCAACCACAGTCGATTGAACGCCGATCTGTTCCTGTGTGAGGGTGCTGAAATACCAGATAATGCCGATGATCACTGCAGTAACGCCGCCGAGCCATCCCAGGACAGTTGTGTTCAGAAGATTGAGCTTCTGCCGGAAAGCGACATACAGCAATCCGATCATCGTGGAGCAGTAGGTGGCTATAAGGATAGGAATAAAAACATCGGAGGGGCTTGCTGAGCCCATGATGGCCCGCTGTGCCATAATGGTGATCGGGATAATGGTCAGTCCGGATGTGTTCAGCACGAGGAACATGATTTGCGCATTCGATGCGGTTTCCTTGTTTACATTTAATTCCTGCATGGTGCCCATTGCTTTTAATCCGAGTGGGGTAGCTGCATTGTCGAGGCCCAGCATATTTGCCGAAAAGTTCATCATGATCTGTCCGTTAGCCGGGTGGTCTTTCGGGATCTCGGGAAATAGCTTGTGAAAGAAGGGGCCGACAATGCGCGACAGAAAGTTGATCGCGCCTGCTTTTTCACCGATGTTCATCAGGCCAAGCCATAAAGTCATTACACCGGCAAGCGGAAGTGAGATATCCATTACCGCTACCTTTGAAGATTCAAATGTAGCATCCATAATGGTTTTGAAGATCTCCGTGTCACCTGTAAATACAAGCTTTAAGAGCGCCACTGCAAAGGCGATTAAAAAAAAGGCGATCCAGATATAATTTAAGACCATAAAACCTATATCAGTTTGCAAAAGTTTGATAAAAGCTGCATCCCGCTTTCGCCCGATACTTCGGGGTGGAATTGAACGCCGAAGATGTTTTTGCTCGGGTGCTTCATGGCTTCTACTTCGTATTGTTCCGTACAGGCAAGGTGCAGGAAGCCTTCGGGAAGCGGGATGCCTTCCGTATGGTCTTCCTTCATCGTTACCGTTTTCTCAAATCCTTCAAAAAGCGTTTCATGGTCGAGGATGCTGATCTGCATTTCCTTCCGCACTTCTTCGCCCTTGAATGCGGCGGCTCCGTGCATCACGCCCAGCAGCTGATGGCCGTAGCAGATCCCCAGCACAGGCAGCGACGATGTTTTCAGGAAATCGTAGCGTTTTAAATGCGGGCCGATGTCGGTATTCTTGGTGATCAGCAATGGAGAGCCGCTGAGGATCACCGCCCGGGAATTTTCCTGTTCAATGCGGTGGCTTTCTTCCCAGGGAATGATCCTGCACACATGCCCGAGCCTGCTGATGCTTTCGTGAATGTGCTGGATCTTCGGGCTTCCGAAATCTATAATACTGATCATGTTTCTTTTTTAGCGAATTTATTCCATATACAGGCAGGCGGAGCAGTCCCCCCGCCTAACTTTTCAATGCTCTATGTTAATAACGTGCCCGCATAGCTGTGATCCGGCTTGCACAATGCATTGCCCTCCTCCAAGGAGGCTTATGGCTGGTCCAACGGAGTTTATCATTTAACGATAGAAATGATCCGAAGCCGCGCGTGAGGCCTGAAAGCCTGCGATGCCGTGTTGCCCGTGGGGAGCGGTCAGGCTTTCTTGATTTTTTGTTTCTTTTTTATCAAGAAAAAAGAAAAAGTAAATCAACATTGAGGAGTATCACCCCGGCCTTCCTCGCAGGAGGGGCAGGGCTGGTGTAACGGAGCGCATATAGTCGTCCATAGCGTCAGTTCGTCCCGATAGCTATCGGGAAGCGAGGTACGAGCGTATCGAGAACAAGCGACTGAATGCCCCCTGCTATCAACACTTCTCGATACTCTCCCTTCGGTCGAACTCGAAGTGACAGCAGCGTCAGCTCGTTGCGAGCTTGCAGAATGTATTCCCCTCCTCGCAGGAGGGGTTAGGGGTGGTGTAACGCAGAGCATATCGTTGTCCATAGCGTCAGTTCGCAGAGTATATACTATCGAAAACATTTCTCCACAAAAAACCTGATCGCCTACCGTTTTTATTTTTACTTTTGGAAAGCTTTTAAAATTGTAAACAAACGATCTAAAAAAACAAAAATTTATGGGCTTTATAGCAAGTGTAACGGCACGCCAGATCCTGGATTCACGCGGAAATCCGACAGTAGAGGTAGATGTGATCACCGACCAGGGTGTGATCGGCAGGGCGGCAGTTCCCTCCGGGGCTTCCACCGGCATTCACGAGGCGGTGGAGCTGCGCGACGAGGATCCCGGCTTTTATCTCGGCAAAGGTGTGCTCAAGGCCGTAAATAATGTAAATACCGTGATCCGCGAGGAGCTTAACGGCGTGTATATCTTCGACCAGAATGTGATCGATAAGAAAATGATCGAGCTCGATGGCACCGATAATAAAGGAAGCCTTGGTGCCAATGCCATTCTCGGCGTGTCGCTTGCCTGCGCGAAAGCTGCAGCGGAGGAGTTGCACCAGCCGCTGTACCGCTACATTGGCGGGGTGAATGCAAACCTGCTCCCGATCCCAATGATGAACATCATCAACGGCGGCTCGCATGCCGATAACAGCATCGATTTCCAGGAGTTCATGATCATGCCCGTAGGCGCGTCAAGCTTTACCGACGCCATCCGCATGGGAACAGAAGTGTTCCACCATTTAAAGAAAGTGCTCAAGGACAAAGGATATTCAACCAATGTAGGTGATGAAGGAGGCTTTGCGCCGAACCTGAAATCGAACGAGGAAGGGATCGAGCTGGTGCTGAAAGCGATTGAAACCGCCGGTTACAAGCCGGGAGAAGACATCTTCATTGCGATGGATGCCGCTTCCTCCGAGTTTTACATCGAGAAGGAGAATATGTACCATTTTAAAAAGTCGAGCGGCGATAAGCTAACGCCTGCGCAGATGGTGGATTTCTGGGCCGGTTGGTCGAAGAAATACCCGATCATCTCCATTGAGGACGGCCTTGCGGAAGATGACTGGAAAGGCTGGAAGATGCTCAGCGATAAGATCGGCAAGAATGTGCAGCTCGTGGGCGACGACCTGTTCGTAACCAACGTAAACCGCCTGCAGCAGGGAATCGACCAGGGCGTGGCCAATTCCATCCTGGTAAAGGTGAACCAGATCGGCTCGCTTACCGAAACCATCAATGCCGTAACGCTCGCGCATGTGAACTCGTACACTTCCGTGATGAGCCACAGGTCGGGTGAAACAGAGGATGCAACCATTGCCGACCTTGCGGTTGCTTTAACCTGCGGACAGATCAAAACAGGTTCGGCTTCCCGTTCCGACAGGATGGCGAAATACAACCAGCTCCTCCGCATAGAGGAGCAGCTGGGAGATACGGCGCGCTACTGGGGCAAAGAGTTCAAGTACGTGAGAAACAGGTAATGAAAAACTTTTTTTTATTCTGTTTCCAAATCTCATAAAAACCAATTATCTTTCGGAAATAACGAAACATCAAATTACCCAAATTCATTCATTATCATGGATTCATTAAAAGAAAAATTCGCGGCAAAAGCAGGCCCGATGGCTGCTGAAGTAAAACAGCTCATTAAGGAAAAAGGAGACGTAAAGCTGGGCGAATATACAGTAGCGCAGGTTTACCAGGGAATGAAAGGCATTGTAGGCCTTGTAACGGAAACGTCGAAGCTGGATCCTGAAGAAGGAATCCGCTTCCGTGGCTACACCATCCCTGAATTGCGTGAAAAGCTCCCGAAAGCACCGGGCGGTACAGAGCCGTTGCCGGAAGGGATCTTCTATTTAATGCTGCTTGGCGAGCTTCCAACGCAGGACGATGTGCTGAACCTTGGTAATATGTGGGCACGCAGGGCCATTGTGCCGAAGCACGTGTTCGATGTGCTCGATAAAATGCCGGCATCCACACACCCGATGACGCAGTTCGTGATGGCGATCATGGCCATGCAAACCGAATCGGTGTTTGCGGCAGCTTATAAAAAAGGCATCAGCAAAAAAGATTACTGGGATTATACCTACGAAGATTCAATGAACCTCATCGCGCGCCTGCCGCGTGTTGCAGCATACATTTACCGCCGCAAATACAAGAACGGCGAGCACATCGAGCCGGATCCGAAGCTCGACTGGGCTGCAAACCTTGCCCACATGATGGGTTACGAATCATTCGATATGAAGCGCCTCATGCGCATGTACATGACCATTCACGTGGATCATGAAGGAGGGAACGTTTCTGCGCATACAACTCACCTTGTTGGCTCTGCATTAAGCGATCCTTATCTTTCTTTCGCTGCAGGCATGAACGGACTTGCGGGCCCGCTGCACGGACTTGCAAACCAGGAAGTGCTCAGCTGGATCCTCGAGCTGCGCGAAGAATTGGGCGGCGGCCTGCCGACCGAAAAGCAGATCGAAGATTACATTAAGAAAACATTGTCGGAAGGCAAAGTGGTTCCGGGATACGGGCATGCAGTACTTCGTAAAACAGATCCGCGCTTTTCCGCACAGCAGGATTTCTACTACCGTTATATCAAGCCGCAGGGCACCGACGACCTCTGCGAGATCGTTCAGATGGTGTACAAAGTGGCACCTCCGATCCTCGAGAGCACAGGCAAGATCAAAAACCCATGGCCGAATGTTGATTCCCACTCCGGCGTATTGTTAACGCATTACGGAATGGTGGAGCATGAGTTTTACACTGTATTGTTCGGGGTTTCCCGCGCACTGGGTGTGCTTGCCTCACTCATCTGGGACAGGGCCTTGGGCCACCCGATCGAGCGTCCGGGCTCCATCACTACGGAAGGCATCAAGAAAAAGATCGCAGCAGCGGAAGCCGCGGCAAAAGCATAAAGGAAAGGCTACCAACATTGGTAGCCTTTTGTTTTTAATTCATCTTCTATGAACGCTGAGATTAAGCTAAAGCATCCTGCCGGATTTTTTCCGCTTATCGCATCAAAGCTGATCGAACGCCTCGGCTTTTACGGGATCCGTGCTTTCCTTATATTATACATGGTGCGCGGGCCCTTTATGTTTTCGCGGGAAGAAGTGGGGCCGGTGTATGATCTGTTTATTGGCGCTCTTGCCGTGTCGCCGTTGCTGGGTGGACTTTTGGGTGACTTTATCATGGGCTGGAAATGGTCGTCCGTTACAGGCGGATGCTTGCAGGCTGCAGGCTGCTTTCTGATGGCAGTGCCGCAGATCGGGTGCATGTATGCCGGAATGGCCTGCATGGTACTTGGAACAGGCCTTTACACACCGAACATCATTTCAGTGATCGGGAATTTGTATCGCGACCGGCAACAGAAAATGGATGCGGCAATGATGCTGTTTTATCTTGCCATAGATCTTGGTGCTTTTCTTGGCGCTGTTGTGTTCGGATTTCTTGTGGATATAACAAGCTTCTCTATCGGCTTTATAACGGCAGGGGCCGTGCTGCTGTGCTCATCGCTTTTAGCGCTGTTGACACGGAATACTGCAGTGGAAAATCCGGTCATGCATAATGAGCCGGAACAGGAAGGCGGAAACAGGAAATTAAAGCTGGCCGCGCTTGCCTGCTGTGTTGTGCTGATCCCTGTTTTCTGGGTGGTAATGAGAATGGGCCCGGATGCCGGCATGCTGCTCTCGCAGGGCCGGCAGCTGGAAGGCTCCCTGTATACGGGATTACCATCGTTCGTCGCAATGATCTGCGCGATCATCTTTTCAATTGTATGGGCATTTAAAACCGGCTCAACGCTGCTCAGGATAAGCATAGGCCTGCTCATCTATGCCTTGTCCCTGAGTCTTGTATTTGTCGGGGCTTCTGCGGATAACCTTACCGTAGCTTTGATTCTGGCGCTGCTGCTGCAGGGCGTATCGGAGATCCTCATTTCTCCTCTTGCCTTGTCCTACATCAGCCAGCATGCACCTTCAAAGTACCGCTCTACGCTAACATCGGTTTTTCTGTCAATGAGCGGCCTGCTATCCTGGAGTCCCGTATTTGCCTTCAATGGCGATGACGGTACTGCGTCATTGTGCTTTATTACAACAGCGCTGCTTCTTGCAGCTGCGTTTTTAGCATTTCATTTGTTGCTGCGCAGAACAAGCAGCACAGCGCCTGAGCCGGGAAAAGATCACAACGAAGCATTGTAATATATCCGTGTTGTAACCCCAGGGCTCTGATTGAAAACACTCAGCTAAAAACGATCTCCTTCAGGTCGAACTCCTTTATTTCAGCGCTGCGCAGCTCTACCTGCAATCTTCCCGAAGCTGAAACATTCCTGATCTTGCCTTCAAAATCTTCACCGGAAGCGCGGTAATTTTTCCATTCTTCCAAACGGTAGAGGCGGCTGAGATAATCGCGGCCAAGCTGCTCCCGCTTGTTTGCTTTCAGCTGCAGGTAGCGCGCTTCGAGAAATTCACAAAGCCGTTCAATAACAGTTTTGAGATCGTATTCTTTCCCTGAGATCATTTTTAAGGAAGTGGCATTGAACTCTTCCGCCGTAAAATCCTGGTTCACATTCAGCCCTATCCCGATCACCGAGCTTTGGATGGAATGGTTCCCGATGCTGTTCTCGATCAGGATCCCGGCAATTTTTTTATCACCTGCATATACATCGTTCGGCCACTTCACGCATACCCGGGAATCGTGCCCGGTAAGGATTTCTGCCATTAAGTCAGACACCGCGAGCGATGCTATTTTAGTGAGCAGGAACTGCTCCTCCGCCTGTAGAAAAGTGGGGTGCAGAATGAGGCTGAAAGCCACATTTTTATTGGCCTCTCCATGCCATGTGCTTCCCCGTTGTCCGCGTCCGTTCTTTTGCTCAAAACTGTAGATAATTGTCCCTTCCGCCGGCCGCATTTGGCGCAACATTTCGCTGGCATAACTGTTGGTAGAATCAACCGCGGTAAGATGGATGGCCTGCTGCCCTATAAATAATGTTTTCATAGGGCTCGGTTGCGAAAGATTTGACTATTTTTGTCCATATTCATTTACCGGGTAAAAGTATAAAAAGATATATTAATAATTGATGGCGAAAACTACCAAAAAGGCTCCGGCAAAAAAGACAGCTGCGAAAGCTGTGAAAAAAACGGCTGCTAAATCAGCACCAAAGAAAACTACTGCAGCACCTGCTAAAAAGGCAATCAAAAAAGCTCCTGCAAAAGCTGTTAAAAAAGCAGCCCCTAAAAAAACTGCTCCTGTAAAAAAAGCCGCAGCTAAAAAAACGGCCGCTCCTAAAAAAGCCCTAGCCCCTCAGAAAGCGGCAGCTCCTAAAAAGGCCGCCGCAAAAGTTGTAAAAGGCCCTACCGAAAAACTTGCCGATGCGGTGGTTGACGGGATCCTCGAGATCAAAGGAAAGAACATCACCGTGATGAACCTCCAGTCGATCCACAACCGCGTATGCGATTACTTCATCATCTGCCAGGCCGATTCCAACACACAGGTGAACGCCATCGCGGAATCCATTCAGGAAGTAGTGCGGAAGACCACAGGCGATAAGCCTTACCGTTCCGAAGGCTTCGAGAACTCCGAATGGATCCTGATCGATTACGTTACCGTTGTGGTGCATGTGTTCCAGTCCCAGATCCGCGATTTCTACAACCTTGAATCGCTTTGGGCGGATGCCGAAATAAAAGAAATTGCATTTGATTAATTTTAGAAAGATAAAACATGAGCGATCAAAAACCAGAACAGGAAAATAACATTCCGAAAGATAAATTTCCCAAAAAGCCAAACCTCCCGAAATCCCCTTTCAATTTTTACTGGATCTACGGGATCATTGCAGTTGCGCTCATCGCTTTCCAGCTGATGGGAAGCTACAAAGGCGGCCTGAAGGAAGTGCAGTCGAACGTATTTTACGAGAGCATGCTCAAGCAGCACCAGGTGGATAAGATCGTGATCATCTCCAACGAGCATGTTGCGGAGATCACCCTGAAAAAGGAATTTCTGAACCAGCCTGCTTATGCCAATGACAAGCTCACTCCAAACGGCCCGCATTACAAGCTCACCGGCATTCCCGATAACTTTTCCACCATCGTAAATGAAAAGCAGAAGGATTTTTTACCGAATGAAATAGTATACCCGAAAAGCGAAACCCGCACCGATTGGTCGGATGCCATCGGCTGGGTATTGCCGATCATCCTCATGGTGGTGATCTGGATCGTGATCATGCGCCGGATGGGCGGAGGCTCAGGCGGTGCCGGGCAGATCTTCAACATCGGCAAATCACGCGCACAGCTGTTCGATAAGGATACGCATGTAAACATCACATTCAACGATGTAGCAGGTTTGGAAGGAGCGAAGATCGAGATCAAAGAGATCGTCGACTTCCTGAAAAACCCTAAGAAGTATACCGCACTCGGCGCCAAGATCCCGAAAGGGGCATTGCTTGTAGGCCCTCCGGGTACCGGTAAAACATTGCTTGCAAAAGCTGTTGCCGGCGAAGCGAAAGTGCCGTTCTTCTCATTGTCGGGTTCCGACTTCGTGGAAATGTTCGTAGGCGTTGGAGCATCGCGTGTGCGTGACCTGTTCCGCCAGGCGAAAGAAAAAGCGCCGTGTATCATCTTCATCGATGAGATCGATGCGATAGGCCGCGCACGTGGAAAATCGCCTGCGCAGGGCGCCAACGACGAGCGTGAAAATACATTGAACCAGCTCCTCACGGAGATGGATGGCTTCGGTACCAACAGCGGCGTGATCATCCTCGCCGCAACCAACCGCGCCGATATTCTCGACCGCGCACTGATGCGCGCAGGCCGCTTCGACCGACAGATCTATGTGGATATGCCCGACCTGAACGAGCGGAAGGATATTTTCAAAGTGCATTTAAAGCCGCTGAAGCTCGATGCTTCCGTGGATGTTGATTTCCTTGCCAAGCAAACGCCGGGCTTCTCCGGTGCCGATATCGCGAACATCTGTAACGAGGCTGCGCTGATTGCCGCACGCCACGATAAGAAGATGATCGAGAAGCAGGATTTCCTTGATGCTGTCGACAGGATCATTGGCGGACTTGAAAAAAAGAACAAGATCATTTCCTCGCACGAGAAAAAAGTGATCGCCTACCACGAAGCCGGCCACGCTTCCACAAGCTGGCTGCTCGAGCATGCGCATCCCTTGATCAAAGTTACGATCGTGCCGCGCGGACGTTCTTTAGGTGCCGCATGGTACCTTCCGGAAGAGCGCCAGATCACAACCACCGAACAGCTGATGGATGAGATGTGCGCTACACTCGGCGGACGCGCTGCAGAAGAGATCATCTTCGGTAAAATTTCCACCGGCGCATTGAGCGATCTTGAAAAAGTAACCAAGCAGGCCTATGCAATGATCAGCATTTACGGACTGAATGATAAGATCGGGAACATCAGCTACTACGATTCAACCGGTGCGAACGAATATGGCTTCACCAAGCCGTACAGTGAAAAAACCGCGCAAACGATAGATGAGGAAGCCAGCAAGATGATAGAGGCCGCTTACCAGCGCGCCAAAAAGATCCTGCAGGAGAACAGGCACCTGCTCACAATGCTTGCCGAGAAATTGCTTGAGAAGGAAGTGATCTTCAAGGAAGACCTTGAGACCATTTTCGGAAGGCGCCCATTTGATAAGGAAGAGATCCCTTTGCTGAAGCTCGACGATAACATGAACAACAGCGAGATAGAGCAGGCGAAGAAAGACTCGGAAAAGAAAGAGGACAAGCCTGAAAATAATGATGGCCCGAAAGGCAGCGACACTCCCGACAAGCCTTCAAATACGTTGTTTTAGAGGTCATAAAATTTAAATGTCATGCCGTGCCCCGACACGGCATCTCATTATTGATCGCAGTTTCAAATAAACAGATCCCGTGTCGGAGCACGGGATGACGTAGCGCAAACAGAATTCGCTATCCGTAAATGCAGGACAGTACTACTTCAAAAGAAAAAATTTTAAAGAAGATCCGCAAGGCGCTGATCCATAAATCCTCGCAGGAGATCGGCGATGTGGATAAGGAATCGGAGATCTTTGCCCTTTCTGAAGAGCCGCTTGAGATCCAGTTTGCGCAGAATTTCTCCGCCCTCAACGGCAAGTTTGTTTTTTGCGAAAATGAAACGGAATTCATTGAGAACTTCGCCTTTTTTGCAAAGGACAATCAATGGGAAAATATCTTTACCCTCGAGCCATCCATCAAAGAGCTGCTTAAAAAAGGAAATATCACCTTCTCCGATAAGGAAGAGGACCTGCTGAAAACCGACATCGGGCTCACACTATGTGAATGTTTGATCGCGCGTACAGGCAGCGTGATGGTTACTTCGAAGCAGGCATCCGGCAGGCGCATTCCTGTGTATTCCAACTTTCATATCGTGGTGGCGTACTCCTCGCAGCTGGTGAACAATGTGAAGGACGGCCTTAAGCTCATCAAAGAAAAATACGGCAGCCAGCTGCCTTCCATGATCAGCACCATTACCGGCCCGAGCAGAACGGCTGATATTGAGAAAACCCTTGTGCAGGGCGCCCATGGCCCGCGGGAGATCTTTGTGTTCCTCATCGATGACATACATGTTGATTAACGAAACGATACAAAAACATTCGTGAGCAATTTTCTAAAAAGGGCACTTACCGCCGGAGCGTTTGTAGCAGTGCTGTTAAGCGCCACATGGTTCAGCCATCTTACATTCTTCCTTTTATTTTTTGTGATCACCATTCTCGGCCTCTGGGAATTTTACACCCTCAGCGAAAAAGCGGGCAACAAGCCGCAGAAGATCGCAGGCACCGTTACAGGCGCTTTCTTATTTGCAGCGAATGCCTATGTTTCTTTCGGGGATCACGATCTCCGCTCGCTCGCGCTTCTCATTCCCGTTTTTTTTCTTGTGTTTATTCTTGAGCTGTTCCGGAAAAAGGAAAATCCATTCGGTAACATTGCATACACCCTGCTGGGGATCTTTTACGTAGCGCTGCCGTTCTCGTTGTTGCACCATATCCTTACCATCAGCGGCGCGTACAGCTACGAGATCCTGTTCGGCTGCTGGTTCATCCTCTGGAGCAACGATTCGGGCGCATACCTTGCCGGATCGGCATTCGGAAAACATAAATTATTTCCGCGCGTGTCTCCCGGCAAGTCATGGGAAGGAAGCATCGGCGGAGCCATCATCGCTTACCTCATCACCTGGGTTATTTCGGGATGGTACCAGAGCATTTCCCGCATGGACTGGTTCATTATCGCCAGTATTCTTATAGTGATCGGCACACTTGGCGATCTTGTTGAATCGCTGTACAAGCGGAGCCTCAATGTAAAGGACTCGGGCAGGCTGCTTCCGGGGCATGGCGGCATCCTCGACCGTTTCGACAGCCTGCTGATGGCGATCCCGTTCGTGTTCACCTATCTTTACCTGTACAGGCTTTAGCATGATACGGCATACATATTTTGTCGTGGGACGGAGAAGGAGCGGTTGCTGATAAAAGTGTGGCTCGCGCTGAAAAAAGATAAAAATGAATGAAATAAGCGCAATTAAGCGAAGCAAAAGCCATATTTAGCGATTCCGTTTCGCTTAGTTTATTATTTTTTTTAAATTCGCAGACCTTAAACATGATTTCCGCCTCCTTGGACGGGAACTTAACAATAAAATTATGACGACAAAAACAAACACCACAACAGCAGAACAACACGATAGTATGTTTGATGCAGTTTTAGCCAGACTTGATGTTGCTGCCAAAATTTATGGTTTATCAGATGACGTTGCAAATATTTTAAGAAATCCGCAGAAGCAGGTGAAGGTTAGCATCCCTGTAATGATGGACAATGGTAAAATTGAGGTGTTTGAAGGGTTCAGGACGATCCACTCCACCGTATTAGGGCCCTCCAAAGGCGGGATCCGTTACGCGATGGATGTGAACGATGATGAGGTGAAAGCGCTGTCGGCATGGATGACATTCAAATGTGCCGTTGCCAACCTTCCTTACGGAGGCGCTAAAGGCGGCATCAAGTGCGACCCGCGCAAGATGAGCGTTGGCGAGCTGGAGCGTCTTACAAAAGCATACACTATCGCAATGGCTGATGTATTCGGCCCGTCCACGGATATTCCTGCACCCGATATGGGAACCAGCGGCCGCGAAATGGCATGGCTCGTTGAAGCATACAACAAAGTGCACCGCGGAAATTTCCCGGGCGTTACTACCGGTAAGCCGGTTGGAATGGGTGGCTCATTAGGGCGCGATGCCGCAACCGGAAGAGGCGTTATGGTATCGACGCTTGCCGCATTGAAAAAAATGAACCTCGACCCTAAAAAGGTGACCTGTGCAGTACAGGGCTTCGGTAATGTAGGATCGCATGCTGCACGTTTGCTCAATGAGCAGGGCATCATGATCTGCGCTATCGGGGATCATACCGCAACCATCTGGAACGAAAAAGGAATTGATATCAAAGCTGCGCTCGACTATGCAAAAGGAAATACCGGCGTGCTGAAAGGATTTACCGGCGGCGTGGAGATCAAGCCATCCGAGCTGCTTACCGCGAATGTAGACGTGCTGGTGCCTGCAGCTTTGCAGAATGTAATTACAGAAGAGATCGCACACGGCGTAAAAGCGAAGCTGATCGTTGAAGGCGCTAACGGCCCTACAACGCCTGAAGCGGATTCCATCCTCCAGGAAAAAGGGATCATCGTGGTTCCGGATATCCTTGCGAATGGCGGCGGCGTTACTGTTTCCTACTTCGAGTGGGTGCAGAACAACTACGGCTACTACTGGTCGGAAGATGAAGTGAATGCCAAGCACGATGCCTGCATGAGCAATGCATTTGAGCATGTATGGAACAACGGGCAGCAATACAAAACAACAATGAGGATCGCTGCCTACATCACTGCCTTGAAAAAAGTAGAATTCGGGATCAAAGCAAAAGGGATCTATTAATCATACTTTTTATTCATACGAAAAACCGCCTTCAAGGGCGGTTTTTTTATTTCTATAAGCTTTGCCCTGTGATTTCTCCTGCCGGTAATCCGCGTTAAAAAAATAATTTATATTTTAAATAAAATAAATTTGTCGATGAAATCCCCGAATTCGTCTACGAATGGCATGTTTTTTTCATAAATCGATTTAGAATCTACCCCGCTTACGCTTCAAGTTAATTGTACTTAAATTCCAAAAACATGAAACCTTCCCTGCAATGTTTTTTGATTGATGATGATGTTGACGATCAGAAGATCTTCTCTATAATAGTCGAAGAAATAGACGACAGTATTACCTGCTCATTTGCCTGTGACGGCGTGGATGCGCTCGAGAAGCTCTCTCGCGGATCTTATATTCCCGATCTTATTTTCCTGGATGTGAACATGCCGCGGATGGACGGCATAGAATGCCTGAGAAGGATCAAAGCAAGAGGTGAACTCGATCATATTCCCGTATTCATGTACTCCACTACGGCCGATCCCGATACTATGAAGCTTACAAAACAGCTGGGCGCCCGCGACTTTATTGTGAAGCCCAGCAATATTGCCGACCTGACGGCCTTGCTCTCCACTATTTTTACAAAGGAAAAGCAGGCGCACCCTGTAAAGTAGCTGCACTCCCGCTTTGCATTTTTTAAACTAAAGAAATGGACATCGATCTGGCGATTGAAAATGAGAATCATTTGCGGTTGAGGAACAGCCTGCATTCATTCTTATTTGAAGGAAAGAAGGATGATTCGCTGGCATGCCGTCACTATGACTGCTCCCTGGGTAAATGGCTGTACACTACGGGAATTTTTCAGTACCGCCATATCCCCGAAGTGCATTCGCTCGAAAGGGCGCATACCGAATTGCATAACAGGCTTACCGACCTTTCAGGTGAAAAGGAAAAAAAAGATCATGAAAAATGCCGGGCGATCTATCGTGAAATAGAGGAGGTTTCCCTCCGCCTGAGCCTGCTTCTTCAACAGCTCAGCGAAGCAATAAAATCCCCGGCCGCCGATGAGATGAAGCAGCTCAGCGAGGAGATGGATGACACACTGCCGCTGGAGCACCAGGCCCTCTGCGATTTTTTTATGCAGGCCCCGGGCATCTTCTGTGTGCTCAAAGGACCTTCGCATGTATTTCAGCTTATCAATCCCGATTACAAAGAGCTCACCGGCGACCGTGAACTGAAAGGAAAAGAGATCAGGGCTGCGTTGCCCGAGCTGGAAGGCCAGGGCGTTTACGAATTGCTCGACAAGGTATACCAGCGGAAGCGTACGTATACCGGCCGCGAGATCCCCGTGTATTTCAATAAAGGAAAAGGCATCCCGGAAAAGGTGTACCTGAATTTCATCTACAAGCCCATTATTAACGCTAACAATGAATGCAGCGGGATCCTCGTGTTTGGCTACGATGTTTCCGAACAGGTGCGCCTGCGGAAAAGATCGGAGGAAAGTGAAACACGGCTGAAGCTTGCTATCGATGCGGCAGAAACAGGCACCTTTGAATGGAACATGAACACCCGCGAATTCATCTGCTCCGAAAAACTGGCGAAGATCTATGGCTACCGGAAAAAAACAGGCATCAGCTATAAGGAGTTTACCCGCGCCATTCATCCCGGGGATAAAAAGATCCGGATCCATGCGATAGAAGAAGCCATGCGCACCGGGATCATGTTTTATGAGGCGCGGATTATCCGGCCCGATGGAAGTTTGCGCTGGGTGAAATTCAGCGGAAGGATCATATTTGATGAAAAGCGCAACCCCTGCAGGATGTACGGTACAGCGCTGGATGTGACCGACCAGAAAACGCTTGAAGAGCGGCTGGAAAAGAAAGTAAAGGAACGCACAAGGGAGCTTATGCTCAACAACGAATTGCTCATCCGCCAGAAGGAGCTTTCGGAAAGCGTGATCAATGCTTCCATGGATAACATTGCCGTGCTCGATACAAAGCTTCGTTTTGTGATCGTAAATGAGCGGGCACTCATCGCTTTTAAGAAGAAGAAAGAAAGGCTGATCGGGCAGCCTATCCGCGAAGTGTTCCCGCAGGCGGTTAGATCGGGCTTGTACCGCGACCTTAAGAACGCGCTGAAGGGAGAAGGCATGCACGACTTTAATTACCGGTCCTTTATCCTGAAAGGCTATTACGAAGTGTTCATCTTTCCGCTCAGGGACAGTAATGATAAGGTGTACGGCGTATTGCTCATCACGCATGACAACACGCCCGTGGTGGAAGCATCCGAACGGTTGATCGCTGCAAATAAAAAGCTCGAGGAAAAGAACAGCGTGCTCGAAAAGAATAACCGCGAGCTGGCCTCGTTCAGGTACATTGCCAATCACGACCTGCAGGAGCCGTTGAGAAAGATCCAGGTTTTTTCCGGCATGATCCGGAAGCACATCGACAGGCCGGAGCGGATAAAGGAATACACCGAAAATATTATTCATTCCGCCAGGTCGATGTCGGACCTCGTGCAGGCTGTTTTAAGCTACAGCCGCTTATCTGCAAATGAGCAGTCGTTCACAAAGGTCAGTCTCAATGCCATCCTGAAAGATGTGAAAAAGGAATTCCAGCCGCTGATCAGGGAAAAGGCCGCGAAGGTCAGCTGCAGCCGCCTGCTTTCCGTGAAAGGCGATCCCGCGCAGCTGAAGCAGCTTTTTGCATGCCTCCTGAGCAATGCGCTGAAATTCTCCGATAAGGAGCCATCCATAACGATCCTGTCGCGGGTGATCTTTAGCGACATCCGCCAGTCGGGTAATTCAGGCGCTGATAAATACCTGGAGCTGGTGTTTAAGGATAACGGGATCGGCTTTGAGCAGAAGTATGCCGACCAGGTGTTCCGGATGTTCCGCCGCCTGCAAACGTCGAGGCAATATCCCGGGGCAGGAATAGGATTGGCGATCGTAAAAAAGATAGTTGAGCATCACGGCGGACACATTTTTGTGAAAAGTGAGCCGCATGCGGGAACAGCATTTTATATCTACCTGCCGGTAATCTGAAGGTCGCATGAACAGGCGCCTGCGGAATATTTTCCCCATTTTAAAATAATTCGTTTTGTCAAAAATAGTGCCTGTAATTCAGGTGTTTTTTTCATTTAAATTTGAAAACAGGTAAATGAAAAATACCGGAGATCTTATGGCCTCAAAAACGTTGAATTGCTTTTTAATTGACGATGATCCGGACGACCAGGAAATTTTTTGCATGGCGCTGGAAGATATGGGAGAAGATATAAATTGCAGGTATGCAAGTGATGGTGTGGAAGCGCTGAAAGTGCTGAATGGCAATACCTATACTCCCGATTATATTTTTATTGACATGAACATGCCGCGCATGAACGGAAATGAATGCCTGCAGCAGATCAGGACGATCATCAGGCTGAAGGACGTTCCGGTTTACATGTATTCCACTTCCGCCGATCCCGAGGCGGTTGCTGCAACCAAGGAGCTCGGGGCTTCAGGCTTTATTGTAAAGCCGACAAGTGTTGCAGAGCTTACTAAGACATTGCATTTTTGTCTGAGGAAATAAACAACGTATAAAATTTATGATGGATCAACAGGAGGATACTGCGGTCACTGGGCCTGGCATTCGTTTTCTTTGCGGCGGCGGAGAGATGGAGAAGCTCATCCGTGCATACGACTGGAGCCATACATCCCTTGGTGCCATTGAAGCATGGCCGCAAAGCCTGCGCACTGCAGTTAACATCTGCCTCAGCTCTCCGTTTGCATGCCTTGTGCTCTGGGGCCCTGATATGGTGAGGATCTATAATAACGCTTATGCTGCAATGCTTGGTAACAAGCATCCTGCGCTCTTAGGCTCTAAAGGAAAAGAAGGCTTTCCTGAAGTATGGAACAGGGTCGGGCATATCCTTGAAGCTGCCTTTGTGAAGGGCGAATCGGGGAACCTCGTAAACCAGCCTTTCATGATAAACCGTTTTGGCAGGGACGAGGAATGCTATTTTTCAATTTCGATCAGCCCCGTGTTCAATGAAGAAGGCCAAAGCGGCGGCGTGATGCTGTCGATCCGCGAAACAACCGATCTTGTGCTCTCGGATAAGCGGCTCAGGACCTTACGCGATAAGCAGCTTGCAAATCTCTTTATACAGGCTCCTGTAGCCATCGCTATTCTTCGCGGGCCGCAGTACATCGTGGAAACAGCCAATGTGCGCATGCTCGAAGTATGGGGCAAAACCGCTGAGCAGATGCTGAACAAGCCTTTGTTCGAAGGGCTGAAAGATGCCGCGGGGCAGGGCTTTGAAGCGCTGCTCGATAATGTGTTTAAAACCGGCCAGCGATTTGTTGCCGAGGAGATCCCGGTGGTGCTTCATCGTAATGGGAAAGATGAAACGGTATATGTAAAGCTCGTATACGAAGCGCTGAAAGAGGAAGATGGAACCGTGTCGGCAGTGATGGCGCTTGCCGATGAGATCACCGGCCTTGTGGCAAACAGGAAGAAAGTGGAAGAGAGTGAAGCGCGTTTGCGTATGGCGATCGAATCCACAAAGCTGGGCACCTGGGATTATAGCCCGCAGACCGGGGAACTCAACTGGTCCGATGAATGCCGCGCTATTTATGCCTTTCCGCCGGAGAAGGAAATAAGCTTTGAAGTGTTCACTGAGCATATTTATCCGGAAGACAGGGAGTATGCGCTCGCAGAGATCAGGAAATCATTGGATCCGGGTGGAAAAGGAAATTACGATATTACTTACCGCATCATTCGTTTCGACGATCAAAGCGTTCGCTGGATCCGCGCAACAGGAAAGGTATATTTCAACCAGGAGAAGCCCGAGCGTTTTATTGGCACCGTGGTGGACATCACCGAATCGCGCATGCTCGAGCAGGCGCTGCGTGAGAACGAGCAGCGTACAAGGCTGGCCATTGATGCCGCGCAGATGGGCACTTTCGACTGGAACATAAAAGCTTCCACCTTTATTTATTCCGACCGTCTCGCGCATATTTTCGGCTATACAGAAACCGCCGGGCTTGTGCAGGCAAGCTTCAGCGACCGCATCCACCCCGACGACAGGCGCACACGCGAGCTGGCGCATCAACGGTCAATGCAAAGCGGCGTGCTCTTTTATGAAGCAAGAGTGGTGTGGCCCGACGAATCCATGCACTGGGTAAGGTTCAACGGGAAGATCGTGTATGATGAAGACGGATCGCCGTTTAAAATGTACGGCACCGTGCTGGACATAACGGAGCAGAAAACCATGATCCACGAGCTGGAGGAAAGTGAGCGCCGCTTTAAAACGCTGGCGGATACGGCGCCGGTGATGATCTGGACTTCCGGCACCGACCGGATGCATGATTTCTTTAATAAAGGATGGCTCGATTTTACCGGCAGAAAGGTGGAAGAAGAATTTGGAGAAGGCTGGACAAAAGGCATTCATCCGGATGACCTCGGCCGGCGGATGGAGATCTATAATTCCGCCTTCGATGCGCGGAGAAAATTCTCAATCGAATTCCGGCTGCGGAATTCCGAAGGCAGCTACCGCTGGGTGCTTGATGAAGGCACGCCACGGTACGACAGCAGTGGCGCATTTATGGGCTACATCGGCTCGGCCCTCGATATACAGGAACGCAAAATGGCGAGGGAAGAGCTGGAAAGAAAAGTGCTGGAGCGCACCTCCGAGCTGAATAAAAGCAACAGCGAGCTGCGGCAGCAAAAGGAATTTGTGGATACGATCCTTCAGTCGTCCGTGGATGTGATCGTGGTGCTCGACAGCGAGCTGCGTTATGTAACGCTCAACCGCACTGCCTCCGAGCTTTACCACGTTACAGCGGAAGAGGTGAAAGGCAGGCTCATCGTGGATGTGTTTCCGGGAGCCCGGACCTCCGGCATGTACCACGACCTCCAAAAAGCGCTTGAAGGTACAACCGTTCACAATCCGAAATACCGCTCAACGGTGCTTGCCAAGCATTTTGAAAATTTCTACATTCCCCTGAAAGACCGTAACGACAAGGTGTATGGCGTGCTGCTCATCAGTCACGATAACACTGCCATTGTTGACGCTGCCGAACAGCTGGAAAGCACCAACAGGATGCTGGAAGAGAAAAACCTTGCGCTTGAGCGGAGCAACAGGGAGCTGGAATCGTTCAGCTATGTGGCCAGCCACGATCTGCAGGAGCCCTTGCGGAAGATCAGGACCTTCTCCGAGCTCGTGCAGCGGCACATGAACAACGAGCAGGAGGCTAAAAAATATTTTAAGAAAATTGATTCGTCGGCACAGCGGATGTCGGAGCTCATCAGGGCGGTGCTGAATTACAGCAGGCTTTCCAAAACCGATGAGCACTTCGAGGAAACCGACCTGAACAAGATCCTCAGCCATGTGAAATCCGATTTCGAATTGCTGATCGCCGAGAAAGGCGCTGTGATAAAAGCATCGAAGCTCCCGGTAATAAAAGGCGTGCCTTTGCAGCTCAACCAGCTTTTTTCCAACCTCATCGGCAACTCCATTAAGTTCTCTGAAAAGAAGCCGCGCATCACAATTACGTCGCGGATGATCGAACCCGGAGAAATGCCGAAGCATCCCGATATTCTTCCGGAGGCCGCTTATGTGGAACTGATCTTCAAGGACAATGGGATCGGCTTCGAGCAGCAGTATGCGGGCCAGGTATTCACTATTTTCAAAAGGCTTCATGGCAACCAGGCCTATTCAGGAACGGGCATCGGGCTGGCCCTGTGTAAAAAGATCGTCGAGAACCACAAGGGCTTTATCGAAGTTCAGAGCGAACCAGGAAAGGGCACAGAATTTTTTATTTATTTACCCCTGTTGTAATTTGTTGTAATTTCATTATTACTTTGCAGGCACTTAACTGCAAAAAATCATACTATGGAAATTCAAAAAGACCTGCGGCTTGCGATCCTTATCGATGCAGACAATGTTCCTTATTCCAATGTAAAAGGAATGATGGAGGAAATTGCAAAATACGGAACTCCTACATTCAAGAGGATCTACGGCGACTGGACCAAGCCGGTGCTTTCGGGCTGGAAGAATGTGCTGCTTGAAAATGCGATCACACCTATTCAGCAATACAGCTATACTTCCGGGAAGAATGCATCCGATTCGGCATTGATCATCGATGCTATGGACATTCTCTACACCGGCCGCGTAGATGGCTTTTGCATTGTATCGAGCGACAGTGATTTTACCCGCCTCGCTACACGATTAAGGGAAGCCGGAATGAAGGTGTTCGGGATCGGCGAGCGCAAAACACTGAAGCCTTTCATCGCTGCCTGCGATAAGTTCATTTACATAGAGATCCTTTCCGACAAGACAAAAACCACCAAGCCTGCCGTAAAGCAGGCGGTGAAAACAACAACCGCAAAAACAAATGCAGCGCCGCAGCAGGCGGCAGTTCCATCCACCACCCCGATCCTGAAAATGGACGAGGACATGCTCAAGCTTATCATGGATAGTGTGGAGGATATAGCAGAGGAAGACGGATGGGCCTTTTTGGGCGACCTGGGCAACTTCCTGCTGAAGAAGCAACCCAACTTCGATCCGAGGAATTATGGCTTTGCAAAACTCGTGCAATTGATCCGCAGCACTGATAAGTTCATTGTTGAAGAGAGGGAAACCTCCAACCGCAGGTTCAGGCATGTGTATGTGAAGCTCAAATAGGAGTGATATTTTATTCCACAGGTCCGTTTATTATTGAGATGAATGTTAGTGACCGCTTGTTGTAAACAGGCCGCTCCTACGGAGCTTGAGTAATCTTAATGCACTTGCTTGTTACAAACAGTTCACTCCTATGGAGCGATGTTCTGCATTTAAATAGCCCTGTAGGGGCGACCTGTTTATTGTAAATTGGGTCTGTTTGTATTTCAAGCTCCGTAGGAGCGGCCTGTAAAATGTGGATTGTAAAACACTCCGGAGGAGCGAATTATTAAACCTTAAAATAAACTCAACAAAAAAAAGGCGCTGATCCCAGCGCCTTTTCTATTCGGTTTTTTTGTGTAGTTATTTCTTATAAAGCAGGTAATGTTTCACCACAGTGGTAGCGCCTTCTTTTGCCGCTTTGATCTCCACCTTTTCATCTACCGGCTTGTAGCCTTTTGCATCGATCTTCACCTGGTAATTCTTATTTGCTTCCAGCGTAATGAAATATTCTCCGCCTTCAGCGCTGGAAGAAGTGCTTCCTACTTTTTTTCCGCTCTCATCGTAGATCACAATTTCTGCTTCCATCGCCTGGCCGTCTGTCGCGTTAAATACATCGCCTCTCAGGATCGCCATTTTAGGCCCGTTGTCGGCAATTTTCGCGGTCATATCTTTTTCGAGCACCGGGTAATTGGAGAGGTCTACTTTGTAAACATCGCGCTCACCCAGTCCGCCTTTGCGGTCGCTGGTGAAATAGCCTGTTTTGGCATCGATCGCGAGGGAGAAGCACAGGTCGTTGTTTACCGTATTGATCGGGTAGCCGAGGTTCACAGGCTTGCTCCATTTGCCATTCTCATTTACTGTTTTAAAGATGTCGTAGCCACCCATGGAGTTATGTCCTTTCGATGTGAAGAAGAGAGTTTTCCCGTCAGGCGCAAGGAATAATCCTCCTTCGTCTTCAGCGGTGTTTACTTCAGAACCCAGGTTTTCAGGCTTGTCCCATTCTGTACGCGTTTTCCTTTTGATCACATAGATATCGGCATGGCCTAATCCTCCCGTGCGCTCGCTGATGAAGTAGAATGTTTTTCCGTCAGGGGAAATACATCCGCCGCCTTCAAAATACGTGGTATTGATCGGCTTGCCCATCGATTTGGCAGCGCCCCATTTCCCTGAAGAGCTTAAGCGGGAAACATAAATGTCGCCACTTCTCGATTCGCCTTCAGCATCATTTTTATAGATGTAGATCTGCTTTCCGTCGGGGGAAATGCTGGTGCATGCGTCATGGGCTTCGGTGTTGATGGAGCCCGGGATCAGCTCGGCATCGGCCCACATTTTTTTAATGGTATCCCAGTGTGAAACATAAATATCCTCGAAGTATTTTCCATCACCTTCCTTATCGAGGGCGCTCGATTTTCCGGGCCTGCGGGAAGTAAAGATCAGCGTTTTGCCGTCGGCCGAAACCATTGGCGCTTTATCGTCATATTCGGAATTGATGTTGTCGCCCATGCCTTCCACCTTTACATTCACCGGCTTTGCCATAGACTCTTTCGCCATGTTCACCTGTGCAAGGTACATGTCGATGTCGCTTTCATCCGCCTTTTTGCCGTCTCCAACAAGCGCCTTGTAAAAGTTGAATTCGGTAAGCGCCTCATCCAGCTTTCCGTTCACATGGTAGATCCTTCCGAGCAGCAGCGATGTTTCAGGAAATGCCTTTTCATCGATGCCTTTTGCTTTTTCAAGATTTTCCTGTGCCTCGGTGATCTGTCCCATCGCGTAATAGCATTCGCCGATATGGCCGATCACGTTCGCATCGTTCGGCTTTCCGGCAAGCACATCTTTGTAGAGCCCGATGGCCTTCTGGTAATCGCCGCCGTAAAAGCTCTGCTGTGCCAGTGTCATTTTGGCAATGTCCTCTCCTTTTTCAATTACGTTCTGCTTTTCTTGTGCGGAAATGGTGTTCAGGGAAAACACCAGCAAGGCTGGAATAAGTATGGATCTTTTCATCATAAAATCGTTTAACGGGTAATCACTTTATTAATTACGAATCCCGTCACAAAGCGGGACTGCTCAAAGAAAGCTTTTTAAACAGGCTCAAAATCCTTCTATGAACAAATATATTGATTTATACCAAACTACAAAAACTTAATTTACCTGTTTAACTGAGATAAGACAAAAATAGTTCCAATGCCTGCTTTTTGCTGTCGTCCAGCGTGTAGCTGATGCTGTGGTTGAGGTAACCGGCCACATCGGTATTGTAGGTGTTTTCGGCCTGCAGCCTGCTGATGAGCTGAGGGCGCTGCTCAAGGCCTTCGCGGAGGGCGCTGTTGAACTTTTCCTTAAACTCTTCGGGAAGCTCCCTGTTTGCGACCCAGCAGGCGAATACGAAGGGCAGCCCGGTAAATTTTTGCCATTCTTCGGAAAGGTCGTACACGTAGCGGTATTTTCCCTCCAGCCCGAAGGTGCGGTCGCCGATGATCACCGCGGCGGTAGTTCCGGCAACTTTCGTTTCGTAGTCCGCTTCTGCGGGGATCCATTCGGGGCTTATCTTCCAGGCTCGTTCTGCCAGCACTTTTACAAGGGTTACGGAGGTGCGCGACTGATAATCGAGGAGCACCTGCCTGATCTCCGGCAGGGGCACTTCGCTGTAAAGCATTACGGAAGAAACCTTCCCCACCGCGCCAATGCAGTAATCGCTGATGATGTAGGCCTCCTTTAATTTGGGGATCACCGCTACGGGAATGAGCCCGATGTCGACCCGGCCTTCCAGTAATTTTTGTGCGCAAACGGAGGGCATATCCAGCTGGAGGTCGATCTCATCCATGATGGAAGAGTGCTCCAGCCCGTAAATAAAGGGCTTTGAGTTAAGATAAGAGACTACGGATATTTTAATTTTTTGCATAAGTAAGGGGAATGTTGTTGTTGTGCGCTTCGATGGAGACAATGGTGGCAGCCACCACAGCGAGGATAGGCGCTATGATCACCCCGGCAAATGGAATTGCGAAAAGCAGCGCGAAAATAAACCCGTTGCCGATCGCGAGCCCCCGGTTTTTGCGTGTAAAGCGCATGCTGCCGGCGGCGCTCAGCTTGTAACGCTCGCTGGTATAATCCATCATAGAGAAGCCGTAAAAATAATAATTGATGAGGAGCAGAAGCAGGGGCGAAATCCAGCCTGCCACCGGGATCAGCATCAGCGCAAAGCAGGAGAGCACCATCCCGAGCTGGAATATGGCATTACAGCAGGCGATGAAAGAGCCGCGCAGGGCATCCTTCATTAATTGCAGAAAGCTGAAGGGATATTTTTTTCCGGTGATGATCTCGTCGGTTCTTTCCGAAAGGATCGCGAGCACCGGCGAAAGCACGATCAGGATAAGGTATTTCAGGATGATGGCATATACAAAAAAAAAGAGGATGCGGAGCCCGGTGTGGATCAGGAAACGGATCACTCCTGCAGGCAATGGGTCCGGCAGGCTGATCCGTTCCAGGAACTGCCGCTTCAGGAAAGCAGAAAGGCTTTCGATGAGCGCTGCGCCGCCGATGAGAAGCAGGATGCCGATAACCACAGGGTACAGGAAGTACACCCAGAGGTTGTTGCCCGTGATTAAACGTATGGCTGTTCCGTATGCTTTTACCGCTGCCCCGAACTGTTTGAACATGCCACAAAAGTACAGATATTTATTTTAGTTTTTAATGGCTCTGAGGATGTCAATTAATACCTTTGTACCGCATTTAAAAGATGGAGATCATAAAAAAATACGGCTTTATTTTCCTGCTGCTGTTTGCTGCTTCAGCATTCTCGCAAACGTATACGCAAACCATCCGGGGTAAGGTGCTCGATGCCGATTCAAAATCCGAGATCGTAGGGGCGAATGTGGTGCTGCTCAATTCGGATACGCTGATCGGTTCGGTAACGGATGCGGAAGGGAGGTTCAGGCTTCAGAATATTCCCGTGGGAAGAAGGGCTTTGAAAGTGACATCTATCGGGTATGAAGACGCGGTGCTTGCCAACATCATTGTAACCTCGGGAAAAGAAGTGGTGCTTACCGTGGAGCTGCAGGAAAAAGTATACAGCTCGGCAGTGGTGGAAGTAACAACTGAGAGCGACAAGACAAAAGCGAACAACGACCTCGTAACGCTCAGCGCCCGCAATTTCCAGGCGGAGGAAACGGGCCGCTATGCAGGCAGCAGGGGAGATCCGAGCAAGATGGTGGCGAATTATGCCGGCGTTTCCAGCGGCAACGATGCGCGCAATGATATTATCGTACGGGGCAATTCACCGCTGGGCGTGCTGTGGAGATTAGAGGGCGTTGATATTCCGAACCCCAATCACTTTTCCGCACAGGGCGCTACCGGTGGGCCGATCAGCATGCTCAACAACAATGTGCTGGGCAATTCCGATTTTTTAACCGGCGCTTTTCCGGCAGAATATGGAAACAAGAATGCGGCGGTGTTCGACATCAGGCTTCGAAACGGTAACAACGAGCAGAATGAATTTACGGGCCAGCTCGGGATCAACGGCATAGAGCTGGGTGCCGAAGGCCCGATCTCCAAAAAGCAGGGAAGCTCGTACCTTGTAAATTACCGCTATTCCACGCTGGAAGTGTTCAACAAGCTGGGCATCCGCTTTGGCGTTTCTGCAAGCCCCGATTACCAGGATCTTTCCTACAAGGTAAATATCCCCACTGCAAAGGCCGGTGTGTTCCAGCTCTGGGGCATTGGCGGCATCGGGAAGCTGAAGCTGCTCGACAGCGAGCTGAAGCCGAGCGACTGGTCGTACATTTCGAAGGGGGAAGACCTTGTGTTTAAATCCAGCATGGGAGCAACCGGGCTTACGCATCTTTATTTTTTTAACCCGAAAGTCTCCGGCAGGTTCGCGCTTTCCTTTTCCGCTACCGACCTCGATGCCTATGTGGATACGATCTCGCCGGTAAGCGGCGACAAGTTCCGCGATGCAAAGAATAAATCCACCGAAAGCAACATCATAGAGAATTACACCGTTACCGCCAAGCTGAATGCACGGCACCTGTTCAAGGTGGGAGCTACGCACCAAACGATCATTTTCAATGCCAGCGCCTTCAATTATTCAAACGTTTACAACAAATACATTTACGACCTCGATGTGAAAAATTCCTCCGCCGGCCTTGTGCAGGGCTTTCTTCACTGGCAATGGCGACCTTCCGATAAGCTCACTGTGAACAGCGGCTTGCATTACCAGAATTTCCTGCTCAACAATACCCAGGCGCTGGAGCCAAGGCTCGGCATAAAATACAGGCTTTCCGAAAAGCAGAACATCAGCATCGGCTACGGCATGCACAGCCAGATGCAGCCGGTGATCTATTATTTTTACGATACCTATATTCCTTCTACCGACAGCTATTATAAAAGCAACCGTAACCTCGGCCTGAGCAGGAGCCAGCATGCCATTCTTGCCTACGACCTTAATTTTGCGAAGGATTTCCGCTTTAAGTTCGAAAGCTATTACCAGTATTTATACAACATTCCGGTGCAGCACAACTGGAACTCTTCCTTCAGCATGATCAATGTGGGCAATGCGCTGGAAGGCATCCCGCTGGTAGATACGCTTGAAAATACGGGCACGGGAGAGAATTACGGCATCGAGTTCACCATTGAGAAGTTCTTCAGCAAGCATTATTATTTTTTGCTGACCTCATCGCTCTACGATTCAAAATACAGGGGAAAGAACGGCGTGCTGCATAATACGAGCTACAATGCGGGCTATGTGCTGAATGCGCTTTGCGGCTATGAATTGCCGCTGGGAAAAAGCAGGAACAGGCTGCTTTCGCTCGATCTGAAATACACGCTGGCCGGCGGCAACAGGTATACGCCGATCGACCTCGAAGCATCGAAATTATACAACCGTGCGGTGTACCGGGATGATGAAGCGTTCACGAAAAAGTACCAGGATTATTCGCGCTTCGATATAAAGATCTCCTTTAAAACGAACCGTAAAAAAACATCGCAGATCTTATTTGTGGTGGTGGAGAATATCTTTGATACGCCCAATATCCTGCGCGAATCGTACAGCGTGGAAACGCAAAGCATCAACAGGGAATACCAGCTCGGGCTGTTTCCCTATGCAGGCTACCGCATCGAGTTCTAAGAAAAGCTGTGGCTATTATTTCACATTTCATTCCTTTTTACGTCCTTTTTTTTCAATGGCACGAACTTGTAATTAATGATTTTAATCAATTAATCATTAAAAAACAACGTCATGAAAAAAATCCTACTGATCTCCTATACCGCATTATTCATTGTGCTCCTGATGAGCTCATGCTCTGTTAATAAGCGTGTATACCGCAATGGCTATCATATAGAATGGAACCGTTCGGGAAATGAAGTGAAAACTCACCCGGCACCTGCTGAGCCTTCCGAGCCGGTTGCTGTAACACCACCGGAAGAAACAACAACGCCTGCAGCAGCTCCGGAAAACAGCGTGGCTGCAGCCGATGCGCCGGCGGAAACAACCACAGCATCTGCGGAAGCAACAACGCCTGCAGTGAAAAAGAAAGAAGGAATGCTTTCAAGGATCATTCGCGAGGATACGCCTGAAGAAGAGATGAAGATCAACAGCGGCAGCAAAGCAGCGGCATTTAAATCGGGCTTCAAAAAAGGGCTGAAGGTGCTGATGCCCGACCAGGAAAGCCATACGCTTCACTTAGCCATCGCCAGCTTTGTGCTTGGGATCATTTCCCTGTTCGCGTATTACGGCGCATTCGTGTTGGGCCTGCTTGCCATTATCTTCGGGCTGATTTCCATCCACAAGATCCGCAACAGCGGCGGCGCTTACCGCGGAAACACCCTGGCATGGATCGGGCTGATCTGCGGGATCATTGCCATAGCGCTCACACTGGTCATTATCAGGATATATTAATTGCTTCATTTTGATCCGGGATGGAGATAGCCGCACGAGGTTATCTCCATCTCTTTTTTTCTTATCTTCGTTCCTCTTTTACAAACCCTGAGATGAACGAACTGACCAAACTTTCTGCTATATCGCCTGTTGACGGCCGCTACCGGAATACCACCGAAAAGCTTGCTGCCTATTTTTCTGAAGCTGCACTTATCAAATACCGCGTGCTGGTAGAGATCGAATATTTTATCGCGCTCTGTGAACTGCCATTGCCGCAGCTGAAAGGCTTCGACAAGGTATTGTACCCAAAGCTGCGTGCGATCTACACGGACCTCTCGGAAGCCGATGCACAGCAGATCAAAGACATTGAGAAGGTGACGAACCACGATGTGAAGGCCGTTGAATATTTCATCAAGGAAAAGTTCGAAGGGCTGCAGCTGGAGTCGCAAAAGGAATTCATTCATTTCGGCCTCACCTCGCAGGACATTAACAATACCGCTATTCCATATTCGATCAAAGATGCGATGAACGAATGCCTGCTCCCGGTGCTCGATGAGGTGATCAACAAGCTTTCCTCGCTGGCGGAAGAATGGAAGGATGTTTCCATGCTGGCACGCACACATGGGCAGCCGGCTTCGCCAACGCGGTTGGGAAAAGAGATCCGCGTGTTTGCAGTAAGGCTGCAGCAGCAGATGGCGCAGCTCAAAGCCGTTCCGTACGGCGCTAAATTCGGCGGCGCTACCGGGAATATGAATGCGCATCATGTGGCATACCCCCAAACCGACTGGCTTTCCTTTGCCAATGATTTTGTGAACAAATCGCTCGGCCTGCACCGCTCGTATCCGACCACGCAGATCGAGCATTACGATAATTTTGCCGCCTACTGCGATGCATTAAAGCGCATCAATAACATCATCATCGATCTCGACCGCGACGTGTGGACCTACGTATCGATGGATTATTTCAAGCAAAAAATAAAGGCGGGCGAGATCGGATCTTCCGCGATGCCGCATAAGGTAAACCCGATCGATTTTGAGAATTCGGAAGGGAACCTCGGAATTGCAAATGCGATCTTTGAGCACCTTTCGGCCAAGCTGCCCATTTCACGCCTGCAGCGCGACCTTACCGATTCAACCGTATTGCGCAATGTGGGCGTTCCGCTGGCGCACAGCCTTATCGCCTATAAATCGCTGCTGAAAGGCCTCGATAAGCTGATCCTGAACAGGGAAGCGTTTGAGAAGGACCTTGAAAATAACTGGGCAGTGGTTGCCGAAGCCTTGCAGACTGTGCTGCGCAGGGAAGGTTACCCGAAGCCTTACGAGGCGCTGAAAGAGCTTACGCGGACCAATACGCACATCACGAAGGAAAGCATCTCGGCATTCATTGATACGCTGAAGGTAAGCGATGAGGTGAAGAAAGAGCTGAAGCAAATTTCTCCTGCAAATTATACCGGCATTTAAAATGAAGTACAGTATTATTTTCTTCCTGTCGTGTTTGCTTGCCGGGCCTTCGCTTGCGCAACAGCCTGCAGCAGGCCAGCCCGGCAGCGCCGGCAGCTATCGCGTATATGAATCATATAATGTGCTGGCAGATAACGACAAGATCAAGGAAGGCCCCTATGAGCTTTGGTACAAAGGCCTGAAAATTGTTTCGGGCAGGTTTTCGAATAATGAGAAAACGGGATTGTGGAAATTCAACAACCTTCCCATCACCTACAAAAATTCTGATAACATCACTGTAACGGAGGAGATCTATTACCAGGGCAGCTACAGCGGAAATAAAAAGAACGGAGTATGGAAATACTACCTGAATAAAAAGCCGATGTGTATCATCTGTTATAAGAACGACCTGAAGGACAGCCTTTGGAAATCCTTTTACGAGGATGGGAAAGTAAGGTGCATTGTGAATTATAAAAATGGCCTTAAGGACAGCGTGTTTAAGTATTTTCATCCGAACGGAACTGTTTCGGTGGAGGTGAATTATAAAAATGGTTATAAGGAAGGCCTGCATAAGAAGTATGATAAGGACGGGAAATTGTTGTTGAGCGCGGCATACGTAAAAGGATTAATGGATGGGGATTTCATCACCTATGATACTTCCGGGAACGTGGTAAAGCAGGTTGAATATAAAAATGGCAATCCCTATAACGTGAAAATAATGAATGATGCAAACGGGAAACCTTTGGATTACGGAACATTGCTCAACGGCAGCGGCACTTATAAAGTATACAAGGAAAATAAGCTGTCAACGGAGGATACTTATGAGAACGGAAAGCTGAACGGGCTTTCAAAAACGTTTTCCCCGGTTACCGGCAAAGTAATAGAAAGGGGCTCCTACAAAGATGGAATAAGGATGGAGGACTGGGTGTATTATAATTCAAAGAAGGAAGCCTTTGAACCGGTGAGGCTCACTAATTACCTCGGAACCGAGGCCCAGGACAGTGTGAGCCCCGAAAAGGACGATATTTCTTATTTCGCAGAGTTTCCTGCACAGCCGCAGGGCGGTGTTGGGGAGCTGCAACCTTATTTTGCGGCAAATATGGCATTCATGAGCATCAATGACCTTTCTTACGAAGATTATTATCAGCCGGCAAAATATTCTTCCGGCAAGGTTGTTGAGAGTAATTTGCGGTTCGTTGTGAACGCTGTGGGCAAACTACAGTATCTTGAGTTCGGCACAAAAACCGGTAAGGAGGCAGAAGAAAAGGTGCTGAAGGCTATGCGTGCTATGCCGCCCTGGGTACCGGGTTTCAGCAATGGCTTCCCGATCGACAATATCTGTATGCTGCCGGTTAAAATAAAATAATCATAACCATGAAAAAATTCATTCCTGTTATTTTCGCTTCCACGCTTTTCGGAGTCCTCCTGTTCTCAGGCTGTGCAAAAGAGGAGGAGCCTGAGCCGGAAACGCCTGCGACCGATCCGCGCGCGGGTTTCCGGGGCCACTGGGCAATTTCGGAGAACAGCTCCATGAGCGGCGTTGCTACGTACAATGTAGATATTGCCGATTCCTCGGCTGCGTCCTTTATCCAGTTCGCCTACCTGTATGGTTATCATACAAAGGTGCGCGCTACGGTGAGCGGAAACAGCCTGAGCATTCCATCGCAGGTGGTGGAGGGAAATAATATCTCCGGGTCCGGAACGCTTACCAATGCGAACCAGATCAATATGAGCTATCTTGTATGGCTTGGAGGATCAAACTACGATACGGTTTCAGCGGTGCTGACCAAATAAGAAAAAAGCCCTTTCGAACGAAAGGGCTTTTTTTTATTCTACATAGGTAGGTGTATTGCAGCTTTCTCTTCTGCCTGCAAATTCATATTTCAATCCTACCCGCAATTCAAAAGCCTTGTTATTGATATGAAGCGCCGGGGCAGCGTATGCCGGCATCATGTCGGGGTTATAAAATGCTTCCACAAAAAATTTGAAATTGGTGAAGCTTACGAATTCAAGTCCACCGCCTACTGCCGCGCTTACATGCAATGGCAGGAAAGGGCCGGTGACAGCGGGTGAGGAGGTGGCCTGTGAAAGGGTATATTCCAGCCGCGGGCCAACCATCACATACGGAATGATCCGGTACATCTCGTATCTGAATTTCAGGTAATTGTTCCAGCTCAGGTATTGCAGCCTGTTTGCATAGCTGGCTCCCGGCTGCTCATCAACGGAGCCTTTCTGGTTGAACTGTATCTCCGTTACCCAGCGGATATTGTCGTGGCTGAGGCATTCGAGGAACACGCTGGCATTGAGCCCGAAGATATAGCTCTTGCGGGAAATGGCAGGCGGCTCATGGTACTTGAATTTCTGGTTGGCTGCCGTAGCGCCCAGGGTAATGCCGATCCCGTTAAAGAACTGGGCATTTCCCTGTAAAACAGAAAGCAGAATGATGGCAATAAGAACAGCTCTTTTCATTTTTGCGGTGTTGGTTTAGAACGTTTGGTTTAACATTAAATTGCGACACCTGTTTTTCAAGAAAGGTTTATGCCAGCTATGCGCTTGCCGCTTCCATTTCAGGATTTACTTTCTTCACCAGTCCTTGCAGCACCTTTCCGGGACCTACTTCCGTAAAGGAGCTTGCTCCGTCGGCGATCATCTGCTGCACCGTTTGTGTCCATTTTACAGGCGCCGTAAGCTGTGCCACCAGGTTCTTCTGAATTTCGGCCGGGTTTGAAACTGCGCTGGCTGTTACGTTCTGGTACACAGGGCACACCGGCTGGTTGAATTTAGTGGCATTGATGGCCGCTTCCAGCTCTACGCGGGCGGGCTCCATCAGCGGCGAGTGGAATGCTCCGCCCACCGGCAGCACCAGCGCACGCTTGGCGCCTGCAGCCTTCAGCTTTTCGCAGGCAATGTTCACGCCGTTGATGGTGCCGGAGATCACAAGCTGCCCGGGACAGTTATAATTTGCAGCCACCACAATTTCACCCGACCTGCTGATCTCGGCGCAGATCTCCTCGGTGATCTTATCGTCGAGGTTAAGTACGGCAGCCATGGTGGAAGGGTTCAGCTCACAGGCCTTTTGCATGGCCATGGCGCGTTTGTATACGAGGGTAAGCGCATCTTCGAAGGATAATGTTTGATTGGCAACCAGCGCGGAAAATTCTCCAAGGCTGTGGCCCGCAACCATGTCGGGCTTAAGGCTTTCGCCAAGCGTTTTGGCAAGGATCACCGAATGCAGGAAAATAGCAGGTTGCGTAATGTTGGTTTGCTTTAGCTCATCGGCTGTGCCGGAGAACATGGTATCGGAGATCTTAAAGCCCAGAATATCATTGGCCTTTTCAAACAGCTCTTTTGCCAAAGGCGAATTTTCATAAAGGTCTTTTCCCATGCCCGGGAACTGGGAGCCTTGTCCGGGGAATACATATGCTTTCATGTGCTTTGCGTTAAGTTAGTGATGATCAAAATACCTGAAAATAAAAAGAGGAAACAATAGCTGCTTCCTCTTTTTATTCACAATGGATTGTGGGATTATTTCCTGTCGCCGAACAACCGGAGCATGAATAAGAACAAGTTAATGAAATCAAGGTACAGGTCCAGCGCGCCCCATAATACAAGTTTTTTGGTTTCTTCTGTACCGTACTCAAGCCCTGCACCGATGCGTTTCAGCTTTTGAACGTCGTAAGCGGTAAGGCCTACAAATACAAGCACGCCGATAAAGCTGATGATATAGTTCAATGTGCCGCTTTGCAGGAACATGTTCACAAGGCTTGCGATCAGGATCCCGAACAATCCCATCCACATGATATTACCAAAGCTGGTAAGGTCTGTCTTTGTTGTATATCCAACCAATGCCATGATCGCGAACATTCCGGCGGAAGAAACGAATACTGTGAGAATAGAAGTGCTGGTGTACAGAAGAAAAATATAGCTTAAGCTGGCGCCCATTAATGCAGCAAAAAGCAGGAACAGGCCAAGCACAATCGGGTACGACATCTTCCGCAGCCCGAATCCCATTCCGAATATAATAGCAAGAGGGGAAAGCATCACAATGAACCCAAGGCCGGTGGAATGATAGCGGCCGTTGAAGTCAACCGTGCGCAGCAGCGACATTAATTCTTTGTCAACCCCGAAATAGTAAGACACTACAGAAGTGATCACCAGGGCTGCTGCCATCCACGAGAAGACGCTTGCCATGAATGTTTTCGACAATGTAGAAGAGATCTCTTCCGACTGTACATATTTGAAATTGTTAGTTTCCATAGTTTGTTTAATTTTTTGCGTTTTGCAGGTACAAAGATAATACCGATTGCAGGGAAATGCAAAAATGACAGCTTATTTCAGGCCTTAGTGCAGTTTAGAGCCAATAAGGCTGATAAACTCGCCACGGGTGGTATCTTTCAGGAACTCGCCGGTGAATGCCGAAGTGGTTGTAACTGAATTTTGCTTCTGGATGCCGCGCATCTGCATGCAGAGGTGGGAGCATTCGATCACAACCGCCACGCCGATCGGGTTGAGGGTGTTCTGGATGCAATCGCGGATCTCGGTAGTGAGGCGCTCCTGCACCTGCAGCCTGCGTGCAAAGGCATCCACCACGCGCGGGATCTTGCTCAGGCCAACAACAGCTCCGTTAGGGATGTATGCCACATGCGCCTTGCCGAAAAAAGGCAGCAAATGATGCTCGCACATGCTGTACACTTCAATGTCCTTCACGATCACCATCTGCTTGTAATCTTCCTTGAACATGGCCGAGCGAAGGATCTCAGCCGGATCAAGGTCGTAGCCATGCGTTAGGTACTGCATTGCTTTTGCAACACGCTCGGGTGTTTTTAAAAGCCCTTCACGGGAAGGGTTCTCGCCGATGTCGCTCAGGATGGTTTTATATTTGGCGGCGATGTCGCTTACCAGCTTTAAATTGTAGCGGTCTATCTTCTGATAACCGTCTATCTCGTCAAATTCATCGTGGCCCATGCTCAATTGTTGATTTTGTAAAATTGTTATTATTCCCCGAAATACTCCACGTAATTATTTTCCGTTTCATACAGCTTTACGCAGTGCAGCTTAATGCCAAGCGCCAGGATGTGAGGCGTAAGCTGCTGCCAGATGGCGATCGCCACGTTTTCGGTGGAAGGCATCATTCCCTGCAGGAAGTCTACATCCAGGTTCAGGTTCTTATGGTCCAGCTTATCGGTAATGTATTTCCGGATGATCGTGCTGATCTCCTTCAGGTTGGCGGAATAGCCGGTTTCAGGGTTAACCGGGCCTTTCACTGTTACAAATAAATTGTAGTTGTGACCGTGCCAGTTCGGGTTTGCGCATTTGCCGAATACTTCTTCGTTCTGCTCGTTGCTCCAGTTGGGGTTATGCAGCTTGTGCGCTGCATTGAAATGTTCTCTTCGTGTGATGTAGATCATAGTCTTGAATAATGAGATGCAAATATAGCGTATATATTTATCCCGCCTGAAACAGGCAAAGGGAAAACAATGATGAAGCGCTTTTGTTTAAATTAAGGGAATTAAATGATTCGTATCTTTACCCGCAATCATAACATGCCATGAAGATCCTGATCGTTTCCGCCACAAAGTTTGAAGTAGAGCCGCTGCTCGGGCAGATGACATCGCTGCGCAACGCAGGAAGCAGCTTTATGTGCGGTACGTTTAAGGCGCATGAGGTGGACTTCCTGGTCACAGGCGTGGGCATGGTGCCTACAGCTTATTATACAGGGAAGGTGCTGAATGATTCGTATGACCTTGCTGTAAATATGGGCATCTGCGGAAGCTTCAATAAAAATATTGACCTCGGAACGGTGCTGAATGTGTATGAAGATCTGTTTTCCGAGCTTGGCGCTGAAGACGGCGAAGCGTTCCTTTCGCTGGAAGAGCTGAAGCTGCAGGGTGTTACAAAGATCACGAATACCAGCGGGGCATTGCACCCGGTGATCGAAATGCTGCCGAAGGTGACCGGAATCACGGTAAATACCACGCATGGCAATGAAAGCAGCATTCAGAAAGCGGTGGAGCGTTTTCATCCGTACGTTGAAAGCATGGAAGGCGCCGCATTCATGTTCGCCTGCGAGCAGGAAGGCATTCCGTATGTGCAGCTCAGGGCAGTTTCCAATTACGTTGAAAAGCGCAACCGTGAAGCCTGGAACATTCCGCTTGCGATCGAACAATTAAATCATAAAGTCTCAGAATTTTTAACTTCATTGAATGAGCTATAATTCATCGCTAATAACAATAGGCTTCAGCCCTTGTCCGAACGACTGCTTCATTTTCGATGCCATGATCCATGGCAAGATCGATACGGAAGGCTTGATCTTCGAGCCGGTGATAGAGGATGTGGAAGCCCTTAACCAGAAGGCTTTCAAGGGGCTGCTCGCAGTCACTAAGCTGAGCTATCATGCCTACGCATATCTTACCGACATGTACCAGCTCCTGAATGCAGGCAGCGCATTGGGCAATAACTGCGGGCCTTTGCTGATTGCGAAGTCGGAGCTGGAGGTTTCCGCTTCCACGCGCATCGCGATCCCGGGAAAATATACCACCGCTAATTTTCTTTTATCGCTGGCATTTCCGGAAGCCACTAATAAAATTGAAACGATCTTCTCCGGCATTGAAGATGCCGTATTGAACGGAGACGCGGATGCGGGGCTTATCATCCATGAGAACCGCTTTACCTATGAGGAGAAAGGCCTGAAGAAGCTGATCGATCTCGGTGAATACTGGGAAACGCTTGCAAAAGCGCCGATCCCTCTCGGTGGAATCGTGGCCCGCCGCGACATGCCGGAAGAGCTGAAGCACAAGATCGACAGGGTGCTGCGCCGCAGCGTTGAATACGCCCTTGCAAACCCCGGAGCAAGCCTTAACTTTGTGAAGGCGCATGCACAGGAAATGAGTGAAGAAGTGATGTACAAACACATTGCTTTGTATGTAAACAACTATTCGGTGGACCTGGGAGAGGAAGGCAGGCGTGCAGTGAAGCTGCTGTTTGACAAGGCAGTGGAGCTGGGTGTGATAGGGAAGATAGAGGAGGAGATCTTTTTGTAGTGCGGAACAAGGCGCTGCAAAGAATAAATGTAGTAGTTCTTAATGTTCATTTGTTTTAAACAAATGGTTTAAGGTTGCAGGATCCACTCCCCTCTCGAGAGGGGCCGGGGGTGTGTTTTTAAAATAAATTCAATACAAAATATGATCATAATAACAGGCGCAGCAGGATTTATCGGGAGCTGTTTGGTAAGCAAGCTGAACAGGGAAGGATTCCACGACCTTATTTTAGTGGATGATTTTTCGGATGCTGAAAAGATGAAGAACCTGGAAGGGAAAACCTTTTCACAGAAAGTGCATCGCGATAACTTTCCGAAATGGCTGAGAGAGAACCAGCGGCTGGTGCAGTTTGTTTTTCATATCGGCGCAAGAACGGATACTACTGAATTCAATGTGGAGATCTTCGACCGGCTCAATCTCAACTATACAAAAGAGCTCTGGAACATCTGCGTGGAATTCGGGTTACCTTTTGTTTATGCATCGTCGGCGGCAACATACGGACTCGGTGAGCATGGCTATGAAGATAACCATGATGTGGTTGAAAAGCTGAAGCCATTGAACCCTTACGGAGAATCGAAAAACGATTTCGACAAGTGGGCGCTGAAGCAGGAACGCAAGCCTTATTTCTGGGCGGGGTTAAAGTTCTTTAATGTGTACGGCCCCAATGAATACCACAAAGGCCGGATGGCTTCCGTGATCATGCATGCATACAACCAGGTGAAGGAAAAAGGAAGCGTGAAATTATTCCGTTCGCACAATCCCGGGTATAAGGATGGGGAGCAGCTGCGCGATTTTGTGTATGTGAAGGATGTTGTGGAGGTATGCTATTTTCTCCTGCACCACAGGAAGGATGCCGGCCTGTATAACCTCGGTTCCGGCAAAGCTAGGACCTTTCTCGACCTTGTAAAAAACACATTCACAGCTATCAATAAAAAGCCGGAGATCGAATTCATTGATACGCCTGCCGATATTCGCGACAAGTACCAGTATTTTACAGAAGCGAACATGAGTAAGCTAAGATCCATCGGATATGAAAAGCCTTTTCATACGCTGGAAGAAGGTGTGAAGGATTATGTGGCGAATTACCTGGAAGGGAAAAAGTATTATTAATCGTTAACTCATTTTTACATGACAAATGACTCGCTCATTTCAATCGCGCTGATCCTGCTTCCTATACTTATTTCCCGTTTCATGCTTGAAAGAGCCCTTGGAAAGCTGGATGGTGAAATGAAGCTGAAATTGCTGGATGGCTTCAGCAAGCAGCGGAAATACAGGCTGTTCATCGTGGTTCCCTGCCTGTTCATTTATCTCTTATCCCTTAAGTTCTTTCCCGGTCAGATAATTAACATTGTCATTTTTGCAGGGATCCTGCTTTCGGTTTATTTTGTGGCCGGCAGTGTGGTAAATTACAGAAAGGTCAGGGCATTGGGTGTTCCTGAATCATATTCCAATACTTACAAATGGGCAAGTACGATCGTTGCTGCCGGGTTTGTAGCCTTTGCCATCCATCTGTTTGTCATCCTGCAAACAACGGACGAAGGATACAATACAAAATACACAGCCTGGGAAATGGGCATGAAAGGAGTGGAGGATATGAAGCAGGGGAACTACAGCGCAGCAATTGCCGATATCACCAAAGCCATAGAGCTCGATAGCACCGTAGTGAGCAGTTATATGAACAGGGGAACTTCCTATTATAATCTCAGGATGATGAAGGAGGCTGAAAAAGATTGGAAAAAAGCGGTGTCCATGGGAGACCCCGAGGCGGCCCAATGGCTGAAGAACATTCCTGAATAATTACAATTTTTCCTTCAGCTCCTGCAAACGGTTCCTGATCTTCCGCAATTTATTCTCGATCTCCGAAAACTGCGATCTCTCCGTTTTCAATTCATGCTTCAGCGCTTTCCGGTTCTCCTTCAGGTACTTTTTAGCCCCTTCCAGCGTAAGCCCCTGCTCTTTCACAAGGTTATGAATGATCTTGAAATTGTCGAGGTCCTCCGGCGTAAACAGGCGGTTGCCTTTTTTATTCTTCTTCGGCTTTAAAATGTCGAATTCCTTTTCCCAGAACCGCACCAGCGATGTGTTCACATGGAACATCTCGGATACCTCACCAATGGTGTAGTACAGCTTAACGGTATCGGTTTCCTTATAAGGCAATGCTTAATTATTGTTTGTTGAAGTGTAGGTATGGAGGATTCTGTTAAACAAATATATAATTTTTTATCGAAGTATGTTTTGTGCTGTCCTGTGTCCCTGTTCTTTAAGAAGGGCAGATGATGAGGATGTTTAATCGAACGACTGCGACGACTGTGCCGACTGTTCTATCAGCTTCTGATATTGTTCCGGTGTAAGGTCGTTGTAATAAAAGTTGATCGGGTTCACCACTTCCCCGTTCTTGTGCACTTCGTAATGCACATGCGGAGCGGTCGACAGCCCTGTGCTGCCCACATAGCCGATCAGCTGTCCGCGCTTCACCTGTTGTCCCACGCGCACAACAAAGCGCACCATGTGCCCGTACAGGGTCTCGTAACCATATCCATGGTTGATCATTACGTGGTTGCCGTAACCCTGCGCCATGTCATCCGCGCGCGTTACAATGCCATCGCCGGTTGCGTGGATCTCGGTTCCTTCTGCCGCTGCAAAATCCATCCCCGGGTGGAACTCCGGCGTTTTATAGATCGGGTGCGTTCGCCATCCGAAGCCTCCGGGCTGATGCCTGAGCTCATCGTTAGCGATCGGCTGTATGGCCGGGATGGAGGATAATAATTTTGCCTTGCTCTTCACAAGCTTCGCCACTTCATCGAATGATTTTGACTGGATGTACAGCTGCTTGCTGATCCTGTCAAGGCTTTTGCTTGCTTCCACCATCAGTTCGGAATTATTAAAGCCCTGGAGCGCCTTGTAGCGGTCGATCCCGCCGGTTCCCGCCTTCCGGATGCTTCCGGGAATAGGCTCAGCTTCGAAGATGGTGCGGTAAATATTGTTGTCGCGCTCCTGGAGGTCGTCCAGTACTTCCGTCACCTCCGTCATCCGGTTGTTCAGGATCTCGTATTGCAGCGTGAGCTCAGTGATCTCGCGCTGCAGCTGCTTTTCCTTCGGGGAGCTCAGGTATTTGAACGCGAGGATGATGGTGATCGTGGCAAACACCAGCCCTGTGGCGAGGTACGACAATACCTGCCAGATCCGCTTACGAAGCGGGATGGTCACCTTTTCGTAGGTAAGGGATTTGGTGTTGAACTTATATTTGATCTTGCTCACGAAATATTACGTTTGTCTAATGCGAATTTACGCAAATAAACTAAATTTGCAATCCGTTGTCAGTTGGGGGTTCGGGAGTGGTTAGTTGTTCGACAGAATAATGATAACACAGAATTGAATGTGAGATTGCTTCGGGCGAAAAGCCCTCGCAATGACGCTCCGCATTCGTAATTCGTAGATTAGTAAAATTAGTAATTCGTAGAAGCAAAATGGAATCAAGCAAAGTAAGGCAGACATTTTTAGATTTTTTTAAATCCAAGGGACATGAGATCGTAACCTCGGCACCGATGGTGGTGAAGAACGATCCCACCCTGATGTTCAATAACAGCGGCATGGCGCCGTTCAAGGACCTGTTCCTGGGCAATGCGCCGATCAAATTCCCGCGTGTTGCCGATACGCAGAAATGCCTTCGCGTAAGCGGAAAGCACAACGACCTGGAAGAAGTGGGCGTTGATACCTATCACCATACGATGTTCGAAATGCTCGGTAACTGGAGCTTTGGCGATTACTTCAAGAAAGAAGCGATCACATGGGCCTGGGAGCTGCTTACGGATGTGTACAAGATCGATAAAACCAGATTGTATGTGACCGTGTTTGAAGGAAGCACAGAGGACGGGCTTGGCTTCGACCAGGAAGCATACGATATCTGGAAGCAATTCATTCCTGAAGAAAGGATCCTTCGCGGAAATAAAAAAGATAATTTCTGGGAGATGGGCGATACCGGCCCCTGCGGCCCTTGCTCGGAGATCCATTACGACGGGCGCACAGAAGAGGAGATCGCGAAAGTGCCGGGAGCATCGCGTGTGAACAATGATGATCCGCAGGTGATCGAGATCTGGAACAATGTGTTCATGGAATTTGAGCGGAAGGCAAACGGATCGTTACACAAGCTGCCGAAACAGCATGTGGATACGGGGATGGGCTTTGAGCGCCTTGTGCGCGTGCTGCAGGGCAAGCAGTCGAATTATGATACCGATGTGTTCAGCCCCGTGATCGGGAAGCTGGAGGAATTATCCGGCCACCGTTACAAGCCTGAGAACGAAGAGGAGCATAAGAAGCAGCTGATCATCAACATTGCCATGCGTGTGATCGCGGATCATATCCGTGCGATCTCGTTCAGCATTGCCGACGGGCAATTGCCTTCCAATACAGGCGCCGGCTACGTGATCCGCCGCATTTTAAGAAGGGCGATCCGTTACGGATACCAGTCGCTCAACCTGAAAGAGCCGTTCATGTTCCGTTTGGTGCCTGTGCTGTCGCACCAGCTGGGGCATGCGTTCCCGGAGCTGGTTTCACAAAAGATGCTGATCGAAAAAGTGATCCGGGAAGAGGAGCTTTCTTTCTTCCGCACGCTGGAGAACGGCTTAAAACGCATCGACCAGGTGTGCGCAACTACCATCAAGGAAAAGAAGGCTGTAGTGGATGGCGCTGTTGTTTTTGAATTGTATGACACATACGGCTTTCCCGAGGATCTTACTTCGCTGATCGCAAAAGGATATGGCCTTGGCATTGATAAGGCAGGGTTTGATACGGAGCTCGACAAGCAGAAGAACAGGTCGCGCGCTGCAACTTCCGTGGATACCGGCGACTGGACACTCGTGGACGGCCGCAAGGCGGAAGATGGCGGAAGGTCGTTCGTTGGATACCAGGCGCTTGAAAGCGAAGTAAAGATCATCCAGTACCGCAAGGTAAAAGCAAAAGGCAAGGAGCAATTCCAGCTGGTGCTTGATAAAACCCCCTTTTATGCGGAAAGCGGCGGACAGGTCGGCGATATCGGTGTATTGGAATCGGCGAATGAAACTATAAAGATCTCGGATACGAAAAAAGAGAACGGGATCATTATTCATTTCGCGGACAAGCTTCCCGAAAACTTCAGCCAGGCCTTTATCGCAAAGGTGGATGCTGAAAGAAGGAAGCTGACGGAGAATAACCACAGCGCTACACACCTTTTGCATGCCGCATTGCGCAAGGTGCTGGGCACGCACGTGGAGCAGAAAGGGTCATTGGTGAACGAGGAGCACCTGCGCTTCGATTTCTCGCACTTCTCCAAGGTAACGGATGAAGAGATCGCGGAAATTGAAAGCATAGTGAACAGCAAGATCCGTGAGAACATTGCAGCCGACATTAAGGAAATGCCGATCGACGATGCGCGCAAGCTGGGCGCTATGGCTTTGTTCGGTGAAAAGTACGGCGACACGGTGCGCGTTGTTACATTCGACAAAAACTATTCGATCGAGCTTTGCGGCGGAACACATGTGCCCGCAACTGGACAGATCGGCTTGTTCAAGATCAGCTCGGAAGGCGCTGTAGCTGCCGGCATCAGGAGGATAGAGGCCATCACTTCGGTAAAGGCGGAACAGTTCTTCAACCAGCAGAGCGCGCTGGTGCACGAATTGAAAGTGCTTTTGAAAAATCCGAAGGATGTAGTGAAGAGCGTGCAGGGCTTAATGGATGAGAATTCCGCCCTGCAGAAACAGGTGGAGCAGATGCTGCGTGAAAAAGCAAAGCTGATCAAATCGGAGCTGAGAACAAAAGTGAAAACGATCGGCGATATCAGCTTTATTTCTGCAAAAATAGACATGAGCTCGCTGAACATTATTAAGGATATACATTTCCAGATGAAGGAGGAGATCCCGAACCTGTTCATGATCACCGCCTACGAGATAGACGGGAATGCCGGCTTAACGGGATCGACTTCTACTAATCTGGTGGAGCAAAAGCAGCTGAACATGCACACGATCATTAATGAGCTGGGCAAGGAATTGAACGGCCGCGGCGGCGGACAGCCTTTCTTTGCAACTGCAAAAGGCCCTAACCTCAGCGGGATCGACAGCGCGCTCAAAAAAGCGGAAGACTATCTTCCTAAGTAACATTTGTATTTTTAGCAGATTATGGCTCATAATAATACACAGCTCCGGGGAAATTCCCCGGAGTTTTTGTTTTATGGGGAATGGCTGTGGAAATAAACGCGCTTTTTCCACAGCCTTCGCCTTTTCAGGGGCTTTGTCCGGCTCATCCTTTTTTCCTTTCAAACATTCTTTTGATCGTTTGGGCGACAGATGCCCCGGGATGCGCTTTGCTGGCAGCGCATTTGTCGTTAATCCTGTGAAACCAAAAACGAAAGAAACCATGAAAAATCGAATCATAACAATCGGAATTGCCATGCTGATGGCAGCAGGCTATAGCTCCTGCAAAAAAGAAGACCTCGGAACGGTAACTGCAACAACCACAAGCAGCGCTGCTTCGCAAGGTAAATATTCAGTATCAAAATTTGAGGTGAATGGCGTTGACCATGCCGACTTCTATACAGGCTACACTATTGATATGATGAAGGGCGGATTGCTGGTGGCACAAGGAAACGGACGAAAAGTATTAGGAAACTGGAAGAGAGATGCGCTGGAAGCGAAAGAAAATCCTATGGTGATCAATTTCGGATCTGCTGAACCTTTCAACCTGTTGAGTGACAGCTGGACCGTTGTGAATGAAACCAACACTGCAGTCGAGCTGAAAGGTTCACGTGCAGACGGAACATGGCTGCTTGTTTTAACAAAAAAATAAGCGACCGTTGTTGAATAAAAAAAAGCCCTTCTGAAGCATTTCGGAAGGGCTTTTTTTATGGGCAGATGCCTTATTCGTGCGTTGCCTTGCTTTTATCCTCCCTTGTCTGTTTAAACACCTTGATGTTGTAGGTGAAGGTAAGCATGAAATAGCGCTGCAGTAAATTCGTCTGAACGTCTTCAATGTATGTTTCCGTGGTGTTGCGCGTGATGCTTGTGTTCTGCTCAAGAATATCGTTCACCGACAGGCGGATCTCCGCCTTCTGGTCCTTCAGGAATTTGTACCCCAGTGCGGCATTCCATAAAAGATAGTTCTGGTTGTATCCCTGCGAAAGCCCCTGGTAATACTGGTGAGTAAGGTCGGTGCTGAACACCACATTCTTCAGGAAGATCACATTCATCTTCAGCCTGCTGTTCTGGTTGTAATACTGCGTGTTCAGCTGCCTGTTGATCGTATTCTCCACCGTATTGTAGGTAAGGTTGGTGGAGAGCGTAAAATCCACCTGCTTGCTGATATTGCTGCTGAGTGTGAGCCCTCCGCCGAATGTTTGCGCGTTCGAATAATTCATCACATCATTCACAATGCCCGGTGTTTTCACGTAAGCCGCATTTGCATTGAAGTTAAGGTTGCACTTGATCACGCTGAACGGAATGCCATACGTGATAAAGCTGCGCAGGTTCATATAGCCGTTCACGTTCACAGGTTGGGTGATCTGCGTTCCGCGCCGCAATGCGATCCCGTTCCTTACGGTATCCTTCGTTGCCGTAAAGGTGCTGTTCGCAATGTAGTTGTTGGTGTAGGTACCCGCGATCATTGCAAAGAAGGAAGTTGCCTTTTCCGTATTGCTCGAAGAATAGCGCAGAAACATCGTGTTGTCGTAATTCTGCTGCAGGGAAGGGTTTCCGATGCTGAGCTGCGTAGGGTTGGTATTGTTCAGCACATTCTGCAGCTGGTCGATGGCGGGCTGCGTGGTTTGTGTGCGGTACATAATGCGCAAACTTTTCTTCGCGCTGAAGTTGTAGCGAAGCATGGCATTCGGTAAAATGTTCTGGTAATTCCTCACGAGGCTGTAAGTGTACGGAAAGCTCTGATCGGCTGTAAGCGTTGCATACTGGTAATTTGCGCCTGCCATGAACTGCACCTTCGCGTTGTTGTAACGGTAGCCGAGGCCCGCCTTGTGCGTTACGTATTCGCTGTTGAATACGTTCGACAGCAGCGTGTCGAGGCTGTTGTAGCTGTCATCCGAAGATGAGTAGTTGAATGTTTTTTTTGTGTTCTGCGTGAAATTAAAGGAGTTGGAATAGCTGATCTGCAGAATGCTTTTAATGCCCAGGGGCTCGGTATACGTGAGGTTGGAGCCATAGCTGCTTCCCGGCTTCGTAAGCGTGGCCTGCTGGTCGAGCACAGCTGAGAAGAATGAAGTGTCGTTATAATACGAGTTGATTGAATGAAGGTCGCTTTGCGCTGTATTTGCGCTGTACGCGCCATTAAGGTTCAGCGAGATGGTTCTTCCCTGCTTTTTGAACTTATGCTGCAAGAGCAATTCGTTGGAAAAATTATAGGCCATCACTTCCGAATTATAAAAATTGGTCGTGCGGTTCAGCGTATCATCGCCGGCAGTGTTCTGCCCGTAAAGGTTGCTTTTTCCGGTATTCTGCTGCAGGCTGAATTTAGGAGTGTAGGTGATGGAATTGCTCGTGTCTTTTTTCCATTCGAGCTTCATGTTGAAACGGTGATTGATGTTCACAGAATTATTGATGCTGTTTTCCTTATACACCAGGCCTGAATCCGACACCGGCAGATATTGCCTGTTGATGAACTGTTCCGCGGTATTGTCGGCATAGTTCAGGAAATAGCTGGCGCTCACTTCCGTTTTTTTATTCCATTTGTCGCTGTAGTTCAGCCCGATCGCATGCGTTGTGGAGATGCCGTTCTTCGCATTTACGAGAAAGTTGCTTCCGCTGTTGCCGCCGCCCCAGTTACCGCCGCCGCCGGGATTTCCACCCATGCCTCCGCGTCCGCCACGCCCGCCTCCGCCCGATGAGCTCATCACGCCGGCAAGGTCGTCCGATGAAAAATTCTGCTCATTGATGTTGTTGGATTGCGAAACAATAGAGATGCGCCTGTCGCCCTTGAAAAAATTAATGTTGAAGCCCGCTTTATACACATCTTCATATCCATAGCCGGCATACACCCTTCCGAAGGTCCCGTTCTTCATTCCCTGCTTGGTAATGATGTTGATCGTTTTCGTGGTATTGCCGTCGCTCACTCCCGTAAACTTTGATTGGTCGCTCTGCTGGTCGAACACCTGGATCTTGTCGATCACATCAGCCGGCAGGTTTTTCAGGACAGCGCTCGGATCGTCGCCAAAAAAGGGCTTTCCGTCCACCAGCACCTTTTTCACTTCCTCGCCCTGCGCCTGCACTTTTCCGTCCTGCGTGGTCACTCCCGACATTTTCGTGATCAGGTCTTCCGCATTGGCATCCGGGTTTGTTTTGTAGCTAGAAGCGTTGTATTGCGTGGTATCGCCTTTCTGCACCGCGGTGAGCGCCTTCTCGGTGATCACCACATCCTTCAGGGTTTTGCTGGAAGGCTTTAAGCTGATGCTGCCGAGCGCTACAGGAGCATCCGCCATGTCGAGCGTGCGAAGCTCATCCGCGTAGCCGATAAAGGTGATCTTAAGAATGTATTTTCCCCTGTTTATATTCTCAATAAGGAACTTTCCATCGAGGTCGGCAGTGGTTCCCTTGTACAGGGATGAATCAGGGTTCAGCAGGATCACGCTTGCGCCGATCAGCGGGGATCTGTCGCCGGCATCGTTCAGCTGTCCGTTCAGGGAGCCTTGTGACATACCGGTTTTAATAAGGAAAAGTGAAAAAAAGAAAAGGAAAAGAATGCGTTTCATTGAATGCGGTTTGATATAGGGACAAAACCTTTTGGAAAAGGTTTAATAAGCCCTGCAAAGATAAGGGTTTTGAGGAAAGCCCCCGGCGCTTTTAACTTTTTGTATAGATCCAGGCCCACCAGATAAGCACCAGCTGCAGCGGCAGGCGGGCAAGGGCTATCCAGAGCCCCGAATGCTGCTTCTGGTAAAAGCTCACCGCCATCTGGATATTGGCCGGGAATACAGCAATGAGCAGGGCGATGGTGAGCCAGGCGCCAAGCGGACGGGTGCTTTCCGGGATTAGGAGGATGGCAACAATGACCTCGCACACGCCGCTGATATACACGAGCGGAAGCTGCGCCGGAAGCCATGTTGGCATAATGCGCAGGTACATTTTCGGGTTTATGAAATGATACACCCCTGCGGCAAAATAAAGCAGTGACATTACATACAGGAGGATCGTTTTCATAGGCTCGGAATTAATGTCGGATTTTACTGTTCAGGAAATTGGAATAGTCATCGAGGTGCAGCGTGTGGGATTCGATCAGTGTTTCCGCATGTCCGGCTTTGTATTTTTTTATTGTTGATCCCGGCCCGAAAGCATTTATAAGCATGGTCTGGTACACTGTTGGAACGCTCCCGTCTTTTAATGCCATTACGAAATAAAGGTCGGATGCAGCGCGGTTCTTCGCAAGCCGGAGCACATCTATGTGGATGTTCTCTTCCATTTTTTTTCGAAATTCTTCCTTTGATCCCAGCCTTTCCGCCTTCATCCGCTCCTTCCTGTATCGCACCACATATCTTTGCCAGGAATCGGTAACAATCCCCGAGACCGGCGCACCGCCGGCAACCAGCACTGCCGCATTGATACGCTTATCCACACACACGGCATAGCTGCTGCAGATAGCGCCCATGCTCGCAGCCCATACGAATATATTTTTGGCGTCCACCTGTTCTTTTATTTCCAAAACATCGATCGTTGAACGCAGCGCGCTGACGAAGCAAAGCAGCTGGTTCTCAAAATCTTTGATCGGTACTGAAGTGTCGGAAATATCTTTTACCGGCTCTATCACCACGGTGTGATATCCGCAGCGAATGAAATGATCGCTTACCTGCTGCTCACGCATGCTCACCCCGTTGATCGGCGGCACAATGACCAGCAGCGGCAGCTTCCCGGCTTTCTTATTCTCGAAAAAATGAACGCGGACCTTCAGTGTATCGCCGCTGGTCGGGTCAACGCCATGGATCACAAGGTCGAACAGGCTGTATGTTTTGGTGGTTCGTACCCTCGTGGATGAAAGGATCCCTTTGGCTTTTATATATGGAATGGAATCTCCGGCGCAGCAATACAGCGGGCTGATGAATAACAATAGCAGGAAGGCAGCGAGGTGTTTTTTCAAGCGCTTCGTTTTATCCAAGGTTAAAATGTTCAGTTGCCATTTTCTGGATGGCAGTGCCGATCGCAAGGGAAGAGGTGGCAGCAGGCGAAGGTGCGTTCAGCACATGGATCGCGTTCCCGTTCACCTCAATTTTAAAATCATCGATCATCTCGCCTTCGGGCGCGAGCGCCATTGCGCGTACTCCCGCGCGGCCCGGCTTCAGGTCATCCAGCTCGAGGCTTGGGATCAGCTTGCGGAGGCGCTTCAGGAAAAACGTTTTTGAAAAAGCCCCGCGGTATTCATCCCATCCGAATTTCATGTTCTTTGCGAAGAACTTCCAGGTGCCCCCGAATGCAAATGCTTCGGCAGTATCTTTCAGTGAGAAATCGGTTTTGCCGTAGCCTTCGCGCTTGAACACGAATACGGCATTCGGGCCGCATTCGGTCCCACCGTGGATCATCCGCGTAAAGTGCACGCCAAGGAAAGGATATTTCGGGTTCGGCACCGGGTAGATCAGGTTCTTCACCTTGCTCAGCCCTTTGTCGGTAAGGTCGAAATAATCGCCCCTGAACCCTACGATAGCGGCATCTGTCTTTGCGCCTTCCTTTTTCGCGATGCGGTCGCTTTGCAGCCCGGCACAGGTGATCACATACGTTCCTTTGAACGCCCCTTTCGGCGTGATCACATTCGTATAGCCGGCATGCTTCTCAAATGCCGTCACCTCATGTTCGGTGAGCACCTTGCTTCCTGTAAATTTAGAATGGATCAGCTCCACGTATTTTCTTGACACATCTGCGTAATCAATAATGCCGGTGCAGGGAACCCAGAGGCCTTCGATGCCAACGCAATACGGCTCTATCTCCTTTATTCTTTGTGCATCGATCTTCTCCACGCCTTCCACGCCGTTTGCCAGTCCGTTGTTGTACACCTTGTTCATGTGCGCAAGCTCCGATGCATCGGTGGCTACAACAATTTTTCCGCAGATGTCGTGCCTGATGTTGTGCTCTTTCGCAAAAGCGACAAGCTCTCTCCTGCCATCCACGCAGTTCTTCGCTTTGTAAGATCCTGGCTTGTAATACAGCCCCGAATGGATCACCCCGGAATTATGCCCTGTTTGATGTGCCGCCACTTCCTTTTCCTTTTCAAGCACAAGGATCTTTTTGGAAGGATATTTTAAATTGATCTTATAAGCGGAAGCTAAGCCAACAATGCCTCCGCCTACAATAATGATATCAAACTGGTTGTTTTCCACAGGGATTGAATTTCCCGTAAAAATAAGGAAATGTTTGTTTTTGAACTTAATTTTTATATTTTAGCTATACAGACATTTAGATTTATCTTTTGATTAAGCCTTGTTATCAATCGATAAGTATTAAGATAAGTACTATCAACAGGGTTCAAAAAACATATAACCATGAAAGCAAAAAACAAATTACTATGCGCTATGATTACTGGTATTACCATGTTATCAACGGTTAATGCTCAAACCATCACAGGGGTCGGAACAAGTGGGATAATTCCAAAGTTTACCGGAACGAACACCATTGGAAATTCTCAGATCCAGGATAACGCAACAAATGTAGGAATCGGTATGGCAGGAAGCTACAAACTCGATGTAAACGGGCACACGAATATCACTTCCACCAGTGCCTATAAGATCGGGGGAAGTAATATTTTATGGCATAATGGAATAACAAGTAATATTTATGTAGGGGTTGGTGCTGGTACTGCTGCTGGCGGAAGTGACAATGTTTTTGTAGGTAATGATGCCGGTTATTATAATTCGGGCTCCAGTGCGATGAACTCGTACATTGGATCACATGCCGGAATGAATTTTACCGGGAATGATAATACCTTCATAGGAGCATACGCAGGTTACGGGAACGGAGGCTCCGGTTCCACGGGGATTGATAATACATACATCGGCCGCGCTGCAGGTTATAATACCACAACAGGAAACGATAATACGTTTACCGGCTGGCAGGCAGGCGTATCCGTTACAACCGGAGCAGCAAACTGCGTGTATGGGCATAGTGCTCTTGGAGGAAATGCCGCCGGTAGTTACAATTGTGTTTATGGATGGTATGCGGGTTTAGGAACCGGAACTCCAACTTATTCAAATAACTCGATCTTCGGAACCAAAGCAGGGTTTGCTACAACTACCGGCGGTAATAATGTTTTTCTTGGTTATCAGGCAGGTCTTTCTAACACGACAGGAAGTACAAATACCTTTATAGGTTATAATGCGGATAATTCAGGTGCGGCAACAATTACTAATTCAGCGGCAATCGGAGCAAATACCGTTGTTAAAGTTTCAAACAATATGATTCTTGGCAATGGAGCAAATGTAGGAATTGGGTTGTCAGGCGATGCCACAGGCGCAACATCCCTTTTGAGTGTTGGTGGGAACGGCTTTTCTTACATTACCGGTTTTTTTAAAAACACAGATAATACCACGGACGGAGATGCAGGTCTCAGGGCGGAGGTTGCGACACCTAATTCCGCCGGCAATCATGCTTATGGATCTGAAGGAGTGGTAACGAGCGGAACCGGTTATTGCACGGGTATTTATGGGTCTGCCACAAATGCATCGGCGAGTGCGGGGCGGGCTTATGGTGTATTGGGGCAGGCGGGGAATGGAACCACGGGATATAATTATGGTGTTTATGGAAGAATTACAGGCACCAATAATGGCGCTGCTGTATTTGGTGGAAATGCTGGTGATTATGCTGTGCCAGGCCAATATGCAGGGGTTTTTGATGGAAAGATCAGAACTACTAATGATAGCCCGGAAAAACCAACCTCAGGTTCATGGACCGGATACTCAGATAAGCGATTAAAAAAAGATATTGCTCCTTTTAAAGATGGCCTTTCGGTTTTGCGTCAGGTAAACCCTGTAACTTATAAATTTAATGGAGTTGGAAATTTATCCACTGAGGAAACACATATTGGGGTGATTGCACAGGATATTCAGCCGGTGGCTCCATATTGCGTGGGTACGGGAAAATTGGTAGTGAAACAATCGCAGAGCTCTGTTTTTGGAAATTCAATTGCAATACCGGCAGATAGTGCAGGTGAAGCTCAGGCAATAGTTAGCCCCTTAACGTATAACTATGATGGATTAATTTACGTGATGATCAACTCGATCAAACAGCTTGATTCTATAAATACAGCATTGGTTAGCAAGGATGCCATGAAAGATGCAACCATTGCGAAAATGGAAAACAAAATCAACAAATTGGATTCTATGCTCAATGCTTATTCCACCGCTACTCAATCAACGCAGCAGAGCAACTCTAATCTGCAAACTGCAAACAATGTTACTGACGTACAATTGAGCAATAAAAATATTGTTGTTTTAGATCAAAACTCTCCAAATCCTTTCGCAGAACAAACCACAATTAATTATTATTTACCAGAGGATGTAAAAACAGCTCAAATGTTGTTTTATAATTCAAATGGTCTTTTAATTAAAACTGTGGAATTAACATCAAAAGGCAAGGGACAGGTTAATGTATTTGCTAATGATCTTACAAAAGGAGTTTACACTTATACACTTGTTGTAGATGGAAAAATTGTTGAAACCAAAAAAATGGTTAAGCAATAATTCACCGGACTTTTAGGAGATGAACAAAAGGGATTCAGGAAGCTGAGTGCCTTTTGTTCATTTTTTTTTTAGACAATTTTTAATTTCCCCGCCTCCGTACCAGTACGTACACCAAAATACCCTTCTTTTCGGATTGATTGCGGCTTCAATTTGCCTGTACTTTACATCATCAGGTGTGGAGCAGGAAACCACTTTAAAAAACGGGGAACCGCGGCGCCTCAGCTTCGGAAACTTTTAAAACGGAGCACATGAAAACAAAAATTACTCTCTTTACAATTGCATTCTTTCTTTTTGCAGGGCTTAACAATTTTGTGAAAGCACAATGGTCGCAGACCGGGATGACCTCCGGTGTAGTGAATTGCCTTGCTACCGATGGAACAAACATTTACGCCGGAGGCACAGGTGTTATGAAATCGAGCGACAATGGCGCAACATGGACATCCAGCCTTACCATGTACAATGTATATTCACTGTTGGTGAAAGGCTCTACACTGTTTGCCGGCACAGGTAACAGCGGCGTATGGATCTCTAACGACAGCGCAGCAACATGGACGCACTCTGCACTAAGCGTTTATAACATCTGGTCGCTCGCAGCAAATGGAACCGATATATTGGCCGGAACCGAAGGCGCAGGGATGTACAAGTCGACCGATAATGGCCTTACCTTCAGCTCTACCGGCCTCAGCGGCGGCTATGTACGCTCGATCACGGTGAACGGATCAAAGATCTTCGCCGGGATGTACGGCGGCGGAGTGCGTTTGTCAACCGATAATGCGGCATCATTTATTGCTGCTAACGCAGGCATGACCACCAGCAGCGTTTTCTCATTGCTTACCAACGGAACAAGAACATTTGCAGGAACGGCTTCTTCCGATGGCGGACTGTGGATCTCCAACAACGATGGCTCAAGCTGGGCAACAAGCACAGGCAGCACAACCATCTATGCCCTTGCAAGAAGCGGGAATAATATTTTTGCAGGAACCTCCAGCAGCGGCATCCGCCTCTCAACCGACAACGGCGCTACATGGGCAACCGGCACAGCTGCAAATGCGGTAAATAACGGTTTAACCGGGTACGACTTCCGCTCACTGCTGATCACCGGCGGCTACATTTATGCGGGCGGATATGGCGATGGCGTTTGGAAGCGCCCTTTGTCTGAAATGATCGTTGGGATCGAAGAAATGAATAAAGACCTGGATTTTGTAATGTACCCGAACCCCGGCAACGGACAGTTCAGGATAGAAGCAGGAAGCAACATTGAAAATGCAAGCCTTGAAGTATACAGCCTGCTCGGCGCAAAAGTGTTGTCGGTGCAGAATGCTGATCTGCAGAATGGAATGGAGATCGACCTTTCAGCGGCTCCAAAAGGGATTTATTTTGTAAAGGTAAGCGACGGTACAGGCATGTATTCCCGTAAGCTCATTATTCAGTAATTAGGGAAATGATAAAGGCGGCACCGAAAAGCCATACGAGTAGGACCATTTTGAAATAACCACATATATGAAAACGAAATTTACATGGATCACGCTTCTGCTCGTGCTGGCATGCACTGCTGCAAATGCGCAATGGCAAGCCGTTAATACGGGCCTAACCACTAATAATGTCAACTCGGTTGTTACTATCGGGCCTAACGTGCTTGCCGGTACCGATGCCGGTTTGTTCATCTCCACCAATAACGGCAACAGTTGGACGGCAGTGGCCGATACTAATTTCGCCGGCCAGGATGTGAAGCAGCTCGCGGTGAGCGGGTCCACTGTTTTTGCAGCCACTTTCGGCCACGGTGTTTTTGCGTCTACAGACAACGGAGTTACATGGGCAGCAAAGAACACTGGCTTCACCTACCTGTATGCCTGTGGAATTGCAGTAGCGGGAACAACCGTATACGCGAGCATGAGCTTTGATGGCGTGTATACATCCATCGACAATGGCACTACCTGGGTGAAAAGCACGAATGCCGTGTTAAATGGCATCACCGTGAATTCCATCATCATGAGCGGCACAAACATGATCGCTGCGTCAGGGAGCTGCAATGGCGGAACAAATGGCGGTGTGTTCCTGTCGACCAACGGCGGACTTACCTGGGCTGCTACCAGCGTTACAGGCGATGCGGATGCGCTGGCCGTGATCGGCAGCACTATTTTCGCAGCCACGCAAAATGGCGTGTTCAAGTCGGCCGATAATGGCCTTACCTGGAACCCGACCACGAATACATCCGGGATCATCGATAACGCAACTGCCCTCATCGCCGGCGGAACCAAGCTGCTCGTGGGATGCCCGTACTCCATGTATTCCACTGTTGATAACGGAACAACCTGGAGCGACATCAGCACAGGTGCAGGCGCTGCAAACCTTTCCGTTACTTCATTTGCGGTAAACAGCACGTATGTTTTCGCCGGAAATATTTATCACAGCGTTGGCGTGTGGAGGCGTCCTCTGTCGGAGCTTGGCATCACTGCCGGCATCGAAGGGCTCAGCAGCGACGATGGCCTCATCATGTACCCGAACCCCGTTACTGATAAGCTTGTGCTGGAAGTATCCGATTATAAGAATACAACAGTGGAAGTGTTCAACCTGCAGGGGCAGCTGATCCAGCGCATCGTGCCCGAATCATCGGCAACGGTGATCAGCACCGGAAGCTTTTCACCGGGATTGTATGTGCTCAAAGTGAATAGCCCGGCAGGAAGCGCGGTAAGGCGATTCATTAAGGAGTAAGAAAATAAGCAATTATAAAAAGGACGGATGTGCGGATGCGCGTCCGTCTTTTTTATGCCTTTCCGCTCCCGGCGGGTTCGGGCAGGAATCGTAAATTCGTTTTCTGTACATCGTTATCCGTACAATAAAATCCTTAAATTTGTGATTCAATTAAAACAAGGCAAATGAGAACAATTGAATTCCGTGAAGCGCTTCGTGAAGCAATGAGCGAAGAAATGCGCAGAGATGAGAAAATATTTTTGATGGGCGAGGAAGTTGCCGAATACAACGGTGCATACAAGGTAAGCAAAGGAATGCTCGCCGAGTTCGGTGCAAAGCGCATTATCGATACCCCCATCGCAGAGCTTGGCTTTGCAGGGATTGCGGTAGGTGCGGCCACAAACGGACTGCGCCCCATCGTAGAATTTATGACCTTTAATTTTTCACTGGTGGCCATCGACCAGATCATCAACTCGGCGGCAAAAATGAAAAGCATGAGCGGCGGACAATATTCCTGCCCGATGGTATTCCGTGGGCCTACAGCCTCTGCAGGGATGCTCAGCTCCCAGCATTCACAAGCCTTTGAGAACTGGTATGCAAACTGCCCGGGCCTGAAAGTGGTTGTCCCTTCCAATCCATACGATGCCAAAGGATTATTAAAATCCGCGATCCGCGACAACGATCCTGTGATCTTCATGGAAAGCGAGCAGATGTACGGCGACAAAGGCGAAGTGCCTGAAGGCGAATACCTCATCCCGATCGGTGTTGCTGATATTAAGAAAGAAGGAAAAGATGTTACCATCGTTTCTTTCGGAAAAATCCTGAAGCAGGCGATGGCGGCGGCAGAAGAGCTCGAAAAAGAAGGCATCAGCGCCGAAGTGATCGACCTCAGAAGCGTTCGCCCGATCGATTACAATGCTATTGTAAACTCTGTTAAAAAGACCAACCGCTTGGTGATCGTTGAAGAAGCGTGGCCATTGGCTTCCATTTCTTCCGAGATCACCTTCAAGGTGCAGAAGGATGCATTTGATTACCTCGATGCACCCATCCTGCGTGTAACATCTGCGGATGTTCCTTTACCTTATGCCCCAACGCTCATCGAAGCTTCCCTGCCGAATGCTGCACGCGTTGTAAAAGCTGTGAAGGAAGTGATGTATGTAAAGAAGTAAAAGTATTAAGCGATAAAAAAAGAAGAGCGCCCTTTGCATTTGCAGAGGGCGCTCTTTTTATTACACATCGTCATGACTACTTTACGATCGTCACCGTTCCGATGTATTTATGGTTCTTATCGTGGTTGTCGGTGAGCTTCACCACATATACATACACATCTTCCTGAGCAATTTCCGCACCGTGGTTGGCCTTTCCATCCCAATGCTTAGTGATGTCGGTAGTGGAGAAGATCATATTTCCCCAACGGTCATAGATGTACATCTCGTACTTTTTAATGTACTCGCCTTTGCCGTAGAACTCATCATTGATGCCGTCATCATTCGGTGAGAAGGCATTCGGGATGAAGAATGTGAACTCCGGATCGATGATGATGCAGATCGTTGTGGAGGCCGTGCATCCTGCGTTGCTCGTCACCACCAGGTCGCCGCAATAGCTGCCCACTTCAGAGAACAGGTGCGAGGGGTTCTGCAGGCTGCTGCTGTCGTTGGGAGGAGTGGCGAGGTTATCACCGAATGACCAGTCCCAGCTCACAATGGATCCGGATGAAATCGTAGACTGATCAGTATACTGAACAGTAGGCGTAAAGATGCTTGTTGATGTTGGTGCGCTTGCCGCGGCCACCGGGATCGGGTTCACCGTGATCACATACGGTATTGTAGTGGTCGTGATACAACCAGCAGCCGATGTGTCGGTAAGCGTAATGGTGTAGCTTCCCGCTGTCATAAAGCAATGTGAAGGGTTCTGGCTGATCGAATCAGGCCCGCCGTCGCCAAAGCTCCAGTTCCAGCCGGTAATAGAGCCGGAAGAGATCGAAGAAGCATCTGTAAAGTTCACACATAAAGGCTCACAGCCCGATGTTACATTGGAGCTGATCACCGGCACCGGCTTCGGAAGCACGGTAACAGTCACAGTTGCAGTAACAGCAGGTGAGCAGCCGTCGTTAGCTGTAACAGTATAGGTTGTTGTAACAGCAGGTGTTGCTGTAGGCATGTCGATGGCCGGGTTGCTTAATCCTGCCGCCGGCGACCATGAATAAGTATAGCCGCTTCCTGCGCCGTTCGCTGCAATGGCTGTGATCGGTGTGGAGAAGCCCGGGCAAACCGAAGCTGTTCCCGCAGTAATAACCGTTAATGGAGGGTTCACAGTTACCGTTACAGAAGCTGTTGCGGTACATCCGTTGGGATCGGTTGCAGTTACTGTATAGGTGGTGGTTGTTGCAGGTGAAGCGGTAGGGTTTGCAACCGCAGCGCTGCTCAGTCCCGTGGCAGGGCTCCATGCATAGCCGGATGCGCCTGTTCCGCCTGTAGCGGTTG